>NZ_KB223527.1:0-159147 GCF_000331575.1 Calidifontibacillus oryziterrae
TTATGACTAGTTAAGATAACCGCATTTTCCTGACGCTACCCCTGCAAGGAGTTAAATAAATTTCAAAAATCCCTTGAGTTGCTTTAATAAAATCATCATGATTGATTGCAATAGACCATTCGCCACCAGATGAAGCCCAGTCATTCCACATTTCAGAATTTATTTTTGTATAACTAATATTCTCTTTCATTTTGAATCTCTCCTTAATTAGAACCAAATTAATTAAAACGACTTCTAAACAGTATTTAATTCATTTTCCTTGTGCATATGCACGCTAGGATATTCTTTCACAATCTACGTTAATATTAACATATCTTTCTTGAAGTAATCCTCCATAATCTGGACCGATCGTTGAAAAAAAGCTAATGAAGGTTGTTCAACTAACCTACCCGTTAGTGAAAAAGCGACTGCTCCTCTTGAACAATCGCTACCATTAATGAAAAAATTATAAATGGAAGATACTAGCAATCATTACAAATGTAATAATGTAAAACACTCCTATAAAAGGTAAAGAAATATAAAACATCCCAGAAAAAAGTAGCATATTTTTTTACTAGGAGTTCATTCCCTCACTTACTGTTTCACTGATATCATCCCATTTATAGCCAACTGTTTCATATATCGTATCTTTTGATGTATAAGGTTCAAAAGAAAATGCTATATCCCATTCAAATGGGGTTATATCGGTTAAATTTACTGTTTCAATAGATTGTTCAATAGATAACACTTCTTCTTTCAGTAACTCTGCATTAACATCCCATAAATCCTAATTTAATAGATTAACTAAAACAAGAATAAACACAATACCAATCACCGCTATTACTAATGTTTTTTTATTTTTTATATCAACTTTCCTCTCACGTTCTTAAACTAATCTGTTTCTTTAACACAATGGGAGCTGCCACATTCGAAAGCCCCTTGTTCAGTTATTGCACCCTTTACTTTAAGTGTAACATTTCACAAAAATACAATTTGAAATTATTTTAAACACTAAAAAAGACTGCTTGACAGACCTCTTTTAAATAGTTATTTAAATAATTCACTTAGATTAACGTCACTTTAGTTTAAATAAAGATTCATTATTCAACATGTCTATACTTTTTTTCAGAATCATCATTTGATCCATATATTCCAATTTGTACAATTTGTCCATTCCTTTTATCGTACCAATAAAGTACATTTGTTTCATCATTAAATTCTACCAACGATGATAATGCTGGTCCTTTTACATTAATAATTTCAATCTTTTTGATTTCAGTATCCTCATAACCCTTATTATATAAGTGTTCATATGTTTCTTTTTTCAAAGCATATACATTGTATTTGTAGTAACCATAAATACATAAAGGTGTTAACACTATCAAAACGCAGAGTACAATCATTACAGTCGCTAATAATTTAGTTTTCTTATTAATAACCTTGTTACTTTCCAATTAATAAAATTCCTCCTTGTTTAATTATACTGCATCTTTAATGGAACATAGGTGCTTTTCCTTATTCAAGATAAGCTACCCGTTTCGTTTAGCGAAAAAAGACAGAATATATTATAAATCCTAATACTATTACAAGAAGAAGAATTCCAGTACCTTTCAATCCTAAACTACCTACCAAATCTACAAGATTTCCATTGTGGCTCTGTTTAAAGAATCATTTAAGTTAGCTGTTGGATTATTTCTAATTTTTTGTTGTCTTAATCTTTCTCTTAGATGCTCTGGAGTTTCTTTGTCTCTCATCAAATCCCTCCTTTAACACAGATTACCATATATAACCAATTGAATGTTGAACTATTCTTCAAATGTGGCATAATATTCAGATTGTTTTACTTTTTCTTTCACCACTTTTGGAAATAATTCCACTAAAATCATATAAATTGGAGGGATTGATTATGCTGTTATCTAAAGCGTGGGACTGTTACGAAGCAGATAAACGAATTGAAGGATTCTCACCACAAACTTTGAGAGCATACAAACTTCAGACCGATCTTTTAATTCGCCATTTTGGTGACGTGAAAATTGACTCACTTAGCACTGAACAAATAAAAGAATACTTGGCTATATTAAGCAAAAACATAAAGCCTTCAAGTCTTGCACATCGCATTCGATATACTATATTCATGATTACCGTGAAATTCCCAATGAACATTTTGCAAAGCTACCACACCTAACATATTTATATTCATTTTTGAAGTCTAAATAGTGAAGGAGCCTATCTACTTCTTCCAGATACGCCCCCATTTGTTGAATAAACTTGAAATAAAAAACGGCAAGTATAGAGGTCCCTCGTTAATACTTGCTGTTAGCTATTTGACTGTATTGTTAATTCATCTATATTTATAACTGCTTTCAATTGTTGTAACAAATCCAATCCAATGATACTATCCAAAGCAAAACCATAATTCATTGCACCAATTTCTAAAGAAAACTCTTCAGTTTGCATATCTCCAATTCTTACTGAATCGACCGTTTTTGAATACACAAACTCTGATCATCCTACGCCACTTATGCGAAATATCATGTCATTTTCTTCTGCTACAATCCCTATTGACTCTGCTAAGTCTGTTGATATAACTGTACTTCCTGAACCAGTATCAACTAAGACACGTTGTAAATGAAGCAATTGTCCGTTAAATGTTAGTTCCATATTCATAAGTAACAAATCATCTTCAATAATTAGTTTCTTCACTATCGCCTAACACCTACCCATTTTTTCTCAATGATATTAGGCTCCTTACGGCTAGTATGAAGAACATATAATTCCCGTGTAGGATCTTCTCGATGAATTTCTTGGTATGCTTTCATAGCATCTGGAGAATTAGAAAACTTTTCTAATTTTATGCTTTGCCCACGAAAAGTTACTGTAGACTCAGTAAATGGTAATTCTGACAATTCTTTTATTAAAATGCGTGAGGAAGGTTCTAGTGCCCAAGAAGCAAGAGAACCTTCCCTGTATTTCCTCAACTAATCACTCATTATTATTTTTATACTTAGGTAAGAAAATACTAGCCTTAAATAAATCTCCGTCAACGTGAATCTTAAATCTACCCTTTTGGATTTCAATTAGGTCTTTCGCAATGGATAGACCTAATCCACTCCCTTGGCTAGTTCTGGATTCATCTCCTCGTTTGAAACGCTCCATTAATTCATCTGCTGAGATATTTAACTCCGTTGCTGAAATGTTTTTGAAGGTGAGAAGTATTTCGTTACCTAAATCCTCGATATCTATATATACCCTGGATCCTTCCGCTGCATATTTAAATATATTGGATAATATGTTCTCTATGGACCTCCACAATAATTTTCCATCTGCTAAAATATAAACCTTATTCTTTGGATAATTCATCTTAAAATCTAGTTCCATCTTCTGAATATCATCATTAACTTCTCCAAGTCCTTGGGTCATTAAAGATGTAATATCAATCTTCTCATAGTTAACAGGAATATTTCCACTTGAAGCTTTTGTCGCTTCAAATAAATCATCTGTTAATATTTTTAGCCTTTTTGATTTTTGCTCAAGTACTTCAATAAATTCTTCAATCTTTGATGAGTCTTTTTCATTTTTTAATAGATCAACATAAGTGATAATAGAAGTTAAAGGAGTTCTAATATCATGTGATACATTGGTGATCAGTTCTGTTTTTAACCGCTCACTTTTGAGTTCACTAGCAACTGATTTTTTCAACCCATCAGTGATGCTGTTAATATTGGATGCAAGTTTTCCAAACTCTCCTTTTCCACTCACTTCGATGTGATGATGAAGATTTCCATCCTTTATTATTTCTACCCCTTCCTGTAATGCTTTAAAGGACTTGACCTTTTTAAAAGCAAACCAGGCTGCTACGCCAATGGTTATTGGGAACATGAAAAACGTTAAAGCAACCAAAATCGGATAGCCGATTACAATTAATACCGTCTTTACACCGACACTTCCACTTCTATAAACATCCCCTACAAATTTAACTAACATATAGATAAAACTGTAGATCAATGTATGCTTGAAAAACGTTTTATTTTTGATATGTTTCACGAGTGACAGTAATAGTACCCCTCCCACGATGGCAATTGGAAACGTTATTGGGACAATCAATTGACCAATATTTTCAAAAAGGACATCTACCAATCCAATCCAAAGCGATATAAGCAATACACATATTACTATATTTATATCATTAAATATTTTATCAACTGCATGTAAGTGTAACTCTTGATCCTTGAAAGACTTTCTTCCTATTACGAGTACGAGATAGAAAAATGAAAGCATCATTCCTGCCAATAATGCTGCTAATTTATAAACGTTTTTTGTAGCAATGGCTTTGTTCTCTTGCCATTCTTTTATGTTAGAATCTAAAAATTCTTCCGTAAAAGCAACATAAACAACCATGTTCCCTGGGTCCAATCTATCGAGGTGTTGTGTTATCCGATATAGATATTCGTTATCTTTCGTTTCTTTTGGAAAAAACTCTTGTTTATAATCATCAAATATCATATAAGAGGGGTAGGTTTCAAACCGCTTTTTGTCTGTCATCGTTGTGTTTGTAAACACATTTGTGCCATCACTGGCATAAAACAACGGCGTTTCATACTCCTCTAGATTTTGCATGAGCAAATGAAACTCTTTTAGCTCATCCTTAATCATCTTATCCTTTGCTTGAGAGATTTCGTTTGCATATTCTTGTTTAAACGTTTCATAATTTTCTACTTCACTTAACTTAGGATTGTAGTTTCTAGATTGGTATAGGTAATCTGAAAATAAGCTCTCTTCTACACTTCTCCATTCATCCTCATCAATGGTTCCGCCACTTAAAATATGTTCTTGATTCTTATATTCCCCTATTAGTCTTGTGAGGTTGCTTATTAGGTTTTCACTTTCCTGTACATATGCCCTGCTTTGATAATAATGGTCTTCAACTACGCTACTAAATTCCCCATCATTTACGATCTCTACCTTTACAAATGCTTGAATGACACCCGTAAAACAGATAATCATAATCAGAAACGCAATTATTTTCGTTATGATTGAATGGCTATATTTTTTCAACTTTATATCCAACTCCCCATACCACTTTCAAATATTTTGGTTCTTTCGGATTTATTTCAATTTTTTCTCTAATTTTCCTTATATGAACGGAAACGGTATTTTCTGGACTATGGGCCGTTTCGTTCCATACTTTCTCATAGATTTCCTCGATGGGGAATACTTTTCCAGCGTTTGCAGTTAGTAGCATTAGTATCTTATATTGCACTGGTGTAAGATGAACTTCTTCATCATCTACTGTGATTGTTTTACTATCATCTTCGATCATAAGTCCTCCTGTTCGATATACATTACTCTTAGTTTCAAGGCTTCCTAATGTTGTATATCTTCTCAGTTGTGACTTCACTCTTGCGATCAATTCCAGTGGATTATACGGCTTAGTTATATAATCATCTGCCCCAAAATTTAATCCTAATATTTTATCCGAATCCTCAGATTTTGCAGAAAGGAAGATCACTGGAATATTATTTTTTTCTCGAATTTTCATAGTTGCTTTGATACCATCCATTTTAGGCATCATAATATCCATGATAATAAGATGAATCTCATGATGATCTTCAATAATTTCAATCGCTTCTATTCCATTAAATGCTTTGGAAATTTTATAGCCTTCATTTTCTAAATAGATTCCTATTGCATCTACAATAGCTTTATCATCATCACATACTAATATGTTCATGGTATTCCCCCTAATTTATGATTTCAGCATGAGATATCACCTCTAAAAGTATGATATCAACAAAATCTTAATAAATACTCTATGCAAATCTTAAGATTTTCTTAGTATCTTAAAAGAATTAATAACAGTAGAACCAGAATGATGTTCTAAATAACAAGGCTTCTTTTACTTGTAGCATGTCACCAATTGAGCTATTAGATAAATAATTAAGATAATCTTAATAATTCTATTAGCTATTTATTAAGTATTTGTATGTATAGTATTTTACAGAAATATTTATTTGATTTGCTCAAGGAGGGGATAATGATGAGCCAAAAAAAGATATATTTACTATTAACAGATACAGGAACATTCTTTACAAGAATGATTAAATCATATACAAAAAAGCCATATAACCATGCGTCAATAGCTCTTGATCCCGAATTATTAGAGGTGTATAGCTTTGGTAGGAAAAAAGCTAGAAACCCATTTATTGGTGGATTTGTAAGAGAGGATATAAATTCAGCATTGTTTGAGCACGCAAAATGTGCAATCTATTCTTTATCGTTAACAGATAATCAAATACAAAAAATAATTCACTTTATACAAGATATTGAAGCACAAAAGGAACATTATCGATATAATCTATTAGGACTGTTTGGTGTTGTATTTAATAAGCCGATAAAAAGGAAGAACACTTTCTTCTGTTCTCAATTTGTGGCTGTTCTAAAGGAATGTAACATTATTCATTTTGAAAAGGACTTAGCCCTTATAGAACCAAGCGACTTATATACTTATGCAAATTTTCAATTCGTTTATGAAGGGAAATTAAAAGATTTTCCTAACAATGTAAGAAACGAGAGTCAAAATGTTCCTTGTCCATTAATTCATATGAAATGTGATTCTAGTTTTTCAAGCTCCCACCACTTAGTTTTTAGCAGTCATCCTAACTTACTCTATAAAGAAAAGTGTATCTGCTAATTAATAGATACGCTATCGGTCTTCAAGACAAATTTCCCTAATGAACAGTAATCTTTATAAGAGTTTTCTTCCACATTCCTTTCAAAGCAACAGTATAGCGATCAGTAAATGAAAACTGATCGCCAGCTCTTTAAATATTCGCCCCCGTTTGTTTAAGTACATGATTTAAAAATTTTCGATACTTAATAAGAATGAAATGTTATAATTTTGAATATAGATTTTGCTCATTCTACTCATCAATTTCTCTTATGAAAATTATTACTCCGCTACCTTCTTTACAAAATTTCCATCCCTGTTTTCCGAGGTCATTCCACTCTTTTTCAGCTTCTTCAACTTTTTTATTATTATCAAAACCTAATTTCATCCCTACCTTAACAAATTTGTATTCATATTTTTTCATTACAGCTACCACCCATTATATGTATATTTCTTAGTTAACATTAAATTATTGCGACTAACTATATTTTCAGTAAAATGCAAATGCCTCTATAACTTTTTATTGAAAAAACCTGCTTCGTTTGTACCACAACGATAGCAACGGCTTTCTATGCTATTGCTTACCGTTACTTGAAGATGATTATTCACCCAATACAAGCGTAGAAAATGCAAAAGTATTGTTATCAATTTCACATCTAATCAATAATCCATGTACCAATTTTCCTTCTATTGTAAAGTCTTGATACATCTCCAAATCTAAACTTTCTTCAAATGTAAATTCCGCTATACCTTCTTTTACCGAACTAATAGATAAGGGGCTTATGTTATATTCAGAAACAATATTCGCATTCTCATCCAAAACATAATCATAAATTTCGATTTCTTCTGTTTCAAAATTTAGAGCTTCGACTTGAATTTTGCCTCCGTAAGCCACAATTGGTAAATCACTAAATCTTTTGCCCACCATAAAATCTTTAAATCTCTTTTCAATATCTTCTTGCTCCTTATTGTATAAATCTCCGTAATATATTGGATTTAATACCTCTGAACCATAGTGGATTTTAATTTCAGGTTCTTCTGTTCCATTCCCACAACCAGATAGCAATGATGTAACTAGTAGAAAAATCATTATAAATAATAACTTATTTGTTTTCTTCAACATAAAACCCCCTTTAAAAATTTGCCGAGTATATACTTACGATTACTCTTAATAAAAGTTTCAGTTATTACATTAACCTGCTCCGTTAGCTTAATAAGAATTCTTTAATTGTTCATAATAAGAGCAACATTAAACGGAGGATTCTTATGAAAAATATCTTTATAATATTGATTGGCTTTGTAACTCTTTTCTCTTGTTCTCACGTTCAAGCCGAAACCGAAACTAAAAATGATGTACAGTTGCGTGATGATATAATCCTAAATTTGCTATTTCTCCCCATCGACAAAGCAATCGAAAAACATTTCGGCAAACCGAAACAGTTTTATTGTCAACGGATTCTCCAAATCAAAAAGATAGAACCGCATGAAACCTACCGTTACTTTAATGTCATTGTGCAGCTAACAACATTTGAAGGTGCTCACGATTTCCCATACGATTTAGTGACTATCACTTTTAGTAACAAATATAGTTTGGAGTGGCGGGCTATTGAAGTTAAAAGTAAAAGGTTAAAACCAAGCGAAGTAACTGAGTGCACACATCCTTTATAAAAGGGTGTGTTTTTGCTATTGAACCTGGGATTTTTGCAAAAAATTAACCAAAGCAACCCGTTAGCTTGCATTAACGGAAACAAACTATCCGCTTATTATACAAGTACTGGAGAAATAAAGTTTGCTACCTACAACTTTCGGAAACAGACTTATACTATCATTAATTACCTAATTTATTATCAATCTCATTTGTATCAACATTCTCACCAAATAAATCTTTAAGTTTATTTTTGGCTTGCATTTTAATTTCATCATCCACATATAAAGCTACTTGAACTAGCGCGAATATGACAACACTTAAGTCATCAGCATATCCTACGCCAACTGCTAAGTCGGGTATAATATCTAGAGGTAAAATAAAGTAACCTAAAGCCCCTAAAATGGTTGCTTTCACTTTTAATGGTACCTCTGGCTTTTGAAGTGTGTAATAAAGTAATAGAGCGGCGTAGACTACGGAAGTTCCAGCTTTTTTAGAAAATTTTTGAACCTTTGTCCAAAACTTTTCCTCTGAAAAATGTTCTTCGTGTTGCTTTATATCTTCAACATTCAGTTTTTCTGCTTCATCTTTTAAATCAGCAGCTAGTTGTTCTTCAATTTCAATTTCGTTGACTTCGTCAATATTGGATGAGGATAGTTCGTCTAAATCTGTTTTCTTCTTAAATAGATTTTTTAACATGAAATCACTCCAATGATTAGTAAATTACAAATACATTTTACACCATTATTATCCATTTATCACTAATGTGAAATGTTGGTATTTTGTATTACCTTTAATATACAACCGTTCTTCCATTTCTTGTTGTTTTAATCTTTCTCTATTTCTTGCTCTTAAGTTTCTTTGTCGTTTATCAAATCCATCCAATAATATACATTATTACATATCCAAAAACGGATTGTAGAGCATTCCGATAATATAGCTAACCATAAGATTATGATTCCTGATTGTGAATGCAGAAGTAAATATGTACTTTGTTAAAAAAACAATTGTTAGCTCATAATAATTTTGTATTTAAAATGAAATGGAGTGATTATATTTTGGAAACGAATTCTAGAAAATCTACTGAAGATTCACTAATAAAATATAAGGAAGGACTTGGTCTTTTTACACAAAAAATGCCTGAATTTGCTAGGCAATATAATGCATTTACGGAAGAGTGCTTTAAAGAAGGTGAATTAACTCAAAAACAAAAACAATTAATCGCATTAGGGATCAGTATCCATGCCCAGGATGAATATTGTATCATCTATCATACAAAGGGATGTCTTGATCAAGGATGCTCGGAACAAGAAATTCTTGAGGCTGTAGAAATCATTGTTTGTAACTGTTCATTCGTAAATAGCATGTTGTTCACCTCAAATCTATTGTTCTATAAAAATAGAATTAACTTAATGATCACGGCGTTACCAACAAAAAATGAGAGAAAAATTGTTCTCCCATAGTAGTTAAATATAAATTTAATTCGTTTGATAATCCATTTGGATTCGAATTTTTTCCTTTGCATCAAATCCTGCTAATTTTTCACAAAGATAAAGTCCTAAATCAATAGATGAACTTACACCTTTTGCGGTGATGACATCTCCTTCATCGACAATTCTGTCATCAACTACTGTACAATATTTTTTTAGATTATTGAAAGCTCTTGGGTGAGTGGTAGCCGATTTCCCTTGTAAGAAACCAGCTGAACCTAATAACAAAGAGCCAGTACAAACAGAAGCCTTTAATTTACAAGGTTTTGAAGTTCCTAACCATTCAATAAATGCATGGTCGTCTACTAATTTTCTTGTACCAAATCCACCAGGAACGATAACCAAGTCATATGTATCAAGTGGTTCGTTTACTTTTGTTGGAGTAAAAATTAGTCCAGTACCATCTACAACTCGTTCAGTAAATGAACAAATTTCCCAATCCAACTCCGGGATAAAATTCATTGTTTTTAATCTAGTAACAGCGTCATAAACTCCGATAAAATCTAATGCAGTTAAATCCTCAAAAACAACAAATGCGATTTTCAATCTGATTCCCCCGTATCTTCTAGTAGTCTCTTTTTTTCTTTGAATATTAGAGTATTCTAGTTATTTTAAATTAAAGTAAAAGTATAACCTATATATAAATGATGTGACAATAAGCAATTATTATTTTCCTTTTCGTTCTAAAAGTAGAGGTGTTATATTTAGGAAGATAGAAACAATTGTCAAAAACCATAAAGCCTTTTCCATAGTAGGTACAACATCCAATAAAGCTGACCAATCTTCACCTTTTACCCAATTAGATACAAGGCTATATTCTGCACAGAGCGTTAATGCTGTAAATGATAATCCCATTGCCATCGCATGTTTATAATCTTTTCCTGTTTTGTACATATAAAGATTAATTAAAGTTGCTACTATCGCAATAAGTCCTAATATTAACCACATAATTATGCCCCTCTTTAATAACTTGTTTGATTACAAGGATATCACAATGTCGTGACCATTCCTTTATATTGTTTTGAATTATAAAATTTTTTCTTCAATTAATCCCCTTTTAATCCCCTTTATGTGTAATCCTACACAGCACTTTATCTCTTTATATTTCTTACAACCTGCTTTTTACCTTGATCCTTCACACCCTTTATGTGTAATCCTACACAGCACTTTATCTCTTTATATTTCTTACAACCTGCTTTTTACCTTGATCCTTCACAACTACTCCCAGCTCATTTAAATCTATTTTTAAATTTTTCGCCTTTTATGGAATTCGCAGACCACTTAAAGCAGTTTTACTGCAAAGCTTACTTTTCTTTTGATACAGAAAAATCAGATCGTTTCATTAAATGGCTTTCCATACCTTACTAAAACATGCCATAATAGTTTTAATTCTTGAAGCACTTCCTTATAAGTCCCTCGATCGCTCCAAGATTTTTGATTTTGTGTAAGGTCCCATACTGCTGCGCCAATTTGGCTCGCATCGATAATATTGTTTTTTCCAATACGTTTTGCTAAGGATTGCATTGATGGCCCTCTAAAATCAGATGGAACTTTGTTTATCTCAAGTGCAAATCCACTGTGCCAATACAATTGAATGGAATATTTTAAGCATAGCTGTTCTAAAATTGTCCCTACTGTCGTGTTTTTGAAAGATGGGTCAGCAACAAGCAGCTCCACATCATCTTTCAGTGAAATATCACCATGGATTTGAGCTTTTATATAATGATTTAGATTACGACTCGGCTTTTTCGATGCTGGGTCTGAGAACGGTTGGTCAAGGTTATACAATAAATGATGGACTAATTTACTTGGAGTTAGATCCCTTTCACCAATAGCAAAATCTCTAAAAAATGCATCCTCTAACAGTGCGGCCAAAATCATCTCAAATACTTCATATGTTCCCTTTTCTTTTGGTTCCTGATGTGAATCTAAATACGTATAGGTGGAACGATAAGAAACGTTGGGAGATAGAAGAAAATAGCATGAACCATAACGTGGAGCAGGTCCATCTGGATGCAACATCACATTTAATGCACCATATTTAGGACGTTCGTTATTAGTCGTACCATCCATTTGGTATGCACCACCAAAAATTCTCTCCTCCCAAATGTCTCGTTCACCACCACGGTAAGCAGATACGCTTCCGTTAGACAAACCTGTTTCAAACTGACTCTTGTATATTCCAGACTCTAACAGTGATTCTGCAACGCTTTTCATAGTGGATACTGGCCTATCTGGATGAAAATGCAATCCTATCCTTGCATGAGCCTTTAATTTATCGACAGCATTTTCAAATGTTTTTTCCGAAATATTAGACATTTTCAATCATTTTCAATATATGATTTATTGTCAATTTAGCTTCTTGTGAATAATTTTTTGCATATTTTGTAATATTTTCCAAAGCTAATAATTGCGATTTTAATAAATCCATAATAAGGTCAACCTCTCTTTTCATTGGTTTAAATCAATAATTCATCAAAGATTCTAAATTTCCTTCTTTAACTAAACTACTTCAAAAGCACAAGAAGCGACTGCTCATGTTTAGCAATCGCCCCTTTAATTTAAATACAGTACAGTTGAAATAAAGAAATCTTTAATTGGTGGATAGTTTTTCCATTATTTCCTCGTAGGTTTCTAAAGTTTCGTATTTGTATATAGTAAAACCAAGCGTTGTAGTTATGCAATTTCCTCTGACATCGACTATTAACAAAGTGTTAATCAGTATTTTTTCTTTTGACTTTTTATCAGTCACTTCGATAAATGAATTCATATTTCTCACCCCTTTTGATTACATGATTGCAGGTAACGCCATTTAATTGTAATTTCTGTAAAATGACTAAAGTTTTTCATAGAACTTTTGACACTACAACAAACAAGTTTAACATTCAACTTCAGCAATACTTTATAAAAAAATTATATTGACTCTCACGTTACGGGATACTTTATAGTAACTAATGAAGGGAGCGAATCAAGATGAAAGTGAAAGAAGTTGCTGATTTAGTTGGTATTAGTGTGCGCACACTCCACCATTATGATGAAATTGGATTATTAATTCCCGAGGAAACCACTGAGGCTGGTTATCGAGTCTATTCTGACGAGAATCTCGAAACGCTGCAGCAAATCTTATTTTTTAAAGAGCTCGGCTTCCCTTTAATGAAAATCAAGGAAATCATTGAAAGTCCATCATTTGACCGACAGGAAGCGCTGATCATGCAGCATAATATGCTTCTAGAAAAAAAGAAACGGCTCGAAAAGATGATCGATACTATCGAAAAGACTATACAACATTCGAAAGGAGAAATACAAATGTCAAAACAAGAAAAATTCGAAGGTTTTGATTTTAGCCATAACCCATATGAACAAGAAGCAAGAGAAAAATGGGGTGACGAAGCAGTCGATGAAGCAAATAAAAAAGCAAAAAACATGACAGCATTCGATCAAGAAAAGTTTAACGAAATTTATCGTAACCTTGCCGCCATTCGCCATCTCTCCCCTGAATCGACAGAGGCTCAGGAAGGAATTAACGAGTGGTATCAATTCTTAAACAAAATGGGGAACTACACTCTTGAGGGATTCAAGGGATTAGGTCAAATGTACGTAGACGACGTGCGCTTTACCAAGAACATTGACAAATTTGGTGAAGGATTAGCTAAATTCATGTGTGATGCTATGGCCGTTTATGCAGACAAAAATAAATAATAATATATATCGATTAAAGGTTATGGCTTTTGGCCATAGCCTTTTAAACATTTTCAAGTTCTATTGATTCTATTTATCAGTTTTTATCAAATACAACCATGTTATGTGAAAATATCAAATAATGCATAACTCTCCTTACTCAAAGAATCTATTTAAGACGGTTCTCCAAGAATGAGATTGCAAGTTTTTGTGAAGTTGAGTAGCTTTAATTTTTTTTAGAACTACCTTCTAACAACTGGGGAATTAACAATAGACGTGATAAAAAAATATTTCGTAGAACAAGGGAAAGTGAAAATGAAAAACCGGATGATTCCCCCACCAACTAAAAAAATGGAAGCAAAATGAGCCACCTGATTTTTTGTTAAAGGCTATTTATCTTTGTATCATGCTTTCCTGTTTTTTACTTAAGAGATCAACTTTATAGGGAATAATGTCAATCTTTTTATTAATAAGATTAAGTGTTCCCTTTACATCCTCTTGCTGACTCTTTTCTATATTATCAAGTCTCTGAAGTACTTCATTAAACTGCTGATCAACTTTATCAAATCGTTCTAAGATGATTTTAAGTAATTGTTCATTTTCCATTTAAACACACCCTAATATAATTGGTAAATAAATTATATCATGTTTTGGTTTATCAAACATTAAAATTAAGTACGTCTAGAACTTTATGAATCTCGATTTTTTACACATTTGGAATGGATGCCTTCTATATACGTCTGGGTATTTAAAAAATATGAATTAAGATCGGAAGGTGCTCCTATCAAAGTGGTTCACCTTCCTTTTCATGTTGTTATTCAAAGAATATTGACTAATAACTGAGAAAGCTAGCTCAAATATTTTTATGATTTTTCTTGATATTTTTCACTGCATCTTTGTATCATACTTTAATTTGGCTCACAATGACCCCTTCGATTTTCATATTCTATATAATTGAGCAAATTCCCTCTAATCGTAGTTATTCAAAAGCCAAATATGGTCCCCCTTTCAGGATAAAACGCTTATTTGCCTCAGCTTGGTTTGTTTGTGTTTTGTAAAACTATCTATTATTATTTTCGTTATTTCATGTAAAATAATAGTGTTGGTTAGAAAAAGCTTAGAGGTGAATATGTTGAAAAAAATTATTAAGGTTGTAGCTGCAATTATGGAAAATGAACATAGTGAAATATTATGTGCTTTACGGTCTCCCAATATGTCAATACCTAATATGTGGGAATTCCCTGGTGGTAAGGTTGAGGCTAATGAAGATTTGTTTTCAGCTCTTGAAAGAGAAATTGAGGAAGAATTAAGTTGTAAAATTGAAGCTCACGAAATATTTAATGAAAATACTCACGAATATGATACGTTTATTATCGATTTAATTGCTATTAAATCAAAAATTATTGGCGGAACTCCTATAGCAAGCGAACATTCAAAACTTATTTGGCTTAAAAGAGAAAATCTTGATTCATTAAAATGGGCCCCGGCAGATATTCCAGCTGTTGAACAATTAATATATGAAAAATAGACTTCTCGTTGAGAAGTCTATACCTTTTTTATGAATTCTGTATAAAGATTTGCTGGTATTTCATTTTGTAACTTAATTTTTATTGTTATCGGTTTTTCCCCTTTATACCGTACACTATCACCTTTACCAATATAAATAAATGGTTCATTTTTTCCATCGATTTCTTTATATTTCCTAACAAATAAATGGAGATTAATACCACGTTTCCTATTAAAAATGATATTTTTCCCTCTTTCAGAGCTTGGTGCAGTTGAGTTAGGAGTTTGCCACTGGAAATACTGTTCATTTAAGAACTTATCCTTATAGTTTATACTTTCTTTTATGTTATCGTCTTTATGTAAGTCTATAAATAAGAAATAATCATTTCCATTTGTAAGCAAACCTGATCCTCTAAAGGAAGTATGAATCTTTCGATAGTTAGAAAGAAGTGCCGCATCAACCATCTTGTATTGTTCGTACATTTTAAAGTGTGGTACACCATAATACACAGATCTGAATTCCTTTTCATAACGGAAAATACCATAGTTAATGATATCAAGTATATACTTTTTGTATTCTTCATTTTTTAAGATTTCATTAAAAAAAGGGGTTTTCCTAAGTTTACCTGTCATATGTTCAAATAACTTTATACTATTCTTGATCTGAACATTGTCATAATAATCCTGATTCAAATATTCAAATGCATGCAAAACACTATCCCCATCAACGTCTCTTACCATTTTCAATATTTCATGTTTCGCTTTTTCTAAAGTAATCTCGTTGTGTTCTATTAAATATTTAATAATGACAAATTCATATATTCTTTTAAGTGGTAGCTTACTGGATAACTCTTTTAAGGTACGTTCAAAAGGATTATTTTGTAATAGATTTTCTAAATTTTTTTCCTTCTCGACTTTTGCAACAAATTGAATATAAGTTTTTTCACGATTTATAAATTTTATAGGATCAGGAGCACCATCATACTTTAAATAATCTAATAATAAATATGGAATGATACCTTGGTTCAACTTTTTAAATTCAAAATATTCCTCTTTTAAATACTTCAAAGAGTTGAAGTTTTCTTTATCAATTTGTGATAGAATTCTTTCTTGTGAGATTCTATCCATTTGTATATGAGTACATCCTGGAATATTAGAAAACCCTGTTGCAATAGCAACTTTTAGACTTTCCTTATCATAATAGCGGCTTCCATTTAAAGCAATGGCTATTAAAAAAGTCTTATTATGATTACCAATAAAATCAAGGACAGTTAAAAAGCTTTTGTCCTTAAATTTCCTTAACCCTCTTCCTAACTGTTGGATAAAAACTATAGGAGAATTTGTTGGCCGTAACATTAATACTGTATTTACTGAAGGAATGTCTACTCCTTCGTTAAAGATATCTACTGTAAAGATAAATTCCAACTCATCATGATCATTTTCTAAACGTTGTATATAATATTCTCGTTTTTCAGATGAATGATCACCAAATAAGCATACACTGGTATATCCTCTTAAATTAAATTCATTAGCCATGTATTGTGCATGTTCTATGCTTGCACAAAAACCTAAACACTTCCTTTTAATGCCGTCATGACCATAAAAACACATTTTTTCAATAATAAAATCTACACGTTCGTTAACTTTTAATCTCCTTGTAATTTCACTTATATCATCAATGTTAACATCACTTAGGTCTATACCTTCAAAATCAGTAATTCCAAAATAATGAAAAGGAATAACTAATTCGTCCTCTAATGCATCATGTAAACGAACTTCCAATGCAACATTATTATCAAATAAATCAAATACATTTCTACTATCACTTCTTTCTGGTGTTGCTGTCATTCCTAATGTGAATTTTGGTTCAAAGTAGTTAAGTACATCTTGATATGTAGAGCTTGTTGCATGGTGAGCTTCGTCAACTATTATATATTCAAAGTAATCTCTATCGAATTCACGGTAACATTTTGAGATCGTTAGATTTGTTGTGAAAACATAATCAGTATTCTTTTCCTTATAAGTCCCTGTCAATAAACCAAAGGTTAACTTTTCATTTGGTAGAAGTTTTTCGAAGGTTTCCTTGGCCTTTTTTAGTATTTCCTCCCTATGCACAATAAATAGTAGCCTTCGTGGTTTGAAATTTTTTACATCAAATGCTGACATAAAAGTTTTACCGGTTCCGGTTGCTGCAATGACAAGCGCTCTATTCTCTCCAAAACTTCTAAGTCTCTCTAAATTCTCGATAGCTCTCCTTTGCATTCTATTTGGAACAATATATTCGTGATTTTCATAAATCATTGAATGATTATATTGCATTCTTTTGACATTATTTAAGAAATCTTCATATCTTTTAATAAACTCTTCATTAGCATCTTCACTAGTATTCCAAAGTATGTCATATTCTTTTAGAACATCCTTTATAAAAGTTGCATTCTGTTTGGAAATTACTTCAACATTCCATTCAATATTACTTTTTAAAGCACTTTGGGTAATATTTGATGAACCAATGATAACTTTAAAAGTGTCAACGTACTCAAAAATATAAGCTTTAGTATGAAATCCTATCTCTTTGTCAGTTACAAAAACTTTTAAAGCAACATTTTTAAACTCACTAATTTTTTCCAAGGATTTTGCATCTGTAAAATTAAGATAAGTTGATGTTATTATTTTCCCATTTATCCCTTTCTTCTCTGCTTCTTTCAAAGGGTCTAACAATAGTTGAAGACCACTAAAATTAATAAATGCAACGCTAAAATTAAAAGACAAGCAGGAATCCATTGAATGTATTAATTCTTTTAGCAGATTACCTTTAGTCGAATTTACAATTAATTTTTTTCCAGCTTCCATTTAATTGCTCCTTTTTTGATTGCAATTGTATTTGATAATAAAATTAATTGAAAAAATGATAATTAGTAAATATTTGATGTCCAAGCAGGTCATTACCTTTGCTTTTTGTTTAAACTATATTCTATAATCGTTCTTTTCTCTCAAAATACTCATGCAATCTAAATTCACAGATTTCTTTTGTTAAACCATATAGGATCCTTTCATGTTCCTTATCAATTTCAAATGAAAGTTGAAATTTACCATTTGTAAATTTCATTAAACCTTTTGAACTGCCACTCCATTTTGTCATTGGCATTGTTTCGATTCGGTTTAAGATTTGTTTCTTATCGTTTAGCCAAGCACCTTTTGACTTTTCATTTGAAAACTCGATAATCATTCTGTATTTTTTTTGTTGATAATACTCTTTGAAAAATGGAGCCACTTGTTCAGCAGTAATCGGCAAGTGCCAGATAGTAATCTCCCTATTAAGCATTGCTAGTAATACAACCATTTTATAGCTTTTTGTCATGCTGGTTGATTCTACTTCCTCTAGCCAATTCTTGTATTTTTTATAGACTTGCTTTTCATCATTTGTCAGTTCATCTGCCCAATGTAAGAAACCGGCATATGATTTGAATTCTTGTTTGTATTCTTTTGATTCTGATTTACCATATAAGTGTAATTCCAAATAAGAAGGTCTTCTTCCCAACTCTTCTTTAAGCTCATGATATGTATTTAATAGTTTTTCTTTTCGCGGCTGGCGCTTATGTGCAAGCTCTTTTAATAAGTTAATTACACCTAGTTCTAAGTTGATCTCACACCATTCTGGTGCAATTGGATCGTCGAATTTAGGAGTTTTCTTTTGATTATTTCTTCCAGTATCGAACAATCGTAGCTTTAAGTCAGCGTTGCGATAGTTTCCAATTAGATCGATAATCGTACAATGTGTTTTTTTCTGATGCCGTCTAAGGCCTCTTCCTACCTGTTGTGTAAACACCGTTAAGGATTCAGTCGGGCGCACGAACAGTAATGTATCAACGGATGGGATGTCTACTCCTTCGTTAAAGAGATCTACAGTGAAAATTGCATCAATTTTGCCGTTTTCGAGCATTGTTATGGCTTCTTTTCTACCAATTTCAAGTTGTCCAGAGTGGAGTGCAACTGCTTGATACCCTTGATTATTAAAATAATTTGAAAGGTTTGTTGCCTGCTTTATACTTGAACAAAATACTAATGTTCTTGTTTGCTTGTGCTGCTTCCATGCATTTAAAATCTTTTCGGCCATGTCGTTTCTTAATTGAACAGCAAGAAGTTCTTCACGATCATATTTTGTGCCTAACCATTTTATTTTTGAATAATCGGTTTCATCATACACCCCATAATATTTAAAAGGAGTTAACCATTGTTTTTCTATCGCTTCAGTAAAATGCATTTGATAAGCAACATTGCCATCACAAAGTCCATAAATATCTTTGTTATCTAAACGATCAGGTGTTGCTGTTATTCCTAATAAAAATTTAGAATTGAAATATTCAAGGACCCCCTGATAGGTTGTTGCGGCTGCATGGTGGAATTCATCGATTATAATTAGATCAAAAGTATTGGACTGAAATGCTTTGAGATGCTTTTTCATACTTAACGTTACTACAGAAGCAAATACAATGTCTGCTTTTGGATTTTTCTCCGGACCATAAAATAATCCTGTTGATTTACTTGGAATGACTCTTTCAAAAGATCGTTTTGCTTGGTGTAGGATTTCTTCACGGTGGGCGACGAATAAAATTCTGTGAAATGATTGGGCAAAAAAAGCTGCAAGGTATGTTTTTCCTAAGCCAGTAGCTAGAACTACCATTGCTTTGTCATAGCCTTCTTCTCTTAGTTGATGAAGTGATATTAATGCTTCCTCTTGAACAGGAAGTGGTTTGATAGTAGTGTAATTTTCTATTGGATCTTTAATAAATTGAAGAGGTGTATCTTCTTGTTCCTCTTTTATAGGAAACATTAATTTTTTTTCCTCTTGATTAGACCACTTTTGGGCAAGTTTTGGATTTTCTCTTTGGAAGTTTTCATAGTTTTTCTCATAAATTTTAATCGTTTCATTATTTACCGGTATAGTCTGTTCGTTATGAAAAACATGTATAAATTGTTCCATCGCTTCCTGGAACGTCATTGGTTCAGCAGATTCTTTCATTGCTAGATTCCATTCAACACCTGTTGTTAGAGCTGAACGTGACAAGTTAGATGAACCGACAATAAATGTCCCATCTTGGTCATTTTGAAAAATATAGGCTTTAGGATGAAAAGACACTCCATTACTTTTCCACATTCGTACTTCAATCTCATCATGAATTTCTATCAACTCTTTTAATCCATCAGGTTGAGTGATATATAAATAGTCACCAGTACAAATTTTTATATCAGCTCCGCGCTTTGCTGCTTGTTCAAGATAAGGCTTTAGTAGTTCTACACCAGATTTCATTATAAAAGCTGTTAATATATAGATCGTGGACGCATGTTCGATGCCATCTACAATTTTTTCGATAATATTTTCCGTTACTAGTTCAATTTTTTTCATCTTTAACTCCAACTAGGAAGATTTTATTTTCGAATCCACCACGGTTTTCTGCTTTTTGTTCTCGGACTTGTTCTAGTTCGGCAATCGATGCACCATGAATTCTTGCTAATGAATATATAATTTCTAGTAAATCCGCTAATTCTTCAATACTTTCTTCGTCGGTTGTTGCTTGTAAATACTCGGTTAGCTCTTCATTTGCTTTTTTGCGAAGTTCAGTTTTATAGTCCTCATCTGATAGAATTTTTATTATTGCTTCTTTTCCGTCTTTTTGAATATTATCTGGAATTTTGTCGCGTACAAGTTTGTTATATTTGATCATTTTTGTTACCTCAATTCTCCGCTGGATATTTCACCAAATTCGGTATTGCCTTTCTAATTCCGCCTCGTGGGTCGTCGATGTCGCCTTTGTAGCGTGGGATTAAATGAAAGTGCAAATGATGGACAGTTTGTCCGCCGTAGTAGCCGACATTGATACCAATGTTGTAGCCATCTGGTGCATATTTTTGATCAAGCATTTCTTTTCCTTGTTTGATGAGTTGATGGATGGCGGCAACTTGCTGGTCATTGGCGTCAAAGTATGTTTCAACATGGTTTTTTGGGATGACTAATAGATGGCCTTTTTGGACTGGGTATTTATCATAGAAAGCTATGGCATACTCGTTTTCAAATAAAATTTGTTTTTTTTCTAAATGACAAAAAGGGCAAGTCATGATTTCACCTTCTTTTCTCTTATGTAAATTTTACCATTATTATGTCCCTCTATTAAAGTACAAAAAAGACAAAATCCACTTGTTTATGAATTTTGCCAATTCTACTATCGGTACAGTCCCGATTAGGGTCTTTTATCCTTTATCTATTTTATTTGCAATACCAAAAGGTACATGAACTGATGGTGCAATTTTTGATACTGTTTTGATATGACCTACCTGGTCGTCAAAGAAAATATGTGGTTTGAAAATTTCTAGTACTCTACTTTTATCTATTCCACCTAAGAAGAAAGCTTCGTCAACCATTATGTTTAATTCTCTTAGTGTGGATATGACTCTTTGATGGGCCGGTGCATTTCGGGCTGTAACAATGGCTATTCTGATTCTTGGTTTATACTCCTTCTTCTTCTTCTGCTTTTCAACTTCAATTTTTTGTAACTTTGAGATCTCCATGAAAAATTTTGACAACGGACCAGGTGGTAATGCTTCACCAGCTTTTTGTTTTTCATGTTTATGGTACATTTCGAGCTTTCCAAACTGATAAATCATTTCTGCTGAATCATCAGCAATTATTCCATCAAAATCAAATGCAATTCTTAATTCTTCATCTTCTACCTCATCAACTAATGAGCTTGGATAGACACAGCCTGCCGGAAGGCCTAATTCAACAGCTTGTTGAACATCTTTTATGTTTCCAGATAAAAATAGCGATGCGCCAAAAGCATCCATATAATTGTAAGGGCTTTTTCCTGTAACAAAGGCTGCTCTAGTTATAGGTAGCTTATAATGTTCAATCGATTGAAAAACGCGTGAACCTGTATCTGGATCGTTTCGAGATAACAATATAACTTCGATAGGTTGATCATCAGATGTATCTCCATTTATACTTAATAATCTTCTAATTAAAGGAAATGCTACTCCTTTTTCAAGTATTTTCTTTTCGTTTTCTCGTTGATATTTTCGATATTCATCCTCCCCTTTTTCTCTAAAAACTGAATCAGATTCCGACAAATCGAAAAGAGCACTTGAAGCAACAGCCACTACAAATTTATCTTCAATTTGATATGCCATATTTTACCTCCTTTTTTCACAAAAACTATTAAACGATTGAAATTGTATATTGTTTTAGACTGAATCCTCCTTAGGATGACGTTCTCAATTCAGCACAATTCAGCACAATTCAAAGCAATGTAAAATTTTGATAATGAAGATATTATTATTATAATACATTATTATCCATCCAAAACTCGTAATTGCGTTTGAGGCAGATAAAATAAAGCGAGACTAAGCAACTGCATTTCAGAAGAAATAATTCCGAGGAGTTTTAATGGTTATTTCTACAAAACAACGCTGACAACAAAAAAATAACCTACTGCTCAATGATTAAAATTAAGCGGTAGGTTTATTTGTTTTTCATCAGTGTGATATTTTGTTGTCTACTTTTCATTTTATACCTTCCTTCTAACAAGATTAATTGTACGAGTTTGCTAAGTCCGCAGGAGCAATGATTTCATATTCTTCTTCACATTCTTCGTCTGTCATGTCCTTGAGGAATTCTTCGGAATATCCCCAAATATTTGCCAACAAACAACGGTAATAATTGTCTTGCGTTATCATTGCCATCTTCCTTTCTTTTGTAATTAGATACACACTTTTTAGTAAGATTTTAAAAATGTGTATCAATTCATCTGCAATATTTTGTCCTCTACAAAAGTATACTCCTTTTTTTGTATTAGAAGTGGTCCATTCATTCGCTACATATAACAAATTCGTGACAATATTTGGATTGCCCTCTTTCGTTATAGTATGGTGGAATTTTATGAAATGTTAACTTCATTTGTAACTTGCGTTATTGTTGAGCTATTTCTCAACTTTTTATGACAACACACTTGCGATTTTGTTTATTTAAATTTCAGAACATATTAAGCTAGCTTGAACGATATATTGTATAGATAACTCAATCATTCAGGGGTGAGATGATATTATGTTTAAGAAGAAATTGGTTTTAAGTCTATCTGCAGCGGCATTAGCAGGAAGTTTAGTTTCGACAACTGTCTTAGCCAAAGATAATAATAGGAAAGGTGCTCTAGTGGCGCTATTATTAGATTAATAATCGTAACAAATATACGATATTTTACATGAAAGACTTGGAATTGTGCTGCACCCCAAAGGATAGAATTAGTTCATCTACTTTTGGGGTGCAATCACTTCTGAGTCTTATTTGTTTTTATTGCACGTATTTTGGCTTGTACTTGGATTGTATCTTTGTCCGTAGATAAGTATATTTCTGGCCATAGCAAAGCTTATCTATCACATTGCTAGCATCATTATATATATGAGCTAGCATATCTGATTGCGAGTTAATTTCCTTTTTTGCTTTCACAACTTAATCATTTGATTCATGTTAAAAATATCTATTATACAATATGAAATTGTTTTGTTTTTTTGCATTTGTCAAGGTTGGAAGAAAAGCGAAAAGGTTGTATACTTGTTTAATATAATAACTTCTTAGTGAGAGGGGTAAAAATTTTATGGGAAATCAGCCATCCCTCAATGTAAAGTCTAAAATATGGATTGAACTCGAAGATGAAGTGGTTTTTGGAATTGGACGGATCCGTCTGTTTGAAGCCATTGAAAAAACAGGATCAATGAGTCAAGCAGCTGCTTTATTAGGCATGTCCTATCGTGCTGCTTGGGGGAAAATTACAGCTACAGAAGAAAGATTACAACTTCAACTTGTTGAGAGGCAACCAGGAAATAGAAAAAGTGGAACTGTCCTGACCGCCGCTGGGAAGGATTTACTTCATCGTTATTCTCAGTTTCAGCATGAGGCCAAGGAACTCGTAGATCAATCATTTGAGAAACATCTTGGGGAGTTGCTCTCACATCTTAAACAGTACAGTCATAATGAAAATGAATGATATATTTGTAACTACTAGTGAATTAAGTAGTTCAGTTGTATAGTAGAAACCGAATTTATTGGGGTAATGGTTCCCAAGTAATAAAGCGACTGATCGTTAGATCAATCGCTTTATTCTGGGGGTATAATTTATTTATATGGATGAAAAATAAGCAGTTTTATATATGCCTTTTTAGACATAATCAAGATAAAAATAAAATATGTCAAATTCGACACATATGTATACTCTTAAGTATACATATTTTTTAAAAATAGTATACAAGTTTTTAAGAATTGAATGTGAATTTTTTTTGAAAAAGTAAAAAATGCAAGGTGACGTGTCTCACTTCCCTATTTTGGCAGGGGTCGTCACCTCTGAATGTGAAATTGTGTTTTAAAAATTTAATTGTTTCTTTCAATTAGTTGTTGATCTTCGATGACATAGATACGATCTGCAACTCTATCAATAAACGTACGATCATGTGATACAAGGATAATCGTCCCTTCATATCCTTTAATAAATGTTTCTAAAGATTCAATAGCGGTGATATCCAAAAAATTGGTTGTTGTTGTTCATTCTCTAGCTGTTTTTGGTCGTTGTAATCGTTATAGTTTCCAGAATATACTCGTACTTTTCCACTGCTTTTTGAATCTCTTCTTTTTTATTTTCTTCTTGCAATCAGAGATTTAGATTTTTTTCTATTCCTTTACATAATATACAATAGTATATGAACGAATGGTCAGGCGGGCTTTTAGCAACAATCTCTATATTTTCACCAGCATTTTTATTAATTTTTGGAACGTTACCTTTTTTGGATGCAAAAGCAAAGCTAATTTTATTGATAAATTAGCTTTGCTTTTTTTCTGATTCGAACCGGAATGATCCGATCAATGATTTTAGAAAGTCAGTTTTCATCCATCCGGGAAAACCCCCAGCCGTTCCATTTCCACAGCGTAACGTCTGTTTTGGTTAGATCCGTATAGCTCCCCTCCATCGCAATTAATTCATTAGAGCCGTCTTCATTTACGTCAACAATTGCTACACAGTAATTTGGTTGATCAAGATTAGAAGATTGCCAGACTGGTTTCATAATGCCATGTTCAAGTTTAAAGATAAACAGGTGATTTTTTACTTCGGTATTCTCCTCTTCTATCCAAAAAGGCTTGTTAGGACCGAAGCTCCCTTCTTTCCAGACGATCATGTTAAGCTCTATCGTGCCATCATTGTTCGTATCTCCGGCAAAGAAGTAGTCAATCCACCAGTTGGCATCTGATTGCCAAATAATTTGAGAGCTTGTCTTTACGGATAGTTCCCCGTTTTGCAATGCTAATTGTTCCTTTGTACCGTTTTGATCTAAATCAAAAATCTCAGTTTTTATTAGTCTATATTGGGGCAACGATTTTTGAAGCTGAAATCCTTTTGGGAGAAACATTCTTATTTCATCTTCACGAGCAGATTGTAACTTTTCATTTTTTTTAAAATCAGGATTTTGCCAATCCTCTACCAACTCGGTTTTTTCCTTTATATTCAGACTCGTCTTCCATGATAATCCGATTTCACCGAAGGCTGACAAATAAGTAATTTCATCCCCTTCTGGCAGCTTCATCCGATCCTCGCGAAAAGTAGTAAAGTCATGATATTTGTAGTAACTCTGATCATTTTGAATAGAGGCGAGATCAGCATATGTGGTGTTACTCGGATCATCTTGAACAGATGCAAAACCCTGAACGGAACTGTTACTCTCATTTTTTATTTTACTAGAATTATCACAGCCATATAGCGAGCCTGCCAATAGTAAAAACCCTATCAGAAATGGTGTGTATCTCATCGTGCAATATAGGGTGCAGTCCAATCAGCTAGAGCTGGCGCCTGTCCGGAATCAAGTATCTCATGCCATTGTTTATCTGTTAAGCGCTCAGGCAACGGTCTTGTAAATTCATAGTGTGAATAAACTCCGCCCTTTGTGATACGCAGGATACCATCAACAGGAACAACCGCATAAATTTCAAAAATATGTCCTGTCGCTTCCTGTAATACTTCTCCATTAGGATTTGTCGCAACATCCGTCACTAAGGCTGCAGGATTTTCACCTATCGCTGAAGGATGATCTACCCCAATGTCTCTCAATGCCTCTAACCAAAAATGCTCAAGCTGTCCCCCGTAAGAACGAATCAAATCATATTCCTCTTCCGTAAGTAGCTGATTAGAAAGCTCTTTTTCGGAAATCGTTTTTAAAGAAAGTGCAAGTTGTTCTAACCGATTTAGACTTTCAAGGTCCCTTTCATTTAAAAGATTTCTAGACGTTAGGCCATCTCGTGTCATTGCGATTAATGCCGCTAGACGAGCATAAAGTTTTGGATTCGGTTCTACATAACCACGATCATCCACATTATCCATGCCACCACCCATTTCCGCATACACTTGCTTCGCATATAGGATCGTATCGTGTTTAAGCTCTGTCCAACTTGATACAAATGTATTTAATTCTTTTCGCATCCAAGCTTTGTTATTCATAAACGACGGATAACCTTCCCCTTTTTCATCAAGGAGAGCGTCTAGAGTAAAAAGCCAACCCCAGTAAAGATTCTGTGTCCAAATGTCTTGATTTTGACGATTGATATAGTTTTGCAGTTTACTCATATTCGTTGAGTAATTCGCATACTCTGTTTCACCTGAACTTTCCAAGATGGAATATGCTTCACTAGACCCCATTGCAGCAGGAATATCAAGTGCTTTTGGAAGCATTCGCCTTTGTCCCTCATTATTTTCTTTTACGTCACGATAAATCAACCGTTGAAAAATAGCAGCATCTAGGGTGAATCGTTGACCCATAAAGCGAAATCCAGTAATTATTTTTTCGCGGTCAGGTTGAATATCCTCGTCAAAAATCGGAATAGAGTTTATTACCGGCGGTTCAAACTCCGCAGCCATTTCCATTAATGAGTGCCACTTCTGATCATCTGAGATCAATTTCTCAAGTACAATTGTTCCACCATAAATTATCTCTAAAATTTCCTTATATTGTTGAAATGACAAATCGTCTGCTTTCCCTACAAAAAAAGTGGTAGGATGGTAAATTTGATCCCACTTTTGCGCGTTATCTCCTTTACCGAGAGCCAACGTCATCAATACAGCCGATTTTGTTTCATCTTCACTTTGGAGTCTAAAAGTCATTCTTCCATACCACATCATTGCTTTAAAATACGACTGTAAAAGTTCGTCGTTATCATAATGGCCTCGTGGAATGTACTGGGAGTAATCCTCTTGTAGCAACTCTGTTCCTCTAAAATTCTGCCCCATATTCATTAAAGGCGATTCTTGAATCCCTGATCTACTCGAAATTAGTTGTAATTCTTCTTTAACTTCTGTTTGTATCAGTTCTGGAACTTGAATTTCTAAATTTAATAACTTTCCTGCTACAGTGAAAAAACCAAGATTCCGTTTAGCGGCATTCTCCCAGGAGGTTCCTTTAACAGCGTTATATTGCTCTAGCGACTCTGAAAGCATGTCTGTTGTGAGATCTTTTAATAAAGGTGCCAATTTTTCCTTTTCTAGCTCACGGAGTAAGTGATTAAAGAACAAATGATAGTTGTGAAGCATCGAGTCCGTTGTAATAAAGCTAGGTATTGGTTCATATCGATTCATTTCATAAAGCATAAAAAATTCTCTGTATTGACTAGGGACGATGACAAAACCATTCTCGATTAACTTACGTTCCGCATCGTCAGAAAACTGAAACTGTTCCTTATTCGTTACGTTACTGAGCCCCTCTGCTACCTTATACGGACTAAGGGACGCTGCAAACTCAACTGGTACATCTTCATATTTAGCAAAATTTGTGTTCAGTAAATTTGGCAATGAAATCGGTACTTTAGGTTCGTTATTTACAGGAAACTCTGCTCCCTGTTCCGATTGCACTTCATCCAAGCTACATCCAGTTGCAGAACTTATTATGAAAAATAAGCTAATCATACCCACAACTATTTTTTTCATCAATGGCATTCCTATTGCCCCCTTCATTCATCAATATGAAAGTTTTTAAACCTCTTGCGCAACTAGAATCATGAGTATCTTTAGGGAATAAAAATTATGAGTATATTGCGCGACTAAAATCATGTATATCTTTCGTGAATAAAATCATGAAGAATGATCGCGTTTGTGTAGTAAAATTTGAAACATATAGTATTAAAAGTCGAAATGGTAGGAATTATTACTACACTTATAGGTTACCATTATTTGGACATGTTAACATCTACAAAATTGTGAATGAAGTTTAAGGAGCTGTTCAAAGTTCAATACAAAATAAAAAGGAACGATAAAATCGTTATAGTAAACGATCCAATCGTTCGTGTTCAAATCTCTACAAAAACAGTTTCTTTACTTAATTTGGCGATAATATATGCTTTATTTACTGTGCGATCTGCAGTTATTACATTATACTAAAGCCGATTTTTCCTAACTGAGAAGCAGTCTCGATCCGCTCGAACGCCTTGTCAAATTGGTCAAGTGGATATATTTGATCCACAACTGGCTTGATTTTATGAACTTTAATAAATTCGAGCATCTCTTTATATTCTTCAGCGCTTCCCATTGTTGATCCGAGAAGATTTAATTGTCCATAGAAAAAGGTACGGAGATTGAGTTGAACTTCATCCCCAGCTGATGCGCCAAACGTAACAATGGTTCCACCCGGTCGAAGTTGATCTAGTGATTTGTTGAAAGTTGCTGCTCCAACACATTCAATGACAAGATCCATTTTTTCTCTTCCAAGTGCCTTACTCCAATCTTCATTACTATTAATTGCCTTATCAGCACCAAGCTCGAGAGCCATCTGACACTTTTCTGGTGAGCGTGATGTAACATAGACGGTTGCACCTACCGCTTTTGCAAATTGTAGTAAAAATGTAGCGACACCACTACCTATTCCTGGGATAAGAACTTTCATTTCTGATTGAATTCGTCCCCTTGTAAATAGTGCCCGATACGCTGTGAGAGCAGCTAGAGATAATACACCAGCTTCCTCCCAAGTTAAATACTCAGGTTTCGGTACTACATTTTCAGAAGGTATAACAACGTATTCCGCAAACGTTCCATGAAATGGATGGCCAAGAATTTCAAACCCTTGTGGGGGTGCATCTGTTTTTTCCTTCCACCCAATCCCAGGATTTATTAGGACCTCATCACCGACGTTTACATTTGCAACTCCTTTTCCAACAGCTTCAATGATCCCAGCTCCATCTGAGCCAATTATTAAAGGTGGATCGGACGGTTGATGGCGATTAAGGACAAAAAGGTCACGGTGATTCAGTCCTGCTATTTTTAATTTCACCTTAACCTCACCTGCCTGGGGTTGAACTTCCTCAAAATCACGATAAGAAAGTCCGGCAACCCCCAATTTCCCCTCATGAATAATTGCTTTCACATAAATCACTCCAAATATTTTAATTTTTATAAAGGTGTATTAAAGTCGTTGTTAAATTTACTCAAATACTAGACTATTTCATATTACTGGACCTCTTATGATCAAAGTCACGGGTGTTCTAGGCTAGGTCATAAATTTCACTATTTTCACTTTTTATTGTTTTTTATTATTAGGAACATTGTCCTCTTTACTAATATTCTGATCATCTCTATTAATTACTATGCTACCGCATTTTGTACATACTTTGGAAGAATTACTTAGGAGTCTCTTGCATTTTATACATCTTTTCATTTTAATTTTTTTCATGAGAATCTCCTCCCATTCCATTTTTCGTGTTTTTTTCTATTGTTCAAGCTATATTTCTTAAACTATACTGCATTCCTTTACAAAATATTCTAGGATATTATAGTTTGTTTTCGCTATTTTTTTCAGTAATCCTTTAATTAATCAACCGTTTACTTGTTTTATAAGTTTGAAATTTTTATATTTTTAATGTCAACCTAGTTGACGTTAATGGCTGTTTTTTGTATAGTAATTGGCGATAATAATGATTGGAGTGAATTGATTGAAACCTCAATTCGAAAATCTAGATTTAATTGATTTATTAGGTGAACGTCACCTATTGCTTCGTGAAATAACTGAAAAAATGTGGAATGGCAACAGTGATATATATATTTCGAATTCTGAATGGTTTATTATGGCAAGAATATATAAAAAACAACCAACGATTTCGTATATTTCTAAAAATGTAGATATCTCCCGACAAGCTACGCACAAGTTTATTAAAAATTTACATTCTAAAGGGCTAGTAGAAGTCATGAATGTAGAAAATAACAATAAGGAAAAATGCATAAGATTAACATCATTAGGTGAGCAATGTTTTGAGAAAAACGCAGCTCTTAAAGCTTCTCTCGAGAAAAAAATTATAGAAAAAATTGGTGATCAACAAATTGCCTTCCTCAAAGAAATTTTAAAATCAGATTGGGGGGTGTTGAATGACTAATTTTTTATCTTTAATGTAAAATTTTCGTTAAGGGGCATCCCCTGCTTGAAAATCTTACTTTATCTTATAATATTCAGTCTTGATCATATCTCTTTAGCGTTACACTTGTCCGAACTACGCTTCGGTTCGGACAGAAATGATTGCTTTTTCTCAAATGGTGTCCGAACTAGGCTTCGGTTCGGACAGAAATGATCGCTTTTTCTCAAATGGTGTCCGAACTAGGCTTAAGTTCGGACAGAAATGACCGCTTTACTTCAAATGGTGTCCGAACTAGGCTTAAGTTCGGACAGAAATGACCGCTTTACTTCAAATGGTGTCCGAACTAGGCTTAAGTTCGGACAGAAATGACCGCTTTTCTTCAAATGGTGTCCGAACTACGCTTCGGTTCGGACAGAAATGATTGCTTTTTCTCAAATGGTGTCCGAACTACGCTTCGGTTCGGACAGAAATGACCGCTTTTCTTCAAATGGTGTCCGAACTAGGCTTAAGTTCGGACAGAAATGACCGCTTTTCTTCAAATGGTGTCCGAACTAGGCTTCGGTTCGGACAGAAATGATCGCTTTTTCTCAAATGGTGTCCGAACTAGGCTTAAGTTCGGACAGAAATGATCGCTTTTTCTCAAATGGTGTCCGAACTAGGCTTAAGTTCGGACAGAAATGACCGCTTTTTCTCAAATGGTGTCCGAACTACGTTTACCTTCGGACAGAATTAACCCATTCCCCCTACCTCTTTCAAATAATGAACATCTAGAATTACATTTAAAAACCCAACTCCTACATAAGCTATATTATTAAAGCTTTCTTACAATTAATGTAAACTAAGTTGACAAAAACTGCGTAAAAGTCTTAAAATAGAGATAGTCAACCTGATTGACAATAAGAAGAACAGGAGTAACGATAATGTTTAGTGTAGGAGATTTAGTCATCTATGCAACACATGGAATATGCAGGATAGATGATATTTGTAAGAAAACATACGCTGGGATGACAAAAACATATTACGTTATGCATCCAATAGATAATGACCGATTAATTATTAATAATCCAACTGATAATGAAAATGTAGTGATGATGGGCATGATGAATGAGGATGAAGCAAAGGAAATCATCAAAACATTTAATGAACCCGGTGTACAATGGGTTGAAAAGAATCATGATCGTGCGAGAATGTATAACGATATTATAAATTCTGGGAATCGTAAAGATATTGCAAAAGTTGCTAATACGCTAATACGCAAAAAACACATGGCAGAAAGCATTAATAAGAAATTTGGGGATGCAGATCAAAAACTACTAACTTTCATTCAAAATATTTTGTACAAAGAATTAGCCTATTCATTAAAAACTACATTTGAAGCAATCGAACAAAAAGTTGAGAGCTTAGTAATGCAAAATATTATTGAACATTGAACAACCTAACGCGATAACTAGTTTTTAAATTTCAATAAGCCATTAAACGATCCAATCTACAATCTGATCTTATAATAGAACCAAGTTGAAATTGTAATAATTGTTTCATTAGAAATGGAGAATGCTTCATGTATGAAAAACTTTATCTTATCCACAATCCGTTAACTAGCGTCAAAGATTGGGTTTCTGAAAGAGACTTTAAAATTGGCTCTCAAAAGCTGCGACATGTTTTTGGGGTTCTTTATCTAGATGATGTAAGAATTATGTTACAGTATAACATCCCTTTCAAGGAAGCAATTATACAAGAATACAACTTAAATAATAATGTAAAACTTACGATCGGACATGTATGCCGACAAATAAAAAAAGATGAACTAATGGAATTAATAAATAAGGAAATTAACAACGATGGTCAAAGTATATCTACTTCCGAACAACCATATCCATATTGTATTGAATTGAAGGACGGTTGCTACATTTGGAATGAGGAAAATTGTTGTTATGAGGAAGTAACTTCACCTTCGAAGTAAAAGAACAAACGGCAAATGAATTGAATTAGTATATTCATCGCGATTTTATTTCATGGACATAAATTTTATAATTTACTAACATTAAAAAGCTAACCGTATATTTCGGTTAGCTTTTTAACTTAATAGGATATTTCGGTTAGCTTTTCAACATAATGGGATATTTCGGTTAGCTTTTCAACATAATGGGATATTTCGGTTAGCTTTTCAACATAATGGGATATTTCGGTTAGTTTACAAAACTTAACCGGATATATGGGTAAGCTTTAAAACTTACAATTGATTCTACATCCGTTTCATTTCGATCAATAAGATATGAGATGTGTTTTCTGCCAGAATAAAAATATCTTCCTCAACAATCTCCATTCCATCCCTATCAGTTAACTTGATATTGTTTATGACTGATGTTCCTTCGATTTGAACTAGGTAAGCCTGTCTGCCCTCTATTACAGGGAAACTAATTTCCTTACGTCCCTCTAATTCAAGTGAATAAATATTAGCATCTTGATTTATTTTAATAGGAGCTATTCCATTTTTGCCTGAAACCATGTGAAGCCACTTGTTCTTTCGATCATCCCAATTGAAGCGAACATCTCCATAGTTTGGCTGATGGCCATGTTTATCTGGCAAAATCCAAATTTGCAGAAAACGTAATGTTTCGTCAGCTAAATTATGCTCACTATGACGGACGCCAGATCCGGCACTCATGTATTGGACATGTCCACGTGTGAGTGTGGTTCGGTTTCCCATGCTATCACCATGCGTTAATTCGCCTGTTACGACATACGAAATGATTTCCATATCCCGATGAGGATGAGTGTCAAACCCTGTTTTTGGCTTCACCAAATCGTCGTTGATCACACGTAAAACACCAAATTGAATATTGTTTGGATTAAAATATTCCGCAAACGAAAAGTGAAATTTGCTTTTTAACCATCCTAAATCACTACTACCCATTTGGTTGCTGTCTATCTTAGTTAACATAGTCGTACTTCCTTTCATTTAAAAATACATATACAATCGTGAATAAAATTTGATTGAAATACTATTTTTCCGGCTTTTGACCGACAAATTGGATTACATGGGACAAGCCATTATGTAGCTCTCCTTCTTTACGTTCAACCTCACCCAAGAAAAAGTGAACGATGCGCCAGTTTGAAAAAGTATGATAAAATTCTTCAGGCTTATATAACATCTCTATATCTTGCGGTCCGCCACTTTTATATGGAATTTGATAGTGCGAGTATACTTCCGTTAGATAATAACCTCCAGGCTTAACAGCATCTTTAATATTTTGAAGTAGCTTCTTTCGCAGTTGTGACGGAAAGTGTCCATAAATACAAACGATTTCATCCCATTTTTCCTTTTCCCATTTTGCTTCATTTAAGTCGACAAGTTCAGTAGTTACAACCACTCCGCGGTCTTTTGCAAGCTTTTTTGTTTTTGACAATCCTGATTCCGCATAATCCCATGCTGTCACGGCCATACCCTGTTCCGCTAAATATACAGCATTGCGACCTTCGCCTTCTGCAACAGCTAAGGCATTCCCCAAAATTTTAAGTTTATTATGATGTTTCTTTAAAAACACATTTGCTTCCGTTCCATAAACATAGTTCTCTGCTAAGAACCGAGCATGCCAATGATTCATCGCTATCCATCCTTTCGTTCTATATTGATACATACATGATTTCCTTCTTACAAAATATAGTTCCGTAATAATTACAGACCTTTCAATTTTATATTTAATATTTCTAGAAATTAAATGTATGTTAACAGATAAAAAATTAAAAATAAAATATTTCAGTTTACTATATGGAATAAAATACCAAATAGACTTATGGTAAAATGGAAACACGATAAAAATGAATCGGGGGAAACTTTTCTTGAAAGAAAAACTATTTTGGTTAGGTATGGTGGTTGTTATCTTCAGTTGGTTCGCAAATTATTTGTATTACGAATCGAAGCAAATTGATCAGAATATTTTTTTAGAGCACTACTATGAAATTTATTTGCAAGATGAAACATTTGTTACGTTTTATTATTTGAGCAATAAAGCGGATCGGTCTCGTGTGAGCTATGCTGTTCTTGACGGAGTTGAAGTCTATCCAGTGTCAGATGAGGGTTTTTGGAACGACGACTCTCCTACACCGAAGTTTGAACAGGAATTTTCACATCAATATTTAAAATCAGTTCGACTACAGCTTCCACAGCATGTTCTACCACTTGAAGCAGGCACGGATAATAGTTGGTCGTTTGATGAAATCTCTTTTGTTTTTTCTGACGGTCAAACCGTTACAGCTAATATTGGCAAAGTAATTGTTTACGGGAAGCTACCTAATTTCGATATGTTAGAAATGCGCGTTAGCTCAAGCAGTAATCAGCATCGTGAAGAGGAATCTATGGTGGCGACTACACCCCTTACAGTTGAGGCGATCAAAGTTCCTTTTTCTGAATATATCGTTGAAGACGTTTTTGTAAAGGTAAACGTAAATCAGAAAACACTTAAAAAACTAGAAACATTAATGATTGGTGGCGATCGTCCGGCTTGGTTTGAGGATAGAATGAATGTAGAATGGAATGAGGTCGAAGGTATCGCGATTACTGATGATATTTTTCCGTTTAAATTAGAAAAAAATGATTGGCTCCAGCTTTCAATGTTATTTAATCCTGAGCGAAAAAGCTATTTTGATTTTGGGGTTGAAATCATCGGAAAAACAGCTGAAGGAGAGCCATTTATTAGAAAATCACATATCAATGATCATCCCTTCCTTACCCAACAAGGTGTGAATGAAATCATTTCTGAGAACAAAGGAGAGATGAAAAAATGAGTCAAGCATTTAGCAAACTCTTTTGGGGGTTTTTATTTGTCATAATTGAGATTCATATAATTGCAATTGATATTTTAGCAGATCCAATTGGATACTATTTCATTTTTTCTGGAATTACATTGATCGTCCATGACTTCCCTATTGGGTCTAAAGCAAAAAATCTATCATTTGTTCTCATTTTACTTTCAATCCCTACCATATTTATTCAGCAAAATACGGGAATGGACCAGCTCGGACAGTTACCGTTTGTAATCGGTTGGCCGCTTTATATGAGTGCTTTAGGAGTTATAAAATTAATACTAGTCTTTTACCTTTTTCAGCTTATTTTCGCGATTGTGCACCAACATGGTGATGAAGATTTAAAAAAACGTTCAGAGAGAACTTTTTATATCTATATGATTGTGACGTTTGTATCAATGATTGTAAGTTCCTTTGCGATCAACTTTTCTATGGAGCAGTTTATGGCAGTCGCCGTATTTGTCATCCTCAGCGGCTTTATTATTGAAATTGCATTTTTGGCCTTATTACACTCCTTGCGTAAGTTGAAGATTGATAGCTAAATAGGTAGAGCTGGTTCTAGTCATACCATACTAATTGTAAAGGTGGATCTATTCTAGTCATACCATACTAATTGTAAAGGTGGAACTATTCTAGTCATACCATACTAAATTGTAAAGGTGCACCACCATGGCGCACCTCTCACACATTATTAATCTTTGTTTTTACCATTTCCGTTATTTTGTTTCTTGTCTTTTTTATCTTCGTGTTTTTGACGCTTCTCTATTTCTTTTATAGCTTTATCCTGCTTTTTTTCTAGCTCCTTTTTTGCTGCTTCATATTTCTTTTCAACTTCTTTTTTAGCAAGTTCACGCTTCATTTCTAGTTCTTTTTTAATTTCTTCGCGCTTCTTTTCTACTTCTTTTTTTGCTAGTTCGCGTTGCTTGGCAACTTCTTCCTTAGCTGACTTGTTTTGCTTTTTTGTTTCTTTTCTTACAGCTTTTTGTTCTTCCTTTTGACGTTCTGTCATTGATTTATTAGTTTCCTTTACTATTTCCTCACCGCTTTTAACATCTTCCGCATTAATTTTTTGGAGTTTATAATTTAATTCAATCTGTAACTTTGTAACTTCACGATTTTCTTCCTCTTCCGTTATTTGTCCGGTTCCTGCTTTTTGTTCTATCTGGCTCAATTTTTCTGAATATTTTTCTTCTGCTTCAGAAATCTTCTCAAACTTCTTTTCTAATTTACTAAATGATTTTTCAATGTTCTTCATAATTGCTTGTTGAGCTCTTGGATTCTCAATCTTTTGTAAAACCATTAGTAAAGCATTAATATTATTGGCAAGCTTGTATTTTACTGTTTTTTCAGTATTTACTTTGTCTGAAGTATTCACATCATTTTGGTCCGTTTCAGTATTTTCTTCGTTTGCATTTTCAGCTTCTTTTTGATCTGTTTCATTATTCTCGATAGCTTCCTCTGTTCCATTTCCATCGGAATTTTCAGTAGAATTCTCGATATTTATACCTGTTTCTTCATTTCCTTCCTCTGTTCCATTTCCATCTGCATCTTCAGTTGAATTCTCCTCATTTATATCTGTTTCTTCATTTCCTTCCTCTGTTCCATTTTCTTCTGTCTTTTCCGTTTCGTTTTCGTTTGTTTCGCCCGTACCTTCTTCTGTTCCTTCTACTTTTGTTTCATCGGTAGTTTCGGTTTCTTTTGTATTTTCAGTATCAGATATTGTTTCTTCGGCTTTCTTTTGTGTCGTGATTGCTTCCTGTAATAATTTTTCAGCTTCCTCGCTTTTTCCTACCGCAAGTAGTGCATTGGCTTCGGCAATTCGTTCAGCTGCGAACTCTGCTAACAATTGGGCTTCTTTATAATCATTAAAAGTTACAGCAATACGAATGTTTTCGACCATCTTTTTTACAAAATAGAAGAAATCACCGGGAATTAAAGATGGCTTTTTTAACTCATCATCTGTTACGGTCTTTTTATTCATTTCTTCATTATCAAAGATTTCTTCGTCCTGTACTCCTGCTTCTTTTTCTGTTTCGGCTGATTGTTTAGTAGACTCATCGCTATTATCAATTTCTTCAGTGGTTGTTTGCTCCTTTTCTTCTTCATTCTCTTGATCAGTGGGAGCTTGTGTTTCTACATTCTCTTGTTGCTCTGTAGTCGCTTGCGTTGTTCCATTCTCTTGTATTTCGCCATTATTTTGCTGTTCGCTACTTGTAACAGTTTCTACTGTTTCTGGTACGGTAGCAACTGATTTTGGATTCTCTTGTTCATTCGCAAAGGTAATCGTTGCTCCGTTTGAAAAAATAAAAGCTGATGTTAAGACACTACTTGTTAATAAATGAACTATTTTTTTCTTTTTCATTATTTTTCTCTCCTTATGTCTTGTATGTATGTTCATTACACATTTCGTCGAAAGGAGTCGATTTGTGTCGGTCGATATAAAATATTTTTAGTTTACGTATAACATTATGAGAGTCCCCTAAGTTGGTTTTTCAATTAAAAGGAAAGCTGGGACTTCTTGTCTCCATTATTTAATCCATTATTTTGGCTCAAATATTTCATTTTATATGGTCTAAATTTCTTTGAAACTTATATTTTTATAGAAAGAGTCAAAAAAAAATCAATTGTAACTAGGTGGGATGAAAATGTTTACTGTCCATTTTTATGAAGACCAACAGCTATTACTAAGTCAGTTGAGTGAACGGGCTCCAGCGGTGGATGAAGATTTAAAAATTAAAGGTCGTAAAGGAAAAGTGGTAAAGGTTCAACAAATTACCGATAGAACGATTAACGTTGAAGTTGCTTTGGAAAAAGTAAAGAAAAAAAAGCTAACCGATGATCTTGCAAGTAAGAAAAAAAGATAAAAGTTTAACTTGTCTTACTTTCATATAATAAGAATAATTGTTCCTTCTTGCTTGGTATGAAATTCATTTTCATCCAAGCTTTTCTTTTTGGTATGAATTTATCGTAAATCAACCAAAATAGTAAAAATGGAGGTGATTAAAAATGAATAATTTAACAATTTTAGTGATTAAATTTGTCACTTGTTTGTTAGCTTTTGCAGTCGGACTTGATTTATTTTTTGAGGCAACATGGGTTGATATTGTTTCATTTAGTTTGTTATTGACGGCAATTTCTTATTTCGCTGGAGATATGATATTGTTGCCGTTAGTAGGAAATAGAAATGCCCTTATTGCAGATTTTCTTTTGACTTATTTGATTGTATGGATTTTTGGGAGCGTCATCTTAGGAAATTATTTGCAAATTGCTTGGGGAAGTATTATTGCAGCGACCATCATCACTGCTGGTGAGTTTATCGTTCATTTATTGGTTTTACGGTCGATGGGATTTAGTAATGAAAATGCCAGTAGACCTTCTCAAAAGCTTGTATATAGTATGGAGATGGCCGATGAAAATAAACCACCAAAAAAATGAAGCGGAAGGACTAAGCTCTCCGCTTCTGAACTTTTTATATAATAACTATTAGATGATTATCTCAAATAAAAATCAAATTAAGCTACTTCACATAAAATTACCACTTATCCTTATTGAACTAGATATTCTATTCGTTCTTTCTCTTCAAAATGTCTCTATGTTATACGATTAAAATGTCTCTGTTGCCAGTGTGAAGCCCTCAACCATAGTATCTTCATCAACTTCTATTAATATACATCGTTTGCCGTTGAAATTCACTTGCCTAATATATTTTAAATCTTGAGGACTAATTGAGATATTAGCCACTTTAGTGTTTATTTTAATTGATTTTGAATTGATTTTCGGAATAATGTTGCTTGCTTTAAACTCATATTTTTCGTCATCAATGACTTTTTGAAATGCTATTTCAACCTTTTCTTGTTCGATATTTTCAATTCCACTAACCTTTAATACGCGCTCCACATCCTTGTAATCTAATGTCGGGGCCTCTTCTTCCTCATTTTCATCGATAATTCGATTAATTTCCTCATAAACATTTGCTAGTGTGGATGCATCCATTTGTTCGCCAACGACTTCTTTTACAACATCCTCGAAGATCGCCTTATCCTCCTGAGCTGTTATGATAGTATCGGCATTTAATACCGTCTCAATAAAATAGGAATCTGGTTCATTTGCTTTTCCGGCAAAATAAAGAATGTGATTCATATCTGAATAATGATCCGTGAAGCACGGAAACAAAAATCCACCGATTGGAGCTGTTAAATTTATAACAGAATCAACGACAACATTGTATTTAAATTGTTTCTCAATATAATCAAATAGCAATACTTTTTGCGGTTGCTGGGTTTTGTTCATACTGCAAAGAATAAATGGATGTCTAGAAACTTCATCCAGTCCACTTTCTTCCGCTTCATCATTACTTTTTTTTGTCGGTTTAAAATACTCACCACGGATGAATGTTACAACGATGTCCATTGTATATTGAACGTCTTTTAGCATTTTTGCTACGATTGTGAGCATATGTTGTTTCCATTCTTCGATGCTAACTGCCTGTAGCCCATTTAGTAGTATTTGTTGGCTATGATCGTCTCCCTCTTGCTGGAATTTTAACTCAAATAGTTTCACATCTAATTGTCCAGTTAGTACCTTTTTAAAATTAGCGAGGAATAATTCTTGTTGATCCTGGTCAAGTATTGAAAACGGCCGACTTTCTTCATGGTAGATCTCGCTACTTTCCTTTCGGATGTAGACGTTATAAATGTCAGTGATTTTTAATAGTTCATTATTAAGTTTAAATTGTCTGCGAAGATTTGCGACGTCTTTTTTGTTCATAAAATACATTCTCTCCTAAGCTGTTAATCTAGTAATTCATTAGTTCATTATAATTCATTTAATTGTGTTGTGTAAGAACCGTCGCTTAATATTTTTAGAACAAAGTAATTATGTTTGATTTGTTCAAGAAGCACGAGAACACCTCAAACTTCCCGTGCCTCCGTTTTTACAGTATCAATAACAAACGTGACTTAAGTCATGAAAGGTTAGTTTTTCGGTTTAAATGTTTTGCAACATGTTTCTGCAGAATTAGTTGCTTCATCAATGTGGTTTGCTTCGCCTAATTCCATCGATAATTCTGTATCATATCCAGCATGACGATCCATTTCTACAGTTATTCGTTCAGCATTACATACGTTCCCTTCACCATAAAATGTACAGTTTGAAATTGTACAAGCAACTTCAACTTTTGGCATATCGAGCTTTCCTCCTCATTTGACATAATATGTTCTTATTTTTTTCTAAATTATTATTTTTAAGCATTATAAAAAAAGGCAAAATCCTCATTAAGAGGTTCTTGCCTTATTTCCCTTATTTTCAGATAATTCTTGAATCTTATTACACTAACGAGAACTATCAAGACTTTATTCGTGAGAAGTCAAAGTTTTCGTCGTGACTTCTTCGTCATGTTTTCTTCGTATTATCATCTACAGATATGAAAAAAATTTATTTTTATTTGTAATAAATATTTTTTTGTTTCTAATTTCCACTACATTGTCTTTTTGTAGCTCTGAAAAAACTCGACTAATACTTTCTCTCGAGGCACCTACTAAGCCAGCAAATTCCTGGATCGTGAGCGGAAGGTCAATATAAATTTCATCGACATGCCTCTTCCCAAATTTTTTTACTAATTTATTTATTGTTTTCACTGTTTTTGAAAAATTGTCAAGATGTGCCATTTCAAATAATCTTGATGCATAATCTTCAACCTGTTCAGATAAACACCTCATCATTCCCTCAGATAAATAAGGGCAAACTTTTAATTCCTTCTCAATATATTTAGAATGTATAAAAATAACTTCCCCGGATTGAAACATAGTAGCGGTAAAGGAGTAGGTATTTTCACCTTTATTAAAAAAACAAGAATCAGAAAAGATATCGCCTGTTTTCTTTATACCAACAGTTAATTCATTTCCATTCTCATCTTGCATAGCGAGTTTGACTAAACCTGAAATTACTATATATACACCATGTTTTTTTTCAAATTGTGACATAACTATTTGGCCTTTTGTAAATCTCATTCTTTTTTCCTTATTTTGAAAGCATTTAAAACAATCGTTTGAAATATATTTAGACAAAGTGTCAATATCTGTATTTTTTGTATCTTTTAAAAAGTCAGAAAACTGTTGGCGCTCTTTTTCAATCTGAAATGCTTTCATGTTTTCCCACCCCTAAAATATTATTTTGTATATTCTACCAAAATTTCGGTCGCTTCATTGTGACATATATCACGTTTTTTATACAATTTTTACATTTTATTATTTTTATGGGAATTTATAGGTAAACCAAGATAGTATTTGGAAACAAATATTGTGAAAATAAAAAAACCATTTTATGATTTCTCAAAAAATGATGATTTTCACATAATAATAAAATTATATTACTATAAAATCAAATGCCATTTACGACAATTATGAAAAAAAGAACTCAGTTTTGAGCTCTTTTACTTAAATGAATATGTCCAAAATCGTTCGGTCGTAAATGATTTAAGCACTTCCGGATCTTTATTTTTTAACTTATTTGGTAATTCTTTCATAAAGCCGGATGCTTGTGTTTCATGTGCTAAAATACAAGCAATTTTTTTATCGATAACCATTGAGACATCTATATATACATCCGGTTTCCCTAGTTTTTCAATGCAGTCATTTGAAAATGCTAGGCAGTATAATTTTGGACGTCTTGGTTCGGGGATTTGCTTCATCGCCTGAACAACAGCATAGCCTGTAGCATCATGGTCAGGATGGACACTATAGCCTGGATAAAACGTAATAACAAGTGACGGCTTTACTTCCTCAATGATCTTCAGAAAACGATCTGCTAAATCAGTTACGTCCTCAAATTCTAACGTTTTGTCACGCAAGCCAAGCATTCGTAAATCTTCAATTCCAATCGCGTTTGCAGCATTAATAAGCTCATTTTTACGAATTTGTGGCAACGTTTCACGATTTGCAATTGGCGGATTTCCCATATTCCGCCCCATTTCACCAAGCGTACAGCAAACATACGTTACTGGTATGCCTTTTTCAGTATGTAAAGCAATGGTTCCAGAAACACCAAATGCTTCATCATCTGGATGTGGAAATATAACTAAAACACGGCTCTCCATGTAAACACTCCAATCTATATCTCGTCGTTTCGTTTCGTTCGATCTAGTTGAACGGTTGTACGCCAATTTGACAGGCAACCGCAAGTTTACCGTCACGATCGTGACCGGCCAATAACAATCTGTCTTTTCCATCTACTTCATAGTGGGTTAAGCCTTCAGCATAAACCCAGCCTTGGTCCATTTTCATACCAACGCGGTACGGACCATTTCCAGTAATTTTCGCATGCTGATAACGGATTAATCCGTTGCGAATATAGGCACCAACAGTCATGGCAGCCTCATTTTTATGGGAAGCATATGCTCCGTTTGTTGTTTCTAAATGTAAAAATAGCTCCTTGCCATTGAATTCATTAAGCTTGTTTTGTACAACAGAAGGGTTAATTGGTTTCAATGCAAATCCTCCCTCAAAAATTAATCATGTCGACTATTTTATCTTATTAAAAATCGTTGGTAATCACAAATAGTATGTTTCATTATCGATTATGTGACTGCAATAGAAAGGAAGATAATTAATATTAAGGAAGATAACTAATATTATAGAAAGTAAGATAAAGTCTTTACGTTTCATTACATCATCCTTTAATCTTTTTTTGTAATGTCTAAAAATTGAGCACCTGTTGCAGCCGCCAGTTGGGTTGGTTCAATTTCAATTTGTGTTCCTATTTTGCCAGCACTAACAATAATTACATCATAATTTGTTGCACTACTGTCAACGTATGTAGGATAATTCTTTTTCATACCAATTGGAGAACATCCCCCACGAATATAGCCCGTCCATTTTTGCAAATCTTTGACTGGAAGCATTTCAAGCTTCTTTTCCCCTGCTGCTTTTGCAGCTTTTTTTAAATCTAGTTCACAAGCTACAGGAATAACGAAAACATAAAGGTTTTGGCCGTTATGGGATACTAAAGTTTTAAATACCATTTCCTTCGGTTTGTTTATTTTTTCAGCAACGTCTATTCCGCTGATCATCCCATCACCAGCGTCGTATGAGTACATATTATATTTTACTTTTTTCTTATCAAGAATTCTCATTGCATTAGTTTTGATGAGTTTACTCAATTCGTTCACCTTTTTCGTTGTTATATTTGGATATTATTTAGCTCTTTTTTTATTCATAGACTCATTCTTCATGAAAATTTTACTATAATCGTAATCCCAATTAAAAGGAAAAACAAAAAATTAGAAAGATTTCGATAAAGATAATTCTTACTTTAAACAATTGGAACTACTAACTTCACAAGATAATTGCATAATATTCAACCAAATAGTCCTTATATTGCCATAATTTTTTAATATAACGACATTTAATTCGTGTTAAAATTTGGTCAAACGATTGCTGTGTGTGATTACTTTTACTGTTAAATACATCGCTTTGTAATCAGTAGCGTTACAGCAAATACTTTACATTATGATGAAATTGACAGAAGAAGGGAATTCTTGATCAATGGAAGTGTATGTTGCCAAACAGCCGATTTTTGATAATAAGGAAAGTATTATCGCCTATGAATTACTGTACAGAAGTAGCAAAGATAATTTTTATAACGGTACTGATGGTGATAAAGCTACGTCAGAGGTCATTGTAAATAGTTTTTTAAATATAGGAATTAAAGATCTTTCTGATGGGAAACCATGCTTTGTCAATTTTACTGAAAATTTACTAAAGTTAAAACTTCCTACATATTTTAGTCCGCTAAATTTGGTAATTGAAATCTTAGAAAACGTTCCAATCACGAAGGAATTAATTGAAATTTGTAAGGAATTAAAGGCACTGGGCTATAAAATAGCTCTTGATGACTTTTTTTTAATGCATGGAAATGATTTAACGTTGGAGCTACTCAGAATCGTCGATATTGTTAAGATAGATTTTTTAGCAACATCAAGGGGAGCACGTCTGGACTTAAAAAAATACTTGCAAGCTTATGACTTGATCTTTTTAGGGGAAAAAATTGAAACAAGAGAAGACTATGAAAAAGCGATTGAAGATGACTATGCCTATTTTCAAGGTTATTTTTTTAGTAAACCGATAATCCTGCAAAGTCATGATATCCCCTTCTATTTTCAATCATATTTCGGTGTGCTTGAGGAGCTTGAATCACCTGAACCTGATTTAGACCATATTACAACTGTCATCGAAAGGGATATTTCGCTCTCATATAAGTTATTAAAACTTATAAATTCTCCAGCTATTCGACCAAAATATGAAATAAGTTCAATTAAACAAGCGATTGTACTGTTAGGTTTAATTGAAATAAAAAAATGGATCTATGTTCTTGCGATTAGAGGGTTGCAAAATGAAAAACCTGATCCGACTTTAAGTGAGCTTATTCAATTAAGTTTAAGCAGAGCGAAATTTGGTGAATTATTAGGAGAAATCGAGGACAATCACCAATATAAATCGAAATACTTTCTGCTTGGCTTGTTATCGTATATGGATTCATTTTTGCATTTACCAATGGCAACGATCCTTGAAGGTTTACCGATAACGCAAGATATAAGAGCGGCCTTATTAGGCGAAGAAAACCATTTGAAGCACGTATTAGATTTAATGGTAGTAGCCGAACGATTTAAAAAATATAGTAATGCGCTAGCGAGATATCCATATAAACTATCGGATGCAGAGCTTTTTGATCTTTATGTAAAAGCTAACTCTTGGGCAAGTGAATTTATTATGCAATTAAACGAGGGCATTCGAGAATGAATGCCCTTTTGTTTTATGTGTTATTTTATGAATTTTATAAAAGGCTCTTTTGCCTTATCATTCGTAGTTTAGTTTCCCTTTTAAAATAATTTTTGTATTAGCATAATGACTCCTGCCAGGAGCCAGACTAAAACTCTAGGTCATATCGGTGGCAAATATGATTTCCGCTCGGTTTTAGAATTTGGATTTAGACCTCAAGTGCTCTGATTTCCACAATTTTTCTGATTATTCAATTCTTTTTCCATTGGAAGCCCCCCTATCTTGCAATAACATTTACCAGGTAAATTAGCTAGTATATTGAATTATACGGACATACTTCTGTTATTTTGGATAATAAGCTATTACATTTGCTTTTACGGACATACGTTCCGTTATTTTGGATAATAAGCTATTACATTTCCTTTTACGGACATACGTTCCGCTAATTGATCGAATAGAAGCAACTTTTGACCAATTTTAATCAAATAAGGGATCTTGAGTCCGCAATAATAACAGAATTACTAGATTTAGAAAAAATAAGGGATCTGGTGTCCGCAAAATGTTCATTTAAAACAGATAGTAGGAAGTATTTACAATATATCAAACCAAATTTTAACAGCGGTTGCAAAAATTAACAATGCTAAAAGAACCTGCAAAATTTTTGTGTTAATTTTTTTACCTGACATTGCTCCTAGCGGTGCTGCGATTAAGCTAGCAACAATCATGATAAACGCTGGGAAATAATCGATTTGCCCTGTTGTTATTTTTCCAACAGTTGAGCCAATCGATGAAATAAATGTAATCGCTAATGAAGATGCGATCGTCATTCTTGTTGGTATTTTTAAAACAACAAGCATAATTGGTACAAGTAAGAATGCACCAGCAGCACCAACAATTCCTGCACCAATCCCTACAATAAAAGCAAGCGATGCAGCTAGCGCTTTATTAAATTTCACTTCATCAAGGGGAATATCGTCCAAGCCCTTTTTTGAAATAAACATCATCACCGCTGCAATCGTAGCTAAAATGGCATAAATAATGTTAATACCACCTTCTGACATAAGCTTTGAACCATAGCCACCAATGAAGCTACCCATTAAAATACTAATTCCCATGTAAGTAATCAATGGTTTATTTAAATAACCGTCTTTCCGATACGCCCAAACACCACTAATCGTTGCGAAAAATACTTGTATGGCACTTATTCCAGATACTTCATGAGCACTAAACGCAGCGATGCCAAATAGCGGTGGAATATATAATAACATCGGATATTTCACAATTGAGCCGCCTATTCCTACCATTCCTGAAATATATGAACCTATAAAACCTATTAAAAAAATTGTGAAAATAAAACCGAGGTCCATGAATTTACCTCCCTCTATAAAATAAATGTGGATATATCAACATTTTGAGCCATTGATGGAGTATCGATAAATTTTTTATTCGACATACTCTCTCGAAAAAAGGGGCCTAAAAACAGGTCCCTTTTGTTTTGTACATGTTAACTTTATACCTTTTTCTCATTTTTTAGCAATCCTTTAAATCTTTAATCGACTATTTAAAAAATTATCATTCATGAATGATTACTAAAATTAGTGATCACTAGTCAGCATGATGAACAGCACAACGATTTGGACCAATCTCTAACTCTTGCATTCTATCACTGTTTGCTACTTCAATGCCTTTGTTAATGGCGATAATATCCTCAAAATTTGGTGGTTTGACAGAGCTTGCAGATTTTTCAACTTGCTCCAAAAAGTCCTGTTCAGTTGTATTAAATATTTTTTCGTTTCGCAATCTAATACAACCGAGTGTAGCACCTATATAGCCTGTATCGTTAATTTCCTCATCAAGACTAGCATAGTGTGCTGGAAGCACAATGACATCATCGGCAATTTCGGCAACCTTTGAATAGACGGTATTATATAAATCCTTTGCCCACTCACGAACTTTGTTGCCTAAATCTGGACGACCTAATCCACTTACAAAAATCGTATCTCCAGAAAATAATATTTTTTTATTAACGAAGAACGAAACACTTCCAGGTGTGTGACCCGGTGTTTTTACTGCTAAAACTTCAACTGAAATGTTGTTAAATTCAATATTTTCGTGCTCTTCTAATGGTAAAAAATCAAAAGTTGCCCCTTCGCTCCTCATCAAATAATAAGCTGCTCCAACCTTTTTTGCTAACGCATTGCCGCCGGAAATATGATCAGCATGAAGATGTGAATCGACAATATGAGTAATTTTTGCCCCTTCTTCTTGTGCAGCAACCTCATATTCATCGATAAATCTCGATGGATCAACTATAAGTGCTTCCCCTTTAGAAACAACCATATAAGAAAGGCAACCTTTCCCTACTCGTACAAATTGAAAAACAGAAATATCCTGATCCTCATAAACCTTTGTTTTATGCAGAAATTCGCTCCAAGACTTCATTCCACCTTCAAGGTAGGATGAACTTATTCCTGCTTCATCTAGAAACTCTGCTACCATTTGCGACGAGCCTTCCTTTGCACAAACAACTAACACTTCCTTATCCACTGGAAGCTGATCTTTAATTGGAGCTATTCCATCAAGTAATTCAAAGTACGGCTTGTTAAAATACGTAAAATTTTCCCCTTCAATTTTCCAATCGTTAAAATCACTTTCATTTCGAACATCCAAAATAAACAAGTTTTCCTTATTTAAAGCCATATTGGTTATTTCTTTAGCCGTCATAACTGTTACAGCCATGTCTATATTACCCCCTTAGGTATATTTTTAGCTAAAAAAAATCGCAAAAATAGTTGGTTCCACTTGCAGACTTTTGGTAAATTAGTTGTTAAACGTCTCTATATATGAATTGGTTTAAAAAGTAAGCGTGATATCTGCATCCTTTGCAAACTCTAGAAATGTAACCGCTCCACCAACTTCAACCCCATCCACAAACGCATCATTTCCTAGTCCCATTACATCCATTGTCATTTGACAACCAATAAATTTTACATCCATCTCCTGTGCCATCCCTACTAATTCCGGAATTGATGGAATATTAGCATTTACGAACCCTGCTGCAATATGTTCCTTTCCTGCAGGCATTGATAGCTGCCCATTTGCTTCTTTATGAATTAAATTTAAACCTTCAAATGTAAAGAATATTGCAACTTCAAAATCTGTTGCTGCAGCAGCTGTAGCAATATTAAACACCTTGTAAGCATCAAATACCCCACCATTACTTGCAATAATTGCGACTTTTTTGCTCATTATTTGTTCCTCCTCATAATATTTATATGTTTTATTTATGAATCTGATCATTTTGCAGATTCATTGTTTAACGCTAGAAATTTAAACTAGTTGTTTTACCTGTCCATTCAGTCATTCCTGGAATCACATTATAGACGTTTTGAAAGCCGTTTTCTGCTAATTTTCGAGCTGCAAGATCACTGCGGTTACCAGTCCGACAAATCACATAGATTTCCTTATTTTTATCCAACTCAGACATGCGAATCTCTAATTCTCCTAAAGGAATTGATAATGAATTTGGTATGTGATTAAAACCATATTCAGCATATTCTCTAACATCGACTACCATAATATTTTCATCATTTAATTTTGCCTCTAGTTCTTGATTGTTCACGACATTAGGATGTGTTTTTTCAATATGATCATCATTTGCAGATTTTCTGATAAAGTGTTTCAACACATCACCATCTTCGAGCGTTCCTAAATATTGATGTCCCGTACTTTCTGCCCATGCTTTAATATCAGTTTTAGATCCTTTATCAGTTGCCTGTATTTCTAAAACGAGACCACCATCCAAATCGTTCATCGCTTTTCTTGTTTTGACAATTGGCATTGGGCAAGCTAGCCCCTTTGCATCAAGAATTACATTTGCTTTGATTGTACTCATTCCTAACCTCCATTTTTGAACTTATAATACAGTATATTACCCACGAGGGTATTTAGAACAAAAAAATTTTTTCTTTATTTCTACTGTTTTTTTCTTTAAAGTATCATAAAATTACTCTGTCCTTCCTTCCCAAATCTGCTAATTATTTGCTACACCACTAAACCTATCCATGCTGATGTAAATGAAATTATGGTAGTTGTGACTATGTAAAAAATTGCAGTTTTCACTTTGTTCCCAACTAAGAGTTGAACTGTTTCATTTCCAAAGGTTGAAAACGTTGTATAAGCACCGCAGAAGCCAATGCCAAAAATAAATATTGCCCAATCATTGATTAAACCTCTTAGTTGAAAATTCACAAGCAAGCCGAGCAGAAACGAGCCACTACTATTGATAAAAAACGTTCCAAACGGATAAATTACGCTTGACCTTTTAGATATAAATAACCCTAAATGATACCGACATAAAGCCCCTGCAGCTCCACCTAATCCTATTAGTATATAATTCATTAGGCTGCTCCTTTCGCTACATTGGTCTTGCCTAAACGGTAGCCCAAATAAGCAAAGCCAATTCCGACTGTTATCGATGTAAAGCTATATAGGAAAGCGATCAATAATTGCTTATTTATTACTAAACGAATAGCTTCTACTGAGAAGGTTGAAAATGTTGTAAAGGAACCGAGAAAACCAGTTCCGATAAAAAGAGTTGCAAAATTGTTCATATCTTCCCGTTTGGCAAATGCTAGAAACCACCCAAGAATAAAACATCCTATTATATTCACCACAAATGTTTCTAGCGGAAAGGCATCGTTCGTTTGGAGCCATTCTCCAACGGCAAATCTAGAAATTGCACCCAAAAAACCGCCAATTGCAATTAAAATTACATTCATTTTCGTTACACCTTCATTTAGCAAAGTAATTTCATCAATTATCTATAGGAAAATCTCCTGTTGTAAATTATAAATTCCACTTTATTGTTCTTTATTGCGTAATTCATTGTCCGACCGCCGTATTCTGGAAAATACTGTAATATGTTTTTCGTTAAATCATATTTATATATTGATTGATTGATGCGGCTAATTTCCTCTTAACCGATCACTGTACCCACTCACATCCTTGATTTTATTGTATAATTCCAATAAAGAAAAGACCCCTAGAACAACTAGAGGTCTAAAACATGCTTAATTTATAAGTTTTGGATAACAACTTGAGCAATTTAATCCTAGCTATACTATTTCCTTTCTCGTCTAGCGCAGGTCCGAAGATGCCAATTCCAAATCGTCCTGGAACGGCACCGAGGATTCCGCCTGATACACCACTCTTGGCCGGAATGCCAATTTTTATCGCAAATTCGCAGGATGCATTATACATCCCACACGTCACCATAAATGTTTTACAAATCCGCGCTATATCAACAGGAATAATTTGCTTGCCATTTGATGGTTCAACTCCATCCATTGCAAAGACCTGAACTTGTTATGATCCGCGCATCTTCAACTAACGCTTTCAGTTCTTCACTTGATTGACATGGCATCTTCATCACCAATACTAGTATGAACAACTATAAAGAGAAACAAACAGTAACCAAATTTTTTACATTGTTTAAAAAATGGAGAAAAAACTTTTGCGGGAAGTAGTAAAAACGAGAATAGAATTTGAATTGAATTGTTATAAATGTTCATGTGCTGGGATATCATCCGCTGCATTTTTACTATAATATTTACCTTTCGAAGCGATTGCAATAATGATAGTGAGGACAAATGCTATAATCGCGGCAAAGAAGGCAGCGACATTTTGTAAAAATACGCCTAAATGTCCGAAGGCTGCAAACGAACCGATCACGCTGGCAACAATTAATGAAACAACGCCTACAGGGTTCCAACCATACAAATATTCTTGTCGATGTTCAAAGTAATTTGGACCGATTTTAAGAACCTTTTTTACTATGACAGCATCACTAACTAAGACCGCCCCCCAAGCCAAAAGGAATACACCTTGGAACGTTAGTAAGCTACCTAAATGATCTAAAACCCCACCGAGCATTAACACAATGGCTGCAACAGATACAAATACGACCCAAAACGTTCTCCCTGGTTTAAATTTAAAGACATTTTCGAAAAAGCTAGCAAGTGATAGCGAACCGCTATATAAGTTGGTAATATTGATCCTTAATTGTGTTAAAATCGTAAATAACGCTCCACCAACACCGAGTATTTGCACAAAATAAATTCCAGGGTTTTCTTCGCCCATCCGTACTCCAAACCAAATGCCGATAACCCCCATGATGAAGAAACAAACGAGCTGTGGAATAAATCCAACTGCAAACACGCCAACTTTAAATTCCTCTTTTTTAATAAATCGAGCGTAATCCGATACTAATAAAGCCATGATTCCGACTAAACCATTCATAATTCCTATACAAGCCAGTAGCCCTACTCCACCAACAGCAGCCCCTTCAGGTAAATAAATCCAAGGATTTCCAGGAATTTTAGGCGCAATATTTAAGGCTAAAATAAATCCGAGTACTAACAATATAATAAAGATAGGAACAGACCACTTTTGTAGCTTATCTAACTGTTTAATACCAAACCAGTTTAATGGAATAACAGCTAACCCAAACACAATCATTAACACCCATACTGGAATCATCGGGAGATATTCATGGACTGCAAAGGCCATAATTGAGCCTTCAATAGCACAATACATTATAAAATTTAACGCATATATTAAAGATGTAATTGATGCCCCGATATACCCAAAACCACCACCTCGAGCTAATAGGTTTACATTTAAGCCCGACTTTGCAGCAAAATAACAGATCCCAATACCTAGTGCCCCTGCTACCACCGTTGCATAAATCTCTGCCAATAAGGCATTCACTGAACCGAAGCTAATAGCCATTAAGCTCCCCATTTGCATGAATAGCATCGCTGTGGCAACACCAAGAGTAACATTGGTAATACTCATCCAGCCAAGTGTACGCCCCTCTAAAGGAACTTTTTCTAACGAAAAATCGTCCTTCTTGACCTCTTTACTATCAATATCAGCCATTGGATTGCTAATCTCTGCCATACTCTCATCTCCTTTTCTTCTGTAAAATTTCATGCAGTTTATTTAAACAGAGTCTGACGGAGAAGCTCCCATACTAACGAAACCTTTTCAATAAAGTCAGACTCCGGTATTCCTATATGAAGCTCAGCAGTTATTATTTAATATTCTTTGAATTTCCATTGCTTTAGCTCCGATAAACTAAAGAGCGTTTCCTCACTTACTATTTCAAGTCTTATTCCAACTCACCAATATCTCTATTAGCTCCAGTACGATAGAGAATATTCTCCTCTTGAATCTTTATGAACTCCAGTACGCTAAAGAACGTTTTTGCATTGCTTCCCGATATTGTTCGGTAGATTTTAGTAACGCTTTATTTGTGCCATAATCCATAATGACACCATATCTACGGATGACATCTAACTTATCAATTTCCCCGTTTTCGTACTTTTCCGCAACAACTAATGGGTCTACTTCAATCCACTGCTTTCGCTCATTTCGAATCTTCTCTCTTTCAATTTTTGTTGCTTCATAATCAATCTCAAAAAGGTCGAGATCACGGTCAAGTTCGCGAATGACTACGCCATAATCCTTCCTTGCTCGCTCGATCGATACATACTCATCAATAACATCTTCAAGAACTGCTTCAAGGTCGCGCTCAAGTGGGTCACCTAAACCACCACCACCTGCAGATGGTCTAGTAAATGAATCACCGCTTTTAACCTTTACATTTGAAAAAATTGCTCCTAAATACCGCTCTTCATCCTTTCCGGGATTTAGCCATGCACCGTGAGGTGAAGACGGTAACCCACCGAAAATTCCCCATGTGACCGAACGGGAACGATCACAGCAATAGGACATAACCGAATTGTTAATTTGTGTCAAGTAGCCACCTTTTTGAACTCCGCAGCCACCACGATATTTCCCTGGACCACCTGAATCGGTAATGATCTCATGGTTTGTTGTAATAACTGGTGATAAACGTTCCTGTCCTTCACAAGGTTGAACACTTAAACCAACCCCAAACACTGGTGAAGTCGCATTAGCTCCATCCCGATCGGAACGTCCGCCATGTCCGCCCGCCATCCAGTCATACCACATGAAGTAACTGCTTTGTTCATTGCGCTGATCGTGCCCTCCAATTAACAAATACTCAAGGTTAAAGGAACAAGCAATTGCACGTTCTGGCATAATAGTAGACCAAAGCTCGAAGCAAGCATTCATAATTTTTTCATAAGCACCAGAGCAAAAACCGGTAACTGCAATTGGTGCTGGCGCATTTACAACAGAGTTCTCAGGTAGCTTTACTTTTACTACGCGGTAAAACCCTGAATTTAATGGTATTTCTGGGAAAAACGTTTTTGTACCTGCATAGGCAGCAGATAACGATGCCCCAAACCCCGCGTTCAAAAAGCAATTAATATATTCATGTGATCCGGTTAAATCATAAAGAATCTGATCGTCCGTAATCGTCATTTTTACACGAATAGGAATAAGGCCATCGCCAATCTCTGGGTCCATATCAATGTAATCGACAGTTTCCCATGTCCCTTTTGGTAACGATGCAATTTTTACCTTTGCCAAACGTTCTACATAGTTCTGTACTTCTTCAAACGCAATCATTGTCGTTTCGATCCCGTATTTATCAACGATATCAAGGAGCTGGGTTTGCCCTACTTTGGCAGCTTCTACTTGTGCACGTAAATCTCCTATCCGTTCTTCCGGCACGCGCATATTAGCAGCCAACACGTTGACAACGTCTTTCAAATAAGTGCCCTTACTATAAATCCGAACCGGTGGGATTCTGACACCCTCTCCATAGTGGTCTTTTGCGGTAATATCGAATGAACCCGGGGTGGATCCCCCCATATCGGCCCAATGACCATTCGTCTGCATTAGGGCAATTAACTTTCCTTCGTAAAATACTGGTAAAACTACGCGAGTATCATTAAAATGAGTTCCACCGCGGTACGGATCATTGACTAGAAACACATCGCCAGGTTGGATATCGTCTTTAAAATCCTCTAAAACTGCTTTTGCTGTTAAATGCAATGTTCCAACGTGAACGGATATGTCCTGAGTACCTTGCATAACCGTATTTCCTTCTGCATCACATAAAGCACAACTAAAATCACGACAGTATATGACAAATGAATAGCACGTTCGCAGTATTTGTTCAGCCATTTGATCAACAAGGTTGACGAAGCCATTTTTTAAAACTTCGAACGTAACTGGATCTAACCGATTAGTTAACTCCTGTTTTTCAGAGTTTGGGTTATTCATGTTTTTTCACCTCTCCTTATTTGTTTGAAGTAATAATTAAATTACGATATTCATCAACAACAGCCGTGAAACCTGGTGGAATAACTGTTGTTGCATCCAGCTGTTCAACAATTGCCGGACCGAGGACTCTTGATGTAACTGGAATTTTTTCGCGATCATATACATTCGTAGGAATGAAGCCTGTGTCAAAGTACACTTCTCTCACTTCTTTCAGCGCATCTTCTAGACTTCCTACTGCTTCATGCTTTTGAAATTCAGGTTTTGGAGCTGTTCCTATAGCTGTTAGCTGTAAGCCATATATTTCAACTGCTTGATTTCGATCAGAAAATGCAAACTCCCGTTCATGCTCTTGATGGAACGCTTCAATCGTGTCTTCCAGCGACTTACTCATTGGTATCGCTAATGAGCGCCATTGCCCGCTATATCTCATATCGATATAACGCATTAGCGTGGAATTATCTTTAGTGACACCTTCCTCGTCTAGAAGCTCCATTGCTTCTAATTCCATTGCGGAAAATTCATCATCTAATTGCTCAAGGGTTACATCGCTAAACTTTTTCACAAATGTTTTTGAGAGATCATGACGTACATCGACAAGCAGACATCCCATTGCTGCTGCTACACCTGGATGTGGTGGAACGATGACAGTTGGAATTTCCATTTCTTTGGCTAAGTAAGCACCGTGTAAAGGACCAGCTCCACCAAAGGCCACAAGAGCAAATTCGCGTGGATCATAACCACGTCTAACTGAAATAAGTCGTAATGCGTCACACATGTTGGCATTAGCAACCTCGATAATTGCATTTGCTGCCTCGACTGTTGAATAATTAAACTCTATGGCAATTTTATTAATTGCTTCTATGGCTTTCTCTTTATCTAAATGCATACTGCCATCTAATAAATTGACACCAAGACGACCAAGCACTAAATTAGCGTCTGAGTTGGTCGGCTCAACACCGCCCAGATTGTAACAAGCAGGGCCAGGCACTGCCCCGGCGCTTTGTGGTCCGTTTCGCAAGGAATCGCCTTCGTCCTTCCACGCAATACTTCCGCCACCAGCACCAATTGTTACTATTTCAATGCTTGGGAATCCGATTGGATAGCCATATTCGATATACCAATCCTTCGTAATTCGTATATCGCCTTCGTACATGAGAGAAATATCTGTACTCGTACCACCCATATCTAGACCAATCGCGTTATTATAGCCACAAAGCTTTGCGATATGCTTGCTCGCTATCGCACCTGCTGCAATACCGGAGCTTGCAACTCTCGCAGCATAACGAGGCACAGTACTAGATGTCATTACTCCGCCACCGGAATGAAGAACCAGAATTTCGTCATTATAGCCTTTTTGCTCCATTTCTCCTTCTAGCGTGCTAATATAGTTACTCATGATCGGACCGAGAACAGCATTTACAATCGTTGTACTCATCCTTTCATGTTCAAAAATTTCTGGTAGCACCTCGCTAGACGTACAAATATAAACGCCAGGCAGCTCTTCTTGTAAAATATCTTTTACAATTTTTTCATTGGTACCGTTCGCATAAGCGTTAATAAAACAAACGGCAATTGATTCAGTAGCACGTTTTTTTAATTTTTGCGCAAGCTCGCGGACTTCATTTTCATCAACCTCTGTTAAAACATTCCCGTTATAATCAACTCGTTCTGTAATTTCAAAACGGTCACGCCTTTTAATATACGGCTTGGCAGTATCCTTGTAGGCATCCCATAGATCTAATTTTGTTCCTCGACGAATTTCTGGAACATCACGAAATCCCTTCGTTGTAATTAATGCTGTTTTGGGTAGCTTCCTTTCAATAAGTGCATTTGTACCTACAGTAGTTCCATGCGAGAACACTTTAATATCCTCACCGTTTATTTGTGCTTTTTCAATTCCATCGAGTATTCCTTGTTCTGGGTTTGCAGGAGTAGAGGCAGTTTTCGTTACGAAAATTTTTTTTGTTTTTTCGTCAAATACAAATACATCAGTAAATGTTCCACCTACATCAATGGCAAGTCTAATTTGCTTCAATGTAAAGCCCTCCTCAGTTTCTTGAATTAAATGCCTTTTTCCTACAAAAAGGTCATTTGGATATTTAAGGCGATAAATATCAAAAACCAGCCCAAACACACAAACTGTGAGTTTGACTGGTTTCTCGATCCGTTTGATCCAGCCGGCTAAGGCTGAAAGTGGAAACTTATCAGTCTTGAGTTATCTGTTAAGCTTTCATTCTCCACTTCCTTCAGCTGCTTAAGCTAATAGGATGAAGTTTATTAATGTATATTATACGAATATTCTGAATAATACTGTTGTATTAAAAAAATATGAAAAAATGTCTTTTAAACTTTTATGTTTCAATGTCACAAGATGAAATTTTTGATAGGTTCAACTTGTATCTTGGCTGCTTCTAATGCTATTCGTATTTGTTTTATAAGCTCAGTTGCTCCTGGTGTATCTCCATGAACGCAAACCGTTTGTGCTTCGACTACCACTTCTTCTCCATCAGGAGTTAAAACTTTATTTTCTAGGGCCATTTTAACAACACGATTAGCCATCTGTTCATAGTTTTGAATCGAAGGGCCTGTTCTTGTAAGAATGATCGAACCATCTTTCGTATGTTCACGGTCAGCGTAAACCTCTTTAGCTATTGGAATTCCCATTTTTTCACCGACATGTGCTACTGCCGAATTATTGAAAGCAAATACAATTAATTTGTCGGAAAAGGCTGCGATTCCCTCTAATATAGATCTGGCCAGCTTTTCATCACCCATAGCCATCATGTATAGAGCACCATGGGGCTTACAATGTTGAAGTTGTAGTCCGTAAGTAGTTACAAACCCGTTTAAAGCGCCCATTTGATAGATTACATAATCCTTTACTTCTGCGGGTGTGCAGCTTAAATAGCGGCGCCCAAATCCGATTAAATCAGGAAACCCAGGATGTGCTCCAATTTGAACCTTGTATTTTTGCGCAAGGAGAACAGATTGTCTCATTATATGAGGATCTCCAGCATGGTACCCACAGGCAATATTTGCTGAAGTGATATACTTCATCATTTCTTCGTCTTCACCAATTTTATAAAGACCAAAGCTTTCACCCATATCACAATTTAAATCAACCTTTTTCATTGGTTTCAAACTTCCCCCCTTCTGAAGAGATTGTTAGGAAAAGCATTTAATACATTTATTTTGCAGCAGTCAAACTTTTACTATAAAATTTGTAAAAAGTTTTTATTATTTCGTTTTTCGGGCGTAATAACACTCAATAAAATTATAAAATTTGGTATCTATGAATATATCGCCTATTTCAAAGCTAAAAGCTGTTGGCCTGCCTCAACGGTATCCTCATTGTTTACTAAAAACTTGTCAACAACACCAGATTCTTCTGCTTTTACCTCATAAAAGGTTTTCATAATTTCTATTAAGCCGATGACATCACCTGGTTTCACCTCATCCCCTTCCAGAACATATTCAGGTTTATCAGGTGCCGGACGGCGATAAAAAATCCCAGGTAATGGAGCTACAATTTCATTAGCCATTTTGTTTCCTCCTTCTTGAATTTTGTGTGAATATATATTGACTGCGAGTTGCCTTCTCTTTTTATTAGAGACTTGCAAGTCTTTCATCGATTTGTTTTAAGATTAGTTGATTTTCTTTTCTTATTTTTAATGCTTCCTCTAAAGTTACGGAAACAAATTTTACTTTTTCGTTTGTTTTTACCTGTGCCATTCGATTTAAGTCTGTGCTAATGACCGTTGCCACCGTTGCATAACCGCCTCCAGTTACAGCATCATGAAGAAGGACGATTGGCTCAATCCCATCAGGTACTTGGATTGATCCAATTGGATAGCCTAAATCGGTAACATTGGAAGGGTTACTACCTGCCCCAAATGGCTGTTCTCGTTCAACAAACTGCAAACGCTTTCCTTTATGGCGATATCCAATTCGGTTTGCTTCCGGCGTAACGATCCACTCTGTATCGAGAAATGATTGTTTACTTTCTTCCGTTAACCGATAACTACATAATCCTACGATCACGCGAATTTCATGACTTTTCCCATAGGTTGGGATTAGGTTTTTTTCAATCGTTGTCCCAACCGTTATTTTCCGTTCGTGGAGATCACCTGTTATTAACGTATCGCCTTCTGCTAATGCTCTTCCTTCATAGCCACCTATGCCAATAAGTGTATATGTAGATCGGGAATTCATAACAAGTGGTACATCAATTCCGCCTTCTATGGCTAAATACGTTCTTGCGCCTGATTGGACAAAGTCGAAGGATAATACATCACCAGCTTTTACACTAAGCGTTTCCCACATTGCCACAGACTTCCCATTCAGCTTAGGCGGTATATTTCCACCAGTTAAGCTAATTTGGGTATCTTGCTCAAATAACAGCTCTGGGCCAAGATAAGTAATTTCTAAAACAGCTGCATTCGCTTGATTGCCAACTAACATATTAGCAACCCGAAAGGCAAATTTATCCATTGCTCCGGAAGGAGGCATACCAATTTCATACATCCCTAGCCTGCCTTCATCTTGCACAGTTGTTTGTAAGCCAGGTTTAAGTACTTTAATCATTGTATAACCTCCTTAACACCATTTCAGAAAACTTTTGAGGATTTTCCAATACGTGTTGTGGTGTAAAAGTAATTTCCTTTTTCCGATACGTAAACGTACCTGCTTCTACTTGGGCACGAACTTCATCATATTCCTCTTTTGTTATGCTGCGGTAGCGTAAAATATCACCTTGTTGTGGGAAAACGATTGAATCCTTAAAATCAGGAAGTGTTTGTTCCTTTTGATAAATCGGTGCCGGGGCAATACCGTACATTTGATAACCACCTGCTCCCTGGACAGGATAAATAACAGCAAATGCACCGCCAAAACCGAATGTTCGCTCAGGAGTAAACGTTCTTGGTCTTACATATTTTGGTACTTCAATTTGTTTTTCTTGGCTTACAATTTGGAAGCACCACGGTAATCCTGGAACAAAGCCGATCATTGACACAAGAAAAGGTGCTGCATCTATAGCTTGAATAAATTCTTCCTTACTTCTATAGCCATTTATTCGAGCACTATATTCTAGATCAGTTGAATTCGGATCTTGATGACGGTCGCGGAACTGCATGACAGCTTCGTGTGTCCAAGGGTCTTCAAAAAAGATTGGCACGTCAACAATTCTTGATGATATTTCAATATTTAAATCTTTAATACTTTCTTCAATTCCCTTTAATTCCTCGATTAATTGATCGGGATGAAGGACATCTGGGTTCACTCGAACCATATAAGATGCATTGGAAGGACAAATATCAATAATTCCTTCGTGATTTCGTTCCTTTAATTGTCTTGTAATTGCCATTCCTTTAAAATTCGCTTCCAAACTCATCGCTTCTGATAGCTGGACAAACACAAATTCGTCCCCACCGTATTCATAGCGTGTAGCTAGCTCTCTATTACTCATTATTTCACCTCTTTAATAGTAGTCATCTAGTTTCTTAGTAAAAAAGCGCTGTAATTTAACGGTTGATTCAAGTTAACTTCATATACCAGCTAGTAAAATCCAGCTTGTGAAATGCGTAGTGCTTCGTTGTAGTCTTGTGGTGTATCGATATCATATACGACACCTATATCGTCTGTATCAAGAATCACGCGGGTTTTCATTTGCTTTATGAGCGGTTTTAACCCGATATCACCGTGAAGGCTGTGAACATGTAAACTACGAACGCCTCCAATGAATACAGGATGCCCGGGCTTGTTTTTAAATTGAGGTTGGATCGCAAACGGTTCAGTATTAGTTATAAGGTGGGTTGCTCCTGTGTCGTATACAAGTTTAATAGTATTTGTTTGAATGAGGGGGATGTCAACGAGCATGACAAGAACACCATCATACTGTTGTTTACTTGCCTGTTGCAATCCGAATTTAATTGAAGCGCTTAAGCCCTCTTCGTAATTTGGACATTGCAAATAACTAATCCGTGGGTCGTTATTGGAAACAGTTTGTAAGATCGTTTTGGCCTGGCACCCGAGGACAACGAAAATATCTGGTAAGGATAGCTCGCTCAATAGCTCTATTTGGTGTTGTATCAATGATTTGCCGTTCCAGTTCATCAATTGTTTCGGTTCCTTCATTCGTGATGACTTGCCGGCAGCTAATAATATTGCGCATACATTCCCCATACTATTCCAACCTTTTATGTTAAATTATTTAAAGTAAAAGTGAGGAAACAATGGGATGAAGGACATAACTCCTGTTGCTCCCTGGGTTTTGCCCTTCATTACCGATAAATTAAACAAGTACTTGTTGCTTCCTATGGATGATTGACTTGTCTTTTAAAAATCCACCCTCGTGGCGATTACGAAAGGCAGTAATCTCTGCAATAATACTTACTGCAATTTCTTCGGGACTATCTGCCCCAATATCAAGACCTATTGGATTAAAGAGCTTGTTGAGATGTTCGGTTGTAAGAGTAAACCCATCTTCCTGTAAATACGCAAGTATTTTTTCCCGTCTTTTTATCGGTCCTAACAATCCAACATAAGGAGCATCTGACTGTAAAGAAAATGCTAGTGTTTCGATGTCCCGCTCAAAATGATGATTCATAATGACAATATACGTGCGTGAATCAATGAAATTTAAATTCCCATTATGCTCTGGGCTTAATAACAAGCGTGTAGCGGAAGGAAAGTGCTCGCTTGTATTATAAGCTGGTCTTGGATCGATCACTGTAATGTCAAAACCTAAATGGTTGCCATACTGTGCCACTGGAATTGCATCGTGACCGGCTCCAAAAATACAAAGCTTCGCAGGAGGAAAATGAACATCAAAGAATACATGAGCCTTTTCCCCATTATTGGTTTTAAAAATGATTGTTTCAGAGACTGCCCGTTGCTGTGACAATTTTCGCTTTGCAACAGCCATGACACTTTCTTGTAGAAAAGCATCTTCCCATGCACCATATACATTTGTATCTGTCAAAACTAGTAAACTGCCATTGAAGTTCCCTTCATCCTTGACAACTTTACAAACAATCATAGCGGTTTGATTTTCATACAATTCACCAATATCCTGCCATATGTGTGAGCAATCTATAGGCTCAAGAAAAATTTCAACAGTGCCAGGACAGCCTAAGCCTAGTCCCCAAACAACATCTTCATCTAAAACATACCTTTTTAATATGGGCTTACCGGAGTTCAGAACTTCCTTTGAAAGCTCGACAATTTCAGCTTCTAAACAACCGCCAGAAACCATTCCATAATATTGTCCATTTTCATCAATGATCATTTTTGCACCTTCGCGTTTGTATGCGGACCCTTGAACAGAAACGACGGAAGCTAATACGCCTTTTTGGCAAGTTTTAATCATGCAGGATAAAAGTTCGATTATTTGCTGATTCGCTACCATTCTTCGTACCTTCCTTGTTTAGGAATTTTATAAAATTTCAAAGGACATTCGTGTCACTTGCTAATGTATACAGTTTCATAAATTAAGATAATACTTGTTTTAAGGCGCGTTCAGTATATACCTTGCATAATGCTTCACGGTACTTCCTCGATGCAAATAGATCTTCTCCCATTTCTCCATCGCTTGCAGCAAGACTAGCAGCATTGCTTATATTTTCAAGGGTTGCTTCCTTACCGAGCAGGAATCGTTCAACACTTTCAGCTCGAAATGCACTTTCACCTGCACCGGTAATACCAATCCGAACGTTATCAACCGTTCCATCTTCCTTTTTACTTGCTACTGCACAAACGCCAACAACTGCATACCCTGAGGCAGGATGTGGAAATTTTATATATGTGCTTTTCCCCTCACCTTGTGGTATCACAAACGATATCGATGTGATAATGCTTGTAGCAGGTAAGTTTGTCATAAATGGACCGAGCAAAAATTCTTGAATCGCAACTTGTTCCTCACCATTTTCACCATTAAGGTGGACAATAGCATCTAATGCAAGAGCTATTGCAGGTAAATCCGCAGACGGATCAGCATGAGCAATATTTCCACCAATTGTGCCTTTATTGCGAATTTGCATATCTCCGATCTGCTTAATTGCATCTTTTAATACAGGTAAATGCTTCGCTATTGTTTCATCGTTTATAACATCTGCATAAGTTGTTGCAGCACCTATCACAATACGTTTGCCATCTTTTTTAACACCTTTAAGCTCATTTATTCTACTAATGTCGATTAAAGTGGTCGGTGTCGTAAGGTGAAATTTCATTAAAGGAACTAAACTATGACCTCCGGCAATTAATTTTCCTTCACCATCGTTATTTTTTAAAAGTTCAATAGCTTCTGTAATGGTGGCTGCACGTACATATTCAAAACTTGTTGCGATCATTTTATATTCCTCCCTTCTTGCATCGCTGTCCAAACCTTTTCCGGAGTTAACGGCATTTCTAGATCAACGACACCAAATGGCTTTAATGCATCTATAACAGCATTTACAATTGCAGATGGTGCAGCTGTTGTACCTGCTTCTCCGACCCCTTTAACACCAAGAGCATTCACTGGGCTTGGCGATTCGATAAAGCTCGACTCGATCATCGGGAAGAAGCTTGCTTTTGGCATCGCATAATCCATGAATGTACCAGATAATAGTTGCCCCTTCTCAGAATATACAGCTTGTTCCCACAACGCCTGACCAATTCCTTGGGCTATACCCCCATGAATTTGACCTTCTACAATCAATGGATTTATAATCCGCCCGACGTCATCAACGCAAACATATTTCTTAAGCTTCACCATTCCAGTGTCTTGGTCGACTTCAACAACACAAATGTGGGCTCCGAATGGATATACAAAATCAGGTGGGTCAAAGAATGATTGCCCTTCTAATGCTGGTTCGACACCTTCTGGTAAGTTCCATGCGTTATTCGCTGACCAGGCGATTTCTTGGAAGGTCCTAACTTTTTCAGGATGACCGTTAACTGAAAAAACCCCATTGTTAAAATCAACGTCACTAACGTCTACTTCCAATTCATGGGCTGCTATTGTTTTTGCTTTTTCAACAACACGTTCTGCTGCGAGTGCCAATGCACCACCTGCAACAGGGGTAGTTCTTGAACCGTATGTTCCCCATCCCATCGAATTGATTAACGTGTCACCGCTTACAAGTTCAATATCTTCTACCGGGATGCCAAATTTATCGGCAACAACTTGAGAAAATGTTGTTTTTTCTCCTTGGCCATGAGGAGAGGCGCCTGTAAAAATCGTCACTTTCCCACTTGGATGAACACGAATCGTGCTGTTTTCCCATAATCCTCCGCCAAACCCAATCGCACCAGCTACTTTCGATGGACCTAGCCCGCATAACTCTACATATGTTGAAATTCCAACGCCAACTAACCGACCATTCTTGCGAGCTTCCTCTTGTTCCTTCCGCAATTCATCGTAGTTAATCGTATCAAGTGCAGTTCTTAATACCTTTTGATAATCGCCGCTATCATAATTACAGCCCATCGCATTTGTATAAGGGAACGAGCCTTGTGGAACGAGATTTATGCGTCGTACCTCTACTTGATCCATACCAATTTTATCTGCATAAAGATTTACAATCCGTTCAATTTGATAGGATGCCTCAGGTTTACCTGCTCCTCGGTACGCATCAGTTGGGGTTGTATTCGTATAAACTCCAATCGTCTCACATTCTGCATATGGGATCGTGTAAGCGCCGGTAATCATTAATCCGAAATCAATAGTTGGAACACCGGCACCCATCGTTGATAAGTACGCACCTAGATTTGCGATATTTTTTGCACGGATAGCTAGAATTTTTCCGTCCTTTGTTCCTGCAAGTTCAGTCGTAATCACTTGATCTCGGGCGTGACTAGTTGCTAAGAAATGCTCTTGGCGATTTTCTATCCATTTAACTGGTTGCTTGAGATCCATCGCTGCAAAAGCGACCAAAGCTTCTTCAGTATAAACAGCAATTTTTGCTCCAAAACCGCCACCCATATCCGGAGCAATCACTCGTAATTTTGTTTCTGGTATTCCTAATATGTCTGAATAAGTCATCCGGTGGATATGTGGATTTTGCGTTGTACACCATAGTGTTAACTCGCCACTTCCAGGATTGAAATGAGCAACCGCTGCTCTAGTTTCCATTGGATTTGCAACAACACGCTGTTCATAAAAGCGCTGTTTCACTACAACATCTGCGTTCACAAAAATGTCTTCAGGTACTGCACCAGCTTTCCATGTAAAAGCAATATTGTTCGGAACATCATCATAAATAGTAGGTGCTGTAGCTTCTAAAGCTTCCTCTTGATGAACGACTGCTGGCAGTTCCTCATATTCAACCTCAATCAAATCTAAGGCATCATATGCCACGTAACGACTATCAGCAATTACCATCGCAACTGCTTCGCCAACATAGTTTACTTTATCTGTGGCAAGGGGAACTCGATCCTTTGGTATTAAATCACATCCAGGTACTAACCAAATTGAACGAATCGACTTTATTTTATCTTGAACATCGCTTCCGGTATAAATTGCAATAACACCTGGAAGTTTTAAAGCTTCGTCTACTTGAACACTTTTAATCTTGGCATGGGCATATTGACTTCGTTTCATTGCAGCATAAAGCATATCTGGTAGTTTAATATCATCAGTAAAATGTCCATGACCAGTAATGAGCTTTTGATCTTCCTTCCGTTTCAACGGTTTCCCAACAACGTATGGCATCTAGCGTTCCCCCTCTGTCAACGTAGCTTCGGCAATTGCTATCTCTTCATTTTCAGTTCGCATTAGTTTTGCAGCATGCTGCACTGCTTTTACGATAAATTGATAGCCCGTACAACGGCATATTACACCTTCTAAAGCATTTCTGATCTCATCTTCTGTAGGATTTAGATTTTCATGTAAAAGATTGCTAGCAGCCATCATCACTCCAGGGGTACAAAATCCGCATTGCAACCCATGTTCTTCCCAGAAACCTTGTTGAATGGGGTGCAGTTTTTCAACAGAACCCAATCCTTCAACTGTTGTAATCGCTGTTCCGTCTGCTTGAACTGCTAAAACAGTGCAAGATTTAATAGCTTTTCCATCCATTAACACTGTGCAAGCACCACATTGGCTTGTATCACAACCGATATGTGTTCCTGTTAGATTAAATTCATCCCGCAATAAGTGAACTAGTAAAGTTCGTGGTTCGACTTCGGCTGATCGTGTTTTACCATTTACATTTACCGTAACGTTTACCTTTTTCGTCATGTTAACGACCTCCTTTTTAAAATGTGGAATCCACACATTTTGCTTTAGATACAAAATTCATTCTTGAAAATTCGGAAATTACTTTTGCAATTTTTGATGATCTACACATTTTGCTTTAGATCAAACTTTATACATAAAAACTTAGGAAATGACTTTTACCATTTCTTTTTCTGCAGCTTTAAAAAATTGTCCTAAAATGACTTTCGCTACCCCGCCGAGGACACGCTGCCCAACAGCTGCCAAGAGACCAGTTACTTCTACCTCTGCTATACAGGCAACTTCGGTACTATCCCCTGTTTCTTCTAAAAACATCTCAGCGATTGCGTTAATTTCTCCTGGCTTCCCTTTTCCTTTTACATGTAGACGATAGGAGTTTGGAGGTATTTGATCCGTTTGTTGAACCTCTGCGGCGAAAAGACCTTTGACTGGTCCAGTGTTTAAGCCCAGTTCCGCAACGTAAACATCACTAGTGATTTCTTCAAATGATTTGCAGCCAGGCAGTGAGTTTCGCAGGACATCCTCATCTTGTATGTATGTCCAGACTGTACTTTTTGGCAAAGCGAATTTGTAGGTATACTCGATTTTCAACATACCCCTCCTTATTGGTTATCATCGCTAAAATTGAATGATGTAGACGAAATACGAGAGAAAGCGACATTCACCAAGAATTTCATGTAAATAGAAATAAATAAGACAAAATGTATACTTATCCTATTTTTACTAGCACTAGGAAACTATTATTACTAAACAATTACAAAAACAATAAAAAAAGGTAAGACCCCTAAATACGGGTCTTACCTTTTTCTGTTTTTTACCATATTGATCGCAATAATTACTAAGCAAAGTCGTTAAAATCGAAATAACGAGTAGTCGTTTTATTCTTCTTCCTTGTCAAAAATTTCATCAAAGATTGCGGAAACCTTTTCGAATTCATCATCATTTTCGATAAAAGACAAGTCTCCATCCTCTTCAACCTTTAAAAAGAAAATATCTAAGTCCTCGTCACTATCTTCTTCTATGTCGGCAACAAAGCTAACAGCAACATATTCTGTATTCTCAATTTCAGCAATAGCTAATACTTCAACCTCTTGTTCATCATCGTTTTCATCGCTAATAGTAAACACTTCACCTATTTCAAATTTTTCCATGTCTTTTCCACCTTTCCCACTTTTAATTATAATAGCAACGAGCAGCTTTACATACATTATTATTCCATAATTTGGGCGCTTTAGTAATGAAAGTCTGCCATCTTGTTCATTATCTCACTAACGAAAGCGACCTGCAATTAATGTTAGAGCTAGTTGATCCAATTCACTACATCCTCAATTTGTTTAGTTAAAAAATCTTACCACTTTAAACAACAACATGTGCTGGAATTTTTCCGGTTACACCGTTAATAAGGTTATCTGCGGCAAGATGAGCCATTTTTATTCTTGTACGGATACTAGCGCTACCAATATGAGGTAACGTCACGACATTCGGTAGTGTTAACAATGGATGATCGAATGGAACTGGCTCTGTTGCGAACACGTCTAAGCCCGCTGCCCAAATTCCGTTATTTTTCAACGCCTGATAAAGTGCATCCTCATCTACAATACCACCTCTTGCCGTGTTAATTAAAATCGCACTATTTTTCATTAATGACAGCTCACGGTGAGAGATTAAATTGTTTGTTTCAGGTGTGTAAGGCGCCATTATGACAACAAAGTCTGATTGCTGCAGAAGTGTATCCATATCTGTGTAGTGAACACCAAGCATTTCTTCGATATCATGCTTCCGATTGCGATTATAATATAACACCTTCATATCAAAACCTTTCGCCCGTCTTGCGACCGCTTCACCAATTCTGCCCATGCCGATAATGCCGATTGTTGTTCCAAACACGTCTTGTCCAGTTAACTGCATCGGTGCCCAAGCTTTCCAATTGCCATTCCTTATAAAATTTGAGGCTTCAATTATGCGTCGTGATGTTGCCATTAACAAAGCAAATGTTAAATCTGCCGTTGTTTCAGTAAGCACACCTGGTGTATTAGTCACCGTGATTCCTCGCTCTTTAGCCACGTTAATATCAATATTGTTGTGTCCGACAGCCATGTTGGAGATCACTTTTAGCTTAGGCGCATTATTTAGTAGCTTCTCATCAATTGTCTCAGTTATTAAACAAAATATACCTTCGATGTCCTCTACTTTTTTTTCTAAAATTTCTCGTGGTATTGGTCTTTCTTCATCCGGCCACATATCGACTTCACATACTTCAGAAATTTTTGAAACCACCTCATCGGCAATTTTACGGGTTATCAAAATTTTTGGTTTCATCGTGCATCCCTTTCCTAAGTAAAATCTTTGAACATAAAATATCGATTGTTAAAACAACCCATTTTAAAAAAAATGAAAGGGAATTCCATTAACGGAAATCCCATTTTTTTACATAATCAAATTATACAATTATCTAGTAGCATTGATTAGTTTCCCATATTTTAGTGTAGTATAAATTGAACACGAGCTTTATTGATTTATGAATTGACATTGCAAATAAAGTTTAAAATTCCCTTGAATTGCGATGTCTAGCTAGGTGTCACTTGATCAGTTAACCTCGTTACTTCGGTAAAATTCCCATTTTCCAAGTCCTTATTGGATGCACTTTCCGCAAGCTCCTCTTGGTCGTCAATTCCTGGAGCTACAGTTGCTTTAACTTCGTTTTCCTGTCTTTTTTCCAAAATGGAATCACTCCTTAAACAAGTTTTACTGTTTAAGTTTCCCCGAAAAAATAGTTTATATGCGTCAACGATCTTAAAATAACTTGTTATAAAACAAACACCCCAAAACTGGACTTTTTAAAGTAGGTCCATATTGTAGAATATTCACTTATCATTATTTATTTCTATTTATAATCACGAGCTTCATTTCGGTCATTTCTTCTATCGCATATTTCAAGCCTTCACGACCAAACCCGCTATTTTTGACACCACCGTAAGGCATATGATCGACACGATAAGTTGGAATGTCATTAATGAGAACACCACCAACCTCAAGATCTTCAGCTGCATCCATGGCGACATGAATATTGTTTGTAAAAATACCTGCCTGTAACCCATAGGCTGAATCATTCACTAATGCTACAGCCTCTTCAACAGAAGAAATTTTGTTTATGATGACTACAGGAGCAAAGACTTCCTGGCAAGAAATTTTCACATCATTTTTAACATTTAATAAAACCGTTGGTTGCAGCATATTGCCTATTATTTCACCACCAACAGCCACCAATGCTCCACTTGTTACGGCATCATCAATCCACCGTTTCGCCCGATCTACATCGTTTGCAGAAATTAACGCAGATACATCTGTGTTAGGATCTAACGGATCACCAAGTGTTAATTGTTTCGTTTGTTCAACAAATTTAGAGACAAACTCGTCATATTGACTCACATGTACATAAACCCGTTGGACAGAAATACAAACCTGACCTTGGTTAGAGAATGCCCCTGTGATGCAACGAGAAATCAGAGTTGGAGTCAACGTAACACCTTCATCTATGATGACAGCAGAGTTTGACCCTAGCTCTAACGTTACGCGTTTTAAACCTGCTTTATTACGAAGACCAATTCCGACAGCCGGACTACCAGTAAATGTAACCATTTTCACACGATCGTCAGTCACTAACGCATCACCGATTACACTACCTCGTCCAGTGACGACGTTTAACGCTCCTTTTGGCATACCCGCTTCCTCTGCAACTTTTGCTAAAAAGATAGCAGATAACGGAGTTTGGGAAGCAGGCTTTAAAACAACAGGATTCCCAGCAGCAATTGCGGGTCCCACTTTATGGGCAACTAGATTCATAGGGAAATTGAACGGTGTGATCGCAGCAATAACACCTATAGGTTCACGAATCGTATAGGCAAAACGATTTTCTCCACCAGGTGCCGCATCCATCGGAAGTGTTTCACCATAGATCCGTTTCGCTTCTTCGGCTGCAAATTTATACGTTAGGATCGTTCTTGCCACTTCTCCCTTTGCCGTAGTGATTGGTTTTGCTGATTCTTTTGCAATGATTTCAGCTGCCTCATCAGCTCGCTCTGCAAAAATCGCAGAAATCCTCTCGAGTATTGCAGCCCGTTCATGTGCCGCCATATTGCGGAGCTTCTTCCGAGCTGCTTCAGCGGCAGCGATTGCGTTTTTAACATCTTTAACAGTAGCTACTGGAATTTCTGCTAATAATTCACCGCTATATGGTGATTGGAGCGGCGATACTTGTTCTGCTTCGATCCACTCTCCATTTATAAAAAGCTTTTCGATATTGCTGTGCTGAATTGCCATTATGATCACCTCAACAATTTTAATAAAAGTCGTTTAAAGATCTCCTTTGAAATATTTAGCACAATTTATTGTTTGTGCATTGACTTCATTTTTATATACGTCGTAATGAATGCTACTAAAAAAGTTAGCGCCAATTAGTGTTTGTAAACATAGTTGCAAATATATTACCATACAGATTGCTTTATAAACTAATATACTGCTTAGATGTTTATTTTTATCACAAATATTTGTTTAGCTGAATTATTTTGCTGTTAAATCGTCAAATACCTCATCAATAATGGTTAATGCTTCTTTGAGCTGATCTTGAGTAATAACTAATGGACATAAAATTCTTATAACATTACTATATATTCCTGCCGATAAAACGACAACTCCTCGGCGGTTCACTTCTGCAATTACTTGACTTGCAAACTGTTTATCTGGTATTTTGGACTCTCGGTCTTTCACAATCTCAATTGCACACATCGCACCAAGACCACGAACATCCCCAATTTTTGAATATTTTTCCTGCATGCTTCTAAAAGATGCCAAAATCGTTTCACCAATTTCATTGGCACGGTCGACTAAGCCGTCTGTCTCGATCATTTTTATCACTTCAAGTCCAGCAACACAGCCTAAAGGACTTCCACTAAACGTACCGCCAATTTCCCCAACATTTGGAGCATCCATAATTTCTGATCTACCTGTTACTGCACTTATTGGTATACCTGCTCCTAGAGATTTCGATAATGTGATTAAATCTGGTTCAATTCCAAAGTGCTCACACGCAAACATTTTTCCAGTTCGGCCAAAACCTGTTTGGATTTCGTCAGCTATGAATAAAATACCATGCTGTTCACAGATCGATTTTAATTGTCTCATAAAGTTAGTTGATGGCACAATAAAGCCGCCTTCACCTTGAACGGGCTCTATTATAATTGCTGCAATATCTTCAGGTGGTACCTCGCTAATAAAGAAGTCATCAATTTGGTTGAATAAAAACTGGTCAAGTTCTTCGTTTGTCATTCCCTTTGGCTTCCTGTAGTAATACGGATAACGAAGCTTATACGTATCGGTCGCAAATGGACCAAATCCATTTTTATAAGGCTTTACTTTACTAGTAAGACTCATTGTTAAAAGTGTTCGCCCGTGATACCCACGATCAAAGGAAACAACCGCTCTTCTACCCGTAAATTTTCTTGCAAATTTGACGGCATTTTCAACAGCTTCAGCACCAGAATTAAAGAATACTGTTTTTTTCTTAAAGCTTCCTGGTGTGATTTCATTTAATTTTTTCGCTAAATTTATATACGATTCATACATAAGAACGTTAAAACTAGGATGTATAAAACGGTCTAATTGGTTTTTTAGAGCTTCAATTACCTTAGGTGGACAATGTCCTACATTTAATGTTCCAATTGCACCGCCGAGATCAATTAGTTGATTTCCATCCACATCTGTTACAATCGCCCCTTCTGCTTTATCAATAAAAGCAGGCGATGTATGAAATGGCCCCCGTGGAACATTTTCCTCACGGATGCGATATAACTCCTTAGATTTTTCCCCTGGAATACTAGTTTTGACCTGGACATACTTTTTGTTTGTTGTCGTCATCTTTTCCACCCTTTCATTCGATAAAAATCATTTTGCAATGAGTTTCCTCTACTACCATAAATTATTTTTGCAATGTGTTTCCTCTACTACCATAATTAATTTTGCAATGTGTTTCCTTTTCTACCTTGCTAAAACTATGCAAGCAAACCGTTACGAAAAAGGGAAGGATTCCCCCTTTCCTTCTAGCTTATTAAACTCAAAACAACTTAATACTAATTTAAATAATTACAATTTAACTCTTGGTGAGGCGTGAATATTTATCGCGTGAATTTTTATCGCGTGAATTTTTATCGCGTGAATTTTTATCGCGTGAATTTTTACATAGTACGAATATAAAGTATATTAAGGTCCATACAGTTGACCCTGATTGCTAAATTGAATTTATTTAAACATACTGTAAGTGGCTTAAAACTTTTGTTTAAATTAAATTCATATATACTGGATTAACTCTGAATATCTATTTTGAATTCATTTCATCTATACTGTAAGTGACTCTAATACAATCTTAAATTTATTAATTACTTCATCAACTTCGTCATAGCTAATTGTTAATGGAGGTTCAATTCTAAATGTTTTAGAGTTTACTAACGTACCTGCAACAAGTACTCCATTATCAAATAAACCCTTTGAAACCTCATAACCAATCTCATCAGAATGGAATTCTACCCCAATCAAGAGTCCTTTTCCTCTTATTTCTAAAACTTTATCCTGATGTGCAAGGGCGACATCCTGTAATTTTTTCAGTAAATATTCGCCTACTTCTTCGGCACGCTCTGGAAGTTTTTCTTCAATTAAAACGTTAATAGTTGCAATCGCTGCAGCACATGCTAAAGGATTGCCTCCGAACGTTGTTGTATGCATGAACGGATTTGGGAACAACCCTTTGAAAACTTCTTCAGTGGCAACTACGGCACCAGCCGGTATAATCCCACCACCGAATGCCTTCGCCAAACAAAGAATATCCGGCTCAACGTCATAAAGCTCTGCAGCGAACATTTTTCCTGTTCGTCCCATACCGGTTTGGACTTCATCAAAAATTAATAGGGCTCCAAATTCATTGCATAATTCGCGAACTTGTTTTAAGTACCCGTCTGGTGGTAAGATAACTCCGCCTTCACCTTGAATGGGTTCCAATATAATAGCATTAACCGGCTCGCCGATTAACTCACAAGATTCCATTGTTTTTCTCATCATTTCAATATCACCAAATGGAACATGACGAAAGCCGCTAATCATTGGAAGAAACGGTTTTCGAAAAACCCCTTTAGCTGTCGCAGTTAAGGATCCTAAGCTTTTTCCATGAAATGCTCTAGTGGTGGCAATGAATGTTTTACGTTCGCTATGCATTTTCGCGAGTTTGATGGCTGCTTCAACGCTTTCTGTCCCACTGTTAACAAAAAATGAGTATTTCAATTTACCAGGTGTAAGCTTTGCTAAAATTTTGGCTAGCATCGCCCGCAACGGGTCCAGTAAATCTTGGCTATGCAGTGCCTGGCGATTTAATTGATCCTTGACCGCCTTCATTACTTTTGGATTCCGGTGGCCAACATTGTAAATTCCAAATCCACCTAGACAATCAATATATTCCTTGCCGCTAACGTCCTTAAAACGAGAACCTGAATCGGACCATTCTACTGCAGCAAACTGAGTATCTTTCGTTACTGTTTTCCGATATTCAAGAAATCCAGGATTCACGTGTTCCCGAAAGCCATTTACAGTTTCTTTAATAATCCAATCGCCTTCCTCGGTTGTGATCTCTTGTTTTTCGATAATAGCTAGTACCTTTTTAATATAATCATTAATTTCATCATAGTTTTTCTTGTCACTGTTGCTCGTTTGAACCGTTGACATTTATAAGAACCTCCTACTTATTTTGGTCGTGCAAATTTATTTTGGTAATTTGACCTACTTTCGTAATATAAGTTTACTTTTGTAATTCTAATTTACTTTCTCAATACAAATTTACTTCAAATTGCTGTTATCAATGTTTACGCGTTAAAAACGACCTTTTATCGTCAGCAAATCGCTGAAAAATCCTTTTTGCTGATAATAAAAGTGATTTATCGTCAGCAAATCGCTGGAAAATCCTTTTTGCTGATAATAAAACCGATTTACCATCAGCAAATCGCTGAAAAATCCTTTTTGCTGATAATAAAACCGATTTACCATCAGCAAATCGCTGAAAAATCCTTTTTGCTGATAATAAAACCGATTTACCATCAGCAAATCGCTGAAAAATCCTTTTTGCTGATAATAAAACCGATTTACCATCAGCAAATCGCTGAAAAATCCTTTTTGCTGATAATAAAACCGATTTACCATCAGCAAATCGCTGAAAAATCCTTTTTGCTGATAATAAAACCGATTTACCATCAGCAAATCGCTGAAAAATCCTTTTTGCTGATAATAAAAGTGATTTACCATCAGCAAATCGCTGAAAAATCCTTTTTGCTGATAATAAAAGTGATTTATCGTCAGCAAATCGCTGGAAAATCCTTTTTGCTGATAATAAAACCGATTTACCATCACTAATCGCAAATAAATCATTATTGATGATGATAACACGATTTAATTAGCATAAATCCCGATGAAAGTCGGATCGTTTAAGAATCTTTTCTATCATTAATCTTTAGTTTTCAAACCAGCCAACAGGCTCAACTTGTAGATTAATATTAATTTGCTTTACCTCTGTAAATTCTTCAAATCCATATGTTCCAAGGCCCCTGCCAATTCCGCTTTGCTTATAACCGCCCCATGGTGCTTCGTTGTATGTTGGATGATACGTATTAATCCACGTAATTCCTGCTCTAATTTTCTTAATGACTCGTAAAGCTTTAGCGCCATCATTTGAAAAGACTCCTGCTCCAAGCCCGTAAACTGTATTGTTCGCTAATTTTATGGCTTCTTGTTCATCTTTAAACTTTTGAACAACAAGGACTGGACCAAAAATTTCCTCTTGAACGATTCTCATATTTGGTGTTGTATCAACGAAAATCGTCGGTTCAACAAAATATCCTTTTTCAAGACCAGCTTCTGTAATACGTTTTCCACCGCATACTAAAGTTGCGCCTTCCTGCTTACCGATTTCGATATAGTTCAGTACTTTATTCATGTGTGCCTCACTAACAAGCGGTCCCATTTCTGTTGCCGGATTATCACCAGCCCCTACGCGGATCATCCTTGCACGCTCTACTAATCTTTCAATAAAATGATCATGAATACTTTCTTCCAGTAGTAAGCGTGATCCAGCTGTACAAACTTGCCCAGAATTAGCAAAAATTCCAAATAGAGCATAATCGACAGCTGTCTCTAAATCTGCATCAGCAAACACAATATTTGGAGACTTTCCGCCTAATTCTAATGAAATTTTCTTAATGTTGCCTGCTGCAGCCTGCATGATTTTCCGACCTGTTACCGTTCCACCTGTAAACGATACTTTATCAACATCATGGCTTTCAGCAATTTCTTGGCCTGCTGTATTTCCAGGTCCCAACACTAAATTAGCAACTCCTTTAGGTATACCGACCTCCTCGATAATTTCAAATAGCTTAACCGAGGTAACTGGTGTAATTTCTGACGGTTTATAAACAATTGTATTTCCAGCTGCAAGGGCAGGAGCAATTTTCCAAACGCCCATCAACAATGGATAATTCCAAGGGGTAATCAGTCCACAAACTCCGATTGGTTCACGCACAGTCATAGCCTGGGCACCATCTGGAACATCATACGTGTAGCCATGAGGCTTTGAAACAAGACCTGCATAATAGCGGAAGCAGTTGGCGGCATCACCAATATCAAATTCTGCTTCTCGATGTGGTTTTCCATTATCTAATGTTTCAAGCACCTTTAATTCATCCATTCGTTCTTCTAATTTATCTGCAATTTTAAATAGAAAAGCTGCTCGTTCTATCGCTGGAAGATTTGACCACACGCCGGAGTCAAAAGCTTCACGCGCTGCTTTAATCGCAAGGCATGCATCGCTTGCATCACTTTCACAAGCTATAGCAATGACCTCACCATTCGCAGGGTTAATTATCTCTCGGGTTAGACCTGATTCTGCCTCAACCCATTTTCCATTGATAAAGTTTTTTAAATTCATAAACTACCAACTCTCCTTTTTCAATTACTTTTTTTAATTAATGACGATGCTACTAAACTGAATTTTTCACATCGTCTTATATAAAAATACGGTGACTCAATCATTGAGTCAGCCATATTTTAAACGTGTTATCTAATTGATAATTTGTGTGATTACAGAAATACCGCTTGTTCATTTCTGAGATATTGAATCACAGATGTAATTTATTTCTGATTATCATTACTGTTTTTCGTTCTGTTATTTACACTGTTTTTCGTTCTCCTATTTACACTGTTTTTCGTTCTGTTATTTACACTGTTTTTCGTTTTGCTATTTACACTGTTTTTCGTTCTGTTATTTACACTGTTTTTTTGCTACTACTTTCGCCCCAAAGGTACTTACTGACCATTTAGCTATGTTATTTACCACTGATATTTATCTGTTTTTCATTACTGTTTAATTTGTGACCATGCCTCATCATATAAAAGAGTTGCTTCGCCAACGTCTTTTAAAAACCAGCCATTATCAAGGGCACCTTGCGGTACTTCAATTGATTCTTTAATGTCCTCAGGTAATAGCTCTAACGCTTTAACATTCGGATTGCCGTATGGGTATTCCTTAGAAATTTCAACACTGATTTCAGGTCTTAAAATAAAGTCGATGAACTTCAGCGCATTTTCTTTATGTGGCGCTCCTTTTACGAGCAAGAAGTTATCTTGCCATATATTCATGCCGTTTTCGGGATAGACGATTTCAATTGCTGGATTTTCCTTTTGTGCTAAAATTGCCTCAGCGCTCCATACGATTCCGGCTTTAACCTCTCCGCTAATTAACAACGTTTTTGGACTGTCACTATCAAAGGCTTTTATATTAGGATATAATTCAAGCATTTTTTCCTTCGCTTCATTAATTTCAGCTTCGTCTGTTGTATTTGGCGAATAACCTAGCATCGCTAAAATACTTCCTAAAATCGTGCGCTGATCGTCAAGTAATACAAGGCTGTTTTCAAACTCAGGTTTAAATAAATCCTCAAAGCCCGTAACATCCTCTTTGACTAAATCTTTGTTGTAGGCAATAATTGCACTTCCCCACATGTAAGGAACGGAATATTCATTTGTAGGGTCCTCATCGATTCCCATAAAACTCTCACCAATATTGCTAAGATTTGAAAGTGTGCTTGTATCAAATTTTTCAATTAAGTCTCTCTTAATCATGATATCTACGAAGTTAGTAGAAGCAACGGAAAGATCATACCCCGTATTCCCTGCTGAAAGTTTCGCTAGCATTTCTTCATTTGACGAATAAGCATCATAATTAACTTTAATACCAGTTTCATCCTCAAATGCTTTGATCACACTCTCAGGTAAATATTCAGACCAGTTAAAAATATTGACAACATTTTCGGATGAACTAGAATTGTTCCCTTCTGCTTTTTCAGAACCACCACCATTACAGCCTGATAAAAATGCTGCGAACACAACAAACATAGCCAACAAAAGTAAGCAGCGGCTTTTTGTCATCTTGTTCATACATTTCCCTCCAAATTCACTTATTAATAAGTTAGTACTAGCCTCTTCATTCATACTTATGTCCATACAAGCGGCAATATTTCCGTTTTCAAAGGAATCGAACGGAATTTTTTTGCAGCTGTGAAATAACTAGTTTTATTGCTTCATTACAATTGAGCTAGTTATCGACCATGATAAAAATACTTCATCCCCATGGTTTTTCAGGAATGATTCATCATCACTACTTTCATTCACAACAATTTCCTGACCGTTATCTAACACAATAACAAGCTTTGTAAGCGAGCCTACATATATTCTTTCTTTTAACCGACCCCTTAGCTTAACATGATGTTGAACGATTGAGTCAACTGTTGGTACGACTTTGATTTTTTCCGGTCTAACCGTTAAATAAATTGTTTCTCCTACTGTTAATGCGTCATTTTTTACAATAACGCTACTAATGCCAAGATTCACAATTGCTTCATCACCGACAATTGTTGTAACCTTACCGGCAAATAAATTGGACTCCCCGATAAAATCAGCAACGAATTTCGTTCGCGGCCTATCATATATGTCCCGCGGAGTTCCAACCTGCTCGATGCTGCCTTGATTTAGTACGACAATTCGGTCAGACATTGTTAATGCTTCCTCTTGATCATGGGTGACATATACAAACGTAATGCCTAGCTGCTGTTGAAGGTGTTTTAATTCAATCTGCATTTGTTTTCGTAGTTTTAAATCTAATGCACCAAGGGGCTCGTCAAGTAATATTACCTTCGGTTTATTCACTAACGCTCTCGCGATAGCAATGCGTTGTTTTTGCCCGCCACTTAATTGATCCGGTTTGCGGTTGCCGAAGTCAGGCAATTGTACTAGCTTGAGCATTTCGTTTACTCTTCCTTCAATTTCACGCTTCGCTATCTTTTTCATTTTTAAACCAAAGGCAATATTGTCAAAAATATTTAAGTGAGGAAAAAGAGCATAGCTTTGGAATACAGTATTAACCTCTCTTTCATGTGGTTGTTTATTTTCAACAGGCTGACCATCAAGCAGTATCGTTCCATTTGTTGGCATTTCAAAACCGGCAATCATTCGCAGCGTAGTCGTTTTTCCACATCCACTTGGACCTAATAATGTTAAAAATTCTCCTCGATTTATATTAAGCGAGATGTCATGAACGACTTTTGTTTCTCCATATTTTTTTCCGACATTTAGTAGTTGTACCATGTAATTGGACATAAAAAACCTCCTTCAAATGAGTTGTTGAATTTCAAGTTATCGTCCTTTTCTCAGTGATGAACGTTCATCTCATTTTTTTATAAAATTTAGACCCATCAATCGTTAAAACGGTAATGTCATTATATTTTTTGCTTGAACCGAATTCCTTCAGCTGTTAAAACGATGACAAGTGTCACAACTAGCATGATCGTCGATAAAGCATTAATTTCCGGAGTAACACCAAACCGTACCATTGAGAAAATTTGAAGTGGCAGCGTTGTACTTCCTGGACCAGCGACGAAAAAACTAATAATGACATCATCGAGCGACATTGTGAATGCTAGTAAAGCGCTTGCAATAATCGCTGGACTAATAATTGGTAAGGTAATCATCCTGAAGGTTTGCCATTCATTCGCTCCAAGATCCATTGCTGCTTCTTCAACAGACTTATCAAAGCCTTGTAATCTAGCACGGACAACTACTACCACATAGGGGATACAGAATGTGATGTGGGCTATGATGAGTGTCCAAATTCCTAATGGAATTTTTGCAATTGAAAAAAAAGCTAATAAAGCAATACCCATTACAACTTCAGACATAACTAACGGAATATATAGTGCTCCATCAAGCGCTGTTTTCCCTCTGAAGTGGTAACGATACATCCCAATTGACACTAATGTCCCAATCATTGTTGCAATAATCGTAGAGACGATCGCCACAATAATCGTAATTTTTGCTGCTTCGATCACATTGCTGTTAGACCATAATGTCGCATACCATTTTAAGGTAAACCCTTTCCATACGGCATTTATCTTTGAGTCATTGAATGAAAATGCGATCAAAATAAAAATTGGCACGTATAGAAATGAATAAATAAGAACGCCATAAAGAATGGCAGGCCATCGTGAAAGCTTAGAAAGCATTTTAGATCACCCCAGTATCATCTTTTTTACCACCAGAAATTCGCATATATATAGCAATCATAATAAGTGTAATAAGCATTAATATGATGGAAACAGCAGAACCGAACGGCCAATTTCGAGCCGTTAAAAATTGATTTTTGATTAAATTACCGATCATCATCGTTTTAGCCCCACCCATTAAATCAGGTATAAAAAATAAACCCAATGTTGGAATGAAGACTAACAATGATCCAGCAACAATCCCTGGCATTGTAAGTGGAAGAGTAATTCTGAAAAACGATTGCCATGGTTTTGCTCCAAGATCACTAGCCGCTTCCAGTAAGGCCTTATCCAATTTTTCAATTGATGCATATAAAGGTAAAATCATAAATGGAAATAACGTATATATTAAACCAACCAGCACTGCACCCTGATTGTAAAGGAGCTGTAGTGGCTCACTAATCAATCCAATATGCATCAGGACGGTATTAATAACACCTTCCGTTCTTAATAAAATGATCCAAGCATATGTCCGAATCAATGAGTTTGTCCAGAATGGAACGATAACAAGGAATAGTAAAAATGTCCGATACTTAAGAGGTGAACGGGCAATGATATAGGCAAATGGATATCCAAAAATTACACAAGCGAGGGTTGTAATGGTTGCTACTAAGATCGAGGTGAAAAATACTTTCAAATATAAAGTGTCAAAAAATTGCAGATAATTTCCGAACGTAAACGTATAGTCAATTCCGCCATATACCCCCCTTTTCATAAAACTTACAAGTAACACTAATACAAGCGGTATAAATAAAAAAGCAAGTAGCCAAATGACCGTTGGGGTAATTGTCCAAACAGGACCGGATTTCAATTTGAATCTTCGCTCGCGCTGAAGATGTGGAGCTGGTGAAGTCGGTGAGACTGTCGTCTCATTTTTCATTGCTTATTCCCCCCTTATATTTGGAATTGCATCTAATAACATAGAATTCGCCAATTTATAAATTTACTAATTCAGTTCACTTATTACATAGATATTTTTACAGAACAATTATACTGCGACGACTATTTTAGAACTCGTTTCAAAAGTTCGCCGTAGCTATCAGGGCGGCGGTCACGATGAAATTGGAAAATATGTCGGGAAGATTTTATTTCTGCAAAATTTACGTCAGCCAAAATAATTTCATCGTCCTTTGTTTCAGCTTCCATTATGACAGTTCCCCATGGGTTGCTTACAAAACTTCTTCCAAAGAAATCCATATATCCTTCTGAGCTGTATTCTCGACCAACACGATTTACGGCAGCTACAAACATATTATTATGAATTCCGTGAGCACGAATCGCATCAATCCAAGTTTGAGATGTATCTAAATCTGGATTATCAGGTTCAGAGCCAATTGCTGATGGATAAAATACAATGTTGGCACCTTTTAATGCAAGAATTCTTGATGGCTCTGGAAACCACTCATCCCAACAAATTAACACGCCAATCGTTCCAAACTTTGTTTCAAAGACAGGATAGCCTGTATCTCCTTCAGTAAAATAATATTTTTCAATATAGCTAGGACCTTCAGGAATATGGTGCTTACGATATTTACCAAGGTTCTTTCCGTCTGCGTCTAAAACGACGACAGTATTAAAATACAAACCGTCCAAAACGTATTCGTAAACTGATGTAAGAATGACAACGCCCAATTCCTTAGCTAATTCTTGCATTCTATTCGTTAGTGGTCCTGGGATCGGCTCAGCTAACTCATATTTACTAACGTCAATTGTTTGCGGAAAATAAGTGGTGGCAAACAACTCCTGCGTACAAATAATATTCGCTCCTTTTTCAGCCGCGGCTATGATCATTCCTTCAACTTTTCGAATATTTTCAATCGCATTTGCAGAGCATTTATGTTGTAGCAACGCAATTTTTACAGATGAATTCATCTTCAGAGAACACCTTCCTTTTTTAATAAAAAGTCGTAGAGACTAGGAATATAATTAATGACCTTAGAACTGGTTTTCAATTCGGAGTTTTATGCTTTTGGGAGCTGTTGTGTAATACAGTGAATATTCCCCCCACCTAAAGCAATTTCTCTAGTGTTAATTTGGATTATTTTCCGATCTGGAAACAGCTCTTGAATTTTTGCAGCTGCTTCTTCGTCACGTGGGTCTCCAAAAGCTGGTACAATTACTGCTCCGTTGCAGATATAACAATTCACATATGTCGTCGCTAACTGCTTACCAGCGGAACGATCATAGCTATTTCTGATTCTATCAATCACATAAGCTTCTTCTTCGGATATCGTAACTTGTTTAGGAATGTGAATTTTATGAATTTCTAGCTTTCTTCCTCTCGCATCATGCGCTTCCTTTAACACCTTATATGCATCATTTAGCACTTTATATTGAGGATCGTTTTCATCATCCGTCCAGCTCATCCCAACAACACCAGGCTTTACAAAAAAGACAACCTCATCTACATGACCATCGGTTTCGTCATTTACCATTCCATGTTCCAGCCAGATGATTTTCTCGACATTTAAATAATTGGATAAGATTGTTTCAATCTCTTGTTTACTTAGAGATGGATTACGATTCTTATTTAACAGACATTGTTCTGTTGTAATTAATGTACCTTCTCCATCAACGGTGATGGATCCACCTTCTAAAATAAAACCGCGCAAATCATAGCGGTCAATCCATTCCATTTCAAGAATCTTTTGTTTTACATGAATATCCATATCCCAAGGAAAATACAATCCCCCATCCAAGCCACCCCAAGCATTAAAACCCCAGTCAATACCACGAACACATCCTTGATCATTCTTGACAATTGTCGGCCCAATATCCCTCATCCAAGCGTCATCCGTTGACAACTCTACAACTCTTATATGTGCCGGTAATACTTCTCTAACATGCTCATATTGACTAGAATTAACACACATCGTAACAGGCTCAAAGTCAGCAATCGCTTTCGCAACTTTCGCAAACACTTCTTGTGCCGGTTTTGCCCCTAATCTCCATGTATCTGTTCTCATTGGCCAAATCATCCAAGTTCCGGCATGCTCCTCAAATTCTCCTGGCATGCGGTAACCGTCTAGCTTTGGTGTGCTATGAATTGTATTTGCCATAAAAATACCTCCAGCATTTAATACATTTTGCAACGTTCCGATGATTGATCAAACTTAACATTTATCAAACTAAAAACATACCACTTGTCCCCTTTATTTTTTTATATTAGTATATTGTGGTTTTTATGCTTAAAAGGAGAGCAGTAGCAAAAAAAAATAGAGCGCTTAAACGCTCTACTCTGATTTTGTTTTATTATAAAGTCAATTCTAAATACTTATTATTAATTCCATACTTAATCAGTTCATGTTTGTTCGATAAGTTTAATTTTTGCATAATTCTAGCTTTGTGATTTTCAACTGTTTTCGGACTAATATGTAATTTTATACTCATTTCTTTATTAGAAAAACCAAGCATCGTTAACCGTACAATTTCTTTTTCACGGTCTGTTAAAATCGAATTATGAACTTTAGACGTAAGATCCTTTTGTGTCCACCATTTTTTAATTTGCTCAGCAGGAATTGAAGTTTTATAATAAGGTTTTCCATTGTGCACGGTCGTTATTGCTTCTGATAGATCCCTACCTTGGCTTTTCTTTAATAAATAACCATGTGCTTGAACTTCGATCGCTTTTTTCACATAAGCTTCTTCATCATACATAGTTAAAATAATGATCTTCGTAGATTGTAGCTGCTCACGAATTTCTTTTGTTGCTGAAAAACCATCCAAGCCATTCGGCATCGATAAATCCATTAAAATAACGTCGGGTTTCAGGCGATGTGCAAGGCTTATTGCTTCCTCGCCTTCATCCGCCTCACCTTGAAAGGAGATATTAGGAAACGTTTCAATAAGCATGCGAATTCCTTTACGTATTAGAGCATGATCATCTACTAACAGAACTTTGATCATCTTCCTCAACCTCCTCGCTATGATCTAATGGGAAAACAGTTTTAATTTCGGTTCCTTTTCCGATTATCGATGAAACTGTTAATGAACCAAGTAATTGGTGGATCCGTTCCTCCATATGTTTTAGACCAAGTCCATCACCGACTTGTTTAACCTCAAACCCTATACCATCGTCTTTTATAGTCAAGTTTATCTTTTCTTCCTTTTGCAATAAATGAATGAAGACATTCGATGCTTTTGCATATTTTACAATATTATGAAGTGCCTCTTGAATAACTCGGTACACATTTATTTCGATATTCGATGCTAAACGAAAGTCAATATTCGTCTCCAATTGAAACTGAATTGTTGGAACCGTTTTTTTCCACGACATTAATAGACCTTCTATTGCAGGGATTAGGCCGAGTTGATCAAGAATTTGCGGACGGAGTTGGTATGAATATTGTTTAATATCAGTGGTTACTCGATCTAACTCTTGTTTAATTTCGTTAAAATAATCGACTAGCCTTTGATCAGATAAGTGAGCTTCAATGGCATCTAAAGCTAAAGAAATTGAAAATAACGATTGCCCAACTCCATCATGAAGCTCCTGAGCTAAACGCTGATGTTCTTTTTCCTGTGCTTCAATTAGTTTTTTAATCATTAATTTTGATAATCGTGCTTCTTCATCCTTTCGCTTTGATTCTTGATCACGCAAGACGAGTAAAATTTCTGGGTTTTCTGGATCATTATCGTCAAAAATTAAGGCTGTACTCATTTCAACTTCAATATTTCGGCCATGATAGGTTGGCATTTTTGATAAAAAATAAGGAACCTCTTGTTTTGATACTAACAAGCATCGTTCTTCATCCGGCTTTACTTTTCGGGATTGGCAATATGTACAATAGGGAACAAAACCGCCAACCATCCATCCGGTTAGAAGTTTCGCTGAAGGATTCATATGAAGGATTTCACGTTGTTTATTCATGATGATAATACCGTCTTGAAGATGATTAAAAAACCGTTTAAAATAAATTACCTCTGGTTTTTGATCATATATCAATATACTCCCCACCCTATATTTTCAAGTTATTACCATTATATAAAAAATGCTGTTAAAATAACAGCATTTTTTGAATATTCCGACTTTTATTATAATTCGAGTTATCGCATCCGAGTCCTTCATTTATCATGAACTAAATTTAATAAACGTTCATTTTGCCTCAACAATACAAATACATTTCCTTCGATTTAACCTGCATGGACATGATGCACTGCGCAACGATTCGGTCCTATCTCATACTCTGCAATTTCTTCTTGAGACACATGCTTGATACCTTTATTAACAGCTAAAATATTTTCAAAGTTCGGCGGTGTGCTCGTAGCTGCTGATTTCGCAACATGTTCGACAAACTCATCCTCTGTTTGTCCTTGCATAATCTCATTTTGCTTGCGGATGTTTCCAAGAGTATTCCCAATAAAACCGTCCTCATTTACTTCACTTGAGAAATCGGCGTAATGAGCTGGTAACACAATGACATCATCAGCGATTTTTGATACTTTTTCATAAACAGTATTGTAAAGGTCTTTCGCCCATTCTCTCGCTTTACCACCGAGGTCTGGACGACCTAAGCCACTGACAAAGATCGTGTCTCCTGAAAATAGAATTTTGTCATTCACAAAAAACGATACACTCCCTGGAGTATGTCCCGGAGTTTTTACAGCTAAAACTTCAATACTAACGTTTTCAACGTCAATTTTTTCATAGTTTTCTAATGGTTCGAATTCAAATATTGCACCTTCACTCTTCATTAAATAAAATTTCGCATTACATCGCTTTGCAAGCTCGTAACCACCTGAAATATGGTCTGCATGTAAATGTGAATCAAAAATATGGGTGATTTTTACCCGTTCTTTTTCAGCTAACTCACTATACATATCAACAAACCGCAGCGGCTCAATAATAATTGCCTGTTCGCCTGAAACGATCATATAAGACAAGCAGCCTTTGCCAACCCGAATGAATTGATAGATTTTCATATTCGCATCTTGATAGACAGTTGTTTTATATATGTATTCACTCCAAGATTTCATGCCGCCTTCCAAATATGCTGTATCAAAACCTTGTTCATTTAAAAGCTCAGCCACATATTTAGAAGAGCCTTCTTGAGCACAAACAACTGCTATTTGTTGATTTTTTGGCAGCTTGTCATTAATCAGCGTTACATCCTCGATTAATACAAAATAAGGTACATTTAAATGTTGCACAGTACTACCTTCTATTTTCCAATCCTTAAAATCGTCTTCATTACGAACATCAAGAATGAATAAATTCTTCTTTTCAACAATATTGTCATTAATTTCTTTTGCAGTAATAGCTACAACTGACATAGCTCATCATCCTTTCATTTATATTTTGCTACACGATAGTTAATCAGAGAGTTCTCCATCCCATTCGGACATTCCGGGAAGGACGTTATAAACATGTTGAAATCCAGACTCAGCCAATAGCTGACATGCAAAATCACTGCGATTTCCTGTACGACAAATTACAGCATATGTCATCTCTTTATCAAGTTTACAAAGATGATCCTTTACTTCTCCTAACGGAATATTAAGAGCGCCCGGAATATGACTAATAAAAAACTCAATTTCTTCACGAACATCAATCAGAATAAATGATTTACCATCTATAACATTTTCTTTTAGATCGTGATTGAGAACTACTTTCGGATGTTTTTTTGCTTCTTGCCTTACCGTTTGAGGAGCCTTTTGAATATAATGTGCAACATAATCCTCCTTTTGATTAGATGATAAATACGTATCACCTGTTTGGCTTGTCCACTTCTTTAATTCCTTTTCGGCATCCTCATCTGTTGTCAAAATTTCAAGAATTTCCAATTCGCCAATTTGTTCAAGAGCTTCCTTAGCCTGAACTTGTGGAAGCGGACATTTATAGTCTTTACAATTTAACGTTTTAACTGGTTGTACTATGTTCATTTTTCCCCCACCCTAAAAATAAAAAATCTAAGAGAATAGAATTTCTGTCCAAATTTTTACTACAGTTCCAAGTATCAGTAACAATAAGATGCTTTGAAGAACCTTTGTATTCATTTTTTTGCTCACCGTTGCTCCAAGTGGAGCAGCAATTAAACTAGCAATAACCATAACTACAGATGGAATTAAAAGCATGTGTCCACCGAGAAACTTTCCAACTGTCGAACCGATGGAAGAAAAGAAAGTAATCGCCAACGATGAGCCTATTGCTACTCTTGTCGGTATTTTTAATAGCACTAACATAACTGGAACAGTGATAAAAGCACCAGCAGCACCAACAATCCCGGCAACGATTCCTATTACTCCTGATGATAAAATGGCAAGTCCTTTGTTAAAAGTAAGCTCTGTTCGATCATTAAGCTCATCCCCTTTTTTCGGAAATAGCATCATGATGGCTGCTGTTAACGCAAGAATGGCATAAACAAGATTAATCACATTGTTCGGTAAAAACTTCGATCCATAACCACCAATAAAACTACCGATTATAATTGAAGCCCCCATATAAATGACTAACTGTTTATGAATATAACCACCTTTTTTAAATACAAACATTGCCGCTAGCGTTGCAAAAAATACTTGTACTGCACTGATTGCCGATACTTCCTGGGCGGTATAGGCAGCAAAGCCAAAAAAGGGCGGAAGGTAAAGGAGCATTGGATATTTAATAATTGATCCGCCGATCCCTACCATCCCTGATATAACTGATCCAATAAATCCGATGAAAAATAGTACTGTGATTAAATTAATATCCATTTCCATTAAAACCAATCCACCTAACTTTTTGTACGTCCGGAAAATATTGTGTCGTTTACGTTTATAGGAAATACTATCAACTCACGATATTTGTACTGACCCTAGATTTTGGATTATTTTGTAACGTTTAAGTTTTTGAGGAATGCTAGCCCAAAATGAAGAGCTTGCTGGACCTCTTTTTGCTTTATTACTTTTAGCAATCCAAGAGCTGATATTGCTGGTGGATTCACTGTTTTCAAATCCTCAACCGTTCTATCTATCGCTTCAAGCATTGTCGGCGTATGTTTAACAATTGGTGAAGCGGTAATTTTATCACCTAGTTCAAGCAATGGAACAGTACTTTGAACAAGATGTTGAATCGTTGACTCTGTTAACGCATCTGTAAAGACGCCGAGGGCTTCTGCCAATTCAAACAGTCGATCAAGAGTTCCATTTTTTTGCAACACTGCAAGTCGGTCAAGAACAGCTAACAGCTCGATTAACTGGTCAGATTTTTCAACTACAATTGAAAGGAGATTAGTGACACGTTCGTCACCGAGGTAGTTTAATAAGTCAGATGATTTTTCTGCCTTTTCAGTTAAAGAAACAATTGTTTCTTCCGTCATTGTATCGCCGACCATTTTTACTAAATTCATAGTACGCACGAATACGGGTAACATCTCGACAAGTTCATTTTGAACATCTTCAGTTATACGTTCACTTAATGGAGTCTTTGTTGCATCCACCATTATTTTCACCTCACTATTTTCATTACTTCTTACATGATTCCTTTCAAATTAACCCAATGCCCACTGTTGTAAGCTGCTTTTGCATAATGAACCATTTTTGAAGGTGTAACTGGCTTTGGTGGATTATCATAGTCAAACGTAATATATGTTGCTTTATTTAAGCCTGTTTCAATAAAACAAAACACTTTTCCATTGTAATGCTTATTTCCAGGCAAGCCCTTCACTTTCGCTATTAAGTTTTCGGCAAGAATTTCAGATTCAAAGTGTGCGGTTGAACCAGCTTTACTAATTGGCAAATTAGTAGCATCCCCAACAACAAACACATCATCCTTATTTTCAAGATTTAATTTATTACGGTTAACTGGTAACCACCCGCCGTTATCGCCTAGCCCTGCTTCACGAATGACATCCGCTCCTTTATGTGGCGGTATCACAACTAACAAATCAAACGGCAACCTATTCCCGTCCATACTGACGATTTCTTTCGTCTTTGCATCAACGTGATCAATCATAAAAAATGTTTCAATAGAAATATCTCTTTCCCCAAATTCCTTCACAGCAAGTTCCGCAACAGACGCAGTTCCATATGGACCAGCAAGAGGATAGGCATATGTAATTTCAGTTTTTTCCCTGATTCCACGTTGTCTAGCCCAATCTTCGAACATCATTGTAAATTCAAGCGGGGCTACGGGACATTTGTGAGGCAAGCCAACAGCAACAACAACTTTACCACCCTCAAATTTGTCCATTGCATCGCGAAGCTTTAAGGCACGATCCATTTCATAGAAAATATGTCCTGCTTCATCTAAACCAGGAATGTCGACGCTTTGTGGATGTGAACCTGTCGCAATAATTAAATAATCATAGGTTAGTGTTTTCCCATTTTTTAAAGTTACAGACTTAGCAGTCGTATTAATTCCTGTTGCCTTATCAATGATTAGTTCAATCTTTGAATCTAACACCTGTTCAATCGGACGGATTAAATCCTCAGGCTGTTTTAAATGAAAAGGAATATATAGATAGCCCGGCTGATACACATGGTAGTCTTTCTCACTAATTACCGTAATTTTTACTTCTTTTTCAGAAATTTCATTAGCTAAACCCTTAGCTAATTTGTTTCCAAGCATTGTGCCTGCTGTACCGCCGCCAATTATTAAAAATTTTTTCATTATCCATCCTCCAATTAAGAGATTTTAAGTATTACTTTTGATGTAAATCCCTACATATCTAGATGTTATTTAAGTTATCGTTTACTCATTATTGCAAAGCAGTGATGGTTATTTAATTTTTACGATTAGCTTATATGCATCTTCTGCCGGTTCTTCCCCTAAAAATTCATGTCCCATTTTATTTGCCCATGCTGGAACATCTTTTCGTGAGCCGGGTTCATTTGTTAACAATTCTAAGATTGTTCCACTCTCTGCTTCTTTCGCTGCTTTCATTAACTCTAACAATGGGCCTGGACAAAACGCGCCTTTTGCATTTACTAATACTCTCTTTTCTGTTGCCATATAAAAAATCCTCCCTTTGTTACAAATTTGTGAACTTCTTGAGTTCCATTTTATTTGTATGCGCTTTCAAAAAGAATAGGGGTTTACCCCTAATTTCCACTATAATCATTGTGGCAATTTGTCTAATTGTGTTGAAATAATGATAGTTGGCCAAATTTTTTTGCAATAAAAAACTCGACTGTTGTCGAGTAAAATTTTCCGTTAACAATTAATTTATTATAAGCAATCATACTATTAAATCCGCGCTTACGATTTGTTATGATGATTCTTTAAGATAAAATTCGCTTTTCACCTTCAATAGCCTTGATCGGATCAATATTTTGGGTAAATTCTAGCGTACCGATATAGTCGCCATTTTCATCGCGGACTGCAAAGTAACGAATATACACATACTTATCTCGAAACTTGATCCAGAAATCCTCGCAGTCCTTCTCCCCTGATTTAAAGTCTCGAAGCAATTCCTCAACTACATGGACACTTCTTGGTGGATGGCAGTTTTGCACTGTACGACCAATAACGGCTTTTGTACGTGCGAAAATTCTTTCCGTTCCATGGGAAAAGTAACGGACAACATCATCCTTATCAATGAAAGTAATATCTACTGGCAAATGATTTAAAAGTAACTCTAACTGCTTTAATGATAAAACTCCCGTTTCGAACTTAATATAACCATCTGAAATGATTTTTTCATCCAGCTCTTTTCTTTCCGGTTTCCACTTAGCCGCAGATTCGATTAAACAAAAGCCGATTTCATCACTCTCAGATGCAATTTTACCCCATTCATCCTCTGTAAAATTCATCAACGCCATTTGAAATAATATCGTCTCTTCACGATAAATCATATCAACGATTTCTTTCATGAAATAAAGGATATTATCAACAACTGCTAATTTCTCACCATTATAATTCTGCAACTTTTTCTTAGCATCCTTGATAGAATCACGAATGAAATCATCAATTCTCCACATATTGGTTGTAGGCCCAAAAATACCGTACTTCTCCAAATATGGAAAAATTAAATTTTCCTTCCGACTGTAATGCTTATCGATATCTAGTAATAAATTCAAATCTTCGAGGAGCTTGTATATGTTTTCCGGACTATCTTCCTTTTCAAATTGCTCCAAATGCAATCTTACTTTATCATCAAGAAGATTTGCAATTTCCCTGTTTTCAAGTTTAAATGTATGAACAGGATGGCCTCGTAGTTCTTCAGGTTTATTTGGTAGCTCTGGTTCAGCTATTGCTCCCTTTAAAATTTCAGTATGCTGTGAATAAATGCGCTTCACTTCTGAAAGATCCATTCCACTTTCCTCGGAAAAATCATGCTGTAGCTGAGACATCTCCTCGATTGTGACTTTGCCAATTTTTTTTGCAAAATCAGCTTTTACTTCATCTACATCTTTTCCATTTTGAAGATCACTAAATATTTGTTTTAATAACGCTAAACGTTCCGGCTGTACTTTTCCATAAATGTCTTGCTCTCGATTATTTATCATTTCACTCATTGTGTTGGTCCCCTTTATTATATTGTTAGTTCTATGAGTAGCGTATTAGTGAGAATTTTTCTCTCCATCCCTCATAAATAGTAGCATTGAATAAAAGGACACAAAGTGATTGCCATCACATGTCATACTCATCCTTCATTGTTCTGGGGTAGAAAGGCTTTTTTAGGCTATTAGCAAATAAGAAATTAACGTTTTAATTACAAACTCAATCAGATAGCTACATGCTAGCATGAAGTATCAAGTGCTATTTTTAACTTGAACAGGAACAATAGCTATAAGCTCCCTGATTAGCGAGTATAAACTAAGAGCGCATCGACTGAGATAAAGAAACACGTCGAGGGACGAGTCGATGTTGCCTTATCGCAAAAGAGATGAGGGAAGTTTACTAGTCGCTGGGCGCTGGAGCTGGACGACTACTCTCTGTGCTATAGTATTTATCCACAGGATCAAATTTTAATTTCCTTAACAGCAAAAAAGCACTCTATTTCGAGTGCTTTTAAGTAGTACCCCTACTACCGTGATTCTCTCTAATGCTTTTTCTCTTAATCTATTACTTTTTAAGTTTAACCGACATTACTTTTCCCTGCGATCATTTGTTCTTGGTCGAAGGTTCTAATAACTGCTTGTAGATTCGATATAATTTCCTTATGTTTTTCCAACGGAAGACCATCCACTGATAGCTCTCGCCTGCTTGTTTTTCCATCTACTGCCCCTGCTTGAACAATGACACGAAGGAGATGTTTTTCATCAATGGGTTCATGGAGAAGCACTTGTCTGTTAAGACAAGACATGCAAGCAACTAGTCCGTATGCTCCCCAATTTGACACACCTGCAGTGATAATATAATTGACGTGAGTTATATTGGCAATCCAGCCATTTTTGAGACTCTGAAAAAGAAATGGATAAAGGTTTCCCATACCGATCTCATTCCCACCATCTCCTATTCCAATTGTAGTAATTCCTTTTTCACGAGCTAATACAAACAAAGAATCAAAGCGAGCCATCGGTTCATTTATAGGATTTCCAGCCATATTATAATAGTTCCCGTCAATTGCTATACCCATTTGTTCGATGGCAACCAAATGGGTAAGCGATTGATTATGTAGGATTTTTGGAAAACATTCTACTTCTTCCCCAGGCTCGACTACTATTAATTCAGTATTTAGGTTTAATGCTGCTATTGCCTTTTGTAAAATATTCTCATTAAACGGACTTGTCATTACTGTTACTTTTGCATTTAATCTCTCAAGAGCTTGGGCTAAAATTACAGTACCTAATGGTCCATCTGTTTCACCTGTTTTCATTTTTTCAATATAAAAACCGCTCACAATTACAACATGTTTCGCCGTTTGAAGAGATTGGGCAGCAAGCAGTAGTTCATTCTTTTTAGCAAACGAAGTAATATTACGACCCCCAGCATCGTCCCAAATTATTTTTTCAATCTTTTCAATCGTACTAAAAAAATTCATCATCTTTTGTTCTCCTGACTTCCTTTTGTCTATTGTTTTTGAAATAATATATAGTAATTACGAAATTAATAGATTCTAGTAAAAAAAACTATAGGCGCCCTGATTAGCGACGTATAAACTAAGAGCGCATCGACTGAGATAAACAAAACACGTCGAGGGACGAGTCGATGTTGACTTATCGCAAAAGAGATGAGCGAAGTTTACTAGTCGCTGGGCGCTGGAGCTGGATTCCAAAGCGCAAAATTATAGGCTTTCTTCTCTTTCGAGAAAAAACATCACTCCCTATTTCGATCTTTAAATAAAAAATGGAGGAACCCGTCTTGAACATCGATCACATTGAAGCATTTGTATATGTATTTTTGTTAGGAAGTATTAATCGTGCAGCTGAAGCCCTCTACCTTACGCAGCCGACGGTATCCGCTAGAATTCAAACACTTGAACGAGAATTGAATACAAAGTTGTTTAACCGAGATGGAAAACAGCTTACTTTATCCGATAAAGGTAAGCAATTTCTTCCATATGCCCAAAGCATCATTCAAACGTATCAAGAAGCAAAAATTCATTTGCAAACAAGTACTTTAACCCATAATGAAATGACGATTGCATGTTCACTATCTGTTTCAACGCATTTAGTTCCTGAGATTATGGTTCAGTTTCGCAAGCAATTTCCTAATGTTTCCGTTCGCATATTAACCGGTCATTCCAACGATGTGCTAGAAAAAGTTGTCAATAAAGAGGTCGAGTTTGGCATTGCGCGAACCGTTACACACCCAAATATCGATACCGTTTTGTTTCATGCCGATCCAATTGAATTATTCGTTAATCCCGATCATCCTCTTTTGCTAAAGGACCAAGTTTCTCTCGAAGATATCCATAATGAGCAGCTAATTTTTTTCGAGCATGGTTCAATCGATTGGCTGATGATTTATGGCTTATTTGAAAGTAAACGATTGAATCCAAATGTAATCTTAGAAGTTGATAGTATGGAAACTGCAAAGAAAATGGTAATGGCCGGGATTGGCATCAGCTTTTTGCCAGAATCTTGTGCGCGCGAAGAATTAAAGCAAAATCAGCTTTGCAAAATTTCTATTGCTGATAAGCCACCAATAGCGCGCAATATTGATTTTATCTTTTTAAAGGGGGAATACCGCTCCCCATTCCTTGATTTCTTTATGCAACATAGTCTATTGCAAAAATTGAAATAGAGTATTGTAGCAAGAATAGTGTTTACCTAGAATCACTAAACACGAAATGCATGTCCATTTCTTTAATATATTGCATGAAGATAGATTCCAATTACCTAGATGTCTTTATTCAAAGCTAATATTTTGAAAGCCAAAAAAATAATATGAACATAATGTAGCATCTTTTTTCTATTTAAACTAATTGAGATTTTCAATATCCATATAAAAATTTTTTATAAGTAAAAAAATATAATGATCTATATAATAAAGCCAGATCCCTCATTAAAAAGGATCTGGCTTCTAACATTTATTAACCTAAATCTCTCCAAATTGCCAGACGCTATGGCTAAGGCTTCCGTATTGGTAGCTACGGTGAATTAAATTTGCACTTTTTTCATGATCAGCCGAACCCATAGCATAAAATAATGGGACAAAATGCTCGTTTCCAGCTGGTGGCACTGCTATATGCGCGTTAGGGGCAATAGAATCGTACCGAAACAAAGATTGTGTGTCCCAAGTATGCAAATGGTTTTTCAACCAATCATCGAAATCAACGGCCCACTGATTAGCATCCCCCTGCTGGTTTCCCCAACGTAACGCTCTTAAGTTATGAACTGTCCCCCCGCTCGCGATTATCAAAACATTATCAGCTCTTAATTCAGCTAACGCCTTACCAATTTTATACTGTTCCTCAGGTGAAAGCTTTGGATTAACAGACATAGATATTACCGGCACATCGGCACTTGGAAATAGAAGTCGTAGAACAACCCACGCTCCATGATCTAAGCCGCGCTTTGTCTCTATATCAAAGTGAATTCCTTGATTTAAAAACAATTGTTTGATTTGTTCGGTTAGGTTCCGATCTCCTTTCGCTGGATATTTAATTTGATACATTTCATCCGGAAACCCATAAAAGTCATAAATCGTATCATAGTCATCAACTTGGCTCACCTTTTGAACATCAGATAGCCAGTGAGCTGAAAAGAGAATAACCGCTTTAGGTTTAGGTAATTCCTTTCCAAGAGACGTTAAAAACTGTGTGTACTCATTGCTCTCGATTGCTAACGTTGGTGATCCGTGAGCAATAAAATAAGCTGGTAGCATTCAATCCTCTCCTTCTGACCATCTCATGACTAAAGTCACGAGTGTTCTGGGGTAGTTACGAAAATCATTACAGATGACACTACACTTGCAACCTTTTTATCATTTTGAACTAAATCAGCCGTAACATACGCAACTTTTTTCCCTAATCTTTCCACTCTTGCTTCAACATCAACCGTACCTATAAATGTTGGGCGATGAAAGGTAGTATGAAGATCTATCGAGGAGAATGTATAATCATCTGCTAATTTCGAAGCAACTGCATACGCCATCATAATGTCTGCAGCTGATGTTAAATAACCACCCATCACTACACCGATCCCATTTAAAAACCGTTCATCCACTTTCCAAACACCTCGTGCTACTCCGTCTTGTGCATAGGTTGCTTTAATTTGTAATGTTACGTCGCAGTTTGGTGGGACTTTCCCCTTCGTAGCTACTTCAACTAAGTCTGATGGTTGATATGTTTTTTTCATATAAAATCTCCTCTCAATTTCAAAAATCGGTACTTCAAAAATATGATAATTATCGTAGGTACTCCTGTTGGAAGATGTCCGTTTGTTTTCCTAATTATTTGATAATTCTATTTTTTTTAATACTTTTAGTCAAGTTCATTCAATGGTCGTTTAACTAATAAGGTTCATTTTACGTTTAAGTAGTACATAATTTGTCCAATAAGAATAATGAAGAATTTCATTTTGATTTTAAATGATTAGGAGGATGTTTGATGGTGTATCACACAATTGAAGAGTTCATTAATGATTGGAATAACGAAGCAATTCTAACGCAAAACTTACTTGATGTTTTAACTGACGAATCGTTGAAGCAACAGGTTATCGAGGAAAATCGTACTCTTGGGAGACTAGCATGGCATATCGTTACCTCGTTACATGAAATGATGTCTCGAACCGGTCTTACATTTGAAGGAGTTGAGCACGATCATCCTGTACCGGTGTCTGCTAAAGAAATTGCGGATAGCTATCGGATTACAAGTGACAATATGTTGAAAGCCATTCGGGAACAATGGACAGATGACTCGTTACAAGAATTGGATGATATGTACGGTGAGAAATGGCCAAAAGCGGTTACGTTAACAGTTATAATTAAGCACCAAATTCACCATCGGGGACAAATGACAGTGTTAATGCGTCAAGCTGGGCTTATGGTTCCTGGCGTCTATGGTCCTTCCCGTGAGGAATGGGAAGCAATAGGCATGACTGCACCAGAAATTTAAATTTTTTTGGGAATCAATATTGTTTGATTCCTATTTTCGTGAAAAAATTTGTTCACGGGAATCATTCTGCCCTTTTGATTCCCGATATTGTGAAAAATCAACTCGGCAAGAATCATTCGACCGTTTGGATTCCCGATAATATTTCCCTCTATATCATAGCAAATGTACCGGTGGCCATCGCAATTAAATTTCCTTCAGAGTCCCACATGCGAGATTCAAGAAATGAAATTCTTCTGCCTTTTTTTAAAAACTTTGCTTCACATATCAGCTTACCTGATTTAACTGCTTTAAAATATTGTACTTTCATTTCGGCAGTTAAAGCTGCTCCTACAATTTTTTTACAGAGATGCCCCATCGAAACATCAAGAACAAAAGAAATGACTCCACCATGTAAAATTTGATGTGGATTGTGCATAAAGTCTTCAACCTCAAATTCAACGGTACATGTTTCATCCGTATATGTAAAATTTAAATCAAAGAACCTCGCCAAAAAGTATTTCTCATAATCATTATCACAATTTTCCTTTGCTTTCGTGTACTTTTCGTCTGCTACTAATTTGTTCACCCTATTAACCCCTTTACCTTCTTGTTCTGTATCTTTTTTTTGTAATATACTTAGTATAGTACCATGATATCGTATTTTATGTAATAACTAGAGAAAGTCGGTCGAAATAGTTGTGTTTTCCCTAAGTAAAAATAAAATCTAAAATGAAGGTAAAAGTTTTTGTAAAAGACCTTTTAATATTAGTAAACTATACAAAATGAAATGTTTGGATTGGTGATAATCATGTGTGGTCGTTTTACGCTTAGTGCTCCAATAAAAGAAATACTAGATCGTTTTGAAATTGAGCAATTTTTTGACGAGGAATTATACACCGCAAGCTACAATATTGCTCCTTCGCAAATGGTTTTATCGGTCATAAATGATGGCACAAAGAACCGATTAGGGTTTCTCCGTTGGGGCTTAATTCCACCCTGGGCGAAGGATGAGAAAATTGGCTATAAAATGATTAATGCTAGAGCTGAGACTATCACAGATAAGCCAAGCTTTCATCAAGCTTTGAAAAAGAAACGCTGTCTTATTATTGCTGATTCATTTTATGAATGGAAACGTCATGAGGATAAATCGAAAACTCCGATGCGGATAAAACTAAAAACTGATGAACTTTTTGCTATGGCCGGTTTATGGGAAGGATGGACATCCCCAAATGGTGAAAAAATATACTCATGTACGGTGATTACAACGAAAGCTAATCATTTTATGTCCGAAATTCATGAACGTATGCCTGTCATCTTAAAGCCGAATGATGAAAAGAATTGGCTAAATCCTTCATTGAATAATGCAGAACAGCTAACGCAATTTTTAAAACCATTAGAAGACAACTGGCTTGAAGCTTATGAAGTGTCACCTTTAGTAAATTCACCAAAAAATAATTCAATTGAACTCATTCAAAGGATATGTTAAAAATTATAGTTGCTTAGGATTACAAAAAAATACCGAAGACAAGCACTTGAATTCGCTTGCGCTTCGGTTTTTTTATTCTGTAGGAAATTATAAAATTTGATCCTGTGGATAAATACTATAGCAAAGAGTGTAGTCGTCCAGCTCCAGCGTCCAGCGACTAGTAAACTTCGTTCATCTCTTTTGCGATAAGTCAACATCGACTCATCCCTCGTCGTGTTTCCTTTATCTCAGTCGATGCGCTCTTATTTTTACGTCGCTAAGCAGGTCGCTTGCGCATTTGTTCTTTTATAAAAACCGCCTATCATTAATGCCCAAATTATTGCCTTACCAACTTCACTTTATATTTACTTTCTACCTGCAGCTGAGACATTTCGAAACACATTGATTACAAATAATATAATCCCGATTGTTGTAATATTCGCTCCAATTCCAATAATGGGCTCCGCCGTCACCATTCCACCTTCAAGCAACAATAGCCCAATCATCATGATGGGCAAGCCGATATTATGGAACCAAAAATGTGCTTTGCCGAGCTTACTAGCTTCTGCTTTTGGATAGAGGATATAAATAAGACCTGCAATTCCTAAACTAGCCCATCCTAATAAAGCAATATGTGCATGTGCTGGTGTAAAATTAAAATTATGTGTCATTGACATAAACATTCCTAACAAAACAGCTATTAAAAAATAAATTACAGCGATCTTCAACAGCTTCTCTCCCATTATGATTCCTCCAATCTTGATGTTTTTTATTACATAACATCCTATTACAGTCCTTATCATTTCATGAATAATTTCAAAAAAATATGACTCGATTAAAATAATGATTATATCAATATTGCGATGGATTTCATGTTCAATAAAATATAAGTCACAATAAAAACATATAAAAGAGCCCAAAACATAAAATTTAGGGCTCTTTTCACTATTTCGTATTAATATCGTCATTTAAGTAGTAGTCATAATGATGTCTAATTAATAAGATATCGTTTTTGTAGATTTCTTTAGAAAATATTTTCTTCTCTTTATTATTTGATAAAGCAATAATAAACCACCAGTTCCAATAAAAGCACTTCCTATTAACAAGTAGTTAAAAATGTTTGTGGCCGTGTTCGGCAACTTATTTACCATTTTAGGTGTAACAGTTATTACATTGTCAGAAGGTGGATTTTCAAGCGGCGGCTCTATTGTTGGTGGATTTGCATCTTCAATTTGTTTCTCCTCTGGTGTACTTCCATCCTCTTGTTCTCCTTCAGAATTATCACCGTTGTTAGGTGTATTATCGCCATTTGGAGTATCTCCATTTTTAGGTGTTTCTCCGTCATCTTCTGGAATATCTCCATCATCTCCTGGTGTGTTTCCGCCACCGCCTGGGGTATCATCGTCATCCTCAGGAGTGTCTCCACCACCACCAGGATTATTAATTCCTTCTGCTAAGAAAATAAGTTTAACCTCTGCTGCTGAACCTTGAAAATTATTATCCAACTCATAGGGTATTGATACCTGAAAAAATAATGTTTCCGAATGACCCCTCGATAAGCTACGTGGTGTTAATCCTTCAAATTTAGGTAATTTATCATCAAAAAGAACCGTTTCCCCGTTTTTTACCAACAAATCAAGTTGCTCATAAAGTCCCTTTACTGATGAAACTTTTTCAGCCGCCACAGTATATTTAAAATCCCGTTTGCCATCGTTTCTGATCTCGATATTTCTTGGCATCCAGTCTCCAGGTTTTATGTTACGAACATTAAAGAAATAATTGTTAGGGGCTGGCTCTACATTTGTGCCAATATCAATTTCTTTTTGTTCTTCAGCTAAAACTGTAAGACTGCCTATTGGAAATAGAAGGAACAACAATGTAGTAAAAGTGTACGATACAGTTTTTGTTATTTTCATTGATAAACTCATTACATCCACCACCTTTCATCTTTTTTGCTAATAATAATCGATCGCCCCATGATCAAAGTTTAAATTCAAATTTCTCACGGTTATGTTCTTTATAACGAACCCACAATTAGAGTATATTCTAAAAATATGTTTTTGAAAAAATTCAAAATCAGCCAAAAATTCTTATTAACGAACGATAAGTGGGTTTTTTCTAAATATATCTTCGTTTTACTTAGATTTTCACCGTTTTAGCATTAATTTATGTTCTTTATAATGAACGTTATTGGTGTTATATTTATCGTATGAATCTATGGAGTTAAGGGAGGCTTTGTTTTGATAAAGAAGTTATCTTTCCTATTCTTTATAACGGGTATTCTATTTATAGGTATAGGTGGTTATAAATTTTTAAAAGCTTCTAACTCTCAAGAAAACAGTCTTTCTGAGGCATATACGCTTTTAGAAAATTATTCAAAAGATCATGCAAATTTAGATGAAACCATACAATTTCAACCAAATATAGGGGAAACTGTTGGGATTCTTTCGATTCCGAAAATTAGGGCAGAACTCCCCATAGTGGAAGGTACATCAGAGGATGAACTAGAAAAAGGTGTTGGTCATTATAAAGGAACAGCCTATCCAACTCAAAAAGATCAAATAGTTTTATCTGGACACAGGGATACGGTCTTCCGTAAAATGGGTGAATTAAAAATTGGCGATAAGATGACTGTGAAACTACCATACGGAAGTTTCATTTACGAAATTGAAGCTACTAGAATTGTAGATGCGGATGATCAATCCATTATTAAGTCTACAGCTCCTGTTGAAGAACTCGTCGTTACAACATGTTATCCATTCACTTATATTGGAGACGCACCAGACCGTTATATTATTTATGCAAAACCAGTAATCAATGAAAATAATGTAGTTTTAAGCCACTAAAGAAAAGTCCATAATTTGAAAACCTTAAATTTTGTTAAAAAAGTTTTACATTTTTTCTAATTGATTAGTCTTATTTCGTTTAAACATGTCGTTATTTATATAACTTTTTGGATTGAAAATTTACAAAACTTTCAGATATTTAATGTAAAATTAATCTAGACTAAAATGGTTATAGCTTTTCTCCAGAAAAAAACTTACTAAGTAAAATTCATTTTAGGAGGTTGACACTAATAAAAGAATCGACATTTTTTCTATTTTATTCAACTTTCATCAATGATGAATAACAAAACTTTCGGCTCGATTTTGTGCAAATTGTTATTTTAACAAATGAATCTTCAAAAATTCAAAACTTTGAAAAGGCAAACCTGCTTGAAAGACAGGGACGCAAAGCCACAGGTCTAAGGAAATACTATGATAGCTGGGCTACCAAAAGTAAGAAAACCAGGGGGAGTTATGGAAATTCAAAGCGGAAAGTCTTCTAAGACTAACAACATTAATTTGCCCGTAAATGTTGATACTGAATGGTTACAATTACTTTTAGAAGCAAAAGCGATAGGACTTTCATTAGAGGATGTAAGAGAGTTTTTAAAAAGTTCACCTAAAATATCATCTGGCTCTTCTAATTGACTTATTGTGATCGCCCTTCTGTCATATGTACATTATTAGTATACATAAGTTTTTTCTAATTTTATAAAGCACATTTATGTTTCTAATAATGAACATTCATGATATTATTATGTATAAATATAAACATTTAGGGAGATTTCAATGATAGGAAAACGTATCCAAGCCATTAGAAAAGAAAAAGGACTCTCACTATCTGACCTAGCTTCAAAAGCAGGGGTTGCAAAATCCTATTTAAGCTCGATTGAAAGGGATATCCAATCGAATCCATCCCTACAGTTTTTGGAAAAAATAGCTTCTGTCTTAAATATTAATGTGCAAACGTTAATAAATCCTGAATTCCAAGAAGATTCTATTGATCCTGACTGGATTAAACTCGCTCAAGAAGCAATGGAATCTGGAGTTAGTAAGCAACAATTTCGGGAATTTTTAGAGTTTAGCAAATGGCAACGTGAACAACAAAAGAAAAGTGATGAGTAGAAGTTTTGAAAATTAACTGTTTTACAAATACTTAATGAAAAAAGAGTTGCTCGTGTGGGCAGCTCTTTTTTATGTTTACTATTTTTGCTTCATACATAAAAATTGAGATGGGGAAAAATCCCCACCTCAATTTTTATGATTAATCTAATAGTGGTTCACCGTTATTAGCCATTCTGTTTGTTCTTACATCTGTACCGTCCATATCTTCGTCTGTTACTTCTTGACCACCCCATTGACGGGCTTCGAATGTGAATGTTACGTCGGCAGTGTCACCTTGGAATCTATTTTGGTCTTCCACTCCGCGATCATCTCTCTGGCTATATTCATCAAATTCAATTGTAAGTTCAAGATTATCAGGATCTCTTGGAATTAATGGTAATCCACTCCACTCGTCCGGATTAACAGTTGAAACATTAATTCGTCCTTCTTCGTAATAATCAGGATTTACATTGGCAGCTATAGTGCTTCTTGCGGTAGCTTGTGCGGCAGGATCTACCCCACTTAGTGCTGATGCTAAGTATAGGTCTGCTAACGTAATATCATCAACGATGATATCTTTAGGGAAACCACCATCAGGTCCTGAACCAGTTTCAGCTCCGACTTTTGCCACTGTTACTTTAAACTGGCTTAAGTATTCAATCTCGTCATTTACACCCCAAATATCGGCATCAACGATATCACCAGGATTGTAATCAGTGAAATCAACGTTGTCAATTGAGAGCATCACATCTTTGATCGCTAATGTACCTGTATTTTGTAATTTAATGCTTCGTGTCATAGTGTCACCAGGCTTTAAATTTGAAACATTAAAGTTGATTGGTCCATTGTTTAATGATTTTAAATCAAAGTGTAGTTCCCCTGCAGCAACGGTTGCATTTGCTTCTTCAATATCATTAAATGCTGCCCATGTTCCGCCACCGATCATTGAAATTCCCATTGTTGCTGCCATTGCACCCATTGCTAATTTCTTTTTAATATTCATTTATTAGTTCCTCCTTAATTCAATCAGTTTATTAAGTAATTAAACTTGTTAATTATTAGTTTTCTTTATGTCAAATTATAAAGTTGGTGTTGGTGCTTCTTCGTCATTGCCGCGGTCTTCACCAGGCATTTGTGTTGCTTCAAATACGAATTGAACGCTTGCTTCTTCACCTTGGTATTTGTTTTGTACCATTAAACGACTTCCAGCAAATAGTGTATCATCTTCTTCAAATGTAATCTTTACATCATATTCGATCGGATCTGCACCTGCTGCTAAACCGACTGTTGCATCGTCAGTACCAGTTAACTCAAATGTACCTGCAGCGGCAACCAAATCAGCTAAAGTACTTGTTGCCAAAGCTGTTGCTCCACCTGCTGCAAAGACTTCTACTTTAAATTGTGAAAGGAACTCAGCTTCTGAATTATCGCCGGAACCGGCACCGATTTGTGAATTTAAATTAAGTATATCTTTGTTTTCCCATCCTTCTAGTGAATTAGCAGTAACTAAAATTTGATTTATATCTAATGAACCATTATTGCCAAGCACTAGTCGTTTTGTAAAGTGATCACCAGGCTTAAGATTTCTAATTTCAAAGTCTACTGTTGAAGCTTCACCAACAGTTAAATCCAATGTCCCCGCTGCAAATGTATTATTTGTTGTTTCTACATCGTTAAATGCTGCCCATGATCCACCACCAATTAATGATAATCCTAAGGCTCCTGCTGCAATCCCCATTCCCAACTTCTTTTTTAATGTCATTTGTTTTTCCTCCTTTAATTTCCTTTAAATATATTATTGAACCCTTTTTGGGAGATCAATCGAAAAGATTAAACACTTTTGGTTGTAGATTCGTCTGGTTTTCTTTCAAGGTAACGAATTGCTTGCCAAATTGATACGGCGGCATATCCAAGTAATAGTAAGCCAGGGACGATTAAGAGAAAGACTGCCCCCATTTTTGAGATTGCAAAATTGATAAAGTACCCTGCATATGGAATCGTAAAGTCTGTATATTTTCCAACAACGTTTTGTGGAAGCACTAGATCAGAATCAGGTGCATCATTGTTATCACCTTTTGTTCGAAACATGATAGCCTCTCCCTGTTTAATGACCTCAATAATTCTATGCGTGACAAGATTTTGTTCATCGATTCTAAAAGTAATGACATCATTTTCCTGAAGTGCTTCAAGTTTAATGTCAGGATTAATTGCGATAATAGACCCCGTCTTAAAAGTAGGCTCCATCGAACCAGATAATACGGTCTTTATTTGGTATCCAAACACATTTGGTTCCCCGCCCGACGCTTTTGAAAGGACAAATGCAAGGGCCATGATAAGTAAAACGGCAAACAGGATAATATTTACAATGCCGCTTATCCATACTTTAAAATTCACGAAAAACCACTCCTAAATATTAGATTGATTATTCTAATTTTCATTTACTAGAGCTGTAACAAGAGTTGAAATTCCACTTTGATCTGACTCTTTATTGACTGAATTTACATTGATACCTATAGTAGAGGAATTAGATGTACGTGTTAACTGGCTTGATCCCGCTGCAAGGACACTATTTCTTTCTATACTGACTGACGCAGTTGAATTGGATGTATCAGAATCATTGTTTGTTGTTGATGATGTTGAAGTTTCTCTTGGCGCACTAGATTGTTGGTTCGTCTCGGTTTGATTTCCATCTGGTTTTGTAGACTCTCCACTAGGTCCGCTGTTTTCAGTTTCAGTATTTTCTTGATCATGACTGTTGTTATCGTTGATACTCTCATCATTCACACTCGCTGGAGGATTCGTTTCAGATGGAGATTCTGTATCGTCTTGAGAGTTTTCCCTTTCCTGATCACCTTCAGGTGTTTCAGTTCTGTCATCTTCATCATTTTGTAAACTGTCGTCTACGCTATCTTCAGTACTGCCGCTTTCTTCTTCTGAACCGTTTCCTTCTCCATCTTCAGTACTGCCGCTTTCTTCTGATCCCGCATCTTCTCCATCTTGTGAACTGTCATCTTCCTCTTGAGGACTGTCTTCATCGTCTTCATTTTTCGCTGGAGTTTCGATTGGTGTGCCAATAACAGGATCATCGGTTGAATCTCTATTGTCTTCCTCGTTAGACTGCTCCTCGTCTTCACTTGGAATTTCTTCTTCTAAATCATCACCTGACTCAGAATCAGCAGGATCTAGGTCGTTACCTTCACCTTCTCCTTGGTCGTTACCTGAGTCAGAACCTGGTTCCTCACCATCGTATTCCGGATTTTCTTCTTCATTAGCAGGTGGTAAGTCTGTTTCTCCTCCACCATCCTGTGGATCTTTAGGATCTACCACTTGATCTTTAGGTTCAGCTCCTGGTGTTGGTAACTCCTCTGGATTTTCTGAAGGTGGTAGTTCAGTTTCATTAGAATCTTTAGGTGCAGAAGCACCACCGCCACCACCATTTGAAGAGCCTTCAGGTGTTGAACTGTTTGATCCGGTTTGAGTTTCTTCATGGATAGGTCCATTTTTTATTGCTTCATATTGATCACGAGTAATTTTTCCTGCTAATAAATCTTTAAAACTATCTTGATCGACTTTACCTTCCTCTAAATCTTGAAGGTCACTTTGAGTAATTTTCCCTTCCTTCAAAGCATCAAAGTTTTCACGACTTAAACTATTTTCTTTCAGTCTATTTAAATCATTTTCGGTGATTGTTCCATCTTTGAGTGCTTTTAAATCATCTAGCGTAATTATTCCTTGTTTTATTGCATCAAAGTCTTCTCGGTTCACTTCACCTGTTTTCAAGGAATCTAATTGTTCCTGGGTAATTTTTCCATCTTTTAATGCCTGTAAATCTTCTTCGGTAATCTTTCCTTCTTTTAATGAATCAAAATCATCTCGATTCATGTCACCATTTATCAAGGAATCTAATTGTTTCCGGGTAATTTTTCCATCTTTTAATGCTTGTAAATCTTCTTTTGTTATCTTTCCTTCCTTTATAGAATCGAAATCTACTCGGTTTAGCGATCCACTAATAAGTGCTTCTAAATCAGCTCTTGTAATCTTATTTTTATCAAGTGCGGCTAAATCTTCTGAGGTAAGAATGCCACCTTTTAAAGCATCAAACTCATTTCGGTTTAGATCTCCGTTTTTAAAGCTAACAAAGTCTTTCATGTCTACAGTTCCATCAAGAACAGCATTTAAATCATCTTCTGTTAGCTTCCCTGATTTTAATAATTCAAGATCTTCGAGTGTAATTGCACCGGTTTCGTAGCCAATTAATAGATTTACATTTAATGTCATCATTAAATTATTAAGTTCTAAATTGACAGTTACGTCCTCGCTCCATAGTTCTCCCTTACCAGGGTGACCTGTGCGCTGATAGATTTTAACTTTATATATTCCAGATTCTGAAGGTTGGAAAATTATCTGACCAATTTCTCCGCTTTTTAAAGCCTCGAGTTTTCCGTTTGCAGCTAAAGTACCGTTTTTAGGATTTCCTTTTTTAGTAAAATACACTTCGTAATCAGTAGGCCCAGCCATGTCACGAGATCCTTGACCATTTTGAACTAAAAAATAGATCTTTAATGGGACTTCATTTATAACGCCTTGCCCTACTGCTTTTAAGGAACTTTTATCCCATACATCCGCTGCATCCCATTTAACATGAAGAGCTGACTTCACTGATTCAATATCATTGAACGAAGCGTTACTTGGCGCTGAAAGAAATGCACCAGATGAAAATATTCCATAATTTATAACAACTACTTGAAGAACTATGAAAAACTCTTTTGATTTTTTTCTTTTAAACTTCCGAATTCGTTTACTTCTGATATGAATCACCTTCTTTCTACATCAAGAGGATTGATTTCCACACCTCTTTCGTTCTTTATATCGAACCCGATGTTTTGAGTATATATTCTAATCTAGAAAAAACAAAACCTTAAAAACAGCCGAAATTCGTTATTAAGAACACCAATGCTTAAAAATACGTTTATTTCCTTTCAATATCTAACAATTTCGTTTTTTATAAAGAACTTTTTGTTTAAAATAACGAACGTTTCCATACATAATTTCAAGCTCTAGATAGTATCATCCCTACCTTGTATAAGAAAAAAACAAAAGCTACAAAACAATAACTTTCATTATTGTTTTGTAGCCTTTACTTTAATAGCTCAATTAGTCGTTTTAATTTTTCTTTATCAATATTGGACTTACTCATTTCAATTGCCAGCTGGATGACATCGGTATCTAAATCAATAGGCGCTCCTTTAGTTTGTTTTTTTGGTAGTGCTACATTTAGGATTGATTGCATATCTGTTTGTAATGCTGCTGCAATTTTTTCGACTACTTCAATGCTAGGATTTGTTTGTTTTCCACGTTCGATAAAGCTTAAATATGATTTAGATACTCCTGAAAGCTTTGCTAATTCTGATAAAGAAAGACCTCTTTTTATTCGAAGATCTCTGATTTTTTTTCCATCCATTTTCTTTTGTCCCTTCTCTAAAAATTAAATGAATCCCCCCTTCCACTTCCTTTCGCGTCTGTTCTAACGTCGACTTTCCCGTTCTAAATAATAACCCATTGTTGTTCTTTATAAAGAACATTTGTAATATTGAGTATACTCTATTACAAATATAAATGTAAAGTCATTCACATGAAAAAGGGAGATTAGTCCCAATCTACTGGCGATTAGTCCTAGTCTCCCTGTTGTAAAAGGCATAAACAAGCTTATTTATGTTTTTATGAAATAGTTTTTATTTAAAGAGGTATTCATTTATCCACTTTCTGACCTTGAAAGCATTTTTTATGATAGGTACCAATGTGCTTAAATAATTCTACACCATTTGCAGGAATCGTGGAATAGTCAGAAAGTCTTTGATACATGGCCATATAAGGCTCTGGTACCCATATATATTTATGTATGTAATTAGTTTGTTGAAATCCGCATTTTTCCCAAAAATTGATTCTTTTCTTATTGATTTCCGTATTATCTGCCTCTACTTCAACAATCATTCCATCATACTTAATTGTTGTGATCGCCCAATTTTTAATATAGTTAACAAGCATGGATCCATATCCATTATTTCGATGTTTTTTAGAAATTGCAATGTAATCAATTAAGCATGAATGAAGTAATGGTAGTTTTCCTGATATTGCCATGCCGATAACTGGTGCAGTGTGCTCTCTCTCATTTATGACCACGTGAAGATAACAAAGGTTGTGAACAAACATATTTCGGATAATTGCATCACTTTTTGGACTGTGATCTCGAAACGCTTCTTCGTATATAATACTTGCCTGCTCCCATAATTGTTCATCCCAAGAACTGATGGTTTTATATTTTAGCATTTAGATCTCATCCTTTTGTTTAGTAATAGTACTATTAGTTATCTCCAAAATTGTAGGGACAAAGCAATTGAAACACACCCCAATTGTCCGAAAGCCAATTGGAGTGTACTTTCTTATTCTGTCCCCTTTATTATAACAATTTGACATCTTCAATTTTTAAACCAAATATTTTAGGTGGTTGAATGTTGTTTAGTTGAAGATAAGTGGAAAGCTGTCCACGATGATGAATTTCATGCTCCACACACGCCATCATAATTCTCCATGAACTAACCTCATGCCCGTGCAAGGTAGGAATTTTTTTAATTAATAGATCATTTCCTAATGTAGATAACCCATCAATTAGTTTTTCATGACATTCATTTAAATAGTTTATTATTTCTTCAATTGTTTCCCCTTTTGTACGATCATGGCCGCCATAAACCCATTCTTGCGTCTCGAATGCATGTAAATACATAAGCTGTGAAGATCCTAAATGACGAAGTAAATCACCTGTTGAAAACTTATTTTCAGCTGGTCTCCATTCTAGCATTGAGTTAGGTACAGCTTTAGCAAAATCCATTGTTCGCTTTCTAACCCCATCTAAAAATGATATATATTCCCCTATATCATGAATCATGAAAATACCTCCCTCTATAAATGATAATAGTAAATATTCAATATTCTTACTAAAAAACCTTTATTTCATAAACTTTCTCCAATAGAATTTTACATTTTTTGCCGGGGTCAGGAACCTCTATGGACACTACTATGGACACCACCCTGGCACCTTACGTGAAATATTTATTTTGATAATGAGCTAGCGTTAATAGCGGGAAAATATAGCGGTAGCTATGATAATGAATGTAGAAGTCACCAGCCATTCCTTGACCTTTTGGATAGGTTGTTGTCCAATCGGTTCGATCCAGATTTTCTAATATAAAATTTATGCCGGATTTTATGGAGCTTGTAGGTTTATCATGTGCGGCTATCAGCGCATCTATTGCCCATGCAGTATGCGTTAGCGTACTTTTCTCTAGCGGTATATACGTATTTTTCTTATCGCTATGACACGATTCCCCGAAGCCGCCGTCATTATTTTGAATTGCAGTCAACCATGCAACAGCCTTTGAAATTGCCGGATCTGTTGCTACAATTCCAACGGAACATAATCCGGTTACAGCTGCCCATGTTCCATAGATGTAGCAAATTCCCCAGCGTCCGTACCATGAACCATCTCTTCTTTGATCAGCTCTTAACCATTTAACGGCCGTAGAAATAGAGGGATGAGCTCTCGGCATATTTGTATACGAACCTAGAAATTCAAGCGTTCTCCCCGTTAAATCAGCTGACGAAGGATCTGTAAGAATAAACTCTGCTTTTTCAATAGGGAAAAGCTTAAGCAACTTACTATCTGTATTTTTTTCAAATGCTGGCCAGCCTCCATCATCGTTTTGCATGGATAATACCCAACGAAGACCTCTGTCCCATGCTCCTTGAAATGACACATTGTCTCTTACTTCTCTTGCAATCGACCTTAATGAAGCTGTTGTATCATCTACATCGGGATGAATCGTGTTTAAATCAGCAAAACCCCAACCGCCAGGAAGCCCGGTTGGATTGTGAACTGCCCAGTCCCCATATTTATAGTGCTGCCGCTTACGCAAATACTGATTCGCTTTTTTTACCATTGGATCTGTAGGTGAAAGTCCGGCCTCCTGTAAAACATAATTTATTAATGATGTATTCCACACGGTTGCTGTCGTATATTGCATATGGGGGTGTCCATTAATTTCAGATTTCATCAACTTTAAACCATTAACTGCATTCACAATAATAGGGTCTCTCTTTGAATATCCCAATGCTAATAAAGCAAAAATCATTAAGAACGTTGAGCTAAAGTAGCCTAAAAACGAACCATCCCTTTCAATCCTCCGCAGCATATACAGTTTGGAGTGTTCAACTGCTAGCTTATGTAACTCAGAGGGGATTCCGATCAAACTAGCAATGCTCTTGTTCAACATCGATTGTATCGATCGCCACTCTGGACTGATATCATCATCGTCCTTCACTTGATATTCTACTCTAGTCCCAAATAACTTCTGCAAATCCGGGCTCTGATCGGTTTTTAGCTGAAATTTCTTATCCGCTAATATCATGACAGGTGTTAAATTTGCTCTGCCGTATTCGGAAAAACTATAAAAATTTATCGGTAACGATAATGGAAGTAAAATGACTTCAATTGGAATTGGAAATAGGAACGGCCACTTATGTTGGCCCGTAATCGCGAGCATTATTTTTGTAAACATGTGTGTTTTCTCAATTCCCCCGTTTTTCTCTACAAAGGTCCGGGCCTCTTCTAGCCGCGGATCGTGAAGGTCAATGTAGCCCGAATATAAAAGAGCGTAATAAGCTTCTAATGTTGCAGAATTATTCCCCTCTCCTTCATCATAAAATAGCTTCCATGCTCCATTTTTTTCTTGCTTATTCAAAATTCGATCCACTAGTCTTTTAATTAAGTTTTCCTCATGAATTTCAAGAGTCCTTAATAAAATGATCATATAGCAATCTGTTGCTATTCCAGTTTCAAATGGATAATTCCATGAACCATTCGCACTTTGGTCCTTTCTTAAAATTTCAATTATCGAATTCATACCAGCTTGTATTCTATTATTCATTATTTCTGTTATTCTTTTATTCATTGCTTCATGGTAGCTTCTATTCTTAACTTTTTCGCCGTTTATGTCGTTTTTATTCATGGTAGTCGTTCCCTCCCAACATGAAAGCCTCTACAACTATACATATTCAGTGAAAGCAACTAGAATTCACGTTAGGAGGTTGCGTTTTCTTGAAAAGATTTCACATCAAGAAAAAAAAAGCTACGTTTTCAAAGATTTACAATCATATTAAGGAAAAACGGTCACTCCTTCGCAAAAATAACAACATATCACTACCTAAATCGATTTCCAGCATAAAGAAAAATTTGAAGCGAAATAGCAAGGTAGCTCTTCAAAATCGCCCACCACTTTTATTAGATGAACAGATGCTTTTATATAAAATAAAAGAACGAACAAGCAAATTAAATCAAAATAATGTAACGAGAACACAAGCTTATTTAAATTTCTATTGTCGTTTTCCAGAAATCCACTGGGCCTTTCTTGGTCATATGGTATCACGGAACGGTGGCTGGAACATGACAGATTTAAAAGGCGGGCAACTTTCAAGGCTATTGGCTAAAAAAGAAGCTGAAGCATACTTTACTTTTTTAGAACGTGGAAATTGGCTTATTTTTCAGGATGCCTTTCCACAATTTTTAGTTTATGAGGAAGGACACAAGCGTAATCAAAACCTTAGCTACCTCTTACCTCATCTTAATGTATCAACTTTTATGGAAACAATTTGGAATCATTTTTGGAAGGACCATGATTCTTATATTCTGGCGATTTCATTGATTATTAATGAACAAAATTATTTAGAAAACAGAGTGATCAATAATCCAATTTTCCAAAAATCAGTTTTCGATACGATTGAATTCAAGCTACAGGATTTTTTATCAATGAATCACATTCTCTTCCCTTATAAGGAAAATGGAAAAGTTAGGCTTACTGGACAAACGCTCCATCATTTTGAAAGCTTACATGAACGAATTCTTTTAGGAAAACGTCTGTATGAACTATTATTTACCGACTCAAAACGATTAGATTTAATTGAGCAGTGGGCCAAAGCAAATCCTCACAGCGGTTCTAGAAAGGATTACTGGCCACATATATTTAATGATGTTGATGAAGGAGTACCAAGTATGATCTTAAAGCCCCGTTTGAAGGAATGTCAGATCATAAGAGATTCGCCGAAAATTTATAGTCCTAAACTCGAAAATGCTTGGAAAAATCGCATACAGCCAAGTGCAGAGGTAATGGAATGGTACAAGGACTGGCGCATCATTCGGTACTTACTTCATTCTGGAGAAAACGTAGATGGAGAGGTTGAAGATGAATATTGCAAAACACTCGAACAGTTGGAGCTCGCAGCGATTACAAAAAAAGCAATATCGCTATTCGATTAAACGTAAACCGAATTTAATAACACCACTGTTGGTAGGTACGCTTTTTGGAACGTATGTAGATCTTTATTTTGTCGGGAAGGGATTGTATTCTTTCCCAGTGCGGCCCATGCCAACAATTTTTTCAATAAATATTTTGTTTACATTGGTTATTTTGCCACTTTTTTCAGCTTTTTTTCTACTTATTTGTAATAAAATAAACGGTATTCGTAAAATGACTTTTTTTATTTTGGTAAGTCTTTGCATTTCATTTTGTGAAAAGCTTGCAGCTGGTATAGGTTTTTTTGTCCCATCCCCTTTATGGAACCATAGCTATTCTTTTATTGGATATTTCCTATATTTGTTGCTCATTTATTATGTATATAAAAAAACATATCAATACTAAAATTTATCTTTATATAGATAGATTTCCTAGAGCGAATTAATTTGTTTATTCGCTTTTTTTTTTTCATTTCCATTCAACCTATTGATCATTTTATTTATAGATTCACATTATTAACGTAATAATAATGGTAATTATATGATTTATATCACGGAATTTAATTTTGACAATTTGTATAATATTTTATGAACTATTTGTGAACATTTGGAGAAGGAGTGATCTAGTGGATTACGAATTGGAAAGACTTCTTGTAAATGTTTTATTTATTTTACTGCCTATTTTTGTTTTCCAAATGTTTTGGGTTGATAAGGATAAGGTAAATACCGAATTAAATAAACCTGCATTTGCAATTATGTTGTCGATCTCAATCATTTTATGTATGAGTTTCCCGATAGAATTTTTTCCCGGTTTTATGTTTGATTTAAGACAAGTTCCCTTCATTATTGGGGCATTATATGGTGGATATTATTTTAGCAGCTGGCTGTTTATTACGATTATAGCCTACCGTTTTTTCCTCGGAGGAGAAGGGGTATACGTAAACTTTTTTGTGGTTTCGATAATTTCTATTTGCGTACCATTATTATTTGAGTGGTATAAAAAAATAAAACTTGATAAGAAAATCCTATTATCAATTACGATTGCAGTTCTTTCATCGATTTTTACAATTTTCTTATCCCATTTCGTCTCACAAAATCCAATTGAATACAAAACGATTTCGTTTAATTATTTCATCATACAAGGACTATCGATGGGACTAGTTGTTTATTTAGTTGAAACAATGAAATATAACAATCTTGTACGAAAAGAGCTTATTAAAGCTGAAAAAATGAGTATTTTAACGCAAATTTCTGCAAGTATTTCTCATGAAGTAAAAAATCCGATTACAATCTCGCAAGGATTCATAGAAGCGCTTGAGGATGAGGATAATAAGGAAAAAAGACGTGAGTACATTGGTTACGCTCTAGAGGAGCTTAAGCGAGCACAAAATATAATATATGAATTTTTGGCATTAACAAAACCAGAGCTTGATAGTATGAAGAGCATCAATATATCACAGGAACTTTTCTACTCGGTTAATGTCATGAAGCCGTTTGCGAAATCCCGTTCAGTCCAAATTGAAGTAGAAGAGATTGAAGACAACTGCATGATATTAGGCGACCGCCAAAAAATTAGACAATGCTTTATTAACCTTATAAAAAACTCAATTGAAGCTATGGAAACTGGTGGTGTTTTACGGATAAAAGCACTAAAAAACAGCAATAAAATTCATATAGATATTGTTGACAATGGAGTTGGTATGACACCTAATGAAATTAAAAGGCTTGGTACACCTTATTTTACTACTAAAGAAAAAGGCACCGGGCTAGGGATGATGATTGTCTTTAATTTTATTAAAAAAATGGACGGAGATATCGAAATTGAAAGCCAAAAAGGAAAAGGGACACATTTTAAAATTAGCTTCCCACTGTTAAAATTTCAACCACAGTAACCTATAATGCAGAAAAAACGTGAACAGAGCAGCTACTAGTACTGCTCTGTTTTTTCACTGTTTATGAAATTATAAAATTTGATCCTGTGAATAAATACTATAGCACAGAGAGTAGTCGTCCAGCTCCAGCGCCCAGCGATTAGTAAACTTCGCTCATCTCTTTTGCGATAAGTCAACATCGACTCGTCCCTCGACGTGTTTTGTTTATCTCAGTCGATGCGCTCTTAGTTTATACGTCGCTAATCAGGGCGCTTATAGCTTTTGTTCTTAGCTGACACTATTGTAATAAGGTTAAAAGACGCAACTAGTAGCTTTTACGCCTAACAAGTTCTACCACCACGGAGAACGTCTTTTTCTTCTCTCGTCATCTTCACCCATTACATCACGATCATGATGATCTCTTTGGTCCTGAACCCCTGCAACATCGTTAAAATCCTTACGGCGATGACGTCTTCTATCATTCGCTTCTATTACAATCACTTCATCTGCATTGATGATCACACGATCGGCATTAATAACCGGTCTCATTCGATTTTCTGACAATTGCTTTCACTCCCTTCATCACTTTTGTTTTAGATTATGTTTACTTATTTTTTTTGCATGGACGAATATGATAAGAAATCTCACTATTTTCTTACGACTTCCGTTTCATCATCTACGGCATGAATAAATGAAATCGTCTAGAAAATACTATTGAGTAATAGATGGAGGGATTTTCATGAAAAAATTGTTTGGCTTCCTATTGATAATGACTGTTATAGCTGTGTTTATTCCTAAAAGGCTGTCCAAAATTGAGATATATGCAACCTCGTTATTTGCGATGACTCTTGGAAAAACAGTGGATGAAATATTAGATATTAAATTGAATTTATATGGATTTTTTCACAAGGGTGTTGATTATTTAGGGATACTCGTTCAAATCATTAGTTACCCAGTAGTGAGCTTATTGTTTCTCAACTATTTTCCATATCACATGAAAACACGTTATAAGGTTTTTTATATACTCATTTGGTCTGTATTGACTATGGTTTTGGAAAAAATATCCTACCATACAAAGTTTTTTTATTATAACAGATGGAAATGGTGGTATTCTGTGCTTATTTATCCTGTTGTTTATACAATATTAGCCTTAAATTTTTCATTTATCAGGAAACTGACAACAAGATAAATTGATGTATATTTAGTAGAATTTTAATAAATAATAATTGTAAATATATGGTAATCGAAGGACGTAATTTTGTGAGAATAATGGCAGCTTTATTTTCTATGCTAATGCCCGGTTTTGGGCAAATCTATAATCATCAATTTTTTAAAGGTATAATCTTTGTTGTTTTAGAGCATTATGACAATGTTACTGGAAACATAAATGACGCCATCCATTTAGACTTTAACGGAATGCATCAACAAGCAATTGAAGCTGCGAATTACGGCTCTTTGCTTTTTTATCCAGGTTTTTATGCGTATACGGTTTGGGATGCATGGTACCATGCTAAAACAGGTGCGAATAAAACAACTAGTGCAATACCTTTTATTATTGGTGGCTTCGTAGGAGAATTTGGAGCAATTTTCTCCTCTAAATTGCCTATTCCAACATTAACTGTAGGTTTATTAATGATAATCCCTATGATCATTGGAATGATTATTTTTCGGCACCAATAAAAAAGTAGATATCGTTAGTTCGATACCTACTTTTCAAATTGAAATATAAAACTTTCCAAACTGACAATTAGAAGATGTATTTCCCTACTTTACAACAAAATCAAATTTCTCCATTAAATGAATCCCCATTGCATCAACATGATAATAAATATAATAAGTACCTGGCATATCAAAGCTTTTTTCAAGAGTATAATGCCCGTCCCCAGCATGTTCGATTAAAATATCTTCATGATCGCCATCCTCTTGACTTTCATGCCATACTTCAAATTCCACGCGGTCAGCATCTTCAATTGGAGTTGCTTCACCTTCTATCGATACGTAGCAATCAAAAAGGATCGGTTCCCCAACATTTACTTCAGTACTTGATAGTGAGAAGCTCACTTGTGGAAACGCAAAATCATCGAGACTTTGACTTTGCTTTGGCATACAACCTGCTACTAATATGATTGATAAAGATAAGATCATTAATAAAAACTTTCTCATTTAGTTCACCTTTGATAGTTTATTTTTGCATTGCTTTTTGTAATGCTTTAATGTCATTTACAAATTCATCTAATGGCGGTAAGTTTACACCATCGTAAGATTTAACAACGATTCCATTTTCATCTACAAGATAAAAATAGGAGCCATGGATAACTTGATCGGAGTCTTCTGGGACCTGCACTAGCGTTTTAAAGCTATTTAAGGCAAATTGTTCAATCTCTGCTTGCGTGTACCCTGTAACAAAGTTCCACGTTTCGAAATCTGCTCCATATTGTTCACCGTATGCTTTGAATGTTTCAGGTGTATCAAGATTTGGATCAACACTGAAGGAAACGATTGGAATCGAAATCCCCTCCTCGCCCAATCGTTTTTGCAGCTTTGCCATGTTAGATGTCATCGGAGGACAAATGTCATCGCAATTTGTAAAAATAAAGTCCGCAAGCCAAATGTTGCCTTTAAAGTCTTCTGTTGAAAGACTTGTTCCATTCTGATTCACAAATTGAAATGGTTCTACTTGATACCCTAAGCTATTTGGAGCCTCTTGTCCACATGCAGGTAACGAAAAGATCACTATTGCTATAAATATAATTCCCGATAATTTCAGCTTTTTTATCATTAATTTCTCACCCTATCATGTTCTCTTTTCAATACAATAATATCTCTAATAATTTTTTCATTGTCTAAAGGCTCATTTGGAGTTGACATATGATGGAATGTTCTTTTTTTATTTTCATAATCGACTAAATAAATTGTCGTGCTATGTGACCAATATCCACCAATTTCCTCACGGTAATACCCTAATTCATCTGTTAAGCTTGTGATGTTATCATCTGAACCGCGTAAAAAATACCAATGTTCTTTTGGTGTTTTATAGGACTGTGAGTATTGTTTTAATACGTCTACAGTGTCGTACTCTGGATCTAACGTAATCGTTAAAATATCAACTTCCTCTTCTAGAAGGCCTCTATGTTCTAGTTCTTCATATAACTTTGTTAAATCTCTAAGTGTTAATGGGCAAATATCAGGACAGCGTGAATAAAAAAACGTAATTAGCTTTATTTTTTTCTTTTCAAAATTATAAGGCTCTCCCGACAAATCAGTTAACGGATAAACTGGAAACTCTCCATAATCTGTAAGTGATTGTGTTTGAAATTTATTAATAAACTGCCATGAAATAAAAATAATTAAGGAAATCGGGATGATTAATAGCAATTTTTTCATTACGCAAATACCACCTATGGTATATATTTGTAGTCTACTATTATTTTAGGATGAAAGTGTGATTGAACTTAGAAAATTTATTGAGGAAATTGTGAAGAATTTTGGAAATTATATAAAGTAAAACAATTTTTCTTAAAACTAGTAAATGTAGATGACTTTTACAAAAAATTTACATTCTATATACACTTATTTAATAATTTATGAAACTTTTCTTGCAGTTCTTTCGTTATAATAAAATGGATGCATTGTTCCATTAAAAAAGTTAAGTGTAGGAGAATGAAAAAAATTGAAAAGGATGTGGAAAATTTGAAGAAAATTGCTTTTTTACTAGTTGCAGTTATGCTAACACTAGTTGGGTGTACATCGACAAACCCATCATTGAAGGATGTTTATTTAAACGCAATGGATCAACAGTCTGCGGAAGGCAAAGTGACGATTTCTGCAGATATTAATATCGATGGAATGAAGTTAACTGATGATCAGAAAAAAGTAGTAAGTTTTTTTGAGTCTGGTTTTGTAATGGAACAAAAAGTTCTCGATCAAAATAACGCTTATATGATATTTACAGCTGTTAATGATCAACCACTTCGTGACATTGGTGTTTGGACGGCCAAAGAAAAGGCTGCGGTAGAATTGTTTCTAAAAGGAGAAAAGATGTATTTCCGTACATCTGCTGACCAAAATTATTTTATGTTGGATTTAAACGAAGTAAATAACATTGGTGCAGATGGTCCATCTCAATATGAAATCCAACAAAAAGTGATGGAGTTCATGAAAGGCTCATTTAAGGAATATGTTACACAATTTGACTATGAAATTCCTAAACTACAAGATTTAGGAATGAAGAAAATTACAACTCCAGAAGGTGAACAGCAAGTTTTGGCGGTAAAAATGGAATTTGGTGTTAATGAAGTACTTGATTTTGCTGTTTATACATTAAATAATCTAGCTAACTATGAAAACTTAGATAAAATGGCGAAGGAATATTTAAGCCTCATCCCTATGCCTGCTGAGTTTAAACTAACTGATGAGCAAATTTCCGAAGGTGTGAAACAAGCACAAACTCAAATGAGCCAATTTACCGGCATGTTAAGTGGGATGACAGAAGAAAGCTTAGAACAAATGGCAGGCTTTGAGTTCGACTTTAAAGTTGAAACTGAATTAGGTATTTCAATGGATAAATATGTTGCATCTGAAGATTCAGTTATTACAGTTGGTATGAAAAACCCAACGACTGGTGAACAAGGAAGTGCTGTTCTTAACGTATCTTCCCTCGTGTGGAATGTAAACGGTGATGTTCAACTTCCAGAAATAACTGGTGAAGTCGTAGATGCATTAGAGCTAGAAAAGGATATTAACAAAGTAAAAGCATTACCTGATCAATCTCCGCTTAAAAAATTATTTATGCAGGAATTTAATGCTACCTTTACAATTGATGAGCCCTTTGCAACGTTAGGTACACAATTCGAAATGTTAGATGCCGCTCCATATACGAAGGACGGAAACACAATGGTACCACTTGCTACTGTAGGAAAATGGTTAGGCTCTGAAGCAAAATGGGAAGTTAGAACTGGCGAAGTAACACTTGATGTTAATGGAACTGTAATCCAATTAAAAGTTGGAAGCAAGGAAGCTTTAGTCAATGGTGAGAAAGTAGTTATGAATACAGCTGCTGAAACAAAAAACGGCAGAACTTTCGTCCCAGTAGCCTTCATTGCAAATGAGTTAGGTGCAAAAACAAGCTACGATGCTGAAACAAAAATGGTAAAAATTTATTTTGAATAATGAAATAAAGGATCAAGCCCACTTTAAAATGGTGCTTGATCCTTTTTTGATCTGCAAAAAAGAAGGTGATGTGGAAAACGTCAACCTTAAGCGAATTGCAACAATAATAACAAAGCAAAAATAAAAATACCAAAGCTAAATTTTAAATCTACTAACTAACTGATCTAATTTTCCCGCAAGACTTGCAAGCGATTTTGAGTTTGCAGATACGGTTTCCATTGAGCTATTTGCTTCTTCCATGGATGCTGTGGTTTGTTGAATACCCGCTGCTGAGCTTTCGGATACTGCAGCAATTTCTTTAATAAATTGATTCATATTGTTGCTATGGGATACTATTGTTCCTAAGTCTTTGGATACAAGCTCAAGTCCACTTACTAATTCAGAAATAGAACGTAAAATGTTTTCAAATGTTTCTCCAGTTGAATTAACTAGGCTCCTGCCGTCAACTACATGATCAAATCCGTTATGTAATGACTCTACAACCTCATCTGTGTTTACTTGGATTCCATTAATGATATCGGTAATTTCAGTAACAGATTTTGATACTTGTTCTGCCAATTTACGAACTTCATCAGCAACAACCGCAAAGCCTTTTCCATGTTCACCAGCTCGAGCTGCTTCGATCGCAGCATTTAATGCTAATAAATTTGTTTGTTCTGATATGTCTTTAATAACTTGAATAAGCATTGAAATATCTTTCGATTGCTTTGCAAGTGCTTCGACACGTTCAACAGCCTTTGTCATTATGCCGTGTACATCGGTCATTTTATTAATTGATTCTCCAATTAATGTTTGGCCATCGCGTGACATTTCAAGCACGTGATCTGAAGAATTTTGGAAAGTTTCAGTGTCCTGATGAATTTGCGAAATCGTTTCATTGAAAGTACCCATTTGAGTTACTAAATCATTCGAATGATTCAATTGTGTTTCCGAGCCAGCTGAAAGCTCCTCCATTGTACTAACAACCTGGCTAGTCGCTTCTTTTATATCATGTGAAGCATGAGAAAGCTCATGACTTTGTTCTTTTAAATTTATTGTTGTCTTTGATACTTGATTAATAATATCTTTTAATTCATGACCCATTTCATTCATTGCCATATTAAGTTGACCAATCTCATCTTTACGATCTGTTTTTAATCCGCTTGCTTTAAGATTACCATTGGCTATTTCAACGGCATAATTTATAACTTCGCTCATGTCTCTTTTTACTGATCGTCTTATAAAATTATTGATAAGAAGTCCAATTAATAACGCAATTATAATGGAAGACACTAACAATGTAATCGTTGAAAAAATGCTGTTGATCACATTATCTTCTGCTCTTTGTCTTTCGGCTTTTATCAGCTCTTTTAACTGCTCCATTTTATCAATCGTTTCATTTCTTATACTCTCTGAATCTCTTCGAGTGCTTAAATACTCAGGCCGTTTATCATACTTAACATACGGTACAATCTTCTTTTGAAAAAGCTCATTAATCTTGCGATCATTCTCCATAATTTTATTGAATAATTGTTGTTCTTCATCAGTCGTTAAAGATGGTTTAATAGAGTTCGCAATATCAATAAATTGTTTTGATTGATCCTGGAATTCTTTTTGAGATCTTTCATCTTTATAAATAATATAATTGGAAACACTTAAATCCTTTAGTGTAAATAATGAACCCATTTCAGTAATTTGTACTCTTCGAGTTCCATGCTTCGACATCTCGTTTACGTTCTCCTCAACCGTTTTCATTTCAAAAAAAACAAAGCTACATGCTGTTAAAAATAACAAAATCGTAGCAGTCAGAGATAGTCCAAACTTCCATCCAATGCTCAAATTTCTCCAAAATGTTTTCAACATATCTTGTTGTCTCCTTCTTCGGATATTATTATAACGAAATATTATAAAAGACTATGAAAATTTCCAGTTTTCTATAAATTATAGCATCTTTCAACATAATAGTTACAGTAGTTTTGTGAAGATGTCATTTTTTTATAATAATCTTATATTTTTATACTTGTATAGTGAATATTGCTCTGAATCTCTGAATAGAGGAGACCTTAGAAACAAGACAATATCCTTGTATAACATATTGTTAATTAGGTAAATATAACGTTGAATAGTTGTATCTTGTTAAAGGGGCAAAAGCATGTTATTTAAGAAATTATTTCAGGATCAAGCTTCGTCTTTATCGTATTCTACTTCATTGCAACAATTGAAAAAATCTAATGATTTCATTTCGTTTGAGCATAAAGTTGGAAGACATTCGGTTTATATTTCTTATATAAGGTCGTTAATAAATCCAGACATATTGCACCGAGATATTTTGCCCTATATTTCTGAAGTAACATTAAAAAATCTCGAATCAATTAAAGCTGCCATACCCATAGAAAATAAATTAATTCCAACTAACGTTAATGAAATTTCAACCAAACTACTATCCGGATTTATCATGATCCACCTTACAAATAAACCAAAAGAAGTATTATTAGTTCAAGCAGAATTAAAGCAATCACGTCAAGTTGATATCCCTCAAATTGAATTTAGCGTTGTTGGACCAAAGGAAGCGTTTATTGAATCGATTGATACAAATATTCATTTAATAAGAAAACGGATTCCTAGTGTAAAATTAAAGATTACTGATTTAACTGTTGGTAAGATCTCAAAAACAAAAATTGCAGTTGTTTATATTGAAGAAATTGCAAACAAAGAGAATGTGAATACTATTATTCAGAGAATAAATGAGATCGAATTTGACCAAATCATAGATAGCTCTTATATCACACAAATTATTTCGGATAATCACAATTCACCGTTTCCACAGCTACTAGACACGGAAAGACCTGACCGGGCAGCAGCAGTATTAGCAGAAGGAAAAATCATTGTAATCGTTGACGGCTCCCCTCACGTTCTGATAGGACCTACTACATTGGTCGAGTTTTTCTCGGCGTTTGAGGATTATTTCTTGAACCCTCATATTGCCTCGATTTTTCGACTAATCCGTTTGTTTTCCGTAGGTTTTTCGCTATTAATAACACCAATATATGTTGCTGTTTTGACACATCATTTTGAGTTAATTCCAGTTGACTTAATGAACACGCTTGTCACGTCGCGCGCTCAGGTCCCTTTACCACCTTTATTAGAGGCAATTTTTCTTGAATTAACGATTGAACTTTTAAGAGAGGCAGGCGCACGCCTTCCTACAAAGGTTGGTCAAACAATTGGTATCGTGGGTGGTATTGTCATTGGAACTGCTTCTGTTGAAGCTGGACTAACAAGTAATGTCTTGCTAATCATAGTTGCATTGGCAGCACTTGGATCTTTTACAACACCAATTTACCAAATGGGTAACACCATCCGCCTTGTAAGGTTTCCATTCCTAATATTTGCCCATGCATGGGGATTGGTTGGTATTGTCATATGCTTTATGTTTTTACTCACCCATTTAATCCGGTTAACATCTCTTGGAAGACCTTTTTTAGAACCGCTCTATCCACCGAGATTAAGCGATTTAAAGGATGCGTTTATTCGCATGCCATTTACATTTCAATCAAAGCGCCCATTAGCAGTTCAAAGCAAGAACCGCTACCGTTTTCGTACTGATAAAGCTAAAAAAAATAAGGATATTGATGAGTGAGGGAAAAGGTGAAATAGATGCTTAAGCCAATTGATAAAAGATACCAAGTCTCTCCATTTTTAGTTTTGTATTTAATTAGCTCTGTGCAAATTGGTGTTGGTGTCTTAGGATTTCAGCCATTTTTACTTGATGCTAAAAGTGATGCTTGGATGTCAATCATAATTGCGGGCTTGTTAGTACATAGTGTTATATGGATTTTGTATAAGATGTTACAAAATAGTAAAGGCGATTTTATTGATATCCATAAGCAAGCATTAGGAAAATGGCTTGGCAATTTTTTTAGTGTAGTAATTATGATTTACTTTATTACTACATCGCTTACTGTGATAAGAACTTATATTGAAATCGTACAAGTTGGAATTTTTCCAGAATTAACGACTTGGAGTTTAACGTTAGTGTTTTTATTACTTACGTATTATATCGTAATGGGTGGATTTCGGACTGTAGCGGGGATCAGTTTTTTCAGTATTGTCCTCCCCTCTTACTTGCTTTTAACATTTTTGTTCCCGCTCGAATTTGCCAATTGGGAAAACTTACTTCCATTATTGGAAACAGGCGTAAAGCAAATTGTAAGTGCTTCAATGAACATGACTCTAAGTTATTTAGGGACGACAACGTTATTGCTGTTTTATCCTTTTATCGAGAATGGAGAGAAATCACAGAAATGGGCTCACCTCGGAACGATCATCACAACCCTACTATATATTTATGTTGAAATCGTTTCGATCGTTTTCTATAACCAAGAGCAATTAGAAGAAAAAAATTGGGCAACAAAGGATTTATGGAAAGTTGTCGAAATGCCATTTGTTGAAAGATTTGAGTATATTGGCATTTCATCTTGGTTTATCATCATTATTCCAAACATTGCGATTATGCTTTGGGCAGCAAGTCGAATTGGAAAACGCGTATTTGGTTTTAAACAAAAATACTTCCTTGTACTCTGTTTAATCGTTGTTTTTATCGGCAGCTTCTTGTTTGAGAGCCGCGAGGAAATTGATCGGTTGAATTCCACCGTATCATCGTTTGGAAGAATTTATTTATTTCTTTACATCCCTGTTTTGTTTGTTATTCATAAGTTTATGGTAAAAGTGAGGAAAGAGGTATGAAAAAAAATATACTCTTTCTAACATTATTAAGTATTTGTATCGCATCAGGTTTTTCAATGACACCTCGGATAATTGATGATATTTTTATGGTCATGATTGTTGGATACGACTACGTTGAGGAAAATTTAATTAAAGGGACAGTCGTCGCCCCAAACTATAAAGCTGATAATACAATTGAAAATATCGCATTTACAGATGTATCTTCCATCGTGTATGAAAATCGCGATAAGCTTGAAGCGAAATCCCCACGTCCATTAATAAGCGGTAAACTGGAAGCAGCTCTATTTAACAGTGAGCTTGCAGAAAGAGGAATTATCGAGTATGTAGATAACTTGCAGCGTGATCCTATTATTGGTTCTAGAGTGTATTTAGCAATATTTGAAGGTTCTACGGAAAAATTTTTACAAAAGCCTCGAGCTGATGTGCCAACAGGTGTTTATATTTCTAGATTAATTGAACAAAACAATGCTTATGATAACCTACCGAAAACAAATTTGCACATCTTCAGCTATCAATTTTTTTCTAAGGGAATGGATCCGTTTTTACCTTTGTTAAAGGAAGAAAATGATAAGGTCGCGATTAAAGGCCTTGCTTTATTTAAACATGACAAGATGGTTTCGGAACTACCAAGAAAGGATTTTTTATATTTCCGGGGTTTGTATGAACACTTTGATAATGGCACCATGTTTTTAAAGCTTGAAAACGATGACCTTGTTTTTTTAACCACAATAAAGTCGTATCGTGATTTTGAAGTAAAATATGCTGGGAAACAATTTAATCCTACTGTAACCATTTTCATTAAAATGGAGGGGATTGTTCGGGAATATACTGGGAGGAAGATCACACCTAAAATCGTCAAGGCGATTGAACAGCAAATCAATAAAAATATTGAAGAAAATGCAAATAGAATTGTTAAAGAATTTCAGGAAGTAGGTATTGATCCTATAGGCATTGGAGACCACGTTAGAAACAGGAATCGAAACTGGGATGAAAAAAAGTGGAAGGATATTTATCCAACGGTTGAAGTGAACGTAAAGGCTGAATTCGAAATTTTAGAGCATGGTATTATTAAATAAGGAATCATAGTTGCGGAGCACGGGATTGGTTTTCGCGCTAAAATTAGACATGAGGACTAGAACTAGAACCCCTCATGTCTTTCTTTAGTATGAGTATGCAATTTGTTCCTTACAATATCATGAAGCTGAAGCTCCAAAACTCCTCATGTCGTTTTTCGGGATGTTAATTTGTTCAAATAGTAGTGTAAAATTAAGCTTACTGCAGTTTTTCTTTGCAGTAATTGAAAATGAGCTCTAACTCATCGTCCTCAAGCTCGAAATCGATGTAGGCATTCGTTTCGTTTTCATGTATTGAGTATTGGGCAATTCGTGTTTCTGTTTCATCATGTACATAAATAACTCTTACATATATTCCTTTTTCGGAATACAACTCATCATCTTCAGGCACTTCGATCGAGAGAATAAATTCATACCGCTCTCCTGTCAAAATGCCGGTTGGATCTACTAGTTTTTCCACTTTATGTTCAATAATTTTCATTTCTTGTAACATCCTTTCGCAATGTGCTATTTCAATTATTATTTTATTAAGTTATATCCTGTTTTTTCTATTACTATTTTTGATACTATTTTTGATACTATTTTTGACTTATGTTTTTGAAAAAGGTATCGACCCTTTTATAGTATCATACTTCTATCTAAGCTGTTTTTCTATCCAATTAATAATATGACCCGTAACCTCAACACGATTTACTTCATTTAGCATTTCATGCCGACCTTCTTTATAAAAAATATATTCGATATGCTGGATACCATGGTTTTTATACTGTTTAATAACTTCAACAACACCCTTTGTATGGTTACCAACAGGATCGTGTTCTCCACTAAAAAATAAGATTGGCAACTGTTTGTTGATATTTTTTACCTCATTATCTTGATGGATAATTTCTAGTCCAGTTAATAAATCATAAAAGAAACCCGCTGTAGGAATGAAACCGCAAAGAGGATCATCATTATATTTTTTTACTTCATTACGATCTCTTGAGAGCCAGTCAAATTCCGTTTCAACATTCGCAATTTTTTTGTTATAATTTCCAAATGTCATTTTGTTAAGAAGTGGACTTTTTTCTTTCTTCCCAAGCTTGCGAATTTGTGCTTTAGCGATTTGTTTACCGATTTTCCCTAGGAACCCAGGATTACCGGCTGTACCTGAGATGATGGCACCATTGACATTGTCTTGAAAGCGTTGGATATAACGGCGAACTAAAAACGAGCCCATACTATGTCCTAGAAGAAATATCGGTATGTCGGGATGCTTATCTTTGATGAATTGATTCACTTCATTTAAGTCTTCAACAGCTCTTTCGAACCCGTTCTTCTCGGCAAAAAAACCTAAAAGGCCTTGTTTTTCGCCAGTTTTGCCATGACCGCGATGATCATTTCCATAAACAAAAATATGATTTTCCACAAGCTCATTAGCAAAAGCTTCATAGCGTTCAATATGCTCTGCCATTCCATGAGATAATTGGACAATTGCTTTTGGAATAATATCGTCCTCAAACCAACTTTTTATATAAATCTCTTCTCCATCAGACATCGTCAACCATCTGTTCTCTTCTCTCATTTTGCTCTCCCCTCGGTCTTTCCAAAAAATCCAAATTCTGTTTGGTTCATTTTACCACTTTCCTTATTAAAGGTGCCATAGCGGTATCCATAGTAGTGTCCATAGTGGTGTCCATAGAGGTTCCTGACCCCTCCATTAAGTGGAAAATGAATTAAAAAAGGAGGATTAGATATCCCCCTTTATTCAAGTTATCTTATTTGAATATTCATTTCTGCTGCTAGTTTTGCTAATCGTACAGTCGATACAGCGAGTTCGGCAATTGTCACTTCATCTTTCGGATGGAATTTTTTATTCTCGTCTTCACTTAGAATGTCAAAGGAATTCATTAAAGCGATATGGCCTTTATAATCATTGTTCATTTCTCTAGTATCAGAGAAATCAAATTTGTAAAGATCATCTTGTTCAGCCACAATTTGTAACCCTAAAGCTCGTGTATACCAAAATGCCAATTCTTCTCTTGTTAATTTTTCTTCAATGTTAAATGTAGCAGATGAAGTATCGATAACTTTTTGTATAGCCGCTCTCTCGACAATTTCAAATAGTGGATGATCTTGTTTTATGTTTGAAAACGTATTTCGTTTAGTATCTTCTCCTTCAATTCGTGGGAAATGATAATAGCCTGATAAAGATTTTATGACAATCTCTAGGGCTTCTCCTCTTGTAACTGTTTGGTTTGGATTAAACGTAGTAGAATCATCCACCTTCAGTATGTTTGATTCCATTAAAAAGTTTAATTCATCGGCTGCCCATGGATGGCTTATTTTGTTCTTCGTTTGTTGTAAACCGGTGGTGGCATAGGAATATTTCTGCCATTTTCCAGTAAGTGCGTTGAAAAATGAATTCCTTTCCCTCATTTTAACAATATACATTACTTTATATTGGTCGTTTCCGTTATTTACATATTGAAGCTGTAAATCGATGCTATCCTTAATACCTTTTATAGCTTCCTCTATAGGAATAGCTTTACTCACATCAGGCCATTGATCCTGTTTTGTATAGTTTGTACTTAGCGAAATAAGCTCACCAGTTTCAGCAGAAACACTTACATTTATGCTGTCACCGTTAACAATATTTCCATTCACCACACGTGGAAAATTGAAAAAATATTGGTTGCTAACGCCATGAAAACTGTTTAATGTTGATTCGATAGGATAAGCATGTTGATGAGCATGTTGACTTGCATATTGTTTAATATATTCAATAGCTTTGTTAAGAGCCTCGTCTTTCGAAATTTGTGGTTTTTTATCCTCATTAGGTTGGAAATCAAAATCGTCAATTGAAATGTTGTTATAGCGAACAATTTCCCCAGTCTGTTTATTTATTTCCATTGATGTTCCATGTCCTGATGACCCAGTGCGATACATATATTCAATACTGTACACTTGAATACCATCACGCTCAATCTCTCGTACTTCTTCAATCATAAGCTTAACATTATCTTGCTTTGGTGCTAACAGCCTTTCTGCCAATTCTCTTGCTTGTTGTTTCGTCATTGAACTTTGCCCGCTTTTTAACGGCTTGTCAGCAAGCATTTTAAATGGTTGCTTCGCAGGTAGTGACGAAACAAAATCATTTCCAATTTGAAACTCTCCTGTTTTTGCATGAATACCATTGAAGGGTGGATATAAAGCATACGTCAATACAACGTTACCAGTATTTTTATTATAGTCTCGATCAATCATATATTGTAAATCTACTGAAAGGCCATCTTTAACTTTTTTTAGTGCTTCTTCTTTTGAAAGAAGTCCTTGAATATTTTCATACGTTTTGTTTCCTGTTGAACGGTTACTATAAAATTGTGTTACTTCTCCATTACCTAAAACAGACACATTAATCGTCTGATCCTGAACTGGAATGCCGTTTTCCAATCGTTCATACAAAAATTGATATTGTATCGGCTCTGTTAACGGTTGATTTATAGATGAAGGGAAAATCATATCATTCATATCCGCTAATCTGTAGTTACCAGTACCGACCATATTCTTTAAAAAGTTTAAAGCAATGTCTTGAGCCTCTTGTTTCGAGACTTTAGGTGGATATAATGCCGAAGAAACATCCTCTGGAGAATAATGATAGGAAACTAACTTTAAATCCTTTCCAATAAACTCAAAGTTTCCATTTACATATTTACCATTTCCTACATCTTGAAAAAAATGAAGATTGTACACTTCCTCTTCGTTACCAGGCATATATGGATGTAAATTTAGCCTAAAATCTTGATCTGCAACAAAATCGAATTTGTTTGGGAACATGGAACGAACCTTCTCAATTAATTTCTCTTTCTCAACATCCATTCCCTTTTCCACTACAGCCTGTGAAACATTCATTAATTCGTTTGCAGATATTTCATTACCTCCAACTTTTACTTCACCAATAACCTCTGAAACCTGGGTTGCAGCGTATCCTTGTGCTGCCGGCAATGTACCGGAAAATACCAACGCCGAGATAAGAGCAGCTGAACTAAATTTTCTAATTGGCATATTGAACCTCCCTGTTTAATCACTCATTTAATTTAGACGGGATCAAGGTGGAAAAAGTTTCAATATTTTCTAAATTTATTGGAAACTTTTATTAAAAATTAAAATTGCTTTTAGTTATTCCAACGATTAACAAAAATTATCCAGACAGAATTTTCAAAAAACATATTGAATTGATAAATAAATTGTGCTATTTTTAAAATTAATTATTTTTTGAAGTCTAAACTTCATTTTTTCATGATTAAAAGTTTTGACTTCAAAATAAGGGTGAGAGCAAAATGGAAACTATCAGAGCGTCAATTCAAGAAATGTATGATTCTTTATCAAAAAGTCAAAAAAAAGTTGCAAATTACATGGTCGAACACCCAGAATCAATTGCTATGAAGTCTGCTAGCGAAGTTGGCGAACTAGCAGGCGTTAGTGAAACAACGGTTATTCGTTTTTGCTATGCTTTAAAATTTAGCGGTTTTACAGAGCTGCAGAATAAAGTTAGAGAACAACTAGTGTTACGAAAAAGTAGTCTTGAGGAATATCATGCGAAAAATTTAGAGCTTGCAGATCAGCCCCATTTCTTCGCTAAAGTAATGGAACAGGACTGTGATAACATTATGCGGACGATTCAGAACGTTAGTGAAGATGATTTTTCAAAAGCAGTTGAACAAATTATTACATCAGAGAAAATTTATATTTATGGAATGCGGACCTCCTACTCTTCTGCACATTGGCTTACATTTTCGCTTCGACTATTCCGGGATAACGTTCATCTTATTCGCCCGGAAACTGATGATCTTTTATGTATTTTCAATCAAATGAATGAAAATTCAACATTTATCGCAATTTCATTCCATCGTTATTTAAAGGAAACTATTTTACTATCAGAATTAGCAAAAAAACAACGGTCATTTTTAATTGGAATTACTGATTCACCGCTTGCTCCGATTCGCAAATATGCCGATTTATTACTTCCAATCTATCAAGTTAATAAATCTACTTTAAACGCAACACCGGCACTGTTTTCACTATTGAATGCTATCGTTTCCGGTGTATCGATTAAGGAAAACGACCGCTTCGAAAGTCGTATGGAGCAATATGAAAAACTTAGTATGGACCATCTATTCCTCTAGATGTAGATGGATTCTAACTTTGAAGATGGAGAGGTACAAATGAAAGCAATTATTGATAACTTGAAACCTACGATTACTGAGATTTTTACTCATCTTCACGCCAATCCTGAGAGAAGTTGGGATGAATTTGAAACGACAGCCTATATTAAGAAACTGTTAGAGGCAAATGGCTTTATTGTTCAAACCTTTGACGACTGTACAGGGTTAATAGTAGAAATCGGTGAAGGTGATTTTTGCGTTGGTGTTCGTACTGATATCGATGCACTTTGGCAAAATGTTGATGGAACATTTTGTGCCAATCATTCTTGCGGACATGATGCCCATATGGCTATGGTTATCGGCTCAATGCTGGTATTGAAAAAAATGAATATTAAGCCTACTGGTAGGCTTAAATTTATTTTTCAACCTGCAGAAGAAAAAGGTACGGGTGCCTTAAAGATAGTAGAAAAGGGAGTGATCGATGATATTGATTACTTATACGGTGTTCACCTTCGGCCAATTGAAGAGTTAAGACATGGAGAAGCTGCACCAGCAATCCTCCATGGTTCATGTAAATTTTTAAAAGGTACAATTAAAGGGGAAGATGCTCACGGTGCACGACCACACCTTGGACAAAATGCAATTGAGGTTGGGGCTACCCTAGTTAATGAATTGAATCGTATTCATTTGAATCCACTTCATCCTTATTCTGTGAAGATGACAATGTTCCACGCTGGAAGTGATACAGGAAATCTAATACCAGGCGAAGCTGTATTTAGTATCGATTTAAGAGCACAAACCAATGAAGTAATGGAACAACTTTCTAAAAAAGTGGAACACCTCATACAAGCTGTTGCTACTTTGTATAATGTTGAAATCTCAATTTCAACCGCAGCATATGTAGCTGCTGCGGTAGTTGATAATCGTGCGAAAACTTTTATGGAAAGAGCTATTATCGATACGGTTGGTCCTGAAAAGCTTGTTGAATCCATCACAACTTCTGGTGGTGATGATTTTCACTTTTATACTTTAAAACGACCTAAAATTAAAGCAACGATGCTTGGCCTTGGTTGTGATTTACGGCCTGGTCTTCATCACCCTCATATGACATTTAATCACGATGCTATTTATACAGGTATTGAAATTTTATCAAAAACAATTCTAAATACATTTATTGCCAACAAATAAGGAGGTAAGCAAAATGGACTCACTCGCTCAAACAATTGAAATTCGAGAACTAACTACGAACAGTGAGCTTGAAAAGGTTCAAAATTTAGAAAAAATCGTCTGGAATATGCACCCTATTCCACTCCATCAAACACTTACAGCTTGTCAAAATGGCGGACTTGTTTTAGGAGCATTTATAAATAATGAACTTGTTTCATTCAGCTATAGCTTTTCTGGTTTTAAGAATGGCAAAAGCTATCTTTGTTCGCACATGCTCGGCACACACCCTGACTTCCAAGGAAAAGGGATTGGTGCCAAACTAAAAGAAGCACAGAGACAGAAGGCGATGGAAATGGGCTATGAATTAATTACGTGGACATATGATCCGCTCGAAAGTCGAAATGCATATTTAAATTTATCTAAACTCCAAGCCATTTGTGCTACATATGTTGAAAATTGCTACGGTGATATGATCGATGATTTGAATCATGGGCTCCCTACTGATCGCTTTAAAATTGAGTGGTGGATAAACAGTCCACACGTAATTGAAAATAATGTTATTGTTGCGACTGAGGAAACGTCCTTGTTTCAAGTAGAGCTAACTGATAAACGATTACCAAAATTATTCCCTGTTAAGCCTGTACTTGAAACAGTTGTAAAGGAGAACAAAGAACAGCTACTCGTCCCAGTTCCCGTTATTTTTCAACAAATTAAGAAAGAAGATTTTGATCTTGCTGTTGACTGGCGTATAAAAACAAGGGAAATTTTTCTAACATTGTTTGCATCTGGATATGCTGTTTGTGCATTAAAGAAAGGTCTTGATGGCATTGTCCACCACTATATTCTTGTTAAGAAGGATTTTTTAAAGCTATAGATTTTTTTAAAGATACTGGATGAAGCATATAACTACAAGGGATGGTGTATCATTTATGGAAATTAAAGAAGTTGTGTTACGGCATTTAAAAATGAAGCTTAAATTTGATTTTACAACGAGCTTTGGTACTTTTCGAGAAAAGGAATTTATTTTGTTAGAAGCAAAGGATGAACAAGGACGAAGCGGTTGGGGTGAATCTGTTGCTTTCATGTCACCTTGGTATAATGAAGAAACGCTCAAGACAAACTGGCATCTTTTAGAGGATTTTTTAATACCTGAAGTTTTAAGGACTAACATTGAGCATCCTGATGAAATAAATAAGATGTTTTCAGCGATACGCAAAAATAACATGGCTAAATCGACCATCGAGGGTGCGATCTGGGATTTATATTCTCAACGTACTGGACAATCCCTTGCATCTGCACTCGGTGGAACGAAAAAACAAATTGAAGTAGGTATTAGTATCGGAATTCAGGAAAAAGTCGAAGACTTATTGAAAATCATCGAACAAGCTGTGAATGACGGATATAAACGTATCAAAGTAAAAATAAAACCTGGCTGGGATATCGAGGTTTTACGCGAAATTCGCAAGCACTTCCCTACTATACCATTAATGGCAGACGCAAATTCGGCTTATCGCTTGAACGATATCCATCGCTTAAAGGCACTAGACGAATTCCATTTAACTATGGTTGAACAACCGCTTGCATCTGATGATATAATCGACCATGCTACATTACAAAGACAAATTGAAACCCCTGTTTGTCTGGATGAAAGTATCCATTCTTGTGAAGATGCCCGCAAAGCTATTGAGCTAGGCAGCTGTAAAGTAATTAATATAAAAATCGGACGTGTAGGCGGATTAACAGAAGCAAAACGAATTCATGATCTTTGTGCAGATAAAGGCATACCGGTTTGGTGTGGTGGTATGCTCGAAGCTGGTATTGGAAGGACTCATAACGTTGCATTAACGACATTAACTAATTTCACTATGCCTGGTGACACTGCTGCTTCTTCGCGCTACTGGGTCAAGGATATTATTAAACCTGAAGTGACGGTCGAAAATGGGTTAATTACTGTGCCTGATCGTCCAGGCATCGGCTATGACATTGATATCGAAGCCGTCAACGAATATACCTTTTTTGAAAAATCTTATCGCTAAAGTCATATCGCTAAAGTTTAACAAAATTTAACAGGGTCAGGAACGTGTCCAGGGATGGTGCCACGTTAGTGTCCATAGAGGTGTCCATAGAGGTTCCTGACCCCTCCATTAATTGGGATATCGTTCATTATAAATTATTGGAATTTTCAGACCCAGGAGGAGTATAAAATGAAAAATAGTCTTCAAATTGCAAGTGCGTTTATTGGCCTTATTATTGGTGCAGGATTTGCCTCTGGGCAAGAAATTCTACAATTTTTTACTAGCTTTGGATGGCTTGGAATTGCAGGAACTGTAGTTGCTACATTGCTTTTCGGATTTTTGGCGATGAATTTAGCACAATTAGGGTGCCGGCTCCAAACGAAATCCCATAAAGAGGTTGTATACCATATATGCGGAAAATATCTTGGGGTTGTTGTTGATTTTATTATAACGTTCTTCCTTTTTGGTGTTACAGTTGTCATGATGGCTGGTAGCGGTGCAATATTTGAACAGCAATTCGGTTTACCAGGATCTGTAGGGAATATAATTATGGCGGCTTTAGTTATTGCTACCGTTTGCTTAAATGTTCATCGAGTAATTTCAATAATTGGAATTGTCACTCCATTTTTACTTGTGGCGGTAATTATCATTACTACCTACTCTTTTTTTACAATGGATATGAGTATGAGTGAACTAAAGCAAATTTCACAAGCTGAAAGTGCAGCTGCTTCAAATTGGGCATTAGGCGCCTTTCTCTATGTTTCTTACAACCTTGCGGCAGGTGCTGCAATGTTAACAGTTATGGGTGGTACGGTTAAGGATGAAAAAGCAGCTGGTATGGGCGGCATTTTAGGTGGATTAGGTTTAGGACTGCTAATCTTATTAATTAATCTTGGAATGTTAGTAAAATTAGACCAATTACAAGGTATTGATATGCCAACTTTATTTTTAGCTAATGAGATTTCACCTATTTTGGCAGGCTTTATGTCAATTATACTATTAGGAATGATCTTTAATACGGCTGTTGGAATGCTGTACGCATTCAGTGCTCGATTTGTTTCCCCTTCACAGCCAAAGTTTAAAGTAACTGCAATCGGTTCGGGTATTCTTGCATTTATCGCAAGCTTTGTCGGCTTTATCCAATTAGTCGGAACAGTATATCCAGTAATGGGTTATTTAGGATTTACTATTATTGCGGCTATTGTGGTCGCGTGGATTCGAATGCAAAAAAATAAAAATAATCATTCAATCCAGGCATGATTTAACCTTCAAACAAGTATGTATTTTCCGAAATGAGCTTCATGGGTATATGATTGGGGATTTCGCTTTGGGCGGACGCTTTTCGTAGGCAATACAAATAACGCTGAATCAAATTATTGATTCAGCTTTTTTTGCTATATCAACTTATAAATCCTAGGTTAAAGACTTTAAGGCGAATATTTCTTTCAAATTTTCCTAGTATACTGTTATAATAAAATTCGTCTAGCTTAATCAACTAAGCTCTATATATTTTACAAATAACAAGACATTTATAAATAAGGAGAAAAATGATTTATGGAATGGAAAAATATTTATCGTGGTTTTATTATGGGGATTAGCGACTTAATTCCTGGTGTTAGTGGTGGAACACTAGCTGTCGTCCTTGGAATATATGATCGATTACTAGAAGCAATAAGCGGCTTTTTTAGCAAAGAGTGGAAGCAACATATTCGGTTCCTCCTCCCGCTTGGGATTGGTGTTGGTGCTGCTCTACTTTTATTAAGTCGAGTAATTGAATATCTACTAGAGCATCACTATGAAGCAACGCAATTCTTTTTTATCGGTTTGATAGTTGGCATTATTCCATTTCTTTGGAAACAAGCGAATGCTAAAGCAAACTTTCGAACCATCCACTATATAGTATTATTGATTGCTGCAATTTTGGTTGCTTCCATGGCGTTTATCAATCCTGACCGCTCACTTGAGCCAATATCATCATTGACAGTGAGCCGTACTGTAGGACTATTTTTCTCCGGATGGCTAGCTAGCATGGCCATGCTTTTGCCGGGTATTAGCGGTTCCTTTGTTCTCCTGTTAATTGGAGTTTATTCTACCGCCATCAATGCACTGTCAACTTTCGATCTGCCAATTATTATAACTATTGGGGCTGGGGTTATTGTTGGGTTTATTTTAAGCAGCAAAGGGATTCGCTATTTGCTCACTCATTTCCCATTCATGACGTATGCACTCATCTTAGGTTTAATTATCGGTTCACTCGTTGTTGTCTACCCAGGTATGGTTACAAACGTTTCAACCATTATTACGTGTATCATTACGTTTGCACTAGGTTTAACTGTAACAGCATTTTTCGGAAAAAGTGAACGAGCAACTGCTATTAATACCTAATCAATAACCACAGGGCGCAAGAAGATTCGTTGGCTCCACTGTTAGCTCTCCCAGAAAATCAAAAAAATGACCCTGGTTTAACGTCACCAGCGTCATTTTTTTACATACAAATATTCGTAAATTCGCGCATTGTTAAGAAAACCTTCATTACTGTGCAAAAAAACCATTATACAAAAATTGATTCTCACGTTGAGAATTTAGATTTGTATACTGAATTTCAATTGCATTTATATTATTCGTATAGCTTTCATCCTTTAAAGTTACCTTTAAAACTACATTAAATTCTTGCTGGTTTATCGTATAATTTTGGGCTGGAAGGTAACCTTCTACAAGCCCCTGTTCAACAGCTTCCTGTTCAATTAGTGCTTCAGTTGGATTCATTAAACCAGGCACAAATTCTTCAATGAATGGCTCCACTGTCACTACCTCATCATTCTCTAAATATGAACCATCATTCTTAATAAGTTTAATGTCATTTATGGTCGGTTTACCATTACCAGTCCATTTCACATTGAAGCCAAGATAAAAAGGTTCATTTATAGTAATAGCACCTTTATCGATACTTGAAGCGCTGTTTAAAATAAACTCGCCTCGTGCATATTGAAAATAAAATAACCAGGTAAATAAACCGATGAAAAAAATTGCAATTGCACTAAAAACGATTATAAGTGTTTTTTTCATAATAAATAAACCTCATTTCATCTTAAAAAATTACAACTAGAATAAGTCTCAAAACTTATTATATAGGAAATGAGTGAAGATATCAGCTAAAAATGCTTATTTTAGCCAAATTGTGTCGAACAAGGTAAAAATAAAACTATGGAGAATGCCTCCATAGTTTTATCCTCAATATTGGTTGTATCTATTATTTAACCTCAACTGTCCAGCCGAAAGGATCTTCTATTTTTCCATATTGAATACCAGTTAGTGTATCATAAAGCTTTTTAGATAGTGGTCCGGTTTCACCGTTATTTAACGTAATACTTTCATTATTCCATAGTAATTGTCCGACTGGTGAAATAACAGCTGCGGTACCCGTTCCAAACGCTTCCTCTAACACACCATCAGCATGTGCTTGATAGATTTCTTCAATTGAAATGCGACGTTCTTCAACAGGAACATTCCAATGTTTTAAGAGCTGAATGATCGAGTCTCTTGTAATTCCAGCTAAAATACTACCATTTAGTTCAGGTGTAATAACGGTTCCGTTTACTTTAAAGAAAATATTCATGCTGCCTACTTCTTCGATATATTTATGCTCTTTTCCATCGAGCCATAAAACTTGAGAATAACCCTTATTCTCCGACTTTTCTTGAGCTTTTAGGCTTGCAGCATAGTTCCCGCCAGTTTTTGCAGTACCAGTACCACCCTTTACAGTACGAACGTACTCATTTTCAACAAGAATTTTCACAGGATTTAAACCTTCTTTATAATAAGCACCAACTGGAGACATGATAATCATGAATTTATATTTTGTTGACGGTGCTACACCTAAATATGGTTGTGTTGCAATCACAAATGGTCGTATATAAAGGGACGTCCCTTCAGCAGTTGGGACCCAATCTTTATCAAGCGCTACTAATTGTTTTAACGCTGTTAACGCTAACTCTTCATCAATTTGTGGAATTACTAGACGATCATTCGAACGATTCAGTCTTTCCATATTTTTTTCAGGTCTAAATAATAAAACCTTACCATCCTTGGCTACATAAGCCTTTAAGCCTTCAAAAACCGTTTGTCCGTAATGAAAGACTACGCAAGAAGGGTCTAAAGATATAGGTCCATAAGGTAAAATCTGTGGATCGTGCCAGCCTACACCTTCTGTATAATCCATCATAAACATATGATCGGTGAAGATTTTACCAAATTGCAATTGATCCGCGTTTGGTTTCTGTTTTTTTGTTGAACATAAACTTACTTTTATTGTATGTTCACTCACAATTGACATCTCCTTGTATGAATAGTTCAAAAGATAAATATAATATACTATTGTAAGACTATTGAAAGCCATAAACAATGATTTATCCAAAAAAAACTAAAATATTTTTTAATTTAAGCAAATTTTCGGAAAATTATATTCCAAATTTACACAGTTGTAATTACCATTGTACCATGATATATTAATTGAGCGATGAGCTCCAATTGTGTAAGTCGATGGACGCGCCTTATGGCAATGCACGAATGTGGCGTGCAGTCTTTCGCCTCAATCTCGAGAGGACACTTAATATAGTGTCCTCTTTATTATTTACCCTTATACTTCTGTTTCAGCGTGTTGCAGGTTTGATTTTTCAACTTGAATGGTTGTATGTTGAATTTTAAATTTATATTCAATCGTTGTAATCGCCTGTTGCAAAATTGTTTGACTATCATGATCATCTTCTACTAATAAGTGGCAGCTTAATGAATCAAGTCCTGAAGTGATCGTCCAAATATGGAGATCATGAACATTAATAACACCGTCTATTTCTAGTAAAGTCTCTTTTACCTCTTTCTGATCAATTGTTATAGGTGTTCCCTCCATTAAAATATGGACGGTATGTTTTACAACACCCCAAGCGCTCCGCAAAATTAACAAGGCCACAACAACACTAATAAGCGGATCTGCTACATACCAATTAAAGAAGTACATAATAAGACCAGCAATAATGGCTCCTACAGATCCAAGGGCATCACCGATAACATGAAGATAGGCACTCCTAATATTTACGTTGTCTTTGACATCTCCTTTTTGCAAGAGCGCAAATGCACTCCCGATATTTGCAAGTAACCCAATTGTCGCAATCGCAATCATTGACGCACTTGCTACTGTTGGTGGCTCTAAAAAGCGTTCATATGCCTCTACAATGATAAACCCAGCAATTAAAAATAATGTCACTCCATTAAATAATGCTGCTAAAATTTCAAAACGATAAAAGCCATATGTTTTATTTGGAGATGCTGGTCTTGTTGCAAACCACATCGCCACTAGACTTAGGGCCAATGAGCTCGCATCACTTAACATATGTCCTGAATCCGATAAAAGCGCCAAACTGTTTGTAAGTAATCCCCCGAAAAATTCTAAAAGCATAATTCCTGCTGTTATTATTAATGCAATCATAAGACCTTTTTTATTTCCTTCTCTTGTATGACCATGGTGATGGCCATGATGATGTTGGTCATGGCTATAATGATTGTGGTCATGGCTATGACCGTGACTGTGACCATGATGATGGTGCATATTTCCCCCTCCAAGTAATCCTTTTATTCTATAGTCTTTTTTAGTCGTGGAGCGAATGATGTATCATTTGTTTTAAAATTTCAATGACGTGATCATCCTCGTACGTATAAATATATGATTTCCCTTCGCGTCGAGCTTTTACAAGTCTCAAATTCTTAAGAAACGACAACTGATGAGAAACAGCCGACTGCGTCATGTTTAAAACCTCAGCGATATGACCAACTGAACATTCCTCTTGTGAGAGCAGATAAAGGATTTTTATTCTTGTCGGGTCTGCTAACGCTTTAAATGCTCTTGAGACATTGTCAACAGTGTCATTTGATAAGAAATCGTGTTGTGAATGGTTCATCTAACTCCCTCTTTGCTATTCATTTCATCATATGAACATATGCTCATATGTTGTTAGGTATATAGTAACAATTTCCAAAATGAAAATCAACTGCAAATTGTATATTTTAACACAACTAAAAAAATAAGCCGCCCTACCGAAATAGGACGGTTCGAACAAACCATTATTAATTTTGAACAAAATAATTTTGCAATTTTTCTCTTAATGCTCGCTTCAAAAACTTCCCAACAGATGTTTTTGGGATTTCATCCATAAAAATCACATCATCTGGTAGCCACCATTTTGCAAATTGTGGCGCGATGAATTTCAGCAAATCTTCTTTTGTTACCTTATCTTTATATGGATCTTTAAGAACAACACATGCAACTGGACGTTCCTGCCAATCTGGATGAGGAACGGCGACTACACTTGCCTCAAATACTCCTTCATGTGCCATTAAAGCGTTTTCTAAATCGACAGAAGAGATCCATTCACCGCCACTCTTAATTAAATCCTTTGTCCGGTCAACTAGCTTAATGACCCCCTCCTCGTCTACGGTGCAAACGTCACCTGTATAAAGCCACCCGTCTTTAAACGACTCTTGTGAGCGTTCATCACGATAATATTCGTCTGCAATCCATGGTCCCCGCAGTAATAGCTCGCCCATTTCAACACCGTCCCAAGCCACTTCTCCATTTCCACCAACTACCTTCATTTCTAGACCAGGCACAAGTATTCCTTGCTTGGCACGTTGATCAAGCCTTTCTTCAACTGAAAGTTTGTTTTGGTAGCTTTTTAAACGTGATAGTGTGGCAAGTGGACTTGTTTCCGTCATTCCATACGCATGAATAAACGGGATGTTATATTTTGTTTCAAACGTGTTTATCATTCCTTTCGGTGCAGCAGCCCCGCCACAAAGGATTGCACGAAGGCTACTTGTGTCGTAATTTCCTCCTTCCAATTCCTTCAATAACCCTAACCAAATAGTTGGAACACCAGCTGTAATTGTAATTTTCTCTTGCTCAATTAATTCGGCAAGAAGCTTTGGTGTAAACATCGGTCCAGGTAACACTTGAGTTGATCCGAGCCATGTTGCTGCAAATGGAAGCCCCCACGCATTGGCATGGAACATTGGAACGACTGCCATTGTAATATCCGATTCGGAAATGGCGGTCGTATCAGCTAAGCCTAACGCAAAGCTATGAAGAACAATCCCGCGATGTGAGTAAACAACACCCTTTGGATTCCCGGTTGTTGCTGACGTATAACACATGCCTGCAGGTGCATTTTCATCTATATCTTTTATAAATGGTTCATTTGGATTTCCTTTTTCAAGTAATGGTTCATAGGAGTAAACAGGTTGAAGATTTGTAGTAGGAAGTTGTTCTTGATCTGTCATGATGATAAAAGCTTTAACAGTTGGAAGTTTAGTGGCTATTTTTTCGACGATCGGTAAGAGGTCTTCGTCAACAAAGAGTACTTTATCTTCTGCATGATTAATAATATAGATAATATGTTCTAATGAAAGTCGTAGATTTATCGTATGAAGGACTGCGCCCATTCCTGGTGCTGCAAAGTATATTTCTAAGTGGCGATGATGATTCCAAGCTAATGTTCCAACACGATCGCCTTGTTCGACACCGAGATCCTTTAAGGCACTCATCAACCTCCTCGTCCGCTCTCCAATTTCTGCATAAGTAAAGCGATGAATTCCCGATAACGTTCTTGAAACTACTTGCTTTTTTGAAAAGTACTTTTCAGCACGCTCTAATAAAGCTCCAATATTTAATTGATCGTTCATCATCTTAACATTTCCCCTTTTTTATTAAATTTTCTCCCTCATCATTCGCTTCCCCTCACCATGAAAGCCTGTTGATGAGGGGATGAACGATTAATAATAATTCACACTTTGTGATTCTAACTGCCCTTGTTATTAATATTAATACCAAGAACAGAGTGAAGGATCTCTGGTGTATGCTCTCCCATTTCCGGTGGTGGAGATGGTTGTTCAAGGGAGCATACAGGCTGCGTTTTCACATAAGTCAATCCCTTTATTATGGTTATAAGGTTTCGTTCCTTCACATAAGGGTGCTCAGAAATCTCACCCGCTTCAAGGATTGGTGCCATACAACAATCAACTTCAAGACTAAACTTCGTCCACTCAGCTAAGCTGCGACTTTTAAAAAGTGCTTTCACTTCCTGATAAATGGGATTATCAGGAACAGCTTTTGACAGGTAGCTAGCCAACCATTCGCTTCTATCTACTCCATTACAAAAGTTATCCCAGAACTTTTTCTCTAAAGCTGCTAAGCTAATAAAACGGTTATCGCTAGTTTCATAAATCGCATAATTAATAATTTCTCCCCCTAAAAGCTGAACGCCATGCCCATGCCCTGTTTCCTTTTCAATGAGAACATGATTTCCCATTAATGCAATCATTGAGTCAGTTAATGATACATCTAAATATTGGCCCTTACCTGTTTTTTCCCGCTGATAGATCGCTGCTAGAATAGATTCATTCGCGGAAATTCCACCAATTAAATCAGCAAAGGTTGTGGTTGGATGAACAGGTCTTCCCTCCGAATCCTTTAATTGTGAAAGCACTCCGCTTAGTGCCATATAGTTTAAGTCATGGCTACCTAAAGTGCTCATCACGGAATTCTGGCCAAATCCGGAAAGGGAGCAATAAATAATATTCGGCTTTCTTTTCCTAATACTTTCATAATCCAGTCCTAGTCTTTCCATAACACCTGGCCGAAAGCTCTCCACAACTACATCTGCGTTACATACTAGCTCGATAGCTATTTCTTGCCCTTCTCGTTCTTTTAAGTTTAAACAAACACTTTTTTTATTTCGATTATTAGCAATGTATAGCTCTCTTCCTGTTGTTCTAGCTGGATCACCTGATGGCGGCTCCACTTTGATAACCTCTGCTCCTAAATCAGCTAAGCGCATTGTTGCATAAGGACCTGGTAAATAAACTGAAAAATCAATAATTCGTATCCCTTTAAGCATTTCCTTCTCCTTTACGTAATTATTTTTCCCTATTTTTTCTTTGAAGCTAGCAATTAAGTAGAAGCAGGATAGTAAACTGCTAAAGGGATACTAAATTCACGCACATTTCCCTTTAAACACGATCTACTGATCGACAGACTCCGCTTCCAATTGCTTTCGCAATAAAAACTTTTGAATTTTTCCACTAGCATTTCTCGGTAACACGTCTACAAAAATATACTGGCGTGGACGTTTATAATCTGCTAGCTTAGTACTCTCTTTACAGAGCTTATCAAGCTCAGCCTCAGATACGTTGATGTTGTCTTTTTTCACAACAAACGCAACTACTTTTTCACCCCATTTTTCATCTGGCTGACCAAGTACAGCAACATCTAAAATCCCGGGATGCTCATACAAAATATCTTCTACCTCTCGTGGATAAATGTTTTCTCCACCACTAATAATCATGTCGTCAACACGATCGGCAATGAAAAGATAACCATCTTCATCAACATACCCAATATCACCAGAATGGTACCAGCCTTTATACATCGATTTTTCTGTTGCTTCCTCACGGTTATAATAGCCAATCATCATTGATGGACCTTTGACGATAACTTCACCACGTTCATAAGGTGCACAAATATCATCTGGCTCTGATGGACCACTTTCATTTGGACGAACAACACGGACCTCATGGTTTAATATGGCTTTCCCGGCCGCTCCTGCTTTTGAAATTTGCTCATCCTCTAATAAAAATGTAATAGCAGGCCCCATTTCTGTCATGCCATATGCTTGAACAAGCTTAACTCCAAGCTTATCTTGACAAGCATATACAAGCGCAGGTGCCATTGGTGCAGCACCATATAAACCAAATTGGAGAGAACGAATATCATAGTTTTCAAGCTGTTCTTGCAAGATCATGTTCCACATAGTTGGAGCAGCGAAAAATTTTGTTATTTTCTCTTTTTCGATAAGCTCCAATACTTTTCCTGCATCAAAATGATGGAGAATGATATTCGTTGCACCACTATGTACCCTTGGCAAAAATGCACAATGCAGCTCTGCACAATGGAACATAGGTGCCGTTACAAGTCCCCGATCTTTGTCTGAAACCTTCGTAGCGTTGATTAATACCATACTTTGTTCAACCATGTCACGATGGCGGTGCATAACCCCTTTTGGTCGCCCGGTTGTCCCGCTCGTATACATGATTGCATATAAATCCGCTTCCTCAACTTTAATTTGTGGAGTAGCTGAGCTTCCTGCTGCTACCTTTTCTCTGTAGCTAGCAGCATAATCGGGTTTATCTTCATCAATAAACCAAAATGCGATATGAGGAAAACGTTTTTCGATTAGATCAATCTGCGCTTGGAGCGCCTTTTCAAATAAAACTACTTTTGGCTCAGCATCCTCTAAGATAAAAGCAACCTCTTCACCCATAAGCCGAAAATTAATTGGATTAAAAACAGCCCCGATTTTAGCACACGCAAAAAATGAAGTTGCTAGCTCCTCTGTATTATATAAATAAGTAGATACGCGATCGCCCTTGTTTACTCCGGCATTTAGTAAAGCATTGGCTAATTTATTTACTTGTTCATTCCACTCTGCATATGAATAGCGTAGATTTTTGCGGACATCATATAGCGCTTCCTTTTTAGGATATTTTTGAACAGTTTGATCAAATATTTTCCCAATTGTTGTGTACATAAAATTCCCCCTTATATTGGTTTTGTATCGATTTTACTTTATATTGAGCTAATCTAGTCGTTCGATAATCGTTGCATTCGCCATGCCGTGACCTTCACACATTGTTTGAAGCCCGTAGCGGCCACCAGTGCGTTCGAGTTCATGCATCATTGTAATCATCAGTCTAGCACCACTTGCGCCTAACGGATGACCTAAAGCGATTGCACCACCGTTAGGATTTAGCTTTTTCGGATCTGCCCCAGTTTCCTTTAACCAGGCTAACGGAACAGGAGCAAATGCTTCATTCACTTCAAAAACATCAATATCATCAACAGATAAGCCCGCTTTAGCTAACACTTTTTCGGTAGCAGGGATAACCCCTGTTAGCATCAATGTTGGATCTGAACCAACAACAACACGTGCTAAAATACGAAAACGTGGTTTAAGTCCTAGTTCCTCAGCTTTTTCTCGAGACATAATTAATAATGCACCCGCTCCGTCACTTATTTGACTAGAGTTACCTGCATGTATACGTCCGTTTTCCTGAAATGATGGCTTTAAATCACCCAACACCTCTAAAGTGGTTTCCTTCCTAGGTCCGGAATCTGTTGTCATGATCGTTTTTGTCCCATCTGGCAAGTTCACTTCTACTGGAACGATTTCTCGTTCAAATCTTCCTTCAGCCTGTGCCTTCAATGCTTTTTCATGACTTTCTAATGAAAATTGATCTAATTCTGTTCGACTAAATCCCCACTTTTCAGTTATTCGCTCTGCAGACAATCCTTGGTGAATAATCTCATAACGCTCTAGTAGCTTTGGACTAAAAGGGGCATTTTGATAATTTGAGCCAATTGGAACGCGCGACATATTTTCAATACCCGCAGCGACAACAATATCCATATCACCACTAATGATCGCTTGTGCAGCAAAGTGAACGGCTTGCTGACTTGAACCGCATTGACGATCGATTGTAGTTCCAGGTACCTCAAGTGGGTACCCAGCAATTAAAGCAGCAACACGCCCGATGTCACCCGCTTGTTCACCTGATTGGCTAACACAACCCATAATTACATCCTCTACTAAGCTAGCTGATATTCCTGCACGATCAATAACCTCTTTTAATACTAACGCTGCTAAATCATCGGGACGAATATCCTTTAACAACCCATTACGTCTTCCAACGGGAGTTCGTACCGCTTCGACAATAACTGCTTCTCTCATTTTTTTCATTCCTCTCTCAATAAAAATAATGTTTAGTAACAACGTAATCTAAAAACAACCGTTATTTATTTAACAAAATATTTTTTAATATAGCTTTCTTCAAATCTACAATCCAAGGTTTTTCGCAATAATTGTTTTCATGATTTCATTTGTTCCGGCATAAATGGCCGCCACTGGTATATCTCTAAATCTTCTCGCGATTTTGTACTCTTCCATATATCCGTAACCACCATGAAGCTGCATACATTCGCTTGCTATCTTTTTTGCCATGTCTGTTAAGCGCCATTTAGCCATGGATACCTTTGTCACGATGTCCTTTTGCGCAATATGATCAGCTATTAACTGGTCTAAAAAGGCACGTCCCATTTCAATCTCAGTTGCCATTTCTGCAATTTTAAATTGAGTATTTTGAAATTTGCTTATTGGTTTGCCAAATGCTTCACGAGTTTTCACATACTCAATTGTCATTTCCAACATATCTTCAGCAGCTACTTGGGCTGCTATCGCAACTAGAAGACGTTCCTGCTGTAGCTTTTCCATTAAATATAAAAACCCTTTTCCTTCCTCGCCTAAAAGATTTTCTTTTGGTACTCGGCAATCCTCAAATATCAGCTCAGCTGTATCTTGACTATGAAGTCCAACTTTATTTAGCTTTCGTCCTCTCGAAAAACCAGGTGTACCTCGTTCGATAACAAGTAGGCTTACCCCTCTGTGCTTTGGTTCAGCTTTCGGATTTGTTTTACAAGCAACAATTACTAAATCAGCGTGAATACCATTTGTTATAAATGTTTTTTGCCCGTTTACGACATAATGGTCACTCTCAAGGATTGCCGTTGTTTTAATATTCGCTAAATCAGAACCGGCACCAGGCTCAGTCATGGCAATTGCTGAAATTGTATCACCAGACACACAGCCTGGAAGCCAACGCTGTTTTTGTTCTTCTGAGCCGTATGCGGTTATATACGGAACAACTATGTCATTATGAAGACCGATGCCAACTAATCCTGACCCAACCCGCTCGATTTCCTCGTTTATTACAACTGAGAACCCCCAATCGACTCCTGTGCCACCATATTGTTCAGGTACATCAGGGCAAAGAAAACCGTTATCGCCCATCTTTTTCCAGAAAGATCGTGGGATGATCCTGTCCTCCTCCCATTGGTCATAATACGGATAAGCTTCCTTCTCCAAAAATTTCCGCAACGCTTTTCTAAAGATATCGTGCTCTTGTCGTAAATATAAATGCCCCATCATTGAAGCCTCCTATTCGATTTTATAGTGTATGAAAACGCTTTCTATTATATGAGTTTTTAAGATTGTAAGTTTTTTAAACGTTCACGAAGCTGATATTTTAAAATTTTCCCAGATGCATTCCTTGGAAGCTGTTTTTCAAATATGATTTTTCTTGGTACTTTATAGCTGGCAAGCTTCTGTCGACAAAAGCTTTTAAATTCCTGTTCATTAATTTCTTCACCTTGTTTCGGTACAACGACTGCCGTAACAATTTCTCCCCATAGTTCATCTGGCAGGCCAATTGTTGCTGCCTCTAATACTTGTGGATGTTCATACATAATTTGCTCAACTTCAATTGAATAAACGTTTTCCCCACCCGTAATGATCATATCCTTTTTTCGATCCACTAGCGTTATATAGCCCTCTTCATCCATAACTGCCAAGTCACCAGTATACAACCAACCATCTACCAGCGCTCTTTTTGTTTCTTCAGGCTTGTTGTAATATTCCTTCATAATCGTGGGACCACGTAAAATAAATTCTCCTACAACTCCAGGTTTCACGTCTTGACCTGTTGAATCAACGACGCGGGCATCTGTTAATGCAAACGCTCTTCCACCTTTACCTAAATGGTTCACGTGATCTTCAGGATCTAGTAAAATTCCACCAGGTCCGGCCTCCGTTAAACCACATAAATTAAAAAATCGGTCGGTTTTAAATAATTCCATACTTTTTCGAACAAGCTCAGGGGCCATTGGAGCAGCTCCATAACCATATCGTAAAACAGACGACAAATCATATTCATCGAAGTTAGGTACTTGAAGAAGGAAATTATACATGGCTGGAACACCAAAAAAGTGGGTAATTTTGTGTTTTTCAATTGCTTTTAACGTTTCAACAGGGTGGAAATCACGATGAATGACGTGTGATGCACCTAAAATAACTCCTGTTATTAAAAATAAGTTTAGTTGTGCAGAATGGAATAAAGGTGCTAAATGTAAAAGGCGGTCCTTCGGATTAATACCCATTCCAACCATCATCGTTACAGCAACATTAAATATACGACGGTGATCAAATAAAGCCCCTTTAGGACGACCGGTAGTTCCAGATGTATATAGTATTTCTAAATCATCTGTTTCATCGACTTCCACGTTTGGTTCATTTCGATTAGATGAAAGCACTTCTTCAAAGGAAAAATGAACCTCATTACTTGATTTACCGACAGATATTACAGTTATTTGAGCAAAAATAGAAGCTTGTTCGATGGCATCATCGATTAACGTAGAATATTCGTTATCACAAATGATCACTTTACTTTCAGACTGCTGTAATATATAACTTACTTCAGTTGCAGTTAATCGAAAATTTATCGGTACTACGACAGCCCCAATTTTTGCTCCGGCAAAAAAGGAAAAAACATATGAATCTGAATTTTTCATCATCAGTGCAAGCTTATCGCCTTTTTCTAATCCCATCGCAAGTAAACCATTCGCTAACTGGTTGACTTTATCATTAAACTGTTCATACGTAAAGTCTCTTCCTTCACACGTTATTGCCAATTTAGTTGGGTGTTTCCTTGCATTTAATGATAAGTAACTACCAATATCCATATCGTAATCCCTCCCTGTGATTTTTTTTATGAAGCCTTGTAACAAAGCCTAAAATCGAAGTCCTAGCTTACAAATGTATTATGCAAGTAATGTGCCAACCTCAAATTCAGTTAAACTTATACAAAATAACAAACAAAACAGTGATTAATTGTTTGATTTACGAACACCTAAAATAAAAAGAGTGTCTATTTTTTAGACACCCTTTCGTTACAGTTTGTACTTTTTTAATTTTTCATAAAGTCCTGAACGACTTATTCCTAATATTTTCGCTGCTTTTGATTTGTTTCCACCACAATCATGTAACGCCCGTTTAATTGCATCAAGTTCAGCACTTTCAGCTAGTTTAAAATGAGTAATCGTTTGAATTGCTGTTTTATCAACCTTTTCTATTACATATTCAGGTAAATCGCTTGCTTGGATTTTACCAAACTCAGCAAATGTCATTGCTCTTTCTAAAATATTTCTTAGCTCTCGGACATTGCCAGGCCAATGATAACGCAATAAAATGTCTTGGGCATCTTGGTGGATGCCGGTTACACTAGTTCCTAATAAACGATTTAAATCCTTTATAAACGTAGCAATTAGTAAACCAATATCATGGGGGCGCTTCCGCAGTGGTGGAATATGGAATGATATAACATTTAACCGATAGTACAAATCCTCACGAAATTCACCGTTTTCGACCATTTCCTCAAGAGGTCTGTTCGTTGCCGCAATAATTCGTACATCTACTTGAATCCGTTCAGTACCGCCAACACGATAAAACTCCCTTTCTTGTAAAACACGTAAAAGCTTGGCTTGCAAGGATAATGACATATCTCCAATTTCATCTAAAAAAAGTGTTCCACCGTCGGCTAAATCAAACTTCCCAGGTTTACCTTTTTGTTTTGCCCCAGTAAAAGCACCACCTTCATAACCGAAAAATTCTGATTCTAATAAGTCTTCTGGGATAGCAGCACAGTTTACAACGACAAACCTTCCATCCTTGCGTGCGCTACTACTATGAATAGCATGAGCAAACAGCTCCTTGCCTGTACCACTTTCACCTCTGATTAATATCGTTGATCGCCCTTTTGCGGCTTTGGCCGCACTTTTTTTCAGCTTATCTATAAATGGGTCGTTGCTAATAATTTGTTCCCATGTAAATCTTGACGTTTCTGTATTTTGCAATTGTTTCAAATAGTAGGCTGCTTTATGCTCAGCCTTTTCTAGCTTTTTAAATAATTCACTTACTTGATTAAGCTGACGAAACATAATCGTTCCAATCGCACCTATCACTTTCCCAGCTTGAAAAATTGGAATTCTATTTATGATGTATTTAATGCCGTTGATTTCTAAAAAGTCGCTAACCTCAGCCTGCTCGCTTTTCAAGACATTTGTCAAATGTAAATGAGGCAATAGCTTGTCAACTTGCTTCCCAACTAAATCTAATTTTTTCAATGAAAACAGTTCAAGTAAAGGTGGATTAACCATTTTGATAACACCTTTATCATCGATCATGATCATGCCGTCATAAGCATGGTCAATAGCAGTGTCCAAGGTTTGTTTTAAATTTCTTACTGACTCAAGCTCAGAAGCCATCCCTTCAAGCTCTGAAATGTCTTGAAACAACGCAATGAAGCCTTTGCGATTTCGAACAGTTTGATAGGATGATAGCCTTAAAATTGTCTGGTGAGCTCCGATTTGTAGCTTTTTAATATGAACGTCATCCTCGAGATTGTTTATGTTAATACTAGGTATGACGGTCGATAAAGATTCACCAATAAGTTCGTCATATTCAGTTTCTAGCATTTTACTCAAACGGTCATTGACATAAATAATCTGCTGGTCTCCATTTGTCATAATTGCCCCTAAATGGGAGTTTTCCAGAATTATTTCCAACTGTCCCTTTAGGGAATTAGAAGATCGAAGTAAAGTTGCTATCATATCCGTTTTCGTAAATAGACCGATGACACGATCTTTTTCATCGAGAACAACGCCCGTGCCGACACGACTTCTCTTAACAACCTCTTCAATAACCTCGTATGGGGTATTTACTGGCAAGGCTACTGCTTCTTTAATAATATATTTTTCAACTTTAGCTTGTAGAGGCAATTGGGCTAAAACCATTTCATACACCTTTGACCTTGTTAACACTCCAATCAACTTACCATCACTGTTCGTTACAGGTATGATGTTCCACTTGTTATCCTTCATAATTTCAATTGCTTCTTGTAAACTCGAATTTCTTTTGATTGTCCTATTAATGGGAGTCATCATATCTTGTAATTGAATCACAAAGCATTCTCCTTTGCGATAATAGATTTTTGAAATATATTTATTTTATCTTACCATATGTGACGATAAAGTTTTTGGACGATGGTATTTCATTTTCCAACAAAAAAAGACATAAGAAGTCCGAATTTGTTGAATTGTAGTTTACAACAAAAATACTTCTTATGCCCAACCAAGAAAAAAACTTATTTAATTCATACCTATTGCAACATCCGCGGCTGGATATACACGTCGCGTTTACTTCCGTGTTGTGATTCAAACTAAAGTTTGTACGATTATTGCAACTCTATTTAGGTTGCATTCGAATTGCACCATCAAGACGAATAACCTCACCATTTAGCATTGGATTTTCAATAATGCTTTCAGTTAATTTAGCGTATTCAGATGGAAATCCTAACCTAGATGGAAACGGCACCATTGCTCCTAAAGATTCCCTAGCTGTCTCAGGTAGCATATCAAACATTGGCGTATGGAATAATCCAGGCGCAATCGTCATTACACGAATGCCATCAGCAGCAAGCTCTCTAGCAATCGGCAATGTCATCCCGACAACTCCACCTTTCGAGGCACTATATGCAGCCTGGCCAATTTGGCCTTCAAATGCTGCAACTGATGCGGTATTAATAATTACACCCCGTTCACCATTTTCATTTGGTTCATTTTCCTTCATTCTTTCAACGGCAAGTCGAATCACATTGAATGTTCCAATTAAATTGACAGAAATAACCTTTGAGAAATCTTCTAAACTATGGACTCCTTTCTTACTTAGAAGCTTCTGGGCTATTGCAATACCAGCACAGTTTACAACAGTATTTATATAGTTGTATTTTTCAAGTGCTTGACTAATCGCTAATTGGACGTCGTCCTCCTTCGTAACATCTGTATGTAAATATAAAACATGCTCTTCTCCATATTCATCAACGAGAGCCAATCCTTTTTCCTCCGACAAATCTAAAATAACCGCTTTGCCACCTTTCGTCACAATATTTCGAACTGTTGCTTCTCCGAGACCAGATGCTCCCCCTGTGACTAGTGCTACACATTCTTTTATTTGCATACATTTCTCCCCCTTAATTAATATGTTCACCCCTATTCTTATGCAATTTTCATGCCAGTATCGATGTTTGTAAAAAGGGCGAAATTCCTACTATCTCACTTAATCTCTTTTTGAAAGATGTCCAAAAATAAAAACAAGTGCCCAATTTTTGGACACTTATAATCAGCTTTGTGGTCATAGTCAAATATTCTCTATGGTCTTAGTCAAATATAGGATATGGATTTTTGCTATTAATTGAGATTACGTTGATTTTCTGGAAGTGCGATTTCATCAAAATGTTCGATTAATTTAGCCAGTTCATTTGTCAATTGCTCACCTACTATTGGAAAACCATGCCCTGTAATTGCAACTGCCGGCTTTAGAGCAGCTAACTTTTTCACAGATTCCTTAGCTTGATTCCAATCGATCGTAAAATATTTAGGTGGACCACTAACTTCCTGTTGTTGGGTCATAACCTTATATAATGATTCTTGTTTCACTGTGACAAATGCATCTCCAGCAATTAAGGCACGATCTTGTTCTCTAAATAATGATATATGGCCTGGAGTGTGGCCTGGAGTGTGAATCCATTGCCATTCTGCCATTTCTGGAATACTTCCGTCCTTCGGTAGTACTTTTACTTTATCACCAAGGTTAATTCCATGGTTAGGGAATAATGGTGACATTTCTGAAACGAAACCACCATCAACTGAAGGGTCACCTGGAGGATAATCTGCATGACCAGTTAAATATGGGAGCTCGAGTTCATGAGCATAAACTGGAACATCCCAATGTTCAAGTAATTCAACAATCGAACCAACATGATCGAAATGACCGTGAGTTAAAATGATCGCATTTGGTCTCGCTCCTTCTCCAAAGCGTTCTTCTGCCTCTCTTATTATTTCTTCAGCTGAATGAGGCATTCCAGCATCAATAAGTACCCAACCACTATTAGTTGTTGGATCACCAACAAAGCTTATGTTAACAATTTGAATACAATAATTATAAAGATCTGGCAGGACTGATTCTCCTATGCCGCTAGAGATTGACGTAAACGGAAGAAAAGTATTTGAGAATTTATCTTGTGCACTTGGCTCCATAAAAACACCTCCTTTTCATTAATGTAACCAAAAGGAGGCATTGTATAATGTAATCTTTTAATATTTATGTTAAATGTTAAAATTCAATGAATACTTGCTTTGTTGTATTTTCCCATTGTACATTTGCACCGAAAGCTTCACCAATAAATCGCAATGGTATCATTGTTCTTCCTTCTTTAATTTGGACAGGTACATCAATTTCAGTTGGGATGTCATTTATTTTCGCTTGTAGTGAGTTCGCTTTTAGCCATACCGTTGTATCTCCTTTAATGGCCGTAACTTCTTTCTTTGTTTGATCCCAATCTACTGTTGCCTCTAGCTTTTCAAAGACTCCTCTTAACGGCACAAGTGTCTTCCCAGCATAGATATATGGTTCTTGATCAAAGATAAGTGTTTCACCATTCACAACGACACTAATAGAATTTGAAACTGGGATTGGATTATTGCTTGATTTCGCTGGAGTAGATACAGTTAATGTCGGATTTAACCATGTTTTATAGCTTGCCCAAATAGTTGGTGCTTCCTGCCCTAAGCTCCAATTAGCTGTTCCCTTTAAGTTATATTTATTTACAAGTTCAAGCTTTTTTTGAATGGTTTGCTCATTATCAAACCATACTTCGTAATGACCCGGTGTAAAAGCCGGCTTCCAAGAAAATAATTGATATGGTGGATCATTTTCAGTTATTGTTACGCGAGCTACTAAACTACCTTTTTTTTCAACCAATTCCGTAGTACCACGATAGTTTTCTATAAAGCTAAAAGTCTTGTTCATCCAAATACCGTCCCCAACAACACCACTATTAGTCTCTATATCTTCTAATTTCCAAATTCGCCCATAAAACGGAATGCCTAAAACAAGTTTGTCCGCTGATACTCCTTCGTCAATTGCATACTGAATTGATTTTTCAACAAACTCAATACTCGCTACAGGTCCTGGCTTTCCACCTCTATAGCTCTCGTCATAAGCCATAATAATTAAATAATCAGCATGATCCGCAAGTTTATTATAATCATAGCTACCATGCCATCCAGTTTTAGATCCTTTCGGGTTGGCTGCAACTGCTAAAGAAAGTTCTTTATCAGCAGGCATCTTACTTTTCAAAGTTTTAACGAACTCACTAAATGCATCTCTTTCTGAATGGGAAAGGCCTTCAATATCGATATTGATACCATCTAAATTATGTTTTAATATTTGCTCGACTATTTTTGTCGTTAAAGTATCTTTGTTTTTCAATGCGTTTATGCCAGCTTCTTTATCCCAGTGGTTGCTTAAGAAAGGTACAACTTTAATATTCCTTTTTTTCATTTCTTTTATAAAAGCCGCATCAAAGTTTTCGGTGATTATGAGATCTCCATGTTTTGATAAATCAAAATAGTTAGGAGCGATTATGTTTATGGTGTTATTTGCCTGATCAACATGTTTTACATAGTCATTTTTACTAACTGAATATATGTATGAAAAATTGATCCTTTCATTTGCATGTACATTTTTCGTTTGAATAGGTGAAAGTAGCGTTACAAATAATATTAGGGCAAATAGTAAACGATTATATATTCTTGAATTCATGCTAATTTAAATCTCCTCTCAATTATAAGCTGCTAGTACTGCTTATTAAAATGACTTTGTTTAAGCATTAATGCATGTGCTTTTTCAATAATGTCGGTAAGTACATCACCCTTATATACCCGTCCAAATTTTGTGTTTTCTTGGTAATACTCCACTATTTCATCTAGCTTTTGAATTGTTTCCTTTGTCACCCGTAAGTTTAATTGTACCCTTGATTGCTCCGTCACTTTTTCCCCCACCTTATCATTAATAAATATTGCTATTATATTGATATCTTAATGCTATCATATAGCTTATCATAACAATTTTCAATAAGTTTCCACGTAGATAGAGTGCGTTATCAATTGATTTTTGAATTTTTTAGCAAAAGTAAATAGAAAAGGCCCCCACTTTTAAATTAGGTGGAGGCTTTAATATTATTATTTTGTTGTCGTAAAAGAAACCGTGAACTCAACATCTTCAAAACCTTCATTATCATTGTGATCATGTTCAAATGTCCGACCACAGGAAGGGATTTCAAATGAGAAATCTACTACATCCTTTGGAGCAATCCCCTTTTCCTTCAGGATTGAGAATAATGCTTCCATGGCATCATCAATAGTTATATTTTCGGATGTTCTGTTGTCAATAAAGCCGTCCACACAAGCTAAAACACTATCTTCATATTCTTCATAATTAAATGATGCCTTCATATTTAAGAGGCCTTCTAACTCATCTTTAGCTAAGGATATCACGGTTGTAATTAACATATCTATTCCTCCTAATCCAAATTAGAATTTGCTTCTAAACCACATTATAACCTATTAATAATGTTTCTATTGTAAAAATTGTGTCTATTAAGGGAATACTATTGGAAAAAGAAGATTGATATTTTGATTTCTTTCATTGTTTATGATTTTTAATTCTGATTTAAATTCTGATTTTGATTTTGATTTTAATTTTGATTTTGATTTTAATTTTGATTTTAATTTTGATTTTAATTTTGATTTTGATTCTGTTTATGGTTCTGTTTATGGTTCTGTTTATCTATTTCAATGAATTACCTGGATTTTTCAAATTTTTTGCAATGATTGTTTTTACATATTGACCTAGCTCGTCCATACTTAAATGCTTAACATCATCAATAAAGATAGGGTCTGATACATAAACTTTTACGTTTGCTGGTTTCATAATAAAACCATTTTTCTCCATAATTTGATAAGATCCATTGATAGTAACTGGGATAATCGGTACCTCAGATTTTACTGCTAGACGAAAGGAACCACCTTTAAACTCTCCAATTTCCTTCCCTTTACTCCTTGTCCCTTCAGGGAAAATGACTAAAGAATGACCATCTTTCAAATACTTAATTCCTTCTTGAATCGCTTTTACTGATTGCCTTTTGTTCTTCCTGTCAATAAACACACATTTCATCGCTTCCATGTAGCTTCCGATAATTGGCATTTTTTTTACTTCAATTTTCGAAATAAAACCTTTTGGTTTATGAATAAAACCTATTAATATTGGAACATCGAAATTCCCTTGATGGTTGCTAACAAATAGAACTGGACGATCCTTCGGAATATGTTCCTCACCAAATACTTCTACTGTTGAACCAGTTAACTTTACTAATGTTCGTGCCCATCTTCTAGGTAATGAAGCTATGAGTTCATCCCGTTCAGCCAGCGGAAGGTTTTCTGCTTCTACTCTTGCCTTTCTTATTGCAGGAAAATGCCAAAATAAAAATCCCCAAAAATAGCTAAACCATATTAATGTTCGTATCATTTTCCTTCCCCCTACTACGCTTCCTTAAATAAACTATATATGACGTTCAGTGAACCTCAAAAAAAGAGCGCCGTATACAGCTACCCTTTTTACTATTATTCTATAATAATTTTCGCAATAGTGGTGGAGATTATTTTTCTTTTTTTAGATCGTCTCTTTGTTTACGCCCAGGATAAAATAAATTTTCCCTTGCCACAGTAGCTTCTTTTGCTGTGATTTGATCAACTTCGAGGCAATAAACTACAGTTTTACTACCAAGTGAGGATCGGTATGACTCAACATATTTTTTCTCAAGCTCCCGCTCAAAATAGCCTGGAACAAATTTATCTAACATTGCCTGTAATGCATCTGTTGCTTCTTCCAAATGATCTACCGTTCTGATTTTTCCAAACACCATGACACTACTAAAGTCTGTACCAATATTTGCTGGAGCTGGATTGGCAATGATTCCGCGATCTTCAGTGATAGTAAAACAAACACGATTATTAGTTCGAATCGCATCAACTTTTCGTCCTTGCTCACTACCATGGAAGTAAATTTTTTCATCTTTCCACACATAGTTCAGCGGAACAACATATGTTCCTTCATCATCAACTAAACCTAAGTAACCTACTTTACATGAATTTAGCAAGTTGTTGATTTTTTCTTGGTTTGTTACTATTTTCCCTTCTCTACGCATTGCTCTATAGTTCATTCGCAATCCTTCCTTCAATAAAAGTATAATCTAGCAATCTATTTTTACATATTTACATATTTATGGGAAATTGACAACTGTTTAATAGATTTATAAATGCCAAAAATAAATTTTCTGACTTTCAAAGGATAGTACGTTAAAAAATTGCCTAAGCTATCAACAATAACAACTTTAATTTAAGGTGGATTTTATTAAAAATGTTTTTGAAGCATGAAGTAAAAGAAGTGAATGGCAGATGCGAAGCTTTTCTGTATTTGGACAAGAATGTTTTTCTGACCTGCGCCGAAAATGAATTGAATTTAGTAGTAAAGGAGGCTGCTAAAAATTATATTAAGCGTACACTTCCTGCGATTCCAATAGAAGTAGTCCGTCTTATGGTAGGCAATGTCTTATACTTTTCATTTGCAATACAATCAGAAGAACAAAAAATACGAGCACATAAAAATAAGTGAATGAAGTGACTATGCACCCATTCACTTATTCAAGTTCACAAGCTTACCTTTATTCAAGTTCAATGGATTGATTTAATACAGCTACCTCTTTTTCTTTTAGTTTTTGTTCTTCTTTTTCTGTATATTGCATGATTTTATTAAATACATACATTACGGCAGCAACAAATACAACAGACATGACCCAGCCAAATGTTCTCATTGAAATTAAAATTTGGCCATACCCATCAACACCGTACTTATTTATTAACCAAATTTTCAAGCCGCTTTCGAGAACGTCACGCAAGATTAAAAATGCAGTTAGCCATTGGAAATATATAAACAATTCTTTCGAACGATATTTCTTCTTACTTTCCTCACGTGGGGTGCCTTGAACATAAGCTGCATCAATTAAGAAATACATGACGATTGGACGTTTAATAATAATTGTAAATAGTAAAAAGGCAATCATCCCAAAGTTGAAATAAATTCCATTCCAAAGCATCCATTCCGCTGAATCACTTATTAAATCTAAAATCGTATTAATCATCAACGATGACATAATATATAAGCCCGAGACATTAAATTGGCGTTCATTAAAAAAGTTCCATACCGTATATATAAAGGCAGGACCGGTTGAAAGTAGCATCGCATAATAATCCCCAAGCGGTTCTCGCCCATACTTCCAAATCACGATTGGCAATACTAGATAACAAATAATTTCAAGAATTGGCTTGAATTTTTTCATAATTGCTCCTTTTAATTTATTGGTTTTGTCTGAAAAAAATGCGGATATATTTAGTCCGAAAAAATGCAAATTTCTATTTAAGTTACGGACTTCTACTTCAATTACGGACTTCTACTTCAATTACGGACTTCTACTTAAATAATAATATAAAAAATGTTATAACGTTTTTGATAAAGTTATAGAAATGAATCAAATTACTCATTAAGTATAATATTAAATCAAACAAAGTTAAATAATCATTTTTTTCAAGTTTATCTAAGATTTTTACAAAGGAAGTGCAGAATAATTCAAAATATCAGTTTAATTATTTTCATACTTTAAATCATGCTAAGTATTGTCCTACTTTAAATCAGGTTAATTATTGTCGTCCTACTTTTTTTAGTAAGTTAGTCTAGTAATCTTGATTAGTTGCTATTTGCTTATTATCGTTCTATTTGTAAAAACTAGTCTTTTTTTATATAATCTATTAATAGGACAATCCCAAGCCGCTACATAATGCCATTTTTAATACCACATTTATCTCTTCAAATATTACTTCATTTATCAATTCATTCTTTACTTTATTTATAAAACCCGTAATTATAATTCTCAACTTCATTAATTCCATCATTTATCGATTAGATCTTTACTTCATTTATCAATTCGTTCATTAATTTTTTTACCACCATTTCAATTATATAAAAGGAAGGGATTAAAAATGATCATTAAAAACCGCTGTGAAACTTTAGAATTATTAGTTTTAAGGTATCTAAATACTAGAACAAATTTACCAGAAAGTGAGCTAAGCCATTATCGTTTGCTCGAAAAAGGATTTGAAGGTGAAACAAATTTTGATCAACTAGTGGAAAATTTACAAGGCGATTTTATTGGAATGTTCGATTTATTGTTCGAGATTAATAATACTATATTTCAAATTGATTCGTTAATAATAAGTGGGGAAAACATTTATCTTTTTGATGTAAAAAACTTTGATGGCGACTATTATGTTTGTTCAGATAACAAGTGGTATTCGATAACTGAAATTGAAATCAAAAATCCTATTCATCAACTAAATCGCTGTGAGACCTTATTGAAACGATTGCTTCAAAATATTGGATGTAACCAATTAATTAGTTCCAACGTTATCTTTATTAACCCCAATTTTTACTTATATCAAGCTCCTATCAACCTACCGATTATTTTCCCAACACAAATCAAACGTTTCCTACAAAAACTCGATTTAACTTTACAAAAATCAAAAATTAAAGATAAACAAGTTAAATTAGCTGAAAAATTACTAGCCCACAATTTAGATACATCACCATATATCCGAAAACCCGAATATACTTATGATCAGCTTAAAAAGGGCATATATTGCAAGGAATGTCATTCATTTGAAGTCTATACAAATTCAAAAATGGTAGTTTGTAAAATTTGTGGTTTTAGAGAAAAAATTGAAAATTCTGTTTTACGAAACATCGAGGAATATAAAGTGCTTTTTCCTGACAAAAAAATAACCACTTCTTCCATTCAGGAGTGGTGCAAAATTATTGATTCAGTTACTACCGTAAGGAGGATTATTTCTATTAATCACAAACCAGTTGGTAAGTTTAGAAACACTTATTACATTGACAAGTAAACATTTATAATCAGCGCAGTATTCATTCAAAGGAAATTAATAAGTAAGTGAATTTCACCGCACCTAATGATATACGCTCCGCTATCGTGCAACCAAATTGAGGCTTCAGCTGTTTTGCTGATAGTAAACCTTATTTATCGTCAGCTAATCGAGACTACGGCCGTTTTGCTGATAGTAAACCTTATTTATCGTCAGCTAATCGAGACTACGGCCGTTTTGCTGATAGTAAACCTTATTTATCGTCAGCAAATTGAGAATACGGCCGTTTTGCTGATAGTAAACCTTATTTATCGTCAGCAAATTGAGAATACGGCCGTTTTGCTGATAGTAAACCTTATTTATCGTCAGCAAATTGAGAATACGGCCGTTTTGCTGATAGTAAACCTTATTTATCGTCAGCAAATTGAGAATACGGCCGTTTTGCTGATAGTAAACCTTATTTATCGTCAGCAAATTGAGAATACGGCCGTTTTGCTGATAGTAAACCTTATTTATCGTCAGCAAATTGAGAATACGGCCGTTTTGCTGATAGTAAACCTTATTTATCGTCAGCAAATTGAGAATACGGCCGTTTTGCTGATAGTAAACCTTATTTATCGTCAGCAAATTGAGAATACGGCCGTTTTGCTGATAGTAAACCTTATTTATCGTCAGCAAATTGAGAATACGGCCGTTTTGCTGATAGTAAACCTTATTTATCGTCAGCAAATTGAGAATACGGCCGTTTTGCTGATAGTAAACCTTATTTATCGTCAGCAAATTGAGAATACGGCCGTTTTGCTGATAGTAAACCTTATTTATCGTCAGCAAATTGAGAATACGGCCGTTTTGCTGATAGTAAACCTTATTTATCGTCAGCAAAT
>NZ_KB223527.1:159841-1902401 GCF_000331575.1 Calidifontibacillus oryziterrae
TACGGCCGTTTTGCTGATAGTAAACCTTATTTATCGTCAGCAAATTGAGAATACGGCCGTTTTGCTGATAGTAAACCTTATTTATCGTCAGCAAATTGAGAATACGGCCGTTTTGCTGATAGTAAACCTTATTTATCGTCAGCAAATTGAGAATACGGCCGTTTTGCTGATAGTAAACCTTATTTATCGTCAGCAAATTGAGAATACGGCCGTTTTGCTGATAGTAAACCTTATTTATCGTCAGCAAATTGAGAATACGGCCGTTTTGCTGATAGTAAACCTTATTTATCGTCAGCAAATTGAGAATACGGCCGTTTTGCTGATAGTAAACCTTATTTATCGTCAGCAAATTGAGAATACGGCCGTTTTGCTGATAGTAAACCTTATTTATCGTCAGCAAATCGAGAATACGGCCGTTTTGCTGATAGTAAACCTTATTTATCGTCAGCAAATCGAGAATACGGCCGTTTTGCTGATAGTAAATCCTATTTATCGTCAGCAAATCGAGACTACGGCTGTTTTGCTGATAGTAAACCTTATTTATCGTCAGCAAATCCCATCTGAATCAATTTTGGTGATAATAAAACTGATTTATCGTCAGCAAATCGAGAATACAGCCGTTTTGCTGATAGTAAATCCTATTTATCGTCAGCAAATCGAGACTACGGCTGTTTTGCTGATAGTAAACCTTATTTATCGTCAGCAAATCCCATCTGAATCAATTTTGGTGATAATAAAACTGATTTATCGTCAGCTAATCGAGACTACTGCCGTTTTGCTGATAGTAAATCCTATTTATCGTCAGCAAATCGCATCTGATTCAATTTTGGTGATAATAAACCTTATTTATCGTCAGCAAATCGAAAATACGGCCGTTTTGCTGATAGTAAACCTTATTTATCGTCAGCTAATCGAGACTACGGCCGTTTTGCTGATGATAACCGCTTGTGTCGTCACCAAGCTTTACTTCCAACCTATTAAATTAGCAATAGACAGTAAAAAAGCATAGTTCTACACTACAGTAGTACTATGCTTCCATTATGCTTTCATATAGCAATATTTAAATACACACCTTCAAAAATTCCAATACAACCATATTTTGCTAAGCGATAATTAGATTTTCAATATTCCGCCTTTGCTCGCATTTGTAACTAGCTTAGAGTAGCGAGCAAGGTAGCCAGTTTTAACCTTAGGCTCAAAGCCCTTCCAGTTTTCTTTCCGCTTGTTCCACTCGTCCTCAGGTACTTGAACATCCATTGTGCGGTTTTCAATATCAATTACGACATGATCACCGTTTTCTACAAATGCTAGTGGACCACCTTCGGCTGCTTCAGGTGATACGTGACCGATTGATAAACCACGAGATGCACCTGAGAAACGTCCATCCGTTACTAGAGCAACTTTTGTGCCAAGTCCCATACCAACAATTTGGGAAGTTGGCGCAAGCATTTCCGGCATACCAGGGCCGCCTTTCGGACCTTCATAACGAATAATCACGACATGTCCAGGCTTTATATCACCATTGACAATCCCAGCTAAAGCATCGTCTTGAGAGTCAAAAACAATCGCTGGACCTTCATGCCGAGTGATTCCGCCCTCAACTGCACCTGCTTTGATTATTGCACCCTCAGGAGCTAGGTTGCCGAATAACACAGCAAGGCCGCCTTTTTCAGTGTGTGGTTTGTCAATTGGTTTAATAACATTATAGTCTTTCACTTCATGACCAACGATATTTTCTCCTAATGTTTTACCAGTTACTGTTAAAGTATCTAAATGAAGAGCTCCCTCTTTCTTAGCAAGTTCATTAAGAACAGCGTGAACACCACCTGCTTCCTGTAAATCCTCAATAAACAGATCAGAGGCAGGGGCAAGCTTTGTTAAGTGAGGGACGCGTTCAGCTACTGCATTAATTCGTTCAAGCGAGTACTCTACATCCGCTTCATTGGCTAAGGCAAGGGTATGTAATACTGTATTTGTCGAGCCACCCATTGCCATATCTAAGGCAAATGCATTATCAATTGCTTTTTCAGTTACGATATCACGCGGCTTAATGTCTAGCTTAATTAACTCCATTAGCTGCTTCGCAGATTGCTTTACAAATTCTCTTCGTTCAGGAGAGACTGCCAAAATAGTACCATTGCCAGGCAAGGCGAGACCAAGTGCTTCAGCCAAGCAATTCATTGAATTTGCTGTAAACATACCAGAACATGAACCACAGGTTGGACAACCGTACTGTTCAATCTCGGTTAATGCCGCATCATCAATTTGACCTGCTTGGTACGCACCAACCCCTTCAAAAACAGACGAAAGTGAAAGTCTCTTTCCAGTGCTTGTTACACCAGCTTTCATTGGGCCACCACTTACAAAGATGGTTGGAATATTTAAGCGCATCGCTGCCATCATCATACCTGGTGTAATTTTATCGCAGTTTGGAATACAAACCATCCCGTCAAACCAATGTGCAGCCACAACTGTTTCAACAGAGTCAGCAATAATATCACGGCTTGGCAATGAATAACGCATACCAATATGACCCATTGCAATACCATCATCAACACCAATTGTATTAAACTCAAATGGCACACCGCCAGCTTCGCGGATTGCATCCTTTACAATTTTCCCAAACTCCTGTAAATGTACATGGCCTGGAACAATATCAATATATGAGTTACAAACTGCAATAAATGGTTTATCAAAATCCTCTTCCTTTACACCTGCTGCGCGCAGCAAACTGCGGTGAGGTGCTCGGTCAAACCCCTTTTTTATCATATTACTTCGTAATTCAGCCACCAATAACCCCTCCATTTTTAATTAAATTATCTGCAAATTAAGATTATTTAATAATTGTACCACTTCTTTTTCCAACATTAAATAATAATTTACATGGGTAATTTTGGTTATTCCCCCTATTACCTGTCTTCAGATTACCTTATAAACATATTAAGTCGCATAGAAAAGGTCTAGAAAGATCGGATTTTTTCAGAAAAGCAAAAAGATGGACTTAGGCTTTGGTCTATTGTTTGAAGGGTTTCTTTATCGCATTAGAAACTTAATTTATCGGGATAGATGATTCACTTTATGGTGTAGAAGGCTCAATTTATCGTGCTGGAAGATTCCCTTTATCGCATTATCTCATATTGTTTGGTATAATCTGATAGATATTATGAATTTGGAGGAATTGTCAGGAATGATTACAGTTAGTAATGTAAGTTTGCGTTATGGGGACCGGAAGCTATTTGAAGATGTGAATATTAAATTTACCCCGGGGAATTGCTATGGTTTAATTGGGGCAAATGGTGCGGGAAAATCTACTTTTCTAAAAATTTTATCAGGTAAAATAGAACCACAAACTGGCGATGTTTTTATGGGGCCGGGCGAACGCCTTGCCGTATTGAAGCAAAACCACTTTGAATATGAAGAATTTGAAGTATTAAAAACCGTCATTATGGGGCATGCACGCCTTTATGAAGTAATGCAGGAAAAGGATGCCATTTACATGAAGCCTGATTTTACTGATGAGGACGGGATGAAAGCCGCTGAGCTAGAGGCGGAATTTGCAGAAATGAATGGTTGGGAGGCTGATTCTGAGGCAGCCATTCTTTTAAAAGGGTTAGGAATAGAAGAAGACCTTCACTATAAAAAAATGGCGGATTTAACAGGTGCTGAAAAAGTAAAAGTATTATTAGCTCAGGCTTTGTTTGGAAAGCCCGATGTATTGCTCCTAGATGAGCCGACTAACCATCTCGATATTAAAGCGATAGGGTGGCTAGAAGAATTTCTTATAAACTTTGAAAATACAGTGATTGTAGTATCCCATGACCGCCACTTTTTGAATAAAGTTTGTACACATATTGCAGATTTGGATTTTGGAAAAATTCAAATCTATGTAGGTAACTATGATTTTTGGTATGAATCAAGTCAGCTAGCACTAAAAATGGCCCAAGATGCGAATCGCAAAAAGGAAGAAAAAATTAAAGAATTGCAAGCATTTATTGCCCGCTTTAGTGCAAACGCGTCAAAATCAAAACAAGCAACTTCTCGCAAAAAACTGTTAGATAAAATCCAACTCGATGATATTCGTCCATCATCGCGGCGCTATCCGTATGTTGGCTTTACACCTGACCGTGAAATCGGTAACGACTTGCTGCGAGTTGAAGGGCTGACAAAAACAATAGATGGAGAAAAAGTGTTGGATAACGTTAGCTTCACGATGAACAAAGGCGATAAAATCGCGCTCGTTGGTAAAAATGAAATCGCTAAAACAACTTTATTTAAAATTTTAATGGGCGAAATTGAGGCGGATAGCGGGAGTTTCAAATGGGGTGTCACAACATCACAATCGTATTTTCCAAAGGATAACTCAAAGTATTTTGAAAATAGCGACCTTAATCTCGTAGATTGGCTACGCCAGTTTTCACCAAACGATCAAAGTGAAAGCTTCCTTAGAGGCTTTTTAGGACGAATGCTATTCTCTGGAGAGGAAGTATTAAAGAAAGCCAGCGTTCTTTCCGGTGGTGAGAAGGTTCGCTGTATGTTATCAAAAATGATGCTTAGCGGTGCGAATGTGCTTTTGCTTGATGAACCTACGAACCATTTAGACCTTGAATCTATTACAGCGTTAAATAATGGACTTATTGCGTTTAAAGGGTCAGTTCTTTTTGCTTCACATGACCATCAATTTGTCCAAACAATCGCCAATCGGATTTTTGAGTTAACACCTAAAGGTCTTATTGATAAGCAAATGACGTATGATGAGTTTTTAGAAAACGAATCAATTCAAAAGCAAGTAGCAGAAAAGTATGCGTAATAACTTAAACTGCATTTAAAACAAAAACTAGACTGTAATTACTGCTGTTATAGTGTTTAACAATAGTTAGTCAAAAATAAAAACCCGACGATGCCAAAATCACTGGCTTTGTCGGGTTTTAACTGTATATGTATGAACTGTTATGTTTAAAACAGACATTTAATCATATTTTAGAACAGATATTCATTTATGTTTTAGAATAAACACCGATTTATGTCTAACAACAGACATTTAATCATATTTTAAAACTGATATTCATTTATGTTTTAGAATAAACACCGATTTATGTCTAACAACAGACATTTAATCATATTTTAGAACAGATATTCATTTATGTTTTAGAATAAACACCGATTTATGTCTAACAATAAACATTATGGATATTAAGGGATAGAAATGTATTCATCATAACTTACATATGAATTACAAAATAGTCATTGTTAGAACGATCAGATGTGTTGGTAAAAGTATCTCCATATTGTTTAACACCAAATGCGGTTCTAATCAGTGGAAATTCTAATCCCCAGCGACTAAACCATTCCTTTGCAATTTGATCTTTATAAAGGTTTTTCTGCGCCATTTGTATTAATTCATGCTCATATAATTCACTTATCTTTTTCGTCATTTTACTTCACTCCTTTCCCTACATTATTTGGTTTGCCCACATTTCATCGTCAACAATCTTTGCTTTGAATGACAACTAAAACTCCTGAAGAAATTGATATTCGTCCATTCGAATCAGTAAGGACGTTACTAATTCCAAGTGAATCACCAATTTTGAGACTAGCATTATGAAGCGGATATTGAAAACCGTTTAGCGTAATGCCATGTACTTCACTAAATAAGGGAAGCAATGAAACATATTGAAAATCATCTTTTGTTATTGTTATTGTGTTGGCAGTAAGCTGAATTTTATTCATTTTACCAATAATTGTACAGCAAATACCTGCTTGTAACCCTTTGTATAATAAGTGAATATTCGCAATAGAATGGTCAAATCGACTTCCTAGCACACCAAAAAGAAGAATCTCCGTTGGATTCAGTTTAATTGCATAGTTAAATGCCATTTCAGTATCTGATTCATCCTTATTTATTGGATCACATGCTATCGTTTCATTTGCATAAGATCTAATTTCATTTGCCTGCTCGTATGTCACAGAATCAAAGTCACCGATTGCTAGATTCATTTTAGCTTTATGCGAATAAAGAAAATATGCCCCGCGATCAACGCCAATTATGTAATCATCATCCTTTATATATGTAAGAGCAACTGTATCTAAATTCCCACCACTAAAAATGAGGACTCTCATCAATAATGTACCTACCTCTACTATGATAATATAAAACAAGACAAAATAGGTTAAAATTTGCATAAAATACTTTGAATATTTTTAGAACAATCTATGACAATATATAGAACCGCGAGAAAAATTGCAACTATATATAGTATAATATACGAAATTTAGAAGGGGTTTCACATCCAAAAAAATAGTAAGAGGAACTCTCCTCCTACTATTATTTTTTTATTAACTGTCCTCTCGTCACACCTAATTGGTTCGTTGCTTTTAACTGCCGCCAAACACTTGAACCAGTTCTCTTTCCTTCAAGCGCTTCACGATAAAGCCTGATAACCTCTTTCACCTTCTCGGCATTTTCTTCGAGAAATTCAATACGAAAATGATCAATACCTAGATCGGTAAAATTCGATAAGTATTCAGCACCTGATTGTTCAATAGCGTTATAAACGGTATTTCGACAGCCAATATCCACTCTTACTGGGTGCTCCATCCCTACTCGATCCTTAAGCGAAATCCGATGCTGCTCACAAGGGCGTCCACAATTTGTGAAATTAGTACCCTCGCTTAAAAATGTGCAATATACACAATGCTCTGTATGAAACATCGGCAAATGTTGGTGAATGACAACCTCTAAATTACTTGCAGGTGATTGCCCGATTAGATCAAGAACTTGTTGAATATTTAAATCATAAGATGGCGTGATCCGTTCTAATCCTCGTTTTAAAAATAATTCAACAGCCTTCGAATTCGTAATATTTAAAGAGAAATCACCAATTAGTGGAATTTCAAGCTTTTGCTCTGCATAAAATTGAAGAGCACCAAGGCTTCTTACTAAAATCGCATCTGGGTTTGCTTTCACAATTCCCATTAATATCCCATTTTCTCCCGGCATATGGATTCTTGGAGTGGCAAGCGCGATTTGTTTGTTATGTTGTCTAACAACATCAACTGCTTTTGGATAGTCTGTTGTAAATTCAAAATCAGCATAGATAAAATCAACATCTTCTTCGCACACCGCGTTTATTTGTTCCATTGTGCGGCAAAGCGTGTTTAACTCAGCACGATGATGTTCTGTTGTACGAAAATGATGAGCTTGTGAACGTTCTATTTTTAGCTCACTTTTTTTATACTTATATGGCGTTTGCCTTAAGGTAAGAAGCTGTTCAATTGCTTCACGACGAATTCGGTTTAATTCTTTTACTGGAACAATTACTTCTTCAGGTAAAAAGACATCTACCGAATCAAGAACAAATATTGTTCCACCTAAACGTCCTAGCTGTTCTCGCAAATAGTCCTTTGTTAACGGACGTTTAAAAGCTTTTTCCAAAGTCTCTATCGATTCAACAGTAACATAATTATCAGTCAGGATATCATGCCACACTGTTGTTAGAGGTTGCCCAATCGATCCGCTAACACTTACTGAAATAGGGAATAATCGATACGCTTGTTCTGTTTCAAATGTTTTACGCAAGCGACGGTCCAGCTCCTGATCACTCGTCTTCCAAATCTTATCCCCTACATGCAGCTTCGTTAAATTAATATCATGACGACCGGTTACAATTTCGATTAATCCATTTGAAACCCCGCCATCGAGCTTTTTCCCTTTTTTTCGAAGATCATATACACGTCCGCCCTCTTCTTTTTCCTCTGGCCTTCCGGCATCAAACACTATACCATCACCGCGTTTTAAAGGTGCTTCAAGCTCACAAACAATAGCATCGCGTAATACTCTTTTCACTGTGCCAACGTAAACACCTCGGCTTTTCGGAAAGGTTCCATCTAGTAACAGCTTATTATTTGTTCCCTTTAAAAACCCAAAAGTAAAGCCCCGGCTAAAGCTTTGTTGTAGCTCACGAACTTCTGCTTTCGTGGGAAAATATTCATTACCGGCTAAATACTCATCAATTGCTTTTCGATATTTACTAACAACATTTGCTACATATTCTGGAGATTTCAATCGCCCCTCGATTTTAAACGATGATACACCATTTTCGATGAGTTCGGGAACAATTTCCAACGCGGCTAAATCTTTTGGAGATAAAACATAGGCAATATTCCCCATTTCCTTTAGTTCACCATCAACAACTAAATCATAAGGAAGGCGACAAGCTTGAGCACACTCACCTCTGTTTGCAGAACGTCCACCCCACATTTCAGATGTGAGACATTGTCCGGAATACGATACACAAATAGCACCATGGACAAAAACTTCGAGGGGGATATCGGTTTTGTTTGCTATTGTTTTAATGTGTTGTAAATTGTTTTCTCGGCCAAGGACTACAACCTCCAGATTATATGGTTTTAAAAAATCAATTGCTTCCGGAGACGTAACGGTCATTTGTGTTGATCCATGAATTGGGAAATCAGGCGAGAGTTCCCGTATTAATTTAAGTAAGCCCATGTCTTGAACAATTAAAGCATCTACCCCAGCATCCATGCATGCCTCGACAAGTGAACTGGCTTGATTCAATTCATTTTCAAATACTACAATATTAAAAGTCACATAGCCACGTACATTGTATTTATGTAAATATGCCATGACAGCAGGCAATTCATTCATTTGAAAATTTTTTGCCCGAACTCTTGCATTAAAATTTTCAACTCCAAAATAGACAGCATCTGCTCCATTTGCAACTGCAGCCCGGAGAGCCTCCCAATTACCGGCAGGCGCTAGCAATTCAACCGTATTTCTTTTGATGCGTTTCACTATTTCAAATCCTCTCTACTCAAGTATGAGCGCCATATTACTCTGCTACTTCAAAATAATCCTTGTAATAGCCGCCTACTTTGCCAGTATTATCAATAATAAATACAAATTCATCCGTTTCATTTTTCACATCATATAATTTTCCAACTGTTAAAGCAGTGTCAACCTTGTATTTTGCAGCATTTGTATGTACACACTTTACCTTTTTAATTGTTTTTGCATTTTGCCATGAATTATGAATCATATTCCAAAAACCCCTTTCATTTGAAAAACATTTCTTCTCGTATTATATACGTTCATGCCCGATTTCCAAAGCTTTTTCGTTTTATAATTGTTCAAATTCGATAATATCCACTCACTTTCCACTGACGAAGCATTGAGGACCATCACCTCACACCTCAGCTCAGGGTCTCTCAGGCTCATTGAGCCGTAGGAGTGCCTCGTTTCCCGCTCATTTCTTTCACTTACAAGTCAACAATACAATTGCTTACAAATAAGCAGAAAAGAGATTGCTTATGTTCGCAATCTCTTACAAATAAAAAGTTGAATTATGATTCTTGACAGCATTCCTCAAACCACTCGTCTAAAACCTTTGCATCGAGAACTTTTTTTTCAATAAAACCAAGTTGATTCGTCGTAAAAAACGTTTTCCATTCGATATGGAGCTCTTCTGCTAATTTAACAATCGTTAACAACTCCTGCCAAGCAACATATCGCTTATACCAGAAGAAAGTCGGCTGTTCACTCATATAAGGATATAAATCGTCAAACTCTGTATGTTTACACTCAACTGTTCTTTCGAATTGAATCTTTGCAAGATTAATTTTCTCTTCAAAAAAACGTGCAAGCTTTTGATCGTCCATCCTTTTTTACCCCCATTTCATGTCCTCATAATATTAATGATTCAATAATGCATCAATTGTCATAACTAAAGTGGAATTACATATCCAAATTGAAATTATCCATAACTAATTTCATTATTAATTATAACACATCAGTTCGCCTACTTTTGTTTAATCATTTAAAAATTTTTCCCTTTCTTTGATTCAAAATAAGATCAAAATAAGATTATGAATTATATAGTAAAAAATAGTATTTTTAACCATTGTGGTATAATATTTATTTACGGCTATATACGAAATATAATGAATTGGGGATTTGATGATGGAACAGACAAACACGATTAACGAGAAGCTCAGTCAATTATATAAAATTTTGTTTCCAATTCTAATTACGCAATTAGGTATGTATGCGATGAATTTTTTTGATACAACAATGTCTGGAAAGGCTGGAGCAAATGATCTTGCAGGGGTTGCCATCGGTTCTAGTTTGTGGGTGCCAATATTTACTGGAATTACTGGTGTTCTGATGGCAATTACACCGATCGTTGCCCAGCAAATCGGAGCGAAACAAACAAACACTATTCCTTATTCGATCACACAAGGAATGTATTTATCAGTTGGCCTTGCTTTACTCGTTATTATGTCAGGCTTTTTATTTGTTGACATGATCTTGAACAATATGTCACTAACGAGTCAGGTTTCTTATATTGCTAAGCATTATTTAATCGGTCTATCCTACGGGATTATACCATTTTTTATTTATACAGTTCTTCGCTGCTTTATTGATGCTTTAGGTCAAACAAGAGTCACAATGATGATTACACTCATTTCATTACCAATTAATATCTTTTTTAATTATATCTTAATTTTTGGTAAACTAGGATTTCCAAAGCTGGGTGGAATAGGCACTGGTTATGCTACTGCTATAACATATTGGTTTATATTATTTTTAGCAATCATTATTGTCATAAAACAAATGCCATTTAAGACGTATCAATTATTCCAAACTTGGTTTAAAGTAAATTTGGCAGCTATGAAAGATATTTTAAAAATAGGAATTCCAATTGGCTTTGCAATGTTTTTTGAGACAAGTGTTTTTTCGGCTGTAACATTGTTAATGAGTAAATACAACACCATTACCATTGCTTCACACCAAGCAGCGATAAACTTTTCATCCTTTATATATATGATCCCGTTAAGCATTTCGATAGCTATGACAATTGTTGTCGGACATGAAGTTGGGGCAAGACGATATAAGGATGCAAAGGAATATAGCTATTTAGGGCTTACTGTTGCTGTTTTGCTTGCTGTTGTAACATCTATTTTGTTATTCCTTTTCAGAGAAGAAGTGGCAGGACTCTATACAAATGATCAAGAGGTGTTGCTTTTAACGAAGCAGTTTTTATTATATGCGATTTTATTTCAACTTTCTGATGCATTTGGAGCACCAATTCAAGGAGCATTGCGTGGTTATAAAGATGTAAATGCGACATTTATAATGGCGCTGATTTCTTATTGGTTAATTGGTTTACCGATAGGTTATATCGTAGCAAACTATACATCCTTTCAAGCTTTTGGTTATTGGATTGGTTTGATAATTGGTCTAGCGGTTGGTGCTACGACATTATACTTTAGATTAAACTTTATTCAAAAACAAAAATTTATCCCTATGCCAAAATCTGACCCAAAACTTAATAATGCGTAATGTTTGTTTAAGTCCCCTAAAATTTGTTACCATTTAAAAAAATTGGGAAGAAAACGACTGCGATGTAATACATATATAAAAACATTAAATGGAATCGCAGTAGTTTGAACTGCAAATGGTTATAAGGGGGGGCTTTTTTGCGTACTAAAGTTGCTATTATAACAGGTGGAGCGTCAGGTATTGGGAAACAAACAACAAAGGAATTAGCCACACTTGGTGTCAACCTTATCATTAATTACCGAAAAAGTGAACGACAAGCAATTGAGCTAGCTACTCAGTTAGCTGAGAAATTTAATATACAAGCTATACCAATCCAAGCTGATATTTCAAAGCAACACGAATGCGCACGATTAGTGAATAAGGCATTATCTTTGTTTGGTACAGTACATATTCTTATAAATAACGCTGGACCATACATTCACGAACGCAAAACGTTGATGGAGTATTCTGAAGAAGAATGGTCTTACATAATCAACGGAAATTTAAATTCGGTTTTCTATTTATGTAAAGAAATCATCCCAATCATGCGTAACAACAACTGGGGGCGAATCATCAATAAAGGATTTGATCGTGCCGAAACTGCGCCAGGTTGGGCATATCGTTCTGCGTTTGCTGCCGCCAAAGCCGGCCTTGTTTCGTTAACACGGACTATTTCTATTGAAGAATTCCCATATGGAATAACCGCAAATATGATTAATCCTGGGGATATTCGCGATGAATGGAAGGAAAGCTCTATCGAGAAAACAAAACGGCATGAAAATCAAACTGTGACATTTTCAAAACAAGGAACTGGCCAGGACATCGCCCGCGTCATCGCATTTCTTATTGATTCTCATTCAGACCTAATTACAGGAAGTGTTATACCGGTTTCTGGAGCGAACGATGTATTATCAAAAAGTAATCACATGTACTACAAAAAATTTTTGCCAGACCACTTTACATTATAATAGTCGTAGATAATATTTTATTAGTATAAGTAGATATGAACTCACAGTTGTGTTATTGTTCAATAGTTTGATTAAAGCTTTTAGTAGAATATAAGGTAGAAATGAACTCTAGGAGGAAGTACTACATTTTTAATTCCGAGTCAAACAATAAAGTACTAACAGGCTGAGTGCAAAATTTGCATCCAGCCTGTATACCTTTACATCTATAATTCAAAAATTTGGCTAATATTGCCTATGCTTCTGTTTGCTGTTGCTCATGAAGCTCAGCGATTTTCTCGTCACTTGGCAACCACATAGTAAATATTCCGATCAGCGGTAAAAAGCTTGCGTAAACAAGTGTTGTTGAAATACCGATTTGGTCCCCTAACCAACCTAAAACAACAGAGCCAATTGCGCCAAGCCCGAAGGAAAGACCAATGATCAAGCCGGAAACCATCCCGATTTTCCCCGGCATAAGCTCCTGGGCATACACAACTGAAACCGAAAAGCTACAAAGGAGAATAAAGCCAATCACAGTTAATAATATCATCGAAACTGCTAAACTAGCATAAGGAAGCATTATACAAAGCGGTGCTGCTCCAATCATTGAGAAAAACAAAACATTTTTCTTGCCAATTCTATCGGCTATTGGTCCCCCTAAAAACGTCCCTACCGCACCAGCAACAAGGAATAGAAAAATGTAATTTAATGCTTCATCAATATCTACCCCAAAATTTTCAATTAAGTGAAAGGTATAAAAATTGGTGATGGCAGCATGGTAAAACTGGCGAACAAACACTAAAAATACGAGGAGTACCATTGCAATTTTGATTGCTTTATTTACACCAACTGTTGCTGAGGGGTTATTCCCCTTCTTTTTTTCATATAAACGAACTTCATCGCCATACCATTTAGCGATATATATTAAAAATAATACCGCTATAAAGGCTACTAGTGTAAACCATATTGCTCCAAATTGGCCGAGCGGTACTAAGATTAGTCCTGTTATAAGCGGAGCCAACGACTGTCCGGTATTTCCGCCAACTTGATAAATTGATTGACCAAATCCTTTTCGTGTTCCAGATGCCATATGGGCAACGCGAGAAGCTTCCGGATGAAAGACAGCGGAGCCTAAGCCGATAAACATCACCGAAAGCAATATCAATATATATGAAGGTGCTAGCGCTAAACCTAACATACCAACAAATGATAAGCTTAAGCCAATAGGCAGTGCATAGGGCATAGGCTTTTTATCCGTATACGAACCAATTAACGGTTGCGATACGGACGCTGTCATATTTAATACAAAGGCGATTATACCAAGCTGCGTATAACTAAATCCCAATGAATCAGCAAGAATCGGAAACATTGCCGGAATAACAGCCTGGAGTGAATCATTTAGTAAATGAACTAATCCGATAATAAATAAAATATTATAAACAGGTCTTGTATTTGCTATTGCGTACTGTCCCATAAAAATTCCTTCCCTCTTCTGTCGTGCATCATTGCATCATATTATGAAATTAATTGCTATAATATCCAATCCTACAAATTTTCCATGAAAAGTACTTTACCACTAATGCGGTTATTTGAAAAGTATTAAAAAGTCACCATACCCTTCCCTCTCAAGATCCTCCTTCGGAATAAACTTAAGAGCAGCCGAATTGATGCAATACCGTAAGCCTCCTGGTTTTGGACCGTCTGTAAATACATGGCCTAAATGGGAATCACTATTTTTTGCTCTTACTTCCGTCCGAACCATCCCGTGTGACAAATCGACCTTTTCCTCTATTAAATCTTTATGAAGGGGTTTTGTGAAGCTAGGCCAACCGCAGCCTGAATCAAATTTATCTAAAGAAGTGAAAAGAACATCACCGCTAATAATATCAATATAAATGCCGGGGCGTTTTTCGTTCCAGTATTCATTTTGAAAAGGTGGCTCTGTGCCATTATTTTGGGTAACCTCATATTGCATCGAGGTCAATTTTTCCTTTAGCTCCTCGTTTTTGGGTTTTCCCCAATGCTTTTTGAGAAAGTTTTCACGACCTGAGCCTTTTTTATAGAGATGATAGCGAAAAGAATTCTTTTTATAGTAATTTTGATGATACTCTTCTGCTGGATAAAATGGCTTTGCTGGTAAAATTTCAGTAACTATCGGTTTCGAAAACCTTCCACTTTCCTCCAACTGTTTTTTTGATTGTTCGGCAATAAGCTTTTGCGTTTCATTATGATAAAAAATTGCAGTTTGATAGGAAAGTCCACGATCATAGAATTGTCCTCCCTCATCTGTAGGATCGATTTGGCGCCAAAAAATATCTAGCAGTTTTTTATATGAAAAAAGCTGAGGATCAAAGATGATTTGCACCGCCTCATAATGACCAGTTGTATGTGAACAAACTTCCTCATACGTTGGGTTTTCTTTATAACCACCCGTATATCCAGATGTAACACTTATAATTCCAGGTAGTTCATCAAAGGGAGAAACCATACACCAAAAGCAACCGCCAGCGAAGGTTGCAAGTTCATGTTGTCTATTATCCATTTCCTTCCGCTCCTCTTTTTTACTTTTGTCACCTTACCATCAGTATGTATATTTTATCTTTTATTATAAAAATTTACACTTTTTCGCTCTTTTACTTGAAAACAACCTTAAATTCTGTTAAAGTTTCAATAAACTTGATAATTTTACTTCAATTCAAATTGAAGTGAGAATAGAGGTGCAAAAACCATCAGTACACATTGGGAGGAAAATGAGTTCCATTGAACTTTGTGGAAAGGGGAATTTGCCGAAGTGATGAGAAGCTCATTATTCTTAGACACTGGTTTTGTAGTTAACAGCTGCAAGATTGTCATATAGCACATCTGCTATATGGAGGGCTATCTCACGCATAGGAATAAATAGATCATACTTCCAATGCAACAGCGATAGCCTTCGTTGTTGCATTTTTTATTCTTCTTGAATATTTATAGTAATATCATAGAAACGGGGATGATGAATATGAATTTTGGTCGTATTTTAACAGCTATGGTGACACCTTTTAAAGAAAATGGTGACGTAAATTCCGAAAAAGTAAATGAATTAGTTGAATATTTGATTGCTAATGGCACAGAGGGAATCGTTGTCGCCGGTACTACTGGAGAATCTCCAACTCTTACAAATGAGGAAAAGCTATCATTATTTAAGCAGGTTGTTGAAACTGTAAACGGGCGAGTACCTGTGATAGCTGGTACTGGTTCAAACAATACGAGAGCATCGATTGAATTAACTAAAAAAGCCGAAGCTTTAGGTGTTAACGGAATTATGTTAGTAGTCCCTTACTATAATAAACCTTCTCAGGAAGGACTTTATCAGCACTTTAAGGCAATTGCTCAAGAAACATCATTACCAGTCATGCTCTATAATATCCCTGGTCGTACATCCGTAAATATGACGCCCGAAACAATCATTCGCTTGTCAAAGGTTGATAATATAGTATGTGTTAAAGAGGCAAGCGGTAATTTAGAAGCAATGGCAAAAATTATTGAGGAAACTGATGATAATTTTAGTCTTTATAGCGGAGACGACAGTTTGACAATTCCGGTCTTAGCAATTGGTGGAACAGGGATTGTATCTGTTTCATCACACGTAATTGGTAACGAAATGCAAAGCATGGTGACAGCGTTTTTAAATGGTAATACAATAGAAGCTAGTGCCATCCATAGAAGGCTATTACCAATTATGAAAGCTTTGTTTACTGCACCAAATCCTACACCCGTGAAAGCTGCTCTTGTCTTAAAAGGCATCGATGTTGGTTCCGTCCGTCTGCCACTCGTACCTTTAAACGATCAAGAGATAGCAGCATTAGAACAAGCACTACAACCAATTTTAAATAAAAATTAATTGTGTTTTTGAAATGTGCCCAGCAGTTTTAGCTGGGCTTATTTTGTTTGAATAGTACTATGTATAAAAAGTGCTATACTGACGTTGGGACACAATGTGTCGTTTACGAACAACGGATCGATTATTTTGATTATGCGAGACCAATACATTGTTTGCGGACAGCAGATCCGTTATTTTGATAAATACATGACCAATAGCATTGTTTGCGGACAGCAGATCCGTTATTTCCTTATAATCATATAAAAATGGCTCGTACATTATCAATTAGCGGATTGTATGTCCGTTAACTAATAATACAAGCCAATTTTCATTAAATAACGGAACCCATGTCCGCTACCGATTTTAAATTTGCGTTGTGAACCCAAGTTGTGAACCCAAGTTGTGAAAAAGCCGAAAACACTTGTGACTTCTCAGTCTACTATTATTCATGACAGCTTAAATACGTGTGAAAAACCTTCGTCTTTTTAAACTCATCCCATTCATGGAAAATATCTTTTCCATCTCCAGAGTAACCCATTATTTCAAAGTGGTATTTATCATAGTAGACATGCTTAAAGCCATGTTTTTTCCAAAACGGCTGGGAATCATTCCATGCATCTAAATAAATGAAAAAATGGTGTTGGTTTGCGTAATCCATTATTACTTTTAAAATTTTAGAACCTAAGCCTGTCCTTCTCATAGTTTTTGGAAAGCGCAACAACCCGATAAATAGCACTTTTTCTTCTTCATCAAAAAAAACATCTAAAACGACATTGTCGCACCCAAAACCTGCATCGCACATCATTTCATCAATTCGAAACATAAATCTTCCTTCACATTCCATATAGCGGGCATTTAAACCATTTTCCTTGAATAGAGAAAGAATTGTATTTAGTGAATTTTTAAATCCAGTTAGCATTGGTTCGCACCTCCCTATCTATATATTACCAAGTTAATTACCAATAGTCTGTTAGTAATAGGAAAAATTAACGAACATTATGTGAAATATTTAACATATTTAGAAAATCCAGAAAAGCAAAAAGGCTTCATCCTTTTGATGAAGCCTCCTTACCGATCATATTGAAGCTCGTTTTAGCTAATAAAACATTTTGCTTTATGATTTTCTTCTTTTTGCTGAGTATTCCTCACTATGTGCAATTTCTTTCGCCATAACAGCATCCTCAGGTGTATGATTATTTTTCTTGGGCTGCTGGCGATTGCGGTCTTTTTTACCCAATCTTTACCCCTCCAAATGTTTATGGTTTCGGTCATAGTGTAGGTAAATTTATTACATTTCATGCATCTATTATATTGTTACGACACAAATAACTCATTGTTCTATTAGATGTGGTTCTTTCATTCACTTGCAGTTTCTATAAATTAGCATCTACATATTCTAACAGGATCTTTATAAGGATGGAATTAATTTTTTTTAAAAAGCACCTGTACATCGTAAACGTCACTTACAGATCATGCCATACAAAAGCTTTGCCAGTTTCTTTTGAAACAATGTCAACGCCGATTTGTGCACCTTGACCAGCTGCAATAACGCACTGCGTTGACAGATTGGCTAATAAGCCAGCAATAAATACGTTTTCAAGTGAAGTTTTTCCGTCAAAACCTACGCCTTGTACACGCTTGATTTTTCCACTAGGAACTTTATCATTGACCTCGACAACAAACCCTAATCGTTCTAATAGCTCCGTGTTAATATTTGTTGCAATTATAATGTATTTTGCCTCATACGTTTCATTATTTGCTGTTACAACATTGTAAATCCCATCGTTTTCTTTTAAATCTGTAACAACTGAATCCAACCAATCAGCACCGTTTTCAAGGGCTTGTCCTTTCATTGTTTGTAAAAGCTCTTCTCCTGTAGTTTTTTGAATGCCGGGATAGTTCACTACTTGACTGATTGGAATAATTTGAGATTTTTTTGCATCAATCACCAATGTTTTTAGTTTTCCGAAAGCAGTGTATATAGCGGCAGAACATCCTGATACGCCTCCACCAATAATAATTACATCATACATAATAACTCCTCCAATATACGTATAGTGGTATTTAGTAAAATTATATACTGAACTAAATTGTTTGTGAATTGCAATTCGATACAGATCGTTATATGCGCTAAAAATTTCTAAATTTGTTATAATTTATTTAGGGGGGGTGTCGATGAAAGTAAAGGTTTTCGCTAACTTAAGGGACATATGTGGATCAAGTGTTGTTGATGTACCGACACATTCACTTGTTGTAATTGATATTTTAGAAGATCTTGTAAAGATGTTCCCTGCTCTCGAGGATGAAATCTTTACAGACGAAAGAAAGTTGAAGCAATTTGTTCATGTGTTTATAAATGGACAAAACATCATTCATAAGGATGGACTATTAACGAAGGTAAAAGAAGACGATCAATTTGCTTTATTTCCTCCCGTGGCTGGTGGTTAAAATGAAATCTGAAAAGCATTTGGAATTTAGAGGAATTCAGTTAAAGCACTTAATTGATTACGTCAAAGAGCTAAATGGTGTGCAATTATCAGACACTTTTCCGATTAACTTTGAAGGGAATCAGTGGAGAATTTCAATTATTAAAGAAGAAGAGGTGAAAATTACGTCTACATTTATCGTAAATGCCGTCCATATCGTGTTTCGTGCTGAAACTGATGCAATATTACAATCTCTGCTCAAAGACTTCCGTAAGAAAACAACTCGTGTTGGCGGCTGAATAAGAACAAATGCGCAAGCGCCCTCCTTAGCGACGTATAAACTAAGAGCGCATCGACTGAGATAAACAAAACACGACGAGGGACGAGGCGATGTTGACTTAACGCAAAAGAGATGAGCGAAGTTTACCAGTCGCTGGGCGCTGGGGCTGGACGACTACACTCTTTGCTATAGTATTTATCCACAGGATCAAATGAATTTCCTACAGAACAAAAAAGACACGAGGAGTTCATTCCGATCGTAACTCAAAAAGCATAATAGTTGCTTTACGTATCGATCATTTACGAACATCCTCGTGCCTACTATTATTTTTCCCCTTAAATAATCTCTAACTCTCTCAGCTTTTCTTCAGGAACAACGCCATCCTTCCAGCCACGAACTTGATAGTATTCATCTAACATAATATCCATGCGGCTTAACATTCCAGCACTATTACCCGTACCTGGCTCCTCAGTGAACCGTTTAGGTAGAAAATCATCTTCACGTTTATTAAATCCAGCAAGATTATTGTAATAACGTTCAAGATTATAAATTCTCTCGCCAATTTTCATGACATCGTCAGCAGTAATCTCGTTTCCTGTCATTGCACTATATTGCTCCGCATAATGCTCTGCATTTTCAGAGAAGGAAGAGAACTTACAAATATTCATCGAATCTGAGAACGATAATAAATCCTGGAATATTTTTAATAGCTCTCCTTTGCCTTCAGCTTTCGTGCGGTCTGTCGGCTCTGGAATACCAGCGATTTCACTTGCAACTGTATAGCCACGTAAATGACACGCTCCTCGGTTACTCGTCGCATAGCCAAGCCCAATTCCTTGAATACCACGTGGATCATAGGCAGGAATTGCTTGACCCTTCACGCACATCGCAAGTTCAGGTGCACCAAATTTTTCGGCAGCACGAGCAGGTCCATCTGCCAATACATTTCCGATTCCATCACGGAAAGGGATAAGTCTCGCAACCTCAATCATCCGGTCAGCATCGCCCCAGTCAAGCTTTTCCTCCGTTAATCCACGCTCATACGCCTCCATTAAAACAGATAATGAATGGCCTAGTTCGATTGTATCCATGCCATGCTCATTACAAATATCAATTAAATAAGCGATCGCTTCTTTATCAGCTACCCCACAATTCGAACCAACTGCAAATGCAGATTCAAATTCAAAGCTTTCCACTCTAGTCTTATACTTGCCATCCTTCACTTCGACCTCTTTTTTACAAGCTACAGGACAAGCATGACAGGCATTATCACTAACTAGAATCGAAGAACGAACAGCTTCACCACTATGCTGCTCGGCACCATCAAAATGAGTAAATTTTGAATTCATCGTTGGTAAGGCACCAACCTCATTTATAATATTCATTAATACATTTGTACCATATACAGACAATCCACCCTTTTTAGGTGCTGTTAAGCCACCCTCCATAACGGCTTTTGTCGCTTTTTTATTCGCATCTAAATATTGTTGTTTATGTGTTGGTTCTGGCATATTTCCCTTTTGGGCAGCTTTAATAACAATTGCTTTTAAATTTTTATAGCCTGCAACGGCACCAGTACCACCACGACCAGCGGCACGATCGTGCTCATTCATCCAGTTCGCAAACAATACTTGATTTTCTCCAGCTTGACCGATTGCGAGTACACTCAAATCGTCCTTTCCATAGCGAGATTGCATCGCTTGAACAGTGGCACGAACACCCTTCCCCCATAAATCACTTGCATCACGAAGCTCCGCTTCACCATTTTCAATATACAAATAAACAGGTTTACTGCTTCTTCCAGAAAAAATTAAATTATCTATGCCCGCCCATTTTAAACGAGCCGCTGACCAACCACCCATATGCGAATCTGTCACAGTTCCTGTCAAAGGAGATTTCGTAACTACGCAAAGTCTGCCACTCATCGTTGAACGAGAACCTGTAACGGGACCTGTCATAATACAAAGAAGATTATCGTCTGAAAACGCTTCCACTTTTGGGCCGTTATCTAACATATACTTAACTCCTAAGCCTCTCCCACCAATATACTTTTTGGCTAAGTCTTCATTAATTGGCCGATATGTAACGCTCGAGTTCGTCAAATCAACAACTACCTCTTTGTTCTTAAATCCACCTAAACTCATTAAGTACACCCCTTTGTAAAAATTTTTACGAAAACAGAAGAAAATTAGTAACAATTATGCTAAAAATCTATCTTTTATTCCTCTATTTACAAGTTAATTATATTATAATAGTAGCAAGTTGAATAGTCCGTATTTTATGAACATTTAATAAATTTAGGAGAGATCCAATGAATAATAACATGTTGGAAAGGTATTCAAGACAACTATTATTCCCCGAAATCGGAATTACTGGACAGCAAAAACTAATAAACAGTAAAGCGGTGATTGTCGGCATGGGTGCATTAGGAACTGTTATTGCTAATCATCTTACGAGGAGCGGAGTTGGTTTTGTAAGAATAATAGATCGTGATTTTGTGGAGATAAGTAATTTACAAAGACAAACGCTTTATGATGAAAATGATGCATTAACAAACAAACCTAAAGCAATCGCTGCTTATCATAAACTAACCAAAATTAACTCTACTATTACTATAGAGCCAATTGTTACCGATATTCATTCGTGGAATGCCGAAGATCTTTTAAGTGATGTTGATATAATTATTGATGGAACAGATAATTTAGTAACACGTTATATCATTAATGATGTGTCAGCTAAATATAAAATACCTTGGATACATGGTGGTGCTGTTCGTTCTCGAGGCATGTTTGCGGTTTTTGACTCCAGTGTAGGTCCTTGTTATCGTTGTCTTTTCCCTACCCCTGTGGTAGGGCAGCTAGAAACGTGTGATTTAGTAGGAGTCATTTCACCTATTACCCATTTAGTCGGTAGTTTGCAAGCGACAGAAGCTATTAAAATTCTCGTAGGCGACCATAATAATAGAAATAGTAATTTAGTTCAATTTGATATATGGTTAAATGATGAAATGGAAATGGATTTATCACTTAGTAAAAATCCAAATTGCCCGGCGTGTTCCCTTCATCAATATGATTATTTAAAAAATGAACAACATGGCGAAGATTACACCGCATTGTGTGGTCGTAATGCTATTCAAATATCGCCAAAAACAGAAAGAGATATCAATATGACTGAAATGAAAGAAAAGCTAATGAAGATCGGTCCAGTCGAAATAAACCCTTATTTACTAAAATGCAAAATTGATTGTACTGTAACGCTCGTTATTTTTAAAAATGGACGCGTTGTCATTCAAGGAACAGATGATATAACAAAAGCAAAATCTTTATATGCAAAATATATAGGATCTTAGCACCCACCAACATAAAGAAAACTAGAAGCAGTACGGTAAACCCTATTACCCCCTGCTTCTAGTTTTCTTTAAGACCTTTATTTTATTTGAATTAAAATCGCATTGCTAATATCACGACCAGGTGTTGTGATATATTTCCCGTCATAATATAAACCACTTGATGCGCCGCCATCTAAATTCATAGCGTCATAAGCTCCTGCTTGCTTCATCATTTCAGCAACCTCATGCATTGTGGCAGCTGTTGTTAATAAAATCAACTTATTATCTTGAGTTATTCCAATTGCGCTTCTAGCAGCACTGCCTGTCCGTATTTTATCTTCAGTGAATTTCTCTAAATCAAAATCAATCGATGTTTTTCCTGCAGTAAGTAAACGAGGGCCTGCCCCAACTGCTCCTTCAATCGTACTAAAATCAATTCCATCACTCACAATTTTGTAATCGACTGTAGTACCCACTTTAAATCGACTTAATAAACTGTGTACTTCCGATCCCATAAGATTAATAACATAGCCATTTTGTGGGATCGCAACATCCTTACCACTGACAATTTCTTTCACTTTCCCGTCTTCGACAATTACATTTGTACCATGCGTAAAGCCAACAGTTTGTCCTCGATCTCGTGTAAATATGATCGCATTCGCAGCAGCGTTAGCTTGGGGCGTACGATTAATCCAATACGCATACCAATTATTTGGCCATTTATCCGACCCATCTGTTGCACCTTGTACAGTTGGATTCATAATAGCAAACGAGACATTATTTTCACCATCAAATGAGAACACTGTTCGTTCACGACCAAGGTGAACAATATTACCATCAACAATCAACATTCCATATGGTTCTTGTAGCTCTTCGGAATAGGCATCAAAAAATGTTCCGTTTATCGCGATTGTTGCATTGTTACGTTTTGCAATATCAGCTAATGACTCGACCTTTCCTACTTGATCCTTTGCAAGAGCAACCTTTAAATCAACAGACGGATTATTCAAGTCTACTGTCAAAACATTTGCATTAATTGTTTTTGTTCCTACTTTAAATGATTTTGAAGCAACAGTAATCGGAGTATCTTTAGATGTTATAGGTTGCGTTGAATGATATTTAACAACATTTAAAGTAATCGTCTTACCTTCTATTTCTATTGATACAGTTGCTGTTTTATCATTCCAAACGGGCTCTACACCAAAAACAGTCGAAATAAACCGCAAAGGAACATATGTAGTACTATCTTTTATAAATGGGGGAGCATCAATTGTTTTTGTCACTTTATCGACTGTAACGTTTGTATCGCCAATTTTAAGTAAAATCTTGCTATCTTGTTTTTCAATTAAAACAGTTTGATGAGGGCCATCCCAAGTTACTTTAGCTCCAAATTGTTCTGAAACAAAGCGAATTGGAACAAGAGTACGGCCTTTATTAACATCGAGCAAGGCGGTATTGGCGGTTGCTGCATCTCCTACTCTATCATTGAATAAAGCAACAAATAGCAAAACAATCATAAACAAGTTAATTTTTTTACACTTCATTAGCCTACCCCTCTGCAATAAGTCTATGTTTCTATCATACTACACATTATGTTTATAGGACTAGGCAAAAAAACCACCAATTATATACATTAATAAAATTTAATAGAATTTTGCTTTTGATTTATGGTTGGGATACTCATTCCGAGCATCAACGTAAAAGGATTTACCACTTTTTCAATATCAAAAAGCTTCGAGGTTACAGGTGCGATTAAACTATTGTCGTCAGTAGAATGAGCAGTTGACTTTTCAAAAGCAAAAGCCAGTGGTTGAATTCTTTCGTCAGTAGTTAATAAAGAATGGACATCTAGCTTAACTAGTCGGTCATTTTGTGGTTGCTGCTTAACATTAACAAATAATGTCTTTAAAAACGATTGGGCAACATACGTTCTTCCTTTATATATAAATAATTGATCGTTAGGTTCGTAAGTTTTATCATCGACAATAAGAGAATTTTTAAAAAACTTGACATTTATTTTTTTTACCTCTTTTTGATCATAATCATATCTTGCTTTATAAGCCCTCAATAATAGCTTTTTCGTATCAATATAGCGGCCATCTCGATTACCTTTTAATGTCACTACAAAATATCGATGTCCGTTATGCTCTGCGACCGTGGCTAACGTATGACGAGCTAAACCTGTATAACCGGTTTTCCCGCCAATTATTCCATCAGTATTAAAAGCAGAATTTTGAAATACATGATTTGTTGTCCTCCAGTTTCTGGTTACTTTTTTTCCATCTTTATTCTTGAAAACAGCTTTATATGTAGGTGTTTCTAACACCTCTAAAAATTGTGGATATTCAGATGCCGCCTTTAAAATTAAAGCTAAATCATATGGAGTTGTATAATGGTCAGGATGGTCATATCCATGGGAGTTAACGAAATTTGAATTTCTCGCACCTAGTTCTTGAGCTTTATTATTCATTAGCTCAGCAAATGCCTCTTCTGATCCAGCTATGTGGACTGCAATTGCGACTCCACAATCATTCCCAGAATTTAGCAATAAACCATATAGGAGCTGCTCTAATGTCAGTTCATCTCCTGGATTAATATAAGCTTTTGAACTATCATACGGAATTTTATATACGTCTTCTGTCACAATGACTTTGTCCTCTAAATTCCCATGCTCTAATGCAACTAAAGCTGTTAAAATTTTTGTTGTACTTGCGGGAAAAAATTTCGAATGAGCATTTTTTGCAAACATTATGTTTTGCTCACTATCTTCGAAAATTATTGCACCAGCAGAAGAAATGTTCTCTTTTATAGTAATAGTTGGCCAAAATTCTGATGAAGGCGACGTTTTTAGGTCTGGACTGTTTTCTATAGTATCAGAAGTATCAGAGCTTTCAATCACGATATTATTTGTTTGATGATCTAAGTAAATTCCTTTTCCAAGACGATTGGCAATTACTCTAAGAGGCAAGTATGATTTCCCCTCAAAGTAAATCATCGGTTCCGCAACTGTTTGATCTCCTTCTTCACTTTCAACAACCAAGTCTTTAAATACAGCATGACCACTTTGATCCTCAGCTTTGGCAGAAGGAGTTATTATAAACAACAGTAAAAATAATAAGCCTATGCGAAAGATTGTCCACCTGTCAATCATATATGCCCCCACCTTACGATCATTAATCATATTAATAAAACAATATGAGCTTGTATGAATGATTATGATAAGAACATACACTCGAATACAGGAAGGTGAATTGTAAGAGTTGAAAATATAATGGCAACATTTTGTCTATTATTTTAAAATATCTTAAAGTATGTTATCGTAAAATTTATGAAAAGACGATTAAACAGTAAGTAATGGAATGGACAATTTAAAATACTGTGAGGGAAAAGCCGTGACCAAAAAAGATGTGCAAATATTGGAATATAGTTTGTTCATTAGCTGGGGTGCTGCCCTAATCGCTACTCTAGGAAGCCTTTATTTTTCGGAGGTACTAAAATACATTCCTTGTGATCTTTGCTGGGTACAAAGAATCTTTATGTATCCACTTGTAATTGTACTAGGGGTGGCTATCGTCAAAAAAGATTATAAGATTTATCGTTATGTTTTACCTTTATCTATCGTTGGTGGTATTATTTCTATATATCATTATCTGATTCAAAAGGTACCTTTTTTTGCAGCTAATGCAAATACTTGTGGTGTAGTCCCGTGTACCGGTGAATACATAAATTGGTTAGGATTCATCACCATCCCAATGCTAGCGCTTATAGCGTTTATTATCATTACAATTTCAAACGCATTATTATTTAAGTTTAATAAGAAAGGTGGCAAATAATGAAGAAGATCATTATTTTCGGTTCTATTGTTGTTGCTTTATTTATTTTGCTTGCTGTTGTTACCAACATGAATAATAAACAACAAGCTGTTGGGAATCCATATGGAAAAGACACCCTTCATCCTGAAACAATTAAACAATTAGACGATCCGATCTATCAAAATCAAATCGTACCTAATCAATTAGATGAAGTATTACATAATGGCGGTTCGGCCTTTGTTTATTTTTATAGTCCAACCTGTTCGCATTGTAAAACAACCTCGCCTGTCGTCGTTCCATTGGCAAAAGAGATGGGGATTAATCTTCAGCTTTTAAATTTATTAGAGTTTGAATTTGGATGGGATCAATATCAGATTGAAGGAACTCCAACAATTGTTCATTTTGAAAATGGCGCTGAAGTCTCAAGAATTGAAGGCGGATTTGAAGCAGATGTATTTGAACAATGGTTTAATGAAAATAAATAATCAATTGTGATCTAATAGAGCTTAATAAAAAGAGGTTGTCATTGAACTATAACCAATTTGCATTACAAAATTGATTGTACAGTTCACTTGACAGCCTCTTTTTTATGTTATACTTGAAAATCTCTCTGTTTGTGGCGAGAGTACTTTGTATTTGGATCCTTTTCTTCAAATTTCATACAAGAGTGGCCTGATGCATGGAACACATAGTCAGCCGGAATATGTGGAGATTTAAACCCATACGCCCTACATCCTCTCGGGAATCTTTGATCCCATGTTGTATAAAAATATTTACATTTAAAACAATTTATTTTTCGTTGCTGCTGCTTCATTGTTATCTCAACCCTTAGAAAAAAGTATTTTCTCCATACATATTGATTTATAATAAAACATAAGTATGGACAAGAACGAAGTAATTGAAGGAAAGTGGAATTATGAACAAACCTATCATAACATACATCTTAATTTTTATAGGAGCAATTTTACAAGGGTTGGCTATGTCTTTATTTTTATTTCCACATGATATCCCTTCTGGCGGCGCAGCAGGTTTAGCAATTTTAGTGAATTACTTAATTGGAATTCCATTAGGGCTGGGATTATGGATTGTAAATTTTATTTTTTTAACCGTTGCTTTAAAATTTTTTGGATATAGCTGGACGATCAAAACAATGTTTGCTGTTACAACAACATCTGTAACTGTTAGTCTTCTTACCACATATTTAAAACTACCTCATATACATTTTTTCCTAGACCTACTTTTTGGTAGCATTATTTTTGGTACAGGTGTGGGTTTATTAATTCGAAATGGGGCATCAAGTGGCGGGATGGTCATACCAGCATTAATGATATCAAATTATTTTCGTTATCGACCTGGGCAGGTAATGTTTTTCATAAATTTATCTATTTTTCTACTAACTTCAATTGTTATTAATTGGAAAATAGTGATTTTTGCTATTGTATGCCAATTCATTTCAACGACAATTATTGATTTTGTAAATGAATTTGAGTTACCAAGCGTTTCGTCGCCTTCATTTGGCTGGCGTAAAAAATAAAATGCAAAAGAGCCTTTATTTAAGACAAGTGAAGACCGCATTCTGTTTTTTGATGGTTTTTCCAACGCCCGGCACGTAAATCATCATTGTGACTGACAGGCATTGTACATACTTCACAGCCAATACTTGGATAACCTTGATCATGTAGTGGATTATACGGTAGGTTATGAAAGTTAATGTACATCCAAATTTCTTCCCATGTCCAATGGATAAGCGGACAAATTTTAACAAGCTTAAATTTATCATCTTTATTAATATATTGAATCCCCTCTCTAGTTTTTGACTGTTCTCGTCGTAAACCAGATATCCATGCTTTGTATTGTAACAATTCTTCTCTCAATGGTTCAATTTTCCTAATTTGACAACATTGATCAGGATTAGTTTCCCAAAGCTTTTCTCCAAACTGATCTGCTTGTTGCGTCAAGGTTAAGTTTGGGTTTAGAAAATGAATAGTAAAGTTTGGGTATCTTTTCTTAATATGTTCAATTAATTTATATGTTTCTATGAAATGTAGGTTTGTATCAATGAAGGATATAGGACAGTCCTGTTTAATTTTACTTATTAAATCTAATAGAACGATACTCTCTGCCCCAAAACTACAAGCATAAACAACCTCATCCTGATAATGCTGAAAGGCCCACTTTAAACACTCCATGCTATCCTTGATCGTTATTGATTCAATATATGAATCGGTCCATGTATCATATGTGAGCACCAAATTCTCTCTCCTTCTTACGTGAAGTTTGAAAAGGAGCGTGCTAACACTTGATGATATCCCCTGATAATTGAAGATTAATCATTTCGTTATTCTTCACGGTCATTTTATTCATCTCTTGGATCGTACCAATACGAGAAATTGATAGCATCCCCCTTATCCAAGACCCGTGACCAAACACTAATACACGCGAATATTCTTTATAATAATTAATAAAACGAACTAGTCGCTCCTCAAAATCAATCATTCGTTCTCCAAGTATTAGCGCCCGAGGATTATGAATCCAGTCCGAAACTTTTAACAGCTCCTTTTTTTCCTTTCCTTCATACATTCCAAAATTTAATTCATTTAATAACGGTTCTATTTTTGGTTTATTATAACCGTACGCAAAAGCGGTTTGTTTTGTTCTCACTAATTGACTAACTAAAATAATTTCCGGGCTAAAATCTTCAATTGCTTTCCTTTTTGTTTGAATATCGTGCTTAACTTCATTGCATACAGGTAAAATCGGAATATCTCTTAATCCTTGTAAAACTTCATTTTGATTCCATTTCGTTGGAAGATGTCTAATTAAAAGAAGTTCCATGATTATTGCTCCTTATTATTCCTATTGAATTGTAGTTTTGTGTTTACAAGTAACAACTAAATAACGTTAAGCGCACCGCTAAAATTTGGTTTGAGGAAGAGTGTTTCACTTCGAAGTCCTACCCGTTCTGCTTCTAATAGGAGTACATCTTGTACTTTAACATTACCCAAATTGACATTCGGTCCAAAAGTATTAATAAAAAACATTTGTTGCTTATGGGTTGGAGCTTCAAAAATAATCTTATTTATATCCATTGATTTTGAAAGCTTAGTTACTAGTGACTTATTTACTTCACCTTTTGCGTTGTAAATTCCTGCAGTTCCAGAATCTCGTCCCTCTGTAATAACGTATTGACAGCCAGCATCTAGTAATTCTGTCATTTCAAGCGTCCAGTCGTGTAGTGATAAGTCCTTAGTTTGATCCTTGGAACCAATTTCTCCAACTAGATGAAAGTCTCCTTTTAATTGATTAACTAGCCTAATTCGTTCAGGTAACGAAATATCCAATGTACCATTAGAAATCTCTAGCCACTCTATTCCTAACCTTTTTAAGTACTGTATATATTCCTTAATCTTTTTTTGTAAATAACATTTTTCAAATAATGTTCCGCCAAAGTACACTTTCACACCATAAGCTTTATATAGACTAACCTTTTCCTCAATATTTGGTGTAACATATGCAGTACCCACACCTAGCTTTGCAATATCTATATAGTAATGATAATCCTCAAGAATATTTTTCAATTCCTTTACCGGTATACCAAAATCTGATACTGATGTTATTCCAAACGTACGCTCACGTCCTACTCTCTTTGGAAGATCTAGGAAGTTCATCAGGATTACCTCCTCCTTTAGCTTTCAATGGTTATGCTATTCAGCTCATACCTAATTGGTGCAATATTTAGGTTACATTCGTTTATTAAAATACAAGCATCTTTTTGAATATAAATCGTTAAAGTTCAAACAATAAGAAAGTCATAATTACTTCCTAAAAGGAGTTGTACGACACTTGTCAAAGCAAAATGCATCATTTATGACAATAGCAGCCATCGGATCCATTCCATTAATCCTAGTATTAGGAAATTCGATGTTAATACCAATCTTACCAAAAATGAAATCAGAATTAGCGATCTCCCAATTACAAGTAAGCTTAATTATTACAGTGTTCTCAATTGCAGCTGCAATTTCTATACCAGTATTAGGTTACTTTTCCGATCGTTTCTCGCGAAAGGCTGTCATAATACCCGCACTTATCGCTTATGGCGTAGGGGGTATAATAGCTGGATCTGCAGCGGCTTGGTTTTCAAATGCTTATATGTGGATTTTGATCGGACGTATACTCCAAGGTATTGGGGCAGCTGGTACAGCACCAATAGCAATGGCATTAACTGGTGATCTATTCAAAGGAGGCCAACAAAGCCGCGTACTTGGATTGGTTGAAGCATCAAACGGCTTTGGTAAGGTAGTTTCACCTATCATCGGTTCGTTATTAGCATTACTTGTATGGTATGCGGTATTTTTTGCATTTCCCGCTTTTTGTCTTCTGTCTGTATTACTAACATTATTTTTTGTTCATGAAAAAAAGAAAAAGAAGGAACCTCCTCCTGTAAAGAAATACATCTCAGGATTATTTTCAGTTTTTAAACAAGAAGGTAAATGGTTATTCACAGCTTATTTAGCTGGTGCTACATGCTTATTTACTCTATTCGGTATTTTATTTTATATATCCGATGTACTAGAGAAAACATATGACACAGATGGTGTGTTAAAGGGCAGTATATTAGCAATACCACTTTTGTTTATGACAATCACATCGTATACAACCGGAAGTAAGATTGGTAAAAATATGCAGTTAATGAAAAAACTCATTATCATCGGCTTTTTATTAATGACCGCTTCATTTGCGACCCTTGTTTTTTTTGAGAAACTAGTTCCTTTTATTGCAATCTTAGTTTTCTCAAGTATTGGAACTGGTTTAGTACTTCCATGTGTAAATAGCTTTATTACCGGCTCTGTTGAGGCTGCTAGAAGGGGGTTTGTTACTTCCCTTTATGGATCTGTTCGTTTCCTAGGAGTAGCAATCGGACCACCCATTTACGGTTGGCTTATGGATTGGTCACGTACTGGTATGTTTTTAACTACTGCAAGTTTAACTTTACTCGTTGGATTTCTTTGTATGGTTTTGATTCAAATTCAAAATGAGAATTCAAAAAGTCAAATTGGTGACTCTTTATTTAAACGCCTACAACTTAAAACGGAATAACGTGAGGTGAATGGAAATGCAAATATATTTTTCACCAGAACTAATAAAAAATGAATATCAGTTGTTAAATATCGTTGACCAAAATAATAAACCAGTTGGATTCGTGACTTTTTTATTTGATGAAAAAAAAGTATATGTGTATGGTCAGGCAGAGGATGGTGTTGAAGAGGACTTCAAGGATTTAATGAAGCCATTTATCCATGGGGTAAAAAAAGCTAAAAAAGAAATTGAAGAAGTCCTTTGCTACTTAACAATTGGCGGGAAAAATATTGAACTAAAGGAAGAAGAATAAAGTAGAGGAAGAGGTACCAAATTGGTGCCTTTTTATATTTAGGTCCACTACCTATATTTAAAAAACACAGGGCCGATTTTTCACAACGAAAGCTTTAATTGCAAAGCAAATTCTCGCCTTTCATAGGTAAACCGAACCCATATTTAGGATAAGTACAAGACTTAAATTATTTCTCGGGAAAGCGCAAATTTTGACATTGTGGTATTAATATGCTCGTTCGGTAGCGAAGATTGTAAAACCACCAACTCTGCTGTCTTAAATTGTTAGCTTTATTATTAGTTATCGGCGAATTTAGTTGTTCAGATCAGTCGTTACATCCTGCAAAAACTGATCTACAATTTTATTGAATTCCAGAAAGTGTTTTGTTGGGATTTGATGACGGGCATTTCCAATAAAAATAGTTTCTGTGTGCTTCACGTAGCTTTCAAATAACTTATAATGCTTATGCAAATAATGTATCTTTCCACCGTATGTTAGTAAAAAAGGTTGTGTTATTTGTGATAAACGCACAGAACAGTTATAGGCTAAACCCTCTCTATATAATTCGTAAAGAATGCGAGGGTTTACTTCTAAAATATAATGATATAGCTCCCATCGAAATTGTTTTTCAGTGGTATGACTCATTGAAAGAACTTTTGCTAGCAGTTTCACTCCCTTCCATTTAGCTGTCAACATACCTAGTCGAAATTGCTGTTCAAGTAGGTAACTGTTTACTTCTGGAAAACCACCTGATAAAATGACTGCCTTAGTTCTATCAGGATATGCTAAAGCAAATTCAAGAACAATTGAACAGCCGTTTGAATAACCAGCAATTATAGCTTTATCAATATTTAAATGGTCTAATAACTTTAACAAATCCTTTGCTAAGAGCGGCATCGTTATTTTTTCAGCTGTGAAACCACTACGTCCATTCCCTCTTATATCGTAGGTTATTACTTTATATTTTTTAGCTAATACTTTTTGTTTTTTGAATGTTACAAGCCCCATTGCTGGGGGGTGGACAAATACAATTGGGATTCCATTCCCCTCAACTTCATAGTACATGTCACAAGACTCGTCAATTGATAAATATGGCAAGCTTCCCTTCCCCCTTTCTGTTTTCTTCTTTATAACTAATGAATAAAAACCACCTGTTCGGTGGTTTTGTTACTTGTTTAGGAAATTATAAAATTTGATCCTGTGGATAAAATACTATAGCACAGAGAGTAGTCGTCCAGCTCCAGCGCCCAGCGACTAGTAAACTTCGCTCATCTCTTTTGTGATAAGTCAACATCGACTCGTCCCTCGACGTGTTTTGTTTATCTCAGTCGATGCGCTCTTAGTTTATACGTCGCTAATCAGTGCGCTTATAGCTTTTGTTACTGATCGTATCCCTTTTGTGGTATATCGAGGTTTGTACCATTTGCATTATAAATCTTCCCATCAATTGTACCCTCAATTAATGTATCGTTTGCTTGTTCATGTGTCATAGCCAATGCTATATCGATGTCTTGGGAGCTTTTGTAATTACTCCCTTGATGATTCTTTTCTGCAATTTTTGAACTTTGTTTGTTCTTTTCCGTCATTTTTTTCACCTCATTTTGCAAATTGTTTACGTAAGCTCAGCTTCCAATAATAGTTTGTGCAACTTTTGAAAAATGAATTCGTAAAAATATATGGGTAAAAAAAAGCTTAACTTTTAACAGATTAAGCTTTTTTGAGATAGAACATATTGATTTTTCCTATTCTATATTCCTGAACAGTTTTTTGAATATCTTGTGCTAATTCATTTGAATCTTGTTCTATTTTTAATAAAATTTTAAAAGGCTATCCTTTTAAAGGATAACCTCTTAAAATTAGTTTACATATTATCAGGTTCATACAAAACCTTGTAAGCCGTGTTCTGTTCATTCGGTGCTCCAAGCGAATACATAGTATTCTCGCACAGGAATGGAGAATCATCTATCTCATAACCATTAAGGTTATGGTGTCCTTTCGGTTTGATTCCCTCTAGACACTTCCCCTACCAAATTTGGGTTTCTCGCTCGTGGGGTTTACCTCGTTCCACCTCTAACGTTTCCGTCAGAGCTCCGTCACTGTGGCACTTTCAAGGTATTCACACCATATCCTGATGGACGTAGGTGTTTTCCCTGCCGTCAACTCGAAATGATTCGAGCTGCCCTAGCTTACGGTTTCGCTAGGCACGAACACTACAGGCATCGCAGCCTGTGCGAGCACGGACTTTCCTCACAGATCCAAAATCTGCGCGATTCTCTCCGGTTTTGTATGACTAATTTATAATTATATCTTACATTGCTTATAATAACAATAAACTTCATAGAAGTCAATTGTTTGTTAAAAAAATAAACACTTCTTAATGTGACATGAGGAGTCCTTTCAGGTCGCTGGTGAAAGCAAAATACGCTTTCAAGGCTCCTTCAAGGACATCCTCATGTCAAATAATAAATTTACTTCATGAACGTTCTGCTAGCCAATCACCAATCGTTGGATACGTTACATTATTTGCTTTAGGACCAAACGTAACAGAAACATGGCCGGTAGGAACACAAACATATTTTTTGTCACTGCTTGACACTACATTCATCAACGCTTCAACTTGATGTGGCATCGCAATTAAATCTTTTTCTGCTGCTATATTTAATATATTAGCTTCTATATTTCGCAAATTGACTTTTCGTCCTCGAATTGTTAATTCACCTTTCATTAGCTTATTTTGCTGATAAAAATCACGAATCCATTGACGATATGCCTCACCAGGGAATGGAATACCATCTGTTAACCATTTTTGCATTAGCTTCCATGAGTCTACAAACTTTTGATTTTGCGAGCGATCCATTAAGCTTACATATGGTCCATAAAAGTTCGTTATCGGTTTAAGCATTTTATTCCCAAAGTCAATCATTTCCGGTGGAACATTTCCATAAGTTTCAATGACATTATCAAGATTGAAATAACGCTCATCGAGAAATACTTGATAAAGACCTGTCTTTTCAAAGTCAAATGGACTTGTCATAAAGACAAGATTTTTAATCGGTAAGTTAGGATGAAGACTTGCAAAAATAGATGTCATTGTTCCACCCATACAGTAACCAAGAATTGATATTTCGTCGGTGTCGGCTGTCCGCAATACTTTTTTTACAGCTCTAGGAATGTAATCAAGTATATAATCATCAAGCTTCATATATTTATCTTCTTCACCAGGTGTCCCCCAGTCTAGTAGATAAACATCAAAGCCTCGATTAACAAGATACTCAACCATACTAAAGCCAGGTGTTAAGTCTAAAATATATGGCTTATTAATAAGAGCATATACCATTAATAATGGAGTTTTATACTGTTTTGGCTCATCTGTTATATAACGGTAAAGCTTCGTTTTATTCTTTTTCCAAATGATTTCTTTTGGAGTTAAGCCAACTTCTGGCTCGGCTTCAACCGTCATAATTTCAGAAGCCCGTTTAATCCTCGAATATGAATCCTTTATTTCAGTAGGAATTGTTTTTTCAAGCACAGCTTCCCATTCTTTTACTAATGAAGCTATCATTGTTCTTTTATACCACCTTTCTTAAATAAGAATCGCAAAGATAGAACGAATCCTGCTCCACGTCTTTTGTTATTTACATGTACAGTCCACCGTTAATATTTAACTGTTGACCAGTTATATACTCTCCATCCTGGCACAAGTATAGAACACCACGAGCGATTTCTTCGGCATGCCCGAAGCGTCTTGCCGGAATTCTTCCTTGAATTTGTTCACGGACATTATCTGGAACTTCACTTAGCATTTCAGTTTCAATAAAGCCTGGACAAATTGCATTTACTGTTACACCAGTACGTGCTAATTCTAACGAAAGTGATTTAGTGAAACCAATTAACCCCGCTTTTGCGGCTGAATAGTTGGTTTGACCAAATCCGCCTGCTTGACCGATGATTGATGAAATATTAATGATTCTTCCATTTCCAGAATCTATTAAATGTTGTAAAGCAATAGAAGTTGTATTAAAGACACTATTTAAGTTAACGTCGATTACTTTACGCCAGTTATTTTCATCCATTTTTTTAAAGGTACGATCACGAGTAATTCCAGCATTATTAACGAGAATATCTAAGCGACCATATTTCTCAATTGCTTCCTCGACTAAAACAGAAGCCTCCCTTAAATCAGACACGTCACCTTTGACAGCTATGGCACTCCCGCCGTTCGCTAAGATCTCGTTAACAACACGCTCTGCACAATCTTGACTGCTATTATAATTAACAACTACCTTCACCCCTGCATTTGCTAATTCTTTCGAGATTGCTGCCCCAATTCCTTTTGAACCACCTGTAACGATAGCTACTTTCCCCATTAAATTCATTTCATTACACCCCTATTTTTTAAATGATTTCTTTACACCCTAGTACTTTGACTCAGTAAAATTTCTTAGGATGATTTGTTATGGCTTTTGTAGAATATCTACTATTTGATCAATTTTTTTGTGAAGTTCTTTTACTTCTGATTTAAGTGTATTGATTTCACTCATTTGCTTTTGTTGAGTCATTTCAATGTCAAGAAATCCATCGACTACTTCTTCAATATGGTCGATTTTTTCTTCTACATTTATCATCATCGTTGCTAAATTGGCGAGATCTTCTTTTGATGGCATATTCATTTGTTGTAAATAAGCTTTAGTCGAGTCATTTACTAGTTTTTTGTATTGCAGATTCATATCAAGTACCTTTCCTAAGCCTCGTGAAAAGTCCTCTGTTGCAAGATTTTCATCTAATACTTTGCTCCAATACGTTTCCGCTTGATCATAGAGGTTTTTCCACATTTCAAAAGGATCGATCGTTTTCGTTCCGTTGTTCACAGTTATTACTCCTTTCTTGACTTTGTGTTTTTGCTCACAATTTAAAAAGTATGAAGCAATTCGTTAAGTAGAACTAAATAATTTATTTTTTTAAAAATATTCAATTTTAAGTTCTGCCTATATCCCCATATGTGTAAATTACATGTAGGAGAAGTTTTAAAATTAAGCAGGTGATAAAATGTCTAAACACACTAAAAGCTCGACAAGCGAATCCGATCATCCTTTTCAAGCTCCGAGAAATTTCATTATTCCTTTTGTCCTATTAAGCCTTCGTGATTTGAACCTACATGGATATAAAATAATGCAACAATTAATCGATTTTGGTTTTTCAACGATCGATCAAGGAAATTTATACAGAATGCTTAGACAATTGGAAAGAGAAGAAATGGTTCAATCAAAGTGGGATACTTCTGAGACAGGACCTGCAAAAAGAATTTACTCACTAACGGAGGTAGGTGAAAAATACTTAAGTACTTGTGTTAGTTCGCTGGAGCAATATCAGCTTTTAATCAATCGTTTTTTTAACATGTATACCGATATGTTTATGATTCAAACAACAAAGAATGGTTGGGAAGACAAAACATAACTATTTTAAAGTGAGGGGAATTTGTATGCTAAGTAACTCGAAAAATATAATAAATTTAATGTGGGATCGTTGGTATGATAGTATATCCATGATTTATGACGGACAAAAACAAATGGAATTGTTATTTTTCCAGTCTATTTCAAAGCAGAAGGAAGTATGGGAAATTCTAAATAATCAAGTAGATATTTATTCTAATGAAGTAAAGTCAGAGGTGAAAACATACCAAGAAAAAGCAAATGATTTCGTCGAGTCGATTTCAGATCAAGCAACAAAAGAATCCATTTTGAAAATCCAAAACCAATTAGATAATATTGTGGAGTTGTTCTCTAAAATGTCACTTACTCCACAAAATGTCATTAACCATTTCGTTTCTGAAAATTTAAGTCGTGTGGAGACAAATGTGAATGAGTTAATGAACCAGCAAGCCAAAAATCGTGAAGAAATGAAAGTTATGGTAGAGAAATATTCAGAGGAACTAAAAAACACCCTACTTAAACTCTGTGAAACAATCGAGGCAAAGCAAAATATCAATTTGACGTTAACTAAATAACTATATCGATTGTTTGTTTTTTTCATCACCATTTCTTAATAATAATTTTATACATTTTTTAATTATTTTTTAACGAAACTTGTCCCAATTTCCATTATAATGGTATTAGAAAGTTTATATTATGTGGGAGGAGGGACAAGTCATGGTATATGGATATAGACGTCATGAGGGCTTTCGTTATACTTTTAATGAACCGATTGAATGTTATTTTAAATTGATAAAAATTGATGATCGAGAAATAAACTCTGATTATGGGAATGGTCATATTATTGATATAAGTCCTACTGGTATAAAATTAAACGCATCTTTAAATTTATCCCACTCCAACAGCCTAATTAAAATTGAAATTAATTTTACTATTGCAGGAACTTCGTTCGATTTACCCGGTATTATACTATGGCAAAAGAAAGGGTACCATCAAGACTACTATTATGGTGTTAAACTTCTTGTTTCAACAGATACAACGGAGAGAATAGTGGAGCAAATCAAAATTCATGCCAAAAACTCTTTAACGAAAAAAGGGGTACAAAAAGTCGAAGTTAAAACAAAATCAACAACTTAAACAAATACAAAAGGCTGCAAAAACATTAAAGGTGATTTAGAAATCACTTTTTTGACAGACGCATTCCTTATAACGATGCTCAAGCAGCCTTTTTATTTTATAATTCAATTAAAATTTAAAATGATCAGGGTCCTGCCCCGTGCGTTCGTTTGTATTTAATGCATCAATAGCGTTCATATCAGTACCGTCTAATTGAAAATCAAATACATTTGCGTTTTCCTCGATCCTTTCTCTATGTACTGATTTTGGAATTATTACGACACCATTTTGTAAATGCCACCGTAAAACAATTTGCGATGGCTTCTTATTATATTTTTGTGCTAATTCGATAATAGTTGGATTATCTAAAATTCTCCCACGCATCAACGGTGCCCATGCCTCTATTTGAATTTCATTTTCATTACAAAATGATCTAAGCTCTGTTTGTGACAACCGTGGGTGTAACTCTACTTGGTTAACCATTGGCTTTATTGTGCAATTTGAAATGATGTCGTTAAGATGATGGATTTGAAAATTACATACTCCTATTGCCCGTACTGCCCCATCCTGATAAAGCTTTTCAAGAGCTTTCCACGTCTCAATATACTTTTCCTTTACAGCCCAATGAATTAAATATAAATCGATATAATCAACATCTAGCTTCCTCCTACTCTCTTCAAATGCAATTAGTGTTGAATCATATCCTTGTTGATCGTTCCAAACCTTTGTTGTAATAAATAGTTCTTCCCTTGGAATATTCGTTTGCTTGATCGCCTTGCCAACACCTTCTTCATTATTGTAAAGAGCTGCTGTATCAATGCTTCGATATCCGATTTCGATCGCTGTTTTTACAGTATTGATAACTTCATTCCCATCGTTTACTTTATAAACTCCTAAGCCAAGCCACGGCATCTTCACACCGTTATGTAAAGCCGTACAATCTTCAATCGTTTTAAAAGTCATCGTAAAAAATCCTCCTTTTTACAAAATTTAAGTCTTTCCTTCAATTTTTTTCTTACTATGTTAAGAATATCATAAATTATTTCCAAACATTAATAGCTACTCGTTACTTGTTATCATGGTAAAATGATAAATAGAGAATTTATGCAAAGGGGCTTTTTCAATGAAAGTCATTATATGCGAACCAAATGTTCCTCCATATGTTGAATTAATTAACGGAAATTATAAAAATTTAAAAGAAATACTTGGTAATGATATTAAAGCAATCCCAACAAGTGAACCTAATATTATTATTATATGTAACCTCGAACGGTATGAAAATAAAAAAAGCTGTATGGAAAACCGTATGAATATTCCCGGTAAATTTCTATTTGTTGGTCGGAGAAACAATAGACTACGAAGCTTAACCGACGATGAAATTAATCAAGTTATCGATGCGATTCGAAAAGATGATTTAACTGTTATTCATTAAATTTAATTTAATATATTGGACTCTAGCTGTTTATCTTAAGTTAAACGGCTTTTAATTTTGACTATTTTTTTGGTATTATCTTACATATATATTTATATTTTTATACTCGAACATAATAGTGAGGAGATTGATAACTAAAAATGGACAAATCAAAAGTTAAAGCAATCGTATTTGATTTAGACGGTACTCTATATGAGGATACTCATCATTTCGATTATTACGCAAATCAGTTAGAAAAAAGAATTACGGACAATCATAAAGCTGATTTTCGTGACGATTATGAACTCTCCATTGTTTATAAACATCCAATGCAAGTAGGTCGAATTTATGATGTCAAGCGAGACCTTATTTTAGTAACAGATAACGGGTATGTAAAGAAAGCATTTGAGTGGAATGGTACCCAACTTAATAAGGAATTAATCAATGAATTATATCCTGACCAAATTACATACGATTTCCACTCCATGTTAAATTGTGGTGATATATGGTGGGTATTAATTAGTATTGCTACACATTATGGACTAGATGGTAAAGAAAGTAATGAAGCGTTTTTAGAAACACGGAGCTTTATGATGTGTGAAGACTTTATCATGAAGCCAATCCCTGGTTTAAAACAGATGTTGAATTCACTTAAAGATAATCACATTGATTTATTTATGTTAACCAATAGTCCTGAGCCAGACAGTGAGGCTATCTTAAAAAAATTAAAAATTGATGAGCTCTTTTCAAAAAAATTTTTCAATGGAAATAAACCAATTTCAACACAAAAATGGTTTGAAGAAATTCAGCAACACTATCATGTTCCTTTCGATGAGATTTTGAGTGTTGGTGATAATTTAATTAATGAAATCGATCCAGCTCGTCAGCTAGGCTGTCAAACAATCCTTATTGATACGCACGGAGTAAATAAAGGAGCAGGAGCTGATTACATTGTTAGGAATATGAGTGAGGCTCTTCCAATTATCGCCAAGCTAACTAAGATAACTGAATAAGGAAGGAACTGTCCAAAAAGTCATAATGTAAGATTTTTGGACAGCCCCCTTTGTTCGATCTTTATTTTTCTTCTAATTCTGCAACAGGTACAATCATCACATCGTCTGGATTATCCTTCATAAATACACTTACAGACTGGTCCGTTTCATTTGTATGCTTTAACCATACAGATACACCATTATATTTCACTGTGACCTCGTTTGGCGAAGTAATAATTTGCTTGGCCCGCTTAATATCCATATATCATTCGCTCCTTAAGATTGTTTTCATTACTAGAATTCACTAGGGCGAATAAATGTATTCATCATGATCAAATCGGAATAAAAAGAATTAGTCTCGAGCTACATCTACAAGTAGTGCATCTCCATTTTCAGCAACCCGAACATAAGCATAGTTGATAATTTCTTGTAAATCCCATCCAGTTCCTTCGGGCACAAAATAATTTTCAATTCCATACTCAATATTTTCATACCCTTTAAATTTCCCTGTTATCCATACATCTGCACGATTTTTTATATCGTCGGGAACGGCTTTACCAGTTGCATAAACTCCGCTATATTCATATACACCGCCGGTCTTCTCCTCTAAACCTACAAAAATACGCTCGTTCCAAGATACATCCTCGTCCAGCTCAAGCGATGAAATGTCATAACGTAACACTAAATAATCGCCTTGGAGTAAAGAACGCGGGTCAATAGGGGCTAATTCCAGCTTGATTAATTCACCATTTGTTAATAGATGTTCACTTTTCTGAATTTGCACTCCAAGAGTCACAATTTGAACCGCAATAATGGTTACAATTGCTGTAACCATTGCCATTGTTCTTGGTTTCCTTCCACTACCTTCGAGTTGTATGTTATCAAATTTAATTGTAATTGCAATAATGATAAGACCTGTTATCAAAAATGTTACTGATTTATGCAATAATCCCCATACAAGGTCATAGTACTTATAAACGATAAAAGCAAACCAAAATAACAATAATATCCAGTGATGGACTTTATGATTTTGTTTTAAAGTTAGCAGCACATAAAGTGTGGTCAAAACGAAATAACTGCCATTTGTGAAATAATATAAGATCGGCTCATTTTCAAATAAAAAGGTTAAAAAGAAAAATGAGAACATCCCATAAAAGATACTGTTATTTATTAATACGTCTTTAAGACGCCCATCATCGATAACTTTTGTTGTACCAAAATAAATAGCAAGATTAATCGTTAGTATTAAACCAAAAACAAGTTCAATATCGTAATTAATATCATTAATTACAGCAAAAAACGAAATCATTGTTACTAGATAAGTTACATAGCGAAAGCCTGAGCTTTGAATACTCCAAAAAACAAATACTAATGCTCCGATAAATAATAAGCCTAACCAACTACTACTTTCTAAAAATGTAGCGGGTACTCCAAGAAAAAAGGCTGTAAACAAGAGTGTGTAACGAATAACTTGATCCCATTTTTCCATAAGAACCCCAATTATAATTAAGGCAATGGCGAAAAACAGGAAAAACGTAAATGATACATCGTCAAAAAAGAGATAGGAGATACCGAGAATAGAGCTTCCTGCAATAATCGAGGCAACTGCAGTGGCTACCCCAACAATTATTTTTTTCAAAAATGATTGTTGTTCTCCTCTTTGATTTTGCCTCCACTTCCTCAACCCAAATATGACGAAACCAACAATAACAAACGGGATAAATATTGTAAATAAAAAAACATATTCTGAACCAATATAATCAATAAATTCAATAAATTTAATGATGATAAATGCTATTGAAAATAACCCTACTAATACTAAAAATGGTTTATTAAATTGTTTTTTCAATATATAAATATATAAAGCGATGGATAGTAGGATGAATAAAGAACTGACAAAAACATTAAACCAATCAAATAATTCCTCCATCGTTAACCCAAGCAATATGATTTGCATCATAATAAAGCTACAATATTGAAGCGGTCTTGATTTCAAAATACCTCGGTCCGTTACTAAATACAAGATTCCGTTAACAAGCGCTGTTATAAGAAGTATCCATTGTGCGAACTCTTTCGGTACATATTGAAAACCTGATGATGGAAAAAGATAAAACCACAAAGTAAAATGAAGCAATCCATATGAAAGAATATAAAAGGGCTGATATTTCGTAAAAATACTAAATAATAGTGCAGGAATGGACCAAATCATAAATAGCATATAACTGTCCGCATGTGAATTATAAATCTGACCTAAAAGTGCAACTCCAACTCCAAATGATAAACATCCTAAAAAGAGAAACAAGTCACTTAAAAATGGATGTTTTTTAACAAGCTTTCCTAAAACAAAGGAAATAATATAAAAAAAGACGATCAAGCTAACGCTTAATCCAATTTTCATCCATTTGTCAAAACCTGGCCAGTTTGCAGCAAAAAAGTAAATAATTGCCGTAATAATTAAAGAAAGACCAAATATATAGGAAATCTGTATCCCTTTAACCTTCCATTCTTGCTTTTTTCCATATTCCACAGCGTACACTCCCTTACCTCTAAGCTTACCATATTATATCATGTGACAAGTTCAATAGTTTGTAGTACATAAAAAAAGAAAAAAGCCATTGAGAAATATCTCTAGGCTTTATTCACTATGTTGAGTTGTATTAAAAAATTGTTCCTCTGCTACTTCCATTTCTTCCTGAATGTTTTTTGACTTTTGGGAACCCATTTCTCCATCAGACTCATAGCTTAAATTGAAGTCTTCATTCTTCTTTTTCACCACAAGCACCTCTCTTCTGTTGTCGTAACCATATTAAAAAAGGTTCACCTTAGTTTTTACGAAAAAACAAGAAATGTATACACTTGACAGCACAATATTTCTATTTTCTAATCATTTTATAAAGGTTCATTAAATCCTCCGGCCAAGGTATTGAAACCTGGATTTGTTCGTTACTAAACGGATGGCTGAACGAAATGTGTTCTGCATGTAATGCTTGTCTTGCTAAGCCTCTAGCTGTAGCACCGCCATAAAGCTTATCTGCAACGATCGGATGGCCTAAATAGCTCAAATGAACACGAATTTGGTGTGTTCTCCCTGTATCAAGCTTTATCTTTAACATTGTTATATTATGTGTTGCGAATACCTCAGCTACTTCATAGTGAGTAACAGCAGAATCACCGCTCGTAGAGACCCTTCTCCTTGATGGATGATGACGGTCTCGTCCTATTCTCTCATTAATCGTCCCACATTTTCTCTTTACAATTCCATGTACAAAAGCTATGTATGTTCTCGATATTTGTCTTTTTTCAAGCAAAAGATCAAGAGCTGTCCCTGCAAGCTGGTGTTTCGCAAACACGATACCACCTGAAGTTTCCTTATCTAAGCGGTGAATATGGCGAACTTTCGTTGAAATTCCTTCAGATTGTAAATGAAAAGCAACTGCATTTGCCAATGTATGCCCTTGGCCTTCATTAGGATGGGTATTGATGCCAGCGGGCTTACCCACGATTAATAAATGGTCATCCTCATAGTAAATAGAAATCGGTATATATTCAGGAATTACACCATAGTCCTCATGAATAAACAGCCGTATTTGTAACCGATCACCTTTGTTTACCTGCATATTAAAGTGTGACAAGGCAGTCCCATTAAGTTGAACGTTTTTTTCCATTCGGTATTGGTGTAATAGCTTTTTTGGTGTTTTCCATTTTTCTTTAAGGATGGTGTCAACCGTTTGTCCAACCCATTCGTTAGTAATGAGCACGTCAAGCCATTCACCTTTTTTTACTGCCTGCATAAAAATACCCCTCTTACAATTTTTTACGATTTGTCTCATGATTTTATATTTTACTACTTTGACTACTAGTTTCTTTATACTTATCAATAATAACTATATTATATTAAACAGATGTAGTCTATTATAGGACTTCATTGTGGCTATCCTTAACGGTACATATGTTCATCTTCTTGCCATAGTACAATACCTGTAGATGTATCACGAAAAAACTCTTTATTATCATACGAGCTTTCATCCTGTAGCCTTTTCTTCTTAAGTTCAGTTGTTGTCCACTGATTCACATACATAGCAAGTCCGGTTAAATCAGGGAAAAGAGCTAGCTGATTCATGCCGCTCAAATTTAAAAACAAATCAATATCGTTTTCTAAATCACAATCTATTTGAATATGCTTTAATATTTTTTTCTTAAACAGGATGCCATTTTCTTCATCCTCAAGCCCATTTTTTGTATTCCCTTGAAGTGTGAAAAATCCTCGTTGAGACAAACTCCGATACGTATTCATAGTTGGACTAAGTGCCATTGTTTTATTAAAATTTATTCTTTCTTTTAGGAAAGAACCTGTTTTCGGCATACTTTTTAATTCTCCAAAGTTATGAAAGGTAAGGTTTAATTTGATAGGATCAAGAAGCCACACGGAGCATGGCTTATTTCGCTGCCAATTTTTTGTGGCAAAGTATAATGCAACCGCAAAGGATTCCGACCAATCAAGAAGTCGCGTTTTCACTCCATATTGTTGCATTAAATAAAGTAGGTCCCATTCATTATCAGTTTTGTGGAGTTCATAACCATTCTCAAAAAAACGCTTATAGCTAAGTTCCTCCCACTCGATAATTCTTTCTATCGGAAAGTTTAATCTAAATAACCCTGATAATAAAGAATAACGGTCGCCCTCACTATGATTGTTATTTTGTCCTCGATACCATACAACCTGGCTTTTTTTAGAAAAAAAAAGTAACCTCTTCTACTATTTCGAGCCATTTTTTTGAGAAAAAATGATTTGTAATATTTTGTTTTCTCTGCAACAAAATCACCACCTAATTCATAACAACCTCATTACAAATTATAGCCAAACTCACTAAAGTAATATGCAAAGTGATTTTTACATAACAAAAGCTATAGGCGCCCTGATTAGCGACGTATAAACTAAGAGCGCATCGACTGAGATAAACAAAACACGTCGAGGGACGAGTCGATGTTGACTTATCGCAAAAGAGATGAGCGAAGTTTACTACTCGCTGGGCGCTTGCGCTGGACGACTACTTTCTGTGCTATAGTATTTATCCGCAGGATTTTAAACAATAAAAAAAAGATAGCAGTACATAGCATCAGCTATTACTCGCTATCTTTTGTAAAAACGAATATATTCACTTCACTAATTTTCGATTATTGGACACCGGCAGCTATTTTTATTTTTTCTTGATGCTCAAAATCTATCTTTCCATCCTTATGACGTGTGCTATTTTTAAAGTGAATATCAAAATGGCCGTTAAAATTATTGTCTTCAATATACTGGATGTCATGGGGCATAAAGGACATGGAAGCAGCAATTTTTCGCCCACTTGCTTCAACAATGACTGGGCGAGTATTCCAATTAAATCCTCCCCATATTTGTTTTGCGATTTGGGAATCATTAGCGGTTAAAGGCTCATTATCTGCGTGATTTGCTCCGATTGTTCGTTTAACCTTAAAGCTTTTTCCAGTTTGGTAATCCGTGACAGTTGCAACCGTTCCAATTGAATAAATGTATTGAGCCTCTGACCACCAATCCAAATACTCTCCATGTCTTTCACTTACGGTTGCTTGAACTGGAATATGATGAACCGGAACTAATACCGTCTGTCCTTTACTTAGTTGACTTTTTGTGGTCAAGCTATTTAATGTTAGTATTTCATTCATAGGTACGCCGTACTTCACACTAATCCCCCAGATCGTATCTCCTGTCTGAATAATATACGGCTGAAGGCTGATAGTTGATAGACCTTCACTATTACTCTGTGAATCTATTTTTAATAGCTGACTGGAATGGATTATATCAGATTTTAATTGATTTAATGACTTTATGTCAGCAACCGTCATACCAAATTTTGAAGATATTTTAGATAATGTATCACCAGGTTTAACAGAATATAACTGAACCCCACTTACGTCACCGCTCTTAGGAACAACATCAGTATTCGCTTCTAGCTCAACTTGAACAAACCTTGCTTTTAATTTCGGAAAAGATTTAATATTGATTGTTCTCGATACATCTGACCATGTAACGTTCATACCTAACGCTTCACTTAAAAACCGTAATGGTACCCTCGTAATTCCGTTTGTTAGTAAAGCCTTGTCCATTTTAACTTGATCCCCATTCATACGAGCTACAGTTGAACCTATAATAAAGCTTACATCACGCCCATCCTTTGAAATACCTACACTATTTGATTCTTCATTCCACCAAACAGAGGCACCTAAGCTTTCGGCTACCTCACGGATTGGAATATACGTTCGATCATTTTTGATTATCGGCGCATTTTTAAAAGGATAAACTTCTTCGTAGATTACAATTTGAATTGAACTGTTTGCCTGTGAATAATCAGGAACTTGAAAAAAGGTAGTTGCTGCTATTGAAGTACCCAATAAAAGTTTCAAAAATTTCATGTGTTTCGTGGTTTTCCTATATTTCGTAGTCATCTTGTCCACATCCTAGTTGTAATTTCCACTCTACTAAAATAGTTAGGTTATTTTCTAACTTTATCATACTGTGAATCTAGCTAAAGATTATAGGACCAATATTTTCAAATCACACATCAAAACCTTTTTGAAGTTCAAATTAACAGTATCTATATCCACCATATTTGAGATTTGACAATAATGTGAATTCTTGTATTACATGATTACGCTCATTCAATAGGAAATGGAATTTGTTATTTGGTTATGCTATGTTTATAATGCTTTGAGATGATTTTAAGGAGTTTATACAAAATGGAGACTATCAATACTATTAGAAAAGGAGAAATAGGCGCGTGGATTAGTATTTTTGCCTATATCTTTCTTGCCGTTATAAAACTGATCATTGGTAATATTTCCGGTTCAGAAGCACTATCCGCTGATGGACTCAATAACTCGACAGATATTATTGCATCAGTTGCTGTCTTAATTGGATTAAAAATATCACGTAAGCCACCAGACCAAAATCACCAATATGGTCATTTACGATCTGAGACTGTCGCCTCTTTATTAGCATCTTTTATTATGATGGCTGTCGGAATTCAAGTTCTTTATAATGCACTGCTCTCAGTTATACATGTCAAACAAGAATCTCCTGATATGCTTGCCGCTTGGACTGCTTTATTTAGCTTCTTTGTAATGTTTGCTGTTTATAAGTATAATTTCAAGCTTGCAAAAAAAATTAATAGTCATGCTGTAATGGCTGCAGCACAGGATAATAAATCAGATTCCTATGTAAGCTTAGGTGCATTTATCGGTATCATTGGCTCACAATTCGGTTATGCGTGGGTGGATACTATCACTGCTTTAATAGTCGGGGTATTAATATGTAAAACAGCATGGGACATATTTAGACAAGCTTCACTTTCACTGACAGATGCCTTTGAAAGTGAAGAGCTACAGGAAATTGAACGTATTGTAATAGATACACCTGGTGTTCTTTCGTTAAATGATATAAAAGGTAGATATCACGGTAGTAGCGCCATGATCGATATCATTATTGAAGTAAATCCAAATATTACAATTTTAGCCGGCCATAAAATCGCTGATTTAATTGAGGAACGCTTAAAAATGAATTTGGGTATTCATTACGTCCACATACATGTTGAACCAAGTATGAAGAATCTTATGAGTAACGAAAGCACACATAAAAAATAGGTATTTCATGACTAGTTAATCTGCTTTTGCTCATAATACAACTAGAGGTGATTGCCCTTGAAGCTTTCCAAGGTTGAAAATCAAAAATTAAGTGACTCAATTGATCATATGCAGGAAGCACTGGATGTTTTCATCGATCTCTATAACCAATCAGAGGACGATGTATTTCATGTAAAACTTGAAGATGATGTCATAGAATTGATCCACAAGGCAAAGCATGTGTTAGGGGCAGAAATTGTCAACCAAAAAGTTAATACTCTTATAAAAGAAGTTCTTTCTTTTTTACCATTATATGAAATTTCTGAGCAAACCGCTAAAAATCATGATGAGGAAAATAAAGCTACTTAGATTTTAAAGATCAATGGATTATACACTTCGACTAAGTATGAGGTGATGACGGTGGAAATGAAAACAATTATGACTACTTTTACTGAAACGATTACAGGTACGATCCAGCATATTCAACAAGCAATCAGCAACTATCTTCAATCTGAAAAGATTACAGCACTTGATCTTGCTACTTTTATAAAAGATGATACAAGTACACTGAAATCAGCGAGACAGCTGTTAGGTATCACGTATCATAAATACGAACTAAACAAGGATGAACTCTTATTTGTTCTAGAAACAAAAGGTGAAGAAAATGAAAAGATCCTTTCATTAACTGTTTACAATAAAGGGCAAGCAATTATCAAATACAGAAGCTATGATCGAAATGCATCCCCTGATAAAACCTTTACCTTGATGCCACTTACACACTAAAATGTCTCAATCCTTTGACAATCATTTACTTATGCATAAAGGAACAAAAGCTATAGGCGCCCTGATTAGCGACGTATAAACTAAGAGCGCATCGACTGAGATAAACAAAACACGTCGAGGGACGAGTCGATGTTGACTTATCGCAAAAGAGATGAGCGAAGTTTACTAGTCGCTGGGCGCTTGCGCTAGACGACTACTCTCTGTGCTATAGTATTTATCCACAGGATCAAATTTTATAATTTCCTAAACAGCAAAAAAACTGACTTTGAAGTCAGCCTTCCCATTTTATTTGTTCATCATTTTCGTTAAAGAATTTAAATCCATTGGCATGTTATTATTTAAGATTGATTTTACAATCATGTCTTCTTTTTCCTTTGGAACTCGTTTCCCTGCAAGCTGAGCAACTTGAGCAATTACTTTTCTGACTGTTTTTTCATCCTTGAAATTAGCATTGGCTAAAGAGTTTGCCAGCTTCATAACATCACTCATGTTAACACCTGTTTTCTTTTCAATGTTTCCAAACATGTTATTATTTTTCTGCATGTATGAACGTTCCTCCATTTCCTTTGACGTTACTAGCATTGTATGGAGTAAAACCAAAATTGTGCAAAATCAGTAAGAAAAGGCTCAAGTGCCTTAGAAAAACAGGCAATATCTTTACTAACGTATTAGTGGCATTCATAAAATTTCACTATTATAATAATAATAATAACGTGAATATTGATTCGAGGAGCTTTAAAATGAGCAAACACTTAGTATTTAATTCAAAAATTGGTTCACAAAAGCCTAATAGTCTACTAAACTCTGATGCCGATTGTCCATTTTGTGATCGTGACAACCTAACAGATCTACTAGAAACTGAAGGCTCGATTATCTGGCTGAAAAATAAATATCCTACATTAGAAGATACTTATCAGACCGTAATCATCGAAACCGATGAATGTCACTCCGAGCTTTCCGAATATAATAAAGACCATCTCTATCGAGTCATCTCATTTGGTCTTAAGCATTGGAAAAATTTAATTCATAGTAAACGATATGAGTCGGTACTTTTATTCAAAAATCATGGGCCTTACTCTGGTGGTTCCTTACGTCACCCCCATATGCAAATAGTCGGGTTAGAAAAGATGAATTATTTGAAATCGATGAGCGACGAACATTTCAACGGAATTCAAATCGAGCATAAAAATGGGATTGAATATAATATTTCTAAATATCCAAGGATGGGATTTTTCGAATTTAACGTAATAATGGAAAATCACGACAATATTGAATCATTTGCCGATAACATTCAAATATCAGCCCACTATATTTTGAACCATTTTAATAAAAACTGTAATAGCTATAATCTATTTTTCTATGAATTAGGAGAAAAAATTGCGGTAAAAATTATGCCTAGATTTTCGACATCTCCACTCTTTGTCGGGTATTCCATCCCACAGGTTTCTAATCGGATAGAAGATGTTGTCAAAAAGATCAAAACTATATATTTTTAAAATAAGCTACGCTATATGCGTAGTTTTCCTTATTAAATTAAGCTTCAATATATCTAGTTGAAATATTAAATATATTCCTGTATTACCTGTGAGATAAAGCACTCTTTTTGTAGTGGTTTTTATGGTATGTTACAGTTGGTGAGGTTTAAATGGTAAAAAAACAAAAAATTTATTATGCACTTCTTATAGCGGTTTTAGCTGTTCCGATCATTTTTGTTTTGTTTTTATTTATTGCTGATTTTAATACTGACGATATAATTGTTGCGGTTATTGATACAGGCGTTGATTATAACCATGAATTTTTAAAGGGGAAGGTTCTTGATGGGATTGACGTTGTAGATTTTGATCAGAATCCAATGGATGAATTTGGACACGGTACCCATGTCTCCGGAATTATCGTTAAGAATGCACCTGCAGCAAAAATTTTGCCAATACGTACGTTAAATAAAAATGGCGTAAACGGCTATTTTCCAAATGGGCTTTGTATTCTTTATGCGATAATGAAAGGTGCCGATATCATCAATATGAGCTATAGCTCAAAGTCTGATCCAACAACGTCAATAGCTGTTAAATTTGGACATATGAAGGGGGTAATTTTCGTCGGTGCCGCTGGGGATCAAAACTCTGATGGCGTCAAATTCCCTGCTAGTCTTAACGAAGTAATTTCAGTTGGAACGGTCAAGCCGAGTATGAAAAAGATCTACAGACGCTCTAATTTTGGTGAAGATATTGATTATATAGCACCAGGTGTGGCAATTTTAAGCTCTGACACACAAAAGAGCTATTTTAAAAGAACTGGGACAAGCATGTCTGCTGCCTATGTTTCCGGAGCTATTGCATACTTAAAAACGAAAAACTCCCGAATAAACAGCAAAACAATTAAAGGATATTTGGATCAGGATGCAAATACGATAAATGATAAAATTAAGTATAAAGTAATCGATATAAATAAAATTAAAGCAATTAATGAGAATGCGCCTTATTTCGATATAAAAGATATCCCTCTTGATTATAAAAATGCGGAAATTAACATTTCATATGAAGCCCTATTTATCGATGAAATTAAAATCTTTAATAATCATAAACTTATAAGCACAGTCAATCCAATTGAACAGAAGAAAATATCGGTTGATTTAAAGAATGGTACAAATCTTATTCGCTTTGTTGCAAAATCCAAAACCAATCTATTTATTAAGGAAATTAAGGTTTATAAAAATAAACAGAAACGTATAATTGAAGATAGAACTGCATTATAACATTCAGCCCTCCTATGAGGGCTTTTTATCATTCTAAAACCTCTATTTCGTAAACGGACCAAAGTTCATCAAAAATTGTGACTGACTGAAGTGATGTATCCCCTAACTCTAAGTAATTACTAATTTCATAATAATCATGTGAATACTTTGGGAATCCATGGTCCTTGTATACTTCCTCTGCAAATTGACCAAACCTATCATTTTTTTTGGTAGTTCTATATTTTAACACAAATTGATAAAATGACTTTTTCAAGAAAAACCCCCCCTTATAACCAAGTATCTACTATTGTGACTTGTAGTGTGTCCCTCTATACTTTTCAATGTGTATACACAATGAAACACCACCGCTCAAGTGCCCATACAACTTGAGATTAGGAGTGATAGATGTGAGAAAACACAGGTTTTTTATCATTTTAACATGCATTCTTTCTTTTTCATTACTTTTTTCAACAATTAATGTAGATCAAGCAAATGCAAGTACTACAAAAGTAATTAAACAAGGAATGAACAGCGGTTATGTATATGACCTTCAGCACCGCTTGCAACAAACGGGCACTTATAAGGAAGCTATTACTGGTTATTTTGGACCAGTCACAAAAAATGCGGTGGTTAAGTTCCAAAAGAGATATGGACTTACTCCAGATGGTATTGTCGGGCCAAATACTTGGAGAGCACTTTATAAACACACATTTACCGCTAATGAAATAGAAATGCTTGCTAAGCTCGTCCATGGTGAAGCAAGAGGCGAAACGTTCGAAGGAAAAGTTGCAGTTGCTGCCGTCGTTTTAAACCGAGTCGATTCGAAAAAATTTCCAAATACCGTAAAGAGTGTAATATTTGAACCATACGCATTTACTGCTGTAGCAGATGGTCAATATTATACAAAACCTAATAAAGTTGCATACCAAGCTGTGTACAATGCTATTCAAGGTTGGGACCCTTCATATGGTGCACTGTTCTATTTTAATCCAAAAACAGCTACATCAAAATGGATCTGGTCGAGACCTCAAATAAAACAGATAGATAACCACATTTTCACACTGTAATATATAAAAAGCAGAATATTGAATCTATCCTCTATTGTTAGATATAATTTAACAATAGGGGGTTTTTTATTTCACTCTTGTTTTTTATTTCACTATTGTAGTGACGCCCGTTAAGCATATTTTGATTAAACTGAACTCAATGTGATAAATATCACACTTTTGAATAAAATGGTTTGCTATAGTGGAAAGAAATACTGGAAAAGATAGGTGATACTCGTGAGCTTTGAAATACCATATGAAGTAATTGGTGGTGCGGAAACGATCGAAAAGCTAGTAAAAGCTTTTTATCCAAAAGTATACTCCCATCCTGATTTAAAGCCGTTATTTAAGGATGACATGAAAGTGATTATGAGAAAGCAAAAAATGTTTTTAACCCAATTTTTAGGGGGTCCTACACTTTATAGCGATGAATTTGGACCCCCTGCTATGAGGTCAAGACATCTTCCCTTTGAAATTACACCTACACGCGCAAAAGCTTGGCTTACTTGTATGAAGGAAGCGATGGATGATATTGGCTTAGAAGGTTCCATTCGAGAACAAATTTATGAGCGATTAACACATGTAGCTACAATAATGATTAACACGCCTGATCAATAACAATCAGGCGTGTTTTATATTTTTATTTCATTACTTTAAGTGATAAGCAATAGTGCTATTCGTTCTTAACTGAACTTATCATTTAATTCACTATTTAAGTAGGTAAGTTGCTGTGCCATATCTGCAATTTGCTGCGATGCTATAGAAATATCTTGGAATGTTTCTTGAAATGCAGAAACGAAACCGCTAAAGTTGCGAATCTTTTCATCATTTTGTTTAACCCCGCTTACAGAGCTTTCGAGAACGTCTATAATATTACGGTTTATTTCTCTAAATAAACTTGTTTGTTCAACGATTTTATTAAAGGCATCCTCAAAATATTTTACCTTTTCCTGTACGTTAGTAATTTGTTCTTGGATGTGATCCAGTGCTTCTTGTGTTTGGTTGGCTAAGTTGCGTACTTCCTTCGCAACAACAGTGAACCCTCTACCATGTTCACCTGCACGTGCTGCCTCAATGGTTGCGTTTAATGATAACACATTGGTCTGACTGGATACATCACGAATCACCTTTACGACTTGACCAATCTTATTGGAGCTTTCACTTAATTCCGTTGTCATATTTTTTGTTGATTCAATCATATCTACTATCGTGTCAATCTCATTGAGAGAACTAGCTACATTTGTTTTCCCATCTTGAACTTGACTAATCATCTGTTGGGAGTTTTCTTGAATTAGGCGGATTCCTTCTAATATTTCACGTACTATTTTTTCTTTATCAGCTATAGTTGCTGTTGTTTCTTGGGCATTTGCTGCTAATGCAGTAGCTGATTCATTTAAGCGATGCTGTAATTCTTCAACTTCATTTAATTTCATCATAGAAGAAGTATACGATTCAATATATGTTGATATGCCGATTTGCATATCAAACGAACAAAGCTTTAAAAAAGATTGGTACGTTTCTTCAGCATCCTTATGTGGCAATTCTTTATTTAATATTGCTAATACCTCATTTTGAATTAACGTATAGGCACCAATATACCATTCCGGAAAAAGATTGATACGATTATGAACATTCCCTATGATCTTACGTCTAATAACATAATCAGCACCTACCTCACCAGAAACCATATCTAATAGATACCCTCTTAAAGTTTTCTTTAAGCGATCGATCGTCGAATGTTTATTTATTATATCCAGTAAGTGGGGTAGCTCTTGAAGTCGATTATAGAACGCAGTCACCATTTGCTCAGAATATTTTTCAAAAATGGGGCGAATGGTTGCCAACCGCTCAATGTCCTCAACTGTTAAACCAACAAATTTAACTTGCTCAGCCTCATCACTATTTAAGAGCTCTTGAAATCGCTTTGAAGTGGAGCTTTCTTTATTCGTATTAAGCTGTATATTTACCGTATTTGTTTCAATTGTATGATCTTTTTTGCCAAAGAAGATAGCACCAGTTTCATTTGCTAAAAGTCTTTTGAAAAGATGATTTACCATAATTGAAATCTCTCCTTTTTAGACATCATTACTAGGTTATAATTTTTTCATATAAAAAAATACTATCATATAATTTAAATGGATTAACATTAAAAATTTGTAAAAAACGTGACGTTCTCTCGTTTTTCATAATTTTGAGATTTAATCTATGTTAAAATAATAATAATACCTTTTTGGAGAGGAACCATCTTATGACAATTTTAATTGTTGATGATTCTACAGATGACCGCAATCATATTGTAAACCTGCTTCAAAAACATCGGCTTACGAATATTTTTCTGTTTGCTTCCGGTGTGGACGTGATTACATATATTGTGAAAAATTTAACAACTGAAGAACCAGAAGAGATTGAACTCATTATAATGGACATTGATTTACCAGATATGAATGGTATTGAAGCTTGTAAAAAGATAAAATCATATCCGATGATGAAGGATACACCAGTTATTATTACAACTAAATGTAGGGACAGTGAAATTATTCTAGCATCGTTTAATGCTGGTGCAACAGACTATATTGCAAAACCAATCAATAATGTTGAGTTAATTGCTCGTGTTAACCTCTCTTTTAAACTAAGACGAGAAATTGATGATAGGAAAAGAAATGAATTAAAAGTAATGAATCTCTTCCAAAAGATGCAATCTGATATACAAATTGCCAAACAAATACAAATTAGTATATTGCCTTCTCCACTTAAGTTGCCACATATATCAATTGATGCTAGATATTTACCTTCTGAACAACTTTCTGGCGACATGTATTACTGGGTAGAAATTTCACCGAGAAAGTATGGATTAATTTTAATAGATGTGATGGGACATGGAATTCATGCTTCCTTGATAAGCATGTCCATCCGGTCATTACTTCATGGATTACTTACAAGAGTTGAAGATCCCGTTATAATTTTTAAGGAATTAAACAAACATAGCCATAACCTTTTCAAAAACAGTACAAAGGGACATTTAAACTCTTATTATTTTTCCGGCATATGCATGCTTTTTGATTTCGCAAATAAACGAATTGAATACGTCAATGCTGGCCACCCGCCTGCCCTTTTGTTAACTGACAATAAACAAATCCAAAAGCTTGAAATTGGTTGTCCACCAATTGGTTTAATACGGAACTTACAGTTTGAAAAAGGCGTCATTCCTATAAAGAATAGCTCCAGAATCCTTTTGTATACAGACGGACTTACCGAACTATCCAATCATAAATTCTGGAATAGTAGGCTACAGGAGCTTTTTATCAAACATCAAAGCTTAGATCATCAAAGCTTTTTTGATGAAGTGTTATTAGAGAGAGCAAAGGAATCAACATGCGAGGACGATGTTTGCATAATCTCTGTTAAATTCAATCCAAATAAATAAGTAGTGTAAGCGCCTTGGTTAGTCCAAAAAAAGTACTGGCAAAAGTCGCGACAACCTGTCGCAACGCCAGTACTAGCGCTTTTTGTGCGTCGTGTTCTTCCCACAAAAGAAGTCGGATTTTGACTCGTGTGGGAAGAATTTTTATCCGAGGGAATAGGCGTTTAAGCTAGATTCGTATACTATGTATACCAAAGTTTAACAAATTCTCGGAAGCATCGTTCCTGCTAATCTGTTTAATCGTCTTTTGCTACCAATCGGAGTTGTAATAAATAATTGCCCTTTGTCCTTGGCTGTGACTTTACCGATTACACAGGCATCTTTACCCTCTTCATGCTGTCTCACTGCCTGTAAGACTTTATCTTCATCCTCTTTTGCAACAATAAAGATGATTTTCCCTTCGTTCGCTAAATAAAGAGGATCAAACCCCAGTATATCAGATGCACCATGTACTTGATTTTTAATTGGAACACGACTTTCCTCAATTTCCACCGTGACTTTGAAGTCTTCACAAATTTCTACAAGTGTTGTCGCTAATCCACCACGGGTTGGGTCCCTCATCATTTTAACATGTTCTGAAACTTGTACCACATCAGCAATCATCCGGTTAAGTGTTGCACAATCGCTACATAAGTCAGATTTTATTCCTAATTCGCCGCGAGCAGTTAAAATAGCAATACCGTGATCTCCAATCGTTCCGCTAATAATGATTGAATCACCGACCTCAATATTTTCAGGTTGAATCCGAACTTGGTTACTTTCAAATACACCAATACCTGTAGTATTTATGTATAAGCCATCCGCGCTTCCTAACTCAACTACCTTTGTATCACCAGCAACAATTTTCACGCCTGCTTTTTCTGCTTCCTCGTACATCGATTCGACAATGACCCTTAAATCCTTTATTAAAAAACCCTCTTCTATAATAAAAGATGCTGTTAAAAATTTTGGAGTAGCCCCAGTAACGGCCAAATCATTAACTGTTCCTGCAACTGCAAGCTTGCCAATATTTCCACCTGGAAAAAAAAGAGGCTTTACTACAAAGCTATCCGTTGTAAAAGCAATTTCACTGCTTGATAGAGATAGCAACGCAGCATCTAATTGAGCCTGTTTATCATGACCAAATTTTTCCACGAATACATCCTGAATCAGCTTATGGGCAAGCTCTCCGCCATCCCCATGAGCTAAATTAATCCGATCGCTCATTCTTTACTCCTCCCTCATATATTGATAATGAGCTGCGCAACTACCTTCACCCGATACCATACAAGGGCCAATAGGATTTGTTGGTTTGCAAGCCTTCCCAAATAACAGGCAATCTTCAGGACCTACTAAGCCTCTAATAATTTCGCCACAACGACATTTCGTTTTCTTCGGTTCACCGACAACAACCTTAAACCGCCTTTTCGCATTTAATTGGGAATAATCGTCATGAATATCTAAACCGCTGTTACGTATAACCCCAATCCCACGCCATGCTTCATCACAAGGCTGAAAATACGTCTCGATAATTTTTTGGGTGATTGGATTTCCATCCTCGGTTACTACACTCTTATAATCATTAATAATGTCGACTCGTTCCTCTAGCAAAATATCAATCAGCTTATAGATACCACTTAATAGCTCAACCGGCTCAAATGCTGTTATCATTCCAGGAATTTTATATTCATCAACTAAATATTGATAGCCTTTCCTTCCTAAAACAATTGATACATGACCAGGTAAAATAAAACCATCTAGCTTAACCTCACCTGAATCTAATAAAGTGCGTAAAACTGGCTCTACGAGCTTGGTCGTAACCCACATTGAAAAGTTTTTGACATCCTTTTCGTGGGCGGTTTTTAGAGCTACTCCTAAGATTGGTATTGTCGTTTCAAAACCTACCCCGAGGAAGATTACCTCTTTAGTTGGGTTCTCTTCTGCAATCCTGACAGCATCGGGCGGCGAATAAACGACACGGATGTCGGCGCCCTCAGTTTTCGCTTCCAGTAACGTTCGGTTCGTACCTGGAACGCGAATCATATCCCCGAACGTACAAATAATCCGATTTTCGCCTACTGCTAATTCAATCATCGCATCAATAGACTTTTGATCAGTGACACATACTGGACAACCAGGACCAGATATTAATCTTACATAATCTTGGAGCGCTTTTTTTACACCTGTACGTGCCAATGCCATTGTATGCGACCCACAAACCTCCATAAAAGCAGGCTTGTGACCGAATTTGGCTTCAAAGGCTTTAGCATGATTAATTGTTTTTTCAAGAAGCTTCTTGCTAATTTCTGGGTTGGAATTTTGTTCATGCATCTCTAGCATCAGCAAGACGCCTCCATTCCTCTAGGCTTAACCGAGCGTAGTCCTCATCAACAATCGACATCGCTTGACCTGCATGAACGATTACATATTGACCAATTTCTACTTCTGGAACAAATATAATACCTACAGTCATTTGTGAACCCATTACATCGACTGTTGCGCTAAATTCTTGCTTTTCAATTACTTTTGCTGGAACCCCTACACACATAACCTTTCCCTCCTACTTATCCATTCGTTCTATTAGCAGTAGCAATCATTAATTGTCCTAACGATAATCCTCCATCATTACATGGGACACGACTGTGGATAAATACACGAAAACCTTTCAATTCTAACATTCTCTTAATCTCTCTCGCTAAAAATGGATTATGAAAACTACCACCGGACAATACGACACTACGATTTAGTTTTTCATCATGATTAGCTAGCTTTACAATACTATCAACACATGAATGGACGACGGTCTCGTGGAATGCTTGAACGATTTCGGCATAATCACGTCCTTTTAAATAATCAGTAATGATCCCCTTTAGACAGGAAGAAAAATCAATTTCTAGTAGATTGCAATCATCCTTCAGTTCATATGGATATACGTCCCCACGACAAGACGCATTAAATGGTACTATTTCTGATAATTTTATTGCAGCCTCACCGTCATAGCTCTGTACCGTACAAATTCCAAGAATTGCGCTTACCGCATCAAATAGTCTGCCACATGTACCTGCTAATGGGCTATTTAAATTCTTTACAACCATATTACTAATTATTTCAATCTCATAGCTCTTTTCTGGAAAAAGCGTACCTGCTAATTCTTTTCCTTCATTTCCTAGATATTCTATCAACATTGCCACAGCGTTTCTCCATGGCTCTTTGATTGCTTTTTCACCACCAGGTAATGGTGAGTAGCGTAAATGAGCTAAACGTTTATACCCTTTTGCATCACCATATAAGACCTCAAAGCCCCAAATATTACCATCCTCTCCATAGCCCGTTCCATCCAAAATAATTCCAAAGCAACTGTCGTTAAGATGGTTATCGACCATACAGGAAACATGGTGAGCATGGTGATGCTGAATTTCTATGACATCACTATCCCTAAAATTCCTTATTAAATCTCGAACTGCGTAGCTCGGATGCTTATCAATTGCCAATATAGGTTTCGTAAACGGTCCAAGCCATTTCATTAAGTGTTTGAGTTCCCGTTTATAATGTTGCGTCATTTCGTAATGATTCATGTCACCGATATGAGGTCCTACAAATATTTCTTCATTTCTACCAATTGCGAATGTGTTTTTTTGTTGTGGACCTAGAGATACGACACCATGAATGTTTTTGTCCGTAATCAGCGGGTCAGGAACGAACCCGCGGGCCCGCCGTAAAAATGTTAATTTATTATTTATAATTTGAACGACTGAGTCATCAATTGGATGAATAATTTTTCGATCTGCTGTTAACACATAGTCTGCAATATCTTCTAAATAATGAAAAGCCTCTTCATCTTTATATAACATAGGCAGTCCTGATGGATTCGCACTTGTCACCACGAGAAATTCAAGGGAATTTCCAGAGAACAATAGGTGATGCAGAGGTGTATAAGGTAGCATCATCCCTAAAGTGTTTATACCTGGAGCCAGCTCATCTGGTAGAATCTCATTTCGGTTCTTCTGTAACACGACAATTGGAGCCGCAGTTGACGTAATCGCTTCTTCTTCCCGCTCATTAACGGCACATACTTTTCGAACCGCTTCAATATTTTTCGCCATAATTGCAAGAGGCTTTTGCGGACGGCTCTTCCGTTGCCTTAAGAGATTAATCGCCTGCTCATTTTTCGCATCACAGACAAGATGATAGCCGCCAATTCCTTTGATAGCAACAATTTCACCTATTGTTAATTTCTCTTTCACAGCAGTAATTGCAGCGCTTTCTGATGCTACTTCTTTTCGGTCAATACTATACAATATCACCTTTGGGCCACACTCAGGACAAGCAATTGGCTGTGCATGATGACGTCGATTTGTAGGATCCTCATATTCCTTCCTACACTTATCACACATAACAAAATCCTTCATTACCGTGTATGGTCGATCATATGGAAGTGCTTCAATGATCGTATAGCGCGGACCGCATTGTGTACAATTAATAAAAGGATATAGATAACGAAAATTAGCTGGATCATTCATTTCGTTAAGGCAATCCTCACAAACTGATGCATCAATAGGAATTACTAACGAAGAAGCTCCTGACCGTTCACTTGCGATAATTGAAAAATCAGTAAATCCATTGAGTTCTACATCCTCAACAAGGATGGAATCAATCCTGCTTAATCGTGGTGCATTCGTTTTGAGCTCATTTACTAAGTTTTCTAACGAGTTTTCATTACCTTCTGCAATAATACGGACACCATCCATATTATTTTGAACAGTTCCCGTTACTTTATATTTTTCAGCAAGTTGAAAGACAAAGGGACGGAATCCCACACCTTGAACCCGTCCTTTTACCTTTATTAAAATTGCTTCTGGCATCTTTCGTATGCGCTCCTAATCCAATTGATCCACTCGTCTATACCTTCATCCGTTTTAGCAGAAACCTCGATAATGCTAGATTCAGGGTTTATACCCTTTAAATCTTCTAGCGCTTTTTCGACGCTAAAATCAAGGTAAGGTAAAAGATCAATTTTATTCAAAATGACCATTTCTGTACGACGGAACATAACTGGATATTTAGGGATCTTATCATTTCCTTCCGGCACACTTAAAATAGCAATTTTATGATTTTGACCTAAATCATAGCCTGATGGACAAACAAGATTTCCAACATTTTCGATAAATAAAATATCTATTTCGTCTAAATTAAACTCTGGTAATGTTTTCGCTACCATTCTTGCATCGAGATGGCAGCCACCGCCAGTATTTATTTGTACAGCTTGTGCACCAGCTTCACGAATTCGATCCGCATCGATCTCAGTAGCTAAATCTCCCTCAATTACACCAATACGAAAATCCTGTGAGAGCCGTTGAACCGTTTTTTGTAGCAGTGTTGTTTTCCCAGCTCCTGGTGAACTCATTAAGTTAATAACTAATGTTTTGCTTTTCGTAAATTGATCCCGATTAAAAGCTGCTGCCGAATTGTTATCTGTTAATACATCTTGACCTAATGTTACTTTCATGTTGATAGCCTCCTTAATCACCTTCGTAAGAATCAACTTTAAACGTTTCACCTGAAATAAGTTTTCCCGTAGGAATATGACACATTGGACAGACGGCAATTTTTTGCTCTGGAATATACTCTGTCCCGCATATTGTACAAACTGCTTTTGCTGCTTCTTTTTGAATGATCAATTCAGAATGTATATCTAAAAAGTCAATATTTTGCCGCTTGTATACATCAAAAGCCAACTCAAGTGCATCTGGCAACGCATTGCTTAAATCTCCTACTATTAAATTAACTTTCTTTACTTTTTTTATATTATTCTTTCTTGCATCAGTTCCGACGAGATTTAAGATATCTCCCATTAACGCCATTTCATGCATACGCATCTTCCTTATAGTAGAAATTCACGGAAAAATTAAAGAATACCAATAAACCAAATGCCATTTTCGCACTTCGTTTCGTACTCTTTTAATTGTAAATCACCTTGTCGATCAATTACTGTGATAGAAGTATCACATCCAAAACATTTTAATTTCCTATCATAGCTAATCCATTGCACAATTGTTTGACATTTTGGACAGACTTTATCAAAAACGGTTACTTCTTCCCCATCAAAGTAACTTGCTAAATGGCGATTTTGAATATAAAGGTCTTGATAGCCTATCTTGTTATTAAGCGTTTCTCCATAAGCAGGTAGCCATTTAATTCCTGCCAAGCTGTCAACCATTTGGTCTACCTTTTTGAGATCGTCTTCTATAAATGGTGCACTAACCTCTTTAACTGTATCTACTACGCTTTTTTTTATAAATGAGAAAAAATCAGCTCGATCCATTTTCCTTGCACCACTTTTCAACTTGTACAACAACCATCTTAACGACTGTTGGCAATACATCCTTTACAGTTTGTGACATCTCAATCCCAAATTGTAAAGACTCAGGTTGAACACCAATCATCACCATCTTTTTAGGAAGCTGTTCACGAATTTTCGCTGCAAACAGTACCTCTTGAAAGCCCAATTGATGAATCGACATCTTTACGCCAAAATATTGTGGTATTTCATCATCGGTGATGGTAATAATCGTTCCACCAGCTTTTCCGGCATTTATTGCATCAATGATTACTAAATAATCAGCTTCCTCTACTGGACCAAGTAAGCGAATGCCGTCGGTCGCTCCCTCAATAATTTCAACATTTTCATAGCCTGCTAGCTCTTTCTCTAATAGTGGTAAAATATGAACGCCAACACCCTCGTCTGAATAGAGGGTGTTGCCGATTCCAAGTATTGTTATTTTATTAGTTTGCTTGTTTTCTAGGTTCGTCAATATGTTCACCTACATTATGGATTTCTTCATGCTTGTAACCGGTAAAAATGGATGACATTGTTCCATTTTTTTGGAGCCAGTCTTCTCGGAACGCCATGTAAATATGAACAATCATAAAAATCATAAAACCCCATGCAACAACATGATGCCATGAACGAATCGCAAAGCTATTTCCAAAAATATATGGTACCCAGCTAAACAACTGTCCTAAAGTAGATTCTGGCTGTGGTTCAAAAAACATATAAAATCCTGTAAATATAACCAAAATAGAGCCTAAGCCAATAAATATCCAATAGCTTAGCTGCGCCAATGGGTTGTGGCCAATGTAATGCTGCTTCTTATTTGGTAAAAACAAGTAGAATTTGAGAGTTTCAACTAAGCCTTTCCAAAAATCTTTTCTTAGTAAATTCGAAGTAGCATGTTCATTTCCGACAAAAACCCAATACCAACGAACAATTAAATTAAGCGTGAAGATAAAGGCCGTTACAAAATGAACAATTCTTACCCAGCCCATTAAAAAGTTATATGACGCATCTTCTGGTACTGGAGCACTTACAAATGGTTTCCCAATATAAATACCCGTTACCATTAAGATGATAATTGCAGCAGCATTAATCCAATGAAATATGCGTACTGGTGCCTGCCAAACGTAAAGACGGTCTTCTTTTGTTTCAGCAACACGCAAACCATCTGGATCAAATACGTTTCTAGAAGGGTTTGACATTGATTGAACCCCCTTATTAACCTAATTTAATTTCGGTAGTCTTATTATTTTCTAAATCGGTTAAATGGACTGCACATGCTAGACATGGATCAAATGAATGAATAATCCGGATAATTTCCAATGGAAGTTCAGGGTCATGAACTGGTGTAGTAGCTAAGGCCGCTTCGTATGCACCAATTTTCCCTTTACCATCGATTGGAGAAGCATTCCATGTTGTTGGAACTATCGCCTGATAGCTCTTTACTTTTTCATCTTCAATGACGATCCAGTGTCCTAATGCCCCACGTGGTGCTTCCATCCAACCTACTCCTTGGGCTTGCTTCGGCCATGACTTTGGTTCCCATTTGGTCCGATCAAATGTTACTTGATCACCATTTTTAATGTTAGCTAATAGCTTATCCATGTCTTCACGTGCCCACTTTACCATTAAAACAGACTCAAGACCACGTGCAACTGTACGTCCTAATGCTGAATGTAATGCTTCAATTCCAACACCGAGTTTAGCTAATGTGGCATCAACTATTTCAACAATTTCTGGTTGCCCTTTCGCATAGCCAACCATAATCCTTGCTAATGGACCAACCTCCATTGGCTCTTCCTGCCAGCGTGGCGCCTTAATCCAACTATATTTCTCGTCCGTATTTAGTTGTGTATACGGTGCTTTAGGACCTGTGTAGTTAAAGGTTGTTTCACCTTCAAATGGATGTTTACCACCAGTTTCACTTCCATCATAGGAATACCATGAATAATCGATAAACTCTTTCACTTGCTCAGGGTCTGTTGGATCAATATCTAACACATTGTTAATGTCCCCGTTTAAAATAACACCACGAGGCATCCGGTATGATGCGATATCATATATATCGCCAGTTGCGAAATCACCATAGCTTAAATAATTGCTCAAACCACCACCATGGAGCCAGTCCTTATAATACGAGCCAATCGCAAGTAAATCTGGAATATAAACTTGATTTACAAACTTATTCGCCTCATCAATTAATTGTGAAACATGCATTAACCGTTCAGCATGAATACCATTATCGCTATTAATGTCTAGCGGAGTAGCCATTCCACCAACAACATAATGTGGATGTGGATTCTTTCCACCAAAAATTGTGTGAATCTTAACAACTTCTTTTTGCCAATCTAATGCTTCTAAGTAGTGAGCAACTGCCAGCAAGTTTACTTCAGGCGGAAGCTTATAGGCTGGATGTCCCCAATAACCATTCGCAAACATTCCTAACTGACCACTATCTACAATTTTTTGTACCTTCGCTTTCACTTCAGCGAAATAGCCTGGTGAAGACTTTGGCCAATCTGAAATTGATTGCGCAATTTTACTAGTTTCATTTGGATCTGCACTTAATGCGCTGACGACATCTACCCAGTCAAGCGCATGTAAGTGATAGAAATGCACAACATGGTCATGAACAAATAACATTTCATTCATAATGTCACGAATTAGATGAGCATTTCTAGGGATTTTAATGTCTAAAGCATTTTCAACTGAACGAATGGATGCGAGTGCATGTGTTGTTGTACAAACACCACAAATCCGTTGCACAAACGCCCAAACATCACGAGGATCTCGATCTTTTACGATTAATTCAATACCTCGAACAGCAGTTCCTGAACTATATGCTCGTTCAATTACTCCATTATTTATATCTGCTTCAATCCGTAAATGACCTTCAATACGAGTCACCGGGTCTACTACTATACGTTCTGCCATTTCATTTCACCTCTTACTATCCGATTATTGTTTATCATCCATTTTTTTCTTGACTGCTGTTGCAGCTGCATGGATGGCAACACCAGCAGCAGTTACGCCAGCTGCATATACACCAAACTTCTCTGGATTAAATGTCGTTTGACCGCCAGGAATTTCTGCCAATCGTTCAAAGAATGGACCATTATCCCAGAAATTCTTCTCTGAACAACCAATACAAGGATTGCCAGATTGAATTGGATAGCTGACGCCGCCATTCCAACGCATTTCTGCACATGAATTATATGTTGTTGGGCCTTTACAACCAACCTTATATAAGCAATAGCCTTGTTTAGCTCCTTCATCATCAAATGATTCAGCAAACAACCCTGCATCAAAATAAGCACGACGATTGCATTTGTCGTGAATACGATGGCGATAAAAAGCCTTTGGTCTTCCGAAATGATCTAACTCCGGGATTGCACCAAAAGTTAAGAAATGCGCAATAACACCTGTCATAACCTCTGCAATTGGAGGACAACCTGGTACTAGAATAACTGGTTTATCTTTGATAATATCTGTCACAGCAACTGCATTTGTTGGATTTGGATAAGCAGCAGCAATTCCACCCCATGATGAACAGCTACCATATGTAATAACCGCTAATGCCCCTGAAGCTGTTTCAATTAAAGCATCCCTCGCTGATTGACCACCTACTGTACAGAAATAATCTTCACCTGGAATACTACCTTCCACACAAAGGATATACTCTCCTGGATAATTTTCCATGACTGCTTTACGAGCTGCTTCTACTTGGTGACCTGATGCTGCCGAAAGCACCTCAGAATACTCTAGTGAAACCATATCTAATAAAACGCTTTCAGTTTTTGGATGTGTTGACCGAATAAAGGATTCGGAACATCCTGTGCAGTCCTGGAATTGTAACCAAATAACAGGCACACGTGGTTTAGTTTCCATTGCTTGTACAACTTGATTAGTTTGTGTGTAGCTCAAACCCATTGTTGCAGTTAATGCTGTGCACATTTTCAAAAAATTCCGCCTTGAAATCCCGCGTTCCATCGCTGTTTCATAGATGGACTTTCTCTCTTGCATAAACACTATCTCCCTTCCGAGAATATGTAATTGTTTTCGAATATCATCTTATTTAATAAGACGATTTGTTTGTCACTCCATAATATATCAAATATTTGAACAAAAATTGGCATTTATTCACAATGTTCACAGAACGTTCTTAACAACTTAAAAACGGTGTTATTGTAGCAAATAATAATTGTAGTATATTTTTTCAGAATAATAAAAAGCTGTCCTAATCGGACAGCAAGTTGTCATTCTTTATTTGATTTTTCATCATTACCATCAACATCACTATCTACAGTTTCTTTGCCATCCTGATCAGTTTGATCAGAAGATTTCCCCTCCGCTGTTTTATCGTTTTCCTCAGAATCTGTCAACCCATATTCCTCAGCAAGTTTTTTCTCTTTTGCCAGTTTTTTTCGATACACAATTTTCGACATCGAAATACTTGCTTCATAAAGAATAAACATCGGGATCATAACTAATGTTTGCATTAGTAAATCTGGCGGCGTTACTGTGGCGGACACAATAACAAGAATAAAGTATGCATATTTTCGAATTTTTACTAGTTTAGGTGGATTAATTATCCCAAGACTTGTTAAAAACATTACGACAACTGGAAGCTCAAAAAGAATCGCAAACGGTAACGTGACTCTTAATAAAAATTGAAAATATTTTTCAATCGTAAACATATTTTGCATGTCCTCGGCTAATGTAACTAGAAAGTCAAATACAATAGGAAAAATAAAGAAATAACCGAAGCAAAGACCTACTATAAATAATACAAATAATGCCGGAATATAGGAAAGAGTTACTTTTCTTTCAAGTGGCTTTAATGCAGGTTTAATGAAAAGCCAAAGCTGCCATGCTATTACAGGAATCGTAGCTGCAATGGCAACTACGCCCGCAATTTTAAAATAAACAATAATGATTTCTGTTGGACTTAGAACAGTAAGTTGAAAATCCAAGTCCCTTACAAAAAAATCATAGATATCTTTAACAAATATAAATGCGGTAATAAAAAATACAATAAACGCTAATGCTGCAACAATAATTCGATTACGTAGCTCGTCCAAGTGCCCGACAAGATTCATGTTTTTATCTTGCTGTTCCAAATTATTTCCCCCAATCCGATCAGAGGTTTGTGTTTTTTTGTAATAACTAAGAAAAAGATGTAAGATGAGTATCCTACACCTTCTCTATCATAAGATTATACTATATCATTCTTTTGTTCATCAATTTTCTTTTCTTCTTCAATCTTCTTTGGCTCATCATCGTTATTAACGATTTCTTTAGTTGCTTTTTTAAACTCTTTCAAAGAACTGCCAACTGCTTTACCAATCTCAGGTAATTTAGATGGGCCAAAAATAACAAGTGCGATAACTAATATTAAAATTAAACCTGGAACACCAATGTTGGATAGCATCAAAATCAGCTCCTAAAAATAAGATAGTGTACGATCTTTTATTTTTTTAATTCTTTAATTTCGTCCTTAACTTCATCGAACTCTTCAATAACATCGCCAGTTAATTCTTTTGTTGATTTTTTAAATTCACGAATGGTTTGCCCAGTTGCTTTACCTATTTCAGGTAATTTCTTAGGTCCAAAAACAATTAACGCAAGCAATAAAATAAGTATCAATCCTGGTATTCCAATATTTGTTAACATTAAAAATCCTCCTACTCCTAGTTGAGAATTAATTTACTAGACTAATTTACTCTTTCATTATAAACATTTTGAAGATGTTTTTGTTAGAAAAGAGTTAATGTTCATGATTATTTCACATGTAAAAGTGTGGAAACAAATGTATAAGCAGCCCCTAATAGAACATAGACACAAAATCACAATCTACTTTATATCCACCTAATTCTGCAACTGTCGTAGCAAAATCTTCAGACCGTAAAACACTTTCTAGTAGTCTGCCACCTTCACTCTCGTAGAAATCACGAGTCATGAGTAAATCATACGATTCATCTGCTAGAGGGATAAAATCAAGATCCATAGCCTTTGCAGCCGAATAAATACCTAGACCTACACTCTTATTATCTTGTTTAACTTCCGCGGCAACACTCAAATGGGAGAACATTTCCCGTTGATAGCCGTTAATTTCAAATGAAGAAATATTAGACTTTTTAAGCAGGTGATCAAATAAAATCCTAGTCCCAGCTCCTTTTTGGCGATTTACAAAATGAAGCTGTTTTTCTTTTAGATCTTCAATTGCTTTTACTTCATAAGGATTTCCTTTTGGAACAATCCATCCTTGTTCTCGTTTTAAAAACCGCAGCAAAACAATGTTTTCACCTTTCAAGTACTTACTTATAAATGGAAGATTATACTCCCCTGTTTCTGGATCAAGTAAATGAATTCCAGCAATATGAGCCTCTCCTTTTTTTATTGCAATAAGGCCTGCCATACTTCCAGTGTGTGATGAAATAATTTGGCGGTTTATATCACGAGCTCGAATTAAAGATGAAATAATATCAATTGTTAAATCATGACTCCCACTAAATAAAATCGACTTTTCTATTACCTCTACTGGCTTATATAACTCGATGTCCACCTCTTCACCTTGTTCAAGACCTAAACTATCTGCAGGAACTACTAATAGTCCATCAGCACGTACCATCGACATCGTTACACCGGCAGCTCTAGTTAGCGGGTTTGCTATAAATTGTCCGTTTACATAGCCAATATTCATCCGTACGAAGTCCTCAGAGCCCATATTCGAAACAATACGACGGCCAAGCTTAACAGATAATGTTTCACGATTTGTCTCGGAAATCCCTAAATATTTGGAAATTAACGGTCTGACAAACCATTCCATCGCCAAATAAGCAGAAACAGGATAACCCGGTAGTCCAACAACAATAGTATCATTTACCTTTCCCAATACTACAGGCTTTCCTGGACGGGTTGCAACACCATGTGACAGAACCGTGCCTATTTCATTTATAATATGAACTGTATAGTCCTTCGAACCAGCTGAAGAGCCAGCATTAATAATAACAATATCAGCTGTTTTTGTGGCATTTAAAATTTCCGAGCGGATTAAGTCAGGATCGTCTTTGACAATCGGTTGAATATGCGGACAACCACCCCATTCCACAGCATATGAAGCAAATACAGTACCATTTGTCTCAATAATTTCACCTGGCTGTACATTAAGGCTTGGACTAACAATCTCATTACCAGTTGGGATGATCACAATGTTCGGTTTTTTCACTACCGGTGCTTCTAGAACACCACCAGCTAACAATGCACCTAAATCAACAGGTCGTAATTTATGTCCTTGTGGCAAAAGCATTTCACCTGTAACAACATCCTCGCCAATCGGCCGAATATGCTGCCAAGGTGTAGCTGGTTCGATAATTTCAATTGTATCTTCATTAATAATGTGAACATTTTCTATCATAATTACTGCATCAAACGGAGCTAGAATTGGGTTGCCTGTGTCAACATAAGTAAATTGCCCTTCACTAAGCTTAAGCTGAATTGGATTATCCTCATGAGCCCCATACGTATAACAGGCCGTAACGGCTATTCCATCCATGGCAGATGCATGATAATGGGGTTGAGATAAATTTGCATAAATCGGTAAAGCAGTAATTCTACCTAACGATTCAGCTGTAGGTATATATTCAATTTTTCTATCAAATTCAAATGCATTTAATAATTCTGTTAGTGCTTGTTGTTTCGGCTTATCCTCTAAATATATTTGTCTACGATATCGATTATCCTGCATCATTTTCCATCCCACCTATCCCCTGTTATTTAAATAAAAAAACAGGTACCGAATCTCCGACAGCAACGCCTTCCTTTTCCGAATCTATTTCGACAATTCCATCACTTTGAACTAATGTCTTTAACAAACCTGATTTCCCTAGAATCGGCTCAGCCCACCACTCTTCATTCTCGAAAATAAGTTTTACGCGAACATAATCAGAGCGACCTGGTGCTGAAGGAATATTTTTCTTTATTTTCACATTAATACGGGTCGGAATTACTCGCTCCTTTTTCCCCTTTAATCGATTTATAATTGCACTGCCAAATAGTTGAAATATGATCATTGCTGAAGCCGGATGACCCGGTAAACCGATAACAGGCAAATTTTTAGCATGTGCCAATAAAGTAGGCTTCCCAGGTTTAATTGAAATTCCATGTACGTATACTCCCGGATTCCCTAACGATTGGATAACCTCAGTTGTAAAATCCTTTGCACCAACTGAGCTCCCACCTGATAAAATTAAGACATCTACGTTGTCTGCAAGCTCACGTGCTTTCGACTTAAACGTCTCATAATCATCTGGAACGATCCCACCATACACAAATTCACAGCCCCATTGCTCAACCATTCCTCCAATTGTTAAAACATTTATATCGCGTATTTGGCCCATCTCTATTTGTTTTGTATCATAACGAACGATTTCATCTCCTGATGATAAATAGCCAACTTTAAGTTGTTTATATACATTAACAGTATCTATTCCTTGAGAACCAATTGCGCCTAGTTCTTGCGGTCTTAGTTCAGTACCCTTTTGGAGAAATATTGTATCCTTTTGAATATCTTCTCCAATACTAATAACATTTTCGCCAGGTGCTACCGAACGATACGTATTTAGTAATCCATTTATATCCTCACAATGCTCAATCATGATTACACTGTCGGCCCCATCGGGAACCATTCCACCAGTGGGAATGTACATAGCCTCGCCAGCGGATAGCCTTGTATTGATCATCTCACCCATTTTGACTTCGCCAATAACATTTACAAAACCTGGCATTGATTCAGAAGATCCAAACGTATCGGTAGCCATTACAGCATAACCATCAACAGTTGAACGACGAAAGCTAGGAACATTTTCAGGTGCTTTCAAATCCTCATAAAGGATTCTATATAATCCTTGCGATAGCGGTATATTTTCATATCGTTCTAACGGTTTAACGAATTGTTCTATTAACTCAAACGTTTCTTGCACAGTTTTTACTTTAAAAAATTGCATTAGTTGATGATTCCCCTCCCCTGAAAGTTATGAGACGATTGGAACACCCGAATTTTCAGGTAAACAACCTAGTAGTCAGACGATAACGCCCATTTTTTTACGTTTTCATAATCTGAAGGATAATTCATATTATAAAACACTCTTTCTAAATTGTGTGGGAATTTGTCTTGGGTAAGGTCTTTTTCATCCAGTACTCGGACATTCAAATCGTCTAATAAATTTTTAATGACCAATCTATCCTCAATCAACCGGCTTTCAATCAGCGGTAAGACTGACTTATGAAATACAGAAAATAACGGGTGGATTTTCCCGTTGATTTTCGGAACAACAGCATCATAGCCTTCGGATACAGAAACGAAATAGCGAGCTAGCTCTGCTGATATAAACGGCATATCACACGCAACAAAAAAATTAATATCATGACTAGAGGCTTTTAGACCTGAATGGATGCCCGCAAGGGGACCTTTTCCTGGATATACGTCCTGTACAATCGGGATTTTTAAAAACTCATACTGTTCAATATGGTTAGCAACTAGCAATACTTCAGGAAATACTGTTTGTAAACGGTCTTTTATTCTTTCTATATTGGTTTTTCCATCTATGTCTAAAAGAGCTTTATTTTTCCCCATTCTACTTGATTGTCCACCCGCCAGGATAATCCCACTTGCTTTCATCTTTTTCACCTCTAATTGTTTATATAAAGTCCGCCATCTTTTATGAAAAAGACCGGAATATTGTAGTTTTAGATTAATTTTCATCAACCGTAGCTTTTGTAATGCCATAGCCACGTTCTTGAGCAATAATGTCTAAATGAATCGTATTTAGGTCAACAATCGCTGGTTCTTCCTTCTTCAATCGTTGCCTTATATCAATAACTTTAACATATCCATTACAATGTTGGCACGTATGAATTCGCATAGAATCGTCACCTTCAACGTGAAGGTATGTCATTTTATCGTCGTTATCTTTCCCACAATGTGAGCATTTAGAACGTTTTTCGTTCCAATGAGCATAACAACGTGGACAATGAACAACCTTTCTACCAACAGAACCTTCTAAATATGCAAGTCGAATTGGTTCGCCGCAGCACGGACAAACACCTTTTGCATCGAGATCACTAATCTCCTGTTCATACTTTTGTGCTACCGCACGTAAATATGGACGGACGGTATGTTCTGCTAGAAAATGAGGAATCCATTCATCAATTTTATTTTCCTTAGCAAAATTTTGAAAATAAAACTCATTCAAACGAATTACTTCATCAACCCACCGATTTAATAAATGTTCATCTAACAGACCCTTTACAACGTCGAATTGTTCCTTAAGGGTAGGTTGGACAGTTCCCAAATAATCAATTAATTGTGATAGCCAATTTTTATATAATTCTATATCAATTTTGACATTCACTTGTTCAAATAATGGTAATAATGAATTTTGATAAGATTTTTCAGTAGAAGGTATTGTGGCCGTTATTTGTTGTTGCCACTCTCCTTGCCTTTTAATAATTTCCTTTTGTATTTTTAAGTATTCATCTGTAACAACTGACATCTAGTTCACCTCATTGGATTTATCCTATAAGAAAAAAAATTTTGTAAAATGAAGGCTGCCCGAAAAGGCAGCCTTTTATTATATTGATCTAAATTTAGTATCACTTACATAACTAAAACCTATGCACCTTTTGATTCGTTATCTTCTTTTTCCTTTACTTCATCGTACCATCGACCATGGTGCTCTTTAGCCCATTCCTCAGGTACATCACCTTTGATCATTCCGCCAAGTGCTTCTTTACCACCTGGAGCTAATGTACCCAAATAAATGTGTCCTACAACAACTGCCACAGCTAGACCTACTGAAATAGCGTGAACTGGATAACCAATATCAACAAGCCAATTTGGGAACCAGCCTGTATTCCAAATAATAATACCAGATCCGATTAAACATAGCGCTGTTATCATTTGTAATAAAGAATTTACCTTTTCACCAGCATTATAATAGTCTTGCTTAGGAATGTCAGTATGTTTCCCAAAGAACTCCTTTGCAAATGCAGGGAAAAACTTTAAATCGTGTGCTCTAAATGTTAAAGCTGATTTAATCCAATGGAATAACGCTTTTGGATCAGTAACAATCATAAATACAAGCGGTGCCATAAACATAAAGGCAAAGATTCGGTGTAAAAGACGAGCATTTGCCGGACCACCTAGGACTGGATAAAGCCAGTCGAAAAACTCTGTATACATTGGTAATGCAGTAATATATAGTGCGAAAAATGCGAATGCATTTAACCAGTGCGCAATTCTAAATGGCAGACCGAAGCGTCGAATCATTTTACTCTTCTTTTTGCTCATGTGAATCGCCTCCTTCATGGTCACCTTTTGCTAAAAACTTATTTGCAACAAAAGCACCAACGACAGCCATTGTAGTTGCTCCAAGCAACGCTTTACCAACTGGCTGAGCATAATCCTTCCAAATCTTCGCAGACGTTGGAACCTTTGGATTCGCTGGTAATCCATATGTTTCTGGCACATCAGCTAACACATAAATCGTATGCGTACCTTTAACACCTGCTGGATTATAAAGGTTTGCATTTGGATAACGCTCTTTAATTTCCTGCAACCGTGCCTCTGCAAGTGTTAACATTTCTTCCTTTTCACCAAACATTAAAGCATCTGTATGGCAAGATGTTACGCAGGCAGGCTGTAAACCTTCATCTAAGCGATCTGTACATAACGTACATTTTTGTGCTCTCCGTTGCTTGTCACCATTCTCATCAATATAATCAGCAAGTTTAATAACATCAAACGGACAGCCTTCTACACAATAACCGCATCCTACACACTTATCATAATCGACAACGACTGAGCCATACTCTGAATAGCTAATTGCATCTTCAGGACATACTTTCTCACAAGCAGCATCTGTACAATGCAAACATGATTTATGTCGGAATAACCATTCAAAGCGACCATTCATTTCTTTCTCTTCATATGTGATTAAATTCCAAGTATTTGCAGTTAAATCCTTATGAGACTGGATAGTACCGTTGAATTCCTCTGGTTCTGCTTCAAGGTCATTCCAGTTTTTACAAGCTACCATACAAGCACGGCAACCATCACATTTTGTTACATCGACATACTTTACATATTCCGCCATCCTTAAGCCCTCCTTACATTACAGAGGAACGCTTTATATTCCGGAATTTGTGAGTTAGCATCCCCTACGTTGATTGTTAAATCATTGGCAGACGCACCTGTTGCTATACCACTGTATCCATAGCTCCAAGGCATACCAATATGATGTACTAGCTGACCTCTAACTGTATAAGGCTTAAAACGCTTTGTAACAAGTGCGTATACTTCAATTTCAGAACGAGCTGAACTTAAAATAACTCGATCTTTATTTTTTATTCCTTTTTCCTTCGCTAATTCCTCACTAATTTCAACGTACATATGCGGCATTAATTCAGATAACCATTCTTGATTACGTGTCATTGCCCCAGTTTGCCAATGCTCACTTATACGATACGTTGTAGCAACAATTGGGAAGTCCTTTGGATTACCCTTTTTATTGCTCTTTTCACTGAAAATTTTTGCAGCAGGGCTAAAAGGAACACTAGAAAACGGATTTGGAATTGGGCTTTCATAAGGCTCATAATGCTCTGGTAATGGACCATCCTTCATTGGTGCAAACATATTTCCTACTCCTGATGCATTCATAATGAATGGATTTAAACCAGCTCCTTCATTAGGAACCGTTGTTTTACCAAAGTCAGGGACATCATAGCCAGTCCATTCCTTCTTCGCCTCGTCCCACCAAATAACCTTTTTGTCATCAGACCATGGCTTACCGTTATAATCTGCTGAAGAACGATTATAAAGAATACGACGATTCATTGGCCAAGCGTAAGACCAATTTAAGAAGTTACCCATTCCTGTATCCTTATTGTCACGTGCCTTCGATAAGTTCTTACCATCTTCAGGATAGAATCCACAATAGATCCAGTTCCCACATAATGTTGAACCATCATCTTTTAGACCACCGAATCCAGGAATTAACTTACCAGTTTTAGAATCAAAACCGTTGATTTCACGTTGAACAAGATCGATATCTGGGTGATCACTGCTTCCAAAATTCCAATCCATTGCGTTAAATGGTTGCGCTACTTCAGAATTATCATTTTTATAAAGCTCTTTTAGCTTTCGAGCTAACATATGAATCATTTCTAAATCTGCTTTAGAATCACCTTTCGGCTTAATGCCTTGCCAACGATATTGCATCCAACGTCCGGAGTTTGTTATTGTTCCTTCTTTTTCATAAGAGCTACATGCAGGTAAGAAGAACACTTCTGTTTTGATGTCTGCAGGGTTTTTTCCTGCTTCTTTTTTCCAGAACATTGAAGTTTCTGTTTCCCAAAGGTCAATAGCAACCATCCAATCTAAATTTTCTAGTGCTTTATGAGCCCTTGTTGCATTTGGTGCGCCAACAACCGGATTTTGTCCAAATAAGAACAATCCTTGCAGATTTCCTTCAAACATATCATCAAATAGTCCCATAAAGGAATAGTTTTTTCCTTCTTTCAATTTCGGATGGAATTGATAGCCAAATTCGTTATCTGCTGTTGCACTTTTTCCATACATTGCCTTTAAGTAACTAACAAAGAATTTTGGTTTATTGCTCCAATAGCCTGACTTAGGTGTTTCTGTTGTGTTAAAGGCTTCTAAAGTTGCCCATTTTTCACTTGCAGTTGGTACGTTTATATAGCCTGGGATGTTGTGAAATAATAATCCAAAGTCCGTTGAACCTTGTACATTTGATTCACCACGAAGTGCATTTACTCCTCCACCAGGACGTCCAATATTACCTAATAGCATTTGGATAGTGGCATACATGCGCACATTTTGAGATCCAGTTGTATGTTGAGTTCCACCCATTGCATACATAATGGTACCTGTCTTATCAGCTTTACCTGTTCCGCAGAATGCTTTCGCTACTTCTAAATAGACATCCTTCGGTGTACCTGTTGTAGCTGTTACAGTATCAATATCATAGCGTGAGTAATGCTTTTTCATGATTTGGAACACACAACGTGGATCTTGTAGCGTTTCATCCTTTAATGTTTTTCCTTCAGCATCCGTCTTGAATGCCCAAGTTTTTTGATCATAAGAACGGCTTGCTTCATCATACCCACTAAACAAACCATCGCTAAAATCATAATCGTCATTTAAAATGAACGCAGCATTTGTATACTTCGCAATATATTCTTTATGATAAAGATTATTTTCGATTGCGTAATTAATCAATCCACCGAGGAATGCGATATCAGTACCTGAGCGCATTGGTGCGTAAATATCAGCTTTTGCTGAACTACGTGTAAAACGCGGGTCAACCGAAACAATTTTTCCGCCCTTTTCTTTCGCCTTTAAAATCCAACGGAAGCTAATTGGATGGTTTTCAGCAGGGTTAGACCCCATAATTAAAATACAATCAGAATTTTGTAAATCATTCCAGTGATTTGTCATTGCTCCACGACCAAATGAAGGTGCCAGACCGGCAACCGTAGAGCTGTGTCATATACGAGCTTGGTGTTCAATATATGTTAGTCCAAGCCCTCTCATTAATTTTGCAAGTAAATATGTTTCCTCATTATCTAATGCTGCCCCACCTAAGCAACCAATTGCATCAGTGCGGTTAACCTTCATGCCCTTTTCGTCAGTTGTAACAAATGTTTTATCACGAGTTTCTTTGACTTTTTGAGCAATCCTATCGTACATCCAGTTCCAATCTTTTTCTTCCCATTTATCACTACCAGGGGCACGATAAAGAGGCTTTGTCATCCGACGATCGGATTCAAACACCTGACGAATTGTTGTCCCTTTACTACAAAGTGAACCCTCGTTAATTGGATGGTCTGGGTCACCTTCTGTATAAACAACTTTGTCATCCTTTGCATGCACCAAAATCCCACATCCAACAGCACAATAACAACAAATTGTCGGTGTAACAGTAGCTTCTGCTATTTTCAACTCTTTAGCTTTTGCTTTTGCTTCGTTTGTATTAAAACCAAGCTCCACAACAGCTAATGTCGCAGCAGTTGCACCAGACAATTTCAAAAACTGTCTACGTGTAAATTCTGCCATTTATTTTTCATCCCTTTCTAAGAACAAATATCTATTTAAAGTCGTTCATACCCCCATATGAAACCGACTTCAAATCTAGTGAAATTAATAATAGTGGTACTAATTAATTGCTATTCCCAGCAGCTTTTTCATTGAGATCATGAAGAACGCGCCCACAATTCGTGTAAACGTTTACCATCTTCCCCCTAATGTAACCAATCACTTCCACATTGAGGAAGTTTGCCAGTTGAATAGCTTGCTTTGTTGCTGCAGTTCTAGAACCAATTATTCCAAAACCAAATCTAGCAGCTTTAGAAAGCATTTCATAAGAGATACGACCTGTAGTTAATAGAATTAAATCCTCAGGCTTCATGTTATGACGCAATGCATAGCCAATTACTTTATCAACTGCATTGTGTCTACCAATATCCTCTTTAACATAGATTCTACCTTCACGGTCCACGATGCATGCACCATGCATACCTCCTGTTTCAAGGTATAAAGGAGAATTCATCGCGAATTCGTGTCTTTTCTTTAATAAATAAGATAGCGAAACGGTTCGGTTTGTTTTAACCTTATTGAATCTTTTTACATCTGACATCGAAAAAAAGGTTACACCCCTACCACAACCCGCGGTAAAATTGAGTTGTTTTTCTTTAAAACTATTAAAATCAAAATCACCTGTTGTTTCTGCTAATATCCTACCCCGTCCCTCATCGACTACAAGTTTTTTTAGATCATTAGGTGAACTAATGACAGCCTCGGAAAATAAATAGCCATATGCCCAATCTTCTAAATCTCGATTTGTTAGCTGATAGGTTGCTAGATTATGGCCATTCAAATATAACGTTATTGGATATTCTTCAGGGCATGTTTTTTTAATCATCATGAACCCCCCATTCATTGTCCGAATTCTTTACTCACTAATAATATTTTAAAGTAGGGAAGAATAAAAAATATTATAAGATAATAATAGTCCTCATGATGAAATCCGACTGTGAGTAATGTCACACTTCTGCGAAGAATTTCACATTTTGTTCAAACTAAAAAATATTAAGCGCTTACTTAAAAGTAAACCATGACTTAGATATTTTTTTACTATACTTATTCGACAAATTCGTGAACTTTTCGACAAATAAAAGAAGAATATGTCACCTTTATGACATATTCTTCATCACATTCATTAGATTAGTAAATTAAATAAATTCATATCTTTATTTATTTCTTGGAACCGAAAGCCTTTCTTTCTCATCCGATCAATTAAAGGCTCATAATCCTTTCTTTGTTTTAATTCAATCCCTACCAGTGCCGGACCGTTGTCTTTATTATTTTTTTTCGTATATTCAAAGCGTGTTATATCATCGTCTGGCCCTAACACTTCATCCAAAAACTCTCGTAGTGCTCCAGCGCGCTGCGGGAAGTTCACGATAAAATAATGCATTAATCCTTCATATATTAAAGATTTTTCTTTCATCTCTTGCATTCTACTGATATCGTTATTGCCACCACTAATGATACATACAACATTTTTCCCTTTAATTTTTTCTTTATTAAAATCGAGAGCAGATACAGATAATGTGCCTGCGGGCTCTACTACAATTGCATTTTCATTATATAATTCAAGAATGGTTGTACATACCTTTCCTTCTGGAACCACCGTGACATCTTCTAGAATTTCTTTACAAATATCAAATGTTTGTTGCCCAACTGTTTTAACAGCAGCACCATCGACAAATTTATCAATATGATCAAGTGTAATTACTTCGTCTTGGTCTAAAGATATTTTCATAGATGGGGCACCCTCAGGTTCAACTCCGATGATTTTTGTATTCGGACTAATACTTTTCATATATGTTCCAATCCCTGATATTAAACCGCCTCCACCTATCGCTGCAAATAAATAATCAACATTTTCGTCGATGTCATTCATAATCTCCATCGCAACTGTACCTTGTCCGGCTATAACATGGGGATCATCAAATGGATGAATAAACGTGCTTCCCTCTTTTTCACAACACTCCATCGCTTTAGCAAAAGAGTCATCAAACGTGTCGCCAATTAACACGACCTCAACAAATTCGCCACCAAATCGTTTCACTTGATTGATCTTTTGACGTGGCGTGGTTGACGGCATATAGATTTTCCCTTTAATTTTCAAAGCCTGACATGAAAAAGCAACACCTTGGGCGTGATTACCCGCACTCGCACAAACAACGCCATTTTTTAATTCTTCCTTATTTAAGCTTTGAATTTTGTTATAGGCGCCACGGATTTTAAATGACCGCACAATTTGTAAATCTTCTCTTTTCAAGTAAATGTTACATTGATATCGTTCGGATAAAATATCATTTCGTTGGAGTGGTGTGTGATTTACTACATCCTTTAATGCGTGGTTCGCAATAATGATATCCTCAATTTGCACTTTTCTCATTTGCTTTGTACCTTCCATTATATAAGATCCTTTCTAACGTAAACTTACATTTCAATTATTTAATTATTATAACATGGTTTTTTAATTATAAAGATTTTTTTCTAAATAATTTAAATGTTTGGAAAAAGATGGGCAATGTAATCCGACCCTACCTTTACGAAGAACAAAAAAGCTATAGGCGCCCTGATTAGCGATGTATAAACTAAGAGAGCCTCGACTGAGATAAAGGAAACACGTCAAGGGACGAGTCGATGTTGACTTATCGCAAAAGAGATGAGCGAAGTTTACTACTCGCTGGGCGCTGGAGCTGGACGACTACTCTCTGTGCTATAGTATTTATCCACAGGATCAAATTTTATAATTCCCTAACAATAATAAAAACTTCTAACGGTCTCGACAAGTCCGTCAGAAGTCTAATATCAAAAAGTTTTTAGCTATTTGCAGGTATTAGCGTCAATGGACAAGGAGTTAAATGAATAACGCCATACCCTACACTGCCTAAGGCTTTACTAACGTCAGGTCCCATTCCTCTTGATCCCATAATAATGCACCTTGCATTTGATTCTTTTGCTTCAGCGCAAATTTCCACTGTTGGTAAACCTAATCTAATTTTTGCAGTGTATGGAATATTTGATTCGTTTAGAACCTCCTTAGCCTTTTCTAATAGTTCTTCTCCTGCTTTGTGATGTACTTCATCTATTTCTTTATCAGATTTTGCAGGATCCCATGTCTCGTCAAATCTTGGTTGCACATTAACAAGGATTATATGATCACCCGTACAATTTGCGGTTTTTATTGCGAAATCAAGTGCTCGAATCGAATGCTCAGATCCGTCGATTGGGACAACAATTGATTGATTCATGATAAACCCCTCATTTCCATTAACATTTCATCTTGTAATACGACTATGTTATGCGTCTATTAATTATAACATTTTTCAAATAATTTGGTAGAATAAATCCAGAAATTAGTAGGGTTTGTTCCCAATTATTTTATCTTTTTTCATATACATGAAAGAAATAAGTATATGGATTTTTCTCATCCTTCGGACCCTGCTCACTTTTTGTCAGCATCCATTCCTCTTTATCAATTTTAGGGAAAAATGTATCCCCTAAAAACTCATGCTCGATCTCAGTTATATATAATCGATCAGAAATTGGTAATACCTCATGAAATATTTCTGAACCACCAATGACACAGACTTCGATATTGTTATCATGACTAAGCTTTTTTATATAATCTATTGAATGCTCTATTGTACATCCTTCAGCATGAAATTCCCTATTTCTAGTAATGATTATATTTTCCCGTCCCGGCAAAGGACGACCGATTGATTCATATGTTTTTCTGCCCATGACTATCGGCTTCCCCATAGTTACGGTTTTAAAATAATTGAGATCCGCAGGTAAGTGCCAAGGTAATTGATTATCTTTACCAATCACTCTGTTTTTATCCATAGCAACAACTATCGAAATCATCTAATCCCTCCATAGTATTTGCACTTTATCAAAATGCAAAAACATTCCTCGTTATCAGCACTTTATTAAAAAATTATACCCATTACTATTTACACTGCTACTGGTGCTGAAATAGTCGGATGTGGATGATAATCGACTATCTCAATATCATCCATATTAAAATTAAACACAGAATTGATATTTGGATTAAGCTTTAACAGCACTTTATTAAAAAATTATTCCCATTACTATTTACACTGCTACTGGTGCGGAGATAGTCGGATGTGGATGATAATCGACTATCTCGATATCATCCATATTAAAATTAAACACAGAATTGATATTTGGATTAAGCTTTAACGTTGGGAATGGCAGCGGTTCACGGCTTAACTGAATATTAATTTGCTCTATATGGTTTAAGTAAATATGCGCATCTCCAAATGTATGTACAAAATCGCCAACTTGCAAGCCACACTCATGAGCGATCAAATGAGTTAAAAGGGCATAGCTTGCAATATTAAACGGCACTCCGAGGAACACATCACCTGACCGTTGATAAAGCTGACAGCTTAACTTCCCATCTGCTACATAAAACTGGAAAAGACTATGACATGGAGGTAATGCCATTCCAGAAACTTCGCCTGGATTATAAGCAACTATAAGCAAACGACGACTATCCGGATTTCGTTTAATTTCTTCTACTACATTCTTTAATTGGTCGATCATTTCTCCACGAGAATTTTCCCACTGGCGCCATTGCTTACCATACACCGGACCAAGCTCTCCATACTTTTTAGCGAAATCCTCATCCTCAAGAACTCTTGCTTTAAACTTGTCCATTTCATTTTCATATAGTTTACTAAATTGTTCGTCGTGGAGACTTCGTAAGCCAAAGTTCGTCATATCAGGTCCATGATATTCATCACTTTCTACCCAATTTTTAAATGCCCACTCATTCCAAATATTGTTATTATGCTGTAATAAGTAGCGGATGTTTGTATCACCTTTGATGAACCACAATAGTTCACTAGCAATTAAACGAAAAGGAATTTTTTTTGTAGTTAACAATGGAAAACCTTTATTTAAATCAAATCTCATTTGGTAACCAAAAACCGAACGGGTCCCAGTCCCTGTGCGATCTTCTTTTAGATTGCCATTTTCTAAAATATAGCGACACATATTTAAATAGACATTTTCTGGATGACTCAAGCCTAAACAACTCCTTCGTTTATTTAATCCGATCGTTTTCTATCTATTATAATATAACAAAAACTACATAACATCGAAAATTACAATTCAATAACAGTTAATAGTCATTAAATTAACATATTTAAGATAATCTACCACCTTATTCCATTTATATCACAAATAATTCACATTTTTGGAAATTACACTTCGATTTCTTATGTAATAATTAAAATAAAAACGGGGTGTTTAGGAATGAAAAAACTATTTTCAATCCTTCTTATCATTATTTTTATTTTATCAGCATGTAGTTCTAGCACCACTTCATCAACGATGAATGTCCAATTAATGGAAGACAATGCTCACCTAGTTACGATTGATGGAAAAACACAGGTTAGCGATTTAATTGATGAAGACCGAGAATTTTTGGACGTGTTTCTGGAAAAGCACTATAACGATAAAGAAACGTTTAACTCCTATAATGAGAAAGAACAAGCGATTGTACTAGAAGCCGTAAAGATCATTGAAAGATTAAAAAATGAGAATTAAGCAATAATTTATGAGTACATATAGTAAAAAGACCTTAACCTGATATGCACCTCAAAGTTAGACGAACTAATTCTAACTTTTGGAGTTCAGCACAACCTTAATATCGGATAAGGTCTTTATTGTGTTTCTTTATTGTGTTTCTTTATCATCGTGTTTCTTTAGACGGTTTCTTTAGACGGTTTCTTTAGACGGTTTCTTTATCGTGTTTCTTTATCGTGTTTCTTTATCGTGTTGTTTGGTCCTGGTATACTTGCCGTTCAATTTCTTTACGGGCTCGAATTTCAAATTCAAGGTTCGCTTGGAGATTTTCAGTTTGCTTTTCTAATTGAGTTATTTTATTGGATAATTGTTCATGAACAATGTGATTTCCCTCAAGCAACCTTTGCAATTCTTGCTTTTCTTGATAGGTTTTTAAAAGATTTTGCTGTACTTCCTCTAGTCGCATTTGATGTTTCTTTCTTTCATTCTCCAATTGAGTTTTAAGTTGTTCTTTTTCTTTGTATAACTTCATTTGCTGTTCTTGAACTTGAACATGCAAACCCATCCCTTTTTCATTAAACTCATTATTGTATTTTTTTTGTACATTTTCTTTTATATTTCGTTCGATTTCCTCTTTCATACTTAAAAAAAGCAATACTAATTCTTCCGTTTCGGTTTTAATCCGAGCATCAAATGTCTCATCCTTCTCTATATAAGCTAAACTCTTAACACGAATAAGCAGTTCGTTAAATAAAGTAGTATACAGTTTAAATCCCTTCTCTCTTATCGATAAAGGTAAAATCATATGAAAACGAAAGATGTTTTATTCAATATGAACTTCTTTTATTATAGTACGTTTTTTATCACTTGTGTGATGTTTCCGTTTTTTATACATTAAAACTTAATTTATTGAACATTTTTTTAGTATTTGCATTAAATAATAATGTGTTTTTTTATTGTGTTTTTTTATTGTGATTTTATAACTGGTGTATGATATCTCAATTATTTGATAACAACATAATTAACCTACATTTTTGATTATGTGTGCTAAACCTATGAATGTGAGGTGCTAAATTGTTTATTCGTAGAGCCACTGAAGATGAAACCAATTATATTCAACATTTTTCAAAAGTGTTAACTGAAGAACTATCGAATGGGTACATGAACATTGAGCATGTAAAGAGCGAATATATGACGTCCACTATTATAGCAAGAGGTGGATACTATTTAGTGTTTCAAGGAGATTGGGGTATAGTTGGCTGGCTTCTACTTGGTATTGATACTAACTATTATAAAAATGAACCACTTGGCTTTGTTTATGAGCTATATGTCTTACCCTACTATCGTAGTCGTGGAATTGGAAAGGCCTTAATGCAGTATGCTCTTCAAATTTTTCGTAGTCAAGGAATGAAATCGGTGCAATTAAATGTATTTGCCGGGAATCCTGCTAGAAAATTGTATGAAAAGCTTGGGTTCACTGAAGTTACCTCATTGCTGGAATACAAAATTGAATAATACGAGCCCGCTTATAACGATATTTATGGTAGATACCGTCGTGTCATCCAACAACAATTTGTGAGTTAGCAATTATTAAGAGATGAAAAGATTTTTATTACCAGCAAATTGAGAATCCCGACATTTTGCTGATAGTAAATCCTTTTTATTATCAGCAAATTGAGGATCGCGACATTTTGCTGATAGTAAATCCTTTTTATCGTCAGCAAATTGAGGATCGCGACATTTTGCTGATAGTAAATCCTTTTTATCGTCAGCAAATTGAGGATCGCGACATTTTGCTGATAGTAAATCCTTTTTATCGTCAGCAAATTGAGGATCGCGACGTTTTGCTGATAGTAAATCCTTTTTATCGTCAGCAAATTGAGGATCGCGACGTTTTGCTGATAGTAAATCCTTTTTATCGTCAGCAAATTGAGGATCGCGACGTTTTGCTGATAGTAAATCCTTTTTATTATCAGCAAATTGAGAATCGCGCCGTTTTGCTGATAGTAAATCCTTTTTATTATCAGCAAATTGAGGATCGCGACGTTTTGCTGATAGTAAATCCTTTTTATTATCAGCAAATTGAGGATCGCGACGTTTTGCTGATAGTAAATCCATTTTATCGTCAGCAAATTGAGGATCGCGCCGTTTTGCTGATAGTAAATCCTTTTTATCGTCAGCAAATTAAGAATCGCGCCGTTTTGCTGATGATAAATCTAGTTAGCAATACGAATTCGCTACTGAATAACGGTTCATGGTAGATAATTCCGATTTGTTTAGCCTCTATTCATTCATCACTATATCTTAATGTCATTGTACTAACTCCAACTAGCTTAGCGAATTTCTGGTGCGTGGATTCCATGTTGTTTCCTCATTTGTATGTTTACACTACACCTTTACGTTACGTTATGGTCAAGAAGATGTTCATAATAGCACATTTCCAAGAACGCATAATTATAATTAAACAGCTAAACATACATTAATGTAAGGAAGTCGTTTCTTGACAAACAACAAAAATTTAATTCGAGGAGTGAATAAATTGGCTTTAAATATTTATATTAGTTTTAACGGAAATTGTCTTGAGGCAGTCAACTTTTACGCAGATGTATTTGAAACAGAAACACCACGATTGATGACATTTGGTGATGCTCCGCCAAATCCTGAATCCTCACTTCCAGATGAAGCGAAAAATTTAATTATGCACGCCGAAATGTACATAACTGGTAGTAGAATTATGTTTTCAGATACGTTTCCAGGTACTCCTTTTCAAATAGGAAATAATGTCACTCTTGCGGTTATTCATGATGACATTGATAAAATTAAAGCGTTTTTCCAAAAGCTGAAAGAAGATGGGACCGTTGAAATGGAACTGCAAGAAACATTTTGGAGTAAATGCTACGGTATTGTGCAAGATAAGTTCGGAATAACATGGCAGCTATCCTATGAGAGTAGTGAAACGTAAAAATAACTTTCGCGAGAGTTTCGAAATGGAAAATAAATTTCGTAAAATAATGAAACAGAAAATAGCATTCATAAAAGTAATAAAATGGCTTTCGTAAAAGTAGTAAAATGGCTTTCGTAAAAGTAGTAAAATGGCTTTCGTGAGAGTAGTGAAACGTAAAAATGGCTTTCGTGAGAGTAGTGAAACGTAAAAATGGCTTTCGTAAAAGTAGTAAAATGGAAAATGACATCCCAAAAGTATTCATAACAAAAACTGGATATAGATACTTAACGTATTCTATATCCAGGATATCATCATCATTAAATTTTCTTATTAATAATATTGGTAGTTTGTTCATCTTGTTGTACTGTTTTTAATTGTTCTTTTAAATCTCGTATCTCATATTTTAACATTTTAATTTCCATCGAAGAATCTATTCCTTTAGATACTGCGGCTTTTATTACTAAAAAAAGTATGAAGAGTATAAAAATACAATACCCGATTATAAGAAATGTCCCCATTCTCAAGCTCCCCTCAACAAAAGCATCCATTTTGATAATTTTACCATGAAATGATAAAGCATTTTGTAAATAGTCATGAAATTTTTAATTGTTTTATGATACAAGAGCTTTGTTTTGCAGTATCTTTTAAATACATGTATTCTTAAAATAAAGGCTTGTGCTTTCAAATTACAACATATAACCATCATTTCATAGGAATTTATAATGCACTATCACAGCCAAAATTTATAAATTAATAATACATAGATTATTACCGTAAGGATTTAATAGTAAGGAGGCTCATTAAGTTGAGTGATTTATGTAGGTTACAAACTGAAGCTATGGAAATATTAAAAGCAACAAGTAGGACGTTCTTTATTCCTATTAGCTATTTATCACCTGGATTGCAAGAAGCGGTAGCTTCCGCTTATTTAGGAATGAGAGCGATTGACGAAATTGAAGATCACCCAGAACTAGACGGAACTACAAAAAATAACCTTTTAACGACATTAAGTGAACTGTTAAAAAAGCCTTTTAATGAAAACGACATACAAACTGTATTGCGTCCGTATAATACAATTTTACCTGCCGTGACATTACGTCTTCATGATTGGATAAAGCTTTGTCCACCATCAATATTACCTGATATTTTAGATGCAATCTCAATTATGGCAAAAGGAATGGCTAAGTGGGCTTTAAAGGAATGGCGGATTCAAAATGAAAAAGATTTAGATGAATATACATATTATGTGGCCGGTTTAGTAGGGGTTATGCTTACTGACATTTGGAAATGGTATGACAATACTGAGACAGACAAGCAGCTTGCCATAGCATTTGGACGCGGATTACAATCTGTCAATATTCTCCGTAACTACGAGGAAGATAATGATCGGGGGGTTAACTTTTTCCCTAATGACTGGGAATTAGCTGATATGTTTTCATACGCTCGCCGCAATCTTGGGCTTGCGAACGAATATATAAAAAGTATAAAAACTGAAACGATCGTTCATTTTTGCAAAATCCCGCTTGCTCTTGCCTACAGTACTCTTGATGCGTTAGCAGCAGGAAAAGAAAAAATAAGTCGTTCTGATGTAAATAAGATTGTTCATCAAATTGTGAAAAAGCCATAGAAAACACGGACTTTATCCACATTGATAAAGTATGAACAAAAGCGCAAGCGCCCTGATTAGCGACGTATAAACTAAGAGCGCATCGACTGAGATAAAGGAAACACGACGAGGGACGAGTCGATGTTGACTTATCGCAAACGAGATGAGCGAAGTTTACTAGTCGCTGGGCGCTGGAGCTGGACGACTACTCTCTTTGCTATAGTATTTATCCACAGGATCAAATTTTATAATTTCCTAGAGAATAACAAAAGCGCAAGCGCCCTGATTAGCGACGTATAAACTAAGAGCGCATCGACTGAGATAAAGGAAACACGACGAGGGACGAGTCGATGTTGACTTATCGCAAACGAGATGAGCGAAGTTTACTAGTCGCTGGGCGCTGGAGCTGGACGACTACTCTCTTTGCTATAGTATTTATCCACAGGATCAAATTTTATAATTTCCTAGAGAATAACAAAAGCTGCATTGAAAGCAGCTTTTTTGTGTTAATCAACATATTTTTTATTTTTCCCTTTAATGAAACGGTAGGCTAGATAGGCGACATAAAGCGGTGTAGCAATATAAATTAAGTATGGAAACTGATCATATGTACCTTTATAAATAACATAAAGAAGACATCCTAAAAAAATGGTTACGATTGTCCCGTATTTAGGAAGAGGTACTTCCTTTAAGCTAGGGATTCTTATTCTACTTACCATTAAAAAACATAACGCTGTAAAAATCACAGTGGTTACAATGTTAGGAATCAAGTCTCCAAACAGTGTTAACAGCGCTAGAATACCCCCAGCTGCTGTGATTGGAACGCCAATAAAGTAATTCAATGTTGACTTGCTTGTTGTGATATTAAATCTAGCTAAGCGATAAGCACCGAATAAAGGAAATAACCCCGCAACAAAAAATCCTAATAAATCAAATTGATAAAAATATGTATAATAAACTAAAAACGATGGTGCAACTCCAAATGTTACAATATCTGCTAGCGAATCTAACTCTTTACCTAATACACTATCTGCATTTAACATCCTAGCAAGTCTTCCATCCATACTGTCTAACATCATTCCAATTAATATTAAAATCGCTGCATTTTTAAATTGACCACTTGCAGCGAATCCGATCGATAAAAAACCGCAATATAGATTCCCTAATGTAAACATGTTAGGGATTGTTTTCACTAATCGCATAAAGATCTCACACTCCGTCTGAATTTCCCCTATTGTCTTCCTATTATCATATTATCAAAAAGATTTTTATATACGATTTAGAACGGAATTCTCACTATTACATTATATCATAATATCTTTATTTTTAAGTTTACATATATTTATTTCCCAAATTTAAAAATGTTACTTTCATGATTTTAGGCTTTTAAATGATGTTATGAATGATGACGGATTCTCCTTTACTGAGAACGAATATACGCCTTGATTTGTGTGCAAGTATAGTAAACCTTCGTTTGAAGAAAATGATTTAAATGAAATATCAAATATATCCTTTAGCAAAAAATGCTTATCTTTCGTACTAATTCGATCATTATATAAATCAAGTTGATCATTCATTTGGGTAAAAAGTTGTTGGTCCCCTTCTATTCTTCGATTTACCGTCTTATAGGGCTGTGAATGAATAATTTTCATGAGAACTCCTTTCATTACAAGAATGTTTTGTATTTCTTAACAAAATTATAAATAATATAAAAAAAAGCGGGATTTTCTACTTACTTGGTTTTCCTTTAATGGTAAAATAATTACAAAATAAATCATGGCTTACAATACTATTATATGCAAGAAAGGAGTTAGCGAAAATGGAAAGCCGTAGACAATCAATTCGAAACCAACAAAAACATATGATTAGAAAGACAAAAAAACTTTGGATTGAGCGCATTAAATCTATTTTCATAACTTGTTTCTTCCTAAGTGTCATCATTTTTATTCTTTATTCTTTCTTATATTAAATATTAAAGAAGAAAAACGTTTAAATATGAGGATATCGCTAAAAAAGCAGCTATGATATTAGTTTATCAATGCTGCTTTTTAAACATAACAAAAATAATTACAGGTTATCAGTTTTTATTATTTTTTTCTATTTCGTATCCAGCTTGTTGCCATGCAGCTATTCCACCAGGTACGCGATACACTTCTGTAAATCCTTGTTCCATTGCAATAACTGCACCGACATCACTTCTTGCACAGCTTACAAATCCACAATAAACTACAATTGGTTTGCTCTTATCCTCACCTAGAAGTTCAATAAATGATGATATTTGATCCTCGGTTGCATCTACTAAGCTGGTTGCTGGAAGCTCAGCATTTACCGCCCCTGGGATATGTCCTTTTCCATAATAGTCTGCAGGCATTGTATCAACGATGACCATGTCTTTATTTTCACCGATCCATTTATTCAATTCCTCCGTTGGAAGCAGTTTATATCCTCCGGCTTCATATTCTTTAATAAACTTCATTGTACCCTTTTCAACATCCACTTCACTTCCATCTGGAGCTGTACCGATTTTGCTGCCATTACATCCTGTAATAACAAAAATCGACATTACGATCACCAATAAACTTACAACATTCTTCTTCATTCTACAATATCCTCCTAATTTATCCAAAATGCAATCTTATTATACTAGAGGATGTGGTAAATTTCTATAATTTTTTCTTATATTATTCATTACCTTTTTTTATAGATTTGAAAGCAAAAAAAATAGATCAACATTAATTACTTTATCTGCTAAAATAAGGTAAGATTCTGAAAGCATTCGATATTACTAAAACGGGAGATTAACCATTCATGAATAGAAAATGGGCATACGCTTATATCATAACAGCTGCAGTTTTTTGGGGGATTATTGGGATTTTTATTACCTTTCTATATGAAAAAGGGTTTAATCCAACACAAGTAGTGGCGATTCGTGCAATCTCCGCTACTATTTTTCTACTAACTTATATTTTGTTTAAAAATCGAGGTTTATTAAAAATAAAACTATCAGATAGCAAGTACTTCGTTGGAACTGGAATTTTTAGTTTTGTACTGTTCAATCTCTGTTTATTTTATGCCATACAAGAAACAACGATAGCGATTTCAGCAATATTACTCTATTCCGCACCTGCGTTTGTCACGATCATATCAAGGATTCTTTTTAAAGAAGCATTGACACCAAAAAAAATTCTCGCGCTCTTTACTACCTTTATAGGGTGTTCCTTTGTCGTTGGAATTTTTACTAAAAGCGCTGAATCGGTATCCCTTTTAGGAATTTTGCTTGGTTTGGGAGCTGGATTCTTTTATGCGTTGTATAGTATTTTTGGAACTTATGCACTGCGGAAATATAATACAATAACTGTAACTGTCTATACATTTATTTTTGCAACCATTGCGATAACCCCTTTTAGTGGTCTGTCATCCGCCCGCCATTTATTCCAAGTCGGTGAAATTTGGCTATATATATTAGGGCTTGGCTTAATATCAACAACATTAGCTTTTGTATTTTATACAAAAGGATTGGGTACAATTGAATCTAGTAATGCGTCGATCATTGCAACCATTGAACCCGTTGTTGCCGCTTTAGTCAGTTTCTTTATTTTCAAGGAAACATTAAATTTCACCCAATATTTAGGGATGCTTATGGTGTTGGCAGCGGTCATAATTATACAAGATCGAAGAAATAAGGATATGAACGCAGATCACTCTACTAATCATTTCGAAAATAGTAACTAATTTAAACAGAAAAAAAAGAAAGGAGCGTTCTTTTTCGATTAAGAAAGCTCCTTCATCTTAATTGCTTTATTAAAAACAACGAATATTTCCTATTCAAATTGAAAACTCACTATTATCGCTATTATCGCTATGATTTCTTTAAACTTGAAAACTCACTATTATCGCTAAGATTTCTTTAAACGGTAAAACGGTTGACTAACGCATTCAATTCATCCGCGATTTGCTTCAATGAGCCAACAGATGATGCTAATTGATTCATTACTTGTGCTTCTTCATGGATAGAAGAATTCATTTCGTTCGAACGTTCTTTTGTCATTTCGGCTACCATTGCTACGCCTTGAATACTAGCTGACGCTTCCTCGGTTCCAGCCGAGATTTGTTCTGAAGCAGCACTAACCTCTTGAATATCATCTGCTACATTTTGCATCCGTTCAAGAATATTCGAGAACACACTTCCCGCTTCCTCAACAAGAATTAACCCTGTTTGAGTCTCCCGCGTAACGTTTTGCATTGAAGACACTGAAATATCTGCATCATTTTGGATTCTTTGAATTAATTCAATAATTTGATCAGCAGAATTTTTTGATTGGTCGGCAAGTTTTCGTACTTCTTCCGCAACAACTGCAAATCCCTTTCCGTGTTCACCAGCTCTTGCGGCTTCAATGGCAGCATTTAATGCAAGCAAATTCGTTTGTTCTGCAATATCAGTAATAACAGCTACTATATTAGAAATCTCATAGGTTCGTTTCCCAAGAGAATCAATTTTGCCTGAAGACTCATCTACATAATTTGAAACAAGCTTCATTTGATTCATTGCTTTAACAATTGTTTCATTACCTTTAATGGATTCCCCATTCGTTTCATTTGCATATTCAGCAACGCGGCCAGCATTCTCTGCAATCCGATTTACCCCGATAGCTATTTCTTCAACCGCGTTCGATGCGTTTTGAGTATTATCCGCTTGCACAACAAAATCTTGGTTCACTTTCCCTATGACTTCTTGAATGGCATATGTATTTTTTTCAGATTGATCAGCAACATTATTCACTTCAATAATGGATTGATCTAGCTTCGATATAGCTTCCTTTGTTCTTGAAACAATTCCATGAACATTTTCTATAAAAGCGTTAATATAATGTGCTAATGCATTGATTTCCTTTAAAGAATTGATTTCAACCCGTTTCGTTAAATCACCATCACCATGTGCTACTTCTTTAATTCTTTCAATCATTACCTTCATCGGACGGGTAATTCCTTTAGATAAGAAGAAAGCAGCAATAATTACTAATAATGATACAGCTAACATAGCCATAATCATTTTCACTTTAATTGGTGTAAAAATATTGACAACATCTTCACGATGAACGTCCCAATATATGCCAAATCCTGTTACTTCAACGGGTGCGTAGAAAATAAAATCATCTACATTTTTGTCTTCTACTTCGAAGGATTGTGGTGTCTCAGGTTTTTTAGCTAAAATTTGTTTGACTGCTACTGATAAGTTTGTTTCTTCTAATGGCTTGCCAATGAGCTCTTCACTTCTTGATGCCATTCTTACAATATTTACATTATCTATTAAATAAATTTCACCTAATTGATCATCCTGTGAGGTGAATTCGCTAACAAATGCCGCAAAATTAATGCTACTTGCTAAAACTCCAATAATTGACCCATCACTTTCAACTGGAGTTGCGATGACAACTATCGGATTTCCAGTTGCTTTTGATACAAGTACATCTGAGAAACTTGATTCGCCTTTTAACGCCTTCTGGATATAATCACGATCTGAATAATTTGCACCAATACTACTAGCCGTTGTATGAGCATGTACAATTCCATCTGGTTTTACAAAAAAAGCGGTTTCAAAAACAGATGAATTGCCTTTAAACTCATTCATGATTGGCAACATGTCGGCCGCAATTCCGGATTTAACTGCACTAGTTTTGGAAAGTAAAGTAAGCATATCCATTTGCTTTTGTAACCATTGATCCATCCGTTTCCCTGTTTCGGAGACAACCTCAGTCATTGATTCTTTTTCTTTTATTAGTAATTGTTTTTCCATACTATTAAATACGTAATAAGAAAGCGCGCTAAGAGGTATTAAACTAACAACTAGAAATGCTATTAAGATACGGAATTGGATCGATTTCATTGAATTTCCCCCTTGTATTATATTATTCTAAATATTCCTACTATTTAGTCCGCATGTTGGGTTCTTTATATTTTTTAGTAGGAAAATAGTCCAAAGAAGCATTTGATAGGTTGGCCTAGTTAACAAGAGTATACAATTAATGTCCCTTTCAATCAATTACATTTTAAGTATTTTTTGACAATTATGTAAAACGATCGACAAATTAAGTAACTTTTTACAACTGGTAAAAAGAAAAAAGGTGACTTATATCCTTACAGTTCATACGGGATAGTCACCTATTATACTTAATAAATATTTTTTACATTTCTACTATATTTACATTTCTACTTCCTCTTCGATAAAACCGAGACAATAGGCTTCCTGTTAATGAAGCAATTATTTGTTGAAATAGCATGCCAACTACAACTGGTACAGCAACGGGAGCAGGGAAATAAGTTATGGCAATCGCAGCACCTGCGCCAATATTCCTCATTCCACCATTATATGTTAATGCAATTACGGTTTCGCGGTCCATTTTTAATAGTCTAGAAAAAATAAAGCCACTAATATATCCTATCAAAGCTATTGCAAAAACTACTATAATTAAAAATAGTAATTTCCCGTTGATATTCTTAAAATATGATGCAATTGCTGAACTATTAAGAGCAACTATCGCCCCTAATGATAACTTTGAAAATGGAGCCAAAATTGGACTTACTGATTCATTCACTCTTCCTTTTGTTAGTTGATTTAATAGCATTGCTGTTATTGAGGGAATAACAATCATCCAGATAAGACCTCTCATAATTTCAACACCATTAATTTCTATTGAAGCACCAACAAACATATGAAGTAGTGTGGGTACGAGAAAAGGAGCAAGCATAGTATCAATTAAAATAATTAATAATGTAAGTACCACATTTCCCTTAAAAATTGTCACCCATATTAAACTTGATACACCTGTTGGTACGATAAATGAGAGCACTAAGCCGGTTATTGTAAAGGGGTCCTCTGAAAATACCAGTTTCCCAACAGAGAAAGCAACTAACGGCATGAACACATGTAATAAAAATAAGCAAACGGTTAGTGGTAAAAGGTATGGACGCAAATTTGTAAAATCAGAAAGTTTAGAGCTAAGACTCCCAGAAAAAGTCATAAAAGCAAATATCCAGGGAACTAAAAATACATATGATTCTAGTGATTGTGAAAGGAAAATACCCGTTAATACACCAATCGGTGTTATAATTGGCATAATTCTCTGCAATAAGAGATTAAATGACTGCAACATGATGGAAAAGCCTCACTTTAGGTTCATTAAGTTTCTATAGGATACCATAGAATATGAATGTAGAGAAGAACAAAAAAGACAAAACCAAAATTATTAATGGTTTTGCCTACATTTCTATACTTATCCTATATATTATTTCTTTGCTGTATCCCAAGTTCTTTCGTCAACTAGTCGTTTTTCTGCTTCAGCTAGTTTTCTATCATAAGAAACAGTCACTACTGGTGTCACAATGATTACATCTTTTATCTTAGCAACTAGTTCGACAATTTGCTCTTCACCTATTATTTCTTTTGCTTCGATGAAGATTTCTATTTGATCTTGATTTTTTACTCTTGTAACAACTGCTTGGTAGTTAGGAAAGCCTAATTCATTCATTAAAGTTGTTAATTGTTTTTCACGGACAAACATTCCCTTTACTTTCACTCCGTCACTCACTCGACCAAGCACTCCAGCAATACGTTCGCCAACATACCCGTCCACCCACCGAGAGAGATCACCGGTTCCAAAGCGAATTAATGGATAGAAATGATCATAAACAGTAACTACAACCTCACCTTCACTGTCTGTAACAGGCTCTCCAGTAGCTGGATCACAAATTTGAACAATAACTGATTTTGAAATTTTCAAACCTGGACCATTTTTATCATCGAAGGCTATTAAGCCACAATCAGCCGTTCCATAGCCCTCATAAACAGCAATTTTTCCTTTATTGCAACGTTCACGTATCTCTGCTGTGACCATTTCAGCAGTAAAAAATGCCTTTTGCAGCTTGATTTCATTCCCAACAGACCAGCCTTTTTCTTCAGCCGCATCTAATAGTAACGCTAGAAAGCTAGGGGTACCGACATATCCTGTGACTCGTAAATCCTTCATAACTTGAATTTGGAGATCTCTGTTTCCTGTACCAGCTGGAATGACAGTAGCTCCTAACGAACGTAAAGCAGAATCAAACATAAATCCAGCAGGTGACAGATGATAAGAAAAAGTGTTTTGAACAATATCTTCGTTATTAAATCCAGCTACAGCCAGTGCTTCTGCAAAGCGCCAGTTATCCTCCTCAATAGCTTGTGGATCATAAATTGGACCCGGCGACATAAAGATACGTGCTGTTTGATTTGCGGGAATCGTTGTGAAGCCTCCAAAGGGCGAGACATTTTGTTGGAGTTCGGGCAAATCCTCTTTTTTTAAGATTGGTAGTTTGTATAGATCATCAATTGAATGAATATCTTCAAGAGTTATTCCTGTCTCAGACATCCGTTTTCGAAAACCATCTGCATTTTCGTATGCACGTTGCAAAAGGTTTTGAAGTTTGATCATTACATCCACCGCTTTCTTCGTTTATAAGATTTTATTTCACGGTAGTTTTTTCTACCTTTTTCACTCATTCCAAGATAAAATTCTCGAACATCCTCATTTGCTAATAGACGGTCAACTGGGCCATCAAGAACAATTCTACCGTTTTCCATAATATAACCATAATCTGCAATAGAAAGAGCAATATTAGCATTTTGTTCAACAACAAGAATTGTTGTCCCTTCCTCTTGATTTATTTTTTTTATAATCCCAAATATTTCCTTTACAAGTAATGGTGCAATTCCAAGAGAAGGTTCATCTAATAATAAGATCTTAGGCTTTGCCATCATACCGCGACCAATCGCAAGCATCTGTTGCTCTCCACCTGAAAGATAACCGGCTTGATTATTTTTTAGCATCTCAAGCTTTGGAAAGTAGTGATATACTTTTCGAATGTCATCTTTTATATTTTTGCGATCTTTTCTTGTATGGGCGCCCGCAATTAAATTATCTTCAACTGTTAAATGCTTAAAAACTCGACGTCCCTCCATACATTGAAAGATTCCCTTTTTTACAATAGTTTCTGCATCATTCATGTCGATTCTTTCACCAGATAACTCTATATAACCATCGGTTACCTCACCGCGTTCACTTTTTAGCAATCCTGAAATAGCTTTTAATGTCGTCGTTTTTCCGGCACCATTACTGCCAAGCAATGCTACAATTTTACCTTCTGGTATTTCCATGGACATCCCTTTTAAAACAAGAATTACTCTATCATACATTACTTCTACATTGTTAAGTGTGAGCATTGAATTCCCCCATTTCTATGAACAACAAAAAGAAGGAAAGTGCCAGACCTGTCCTTTCCTTCATTTAGCTAATAATCTAGCAAAGCTAACAACTAATTATGAAGTATGAAGAGCAGGCCGGACACTTATCACTTAGGTCCTTTTCTAAAAACAAATCTTAATAACCGATGTAATCAGTTATAATTTCAAACTTACCATTTTTCACTTGTGCAAGACGAATTTGATTCGTTCCAGCATGGTTATCAGCTGAGAAAGAAACAGGAGCCGCAAGACCACCAAATTCCAAATTATTAATCTTTTCTAAACCAGCACGAATTCCTTCGCCAGTTGTCGGATCATCGGCAAGTCTTACTCCTTCAACCATAATTTTCGCTGCCACCCAGCCTTGAACAAATTTCTGATTCTTATCCTCAAGCTTCTCGCCTTTACTTTCAAGGAATGTTCTAATTTCTTCTAACCCAGGTAGGTCCTCATATGGGAATGCATGTGTGATAACGCCGATAAATCCTTCAGCTGCATCACCTGTGATAGGAAGTAAACCTTCACCAGCAGCCCAGTTTAATCCGATAAATTGTGTGTCAATTCCTAGCTTCTTTGCATCTTTTAAAATTGTCGCAGTTGCTCCCCAAGTTTCTTGGATAATTGCATAGTCTGGATTTTTCTTTTCCATATTTAATAGTTGTGGTGTAGCATCTAAAGACTGTAAATCTACGATTTGCTCATCAACAACTTCAATACCGAGCTCTGCTGCAAAGTCTTTTGCATCTTGAATTGGTGATTTTCCAAATGCAGTATCATTGTATAGTAATGCTACAGTTGGTGTTCCACCAGTATGATTATCTTTAATCCATTTTAAAGCTGAACGAGCTTGGTCTGAATAAGACGCAGCTGTTAAGAAATTGTACGGACTTTCATCCATGTTTTTCAAGTTCTCAGAATAAGATGCTGAAATGAATGGCAACTTATCTTGTGCTACTAACTGACGAAGGGCTTCTGTATCACCTGTACCCCAACCTAAAATAGCTGCCACTTTATCTTTAGATTTTAACTTTTGATAAAGCTTAGTAGCTTCAGGAATACTATAAGCATAATCGTCACCAATTAACTCTAATTTGTAACCATTGACTGGGCCTTGTGTTGCTAAATACTCAAAATAAGCTTGTTCCCCTTCTGCATATGGCGTACCAACATCACCAGTTCCACCAGTTAAGTCAAAAAGACCACCGATGTTAATTGTACCTTTTAATTCTTCAGCAGCTGCTGGCTCCTCTGTTTGCGTCTCTGCGTCATTATTAGCAGGTTCAGCTGGTTGTGTAGCTTGCTGCCCACCTCCTGAACATCCTACTAGCATTCCTATTGCTAGTACAAACATTAAAATCATTGACCAAACTTTCTTCATTCTGCTCCCCCTTATCTTTTTATCATTTAATTTTATTGAAATACCGACAAGGTTGATCCTTATCGATTATCTCCAAAATAACAGTACTGCCTGTTTAATAAGAATATGGCCATAATTTAAAGTAATCTTTAATATTTTGCCATATTTTCGCTAAACCCTGCGGCTCATAAATTAGGAAGAGGATAATGACTAAACCGAAAACCACTTCTCTCATGCCAATTAAAACATCTGCCAAATCCGGGAAAATCCCACTAAAAACTTCAATGACTGCCCGAAGCACAACTGGCAATAATGTGATAAAAACTGCACCATAGATAGAACCGAAAACACTTCCTAATCCGCCTACCAAAATCATTGCTAAATACTCAATTGAGACAGCAGTACTATATAGCTCAGGACTTACAACCATCATGTAGTGGCCAAGTAAAGCACCTGCAATCCCTACAAAGAAAGAGCTAACAGAAAAGGCGATGACTTTATATTTAAATAGGTCTATTCCCATAACCTCTGCCGCTACATCCCTGTCCCGAACAGCAATGAATGCTCGGCCAACTCTTGAGCGAAATAGATTAAGTGTAAATACGGTAGTTGCTACTAAAATGACAAACATCAAGTAATAGTAACTAGTTTCACTACTAAATGAAAAACCTGCCAATTCCGGGCGGGACATGACAATTCCTGCTGTTCCACCTGTTAATGAATCCCATCTAGAAATGACAAATAATATGATTACCTGGGCAGCTAATGTTGCAATCGCTAAATATAATCCTTTCAAGCGCAAAGCTGGAAAGGCAAAAACAGCTCCAACTAACGCAGTAATGATTCCTGCAAGTGGCATAGCGAGCCAAAAGCTCATCCCAACTTTAGTCGTTAAAATTGCAGATGTATATCCACCAACACCTAAAAACGCACCAACACCGATTGAAATTTGCCCTGTAAAACCTGTTAAAATGTTAAGTCCGATTGCTCCAATTGCACCGATTCCACATAACGTCGCTAAGCCCACGATATAATCAGAAGCAAATATCGGAAATATCGTAAACAGGGCAACGATTGCAAATATTCTCATCCTAACTCTAGGTATTGTCCATATCGCCATATCTTGTTTGTAATTAACATGGAATTCACCACATTCCATGACAAATGGGTTCCTCATTGACTACACCCTTTCTATTTCTTTTTTGCCAAACAATCCGTATGGCTTAAACATCAAAATAAATACAAGGATAATAAATGGCATGACTTCTTTTAATCCGCCACCTACTAGAGGATCTAAATACCCACCAGTCATACTCTCAATGATTCCAATAATGATACCACCAATAATGGCACCTGGAATACTATCAAGGCCACCTAAAATCGCGACAGGTAGAACTTTTAAACCTATAACAGATAATGATGCGTTAACCCCATTAATATTTCCTAATAACACGCCACCTACAGCTGATACAATTGCAGCAATGGCCCAAGCAAATGCAAAGATTGTCTTAACGCTTATTCCCATTGACATTGCTGCTTGTTGATCATCCGCAGTTGCACGCATCGCAATTCCCATTTTTGAATATTTGAAGAAAAACGTAAACAAAAGGAGCATCACTATTACTATTGCGAGCGACCATAAATAAACTGGTGCAACAACAACACTTCCTAGGTGAACAGGTTCAACCGGAAAAATCTGAGGATAAACACGCGTTTCATGCCCCCAAATGATATGAACTAAACCTACTAAAACACTTGATAGTCCAATCGTTGCCATAATAAGCGAAATGATTGGCTCCCCAATAAAAGGTCGAAGTACTATTCGTTCGACCGCAAAACCTAAAGCTGCACTAAAAAGCAGGGTCAGCATTAAGGCTGGAATAAACGGGATATTATAGCTACTAATGAGTGTTAGACACACATATGTACCAATTAAGAGAAATTCTCCTTGTGCAAAATTTATTGCATCACTAGATTTATAGATAAGAACAAAACCCAATGCGACAAGTGCGTAGACACAACCTACTACAATTCCTGTTACTAGCATTTGTAGAAAAAACGTCATTATGCGGCCCCCTCTCCTTCTGGTAGTGCAATTACTCTCAATGTAGTGCGAATAATTTGTTCTTTTCCATCTCGATACCTAATTCGTCCTTCGACATTTATCTGATCATTCGATGAATATAATCCTTCTATTAAGTCTTCATATTTTTTTGCGACAAATTGTCGGCGTACCTTTTTCGTACGTGTTAATTCCTCATCATCGGCGTCGAGCTCTTTATAAAGAAGAACGAATTTTTTAATTCTTGCTTTTTCAGGTAATGTCGGATTAATCTCATTCACTTGCTTTTGAATTAATTCAAGTACTTCAGGCTTTGAAGATAAATCTGTATAGGTTGTATACGTAATTTGGTTTTTCTCTGCGTATCTTCCAACATTCTCCATGTCAATATTAATAATGGCGACAACATATGGCTTCCCACGTCCAATTGCAACCGCTTCTTTTATATATGGACTAAATTTCAACTTATTTTCAATAAATTGTGGTGAGAACATCTCTCCCGTATCTAAGCGAATAACATCCTTGACGCGGTCAATGATGTAAAGATGACCTTTTTCATCGAGATGACCAGCATCACCGGTATGCAACCAACCATCTTCAATTGTATCCTTCGTTGATTTTTCATTTTTATAGTAGCCTTTACAAACACTAGCACTTTTTATAAGAATTTCACCTTCATCAGATATTTTTACTTCTGTACCTGGGAGTGGAACTCCGACGCTATCAATTTTTATATCACCATCGCGGTGAACAATCGCAATCCCGGATACTTCTGTTTGTCCATAAATACTTTTTATATTGACACCGATACTATGGAAAAATCGAAAAACATCTGGACCGAGCGGTGCACCACCTGTGTAAGCCCGCCTCATTCTTAACAAACCGAAATGATCCCTGATTGCACTAAACATGAAATAATCAGCAATTTTGTATATAAATTTTGTCCCGAAGCTAACTGGTAGATTGTTTAGGTGTGCGTCAGCTACCTTTTCTCCGATCGGAAGACACCATTCATAAAACTTTCTCTTTAGCCAGCTTGCATCCTGGATTCGCACTTGGAACCGAGATAACATATCTTCATAAATTCGTGGAGGCGAAAACATTAAATGAGGTCCAATTTCTCTTATATTCTCTAAAACAGTTGTTGGTTCTTCAGGGAAGTTGATCGTTATTCCATTATATAACCCCATTGCCATCGACATCATTTGCTCACCAATCCACGCTAAAGGTAAGAATGATAGATACTGGTCGGATGGTTCTAATGGATCAATGGAAGATAAATTCTTCGCCATTTCAAATAAATTTTTATAAGTTAACATTGTTGCCTTCGGATTCCCTGTCGTTCCAGACGTATAGGAAAAAATTGAAATATCCTCCCACGAGCCAAGACTCAGCTCGCTTTCAAACAGTTCAGGCTCCTCATTGGCAAGTATTGTTCCTTTTTCTTGTACTTCTTTAAAAAATAGCAAATTATCAATATTATAGTTTCTCATTCCTCGGTCGTCATAATAAACAACCCACTTTACATTTGGAATTTCATCTTTAATCTCCAAAATTTTGTCAACTTGTTCCTGGTCTTCAACAACAACAAAGGTCGCATCTGAATCATTCAGAATATAGCTGATCTCTGCAGGTAAAGACTCTTGGTAGATCCCCACTGATACTCCACCTAAGCTTTGTGCAGCTAGTTCACTAAATATCCATTCAGGTCGATTATCTCCAATAATGGCTAGCTTTTCGCCCCTTTTAAATCCTAACTTTTTAAAACCGAGCGCTAAAAGTTTTACTTGTTCTAAAAAATTCGCATATGTGTATTCGTTCCAAATTCCAAAATCTTTCTCTCTTAAAGCTACTTTTTCACCCTCATTTTTAGCTCTTTGTAATAATGCTTGAGGAAATGTTGCGTTCATCACCCGAGCTCCCCCTTTATCATTCATTATCCAGTTTGCTCTTCTCCTAAATATGCTTCAATGACTTTTGGATTATTTTGAATCTCACTCGGAGTTCCATACCCAATTAATCTACCAAAATCTAAAACGGCAATATGATCCGACAAATCCATGACAACACCCATATCATGCTCGATTAAAATAATCGTTGTATTCATTTCTTCATGAATATCAATAATATAGCGGGCCATGTCCTCTTTTTCTTCTGTATTCATACCAGCCATCGGTTCATCCAATAATAAAAGCTCTGGGTCTAGCGCTAACGCACGCCCCATTTCTACACGCTTTTGTAACCCATACGCTAATGTTCCTACAGGAGTATTACGGATATCCTCTATTTCTAAAAAGTCAATGACATTTTCAACGTGGCGTCGATGCTCAATCTCTTCTTTTTGTGCTTTTCCCCAGTAAATTCCTCCTGCAAATACACCGGTTTTCATCCGAACATGTCTACCAAGCATTAAGTTGTCCAATACTGAAAGATGCGGAAATAGTTCAATATTTTGAAATGCCCTTGCAATCCCTAGAGCAGCTCGTTTATGTGGCTTTAAATGATTTATTTGTTGTCCATCGAAGTGAATATAACCTTCACTAGGTCGATATAGACCACTTATACAATTCAACATACTTGTTTTCCCAGCCCCATTAGGGCCAATTAAAGAAAAGATTTCACCTTTCTGTACATCGAAGCTCACTTGATTCAGAGCCACAACTCCTCCAAATCGTAACGATACGTTTTTAACTTCTAGAATCCCCAAATCTTCCCCCTCCTTGTTTCCCCTTAATAATGTAAACGTTTTCTCAAATTTTGCCTAAGAAGAAAATTTGTTAAATGAATCAGTACTTCTGTTTATTTGTTTGTGATTTCCTTGTTTTGGTTCAATCTTAAGATCAAAACCACCTTTTGAATATTCAAAATTTTAAGAATCCTTTAATTACTCTATCATTGTTCGTTCGTTTTGACAACACAATTTTATAATAAATTTATAATATTTTTACTTTTAATACTATAATTGCATACAATATATATGTTCAATCCATTTATCTGTATGCAAAAATTTTATATCTATTAATACCAACAACGTGTTTATCACTTTAAGCAAGAATTAGCTAGATTTATAGAATACTTTAATAACAAACGAATTTAGGCAAAATTAAAAGGCATAAGTCCAGTACAATACCGAACTCATGCCCTACGAGCTACCTAATGAAATAACCTGTCTAGCTTTTGGAAGTTACTTCAATAGAATTATTCTTATTAACATGTTCTGAAAATTTTTTTAATTCGTTTGAACGTTTTGTTTTTGTTCTTTATCTTTCTTAATAAAGATTTGTAATAATAATAGGACAATAAAGATTGCTAGTCCATATAAATCAGTATGGCCATTTGGATCAATTAGTAATAACCCTGCTGGGATTGCAACAAGTCTTTCAACTACGAGAAGTTTCCTAAACCAATAACCAATAACCCCTGCACCGATCACTAGCATACCACATATTGCGGTAACTGTTACCCAAATAATCTGCATAAAAGTAGCATCTATCATTAATAGTTCAGGCGATAACACAAAAGCATAAGGAATGATAAATGCTGCTATTGCTAGTTTAGCAGAATTTACTCCTGTTCGTATCGGTTCTCCACCAGAAACACCGGATGCAGCGAATGCCGCTAATGCAACAGGTGGCGTTATATCGGCAATAATTCCGAAGTAGAATACAAATAGGTGGGCAGATAAATCCGGCACCCCGAGCAAAATAATTGCTGGCGCTGCTATCGTAGATGTAATAACATAGTTAGCGGTAGTTGGGGAGCCCATCCCTAACACGATTGCGGCAAGCATAGTTAGCATTAATGTTGGAATTAATGCACCGCCAGCCAAATCAACCAAACTATTAGCTAACTTTAAACCTAAACCAGTTTTTGTAACAACCCCTACAATCATACCAGCTGCAGCGGTTGCTACAGCAACACCAAGAGCTGATCGCGCACCATCAACTAACGCTTGAATCATATCCCAAAAGCTAATCCGCGTATCTTTACGGATTGCACTAACTAAGATCGTAATTAAAATTGACCAGAGTGCAGCACGCATTACGCTCATACCTGTCATTAACAAAATAATAACAGCAAATATTGGCATCAATAAATAGATCTTCTTAAATACCTCTTTACGATTTGGCATTTCTTCGTCACTTAGTCCGCGTAAGCCAATTCGTTTTGCTTCAAAGTGAGTCATTACCCATATCCCAGTAAAGTAAAGTAACGCAGGAATTGTTGCCGCCTTGGCAATATCCCAATACGAGATTCCACCGCCGATAAACTCAACCATCAAAAAGGCAGCAGCCCCCATTATTGGCGGCATGAGCTGACCGCCTGTTGATGCAGCAGCTTCAACAGCCCCAGCAAATTCCTTTTTGTAGCCTAACTTTTTCATCATTGGAATTGTAAAAGCTCCAGATGTAACTACATTGGCTACAGAGCTTCCACTAATCGTACCTTGGAGAGCACTTGAAAAAATCGCAACTTTTGCTGGTCCACCAGTACGTTTCCCTGCTATCGACACAGCGAGATCATTGAAGTATTGACCAACTCCAGTTTTCACAAGAAATGCTCCAAATAGTAAGAATAAGAAAATAAAAGTTGCGGATACTCCAATTGGGGTACCTAAAATCCCTTCAGTGGTATAAAACATCGTTTGGACTAATCGTTCTAAATCTAATCCTCGATGTGCCAAAAAACCTGGCATATATGGTCCAAATAAAGCATAGGCAAGAAATGATCCGGCAATTATTGTAATTGGAAGACCAACTGCTCGTCGAGTTGCTTCAAGGACAAGAATTATTGCTAGTAATCCTACGTAAAAATCAAGATCAGTTAATCGTCCAACACGCATTACTAATTCCTGAATCTTTATAGGCCAATAAGCACCAACAATAATACCTAAAATAGCTAAAATTACGTCATACCAAGCAATTTTATGGTTCTTTTTACGCAACTTTTTACTTGCTGGGAACAATAAAAAAACTAAAGCAAGCGCAAAGCCCAAGTGAATGGAACGTTGTAATTGTGCAGTTAAAACACCAAAAATCCCTGTATATAATTGAAATAAAGAGAATGATAATAACATCATAAAAACAATCCAATAAACAGGTCCACCGAGTTTTCTTGTAGCCGATTCTGGATCGTACTTTTCCAACAACTCTTGTTGTTGTTCAGCTGATAATGTTTCAACTTTATTTTGTTCCAAGGATATTCACTCCTTTCATTTGCTGAATTAATGATAATTTATCTGGCTTTATGCGAATCAATGTCCCTGGTTCTACAAAATTTGACATTGGATATACCCTTTGTTTATATAAAAGGCGGTGATTCGCCCTAACTTTCCCAGTTCGCAAATCAAAATACGGAAAAACTCTCTGCATATTTTTTATATAATACTTTCCATCCTTCTGCAAAAACTTCTCACCGGCTTCTGCATTGGAAGGCATACCTATTGCAAAATCTTCATACATTAATTCATATTGGATTATTTTCTGATCATTACTTATTTTGTAGCTTTCCACCACATCAGATAAATGGATAGAATGGGTGTACATTATTTGGAAATTTTTTTGGTCAGTAAAAGGAAGATACGCAAGCACCCTTTTAGTATGTTGGTCGTAAAGGACTAGTGAGTCCTTATACGGGATGAAAACCAGCAAAATAATGAGCAATAAAAAGATGGGGATGAAAACGATGATTCTATATCGATAAATTTTATTCAAGTACAATCCCACCCACGAAATCAAATACATAGAATATTATACAACATAGGATAGACCGCAAAGTGCAGCCTATCCTATGATTGTCTTTTATGATAGGTTTATTACTTACCTACACCTATTTCATCATAGTATTTTTGTGCACCAGGATGTACTTCAATACCAACACCGTTCAAACCATTTTCAGCTTTAATTAATTCGCCTTTAGCGTGAGTGATTTTATCAGTGTTTTCAAAAATAGCCTTTGTCATCGTATAAACTAAATCTTCAGAAAGATCATCACGACATACAAGCATTGCCTGAACTGCAACAGTAGAAACTGGTTCAGTTAGACCATAAATGCCTGCAGGAACTTCGTCTTTAGCATAGTATGGATACTTTGCGATTAGTTCATCAATTTTTTCTTGGGTAATCGGTACGATGACAACATCTTCAGTAGCAGCTAAGCCTTCAACTGCACCAGTTGGAGCACCAGCAGTAATGAATGCTGCATCGATTGAACCATCTTGAATACCACCAGTTGATTCATCAAATGATAGGTTTTGAGCTTTAAGGTCATCAAATGTAAGACCATGAATTTCTAAAACTTGTTGTGCATTTGCAAGTACGCCTGAACCAGGAGCACCTACAGAAACAGTTTTGCCTTTCAAATCTTCTACTGATTTAATACCAGATTTAGCTGTAGTAACGATTTGAATCGTCTCAGGATATAATGTTCCAATTGCTTGAACATTGTCTACTACATTGCCTTCAAACATTAACTTACCTTCTTTTGCATATGATGCAATGTCAGTTTGAGAAAAAGCAATCTCTGCATTGCCGTCTTTAAGGGTAGTCATGTTTTCAGCTGATGCACCTGAAACTTCAGCATTTGTTTGAATACCAGTAGCATCTGAAATAATATTTGCTAAAGAACCGCCAAGTGGATAGTATGTACCGCCAGTTCCACCAGTTAATAGACTCATAAATTTCGGTGCTTCAGTCTGAGCTGGAGCTTCACCCTCTGACTCTGCAGGTTGTTCTTGAGTCTGATTACCGCCGCCACATGCAGCTAGAAACATAGAAAGCGTTAACAACATTATTGTTGCCAACAGAAAACTCTTTTTCTTCATTTGATATCCCCCTTATTTTTATTTGATACGGACATTATTGTATCATAAAAAATCTCTAAACTGTCAAATTTAAAAATGTTTTAAATAATAAAAATATTCGTTTAAATTTTACCACTGAACCTATATTCAGAAATAAAAAAAGTGGTAAATCAAACGACTTTCCACTTAGAAGTATGCTCCTTACCTATGATACATCTTTTTTTATATTGTTCGTTTGAACATTACTTTCCCTTACTGGAAGCTGTAACATGAAGCACGTACCTTTTCCAACTTTACTTTCAACCTCAATTACACCGTTCATAGATTCAATGATTCGATATACGACCATCATTCCGAGACCAGTTCCTTTCATACCTTTTGTTGAAAAGTATGGTTCCCCTAACCTGCTTACCTGCTCTTCAGTCATGCCAATACCTGTGTCCGCAATAAAAATCGTCATAGTGGAACCTTCGACATCAGTGTGAACTGTTAACTCACCGCCATTAGGCATTGCTTCAATCGCATTTTTAAATAAGTTGACAAAACATTGCTGAAATCTGGATTTTTCCCCTTTTATCATTCCATTGCATAAATGAGAACGAATGATAACATTATTCATATTTGCAAGTGGCTGAATAACATCAAGGGCACGTTGTAATTCAACTTTAACTTGAAATGTTTCTATCTTTTCAGGCAGTGGCTTTGCAAACGTTAAATAATCACGAATAATGGCCTCTGCACGGTCCATTTCGGCTATCGAAATATCAATGTAATTAATATAACGTTCAGGAACGTCTTCTTCACGTAATAGCTGCATAAATCCTCGGCTCGTTGTTAATGGATTTCGGACTTCATGAGAAATACTTGAAGCTAAGTGACTTACCGCCTCTAGCTTTTCATTACGAATCAACTGTTTCTGAACTAACTCGTGATGTATGGTATCTTCAACAATTTTGCTCGTAACCCATCCTCCAACCATGTATGCAATTATATAGCCTAACCATGCCTCCGTATTTAACAAGTTTATCGGGTTCATGATTTCTGATATTGATACTGCAGCAACTGCAGCAATAAGAGATAAAATAACAGAAAACGTTATTCTCTCCATAGTGTTCATAATTTGAAAACGCTTATAGGTTAATACCATTAAAACAACAACAGGTAGAAGTACTACAATAGTGGCATAAAAGCCAGCACCAGTACCTAAATAAAACCGATAGGCAATAGATACGAGTGATAATCCGACTGCTATAAATGGCCCCCCATATAATCCGCCGATTATTAGGGGAATGTATCGTAAATCAAATATGAAGTTATTGTTTACGTGAATCGAAAATGTCATGCATAATAGTACTCCTAGCGTTGAAAAAGCAAACACAAATACCCCTTTAGTTTTATTCGAGTACTCTTTATTTCTTGTCCAAAATTGATAAAGTAATACTAAGAAAGTGATAAAAAATAAATTAGGTGAAAGCTCTTTTATAAATAAATACATTTCTTTCCCTCTCCCAAAAAATATCCCAACTAAAAGTATTCGACAGTAATATTTTTATACCTTTTAACAATTACTATTTTTTATATTTTATAGGAAATTAAGGAAAACGAATTAGGAAGTTTTGACTACTTTCTATTTTTGATTATTTCTTAAAAGGGTTATAATTAAAGAAATGATTATTTAACTGTTTAGGAGGAGAAAAATTGGTTGTTACTACAGAAGAAGAATTAGAAGCCTTAAAAAAAATCGGAAAAATCGTCGCAACTATTCGAGATGAAATGGTTAAAAATACAAAGCCGGGTATTACAACAAAAGAACTAGATTATATTGGTGAACAACTATTTGAAAAGTACGGTGCTATTTCAGGTCCTAAAGGTGAATATGATTTTCCTGGGTTTACATGTATATCTGTTAATGAAGAGGTTGCTCATGGCATTCCTGGAAACAGGATTATAAAAGCAGGTGACCTTGTAAATATTGATGTGTCTGGTTCAAAAAATGGTTATTTTGCTGATACAGGAATATCTTTCGTTGTAGGCGATAATAATCCTAAATTAGTGGAGCTTTGTGATGTAACGAAAAAAGTGTTTGAAGCTGGTTTAAAAAAAATTAAAGCAGGCTCCAAGTTTAACGGAGTCGGGAAAACTGTATTCAATACTGCAAGAAAAAACGGATATACCGTTATAAAAAATCTAACAGGTCATGGTATCGGGAAGTCGTTACATGAAGAGCCTGATCATATTTTAAATTATTTTGATCCTTGGGATAATGCGCTTTTTAAAGAAGGAATGGTTATTGCTTTTGAACCTTTCGTTTCAACAAATGCAGAAGAAGTATTTGAAGAAGCTGATGGCTGGACGTTTGTTACTAGAGATAAAAGCTTTGTCGCTCAATATGAACATACATTAATCGTTACAAAAAACGAACCAATTATAATAACTGCATGAGTTCATTGCTACAAGAAATACAAAGGGATAAGCAAAAGTCATTATTTCATACTTTTGATTATCCTTTTTATCTCTGTTTAAGTATATAAACATTAAATTAAATACAGACTTTTCTTTATTAACGAGATTTTCCCATATTGTATATTCATTTTTTTCAATATAGATAAAATTATTGACAATATTTTTTATATAACTTATAATTTTTATTGTAAACGCTTACAATAGTAAAAAGGAGTGATCGAGTGAATATGTTAATACACAACTCAATAGAAAAAGATCATATCATCGATATCCTTTTAGATAATGGATTATTTAAAATGCCAGATGGACGTCAATTGTATGAAGCAAGTGAGCACGAACTAAAAAAAATAATATGTACTAAAATTGATAACGGATTTCCCTTTTGCTCAATTTCCTAATCATTATTCTATATTTTACAAATAACTTGGCCTGTACAAGAGGTCAAGTTTTTTTGTGTTTGTTTTTTATGAGATTCGTAATTAAGCTATCATTGTCCTGTTTGTCGCCTTATAACTTCACTTTCCCCTCCAACATATTCAAGTATTTTACAGTCTGAAACTACTTAAAATATAGTTGTATCTTGAAATGTGTGGAGCTGAGTAGTTAATGATAAACAAAAAAAGATTCGTTCTAATATTTTTTGTTTCCATACTTACGCTTATGAATTATAAAATTGTAAATGCAAGTAGGACTACCTTTATTCAAGAAGATATATCCCCTTTTTTCATTAGTTTTCAAGTAAAAATGGAAAAATGGCGGGATGTAGACCACCTCATACCGAAATATTCTACATTTCAAGTAATTGATTATGAAACTGGTGCATCATTTTCAGTACAACGCCGTGCTGGTTCAAAACACGCGGATGTTCAACCTCTAACAAAAAAAGACACTGAAATCTTTAAAAAAATTTATAACGGCCGATGGAGTTGGAACAGAAGAGCCGCTTTAGTTTTAATTAATGACCAATTAATTGCCGCCTCTATGCACGGTATGCCCCACGGAGCGGGTGCATTGATAAACGGATTCCCAGGTCATTTTTGTATTCACTTTTTTGAAAGTACAACCCATAGTTCAAACGTTCCAGATTTCGATCATTATTTAATGATTTTGCGTTCCGCTGGTAAACTTGATGAATACTTGGACAAAATCAATTCACATGATACCGCTAATGTTTTATTCACAGCACTGAACAACAACGATTTTAATCTTATTAAAAGTGTGGTAGTAATAGAAAAAAAAGATATGGGGGAGTTGTTAAAGCTTACAAATAACGTCGAGGGAATACGGTGGCGAATAGATAATGTTAATGATGTTGGCTCAGAATTAGTAAGCTTTTCACTACCAGTTGAAGTAAAGATACACATTAAGGATAAGGGATTGTTGAGGAAAAACCTAGAATTGCAAGTGATGAGAAACTCCCCTTTTGAAAGATGGAGGATCGATAGCAGTTCTTTATTAAGACTATTTGAATAGGAATAACGACTTAACACGATTAAATTGATAAAATTGGGGCTGTCAGATAAGGACAGTCCCTACAACTATTTTTAACGAGCAAAATATTTATAATGATTTTTTCGAGTTTATTAGAAACGCCGGACCGTTTATTCGTTCCGGAAGCTCTACAATTGATTTATTTAACGTATCAAGCTTCACCTCTATGCGATGAAGCAAATAAAACGTTACTACAATAGGAAAACTATACTCTTGAATAACCGCCAGCCATTGTTCCATTTAAGTCACTCCCTTCAAGTAAAATCAAAGGGAGCAAAACTGCCCCCCCTTTTTGTAATTACAATCCTAACTCCACTTCATTTACATTTCGTTCGACTATCCGAGCACCTTTTTTTGCTACGTAGTCACCACCAGTGGAAGTAAAAATGTTCTCTGTAAGGATTGTATCCATTGCAGAAGAAACCGCTGCTACGTTAACCGGTTCGATCGGATCATCAATTGAAATTGTAGCCGTTTTGCCCTCTAAATTTGTAAATTGTAACTCAAGCTTTTTACTCACATCATCCCCTCCTTCCTATTTAAAATTTTGTTATTCATTATTCCGCAAGAATTTCGTAGTTGCTGTTTCTTTGGACGCTCGCCAAAGCATGCTGCTGTAAGCCAGCAATTGCCTGCGCTACCGCTTGAATACCATTAGGTGCTGCTGTTGTTTTTAAATTATTGTAGTTCTTATTCTTGATGATCGGTTCACCATGTTCGTCAACACCTACATTGTATTCAATATGAAGTTGACTATCGTTCATAACTTCTACAGCCATCTTTATCACCTCCTCAACTAATAAATAGCTACCCAAACGAAAAAAGGGACGAAAAAATAAAAAAATCAGCCACTTCTTTTTGGAAATGGCTGATTTTCAAATTTAAATAATATCAATAATTTTATGATATTTAAGCTTATGATAGCTTTTCTTTTACTTCTCCAACAGTTAACAGCTTCCCTGTAGACACTACCTTTTCATCGATGACAAGTGCTGGCGTGCTCATTACACCATACTTCATAATCGTTGGAATGTCCTCAACCTTTTTTACTTGTGCATTGATCCCTAATTGTTCTACAGCTTCTTGCACATTGACCTCTAATTCCTTGCATTTTTTGCAGCCTGTCCCTAATACTTTAATGTTCATTATTTCTCTCTCCTCGTATAGTATATTTAATCCTTTTTGAACAACCACATACTAATGTCAGTTCACGGCTTGCTTATAAAATGAGATTGAACCCATATCCGATAATAATAATACCAATTGAAACAACGCCTGCAAATACTCCGATAAGCTGTGGCTTCATTAATTTACGAAGTAAAATCATTTCTGGAAGTGAAAGTGCAGTAATTGCCATCATGAATGCTAACGCTGTCCCAGCAGCAACCCCTTTTTGCATGAGTGCTTCGACGATCGGCAATGACCCCACTGCGTTTGAATACAATGGTACACCAAGTAGTACTGCAACTGGAACAGCAAATGGATTATTTTCTCCCGCATACTTAACGAGTAATTCTTCCGGTGCATACCCGTGTATAAAAGCACCAATACCAATCCCTATCAGAATATAGAGCCAGATTTTTTTCACGGTTTCAATGACGTTTTCTTTCGCGATGCTAAGGCGGTCTCTCACAGTTAATTGCTCCATAGCAGCTTGCTCACCCATTTTGATTTCATAAACGTAAGACTCAACATATCTTTCAAGCTTTAAGCGCCCAATAATGGCACCAGCAACAATTGCTAACACGACACCGACAATTATGTATAACACAGCAATCTTCCAGTCAAACATTGAAAACAACATAACTAATGAAATCTCGTTAACTATCGGTGAAGAAATTAAAAACGTAAACGTAATTCCGAGTGGGATCCCTGCTTCTACAAAGCCAATAAATAGAGGCACTGTTGAACATGAGCAAAACGGTGAAACAACCCCTAAAAGGGCTGCTAACACACTAGCCACTCCTTTTCTTCTTCCTTGCAGCCACATTTTCACTTTCTCCGGTGGAAAATAGCTGCGTATATAGGAAATGATAAAGATCATCACTGCAATAAGAGCTAGAATTTTCGTTGTATCATATATAAAAAAATGGACAGCTCCGCCAAATTTTGTTGCAGTTGACAATCCAAATATATCTTCTACAAGCCAGTCAGCTAACATTTTGAACATAATTATCCTTCTTTCTCTCTTCCTTATAAGTAGGGAGCTACTTCCTCTTTATTTAACGAGAAAATCGTAAATTTTCCTTCTTTTCGAGAATGAATAACGGCTCCTCGTTCAAGTACCTTCAAGTGATGACTAACTGTAGAAGCAGGTACATCTAGACCGGATACAATTTCACACATGCAAAGATCACTGACATATAGCATGCCGATTATTTTTAGACGGGTTTCATCACCGAGCGCCTTGTAAAAATCCGCCTTCACTCTTACCTTATTTTCATCGTTCAAAAGTACAAGCTGTTTCTGTGACTCGTCCACAATTTGTTTTGTTTCATCATCATTCCGAACATTCCATGTGTTTGTCATCATAATCACTTCCTTTTATATGTTATTATAAAACTAATTTTATAGTTTTGAAATATTAAGTTGTGACAAAAAAATGAACCCTAGTAATGATGGGCTCATCTTACAATTCATCTTCAATTGATAAAATTCCATGCTTCAACGCAAATCTAACGAGCATTGAGCGCTTATTAGCACCGGTCTTTTCCATGATTCTAGCTTTATACGTTTCAACTGTTTTAATACTCACATCAATTTCATCGGCTATTTCTTTTTGGGTATAGCCAAGCGCAATGTATTTTAAAACTTCGATTTCGCGCTGACTCAAAAGTTCAACCTCATCAATTGTATCTTCCTGTTTTATACCAAGTTTCGTTTTGTATAGTGCTGGCATTAAAGTTGGGTAAATATAATTTTCACCACGTAAAACGGTACGGATCGCAGTCACTAATTCGGTGTCGACCGCTTGTTTTAACACATATCCACTAGCACCTGCAGCAAGCCCCGCTTTCAAATAGGCTTCATCAGAGTACATCGTCAAAATCAATATTTTGATCTGATTATTATGTTTGTGTATCTCACGCGTTGCCTCAATACCATCCATATCAGGCATACTCACATCCATAATAATAATGTCAGGTTGGATATCGGATACAATTTCTATAGCTTCTCTTCCATTAGATGCTTCACCAATAATAGTAAAATCGTTTTCTGATATCAATATGTTTTTTAGCCCTGACCGAAAAACAGGGTGATCATCTACTAACAATACTTTCGTTTTCAAGATTTATTCCACCTCTTCAGCTATTAATGGAATTTTAACATAAATGGTTGTTCCATTCCCAAGGGCAGATTCAATATTTAGTGATCCTCCTAATAACGATATCCTCTCAACCATGCCATGTAATCCTAGATTATGTTGTGATGGTGTCTTTTCAAGTACTTCATCCGCTTTAAAGCCAACTCCATCATCCTCAATAACAATTGTAATTTGCTGCTTATTAGCGATAATAATAATACTAACAAATGATGCCTTAGCATATTTTGATATATTCGTTAATGCTTCTTGGACAACACGGAATATGGCAGTTTCTATTTCCGATTTCAAGCGAAAATTTTCTACTGAAAGCCCCTTAATTACTAAATCGATTTCAATCGGATATTTTACTAAATATTCTTCAACATACCTTTCTAAAGCAACCGTCAATCCAAACTTATCTAATATCGTTGGTCGTAATTGCCAAGCAAGATGATGTACCTCTTTCATTGTATTTTCGGTTATTTCTCTCAATTTAGCAACTTGTTGTGACCGGTCTTCGTCTGATTTTGCTTCATTCACTAATTTTAAACCGAGAAGAATGGATGATAACGAATGACTAGTTTCATCATGGAGTTCTCGTGCAACTCTTCTTCGCTCATCTTCCTGAGCACGAATGACTTTTTCTAACAGCTTTACTCTAATTTCTTCTTTCTTTTTAAGTTCATTCCATAATCTTACATTTTCGATGAACATCGATAATTGCTTAGCTAATGAATTTAAAATTTGGATTAAATGTGGATCCATTTCTTTAAAGCTACAGGTTTGGATTTCTCCGATTTTTTTGTTATTTATAACTAACGAAAATTGATGATTTATAGGCTTTATTTTGGATTTACACTTACAATTATCTGTGTTAATTTGAAACGTCTCATACATACAATCATGAACACAATATTTTTGGGAGTACTGGAAAACCTCTTCATTTTCAAACAATTTCACCTTCAAAATTCCTGTGCTAAGTGATAGCTCTTTGACTAGGTGTGTAACAAATTGATGGAGTATTGGTTTCACTTGTTCAATCGATGTAACAGTAGCAATGGATAATTCGTTCAATAACAACAGTTCTTTATTTCGATTTTGAATCTCATCAAAAAAAAGTTTTTTCGATTTTTCCGAGTTCTCCAAATGATCTAACATCTCATTAAAGGAATTCGTTAGCTTTCCAATTTCATCATTAGGAAAAATTTCAATTCTTTTTGTTAAATCACCTTTTGAAACAGCACCTGTAAGTTCAACTAATTTCGTGATCGGGTACGTAATCGTTCTTGTTAACGCAAGTACAATAAGCCCAGATAAAACTAAAACACCAAGCATTGTAATAACCATTTGTGCTGTAATCCGATTTAATGCTGCTTGTAATGAATCAAATCGTAGCCCTACTCTAACTGTTCCACCATAATCCGTCATTACAGGTGCTGCAACATCGATTATCATCCCTTTCTCCGACTGAAAAACAACAAGTGATTCGATAAAGGTACCGAATTGCTTTTTAATTTGATTAGCGGTTATTAATTCGTTGCTAATGATTTGATCCTCGGTTGAGTATACAAGAACCGTATTGTCCGGATTCAGTATAAACAAGTATTCAATATCCTTATAATGGTCTACTGTATCTGAAACTAGTTTATTTAATGCATAAATATTTTGAGTAATGACGTAATCAACACTTCGTGCGGAGACATCACTTGCTATAGACTTTCCTCTCTCATTTAATTCGTTTGTTAATGACTGAGTAATCGATATTCGGACGACGAAAAGACTAATAATCGTAACTAGTAATATAACTGAGATAACCATTCCATATATCTTTAGTTCGATTGAAAAACTTGTGAGATAATTATATATCCGTTTTATTAGGTTAGTCCAATTCCTCATAATTGTTCACCTAATAACTTGATTAAGTTATCAATAATTGCATAGTCGACTTCATTTATTTCATTGTATTTATCTACATGAAGATCAGTTAATATTCGCTTTCCAGTAGAATCCTCATCCATTGACAAAATAATGTCCTTTAATTCAGCCTTTAATGCTGGATCTAGTTCAGAATGTATTACAATCGGTGGAGTCCCTGCCCATTCACCTTTTCCAATAATTTTTAAACTTTTAACATCGATATCATCCTCAGCAAGTAATTGGTCAAAAACCAAGCTATCAACTGCTGCTCCGTCAACACTGTTATTTGCGGCAGCCTTTATCGAATAGTCATGGCTATACGTATAAAAAGTATCTTCAAAATATAATTCAGCATTTTGATCTTTTTGATTTAATAAGTCTAATACAGATAAACGTCCCGAATATGAGATTGGATCAACGAAGGCAAATCTTTTACCTTGTAGATCATCAAGACTTTCGTATGGATTATGAATATTTGTGATTATATATGATTGATAGATTTGGGCACCATCCACAACCGGTGCTGCTAATCCTTCAAGATACCCTGCTTGTTTTCCAATTCGAAAGGCAAGCGAACATGTAATCGTAATATCAGCTTTGCCATCCTGAAGCAATTGGTTTACTTCTCCATACGTTTGCTTTTGAATAACGGTTATCGGACGATCTAATTTCTTCTCTAAGTAAACAATAAAGTCTTTATATTGGTCTAACGATTCTTTTGGAGAAACTACAGAAGCTATTGCTAATACTAAGGAATCGTCATTAATCATTTGTTCTACTGCATCAGGGTCTTGATCCGAATAAAGATTTACAAACGGTAACTCAGCATGAGATGAGCAGGCTGTTAGAAAAGTTAATAAAACAAATAAAAGAATTGAAATGGGTTTCCTTAGGAAGAAGTTGTTTTTCATTTGAACCACCTTGATAAAAAATCGTATATTACTATCATATACGATTCAAAATATAATTAAATTACATTCCTCATTTGTTAATAAAATCGTAAAAAAACACTATATTAATTGTGGCAATATAATGTCTTTTTTTAAATGAAATTGATACTCACATTTTAGCTACGGGATATTTCGATAGTTCAGATTGTTTACCAGAATGACAAAAATGCTTCCTCTTGTTTTTGTTTAATTTCACAGTCAACACACAAGTCTTTCGTGTTGTCGGACACTGTTTCACCACAACTACATAGTTTTTTGTTAAATCGATAAACTAGCTGAGGCTTTTCATTAAAAAATTCGCTCACTTCTATTTTTGAATTTTTTAAAGATAATTCGTGATTTTCACAAGCGTCTTCACATGACCTACAATTCACACACGCCTGTAAATTCTGTTTAATTTTCATCATTTCATGATCTTCCTCGCAGAAAAGTGCTCCTGTTGGACATACGTATGCACATTTCAGACAACCAGTACATCGCTCACCTATAATGATTTGTGCACTATTATAGTTGTCCACTGTAAGTAACGGGTTAATATTTGCACTATCTTTCAGTAAAACCTGTTTAAGTAATTGTCGCTTTTGACTCAAGATTATTTTTTCTCTTTCCTTATTTGTTACTTCCTCTTCTTCTATTAGTGGTAAGACAATATTAGATTGAATCCGATTAGTAAAAAAAGAAAATAATTCTCTTCTAGAAAACTGTTGTTGTTCACCAACACTTTTGTCATCTATATAAATATATAATTCGGTTTTACTGCCATTAATGAGTCTTACTTTATCAATTAATTCCTCAATAACCGAAGAAATATTTTCAAATTTATACGCACACGTTTTACACTTTTTTTCATTATATTTGATATAAATCTTTTTATTTTGATATAAAGCGTATAATAGCATCGTCTTGTCTAGTGATCGAAGACAAGGTATCGTTATTCCTTGGTTGTTCTCTGCTTGCCGTTGACAAGCTATTTCAATAACTTTTCGTCCGTTCATTTGTTCAAGATACTTCTTATAATTTTTATCTGTAAAAACATCTGTCGGACAAACAGTTGTACAAACCATGCATTCGACACATTTTTCGAAATCAACATATAGATTTTCAGCAATCTTTAAGGCAGATGCTGGACATGATTCAACACAACGATTACAAGATGATAAGTGGTTTTTCACATGTGTACACCGATTCTTATCTACTGTCAATTGCTTCGATTCCAACCATCGTGAAATCCATTTCTCAGCAACCATCATGTCCTTTCACCTCTTCTTTACATAGGAACCTTGTTTAATTCTTTTGCTTCTTTTTCAATCCATTTTTCCAACAATATTGCCACTAAACGATAAAACTCTGTTTCAGCATGATCAACGATTAACTTTGTAAATGACAGAACCCATTTACTTAAAACATTGTTTATAAATTTTTCCTGAATATATAAATATTTCTCATCGTTTGTTTCTAAATATTTATAAATCAAATAATAAACAAACTCTAATTCAACGGCAATATGATCAGGAAGTTCATGAAATCCTTCCTTAAATTCTAATCCAGCCTCTTTATAGTATTGAAAAGTATTAACGGTGCTTTGACCCATCACTTCCCATTTGCCTTCTAAATAAATCGATGCATAAGGTGCTGCTTTCACGTGAGAAGAGCCAACAAATAATTTGCTGAAATCCAGTATAAGAGAATCTAGGCTTTGCTTTTTAACTTCATCCAACAGAAAGGTAGCTAATAGACAAAGATCTTCATCAATTTCAAAAAAAGTATTTTGTAGACTATATAATGAGTGAAGAGTAGCTTCTGTTGGTTTATAAAAAAGAGAAGATAAAATCTTGTAAATAACTTCTCTTTCCTCATTTTGAATTTGTTTCATTCAAAATCACCTCTCGTAAAAAAAGTCTGAACTTTCGTTCGACCTCTTAAATTTTTTATTCTTGAGTTGAGTTACTACTCACCAATTGCCTTGGCACAATTAGTGAGTAGAATATATAATAAAAAGGGAGGAGCAATTTAGTTATTATAGCCTCTTAGATAGAAAACCTTTGGCTTTGTACCTTTATGAGGTAATAATGTTTTATTATCATATCTTGCTAAAAGTTTATTAATCTCACTATTCGGATCATCGAGATCACCAAATGTACGCGCATCCGCTGGACACGATTCAACACACCACGGATTTAAGCCGTCATTAACACGATGATCACAGAATGTACATTTCTCAACAATCCCTTTTGGTCGAATACCTTCATAAGTTGCGGCCCGGTCAGGGTTATAGTAAGGGATTTCAACTCCGAGCTTTTCCTGTATTTCCTTACCCGATGCCGTACCATCTGTAATGATTTCATTTTCATCACGCCAGTAACGGTGTGGTTTGTCCTTATTAAAGCTGATCACACCGTAAGGACACGCTTGCATACAAGATTTACAGCCAATACATTTATCAGGATCATGAAGAGTTAAGCCGTTTTCATCTTTATACATAGCACCTGTTGGGCAAGCTCTTACACAAGCAGCATTTTCACAATGATTACATAACATTGGGATATATTCATACTTTACATTCGGAAATTGACCCGTTGTTCGATGTTTATAATTTGACCAAAAGATCCCAACATCAACGTTATTTTCACTTTTACAGGCAATGGAACAAGCTGAACAACCAACACACTTGTGCAAATCAATTGCCATTCCGTATCTAGCCATTTAATAGCACCTCCAAAATTCTAACTACTATCAATTAGTATAGAAATCTATTATATTTTCTCAATTTTAATTCTAGTTAATCCACCATGACGAGCAGTAGCACCACTTAAACGATCGAAATCAGATGGATGTATTTCATTGTTATTACCACCACGTGGCATTCTCTTTTGATAATCAAGAGTTGCTGTTCTTCCATAAGCCCAGTGCCCTTGTCCATAACATTTTACAGCAGTCCCTGGTCGCACTCCTTCCCATTCTTTAACTTTCACTTCGATCGATGCATTAACTGACGTAACTTTTACTTTGTCACCAGTTTTAACACCGTATTTCAAGGCATCTATTGGATTCAGCTTTAATACGTCATCCCACTTTTCATCTCCAGGATCTGAATCCTTAAATTCTTGGTACCATGTTACATTTTGGGAACGTCCCTCACGATTTAAGCGTGACCGATGTTCGGTAAAAATTAATGGAAATTCCTTTTCGTCACCATAGCGGAATGGCTCTTCATAGTGTGGAATGAATGCTTGTTCGCCCCTCGCTAAATAATTAGTCTCTTCCATTACTTGATCAACTGAAACTTTATGCTTTTCTGCATGTCCTTCTAAAGCAGCTTTTAACGTTTCACTATAAAACTCAAATTTACCAGTTTTTGTTCCAAAGTCTTTCCATTTAGCTTTGTACTTATATCGCTCAGAATTATATACACCTTTTTCGACAAAATCATCCCAGCCCTTTAGTTGATCACCTTTTTTCTCGACCGTTGGATCCCACGCTGGATGTGAATAATACTTCGTTGCATATAATGCAAACTCTTCTGGTGTTGTTGGTTTTTTACCTGTTTCTGGATCTTTGAACTCATTTGAATAATAGTTTAGTAGATTAGGAAAGCCTTTTTCTGCTAGTTTCTCTGACAGCAACCACACAATTTCAGTTTCATCTATTTTAACGTCCCATAATGGTTTAACTACTGGTTGTTGAATCGTTAAATAGCTATGCATATTATATTTACTATCTAATACACCCCATCTTTCAAACAAATGAAATGCTGCTGGAAGAACGATATCTGCATATTGTGTCATTTCAGCAGGATTCGTTGTGATGTGAGCAAAAAATGGAAGTTTCTCCAATGCCTTTTCCCAACGTTGTGCACCTGTACAGGAAAATACCCAGTTATTCCAATAACCAATTACTACTTTTAAATCATAAGGGTCCTCTTCTAAAATACTATCAGCGACAGCGTTCGTTACCACGCCGCCACCGGATTTACCACTTTTAAGTGCGGGTAACTCCAGTGTCCCTCTGCGATCAATTTTCTTTTGATGATAACCTTCTTCAGCTATTTTATCTTGATATGGTGCATAATCAGGGGTGCTATTTTTGGGAACACTCATTTTACCTAGAGTACCACCTACGTTTTGAACTGAACCTACTAATCCATTTAACGCATGGGCAGCCATGCAACTATAGCCACCACGAATTTGCATCGCTGTTCCTGGTGATACCCATGAAATAACGCGAGGTGCTGCAGCTCCAAATTCTTTTGCAACTCTTGTAATTTGTTCTGCAGGTATTCCGGACCGTTCAGCAGCCCATTCTGGAGTACGATCCTTCAGCTCTAAATTCCACCATTTCACAACGCCATTCGTATAATTTTCAACAAACAAAGTCTCATCAACTGTTTGTCCAGGAACAAAGTGATTCACGCCATCTACAAAATCTCCAACAAATTCACGACTCCACAGGCCTTCTTTTAAGATGACGTGTGCCATTGCTGTTGCCAATGCACCATCTTCACCTGGAATAACAGGTAACCATTCATCAGCCTTTGCAGCAGTTGCTGATAAACGTGGGTCAATCGCAGCAACCTTCGCTTGATCCATTACTTGCCCCCAAATATTAATCGCATGTGGGACTTGACGATTGGAAGCAACCGGATCAGTACTCCAAAGAAGAGCATAACGTGTTTGTGCTAAATCGTAATCACGATAATCCCAAAACGCCTCAGTATAGTAAGGTCCGAACTTTTCAGCTTCCGCACAAATTGCACTGTGAGAAATACCGTTTGGAGACCCAAAGATTGATGGAAAAGACTTATAGAGAATTTCCGTTAATCCTGTATATCTACCACGTAATAATGCAAATTTATGAGTCTCATTTGTTTTCCGTAGCTCAAGCAATTTATCAGCAATCGTATCTATTGCTTCTTCCCATGAAATTGGCACAAATTGTGGATCTTCATTTCGACCCTTTTTCGGATTTGTCCGCTTTAAAGGAACTTTAATTCGGTCTGGATCGTACATTTGTTGGATCGCTAAATGTGGTCGTGGACAAATATTTCCTTCATTCGCTTTTGAATTAGGATTTCCTCTTACTTTCGTTACACGATTATCTTCAACATATGCTTGAATTGGACACCATGTTGTACAGCCTTGACAACTAGTCGAAATCCATCTTCCATTAGACTCAGCTTTTGTATTGCTATTTTCAGCAAATGCTTTTAATAATGGCTCTTTTGTTTTTATACCAGCAACTGCTGCTCCAGTTACAGCAGAAGCTTTCAAGAATGTTCTTCTTGTTATACCCATGTCAACACACCTCCTGGTTAATCTTACATAAATGGATTAGGGATATTTAATTGACCTGCATAAATGATAATATGCTTAAATGCATAACTTCCAATTAAAGTACTAATCATTAAAATAAAGGAAGCTCCAACGGAAAAGCTCACTTTTCGAATACTGTACAAAACACTTATAACTAGTGGTACAACTAAACCTACACCAATGGCTACTAGCCACCATATCATTCCATAATGTTCAATCATTAACTGATAATTATTCATTGCTTCTAAACCTGTTGCATTTAAAGTTGCTCGCCAAACAATCATTAATGCTGCTTGCAACACAAGTAAAATCGTAAACATATAAGTTAATGTATGATCTGGCTTACCTTTTATTGTTGCAGCTACTTCGGCAATTGCCTTATCTGATGCTGAATGAAATACCTTTGTTGAAAAAGCTCCAAGTACTAGTAATAGACTTGCTCCAGCTAGTAAAGATGATAATAAGAATAACACTGGGATTAAACCATTCATCCAAAGTGGTCTTCCTAATGAAGCTAATAGCAATCCATGATATAAACCCGTACCAACTGCTAATAATAATCCTACTATCTGAATAGACTTGAAAGATGTTTTTCTTAAACTCTCAATTCCTTGTTTAAATAAAAAATAAATAATCGCAAAACCTGACAAAATGAATAATGTTTGTATATATCCGCCCCATGATGTTATCGAGGTTGGATTAAAATTAATATACGTACTAAACATTCTTAGAGGTTTCCCTAGCTCACTCATTAGAGCTAATACTCCAGCTCCGACAAAAAAAGGTGATAATAAATATCCTGTTTTTATAACTGTCCAATTTCGTTCCTTTGCAGTAAAACTAAAATAAGTTGCTAATAAGAAAAGACCTACTCCTACACCACCAAGAAACAAATCAATTACAATGCGGTAATCCCATACTGCATGTACTGCTTGCGCTTCCATCATTTTATTAACCTCCTTTAAATAGTGCGTTTTTTATGGAATACAGCTTAATTACTATTTGCTACCCCCTTTTTATTAGGTCTTTAATAGTAGAATTAATTAATTTCTAAACTCATTATGATAAATTTATTTGTCGAAAAATATCAGTAATTCAAGTAAAGTTTGTAGGGAAAAAACGAAGTTATGTCGAAAAATTGAAGGACTGATGGCAAATTAATGAATAATAAAAAAGCCTCTCAATTAAGAGAGACTTTTGTCAACAATATATCATCTTGGTATAGTGAAACCCTTTATATATCTTAATCAAGTAATACTTTCTTTCTTATCCTCGTGTTTTTCTTTAACTTCTTCAACGATATCTGCCGTTAGCTCTCTAGTTGATTTTTTAAATTCACCTAACGTTTGACCAAATGCTTTTCCAATTTCGGGAAGTTTTTTAGGTCCAAAAATAACTAAGGCAATTATTAAAATCAAAATCAACCCTGGCACACCTATATTGGATAACATGATCACACCACCTTAATTATTAATATCTTTCAATCATCGTTTTATTTGTAAATGGCTTTTTTGCAATCTTTTCAACAGCAGCGTGAGTATTTTTAAAATGCGCGCCATTCCGCTTTGAACGTACACTTGATTGTAATTGATTTACATATTTAAATGGGTATGCAAATACAACTGCAAGTACGCCCTTTGGCACAACATCAGTTACATCAGCAACCACTTCTAGTTCACCTAATTCATTATGAAGTTTTAGCCAATCTCCTGCTTGAATCCCTTCTTTACTCGCATCATCTGGGTGGATTTGCAACTCAACTTCAGGTAATTGCTCAATTAGATGTGGAATCCAACGGAACGTATACCCACATTGCCAAATGACATTATAACGGACGGTTGTAAGGTAATATGGATAATCACCATTAGGGCGTATTTCCGCGGGTAAAAATGTTGGTAGATCGCCTTCCCAACTTTGATCATAAGGCTGTAATCTTGCTTTGCCGTCTTCCGTTGCAAAATGTTCTGTATAAAGTCGTGGTGTTCCAATAATATCGCTACCTTGTTTCACTAATGGTATTTGAATTCCACTCGTTCCAAGATTGCGAATCCATTCATAATCGACTAAATCAAGACCCAAATGCTTCCCATCACCGGTTAGCTTATATTCTTCAAATACATCTGAGCTAGATTTCCATTGGTACGCACTTGCATCAATTAAACCATGTTTTTCGCCTAATTTTCTTGCCACCATTGCGATAATTTCCCAATCAGGCTTTGCTTCTCCAGGCGCATCCATAAATTTAGAATACATTCTTAATCGCCTTTCTAGATTAACACGTAAATAATCCCATTCACCCCATGCAGCTGATGGTAAGATTACATCTGCCAACTCTGATGTTTCATTTTCATAAATTTCATTAATGACCATAAAATCTAACTTTTCTAAACCTTTACGGAATTCATTAACATTTTGTGTCGTAGACATTGGATTTGAATCGATTACCCACAACAATTTGACTTTTCCATCTACAACAGAATCCCATACATCTGGGCGGTCTTTAGAATCTGCTACTGGATGTGGAACGCCATTTAGAATCGCCTCTTGGTGACCACCTTGACGGCCAATCGAACCGCCTTCAATTCCAATATTGCCGGTAATAAGGTTTAAATTCGCATAAACTCCGACAACTTCGTCATTTTGTGATCCTTGCCAAATTACACCTTTTTCGAAAATAGTTAAAACACCTTTTGCTTTTGCTATTAGTTCGGCTGCCTCTTTAATGGTACTAGATGGAACACCGGTCACCATTTCAACATTTTCAGGTTTATATTTATCTTGTGTTACAACATCCTTCAATGAATTAAATGAAGCCGCATCCACTCTATTTTGAATGTATGTTTTGTTTTCAAGGCCATTCATGATAATGTGGTGCATGATCGAGTTTACTAACACAACATCGGTTCCTGGTACTAGCTGCAAATGGTAGCCATTTTTTTTCGCATTTCTAGATGCTAATGTTTTACGCGGATCAACAACAACTAACTTTTTTCCGTCTCTTCTAGAAGTAAAAATGCGGTCATATAAAACAGAGCCTGTTTCATATGTATTCGCTCCAGCTAATAAAACAACTTCAGCAATTTCTGCATCGTCATAAGAATACATCATAAATTCTGTTGAGCCAAAAATGTCCTCGTAAGATGGAACCTCTGATGCAAACTTTGGTCGATTATGAATAGCTCGATGTGGTATTCCTTTTTCTGGAGTTAATTCAGGATCATATAAGCCAACAGGTTTTGGTGAAAATGCAAATTTACAACCAACATAATTATTTTCTGGAGTTTCATGGTCTGCTTGCCAAATACCAATTCCGCCAGGACCATGTGTTTTAATTGTTTCAGCCATTTTATCCGCAATTAACTCAAGAGCTTCATCCCAGCTAACTTCAACGAACGCCCCATTTTTGTTTATTTTAGGCATTTTAACTCGGTTTGCAGTATCTGTTAACGGCTGCTTACTATTTGAATAAATCGCTTGCGCATTATTCCCACCACGAATCGAGTGATCACCTTTATTCACAACGCATTCTTGATCGGGAACGATTGATACATAACTTTCAACGTCTTCGATCGTTGTAACAGCTATTGTTTCAGGACCAGCCCATGGTTCTCCCATTACCGGTTTTGGCCACGATCCACCATCTGTTTTTGATTCACTTACCGGCCAAACCGTAACATTATAGCCACAGCCTACACAACAATATTGACAAACAGTTGTAAACTTTTTAGCCGTTTCTGGTGGAATCGGAAGTGATTGTGAATCTTTCAATCCATTTCTCGTAATCTCTTCTGCTAATACATCTTTATCTAGTAAAAAAGAAGTAGCGCTCCCCGCTAGTGTTGCTGCACCAATTGTTTTTAACGCTTGTCTTCTCGTAATCTCATTTTTAAATATTTCCATTAATATCCCCCCAATCTTATACTCTATCTCCGTCCATTAGATTATTACGATATCCATAAATTAAACCGTCCACACCGATTGCAAAAACCTCATTATTCTCTACTTTTAGTAAAATACGAGGTAAAGACGCTTTCCCTTGACCAATGACAACGCTTCCATTAAAGGACGGATCATACACTGTTTGATGGCACGGGCAGAAGAATGTATTTCTTGTATCGTCGTAATTTGAAGGACATCCCATATGTTGACAAGCACGATTATAGGCAACAATACTCTTGTTTGGACCAACACCACCGGGAACCTCTACACCTAAATCTAATAAATAATTACTTTGTGTTTTTAAAGGATAATCAAATGTAATCGGTTCATTGACCTTGATATCTGCCAAGTTAGCAATCTTTGTAACTGGATAACCGTCTGGATCGGACTTAGGTTGCTCAACTTTTTCCGTCTCTTCAGCTGTACAACCTGCTAAATATAGTGCACTTAATGCCACACTCCCCCCTAATACTTTCATTGCGTTTCGACGCGTGATTAATTGACCTTCTTCCTTCGCTTTTTGTTCTCCCACAACTTTTCCCCCTCGTATATTTTACGTTCTATCTCCTTTCCAAAACGGGAGGCAAAGTTATTTCTAACTCTACCCTAACGGTATTCGTCCATAGTAATAATTTTATTACTTTAGGATTTAAATACTCGGAGATATTAAATATTAATAAAATATTAATATATTACTATATGCTTATATATTTATGAAATAGGAATAACTATTAATAAAATATTGGAAACAATTACATTTATACATATTATACACATTTTTGTAACAATTTTCTATATATTTTGAATATTTGTGATATTTATCATATCGATATTTTAATTTTGATTTACTATTCTTAAAATCCTATATAAAACATATAAAGTGCAATTAGCATAATAAATGTTCCCATGATAATTTTTAGAATATTACTTGTACCTCCATACTTTTCACTTGATGATAGCTTATGTACAAAACCTACTGATGTTCCTGCAATCAACACTAAAAAACTATGTCCTATAGAGTATAGAAGTAAAAGCATTATTCCCCATATAAGGCTTCCTTCCTTTGCCACTATGGCTAGCAGTACAACTAAGACAGGCGTTGCACATGGAGATGAGAAAAAGCCTCCTAAAATTCCTGCAACAAACGCTCCCCCAAAACCACGTTTTTTATTCTTGCTGATTGCATAAGAAGATGGGATAAAGTTATATATCTCCCATGTCTGTAATGCCATTAATAGCATAAGTACACCAAGAAGTATATACCACCAAGAACCTGCTCCTTGCATAAGTCTACCAAGTAGCGAGGCAGCTGTACCTAAAGTAGTGAAAGTAAAAGCCATACCCAAAGAAAACACTGCTGACAGCCAAAAGGCCTTTTTTGTATCTCTTTCTCCTATGCCGCCTACATAACCTATAACAAGAGGTACACTCGTAAGTGCACAGGGAGTAACGGAAGTAAGTATCCCTGCAACTAAAGCCAAAAGTGGGGCCATCCACATATTTGCAAAAATAGAAGTTGATATAGTTTCAAGCCACTGGTTCACCATAACATCCATTATTCCAACCCCATTTCCCTCAATGCAGTCATGATTTGATCTTTAGTCATCCCACCTTCATGAGTTGTAAAAACATGCTCATCTGTATCTCTCTGTGAATAAAGTTTCATCTGTATAGCTTCAGGATTTTTTGGATTGTACGGCTTACCTTTTGCATCAATAAAAATTTGTGTAGGTATCACATTTATCGGATAATCATCAGCCAATTCATGATACTTCCATACATCAACAAACTTAATTATTGCTTTTCCTTGTAATTCTTCATTTAATTCTTTTAATATCGGGGCCATTTCTTTACACGGAACACAGGAGTCGGCCCCAAAATCAATTACAATAGGGAACCCATAAGACTTTAACTTTTCAAGATCTATCTTTTCCGTAACAAGCAAGGTAAAGTCAGTATTTTCAATATTTACATAGTTCATATCATTTTCCTTATTTTTCATAGCCCATATGCCAAATACAATACAAATAAGTATAACGGGTAATACAATTTTTAAAGCTGTATTCTTCTTGGATTTTAAAGTATCTGTATCAGGCATTAGCAGCATCCTCCATCTTCATTACCACATGAACAACCACAAAATCCACTATTTTCTCTTTGATTTCCCACATAGCTAATAGCTTCTGTTGGACAGAGATTCCCACACCCGTGACATCCATGAATACAGTTCTCCGGAATAATAACGACAGGTTTTGGTACTTTCATTAGATCATATACTCCATTTTTGCATTTCTCGATGCAGACACCGCACTCCGTACATCTTTCGTAGTCAATAACAGGATACCAAGTTTTAGACATAACATTACCGCCCATTTAATATTTTTAACCTCGATATTATTATAAAACTAATTTTATAGTTTTATAGAACAAAATGTGACAAAAAAAGTAACCCTTTACGCATAACAAAAGCCCCTCAATAAAGAGAGACTTTAAACAGAATGATTTACTCCGGCTATTTCTATTCGTTTTCTCAATAACAAAATACAAATTGGTGTTACAATCGTCATCACTCCAATGGACGTAAAGGCTACTCCCCAATTGAAATTATCGAGTAGAACCCCAAAAATCATCGGAGAAAATATCGTAGCGCTAAACCCCATCACAGATTGTATCCCAAGTGCAATTCCAATCGTCTCAGGATCAGACACTTCTGTAATCGCGGTGTTATATATCGGTGAATCAGCAATAATTGTAAATCCATATATAAATACAAGCGGCAGTAAAATCCACATGCTTACATCTGTTAGCCACCCAATCGTTAGAGTACAGAAAATACTCATATAAATAAATAGATTTATTGTTTTTAACCTTCCGTAATAATCAGACATCCTGCCACCAATAAAAGTAGCAATTCCACCAATCATCACGACAAGTGAACCAATTAAATTACCAATAGAAACCGCATTTGTGACTTCATGTGTCTGGAAGTAATAAACCATAAACGGTCCTATCCATGCCCACATAGCATATAATTCCCAACTGTGACCTGTGTAGCTAATATTAACTAATAAATTTTTCTTAACAAGGACGCGTTTTAAAAGATTCATATTTAAACGCTGACTATGGATATGTATATTTGTAGGAATTTTAGAAAAGTAGATTATAGCAGCTGACAAAACCGCAGAACATGAGGTAATAAAGATAACACCCTTCCAGCCTATAAGATTTATAAACAATCCTGAAACAAGCAGGGAAAAACCTGAACCAACAACAAGTGATCCTACAAATATACCTAATGCTGCCCCGCGTGTTCTTTCGCTTGAAGTTTGAGCTATAATTTTCATACCTGGCACATAGATACCTGCAATTCCAATGCCAGAAATTAGTCTTAATAGTAGAGCGGACCAAAATCCTTGCGCTAGTATACTAAAAAGAATACCAGAAACCCCGGCTATAAGCGCTCCATACATAAACGAATATTTAGGATTATTGCGGTCACTTAAAAAGCTATAAAAAATGACAGCCCCAACATAACCAATATGGAAAAAGGCGACAATGATCCCCGATTGAGTTGAGGATAAACCCCACTCTTTTTCTACAATAGGCATAACAGCAGAAAAGTTAAACCACACTTGCATTGCAAGAAATTGAGCAATTGATAACATCCACAACAGCCGATTCAGATAAAACCACCTCCATTAAGGTTGTATTTTTATAAGTTATTTTAAATATTTTGTCTATCGCTAATATAGCATACATTCTATTAATCCTCTAAATATTTTAATAATTCAAACGTATTGTTTAATTACTTAGTTTAAGGTAGAGCAAAAAAACTCAAAGCCGGCATCATTAGATGAAGCCGGCTTCGTTTCTTTATGGTTTTACAGCTTTTATAACCGCTGATACTATATAATCCTCGATGTTCCCACCAGATACCCAGTCCTTAATAAATTCCTTCGACTCATCTTTTGGTTCAATGCTAATTTGTGTAAATCCACTTTGCTGTAACATTAATTCCAATTCATCAATGGAAGAAGCCCCTGAGACGCAGGCAGAGTAAAAGTCACCTAAATTATTTTTAATCTCTAATGGGAGCTCTGTCGTTGCGACAACATCAGAAACAGCAAGTCGTCCACCAGATTTTAATACACGATAGGCTTCATTAAACACTTGGGGCTTATCTGGAGATAGATTAATTACACAGTTTGAAATAATAACATCAACGGTATTGTCTGCAACAGGTAAATGCTCAATTTCTCCTAATCGAAAATCTGTATTTGTAAATTCGCTCTTTTCTGCATTGTTACGGGCTCTCGTTATCATTTCTGGTGTCATGTCAACTCCAAGCACAGCACCAGTTTCAGTGACCTGACGAGCAGCTAAAAAGCAATCAAATCCGCCACCGCTTCCTAAATCTAGCACCACTTCACCCGGTTTCAAGTTTGCAATTGCTTGCGGATTTCCACAGCCTAAACCTAGGTTAGCTCCTTCTGGAACAGTATCCAATTCTTCATTTGTATAGCCCATTTTTGCTGATACATCTTGATAATCAGATGTGGTACCACAACAGTTTGATTCTGGTGAACAACAACCACCTTGATTCTCATCCTGTAATGCAATTTGTTTATACCTGTTGCGGACAGTCTGGCGAATTTGATCTTTTGTTTGATCGTTCATTAAAACCCCTCCAAAATTATTAGTTTCATCAAATAACTTTGATTAATTAATCAAGATAATTTGATTTATAATATATTATTTAGACCTAACAATGGCTAGGTCTGAATAAACAACACAAACTTGGGGAAAGTAATTGATTAATTTCTTCATTATTAATTTTATAGTAGCTCCATGTTCCTCTAGCTTCTTTAATAATCAAATTTGCATCGAGTAGTATTTTTAAATGATAAGACAGCTTCGATTGTGGCATTTGAAGTAAATCACTTAAATCACATACACAAATAGAATCTTGTTGACACAATAAGTTTAAAATATGCAACCGCTTTTGATCAGCTAAAGCCTTAAATTTACCTTCGTATTCGGCATACACTTTTTCCATTGAACTATTTCTTAAAGGAATTATTTGTTTCATCCGGATTACTCCTTCTCTAAATCAAAAATTCTTGATGTATTGTATTATATTACCTTTGTTTCAAAAATACAACATTTTTAATCAAAAAAAATTGATTAATATTTTTATAAAAAAATCTCCAAGTAGGATGGAGATTTTTCAGAAACGAAACATACTGTTTAACAGCAATTACTATCATTTCCTAGCATGACAAGGCCAGCCCCATTAGGGGTATCCTGCCAATCAATTGTTAAATCTTTTGTCATTTCAACTACCATTGTATCGATAGCAACTTTTATTTCATTAATTGTTTCAACAACATCTTTCTCTTCTGGCTCATCCAGAGCCACTCCTAATCTTGGCCCACCTCAGCCCATACCTGCAAAATAAACGCGAATTCCTTCAACATTATTTTCAGTTAATATCGTTTGAATAAAATCTTTAGCACCATTTGTAATTTTCAAGAATTGACACCTACTTTTTATATTTTCAGATTTCCTTACAAATTATATCATAGCACTGTTAGTCTGCTTTTATATTTCTAAAATTAACCACTGAAAACAAGTATACCAACTCTATTTTTCTGTTTCAGCAAATCGCTTCATTCGTTCGCCAATTTCATCTCGAACACGTTTGAAAACCTTCCATTGTTCTTCCACTGTTCCTACCGCTTTTGCGGGGTCATCAAAGCCCCAATGTTCACGTTTAACGTGTGGTGGTGTCATTGGACATTTATCTGCAGCGTCACCACATAACGTAACGACTAAATCAGCGTTATTTAAGATATCAGGATTGATAATATCAGACGTTTGTGTTGAAATATCGATACCGGCTTCTTTCATTACTTTTACTGCATTTGGATTTAAACCATGTGCTTCGATCCCTGCACTTCTTACAATCCACTCGTCTCCTAAATATTTTTTCGCCCAGCCTTCTGCCATTTGGCTTCGGCACGAATTGCCTGTACATAAGAAATAGATTGTTTTCTTCTTATCCATCATAACACTCCGCTTCTATTTAAAAGTTTTTCTGGATTTTAAAATATTTTCGTTGCATCCACAATGCAACATTGACTAGGGCGATCATAACTGGAACTTCCACTAACGGACCGATTACTGCCACAAATGCAGCACCTGAATGGATACCGAATACACCAACTGCTACGGCAATTGCTAATTCAAAATTATTACTACCCGCTGTGAACGCTAATGTCGTTGTCACAGGGTAACCAGCACCAATTTTTTTGCCCATATAGAAAGATACAAAGAACATGACAACAAAGTAGATTAACAATGGTATCGCAATTCGCACAACATCTAATGGTAAACTAACGATCACGTCACCCTTCAATGAAAACATTACAATAATCGTAAACAATAATGCGATCAAAGTAATCGGGCTAATTTTGGGTATGAATTTTTGTTCGTACCATGCTCTTCCTTTAGTTTTTACAAAAGTAAATCTTGTTATCATCCCAGCAATAAATGGAATTCCTAAATATATGAAGACAGATTTTGAAACTTCGGCCATTGTAATATCAACAATAGCCCCTTCTATCCCAATCCATTTTGGGATGACGGTTACAAATGCATAGGCATAAATAGAAAAAAACAGCGTTTGGAAGACAGCGTTAAAGGCAACTAATCCTGCAGCATATTCTGTATCCCCTTTAGCAAGATCATTCCATACAATTACCATTGCAATACAACGTGCTAAACCAATGAGAATCAACCCTACCATATACTCTGGCTTATCCGGTAAAAAAACAATCGCTAAAATAAACATAAGAACCGGACCAATGATCCAGTTTTGAACAAGGGAAAGCACTAATACTTTTACGTCTTTAAAAACACGCCCCATTTCTTCATACCGAACTTTCGCGAGAGGCGGATACATCATTAAAATTAAACCAATTGCAAGCGGAATGGATGTTGTACCGACTTGCAAGCTGCTTAAGCCTTCTACAAATCCAGGAGCAACATTCCCAACTCCAATCCCCACTGCCATCGCAATAAATATCCAAAGCGTTAAATAACGATCTAAAAAAGAAAGTCGCTTTTTACCAATGTTTTTCATAATTTTTCACTTCCTTATCATTACTCACAAACTAGCAATCAAACTTAATCTTTGCAGGAGTACAATTTGTAATGTTAATAATTTCAATATGTTCATCGACATGTTGCAATATATTGTCTATTAGCGGATAAAACTCGCTTGATCGATTTAATGAATAATAAATCCATTGCCCTTTGCGTTCTTCAATTACAAGTCCTGCATCCTTAAGCTTTCGTAAATGCTGGCTAATTGATGGTTGACTCATTTCAAATAACTCAACAAGTTCACATACACAGCATTTCTTGTTTTGTAGAACTGCAACAATCGTAAGCCTTGTTTTATCACCTAGTAGCTTTAAAACTTGAGCCGCTTTTGTAATTCCAACAGCTGTTTGTTGCATAAAATCTCCTCATTTCACTTTATAAGCTATTACTGCTTATAAACATAATAAAGACTATAACGATCTATAAATTTTTTGATATTTATAAATATATAATTAAATACTTATATAATCAACTCGATTCTAATATTCTTAATAAAACATTTACATTTTATCGAAAAAGGACCTCTCTTTTATAAGAAGCCCAATTAAAGCAAATATGTGGTTGTATTCATATCTTAGTTGAAAAAGCGGCTCTGTACTCTGTACACAGATCCGCTTTATGGTTCGTTATATATTCAAATAATAGTAAAAACGAATGAATCACAATAGAAAAAATTACAAAAATCTAGACCATGTCACTTTTGTCAATTTTCCAACTAAATCCTTTATCATATCATGATTCAACAGTAGGCTCTGGAGTTGGGGTTCCTTCACCATAGTGGGAAAAGTTTTTGTCGATATAATCATAGATTTCTTTATCGGTTTTGCCAGCTTTATGTTTGAGCACCGCGGCACGCGCGATATCGGCACAGATTTGTCAGGTCGCTCCGTGACGGTCCCATTCCATAACAACTTGGTCTTCTCCCATTTCAGCTATATAACAATCTAAATTATTTTCATGTCCAACACCATCACATCCGCAGTAACAAGGAACCTTTTCTAATACATTTGGATAATTTACTGCTAGTCCATAAACCTCCTGTAATTTTGGAGAAGCTTTTAGAATAGTCTCTGGCATTGGTGCATGGTTTTCTGAATGTACAGCTGCATAATCTTCTTCTGTTAATGATGTACATCCGGCTGTAACACCTAGAGATAATATAAAAATCAGCATTAGCAATAACGCTTTTTTCTTTCTCATTTCGTTTGAGTTCCCCTCCTTTTTTCTACTAAAGAAAGGATATCTAAAATATGTGCAGTTTTTATGCATAGAAGGTGAACGAAATTTTACAAAGTCATTATAAAAGAAACTATCTTTATGATGCTCCCAATTTTCTTCTATATTCTTTTTTAATATCCACCTAAAAATCTTCCTATTACAGCACTTAAGAAAATAACATTATATAAGAACACAATCATGATTAATATATCTTCCTCCATTCAATCCCCTCCTAATGATGAAAATAGCAAGATCTACTAATATATATTGGGACAAGTAATAAATTATGTAAGCAATCAAAATGCAAGGCCCTTCACATTTTTGTAATAAAATTATAGATAATTTGTGAATAACACCATTTAGACCTTTTTTACTTTTGGCAACGTGTTAATATAGACTCATAAGAAGCGCTTCTACTATTGAATTAAAAACTTCCTAACGGCAATACTACATTTATAAAAATCTACTAAGAAAATGGAGTGAAAAACTATGAATAAATTTTTACGTGAAAATAACATTGCAGCAGCAATTTTAACAGTTATTAGAATATATTTAGGTTATTCTTTCCTAACAGCAGGTTTCCACAAAATAGCTGGTGGCTTTGATGCTAGCGGATTTTTAAAAGGAGCTATCGCAAATCCAGTTGCACATGACGGACATGCTGTTTATGGCTGGTATGTAACTTTCTTAGAAAGCTTCGCATTACCAAACGTAGGTTTGTTTAATATTTTGGTTCCTTGGGGTGAATTTTTAGTTGGTTTAGGCTTAATCTTGGGATGCTTAACAACTGCAGCAGCGTTCTTTGGAATGGTTATGAACTTCTCATTCATGTTAGCAGGTACAGTATCTCATAATCCAACTGATATTATAATGGGCATATTCATTGCTGTAGCAGGTTATAATGCTGGTAAATTTGGTTTAGACCGCTATGTAATGCCTTACCTTCGTAAAGTATTTAATAAAGATGCCGAACAACGTGACAATAAATCAATTGCATAAAAATGATGTATAAAGAATTATAATAAGCAGGACTGCCCTTATTCTGACAGTCCTGCTTTGTTATATAATTTTTTCTGTTCTTTCAACCACGGTTATTCCCATTTATACCCTAATCCCCATACCGTTTTTAAGTGGCTATCGATTGGAAATCCTGCCTTCCTACATTTATCTCTAATATTCCGTATATGAGAATCAATAGTTCTACCTTCCGTATTAGAATCGAATCCCCAAACAGTTTCAATCAACCTTTCTCTACTGAAAACTAATCTGTTATTTTTTAATAATAATCCTAGCATTTCAAACTCCTTAGGCGTCAACGGTATAAGCTGTTCGTTATAAGTTAACTCATGATTTTCATCATCCCATATCAAACCATTTTCATTTATTTTATTCGGTGGACTTACTCTCCGTAATAAAGCTTGGATCCGTGCTAACAGAATTTCTTCATCAAACGGCTTCGTAATATAATCATCTGCCCCAATTCCTAGTCCTTTGATCACATCCGCGCTTTGATCTCTTGCTGTTAACATTATAATTGGAACCTTTGTAAAATCTCTGATTAACCTCGTCGTTTCCCATCCGTTGATTTCTGGCATCATAATATCTAATAAAACTAAATCTACCGAATGGTTTTCTAAATAATGTATTGCATCGAGCCCATTTGTCAACGTTACACATTCATATCCGTTTGGTTCCAAGTACAGCTTTAATAATTGCAGCATCCGGACTTCATCATCTACAATTAATATTTTTCTCAAATTTCGTCACCCTCCTTTAGTTGTATTGTAAAGGCAGTTCCTTGATTCATTGCACTTTTGACCGAGATTTCACCACCATGGTTTTCAATAATTTTCTTAACAATTGCTAGCCCAAGACCACTTCCACCGGTCGACCGTGATCTTGATTTTTCAACGCGGTATAAGCGATCCCAAATATAATGTAAATCTGCTTCAGGAATTCCCTCCCCTTGATCAGTAACGATGATAAAGGTTTCAGACTTTTTTTTGTTTTGGTGGACCGCTATACTTACAATAGTCTTTTGCGGAGAATGCTTTAACGCATTATCCAATAAGTTTGTTATAACTTGACTGAATCTTTTGGGATCTATGAACACGTATATACTAGAATCACATGTAATCTGTAATGTTACATTTGCATCTTGAAAAGCTGGTTGAAACTTTAGTTTGATTTTTTCCAGTAGATCTATCAATTTTACTGATTGTTTTTGAATTGTAAATTGATTTTCGTCCATTTTTGCTAATTCAAATAAGTCATTAATTAGGGCTGTTACATTTCCCGCTTCTTCTTTAATTATCGTCAAATATTCATTTCTTTGTTCATTTGATAAAGTAGGTCTTAATGCCACGTCTGCATAGCCCTTCAAATACGTTAATGGTGTTCTTAAATCATGGGAAATACTTGAGAGAAATTCATTCCGGTCCTTTTTTAATCGTTCAATATCATCAGATAGTGACTGGATCGAACGGGCTAAATCTCCCAGCTCATCATCTCGATTTGTATCTAATCTACTATCATGGTTTCCTTGACTAATGCGTTCTGTTACTTTCTTCATTTCCAATAATGGAGAAACAATAAATTTTGTTAAGAAAAATATCGTAATTAGCGTAACGATTAATGAAACGATACCAATTAACAAAAATTGATTTGTTAATTCTTGAATCATATTGCGAATAGATTTCGTATCTAAAAACATATATACAAATCCTTCAATTTTTTTGTTTATGACAATTGGACTGACTGTAGCTAAATATTTTTCCGTTCTCCAACGATCCTCGAGAAGTTCTCCATGGTGTGTGAAATGGATGGTCATACTCTGGCTAATTAACCTTTGCATACCTTCTGTTACATCATTTGAGGATTGGATAATATCGTTGTTGCCATCAGTAATTACAACAGCAGTTTCTGCTTCTGATTCCATTAACGCTACATGTTTGATCGTTGTATGATCGAAGTTTTTTTCTAATACGTCGCGATGGGTTGTTCCTCTAGCAAGAAGGTTCGCAGTCTCATTTTGAATGCGCTCACCAACAATACCAGTATAAAGAAAGAAAAACAGCATCGATTCAATTAATAAAATAAAAATAAAAAACAACATTCCTAGGCGGATCGATAATTTATTCATATTTGAGTCATCCCTTATTACTATTTTTTATATTTTTACCGGTCAGGAACGCCTTTAAAAAGTAAATTCCGAGAAGCATTAAAAATCCCCAAAAAATTATCATGCCAATCATCATACCGCTTCCTTGATATCCAAGACAATGATCGATCCAACTCATCATGTTAGTCATCTCCTTTCATTACAAATTAATGTACCAATTAATTGTGCATTTTTTATTGAGTGAATAGTGAATATTTCTTTCTGATTTTTCTACCTTCTAAATTAATTAGTCCAATAATCTGCAAAGGTTCTCGATAAAGTTTTAACTCAAATTTATTTTCGTAACATTTATTTTGACGTTGCATATTTTATACAAGGTTGACTTTCAAAGTCGGGGTGCTACAATGACCGTAATTAGAACAGATCAGTGGTTAATTGAGTTATATAGTAATCCTATTAAAATATGTGAAAGGATTATTACGTACTTTGATAGCGGTTCTGCTACAGAGCTATATCAATATTTAATCCAACATGGGATGTATCGTTCTTACCATAACGGAATTGAACAAGTGAAAAAATTACAAAAAAATGAAGTGTGGAGAATTGTCCGCGATGAAAAAGAGCGCCTTCAAAAACTATGGGATGGACCAACAGTCCCTGTTTTTATTTTCCCCGTAGACAAATTCAATAAAAAAATAAGACGAGACTATAATAGTAAATCTGGATTAGCTTTTAAGGACAAATTATTCTTATTTATTTCCGAGGATAATGTTGAAAAAGAAATACGAGCGTTATTCACACATGAATATCATCACATTTGTCGACTAAATAAATTAAACAAAACTGAGGAAAACTTTGTATTATTAGACACAATCATTTTAGAAGGATTAGCAGAAAATGCTGTTTATGAAAGGTTTGGTGAAGAGTATGTGGCATCATGGACATCCTATTACTCAAAAAGAGATTTAGAAAAAATGTGGAAAAAATTTATTTTACCAAACAAACATATTTTAAAAAGCGATCCGACACATGAGGACATACTTTATGGATTACGATTTTTTCCAAAAATGGCAGGATACTGTGTAGGCTATTATTTAGTCAGAAAATTTCTAGCTGGAAAGAAGCTCTTAAGCAAAGATCTACTAAATATTAAAGCTGAAGATATAGCTTACCCAACGTAATTTACTATTCATATTGAAAGTTGCCTACATATAACTTAAAAGGTAGATTCCTCACTACTTTCATGTACACTCAGAATCTACCTTTTCTATTTTGTTTTATTACTTTGCCATCATTTGTATTCCATTTATTTAAGCTTTAATTTGGCTAACGCATCAGCTAATGCTGTATTAATGGGTTCTTCCTGTTTATTTTGCTTTTTTAAATAATTCGAGACTTCTCGTTTTGAAACATTCTTGTTTGTTTGTTTTTTCTTGCGTTCATTGAAGGTTGATAGCTTCTCACGATGTCCACATTTACATACAAATGTTTGACCTTCACCCTCGCCGCGCAGTTCAAGCTTTTTATGACAGTTTGGGCACCTTGCATTTGTAATCTTGCTTACATTTTTACGATGTCCGCATTCGCGGTCCTGACAGACAAGCATTTTGCCTTTTTTACCATTAACCTCAAGCATCAACTTTCCACATTCAGGACACTTTGTGCCTGTAATATTATCATGCTTGAATTTTTCCTTGCTATTTTTTATTTCATGAACAACTGTTTTCGCATAGTTTTTCATATCGTTAATAAATACATTTTTGGATAGTTTACCTTTTGCAATCAATTCAAGCTTTTGTTCCCATTCAGCAGTTAGTGCTGGCGACTTTAAGTCTTCTGGAACTAAGTCAAGGAGTTGTTTTCCTTTTGAAGTGAGTAAGATGTCCTTACCCTTTTTCTCAATTAAAAAAGTATTAAAAAGCTTTTCAATAATATCCGCTCTTGTAGCAACCGTGCCAAGACCACCTGTTTCACCAATTGTTTTTATTAATTCCTTATCTTCTCCTGCCATAAATTTCGCAGGATTTTCCATTGCTGAAAGTAGTGTTGCTTCATTGAACCTGGCAGGTGGTTTCGTTTCACCTTTAGTTGCTGAAATTGAAGTAACCGTCAGCAGTTCACCTTTTGCTAGTGATGGCAGTAGTTGATCCTTCATGTTATCAACTTCATGACCATCCTCATCATCGTAACGATTTTCGTATACGTCTTTCCAGCCGGAAGAAATGACTGTTTTTCCTTTTGCAATAAACATTTCATTCGCGATATTAGCTTTAATAGTTGTTTGTTCAAATTCGAACGCTGGCGATAGTACAGCAAGAAACCGTTTTACGACTAAATCATAGATTTTTCGCTCTTTGTCTGTAAATTTATTTAGGAAAACAGATTCTTCTGTCGGAATGATCGCATGATGGTCTGATACTTTGCTGTCATTGACATATGAGCTATTTGCTTTAATTGATTTCTGCAATAGTTTGTTTGCTACTTGTTTATATGGACCGACCGCACATGCATGTAGTCGGTCTTTTATTGTATCAACAATGTCAGTTGATAAATATCTTGAATCTGTACGCGGATATGTTAAGACCTTATGCTGTTCGTAGAGCTTTTGCATGATTTGCAGCGTTTCCTTCGCAGAAAAACCAAATGCTTTAATAGCGTCACGCTGTAATTCGGTTAAATCATAGAGCTCGGGAGCAAAGCTCTTTTTTAATTTCTTATCGACCTCGATGATTTTTGCTTGTTTGTTATTTAGCTTAGCTAATATGTGCTCTACTTTTTCCTTTGAGAAAGTTTTTAAATCATTCATTTGGCTATCTTGCCACGTAAGTGTTACATTTTGTGACGTATGCACTTTTATCCCAAAGTATGGCTTTGCTGTAAATAGGCGAATCTCTTCTTCGCGCTTGGCAATCATCGCAAGAGTCGGAGTTTGAACGCGGCCGCATGACAATTGTGCATTATATTTGCACGTTAACGCCCGGGTAGCATTAAGACCGATATACCAATCTGCTTCCGACCGTGCAACTGCAGAATGATACAGGTTTACAAAATCCTTTCCATTTCGTAAGTTGCGAAAGCCATCTTTAATCGCTTTATCGGTTACAGAAGATATCCAAAGTCGTTTTGTCGGTTTATTTACCTTTGCTTTCGCCAATATCCAATCCGCCACAAGCTGCCCTTCCCGCCCTGCATCTGTAGCGATGATAACCTCTCCTACATCTGCGCGGTGCAACTGATTTTTCACCGCATTGAATTGTTTACTTGTTTGCTTAATGACAACAAGCTTCAATTCGTTCGGAACCATCGGTAAATCTTCAAGCTTCCACGTTTTATATTTATCGTCGTAGCTTTCCGGATCTGCAAGTGTTACTAAATGCCCTAACGCCCAGGTGACAATATATCGATCCCCTTCGAGGAAGCCATTTCCTTTTTTATGACAATTAACAACTCGCGCAATATCACGAGCAACAGATGGTTTTTCAGCTATAACTACCGTCTTTTTCATCAAAAAACATCCTTTCAAAAATCCATTCCCACCTACTATACCATATTATTCATGCTTAAGAGCGCTGAATTCATTCATCTTTTTCTGCTTTTAGTTCACTCCTGTAGAAACTTTATTATTTGTTTGTTTAAAGCGACTTTTCATTTTATCTATAATTAACGTCAATAGAGGAATGATAAACCCCATTATTAGTGAATACGGTACCCAATACCTTTCATACCATTGACTCATGTAGGCAACATTTGGATACACAATTGTCGAATATAGCAACGTTAATATGCCTATAGGAATTGCAAGAAAACGATACTGTTTTACATTTAAAACATCCGCAAAACAAACAACACAGCTGTAAAAATAAATAGCTGTTTTAAAAAAGATTGTTAGAATCCACATACTAGCCATGACAGCCTCTATTCTTTCGATAATATCGAATAGACTTACAGATTTTGCAAGGACGTAGCTGGTATACATTTGTCTCGCAGTCGTAGTTGCTCCTAACACTACTATACAAAGAAAGACAAACACTCCAACAATGAAGGCACCAACAAATACACCAGCAATTAAATTCCACTTTGATTTATCAGGCACATTCATGTTCCCTGGAAAAAACATAAGAAAAGCAATTAACGGAAAACCGGCAGTTGCTATAAAATCCATTGTTGCAGAAAACTGCTGCTGAAAGCTAGCTTCATATAACGGGCTTAGCCGTTCTAAATCTATTTGGGGAATTAAAAAAATGACTAAAGCAAAGAAAAGGATCATAAACCATGGAATGAGAAGCTCCCCCGTGCGGGCAATAACTTCAAGACCTGCCTTAACTGCAAAAATGATTAAGAGTGTTAACAACAGACTGACTACTTCAATTGGCGTTCCAACCAACATTTGTGTGGTAATAAACTTTCCAAACTGGTTCGTAAGAGTCGTTGCGCCTATGAACCAAAAAAATACATAGGTTAAACTTATAATTTTCCCCACTATCTTTCCATATACTTTCTCAAGATATTGGCTATATGTTGCTCTTCCCATCGGTTTCGCACAAATCCAATAAAAATAAGCTAAACCAACACATACGAAAATACCTATAAGCGAAGATAACCAAGCATCTTGATTTGCCTTCGCCGTTTGTACTGATGGAATCGCTAGGATTGTTCCGATCGTAAAAAATATAATTAAAACACTTAACTCAAGTGGACTTATTCTGCCTTTTTCAAGCAACGGATACCATCCATCCTTTCTTTATTCATACATTCTCACGATCGGATTAAGTATGATTGAAACTAAATTTAACGGATTGGGAATAGATACATTATTTAGTTTCAAAATGCTGAGAACGGAAATGAATACTATTAACAATGAAAATACCCAAATTTCCCGGACCATCTTTGCTTTAAGTAACTGTAAAACTTGAAAGTAGGATATTATCAAATATACAATGATCACACCTATACTTTTAAGCATATACCAATTACTCCTCTTTTAATTTAGTATGAAACGGGTCATTGATTGTTCCGACATCACGAATTTTAATCTTACTCGTAACAGTAATTGGAACATTTGGGAATAAGCTTGCCCACTCATGTTTAATTTTTTCCCATTCTTTAGGCTCTTCCTTGTGAATTCGTTCCCCAAACCCAAATATGTCAGTTTCTAATTCCTGCCCTTTATGAATTGCTGCCGTAATTACACTTTCAATTTGTTTATTAACTTTCGATTCTAGCTCACCGATCGTATTCGTATTCATAAGATCAAGCTTCGTATTAACTTCTCCAACACTTGCTTCACCACTGACCTTTACTTCAAAGCTTATATCTTCGTTATTTATTTTTGGAACAATTTCAGTTTTAATTTCATTTAGTTCAATGCCAACGTGATCGTCATTCATTTTTATAACAAGTACAGTACTAACCACGTTATTTCTTAAATAATTATACCCTTTACTCTCATCAGCATTTAACCAGCCAACTAATTTGTTTTTTCGAAATGCAGCTATGCCCTCATACTTATGACGAGATTTAGGTGTAGTCGTTTCTACATTCGACTTCGTGACTCCTTTTTGGGGATCCCCCAATAAGGAAATACCTGTTAAAGCAGGCTGTTCTCCTTCACTTAAAATTGAATCCATTAAATCCGTTAATGTTAATTTTCCCGTTGCTGCCCACGTTTCTGCCGAGTGCTCCAAACTGTAGAATAATTTGTTAGCTGGTATCTTCTCTATACTCGTCAGGATTTTAACCGTTTCTTCAGCAGAATGGTCTTTTGAGACGATAATGTAAAAATCAGTTCTCATTTCATGATCTCTTGATAAAAAATCAAGGACATCATAAATCCCTTCCTTTGCCATTTCTTCCCCGATTACAATCATTCGTAAATGAGCAACATAAACCTTACGTGGTGCCAATGTCGACATTTTTCTTAAAGCTTCAAACAAGATTTTTCCGCTTGATGTAAATGTTGTAACAGGCGTATCATATCCACCACCGCCACCTTTTTCGGCAGCTGCAGTTTCTGAAGGGTTGATGATTTGTACTGAAACTTTATATTCACCATTCTTGAGTTTATCAATCCCAAGTGCTACTGCAATTGCCAACTCAGAAACTTCACGACGACTCCAACATCCTGACATTGTTGAAGCAACGACTATAAATAGTAATATTATTATCAAACCTTTTTTCATATCGGATCACTGCTTTCGTGATTGTGGCTTTGGTGTCGGATTATTTTGTTCCCTAATAATATTTTTTTGATTAATTAAACGAGGCCGCGAAAACATTCCCCACCAAGGCACTCTGAAAAAAACATCCTTTTGGTCTGTAATAATAAATGGCGCAACTGTTGTCGTATAAGGAATTCCAAATGATCGTAATGAAGAGACATGGATGCATAATAAGATTAGTCCAAATATTATTCCGACTAAACCAAACATTGCCGCAAGGATCATCATTCCAAACCTCAGCAGCCGAATCGAAGCTGCTAAATTAATCGAAGGGAAACAAAAGTTAGCAATTGCTGTCAACGCCACGACAATTACCATTGCTGAAGATACTAAACCAGCTTGAACTGCAGCTTGCCCTAATACTAACGCTCCAACAATGCTCATTGTTTGACCAACTGCTCGAGGCATCCGAACACCTGCTTCTCGCAAAATTTCAAAGGCAACCTCCATCATTAACGCTTCCATAAAAGCTGGAAACGGAACACCTTCACGCTGGGCAGCGATCTCAATTAATAATGTAGTTGGCAGCATTTCTTGATGATAGGTTAGGATCGCTATGTAAAGGGATGGAGCAACTAAAGCGATAAAAAAGCATAAAAATCGTAAGAACCGTAATAATGTCGCAATATCTGAACGCTGATAATAGTCCTCACTTGCTTGAAAAAACTCAACAATCAAGCTCGGAACAACTAAAACGAATGGTGTCCCATCTACAAGTATTGCTACTCTACCTTCTAATAGTTTTCCGGCGACTGCATCGGGTCTCTCCGTGTTATAAATCGTTGGAAAGGGTGTAAACGTTTCATCTTGAATTAATTCTTCAATATAACCACTTTCTAAAATCGCATCGATATTAATGCGATCTAATCGCTTATGAACCTCTTTAACAACATCTTCATTGACTATTCCATTTATATAAGCAATGACGACCTTTGTTTTCGTAACAGTGCCTATTTCTTTTTCTTCCATCCATAAATTTGCACTTTTTATTTTTCTGCGGAGCAAGGAAGTATTTGTACTTACTGTTTCCGTAAAGCCATCTCGTGGTCCTTTGATTAAGGTTGCAGATTGCGGTTCCTCAATACTTCTTTTTTCAAATCCGGGAATACTGACGGAAATGGCTTTGGATTCTTGATCTACTAATAGCGCAGCATGGCCAGATAGTATATTAGTTGTTAAAGTTGAAAAGTCACGAACCTCTGTTATGCTTCCAACGTTAATAATTTTTTCTTTTAAAACAGTAATGAGGGAACTATTCGATTGATTTTGGGATTGTAAATCATTCTTGTTTACCTTAAAAATTAATGAGTCAATTAATATCTGCAACAATTGTGTGTCAACAAGACCTTCTGTGTATATAATGGAAAGCTTTACATTATTTTGCGGACCTATATTAGCTGTTCGTATCACAATATCAGAGCTATTTCCTAGTATTTTGCTTACATGAGTGATGTTATCTTTCAATGAAGACATGAGATTTTGCTGTAATTGCTCATTTGCCTGCTGCGGTTCTTTATTATTGTTATTATTTTTACTTTTAAATAGTTGTTTAAAAAAACCCCCTACCAAGACTTCATCACCTCATTTCACTACCCTATTCTTAACAATTTTTCTCAATTTATGTATTACGTAGTAATGTTCTTGAGCCTTTTGCCAAAAACAGAATAAAAAAAGAAGCAAAAGATACTTTCTTTTGCTTCAACTCACCTATTATATTGACCTTTCCGAACTTTTCACATCAAAAATATCTAGCAAAAACACAAACACAGGAATTCCAATAATTAAGCCCCAAACCCCGAAAAAATGCTCAGAAAAGATTAGCACAATAAACGTGTAAAAAATTGGCAAGTCAGTTTTTGTACTCATAAGCTTTGGGTTTAAAATATAGGCTTCAATTCCATGAATAATTGCAACAATAATCAGGATATATACAACTTTAATAAAACCGCCAATACTATAAGCAATTAAGCTTAATGGAACAAGAGATATAATTACACCCGCGACTGGAATGAGACCAAGAAAGAAAATCATGATTGCTAACCCAAATAGTTGCGGAAAACCCATAATCCATAGGGCAATTGTTGAAAGAAGACAATTGACGACTGCAATTATAAATTGAGCTTGTAGAACTTTACCAAAAGTCCGGACAAACTTCCCACCGAAAAACTCTATTTCATTATAAAAAGGAGCAAGTTTGCTAAATTTAAATTTTTTCGTAAAGATCACTAAACGTGGTTTTTCCAATAAATAAAACAAGCTTAAAATAAGAGCAAGAAAAATTTGTAACGCTAAACTACTAATATCAGTAAAGGACTTCATTACTAGTGATAACCCCTGCTCTAAATACTGTGAGACTTGATTTTCCTCTAATATTCGAACTAAATATTTCATAATCACATTATCCTGAGGCTGCTGATAAAAAACAGTTACTTGTTTAATTAGAGCTGTAATTTCAGTAGTTATAATAGGTAGATATTTGCTAATCCCCCAGGTTAATAGTCCGACAATGGCTGTGTAAACAACGGTTACTGTCAATTTCCAATTGATCGAAACCTTGCCAGAAATGAAGGTAACAAGCCTATCTAGTAAAAAAGAAAAAATAAACGTTAGTAGTATAAAATTGATCATCGACCTCATTAAGTATAATATGAGTGCAATGAGAATAAAGATAAAAACCCTCTTCACACTCTTATTTTGAAAAAACTTAGTTAATTCATCCATTCATTTTTCTCCTCATTTATTAGTCCCCATTAATTTAATTTTAGCCGATTTAAAAAAAGAGAGCCATTATTTTTTAAAAACATCAAGCTTTGACATAATATCACAAAATATGACATTTTAATGTTATAATTATATAATCAAGTGAATTACAAAATTAGTAAAAATTTACATAAACAACAGGGGTTAATAGTATATGAGAAAAAAACTAGGATTCTATCTATTACTATACATCGTATTTAGCATTTTATGGATTTCCACTACTAATTATTTTATTAAACAGTACGCTCCGCAACAATTATATGTCACTCTTACAATCGTAAAAGAAATCTGTTATTTTCTAGCATCTGGTCTATTCCTTTATTACATTGTAACAAAATGTCGGGATTACAATACATTGCACGAAGACCAGAAGCGATTGTCTACTCTTATCAACTCTATGGTTGATTTAGTAACCTTCAAAGACGCCGAGGGACGATGGATTGAAGCCAATGAATTCGGATTAAAATTGTTTCAATTAGAAAACGTGGACTATCGCGGAAAAAAAGACTCAGAACTTGCTGAATATTCAAGCTTCTATCGTGACGCACTATATTATTGTGAAGTAACGGATGAAGAAGCATGGCGAAATAGGAAAATTACTCGTGCTGAGGAAATTATCCCTCAACCAGATGGATCTAGTAAAATATTTCATACAATTAAAGTTCCACTCTTCCACCGGAATGGTGAACGGAAAGGAATTGTTATAATTGGTCGTGATATAACCGATCTTCGACAAGCTCAAGAACAATTAAACAGAACTGAAAAGCTTTCAGTCGTTGGAGAATTAGCGGCAAGTGTTGTTCATGAGATAAGAAATCCGCTGACATCATTAATGGGATTTGTGCAATTATTGAGTGAAAAGGACCGTGAATACTATCAATATTACACCATTATGAAGGATGAACTCGAACGAATTAACCATATTGTGGGAGAACTGTTATTACTCGCAAAGCCGAATACGATATCATTTACTAAGGCAAACTTGAAAAAAATAATTTATGATGTTGTGGCTCTATTAGAAATTCAAGCGATCCAGCATAATGTTTTAATTGATGTTCATTATGAGAAAGATTTAGAAGAGATAGAATGTGAACCAAATCAATTAAAACAACTATTTATCAATTTAATAAAAAACGCAATTGAAGCATCCATAGAAGGTGGTAAAGTTGAAATTTATATTAGAAAAACTAGTAGTACTTCACAATCCGTCTTAATAAAAGACAACGGATGCGGGATCAGCAAAGAACGATTAGAACGTATTGGTGAACCATTTTATTCTTCTAAGGAAAAAGGAACTGGATTAGGTTTAACGGTGAGCTTTAAAATTGTACAAGCCCATCGAGGCAAAATTAAATTTGATAGTGTATTAAAAGAAGGCACACAGGTACAGATTGAGTTACCTACTTCCCAGCCAAAAAAATAGAACATACTAATTATTAAAAAATAACAAAGGTGACCATCCTTCTATGATAGTCGTATAGATAGGAATGCGTTACCTCCTTTTTTTTGAGATCATTATTTTTGTTCACAAAGCTGTCATTGTTTAAATATAATGCTTGTGCTACGATTTTTTACATAAATAACACGATTTGGAGGTACATAATGAATCATCTCACTAAATTTTTATTTACTACCTTCTTTCTATTATTAATAGTGGGCTGTCAACAACAAGCTGCGACTGAACAACAACCGACGTCACCGCAACCTGAGCAACAAGCTGAACTAGTTCTTTCGAAGCTTCAATTCGTTGCCAATGGTGAAGATTTTATTAGGAAAGGTTTTACTTCAGTAGATGGCTGGACCATAACCTTTGATCATGCTTATATCACATTAGGTAATATTGCAGCCCATCAAACAAATCCACCTTATGATCCAACGAAAGATTCTGAGATTCAAAGTGTTGAAACGGTTTCCTTAAATGTAATACATACAATAGATTTAGCTCTTGGTGACGAGGATGAGCCTCCTATTTTGGTTGGTGAAATAGACGCACCAATCGGTCATTACAACGCTCTCTCTTGGGATATGTTAAAAGGACCTGAAGGTGATTTAGCTGGACAAGCGATTGTCCTTGAAGGTACCGCAACAAAAGCTGAGCAAACGATTGATTTTGTCATCAGCATAGACAAAGAATACCATTATGATGCTGGCGAATTTATCGGCGATGTTCGCAAAGGGTTCGTGGAAGAAGGAAAAACAGGTGAGCTTGAAATGACGTTCCACTTTGATCATTTCTTTGGTGACTTTGATACACCTCAAGATGATGCACTTAATACTGGTGCTATTGGCTTTGAACCGTTTGCAAAATTAGCTGAAAATGGTGAAATTCAAATTACATTGGCAGAAATGAAGGAAAAATTTGATTCAGAAACGTATGAAAAGCTGATTCAATTACTACCATCATTAGGACATGTCGGTGAAGGACATGCAAAAGCACAGGAAATATAATGAATTTTTTTAGAGGACTAACGTTCCATACATTTCTCATATTAAACGAGGTTTTAAATTATGAATAAATTAACATATTGTATTATCATTTCTTTGTTAAGCTTGTTGGCGTTACCTTCATTTGTATATGCTCACGGTGTTGAAATTGAATATAACACTGAGAAGTCTTTTAAAATTGCGGCTTCCTACGATAATGGTGAACCAATAGCTGAAGCTCAAGTCAACGTTTTTGCTCCTAACAATCCTGCTGAGCCATGGTTACAAGGAAAAACAGATGAAAACGGTAGATTTCTATTTACACCCGATTTCTCACAAAATGGCACATGGAATGTTCAAGTCCGCAAAGCTGGTCACGGTGGAATGATTCCAATTGAAGTGAATGAAGGTGTAATTCAAGCAACTGTCAACAGTGGCTATACTACAATGCAGCTTGTAATTATGATTGCTGCTGTTATATGGGGGTTTATTGGAACGGCGCTCTATTTTAAGCGCAAACCATCCTGATTTTTTTCTTGCGTAAAGTCCAAGAGTGTCTCGATATTTTTATTAAATACTATTATCTATTGTTCATATATTTTCAAGAATTTACTGTAAACTCTTTAGATCTATACTAAACTTGTAAAAGACATTGTTCGAAATTCAGGAGGAAACGACATGCATATTCCAGAAGGAATGCTACCAGGAACAATTTGCGCAGTTGGATATGGATTAACGGGAATTACGCTTTGGTACTCATTAAAAAAGATTAAACAAAAGGACGATCCACGTCGCGAAATTCCAAAAGCATCGATGCTAACTGCAGCTTTTTTTATATCAACATTTATTCTAATCCCCATACCACCAACTAGTGTTCATCCGCTATTAATTGGTCTAATTGGTGCGATATTGGGATTTTATGCATTTCCAGCATTGTTAATTGCATTGTTTTTCCAAGCAGCTTTATTTCAACATGGTGGTATTACAACGTTAGGAGTTAACGCTTTCCTTTTTGGTACAAGCGCTCTACTCTCCTATTCGATTTATCAACTATTAACTCGCGTTCTAATAGGAAAACGCTATCAAGTCTTTGTTGCTAGCTTTTTAACTGGAGCAGCGGGAGTCGCAATTACCGTTATTTTGTTTTACTTTGTTTTAATCACTTTTATTCCCGCTAATCTTGATGTTGTCATGGAGCAACAAGCTATTTCAATTTTAACAATTGCTCATATTCCAATTATGCTAGTTGAAGGAATATTCACTGGTTTTTTATTCACTTTTTTAAAAAAAGTAAAACCAGAGCTGATCGATGGTATCCACTAAATGATTTTATACGTGCCTAAACGAAGAAGATCGAGTTACCAATATCAACATTGTCCCTTAACACAACCTTTCTATTGAATACCTACTTAACTGTAGAAAACTACCATGTGATGTCACACACTACGAGGTTTTTTGTATGAATCAACTTTCAATTGAACAGTATGTCGATTTAAGTTCACCTATACATAAACTAGATACTCGTTTTAAAATAATCGGCATCTTTATTCTTATTTTTTCTATTGCATTTGTGACAAAGCTTGCAATTATGACGGTTATTTTGTGTTTGAGTATAATAGTCGCATTGATTTCAAGACTACCACTCCTGTTTATTTTAAAAAGACTAAAGCTTCCTAGTGTGCTCATTTTTGTGGTCGCACTTTTGACATTATTTTTTTCAAACGGGTCAGCACTTATTATGGTAGGACCCTTCATAATAACAAAAGAAGGGTTGTCAGCTTTCCTGTTAATCATTATTAGGTTTATAAGCATTATCATTTTAATGGTTATATTATTTGCAACAACACCCTTTTCTCGCTTGTTACAAGCAATGAGAACATTAGGAGTGCCCGCTCTATTATGTGATATGATGTTGTTTTCATACCGTTATATATTTGAATTATGGGAAGAATTTCGTACAATGAAAACGGCAATGAATATGCGTGGATTTAAAGAAAAAGGATTGCGTTCCTTAAAGACATGGTCTTTATTAACAGGTACCTTGTTCATAAGAAGCTATGAGCAATCGGAACGAGTGTATCACGCAATGACTATGCGTGGGTATGGTCATGCACCGATAAGAAAGGACGACTTTGTAGCTTCCCTTGCTGATTACACGTGGTTAGTACTATTTATATTTATTTCATCCATGATTTTGATTAGTCAATTTTTTATATAATTACTATAGTGCGTTGAATATGTTCCAGTTCAATTACTAATTTTTAATGCTGTTTCTTATATTTAACGTTGAAATTCGTTTTTCTTTCACGAATGTATCAGCTACCATTTCAGTATACTAGTCTGTTTCTACTATTTTTCATTTTTACTTCTTATAAGGGGAGAAAATCATGCAACACGTTTTAGAGTTAGATAACATACAGTTTAAGCAGCCTGACGGGCATCTGGTGTTCAACAACTTTACTTTAAAGATTGAGCATGGGGAGCGTGTCGGTATAATTGGACCGAACGGCACTGGAAAGACAACGATGTTTTTGCTAACTGCTGGGGTTTATCGGCCAACTGCCGGTATGGTTCGACTGTTTGAACAAAAAGTGATACCAGGTAAGTTCAACCCTAATATAGGGATGATTTTTCAAAATCAAGATGATCAATTATTCTCTCCTTCTGTTTGGGAAGATATCGCTTTCGGCCTTCAAAACATAGGAATTGATAAAAAACAAATCGAAGAACAAGTAAATCATGTTCTTGCTGAATTGCAAATTACACACTTAAAGGATAAGCCACCTCACCATTTATCTGGTGGTGAAAAACGACTTGTTGCAATTGCAGGAGTCATGGTTATGGAACCTAAACTAATGATTTGGGATGAACCGACATCCAACTTAGACATGCGCTACCGTCGCCGACTTATCGATGTAATTCATCGTGCTCCACAGGATGCTATGATGATTGCCTCTCATGATTTGGAATTCATATTAGAGATTTGCAATCGGACGATTCTTATTGATACTGGAGAAATAATTGCAGACGGTATACCTAGTGAATTACTAGGGGATGAAAGATTACTTCAATCGCATGGCCTTGAAATGCCCTACTCGTTGAAATAGAAAAGCTCAACATCCTGAAAAGTTGAGCTTTTTCCGTTCATATTATTACTTTTAGAACGGCTTATTGTTCGTGTTAATCCGTGTTGACAATCTTTGATTGATAGCCTTTTTTACATCCCTTGTATCGGCGACACTGTCAATCTACCGTATTTAACACCTTTTAAGGCAATAATTTTATCCGTTAACGCTTGTAAATCCTTACCCTTTCCTTTGACTACAATCATTTCTAAACAGTTGTGGTGATCAATATGGAAATGAGTTGTAGCTAATATTTCACCATGATAGTCATGTTGAATTCTCGTTAGATCATTTAATAGATTCCGCTGATGGTGGTCATAGAAAAATAAAATCGACCCAGCGACTTCTTGATCAGCCTCCCATTGTCGTTTAACTAAGGCTTCCCTTACGAGATCCCGAACAGCTTCTGAACGATTCTTATACTCCTTTTCCTCTACTAGTTGATCAAAGCTTTTTAAAAGACTCTCCTCCATTGAAACACCAAAGCGAATTAGATTTTTTGATTCCAACAATGCTTCCTCCGTTTCTAGTATTTCATTATACCCACATTCTAGTTTTTAAAATTTTATTTCAGTATTACTAATCATTTTGTAAACATCACTATAAATATGTATAGAAAATTATTTTATATAGAAACATATATTATTTTACCATCGATTACAAAAATCGTATAATACAACTTTTTCATAAGTACTGAATTGCATACATTTATGGTTCACTGTATTCTTGTTTTAAGGATTAGTTATTATACTAGCATAGAGGTGGAAAATCATTGGACTCGATAACCCATACTTTATTTGGTTTAGCAATTTATGAATCGTTTAAAATTAAAAATGAGTCAAAACAATATAATCGCGCTTTGCTAGTTACTTCCATTAGTGCGAGTCAAATTCCTGATATTGATGTCATTTCAAAGCTTTGGGATACGGAAGGCCTTTACCAAATGTGGCATCGTGGCATTACTCACTCTTTAGTATTAACACCAGTTTGGTCGCTTCTTTTTTTCTTATTAGCCTGGTCGCTTTTCAAAATAAAAGATATGAGAATTTTCTATATTTCATGGCTTGCTGTGTTTATTCATGATACAAGTGACTTATTTAATGCATGGGGAACTGGTTATTTCGAACCGTTCTCTACAGTTAGAATTACATTTGGAACAGTGCCGATTGTAGATTTCGTATTTTGGATTATTATAATTGGAGCTTTTGGACTAAAAAAATGGGCAAAAATGAATGGTCGATTCGTTTTTAAAATAGCATGGATGCTTATAGTTTTCCATGTTGTGGTCCAATCGACGCAAGGTTATTTTATTTATAATCAATATAAAACTGACTATGACCAAGTAGCGCTTTCTGCCGATTTTGTACCATCGAAGTTTAAGGTTATTGGCAAAAAAGATGGTGTCGTCAATGTTATTGATGCCCACGTAATAATGAATGATAAGCTTCAATATACGTTACCATCAAGTGAGGATGCTGACCTTGATTTATTATTCACTGAACGACCTAGGGCAAGAACATTATTCGAATGGTCCCCTTTTGTAGTAATTGTTGATGATGATCAAATGTTAGGTATTTACGACCCGAGGTTTTATCGGAATGGGCAATCATTTTTATTTGAGTATATTGAAAAGGTAAACTAGTTGATGATTAGGGTTATTTTTTATTATGGCTGAAAAAAGGAGGCTGTCTAAAAAGACATAATTAATGACTTTTGGCAGCTTCTTTGATTCCCAATAAAAAGGTGATTTTGATCGCTATGGCGGACGCGGACCTTAGGGCAAGCACCGAGCCACTTCCCTCGCTACGCTCAGTCCAGGGTTTCGGTTCGCTTGCTAGTCCTGCAGGAGTCGCCGCCTTCGCTCTTCAAAATCATCAGTATTCAGCATATTTTTAATAAAGTACACAAAAAAATCGTCCATTCTAGTAAAATGAAGTTACCACACTACATTTAGTTATTTCATTATATACGGGAGAATGGCTATACTTAATATCTAGTATTTTCCCTTCCTTTGCTGCAGGATTTATTGGAGTTTTAACGATTGTTCAGCATCGAAAGAATAAAAAATTCCACAATGACTAAGTTTCAAAATAATCACTGTGGAATTATACCCCTTAAAACATATTGAATATATAGGATGTTTCAACATCTAAACATCCAAACTAAGTGCAACCGCTTTCATTCTATGTAAAAAATTAAGCGATTGTTGCTCCTCGTTGCTCAAGCTCTTGAATTAGTTTTCTGTAATCTACAAACGAAAGCTTCCCTTGAATATAACCCCTTTTTAAAAAGTCTAATAGATCATTTGCACTCGAAGGCTTGTGTTTCTTTTCTTCCATGTACTTTTCAATTAATGCTTCTAATGTCAAATAAATTCCCCCTTTAAATAAGACTACCTATAGAATATCACGGAAAATGGCTATTTTTATTTTTTTTGAATTTTTAAACTTCAGACAGATGTCGCGCTATTTTTACAAAGTGTTTCGAGCTTTTATTTCTCTTGTCGATTTAGATCTTCTATATTTGACATATATTACAAATATCATTTAAATTTTATTAATTAATAGCACCCATTTTCAACTAATAAAGGGCTACTCAATGTAGCCCTTACTCTTTTTTTATTGCACCCATGCCTTCCATTATTGCCATGGCATCTTTGTTTAAATGCATGATTGCATCATCACGTAAAAATAAAGGTGCTCTATCTTTTAAAATTTGTTTTATTCCTATCATGTCAAATTTACTAGCATAAGTATTAATGGCAGTTATAGTTGCTAATTCTTGCCTTGTTAAAGGCTTATGACCTGACTTTTTTTGATCAATCAAGAATTCCAAAATGTCTCTAGCATTGCTTTTTAATTTTGATCTGTGCTCTTCTAAAATACTCATATTTTCTTCTATATACTTCCTTGCAGTAACAAAATCTAGTTCCTCTACACATCTATTAATAATAACAATTAATTCTTTAGTATTCATTTTTCTCCCCCTTTAATTTTACTAACTTAGCAAAATCGTTACTTGAGCATTTGTTTTTCTTAAATTTCCCCATTAAAAAACCACCTAAAAAGGTGGTATCCTTAAGAAACCATCTTTTTCGGTAACCCGGCGACCATTGTTTAACTTTAGGCCCGTAGCTTTGCGTCCCTATCTTTCAATAGGTTTGCCATTATCGTAAGAGTGCTCAAATGTTTACATATGTGTTGAATTTTGGTATTCCCTGAAAAATAGTATATCATACCTATGTTCAAAGTGAAGTGTTAATCGATATAACATACTTAACAATGAAAAATTTCAAAAAATATCGAACTTTAATTACAAAATAATGTCATTAATACATTAGGAAAATGTGCTGATCTAAATTACAAACAGGTAGACACTAAAAAAATGTGCTAAGCTTCCTAACAATATAAATATATGAAAAATTTCATGGAAACCAATATGCTTCATTTCCATGAATTTCGGCTTTGTAGCATAAATAACTCCACCTATCGTGTATAAAATACCACCAAGAACTAATAGCAAAATACCATTGAATCCTAACGTGGCCGATAGTGGAATGATAGCAAATATTATGATCCAGCCCATCCCAATATATAGCGCAGTTGAAAGCCATCTTGGACAGTTAAACCAAATAATTTTAAACAAGATGCCGAAGAATGCTATACAAGCTACTATTGAAAATACGACCCAACCGGTTACACCATGTAAGCTAATTAAACAAAAAGGAGTATATGTTCCTGCAATTAATACAAAAATCATCGAATGATCGATTCGTCGTAAAAACGCAATCACTTTTTCTTTGGCGATGACCATATGATAAGTAGCTGAAGCTGAATACAGAAGAATCATACTGATTCCAAAACAAATTACAGCTGCTATTTGTAGTGTAGTTGCTTCGTTTTGTGTAGCTTTTATAACCATTGCCAGTAAGCCTATAAAAGAAAAAATGGCTCCCCCAAGATGTGTTAAGCCATTGATCGGTTCTCTTATATAACGATTCATAAATACCCACCTTTATATTATATAGTTTTAATAACTACATGAAGTATAAACCATATAACAACACGTAGTCAATACTTGTCATTTTTAAATATTCGTGATAGTATATCTTGTAGATTATTGTAGATTAATTGAAAATGAGGGGATTTTACATGGAAAAGTTAAATGAATTCCTTGAAATTTTAAATATTGAAAAAGAAATTAGCTTGGATGATATCCCTGATCTTGATTTATATATGGATCAAGTCATCCAATTATTTGAGAAAAAGTTTAATAACGCAAAACGTAATGATGATGAAAAAGTTCTAACAAAAACAATGATTAATAATTATGCTAAGGCAAATTTACTTTTTCCAATTAAAAATAAAAAATATACGAAAGAACACCTTATTTTATTAAGCTTAATTTACCAATTAAAGGGCAGTCTTTCCATCAACGACATTAAATTTACATTACAAGGGTTAAATAAACGGATTACGGCAGAAGACTTTGATTTTTACTCATTTTATAGTGCTTATGAAAAACTAGTTTTTAGAAATGTTGAGAATTTTAAAACAGATATAGAAGAACATATTTTGGCGGCAAATAATGAATTAACAAAAATTGAAGTTAACAAACAGGATCGGAATGACTTGGAACGCGTCTTACTTATTTCATCACTAGCTAGCCTCAGTAATCTTTATAAGCGGGCAGCTGAAAAACTCGTAGACAAAATCATAGAACAAGAAAAAGAATAACGAAAACGGGGTTATATGATCCTTCATATATAGCCACGTTTTTTTTGATGTGTTAAAGTACAATCTACTTTTCCATTTGTAAAAAATTACATATTGTTTTTTAAAAAGGCAGGAAAAATGTGGAGATTTGTCGAAATTCACATGACAATATAATGATTTTATATAAGGGAGTCGATACGAATGAATACAAAAATTAAAAAGATCGGGGTGCTCACTGGCGGCGGTGATTGTCCAGGATTAAACGCGGTTATTCGAGCTGTTACGAAAACAGCTATTCGGCAATACAATATGGAAGTAGTCGGTATTATAAATGGTTTCAGTGGATTGATTCATAATGACCTCCGTGATTTAACTGAAAAAGAAGTATCAGGTATATTACCGCGCGGTGGTACGATATTAGGGACAACAAATCGCGATAACCCTTTTCATTATCCTGTTAAAATTAACGGCGAAACCGTTTATCAAGATGTATCAGATCAAGTGATTGAAAATATGAAAAAAGCTGGTATTGATGCACTTGCGATAATTGGTGGCGACGGTAGTCTTGCAATTGCTAATGACTTTGTAAATAAAGGAATTCCAATTGTCGGTATACCAAAAACAATTGATAACGACTTATCGGCTACAGATTTAACATTTGGCTTTGATACAGCATTAACAACAGCAAGCGAAGCAATTGATAAGCTCCATACAACGGCAGAGTCCCATCACCGCGTTATGGTGTTAGAAGTAATGGGACGTTACGCAGGCTGGATTGCATTACAAGCTGGCTTAGCTGGTGGTGCAGATGTTATTCTAATACCGGAAAAGCCGTTTTCAATAGATAATGTCTGTGACAAGATAGAAGAACGGGCGAACAAAGGTAGAAAATTTAGCATTGTCGTTGTTGCGGAGGGCGCCGCAGCAAAAGGTGGCGAGATGGTTGTTCAACGTGTTGTTGAAGGTAGCCCTGATCCTGTTCGTTTAGGCGGAGTAGGTAATCAGGTTGCCAATGCAATTGAACGCGGAACGGGTAAAGAAACGCGGGTTATTGTATTAGGGCATTTACAACGTGGTGGTTCCCCAACTGCATATGACCGCATTTTAGGTACTCGTTATGGTGTAAAAGCTGTTGAATTACTAGCAAATGGTCAATATGCTCAAATGGTAGCTTTAAAGGGTACTGAAATCAAAGCTGTTCCACTTGAATCCGCTATTAAAAAACTTAAACAAGTTGACCCAGAAGGAGAATTAGTAAAAGCTGCCGAATCTGTTGGCATAAGCTTTGGGACAGATTATTTAAAGTAAAGTTGGAGCAAATTATTTAAAAAATGTAATGGTTTCTACCTAAAATATTTAGGAAGAAATATGGATAGGTTAGCAGAAAATGATCCGCTTTCCTATCCTTTTTTTCTTACTCTAGAACAATTTATATATCTCTACAAGATTTTTATTCATAAAGAAACATTTCAAGCCTTTTATACTGGTTTTTTGCGTCTTGCCAACCTAGTTCATAAAGTGCTTGTAATTTTACTTTGTTTTTTTCGACACGTCCGACAGGCATGGCAACACTGGGCTGTATCACAAATACATTCCCTTTCTGCTCCTCAGCTTTTATGTAGGATAATGTGTCATTGTAGCGCTTATGACGAATCGCTAATAACTCATTGATTTTTGGATGCCTTTTATATGTAAAGAAAGACCCTAGTCTACTTGGTCGTTTAAAGTATCCCGCTGGCTTCGTCATTATAATTACAGTTCTTTGATTTCCATCCTGTTGTGCTTTTTTGACTGGAATTGGATCAATGATGCCCCCATCAAGTAGGAAACGATTATCATATGCTACAGTCGGTGCAACAAATGGTAATGAGCTTGAAGCACGAAGAAGTGTTAATAAATGATCTCCATGTTCGTCCTTTCGATAGTAGACTGGCTCTCCTAAATCGCAATCTGTTGCTCCAATTATCAATTGTTCCGGGCTATTTTTATATGTATCTATATCAAACGGTACAAGCTTATTCGGAATTTCATCGAATAGAAAATCCATTCCAAACAATTCTCGTTTCTTTAAATAATTTCGTAAAGAAAGATAGCGTTTATCTTCAGCAAAATCAATATTAACAGCTTTGTTTCTACCAGGTTGACGAGAAAGATACGAAGCAGCCATACATGCGCCAGCAGATACTCCAATTACATAAGGAAAATATAAATCCTCTTTCATGAAATATTCTAAGACACCCGCTGTATATAAGCCTCGCATTCCCCCACCTTCTAATACAAGTCCTGTGTTCACCATTACTTAATCCCTCTTCTATATTCATATATCGTTTTCCTTACTTCCATTATACAAATATCAATGCTTTTAGAAAAGGCTACCAAGCCTTGCACATTAGCAAGACAGGCAGCCCTTAGACCCTCGAAACTGATTTCCATAAAAACTCTATTGTTTTGTATAGTTTTTTAATATCGATCTAAATTTACTATTTTAATATTCTTGTAACCTTTACCATGCGTGCTTTCCAGTAATGCGTTGTATTACTATAAGCTACCCCTAATGAAGTGGATGCGTGTAAAATCGTGTTCACATCTACATAAAGCGCGGTATGATCGATACGTCCATCATAATTATTATCATACGATACGATATCGCCAGGTCTTGCTTGTGAAAACGGAACAATTATGCCCGCGTTCGCCTGATCTGCCGCTATTCGTGGTACAGTGATACCATTTTCCTCATATACACGCTTTATAAATGAAGAGCAATCAAATACATCTGTTCTGGATGTGGAAGCCCCGTACAAATAGCCTGCTCCTATGTACTTTTTCCCTGTATTTAATATATGTTGCCCTGTTACTTGTTGGGTTGGTGCTGTTTGAGACGATGACACATTGATAATTTGCCCAATGTAAAGCACATTTGGATTCGCAAGCTGTGGATTTGCAGCAATCAATGCGGTAGTTGTTGTATTAAATTTTTGCGAGATAATATAAAGCGTGTCTCCAGGTTGCACCGTATACTTAGATGTTGTAGGCGCAGTTTCAGATACTTTTAAAACTTGACCAGGATAAATCATAGTTGACGATAACCCATTCCACTCCATAATTTTTGCGGTGGTCGTATTATTTTCATAAGCGACTTTCCATAGCACATCCCCACTTTTAACAGTGTAGGTTGCAGCATCTGCTTGTGAAGCAAATAATAGGGAGCCTACAAGACTTGCTGTCATAATAAACTTTTTCATGATGTTCTCTCCTTTGTAAGCTTTTTGGATGTTCACTTATTATTTCGAGAGGTTCTATGAATCTATGACCCTATCTTACCAGTGAAATTGAGAAAAAGTTCAGGTAGATGCTACAAAGAGTGGTAATTGTTAGGGATAACTCCATATATACGTAATTACAAAAAATACCACAAGTTATCTCAGGGTTGATCTTATCCAAAGTTTTCTGATTTTTGCACAACTTAGTACCACCTAATATTTGGTAGAGTTAAAATGTGAAAAAACCGTCACATTTTCATGCGACGGTTACTTATTCAATAGTTTAGTTGGATAATTCGATTTATTTTCTGAGCGTATACTAATGATCTATTCGTTTTGCATATAAAGGCGGTCTGTTGCTCTAAACTGGAGATTACTTTACTTACTCAAAATTTAATTTTAATAGACGATCATCGTCCTTATCGGGAATTCCTCTACCATCAGTATTATTTGTTATCAAATAAAGCGAATCGCCATCGACTAATAAATCTCTTATTCTGCCAACATTCTGGTAAACAGGGGTGGAAGTTAATGACCGTAAGTCGAAAGCACGAATTTGCTGGCCCCTTAAAGCAGCAACATACAGCTTTCCGTTATGATATTCCAAGCCTGATGGTGCCCACGTTTCGTTACCTGAATGAAAGAGAGGTCCAATCATTCCTTCCTTTTTCTCATCACCTTGTATAATAGGCCAACCATAATTTCCTTTTGGAACGATCAGATTAATTTCATCATGTCCAATTGCCCCATGTTCAGCAGAGTACATTTTCCCTTGCTCATCCCACACTATTCCTTGCGGATTTCGATGTCCATAAGAATAGATGTACGAATCTGCAAACGGATTATCTGTCGGAATTGATCCGTCTAAATTCAACCGTAAAATTTTTCCCGCTAGACTTTTAAGTATTTGTGCGGTATGATTCTTTCCAGCATCGCCAACAGTAGCATATAATTTGTTATCAGGTCCGATAGCTAGTCTTCCACCATTATGTATATTTCCCGCTGGCAATGTAATTAGTTCCCTTTCCTCAACCCATTCATTTTCGTTCCTCTTTATTAGTACAATTCGATTCCCTTGTCGTCCTTTTTCACGGTATGTGTGATAAATATAAGCTAAAGAATTTTTTTCATAATCTGGGTGTAAAAGAAATCCTAATAAACCTCCCTCATCCTCTTCTACAATTGATTTTGAAAGTTGTAAAGGCATCTCTTTTTTTTCCCGATTTTCATTTATATGGATGATTCGACCGCTTCGTTCACTAATGAAAAATTGATTATCCACTTTGACAATATCCCAAGGTACAGTAAGATTAGAAGCTATAACCTCAACATTTAAAAACTGCCGATTTTGATTAACAGGTACCGCTTCTTCTTTCGTTGTATCAATTGTCTCAGGGTCAAGTTCAGAGCAACTCGTTAAAATGACAAGCAAAATAATTGTGAAAATTTTTCGCATTCATTCACCTTCTAATTAATATTTGTTCCCCTTATTTATTATTGCCACTGTTTTCCATTTATAAAATCAACTGTTATTTTCTTTAGTACTTTCTTGCACCTATTACTTGCATGTGTTTCATTCGAATTTATATTTGAAAATATTTCCATTCCGGTCCACTAAAAAAGCGAACTAGCTAAAAAACTAGTTCGCATTCGTATAGAAAAAGTAATTAAGTATTCATCCAATATGGGGGGGTGTTTTTATCCCAATAAATTGAACCCATATCATGGTGATTATGAAAGTTATCAGCATACGTATGGTAATGAAAATTAAACCAGTATCCTTGCTGCGGTGGATGATCCCGTCTAACATGAAAGCGAATCAAATCTTTACCTGTCTTTCGTTCGTAGACATGAAAGATTTTCTCACCTAGTCCCCCAGCAGGTTTTTCAGATATTTCAAGGTCCCGTACATTTTGCTCATCTAACTGTTGAGTTAAGGAAGCAATGGCATCTTCGATTTTCGGTAAAATAACTTCCTTGAATTCATCACCAATTGCGGGTGCAATGGTTTTGCCAAATTTCATCATCGATAGCTGCTCAGCTTGAACAATAGAATACGCAGTAAAAGATGAAATAAGTTGGTCATAATCATCGATTAAAGAAGCGCGAACCCCCCATGAATCTTCGACAGTAGTATCTTGTTCATCCTCGCTCAAGCCATCTTCGACTAATATGCGATCACTTTGATCAGTCAAACCACTATTGTCTTTAACATCTTTATTTAGTTCTATCGGCAACTGAGGGACAACCATCCCAAAGGTTAAAATCGTTACGCATACGACAAATAGTTTACTCATCCAAAGCTTCATAATTGTAGTTCCCCTAGCGCTATTTTTATATATAATTATTTTCTCACGTTTAATGGGGATTAGCCACAATTTACACAATTTTTAATGAAATTGTAATGTTTTTGCTAGACAATCTCGCATATTTAAAAATCATCAATTTTGTTGTAAATTTATCCATCCACCTAGATTTGAAGTTGATCGATTTTTGTATGCATATAGCTCAATGCTTCGTTCAAAATATCAATTGCTACATTGCGATTATGTCTTTGATCATAAGCATGTTCAACAAACTCTAACAGCTGTGGGTCATTTGCTTGCTCGACAATTTCTAGTACCATTTCACCCATTTTATCCACTTCAAAATCATTTTTAATTTGTGTTTTAAATTCTAAAACAGCTTCTGTTAATAGCTGCAACCTCATTAATTCATCCATATAACTTGCCCTTCCTTTTCTAAATTGCTAACAATGAGCGAATCGCAATTTTTTTAGTTGGAATTATTGATCATAGATCCATTAAATATTCCACTTTGTTTAATTCGTCTGACAGCTTCTTTTAGTACATCCTCAGATTGCACTAGTGCAATTCGAACAAATCCTTCGCCTGCTTCTCCAAACGCACTACCAGGCGTAACGACTACTCCCGCTTTCTCGATTAAATCATAGGCAAATTGTTTAGAAGAATAACCCGCTGGAATTTCCGCCCAAACAAACATTGTTGCCGGGGGCCGCGCTACATCCCAGCCTATTTCTCTTAATCCGTCGACGAGTACGTCTCTTCTTGCTTCATATCTCTTGCAGTTTTCCTGTAAAAACGAATCACCTTCCAACAATGCTACGATCGCCGCATTTTGAATAGGAAGAAACACTCCATAATCTACATTCGACTTCAATTTTGCCAATGTAGCAACTATATCTGCATTTCCAATCATATAGGCAATCCGACAACCCGCCATATTATAGCTTTTTGAAAGCGAATTAAATTCAACACCGATATCCTTTGCCCCTTCAATTTCTAAAAAACTAATCGGCTTTTCCCCATCAAACACAAGCTCTGAATAAGCAAAATCGTGCACTACTACAATATTGTGTTTTTTTGCAAAAGCAACAACCTTTTCAAAAAAAGTACGGTTTGCCAGCGCAGGAACCGGATTCCCCGGAAAGTTTAAAATCATCATTTTAGCTTTTTCTGCTATTTGTGCTGGAATATTCTCTAAATTTGGTAAAAAGTTGTTCTCCTTTAATAACGGCATTGTATAAGCTTTTGCCTTCGCAATTCTTACTGCATCCCCGTAGGCCGTATAGCCTGGGTCAGGCACAAGAATAATATCATCCTGGTCAACAAGCGCCATCGGTAAATGTAAAAGACCATCTTGAGAACCCATTAGTTGGACAATTTCGGATTTCGGATCAAATGTAACACCGTAATGTTTTTCATAAAAAGAAAGAACAGCTGCATTAAAAGAAGTTGTTCCCTTTAACGTATAGCCATATTGCTTCGGATCCTTTACACTTTCAACTAATGCATCAACGATAAACTTTGGTGGTGGCAAATCCGGACTCCCTATGCTGAGATCAATCATTTGTATGCCTTGTTGTATCTTTGCTTGTTTAAAAGCAGCTAATTCTGAAAAAATACTAGTCTCAAATGATTGCATTAATTGTGATGTCGGAATAATCATAATAAAAAAGCCCCCATTTTTGTGTTGTTTCTAATAGTACATTTTACCATATGTGGGGGGATTTTATTAAAATATTATTTATTAGAGTAGGGACCATAGTTTTGTTTTGAAAGCAAAAGAACCTTCCCCGTGCTTGCCTATTGTAATTTATTTAATAATTTAGTAGCTTTATTTTTATAGGTATTTAAGGAGAGAATATAATTATGTCAAAAGCAATTATTATGGCACTAGTTACAGTCGTTATATGGGGATCAGGATTTGCAGGTATTCGTGCAGGATTACAGGGTGGATATTCACCAGGGCATTTAGTACTTATTCGATATTCAGTAGCTTCTACTGTTTTTATTTTATATGCATTATGGCCAGGAGTGAAATTTCAATTGCCGAAAAAAGAGGATTTAGCAAGGATTCTTTTTTTAGGCTGGATTGGAATTAGTGTATATCATATTGGAGTAACGTTCGGTGAGCAAACGGTTTCTGCTGGTACTGCTGGTATGCTTATTGGTTCATCACCAATATTCACTGCGATAATTGCAATGTTTGTATTAAAAGAACGATTAGAAATGCGCGGTTGGCTTGGGCTTGTTATTGGATTTATAGGCATTTTCTTAATTACTATAGGAACCGCAGAGTCATCTTTTGCTATTTCTAAAGATGTTTTTTTAATATTAATAGCTGCGATTGCAACATCGATTTTTTTTGTATATCAGAAACCGTTATTTAAGAAGTATCGTCCAATCGAGTTAACTGCTTATTTTACATGGGCGGGAACATTACCCTTTTTTATTTTTTCACCAGGGCTAATGGATTCACTTCAAAACGCAACAATGGAAGCCCACTTAGCCACTATTTATGTGGGAATTTTCCCAGCAGCAATAGCATATGTCACTTGGGCTATTGCCCTTTCGCTAGGAAATGCGAGTTCAATCTCAAGTATTTTATATATTGAACCAGTCATTGCAATTATCACATCTTGGCTTTGGCTACAAGAATGGCCTAGTACCCTATCTCTAGTTGGTGGCTTAGTGGCAATCTCCGGTGTTATTGTTGTGAATGGCATTAGATTGCCTCGTCGTACCACTGTAAAAAAGGAGCATAATATTTGAAATTTTTCATGTGCAAAATCTTGAAGTTTGTTCCTCGGCACACTTTATCTTTGTTTAAGTATTTTCGAGTAATTATTCCGTTACAAAGCTGAAGGTTATTTAATCATTTCAATCGTTTCAGTAGGATACCCTTTTTCTTTAAAAGCAGTAAGAATTTCCTCAATATGGTACTCATCTCTTGTCTCTACTGAAATACTTAATTGAGCAAAGCCAGGAAATATAGGTTTAGCCAGTAGTATTGTTATTATTTAACAATTCTACTGGCTTACCAGCGACTAGAATTAACTCTCTAACAATTGAGGGACTCCATTTGAAGTTGTAACCATTGACGTTTACGAACCTTTCGAGGAATAAATTTTCGAATATCATCCTCGTTATAGCCAACCATCATCCTCTTATTGTCAACGACAATCGGATTACGTAATAACGTTGGATGTTTTTCTATCAAGTTTAACAATTCCAGCAATGTTAACGTATCAAAATCGAGGTTCAGTTCTTTATAAATTTTTGATCGCGTAGCTATAATTTCATCTGTGCCTTCACTTGTTAATTCAAGAATCTTTTGAAGCTCTTGTACATTAAGAGGATTTGCCAAAATATTACGCTCAATATAAGAAATATTATTTTTTTCAAACCATTTTACAGCTTTTCGCATTGACTCACATGGCGACCCATAAATAATAGCTGTCATTGCAACCCATCTCCCAAAATCTCATATTTTTTTATTTTATTTTTTCAAGCCTTTTTTCAGCATATCAATCTCAAGTACGTAGCTGTTTATAGCTTCCTGATCAGTTAAATTTTGTGCAACCTTTTCGATTAAATTGCGAATTGTAATAGTTGCGATAATTTTCATAAGATGAGGTAATTCAATATCTCTTGATATATTTAGGTGGTTTTTATTGATCAATGGACTAATTTGTTGAAATTGTTCAATACCACCGTTCGCATTAAAAATAGTTCGAAATGAAGATTCAACTTCATAGGTCATATTTAAAAACGCATTCCTTAAAAAATTTATATTATCTCCCTTCGATAATTCTTTAATAATTAGAGAGAACATCTCGGTCATAGCATCAAATAAATCTCCGTCATTTTTGTTCAAACAATATATAAATATTTCTTTACTTTGAATAACTTGCTCATTCAGTATATAAAAGTAAGCATCCTCTTTATCCTCGAAATATTGATAAAAGCTTCCGCGCGGAATTTTTGCATTCTTAACTATATTAGCTATCGATGCATCGGATAATGGCACCCGCGAAAATTCTTTTCGAAGCGCTTCGGTTAATACTTGTTGTTTTTCTTTTGTTAAATTGTGGAATGTTAATTTTGGCAATGTAGTCCCTCCAAGATAGTGGTAGGTATAAATATCCATCCGTATCAAAGTGACACCTTGTCACATTCAAGCAAATAAAAAAGCAATGATGCTTTTCTTTTTAGTTTTTCACTAAAGGTAATGACCATAGTACGTATATCGCTGATTTTTTCATTAAGGGAGCAATTTTTTCATTTAAATGTTCCAGCTCCTTTTTCACAAAATAAGGCATATTAGCCATTAAGTTAATCAAATCAATCCCCCCATATTCCTTGCAATATGACAACGTGTCACATTGACCTACTTCTATAGTATATGACACTGTGTCATACGTCAAGAACGATGTGACACAGTGTCACTATATATAGATATCATTACTATGGCTATTTAAATAAGCTAAAAGGACACAGTAGACGGGCCATTTAAGTCGGGATGATTTATTAAGCGAATCGATTTAGGTTTACAACAAATTACTATATAATTTGGATCTTCTGGTCCAGTTAAATATTTCAAAAAATTATCGTGCCAAAACCGATTCCTTAATTCCTTTTCATCATGTATCGAAGCAGCTGCAATCACATCTATATATGGCTTCCCAAAACCACCGCCTTCAAAACCAAGCAAAATATGAACATTCGGATTTTCAGCAATATGTTTTACTTTTTCGGTCTGCTTACTTGAAATTGTGTATAGGGTAAATCCTTCACTACGAAAGATCATATAACGAGAAAAAGGTTGATCCCCTTTGATTGTACATAATATTCCTATACGAGATTCTGAAATGATTCGAAGTATCTCGCCCTTCATTTCATTATGATCCAATGTTACGCACCTCTTTCTACAAAATTTTTAAAAAGGAGTTATATCATACATAGTGTTGAACAAACGCATTGTTTTTAAGTATTATTCGAGGTTTATTCGACATATTCGACAAATATATACAAAATCCCTCTTGCTGCATAGGTGAAAATTTTATAAAGAAAAACAAAATTTTTTTAAGACACGTTCTTTTTTTAATGTTAAAATTATCCATATCCTTGGCGTTTACAGCCATGATCGGAGGTTCTAAGATGAGCGTTGATGTAAAAAAGTGTCCGATTTGCAACAAAGAGAATAATTGTGGGAAATTGCAAGGGCAAAAAGTCTGCTGGTGTGTATCTGAAACGTTTCCAGGGGAAATATTTGAGCTAGTGCCAGAAGAGAAGCGAAATAAGGCTTGTATTTGTAAGGATTGCGTACAAACGTTTAATGAAAATTTGTTACTAAACAAGTAAGTGTTCTTTTCAAGTTCAATAAAAACAGCTTCGTAATCAAATTACGGACAATTCCCTTTGTTTTCGCTACTCTAGCAATATACATGGGGACAATTCTCTTGTTTCCGCTACTCTAACAGTATGCGTGAGGTATTTCTCTAGCTTCCGTTAAATCCGACAGAAATAAAGCCCTACCACCCTTTCCTTGCTTATCCTAAAATGGATACAGAAGAAAACTAACTTGAAGTTTTCATAAATTTCAATAGAGGCTTTGCTACTATAGGAGCAATTATGAAGGAAAGAATTGCTTCTGCGATGCCATTTGTCACCAAAATATATAGAATTGTTGGCAATACTTCAGTTACATCAATATTGTAGGCATTTGCATAAGGAACTTTATAAAAAATATAAGTCAATCCGAGAACTAAAAACGTATTCGTCAAGGAACCGATGAGCGCGGCAATACGCATTGCTCTAGCATTACTTATTATTGACTTTTCTAGGAAATAATAAGTAGATCCAGCAGTAATCCCTATCAAAATTCTTGGTAAAACAGAAATCAATGGATTCGTAAAAATAATGGGGGCTAACGGACTTGTAGGGGCAACAAAAGCTCTAATAAAAGTAATCATTCCCCAAACCCCACCTACAATCGCTCCATTTTTAGGACCAAATACAATTGCTGTTAAAATAACGGTAATCGGGATAATGGTCAGACTAAGAGGTCCAATTGGTATATAACCGAGAAAAGGGATAAACGTTTGAATTACAACAATCGCTGTCAGAACACCTAATATTGTTAGTCTAAATGTTTGACTTTTGTTACGAGATTTCATATATAGTCCCCTACCAATCAAAGTGGAGATAACTGTAAGAGCCTTAATATGCCTAGACTTTTTACAATACCACTAATTTGTCGATATGATTATCATCAGACTAGTCGAGGAAGATTATACAGAATGTTTGCATGTATTCAAGAATAGTTGAAAAGTAAATTGACGGTCAAAGGGATGTTCGCACTTTAAAAAGGGCATTTTTTTAATTAATTTGAAAAATAGTGCGAATCAACCGATGAACCTCTTATCCAATATCTTCACCTACATACTTCTTCAAAATCTTCGTGAACTTATTCCAATAGGGTGGATACGAATTGCTTCCATTTTTCCGAAATGTAATCCGGTTTGGAAGCCGTATAATAAGCTCCCATTGTGTTCCATCAAGTATGGCAACATTGTTATATTCATCATTCCAACAAGGGATCTCTAATGTTGAAAGATCTTTTATAAAAGAAAGCCATTTTTCTGATGGAAGTGGTATTTCTTTTAACAAAACCTCCGGATGAAAGTTTATTGGATTTTTGGGATGCTTCAAGTCGACGTACATTCCGCCTTGTGTTTTTGCATATCTTATAAGTTTATTTTTCCGTTTTCCATCAATGTATAAATGATGGGATGGACCAAAATAGCCCCCAACATAAAATTCAAATGAAGTCATTTCAAATAATGGATACAAACTACCACCGCCAAACTCCTGTCCACATGATTTGCAATGTCTTTTTGGGTCGATGTCTGAAACACAGCAACCACCTATTACACATTCACCACGGTATACTGCCTCTATAGTTTCAGGAGTCGGCAATCCATATATAATTTTTACTGTGTTTAAAGAGCCACAAGCTGGACATTTCTTTTTAGCCATTGCACCCACCCTTTTTGATAAGTGTTATTGCAGCGTTAAACAATTATAATGAAAATAAGTTTAGTGAAATTAAATCATACTTCATTTACTAATTCTATGAACCGCTTTTTATTCCTTTTGTTTTTTGTTAAAACACTAGAAACTGTATGAATCCCTATCCGCAATAACAGTTACATCATGATGCCTTCTTAATACTGTGACTGGGAATTCTTCCGTAATTGGACCCTCGATAAGACTTTTGAGTGCAACACTTTTTGAGGTACCACTCGCTAACAGTATGATCTTTTTGGCACCCATTATTGTTGAAATACCCATTGTAATTGCGGTTTTTGGGACTTCTTCTAACGAATGAAAATCTTTGGAATTCACTTGACGAGTATGTTCAGAGATGGTTACAACCGAGGTTTTTTGATCAAACCGGGTTTTAGGTTCATTAAAACCTATATGACCATTAACGCCCACTCCTAAAACAGCTAGATCTATTCCACCTGCTTCCTTAATTTTTGTTTCATATTCTAAACATTCCTCTTCTAGATTTTTAGCGTTCCCATTTGGTATAAACGTGTTTTCCTTTGGAATATTTAATTTGCTATATAAATGTCTTTCCATAAAAGAACGAAAGCTTTGCTCAGAATCATGAGCTAGACCAACATATTCATCCAAATTGAATATTTTTATATTTTCCCAGTTTAATGGATTCTGACGGTTCAATTCAATTAGCTTTTCATATACGCCAATTGGTGTATTTCCAGTAGGTAAGGCTAGGACGGCAAAAGGATTTTCTTTTATATAATTATACAGAATATCGGCAGAAGCCTTACAAAGTTGCTCGTAGTTTTCTGTTATATTCGTATTCATCTTGATCCCCCTATCATTCATGTACTTGACACGTGAATCCCTAACAACTTATGTCAAGATTATCCTCGATTGTGTGATAAAACGGTTTTGTGTATATTATGTATTTAACAAAAAATGCTATAGTTGTGTTTAAAAATATCCCTGTGCAATCAAATTACACAGGGACCAGTTTTACCTATTTATACTAGATACAGTTTCGAAATGGCTGTCTTCGGCCCAGCCATAGCAATAATAGATGATATCATCTGCTTGGCTGTTTTTCGCTTCTTTAATCGCGTTAATCAAATCCTCATTTTCTATATTCCACATTTGAATCCCACTATAAATTTTTGTATTAGGCTGTGAAAGCTTTCGAACTTGCTTATTTTCATCATGAACAAATTTTATTGGAAAGCCTTTATTCTTAAAATCTGTAAAGCTAAGTTTATAGGAAAAACCAAAAAGGCGTAAAAACGCTTGAAACGCTTTTTCTTCCTCATCAGGATCACTTGTGAAATATCGTATAAGCCCTTGGACATCTGCGCCACCGCCCAACTTATGGTATGGAAAATGTTTAAGTAGTGGAACTAAGCTAGTTAATTGGCTATAGTCCTGTCCAAGGAACCAAGAATAGGATGGCGGCCAAAGGTCTAACCACAAATTTAGCTTTTCTCCTTTTTGATTAATACGATCAATAATGCTTTGAATTAATGAAGTTACACTTTCTTGTCTAAACAAGTACCAATCTTGGAAATGATTAGATTCTTTTAATAGCAGAACAGCTTCGTGAAAATTTTTATTTGTAAGATATTGTTTTACTTTTTCAAAAGTATCGGTCAGAAGCTCAATATCCATTCCTTTTTCAATCATTTTCTTTTGACAATGTGGACAGAAACAAGTGAATAATAGCTTAGGTTTTATAGTCTCTCCCGACCAATCCGGATAGCGAATGCGGTCGAGCATGTGCACGGAATACCCATACATTTTCTTTGTTTCAATCAAGACATTACTCCACATTTCACTTATAACCGGACTATTTGGGCATAACCAATCTAGCACTTTTTCACCATCATATGTCGTTATACAATGATCTTCAATACTCCCCTTAAAGTCACCATTTAGAATGCTAAACCAAGGGACTACCTTATATTGTTGTTTGTTCACACACTGCTTTAACTCTAGTAGTGGATCTCTCCCATTCATTATCGACAAATCAATATCCTGATATAAATCAGAACAAATGTCTTTTACATGTATGGGTAAAAACAACTTCCCATTCCCACTGACAACAGGATTTTTACGATTACGAGGTAAAATTCCAATAGGATTAGGATTGCGTTCAAAAATACTGTTTACTTGTGGGAAAATATAGTCCACATCTTTTAATTTATTAATATATTGTAAAATCTGGTGACTGCCTTCATCGAGTATGTCGTGTGAGTGGATCTGGATACCAGCCATATCAAATTTCCCTCTTTACCTATTTTAAACCTGCAAATATTTCGTCAGCTTTAATCAATTTATCCACGTCTACAACACCAGCTTTAATTTCGCCAGTTCCTTCATGATATTCGATTAACATTTCATAACGATCTTTCCAGTTCGAAGGAGAAGCTGGATCATAGAAAATGGCTTCAGTTTCTTCTAAAGATTTAGGGAAGATAACATAACTTTCAAGGAAAGTTCCAACTTCCTCTCCAGTAGTGCTACCACCAGTTTGCTCATTGGACCATGCTGCAATTGCTTCATGTGCTTCATCAGGATTTGACTTCATATATTCCATTGTTTTAAACCAAACTCTTTCAATCTTGTTAATTAACTCAGGGTTCTCATCAACAAACGCTTTTTTAGCTGCAATTCCAGCAAGATTTACAGCTCCTGGTCCGATATCTTCGCCACTGATTAAAGCAGGAAAGCCTTCTTGTTGCAATCTTTCACGCTGCGGAAGTCCACCTAAATAAAAGTCACCAGTCCCGGAAATAAATGCAGAAACTCCTGTATCTGGTTCCATATCGATAACTTCCATATCATCCATAGTTAAACCAGCATTCTTTAAAGCTTGTTCTAACACCATATAAAACGTTGCTCCTGATGTTGTCACAATTTGTTTCCCTTGTAACTGCTTGCCAGTTTCAATCGCGGCTTGCTTTGGATCGCCAAGCTCAGCTAAAAATTGTTCATATGTTTTAAATCCATCTGGACGTGTCATAATAGCAAACCCTTTGAACACGTTATGAAAAGCGATCATCTGTAAATCCTCAAACTGTGCTGCTAATGTGATGGAAGGTGTATCTGAAAATGCACCAATATCGATCGAACCATTCGCTAAGGCAGGTGCTACGTTTCCTTCAACCGGGAATAATGTTGGTTTAAATTTTATTCCTTCTTCGTTAAAATAACCTAACTCTTCTGCTAAAGCCCAAGGCGCATAATCATAGTACGGCATTAAGCCAAATTTTACTTCTTGTAAGGAAGCTTGAGAGTTGCTTGCTGTACTGCCATCTGTAGTACCTTCTGTTGCATTGTCATTACTATTGTTACATGCAACCATTACAAAACTTAAAGCACTAATGAGTAATACTAACCTTAAATACTTGAACATCTTTTCTTCCCCCTTAATCATGATTTCATAAAATTATTGGTGCCGCTCAGACCAAACCGTTAATTTTCTTTCAATAACTCTTATTAATTGATCTGTAATCCAAGCAAGCAAACTAATTAAAATAATTGATATAAAAATCATGTCAGTACGCAAGTATCGTTGCGCAATGATCATGTAATATCCAATTCCTTCTTGTGCACCAATAAACTCAGCAGCAACAACGAGTCCAAATGAAGCAGCAGCTGCTACTCTTACAGACCCAACAAGTGCTGGTACAATAGCAGGTAATATAATCGTTCGATATATTTCACTAGACTTTGCACCTAACGTTCTCGCCGCATTTATATAGATTTTCGGCACATTTCGAATCGACTCGACGGTTGAAACGACTAGAATAACGAAACAGCCAAACACTACTAACAAAATTTGTGGTAAAGCTCCAATTCCTAACCATAGAATTAACATTGGAATAATCGCCAATGGTGGGATAGGTCGCAAAATTTCAATCAATGGATCCAAGAAAGCTTCAATGTATTTGTTCGATGCGATGAATAAGCCGACGATAATTCCTAAGGCAGATCCAAGCATAAAACCGATTACTTGTCTTAATAACGTATAGCCCATATGTTCTGCAAGATCCATATATGACGTTGTCAAAACTTCAAATAGTTGAACAGGACCTGGTAAAAACAACGGATTTACTTTCGCTATCATTGTCAAATAGACCCATGTCATTATAAGTAAAAATATAGATAAAGAACTTAACAATTTATACTTCATCGCTTGACCTCCCCAGACATTTATTCTCTATCCCAAATTTCTCTTAATTTAATCCGAAAATCATAAAATTCCTTTGATTCTCTTAATTTACTATCTCTCGGTCTGGCAAAAGGAACATCAATGATATCTTTAATACGTCCTGGTCTTGGGCTTAATAAAACAATCCGATCTGATAATAGCATCGCTTCTTCGATATCGTGAGTAACAAAGATAATGGTCGTCTTCTTAGTCGACCAAATATGTAAAAGCTCTTCCTGCATATTTTCACGGGTCACAACATCTAAAGCACCAAACGGTTCGTCCATTAATAATATTTCAGGGGCAACAGCATAAGCCCTGCCAATATCAATTCGTTTTCTCATCCCACCGGATAATTCCTTTGGGTAAACATTGGCGAAATTCGTTAGTTCTAGAAGCTCTAATAAGTCATTTGAAATTTCTGTTCGCTTTTCCTTCGCGATTTTTTTAATTTTCAATCCATATTCAATATTGTCACGAACACTTAGCCATGGGAATGTCGCATCTGATTGAAATACAACAGCACGGTCTGGACCGGGGCCACTAATTGTTTGACCATTAAGAACAACAGAACCTTCAGTATAATCCGTAAGTCCTGCAACAATATTTAGCAGTGTAGATTTTCCACACCCAGATGTTCCGACAATTGAAACAAATTCTCCCTCTTTAACATCTAAATCAATCGATTCCAAGGCAACTATGTCTCTTGAATGGGCATGAAATACTTTGGATAGATTTTTAATCTGTAATTTAGTGGTCATGTTCATCCCTCCATCTCAAACTATAGAATAGAAACACCTTCAAGGAACTGAATATCTGGTTGGGTGTAGCTTAACGATAAAACAGCTATTCCATAGATTGCTGCAGTATCAAAAAGGTCAGTAACTTCAATGTTGACATGATTTTTTGAAAACGTATGTTTTCGAAGTAGATCGTTTACCTTGTCTAAGAATAAATCCGCAGACCTAGTTAATCCACCAGTTAAGACAATCTTTTCCGGATTTGCTAAAACAATGATGTTATTGATAGCAATAGTTAAATAACTAATAAATTCATTCACAACTTTTAGAGCGTCATTATCTCCAGCCCTTGCTGCATCGAATAGTGCTCTCGTTGATTGGTGTACAGTCTTTGCCTGCTGGATTATACCTGAACCAGAGGCTAACGTTTCAAAGCACCCTTTATCACCCCAGTCTTTGTAAAGATGATCTTCGTTAAATAACATGTAGCCAATCTCCCCAGCAGCATTCCCAGCACCGCGGATAATCTTGCCATCTATAAGCATTGCCGCACCAATTCCAGTTCCCAACGAAACTAAAACAGCACTTTGAACGTTCTTGCATTTGCCTTTCCAAAATTCACCGATCAGTGCAGCACGGACATCATTGTCTACTACAACTGGGACTTGGAATACATTTTCAATGGCTTGTTTTAAATTAAAATGCTTCCAGTTTGGGAGATTCGGAGAACCTTCAATCACAATTCCGTTTGCAAAATCAATAATACCTGGGCTCGCAATACCAATAGCCTTTAGTTCGGAAAGCGACTTATTATTTTCGTACACTAATGCACGGATCTCAACGATTAATCGATAAACAAATATATCCCGATCTTTTTCTTCAAACGTTTGAATTGTTTTTTTAGCTATAAGATCACTGTTATAATCAAATAATCCTAGCGAAATTTTCGTACCGCCAAGGTCAATCCCAACAACATATCCATAATTTGGATTGTATTTTAACAAAATCCCTTTCCGCCCTACTGTTCCCTCCTTCACATCTGTTTCAAGAATTATCCCATCATCAATCAATTCTTGAACGATTTGTGAGGTAGTAGCCCTTGTTAAGTCCGCTTCTTTAGCTACATGTGCTCGCGAGATAGGACCTTTATTCTTTATAATATTTGTCACTAAAAATCTATTTATCTCCCTTAGTGTACTTGGTATGACTGATTTCAACATAAGCTCCCCTTTTACAACAAATTCCGATTCCGTGTATTTGTTTGTATTATAAACAAACAAATGACAGATAGTCAATATAATAGTAATATTCTAATAAAACAAAATCGTAAAAATAGTATAAAATTCTAATAATTCTTTTGCTAAATATACTTTTTTTATATTTTTACTTATTTTAGATTAAAGCAAATTGGACAAGGAAATAATAAAAAAGTGTTTATGAATAAAAAAAAGAAAGGAGAGGTTTACATGCCACAAGGAGCTACTGAAACAAGCACCTTAAAAGTTGGTGATCAAGCACCGGATTTCACTTTGGAAGCTCATGGTGATCGTACCGTTACTTTAAGTGACTATCACGGCAAAAAAAATGTATTTCTTTGTTTTTATCCGTTAGATTGGACCCCTGTCTGAGGCGCGCAAATGCCTTCATACGAGGATGATTTACCTCGTTTTGAAGAATTTGATACTCAGGTTCTGGGTATTTCAGTTGATAGTGTCCATAGTCATAATGCATGGCAAAAATCAATCGGAGGTATTTCTTATCCGCTTCTTTCCGACTTTTATCCGCATGGAGAGGTTGCGGAAAAATATGGGGTCCTTCGAAAAAATAAAAACGAGGATGCTTATGGAGCTTCAGAGCGTGCCCTCTTTATCATTGATAAGGAAGGAATTGTTCAGTGGATTGATGTTCATCCAATAGGTAAGCAACCTGATAATGAAGAGTTATTCGATGTATTGCGAAAGCTTTAAGTAGATAAGTAGCTTGCAGAAAAAAGGAGGATGTGTATGGAACTATCAAGAAAAGCAATCCCATATACACCTAGTAGTAAACCACTGCACGAAATGACCATTATGATCGTTTCAACTTCTGGCGTCCATATGAAGGATCAAGAACCTTTTAATACGGATCCTGCAGAAGGAGATGCAACCTTTCGCGTTATACCGGGTGATGTTGCCGCAAAGGATTTAATGGTCACCCATGCAGCCCCAAAGGAGCATTATAATACCGATGCCCCCAATGAAGATATAAACTGCGTTTTCCCTATCGACCGCCTGCGTGAAATGGTTGATGATGGAGACCTTGGTGGAGTAGCTGAAAAACATCTAACTATGATGGGATATTCAATGAGATTGGCTAAAATTAATAATGAAACCATTCCAGCCCTTGTAAAAGAAGTTGTTCGTTCCAAAGCGGATGCAGTCATTTTGACTGCTGGCTGACCTCTCTGTCATCGCACTGTAGTTACAGTGCAGCGAGGTATTGAATCACAGGGAATTCCAACATCATTAATTACGTTGGATGTTGAACAATCAAGCTTAATGAGACCACCTCGGGCGATACATCCAGTAGGATTCGATTTCGGACATTCCTTAGGAAAGCCTCATGATAAAACAACACAAACGAAAGTATTAGTTGCAGCACTGGAAGAATTAAATCAAAAACAAGAGCCAGGGAATATTCATGAAGCTCATTTCCCAACCTATTAAAAAAATCTAATTTACCATAACGGAAATTATAGTATCAGCGCTATGGATTAATCCTTTATCATGGTCTTAAATATTAAAAAGGGGGCTGTCTAAAAAGTCATAATGAATGACTTATCGGACAGCCCCTTGGACCTATTCTTTCCGTTTATCGTAATGTGAATCCCTTACTTTCTATGAATTCCCGCATATGCGGTCTTCGCTTGTCCCTTAAGAAATCAGCCATCATTTTTGTCCAATTCGTTTCCTTTGCATTACTAGACCGTGCTTTATAATAATCATTCATCCTGCGATCATACTCATTCAATGCATCTGGATATTTTCCCTCATCATATTCATTTTCATGGAGGATGATTTCGTGTGGCAGCCTAGGTTTAACTTCGTTTCTATTCACAGGTACTCCTAAGCATAAGCCAAATAACGGAAATACTTTATCAGGAAGTCCAACCAATTCACTAATTTGCCCAGGATTATTACGAACACCGCCAATATAACAGCCGCCATAGCCTAGTGATTCAGCGGCAGTAATAGCATTTTGAGAAATTAAAGCTGTGTCAATAACAGCTACTAAGAAATTTTCAAGCGTATCATGTTCAATATCTACCCCATGCTTTTTACATGCGTATTCCAAACGTTTTAAATCCCCACAAAATAAGAGGAAATCTGAACATTCGCTAACCTGCTTCAGATTGTTAGATAGTTCAGCAATTTTATTTTTCTTTTCCTTATCAGTCACATGAATAATAGAATATGCTTGGACAAAATTAGATGATGGAGCGCTTTGGGCAGCTCGAATAATTTCAAGTATATGCTCTTTAGGAATTGAATCAGAAGTAAAACTACGAACAGAGACATGATTCTGCATAACACTAATTGTTTCCGATAGTAAATTTTGTTTTGTCATTTGAAAGATCACCTTTTCTATTTTATTTATTAAAACGTCGATAATCCACTCCACTCTTGAAAACGATACATCCAATATTTTATTTTTGAATCATCCTTATACTTTTCATATTCTATTGTATAATGACCGTCTATATTTTCCCAAATTCGCTCAAAATAACTTTCTACCTCTTTGACAATAGAGTGATTATTATTGGCTATAATTTTCACATCTGCTTCTAAATTGAAATCTCCGATATTTCGTCTAGTGAAATTTGAAGAACCACCAATAATTACACTTTCTTCTTGCTTTTTTACGAAAAGTAACTTTGTATGATATTGTTCACCGTGAGTATCATACCACTTTAATTTGACTTTATTATGACTTTTCGCTATTAATTCATTTGCTACAGGGCGGTTAGGAATTCCGTTCTTTTCCATTCCAAATGCATCTTTGTTCGGATCAAGAACGATTTGTATTGATACATCTCGATTTACCGCGTCTAACAGTGCTTCGATGAACTCTCGGTCTGAAAGATAAAACATACCTAGATATATTTCATCACCTTGTTTAGTTTCATTTACAACTTGGAGGATATGCTTTTTTATTTTCCCTTCTGTAAGAAAGCTTACCTTTGCGTTTTCCTGATCGGTTCCTGCTGCATCTTTATTTTCTATTTCTCCGCTTGCCATTACTGGAATATGATTTTGTTCTATCATCTCACCTGACATCAGCGCCACATTTTTTTCTGAGGTAATGATATCCTCAATAATATTTCCTTTAACTATAAATGCAATATTAGAATGGTATCCACTAGCATCATGCGGATTAGCGGACGTAATAAGCGCTTGTTTTTCAGTTGCGATTAATTTTCTATGGTTCGCTTTGAAATTTAATAAATTTGCATAAGATTTTAGTTTTACTTTGGGAGAATCTTGACTAAAAGGATTTGGAAGCCAACCTTTTTCAAAATCTCCAATCCAACTAATAAATGCACGATAAAAACCAGAGTAAGTTGGATTAGAATCTCTTAATTGATCTAAATCTGTAAAGACTATATTTACACCACTGTTAATCATTTGATCTATATATCTTGTAGAATATGAATCATAAAATGTATTGATATCATCCGTTATAAAGGTGATTTTCAGATCCCGGTTTTCCTTCTGTTTATTAACGAGTGCTTTCGATAAGCGTTCCGTTAAACTTGGATATTGAGCAGTTTTATCATAATCATCGTTAAACAAAAACATATCTAATATAATATATTGTTCTGCATCATCAATCGTCTTTAAAATATGATCAAAAATAACTTGTTCGCTTGTTTTCTCTCCCTCCTTTAAGTATGTTAAGTCATATAAAAACTCGACATTTGAAGCTACATGTTCTTCACCTTCAAAAGACAGTCCTGCTGGAACGCTTTTATTGTACCCATATACAGAAAACATGAAAGCAACAGACAAAATCACAAGGAGAAAGTAACGCTTTTTCCATCTGAATTTTTTCAATTTTCACCATCCTTTTTTTGCTTTACTACTATTGTTATAATAATCATTTTTTGAAGTATTAGCTACACTATTTGTAATTATGCTATACCAAAATGGTCAATGTAATATGAGAAATATTCTACAGTATTAAAGAAGGCCTTTGAGTAATTTTTTTACCCAAAAGCCTACTTTTATTTCCATGGTATTAATTTTCGTTCTAGCCACTGTAGTCCTCTGTTAAAAAGTAATCCTAAAAATGAGAGAATGAGTACACCAAACATAAGCTTTGTTGTAATCATTAAATTTCCGTAATGAAGGACCATCGCGCCAATTCCATATTGGGCAGCAATCATTTCCGCTGAAACTAAAAGTAACAATGCTGTACCAGCTGATAACTTAAGCCCAGCAAAAATAGTTGGAAGTGCTCCTGGTAGAATTACCTTACGGATGACGTTGAAGTGATTGGAGCCAAATGTAACAGCTGCCTTTATTAAGCTTGGATCTACACTCTTCACACCTGAAAAAGTATTGATTAGTACTGGGAAAAAGACCCCCAGTGCAATGATTGCCACCTTAGGCATTTCACCAATTCCAAACCATAAAATGATAAGCGGCAATAACGCGATTTTTGGTATTGGATAAATCGAGTATATAATCGGTGTAAAGATAGCATCTGCCCATTTCGAAAAGCCGAGAATTAAACCGACAATAATGCCTACAGTTGCACCAATTACGTATCCACCAAAAATCCGATATAAACTTGCCGTTACATTTTTTAATAATTCACCACTACTAATCATTTCCCATCCATCGGCCAATATCGAAGTCGGAGCCGGAAGAAAAAGCGGTGGTACAAAATTCATTCGGCAAACAAGCTCCCATAACAATAGAATACTTGTAATCCCTAGAACCGATGCAAAGGGTGGAATTTTCTTTTCTAAAAATTCTACTCTATTTTTAATAACTTGTTTTGTTTGTGCCATGCTGTTACGCCTCCTTAAGCGCTTCTTGCGCATCTTGGCGTATTAAATCCCAAATTTCATTGGAATATTGTTCAAATTGATCACGATATATTTCTTGGTCGCGGCCCATTTTTGGTAAATCAATTTTTATAATTTCTTTGATTCGTCCAGGCCGTCTCGATAATACAATAACACGATCACCAAGATATACAGCTTCTTGAATATTATGAGTAACATAGAGCGTACTTAAGCGTGTTCGATTCCAAATCGTTAATAGCTCCTCTTGCATTAACGTTCGGGTTTGAGCATCCAATGCTGAAAAAGGTTCATCCATTAACAATAAATCCGGTTCAACGGATAAAGCACGGGCAATCCCCGCCCGTTGCTTCATCCCACCAGAAAGTTGTTTTGGATAAGAATTTTCAAAGCCTGTAAGGCCCACCATATCGATGTAATATTGACCCTTTTCCTCGCGCTCTTTTTTACTTACCCCTCGTTCTTCAAGTCCAAAAATCACATTTTCATAAACTGTTCGCCAAGGGAAAAGGGCGATTTCTTGAAATACAATCCCTAAATTCGGCTCTTTTCCTTCTGTGCCTTCAAAATATACTTGCCCTCTACTTGGTGACATTAAACCACCCACAATATTTAACAGGGTAGACTTTCCACAACCACTTGGGCCAACTAGAACAACTAACTCTTGCTCCTCGATAGTAAAGTTTATATTTTCAAGTGCAGTTACTTCTCGTTTTTTATTATCAATAAACTTTTTCTCGACATTGTCAATTACAATTCTCACGCTGTCACTTCCCTAGTTATTCAATGCTTCCTCTAAAAATCCAGTATTTACGATTTCAGTTGCATCAATTGCTTTATCAATTAGGTTTTCTTTTGCATACCAATCAATTTGCGTTTGAATGTCGCTTTCTAGTAATCTACCCTCGCGATCCATGTATGGTAACCCTTTTTTTATACGTTCAGCATCTTGATCTGTGTATTTTGCAATAATATTAACTACTTCATCATAGTTTTCGCCAGGTACTAATTCACCATCTTTTTTGGTTAAAACAGCGTCATAATAATATTGAGTTGCTTTTGTGTAAACCTTCATGAAACGAACAGCTAAATCTTTATTTTCTGCAAAAGCAGGAGAGAAGAAAATACCTGATGTTTGGTAATCAATTTCATCGCCTACTTGAGTAATTACTTTTCCGTACCCTTCAGCAACAACTGTTGAAATATTTGGTTCATTTAAAATTACAGCATCAACTTGTTTACTCTTAAGTGAATCCATTAATCCTGGAATACTGTTTAGAGGTACTAATTCTACATCATTAATTGTTAGTCCGTGGTTTTCGAGAATTCGCCCTACCATATAATGGAACGTTGAACCTGTTTGTGTGATCCCGATTTTCTTTCCTTTTAAATCCTCGATTGCAGCTACCGATGAATCATTTGGTACTAATAAAGCAGATGAAGAAAATCCTTTTTGTTCTCTTCCTTTATCTGCAACAATCCATAGTTGTTGACCACCTGCGACCATGTTATAGAGACTAGCTGTGATTCCTGTTGCTCCTACATCTACACTACCTCCAGCTGTTGCAACAGCAATTGGTTGTGCAGCTTCAAACCATGTTTCTGAAGCATTAATATTTTCTTCCTCAAAAAATCCTTTTTCTAAGGCAATGAAAAGCGGAGCAGAGCTAGTTAATTTTAGCATACCAATTTTTACCTGATCTTTTTCTTGAGGTGTCACTTCTGTTCCTGTCTCTGATTCTGTGGCTTCGTTTGTGTCTTGGTTATTTCCACAGCCAGCAATCGCTAGCATTAAGGCAGAAATAATTGTAAGAAATACTAGTAATGTCTTTTTCACATGAAATACCCCCTGATTTGTAATATTTTGCATAAATATATTAAAGCATACATAATCCTAAAATTCGACATAATATTCAAAAAAGATTGTACAATTGATTTAAAAAATCTTATTTTAGGATATTACCAAAAATTCACTGAACCTCATCTTCGAGTGTGGTAAAAATAGAAGACACACCTTTCCACCAATTTGGATCCTCAGCATATTTGCGATTAATCCATTGAAAAGGATCTGCATTTTCTGGGCGTTCCTCACTTAAATTTATAATGGTTTTAGCAGCAATTTGACTAGATTCTAGAATATTAGTATTAAAATCCTGCCAGCTGTGAAACACATTAAATGGGTTGTTCGCAATTTCAGTTGCATTCTCATGTGTTCTTGGCACAAATCCTTGCTCTTGACCAGTAATTGCAAATAGTAAAAACGGATGAAGATTATGACGATTGGCTACTGTAACAATAGTTGAAAAATAGGGCTCATCGGCTAAGATCGAGTTACGACCATCGAGCCATGTACGTAATGCAGACTCATTAATAGGTTCATATTGTAAATAGCTCGGTAGTTCATTTGCTGGTCTTATATAAGTCACGGCATTGGCTTCAATTATTTCAACATTATTTATCTCGTTAGAAGTCTCAAATGCACGATCCACTATAGTAGCTAAGATAATCATGATTAAAAAAGCAACAATCGCTACCAGCATATTTTTTTTCTTGCCTCTGAATGGTTTTTCCGGGAAAACATTTGTATGTAAATCACCAAAGCCTAGCGAACGATTTTCAGCTACATCCGTATAACTTGTGGCAGCAATTTCACTATAACTTAGGACAGAACGAACATTCTGTTTACTATCCCTTTTTAGGTTTTGTTGTGGAATTAGAAATTCGTCCTTTCCACCTCTCGTCATTTCATTTTCAATCTTTGTACGCTCCTCTATAAGATTATTTACATAATTTTCAATACTAGTAGGCTCTATATTAAACTTGGACTGAATCCATCTCGGCAAGCTTGTCTCAAGCTCCTCATTTCTAGCTATATGAATGCTAGTATCAATGATATCCTTCGAATTTATTGTGAACGAATTCGGAGAAAGCTTTGTAACTAGTAAAGCATTTCGAACGTTTTTCTTCGTAGTATTTGAATAATTAGGTAGAGATTGGTCTATTTTGTTATGAATCATCGTTGCCAGCTTAAATGCTTTTTGTTTTGAAGTATAGTGTGGAAATTGTAAATTTATTTGCTGTTGAATTTGTTGAATAAGCATTGGATTTACTATTTCTTCTTGGGATAATTGTTTATTAATTGAATTCAACACTTTCACACCTCTACCAAGAATAGGATATTAATATAATTTCGACCAGAAGCTTGGATTTTCCTGCCTATTCTTAGATCATGTGAGGTTGTTGGTAGTTGTATTTCAAAATAAGACACCTTATTTAGATACTTTTTCTGATTATTTATTCAAAATGAATTGAATCGCTAGCTGCAAGAACAAAAGCTATAGGCGCCCTGATTAGCGACGTATAAACTAAGAGCGCATCGACTGAGATAAACAAAACACGTCGAGGGACGAGTCGATGTTGACTTATCGCAAAAAAGATGAGCGAAGTTTACTAGTCGATTGGCGCTTGCGCTGGTCGACTATTCTCTGTGCTATAGTATTGATCCACAGGATCAAATTTTATAATTTCCCAAACAATAATAAAAGGGAATTGCAACATTTGCTGCGATCCCCTTTTTCTAATTAAACTTATAAAATACCAGACTTTTTCCTCTTTTTCCTTCGTGCTGAATCCATTTTAACCTGACCCGTTTCTTGATTTGTAGTTCCCTGTCCTTCCGTTTCAGATGAACCTAAACCAATCGTTGATGCATCAGCTTTAATCTTTTTCAATGTGTACACCTCCCTATCCGTAAGGTGTCCATTTTCAGAAAAAATCATCCAATACTAACGATTTTAGTTCAATTGCGAAATTATTGTTTTGCATTTTTCGCCTGGTGCCATAGAGGTGTCCATAGTAGTGTCCATAGAGGTTCCTGACCCCTCCATTATTTGGTATTAATTGCAAAATTTTTCAATCACTCCAAAATGAAATTTTGCAGTTTTGCGTCGATAAACCGTAAAGCCAAACCTTTCAAAGCGGGCACTTTTCCAATGATCCTTGAGAACCACCCTTGCTTTAGCTACACGAAGTGCCTGCTCAATTGCTTCATCTACTAGATCTTCGTAAATCGCCATCGATCTTAGCCCTTTAATGCCATCAGACTCTACGATATTTTCTTCAAACATTGGGTCAAAATAAACGACATCGAACGAAGCAGAAGTTTGTTGTTGTAAAAAAGTTAAATGGTCAGCTTGAATTATTGTAATTTGTCTCATTGCTTGATTAATAGGCTCATGACCACTTTCCCATGTCTGTAAACCAATTGAAAGTAAATATGCAATATATCGATTCCCTTCAATTCCTACGACACGACCTGTAGGTCCAATAACGCTACTTGCAACAATACTATCGGATGCAAGACCAATTGTACAATCCAAAAAAGATGTTCCTTTTTTTAACTTAGTTGCTTGGATAAACGGGTCTTCCTCACCCCTTACTATGCGCTTGACTCGAAACATTGCCGAGTTTGGATGAAAAAAAATCGGATTTGAGGGATCTTTTAATGGGTATATAACTAACCGATTTTTCCCTACCACTAGCACATCATCCTGTACTGCCGTTATTATTTTTTCAATTGATACTTTCTTACGCTCAAGATATAAGATCTGTAACTCTTCAGCAACTCGCTTTGCGATCTCGATCATGTGATGATTTGTTCTACCGCCTGTTGTTACTATCATTTTTGTCACACCTAACTACTTACTTAAAAAGTAGGAAATTTTTTACTAATCAAAATTACAGTCTATAAATTCTAGTGTAAATATACTATAGTAAAGTTAGGTAGAAAAGACTAAGGGGTGAATTTGTACACTCAGCTTATGAAACATTACATAAAAATTTGGACGATCTTATTTATATTTAGCGCAACACCTATCATTGTAAGTAACCTTTTACAATCCTTACAAATTGAAGATCAGTCCAACGTACTAATTGCAAAAAAAGCCTCACCCATATTAAATTCAACGAAAATAGAAAAACAATTACCATCCACTAATTTAGATCGATACAAAAAGGCTAAAAAATTATTGTACTTAACCTTTGATGATGGACCAAATAGTCATACAATAGAAATTTTAAAAGCCTTAAAATCAAAAAATGTTCAAGCTACTTTTTTTCTATTAAAAGCAAATATTGATAAACATCCAGAGATTTTGAAACAAATAATTGCTGCTGGGAACTCAGTAGGGTGTCATGGGGTATCCCATCGTATTGATATTTTTTATTCGAATGTCAATACAGCAATAACTGAAATGAAAACATGTCAGCGGGCGATTTATGATGTTACTAGGGTTAACACGCAATTAATACGGGTACCATTCGGCAGCTATCCACACTTAACACATGAAATAAAAGATGGTCTCAATAATGCTGGCTTTATATATTGGGATTGGAACATCGATAGTGAGGATTGGACCGTTGAGGATGAACATAAGGTTTTTGGAAACATAATTAAACAACTGCAATTAATTGAAGCCAGAGGGAAAACTCCGACAATACTGCTTCATGATAAAAAAGTAACAGCTAAAATGTTGCCAAAATTATTAGACGAATTACTTGCGAGAGACTATGAAATGAAAGCTCTATCAAGTGGAATAAAACCTGTACAATTTGATCGTTTTCAAACACCTGTCCAAAAATAAGACAGGTGTTTATTTTTTTTGACATAAATTCTACCACTTCTGTATATAAATAAGAGAGGGTTTGTTTTCTCATGAACTGAATACGTTATTTTGCTCCTGTCAACTTCGAGAACTTCAGCTTTGTTTAGGAGGGAAAATGATGGATAAGAAAAAGAGTATGGGCATGGCGCATAAGCTTATTTTAAGCTCTGCAATCGCTTCTGTCGCTGTTGCTACTCCTCATCTTTTTGTTGATGCTTCTTCTGAAGGAGATAAAATAGTAGACAAGAAAACATTACGCTATGGCCATGTAGGTTCCTCTGTCCGTATTTTACAAGAGGGACTTAAGAGAATGGGATATTACCCATTTCAAGTAGATGGCATATTCGGTCCTCACACCCAAGCGGCAGTTCGGAAATTCCAATTATATACGGCTCTATCTGTGGATGGTATTGCTGGTCCACAGACTTTAAGTCGAATTTTGACATTATCATCACAAAATGAGCTAGCCCAGAATGCAATTCGTAAAAATGAAATACAAAATCATATACAGGATCAAACAGAAGCGAATGTAAATTTAGCTTCAATAAATAGTAATGAGCAAGTTCCAAAGTTAATCGTACCTCTTCAATTAGGAACTAAGAGCCTTCAAGTAAACGATGCTCAAACGATCTTAAAAAAACTGAACTACTATACATTCAAGATTGACGGTATTTTCGGTAAAAGAACGAAAAATGCCGTCATTCACTTTCAAAAAAATCATAACCTTCCTGCAACAGGTGATATTGATGAGGCTACATGGAAAAAGCTTCATTCCAATAACTTAGTTTCATATGAACCCGATCATATTCCAGTAATAAATGATAGGTACGGTGTTGATACATCACTAATTCAATATGCGACAAAGCTAGTCGGCACTCCCTTTGAATGGGGTGGAACGACCCCAAACGGCTTTGACTGTAGTGGTTTTCTAAAATATGTATATTCCGAAAAAGGTATTAATATCCCAAGAACCGTAAACGAGATCTGGAATTATGGTATTGACGTTGGGAATCCAAGCATAGGAGACCTTGTCTTTTTCCAAACGTATAAACCAGGACCATCTCATGCTGGAATTTATATCGGTGATGGAAAATTCATTCACTCTAGTTCATCCAAAGGAGTTACCATTAGTAAACTAAATTTAAACTATTGGAGTAAACGATATTTAGGTGCAAAGAGAATCGTTCAATATAAATAAACAGGATGCTCAAACATCGAGCATCCTTCTTTAATGAATGGTGCCAGGGCGGTGTCCATAGTGGTGTCCATAGTGGTGTCCATAGAGGTTCCTGACCCCGGAAAAATATGGTATTAGCCGTTGAGCATTGTCTTTAGTACTTCGTTTCTTTCCTTTTGTTCTGCTTCACCTGCTAAATCATATTTCTTTAACAAATGAAAAATTTCGTTAAGTGTTTGTTGGGGTAAATCTGTTTGAAGGTATGCTTTTACTTTTTCATATAGGTCACTTGGTAAAAAATTCTTTTGGCTTTCTAGTTTGCTAATGACATCCTCTTTTGAATGATTGATACTGCATGAGCTCATAAATTGCGTCCCCTTTCTAGTGTTGTAATCTACTACTAGCTTAATTCGTATATGGAAGACTTATAACCCTTCATACTATTTTTGACTTTGAATTTTTTCAACGAGCTCAGAAAGCTCTTCCCATCGTTCCATCGCTTGTTCTAGTTCAGCCGTTAAACGTTGTTCTTCTTCATATAATGGCTGGACTTTGGCAAAATCATGTCCTGCATTTGCAATTTCAGCTTGAATATTTTCGATTGTTTCCTCTAGTTGTGTTATTTTATCTTCAATCGTGTCCCATTCCTTTTGTTCCTTATATGAAAGTTTGAGCTTTTTTGGTTTTTCATTCTGTGCAAGTGCCGTCTGCTCATTCTCGATTTTCTTTTCTTTTCCTTCTTCTTTTTTGCTGACAGCCATTTTTTGCTTTTCTTCTTCTAAAAATTCGCTATAACTACCAAAATAAATTCTAATCTTTCCATTTCCTTCAAACACAAATAATAAATCGCTCGTTTTATCTAAAAAGTAGCGATCATGCGATACGGTTAAAACTACTCCTGGAAAATCGTCTAAATAATCCTCTAAGATTGTTAACGTTTCAATATCCAGATCATTTGTAGGCTCATCTAAAAGAATAACATTTGGTTCAGTCATTAAAACCTTTAATAAATATAATCGCCTTCGCTCACCACCAGAGAGCTTTTTTATATATGTATATTGCATTGCTGGTGAAAATAAAAAACGCTCGAGCATTTGTGCCGCAGTAATTTCATGACCATCAATTGTACGGATGATTTGAGCCGTTTCTTTAATGTAGTCAATAACCCTCATATCTTCGTTCATTTCTTCATTTTCTTGGGTATAATAAGCAACTTTTACAGTTTGCCCTATATCAATAAGTCCTTCATCTGGTGTATCTTTACCAGCTAAAAGATTTAACAATGACGTTTTCCCAGAACCGTTCGGACCAACAATACCGATCCGTTCATACGGTTTGACAATATAAGAAAAGTCTCGAATTACAGTTTGATCGCCATACTGCTTCGTTATATTTTCAAGCTCAAATACTTTTTTGCCAAGCCGGCTACCGCCAATGGCAATATCAAGGTCTTCCTTTTTACGATAGTTAGATTGATTTTGCAATTCTTCAAACCGTTGAATTCTTGCTTTCTGCTTAGTTGTTCTCGCTTTCGCCCCACGGCGAATCCATGCAAGCTCGCGCCTAAGGAGATTTTTCCGTTTATCCTCACTCGCTGCTTCATTTTGTTCGCGGACCGCTTTTGCTTCGAGAAATGTGGAGTAATTACCTTCATAGCTATAAAGCTTTCCTTGATCAAGCTCAATAATTCGATTGGTGACACGGTCAAGAAAGTATCGGTCATGAGTAATAAGGAGAATGGACCCTGGATAACGCGTCATATAGTCTTCCAACCACTCAATCGTTTCTATATCAAGGTGGTTAGTTGGCTCATCTAAAATTAACAAATCAGCTGGCTGAATTAAACTTCTTGCAATGGCCACCCGTTTTTTTTGACCACCTGATAACTGACTAACATGTTGAGAATGGTCTTCTATTCCAAGCTTTGTTAATATCGATTTCGCTTGTGTACTTGCATCCCACGCATTCATTGCGTCCATTTGCTGTTGAATTTTAAAAAGAGCTTCTTGGTAACGGTCATTATCCGGATCAGCTTGTAAGTTAGCCAATGTCACCTCATAGCTTTTTAGAAGCCGAATGAACGGTGTATCCCCGTGAAAAATTTCATCTAAAATTGTTCCCTCTTCTGCAAACTCAGGATTTTGCGCTAAATATTCAATTGTATACGACTTTGGCTTTTTGACTTCGCCACTGTCCTCGGGTTCTATACCGGCAATAATTTTTAATAGCGTCGACTTCCCAGTGCCATTTACGCCAATAACACCAATACGTTGTTTTTCTGCAACGCTAAATGAAATATCCTGAAATAATACTTTTTCTCCATAACTTTTTGATAAATTTTCAACCGTTAATATACTCATTGTCTTTTACCTTTCCACAAGCTTTCATTTAAAATTAAATTAGATGATTTCAATAGTGATAAGTTTACTTGTTACCTAGATAATACTACTTCGAATTATATCGTACATGTAATTGAGAACTATAACATTTAATCTAATGGGCCTTCCCACTCATTATAAAAATCTGTTAAAAATTGCTCCATTAATGTATGGCGTTTTTCAGCTAGTTCACGAGCTGTATTCGTATTCATTAAGCCCTTTAGCTTTAAAAGCTTTTCATAAAAATGATTGATAGCCGTGGATTTACCATTTCGATATTCTTCCTTCGTAAGGTGATCACGCAGTGCAATTTTCGGATCATAAATTAGATCACCGTGCGCCCCAGCATAGGCAAATGTCCGTGCAATGCCAATTGCTCCGATAGCATCTAACCGGTCTGCATCTTGGACTACTTTACCTTCTAGCGTTTTCATTTGTGGTCGATTCCCACCTTTAAAAGACATCGTTGAAATGATCTCCAGCACTTTCTGCGTTGTATCGTCCGTTACATGTTGGGATTCGAGCCAAGCTTTCACTCTACTCAAGCCCGCTTCTTCCCCACCGACAGGATTTAATTTTTCATCAGCAATATCATGTAGGAGTGCCGCAAGCACACATATAAATTCATCTGCACTTTCTTTTTTTGCAATGTACTTTGCCAATTTCGTAACACGGGCAATATGCCACCAATCATGTCCACTTGCATCTTCTTCTAATTCGTTTCTTACAAAAGTTGTAGCATTTACGACTAATTGGGCTTTGTCCATGTTCGATCCTATATCCCCTTTCACTTATATAAAGAAATTTTATCATTTTACAGCAAAAACCTTCAACTGTTACATAGGTCGGTGCATATTCTAATAATAGTAAGTAACAGCTTTTTACTTTCTCAGAAATTGTATTGATTTCCTTTAAAAGTTAACTGCTTTTCTCATTGATTCTGTAATTTACTCAGAAATTTTAACCACCTAACACAGATATTATCTTTCTTTTTCTCCAATTGGAAAGGACGATGTAATATGCACTCTTCATACAGGCAACAACAAATAATAGGTACAGCATGGGTTGGTCGTCATGTTGTAATATTACGTTGTAACACATATAGGAATCAACTTTTATCTTTAGAAAAAAGCTTCGTGGCACCACTAGAACCTGCTCATCCAAACTGTGCTGAAACATTATCAAGATTTCTAAGTATTGGCTATGAAATTTATCATACAATTATGATCTCCGCAACAGAAATACAATATATATTAATTAAGAATAACCATTAATTTTCAACAGAAAAATGGTCTGTATGTTTTGAACACTGAAACTTATTTTTTCTTACTGAACATAAATTAACTAGCTTATTTTACAAAGAGCCAACCCCTTTACTACTAAGAAGTTGGTTTTCTTTACTATTTCAGCGCTCAATTCGAAATGAAAAAAACAGCACCTGAAACTGTACTTCGTTTCAAGCGCTGTTTCCATTTTTTGCCGGGGTCAGGAACCTCTATGGACACCACTGTGTCCCTCCATTTTATACCATCACTTTACAAATATCATTTGTAAATTCGACTGGATCGTTGATTGGTAAGCCTTCGATTAATAGAGCTTGGTTATATAATAAGTTTGTATATAATGTCAGCTTGTCTTTGTCGGATGTAAATGCTGCTTGTAATGATTTAAAAACGTCATGATTAATGTTAATTTCGAGAATTTTGTCCGCTTTGACCTTTTGTCCGTCTGGCATCATGCTTAGTACTTTTTCCATTTCGATTGATAATTCACCTTCTGAAGTTAAGCATACCGGATGAGACTTTAACCGTTTTGATATGCGGACATCCTTTACTTTATCCCCAAGAACACCCTTCATGTAGTCGAATAGCTCTTTGTTTGCATCTTGGTCAGTATCTGTCTTATCAGTTTGAGTTTCATCTGCTTCAATGCCAAGATCACCGCTGGAAACAGAGCGGAATTCCTTATCTTTATACGTCATCAGCATTTTGATCGCGAATTCATCAATATCCTCAGTGAAGTAAAGGATTTCGTACCCTTTATCCGCGACAAGCTCAGTTTGCGGTAGCTTATCGATACGTTCATTCGTTTCGCCAACAGCATAGTAAATATATTTTTGCTCCTCTGGCATTTTTGATACGTACTCATCTAATGTCACCATTTTCTTTTCTTTCGAAGAATAGAACATGATCAAATCCTGCAAATCTGCCTTGTTGCTGCCAAAGTCACTATAAATACCGTATTTCAATTGTCTACCAAATGATTTGTAAAACTCATCATACTTCGCGCGGTCATCTTTTAAAAGCTTCTGCAGCTCATTTTTAATTTTCGTTTTAATGTTTTTAGCAATGAGCTTTAATTGGCGGTCATGTTGTAGTATCTCACGGGAGATGTTCAACGATAAATCTTCAGAGTCAACCATCCCTTTAATGAAGCTGAAATAATCCGGAAGTAAATCCGGGCATTTTTCCATTATTAACACGCCATTTGAGTAGAGCTCCAAGCCTTTTTCAAATTCCTTTGAATAGTAGTCAAATGGAATTTTCTCAGGAATAAACAAAATCGCGTTATATCTTACCGCACCATCTACACTGATGTGAATATGCTTAATTGGCTTATCAAAACCATAGCGTTTTTCCGCATAAAAATTTTCGTAATCCTCGTCCTTTAGCTCATTTTTATTTTTTCGCCAAATTGGAACCATGCTATTAATAACTTGTTCTTCAACAACATCCTCGAATTCATTTTCGCTATCGTCTTTTAGTTTACTAGTCGTGATATCCATTTTAATTGGATAACGGATAAAATCCGAGTACTTTTTGATAATTGACTTCAAACGATACTCTTCTAAATAATCGCCGTACTTTTCTTCCTCTGTATCCTCTTTAATTTTTAAAATGATTTCTGTACCCACTTCGTCTTTTTCAAACGGAACAATTGTATAACCATCAGCACCTTTTGACTCCCACTTGTACGCTTCATCACTGCCGAGAGCTTTACTAATTACCGTCACCACATCCGCAACCATAAACGCTGAATAAAAGCCGACACCAAATTGACCGATTATATCAAATCCGTCCTTGATCTCATTTTCATTTTTAAATGCCAACGAGCCACTTTTCGCAATAACCCCAAGGTTATTCTCAAGCTCCTCTTTTGTCATTCCGATGCCTGTATCACTAATTTTTAAAGTTCTTGTTTCCTTATCAGCCGATACTTTTATGTAGTAACTATCTTTGTTAAAGGATAATGAATCATCTGTTAATGCTTTATAATAGATCTTGTCAATCGCATCGCTTGCGTTAGATATTAACTCTCGTAAAAAAATCTCTTTATGAGAGTATATCGAGTTGATCATCATCTCGAGAATTCGTTTGGATTCTGCTTTAAATTGTTTTTTGGCCATCACAATTTCTCCTTTCAGAAGTTTGATTCTTTACATACTCAACCCACTACAAATTTTTGGTTAAGTACTAATAGGTTAAAAATGATCGATCATGTGTTAGCACTCGTAACCAAAGAGTGCTAACAATAAATTTAATAACATAAAACTCTAGTAAATGTCAATGAATTTGGAGCTAGTTTTATAATCATCTACTTTCAATTTATCAATACTTCTTTTTGCTGTTCTATTAACGTTGTTTATTTGATTTCGCCTTACCAATTGATCGCATCCGACTACTATTATTTTTTAATTTAGGATCGTTATTCTTGTTTGTACTTTCATTTTTGTTTGTCTTTCTAAAGTTTTGACGTTCAAATGAGGCTTTTTCGTGTAGTCGATTTTTGCCTGTTGTTTTATCTTTGGCGCGTTTTTCATTATTGCCTTGTTTAACTGCAGAATTACGTTTTACTTTAGAAATTGTACGTTCAGAATCACGCTTCGTGATCTGTTCATCAATCATTTCACCTCTATAAAGCTCTTTTTTCATCATAGCTAGCTTTAGTTCTTTCCCATACTTCAATAACATCTTTTCTTCACTAGACGTTACGATGGAAACAACAGTCCCTGACGCACCCATTCTCCCTGTTCGACCCGAGCGATGAACGTATTGCTCGATTTTCTCAGGCATATCCAAATGGATGACATGAGTAAGGTCCTCTATATCCATCCCACGAGCTGCAATATCTGTTGCTAACAAAAGGGAAAGCTTCCCTGCTCGAAATTGCTGAATGGCGGCTGCTCGTTCCTTTTTATTAGCTTCACTGTGCAAAATCCCAACAGGAATTTTCTTATAACGAAGCTTGTCCGCTATACGATCAATATGAAGTGCATCGTTGATAAAAATTAAAGCCTTCATTTTTTCATCCATTTTATAAAACTTCCGCAAAACCTCGATCTTATCCCGCTGCTCACACACAAAATATATGTGATCGACATTTGCATTTTCCTTGCGAGCAACCTTAATATATAGCGGCGCTGTCATCATTTCATTCGCTATCCCTTTAACATCATCAGTAATTGTTGCTGAAAAAAATAATAGTTGGCGATCCTTTAACGTTGATTTGACAATCATTTTGACATCAAAAGATAAACGCTGTGCAATCATTTGGTCGACTTCATCAACTACTACCGTTTTCACTTCGTGCATTTTCATTTTTTTCTTATCTATTAACTCATTAATTCGTCCTGGAGTGCCAACTACAATTTGCGGATTCTTTTTTAATCGATCAATATGGCGCTTTATGTCAACACCTCCGATAAATGCTGCACTTACGATCGGACTGTTCAATGTAAAAGTTTGGATAACTTGATGAATCTGCATAGCTAATTCCCTAGTTGGTGACAAAACTACCACCTGAATCTGTTTAAGCTCAGGATTAATGTTGTTTAACAACGGTAGTAAGTAGGCTAACGTCTTCCCTGTACCGGTTGGTGATTCAGCCACGATGTCTTTCCCTTCCAATATATGTGGTATCGATTCCTCTTGTATTTGCGTTAACGTTTCAAAACCTGCCTTTTCCCATGCATCTTTCAAAAATGGGCCCATTGAAGCTAATAAGTTCATATTTTCGATCTCCTTTTAAAAATTGCATCAATTAATTTTTGTTTAATATTTCATTTAATCGATCAATTGATTCGACCATGTGATCAACTATAATTGGCAGATCCCCAACCTGTGCTTCAGCAATTTTTCGATCAAACTTTAAACAAATTGAATTCGATAGTTGTTTCGTACGATCTTCATAAAAAAACGACAGTTGTTGCGTAATCGATGGTCTATTCCCCCAGATTGTTAATAGTGAAAGTTGAATAGCAGAACAGTCATTTTCAATGTCATTCACCTTTGTAAAAAATGTAACCTCGACAGTACATCCTAAATCATTGTCTTCGATATCTTTTTCTAGTATTTCTGAAGATAAGTCGTGAGCACCAACATCAATTTGAAGCTTTCCCTGAACAGAATTTTGTGACACATCCGCTCTTCGGAACGTAATCGAATAATGTCGTGATAGCTTTGCTAAATCAACTTGATCAACGCGATTTGTTACGACAATCTGGCCGATTAAATCTAAATCATATACCGCTCCTTCAGCGACGACCTTTAAATTTTCAAAAATAGTTGGATCAAACATAACCACGTGTCCTCTCTTACTATTACCAATTTTTTCAGATTTCCTTGCATCTGTCCAATCGTACAACCCTAAATGGTATATTTTCTTCATTTACTAAAGTACCTTTACCCATTGTATCGGAAATTTTTCCAATCCACGAATTTTTTCATATACAAGATTGTTATTTTATAAAGTATACTTTAACTATTATTTTAATTTTCCAGTGGCTAAATTTACATATATTATTATGTTTATTTATTTTCAACTGCTGTTTTTTTGTTTTTTGATTGAACAATTACTTTAATCTTTCTATAATAGATTAATCAAACAATTTCACTAGCCTTTGCGGAAATTGATTTATCATCTTTCCAAAAAAATCTGTTTGTATATATACATTACAAATTCTTTAATGGCATTAATCGCGTATAATCGTACTTAAAGGGGGGTTTTTTATGCCTATAAACATTCCAAAAAATTTGCCTGCAAAAGGTATCCTTGAAAATGAGAACATATTTATCATGGATGAAGAGCGCGCCTATACACAAGACATTCGTCCTTTAAATATTGTTATTTTAAATTTAATGCCAGAAAAAGAAAAAGCAGAGACCCAATTGTTACGTCTGTTGGGTAACTCGCCATTACAGGTGAATATCACACTTATGCATCCAAGAACTCATCAATCAAAAAACACAGCGAGCGAACATCTTAGAAACTTCTACCGGACATTTGATCAAATTCGCAATCGCAAGTTTGACGGGATGATCATTACTGGAGCACCGATCGAGCATTTAGAGTTTGAAGATGTGAATTACTGGGATGAATTAAAGGAAATTATGGATTGGACCGTTACAAATGTCACATCAACTTTGCACATTTGTTGGGGTGCACAAGCAGGGCTTTTCCATCATTTCGGAATTCCAAAATATCCGTTACCAGCAAAAATGTTTGGTGTTTTTAAACATAAAACGTTTTTACGAAAAACACGCCTTCTTCGTGGCTTCGATGAAGTGTACCTTGTACCTCATTCTAGACATACTGATGTTAAAAAAGAAGATATTGATAAAGTGGAAGAGCTTGAATTACTTTCCCATTCAGATGAAGCAGGTGTTTGTCTTGTTGCATCAAAGGACCGGAAGCAAATCTTTCTAACTGGTCATCCAGAATACGATGCTACAACTTTGCGAGATGAATACTTACGTGACAAAAACAGAGGATTAGATATCGCAATACCAGTTAATTATTTCCCTAATGACGATCCTAATAAACAGCCATTAAACATGTGGCGTTCACATGCAAATTTGCTGTTTGTAAACTGGCTCAATTACTATGTATATCAAACAACACCGTATGTTTGGGAATAAAATTATGATGTCCTTCATCGACAGAATGAAGGACATTTTTTTTGTATTTATCTTATCTAGTTTTGGGCTTCATCGCCTGAATGAAATTTCCCAACCAAAATTTGGACTTCATTTTCAGGATTGATGATTATTTCATATTTTAACCTTCATATACTTTTGTAGCTTTTCTCCCTTTTTCTTTCTCATCACATTCAAAGCAACTCAAAGTTCCGTTTCCCTTTACTACTCCATTTAAAAACCCATCTAGACAATATATCTCTTTCCCACATATTTGGCAGACGCCTACCTTTTCCTTCACACAAAATCCCCCCTGTTTTTGACCGTTTGTAAATGCAATCCAAAACACACCAACACACCTAGTAATGAATACCAAATATAATAAACTTCTATCGACCTATCTAAGCTACCTATTTGGAGCGAGAAAGTTTGTTACAATAATTTTATACTTACTAAACATATAAAAAAAGCATTTTTTAGTATTTTAAACATAATTATATTGTTTTCAGCAAAGATTGATCCTTAGTTAATTCATAACTAAAAGTTATTAATTTAATGTTTATTAACAATTAGAAGTTATGATATTGATAAAGTATGATATTTTATAAATAAACACGAAAAACATATGAGGTATTAAAATGGAATGGCATCAAATAACTTATTTTCAAATGGTGGCAAAAACAGAGCATATCACACGGGCTGCAGAACAATTATCGATTTCACAACCAGCTTTAAGCAGAGCAATATCAAAGCTGGAGGATGAATTGGGGGTTAAACTTTTTCAACGCAAAGGGAGAAATATTTACTTAAACCGCTATGGAAAAATGTTTTTAAGCAGGGTTGAACAATCAATTAGCCAAATTGAAATAGGAAAACAGGAATTACTAAATGAAATTCATCCAGATAATGGCACGATTTCACTGGCTTTTCTACCTTCACTTGGAATGGGGATAGTTCCTGAAATTTTAAGCTATTATAGAGGTAATTTTACGAATGTAAAGTTTGTTTTGAATCAAGCGTCTAATCAAGAAATTATTAAACAATTAAAGTCTGGTATGGTCGATCTAGCTCTAGTTGCCCTTTTAGACGATGATAACGAAGTGATATGGGAACCACTTTTAAGCGAGGAATTGTTTCTGATTGTTTCGGACAACCATTCATTAGCAGCTTATGATGAAGTGGATTTACAAGTCATTGAAAGCGAACCGTTTATTTCTTTTAAAGAAGGATATGGATTACGAACGATTATTCAAAATATTTGTTTAGAAGCGGGTTTACAGCCTGATATTGTCTTTGAAGGTGAAGATATCGGAACGGTTTCCGGATTAGTAAGTGCAAAATTGGGGGTTTCCTTAGTTCCTGACATACCTGTGTTAAATAAAAATAACGTAAAGCTTATTCGTGTAAAAAATCCGATATGCAAGCGAGAAATAGGTATTGCTCGTTTAAAGGATAGCTATGTTTCACCTGTCACCCAACAATTTATCGAATATGTAAAAGGTTTATTTTAAATCAGTTAAAGGGGTATGCTTCAATTATGCAATACATTCAGCGTGGAACACGCACATTTAAAATGGTAAACGTTGCTTTATTTGTAGGGGGATTTAATACTTTTGCAATCCTTTGGGGGACACAACCAATCCTACCAGAAATAAGTAAAGAGTTTCATATTTCACCTGCTATTTCTAGCTTAAGCTTATCGTCTACTACAATTGCTTTAGCGATTAGCATGTTAATTGCAGGCTCCTTATCCGACGTATTTGGAAGAAAATCAGTCATGACTTTTTCTTTGGTGGCGTCATCAATTCTTGCAATTTTAACGGCTTTTAGCCCAAGCTTTCATCTTTTAATTTTGGGCAGAATATTTCAAGGTATTACTCTTGCCGGATTACCGGCAGTAGCAATGGCTTATTTAGGTGAGGAAATTGATCCAAGAAGTTTAGGAATGGCAATGGGATTGTATATTAGCGGAAATTCCGTTGGTGGTATGGGTGGCCGGATTATAAGTGGTATTTTGACGGATCTTTCCGGGTGGCGTATAGCATTAGCAGGAATAGGAATAATTAGTTTACTTGCTAGTATTATTTTCTGGTTTATTTTACCGAAATCTTCTCATTTTAAACCACAAAAACTTGCTATGAAGCCGACTATCACTTCTTTATTTTCTAAGTTTAGAGAACCAGGTCTACCTTCCATTTTTATTACTGGCTTTCTATTAATGGGTAGTTTTGTATCATTATATAACTATATTGGTTTTCAACTTATTGCTCCACCCTACTCTTTAAGTCAGACATTAGTTGGATTTATATTTATTGTCTATACGGTAGGAACATTTAGTTCGACATGGATGGGGATGCTAGCTGATCAATACGGAAAAAGAAGGTTATTACAAATATCCCTTTTAATATTGTTATTAGGGGCATGCTTGACGTTGCACACGTCGTTATGGATAAAAATCAGCGGAATAGCTATTTTTACGTATGGCTTTTTCGCAGGGCATTCGATCGCAAGCGGCTGGGTTGGCCAATTAGCTACTCACAACAAGGCGCAAGCATCTGCTATCTATTTATTTTTCTATTACTTAGGTTCTAGTATTGGCGGTACAGCAAGTGGTACATTTTATAGTAGCTTTGGCTGGACAGGGGTTGTTGCGATGATCGTCGGCTTAGCCGTCATATCTATTATTATTTCGATTCGCATCAGGGTTACTTCAACTAACCGTTTCATGCAAACTCCTCATAGTGTATAAAGGGATGAGACAATACCAGTCTCTTCCCTTTTCAATTTTCCCAAGAATCCCCGTACCAAAAAACTCCCAAAAAAGTGTCATGATTTTGATTTTTTAAGGCACATTTCGAATGATAATTCAATCATTTATTGGTAACATTTAATAAACGTAAACTGTTTAGTGTAACTAGCAACGTTGCTCCCATATCTGCAAAAATGGCAATCCAAAGTGTTAACCATCCTGGAATAACTAAGAGTAATGCTAATACTTTAATCGCTAAAGAAAAGCTAATGTTTTGCTTAATAATTGCCAAGGCTTTTCGGCTAAGCTTAATTGTATAAGGTAGTTTATGCAAATCATCAGACATTAAGGCAATATCGGCAGTTTCGAGTGCGGTATCCGTGCCAACACCGCCCATTGCAACACCAATGTTCGCTGCAGCTAAAGCTGGTGCATCATTCACCCCATCTCCCACCATTGCTACACTTTTATAAGTGGCTCGAAGTTCTTTAATATAATTTAATTTGTCTTCCGGAAGTAAATCAGACTTAATCTCACTCACTCCAACTTGAATCCCAATTGCTTCTGCTGTCCCTCTGTTATCACCTGTTAACATAATAGTTCTAACAATACCTAACTCGTGAAGCTTCTGGATAACCTCTTTTGAACTTTCTCGCACAACATCAGCGACTGCAATAATTAAAAGAATCCCTTGTTCTGTTCCTACCATCATTACCGTTTTTCCTTCTGATTGGAGTGTAGCTATTTTATCGCTAGTTTCGAGATCAATCCCATTTAGTAAGATGTCGGAAAATAGATTGGTACTGCCAACATAGTACGTTTGATTATAAACGGTTGCTTTAACGCCTTTACCAGTGATTGCTTGAAAGTCTTGAATTTCAATAGCGTTAAAATTTAGGCTAGTTTCTTCAGCTTTCTTGATCACCGCAGTTGCTAGTGGGTGTTGTGATCCTTTTTCAATAGCCGCTGTAATCGCCAATAATTCATGTGCAGTTTGATTAGCGCGATTGATATCGTTGCCATTTTTGGTTTTCCTTTGTATACACGTTATAATATCCGTTACAACTGGAACACCTTTGGTCAATGTCCCTGTTTTGTCAAAAGCAATCACCTTTAATGCTCCCGTTTCTTCTAAATAAACCCCACCTTTAATTAATACTCCATTTCTAGCCGCATTGCCAATAGCAGTGACAACTGCAACCGGAGTAGAAACAACTAAGGCACAAGGGCAACCTACAACTAATGCAGCCAATCCCTGGTATATCCAGATACTCCAATCAGCACCAAACAGGATCGGTGGAACTATTGCAATAAGAAGTGCCAAAACAATAATCGCAGGTGTATAGTATTTTGCAAATTTATCAACAAAAGCTTGTGAAGGTGCACGTTCTGCTTGCGCTTCTTCGACTAAATGAATGATCTTTGCCAATGTTGTATCATCTACTCTTTTTGTAACTTTTACTTCAAGTAGTCCTTCTTCATTTAATGTTCCTGCATACACCTCATCGTTCTTTGATTTAAGTACAGGAACACTTTCACCTGTAATCGCTGCCTGATTTATTGTGGATGTACCCTTTGTGACGATACCATCCATCGCTAGTTTTTGCCCTGGCTTGACAATCATTGTGTCACCGACTTCAATATCATCAGTTGCTACCATTATTTCTTTAACGCCGCGACGAATTAGTGCTTCTTTTGGTGCAATATCCATCAATGCTTCCAGCGACGCTCGAGCTTTATCCATTGAATAACGTTCTAGTGCTTCACTTATTGCAAAAAGAATGACCACTGTTGCTCCTTCGCCCCATTCACCTATTAGAGCAGCTCCGATGATCGCAATCGTCATAAGTGTACTCATATCAAACCTACATACACTTAAATTTTTGAGACCTTTCCGAAACAAGGTGAAACCCCCGATTACGATAGCTGCGGCATAGCCAATCATCGCTGAAACGTGACCATCACCGGATTTCACAGCAAAAAACAAGCTGATAACAAGAATAATCAAGGAAATATATACTTTAATGTTTTCCTTTTGTTTCCAAAAGGGAATACGTTCCATTTTTTTTGTAGTTTCATCACCGATTTTTAATTTTTCAAATTCTCCGGCTTTTTCAAGCTCCTTAATCGTTGTCTTACCTGTGACTGTAATTTTGGAAGCAGCAAAATTTACCTTTGCATCTAAAACACCATCCAGGCGTTTCACGTTCATTTCGAACGTATTCGCACAGCTAGCTCAAGAAAACCCTTGAACGCGGTACGTTTTTTTCTCTACCGTAACCATATTTTCAGTAGCGCTTATTTTATAATGTGAATTACGTCTGGAAAACTCTGATGCTCGTTCTTCAATCATTGATTTTCTCCTCTTTCTTATATTCAATTGCCATCATCATGATTTTTTTTACGTGATCATCAATAAGAGAATAAAACGCCATTTTCCCTTCTTTTCGATATTTTACAATTCCTTGCTTATAAAGGGCTCGTAAATGATGTGATGTCGTTGCGACTGAAGCGCCTATAATATTTGCAATGTCACAAACACACAACTCTTGATCTTGGCATAAAGCGTAGACAGTTTTCGCCCTATTTTCATCAGCTAATGATTTAAAAAGTTGAACAATACTTACTATATCTTCAGTTTGTAAACCCTTTTGAATTCGATCTACCTTCACGGCGTCAAAACAGTATATTTCACATGTATCTTTCGAAGTCATTTCTTTCACTCCTTCATCATTCCAATATACTCTTGAATATATTTTATAGTATTACACACCTTCAATCAAATGTTAATTTGAATGAAAATATCAAGTCAAGCTATCTTGTGTAATCTTTATGAAACCGTTCCGAAAAAGGTTATTACGATATATGATTTCAATATTAAATTAGTTGTTTGTTTTGCATATTTTGGAAAATGTATGGGAAGCTAAAATAAAATATGTAACCCTACTCGGAGGAACCATTATGGAGAAACAAATTAGATTAACATCAGGTGAAATCGCTCAGCTTTGGGCGCAATACATGAATGATACTGCAAGCATATGTGTACTAACATTTTTTTTAGAGAAAGCTGAAGATGCTGAAATTAAACCAATTATTGAATACGCTTTAGATATATCTAATAAACATATCCAAAAATTAACATCAATTTTTTCTGAAGAAATGTTTGCAGTTCCCCATGGTTTTAAAATTGAAGAGGATGTTGATTTAACCGCGCCTAGATTGTATTCTGATAGCTATGTATTAAATTTTCTTCATCAGATGGCAATGATTGGACTTACGACTTACTCAGCTAGTGTATCTGCGTCTGCGAGGGCGGATTTAACAGAGTATTACATGGACTGCCTTACTGAAACTATGCTTCTGTATAAAAAGTCAAAAAACTTACTTTTATCTAAAGGGCTTTATATAAGATCTCCATACTTGCCAAACACAGAAAAGGTCGAGTATGTCAATAAGCAAGGTTTTCTGTGGGATGTTCTTGGTGAGAAAAGACCGTTAGTCGTATCGGAGATTAGTAACTTATTTTCTAATATTCAAAGAAATGCTTTAGGGGCTGCTACATTAGCCGGTTTTTGTCAAGTCGCTCAAAATAAAGAAGTAAAACAATTCTTTACTAAAGGTATTGAGATTGCCAAAAAGCATATTAAATTGTTTGGGAAAAAATTAGAAGAAAGTTACCTACCTGTCCCTACAACTTGGGCTTCTGAAATAACAGATAGCACTGCTTATACTTTTTCAGATAAGCTGATGATGTTTTTCACATCCGCGTTAATAGGTCTTAGCATTGGATATTATGGTACTGCTATATCCCAAAGCCCTAGGTTAGACTTAGGTGTTATGTATAATCGATTAATGTTAGAAATCCAACTTTACTCTGAGGATGGTTCTAATATCATGATTAATAATCGCTGGTTAGAGCAGCCACCAATCGCAGCAGATAGAGATGAGTTAGCTAAGAAAAACAAAAACGGTTAATATCCACCAGTACTACGGACAAATCTGTTACACGATCGTCACAACATTACTGTTATAAGGGTATAGTATAGGGTCATCGCTATACCCAAGTATAGAGATTAAATTGACACTTCAAAATTTAATTAATATAATTATCTTTAATTCGAGATAAAAAGAGGAATGGTAATGATGGAAGTTAACAACGATCATAAATTGGACGAGGATTTATCCTTAAAGGTATTTATTGTTTTGACACGAGCTTTGCAATCAATAAATAAACGGGTTGAGGAAGACATTAAACGTAGGGGACTAAATCCAACAGAGTTTGCAGTTTTAGAATTAATTTATAGTAAAGGTGAACAACCAATCCAAAAAATTGGGGGAAAAGTTCTAATAGCAAGCAGCAGTATAACTTATGTGGTGGACAAGTTAGAAATGAAAAAATTAATAGAGAGAAAGCCTTGTCCGAAAGACCGTCGTGTCACTTATGCTACGATAACTCCGGCAGGAACTGAATTGATGAATGAGATCTTCCCTAAACATAGAGCGGCGATAAATGAAATATGTAGTGGGCTAAATATAAATGAAAAAGAAGTCTTGATTCAACTGTTAAAAAAATTAGGATATCATGCTCAAGGCTAATATTTTTTTATTATTTATCTCGAAATCGTAATATACTAATTAAAAATTATTATTGACACCTAAAACTTTTACGTGATAAAATTTATCTCAGATTCGAGATATATTGTTTCGAGGTAATACGTTAGCTACTTCTTATTTTTTAAATATATATCTCGAAATCGAAATAAATGAATTGGAGGAATTTATAATGGCAAAATGGATAATCGATCAATCACACTCTAACATTGGATTTGAAGTAAAACATATGATGGTTTCTAAAGTGAGAGGTCATTTTGATGAGTATACTGCACATATTGAAAGTGAGGACTTAACGGATTTAACAACAGCAAATATTTCATTCAATTTTGATGTAGCCAAGATTAATACAAACAACGTAGACCGTGACAATCATTTGAAATCAGCAGATTTCTTTGATGTAGAAATATTCCCCTCCATCGAGTTCAAATCTACTAACATTACAAAAGATGGCGACGAATATAAAGTAACAGGTGACTTAACGATTAAAGATGTAACAAAACCAATAACATTTGATGTTGAATATGGCGGTAAAGGAGTGAATCCTTGGGGCGTAGAAGTGTACGGTTTTGAAGGAGAAGCAAAAGTTAATCGTGAGGATTTCGGACTTACTTGGAATGCGCCTCTTGAAACTGGTGGATTCCTAGTTGGGAAAGACATTAAAATCAAAGTAGAATTAGAAATAAACCCACAATCCTAAATCATTTTAATAAGGATAATTAAACCTCTCGACTAAAGTCACGAGTATTCTACTAAAATGTTGAATAAATAAAAAGTATGTGTATATAATATAAAATAATTATATATTTTTATGTTTTCTAGGGTTCCGCAACAATCAGTTGGTCTGGTCCGAGAGAAAACTCACAGCTCTAGCTGTGTCACGGAGGGATAAAAGCCTGGGAGAAACTGTTGAACGGTTACTTCATAGGCTTTTTTTATTTGGATGGTACATTTTATACTGAATAAAAATATTTCGGAGGCTTTTCATGAACGTAAACTGGTTAAAAGTATTTATTGCTGCCTTTTTTGAAGTTTGTTGGGTAATTGGCCTAACCCATGCTTATGACTTTTGGACTTGGTCTGGAACAATTATAGCCATTATCATTAGTTTTTATGTATTAATTATGGCTGGGGAAAAATTGCCAGTTGGAACGGTATACGCTGTTTTCGTAGGGTTAGGTACCGCAGGAACAGTTTGTTCGGAAATCATATTTTTTGATGAGACATTTAACGTTATAAAAATAGCTTTAATCGTACTTTTACTTGTAGGTGTAATCGGCTTAAAAGTAGTGACGAATGACAACACCGAGGAAGGGACTGATTATTAATGGCGTGGATTTCGTTATTTTTTGCAGGGATTTGTGAAATGATCGGTGTTACGATGATAAATAAATTGCATCGAGATCGGAATTGGATCTCATTAATTCTATTGTTAGTCGGGTTTGGCGCAAGTTTTATATTTCTGGCAATTGCGATGAAAACAATCCCGATGGGAACGGCTTATGCGATTTGGACAGGAATTGGTGCGTCGGGCGGGGCGATTATCGGAATGCTCTTATATGGGGAACCGAAGAACTGGAGCAGAATTGTTTTTATTGTGATTATTTTGAGTGCAACAATTGGCCTAAAATTAGTTTCCTGACCCTCTCATGACTAAAGTCAAGGGTGTTCTAGGCTATTTTATAAATTCAACACGATCATATTCTAAAATTGATAGGCAAAACCTTACCTCAAAAAATCATCATGTTATTTGATTTTGTTTCGTACATTTATTAATAAACAAGGCTGTGTTAAAGCGCAATGTTGATTTTTATATTTATATTGATTGTAGCGACGGGCGGCGACTCCAGCGGGAATAGCATGAGCTGAAGATCCCGCAGACGAGTTTGAGAGTCGAGGAAGCTGATGCCGTGCCCGCTGAAAGCGTCCGCCCATAGCGAAAATCAACAACCGAGTTTAACAGAGCCATAAACAAAATTTAATAAGGGGGCCGTGAGACATGTCGACTTCTGTCCGAACCGTTGAGCGAAAGGATAAAAACCAACTTAAAGACCTTATGTATGAGTACATTGTTGATTTTTATAAAAGACCAAAACCGCCACTTGAAGACGTCGAGCAGCTAATCGAATTGTTATTAAAAAAGGAGAAAGGCATACAATTCATCGCGGAAAAAAACGGGGAATTTCTCGGCTTTGCAACATTATATTTCAGCTTTAGTACAACAAAAGCTGCTAAAATAACGATCATGAATGATTTGTATGTTGTTGAAAAAGCACGGGGTACTGGAGTAGCTGAGAAGTTATTTAGGTCTTGTGAAAATTTCACAAAAGAAAACAACTATGCTCATATGTCCTGGATCACTGCATCTGATAATAAACGGGCACAAAGATTCTACGAAAAGATGGGTGGTATTCTTGGAAATTGGTTAAGCTATTCTATATAGAAAGGTTGAGCTATTGTTATAAAATGTTACCCTATTGTGTGCTATTGTTTACAGTGCAAAAGATATCGAGCAAAAGGAAAATCGAATCCTTTTGCTCTATTTTTTTATCATATTAGTTTTTGTCATTATCAAAATTCTCATTTATAAATAAAACCACTTAGTTGGTAATAAAAATGTCCAAGGAATTGTTACGATAGCAATGGTAAGAGCAACTTTTAATCTCAACCTTTTATTCTCAATGATTGATTGAAAAGTAAATCTATAATTAAAGTAAAATATTAATACGGATGAAACAAGCATTGCAACAATAATGATAAATACCGCTAAAGGCTGGCTAAATGGATCGTAATTGATGCCAGTTATTAACTCATTAGATAGCCCTAACTCCGATCCAAACATTCCAGTAATAAATAAAAGGGCGGCACCCAATATATCAGCTAAAAACCCGAACAGCCAAACCTTTACAATACTTTTCTTATAAAATTCCTTTCGTTTATGCTCACTCTTAGTTAATTTAAACATGTAAAAACAAGCAATGACAACTATTGAATCAATGATAAAATTACCAATCAGTGTAACAAAAATTACTGGTGGAAAAAATAATAGAAACCAAATTGGAAAAATAACATTATAGATTTTTATATCCTTCATTTTGCGAACTCCTTTTTTTTAAAAAAATGGTATTGGAAAATTTCTCACTTCTTCTTTTAGTGTAATTATACACTATTTAAATACTTTTACAATTTAAATTTTTTAAAAAATTGGTAAAAAAAGAAAAAAGTAGCACGATGGCTACTTTGAAAAAATCGTTCTAAATTGTTACGGAATATTAGATTTCAATAATGATTGGTAAAATCATTGGTTTCCTTTTAATTTCCTTAAATATAAATTGTCCTACCGCCTTTCTCAAGTTATTTTTGATATCACTCCATTGGTTTTTGCTTGCCTCATTTAAGTTACTTATTGTTTTTATAATTAGTTTATTGATTTCCCTTAATAATTCTTCTGAATCTTTGACAAAAATAAACCCCCTCGTTATCGTATCTGGATCTGAAATGAGTTTGCGATCCCTCTTAGACATAGTCAGAACAATTACAAGCATACCATCCTCAGAAAGCTGTTTGCGATCGCGCAAAACAATTTCTCCGACATCACCTACACCTACTCCATCTACGTAAGTATCGCCTGAAGGAATGCTTCGCGTCTGTCTAGCAATTGAATGTTCAATGTCAACTACGTCCCCATTCCTCATAATAAACGTATTCCCAGGCTCAACCCCTACAGCTTCTGCAAGCAATCGGTGCTGAAATAGCATTCGATACTCGCCATGAATCGGAATAAAGTATTTAGGCTTCATTAGAGTAAGCATAAGCTTTAAATCCTCTTGATACCCATGACCAGATACATGCATTCCAGTTGTACTTCCAGATCCATATATTACTTTTGCTCCAAGCATAAATAAATTATCTATGATGCGGGTAACATTCCGTTCATTTCCCGGTATTGGACCTGCAGCAAAAATAACAGTATCTTCTGGCAAAACCTCTACGCCCCGATAGCTTCCGGTTGAAAGACGAGCAAGAGCTGCTAACGGTTCCCCTTGACTACCAGTGCATAAAATAGCTACCTTTTCAGGGGCTAGCTCCTCTATTTCGCTCGAATCAATAATCATGCCTTCAGGAACTAGTATATATCCACGTTCAATCGCAACACCAACTACATTTACCATACTCCTACCAAGTAACGCAATCTTACGATTTGTTTTCATTGCAGCATCAACAACTTGTTGAACACGATTAATGTTTGAAGCAAAGGTTGAAATAAACACCTTTCTTGTTGCTTTCATAAATGCATCATTAACATGGTCGGCAACAATTCGCTCTGACGGAGTGCCGCCAGGTCGTTCCGCATTTGTGCTTTCAGATAATAATAATAAAACTCCATCCCTACCGATTTCAGCCATTTTATGAATATCTGAATGTTCATCATTAGCTGGAGTTAAATCAAACTTAAAATCTCCTGTATGAACTATTTTCCCCTGTGGTGTATGGAAAACTGTCCCTAAGCAATCAGGAATACTGTGATTTACCTTAAAAAAACTAATTTTTATATCACCAAATGGTAGGATTGTATTAGTATTTATTTCCTTTAACTCCGTCTCCCTTAACAATCTATGCTCCTCTAGCTTCAATTCAATTAGTCCTAATGTAAACCTTGTCGCATAAACTGGAACATTTAGCTTTTTTAAAAAGTAAGGAACCCCACCAATATGGTCTTCATGACCATGGGTGATGATTAATGCTTTCACTTTATCGCGATTATCTTCGAGATAACTCATATCGGGAATGATCAAATCAATTCCTAGCAGGCTTTCATCAAGAAATTTATTTCCGCAATCAATGACAAAAATATCATCACCATATTGAATGGCATACATGTTCTTCCCTATTTCATTCAATCCGCCTAATGCAAAAACTGATATTAATTTTGTTGAGCTCAAACGAATTCCCTCCGGACATTCAAAATTTACTAATAGTATGTCCGCTTAAGATTAATTTCATAAAAAAGTGGCCGTACCAACAAAAAAAATAACCCCAGTATGAGGTTATTTACAGATTTAGGCTTTTTTTACAAATTCAGATTTTAATTTCATTGCCCCAAAGCCATCAATCTTGCAATCAATGTTATGATCGCCATCTACTAAACGGATGTTTTTAACTTTTGTGCCTACTTTTAAAATAGATGAACTACCTTTAACTTTAAGATCTTTAATAATTGTCACGGTATCTCCGTCTGTTAACAAATTGCCGTTTGCATCTTGAACAATCATAGTATCTTCGTTAGGTTCATTTCCAGATTCAAGAGTCCACTCATAAGCGCATTCTGGGCATATTAATAGACTTCCATCTTCATACGTATATTCTGAATTACATTTTGGACAATTTGGTAAACTTGTCATCTCTTATCCCCCTATTTTCCCCTAATGGTTATATACTGGCATAGCCTCCTTAAATTGACAACCCTTTCCTTTGAAATTCCTGTTTGCGCCCCAAATAGAAAAGAAATAAAAGCTGTATCCTTTAAATGAATCTGACTCAAGAAAATTACATTCCAGCTTTAAGTAATACTTTGTTGCCAAGTAAGAAAAATCCTTGAATAAACAACAAAATACCCGTTCCGATTAGAAGCCATTCTATTTGAATAATATCAGCAATAGGACCAAACACTAACATTCCTAAAGGCATCATTGAGGTTGATATCATACCTAAAACACCGAATACTCTTCCTAAATAATCCCCTTCAACCTTCTCCTGTAACAAAACTGTCGCAGGAGTATTAAAGATCGGCATTGCTATTCCGGTAATGCCCATAAACGTTAAATAAATCGAAAAACCTGGAACGACTCCTAATGCGAATGTACATATCCCGAACATTAAGCTTGCAACTGTCATTGTATGAATTTTATTTTTAAAACCTTTCCAAGAAGCAATAATAACCCCCCCGAACATCATGCCAATGGAAAAAATCACCTCGATCGCCGTTAGACGCCATACATCACCACCAAAGCTTCGTGTCACTTGGAGTGGTGTAAGAAAGGCAGCTGGTGCGGATAGGAAGAGAAATATCGCAAAAAACATGAAAAACGGCTTTAAAAAATTATGATGATGAATATAAACAAAGCCTTGCTTTAAATCATCAAAATAACTAATTGATTTCCCTTGTAACGCTTTAGCATGAGCTGGAACCGAAAGAAATACTAACATTATTAAAACTGCTATTGCTGCCGTTATAACGTCAATAAAGAAAATTAACTCCAGTGAGGTCATTGTTAGTAATGCCGCACTAACCATTGGCGAAACTAGCATGATTAATGATTGAATACTGCCATTTATCCCATTCACCTTTGTAAGTTGATTTTCAGGCACAAGCTGTGGAAGAATAGCTCCGACTGCGGGCGTTTGAACTCCGGTGCCCAAAGCCCGAACAGCATACATCACAAATAATAGCCAAATATCATCATAGCCTATCATGAAAAAAATCGCTAATACAAGTGTTGCAATGGCTATTAGAGAATCTGACAATATTATTAATAATTTTCGATTGTAGCGGTCAGCCCATACTCCAGCAAATGGAGATAAAAAAAATGTTGGTAGAAATCCGCAAATAATTGCAATCGTCATCATCGTGCCAGATTTCGTATTTAAGGTAATATACCAAAAGATTGCATATTGTACTAAGGATGAACCAAATAACGATATTGTCTGGCTCCCTAAAAACAGGATAATATTTTTTTCCCAATTTTCAATTGCTTGTTGATGTTTATATTTCATACGATGGTGCATCCTTTTTATTTTTCATTATTTTTTTTAATTAATTCTAGCGGCTGTAATGCACCACTCTGTAAAATTTCTTCTACTTCTTCAAATCCTTGAGGGAATGCATAATTATATCTTGCTGGTAGAGCAAACACGTACGATTGATTTCGCCCAAGCTCTGTAGGGTTCATAGGTGCAGCACCAATGTGAAATTGATCTTGGGTAAGAGCGTTCCACTGGCTCATTGTAAAAATCATAATCGGTATGTCTTGTCGTTCTGCATCCTTTTTCCATTTAGGGTGCCTAATAATAACCATTGAACCAGTTTCGACAGTCTCACCGTTACTTTCGATCGAAAATCCTTCCCATTTATCTGTTACAAGCCGGTAATTCCGCCAACTTCCCGGTAAATTAATGACAAAGCCATAATCTGTATTCTTATAAAGAACGCTTCCATCTTCCGCGTCTAAATTGACGATTATGCTGTCGATTAACCAACTACCATCAATGTTTTTCACAATGAGTGTAATCGGTGTTGTCACAGGGTTGCCCATATTATTTTCTTTCTCTACACTAGTCACTTCAATCACAACACCATTAACTTCATACGTATTATCTGAGGTTTTATTTAGTTCCCTAATATCTATCCGCTCCGGCCAAGGGCTTGATACGAGCCTGCCTATTGCAGTTTCTGGATTGTTCAGCCAAGCTGACAGTAATGAAGGAGATAGAAATTCACGATAATTCTCTTCTATACTCTGCTTCACAACATCCTCCGGAGCAAGCAAACTTACTAGCTTCAATTTACGACCAAAGTTCTCAACAACAGATGTAACTTCATCTTCCTCTGTAACTTGTAATGGTGGAGTGTCTGTTACTTCTATCGGGTATTCACTTTCAGATTGTTTAGAAACAGGAACCACACCTGCACATCCTGTAAGGAAACTACTACTACCTGCTAATATAAGTCCAATAACTAAAATAGGTGTCTTTTTCATAATAAAGCCTCCTTGTATTTCCCCTTTAGCTATTGGTCGAAAAAAGTAGCTATTTTGTTTCATTCTTTCCCATTATTTTTGCCATGCCACATATTCAAATATTCCTTCATTTGGAGACTCCCACCGTAAGATGAACTATTCCCTAGAACTAATTTCTATATGGATTTTTCTGAACTTTCTCCATATATAGTTGAGGCCGTGTTATCGGTTCAAAACCAAATTTGCTATATAGGGTGTGGGCGTCATTTGTAGCTAACATAAACCGTCGCACTCCTTGAAGATCATGATGAGTAGTGATTACCTCCATAAGCCATTTTGATAACCCTAATTTACGATGATCCTCGAGTACAAATACATCTGCAAGGTATGCAAATGTTGATGAATCTGTTATTACTCTTGCAAATCCCACCTGCAGAATAGCCCCTTCACTAATATACCCTTTATATATACCAAAACATAAAGCAGTATTCTCAATTGCCTTTGTTACTATTTCTTTTGGTACACCTTGTGACCAATAAGACTCATAACTTAAAAATTTATGTATTAGATTAATATTCAAATAGTTTTTTTTCGTTGAAATGGAATATCCATTCTTTTCCCATACTTCCATATAAGCTACCCCCTAAACTTTTTAAAGGATCGTTTCACGAGTTTTCAATCAGTGTACTCATTAGCACCTAGCTATCTACTATGATCATATCAAACTTATTTTTGTAAGTATATGTAAAAGGTATTACATACCGTAAATTGCCTCACCAAGTAAAAACGCTCAGATTAGCATCTGAATTTTACATAATACTATCTCCAATACAGTTTCATTTATAGCTTGAAGGTAAGTAAAATCTCCTATTACATGATTTTACTTGCTTATTTTTCAATTAATTAAAATATATATACATGGATTAGTGTTTACAAAAACAAAAAGCCATTTTTGATCTTTCCTCAAAAAATGGCTTTTAAAAATCAACAAAATATTTATATGCATTGGATAAATCGAACATACTTTGCCCCCTTTTTTTATAAGTAAGCTTTTTATACAACGTCTGAATACTGAACGCCCTTTAATTCGACCTTCACTGGTTTATGATTTTCGCGCACTAAATCATTCGCAATCTTCTGGATTTGTGTGAAAGCATCCATCATTCCACAAGCTTCGATAGATTGTTCACGTATATACATGCTTTTGTTCCTATCTACTAATAAGAACACATATTTTTTCACGGGATTCCTCTCCTTATAATGGTGATCGTGATTTGTGAAAATATTCACATTGTGACACAAAGAAAAAGATCAGTACAGTATTAAAAAAACGCGTAATTTTGATCAATTCTTCACATTCTTTTGCAACAGTCTAATCTTTCCTTGTAAGCGTTACCTTTATTATATATCGTTATTAGCCTTTTTTTCTTTTTGTATTTGACAAATTTGTGAATATTATCACAAAGTTAGCGGCTTTGCGGAAACAACTACACCGTCTTCATCAGCGTAGACATAATGACCAGGTGTCCAAATTAAACCACCAAAAGTAGTCGAAACGTTAGTATGACCTTTCCCTTCCTTTTTGCTCTTTAACGGCATTGTACCAAGTGCGAATACACCGATATCCATATCGGCAATTTCACCACTATCACGTATCGCTCCATTAATAATTACTCCAGCTAACCCACGAGATACAGCAATATCAGCTAAGCGGTCGCCAAGCAAGGCACATTTCTTTGAGCCGCCGCCATTTACAACTAATACAGATCCTTTCGGAATTGTTTCAAGTGCTTGTTTTACTAAAACATTGTCTTCAAACACTTCTACAGTCTCAATTCTACCAGCAAATTGCTTTTTACCACCATAAGAATTAAATTCTAATTCACAAATGGACAGTTCGTCTGAATATTGGTCGCAAAGATCAGCTGTTTTTAGTGATTGTGTTGAATTCAAATCATATCCCCCCATATCAAATGTATACTAGTCTATTATATATTATTTGTAATATTTTTAAAATATCGACAATATCAAACCAAAAAATAAAAAAGCCACTATGAAGTGACTTTTTTCTATTTTAAATTCTAAACGTAGCTATTCTATTCGATAATATGTAAAATTTCTGTTATTTCTTTACGTGACAATTGTTTTGGTGTTTCCTTCGGAAAGCCTAATGCAACTACCATATTAATTGTTTTCTCTTTTGGAATTTGCAAATACTCTCGTAATTGGCTTTCAGCAAATAATACAGGACCTGTCATTGGGCATGAACCTAATCCTTTTGCATGCGCTGCTAATAATATGTTTTGGACTGCTAAACAGCTGCTTTTAATTCCTTCTTCCTGCCATACTTCCTCTGTTGCTAATTCAATTGGGTCAAATACTTTTTCACGAAACTTTGATACGTAAGGTGTCGCTAAACATATAATTAACACTGGGGCACCAGAAAATGCCGTAGCATATGGACCGAACGATTTTACTAACAGCTTTGCTGGTTTTTCTTGACCCCGTTCAACCGCTTGTTTTGCTTTTTCATGGATAGCATCCCATGTCATTTCTTCAATTTTTTTTATTTTTTCCTTATTTTTAATAACAATAAATTCCCATGTTTGTGAGTTTGTATCACTTGGGGCAAATCTTGCACAATCAATCAATTCGATAATATCTTCTGTCGAAACATCTTTATTTTCAAACTTGCGAATACTTCTTCTTCCGACTACAATTTGTTTGAACTTACTATAATCCATTTACGCCTCCATAAACACTAATTTTATTTTCAATTTTTAATTATACCTTTCTTTATATAAGACAGTACTATAATAATAAAAATTATGGAATATTTGTGGAGATTTTTGCAAATTTACAAAATAAGTATTTTAAAAATGGCGATGTAAATGTATATTTGATAGGATTAAGAAAAAATTCACTTTTGTTATTATTACAATTTATTGTTAATAATTAAATCGGCTTGAATAGGAGGAATCCATAGTCGTGACGTTAGGGCCACGAGTTATTAAAACAGGCATCGCTGTTACACTTGCTTTATATATTTGCTCGTTGTTAAATCTTGAATCAGCTGTTTTTGCCGGAGTTGCTGCGATTTTTACAATTCAGCCTTCGATTTACCGGACGTGGAAACAAATCTGGGACCAAGTCCAGACGAATACACTTGGTGCAATCATTGCTCTACTAGCATTATACTTTCTAGGGAACGATCCTCTCGTTATTGGGCTCGTTATGATCATTGTTATCCTTATTAGCCTAAAATTAAAGATGGAAACAACAATATCACTAACGCTAGTTACAGTATTGGCTATCATGAGCGCTCCTGGTAACGAAGACTTAAGCTTTGCACTACATCGCTTTGCGATTATTTTAATTGGAATGATGTCGGCATTAGTTGTTAATGTTTTAATTGCCCCACCGAAGTATAAGAAAAATTATTTGGACAGAGTGAATTCTGTTTTCCAAAACATGTCTATTTTAATGCGTACATCTATTTCTAATGAAATGACTGAAAAATCATTTCAGGACCAAATGAAACAATTAGAGGATGATCTGTTAAAGCTTGAGGAGCAATACAAGCTTTTTGATGAAGAACGTGAGAAAATGGCACGATTGAATAATATGAATTTACGAGAGATCGTTGTGTTCAAGCAAATGCTTAAATCTCTCCAGCAGGGCTTTGTTGTACTAGAAAATATTGATGCGTTTTATTTTCAAAGTAAACCGAGTCCTGAAGAAAATTCAGTATTTGATCAGCATTTAGAGCATTTAATTAAATATCATGAAATATTTCTGCTGAAATATGATGGAAAAATAAAAGCTGACGAACCACACCTTGAAGAAGATATCATGGTGCAAACAAATTCTTTCTTGGAAAAAGTAATGGATTCTTATAATCAAGATCATGAATTAAAAATTCAATTAGCTGTTGTTGGCTCTTCCATTTATAAATATGCTTTTCAAATTGACCGACTAAATCGACTAATTGAACAATATCTAAAAAAAGCTTGATCGAATATAGAAAGCGATCTATGCTATAGTATTTATCCACAGGATCAAATTTTATAATTTCCTAAACACGAAAAAGAGGCGTTCAGCCTCTTTTTAAATTTTTGCAACAATATCACGAGCGATCCAAATACCACACGCACTTGCTTGTGCTAATCCGCGCGTAATTCCTGCTCCATCTCCACCAAGATATAATCCGGCTATTTCAGATTCAAACTTATCATTTAAGTTTGGTCTTGCAGAATAAAATTTTGCCTCTACTCCGTAAAATAAAGTATGTTCTGATGCTAATCCTGGTGTGACGTGATTTAAAGCTTCTGTCATTTCAATTAAGCTTTTCATTGTGTTATACGGAAGTACCAATCCAAGATCTCCTGGTACTGCCTCCTTCATCGTAGGTTCAATGAAGCTTTCCTTAATTCTCTTTTCAGTAGAACGGCGTCCTTTTAAAATATCACCATACTTTTGCACGATAATACCACCACTAGATAACTGATTCGCTAACCGCGATACCTCATGGGCATATTCATTCGGTTCATTAAAGGGCTCAGAAAACTTATGCGATACTAATAAAGCGAAATTTGTGTTGTTACTTCCTAATTTCGGATCATTATAGGCATGACCATTAGCCAGCATAATTCCTGAATGATTTTCGACTACAACGTGACCTGAAGGGTTACTACAAAATGTTCGGACCGTTGTTCCTACTGATGTATTAAAAATAAACTTTCCTTCGTAAAGATTATTGTTGATCTCTTCCATTACAATATCGGATGTTTCTACACGAACTCCAATATCAACCTGGTTGTTATACATTTTTAAGCGGCGCTTCTTTAGGATTTTTGTTAGCCACGCTGAACCATCACGACCAGGTACAATAACGACCTTCTTAGCAGTTAGTGATTCACCATTTTTCAGTTGAATTCCAGACACAACTTGCTTACTATCTATCTTCTCTGTCAGTATATCTTCAACCTCTGTTTTAAAGCGCATTTCAATTTTATCCTGCAAATACTCATAAATATTTTGCATGATTTGAAGGTTTTGTTCCGTACCTAAATGTCGTACTTGAGCTCGTAATAGCTTTAGTCCTGCTGCATAGCCCCGTCGCTCAATTTCTTTAACTGCTGGTGTTAAAGGGTCTGTAATAGTTTTTGTTGCACCATGGTTTAAATTTATTTCATCAACATATTTTATAAGGTCGACAACAACAGACGGTGACAAATAATCAGTCATCCAGCCTCCAAATTCACTAGTAATATTGAATTTCCCATCAGAATAAGCACCTGCTCCACCAAATCCATTTGTAATAGAACAAGCAGGTAAGCAGCCTGCATATTCTTTTCTACCTGCAGCAGGAGGACATTTCTGAATACTTTTTTCAAGAATTGGGCAGCGTCTACTGTATATATTATGTCCTTTATCTATAAGTAAAACGTTTGCATTTGGCATTTTTAATGAGAGTTCATAACACGTAAATATTCCTGCAGGTCCTGCTCCAACAACAATTACATCATAGTTGTTTTTCATCATCTTCCCCCCAAACCTAATACTTTGCGTTTCCTTAACCCTCTGATAATATATCAAAATACTTTTATACAGTCAAATAAAAAACGAACATTCTTTTTTTCTTTGTTATTTTTTGTTCGTATTTTCGCTTAAGCGCCTATGCTTTTTTTATTATTAAGGCAAATTTTATCGAATTCGACATTTATTAACATTTTCCGACAGTTTTCTTTTGTTACTTCTGTTGAACACATTGTATGGTACTATTTACTTGTATAAAATTCTATTTTTATCCTTTTATTACAGACACTTTTTTTCAATATACACATAATTTCAATACCAGCATATATAATATAGTGTTTCATAGCTTTGGTTTTCATATTTATTATAGGAGGATGTCAAAATGACAGAATATGAAGTGGCCAGTTTATTAGCTTATGGTATTGGGACTATCTTTATTTTTCTACTACTATTTATTGTGGTTTACATTCTTAGCTCCTTTGGGTTGTACACAATGGCGAAGCGAGCAGAAATAAAAAATGAATGGCTTGCTTTCGTGCCGATTGGTAATGCTTATATTTTAGGGGAATTAATAGACGACAAATTAGATTGGATTACCTTTGGAAAAAGCGGTGGCATAAAGCTTTTGATCATCGCAATTGGATCGATCGTATTAAATGTTATCCCCATATTAGGTACGCTTTTTTCATTTTTGGTAGGTATTTTCGGTTTTGTTGTATTGCATTGGTTATTTACGAAGTACTCAGAAAATGCTGTATTAATGACTGTAATAAATATTATTACTGCTGGTATTGCCGGAGCATTTATTATCTTTGCATTACGAAATAAAGATCCAAAAACGATGGTTTAATTATGTAATAAAAGGGCTGACACTAGGTTGTCAGTCCTTTTTATTTTGGCCCCAGTTATTCCGCTATACGGATCTTTGTTATAACGTTTGAATCTAGATTAATTTGCCAATGATAAAAATAGAAATTTTACCACAATAAACCTAAACAACATTTGTAACGTACGTAAAGTATTCTCGTCTAATGAAGCGATATACCAAATAATCATTTCAGGAGGAATAAAATGAAAAAAGCAGCGAGCATATTCATTTCATTAGGAGTTTTATTGAGCCTAGTAGCGTGTAATACAGATAACAATAAAACTGTTGAGGAAAATACTATAGAAAATGACCGAAACGAAACTGAAGTTACCGAAGGTGAGAATAATCGAGAAGGTAATGGAAGTATAGAACTGCCAGAGTTAGAAAAGCAAAAAACAGTCAAAATGATGATTGAAGGAATGGAAGAAGATAAGCTTGTTACATTAGAACAGCATAAAGAACTAGGATTCTCAACATATATCCCAGATGATATGGTTGTTGAGACTAGTCCAGAATCATTCGATGTATTTACAAATTTCGGTGGAAATAAAAATGAAAATGCCAAATTGCAAATTTCAGCAAAAACTGTTGAACAAATCACAGAACAAATGGAGATAGAAGGCTTTACAATCGAAGAAACAACTGAAAAGGCCTATGAATTTACAACAAAAGAATTCTCCTTAAAAAAGGAAGGAATGATCGGTCGTGTGGTGCATTTCCAACATAATGAAAAGGATTACTCACTAATCTATTTCTTTCCTGAAGAATTTGCAGATGGCTTTGGACCTAGAGCGGATATAATCGTAAATGAACTTGTTTGGCATGACAAATAGTGTGAAATTCGCTATAGTAACGTCCTATAAAGAAAACCCATTGGTTAACACCAATGGGTTACTTACTAATTTTACATTTTAATCGTTCCATCAATTAAATCATGTATAGTTTTTTCATACTTTACTATACTTCCAACATCTGACCAATATCCTGATGTTTTAAAACCATAGATCGGAAAGCCGTCATTCATTAACCTTGGAAATAAATCTAAACTAAAATCAAACTTTTCTCCCTTTTTAATGTAGTTGAAAATCTTTGGGTCAACAATATAAATCCCTGTGTTTATTTGATTGGAAAAAATCTCGGTTTCTGTTGGTTTTTCTAAAAAACGGACTACTTGGCCTAATTCGTTAGTTTTAATAATTCCGTATTCTAAAGGATTATGGACGGTTGTTGTAAAAATTGTAAGCAAAGATTGTTTTTCATAATGAAACTGTATACCTCTCATTAAATCAAAATCGGTAATTACATCGCCGCAAATTGCTACAAATGGTTCAGTTAAAAATTCTTCTGCATTTTTTATACTACCCGCAGTACCTAATGGAGATCGTTCCTCGTAATAAGAAAGTCGCACCCCAAATTCTTCACCATCACCAAAATAGTTCATGATCTTATCAGATAAATATTGAACTGTTACAGCAATTTCTGTGATTCCATACCTCTTTAAATACTCGACACAATACTCCATAACTGGCTTTTCTAAAATTGGAATCATTGGCTTTGGTAAATGATCTGTTAAAGGCCTCAATCTTTTACCTTTTCCACCAGCAATAATAACTCCTTTCATCTTATCACCTTACCATTATAGTTTTTGGTAATGTACTAGACAGTAGTTATTTACATATATGGCTACCACCACATATTATGTACTGGAAAAGCTTTGTATTCCGATTATAATCATCCTACTTGTTCAACATTATCATTCAGTGGAATCTTTACTTGTATCGTTGTTCCTTTACCCACTTCAGATTCGATTGTAAATTCGCCATTAAGCAAGCTAGCCCGTTCATGCATCCCAATCAAACCCATACCCTTTCTTTCTTTGTTTACTTCTTTTACATTAAATCCGTTCCCCTCATCTCTAATAACCATTTCAAGCTTGTCTTCATAGTCACAAATTGATAAATAAACCTTTTTTGCATTAGCATATTTGGCAATATTATTGAATGCTTCCTGACATATTCGGTACAAATACATTTCAATCGTATCACTATAACGTTTTTTTACATGGGAGCATACTTGTAAATCAACTTCAAAACCAAAACTTTTTTGAAACTTCTCTATCAATGAACGAATAGCTGGGATCAATCCTAGGTCATCGAGAGTACTTGGACGTAACTTCAATGCGATATTTTTAACCTCTTCCATCGCTGCTGACACCATTTTTTCGATATTTTGGATATGGTTTTTTAATTTATCCTCTTTAGCCATCTCATTTAGTAATTTCGATGTAACTAAAATACTATACAAAGATTGTCCTACACTATCGTGAAGATCCTGCGAGACCCTTTTTCGCTCACGATCTTCTGCTTGAATAATTTTTTGCTTCACAATTTTATGAAAGTCTTTTTCCTTTTCCGATAACAGTTTTCTTGAATGAATAACCTCTCGGTAAAGCTCCAACAAATCTGGTGAAAATAATCTCATATCTGTCTCATCATTATCTAAGCTTTGAACACGCTCTTTAAAAACTTTTAAGCTATGTGTATATTGCCGTAGTATCAAATAGGTTGCAAATAAAGAGAATAATAGCAGTAAAATAATGAGCAAAATTTTGTCTTGAAAATAAGCCCAAAAATCAGTGTAAACAGAATTTATTTCAATATTACCCCAAACATGACCAATAACTTCTCCGTTTCTCAGTAACGGATGAATAATTGCAACAACTTGCCCATCTCTTGTTTGCGAATAATCACGAAATTTATATGGTTGCTTAGTCTCGTAAACAATTCTAGCTTTCGAATCAGTGGAAATATCGATTAACTCATCCTGATTAAAATTAGGACCAAATGCAATGATTGAATTTAGCTCCTTTGAATAATACCCTGCTCCATATGTTGGAAAAGCCTGTGTAATTTGATCTATAACAGGCTGCAGCTTTTGATTTAATATCAATTTTCTTTGTTCGAAGCTTAGATCTGTTTTTAAATCAAGCAATTGATTATAGTCCTCTTGAAGATGTGCATCTAAGAGAATTGCAATTGCTTCGACTTTCTCAAATTCCTTTTCTATCATCGTCTTCCAATGATCATATATATTGTTGGCAACCATAAAAGTAGTAACAAAAACAACTAACAAAATGGTATGAATATAAAATCTCTTCTTGAATGTCATAGTAAACATTAAAGTCCACTCTCTCTAAACAAAATTACATGATCGAACAAACAGCTAAAAAAATCCAAATTTGTAGATATTTATATCATAATGGAATTTCTAGAAAAAATAAATAGTTTTTTGAAATATTTGAATATTAAGGTAATATGATTATTTAGACCTAAAATTACCACCTTTTTAAGGTGGTAATAGTACTTTTGTAAGATTATTTTGTTCAAGCTTCTTAACGGTCAAAGTCCATTTTCCAACTAAAATAATCATTGTTTTCATTTTTCTCATATCGCAACTTCGCATCAAATTTATTACCATTTTTACTTATGAGCCCTTTGACTTGGACCACTCCATTTTTTAGAAGTGCTTTTACCATTGCTTTGGTTGGTTTCTTTTTCATTGACACCAAAAATTTATCATTTTTCCAAATTACATATTTACATCCATTTCTCCAATTACTACATCCGTATCCCTTCGTTCCTTCTATTACACTATGACCACATAACGGACATTTCCCTAAAGGTTCAACATCCCTTCTTTGTTGTGTGGCTTCATGAATCGTGACATCTTGATCATTTTTTACTTTTTCAACAGCATGAACAGTGAAATTTGTAATAACCTTTAAGAAGTCATCCTTCGAATGTTTCCCTTTTTCAATATCTGCCAATGTTTTTTCTAAACGACCAGTAAACTCCAAATCAAATAAAGAATCGATCGGAAATGTTTCAATTAACCGTCTCCCAAGCTCTGTACAGAAAAGATTCTTGTTTTGTGCTTCGACATAGCCTACGTCTTTAAGCTTTTTAATTGTTTCTGCTCTTGTGGCTGGCGTCCCTATGCTAAATCCAGTTAAGATCGCTCTTAGCATTTCCTCATTTTCTTCATCGTCAAAGTTTTTTCCACAGGTTTCCATGACTCGTAGTAATGTTTTTTCTGTATGATGCTTTGGTGGTTTCGTAACATGTGAACGAATCTCGTGTTTTTCAATATCAACCATTTCATTCCTACTAACGTTTGGCAGAATCATGTCCTTTGACTCTATTTGTTCTACTTTTTTCCAACCCTCTACTAACTGAATCTTTCCTCTAGTTGAAAAGACCCCTGAAATCCCATCAACCTTAGTGGTTATTTTTGTTTCTTCGTGTTCAGCTAAAGGCATAAATTGAGCAATAAAACGATTTTTTATCGTGTTATAAACAATCTCTTCATCTTTTGTTAATGATTTGGGCCGTAAGTACGTTGGAATAATGGCACTATGACTTTCAACCTTAGAATTATCAAACACTCGTTTAAGTTTTGAAAATTGAATTTCATCTGCAAATGGCAGTTCCTGTTTTAACCCGTCTAATACCTTTTTTGCTCGCCCGACTAGACTTTCCTCTAAAACTACACTTGCGGTCCGTGGATAGGTTATGTATTTTTTCTCATACAGGCCTTGTGCCACTTTTAACACTTTATCAGCTGTCCAGCCCTTATATTTACTCGTAATTGTTCCTTGTAAATTTGATAAGTTAAATAAGTATGGAGGATATTCACGTTTATGCTCGACTTGTTTGTCGATCACGATCCCTTTTTGACTTGACATCGTTTGTTGAATTTTCTTTAGAGTATCTACATCCTTAAATTTCTCTTCCGTTCCTTCATTATAAATCCCTTCATAAAGGTTGTTGTTATGAGTCCGAAATGTAGCTACTAATTTATAGTAGTTTTCTGGAACAAAGTTTGCGATTTCATTATCACGATCGTAAATTATTTTTAAAGTTGGCAGCAATACTCTACCAATATTTAATGCTTTCCCTTTCCCTTTTTGATATTTTAATGTTGCGACAGAAGTTAAATTAATTCCAATTAGCCAATCGGCCCATTGCCGACTTATTCCTGCATCCTGGAGCGACTTCATTTCTGTATTTAGCTTTAAATTATTAAGACCTTTTATCACTTCATCAGGTGTCCATTCGTTTAGCAACAGACGATAAACTGGTTTACTCACTTTAAAATTGTAAATGATTGTATCTCCGATAATTTGACCTTCACGATCATAATCACAGGCAGAAATAATCACGTCTACATCAGCTCGTTTAAATAGAGAATGAATAATTTTTAATTGTTTGTCAGCACCAAAATCTTTTTGCCCTTTTTTACGAGGATCTGCTTTGACTTTATAGAGAAAGGTAGTGGGGATAAAAGGAAAGTATTCCATCCTCCAGCTTGTCATTGTAGGTTCATAGTCCTTTACATCATATAGTTGCAATAAATGTCCAAATGCCCACGTAATGATATAGCCATTCCCTTCATAATAGCCATCTTTCCTGCCCTTAATTTTCAGCGCATCTGCAATATTCTTCGCGACTGACGGCTTCTCCGTCAAAATTGCTTTCATATTTATTTCCTCATTTCTATTCAAGCACTTGTTAATACTAGCTTACTATAATTTCTTTATGATTTTAAATAAAAATTACAGTTCATTCTGGAAATACACAAAACCCTACCTAAAAATGAAAACTAGGTAGGGTTATAATCCGAAAGTGCTGATAAAATCATTAAAATCATGTCAGCCAGCTTTAGCTAATTGCTTTCTTTTTATATTCATTTAATTGGTCTTCTGTTAAATATTTTACAAAATGGTCGTAATTAACTGATTCTAGCCCATAGCTTTCACAAGCTGTTAGATATACCTCGTATGCATCATGATATGGTCTCATTGCTATCCACCTCTAACTGTACTATAACACTTCTAATGTTTCTGTTATTAATATATAACAGTATATCGCAACTGTCAATATACTTTTTTAAACTAGCCGATTTTTTCAAAACGAAATTTACAGAGTAATAGGTATTAACACATTATATCTTACTTTTACATATAGTAGATTATTAATAATATTACGGAGGAGATATGTAGTGATTATTCATGTAGTTAGTAGTGGGGAAACGCTTTGGCAAATTGCTAATCGTTACAACGCAAATTTGAATTCGATTGTCCAAGTAAATGAATTAGCAAATCCAAACCAGTTAGTCATCGGGCAATCGATTGTTGTTCCTTCTCCCAGTACTTCACACGTTGTCAAAGCTGGGGAAACGTTATGGTTAATAGCACAACAATATGATGTCTCAGTGAATGCAATCATTCGAGCAAACCAATTACAAAACCCAAACCTTTTATATCAAGGGACTAGACTTATCATTCCACCAATAACACATATCGTGCAGCCTGGTCAATCATTATGGCAAATTGCAACTAGATATAGTACAACAATTCAAGCCATCGTTAATGAAAACCAAATTCAAGACCCAAATCTCATCCATGCAGGTACCTCATTACTTATACCAAGAAGGAAACCAACAATTGATGTCAACGCTTATACGTATCAAGCAAATGAAGCTGCCGCAGCCAGGTCTATTAATGAGGTTGGTCACCTACTTACTTATCTAAGTCCATTCGCTTATATGATTACTGAAACTGGCACACTAGAGCCATTCCCTGATTCACAAGCGATCGCAGCCGCTTATTCAAAAAGAGCTGTACCAATGATGTCGATCACTAACTTTACCTCAACCTCATTAGGATCGAATTTAGCTCATACGATTTTAGCTAGTCCAGAATTGAGTGAAAGAGTTTTAACGAATGCCCTACAGGTTATGGATGAAAAAGGATACCTTGGTTTAAACATCGACTTTGAAAATGTTTTACCTGAGGACCGTGAAAATTATAATCAGTTTCTTCAACGTGCTGTAGATAGACTTCATCCTCGTGGGTACTTTGTCTCTACGGCTGTAGCACCAAAAACGAGTGGTGCCCAAACGGGTCTGTTGTATACGGCTCATGATTATGAAGCACATGGTAGAATTGCTGATTTTGTTGTATTAATGACCTATGAGTGGGGATATCGGCTTGGACCACCGCGGGCAATCTCACCAATTGATCAAATGAGGCGGGTTGTTGAATATGCGGTATCCGTCATGCATCCGAAAAAAATATTTTTAGGTTTTCAAATTTATGCCCGTGATTGGACGCTTCCTCATGTTCAAGGACAATCCGCAAGAACATTTGGTATTCAATCAGCCGTGAATCTAGCTATCAGACATGGAGCGACGATTCAATATGATGAAAAAGCACAATCTCCATTTTTCCGTTATGTTGATGATCAAGGACGCCAACATGAAGTATGGTTTGAAGATGCACGAAGTGCTCAAGCGAAATTCGACTTAGTAAAGGAATTTAATCTTGCGGGTATTAGTTACTGGGCATTAGGGTATTCTTATCCGCAAAACTGGGCGCTATTAGAGGACAATTTTAATATACGAAAGTTAATATAAATCTAACGAGGCCTGCCACGTTAAACGGTCTTAAATCGCGCGTAGATTAAGTCATAAAAGCTGTTAATCTAGTTAACTACTAGACTAACAGCTTTTTTAGTTACTTAGTTAGCGATTATATTTACCACGTTCTTGTAAAAATTGATAAAATACTTGTGCTCCTTCTCCACGTGTTACTTTTTGACTAGGTTCAAACTTACCATTTATTGCCGGCATAATTTTTAAATGGTGCACAATTGCGGCTTCCACTTTTTTCTGAATTTGATCTGCATCTGTAAAATTAATATTAAACAATGCTGGAGCTTGTGCAAGTTTATCTAATTTCATTGCTTTAACGATTAGCTCTGCTAGCTCTTCTCGAGTAATTGGTTCATTAGGTTTAAATTCCCCGCTCGTTTTGTCAATCAATCCTTGTTGGACTGCTGATTCAACATAAGCAAAGTATGGTGAGCTATTTTCTACATCTTTGAAAGTTGCGACTCTGTCTGCACTTAAAAAAACCATTTTATAATAATAAGGGTCAGGATTTGTAACAAGCATTAATGTTTTTATCATCTCTCCTCTTGTCATTTCTTCATTCGGTTTAACGTAACCGGAATCATCAAGATCAATCGCTTGATAGTCAATTAAGAGCTTTAACGCCTTCTCAGCAGGATGTCCTTGAATGTCAAGCGCTTCTCTTTTCTCACGAATCACTTCTCCAGTTTCCATCGAGATCCATTGCCCTTTTTCCGCATCTAAATATACCCCACCATACTCTTGTGGCTTCATCATTAATTGATAAACAAGCTTTACTTCAGGTTTTCCCTTTGGAAAAGGTGAACTATAATCAATATTCTCCAAGTAAACGTATCTTGGTTTAATCATGTAATTATTAAAGTAAATTTCTTTAGCTTTTTCTAAGGAAATTGCATTATTTGCTGCTGGTATTTCGAGCGCATCGTCCCAATTTTGGTAAAGCCGAATGATTTCACCTGTTTCAGACGAAATACTTATGTTGTAAAAATGATCTTGGACAACAATTCCATTAATAATTCGATGGAAATTAAAATTAAATTCGCGCATTTTTTCTGGTTTCTCTGGTTTTTGATTTGCAGCCGGATCAAATGTCAGTTCATATAAACGATTTTCGGCAAATTTCTTTAAAAATTCAAACGCCTTTTCTTTCGCTTTCTCATAATCGACAACCTGTTTTAAAGTTTCACTGTCTGAAACAGGGCGGTATATAGATGGGTCATCTTTGCTAAAATTTATGATCTCACCTGTATCACCGTTTATCGAAACGTAAATCCAAACTTCATGATTACCTTTAACCCAAGTTAAATCCCAGCTAGGAAATGAACGATATTGATTACGATCATTAAAATAAATATTTTCAAGTCGCATGTTAGACAAAATCGGGAATTTATCCTTGGCAATCTGAATTGCTTCATCTTGGGTTAATTCTTTTTTGACTGGTTGAGTTTGTTTTGTACTTGATAGTGGTTCTAGCTTTGTAGACAGATTATCAAAATTCACAGCTTTTCCGCTATAATCTAGCCACTGTTTTGACTTTGCATCAATATAAGGGTACTCTGCCCGGCTATTATATGTTAACTTTATCGTATTCGGTTTGTTAGGCATAAAGTTCGATTGATAAAACGTTTGGTACTTCAATTCAATTGGATAATTCTCTTTAATGTAATTTTCTGCTTCCGCCTGAGACATCATACCTTCAGTAGGTGGAACTTTCACATCTTCATTCCATCGATATTCATATCCTGTTACTTCGCCATTTCCATTAACTGTTACACTAATCAGTTGCTCAGTAAATGGAATATTATTTTCAACACGTAAAAAAGAAAAATAGTAGTATGCATTCCCTTGAAGTGGCGGCTTTTCAATCGCCTGATACGTGTCATCAAGCTTTACAGCATTCACTTTATGTGGAGCTTTTTGCTGTAAAAACTGCTCGGCAATTAAGAGAGCACTCTCACGGTTATACTTTGGTGGATACAATTGTTGTTCATTCAATGAATCATCCCAACGATTCATTGCGACAACAGTACCTGTTTTGGCGTCAACTGTAATAGAGATATTTCCATAGCCAGTTGGTCCTTCCTTATACCAGCTAATGTTCCAAACATTGCGATTTCCAGGGTACCAATTGCTTTGATAATTTACAGATTGCTGGCTATACTCACTTGGAACCGTAGTAAATTGTTTTGCAATATCAAGCGCTTCATCTTTCGTAATCTTTGCTTCCACTATTGATGAATTTTCGTTTTGTGCCGCGATTATTTTAGCTTGTACAGGTACACCCTCTACATGTTTTTCTGTCATATACTTCATTGATGTCGATTCAGCATCTACTAGGGGAACTGATAATAACTGCGGCAAAACAAGCATACAGCTTAACATCATCGCCTTTTTTTTCATTTTAATTTTCCTCCTAAGGAATGATAAAAGTTCTTTATATAAATACGACGAAGTATAGTTGGATAAAGTTTCACTGATTTGAAATAATTTCTTATTTTTATTAAAAATAATTTTAAATATCTTGTTTTTTAAACAGCGGAATGATATAGTTAAGGCAATCAACTTATTATGGTTGATATATTTTTTAGCACGATTGTGCAGGATTTTTAGGAGGAAAAGAAATATGCAAAACGGTAAAGTAAAATGGTTTAATGCAGAAAAAGGATTCGGTTTTATCGAAGTTGAAGGTGGAGACGACGTATTCGTTCACTTCTCAGCAATCCAATCAGAAGGTTTCAAAACATTAGAAGAAGGTCAAGAAGTATCTTTCGAAATCGTTGAAGGTGCTCGCGGACCACAAGCTGCTAACGTTGTTAAATTATAATTTGAAACTTTAAATTGACTTGAAACATAGATGTGAAAAGGTTACCCAATGGGTAACCTTTTCTTTTTTATTATGTATGATTTTGGATTTAGAACAAAAACTACCTATATATTATTCATTACATATAGGAGGTGTATATAAAATGGGGGAACCGTTTAATGATTTACAGCAAGTTGAACTTTCCATAGATGCTGCACAAAAAATGGTTGGAACTGCAACGATGAGTATGGAACCTGGGCAGCTTCAAGCAGCAGAAGAAGCAGTACAAATTGCGAAAAACGCCTTGAATGAAATAAAGAAACAAAATAACGATAATGACCATAACAAATTTTTAGAGGAACAAAAATCCATTCTCAACGCTTGCACTGAGCAATTAAAGGAAGCAAAAAGATAAAATCTCCCTCTACATTTTAACCACTATCGATAGTACCATAAAAAAAGCTGAGGATAAGTCGGATTTTTCATACGGCTTATCTTCAACTTATCATGTTTATTCCTCTACTAATTTTCTTCCGTATTTTTGAAGTTGTTCACCAACAGTACATTTTTGAATACAAAAGCTTTGAGCATATTTTTTACCATATTGTTTACGATGATGATGGAGCAAAAAACAACCTGTGCAATATGTATCTAAAATTGAATTCACCTTTTGAATCACTTGTTTTCTATCCATCCATACAACCCCTACTGCAATTTATTCTTGGGTAAGCTCTAAGCGGCTGTCTATATCTGTACCGTTTAGAGCTTGAAAAGCCAATTGATCTGCTTCTTTATTTAATTTCCTTGAAATTGGTTCAAAGCTTGGTTTTATTCCTAACTCCTTTATTTTCACTTCAATACGTTCTATCCAGCGAATAAATTCATCTTCATATACAGGCCATTCTCCGCTAAGCTGATTCAATACAACCTGAGAATCGCCTTTAAAGATAACTTCAGTATGATGAACCCCTATGTTTTCCAGCTCTTGTAGTAGCAACCAAAATGCTGCATATTCTGCTTCGTTATTCGAATTGATTTCTTCAAATACTGCATTTTTCCTTAGTCGGTATTGTTTATTTGATTGAGTAAAATATATAACTATTCCAAGTCCAGCCTTATGTGTCTGTATATCGTAGCCCCCATCAAAAAATGTAACAATCTCTTGAGGCTCTGTCTCAATACCTTTCAACAATTTTTGCAATTCTTTTTTTGTCCAAGCCTGGTCAGAAGTGTCATAAAAGATTATTTCCTTTGTACGGCCCGTTTTCTCAAAATCTTCACCAAGAAATAATGCTTCCTTTGCTGGCATCATGTCGGATTGAAGTTTAACCTCTCTTCCCTTTGGGTGTTTATATGTCCAGTGGATTGATACTCTCACAAGTTTTTCCCCTTTCAATAATACCTTGTCTTCTTATCCAACTACTGCGTTCGAGAAATTACTGCAACGGTGTTTTTCTCAAGTGGAATTGCTTCATTGTATGTTAGTTTAACATAAATCACCCAAATTAAACGTAGTTAATTTTACTAACTATTTTTAAAATTCTATGTTAAAATACTAATTATTGTATTTTTTAGTAAGGAGCCTATCGATGAAAAAACAACAGTTATTTGCTGACCTTAGTCTCTTATTCGTTGCTTTCATTTGGGGAGCAACGTTTGTTTTAGTGCAAAATGCAGTAGCATTGCTTGAACCTTTTACCTTTAATGCTGTACGCTTTGGGTTAGCTGCCATATTTTTAATTATTTGGTTACTGGTTGTGAAGAGAGGCTTATTAAAGCATATGAGTAAAAAGCTTTTTATCGCTGGTTTTATAATTGGCACATGGCTGGCAGTAGCTTACGCTTTACAAACATTTGGGCTTTTATATACAACTTCCTCCAAAGCAGGATTCATCACTGGTCTAAGTGTTGTACTAGTACCATTATTTTCATTTTTATTTTTAAAGCAAGCACCGAAAAGATTTGCAATATTTGGAGTTGCAATCGCGACTATTGGACTTTATTTATTAACCTTGGGAGACAGCTTATCATTAAATTCCGGGGATATATTAGTGTTTTTTTGTGCGATATCCTTCGCCACACATATCATTTTAACTGGTAAATACACGGTTTTATATTCTACTTTACTGTTAACAATTATCCAAATATTAACGGTTTCTATATTAAGCGGTGTGGGTGCGCTGTTATTTGAAGACTGGCAGAGAGCGTTTGACCCAAGTGTTATTGGAAGCTTTAATGTCGCCTTTGCTTTAGTAATTTGTTCGTTTTTTGCAACAGCTATTGCTTTCTTAGCTCAAACGAATTTCCAAAAGCATACAACACCTACAAGGGTTGCCTTAATATTTGCTATGGAGCCTGTATTTGCTGCAATCACTGCATTTTTCTGGGCGAATGAACGGCTTGGAACGAAGGCTTTAATTGGTTGCTTATTAATTTTTATAGGAATGATTTTAGCAGAATTACCACAGAAAGCGTTTGACGTGTTTAGAAAAAAACATAAGGTCGTTTAATCGGTTACAACAAAAGGGGTGACTAACGTCATTCCTTTGTTTTTTTGTAGACCGAGGTGACCTTTCTCACATACAAAATTCGTCTGCTTTTTTAAAATATTATAAAAATACGCAAGGGGATGGGCATTGTATGTATTTTAAGAAAGCTGACTTTACAGGGGCACATTTACTTCTTAGTGCTTTAACCAATCAAGGCTACGAAACTGTTTTCGGATGCAGCAGTGAAACATTACTACCGATATTAGATTTATTACTGGATGAAAAAAGTATGAACTTTATTCATATGAAGCATGAACAAGCAGCTGTTCATGCTGCTGATGGGTTTGCACGAGCAACAGGTAAACCAGGTGTTGCTTTAGTTGGGGCCGGTTCTGGAATTACGAATGCGGTAACGGGAATAGCAACTGCCTATAGTGACTCGGTTCCCCTAATTGTTATCGTTGCCCAAATTACCGCTGATAAAATTGGGTGTGATTCGTTCCAAGAGGTCGATTGTAGTGGTTTGACCATTCCGGTTACAAAACAATTTTACAAGGTGAATCATGCGAATAAACTACCAGAAGTTTTACAAAACGCCTTCACCGTTGCTCAAACTGGTCGTCCAGGCCCAATTGTGATAGAAGTACCTGCTAATGTCCTCAATCAACAAGCAGACGATATTCACGAAAAAATATATAACAGTATCACAAAAGTACGGCAAAAAAAAGAGATTAATAAAAACGTTTTAGAACATACCATTACAACACTAGAGCAAGCAAAAAAGCCGGTCATTTTAATTGGTGGTGGAATTATAATTGCCGAGGCATCAGCCCTTTTAACAACATTTATTGAAAGGACGAAAATCCCTGTTGCCAGCACATTGATGGGGATTGGCGGTTTTGATAGTAATGACCGCCTTTATTTAGGTATGCTCGGAATGCATGGAACCTTTGCTGCCAACAAATCTGTTCATAACTGCGATGTGCTACTATGTCTTGGGGTCCGCTTTAGCGATCGGGTTACGGGTAAAATGAGTGGATTTTCACCAAAATCAACAAAAATACAAGTTGACATTGATGCATCAGAAATTAATAAAATCGTCCAAATTGATATTCCAGTCGTTGCAGATTTACAAGATTTTCTAAAAGAATTAGATGCTAATATTGATGCCGAAAAAATCGTAGCGAATTGCACGGACTGGGTTGAAGAAACAACTCATTTCAAGAAGAATGTCCCGCGCTTTGATAAGTCGAATAGCCTTTTAAAACCACAAGAGGTAATTCAGCTTGTCGATCAATTTTCGAATAGTGACTGTATTGTTGTAACGGATGTAGGCCAGCATCAAATTTTTACAGCTCATAACTATAAATTTACGAAGCCACGTTCATTTTTATCCTCAGGTGGATTAGGTACGATGGGATACGGTCTTCCGGCAGCAATTGGCGCAGCCGTAGCAAAACCAGGTGGAGAAATAATATGCGTTACAGGTGATGGAAGCTTTCAAATGAATTTACAAGAGCTTCATACAGTGTGTTTGTATAAGCTCCCTATTAAAATCATTATTTTAAATAATGGTTATCTCGGCATGGTCCGACAGTGGCAAGAATTATTTTATGATCGCCGTTATTCTTCAGTTAAAATCTCTTCACCTGATTTTGTCAAACTTGCCGAAGCAAATGGACTTACTGGCTTTAAAGCAAAAAACAAAGAGGAAGCTGAAGACAACATTCAAAAGGCGTTCGCACTTGATGGACCTGTTTTACTAGAGTTCGATGTTTTTGAAGAAGAGAACGTATACCCGATGGTACCACCTGGCGCAAGTAACAGTGAGGTGATTTTATCAAAGTAGCAGCTGAGAACAAAAGCTATAGGCGCCCCGCTTATCGACGTATAAACTAAGAGCGCATCGACTGAGATAAACAAAACACGTCGAGGGACGAGTCGATGTTGACTTATCGCAAAAGAGATAAGCGAAGTTTACTAGTCGCTGGGCGCTCGTGCTGGATTCTAAAGCGCAAAATTATATACTTTTTTTCTTATCTTTGAACAAAAGCGCAAGCGCCTAGCCCCCCGGATAAAATTTCTTCTCTCGGGCGAAGTCAAAACCGGACTTCTTTTGTAGGAAGGGCATTTTTCTGTCGGGGCTGACCAAGGCGCTTCCGCTTTTAGTTTGCAGGAACAACTTAGCTGAACATGGACCTCACAGGCATATTTAAACAATGAACTTCCTCATTTTCAAAATTGCTCCAGCAAACTTTTCAGATATAAATACGCTTGCTCTCTATTTTCTTTCGTCACATTCACAATCGTTACGTCGTCTCTATTTCTAATTGTATCCAAAAACAAAGATGGTTTCGCTTTTATAACACCAATTACAGGAATAGCGGAATTTAAGCATTTGTAGACTGATTTTTGAAAACGATAAGCTTGATTTTCAAATACTCCCAATTCATCCATGATGATTAAATCAGACGAATCATTTAAGCTATCCTCTAAAATCTTTACTCCAAAATCATCAAAAGCTTCAGTTATCCCTTCTAATTTATCGTTGTTATCCTTTTTACAAATATAAATTTTTGGAATTGAATCGATCATAGGATTAAAACCACTAAAGTAAAATTGACGACCTTCTTTTGTTTCTAATAGAGTTTTAAAGCCACATATGTTACCAGTAAAGTTATCGATTATATTATTTATAATTGTACTTTTACCAACCTGCTTTTCTCCTGTTAAAAATATATTGTTCATTGTCGCACGGCTCTTTCTAATAAAGCATTTATTTCTTCATCAGAAATTTCATATTCAAAGAATACTTTCATGAAATCGATCAGTTCTTTTTTTAAATCAATGTCGTATACATTTGGGTATAATAAATTACCAAGCCATTGTAATCCCATGATGCGCATCACTGAGGGTGGTCCATTAAACCAATCATAAGGTCCGTATGGTATTTCATATACGTGTTGATTTTGGACCGCATCAATATGACTCCAGCTTCGGTCTGAAAGGATTGTATGATAAACTTCATGATTCTCAGAAAAGGACGAACTTATGATAATCATGTTAGGATTCCAGTCAATAACATGTTCTAACGACACTTGCATTCGGCGCACATTTTCATTTAGGTTCGAACCAGCAACGTTAATTCCCCCAACAACATCAATAATCTCTGTATTAATTGATCCCATTGGGACAGTTTCTAATCCTTCTGTGCCTGCTGCATAATAGACACGAAGCTTTTCAGAAGGTTGAATCGATTTTGCTTTTTGTTCGATACGATCTAATATTTCTCTACTATAATCCGCTAATACTTTTGCTCTTTCTTTTACACCTAATAAGTCACCAAGAAATAAGTAGGCTTCATCCTGCTTTGTTAAGGAACCATCAACCATAATAACCGGAACTCCAAACAGCTCTTCCATTTCATTAGATTCAGAAATATATCCCTCACTGACATCTCCCATGTTAATAATAATGTCAGGGTTTACCCCAAGAATTTCTTCAATATTAACAGAGTCCGGTCCTCTCCATCTGCCTAATACTGGCAGGTCGTGAAATTCTTCTTTAATAAAAGGCTTTTCTGAACCGAGCTTCGAATTCCATCCAGCTAATTTTTCTGGTGCTAATGTATACAAAAAAATTGTTCCAATTTCATTTATCGTATAAATTCTATTTATATCGGTTGGTATCGATACTTTTCTTCCAGCCATATCTTCGATAATTCTTTCTTCGCTTTCCTTTTCGACAACTTGATTCTCCTCGCTGTTAGTATTGCTGCAACTACTTAATACAACAATTGTCACAAAGCATAATAGGAAAAATAACGACTTTTTTAGTAGCATTTGTTTCCCCTCCTAATATTCGATACCACTGTAGTAATTATTGGATACTTGTTTTATCAAACTTTAAGTTACAAAGAAACACATACCTTTACATCTAGTTCTGATATTGCAACATTAACAATATTTACATCAATTTCGTATAGCTCTGATAATTTCTTATTCGTTAATATGTCTTCTGGTTTTCCGACAATATGAAATCCCCCTTTTTCCATTAGGACAGCCTTCGAAGCATACCTAAGGGCATGATCTGGATTGTGTGTGGATAGAATAATCGCTAAGCCATTATTAGCTAAATGTTTGATATGCTTTAAAACCTTTATTTGATTTCCAAAATCGAGATTAGAAGTAGGCTCATCCATAATTAATAGTTTTGGTTTTTGTGCTAAAGCTCTCGCGATTAGAACTAACTGCCTTTCACCACCACTTATTTCCGTATATATTTTGTCTTTCAAATAGGAAATTTGTAATATATCCATTGCTTCTAAAGCTATATCATAGTCCTCTCTAGCAGGCATCGTAAACGATTTAAGGTATGCCGTTCTCCCCATCAGAATTACATCTACTACTTTAAATGGAAATGGTGGAGTATGGTTTTGCGGAACATAACCAATTACTTGTGCTAATTTTGTACGAGACCAGTGTTTAATATCCTCTCCATCAATTAAGATTTCCCCTTCGTTTACGTGAAGAAGGCCTAATAGCGATTTAAAAAGTGTTGTTTTGCCGATGCCATTTGGACCGAGTAACGCAAGCATTTCACCACTTCTAATTGAAAACGAAAGATTGTTGAAAATATCATGTTGTTCATAGCCAAAAGTTAAACGCTTCACTTCAAACCTCATACCCAACTCCTCCTTGAATAACTTAATAAATAAATGAAGATCGGAGCACCAAGCATTGATGTTAAGATCCCGAGCGGTATTTCCGTCGGTAAAATAATTCGTGCTAGCGTATCTACTAGCAATAGAAATGTAGCACCTAATATGATTGATACTGGCAATAGTGTTTTATAATTAGGACCAACTAAGAGTCTTGCAAAATGAGGAATAATCAAGCCAACCCAGCCAATCATTCCGCTTATTGATACGACAGACGCAGTCAGCATTGTTGAAGATAAAATCACAATAAATCTTAGCTTTTTTGTATTAATTCCAAGTGTTTGTGCCTCTTCATCACCAAATGCCATAATATTTAAACGCCAGCGTACTAAATATAAAATGATCCAACCAAATACTACTGGCATGGCAATAAAGTAAATATCTTTCATTGTCATTGTTGCTAAGCTCCCCATTAACCAAAAAGTAATCGCTGGAAGTTTCTCAAAAGGATCTGCTATGTATTTAAGTAATGAAATAAATGATGAAAATAACGTACCAATAACCATCCCTGTCAAAATGAGCGAAAGAGTTGGATCGCCTTTTCTTAAATTTGCACCAATCAAATATGTTATAAATACAGCAACTAAGCCAAAAACAAACGCCATAAGCTGGATACCAACGTTACTAAAGGAAAAGATAATTGCTAGTGCTGCACCAAAACCTGCTCCTGCCGATGCACCAATAATATCTGGCGAAACAAGTGGATTTTTGAAGATTCCTTGGTAAGCAGCACCTGAGGCAGACAATGCCGCACCTACGATAATGGCACCTAGTATTCTTGGAAATCTGACGTTGAAAATAACCGTTTCAACATTTTCAGATAAGTTCGTGTCAATTGAAAAAAACTTTGACCCGAATGCTTGGACAATTTCACTTATAGTAATCGAATATCTGCCCACTGATAATGAAAATAAAAATAGGCAAATGAGAAAAAGAAACAAGAAGGCAAAAATTGTATGACGTGCGCTCTTTTCTGACAATTTTTCCATACGATTCTCCTTACTAAAAAGAAAAGCCCTACTGTCTAAAAAAGACACTAGGACTTTATATCAATAAAGATCGAAGTGTCTCCTTTGCAAATTAGGCAGGTATTCATATTTCTACAAATACCCCGCGGGTTTTTGACCCAGGTCAATCTACCATAGACAAAGTCCTTAGGTAAAATTGGCTCGGAGACTTTTCTTTATATAATTAAATTAATATATTAGTATTTTAAGATTATTAGCCTATAGATGTAAATCGTTTTCACACTTTTGTCAATTCTTTAACAATTTAAATAGTAAAGCAGAATTCATATAATATTATAGGCATCTATATAGTTACAAAATTTTCTTATTCCTAAATAGTTTATACGCTTCTTTCTTGCTAGAAATTTTATTCTCCTTCAACATTTCTAAAATAGCTATAAAAAAGCTGCCATCAAATTGAAGCTGAGCCTTTAGTGTTACTTCAATTGCCATATTAACAAGAGCATCCGATGTTTCTGTATACCTTCTCCCAAATTCTATAAATCCTAGAGAATCTTCATGAAAATAAAAACCTTTTGTTTGTAAGTGGTTTAAGTATTCTTCCGTTGAAGCTGTTGAAAAAGCCAAGTTACGCTCCCCCTCTTTTTCACTTTACCACTTCTTACTATACCGAAAACTTGACAATCAGGCTACAACGTTTCGACAAAATTTTTACCTATTTTTCGAAAGAAAATAGCTAATTGCTCCTATCGCAATTCCAAGAAGTGCACCACCTATTACTTCTTCAGGTTGATGACCGAGCATTTCTTTTATTTGTTCCTCCTTTTGTTCATATTGACCCGCTTGATGTTCCATTCCTACGATTCGATCAAGCTCCTCGTTTAAATCATTTACACGGACTGATAATTCTCCTGTCTGTCTACGTACCCCTTGAGCATCATACATTACAATTAAGCCAAAAATAGTTGACAGTGCAAAATCAATCGATTTCATCCCCCTTTTTAGTGCAATATACGAAGCCAATGAGGCAACTCCAGTTGAATGAGAGCTTGGCATCCCACCTGTTTCGAAAAATATACTCCAATCCCATTTATTCGTCCGCACCTTATTGATTGGAACCTTTAAAAGCTGTGCTATACCAATTGATATTAGTGCTGTGACAATAGCCCTATTCATAAAAACTACCACCTCCAAATGTTATCAAGGATTGCTGATTAATATGTTCATATTATGAGTTAATAGTGGGAAAAATATCGAAGGTAATATCATTTAGTAATCCCAAGAAGTTTGTAATGAAGGAGGAATAAAATTCATGACAAATCCAAAGAGCAGAAACAGAGGAAAAGTAGCACCGGCAATTAACAAACAAGGGCAGCCTCAAGATGGATTCACATCTAATCCAAAAACGCAATTAGAACAAAAAGCAAAAACCGATAATACGAAAATATAAAGTGCATCAACTTAAGTAATTCATGAATAGACATAAGTCAATTGCAAACATAAAATGACCTCAAGGAAATATGCCTTGAGGTCATTATCATTGATATTTATAATGTTCCCCACATATGCCGTGCTCTTTTACGTCCAATAAACCCGCTCTCAGCAGGTGGGTGTTCTCATTAATCTTTTCATCTTCCTCCTATCGCTAAGGACAAAGGCCTGACGTCTAGGTTAAAATATTGAACTCCCTTATATATAGCATCGGTTTTAGACATAACCGAGTCACTAACACTGTAGGTTACTTTTATTATAATAAACAGCTTTGCTATATGCAAATAGTTTTAACTGCCAATACTTGTACTTATTTCTTGATTTGGTGACTTTCTAATTTATCCAACTCTTGTTCAGCATAAGACGCAAATTTAGCTTTATGAGATCGCTCCATCATTCTTTTTGCGTTATCATTTGCTTGAGCGTTACGATTTGCATTTTTTGATCGACCCAATGTCAATTCCTCCCTTATATTTTTTTTAGATCATCTTATTTCTTTGCATATTTTGTATGTATTAATGATGGAAAAATTATACAATAAAGAGCCCGATGTATGAAACCGGGCTCTTTTGTTTACTGTAATAAAATAGAGGTCGAAATTTATTATTTTACAGTTACAGTTTGATCAGCTTCGTTCCAGTCTACTTGTGCACCTAAAGCTTGTGCTACTGCACGTAGTGGAAGAACTGTACGACCATCTACAACTTTTGCTTTTACATCCATTGGAATTTGTGCGCCGTTAACTGTTAAGATATTGCTACCAATTGTTAATTGAGCTACACGTCCATCTTTTAAGATTGTCACTTTGCGAGTTGCTTCATCCCAAAGAATATTTTCACCTTCTACGCCTACTGCCTTCGCTACGTAACGAACTGGTAGGTACGTACGTGAAGCTTCAATGAATGGAGCTACATCCATTGTTTTTTCTACACCATTTTCAGTGTATGTTGTTCCACCAACTGTGAATACTACTTCACCTACTGTTTGGTTACCCTCTGCTGGTGTTACAACTGTTGCGATTGCTTTTTTCATAACATAATTTTTATCGAATTCACCAACTTCGATTGATGAAGTAGTTAGATCGAAGCTTGGGAATGTTTTTTCACCAATTTGCAAGTCTGTACTATCAAATGCCGTTCCTGTAGCTAGGTCAGCGTTTTGTACTAATGCATCGCCACCAACTTCTACATCAATATCGCCTTCTGGTACTGTGCGATCAAGATCTACTTTTACATTAGAAATCTTGATTTGACTTGCACGTGTACTTTCAGAATCGATTGTAAATGTTAATTCACCATTATTTACATTAATTGTAGATTCATCAATTTCTAGGTTGCCTTCAACTACTTCTATAGAAGGTTTGCCACTGAATTTAACGCCATCAGATAATTGTAATGTGACATCTTTACCTTTGATTAATGCGCCTTTTGCAGCTTCAGTTACGGTGATATCACCAATTGCTTGGCCTTTAATACCTGTTCTTACATTTGTTTTTTCAAATTCTACGTTTACTGGTGCTACAGCTTTAGCTACTACTACTTCACCTTCAATACCAGCTTTACCGCTGAATTTAGCTGTGATGTCACCTTGTGCATCAGCTTTTGTTGACACATAGAATTTCACTTTGAATTCACGCTTGTCAGAACCTGCTGGTAATGAGCTTAATTCGATTTCATTGCTGTCTCCAGTTACTTCTGCAAACAAGTCATTTTGAAGCTTAGTTTCAGCTGATGTATTGCTTGTAAAGCCCTTAACACCAGAAACCTCGTAGCCAACAACTTTTACCCATGATGGGAATTCGATTTGCACGTCACGGCTTGATAACCATGAACCTGCTACTTCTTCTTTTATTGTAATTTCTGCAGTTTCTAAATCATCTGTATCTACATTGTTACGTCCCGCAAATAATGTAGGAACCTCATCGTCAACTGAAATTTCAGAGCTGTAGTCTGCATATTTCGCTACTACGATATCTTGATCAGTTACATCGCCAGATACTTCAACTGTAATGTCACCATATGGTGCTTTATTGTCAGCATCAATTGCTAAACCTTCAATATAAATTGTAGTCAGTTTACTTGCAGTTGCTCTAGCTGGTAATTCAAATGTTACTTTATCATCACCAACCGTTAAATTTGCTGAACCAGTGAATCCACCAGTAAATGTTGCTTTAGCAGTTACTCCATCCTCTGTTGTCCACTTGAAGTTTTTAGGTAAACGTAGTGTTACATCGTTCCCTTCTTCAAGTGTGTCAAGGGCTAATTCATCGATACGAATTGTACCGATTGCATCGCCATCCCCAATTGTTTTCACTTCTGAAATTGTAGTTGATGTGTTACCATCTGCTACGATAGCAATTGTTTGTTGACTAGATGTCAATGTAGAACCTTTTGCATCAACTGTTACTTTAACTTCACCTTCTGCTCCATCTACTTCGAAGAACAATGGAACATGAACTGATGATGGATTTGTTTCTTCCCAGTCACCTACAATTTTTAGTTCTAAATCTTGAGCAGTAACTTGTACTACTTGGAAAGCTGGTACGTCAAGTGCATCGACTGCATCTTGATCAGCAACGTTAACAACATCCCATTTTGTTCCATCGTTTTTAATGATTGCAATGTTTTCTTCTGAATAACTATCTTTAACCCATTTTACACCTGAAGGTAATGATAGACGAAATGTATCATTTGTTGCAAAGTTTACATCTTTCTCTTTAATAATTAAGTGATTAGCTGCAGCAGCACCTGATACATAATCACTGTCAACATGTAATACTTTATCAACTAAGTTGTTGCTATTTGCACTTGCATCCATTGGTGCTACGATTGGTGCAACTACTCCTGCAGTTAATGCTGCAGACGTCATAACAGTAATCGCCTTTTTAAACTTTGGTTGGTTAGACATTAATGAATTCCTCCTAATAATGTTTGTATTATGACTCACTTAATTTATTTTTTTAAAAGTGAGCTTGTTAACAAGTTTAACAACTTACTATTCTAGTAAAACATTTTTGTAACTTGCATTCAATAGTAACTCATTTCCAGTTAATTTACATTTTAACAAATTTCAAGTTTCATAATCGTTATAGGTTCTCACATAATTGTTTTTTAATATAACAAATAAAGAAGGGGAGACATTAAGATAATATCTCCACCTTTTTTATTGTTATTAATTATTTTACAGTTACAGTTTGATCAGCTTCGTTCCAGTCTACTTGTGCACCTAAAGCTTGTGCTACTGCACGTAGTGGAAGAACTGTACGACCATCTACAACTTTTGCTTTTACATCCATTGGAATTTGTGCGCCGTTAACTGTTAAGATGTTGCTACCGATTGTTAATTGAGCTACACGTCCATCTTTTAAGATTGTCACTTTGCGAGTTGCTTCATCCCAAAGAATATTTTCACCTTCTACGCCTACTGCCTTCGCTACGTAACGAACTGGTAGGTACGTACGTGAAGCTTCAATGAATGGAGCTACATCCATTGTTTTTTCTACACCATTTTCAGTGTATGTTGTTCCACCAACTGTGAATACTACTTCACCTACTGTTTGGTTACCCTCTGCTGGTGTTACAACTGTTGCGATTGCTTTTTTCATAACGTAGTCATTATCGAATTTACCTGCAGCAATTGGGCTAACTAAGTCAGCATTTTCTACTAATGCTTCCCCACCAACTTCTACATCGATATCACCTTCTGGTACTGTGCGATCAAGATCTACTTTTACATTAGAAATCTTAATTTGACTTGCACGTGTACTTTCAGAATCGATTGTAAATGTTAATTCACCATTATTTACATTAATTGTAGATTCATCAATTTCTAAGTTACCTTCAACTACTTCAATAGTTGGTTTGCCGCTAAATTCTACGCCATCCGATAATTGTAATGTAATATCTTTACCTTTGATTAATGCGCCTTTTGCAGCTTCAGTTACGGTAATATCACCAATTGCTTGGCCTTTAATACCTGTTCTTACATTTGTTTTTTCAAATTCTACGTTTACTGGTGCTACAGCTTTAGCTACTACTACTTCACCTTCAATACCAGCTTTGCCGCTGAATTTAGCTGTGATGTCACCTTGTGCATCAGCTTTTGTTGACACATAGAATTTCACTTTGAATTCACGCTTGTCAGTACCTGCTGGTAATGAGCTTAATTCGATTTCATTACTATCGCCAGCTGTCACTTCGCTAGTGAAGTCTCTATCAAGTTCAGTTTTAGCATCTCCATCATTGTTAAAACCTTTTACGCCAGAAATTTCGTAGCCAACAACTTTTACCCATGATGGGAATTCAATTTGCATATCACGGCTTGATAACCATGAACCAGCAACTTCTTCTTTAATTAATACTTCTGCTGTTTCCAATTCATCTGGATCAGAATCATCACGACCAGCAAATAATGTTGGTACTTCTCCATCTACTGAAATCTCAGAGCTATAGTCTGCGTATTTTGCTACAACGATATCTTGATCAGTTACATCACCAGATACTTCAACTGTGATGTCACCATATTCTGCATCTCTATCTGCATCAATTGCTAAGCCTTCAATATAAACTGTAGTAAGTTTACTTGCAGTTGCTCTAGCTGGTAATTCAATAGTTACTTTATCATCACCAACCGTTAAATTTGCTGAACCAGTGAATCCACCAGTAAATGTTGCTTTAGCAGTTGCTCCCTCAGCATTTTGCCACTTGAAGTTTTTAGGTAAACGTAGAGTTACTTCGTTTCCTTCTTCTAGTGTATCAAGAGCTAATTCATCGATACGAATTGTACCGATTGCATCGCCGTCACCAATTGTTTTCACATCTGAAATTGTTGTAGAAGTATTACCATTTGCTACAATGGCAAATGGGTATTGACCAGAAGTTAATGTTGAACCTTTTGCGTCAACTGTTACTTTAACTTCACCTTCTGCTCCATCTACTTCAAAGAATAAAGGAACTTTAATTGTATTTTTAGCAGTAGTTGCTGGTAGAACTGCTCCATTATCCCAGTTACCAACAATTTGTAATTCTAAATCTTGATCAGTAACTTGAATTACTTTAAAAGCTGGTCCACTTACAGATGATTCGTCTTTATTAACACCAGTTGCATCAATTAAAGTATACTTCCCTGCATCAGTTGTTACATACTCATCTTTTAACCATTTAACTCCCGCTGGCATTTGTAATCTAAATGTATCACCAGCATTCCCATCAAATTGGATATCATCTTCTCCAATATAAAGATGAGTTGGAGTTGTTGAACCTGTATTATTATAGTCTGAATCTACATGAATTACTTTATCAACTAAGTTTGTACTATTTGCACTCGCATCCATTGGTGCTACGATTGGTGCCACAACTCCTGCAGTTAATGCGGCAGAGGTCATAACTTTTATTGTTTTGTTTAATTTTGGTTGTAAAGACATTAATGAATTCCTCCTAATGTTTTTTAATATGACTCACCTGATCTATTTTTTTATTGCAAGTGAGCTTGTTAACAAGTTTAACAACTTGCTATTCTAGTAAAACATTTTTGAAAGTGACTATCAATAGTAACTCATTTCCAGTTATTTTACAATTCGGAAGGTTATGAGCTTTATAGATCACTCTCAATTTAATCAGGAACTTTATTTTAAATTGTCCCCAATTTCTGTTCCGTATTACATGTAATATTAAACTAGTTTAAACAACCACTATCAATGCCAATTTCCTTCCATATATCTGCCAATATTAAATTTTCTAAAATAATAAAACTCTTATCTGAAACAGATAAGAGTTTTATTTGTAGTTATTATTCTTCTATTCCAACTGCAATCGGATTATCGTCATAGCTTATCCAATCACTCCAACTTCCTATATAGAGCTTAACATTTTTAAAGCCAAGTTCATCTAACGCGACGATGTTTGGACAAGCTGAGACACCAGAACCGCAATATACAATAATTTGCTGATCTTTATTCAAGCTATTGAATTGTTTTAATTCATCTAAAGATTTCCACTCGTTCTTATCAGTAATACATTCTTTCCAAAAGCAATGACGAGCTCCCGGAATGTGGCCTGCTTTCTTATCAATTGGTTCTTCAATCCCGGCATACCTATTTCCATCTCTAGAATCAATTAATATTGCCTTTTTTGTACTTATATTTTGTTTAACTTCCTCAACATCACTTAAAAGCTGTGGTTGAAGTCTTGGTTCAAATTCCTTTCGATTAATTTCTGGTAGCTCATTCGATATTGGGAATCCATTTGAAACCCACTTACTAAATCCGCCATCTACTATATACACTTGTTCATGTCCTAAGTATTTAAGCATCCACCAAAATCTTGATGCCATCATTCCGCCTTGATCATCATAGGCAACTACCTTCGTTTCCTTTGTGATACCAGCTGTCGAAAGTTTATCAATAATCCGATCTAAGCTAGGCAGTGGATGTCGTCCACCATGTACACCAGGAAAATATGACAAATCTTTTTCTAGATCAAAATAATAAGCCCCGCTGATATGTTCTTTCATATATAAGTTAAAGCCTTCACTTGGGCTACCAAGTACAAACCGACAATCAATAACCCGAACTGATGGATTGTTAATGTTTTCTTTCAACCAATAAACATCTACAATATTTTTCATACTACTTCCCACTCCCTTTTAAGCTTAAAACTTACAAACAAACGTAGAGCTTATTCTACCCCTTTGCTTTTAGGTGGTACTTTTTGCAACATAATCTCTTACCATTTGTTCTGTTACAAATTTCCTAACTGGTAATGAGGTTACGATTCCTCTTTTACCTAAGTTATTCATTTCCTTTGTTACCGCATTGATTGCAGTTGTAGTAAATGGCTCATTACTCTTACACAAATTAATTGCCTCTTGTATGTATGCCTCACGTTTTTCATCTAATTTAATAAACGCCTTAACAATATGATGTTGACCTTCAGAATGTTTTGTAATTTCAAGGTGCACACTCAAGTAACCGTTCCCCCTTTTGCAATGTATCTTTTTTATTATTTCATATTTTATATTGTTTAGCCAACCATTACATAGTAGTAATTGTTATTTTCTTATGATAGTGACATGCAAGTTTTTCTAAAATGCAGGAAAGTATATATTTATATAGAAATATTTATATGTACTTGCGCTCGAATAATTTAAGTTGTGTTATTTTATTGTTGATTTTTAACACAACCAAATATTAAGGGGGATGATAATATGAAGGTTGGTTTTATTGGTCTTGGCAATATGGGGCTTCCGATGGCTAAAAATTTAGTGAGAGCAAATTATAAAGTATTTGGGAAAAATCGCAGTAAAGGGAAAGAAGAGCTTTTCGCACAGGCTGGCGGGCAAACAGGGATGAGTATTTCAGAAATGGCACAACAGCTTGATGTTATCTTAACGTGCCTCCCATTACCGGCTGATGTTGAAAATGTTTATTTTGGAAGTGATGGACTCATTGAAAATGGGCATGAGGGTCTTATATTAGTCGATCATAGTACAGTCGCTCCTGGTTTAAATGAGAAAATTTTTAAATCTGCCAGCAAAAAAGGGATACAATTTTTAGACGCACCGATAAGTGGGGGTAATTTTGGCGCGGAGGACGGTTCGTTAACCATTATGGTTGGTGGCGACAAAGAAGTTTTTCATAAGGTTCTTCCTCTTTTTGAAGTAATGGGGAAAAACATTTATCACATCGGTACTATTGGCAGCGGTTCTGTCGTGAAATTAATAAATAATTTAATGGTTGCCTTTCATACCCAAGCTGTTAGTGAAGCAGTAACTTTAGGTAAAAAGATGGGAGTCGATACCGATTTACTATTTAACATTTTGAATAACAGCTATGCACAAAGTCGCATTTATGACCGACATTATAATAATTTTATATCGAAGGATCAATATGAAGCAGGCTTTGCAATTAAACTGTTACATAAAGATATGAAGCTAGCTGAGGAAATGGCTAGTGACGCAGGTGTGAATTTAACAATTGGGAGAGAACTAACTGAAATTCTCTTCAAAGCAATGGAAAAAGGTTTAGCTGAAAACGATATGTCTGCCCTTTATTTGCTACAAAGTAAATATCAAGAAAATAAATTATAATTTATAAAGGGGCTGTCTAAGACAGTCCCTTTATTATTAGCTATGTTAATTTAACAGAGCCTTATTATTAATTAAATGTCATCTCTGAATGGTATTCGTACCATGTCATACGGTGTCGCTATCCCTAATAATTTTTCATCAGATCGACCAGTTTCAGTTATTAATATTGCTTCAAGCCTTGTTGAGTACAAATCAGAGTGGTGAAGAAATTTCTCTCGGACATCATAAATATTTTGATCCTTATTCATAAACACATAATTTCGCTTATTTTTTTCAAAGGATAACACATCATCCAAACGGGTATCTAAAATACTTTCAATAGAAATATTATCTACATGCTGAGCCATCCATCTCGTGATCCCTCTATCTGTAATTAAGCCAACAAACTTCTCATGATCATAAATTGGAAATTGTGAATACCCATGTTTTTTAATGGATAAAAGCACTGCCTTTAAATTGTCATTTTTTTGAAACGTTTTTACTTTCCGTTCAAAAAAAGGAATAATTGTTTTCGGTGTAGATAGTTCAGCAGCTATTTTTTCTATTAATTCAACAATCGATATGTGCGGCTCTGCAATGGCATATTCAGGGTATGCTTTATCGTGAACAATTGCATTTCTTAAATGAGATAATTCTTTAAGATCATCCTTATATGTCATGACTGTACCATTTTTCTTCTTTGACATATCAACTAACCGATAAAACGGGATGTGTCCTCCGACATCAACCATTTTTTCAAGTTCTTTCGTAATTGTATTGAATGCACTGATAAACCGTTCGGAATTTTTATATTGATCTTTACTAGCATCTCCCATTAGACTTCTCCCCTTATTTAAGCAAGTAGCTTCTCTAATTATAGGACTGATTTAATTATATCTCTTGCTTTTTCTATCTGCATTATATCTATTGATTCAGATAAAGCCGCAAAATACCCTTCATAGTAATCATTAACTTCTTCCGTTATTTCTAATAGATGATCGTTAATTATCTTTCTAAGGTTTTCTATATAGAGCGTTTTAAATTGAGTTGATTGTTCCTCTAAATAATGATGTACGGGCTCTTTTAATAAAGCTTCAAGATCTTCCTTCATTTTAAATTTGCCGCCTTGTTCAAAAAATGATTTTGTCCCTTTAAACAAAGCTAAAACTGGCTTAAAAGGCTCTCTTGAAATCGTTTCGAATGCATTCGTGAATTCAATCGTTTCAAATTGTTTTGCTTCATATGGAAGAAGTTGAATTTGTTCATCGATTTGTGTAATGAAATCTTCAAAGGTATGATGAACTTCTTTTACTAATTTATTTATTTGATTTTCAACCCGTAAGGAGGTAGCTCTCATTTCCTGCGAAAGATCAAATCCAATAGTAGTAAGGAGTTCTTCAAAACATCCTTGTAGTATTTTCTTTAAGTCTCGTCCATCATCTCGTATTGAGGCTGGATTAAATGCTTCGTTAAATAAGTCATGATAACGGAAAAAAACTCGCTGTCCAACATAAAACAATAGCTCTTCAATTTCTTGAATAAGTGCGCGTTCCTCTGCGACAAATTCTTTAGGCTGTAACTTTGCTATAATTTCGGACCTTTTTCTTTGACCACTTAACCGCTTTTGCTCCTTTACTTCATCGCTTTCTTTAGCAGCTGCAACTATATGCTCAAGTGAAATGACAGATCGTTTTAAATCTTCGTTAGCTGATTGGATCGACAATTGCGCAAGATCGTTCATTATAAAAGAATGAAATGCCTGCTCAAAAATTCCGATACCAGATTCCAACATATTATCATTTTTTTCAAGGAGCTTTTCCTCAATTGCACGTTTACTTGAGAGCGGATATATACGCGGAAAACGGATTCCATATTTCTGGAGCTCATTGCCAACATAATCCACAACTAATTTCAGCTCTTCTTCGGATTTTGCTAAATCCGCTGCATTAACAATGAAAAACATCTTATCCATTTCAAACGCTTCTTTAACGCGGCCTAGTTGAATTAAAAATTCACGATCTGCTTTAGAAAAAGCGTGATTATAATAAGTAACAAACAAAATCGCATCCGCATTTTTAATGTACTCAAATGCCACTCCAGTGTGCCTCGCATTAATTGAGTCAGCCCCTGGTGTATCTACAAGCGTAATTCCCTGTTCAGTTAATGGGCAATTATAATAAAGCTCAATCCATTCAACGAAACAAGATTTTTCTTCGAGGGCAACATACTCTTCAAATGCATTCAAATCAATAGTAAGTTCATCACCCAGGTGATTAGCAATGTGATCATAACCCGCTTGCACCGCTTTTAAAAAAGCGTAGTGAGGCTTTTCTTTTGCTTCATGACCGTCATAGTTTAATGATTGTATTGTCCAGAGTGCTTCATCTAATGTAGCACAACTTTTTTGAAATACAGATAATGATTGCTCCACATCCTTCAATAGCTGTTCTTTTGTCTTAATTTTAACTAACACCGTTCCATGCGGGTGCTCAATAGTTGCTGGTAATATTTTGTTTATCGTAGCTGTTGTAGGATTTGGAGAGACAGGCAAAAGCTTTTGACCAATTAACGCATTCGCAAACGATGATTTTCCAGCACTGAACGCACCAAACAACGCGACAGTAAAGCGGTTATTCTCTAACCTTTGCGATTTGGCGACCATATCATTAAGAAGGATATGCAAGCCCTTTATTCCTTGTAATGCTGTGATCGCAGTTGTTAATTTTTCAACCGTTTCATGTATGCGGTCTCTAACATTAAACGAACTTATCTCATTTTTATCAATTCCTGTTTGGCCTTTTTCACTAAAGCGTGTACTACTTACGTTTAGATTATTTACTTCCTTGCTAATTTTCGTGATTGCACCATCGGATGGAACTATGTCCATTTGTTTCACCGCAATGGTAAGTTCAGTTTGCTTTAGCTGTACTAACCAGTGATTTGTTTCAGAAAGAACTTGATCAGCTAATGGCTTCATTAATAATGAAAGGAGGTTTTGTTCCAATTCATTTCTTTGTTTTTGAACATTAAGTAAGCCATCAATTGCTTCTTTAAATATATTATATTTTGCTAGACTTTGAGATACTAATTCAAGTTCCTCTTCTACCGCCGTCATTAAAAGCTGATAGCCATCCTCAAACTTTGCTAATGAGCTTTTTTGGTAAAGTCGCTTAATCTCATTCGAAACATCCTTTGTATAATTTAGGATGTATTCCCCGGTTAACCCAGCACCTTTTTTGACAAGTCGTTGTAAAAACTCTGGATTGAATTCTACCGTTACATCCTCATAAACTGAATTTATGAAATCCTCAACACTTACACGGTGATGCTTGAAAAATTTAACAATATAATCTTTAATATGCCACTCGAGCTGAGCCGAAGCTTGTTTATTGAAGCTTTCATAAAATGCCGCAAGTCTTGAAGTACGCTCCTCTTCTGTTTTCTTTTTTGAAAAGAGAAAACCAATCTTAAAATCAGATTGACAAGACTCAATATAAGCACGTGCTAATTCTCGCGTTGCAGCTGGCATTAAATATGCATTTTCTAATATCTTCTGCAAGCCTTGTTCAAATTCATTCTTCATGCTTGTCTTTTCATTCATTAACTGAGTTTCTTTTGCTTGAAGATCCGTTACTTCATTCAAAACTTTTTCTCTTTCTATATCGGATAACATTTCTAGATGAGAATTAAATTGTGCAACAAACTTCTCATTTTGTTTATCATAGAAAAGTAAATGGTCTTCTATTAATTGTTGTGCAGCTTTCATAACACTTTTTAACAGCAGCTCATCTTTATTCGTCATCTGGGAAGTTAAGAACTGTTCAAGCAATTCATACTGGTTTTCAGGATGGTCGAAATCCTTTAAAGATGTGAAGAAAGTGCCGTCAACCTGAACACCCCAGCTCTGAAAGGCATCCGTTACACTTTTCTTATAAGATTCAAAGCTAAGTTCATCATCATTATGCTTATCAATCATATTAATAACTAAATAAACCGGCTTACTACGGTCCTTTAATGTCTTTGTAAACGTAAAATTCAATTCAGATTGAACATGATTATAATCCATTACATAAAGAATAATATCTGCTAAATGCAAAGCAGATTCAGTTGAGATCCGATGCGCTTCATCTGTAGAATCGATACCAGGAGTATCCATAATCGCTACGCGGTCTGGCAGCTTAACGTGGTCATCACTAATTTCAATACTTACGATCGTTTCGCCATCCTTACAAAAATTCTTAACAACCTCATAGTCATAAGGTGCAGGAAATTCTACAGGATCACCGTGTTTATAATAAATGCGGGCATAGCTTCTTCCCTTCTTGATCTTTACTAGGTTTGCACTTGTTGGAATAGGACTTGAAGGCAATACTTCCTTCCCCATCATCCGATTCATCATAGTTGATTTCCCCGCAGAAAAATGACCACAAAATCCAATCATAAACTCCATATTTACTACTTTTTCAACTAACTGTTTAACCTTTTCAGCATTTTCCAGATCTCCTCTAGCTTGCAAATGTAAATACAAGGCTGCTAAACGATTAATCTCCGACATATTTCCCCTTACCCCTCATAATTTTCGACAAATTCTTGAATCTTTTTTTATGTTATCAATTGTTGAGCATTTGCTCAATTGTTTTTATAAAAAAAAAGAGGCCGCTTTAGCCTCAATTTATTATCACAACCTAATGTGAACGAAGATTTACTTTATTTAAAATATACGCCATCAAAAAACTATAAACAATAATTGTTATTAAAATAAATATTAAAACCATCGAAGCTCACCATCCATTAATTTTTTATATATCGATAGTGATAATTATTATCAATTATTCCTACTATAATCGTACCACGAATAATTTTTGTTTTCAATTTAAATTGTTATCGTTTTCAAATTTGTCAAATACGTTTTGAAGGAACAAAGCGAGACCGTCGTAAAAAAACCGTTCCGTAATTTGTCTCTTTCATTAATGCCTGCTCTTCAACCCGAATCCGGATCGTTAGCATAACGATGTTCAATAATGAGAATACAAGCGCCGTCCAATAAGCATTAAACATTAATGGTATTACTAATAATTCAATTACAACAACTAGATAGTTCGGATGGCGAAAATATTTATATGGTCCTTTAGAGATAATGTTTACATTTGGCAATATCATAATTTTTGTATTCCAAAATCGACCTAGCGACATGATACTCCATACTCGCAGCAGTTGAGCAATTGTGAAAAAAAATAAATAAATAACTAATAATGTGGAGATACCTTTTTGGAAAAATGTGACTTCCCAAATGAGACAGACGAAAAATAACACGTGTAATAAAACCATATATTTATAATGCTCTTTACCAGCCTCAATTGCACCGTTGAATTTCATCCACTTTTCGTTACGTTTTGCAATTGTTAACTCAAATAATCTTTGTGATATTATGAATGAAATAAACACTGAGAAAACCATCAATACCCTCCTCTACTCCCATTTTAATAATAATAATTCAGCACTAAACCCTGGCCCTAATGCTGCTAATAAGCCAATGTCATTTTTTTGTTATTGTTTTCCATTAATTTTTTTAATACATAAAAAATTGTAGCCGAAGACATATTGCCATAATTCATTAAGATTTCAAGTGAAATTTTTATATCGTTTTGATTTAGCTGCAGTGCCTCACAATAAGCATCCAAAACTTTTTTCCCACCTAGATGAGCAATAAAACAATTGAGATCCTCAATTGTTTTATTGTGTTTTTGTAAAAAGAACTCCACCTCATTTTTCAGCCAACTTCTTATGATAGTCCTTTTGATTTTTACTAACTATAATTTCCAATTTCTTAATAAATACACATTTGAGAATAAAAAAACCTTCCTAGAAAATAGGAAGGCAAAAGTAATCCTAATGGACTACAGACGTTTTAAAGGTTTGTTGTGCTCTATTATTATAACCGATTACTTTATCAATAACATTGTTAATTATTAGCACTAATTCTTTTACACAAAAAATATAAAAATTTAGCCTTTATTGCGTTTCTTTTTATGATATTATAAACCTATTAAAAATATATAAATTGTTGGGGTGGTCAAACTGTCTTTGGCTGAAAGCGTAACACATGTTTTAAATGGTACGATCGAATCAGTAAAAACCGTCATTCCTGTTCCTCTTGCTGTAGGAAAACCTTCCCTAATGACACAACCTTTAGAACAAACCTCCATTGGAGTATTAATAGGGATGGTTGGTCATGTTAGAGGGCGATTAGTAATAGAGAGCGATGAACCAACTTTCGGTTCAATTGGTGAAGCTATGTTCGGCATGGCCTTAGAAGGAGAAATGCTCCAATCGTTTACTGGAGAGCTCGGTAATATGTTAGCAGGTAATTTATGTACGATCGTTGCACAAAAAGGATTAGAAATTGATATCACACCACCTACTGTAATGGTGGGACAATCGAAACTATTTGGTTTTGAACGGGCATTCCGTGTTCCTGTCGAAGTGCAGGGAAAAGGCGAACTGCAAATTATTTTAATGATAGAAACGAATTAAAGAAGGGGTGTATTCCCCTTTTTTCTTTTTATCGTATTTCATTTTTCCTTAAAAGCTCAAGTACTGTCCCAAAGGGTTGAGAACTTTTCACTTTAAAGAATTTGTCATTAAATGGGCAACCGTTACGAATAAGACGTTGTTCTATAGTTTCAAACGGGAATTGTTCAGGCCTTAAATCATGATTTACTTCCTTCCATTGTAATGGGGTTGCAACTAATGCATCTTCATTCCCCCTTAGTGAATATGGAGCAATGATTGTTTTCCCCTCTGCATGTTGTACATAATCTACATAAAGCTTTTTACCTCTTTTTACTTTTAACCTTTCAGTCGTAAACCAGTTAGGCTCTTTATTTATTAAATAGTTTGCTATAAATGCAGTAAATAACCTCGTATCCTTGTAGCTATATGTTTTATCAGGAAGTGGAATATATATTTGCAATCCTTTATTTCCTGATGTTTTGATAAATGACAATAGCTTTAGTTGGTCTAATACCTCTTTGATAATTAAAGACGCCTCTACAGCTAAACTAAACTCTTGTCTTGATGGTGGATCCAAATCTAGAACAATTTCTGTTGGCATATTTGCATCGATTGTTGAAAATGGAACATGAAATTCAATGGCCGATTGATTCCCAAGCCATAGAAGAGTTTCTTGATCTCGACAATTAATATAGGTGATGCCATCCTCTTTTTTTGTTTTTATATATTCTGGTGCATAATCAGGACAGTTCTTTTGATAAAATTTCTCATTATGAACACCGTCCGGATACCGGATGGTTGTTAGTAAACGATCCTGAAGAAACGGAAGTATATAATAAGAAACCTTTATTAAGTAATGTAAATAATCAATTTTGCGAATATTTTTCTTACTCCATAGAATTTTTGTTACATTGGTAAGTTTCACTTTCATATTATTTATCACGACTTCGTTACCTTCATCATAGCCTCTTCCCACGTACAATCGATCCACCTTTTTTCTAATTTAAACTTAGAAAAGCGAGGTTGCCTTATTTCATTTTTATACCAGTCTAAAAATTTCAGTTCAACACAAATGCTAGGATTTATATACATGAAATTCTCATCTTCGTGAATAGCATTATTTTTCATAATTTGCTGTAAAGCATCTCGTTCGATTGAGCTTAATCCATGAGAGAATAAACCGACATCGATAATCTTATTTCCATTATGTAAGCCAACATGAAAATAACCATTCTTCTTTTCAAAAGCAGTAATAATAAAATCAGCTTTTTTCCAATTTTTAATCTTTAACCACTCTGTTGTTCGAGTTCCTTCAATCCATTTGCTGGTAGTTTTTTTTGCAACGATGCCTTCACCATTTTCCTTTTGTACATGCTGCCATGTAAGTTCTAGCTCTCGTGAAAACTGAATATAGTTGAGCTTTATAGATTTATTTACTAATGACGTATTTTCTATCCCAATATAATGAAAGAGGGAGTAAAGAGCCTCCTTCCTTTTTAGCAAAGGCTCATGAATAAGTTCAACTCCATTAATATTAAGAAGATCAAATACCAAATAATGAGCAGGATATTCTTTCGCCAATTGCTGAACTTTCTTTTCAGCTTTTGTTCGTCCTCTAACTTGAATTTTCTCAAAACTAGCACGATAATTCGATTCAAGTATGACCAATTCTCCATCAAAAATAAGTGGAATATAGTTTAATAAATCGGACATTCTTTCTTTAATTTCGTTCACGATTTCAGGAAAGGAACAAGAGATATTTATTAAATTTCGACTGTATAGCTCTATTTGTTCGGCATCTTTGATGTATAGCAAACACCGAAATCCATCATATTTTACTTCATACACCCAATCGGCTTGTGAATTCCTTGGAGCTATTTCTACTAGTGTTGGTACCATTGGTTTATATCTTTTCATCATCATGTGCGATATTAACTCGTCTTCATTTTCTTTTTTCTAACATTTAGTGTTTTCTTCTTTTTATCTTGTTCAACTCCGGTGTATTCCTTAGTATCATTATTATTTGGTTTTGTCTGATCTATGCTCGCTTGCAATGCAGCCATTAAATCAACTACATTTGACTTTGGCGCTTCTTTTGGTAGTGCGAAATCCTCTCCAGACATTTTAGCTTGAATTAAGTCCATTAAGGCCGTGCGGTAATCATTCGTATACTTTTCTGGATCAAATTTTGTCGTTAATTGCTCAATAAGCTTTGTCGCCATATCAAGCTCTCGATCATCAATATTAATTTCAGTTTCTAACCCCGGTACTTGATTAGCATTTCTAACTTCATCTGGATAAAAGATCGTTTCAAGTAGTAATCCATTTTCATAAACTCTTACAACTGCTAAGCTTTCCTTTGAGCGAATCGTAATTTTTGCTAAGCCGATTTTTCCTGTCGTTTCCATTGCTTGTTTTAATAATAGAAAGGATTTATGTCCATTATCTTGAGGACCAAGAAAATACGATTTATCGAAGAAAATAGGATCAATCTCTTCAAGCATAACAAAATCAATAATTTCAATCATTTTATTACTATCTGGTGCCAATTGTTTCAATTCTTCACTCGATATGATTACATATTTCCCTGGCTCATACTCATACCCCTTTATCACTTCATCATTACTTACCTCCCGTTCGCATACTGGGCAAACTTTTTGATATTTAATTGGGCTATTGCATTCCTTGTGAATCGAACGAAAGCTAATATCCTTATTCTCTGTTGCTGCAAATAAATTAATCGGAATATTAACTAAACCAAAGCTAATGGATCCCTTCCATATTGTATGCATTTACTTTTCCTCCTTTTCCAAAAGTCATTCGGTAATATAATTCGTCATAATTAGTATGTGACAAATAGGAAAGAGCATACAAAAAGACATCCTATTTAAATAGAATGTCTCATTTGTTCCTTTTGGTTTAGTCCTAAATTTTCATATCCATCAACAAGTAGATCCAATTTCCCTGTTTCAGGGTCTATAAGTAAGCCGTGAACTGGCACATCCTTTGGAAAAAGCGGATGCCTCTGAATTCTATTAACAGATTGTTCGACACTTTCTGCCACACAAGAAAAGCCTTGTAACCAATTATCGATATCAATTCCTGCATTTCGTAACATATCAATTTGATCTCTCGTTACTCCTGAGAGAACCGCTTTATCCAAAATTGGATTAGCTGACAATCCTGTTATTCCACAGTCATGATGTCCGACAACAAATACTTCTTTTGCATTTAAAGAATAGACTGCAACTAAAATGCTTCTCATAATACTTCCAAAGGGATGGGAAAGAATTGCTCCAGCATTTTTAATTATTTTCGCATCGCCATGGCCTATATTCATTGCTTCCGGAAGAAGTTCAGTAAGGCGTGTATCCATACAGGTTAAAATAACCATTTTTTTATCAGGAAATTTTGTCGTTTTATACTTTTCATATTTTTTATTTAAAACAAATTTTGTATTATGCTCTATAATTTCTTGTAATCGACTCACTATATTACCCCCTATTGCGATAGCTTGCTACTTCTTTTCTATTATGTGCAACACATAAAAAAATGTCCATAAAAAAATCAACTCAAAATATTTGTTATATCCCCCATCATTTGCTTTTTATTCCTTCACATTCTGTTCACACATTTCATACAAAAACTTCTTATTTATCAACGTTTTTCTACTTTTACCTATTTTCACGGTGTTTATGATATCTGTGAACATTTTGTGAAACTTGTCAAAATGTGATGGATTCGATGGCTTTCTTTTGTAATATTAGAATTGTGTTAGATTTATAGTTCAAATGTTTTATAATGATCACCATTTATACTGGGAGAGGGGTGTGAATAAATGTCAAAACCAGAGCTGCATCAAAAGACAGAAATTGAAGATAGTAATTCACTAAAAGGTACGCTAATTTCAGTTTCGGTAGTAGGTCTCGTAATACTTTTTACATGGTTTGGAGTTTGGAATTTATTCTTAACACGCTAAATATTGAAATTGAAAGGGGTCAAAGGTATCCATGCACATTCATAAGTATGAAAAAATTTGGTTGCTATTCGGCATTGCTGCCTTACTAGTGTTTACAGTAACGCTTGGCGTCAGTGCATTCTACATGGGAAATCAACCACCTAGTTGTCTAGTAACAGTGGATCCAACTAAAGTTGATGCAACTGCACCATTCGACCAACCTGGACTTAAGCAAGTTGGCGATAATCAATACGAACTAGTAGTTGTTGCTTCTGCATTCAACTATGACGTTGGTCCTGAAAAAGTAGTCCAAATCCCAGTAGGTTCTACAGTAAACTTCATTGGTACGACAAAAGATGTTATTCACGGTTTTCAAGTAGCAGGAACTAGAGCTAACATGATGTTAGAGCCTGGTTATATCAATACAGTTGAAGCTACCTTCAACAAACCAGGGAAATTTACAATTTTATGTAATGAATATTGTGGCGTAGGTCACCACTTAATGTATGCTACTTTGGAGGTGGTTGAATAATGAAAGGTGTCGCAAGTATCAATACTAAAGATGCTAAACTTTCGATGGCCAACCTTTATGTTGCTTTTACTGCATTATTAATAGGTGCATTGGCTGGATTACTGCAAGTATGGGTTCGCTCAGGTAAATTTACTTTACCAGCAGGAATAGATTATTATCAAGTTTTAACTGTTCACGGTGTTTTATTAGGACTTGTACTTACTACTTTCTTTATTATTGGTTTTATTATTGCTGGACAAAGTAAGGTTTGTGGAGATTACTCAGCTGGTGAACGCCGCTTAGGCTGGATCGGCTTCTGGATGATGACAATTGGTGTAGCAATTGCTGCTACATTCGTATTATTAGGTGAGGCATCTGTTCTTTATACAATGTACGCACCTTTAATGGCACATCCATTACATTATATCGGTCTTACACTAGTTGTTGTTGGTAGCTGGATTCAAGGATTCAGTGTATTTATCCGCCATGCTCGTTGGAAAAAAGAAAACCCAGGACAAACTTCACCTCTACTAAGCTTTATGGGTGTTGCAACTTTAGTTCTTTGGTTAGTTGCATGTCTTGGTTTAGCAACAACAGTTTTAGTTCAAATTATTCCTTGGTCTTTAAATTTAGTTCCAACAATTGATGTATTAATTAGCCGTACATTATTCTGGTATTTCGGTCACCCACTTGTTTATTTCTGGTTAATGCCTGCTTATATTTGCTGGTATGTCATTATTCCAAAAATTATCGGTGGTAAAATCTTTAGTGACTCTTTAGCTCGTGTATCATTCGTTTTATTTATGTTATTCTCAATGCCAGTTGGATTCCATCACCAGTTACTAGAGCCAGGTATTGATCCATTCTGGAAATATTTACAGGTAGTTTTAACGTACTTAGTTGTTATTCCATCATTGATGACAGCATTCTCAGTTTTCGCAACATTCGAATTACGTGGTCGTGAATTAGGAGCAACTGGTATTTTCGGTTGGTGGAAAAAGTTACCTTGGAAAGATGCTCGTTTCTTAGCACCGTTCTTAGGTATGGTATTGTTCATTCCAGGTGGTGCAGGTGGTATCGTTAACGCTTCTCACCAAATGAACCAAATGGTTCACAATACAATTTGGATTACGGGTCACTTCCATTTAACTGTAGCTTCTGCTTGTGCAATGACGTTCTTCGGTATTGCATTCTGGTTAGTACCGTCAATCACAGGCCGTAAGTTTACAGCAAAAATGAATAAATTAGCATTAACACAAACATGGTTCTGGTTTATCGGTATGTTCTTCATGTCAGCTGCAATGCACGCTGCTGGTTTACAAGGTGCACCACGTCGTTCAGCATACTCAGAATACGCTGGTAATCCTGATGCTCTAAGCTGGATTCCTTACCAATTAGCTCAAGCAGTTGGTGGAACACTATTATTTATCGGAGCAATCTTAATGGTAATTATTTTCTTTAGCCTTGCATTTAGCGCACCTAAAGGTGAAGAAGAATTCCCAATTGCTGTTGTTCATGAAAATGCAGAAAAAGTTCCTGGAATCTTTGATAACTTCAAAGTATGGATTGTTGTAACATTCGTCTTAATTTTATTCGCTTACACAGTTCCATTCATTGATATGATTCAAAATGCTCCTCCAGGATCACCAGGATATACCAACGTAATTGGACGTTAATAGAAAAAACCCCCCTTGTCGAGCAAGGGGGGTTTTTCTAATTATAGTTTATATATTTTAGAATACTTTGCTTCTAAATAGTCTATGAGATAAGTTGCATTTAGCCCTTCTCCTGTTACATCCTTCAATATTTCCAATGGTTTTTTTAACTTTCCATACTGATGAACATTTACCGTAAGCCATTCCTTTATCTGTTCAAAATTCCCGTTCTGTAATAATTCATTAAAGTTTGGGATATCCTTTATCATTTTTGCTCTAAATTGAGCGGCGTAAATATAACCTAATGCGTATGAAGGAAAGTATCCAAAGCTTCCACCTGCCCAATGAACGTCTTGTAGAACACCTTTTGCATCATTGTCAGGACGTATTCCTAAATACTCTTCCATTTTATCATTCCATATTTGCGGTAAATCCTTCACTGCTATATCATTATTAAATAATCCTTTTTCAATCTCATAACGAATCATCACATGCAATGGATACGTTAATTCATCTGCCTCAATCCGAATTAATGAAGGTTTTGACTCATTGATTCCACGATAAAATTCTTCTAGCGAAACGGCGTCAAATTGGCCCATTGCATATGTTTTTAACATGCTATAATAACGACACCAAAAATTATAATCACGTGCAATGAAATTTTCCCAAAACAGTGATTGTGATTCATGAATACCCATTGAAGTCCCATCACATAAAGGTGTGCCTATTAGCTCTTTTGAAATGTTTTGTTCATATAAAGCATGACCCCCTTCGTGAATTGTCCCAAATACGGCAGTCCGAAAGTCTTGTACATCATATTTAGTAGTGATTCTGACATCACCAGGATTTAATGTGATCGCAAATGGATGAACCGTTTCATCCAACCTGCCCGCATCAAAGTCATACCCCATTGCTTTTAAAATCTCAATACTAAATGCCTTTTGCTTTTCAATAGGAAATGTATCAAATAAAAACTGAGTATTGGGCTTATGTGCTGATTCGGTAATTTTTTTTACAAATGGTACTATTTTATTACGAAGATCTGCAAATGTTTTATCTAATTGATTCACAGTCATGCCGGGCTCATACATATCTAATAAAATATCATAATTATTGCCATTCTCTGTGATTGGTCGCCAATACTCAATAAATCTTTTGTTAAAATCTACCAGTTTTTCAAGGTAAGGGCGAAACATTTCAAAGTCAGAAGCAGCCTTTGCTTCCTCCCAAACGGATTCAGCCTTTGATTGCAAAATAACATACTCCTTATATTCATCCTTTGGAATTTTCTTATTTCGATCGTATTCCTTTTTACATTCCGCAACTATCTTTCTTGAAATCTCAGAAATATTATCCTCTCTTTCAAGTTCCTCAATAAATTGGGCCATTTGTTCAGAAATAGACATTTGAAAAACTTCCTGTGAGAGCATGCCAATTACTTCTGAGCGTTGGTCAACGCCTTTTTTTGGTGCACCAGTTCGCAGATCCCAAAATATTAGCGATAAAGCTTCATTGTAAGCTGACATTTTTTTCACATATTCTAGAAATTCTTTTTCTGTATTGTTATTTTTATTGTTTTTTTGTTCCATTCCTACTCCCCCTTTGTAAAAGTTATTTTACTTGATGGTAATACTCCTAAAACCTTATCGATTAAATGCTTATTTTCCATTGGCATAAATATTGATACAATTCCTTTATCCTCATGGGCTCTTATTAAGCGACCAACTCCCTGCCTTAACCTCAATAACATATAAGGTACATCCATGTCCCAATATGGATCGGACACCATTTTTCGTTTAGAATCGAATACAGGGTCGTTAGGTGGAAATGGTAGAGACCATACGATCACGTTTGTTAATGACTGGCCCGGAATATCAAGTCCTTCCCACAAATGCACTGAACATAAGACTGACGGTTCATTATTTTGAAACTTCTGAACGAGCTGACTAATCTCCTGATCCCCTTCAAATAGGATAGGCCAATCGGTATTAACATTCATAACATAAGTTTTAAAAAGTGCTAAATCTTCCTTTGTATTAAAAAGAACAAGTGCACTCCCATTTGTTGCATTTATTTGCTCTACTACTACCTTACATTTCTCAACAGGCAATGACTTATTCCTTTCTTCACGAATAATAATAGTCATTTGCTCCTCATAATTAAAGGGAGATTCAACTGAGAAGGACAAATATTCATTTACCCCAAGACTATCAGCCATATACTGAAAGCTACCATTTTGAGAAAGAGTTGCGGATGAGAAAATATAAGGCAGCATTTTCGAAAACAAATGGCCCTTCAATGTTTCTTGAACGGCTTTAGGCATAATCACTAATGTTTGAACAGCCTGTTCCTCCGTTACCCATGTAATCACATCATTTTTTGTTAAAAACAAATTTAATGATAATTCAGTACGGTCGATATGTTCGTCAACAATATGTAATAAATAATGATCGATTGTATACATTTCACTTTCAAATACAAGCTCATCTGCTAGTGTGGAAAGCAGCGTTCTAAGTTTGTCTGCTTCATTTCTCAGCTTGGCTGTAAATGCAATTTCTTTTCGATAAGATCCTCTTACATCTTTTGTACTATCCTTTAATTCATTAAAGAAATTCGCATTTTGTTCAATAGTTGTTTCAATTAGTAGCGCAAATTGCTCACGGATGTCGTTTTCTAATAGCCTCGTTAAAATTTCCTCTAACGTTCTTTCTTTAAACCGGTATGTTAAAGCCTTTTGAGCTGCAAACTCTAGTAAATGTCCTTCATCAAAAATAACTGCACTACTTTCCGGTAACAACGGCAACTGACCTTCACGTTTCCTAGATTCATAGGTCCAAATGTGTTCCATATAAAAGTCATGAGAACACACGATTAAATCACCTGATTTTCGATAATAGTCTCTTGATAGAGTTTGCCCACAACGGTGACGTCTTTCACAAGCGAAACAATCTTTAAAAGGGTCCCATGCAACTTTTTGCCACTCTTCATCAGAAAGATGAGCGTATGCTTTACGATCGCCATAAGGATAAAATGTTTGCATTCCTTTTGCAATTCCAACAAACTCAGGAAGGGATTGATACAATTCATCGAACAAACCACCTGATTCTTCAGTAATTGCTTCATCCAGCTTTTGCAAACATAAATATTGATCTGGTGACTTAGCAAGCCTCACGTCAATCTGTAAGCCGAGATGCTTTTCAAGCTTTTTAATGTCACCTTCCTCTTTTACTAATTGTTCAATTAATGTTTCATCAGCACAAGCAACTATCACTGGCTTACCAGTATAACGTGCATAACAAATCGCATATAACAAATAAACAATGGTCTTTCCAGTTCCTACACCAGCTTCAGCAAACATGACTTTTTTTTCTTTAAAAGCACGTTCAAGCTGAAATGCCATATAAATTTGTTCATCCCTAAGCTCAAATCCTGCTTCAGGAAGAAATTCATAAAAAACATCACCGATCCAATCACTCATTTTTTGATAAAAGTTTTCTGTTTTTGAAAATGTAAAAGGAATTCGTTCCAATGAATTCAAGACTTTTCCTCCAACTATTAGCCTAATCATTTCATAAAAAGGCTGCTCTTTTTATTTTACTTGTCCTTACTCTATATTGAATTGAAGACAGAAGGATCCCAAATAGACCACCGATTATATCCAAAAAAACATCGTGAATTGACGGAGTACGATTTACTGTAAACATTTGATGAACCTCATCCGAAGCCGCATACAAAATAATTAATAGTGTACACAAGGCAATGGTACGAAACTGTCTTAATTGAAATGTACTGATCAATGCACGAAATAATAACCAGCCCAAAATAAAAAATATAGCAAAATGTGCACCTTTACGAATACAGAATTCCAAAAAAACTTCTGCACCAACAGTATGAACACTAATTCGCTTGCCTGCATACACAAATTGAAAATTTGAAAAAAGCTCCGTTACAGTTGCTAAATCTACATAATTCCGTATATAAGGACGTAAGCTTTGAACCTCATAAGTCTGTGAAGAAAACAAAAAAATAATGCTTGCCCAAATCAGTGTGGGCAACCAAAAACTACATGCTATTCTCATTATAACCTCACTCATTCTGTTTTTAGATAGAAGTGACTTTCATTATTCCTCTATCTTTTTATTCCACAGTATGGGCAAGAGGTTCCTATATTATCCGTTTCCTACTATAAAAAGTGACTTTGAAGAGCGGAAGCTCATGCGTGCCACGCTGAGAGCGCTCCGCCACGAATCATTTCAAAATCACTAATTAAAAGCATATTAAAAGCTCCATTATCTGTTATTTATTGGTTTTTGGGTGGTCGTTTTTCCCAAAATTGATAGTAATCTGTACGAATAAAGCCATTAAATAGCTTCCGTTTTTTCGTAGCAGGCTTTCCGTACAGTTTTTCAAACTCTGGATGTGATGTCAGCATATAGACCGACCAAGTATTATATGGGGCAAAGGCTTTCCCCATCTCCTTATACATTTCTTCAACAGCTTTCTTCTCTCCTAGTCGTTCTCCATATGGTGGATTCCCGACAATCACACCGTATTCTTTTTTAGTTGTAAAATCTTTGACCTGCATCTGTTTAAAAGATATTAAATCACCTAAGCCTGCTTCCATTGCATTTCCTTTTGCAATTTCTATCATTTTATGATCAATATCAGAGCCGGTAATATCAAGTGGACGGTCATACTTAGCTAAATCCTCAGCTTCTTGAATAGCCTCCTCCCATCGTTTTCTGCCAATCCAGTCCCAGTTTTCCGAAACAAATTCACGATTAAATCCCGGAGCTATATTTTGACCAATTAATGCTGCTTCAATTGGGATTGTACCTGAACCACAAAATGGATCAACAAACGGTCTGTCATGTGTCCAATTCGTTAACAGTACTAATGTTGCAGCTAACGTTTCTTTTAGCGGTGCTTCTCCTTGATCGGCCCGATAGCCACGTTTATGTAATCCGACTCCGCTTGTATCAATCGTCAATGTTGCAATATCTTTAAGTAGAGCTACCTCTATTCGAAATAATGGCCCTTTTTCTTCAAACCAAGTTGTTCGCTTGTAATGGATTCTTAATTTTTCAACAATTGCCTTTTTTACGATGGCTTGGCAATCTGGAACACTAAACAATTTGGATTTAACAGATTTTCCGATTACAGGGAACTCTGCATCTTCTGGAATATAATCACCCCATGGTAATGCTTTTGTTTTTTCAAATAATTCATCAAAAGTTGTTGCTTTAAATTCCCCAATTTTAATTTTCACTCGGTCTGCTGTACGTAACCAAAGATTTGTACGGCAAATTGCGGACTCATCCGCTTCAAATGTAACTTTCCCATTGTCAACAACGACATTCTCATAGCCTAAATCGCGTACTTCCTTCGCTACTAATGCCTCAATACCCATTGCTGCTGTAGCGATTAGCGTAATTTTACTCATTATTCGACTCCTATCGTTTTAGCTTATCTGTTGGCAAGTTATTTTGCAGTTGATTTAAATGAAAAAAGCCCTCCTTTATATTTTTAGTGAGAGCTTTGTTATTCCTTGCATATGTATTACAAAATAATTGGACAAGACTGTTTAACCTTATGAGAAAAATGTATTAATTGTATCACATCATTAATCAAACAGTTTGCTACCAAAGACATGTTTTTCTAAATTAGATAAACGTTTTAGGATATCATAATTCGTACTTCCACCAACATTTGAAACTGCCTTTTTCTGATTTTCTTCAAGCTGTTTTTTCAAGCGTAAATTTTCTTGTTGTAATCGCTCTATTTCTTGATGAAATGTTTCATAATCCTTAATGACAAAGTCCAAAAACTGATCAACTTCATCCTTATTATATCCCTTTATTGATGTTTTAAAATCCTGTTCCAATATTTGTTTTGCTGTTAATTTTACTTTATCTGAAAACATATTTATTCACCTCTATGTATAATACCAAAAAACGATCTATTATCCTCTATTTTTTCAAAAATTGTCTTAAATGTCAATTTATCTTTTTATTTATAGGGTAAGACAAAAAAATAAGATGAATTGTCGCAAACTGCCGATCAATTCATCTCATTTAGGTACTGACCCTGTTATGGTCTCATAAATGGAGTTGGTCCCATTCCAGGCGGCATCATTCCAGGACCCATCATTCCAGGTCCTGCCATTCCTGGTCCCGGCATTCCTAAACCGCCACCAAAGCCCATTCCGGGTGCCATGCCTGGTCCGACACCTGGCATCATGCCCGGTGGACATTTGAAGTGTTGATGTGCAACGTCTGAAACATGAGACACAGTTTGTGGAAAAGAGTGTAAGTGTTCAAAAATATTGTGATGATGGACAGTTGTATGGGTAGGGTGAATATGTGGAACTTGAAAAACATCAACATCATGTACATCACAACATTTTATCGGACTTATGATTGGGCTTAACAATTTTGGCCGCATATGATGATGCATATATCCTCAATCCCCTTTCTCTTGACGTAGGTTCACTAATAACCTATGTGAACAAAGGGGTACATGTACTAATTGAAACACCTATTTTTAGATTTATTGTATGTAAATTCAATTTCATCATTTTTTTCATTATAATCAACTGAAAAGTCATGTCCATCAAAAAACCATTCACTACTTTCTTCTATGTAAAATGTAATTCCATCGATCTCAGTACTGACAGCCATATTGACAGGCGTATTATCTTTTGAAAAACCTAGCGCAAAACTTTGTTGGATAGGACTTGTCCCATAAATTTGCGAATAAAATTTCACCATGTCTCCTCGTTTTAGCCCAAATTCTTCCTTAAACCATTTGAGTGCTACATCACTTATTTGTATGTCCAAAACGTTCACTCCTTCAATTGCTTCTATTGCCCAACTATATTATTCACTGCAGACTTTTTTTATATGTATTCCATCATAGGCGGTGATTCCTCGTAAGGTGTGTCTTTCCGATTCTAGCTGTAAGAAGCATTAATCCATTTGCCAATCCTACTACTATTCTGTAAATTGATATTATTGGAATATCCAACAGAGGTGATTGAGTAGTGGAGAAAACTGTAAGAGATCGTATTTTGGAAATGGTGGACAAGGACTATCAGAAGTTCTCAAGTTCTTTGAACCCAAATGTAGACAATATTTTAGGCGTTCGACTGCCAAATTTAAGAAGGCTTGCCAAAGAAATTGCCAAAGGAGATTGGCAAAACTACATCAATACCGCTCAAAATGAATACTTTGAGGAAACTATGCTACAAGGAATGGTTATCGGCACCATAAAAGCGGATATTGAGGAAGTTTTACGCTATGTTACTGATTTCGTTCCAAAAATTGATAACTGGTCTGTTTGTGATAGCTTTTGTTCAAGTTTAAAAATAGTTAAAAATCATCGAGTTCGTGTTTGGGAGTTTTTGCAATCATATTTTTCTTCAAAAAAAGAATATGAACTACGATTTGCCATCGTCATGTTGCTGAACTACTATATTGATGATCGTTACCTTCATGATGTCCTCGCCCGTTTGGATCAAGTTAAACATGAAGGTTATTATGTAAAAATGGCAGTTGCTTGGGCATTATCAATTTGTTTTATAAAGTATCCACAAGAAACGTTTGTATATTTAAAACATAACAACCTTGATAACTTCACTTATAACAAAGCTTTACAAAAAATCACTGAATCTCTCCGAATAGATAAGGAAACAAAAAAGACCATACGCAGCATGAAGCGTAAATAGATTGTTGAGGCTGACTCATAATGGGCCTGCCTCAATGGATGAACAGACTATTGAATAGTTTATTGGCTTGCGGCCTTTCGGAGTAGCACAATCGTCGTAATAAAGGCAGACATTGCAATAATAACAAGGACAATAAAGATGGTATGTAGACTTGCTTCGAGTACACTGCCTTTGAGCTCATCACTTAACCACAATCCAGAAATTCCAATTCCAATTGCCTGGCCTAAGTTTCGCATTAGATTATTCGACCCCATGGCAGCTCCCCGAAGTCTCCAATCAACAGCAGATTGCACAGCAACTGTAAAGGTTGTAAATGATAAACCAAACCCCACTCCTATAATCGCCGTTTCAGCCATGATTAATGGAACAGTTGAATGCGCATCAAGAAAACTCAAGCCGATGCAGCCAAGCAAAATTAAGAAAATTCCAAGTGCAGCAATCCGGCCAAAGGATTGTGTTTTACTAAGCCATCTACCTGCTAAAACAGCGCCAATTAACCAGGTCACTGATATTGGCATCATCGCAATACCCGATAAAGTTGCATTTAACAAAAGCACTCCTTGTACCCATAGCGGAATATAAAACGAAACTGTAATTAATATAAAGCTAATTAGAAATCCAGCAATGTTTGCTACGGAAATCAAGCGGATTTTAAATAGCGAAAGGGGTAACATCGGTTCCTTTGCTCGCGCTTCAATCCAAATAAACAATCCAATCCCCACAAATGCAACTACAAAGAATGCTAAAATACTGCTTGCAGCATTTTCATAATCCTTCAATAATGTTAAAGCATATAAAAAAGCGCTCATGCTGACGGCAAAGGTTAATATTCCAGGGTAATCAATAATTTGATTCTTTCTTTCAATCTGCTCATATAAGGCAGTTCCCAAAAGAATAAGTGAAATGATTCCAAAAGGTAAGTTCAAAAAGAAAATCCAATGCCAAGATATCGTGTCAACGATGAATCCACCCGTCAACGGACCTACGATAGCTGCTATACCCCAGACACTGCTAATCAAACCTTGAACTCTAGCACGTTGTTCAAATGTAAAGACATCACCAATAATCGTAAAAGGAATGGTCGTTAATGCTCCTGCCCCTAATCCTTGAATTAGACGAAATAAGACGAGCTGTCCCATTGTTTGCGAAAAACCTGAAAGCATTGAGCCAACTAGAAATATAATTACACCAATTGTAAACATCAATTTTCTACCATATAAATCAGCTAGCTTACCAAATATTGGAGTAGTAATAACGAGAGCTAGTAAATAAACAGAGATCACCCATGTATATAAGTGGCTTCCCCCTAGATCCTCGACTATTTTTGGCATAGCCGTACTTACTATTGTACCTTCTATCGCTGTTAAAAATGTTGCTATTAATAATGAAATAACAACATTTCTTTCTTTCGTTTGTCCCTTCATCATTTCTCTCTCCTTGAAATCTAAACACTTATATCCTATGATATCGTATTACTTATTATATGAAAAAGAAAAAGCAACTCTTTTATCAGAATTGCAATAATAAAAATTCAAAACTCTATAATGAAGGGTTATTCTCTATTCTTTAGGTTTTCTACTTCATTAGGTGCTAGTTCTTCAGCAGCCTCTGTTTGATATTGTAAATTCCCTGCAGTCTTTTCATTTCTTTGTCTGTCTTTCTTATCTATATTTCTAGATAGATAATTATGGAAAAAGTATTCAAATAGTGTTAGCCCAAGAGCAGCAATTAACGTCATTTCATATAAATTCCAAGTCAATACTTCATTTCTATTTAAAAGCCACATAATCAAAAACGCAAGACCAAAGTCGGCAATAGTGGCTACTAAATTATTCGACCTAGGTAAAATTAGGCGATCACCTATAATATAAGAGATTACACCTACCATTAACGATGTGAAAAAAATTCTTCCGACTGACATATCTGTAAAAATTCCGAAAACAATGTACAAAAGAACAAAACTGGAAATTAATTTAAGTAATAGTGCTTTTAAATGGTCCATTTTAAAAACCCCTTCTTTATTTTTATTTTTCAAAATTATTATTTGCAATAGGTAATTTTATATGTATATCAACTTTAATGAATAAATCTGAAAGAAAAAAGTGAATATAAAGGTTGTATCGTCGTAATAATGAATAATTTAGGAGAAAATGACGAAAAATTATAAAATGATTAAGTAGATTTCAATAAATTATGAGGAGTGTCAACGATGGAGCAAACTGAGTTAAGAAATACGCTTACGTTTTTAAGTTCGGAGTTAAATCGAATACAAACGGTTGCAGGAACACTATCGACTGTAGAAAGCCAACATTATAAGGATTTAACAAATATGGGTGATGATAAGCTCAATCAAATTGCAATTGAGGAACAAAGTGCAGCAAGACAACTAGGTGAAATTAAACAAATTTGTATTTCTCTTTCTCAAAAAATTGACCAATTAAACAACCAAAACGGGTGACAAGAACATGTTTAATAAACTTATTAGTAATATTGTCAGAAGTATTGTAAATGAAACAGTTGACAAAGCTTTAGAAAGAATGGCTAGAGACCAATACACGGAAAATATCTTTGAAATGATACCTATTTCTAAAAAGGTTGGAACCATTAATTTGATGGAAACAGTCATTCGCTCTAGTCAGGGACAACCGCCTGAAAGACCACTAGGGTCACATCACCACTTCTCACCATGGGAGAAATTGCTGTTTAATCCGGTCCATTTATTCCGGTTTCCAACCCCGGAAAACGTCAGCATTTCTTCATCAGTTACTATAGGAAAACGTGCAAAAAAACCAATAACCCTGTCAATTCCAATTATGATTGCTGCCATGTCATTTGGGGGAGCGTTAAGTAAAAGTGCTAAAATTGCATTAGCAAAAGCTGCTTCGAAAATTGGTACGGCTACTAACACAGGTGAAGCAGGTTTAATGGAAGAGGAACGAGAAGCTGCTTCGATATTAATTGGCCAGTATAATCGCGGTGGTTGGCTCAATAGTCCAGAAAAGTATAAGCAACTAGATGGAATTGAAATCCAACTCGGACAAGGGGCACAAGGTTCAACACCACAACGAACTGCAGCTAAAAATATTGGTGAGGACTACCGAAAAGTATTCAACCTTTCCGAAGGAGAGGATGCGGTTATCCGTTCCCGTCTCCCTGGGATCGATACAAAAGAACAATTTATTGAACTAGTACGCAAACTTCAAAATGAAACAGGTGTGCCTGTTGGTTTGAAAATAGCTGCTACCCATCATTTAGAAAAGGAATTACAGATTGCAATAGAGGCTGGCGTTGATTTCGTAACAGTCGATGGTGCCGAAGGCGGGACGCATGGTGGCGCTCCAATTTTGGAGGATGATGTTGGTCTACCTACACTATTTGCAATATCAAGGGCAGCAAAATATTTTAGAAAAAAAGGAGTTACTACTGATATTAGCCTTTTGGCTACTGGCGGCCTTAAAACTCCAGGCGACTATTTAAAGGCAATGGCATTAGGCGCTGACGCAGTCTACATAGGTACGATTGCTGTCATGGCTTTAGTTGGGGACCAAATGACAAAAGCACTTCCGTTTGAACCACCTACTGATCTAGTTGTATACAACGCAAAAGCTACCGATCAGTTAGACATAGAGCGAAGTGCTAAAAATTTATTTCATTATTTTAATGCAGCTACCCAAGAAATGGGCCTCGTTTGCTACTCTCTTGGAAAAACAAGTCTTTCTGATGTGACAGAAACCGATTTATGTACATTGGATCCATTCTTATCAAAGGCATTAGGGATTGACCTTGGCTATGTAGCACCTGAAGAGCAGCAACAATTTTTTAATAGCTTTTCGGCGATTATCGATCCACAGGTCCCGATTCATCCTGAAATTGAACCATCGCAACAGCAATTACATTAATACTTCCAAGAGTGGCAGTCTTAATAATAAAGACTGCCACTTAAAATTTTATCGCCTTATCATGAATAATTTCTTTATGTCATTTCCCGATACGAACTAAAATATCCTCAATGATTTCATATGGTTCTTGAATAGCAATTTGTTTGTGGTAATCGTCTATTGATTTTTCAAATCTTTCCATTATTTGCTTGTTCATTAAGAAAGAATAAAGAAGCTCGTCCACTGGTTTGGTTTCTTTACGCCAATTTCTTACATCAAAAATGACCCTCATTTTTTTCAATTGCTTAACATTTATTTCTTCTTGTCCAGGTAAAGCATCATAAACAAAAATAGGCTTTCTTTTAAATAAGCATTCACTTATCGTAACTCCACCCGGCTTTGTTAAAATAGCATCTGATTTATCATATAATTCATCCATTTCTTTTCTACATTCGATATATTTCAATGGAGTAATGGTCGATTGATTACGTTTCTTCAACTTACTAAACAACTTTTCATTTTTCCCACATAACACATGAAAATGTATATTTCTATTTTCTCCTATTCTTTCGACCAATTCCTCAATTGCCCCAACTCCCATATTCCCACCAGTAATTAAACAAGAAAAACTAGAGGATGATTTTAACGAATTCCTCTTTTCTCTATATTTTTGGATTTTTTTATGAATTGGAATTCCAGTAACAAAGATCTGGTCACTATTTAATCCTTTACGAAGTAAATACTGTTTCATAAAATGAGATGGTACAAAATGATAATCAATATGTTCAATCCCCCAAAAATGGTGAATAAAATAATCTGTATAAATATTAACTACTGGAATTTCTAACTCGTTGATTCCTTTTAAATAATTTAGCATATATGATGGTAAAGCATGTGAACATACGATAAGATTAGGTTTCTTCTCCTTAATTAATTTCTGCATAGACTTCAAAAATAGCGCCTCATACAAACGATACTGTTTGTTCTTCTCAAGATTTTTATATACAGAAGCTTGATAAATTACATTATAAGTTCCTGGCAATAATTGAATCCATTTTAAATAAACATTGGAAACGAGAGATTCAATTTTCCCGTAACTATACGAAAGAATATCAATTTTTTCACAACAAATATCGGCATTTCTATTTATAAGTTCTTCTAATATAGCATTCGCTACTTGATGATGGCCTGATGGAATTTGTAAAAAAGGTAAAAACAAAATAGATTTTGTTGATTGGTTCATAAATTAGACCCTCAATTTTTATGTCATATATTATTTAAACAAATCCCAATTGGATGTGATTCCACCAATTACCGTAACAACAAGGAAATTATTCTTGTATAATCTTATACAGAAAGGAGTGACACTCTTGTATTTTCTGCTTTACTCTATATTAATTATTTTATTGTTGTATTTAATTAAAAAAGCTAATAATAATACGAAAGACATCATCATTAATACTATTCAAATTAACCAAGATAAAACAACTGGACAGCTTCCTGTTTTAAATATATTGCAACTTTCTGATCTACATCTTGAAAATATATCAATCTCACCAACAGAACTTATTAAAAAGGTAAACGATAAAGATATTGATATAATTGCCTTAACAGGAGATTTCCTCGACCGAAAATCAACCATTCCAAAGCTTCAACCATATTTAAAAGCTCTTACTACATTAGATCCAAAATACGGTATTTACGCTGTATTAGGTAATCATGATTATGTTTTACGCGGAAAAAACCTGCAATTATTGAAGGATACGTTACGTCAAAACAACTGTAAAATAATGACAAATGAAAATCACGCCATTTATGTTCAAGGTAGACGAGTAAATATTATTGGAATTGATGATTTCAGCACAAATCGTAGTAATCTGGAACTCTCCTATAATGGACTTAAAGAAGGAACAAACCTAGTGTTGACCCATGACCCCAATATTGTTCTTCAAATGAAGGATTACCATTTCGACTATTTGTTAGCAGGTCATTTCCATGGTGGACAAATTTGTTATCCAAAAGCTTACCATCTAGCAAAAATGGGAAAGCTGGCGAGAATGAATATTATTAAAGGACTTCATAAAGAAGACGGTAAACCATACTATATTAGCGAAGGACTAGGTCAAACAGGTGTAAACATTCGTGTCGGTAGTAGACCTGAAATTACAATTCACAAACTAGAAATTGCAAGCACTGAAATAAAAACTTTATCTGCAATGTAATATAAAGGCTGTTGATAGCAGCCTTTTTTAGTTCTATAGCTCCTATACCTTGTATAGTTTTGACAACTTCTCCTTTGACATGAATAAGTAACTAGGAATAGAATGTTTTCCTAATGAAGGTTTAGAACCAAAAAGAAAGCAAATTGGTAAAAAAGCTGAATATTTCAACACTTTGTAAATAGGATTCGAAATCGAAAAAACTTCAAACCCAAGCCGTTCTGCACCTCTATTTAATAATGTTATCCCTATAATCCCTTTAATTTCATTTTCATGTTTATGATTTCTTACATATTGTTCTATTTTAGGTAAAGACTGTTTAACGTATTCATAAATGACTTTAGCTTTCTTTATTTCGCTTTTCACAGTAATTAGTTCAGATAATAATCTTACATTATGGAGATGAATTTTTACCAACGTATCATTTTTATTAATTTTCGTACCGTCGGACAGAACTACTGGTTTGCCTTTGTAGCGTGTAAGTCGTACTCTGAAAATATTGTCTGCTTCTCCTCTTTCGGAAACATAGCATAGACGTGTAAATTTAAAATAAATAGGATCGAATATCCCCCAAATCGTTAAAAGGTATTCTCTCATTTACTTCTCTTCCTTTTTCATATTTTGGTTCATCATTTATATTGAAATAAGTATTATGTATTTATAATTTGAGCAATTGATCTTAACTTTATGTAAGTACCTAAATAGCTCTCACTATGTTATTACACTTTTTACCTTCCATTATAGTAAATATTAGTCTTTGGTTAAGGTGATGATAAGTCATAATCGATCATTGCGGGGTGTCCTATATGTCCACTACTAGCAGCAAAAATAACGAGATGAAATGGTGGCAGTTATCACTTTTTGGTGTCGGTTGTACAATTGGAACAGGGTTCTTTTTAGGTTCAGGTATTGCGATAAAATCAACTGGTGCATCCGTGTTAATCGCCTTCATCGTTGCAGCTATTGGAACGTATTTTGTTTTTGACGCACTGGCAAAAATGACGGCAAAAAAGCCGGAAAAGGGAGCATTTCGAACGTATGCAAAAAAAGCCTATGGCCGTTGGGCAGGCTTTAGCATTGGATGGATATATTGGAGCTCAGAAATGTTAATTATGGGAAGTCAACTAACAGCTTTATCTATTTTTACGCGTTTTTGGTTTCCGACTATTCCTTTATGGGTATTTGCAGCGATTTATGCCGTTTTAGGATTAGCTGTTTTGTTAGTTGGAAGCAAAGGATTAAATCGCTTAGAAAACATATTTGCTTTAATAAAAATCGCGGCTATTACAATGTTTATCGTAATTGCTTGTTTTGCTATTTTTGGAATCATTGACGGAACAAGGGAACCTTCCGTACCAGCGAATTACTTTCCAAAAGGATTGTTAGGGTTATGGTCTGCTTTAATTTTTGCCTATTACGCCTTTGGAGGAATAGAGGTCATGGGATTAATGGCAACACAATTAAATAATCCTAAAGAAGCACCTAAAGCTGGGAAAATTATGCTTATGCTTTTGACATTCATCTATGTTGTTTCAATTGGACTTGCTGTTTATTTAGTTTCTTGGCGTACCTTTAACAGTAAAGAAAGTACATTTGTTTTGGCCTTGAAAAATTACAAAATCCCTTATATAGCAGATATTTTTAATGGTGCGCTAATTATTGCGGGTTTCTCAACAATGGTTGCAGCTCTGTTTGGTGTAACAACAATATTAGTTTCGTTAGCGCAAGATGGTGACGCGCCTCCCTTTTTTGCCAACAAAGGGCGACTAAAAGTACCTTTACCAGCTTTTATTCTATCAGCTGTCGGGCTTGTCTCGTCAATCGTGATGTCGCTCTTAATGCCTGATTCTATTTACGAATTCATTACTACTGGAGCGGGATTAATGCTGTTATATAATTGGATGTTTATTTTATTGTCCGCAAATCGCTTACTACAGCCAAACTATATCGATCGAGCTAAATACTACGTTGGTATGTTGTTTATAATCCTTGCTGTATCCGGTACAATTTTAAGTAAAGAACTACGACCTGGATTTTTCATTAGCTTAGGGTTTGTTGTAGCAATTGCAGTTGTAGCGCTCATTATGCATGCAGTTTGGAAACGAAGTGATACAAAAGGACCTGGAACTATGTTTGTAAAATTGGAAAAACCTTAATTGGTTTTTCCTTTTTATTTTGGCTCTATTAAACGTGGTTGTTTTGATTTTCGTTAGTGGCACTTCGCTTTCCGCTCATCTCGCGCAAAGCTTTATGTTAATAATAGATTTAGTCCTTGAAAACCGAAATAAATTCCAAAACCAATTAAGCAAAGTCCTGAAACAACTGAAATTATAACTAGAAGCTTTGAGGTTAACAGCTTACGAAAACTACTGGATACAGTCGCCATTGTAATATCCCATAGCAATAAACCTAGAAAAATTGCAGAACTATAGACGATCAATTCACTCTTTGTTGATGATTCTACTGTTTTGGCAAGCAAAGACCCGTAAATTCCTAACCAAAAAAGTATTGATAATGGATTTGTAATCGACATAATAAACCCTGATATAAATGCTTTATATCGAGGCTCATAATGGCGTTGATTTTGAATATGTATTTTACCTGCAGTTAATATGCTTTCAACTCCTGAATATACTAGAACAAAGCAGCCAAATACCCACAAAAAAGTTTGCACAATTGGAGCATCAATAAATGTTACCAAACCCATATAAACAATTAACATATAAATGGCGTCTGCTAATATTGCCCCAACTCCTACTAACCACGCATGTAAAAAGCCATGTTTTATACCTCGATCTAATTGTGCTGCATTTACCGGGCCAATCGGTGCAGCTAATGATAACCCTAAAAAAATATAGCTTAAAAAAACAGCCATAATAATGACACCTCTTCAAAAATAACTTGTCTAAAGAGTATATTCAGAGGCACTGTCTTGTACGACTATTTTAGCTCGTATTGTAATCGATTGATTATTGCAAATTTTTACAATTTTCTCCAATTTTATTGCGATTTTTATTTTTTTAAAATAAAAATCTCTTTATTGCTTTTATGTTTAAAAGTGTTAAAAACGCTACTTTTCTAATCATTCAAATAAAAATAATTATATCAATATATGGATTTTTCTTAAAATTTCCTATTGTCTTTTATTAGCCCAAATGTCATAATAAAAAACGAATTATAAAAATATTACATTTTCATGTCGCCGTTTTGTTAGTTGTTTTTGAGAGGAAGTGAATAATAAATGAAAAGTCCGGTCCTAGATGTACAAGGCCTACGGACGTCTTTTTTTTCTGAAGGCGAAGAAGTCCCCGCAGTTGACAATGTAGACTTTCATATTAACGAAGGTGAGATTCTTGGAATAGTTGGGGAGTCGGGTTGCGGTAAAAGTGTGACTTCTCTTTCAATTATGGGCCTCATTCCAAAGCCGCCTGGTAAAATTGTCGGTGGAAAAATTCTATTTCATGGTGAAGATTTAACTTTAGCAAAAGAAAAAAGAATGAGAGAAATTCGTGGCAATGAAATTGCGATGATTTTTCAAGAACCGATGACTTCACTTAACCCACTTTTTACAATCGGTAATCAATTAATTGAAGCGATAAAAATTCATAATAAAAACTGGGGTAAGCAAAAAGCACGGGATCGTGCCGTTGAAATTTTAAAGCTTGTAGGATTACCTCGTGCCGAAGAACTTATTAATGAATATCCCCATCAGTTGTCAGGTGGGATGAGACAGCGCGTCATGATTGCAATGGCTATGGTATGCGGACCAAAAGTTCTTATTGCTGATGAACCAACAACAGCTTTAGATGTAACAATCCAGGCACAAATACTCGGTTTAATGAAAAGGTTAAACGAGGAATTGAATACCGCAATCATGTTAATTACCCATGATCTTGGAGTTGTTGCAGAAGTTTGCAAGCGGGTTGTTGTAATGTATTCCGGCAAAATCGTCGAGGAAGGCGATGTCCATACAATTTTTAACAATCCAAAGCATCCATACACGGTCGGATTAATTAAATCAATACCTGATATGCGTGAAAAGCAAGATCGTCTTTATTCCATTCCGGGTAATGTTCCAAAGCCTGGTTCAATAAAACAAGGTTGTAGATTTGCTGCTCGCTGCGAGTATGCGTTAGATAAATGTAAAACTCAAACTCCTGAGTTGTTTAATGTAGGGAGCAATCATAAAGTTCGCTGTTTTCTACATGAAGAACAGGAGGTTGTTGGCTAATGTCTGAAACATTATTACAAGTAGAAAATTTGAAAAAGCATTTTCCGATAAAAGGTGGCATTTTGCAAAAACAAGTGGGTGAAGTTAAAGCTGTAGACGGGCTTAGCTTTGTTGTAAAAAAAGGGGAAACACTTGGAATTGTTGGTGAGAGTGGCTGTGGAAAATCAACAACAGGTCGCTTAATTACTAGATTGATTGAACCAACTGAGGGGAAAATAATTTTTGATAATCAAGAGATTACAAAACTATCTACTAATGAAATGAGAAAATTGCGAAGAGAAATGCAAATGGTATTTCAAGACCCGTTTGCGTCTCTAAACCCTCGCCATACCGTCGAAAAAATACTTGAAGAGCCTTTAATTGTTCATGGAATTGGCAATACAAAAGAACGAAAAAAACTTGTTCAAGAAATGTTAGAAGTTGTCGGATTGAGTAGCTATCACGCTAAACGCTATCCTCACCAATTTAGTGGTGGTCAAAGGCAACGGATTGGGATTGCAAGAGCTCTTATGACTAAGCCGAAACTAATTATCGCTGACGAGCCGGTATCAGCGCTTGATGTCTCAATACAATCACAGGTTTTAAATTTATTAGAAGATTTGCAGAAGGAGTTTCAATTAACTTATATATTTATAGCCCATGATTTGGGAGTTGTAAGACATATTAGTGATCGTGTTGCTGTTATGTACTTAGGGCGTATGGTAGAGCTTAGCGACAGCGAAAATCTTTATAAAAAACCATTGCATCCATACACACGTGCGCTTTTAGCAGCAGTACCAATTCCAGATCCTGATTATGTAAAAGAAGATACTCTTTTAACTGGCGATATTCCTAGCCCTTCAAATCCACCAACAGGTTGCGCATTCCACACTAGGTGTTCAGAATGTATGGAGATTTGTAAGACGGACCGTCCAGACTTTAGAGAAATAGAATCTGGTCATTATGTTGCTTGTCATCTTTACGATAAATAGAGTTGATGACTTTGCACCATTGACATATAAAAAATTTTTTAGAATTTAGGAGGGGGATTCATGAAGAAGAGTTTTTTACTCACTCTAACTTTCTTAATGTTACTCTCAGTAGCATTAGTAGGTTGTTCTTCTAGTCAGTCTGGTGAAAATACAGAACCGGCTGAAACAAGTGATGGAAATACCGAAGCACAGGCTGGTGATACCTTAGTATTTGGCCGTGGCGGTGATTCAGTAGGATTAGATCCAATTACTGTTACTGATGGAGAATCTTTAATGGTAACAAAGCAAATCTTTGATACTCTTGTAGACTATGGTCAGCAAGATACATCTATCGAACCAGCTCTTGCTACAGAGTGGACAGTTACTGATGATGGTTTAGTTTACACATTCACTCTACGTGAAGGAGTTAAGTTCCATGATGGCACTGACTTTAATGCAGATGCTGTTGTTTATAACTTTGACCGCTGGATGAACGGTACAGTAGAAACATTTCCATATTATGTTTCAATGTTTGGTGGCTTTAAAGGTGACGAGAGTCATGTAATTAAAGAAGTAAAAGCATTGGACCCATTAACAGTTGAAATTACTCTTAACCGTCCGCAAGCACCATTTCTAAAAAATATTGCAATGGTACCTTTCGGAATTGGAAGCCCAGCTGCAATCGAGCAATATGGTGACAAATTCACTGAAAATCCAGTTGGTACTGGTCCATTCAAATTTGTAAGCTGGTCACGCAACGATAAAATTGTTTTAGAAAAAAACCCTGATTTCTGGTTAGAAGGTTATCCAAAATTAGATTCTGTAATCTATCAAGCTATTCCGGAAAACTCAGCTCGTCTGAACGCCCTAATTACGGGTGAAATTGACATCGCTGATGGTTTAAATCCAAGTGATCTTTCACAAATTGAATCGAATCCAGACCTACAAGTTTACAAGCGTCCTTCCATGAACGTTGGATACTTAGGATTAACGATCAAGGAAAACGAACCTGATCATCCGTTAAACAACAAATTAGTACGTCAAGCTCTTAACCATGCGGTTGATAAACAAGCGATTATTGACGCATTTTATAGTGGTTTAGGGGAGCCCGCTAAAAACCCTATGCCACCTTCTGTATCTGGATACCATGAAGGCCTTGAACCATATCCATATGATTTGGAAAAGGCAAAACAGTTATTAGCAGAAGCTGGATATCCAAATGGCTTCGAAATGGAGCTATGGGCAATGCCTGTATCACGTCCTTATATGCCAGACGGACGAAAAATTGCTGAAGTACTTCAAGCTAGCTTTACTGAGATTGGTGTTAAATCTGAAATTGTCTCATTCGAGTGGGCTACTTATTTAGAAAAAGCAAGTAAAGGAGAAGCAGATGCGTTCTTGCTAGGTTGGACTGGTGATAACGGAGATGCTGATAACTTCTTGTATGCTTTACTTGATAAAGATGCGATTGGAAGCAATAACTACTCTTATTATGCAAGTGAAGAATTGCATAAGATCTTAGTTGAAGCTCAATCAAATCCTAATGAAGCTGAACGTAATGAACTTTATAAACAAGCTCAAGAAATTATTAAGGAAGATGCACCATGGGTTCCACTTGTTCACTCTACTCCGTTAATGGCTGGTAAAACGAATGTTGCGGAATTCTTCCCGCATCCGACTGGTACAGATAAACTTACTTTTGTACAGTTTAAATAAGTAATTACGTAATATTTATGGGGAGTGTATTCTCACTCCCCTTTTTTTACAAAGCAATTATTCCTATATGATGATTTGTTATGAAATAAGTTTTAGACTGAGGTGTTACTAATGTTTGCTTACACGATAAGACGCCTGTTCATGTTAATCCCTGTACTAGTTGGTATGACTATTCTTGTATTTTTTATGATCCGAGCAATTCCCGGTGATCCTGCCCAAATTATTTTAGGACAGAAAGCGACACCAGAGGCTATTGCGGAATTAAATCATAAGCTTGGACTTGATCAGCCTTGGTATGTACAATACGTGGATTACATGAAGGGACTATTACAAGGTGATTTAGGTAATTCAATCCGTACCTCATCAGAAATTAGTAAAGAGATATGGCCTTATTTAGCGGCAACATTTGAACTTGCTTTGTTCGCGATGATTATTGCTATTGTTATTGGAGTGAATGCTGGAATTATAAGTGCTTGGTTCCAAAATTCTTGGTTTGATTACACAGCCATGGTTTTAGCATTAATTGGAGTTTCTATGCCGATCTTTTGGTTAGGGTTAATGGAACAATGGATTTTTGGAATTAAATTAGAGTTACTACCAACTACTGGTCGTGAAACCATTCGCAATCCTGTTGAAGCAATCACACATTTATACCTTCTTGATACACTCATTCAAGGGAAAATGGACCAATTTATAGATGTTTTTAAACACTTACTATTACCAGGTGTTGCTCTTGCCACCATTCCAATGGCTATAATTGCTAGAATGACTCGTTCAAGCATGCTAGAAGTCATGCGCTCTGATTACATTCGAACTGCAAGAGCGAAAGGATTAAGTAATTTTTGGGTAGTTTATAAGCACTCATTAAAGAATGCTGTAATCCCTGTATTAACGGTTATTGGTCTACAGATGGGCTTGTTGTTAGGCGGCGCAATTTTAACTGAAACTATCTTCGGTTGGCCAGGAATTGGTCGCTATATTTATGATGCAATCGGCTTTAGAGATTATCCTGTTATTCAATCTGGAATTTTAGTGATTGCAACAATCTTTGTGATGATTAATTTAGTGGTTGACTTGCTTTATGCAGCAATTGACCCACGAATTAAATACAACTAGGGATTATTGATTGAGAGGAGGGTTTACTATGGCTGAACTTGCAAAAAATACTACAACTGTTGAAATTAAAAATGAAAAAGTTACGTCCCCTTGGCTTGAGGCTTGGAAAAGCTTTAAAAAAAATAAGCTTGCCCTAATTGGAGCTTGTATCGTCCTCTTTTTTATTATTATTGCCTTTTTGGCACCGGTCCTCGCACCAACGGGAATGAATGATCAAGTTCTAGCTGATCGTCTGCAAAAACCATCAGCTGACCATTGGTTTGGTACCGATGACTTTGGACGAGATATTCTATCTAGAGTCATATATGGTGCACGTATTTCCCTTTGGGTTGGCTTTTTCTCAGTTTTAGGTTCGATCATCATTGGATGTGCACTCGGTATTATTGCTGGATATTATGGCCGTTGGATAGATACAGTGATTTCAAGATTCTTTGATATTTTGCTCGCATTCCCTAGTATACTACTAGCAATTGCGATTGTTGCGGTTTTAGGACCTTCATTACAAAACGCGTTAATCGCAATTGCAATTATTAACGTACCAAATTTTGGCCGTCTTATTCGTTCAAAAGTATTAAGTATTAAACAGGAAGAGTACGTAATGGCAGCTAAAGCTATTGGAATGACAGATACTCGCATTCTGTTTCATCATATTCTGCCAAATAGCATCGCTCCGATTATTGTTCAAGGAACACTAGCGATTGCAACTGCTATTATTGAATGTGCCGCATTAGGTTTTCTCGGCTTAGGTGCGCAACCACCTGATGCAGAATGGGGAAAAATGCTAGCTGATTCCCGCCAATATTTAATACAAGCACCATGGACGATGATTTTCCCTGGACTTGCTATTATGCTAACAGTATTAGGATTTAACTTAATGGGCGACGGATTGCGCGATGCGTTAGATCCGCGCATGAAAAACTAAAAAATACAGCTAACATTAAATTGTTAGCTGTATTTTCATTTTTTTAACTCTATTTTTCATCACTAATAAATTAACTAAATAGAAAGAGTCAATAATAATTAAAAACACTCATAAATATCGCTAAGTGTTTTATACTTCATATCATGGAGTATCTTTAAATATAAACGCCACAATTGTGCGGTCATTTTTGCATCACCTAATGCATGGTGCCTGTTTTGAACTTCTATTCCACAATGCTGACAATAATCTTCTAACGTGATTAGTTTTTCGTGAGGTGTTGCTACATTAAATACTAAAGAAGTATCAACTATTCTATGTTTGACATTGGTTTTGAAAAGTTTCCAGTTTGCTTGTTGAAGGAATTTCTTTTCATGACTCGCGTGGTGCGCGACTAACGTCCTCCCTTGAACAAATTGATAAAATTGAACTAGTACTTCCAAAAGCGGAGGGGCATCTTTTAATTCTGTCTCACCAAGTCCTGTTAGCTGTTTAATATCATTTGAAAGACTACCATTAAACTGTACAAGAGAATAAAATGTTTCTTCAGCTTCGTTGTTCATAACCCAACCTTTTAATTTCACAGCACCAATTGAGAGGATTTGATCACCTCGTTCAGGATAAAAGCCTGTCGTTTCAAAATCGAAAACGACCACTTCTAATTCCTGTAAAGGCGTATACAAGCTTTTCTCTCTTTCCATTTCTTTTTCTAAGCTTCTCAAAAAAGCAATTTGTTGGGAATTCTGACTTGTCATCTGGCCATATAAAGCTGAATTCACCCGACCATGCACTTGTTTCATCCATTGAATAAAAGGATCAATCCTCATTTTTCATCTTCCTATTAACGACCGACTCGGTATACCGCTGAAGCTTCCTTCCATCTTTTAAGAGTTGTTTGATCTCATGTTTTTCCGCTTTTTTCAGGTTCTTCACCTGAAGATAATGAACATCCTCATAGTTTGAAGTTTTTTCCTCGTGCAAACGGTATTGCAACAATTTCTTAAAGTTTTCATAATAAGGATCCAAATTACGGTTATGTTCTCCTTGCTCCGAAAGTTTTTTTAATCGAGACAAAGTGGATGTCTCGTCGATATTCTCTATGATTGCTAACAATCGAATCGCATTTACATATGGAAAGAAAGCAGTTCGTTTCAGATTAATGCATCCAGGGTAAGGACCATAAGCCTCAGTCAAAAATTGATTAAATATACCTACCGCTTTTTCAATATACATCGTATTTTCGAATAATCGTCTGATCAGATAAGGATGTTTTTCAATAGATTTATATATTATGTTTTTTAATTGTTGTATAGGTTGCTCCTTTCCAATTACTACCCGGGCATCAAAAAAGATTAATAAATTTCGAAGAGAAGCCCAGCTGTTCTCATCGATCCAATTATATATTAGATCTTCCCAGTTGCTTTTTGATTGACACCATAATGGATTAGAACTCATCACGTTTCCTTCACAATATGGATAGCCGATATAGTCTAGGGCTGAACAAAGCCTTTTACCAAATTCAAGAAAATAATCTGATGTTTTTTTACTAGTATCTTCATATATAAGGCCATGGTCCTGATCACTCATTACAGCTTGTTCACACCTACCAGCACTTCCCATTACAAACCAAGAAAAATCACAGGGTGGCTGTTGGAAATTTTTAATCATTTCATTTAAGGTAATCTCAAATGTATTTCTTATAATGGTATCATGGAAATGTTGCAACTCATCAGTACTAAACTGAAGAGCTGCAATGTTATTGTCACGCCATTCTTTTATTAATTGGTATGGTGTGTAAAATGAAATCAAGCTAACACTTCCTTAAACAATATACTTAGGTGGTTAACATTTCCCCAAATCAATTAGCTATCTTTTGATTATTCGATTTGAATGCTTCAGGGTATCCGTAACTACCATGTTCGCTTATATCTAAGCCAATAAGTTCTTCTTCCTCTGTCACCCGTAATCCCTTCATTACTTTCTTTAACACTAGTAATATGACAAAAGATACTGCAAATGCATACAGAGCTGACACGAATACTCCCATTGCTTGCACACCAAGTTGAGTGACACCACCACCGTAAAATAATCCAGGTAATCCGACTGTTGCCAATTCTGGTGTAGCAAATAGACCAGTTGATAACGTTCCCCATACGCCAGCAGCACCGTGAACAGAAAGAGCGTAAATAGGATCATCTATTTTACATTTTTCAAAAAACTTTACGCTGTAGAAAACTAGCGCTCCCGCAATAAACCCTATGACAACCGCTGCCCATGTCTCAACAAAAGCACATGATGCTGTAATGGCTACGAGTCCAGCTAACGCCCCATTCAACATCGTTGGAACGTCTGATTTCCCTACTATAATCCATGAAATTAACAACGCACTGATCGCTCCAGCTGCTGCTGCTAAGTTTGTATTTAAGGCAACAAATCCAAAAAATCCATTATCGACCCCAAGTGTGCTTCCTGCGTTAAAACCAAACCAGCCAACCCATAATATCAACACACCTAAAGCTGTAAATACTTGGTTATGACCATGCAGATTGTTAGCAGAGCCATCTTTATTGTATTTCCCGATTCTCGGTTTTAATAATATAGTAGCTGCTAGTGCTGCCATCGCACCTGTTAAGTGAACAACTGTAGATCCAGCAAAATCTTGTTTTCCATGTTCAGCTAACCAGCCACCGCCCCAAATCCAATGAGCAATAACAGGATACACAAAGCTTGAGAATAGAATCGCAAAAATAAGGTAGACAGAAAGCTTTGCCCGTTCAGCAAATCCCCCAAAAGCAACCGTTAAGGCGATCCCTGCAAATGCTAGCTGAAATACAAAGAAAGCAGCAGTAGAATAACTTAATCCTTCTATATCATAGCCTGAATAGAAAAAGTGAGACAATCCAACAAAAAAATTACCATTTTCACCAAAAATAAACCCATAGCCGATTGCCCAAAACACAATCGAAGCAATTCCAAATGTAAAGATCGTTTTTCCCGCTATATGCCCAGCATTTTTCATGCGAGTTGAACCTGCTTCTAGCATAATAAATCCACCTTGCATAAAAATAACCAAAATCGCTCCTAACATAATCCAAACACTATTTAATAAGTACATTTCATCCATCAAGATTCCTCCCTCTCTAATATAAAAATCTTTTATCCTATCAGAAACGAAATGATTTACGATTTGTCTTTTTTAGCAGTCAATGATGTTCACATTGTATTGTTCAAGCCAGAGATTGATTTGAGCTAAATGTGCAATAAGTTGGGGACCTGTCATGAGCTGACCAAACCAAGGTGTTTTAAATGACGACCCGTTTGATTCAATAATTTCCTTGACTTTTTGTTTATCGATTAATTCAAGAATTGGAGAGTTATTATTATCAACGATGTTGTTTAACTTAGTCCTTACTAGTTTCATATATTCAGGGTGATACGTTTTCGGATAAGGACTCTTTTTACGATAAAGAATATCATTAGGTAATACCCCTTCTAAGGCCTTGCGTAAAATCCCCTTCTCACGACCATTTAGCATTTTCATTTCCCATGGAATATTCCATGTGTACTCGACTAGGCGATGGTCAGCAAAAGGCACACGAACTTCTAGGCTTGCTCCCATACTCATGCGATCTTTTCGTTCTAGAAGCGTTGTCATAAACCAAATCATATTCATGTAAAACATTTCACGACGGCGAGCTTCTAATCGACTTTCTCCTTCTAACCTAGGAACTTCATTCAACGTTTCCTGATAGCGTTGCTTCACATATCCACTCAAATCTAACTTTTGTTGCCAGTCTGATCGCAATAGTCGATGTCTTTCGTCTTCGGATTTCATCCATGGAAAACTTGCTTCATTTAGCAAATCATCTCGATAAAACCACGGGTATCCGCCAAATATTTCATCGGCACATTCACCTGACAAAGCAACCGTAAAGTCTGATTTTATTTGCTCGCAAAACCATAATAATGAGGAATCAACATCCGCCATCCCTGGTAAATCTCTCACTTTAACAGCATCCTCTAAACGATAGGCAAGGTTTTGATTATTTATAATCGCTGAATGATGAACTGACCCTAAAAATTGTTGCATTTTTCGAATCCATGGTTCATCCATATCAGGCTGAAACGAGTTCGCTTGGAAAAATTCATGATTACGCTCATAATCAATCGAATACGTATGAAGAGTACCCCGTCCTTTGTTATTAAAATAATTAGATGCAATTGCACTAATCGCGCTTGAATCAATCCCACCCGACAAAAACGTACATACTGGAACATCTGCAACTAACTGTCGTTCTACAGCATCTTTTACAAGGAATCTCACTTGTTCAACAGTTTCGGCTAATGTAAAATTATGTTGTTTGCTTTCTACATTCCAATAACGCCTAACTATTAGTCCTGTGCGATTATAGATGAGATAATGGGCTGGGCGAAGTTCTTTAACTCCCCGAAATACACCGTGATCAGGAGTCCGGGAAGGACCTAATCCAAATAGTTCCTGTAGCCCTTCCCTATCTACCTCTGCTTTTACCTCTGGGTGAGCCAATATCGCTTTTAATTCGGATGCAAATAGGAAAGAACCATTTACCTCACGATAAAAAAGTGGTTTGACCCCAAGCCGATCTCTAGCCATAAAAAGCTGCTCCTTCTGATGGTCCCAAACGCCAAAGGCATATATACCATTTAAATAATCCACACACTGTTCATTCCATTCAATGTAAGCTGTTAGCAGAACCTCTGTATCGGAATGAGACTGAAAAGTATATCCCCTTTTCCGTAATTCCTCACGTATTTCTTCTGTATTATAAAGCTCACCATTATATACCATTGTATAGAAGCAGCCGTTATGATCTTTTATCATTGGTTGTTTCCCACCAGAAGGGTCAACAACAATGAGTCGTGTATGACCTAGTGAAGCATGACGCGCATTCCATATATCAGAAGCATCTGGACCTCGGTTTGCAAGAGTTTGCGCCATTTTTTTCACGATGAATATTTCTCTAGTTAAATCTTGATGCCAATTAATCCATCCTGTAATTCCACACACTTGTCATCACTCTTCCCATTAGAATTATTTCCTTTTAGTAAGGCAATATTAAGGTTGTTGTTGAGTTGCAGGCGGACGCGAACCTTATGGTGGACGCATCCAGATATAACACAGCCTTTAATAAAAAATGGTTAATATTGTGACATATACTGCTCACGTTCCCACGGATGAACAGACGTACGGAACAAATCCCATTCGATCTCTTTTGCTTCCAAAAAACGCTCTAATAAGTGGCTACCTAAAGCATTTTTTATGACACTGTCTGATTTAAGATTTTCAAGAGCTTCTGCTAAACTAGCAGGTAGATCAACAATACCATTTTCAAGGCGTTCTTCCTTTGACATCACATAGATGTTGCGATTTACAGGTTCTGGTGCTGTTAATTTATTTTTGATACCATCTAAGCCTGCGGCTAGTTGAACCGCCATTGCTAAATAAGGATTTGCTGAAGGATCTACACTACGAACTTCAACACGAGTACTCAAGCCACGAGAAGCAGGAATACGAATAAGCGGGCTTCTATTTCTAGCTGACCAAGCAACATAGCAAGGTGCTTCATAACCAGGTACTAAACGTTTGTATGAGTTAACAGTAGGATTTGTAATGGCCGTGAAATTTGGAACATGTTTTAAAATACCAGCGATAAATTGACGGGCTGTTTCACTAAGCTCTAACACGCCGTTTTGATCATAGAAAGCATTCTCACCTTCTTTAAATAATGAAAGGTTACAATGCATACCAGATCCATTCATACCAAACAATGGTTTTGCCATAAACGTTGCATGAAGACCATGCTTACGCGCGATTGTTTTCACAACAAGTTTAAATGTTTGAATATCATCACAAGCTTTTAATGCACTTTGATATTTAAAATCAATTTCATGCTGGCCTGGTGCAACTTCATGATGAGAAGCTTCAATGTCAAAGCCCATTTCTTCAAGCTCCAACACGATGTCTCGACGGCAATTTTCACCGAGATCAGTTGGTGCTAAATCAAAATATCCGCCTTGATCATTTAATTCAAGAGAAGGTTCACCTTTATCATCTAACTTAAATAAGAAAAATTCAGGTTCTGGGCCGACATTGAAATCTGTAAATCCAAGCTCTTTCATTTCGCTTAAAATTCGTTTTAGGTTATTACGTGGATCTCCTTCAAACGGTGATCCATCTGGGTGGTAAATATCACAAATGAAACGAGCAACCTTGCCTTTTTCAGCGGTCCACGGGAAGATTACAAACGTATCTAAGTCAGGATATAAGTACATATCAGATTCTTCGATACGAACAAAGCCTTCAATTGATGAACCGTCAAACATCATTTTATTATCTAACGCTTTTTCTAACTGACTTACTGGAATTTCAACATTTTTAATCGTCCCAAAAAGGTCTGTAAATTGTAGGCGAATGAAGCGAACATCTTGCTCCTTAACCATTTTCATTACTTGTTCTCTTGTGTACGTATTTTTCATAAAATTACCTCCAATTAATAATTTTTAAGTTTAATACCTTCGATGTTATAAATCTTGAATATTCATCAATTCTCCTTGGCAAATATACGCTGCTTCACCTCTTTTCCAAACGTGGTTATTTTCATCCCATCTTATTGTCAAATCCCCTCCGGGAAGATGAACTGTGATCGGAATATATCTGTCAATCATGTTGTTTAAAGTAGCTGCTACAACAGCAGCACATGCACCTGTACCACATGCCATTGTTATACCGGATCCTCTTTCCCAGACACAATAATGAATCTCCTGGCGATTTTCCACATTAACAAAACCTACATTTACTCGTTCTGGAAACAGCTCCGAATTTTCAATTGTTGGACCAATCTTTTCCACAGGCACTTTTCCTACATCATCAACAAATAGAATCGTGTGAGGATTCCCCATCGATACACAAGTCATATGGTATATCTCATTGTCAATCGTAAATGGTTCATTAATCGTTGTTGTCGAAGGGTTACCGAGCATTGGAATCACCCCCTTTAATAATTGTGGTTCCCCCATATCAACGGTTATATATCGTATAAATCTCTCACCTACTTCAACTTCCACTTTGACTTGAACGATTCCTCCTAACGTTTCGATCGTAAAATCAGGGTTGGCGGCATACATATGATCATATAAATACTTTGCTACACAGCGTAATCCATTCCCACAATTCTTTCCTTCTGACCCATCCTCATTAAAAATCCTCATTCGGAAATCAGCAACTTCAGAAGGGCAAATTAAGATGATTCCATCTGAACCAATACCAAAATTCACATCCGAAACTTGTCTAGCAAGTTGAGCAAAATCTATATTCTCCAATGAAAAATCTAATAAATTGAAAAAAACATAATTGTTTCCTAACCCATGCATTTTAGTGAATTGCATTCTTTATCCTTCTTTCTAAAAGATAAACTTTGACTTACTCAATCTATCTTTAATTTCTGCCAAGACACGCTCTTCATCGTCATAATCCTTTGCTTGGAATGTTACTGAAAATCGAACATATTGACCTACATCGTCCCAAGGAACGGTAGAAATTAGATGCTCCAAGATTAAATATTGACTAAATTCTTCTGCCGATTGAAACTGTGGTCCATTCTCCACACCTTTAGGAGCCTTTGTATATAAGAAAAAGGACCCTTTTGGTTTTTTCGCATGAAACCCACACTCTTCTAATATATTGGCTAACTGTTCATGACGGCGCGAATACTTCTCAGCTGTTTTTTCAGTAATCTCAGGGTGCTGAAGCGCGAACGCAGCTGCTTTTTGAATCGCTATAAATTGACCTGAATCATTATTATCCTTAACCGTCGCAAACGAATGGACAATTTTAGGATTTCCGGCTATAAAACCAATGCGCCAACCAGTCATATTAAAGGATTTAGATAACGAATGGAGTTCGACACCAACATCCTTTGCCCCTGGAACAGAAAGGAAGCTTAGCGGTTTTACACCATCAAAGACTAAAGCAGCATAAGCCGCATCGTGAATGACAATCAATTGATGATTCTTGGCAAACTGAACAACCTCTTCAAAGAACTCCTTATTTGCAACAGCACCTGTTGGATTGTTTGGATAATTTAAATAAAGCAACTTCGCTTTATCTAGAACGCCGTCACTCAATGAATCAAGCTTTGGAAGAAACCCGTTTTGCTCTAAAAGCGGTAAATGAACAACTTCTCCACCACAATACTTTGTATGTGTTCCTAAAACCGGATAATTAGGTGATGGCATTAGTGTAATATCACCACGATTTATAAATGCTGTTGGGAGCATTGCTAACGCTGGCTTCGAACCGATAATATGGTTAATTTCTGTTTCTGGATCTAGATCAATAACACCAAAAACCTCTTTCATATATACGGCAGCTGCCTTTTTAAACTCAGGGATTCCATTATCCGCATAAAAGCGATTCTCTAGTTTAGCTGCTTCCTCTGCTAATTTCCCGACGACCCTCATGTCTGCCATTTCATCTGGTTCACCTACACCTAAATCAATTAACTCAATATTTGGATTGGCTTTTATAGCTCTTCTTTTAGCCCTTTTAATTTTTTCAAATTTATATATTTCCTCTTTCAAACCGAATTCTGGTCCACCAATACGATCTGCAAAGAGTTGTTGAATGTAGTCTGTATTAGTTGGCATGACTATTCCTCCTAGTCTTTTTCCCTATACATGGGATTTGAGTTAGATGAGAAAACTTCACTTTATCCCACACATCCCCTTATAAAAGTGAATTTACTTCCTCATTCTCTTGAATAGACTGAACAACACGTTTATATTCTTTTGGTATAACCTTCACCCACTTTGTTAAGTTTTCATTCCAATGGTGTAGAATATAGGATGCACGAGAACTGCTTGTGTAATGGTAATGATTTAGAATGAGCTGTTTCACTTCCGATATTTCTCTTTGATCAACTAAAGGATCTAACTCGACCATTTCTTTGTTACAAAGCTTTGCAAATCCTTGAATATCATTTGCATACACATATGCAATTCCACCTGACATTCCTGCTCCAAAGTTTTTGCCAACAGTTCCAAGAACAATGACACGTCCACCTGTCATATACTCGCAGCCGTGATCGCCAACCCCTTCGACAACCGCTTTCACACCACTGTTTCTTACACAAAAACGTTCACCAGCAAGTCCGCGGATATATGCTTCTCCTGATGTCGCTCCATAAAATGCAACATTCCCAATAATCGTATTTTCTTCAGGTTCTAAAATTGATTTTTCAGATGGATTTACAATGATTTTTCCGCCAGATAAACCCTTACCTACATAGTCATTTGCATCTCCTTTAAGGGATAGCTTGACACCTTTTGGAAGAAATGCACCAAAGCTTTGACCGGCTGTTCCTATAAACTGCAATTGAATTGTATTTTCTGGCAAACCAGCTTCTCCAAAGCGTTTTGATATCTCGCTGCCTAAGATTGTTCCGACAGCCCTATGAATGTTTTGAATTGAAAAGCTTGCTTTTACTTTCTGCTTGTTTTCAAGTGCTGGTTTGCAAACTGTTAGTAATTCTTGATAGTCGAGTGAGTCTTCTAAACCGTGATCTTGAGCTTTCTGGTTGAACATTCCACAATTTGTTGATACTGATGGTTGATACAGAATGTCTGATAAATCTAAATCTTTGGCTTTCCAATGTGCCAGAGCTGCATTACTTTTCTCTAATAAATCTGTTCGTCCAACCATTTCATTCATTGTTCTAAACCCTAATTTGGCCATCAATTCCCTAACATCCTGAGCAATAAAACGCATAAAATTCTCTATGTCTTCAGGCTTACCAATGAATTTTTTGCGAAGCTCTGGATCTTGTGTCGCAATTCCAACAGGGCAAGTATTAAGGTGACAAACACGAACAAGGACACAGCCTAAAACAACTAATGCACTTGTTGCAAAACCATATTCTTCAGCACCTAATAATGTTGCCATAACGACATCTCGACCAGTCATCAATTTTCCATCTGCTTCTAAAACAACCCTGTCGCGCAGACCGTTAAGTAACAACGTTTGGTGCGCTTCAGCTAACCCAAGCTCCCAAGGTAATCCTGCATGTAATATACTTGATCTTGGTGCTGCACCAGTTCCACCATCATGGCCGCTAATTAGAATTACATCAGCCAAGCCCTTGGCAACACCAGCCGCAATCGTCCCAACACCAGCTTTCGATACAAGCTTCACACTAATTCTTGCTTGTGGATTAGCATTTTTTAAATCATAAATAAGCTGTGCTAAATCTTCAATTGAATAAATATCATGGTGTGGCGGAGGTGAGATCAAACCAACTCCAGCTGTAGATCCACGCACTTCAGCAATCCATGGAAATACTTTACTACCTGGTAGTTGCCCACCTTCACCCGGTTTTGCACCTTGTGCCATTTTGATTTGAATTTCATCAGCGTTTACTAAATAGTGGCTAGTAACTCCAAAACGACCTGATGCAACTTGCTTTATCGCACTGCGACGATAATCACCATTTTCATCACGCGTGTAGCGGCTTGGGTGTTCGCCACCTTCACCACAGTTACTTTTTCCACCAATTCGATTCATGGCAATCGCTAGTGTTTCATGTGCTTCCTGACTTATTGAACCGTATGACATCGCACCTGTTTTGAAGCGACGAAGTATAGATTCAACAGGTTCTACCTCTTCAATTGGCACTGGGCTAGTTTGTTTGAATTTAAACAAATTACGAACAAAGATTAGCTGGTCTTCATTAGCCTTTTTTGTATAATTTTTATAGAGTTCATAGTCATTGTTACGACAAGCTGTTTTTAACATACGGACTGTCTCCGGATTGAAGGCATGTGCTTCTCCATCTTTCCGATATTGAAAATTACTCCCTGTATCTAAACGTCTGTTTTTTTCAGCAAACGCTTTTTCATGACGCATTAGTACTTCTTTCGTAATTGTATCTAGTTTAATTCCACCTAAAGCTCCAGTTGTTCCAGTAAAATAGTGATCAATAACAGAAGAATCAATTCCAACTACTTCAAAGATTTGTGCTCCACGATAGCTTTGAATTGTTGAAATTCCCATTTTTGATAGTACTTTTACAATTCCATCTGTTGTGGCTTGAATATAATTACGAACAGCTTCTGAGAAACTAATTTTCTCCTTAATATCACCGTTAGTTAGCATTTCTTCTATACTTGCAAATGCAAGATAAGGATTAATTGCATCAGCTCCATAACTTATTAACATTGCTACTTGATGTACATCTCTTGCCTCGCCGGTTTCAGCAATTATACTTACCTTTGTTCTTGTACCGTGCCGAACTAAGTGGTGGTGAAGGCCACTAACTGCTAGCAATGCCGGAATCGCTGAAAATTTCTGGTTCAACCCTTTATCTGACAAGATAATAATCGACGCACCATTGCATATCTCATCATCTACTGATTTAAATAAGTTATTCAAGGCAGCTTCTAATCCTATTTCTCCGTTAGCCACTTCAAAAAGAATTGGATATGTTTGCGACTTAAATGGTAACATTTGATTACTACGAATCTTTGCTAATTCGACATCTGACAAAATTGGCGTTTCCAAGCGAATACGCTGGCAGCTTTCCGCTGTTGGCTTAAGAAGATTACCCTCTACACCTAGAAGTGTTGCAGTAGATGTAACAAACTTTTCGCGGATCGCATCAATTGGTGGATTCGTTACCTGTGCAAATTGCTGTTTGAAATAGTTATATAAAAGTTGGGAATGATTTGAGAGTACCGCTAATGGCATGTCATTACCCATTGAAGCAATTGGCTCCTTACCGTGGACAGCCATCTCTGCAAGAACTTTCTTTAATTCTTCCACCGTATAGCCAAACACTTGCTGATATTTCGAAATATCAATATCATTTTTTGCTTGTTGTGTACGAGGCGCAGGTAGTTGGTTAATATGAACACAGTTTGTATTTAACCACTCGCGATATGGATATTCAGTTGATACGGTACGTTTTACCTCTTCATCACGGATAATACGTCCTTCTATTAAATCAACAAGTAACATTTTACCTGGACTTAATCTTCCCTTTTCGATAATTCGATCTGGTTCAACCTCAACTACTCCTGCCTCAGATGCAAAGATAATTGTTCCATCAATCGTGACGTAATAACGAGCTGGCCGGAGACCATTACGATCTAACATCGCACCAATTAAGCGACCATCTGTAAAACCTAGTGCTGCCGGACCATCCCATGGTTCCATTAAATGACTGTGATATTCGTAAAATGCTTTTAATGAATCATCCATGGTTTCTATTTGCTCCCATGGTTCAGGAACCATCATCATTGCCGCTTGTGGCAACGAGCGGCCAGATAGAGTTAAAAATTCTAAGCAATTATCAAAAGAAGATGAATCACTACCATTTAAATCTATAATCGGTATTATTTCTTTTGTTTTCTCTCCAAAAACAGATGATTCAATTATTTGTTCCCGTGCTTTCATCCAATTGACATTACCTTGCAGTGTATTAATCTCACCATTATGGATTAACATTCGGTTTGGATGTGCTCTTTCCCAACTAGGAAATGTATTCGTACTGTAGCGTGAATGAACAAGCACATATGATGATGTAAATGTTTCATCTTGCAAATCAAGATAATATTGATCTAATTGCTCAGGAGTCAGCATCCCTTTGTAGACAATTGTTCTTGATGATAGACTTGCAACATAGAAGGTTTCATTCCCTGCAAGCAGTTTTTCTTTGATCACTTTTTCAGTTCGCTTGCGTATAATATAAAGCTTTCGTTCAAATGTCTGTTCATCCATTATTTCTGCTGCCTTTTCAATAAATAACTGACGAATAAAGGGCTGACTTTGTTTTGCTGTTTCACCAATAGCAGCATCATTTGTCGGAACGGTTCGCCATCCAAGAAGTTGTTGTCCTTCTTCTTTGATAATTTTGTTGAATACTTCCTCACACTGAAGTCTAAGTTTAGAATTTTGAGGTAGGAATACCATTCCTACGCCATAGCTTCCTTGTTTATAAATTCTTAACTGTGACCAACACCTACGAAAAAATTGATGTGGCAACTGCGTCATGATTCCTGCACCGTCACCTGTGTCAGGATCACTCGCTTGCCCACCACGGTGTTCTAATCGGCAAAGCATCGATATTCCTTGCTTTACGATATTGTGAGAAGTTTCTCCGTTGAGATTAGCAATAAATCCTATACCGCACGCATCATGTTCATAAGCTGGTTTATAAAGTCCTTGTTTAACTGGTGGATTCATTTGTTTCATCCTTTCACCCTTTCCATTCTTTCTCAACATTAGTTATAAAAGATAAAAATTTGACATTTATTGATTGTAATACAATATTAAAAACAATTAGAATGTTCTTGGAATTTATTATATGTTTCATGTATCAATCTTTCCAATATTTATTTTTTATTTAATTAATCTAATTTTGAGATCGATTATAATGTAAGCGCTTTAATTTTTAAATATATGAAATTTTGTACAAGCTTCGAAACCAGGCGGAATCTACGTTTTTTAAGTAAAATTAAAGTTTAGGACAAAATTAAGAATTTTAAGATAAATACTCAAAAAAAATACTTTTTTTGAAAAATATATAAACATTGAGATTAATTTTTTATTTTTCGTGCATTTAAGAGATTGATTCACAAAAAAACAGCTAACATTTGATTGTTAGCTGTTTTTTGCGTTGTCAATATTACATTTAGACAGTAAATCGATTTATCTCTTGTTGAAGTTTACTAGATAAAAGCGCTAAGTCTTGAATGCTTGCAGTTATTTGTTCGACGGTAGCAGATTGCTCTTCACTTGAGGCTGCCACTTGTTCTGCTCCCGCTGCCGTTTGCTGAATAATTCCTGATATGTCATGAATCGAACTTAATACTTGTCCTGCGTTTTTATTTAATATATCTAATACATCATTTACATCTCTTACACTTTTCTCCGTTTGTTCAACTCTCTGTACAATCTCTTGAATCGATGTCCCACTATTTTCAATAATAGTTACTTGGGTTTCAAATGCTTTTAAATTACTCTCCGTCTTTTGGATCGTGTTCGTCGTTTCCGTTTGAATATCAACAATTAAACTAGTAATTTTTTGTGATGCACTCTTTGATTGCTCTGCTAATTTTCTAACTTCGTCAGCCACAACTGCAAAACCTTGTCCGTGCTCCCCTGCTCTAGCAGCTACTCAATTAAGTGAATATATGTAAAAAATACTATGTAAATTTTCTTTTTAGTCAAGAATTTTTAAATATTTGCGCTGATTTAGCTCGTCAATTTTTACATTTCTTTGTAAAAAATCAGTTAACGTTTGTTCATTTATCAAGCTTTCTATCGGTCCCTTCGAATACAATTGACCATTTCGTAGTAACAAAGCATGACTAAAAACAGGCATAATCTCTTCAATATGGTGAGTTACATAAAGTAAAGTTGGTGTCTCCAAATCATTACCAAGAGCATTAATAAGCTCCAAAACTTGCTCACGAGCTAGAACATCTAAGCCAATACAAGGCTCATCGAGAATAAGAAGGTCTGGTTTGGCCATCAATGCTCGCATGATCATTACCTTTTGCTTCTCACCTTGTGATAACGTTTCAAACGTACGATGGATAAGCTTACTACAATGAAATCTTTCCATAAGTGTAAGTGCATAATCAATATCTGCATCGTCTGGATTTTCATAAAGACCAATTGACGCATATTTCCCGCTTAAAACGATATTCTCGGCATAATCATAATCAGGAAGTCTTTTATCAATGGCTGAACTAACAAAACCGATTCTCTTGCGTAGCTCATAAAGGGGATATGTACCAAACACTTTCCCTAAAACTGTCACTTTTCCCGTTGTCGGCCAAAGATACCCGCAAATAATATTAAGTAAAGTTGTTTTACCTGATCCGTTCAAACCGAATAAAACCCAGTTTTCACCTGCATTCATATCCCATGTAATGTTTTGGAGTAAATATTTATCTTCGCGTCTGCAAGATACATTTTCCAATGAAATCACAATTTGTCCTCCTTCAAATCACTTTTTTTATGTAATATAATATGGTAATTTTGACATCTAAGCTTTAATTAGTTAAATAAACAAGTACAAAAAGCAATATGTAATTGTTAATAAAATATACATTATTTATTTTAAACAATATTATATTGACTAGTATAATATAAATTGTTATTATCGCATTATTCTTTTTATATTATTAGCGATGACTGTTATGGATAAAACTATAACACGAGCAGCTTCTGGAGAGACTGTTACATAGCAGCGCCGAAGGATTCACAATCTCAGGCAAAAGGACAGAAGAGTAACCTTTGTATATTCATTTGGTTATTCTACTTGCCTAGATTGGAAAAATCCAATCTTTTTTTATTTTATTTTCACAATACTATATGAGGTGATTTATGATGGCAATGAAAAGAGCAGTTGTAAGTGTAATCGGAAAAGACCAAGTAGGAATTATCGCTAGAGTAACGAACGTTTTGGCTGCTAATTGTGTTAATATTCTCGATATAAGCCAAACGATATTACAAGATTTCTTTACAATGATGATGCTTGTTGATGTATCAGAAATTGGAAGTCTTGACTCCCTCCAAAAACAATTTGATGAGATTAGTCAAGAGATGAATCTTAAAATAAACATTCAGCTTGAAGAAATATTTCAAGCTATGCACCGCGTTTAAAGGAGAGAGGAAATATGAAAATGGGTATCGCAATTGACGAAATGATCGAAACGATCCGTATGGTGCAAATGGAAAACTTAGATGTTCGCACAGTTACGATGGGCATTAATTTAAGAGATTGTGCAGATTCGAATTTTGAAAAAATGAACGAGAACGTATTTGTGAAAGTTACTACATATGCAAAAAGGCTAAAGGAAGTTGCTGAGCAGGTAAGTAAAGAATTTGGGATTCCAATTATTAATAAACGAATTTCAGTTACTCCGATTGCCGAAATATTAGGAAACGCTACGAAGGAACAAGCGATTGAATTAGCCAAAACTTTAGATAAAGCAGCACACCAACTAGAGGTTGACTTCATTGGTGGCTATTCAGCCCTCGTTCATAAGGGAATTGCTAAAGGTGACCAAACCTTACTAGATGCATTACCAGAAGCCTTAACTGTAACAGAACGTGTCTGCTCATCTATTTCCGTTGCTTCAACAAGATCAGGTATTAATATGGATGCAGTTCGCAAGGCTGGTGAGATAATTAAAGAGGCATCTGAACGAACGAAAGATCAAAATGGTATTGCTTGTGCAAAGTTAGTTGTGTTCTGTAATCCAGTTGAAGATAATCCATTTATGGCAGGTGCTTTTCATGGTGCTGGAGAAGGAGAAGCTGTTATCAATGTAGGTGTTAGTGGTCCCGGAGTTGTGTTGAGCGCTTTAAAACGGTATCCTGATGCAGATCTTGGCGCAGTCTCTGATGTCATCAAAAAAACAGCGTTTAAAATTACCCGTGCAGGAGAATTAATTGGTCGTGTCGTTGCTGAACGTCTAAATGTACCATTTGGCATTATGGATTTATCATTAGCACCAACAAACGCTATGAATGACAGTGTTGCTGAAATCCTTGAGGAAATCGGCCTTGAACGCGTTGGAACGCATGGCACAATTGCTGCCCTAGCACTTATGAATGATGCTGTCAAAAAAGGCGGAGCCATGGCTAGCTCATATGTAGGTGGGCTTAGCGGTGCTTTTATTCCAGTTAGTGAAGATAACGGAATGATTAAAGGGATAGTCGATGGTGCCTTAACATTATCAAAGCTTGAAGCAATGACATGTGTATGCTCTGTTGGGTTAGATATGATCGCAATATCTGGTGATGCGTCGGCAGCAACAATTTCTGGAATTATTGCTGATGAGTCAGCGATCGGAATGATTAATAAAAAGACAACAGCCGTCCGTGTTATTCCAGTACCAGGCAAAGCTGAAGGAGAAATGGTTGAGTTTGGTGGTTTGCTAGGAAGAGCTCCGGTGATCGGTGTCAATCCATTCAATTCTGATAAGCTAATACAAAGAGGTGGTCGCATTCCTGCACCACTTCAAGCATTAATTAATTAATTAATTCATTATTGGTTGAGTTAATATGTAAATAAATAGTGCAATTCGTGAATAAACGAGCGAATTTGTAAAATAAAAAGTGTGTCCATCAAGAGACACACTTTTTTTATCCTAGTGAATTAGACCATTCAGTAAATAAACCTGTTCCATTGCAGCTCGTACAATTAATCGGAGATGCAACAAAGAAGTCACTCCCAACAAAATAATGAATTCCTCTACCTTTACAATCAGGACATTTATTCTTCTTTTCCATAGCTTGAAGGCGTTTTCCCTTATTAAAGAACAAATTCCATCACTCCTTTTTCTTCCCTACGATGATTTTTCTTATTCTTATTATGTTCAATAATAGAATGTGTATGTGTATAATATCGTTAGGAGGGATTTAATGGATGCCATCGTCGAAAAGCGACTTGAGAAAGAAAAACTTTGGACAAAGGACTTTATAATACTATCGCTTTCAAACTTATTTTTATTTTTTGGATTTCAAATGCTGTTACCTACTTTACCCATTTACGTGAAGGAATTAGGGGGCCGAGATACAACTGTAGGCCTTGTTATAGGAATATTTACGATATCAGCCCTGCTTATACGACCATTTTCCGGGGCTTTTTTAGATACTTTCGGAAGAAAATTATTTTTATTAATTGGACTACTTATTTGTTTAATAGCGATTGGAACCTATGTTTTGGCAACAACAGTATTTTTACTTTTATTGATTAGAATTATTCATGGATTTGGCTGGGGTGTTTCGACAACAACATTTGGAACTGTCGCTTCAGATATTATTCCTGCTTCTCGCCGCGGTGAAGGGATGGGGTATTATGGAATGTCTACAACATTTGCTATGGCTGTTGCACCTGTAACTGGAATTTGGATTATCAATCATTCTGGTTTTTCTTTACTTTTCTTACTCGCTTTTATAAGTACTGTTATTTCTTTAATTCTTAGCCAAGTTCTAAAAATCAAAACGCAGAGAATTGACACAACTACTTCAAACAATACCAATTTCGCCTCCCGTCTTTTCGAAAAAACTGCTCTATTCCCTTCATTACTTGGAGCATTAATGACATTTACTTATGGTGGTATAGTTGGCTTTATTACACTATTTGGTAGCGAAGTAGGTATTGAAAATGTAGGCTGGTTCTTTTCCATAAATGCGTTGTTTGTTTTACTTGTACGACCGATTTCGGGCAAATTATTTGATAAAAATGGACACCAATGGGTGCTAATCCCTAGTGCATTTTTTGGTATCATTAGCCTGTTAATTTTATCATATTCAACAACGCTTCTAGGACTAATCATCTCAGCAACTTTTTTTGGGATCACATTTGGATCAATTCAACCTGCTCTCCAAGCATGGTTGATTCATAGAGCTGCCCCTAATCGAAGAGGTGCAGCAAACGCCACGTTTTTTTCAGCATTTGATTTAGGAATTGGTGGTGGATCAATCATATTAGGTGCAATTGCTGCTGTTAGTAGCTACGCAATGATGTACCGCTTATCATCCATACTATTTGTTATTTTCTTTATTATTTATGTAACTTATCTACTAAAAACCCGTACACAAAAGTTCTATCAATAGCTGTAGCATGGGAAAACCCATGCTACATTTTTTGTACTTCTTGATCAAACATTTGTTTTTGTTCAGTCATTATTTCTATTGCTTGATCAGAAATCATACTCAACTCCTTATATAGCTCTCTTGATGATTGATCATCACCTTCATTAACTTCTTGAAAGATTTGTTCTGCCAATTCACGTCTACGATGTCCAAGCTGTCGCAACTCATCACCTAACTGTTCAAGCTTATTACGATCCATATTAATACCACCTTTACTGTTATATTTTTCTTGTGTAAAAGTAAACTGTTGATTATGAAACGAATGAACACTTTTGATGGTAGTTTTTTCGAATTTCGATCAATAATCCCTATAATATTTTTCCAAAAAACGGATTCGAAATTTAAAACTGTGTTTAGCATTGCGTGTTCTGATCATAATAAATACTAAAGTTGCTCTCTAGGAAAGTCTTTCGAGAGGTTATATCAAAGTTAGAAAATGCCTACAATAAAATATAAAGATCTAGGAGGTGTAACAATTTGTCAGGACCATCACTTCATAAATTAACGGCTCACAAATCAATACACGATGGAGCAGTTTCTGAAGGAAGAGATTTGCTAGAAATAGTAGAAAAACTGCACCAAAAAGGCAATAAAAAGCAAGCAAAAATTGCTGCAGATGCATTAGTTGAGCACTGGGAAACAAGGACAATCACCCATGCAGATGCAGAGGAGGATGGCTTCTATAAAAGTAAGCTTGAAGAAAATCCTGAAATGGAGCTAACCCTTGCAATGCTAAAACGTGATCACGCCTTGCTGCGGATACTTATTGCAGACATAAAACAATCCTTGTCTGAACAAAATAATGTAAATCAAGAGGTTATTGATCGATTTAGAGCTATATATGTACTCGTGCAAATTCATAATCGTGATGAGGAACAGCTACTGCTTACTAATGATTTTAGCTAAATAATTACATATGAATTAATAATCAGCTCCGCTTTTGTCATCATAAACAAGAACTAAGCCACTCAGGGCTTTCACCTAAAGTGGCTTTTTACTTTTATCATGGCTAATTTTTCCGCTCGGTATTTTCAGCAAACTCCATCGCTTTTTTAGGATTCATTTTTCGAAATACGATATATTTTCGAGTTAAATATTCTAACGGTAGGCTCCAAACATGAACAAGCCTTGTATATGGCCAAATCGCAAATAATATAAAAGCTGCTAAGATGTGAAGCTGAAAGCCTAGAGGTGCATTCATTACAAGTTCTGGTGATGGTCGAAGCGTTAAAATTCCACGAAACCAAGGTCCAATTGTAGTTCGATAATCAAAAGTACCACCAGTTGCCGTATAGCCAACTGTGTTAGTAAAGCCAACAACAGTAACAACGCCGAGGATCAATAATACAATAAGATCAATCGGCGAGCTATTTCGCTTCAACCTTGCACTATTCAAACGACGAATTGTCAACAAGGCGCCACCTATAACCATTGCAATTCCAGCAGCTCCACCAAACCAGGTTGCACCAAAATGATACATCTCTTCAGTGACTCCAATTACATCATAAAAGCCTTTTGGAATTAACACACCTGCAACGTGTCCGAAAAATACAAAGATAACACCATAATGGAATAAATTACTTCCCCATCTTAATAGATTATCTTTTTGTATAAACTCACTGGATTTTGCGGACCATCCCATTTGGTCTTTATTATATCGGTGAATATGTCCAACTACAAAAATTGTTAGTGATAAGTATGGAACAATTACCCATAAGAAGTAATCAAAGTTTGTCATGAAACGCCTCCATTTTTTCTAGTTGAGTAACTCTATAGCAATCTAGCCTGCATTAAAATCTTTAATCTCCTCAATTCCAATTTGTAAATAGGGAGCCATGGCAATCGTACAAGCCTTTAATAAATATGCGTAAGGATTATCATCCTTCTCTAACTCACAAAGCAACCGCTCAATAGCTTGCTTATGTATTAAAAACATTTTTTGAACATACTTTGCATCAGCCAATGCTGCAAACTCTAAAATAAGCGGTAAATAATCAGGGAGCTCATCGTTTTTTATATAAAATCCCGCCTTTGCAAATTCCATTTTCAATTTTACAAAGGCTAAACCTCTCTCTTTATTTTCGCCAAATCGTTCATGGGTTAAATAAAGGGTGGTCCGCTCACTGAAGTCAAACCACCTAACGTAATTCTCACATAATAGCTGAATTGGAGTATTAGCCACATAGGTAAAAAACGTCTCAAAACAATACCGCATTCCTTTATTTTCCACACAACTTATGAACTGATTTATCTCGACATTATCAATCCATTCCTCGTTTGGATAGCGCAACATCAACGAGCATAAATGAAAACTATGTTTATGTTCTTCCATCCATTTCCGTTCCAGTTCCACCAAGATCACCCCAATACTGTTCGCTAAAAGCATAAAGATCATCATAATTTTCCGTACCTAAACTACAACCGCTACAATCTTCCATAAACTCATAACCTGTACTTCCTTGGCCAATATACATATTTCCAGCTTGTTCACGATGTGATTTAGGTATAACGTAGCGATCATCGTATTTTGCGATAGCAGAAAGCTCGTACAGTTCAATAACATGATCTTTCGTTAAACCAGCTTCCTCTAGAATTGTTTCATCAAACGGTTTGCCTAAATTAGAGCTCCTCATATAGCTTCTCATTGCAACAAGCTTCTTCAATACCCCTTCTATCACTTTTGTATCACCGGCACTCAGTAAATTCGCTAAATATTGAATTGGGATGCGGAACTGTTTTATCGTTGGAAAAATCACATTCGCACTTAATGAATCAATTTGTCCACCAAAAGCATTTGTTATTGGACTTAATGGTGGAACATACCATACCATAGGCAGCGTTCGATATTCAGGGTGTAATGGTAACGCTACTTTGTACTTTACTGCTAGCTTATATACTGGGGATTCCTGTGCAGCTTCAATCCAATCATCCGGAATTCCATCTTTTTTGGCCTGCTTGATAACCTCTGGATCACTCGGATCAAGAAACATTTTTAACTGGGCCTCATATAAATCCTTCGGATCTGAAACTGATGCAGCTTTTTCTATTTGCTCAACATCATAAAGAACAATGCCAATATAGCGAAGTCGGCCTACGCATGTTTCTGCGCAAACCGTTGGTTGACCATTTTCTATTCTTGGAAAACAAAATGTACATTTATCTGCTTTTTGTGTTTTCCAGTTGAAATAAACTTTTTTATACGGACATCCCGTCATGCAAAAACGCCAGCTCCGACAAGCATTTTGATCTACGAGAACAATGCCATCCTCATCCCGTTTATAAATTGCACCAGAAGGACAAGAAGATAAACAAGAGGGATTCATACAATGCTCGCAAATGCGAGGCAGATACATAAGAAAAGCATGTTCAAATTCCTCTATTACCTTTTCATCTATACCATTCATGTTTGGATCTTTTTTCCCCGTTTTATATACACCAGCTAAGTCGTCCTCCCAGTTAGGTCCCCAATTTATTTCCATGTATTCTCCCGTCAGTTGTGATTTTGGACGGGCTACAGGTTGATGTTTGCGCTCCGGACTTTTAATTAAGTTTTCATAATCATAGGTCCAAGGCTCGTAATAATCATCAATTTGCGTTAAATTTGGGTTGTAAAAAATGCTTAGTAGCTTACTTACACGACCACCCGCTTTTAATTCGAGCTTCCCGTTTCTTAACTCCCAACCACCTTTATGAGTGTCCTGGTTCTCCCATTCACGTGGGTAGCCTACACCTGGTTTTGTTTCAACATTATTCCACCACATATATTCCGCACCTTGACGGTTTGTCCATGTATTATTACATGTCACACTACAAGTATGGCAACCGATACATTTATCAAGGTTCATGACCATACCAAATTGGGCTTTAATCTTCAAGCCAATCCACCTCATCCCGTTCTAGTTTACGGATGATAACTTGTTCATCTCGTTGATTTCCAGTTGGACCGTAATAATTAAATCCATAACTAAGCTGAGCATAACCTCCAATCATCTGTGTAGGTTTCATGTTAATTTTTGTTGGACTATTAAAAGTACCACCCCGATCCTTAGTAATGGTCGTTCCAGGGACATTAATAAGACGGTCTTGGACATGGTACATAAACGCGACTCCTTGCGGTAAGCGATGGGTTACAACGGCCCTAGCAACAACAACACCATTGCGATTGTATAGTTCGAGCCAATCATTATCCTGGATTCCGACACTTTCGGCATCTCTGTTATTCATCCATACATTTGGTCCACCACGGAAGAGCGTTAACATTGGAAGGGTGTCATAGTACGTACTATGATAGGACCATTTATAATGTGGAGTTAAATACCGTAACTCTATTTCCTGTTTGGTTGTTTCAGGCTTACCATTTTTATTATAGAAGGCTGCCTTTCTTAGCGGCGCTTTAAAGGTTGGCAGCTCTTCACCAAATTCCAGCATCATTTCATGATCGAGATAAAAATGCTGCCTTCCAGTTAACGTCCTAAAAGGGATTAATCGTTCTATATTAGTTGTAAACGGATTATAACGGCGGTTTCCTGTTTCCGTGCCACTATATACTGGAGACGAGATCACCTTTCGAGGTTGTGCGGTAATTTCATCAAAGGACATATGCTCTTCCGCTCGTTCAATTGCTAAATCCTTTAGCTTTTGACCAGTTTTCTTCTCCATTGCTCCCCATGCCTTCATTGCTAGTGAACCATTAGTTGTACTAGAAAGAGTTAAAATTGCTTCCGCCGCATGACGGTCGAATGAAAGGTCTGGACAATCTTTATATTCTTTTGTTCCTTTTGCATGTCCTAATATATCCTTCAGTTCATCATATTCTTCTTTTGCATCCCAAATAAGTCCCTTTGCACCAATCGTTTCGCGAATATTTGGTCCAAGTGCGATAAATTTTTCGTATACTTTTGTATAATCTCTTTCAACAATATGAACCCGCGGAAAATTCTCACCAGGAACAGGCTCCGCTCCAGTCTGTTTCCAATCGGATATAAGACCATAAGGCTGTGCCGTTTCATCAGGTGTATCGTGAAGAAGCGGACCTACCACAACATCCTTAATTGGATTTGGAAAATGCTTTTCTGCTAACGTTTGAAAAACCTTAGCAAGATTTTTAAAAATATCCCAATCCGGCTTACTTTCCCATGGTGGAGTAATTGCTGGATTAAATGGATGAATAAATGGATGCATATCTGTTGAGCTAATATCGAACTTCTCATACCAGGTTGCTGCCGGAAGAACAATATCTGAATACAGCCCCGTTCCTGACATCCGAAAATCTAAATTCACTAATAAGTCTAATTTCCCTTCTACTGCATCTTCGTTTGTCGCAATTTCATCAGTATCCAATGACTCGTTTTCTGTTGTTAACACATGTGAATGTGTACCTAATAAATATTTTAAAAAATATTCATGACCCTTTGCCGAACTTCCAATTAAATTAGCCCTCCAAACAAACATTGTTTTCGGAAAATTTACCGAATTACTAGGCTCTTCAATTGAAAACTTCATCTCACCTTTTTTTATTTGGTTAACTACAAATTGAACGGCTTCATCGTTTGTCTTAGCATTTGCTTCCTCGTACAACTTAATTGAATTTTTGTTAAACTGTGGATACGAAGGAAGCCAGCCGAGTCTTGCTGCTAAGACGTTATAATCACCGATATGACTAAATCGTGGCGTATCAACAAGGGGTGAAATTAAATTTTCCGTTTTCTGATCCTCATATCTCCACTGTTCAGTTACGAAATAAAAAAATGAGGTCGCATTTTGTAAACGCGGTGGACCACCCCAGTCCCGAGCCATTGCAACGGTTTGCCAGCCCTCTAATGGTCGAACTTTTTCCTGACCGACATAATGTGCCCAGCCTCCGCCGTTCACACCTTGAGAGCCAGTTAGTAACACAAGATTAAGAACTGCCCGATAAATCGTATCTGAATGGAACCAATGATTAATTCCTGAGCCCATGATAATCATGGAACGACCTTTGCTATCAATTGCATTTTGCGCAAACTCCCTCGAAATTTGCGCAGCAAGCTTACGGTCTACTCCGGTAATCCCTTCCTGCCATGCTGGGGTAAAAGGTTTCGGATCATCATAACTTTTCGGATAATCACCTGGTAATTCAGCGCGGTGAACACCAGCTTGCGCTAGCATTAGATCTAATACGGTTGTCACATAGATTGTTTCTCCATTTTGATTGATTGTTTTTACAGGAACTCCGCGCTCAAAAATTTGTCGATCCTCAAGACTAAAGTATGGAAAATGAACAGTTACACTTTGATCTTCCATTCCTAACAAAGTTAATGCTGGTTCAATATCTCCAAGTCCATTATCAAGGTCCTTTAATTCTAAATTCCAATGCCCCCCTTCAGACCATCGCTGCCCAATCGTACCATTTGGTGAAGCAAATTTGTTATGGGACTGATCAAATACAAGTGGTTTCCACTCTGCCTTGTTAACATTTGCACCAAGATCACTAGCTCTTAAAAAACGATCAGCAACATAGCTTTCTCCTCGCTTTTTCAATTTCACTAAAAAAGGTAAATCAGTGTACTTTTTAACGTAATTTTGAAAATATGGTATTTGTTGATCGACATAAAACTCTTTTAGGATGACATGTGTCATAGCCATAGCAAGTGCAGAATCCATCCCAGCTTCTACGCATAGCCAATTATCAGCAAACTTAACAAATTCAGCATAGTCAGGACTGATAGCAACAACTTTTGTTCCGTTATATCTCGCCTCTGTATAAAAGTGAGCATCTGGTGTGCGAGTTTGTGGAATATTTGAACCCCAAACTAGCAAATAACTTGAATTAAACCAATCTGAACTTTCTGGCACATCGGTTTGCTCACCCCAAACCTGTGGTGAAGATGCAGGTAAATCCGCATACCAATCATAAAAGCTAAGTAGAGGTGCACCTATTAAGTTTAAAAAGCGGCCACCACCTGCATAGCTAACCATTGACATTGCGGGTATAGGAGAAAAGCCAAAGATCCGGTCTGGTCCGTGGTTCTTAATGGTATGGATAAGCTGAGCAGCTATCATTGCATTAACTTCATCCCAATTTGCTCGAACAAATCCACCTTTCCCGCGGGCTGTTTTATATAGCCTTTTCATTTCAAGATTGGTTGAAATTAGTTCCCAAGCTTTTACTGGATCATTTGTTTTCGCCAAAGCTTCCTTCCATATTTTTAGCAATGATGCTCTAACATACGGATAGCGCACACGCTGCGGACTATAAATATACCAAGAAAACGTTGCTCCTCGTTGACATCCACGCGGTTCATACTCTGGCATATTTGGACCTGTTGTCGGATAATCGGTTTGCTGCGTTTCCCATGCGACGATCCCATCTTTCACATGGACCTTCCAACTGCATGATCCTGTACAATTTACACCATGTGTTGTTCTTACAACTTTGTCATGCTGCCACCTTCTGCGATAATGTTTTTCTGATTCTCGATCAGCATGTGATAATGTACTATGATTTGAAATATCTGTTGTTTTTCCGAAAAATGTAAATTTCTTCAATAACGGTGGAATTTTTTTTTGCATACCTATTCTCCCTTCTTAGAAAAGCGTCTGATACGTGCGTACTGTAAAGCTAGGCTTCTAAACAGATTAGCTTCCATAATAGCCACTTAGTTTTTTACATTTACTGCATTCTAGAGCTAGTTAATTTTTCTATGGAAATTATTTCACTATATTAGTTGTTTTTCCCATTGGCTTTTTTTATACATGAAATGTTTTTTTGTTTAAGGATCTGTTGCGTGAAAATCCCCTTTAAATAGATTTGAGAGAGTGATTTCCCTCACTTAAAAAAGAATTGACTTTGTTACAATAATTTTTATAGTAAAAAAACAATAATCATAAATTAAGCGAAGGTGATAAGAATGGTAGCTAAAGATTGGTCAAAGGATTTAGAGCATGATGACTATGAAAACAATATAGATTTCATTATTGAGGATGCAGTAAAAGCCGTTGAGCAAACATCGATTGGCCATTATGTAAATCTTGTAACCTCAAATACATTCGGCAACCCAGATTCGTATTTAACACCGGTTTTAGATGCACGATTCGGAAAGAAAATTAGGACTAAGTTTATCGATCAATGTGGTTGTGGCGGTTACGTACTAAGGGTGTGGAAATTAGCATGAAAATAAGTGAAGAAGTATTAACTACATTTGAAAATCGTCAAGTTGTCGTTAATGTTTATGAAGATGAAGAACTTGTAAAGAGAGAAGGATTTTTCTTTGATTCAATAACAATTTCAGAAAGGAATATAAATTTTGTAAAAAACAACACTAATAAGCTCTCAATTGAGTACACTCCTTTTAATGAATTTGTGAAAGGCGATACGTTTAAAGATTATTTCATTCTAAAAAACGGTAATAACTACATTGAGATTTATTTCCCTTAAAATTTAAAACGAGCTATAGCAAGCTCGTTTTAATTTACACAAAAATATGTAATAGGAAGAAACCTAAAAATACAAACGCCATTCTCAAATGGAATTTCCTTCGAAACCCTGATGCCTTTTTTCGACGAAGCCATCCACTATATAGATGGATCACTAAGATGCAAATTGCCACAAAACCACTTAGTTTTTTCATATGAAAAACACCATATGGATGAAAATAAATCATGATAACTGCATGAATGGTAATGATTGCCGTGGCTGTGATCCCGATCGGCACATGCGCCTTCATCAGTTTCCGTGAAAACAGCGCTAGGTTCTTTTTTAAATCCTTCCGCTTACTTTTTTTGATAATTAAAAAAATGAAAAACATATTCACATTAATTAAAAACAAAAGAACAGCAATAACTGCAAATGATTGACCAATACTTAGAATCGGTGAATGGTATTCTTCGTTCCAAAAACTTAAAAATATAATAATAAAAATGAACAACAAATTACTAATGATCCATCCTCGCATCGAATCCCACCATTAATCAAGATCTTTCAAATGTATTTGCTTTGTAAAAATTGCTATATAGTAAAAAAGGCCACCCCTAACAGTAGAGATAGCCTTCTAGATGAATATTATTTTTAGTTTCAACCCATCAAATTACGAATTAACTTTCATTTACTATTTTATTTTTTACCGATTGCCACACGCCATACATCAGGACCTTCTTCAAGGTATTCCCAAGTGAATTGATCCTGTCTTTCCATCATAAATTGATATTGTAAAGGACGTGGATCATGGTCGTTTGTTAATTCCATGAATTCCCCAGATTTTAACTCATCAAACGTTTTAAAAATCATTGGGTGCTTCTCTCTTGGCGGAAAATCTGGTGCATTTATCTTAGCTGCAAATTGTAACATGTTGTTGTCCCCCTTTAAAAGATCTACATTGTACACTTTTATTATAAATACTAGTTCACCCGTAAGGTGTGGTCTATATCACTTGTTTAGATGCTATTATATCCCACCTTCTAATGAGCTATTCTTCATCAATTGCTAAATCTTTAACTGGTAAAGCTTCTCCATCTTTATGTGTTGGCTTACGCAAATTCAATAATGCCTTTACGCTAACAATCACTATTCCAACAACGCCTAGCAAGAAAATTGTGTCCGGTATCGCACGGATCGTGATCAATTGTTGAACAGTATCTTGTTGCAAAAACAATTCAGGCGAACGAGATGCCCAATAGCCTTCCTTAAATGCCATTTTTAATTGCATGAAGCCAACAGGAAGTAATGAAATAATAATCATACCTGCTAAACCAATATTTAATAGCCAGCAAGAAATTTTAATAAGTTTGTCATTCCATTTGTCGGGTTTTACAATATTTCGCAATGAGAATAATAGAACGGCAATCGCAAACATTCCATATACACCCATCATTGAACCATGTCCATGTGCTGGTGTTAAGAATTGACCATGTTCAAAATAGCTTACTGCTGGCAAGTTAATTAAGAAACCTAATACGCCTGCCCCAACTAAGTTCCAAATACCTACAGAAATTAAAAACCAGAACGTTGACTTATAAGGGAAATCATGACCGCCATCACGCATAATCTTATAGTGTTCATAAGCCTCTAATATTAACAATGTTAACGGAACTACTTCAAGTGCTGAGAAAACTGCTCCTAATCCAATCCAGGCTTCAGCAGAGCCGTTGTAGTAGTAATGGTGACCGATGCCAATTACACCACTTCCCATTAGTAAAGTTAATTGGAAATAGAGGGCTTTTACAGTTGAACTTTTTGTAACTAAGCCTAGTTGTACTAATAAGAAACCGATAATAACAACTGCAAAAACTTCGAAAATTCCTTCTACCCATAAGTGAATAATCCACCAACGCCAATAATCTGCCATTGTAAAATGTGTATCTGGATTAATTAATAATGCAAATACATAGAATAAAGGAACAGCAATAGCTGCATAGAATAATAAGTGAATCAATCCACCTTTATCAGTTTCCCGCTTCAAACCACTTTTAATACCTCTAAATACTAGGAATAACCATATGCTCATTCCGGCGATTAATACTAGTTGCCATACACGGCCAAGCTCGATATACTCCCAACCATTGTGACCAAATAAGAACCAAAGGTTACCTAACTTTCCATTTGCTCCTAACCACTCACCAATCATACTTCCGAACACTAGCACTACTAAAGCCCAAAATAACACATCTACTAATAATCCTTGCTTCTTTGGTTCGTGTCCACCTACTAATGGTGCAACATATAAACCCATTCCGAGCCATGCTGTTGCGATCCAGAATACTGCCAATTGCAGGTGATAACCTTTCGTAATTGAGAATGGTAAAACGTCATGTATCCATTTAATTCCAAAGAAACTATCAGGTTCAATATAGTAGTGTGCTAATAACGCACCAAACATTGCTTGAATAAAGAATAATATTGAAACAACTGCAAAATACTTACCGGTTTTAACTTGTGATGGTGTTACCGGTTGATTTTGTAAATCAATCTTTGGAAAATTACTATCTTTATATGCAGGGTGCATATCTAAGTGATAACGGTAGAAAATAAATAAAATGATACCAATGAATAAAACTAATAACGTTACACTAACGCCACTCCACCATACTGCTGAAAATCCCATTGTATTACCGGCATCTTCATAGTAAGGCCAGTTATTTGTATAAGTAATTTCGTCACCTTGGCGTAATGTACTGGATAACCAAGCAGTCCAGAAGAAGAAGTCAGCGATTTGTGTGATTTGATCCCCTTCTGCTACATATGCTCGGTTACTCTCTGGCATGTGTTCTTCCTTAATTAATCCAGCTTTTAATCCCCAATTATCACCATTTGTAAATACATCTTTATAATAAGTTCTAACTTGTTCAAGTCCATACACTTGCGCAGCTGTTAATGGTAAAACATCCTTCGCTGCATCATAACGATTTTCCCGCATTTCTGTTATGACTTGTTCTTTAATGATGTTCTGTTCATCTGCTGCTAACTGTTTGTATAATTGACCATATATTTCATTTGCTTTGTAATCCTGCATTCCTTCTGTATACACTTTTAAGCTTTCCGCAGTGTAGTCTGGTCCCATATAAGATCCATGACCAAGCACAGTTCCATAATCCATTAAAGCATACTTTTGAAACACTGCTTGCCCGCCCATGATTGTCTCTTTCGTTAGTAACACATCACCATTTTCATTTGTTACCTCTAATGGCCTAGGAGCATTTTCTTTAAATATCCAATAACCCCCAACCAATAAAACTGTAAAGGATATGAGTAATGTGAAAACTAAAACAGATTTCATAAAGCCATTCTTTTTCTTTGGCTTACTATTTGATCCCCCATATGTATCTAGTTTCCTAGCTTCCATCTTTTTCACTCCAATTAAAATTCTAATCTTCTGGCATGCCGTCGACATTCAAATCATAGCACCACCTCGTTAAACCCTTCTGTGATTCACAACAATAGTAAGGTGTGTTTTTAATCACTGTCCGCATAGTGTTAACGTTGTAAAATATTCAAGAATGTAAATTTTCGAAGAAACTGGGGTTGGCGGTTTTTATGGAGCGAATAACTACTCATTTAAAAAAACTCCCGCTATTTAGGGAACTTGATGACCAAGATTTAAAAGAATTCAATAAAATTATGAAACTTCGTCATTATAAATCTAAAATGACCGTTTACATGCAGGATGATATTTTTAATCGTGTCTTTTTTATTTTAAAAGGAAAGATTAAAATTTTTAAAAATGATATGACGGGTAAAGAGCAAATAGTTAGCATTTTACAAAGTGGCGATATGTTCCCATTAGCCGTATTTCTAAAAAATGGCAATTACCCAGCGAATGCACAAGTGCTTGAAGATTGTACATTAATTACGATTAATATAGAGGATTTAGAAAAAATTTTGGTTAGTCACGCTGAAATAAGCATAAAATTATTTAGATTGATGGGTGAAAGAATTATCGAATTGCAGGACCGTTTAGAAGAACAAATATTACATAATACAACAGAGCAAATCATTCTATTACTTCTGCGATTGTGCAAAAGCTATGGCCAAAAAGGTACAAACGATGAATTTGTGTTACATACTCATTTTACAAATAGACAGCTTGCTAACATGGTAGGCTCAACTAGAGAAACAGTTAGTCGAACTTTAAACAAACTAAAAAAACAAAAACACTTATATTTTGATGAAAAAGGATTCCTCCACCTCTATCCGGAAAAACTTAAAGCTGAAGTTTACTAGTGTGTTACTCCTCATTTTCTGTTAAAATACTAATAACTATCTTCACTTACTAAATAGGGATTAGGAGGAAACTATAGTGGGGGAAACGAAACAAGTTCACACGATTTGCGGTTACTGCGGTACTGGCTGTGGACTAATACTCGAAATTGAAGATAACAAAATTAAGAAAATTAGAGGAGATAAAGACGCTCCTGTTAATAAAGGTCAAACATGTGTTAAAGGTGCTTTTGCCTTTAATTATGTTCATGCTGAGGAAAGACTACGTTCACCGCTTATCCGAAAAGCCGATAAGTTAGTTGAAACAACGTGGGATGAAGCTTTACAATATGTAGCTAATAAGCTTGGTAAGATTAAAGCTGAGTTTGGCCCAAATGCAATTTCAATGTTTGCTTGTGCGCGAACAACAAATGAGTCTAACTTTATTACCCAAAAATTTATGAGAACAGCTATTGGCAGTAACAATATCGATGGCTGTAATCGTACTTGACACGCTCCAAGCGTTGCCGGTCTGGCAACTGTATTCGGAGATGGTGCTCCAACAAACACATTGGATGATTTTGATGATGCAGACGTCTTACTTCTGATGGGTTCTAATACGACTGAAGCGCACCCGATCATTGCAAATCGGATGAAAAAAGCTGCGAAAAACGGTTTAAAAATAATTGTAATTGATCCACGAAAAATTGATATGGTTAAAGCGGCTGACCGTCATTTGCAAATCAAAGTAGGTACAGATATTGCGTTTATGAACGCCATGATGCATATGATTCTAAAAGAAAAACTATACGATGAAGCGTTTATAACTAAAGTCACATTAGACTTAGACAAGTTACAAAAGCAGGTTGAACGGTATACTCCAGAATATGCAGCTTCTATTACTGGTCTTACAGCAGAAGAGATTGTACAAACAGCACGGGATTATGCGACAGCTCCAAATGCAATGGTTGCTTACACATTAGGGATTACGGAGCATCATTGTGGAGTTAACAACGTTTTCGATATTGCTAATCTTGCCCTTTTAACCGGTCATGTCGGTAAAAAAGGAAATGGAATTATGCCACTCCGTGGTCAAAACAACGTTCAAGGAGCCGGCGATATGGGCTGCCTTCCAAATCAGCTTACCGGCGCTCTTCCGATTACAAACGAAAGCTATCGTATACGCTTTGAGGAAGCTTGGAATGTAAAACTTGATGCAAAAGTTGGCGATACACAAACAAGGACATTCGATCGAATGGAAGCCGGTGAAGTAAAAGCACTGTATGTAATTGGTGAAAACCCATTAATGGCTGATGTTAACATGTCACATACGAGAAAGTTATTAGAAAGATTAGATTTGCTCATCGTTCAAGATATTTTCCTGACGGAAACTGCACAAATGGCTGATGTCGTTTTCCCTGCTAAATCATGGGGAGAAGTAGAAGGGACGTATACAAATACAGAACGTCGTGTTCAACGTGTCAGAAAAGGCATAGACGCTGACCCTAATGTGAAAGAAGACTGGGAAATCCTTTGTGAGTTATCAACGATGATGGGATATCCAATGAGCTATGAATGTAGTGAACAAATCTGGGATGAAGTACGTGAGTTGGCACACGAAATGTATGGCGGTATGTCATATGAGCGTCTAGATCAAAGTGGTTTACATTATCCGTGTCCTACTATTGATCATCCTGGAACGTTTATTATGCACGAACATTTACATGACGAATCTACTAGCGGACGGAAATCACCATTCATTCCTGTAGACTTTACAGAACCAATCGAATTGCCGGATGCGGACTATCCATTTATGCTTACAACAGGAAGACGCTATGAATCATATAATACACATTCACAAACACGTTACTATCCTGATAATGTGAAAATAAAGCAAAAGGAAGAAACGGTTGATATTCATCCAGAAGATGCTAGTTCGTTAGGAATTAATGACGGAGAAGTCGTTGAAGTATCTTCACGAAGAGGTTCATTACAAGTGAAAGCAAAAATTACAGATCAGGTTGTCCCTGGCTTAGTATTTATGAGCTTCCATTGGAGCGAAGTTCCTACTAATGTATTAACAATTAATGAATTTGACCCGATTTCAGGTACTGCAGAATTCAAGGCATGTGCGGTGAACATTCAAAAATTGATGTAACAATTAACGAGTTCACCCCAATTTCAAGTACTGCTGGATTGAAGGCATGGGCTGTGAACATTCAAAAATTGTAATTAAACATCTTTCTTAGATAATTGCGTGTTCCGTGAAGAAAACAAATTATTTTAGATAATTTTTGCATAATATTACTTGTTAAATAGATTTAATGAAGTATTAAAATTTGAGCAGTCCGCAATCGGACTGCTCGTTTTACATATTTTGCAATGTATAATCGATTATATTGATAGAACGTTCAATTCGTCGATAGAACACCAAAGTATATTGATAGAATGTCCAATTATATTGATAGAACCATTAATTTCGTTGATAGGATGCCTTATTTGGTTAGTAGAATTCCCAATTCAGTAAATTAGGGGGTGAATAAGTAGATTCAACAAGACATTTCGGCATTTTACCCATATGGTTTGGCATTTTACCCATATGGTTTGGCATTTTACCCATATATCTGTGCATTTTACCCATATATCTGTGCATTTTACCCATATATCTGAGCACCTTACCCATAAATCTGAGCACCTTACCCATAAATCTGAGTACTTTACCCACATGGTTTGGCATTTTACCCATATATCTGTGCACTTTACCCATATATCTGTGCACTTTACCCATATATCTGAGCACTTTACCCATATATCTGAGCACCTTACCCATATGTTTAAAATTACACTTCTTAATTAAGCACCCATTTAGAGATAATACTATTGTCCTCGCTTTCTCCGAACTGTAACGGTTTCGCCACCAATTCCCCAGTTATCAGTATCTACTTCATCTATGACAACTACGGTTGTTTGTGGGTTTTTTCCAAGTACATCTCGTAATAAATTAGTAGCTCCTTCAATTAATTGTCTCTTCTGCTCTGGTGTTGCTCCCTCTTTTGTAATTTTAATATTTACGTATGGCATATACATCTTCCTTTCGTTTATTTATATTTTTAATAAAAACCCGGCCAACAATCAATACAATTACAGCTAGGAGTAGTACACCTGATGCTAGACCTAGTGCAATTGTGTATTGACCGTATTTTGCTACTAAAACACCGGCAGCGATTGGACCAATTACCATCCCAATACCGTAAATCGTGGTCATGATTCCGATTACTAAATTGCTATTTCTAGGCTGGAGCTCACGAGCGTATGAAGTGGCTAAAGATGTAATCCCCATAAAAGTAGCACCAAATAAAAACGCCCCTACTAAAGCACCGCTAGCATTAAACATTATAACGGGTAAGACAACGCCGACCGCTTGAATGAGCAATGCAATATTTAATGCATTTATGTAACCAAACCGCTCTCCGAGTTTAACCCATAGAAAAGTTGAAGGTATTGCTGCAATCCCAACAAATACCCAACTTAATGCTGCATACTGGGACAGCGAAGGAATGCCCTTTACAATATCGACTATAAATGTTGCACTTACGATATAACCTAACCCCTCTAATCCATATGCAATAATAAGCCACGGTAAAAAATTAGCTATCTTGCCTTTTCCCGCCTCTATATTACTAGTATTAAAGGTTTCAATCATTGAATGGTTGTCATCCTTGAGCGTGAATAGAACGACAAAGCCTAGAAATAATGAAATAATAGCTAAACTAAACCATGCTCCTCTCCAACCGAAAAACGAGTCTAACAATGGAACAACAAGCCCAGTCATAAATATTCCAATTCCTACTCCACTATAGAAAAACCCAACCCATGTCAAGCGACCTTTTGCTGCAAGAATGTCTAATAATATACTAGACGTAAGAACAAAGATTAATCCACTAGTAATACCAGCTATAAATCTTAGAAAAAGCCAAGCATAATAGTCTGTTGAAAACCCCATCCACGCAACAGACAAGATATTAATGAATAGCGTCCAGGTTAGCCACTTCTGTTTACGTGCTCCCCCGTTTATGAAACTAGCCAATAAAGCCCCAACGAGATAACCTAAATAATTACTAGAAGCTAAGATGCCAGCAGTTTTCTCAGAAAAACCAATAGCTTCCTTCATAAGTGGTAAAATCGGTGTGTAAGCAAAGCGGCTAACGCCCATTGCAATGATTAAAGAACAAATCCCCCCAATTACAGGCAATACTGGCCGTTTAGACATTCTTTTTTCATAACCCCCTTTCGCTATGTCAAGTTTAATTGTATAGTAGAATTGCTATTATGAATAGTGAATGTTTTTGATTATAGATATCAAAATATTTGATATCTATATTTATACAAATATTTTTTGATTTACAAAGATAGGAGTGATTCCATTTGGATACCACTAGTTTAGAAGTATTTCGTACAGTTGCACAAAAGGGTAGCATCAGTAAAGCTGCTCTTTCTTTAAATTTTGTCCAATCAAATGTAACTGCCAAAATAAAACAATTAGAGAAAGAACTGAACACTCAAGTTTTTTATCGACATAGCCGAGGAGTATCCCTTACACCATCAGGAAAAACATTGCTAGAGTATACAAACAGAATTATGTTTCTTTTTGATGAAGCTCGTAAAGCTGTTCAAGACTCACATATTCCTAAAGGACCACTTTCAATAGGATCAATGGAAACGACTGCAGCTGTTAGACTTTCTCCTATTTTAGTAGCTTACCATCAAAACTACCCAGATGTTGATCTATCAATTAAGACCGGTCCAACTGAAGATCTTATTCAATCCGTACTTCGTTATGATTTAGATGGTGCCTTTGTAGCAGGGCCTGTCCATCATCCGGAAATCGTTCAAAAAGCTTTCATTGAGGAAGAATTGGTATTAATATCTGATTCCAAACTAACCTCAAAATCTGTGATTGAAAATATTAATAATAAAACAATCCTCGTTTTTCGACCTGGATGTTCCTACCGGGCAAAACTGGAGGAGTGGTTACGGAGTACAGGAAATTTTCCAATTAAAATAATGGAATTTGGTACACTTGAAGCTATATTAGCTTGTGTAATGGCGGGAATGGGAATTTCTCTCCTTCCAAAATCAGTTATTGAGAACTTAGATCATAATAAATTTCACTATTATTCAATTCCTGAAAATTTCAGAAAGACGACTACAGTCTTTATTCACCGAAATGATCTTTATAAGACAAGTGCAATAACAAAGTTTTTAGAAATGATAGAAACTACAAAAAATGACTAAAAATTAATTATTCAGTAGTTTGTTTTCACCTATTTTTCACTCACTATTGCTATACTCAAAACTAAAAATGGTACACTAAACGAAAGAAAGAACTTGAAAGGAGTTCTGCAACATGAACATTCTTCTTGCTGAGGACGATGTCGGATTAGGTGAACTAATTCAATATATGTTAATAAAAAGTAACTACAATATAGATTGGGTTGAACGCGGTGATGATGCCTACGATTACGCAGTTAGCTCGCATTATGATGTTATCATTTTAGACTGGATGATGCCTGGCGAGGACGGTGTAACTGTTTGTAAACGGTTGCGGACGGAAGGATATTCAGGAGCAATTCTAATGCTTACTGCAAGAGATTCTGTTCAAGACCGGATTGAAGGACTGGATTCTGGTGCAGATGATTATCTTATAAAGCCTTTTGAAATTGAGGAGCTGCTGGCGCGCTTGCGGGCACTTTCAAGGCGGAACTATGCACCTATAAAAGAAGAAATAGTTGAAATTGATGATTTTGTGCTTAATCGATCAAGCCAAACCGTACAACGAGGTAGTACCATCATTCAACTTACTCCTAGGGAATTTCAGTTACTTGATTTATTAGTACAAAATAAGGGACAAGTTCTGACACGGGACATGATTCTTGACAGAGTGTGGGGATATGATGCAGATGTATCGTATAAAGCAATTGATGCTACTGTTAAATTGTTACGGAAAAAGCTAGATGCATTTGGAAAGCCTGATCAAATCCAAAGTATCCGAGGAGTTGGCTATCGACTTGAAGTTTAAATTACGGTCATTTTTACAACGGAGCTTTCATAATGATTTGTTTAAAAAGACACAATTTCGTTTGACATCATTATATAGCGGCTTATTAATATTATTCCTAGTATTATTTATCATCATCGTTTATTCCTTATTTTATACAGTCATGCTTACAGAACAAAAACATGAAACAAAAGCATTAGCAAGAGATGAGGCAAGAATCATTACGGAGTTTTTAATTCGGGATCAAGAAGATCCTAGCTATAGAAATCCAGGAATAATTGTCGCTCGAGAAGAGCAGTTTTTCTACTATGTCGTTAATACAAATTTTGAGTTTTTACTAGGGGACGAATTAATACCTGAAACACGTAATAATCTCCTTACTATAATAAATAATTGGAATTTTGACCGAGATGAATTTTTATTCGATTCCATAAATGTTACAGTACCTAAAAGTGATGGAGAACTATTATATAATCAAGATGGAACACCTTTATTTGAAACAGAAATTAGAACGATTGATTTGATGATGACAAGCCATCCACTTATATACAATGGACAAATCCTCGGAACAGTATTTATTGGTAAGGATATATCTTTTTTTCATGAATTATTAAGAGGATTATTAGTAGTGCTATTGGCAATTGCAATATTGTTTTTCGGAGTCGCTTTTTTTATTAGTTATATCATGTCAAAACGGACAATGGTGCCGATTTCCGAGGCATTTACTAGACAACGTGAATTTGTAGCTGATGCTTCTCATGAGCTAAGGACCCCCCTAAGTGTTCTACTTTCATCAATCAATGCAATTGAAATGACTGAGCCATTCGAACAAAATAGTTATCCACGAAAACTATTAAGTAATATGAAAGAAGAAGTAAAGAGGATGAGCAAATTAGTAGGTGACTTATTAACAATTGCACGATCGGGTACTAGTACAATGGAGATTGTGAATAAAGAAATTTTTGATTTTCATGATCCTGCTGAAAAAGTGATTCAATCCGTTCAGGCACTAGCTGACACAAAGCAAATTACGATTCATTTTAATGCTCCCAATTCACTTACCATTAATGGGGATTTAGAAAAACTAAAACAACTGTTATACATTTTATTGGATAATGCCATTAAATACACGCAAAATGGTGGAGCTGTCCACGTAGCGCTTGAAATGAGAGGCGATGAGAAGGAATCGGCCCTTGTTATTGAAGTGAAGGATACCGGCATCGGAATCAGCTTAGAAGATCAACAACGAATTTTTGATCGTTTTTATCGCGTTGATAAAGCAAGAACTAGACAGTTAGGCGGCCATGGTTTAGGACTATCGATTGCAAAATGGATTGTAGATATTCACGGTGGGACGATTCGTGTTACTAGTGAATTAAATCGAGGAAGTACATTTACAGTATGTATTCCCACCACTTTACATTAAACAAAACTATGACGAGTTAGTTTAGTCACGATTCTACTATTCATTAACCCAAGTATCTCGAAATTTTATTATTTTTTGGAGACTTTTTTCTAGCTTTTCACTATATTTTCACCGTTCTTTATTAAGATAAGGACAAATGCCCAGTTAATTATATATTGTACGGACCCGATTACCTTTTTAGAGACAATCGGGTTTTTTATTTCCGTTTATTGCACGGTGTGATTCCTATAAGCTCGATTTTCTTCCTTAAACGCACTTGTGTAGTTCGCTTTCGTTTCGTTAGCAAATATCACATTTGTTCACTTAGCTTTATTGCAGTCTCCGTTATCTTTAAATCCGTTTGTAATTGTTCCGTTAAATCATAAGGGTGATAAAACCCTCGTGACATCATATAATTTGTAATCATCTCATGTGTTGTGACTGCATTTCTAAGTTCCTCTCGTAATGTTGCTCTTACTGCAGGTGTTGCGCTTTCAGTAATAGCAAATGCTATATTCCGGATACTTGCTTTTGCTGAAATTAAAAAATCAGTAGCAATCACTTGATCCGTCATACCCCCCATTCCCATCAAACTTTTTACTAAGTTATTCATAATCGTTACTCCTATCCGTAATTAGTTCTTGTAATCGCTGAACAAATATTTTGCTGGATTTCACATCATTTGCAAAGATCGTTTTTAGCTTAGGATCTTGAACTAAACCAACCATCGTAATAGATTTTGTTAAACATAAATTTTTAAAAACTAGAAGCTCATGAACCTCTAATGTCTCATGTAAGCCCATATATCTAGTCATAAAAATACTCCTTCATTTTTTAGTTTGTATTTTATATTATGTACAAAATTGCAGCAATACTTAGTGGTATTTTTAGTGGTATTTATTGTAAAAAAACTAACAATGACAGAATTCAGTATAAAGCAAACAAAATAAAGCAAATTAACATTTAATAAGCATTTGTTTATAGGGGGTGTTGATTTGGAAAAAATACCTTTAGGTTTCCATGAAACAATGGATACACACGAAATGATAAACTTTAAAACTATATGTTTAATGAAAGCAAAATTGATGCAAGGCCTTTGTTTTGATAATGATTTAAAAGCACTTATGGAAAAAGATGTGAAACAATCAATTGAAGATATTCAAGAGCTTAAAGAACTATATAAGAAAGCAAGGACACTATAATGGTGAGGTGAAATCTTAAATGAATCAAGATTACTTGGATCCAAAATATGCGGAAGGAATGCCCAAAATGGCTGACGCAGCTTTTGCTTTAGACTTTTTATCATCTATTAAAACGGCAATAAGATATTATGCTATTACGATAACTGAAACAGCAAGTTCTGACTTAAGAAGAGCATTATTTCGACAAATGGATGCTGCAATTGACTTGCATGGTGAAGTAACAGATTTAATGATTGAAAAAGGCTGGCTTTATCCGAATGATGTTAATAAACAAATCGAGCTAGACTTAAAATCAGCTGATATGGCAATTAGTATAGCAAAATTGGAGCTCTTCCCTATTGATACAGACCGGCTTGGTACATTTGCAACACCTAATCAATAAGACTAGGAGGAAATCTGAATGAAGGCAGTGACATATCAAGGCATAAAAGACGTTGCCGTGAAAGAAGTCCAAGACCCTAAAATCGAAAAATCAGATGATATTATCGTGAAGATTACAAGTTCGGCAATATGCGGGTCTGATTTACATTTAATTCACGGGATGATTCCAAATACACCTGAAGATTATATTATCGGTCATGAACCAATGGGAATTGTTGAAGAGGTTGGTCCAGAAGTTACGAAATTAAAAAAGGGAGATCGTGTCATTATTCCTTTTAATGTAAGCTGTGGTGAATGCTGGTACTGTAAACACGATCTAACAAGCCAATGTGACAATTCGAACCCTCACGGTGATATGGGTGGTTTTTTTGGCTACTCTGGAACAACCGGTGGGTATCCCGGTGGGCAAGCAGAATACTTACGGGTCCCTTATGCAAATTTTACTCCATTCAAGTTGCCTGATGACAGTGAGGTTGATGATGAAAAATTAGTGTTGTTAGCAGATGTTGTGCCAACTGCATATTGGTCAGTTGATAACGCTGGGGTGAAGGATGGTGACACTGTAATCGTCCTTGGCTGTGGCCCTGTAGGTCTTCTTGCTCAAAAATTCTCCTGGTTAAAAGGTGCAAAACGAGTCATTGCCGTTGATTATATCGATTATCGTTTGCAGCATGCAAAACGGACTAACAATGTTGAAATCGTAAATTTTGAATCTGAAAAAAATATTGGAAATCATCTGAAAGAAATCACCAAAGGTGGTGCTGATATCGTCATTGATTGTGTAGGAATGGATGGGAAAATGACTCCACTTGAATTTTTAGCAACTGGCTTAAAGCTACAAGGCGGTTCAATGGGAGCAATTGTAATCGCTGCCCAAGCTGTTCGAAAAGGTGGAACGATCCAAATCACAGGTGTTTATGGCTCACGATACAATGCGTTTCCACTAGGTGATATATTTCAACGTAATGTCAATATCAAAACAGGACAAGCACCTGTCATCCCATACATGCCTTTTCTTTACAAATTAATTCAAGAAGGAAAGATAGATCCAGGTGATATTATTACCCACGTTCTACCATTGGATCAAGCTAAAAAAGGGTACGAAGTCTTCGATACGAAAACAGATGGCTGTATTAAAGTAATCTTAAAACCTTGATAAGCTAGTTAACTGTTCGAATGCAAATACAAAAAGAGCATTCCTAAATGAATGGAAATGCTCTCTTTAGTATTTTATCCAATAAATTTTTCCAATCCTTTAAACTCGAGCTCTGCAAATTTATCAAATACTTTAGAACGATCGATGGTCAACATTGCTACTTGAGGTGGGCAGCTGACAGGTACACCACGATGAATTGTTGCAAGTTTACGAGAAAGATGTAGCATTTCTAAATCCTGCTCAATTTTTGCACGCTGTCCTTTCGTTAAAGAATGTAAATTTTCTAAAATGCCTTCGATCGTTTCAAATTCCTGCAATAATTTTAATGCAGTTTTTTCACCAATTCCACGAACGCCAGGGTAATTATCGCTACTATCACCCATTAACGCCTTTAAATCGATCAATTGTTGCGGTCTAATTCCTTTTCGTTCAACTAGTAATTCAGGATGATATACTTCATAATTACCATAACCATTTTTTAATAGTACAACATGTGTATTTTCATCAATTAACTGAAGAATATCCTGGTCCCCAGTTAAAATATATACTAAATAGTCATGTTTATACTGATTGGCCAACGTTCCGATACAATCATCTGCTTCAAATCCTTTTAAACCAACATTCGGGATGTCAAAGGCAGCAACCACATCTTTAACTAAATCAAATTGCGGAATCAACTCTACTGGGGGCTCGCCACGATTAGCCTTGTAATCAGGGTATAGCTCTTTCCGAAAAGTAGTACTCCCCATGTCCCAACAGCAAACGACATGACTTGGTTTAAAGTGATTTACAGCCGTCAGTAAATGACGGACAAAACCATGAATACCATTTGTAGGGATTCCTTTACTATTTATCATATAATAACCGCTCATCGCAGTTGCATAAAATGCTCGAAATAATAATGCCATTCCGTCAATAAGTAATACCTTATTGTCTCGTTTCAATTGTTTCTCTCCTTTCAAACGAAAATCGAAATAATAAAATCTATCAGCACAATAGTTCATATTATATCATATTTCCGTTATTCGACCGTACTCCAAAAGTTTCTACAAATTTAACCAACTAATTTCTATGATTCGACCATCTAAAGTGCAAATAAGTATATAATAATTATACAAGTATACGGAAGGATTTGCTTATTATGGAACCAGTCATTAATCAACCAAACGTCGTTGATGTGAAAAAAAAGAATAAGTATTTACTAGAATATGAAACCCGTGAAAAAATTATTGAAACGATTCGAACTGATTCACAGCCAGATGCCTATTATTACATCATGGTTGTTCTTTCTTGTTCAGTTGCTACATATGGTCTACTTTCAAACAGTACAGCTGTTATTATTGGAGCGATGTTAATTGCTCCATTGATGAATCCAATCTTAGGTGGCGGACTTGCATTAATTACAGGGAACAATCGCTTATTAAGAGTGACCATCAAAGCAGAACTTATGGGGGCCGTCATTGCCATTATTTTATCAACACTATTAACGCTTTTATTACCTGTCTCCCATTTAACGCCTGAAATACTAGCACGGACAGAGCCGACTTTCATCGATTTAATTATTGCGCTTGCATCTGGTGCTGCAGGAACTTATGCAATTTGTTATCGTTCGGGAGCTACCTTACCAGGAGTAGCTATTGCTACAGCATTAATGCCACCATTATGTGTTGTTGGAATTTCTTTAGCGAAACAAGAATTCCAAATGGCAGGCGGAGCATTATTATTATTTATCGCAAACATGGTAGCTATTAATGTCATTGCTATCTTAATCTTTAAATTTGCTGGATTTACGACACCATCGATTTCGAAGTATTTAAACTTACATGTGAGCGAAGACAAAAATACATATTTTTCTCGTTTAGTTGAAAATAAAATTATATATCCAATTACGCTATTGCTGCTTGTATCGATACCACTCGTCATTCTATTGAATGGGTCAATTGAAGCTGATAAAAAAGAAAAGCTTATACGTGGTGCGATCGAGGAAGGACTTGCTGTATTAGCCCCAGATGCTAAAATTGTCTCGTTACAATATACAGAGGCTGAAAATTCCTTTCAAATTAATACAGAGCTTAATTCTGCCCAAATTATTCTTCCAGAAGATATACGTAAAATCGAAAATAGTCTTGAATATAAGCTAACAGCACCTGTACACTTAGTAGCTGATGTTTCAATCATTCAGAAAGTTAGCAATGAGGCTTCCACGGATGGACTTAAATCTTTGCTTCCTAAGCCTGAAAAAGAGGTCGTAACTGTCGTCCAAACAGAGGCCGGTACACCAGAGGAAATAATTGAACAAGTCATCATAGAAAAGTTAGCACTTTTTAACGGGGTGTTGGACGATTTTAGCTTTGAATATAGACGTGGAACAGGAACATATAACGTTTTACTAAATGTTACTACACCTGAACCGTTGGACCAAAAGTTTGTTGTAACGATTGAGAATGTGTTAGAGGAAAAATTAAAAAGAAAGGTTATTGCAACCTTACAAGAAGAAATAGAACCACCCCTTGTTGAAAATGAAGACATAAAGGATTTAGATCCTTCTGAACAAAAGGACAAACCGTTTGTGAAGGATCTCGAACCTAATCTAGACAATAAAGAACAGACCGAACCAGGACCTGAAGAATTAAATGCGGGTGAAATCGTGCCTAGAAACAAAAAATAGGATGTTTCATGCTAATAATCATTCTAAATCTTACTAAAAAGTTCAAGTTCCCCTCATAAATTTACCTTTTATGTACAATCTAAATTTAGGAGGGATGAATAATGGCAGGACCATATTTATGTCCTAATTGCGGAACAAATCGCTCAAGGTTTAATATTATTGAACAGGTAGCGAAACCTGTTAAAATGGATTCCCAATCTGGAGATGTCGTTCAAGAATATACGAATGAAACGCTTGACCCTTTCCATATTCCATACCGGGGACCCGCTTATAAAGTCCAATGTGGTGTATGCGGTTTAATTGAGGATGAACGCCAATTTGCAAGCTTTGCCAAAAACTCTCGTCGTTAAAAGGACGGGAGTTTTTTATGATGGCCAAAAACAAAAGCTATAAGCGCCCTGATTCGCGACGTATAAACTAAGAGCGCTTCGACTGAGATAAACAAAACACGTCGAGGGACGAGTCGATGTTGACTTATCGCAAAAGAGATGAGCGAAGTTTACTAGTCGCTGGGCGCTGGAGCTGGACGATTACTTTCTGTGCTATAGTTTTTATCCACAGGATCAAATTTTATACTTTCCTAAACAAAATCTAAAGTTATAAGCTATGACTTTTTAAAGCATACTAAATTCGATTGATTCAAAAAAGCTTCAATCAACAATAAATTAAATATCAACATCACGATTAACACAGCCAAAAAAAATAATGGAGGGTTAAAATCATGGCAAGAACCAAAACATCTGCAAGCCATCATGAGGCACAACAAAAACAAGTGCGCAACACAAAAGTAGAAATTGCCGAAGAATTTGTAACAGATGTAAAAGAAGAAAATCAAATTGCAAAAAAACGGTCAAAGCAACAAAGAAAACGAAGCAGCGAACCAACAGATGCAAAAAGCAAAAATGTAAAAGGACCGCGCTAATATACATCAGGTTCCATAATCTACAACAGGTCCCAGGACCGGGTCAGGGACGTCCCGGGGCGGGTGCCAGGGTGGTGTCCATAGTAGTGTCCATAGAGGTTCCTGACCCCTCCATTTATTGGTAATCATTTGCAAATTCCGTGCTTATGAGCATAAATTGCGGCTTGAGTCCGATCGTCCACTCCTAGCTTACTTAAGACGTTGCTAACATGAGTTTTTACTGTCTTGATTCCAATGAATAGTTGATCAGCTATTTCCTGGTTCGTTTTCCCTTCAGCAATCAGTTGTAGGATTTCCATTTCTCGAGGGGTACATTGAAGGTGTGGAGCATCCTGATTTTCTCCACCCATCATTCTCGTCAAAATTTTACTTGTAACCTTCGCTTCAAAAACTGTTTGGCCACGGTACGCTTGTTGGATAGCCTGAACAATATCGGGTGCTCTTGAAGTTTTTAACAAATAGCTAAATGCCCCCGCTTCAATCACAGGGTAAACTTTTTCGTCATCAATAAAACTTGTTAAAACGATCACCTTGCCTTTTGGATGAACTTTACGAATTCTTCGCGTTGCTTCTATTCCATCCATTCCTTCCATAACTAAATCCATTAAAATGACATCGGGCTTAAACTGCTCAGCGAGTTGAACACCTTCTGCACCATTCGAAGCTTCTCCGACAACCTCAATCATTGGCTCAGTTGCTAAATAAGCAGCTAAGCCCATCCGTACCATTTCATGATCATCCACTAATAAAACTTTAATGATTTCCTCCATGCCTTTACACCTCACTTGAGCGGCAATATTGGTACCGTGACTTCAATCATTGTACCCTGTCCTGGTGCCGTCGATAATGTCATCACTCCACCAATTTCGGCTGCTCGTTCTTTCATTAGTGACATTCCATAAGAGGATGTTTTCGTTTCATCCTCGTTGAAACCTATGCCATCATCCGTGATCTTTAAGCGAATTTGATCATTTACAACAGTTAAGCGAACCTCGACATTTTCTGCCTTTGCATGCCGTAATATATTTGAAAGCGCTTCTTGGACAATCCGAAATAAGTGGTCTTCGATTGCTTTTGTAACGGTATTTGGTAATTCAGCTAGTTTCCAAGAAAACTGGATATTTTGATGCTTTTCTAAAAACTCAGCTAAAAGCCCGCGAATTCCTTCATTGAGTGTCTTCCCTTCTAAATGAGCAGGCCGTAAATGCAGCAGTAAAGCGCGCATTTCCGATTGTGCAGTTGCTGCCATCTCTTCAACTAATTCTACCTGTTGGGATGCCTTTTCTGGATTCAGTTGTACAGTTCTTTTTAACGCCGCCATTGTCATCGAAATCGCAAATAGCTGTTGACTAACTGCATCATGAAGCTCACGGGCGAGACGTTGTCGTTCTTCGATAATTGCAGCTTCCTTAACTTGATCTGCTAGTTCTGCGTTATGGGTAGACAGTCTTTGCAATGAACTAACTTGTTCTTGAAATCTTTTTGCCATTTCATTAAAATGACGCCCAAGTTCCCCAATTTCGTCACGACCTAAATCTGGTATTCTTGTTGCAAGATTGCCACGTTCAAGCTTTATCGTTGATTGCAATAAAGTTTCAATCCGCTTTTTTAAGAGGTTCCCTTGAATGTAGCCCCATACTATTCCAACGAAAGCAGCGACAAAACTCATTACAATAATCATAAAAATTGCAAATAGTAAACCAGGATACGCTGGAATAGAAAGATTCAAGTATTGCAATGACCAGCTTTGTAAAGCATCAATAGAAAAAGCAAACTCCCATAAAACGAAGAAAACAACAGCGCCGAACAAAACTGAAGTAACAGCTGCTTGTGAATATTGCCGAATAAATTGCCATTGAATATTTGTCAATTTACGATCTGGCATCACTTTACATCCTTTACAAGTAATTTACGTCAATATCACCAATGAATAAATTAATTACAATTTCCACCCGTTTAACAGCGGTACGATAGTTAGCTGTTTCAACGGTCGTCGTTTGATTTATGCCACCTTCTTTATTACCGAATATTTCAATTTCACCTATACTAACCCTAGCTATAATTGTCACATCAAGGTCATATGGGACATAAATATCAACATCGCCTATCCAGCCATTTATGAGAAGAGTTGACTTTTGTTCAGTAATATTTGCCCGCGAAAGGTCAATTTTCACCTCACCTAATCCATACCAAATATCCATATCTTTTAATTCCCAACGCGAATCCGTTAAAAAACAGTTTCCAATGAGTGAATGTTTCTTCTGCGGGGTTAAAAACCTATAATTGTTATAGGAATCGTTTATATTTTGTGAAAATGTATTTTCATTATTGCCATTATTATGGTCATTACTGATTTGTTCATTATCATTTTGTTCAGTAACTTTTTGATCACTGAAATTGGTAGCATGTTTATTTACTTCATGAATGAAAGGGGCCGAGGTAGTCTTTTTATTTTCGTATGAATTCTCTTCTTGCTTTTTGCGGATTAGCCGATACCCAAAATAAATAAAAGCAAAAGCAAAAATAAAACCAATAATATCCCCAATATCAATATTTAAAAAATTTAAAAGTCCAAGGATAAAAAATATATAAGCAATCACTTTCTTTTTCTTTCTATAAAAATAATAACCAAGTAAGATCAGAACGAGCGGAAAAATGCTGCCACCATCAATATGAAAGCCAAGACTGTTTAGCAGAATAACTACTCCAATGTAAATAATTAAAAGTCCAAAAATTAATGGAATGATTCTAGACTCTTTCACATTTTCCACCTCCTCACTTTTTCAATCACATGCATGCTTTACAATTCAACAGGAAATATAAAATATTAAATACGTTATATATGGAGAAAGAAAGACAGCGATAATCAACAGCTATTGTAGCCTATCGTGTCTTTCTCATTGTATACCGATTAATTTTCGTTAGCAATTACCGTTTCATTACTAATTATATTTCTAGCAGCTATAAGCTTCGCTAATTCTCGTTCTACTTTGTCGTTTGTTTCTGCTTTATGAAGATTATCATAATTCAGACCAGCATAAACACGGCGAATACTTTGAATGGCTTGGGAATCAGCCTCCATCATCATAACCTTTTCTTCCATCCGCGCAAATCCTTTTCCTGCGCTTTCCGTATCGATAGATACTAGTGCTTGATTCATATCTTTTATTGCTTTTGCTGCATTCGCTCTTGATACTAGACTTAACTTCTTATTACGAAGCTCATAATATTGATCCTTTAATTCTTTCAATTGCCCCAGTAAAATTGCGACTTGTTGTTTTGCACTTTCAAATAACGCACGATACTCGGTAAGCCTACTCTCTGCAAATTGCTTATCGGCTATAGCTTGTCTTGCAATTTTTTCATCACCATGATCTACGGCCAGCTCAGCTTGACGATTACGTTTCGTAACACGCTCTTCAAATTCATTGACAAGCGTTTTCCACTTCTTCTCAATTGCAACTTGACGTGATACTGCAATTTCAGCTTTAGAAATTTCACTTTCTAAGTCACGTAAATACTGATTTAACATCGCTACAGGATCCTCAACCTTATCTAGCATGTCGTTAATCGATGCTACCGTAATATCTCTTACTCGTTTAAAAATGGTCATGTTAAACTCCTCCTAATTATTTTTATTTAAATTTATTATTTTGTGCCTTACTCATTTATCATCTTTGTTTATTTGATTTTCCCATTCGTCTAGCTCATCATACGGATTAAAGGAATGATCACCTGCAAACGGATTTCTATTTACCTCCTCACCCATTGCTACCATTTCTGGTGCTGCCTTATATGTTTGATGATTTTTCACTAATTTAATGCCATAGTAGATTAATAATCCAGCAACTAAAATCCCAAGAATAACAGGAATCAATGCTGTTAACCAGAGAACTCCTACTAGCAACAGGCAAATCCCAAATCCCTTTTTGAATATGCTATTTTCTATTTCTACAAACAACCCCCAGCCTTTGTAGACAAAGTACGATGCAATTGCTAACCCAATGATCCATCTAATGTTAATGCCTAGCTGGCCTAGGAAAAGCACTATTCCAAATGCCATGATTACAATTCCCAGCATATAGGTTCCTTTCTTATTCATCTTTATCCTCCTAATCACAATAGATTTTGTTGTGTCCTTTCCTTGTCTTTATCTTATCCGAATCGTAAAACCACGTTAACGAGCCTAAGTTTGATTTTGTCCTCAGACTTAAGACTGAATACCTCTCCATCCTTAACATCAAAAAACCTTATTCTCAAAAAAATGAGAATAAGGTTTTCGCATATATGTACTAGTTTAGATTGGGGAATGTATATTTCTACCAACCATTATAAATATTCATCGTGATGAAATACAATGTTCGTATAGCCATCATACCATCTATTTATTTGTTTATTTAATATTTCCACACCATCATTACGAATACTATCATTAATCATGAAAGACCCTTCTTTAAAACGAAAGTTCAAATTTCACTCATCAATCCATATTTAACTTTGAACCGTTCAAACGTTTTTTTCCACTTTGTACTAAAGATATATAAAAAAAACACATTTGATAAACCATGAGCTAGATCAAAATAAAAGCTTGATGCGATTGACATTAGTATGATTTCAAATGAGATATTTCCCATAAATCCAACAAGATACCAAAGGTTCATAGTCCAGCCAAATAAAAAACCTGAAATAAAACCAAATAATAGTAATGGAATTTTATTATTTACAAACAACCAATTTTTAAAAAGACCAGCTGTTAGCCCAATCATGCCCCAGGCAAACATTTGCCACGGTGTCCACGGGCCCTGACCTAAAAATAAATTTGAAACTAAAGCAGCGATTGCGCCTATGATGAAACCTGATTCGGCACCAAATACGATAGCAGACATGATAACGACAAATGTAGTCGGTTGGACACTTGGCAATGCAGCAAACGGGACGCGACTGACTGCGGCAATTGCAGCTAAAATAGCTAGAAGTACAATACTTCTAGCATCAAGTTTTTTTTTCTCAAACCTTATAAATATGGGGAACATCGCTACTATAAGCATTAAAAAACTAAGTAGCATGTAATGTTCCTCGCCTTGAAAAAAAGTTAAATAGAAAAGAACGAAAAATAATAAAATAGTAGAAATTAATAATAGTTTACTACGTTCCATAACTTTAACACGTCCTCGTAATTTAGTGCTTGAGGAATATAGTTTCGCACTAATCTGTTAATCGCTGTTGTGTAAAAATAGTTGTCACTTAACATTTGGTTTGTCGTTCCTTCGGAAACAATAGTCCCTTTAAATAACAAGGAACAATGATCTGCATATTGGGCCGCAAACTCAATATCGTGGGTCACCATCAAAATAGTTAAGCCTTTCCTTTGCAAGTGTTTGAGTAATAAACCAATATTTTGTTTAAATTTAGGATCAAGACCTTTTGTCGGTTCATCAATTAATAATAGTTTCGGATTTTTTAACAGTATGAGCGCAAGTGCTAGCTTTTGTCTTTCACCACCACTTAAGTCATATGGATGTTTATCGAGTACGTTTCTTAACTCAAAAAAGTCAATACTCTCTTCAACAGCCTGTATATATTCTTCATCATTAATTTTTCCGTCCCGATACTTTAGCTCTTCTGCAACAGTATCTTGGGTAAATAATGCAAGTGGATTTTGTGACAAATAACCAATTTTCTTATATCGTTGATCAGTTTTTATTTTCATCATCTGTTTCCCATCCAAATATACCTTACCACGTTGCGGGGTATCTAAACCCGCTAGCATTCGTAATAATGTTGACTTTCCTGCTCCATTTCCACCAATAATTGCAGCGAACATTCCTGTCGGCAATCTATAATTAATCCCTTCTAGCACCAATTTTTGGCCACGCTCATATTGAAAAAAAACATCCTTACACTCTATAATTGGGTGGCCATTCCATTCCTTAAACTCAGAAATTTCTTCTTCACTTTGTATTTCATTAGCAATAGTGCTCAGCCATTTCTTTCCATCCCTCACGGTAACAGGAACAACATCCGTCAACAACCGGTCTTCATTCATAAAGAGAAACAACTTCGAAATTTCCGGTAAATAATGGAAATAATCTTCCGTTTGTTTAATTTGTTTAATGACATTTTGGGGATTGTCATCAAATTTTATTTGGCCATTTTCTAATAAAATAACGCGATCAACAATTGGAAATACGTCTTCCAAGCGATGTTCTACAATCACCACAGTTGTATTAAACTCCTGATTTATGCGTGGAAGAATATTTAAAAATTCTCGTGCTGCAATCGGGTCAAGCTGTGCTGTTGGTTCATCTAATAGTAACAGCCTCGGTTGCAGGAGTAATACTGAAGCTAAATTAACAATTTGCTTCTGCCCTCCAGAAAGAGAATGAATCGATAAATTCAACCAATCTTCAATTCCAAAAAAAGTTGCCATTTCAGCTACCTTTTTGCGGATCTCATTTGCACAGTAGCCAAAATTCTCCAAAGAAAAGGCTAACTCATGCCAAACGGTACTAGTTACAATTTGATTTTCCGGATCCTGAAAAACCATACCAATTTCTTTTGCCATTGCTCTTGGATGAACTTTTTCTATTTCCATTTCATTATAATAAATGTGTCCCACTCTTATTCCGATTGGGGCAATCTCAGTTTTCATTTGTTTTAGTAAAGTTGTTTTTCCACAACCTGTTCGGCCACAAAGTACAATCATTTCACCTTCGTTAATAGCAACGGAGACATTATGAAGTGCTTCCGTATTCTCACCAGCATATATAAAGGAAAAATTTTTTATTTCTATTAGTGCCATCTTAATAATTCTCTCCCCTCAATAATATGTGGTGTAAAAAGAAATAGGAAGAATAGCCCAAATGCAGTATATTCTATCCTCGACATCTGTAGTGCTTCAAGCTGTGGATAGATCTCTAAGCTCCCTTGACCGAACAATGCAATAATGAATAATACTATCAAAAGCACGCTTAACCAAATGAGTAGAAAAATATCCTGATTATAAAAGCGATATGTATAAAATGAACTGCGCTTCCCTAACCCATATCCACGGGCTTTCATTGAGTCTGCTGTTTGGATAGCATCCTCAAGTGACCAAGTCAATAAAATATGGAGTAAGCTTATACCTGCTTTCGCTCGTTGTTTTAACGCTCCTGACATAACACTGATCCCGTTAGCTTTTTGTACAACAGTTATTTCCATTAATCTCCGTTTAAGAAGTGGTACAAATCTAAACGTCATCATGATAAGCAAAGTAGTTTTTGGAGCAAACGATGAAAATAAATACATGAACTTATCTTCAGAAATTGTAAAATTAAAAGACAAGAAAGCTATCAATATCGTTAAAATTGACAGCATTATTAAAAAACCATACATGATACTTTCCAATGTTATTGGTTGATCTAAAAAATAAAATAAAATCGTTGCACCCCGATGTGAAAACAATGGATTAATTATTAAAATCACAATACCTATAAAAATATAAAAAAATAAACCTTTTCGAAGCTTTTTACCTCGATCATGAAATATATTTAACAAAACTACAGAAATTAAAGCAGTAATTAAAAAATAAGGATGTAAAAAAAGCATGCTTAATGAAAACAATCCTACATAATATATAAAACTGACGGCTGGATGCAAAGCATAAAAGCCTTGATGATTATTCATTCACGTTTACACCCAAATCTTTTCCAAGCTCTAACGTATAATGCCATCCAATGTCATCTCCATGATTCACTTCAATTACTCCGGCACCTTTTTGCATAAAAATGCCATTTATACTAAACATCCAACCACTTTTCGGCCCTTTATCAAATTCGTATAAATTTGAAATACCCTCAATATAAGCTGTCGCCCTACTACCACTATATTCCATTTGTATCCGTTTTTCTTTTGTCACTTTTTTCAACACATCAAGCACTGTATCACCTGTTTTATATTCAACTTCTGTTGAGGGCAAAATGATCCCTGCCTGTTCATCACCCTTAATTGTGATAGTGACGACATTTTTGTGATCACCGTTTTTATTTAGTGTAGCAGTTTGCTCATTCTCAACAGCATTTGTGGATGAAGTGGAGTTTTCATCTGCTTGGATTGATTGACTTCCCACTGCTGCTTGTTGGTTATTACTGTCATTCTTTAATTCTTTATTTGCAGTTTGTTGGTTTGTTTCTTCCTTGAATTCTTTTGTAGTTGTGTCCTGTTCAGCTTCAATAGGAGTAATTTGTTCCTGTATGTTTGTACCAATTATTTCAGTTTCTTCGGTTTCAAAATTCGCTTCTATAGACTCTTGCGATGTAATTTCATTACTTTCTGAAATTACAATTTCTTCTTTAACAACTTCCTGATGCTGCTGTTTGTTTGTTGCATCATCTGTACCACAACCTACAAGAAAAACTGCGAACATGGTAAACAAAAATAACACGGTTCTAATTTGTTTCATCGTATCGTTCCACCTTGTTTAATAGTTTTAAGGATAGCCAAAAGTGTCGGGCGTCCATTGTTCATTACGCCTGACACTTTAGTCCATCCTCATTTACTATTTTTATAAATTCTCATCAATACGGACTGATATTACAGCACCCATTTCTCTTGTAACATTATCACTTGGGCTAAATAGATCACTAGTTGTTCCTTTCATAATATCGTGATCATAAAGAGACTGAATTGCAGCTTGAACATCGTTACTTAAAGATGATATATCCCTATAATTAGCGTGATTCGAATTGCTTTGTTTTGGCTTTAAACCATAAGCTCTAGCAATAATAATCGCGACTTGTTCTCTAGTAACTGGTTCATTTGGACCAAAAGTAGTTTCAGAAATACCTTTGACAATACCGAGTTGGTGTGCACTCATAATAACACCATAATACCATTGATCCGGTTTTACATCTTCAAAAATGACATTTTTCCCCTCGTAACTTTTACCTTCCAATAATTTTACCAAAATCGCGGTAAATTGGGCACGTGTTAATTGTTGCTTTGGCGCAAATCGCAATTGATCTTTATCTATACTATGCATAATCCCTTTCGCATAAGCTTTATACACGGATGGAAGGGCATATGCTGAAATATCCGCAACATCCACATAAGCTGGGATGACAGCTGTGCTTTCAACATACTCTTGTTTATCTACAAACTGATAAATGGAAGACATATTGTTGTTATTGCGGTCTAATGCAACCATTGCCAATAACGCTTGTTCTGAAGCAATTTGATCTGATGAATCATTTTTAAGATTCGAGAAGCCGCCATCTTCGTTTTGGTATGATAGTAAATTCGAAACGACATTTCCATTCGCTTTTGTAAATAAATCTCCTTGTGGGTCAACGCCAATTGTAGTTAAAGCAATAATGACTTGTGCCGCACTTTCACTATTTTCATTTCCGTCAGCAATAAATCCACCACTTGCTTGTTGGGCATTGCTCAACCAAGCAACAGCTTTATCAATCGCAGTTTTCACAGTATCCTGTTCTTTGTAGGGAGCCAAGCTGCTTATCGCCATCGCTGTAATATCAACATCGGACGTATCGCCATTTACTAACGAAAATCCACCGTCTTTATTCTGGTTTGCTAAAATTTCGGCTAAGATTTTTTCTTTATTCCATTTTGAATAATTCGGCACTTTGTAATGTCCGCTTTCTAATGCGATGAGCGCAAAAATCAAGCCATTTGTACCTTGTAATGTCATTCGCTCATTGTTGTAAATTTTTTCGATTAGATCGTATCCGCCAATATTCGTTGCGTCTCCACCAAGGGCTTTGATTGTTAACACATAGCGTTCATAATCTGTAATTTTTCGGAATTCTCCATCTACCGCCTTTAATTTCTCAACGATTGAAGCTAAAACAGCTTCGTTATTCGATAGATTCAAACGGGCTAATCCAAAATCCTCCCATTCAGACTGCGTTTCGTCACTTTGGAGGTAATCGATTAAATTGTTCATTTCAGTTGTTATGTCCAATTTGTTTTTCGCTGACTTATCGATTACAGCAAATTTTGTAAAGTGATCGACTTTACCAGTAACGATTCCTGATTTAGCATCAATTACTGTTGGGATTGGAATCCATTCATTTTTTTGCTCATCAAAATAAGCCATAACAATATTTTCAAGGTTTTCATCTTCAATCGGTATATTTATAGAAATGTAGACCGGTTTTTCAAATTTTGTTCCCTTTGGTGAGAATTGATAAATAGAAGACTTAATTTGCCCTACCATTTCTGAAGTTGACGCAAGTTCTTCTATTTTGATCGTTTTCTGCTCTGTTAGCGCAGCTTTCGGAATCACAATTTTTGCTTCATCAACTGTTGCTCCTTCAATAACTGTCTCCACCGTTGGATCTACTGTTTTTTCAAGGTTTACTTTGTTTTCAGTTAGCTCTTCTTTTAGTTTCTGCGCAGCTTCGCTTGACATTTTTTTGTCAATATTAAGAACTGCATTTATTTTTTGCGAATCTTTGGTTATAGATTTAAGAGAATCAAAGACAGCAATGCTGATGGACTCTGGTCTTGTATCTTTATTGGCTGCTTCCAGTTCTTTAATTTCATTCGCTGCAGCAGCATCCTCTACTACATATATCCACTCAAGCTGGTCTCCGTCACTAAGTCTATACGTCCCTGCCCCACTACTAGGAAAATATCCATTTACTGAAAATTTCCAACCACTAGTAGGTCCATGGTCAAATTCTGCTAATCCATCAATTGCAATGACGTATCCTGATGAGCCCGAACCGCTTGTTTCCACTCTACCACCTAGTTCGTCTACTAATACACTTAAAGCGGTCGCTCCTTTATTCACTTCAATTGTTCTAGGGGATAAAATAGTAGAGTTGTGTGTTTTAACGCTAATTGTAACGGTTTGTTTGATTTCTTCTGCAGGTGGGAGATTGCCTGTTCCGCCACCTAGTTCCCCTTCAACTAATGGTGGTAAATTAGATAAATCATAGATAGAGCCTTTACCGTCTAAATATGTAGCATAAGCTACAAGCGCTAATAATCCTTGTTCTGTTGCCACATGATCAGAAGTGTCGTCATCTACCTTATGCTTAAAACTACCATCATTTAATATATAGGAAGATAAATAGTTAATTATGTTACTATTTCCCTTTGTAAATTGATCACCAGTCGGATCAATTTTTAGTACAGAAAGGGCAGTTAATACTGCAGCTGTTGTTTCTAAATTCTCACCATACTTCCCATTAAATCCACCGTTTGTTAGTTGAATTGTTGACAACCAATTAATTCCGTCATCAATTGCAGTTGCTACATCGGTCTGTTCTTTATAAGGTGCAAGTGCTGATAACGTCATCGCAGTCATATCAACATCAGATATTGATCCCATTAAAGACCAGCTACCATCGTTATTCTGGGTATTTAAAACATATTGGATTAGCTTCTCACGATTCCAGTTAGCAGACTCTGGAACGACAAAATCTTTGCTATCTAAAGCTAATAAGCCATAAATAATGCCGTTCAAACCTTGCACTGTCATTCGCTCATTATTATATATTTTTTCTATTAAATTATAGCCTTGAATATTTGTAGGATCCTTGTCACCTACTATAAGAGCTATTGCAATTTTTTCATAGTCTGTTACGTTTGTGTACTGACCTTTATTTTCAACAACTCTATTTTCAATGCCTTGGAAATAGGAAAGTGGTATCCCTTTCCCTAATTGTCGTAATACTAACGCTTCCCAAGTTGACGTAACTCCCTTCGTTTGTATCCACTTAGCTGTTTGATCAAGTTGGTCTGTTAAATTCCCAGCTGGAAATTGCCCATTTATCTCATCACCTGGAGATTCCTCTTCAACTGGTGGCTCACTTGGTTGCTCCCATGATTCATATTTAAATGTAAGAATATCGTTTGCTGCAGGTATATATGCACCTGCTCCAATTTGAGACGACTCTCCATTTACATAAAATCCCCAATAATATGTACCTGCTGCTAGTAATCCATTAATTCCATTAATCATCGGACCATAGTCTGTTTCAAGTACTTCTACTTCTGCTACTGATTGCAGAAGTGATAAAGCTGTTGCTCCTTCCTCGATAGCAAGCTTTCTTGTAGTTGTTGTTTCCCCTTCGATTTTTATTGTTGCTTCTTTTGTAACTGTTTTCCATGATTCATATTGAAATGTAAGTATATCGTTTGCTGCTGGTTCATATTCCCCTGCTCCAATTTGAGATGACTCTCCATTTACATAAAATCCCCAATAATATGTACCTGCTGCTTGTAATCCATTAATCCCAGTTATCATTGGGCCATAGTCTGTTTCAAGTACTTCTACTTCTGCTACTGATTGCAGAAGTGATAAAGCTGTTGCTCCTTCCTCGATAGCAAGCTTCCTTGTAGTGGTTGTTTCCCCTTCAATTTCTATTGTTGTTTCTTTCGTAACTGTTTTCCATGATTCATATTGAAATGTAAGTATATCGTTTGCTACTGGTTCATATTCCCCTGCTCCAATTTGAGACGACTCTCCATTTACATAAAATCCCCAATAATATGTACCTGCTGCTAGTAATCCATTAATTCCATTAATCATCGGACCATAGTCTGTTTCAAGTACTTCTACTTCTGCTACTGATTGCAGAAGTGATAAAGCTGTTGCTCCTTCCTCGATAGCAAGCTTTCTTGTAGTTGTTGTTTCCCCTTCGATTTTTATTGTTGCTTCTTTTGTAACTGTTTTCCATGATTCATATTGAAATGTAAGTATATCGTTTGCTACTGGTTCATATTCCCCTGCTCCAATTTGAGACGACTCTCCATTTACATAAAATCCCCAATAATATGTACCTGCTGCTAGTAATCCATTAATTCCATTAATCATCGGACCATAGTCTGTTTCAAGTACTTCTACTTCTGCTACTGATTGCAGAAGTGATAAAGCTGTTGCTCCTTCCTCGATAGCAAGCTTTCTTGTAGTTGTTGTTTCCCCTTCGATTTTTATTGTTGCTTCTTTTGTAACTGTTTTCCATGATTCATATTGAAATGTAAGTATATCGTTTGCTACTGGTTCATATTCCCCTGCTCCAATTTGAGACGACTCTCCATTTACATAAAATCCCCAATAATATGTACCTGCTGCTAGTAATCCATTAATTCCATTAATCATCGGACCATAGTCTGTTTCAAGTACTTCTACTTCTGCTACTGATTGCAGAAGTGATAAAGCTGTTGCTCCTTCCTCGATAGCAAGCTTTCTTGTAGTTGTTGTTTCCCCTTCGATTTTTATTGTTGCTTCTTTTGTAACTGTTTTCCATGATTCATATTGAAATGTAAGTATATCGTTTGCTACTGGTTCATATTCCCCTGCTCCAATTTGAGACGACTCTCCATTTACATAAAATCCCCAATAATATGTACCTGCTGCTAGTAATCCATTAATTCCATTAATCATCGGACCATAGTCTGTTTCAAGTACTTCTACTTCTGCTACTGATTGCAGAAGTGATAAAGCTGTTGCTCCTTCCTCGATAGCAAGCTTTCTTGTAGTTGTTGTTTCCCCTTCGATTTTTATTGTTGCTTCTTTTGTAACTGTTTTCCATGATTCATATTGAAATGTAAGTATATCGTTTGCTACTGGTTCATATTCCCCTGCTCCAATTTGAGACGACTCTCCATTTACATAAAATCCCCAATAATATGTACCTGCTGCTAGTAATCCATTAATTCCATTAATCATCGGACCATAGTCTGTTTCAAGTACTTCTACTTCTGCTACTGATTGCAGAAGTGATAAAGCTGTTGCTCCTTCCTCGATAGCAAGCTTTCTTGTAGTTGTTGTTTCCCCTTCGATTTTTATTGTTGCTTCTTTTGTAACTGTTTTCCATGATTCATATTGAAATGTAAGTATATCGTTTGCTGCTGGTTCATATTCCCCTGCTCCAATTTGAGATGACTCTCCATTTACATAAAATCCCCAATAATATGTACCTGCTGCTTGTAATCCATTAATCCCAGTTATCATTGGGCCATAGTCTGTTTCAAGTACTTCTACTTCTGCTACTGATTGCAGAAGTGATAAAGCTGTTGCTCCTTCCTCGATAGCAAGCTTCCTTGTAGTGGTTGTTTCCCCTTCAATTTCTATTGTTGTTTCTTTCGTAACTGTTTTCCATGATTCATATTGAAATGTAAGTATATCGTTTGCTACTGGTTCATATTCCCCTGCTCCAATTTGAGACGACTCTCCATTTACATAAAATCCCCAATAATATGTACCTGCTGCTAGTAATCCATTAATTCCATTAATCATCGGACCATAGTCTGTTTCAAGTACTTCTACTTCTGCTACTGATTGCAGAATTGATAAAGCCGTATCTCCCTCTTCAAATAAGACGTCGGTTTCAATCGTGTCAGAAGGTGATAGTCCAACAATTTGAATTGTCGCTGCAGTTGTTATCTGAACATTCGAATCGGCAGGTTGAAATGCTAAGAGATTGCTAGATTCTGATAAAAATGTTTCCGTATTTGATTGATTAGTCCCGTTCGTATTTGAAATTTCAACATCGGTTTCGACCTGAGACAATGTCCTTTCATGACTAGTATCTTGATTCATTGTTGTCTCAGCTAAGACCCCCAAATTGATACCACTCAATATTTGCGCAACTAACAAAGTTGCTATAATTGTACAACGTAAAAATAACCTAATAGATTTCACCATTGCTCCTCCTATCGATATTTTCACACCACTATCGATCACTGAGCGTACACTCATTTTTGACCAACAAAAAACCACCTCGCCCTATTAAGAGAGGTGGTTGACGTCAGAAGAAACACACAATATGAAATAGTGTCTTAACTCATCACTACACCTCCCTATTCCTCGTAGGGGGTTTGGGTGTTATATGATTAGGTAGGTCTCCTGACTTATACCTCAAGCAAGTCTCACTGCCTTCCCATTATTAAATAGTGGCATGATAGTGAAACTCTAAGTATTTACAGTGGCGGGACCGTGTCGGATTTTCACCGATCTTCCCTATTAAGCAAAAAAAATTGCGCCTAATCAAACTATTATTAAATTTCTAAAATAAGAATACACCTTTTCATAACGCTTGTCTATCTTCTACATGATAATTTTTAAAATACAATAAAAATTGCACTGGATAATCACACCTTGTAGACTTCCTCATATCCTATATTACAGTATTTAGGTTTAAGTTTAAGAAAGGTGGCTAAAAGTAGATGGGGATTGAATTAACTGCCCTTCATTGGATCTATGTAGCCTTTATTCTTATAATAATTGGATTCATGGTGATGAGAAGGGATACATCGTTAGTTTGTATTGTCGGTATTTTCTTGCTTGCCTTTACCGCTACTCAATCACTTAGTTCCTCCATTAGCAGTATTTTTAATAGCTTCATTTTTGCAATTACTGAGCTGCTCGGTACGATTCTTGTTATTTCTATAATAGTTTCAATGAGTAAAGCGCTTACAAGGACAGGTGTCAACGATGTAATGATCTCACCCTTTACGAAGCTGATTCGAACTCCGGCACTTGCTTATTGGACTATTGGAATCCTTATGATGGTCATTTCTTGGTTTTTCTGGCCTTCGCCAGCTGTAGCATTATTAGGTGCGGTATTACTTCCGGTTGCTATTCGTGTTGGTTTACCAGCGCTCGGTGTTGCGATGGCCATGAACTTATTTGGACATGGGATTGCATTGTCAGGGGATTTTATTATTCAAGGCGCCCCCAAATTAACAGCAGATGCAGCTGGGATTCCGGTCATTGATGTAGTGCAAGCTAGTGTTCCACTCGTTTTTGTAATGGGTCTTGTGACAACCGTTACTGCATTTATTTTTCTAAAGCGCGACATGAAAAGAGGCGTCTTAAAAGCTGAATCCACAACCATTAGTGAGAGCTCAAATGAAAAACATTTATCAAGAAAGGAAAAAGAGCTTTTAAAAAACTTACTAACTCCTGGGGCTAAAAAGCTAATCGCAATCCTCATTCCGATCTTATTCTTACTAGATGTTGTGGCAATGTTTATTCTAAATCTTTCCGGTGGGGATGCCACAGCATTAGTTGGGGGTACAGCTGTATTTATTCTCATTTTGAATAGCCTATTAGCTCACAGAAATAACGGATTAGAGGAAACAACTTCTTATTTGATTGAAGGCTTTCAATTTGGTTTTAGAGTGTTTGGCCCAGTTATTCCAATTGCAGCGTTCTTCTATCTAGGGGATTCAGGCTTCATGAAAATAATTGGAGAGTTTCTACCAGCTACGTCTCAAGGAATTGTCAATGATTTAGGTGTTGCCCTTGCACATGTCGTACCGCTTAACGGTCAGATTACGGCTGTCACATTAACAGCTGTCGGAGCTATTACTGGATTAGACGGGTCAGGCTTCTCAGGGATTTCCTTAGCTGGTTCGTTGGCACAGTTATTTGCGACAGCGGTCGGCGCGAGTGCTGCAACCTTAACTGCTCTTGGGCAAATAGCAGCTATTTGGGTTGGCGGCGGTACATTAGTTCCTTGGGCTTTAATACCAGCCGCAGCGATTTGTGGAGTGGATCCATTTGAGCTTGCGAGGCGGAATTTAGTGCCGGTTGTAATTGGTTTAATTATAACAACAATAGTTGCGATGTTTTTACTATAGTGTTAAAAAAGAAGCCGTCTTATTACTAAAATAAGACGGCTAATTATAGATAGTTTACCACCACCATGAATATTGATTATTATCTACTTGCTCTAACATCGACTCAATATATAATAATCTTCCTTCTTCCTCTTCTGTAAATTCACCGGTTGTTTGAAGTTGTAACAATGAAGCTTTTTCTGCTTCAAGCTGAGCTTTCCAAGCTAATATTCTCTCGTGCAACTTCATCAGCTCCTTTTATTATGTCATTAAAAAGTTTTTATTAGTTTGTCCTTTTAAAAAAAAACGCATACTTTCAAAATGTTTTCAAATTTATTGTAAAGTATGTTCCTCATTCTTACTCCTCAAAAAATCGAAGGAATGCATCTTATAGATTGGAAACCTTCATTCCAAAATTTTCATTGCTGTAATATAAATTTTTCACAAAAACATTGGGTCCAAGACATTTTACACTTGGACAATAACAACTTAATTCGGATGCTAAATCTGTTTTTAGCCACCTATCGAAAGCATCTATTAAGCTTCCTCTTTTAATATTCCCTAATGGCGGAATATCACCAAAGTCAGTAACAATGATATCACCAGTAAATATATTTATATTCAAACGCGACCTGCCATCTGGATCATTCCGAACCGTTACATTTTTACTATTATACAATTTAGTTAATAGCTTTAAATCTTCCTGATTATCACTACAAGGAAAAAAGGGTAAAGTCCCAAACAGCATCCACGTATTTTGATCACGAATGTCTAATAGCTTCTCAATAGCTATCCTCATTTCATCTAGGCTTAACGCTTCTAATGTTCCTGCGAAATCACTAGGGTACATTGGATGTATTTCATGACGGCTACAGTTCATTTCGTGAACTACCTGATAATGAATTTGTTCTATATAAGGTAGAGTTTTTGGATTAAGCATCGTCTCTGCTGAAACCATTACTCCATTACGTGACAATGTTTTACTATTCTCTATAATCCTTTGAAAATAGCTTTCTCGTTGTTTGATTGAAGGTTTTTTCTCCATATTGGTAAAGCCGCGTTCAACAAAGTCGTATACTGTCCCCCAATTATGGGAAATATGTAATACATCTAGATAAGGTGCTATTAACTCATAGCGCTCTATATCCTGAGTTAAATTAGAATTTATTTGCGTATAAATATCTCGTTCATGTGCATATTTTAATAACGGCAGAACATACTCTTCAACAGATTTTTTTGAAAGCATTGGCTCGCCGCCCGTTATACTTAAACACGTTAAATCAGGTAATTCATCAAGTTTTTCAAACATTAAATCAATAGGAAGTGGTTCTGGATCCTTACTTGTTAAGGTAAAACCAACTGCACAATGCTCACAACGCATATTACATAAATTTGTAGTCGTGAATTCAATATTAGTTAATTTGAACTTCTCTTCCTGGCTAAATTTTAAGTAAGACTCCCATGGATCGAACGTAGGATTTATTTCCTGTTTCAAATGTTTACACCTCTTATCAAACTGGTTCAAGTAAATTATTTTTCCAAGTTCATATTATACATTTCTTTCTAACTGTTTGCTATATTCAAAATAAAGTTAATAGGTTGTCCAAAAAGTCATAGTAAATGATTTTTAGACAACCCCTTTCCGACATTTAGTGAAGCTTCTCCGATTTACTCCCTATTTTTGAACGATATTCCTTCCCTTTATTATCATCACCACTTGTCATCCCTTCACCAAGCATTACATCAGCATTTCCCCTTTTAGGAGACCCTTGGTTTTTGCTCTCAAATTTTTCTTTTCGATTCGCCATCATACCACCCCTTTTTTATTCACAATCATTTTTAGTTTGGATTTTGAGATAAAATTTCATGCAACAATTAAAAAGGTTATCTGAAAGTGTGTAATTTCTAATCACACCTCAGATAACCGTAAATGTTTATTTTTTTTGTTCTAATAGTGTATTTAAAGGTAATGGCTTCGAATAATAATAGCCCTGCATTAAGTAGCAACCGTTTTGCTCTAGGAACTTTATTTGATCTTGTGTTTCTACCCCTTCAGCAATCGTAAATAAATTTAGATTTCTAGCCAACGTTAAAATTGCTTTAACAATTGATGCATTTTCTACCTTTGTTGTAATCTCCTGCAAAAACGATTGGTCGATTTTAATTCGATCAACAGGAAAATCCTTTAAATATTTTAGTGAGCTATAGCCTGTACCAAAATCATCAATCGAAATAAATACCCCCATTTCCTTTAACGCTTTAAGCTGTTGCAAAACTTGTTTCGAGCGATGCATTGCTAATGCTTCAGTTATTTCAATATCTAAAATATGTGGTGGTATATTCGATTTAGATAAAGCTGCAACAACATGGTTGACTAAATCAGCTTGAAAATGCTGGGGTGATATATTAACACCTATTCTTGTCAAACTAGTATTGTCCCTTACAAGTAACTTAATATCCTGACATGCCTTGTCAAGAACCCATTCTTCTATTGGAATAATTAACCCTGTTTCTTCAGCTATCGGAATAAAATCTGCAGGTGAGACGATTCCCCGTTCTGGGTGATTCCATCTTATAAGAGCTTCGTAACCAATAATGTTATTTGTTAAATAATCAAGCTGAGGTTGATAATAAAGCTCAAATTCATTTTTTGCTAAAGCAAGGCGAAGCTCTTTCTCTAATTTACTCTGAACGCTTTTATTTTGTAATGATTTATCATAAACGTGAATTTGACCTCTTTTTTCTTTGGCTTTATACATGGCTGCATCAGCCGACCGTAATAACTGGTCAAATGTGGTGCCATCATCAGGGTAGCAGGCTATACCAATACTTGTAGTTAAAGTATACATCTGCCCGGTAATTTTGATCGGATCTTTTATAAGTGATAATACTTCCCTAGCGATCGCTAATGCTTCATCAATATCTTTAATATCATGAATAAGGACAACAAACTCGTCTCCACCCATTCTTGCTACAAAATTGCACCTTGGCACCTGCTTAATTCGCTCTGCCACAGTTTTTAATACTTGGTCACCACATGAATGACCAAATTCATCATTTATAAATTTAAACTGATCAAGGTCAAAAAACAAAAGTGCACTTTTTTCATGTTTATCACTATAAACAAGCTCAACGAATTTCTTTTCAAAATAACGGCGATTTGGCAATCCTGTTACTTCATCATGAAAAGCTAAGTATTCGATAAGCTCCTCCTGCTTCTTTCGATTCGTAATTTCCCTCTCAAAGCCAAAATGGCCTTCAAAACGTCCTTCATCATCATAAAAAGCAATATACGTACCTTCAATAACAATATCTAATCCGTCACTTGTTTTTTCTTCAAATTCCAAGTGCAATTTGCCATTATCTAGCATCTTTCTCCATAAACTCTTTCCATACTCGACGTTATCCTTAAAAATTTGGCGAGGAGTTTTACCAAGCATTTCATCTCCACTAACACCATACTGATCTAAATACGCTTGGTTTATTTTCGTGATTTTTTGATTATCAAATATATGATCTAATACTTTCTCACGATCGACAGTTTCATTCCAGTAAATAGGTTTATCTAAAACCATAAAAAAGCAACCATCAACATTTTGAGAAAACATAACCTCTAACAAATAATTATAATCTAGCATAAAATCCTCACCCTGCTTGTGCGCTGAATAATATTGGTATTGCTTCCATTATACTACATTTGCACCATTATATATGTGTAAATATGTGAGAATTCTATGTCCCATTATTAAATGGTCTCACGTTGAAAACTACTATTTTCTATTAATTTGTTACCCTTTACTTAGTCATCTTAAACTTATTTTAGGATGGTTTGATTATGATGGAATGAACATAATTGGACAAGGTGCCATAGCTAATGTCGCCTGACTTACGCTACCCAACTTGCCACTTGAACCATTTCCATTCCCCCTAGAACCCATTACAATACAACGAACATCTTTTTCCTTTGCCTCTGTAATAATTTCCAAAGCAGGTGTGCCAACACGAATTTTTGAAGAATAGAGAACTCGTTCCTCTTCTAATAGAGCCGATGCTTCTCTTATTGTACTTTCTCCGAGTATTTGATGACTAGGCTGAATATTAATTAGGCGAATTTGGTCACCATAAGCCTTAGCCATCGTTATTGCAAATTTCAAAGCATTTGTTGCAATTATAGAGCCGTCTACAGGGACAACTATTTTCATACTCACAAGCACTACCCTCTTTCAACTATTATTTTTCTTACTTGTTTACCTACTTTCCTCAAGAATAACAAACGTTTACTAAAAAGAATAGATTTAAAAATAAATTTTCAAAACATTCATTAAATAATTACACCACAGGATCAAATTTTATAATTTCCTAGAGAATAAAAAAAGCACTATTACAAGTGCTTCTTTCATTACAAAACGTATTACATTTTAGCTGAGTTATTTTTTGAATTCGTATTAATTTTAAAAATTGGATATAGCGGACAAAATTTAATTATTGCTGTTAATAATAAGACTATACCTAGCAAGCCTATATATTTAATTCCACCATCTAAAATGAAAAGCAATGATAATAAAACTAAACCAAGAATGATGCGAATCACTCTATCAGCTGAACCAATATTCGCTTTCAAAATATCATCTCCTTTACATATTTATCTACAATATAAAGAATCAAAGTTTATTAATCAGTGACTAAGTCACATTGTCAAAATTCTGACAATTTTTCAGCAAGTAATAACCGATTAGTGATTCGAACTCTTCCTCGTGATATTTGTATAAATCCGTTTCGCTCAAGGCTTTTCATTATTCGGCTTACAACTTCCCTAGCGGTACCTAGCTCCGTCGCTATTTCATCATGAGTCTTTTCAATAATATCTCCATTTTCTTGTGTATGTGATAAAAGGAATTCTATTAATCTGTCGTCTGTCTTTCGAAAAATAATTTCATCCATTAGTGTTACTACTTCTAAAAATCGCTCTGACAATAGTCTATATACAAACTGCTGCAGTTCACTATTCCTAGCCAGAAGAGCTTTAAACTGTTTTACTGTCAAAATCACAACCTCTACTTCTTCCTCGACAGTCGCTGTTGCAGGGTAGGTTATACCAGAAAGAACACTAGATATCGTTAAAATGCAAGTATCTCCACGTTTGATTCGATATAATATTACTTCACGACCATTTTTGCCTATTTTCGAAACACGAATCCTCCCGCTTAGCAAAAATGCAACTCCACCACAATGATCCCCTTCATCAAAAACCTTTGTTCCTTTTGGATATACTTTAGTGACGAACAATGATTCGACGTCATTTTCGAAACGTATGTCTTTAAAAAAAGGAAATAATTTGAATATTGATGTAGTATATATTTTCTCCAAACAGGCCACTTCCTTTAAGCAAAAATGCTATATTCCCCTCACCATTAATATCTTACCATTATTTTACACGCTTTTACTGAGTATTTTTGTATGAAAAGGATAAAACATCAAATATTAAGAATGAAATCAAATAGTAAGGAGTGAATATCATGGGTAGAGGAAAAGCTTTTAACCATAAGAAAAAAGGACATGTTAGCCAACCACCAAAACATGCCGATAAAGAGCTTCAAGCTCGTGAGGTTGAGCGGAAATAAGGAAATTATTGAATAAGAGGTGTTCAATCTATGCCAAAGCCACGATTTCAAAGAGCAAATCAAAAAAATAGGGTAAATAACAAAGCTATCATTACAAATGAATTGGAGTTTTCAGAGGAATTAACTGAACCTACAATCCACTTTGATGAAATGAAGCCTGTTCCACAACCAAAAGATTATGATGAAATTGAGTATTAACAATTACGGCGGTGCCATCGACACCGCCTAGAACATAAAAATGCTAGCTACTCTTCTTAAAAAGGGTTGTTTTTTTACTTTATAGCTTTTGCTATCGACAACTTCTAAATCAGATTCATCTATTTTTGATAGAAGTTTCATTCGCTGTTCAATATGAGTTAACCGTAATTCGATTTCATCAAGTTCATTTCGATGCTGTAAAACTTGAACCATAACAACTTCGTCCGCTTTCGTAGTTAACTGCTTCTCAATACTATTTATTTTTATCAAAAGTTCATCAAACCGATCCTCAAAACGACTCATACTATCTATCCCCCTCGAATTATTTTACTACTTTAATTCGCGGTAGATTTTGATGTCCCTTCTAGCTTGACAAAACTAGTTTCTATTCGGCAAAAGAAGTGGATATAATCGAAAAAAATAAAGTTTCGACAGCTTTTTTTATATTTGCCTATTTGAATTAAAATCCAATTTTAGCCAACACTAAACACCAAGGAGGTGGACTGTTATGGCAAAAAATAAAAAAAACAAAAAAAAGAATGAAGGTTTAGCTGCTACTGAAGAAACAAAAACAGGCTATGGTGATAAAAAGCTAGAGGGCCCTAATCGCCCAGCTGAATAAATGACATGATTAATCCCACCACAATATCTTATTCGTGACTGACTGCCGAGACTTCTCGCTCATACTTATACCGGGGGGGTTCGGCTAGTCAATAAACGATCAAAGATCTCACTTTTTAAATAAATACAAGCATGAAGATGTTTTTGTTTTTTTTGAAACCATTTCGTTATATGATATTTTTTTGGTGGTTTTATCGTGCTAAACCAACGTTCCACCGATTTATTCTTTCTATACCAGTCATGAAAAACATGGCGTTCATGCTCGACAATTGGATAGACTTCTCGTAAGAGTGGAGTGCCTTTTTGTTTTTTTGTTAAATAGTATTGCTCATAATCATATCTAGAGCCAGTATGCTCGGTCCATTGCGCAAACTTTTTAAACTGCGAAAAATAATGATGATGAAATAATAACCACGCCAATTTCTTTCCTAACTCAATTCTTTCATTTAAATCTGAAAAATCATGAACAGAAAACCCATACAATTCCCCGTCAACCGTTGGAAATAATACACAACTATAATGCATCCAATCTTGAAAAAGGAAAGGTAGTGAATGAAATACCTTTCTCTTATAATACCAATGCTCAATAACTGGTTTTTGAATGACATTTTGTTCATTAACAATTAATGCTGTTAGTAACCTTTTCCTATCTTTTTGTTCCCAAAATCGTTGCCATTCATTTTGCATAAATAACGAAACACGAAAATATTGAAGTAGGTAAAAATGATTAGTCCTTTCTCGTTTGCATATTTCATAAAGCAATAATTGTGGAAAAGCGTCTAAAAAAATTAGCCAATTCGCACGTTCATATGTAAAGAATATTTGATCTCGTAAGCTTTGATTAATCATTTTAGGAAACCAAACACCTCGTAAATCCGTCATATTCCAGCCAGCATTCCTTGAAACCATACTTGCTAAAAAGGCCCATTCAATCTCAGGATTTCTAAAAAAAAATTGTTGATACAATTTTGTTCGGGTAATATTGTCAATATTTCCTTTAATTGTTGTATCACGAATATAAGCAACTATTTTATTTTCATAACTTCCTAGTTGACTATCCAAGTCTATCACCTCTCTTTTATCGTTTCCAATTCCGACAATATTAAGCACTTTGTTTTTACTATTAAAAATAGTGATCTTATGCTATATTTAGTATTTTAGAGGGACATTTAAGGTGGGGAAATTTAATGACCATTCGATATCCAAACGGACAGGCCTTCGTACCTGTTAATAAAACAAAAAATAATCAAAAACGTGGCCTATCCTATAGCAACCGCGGTATGACATTAGAGGACGATATTAATGAAACAAATGAATACTACTTGGCATGTGGAAAAGCGGTTATTCACAAGAAACCTACACCCATTCAAATCGTATCCGTGGATTATCCTAAAAGAAGTGCAGCTGTTATAAAAGAAGCTTACTTTAAACTGCAATCGACTACAGACTATAATGGAGTTTATCGTGGTAGATACATTGATTTTGAGGCAAAGGAAACAAAAAACAAAACATCGTTCCCCTTGAAAAATTTTCACGAACACCAAATAACCCATATGAAAGCAGTCCTTAAACAAAACGGTATATGCTTTGTATTGCTGCGATTCTCAACAACAGATGAAATATTTTTTTTAAAAGCTAACAGTTTATTTACCTACTGGGACGAACAGGAAAAAGGCGGCCGTAAGTCTATTCCAAAAGCAGATATTGAGCAGCTAGGCAACTTAATTCCAATAAGTTTGAATCCTAGGATTGACTATTTACAAATAATCGATCAAGTATATTTTGATTCGTAGACTGTATGAAAGGCAGGTCATTACTATGTCTGAAAAATATAGAACAAGACAGGAAAAACGTAATATTAAATCAAATAATAAGTCTAATAAAAAGATGGGTGCCCGCAAATTCCTACAGCGCCTATTTACGATTTTAATCATTTTAAGTTTAGTAGGTGTTATTGCTATTACTCTTGGCGCAATGGCTTTCATAAAGGATGCTCCAAAAATTGATGCAGCTTCGCTAGAAGTTCCTCAGTCTACTAAAGTCTACGACCGAGATAAAAATTTAATTGCAGAGCTCGGAGATGAAAAACGGACGACGATTACTTATCAAGAAATCCCGAAGATTCTTGAAGATGCTGTGCTAGCAACTGAAGATGTTCGTTTTTACGAACATATCGGGATTGACTTTAAGCGGATCGCCGGCGCTGTTATTGCGAATATTACAGACGGCTTCGGTTCTCAAGGTGCAAGTACGATTACCCAGCAAGTTGTAAAAAATGCGTTCCTATCACCGGAAAAAACTTGGAAACGAAAAATACAAGAGCAATATTTGGCTATACAATTAGATAGCAAATATTCAAAACAACAAATTTTAACGATGTATTTAAACAGGATTAACTATGGAAATCGAGCGTATGGAGCAGCCAAAGCTGCTGAAATATATTTTGGTAAAGAGCTAAAGGATTTAGAGCTCCACGAAGCAGCACTATTAGCTGGTCTCCCGCAACGACCAAATGGCTATGACCCATACAAATACCCTGAAGAAGCCGAGAAAAGACGAAATTTAGTTCTATCGTATATGGAAATGCACGGTAAAATCACTTCGGAACAGGCTGATGAAGCTAAAGCAATTCCTGTTACTAGTTATATCGTTGAAAAAAAAGAAAGCTCTAACCCACACGATGCCTTCATTGACCAAGTATTAGAGGAGATTGAACAAATCGAAGATATTGATATTCAATCTAGTGGTGTGAGTATTTACACGACATTAGACGCTAAAACACAATCATTTGTAGAAAAAGTTTTGAATACGGATGACTACATCACCTACCCAGATGAACGGTTTCAAGCTGGAATTGTAGTTCTTGATACGAAGACAGGTGAAGTGTTAGCAATAGGTGGAGGTCGTAACCAGAGTACATCGTATTTCGCTACAGATATTAAACGTCAGCCTGGATCGACAGCAAAGCCAATCTTTGATTACGGTCCGGCAATCGAATATTTAAAATGGTCAACGTACCATCAAATTGTTGACGAGCCTCATTCTTATACAAATGGCCCAGCTGTTAACAATTGGGATGGTGGTTATAAAGGACAAATGTCGATTCGAGACGCACTTGCTGATTCAAGGAATATTCCTGCCTTGAAAACGTTTCAAGAAGTAGGACCGGCTAAATCTCGTGCATTTGCAGCTAGTCTAGGCATTCAAGTTGAGGACAGAATTAATGAAGCATATAGTATTGGTGGCTTTAATGGGACTTCGCCACTCGATCAAGCTGGTGCATATAGCGCGTTTGGTAATAATGGTGTTTATACAAAACCACATACAATTTTAAAAATCGTCTTTCCTGATGGTCGAGAAATAAACATGAAGCCAGAATCGAAGGTCGTTATGAAGGAATATACTGCCTTTATGGTCACTGATATGTTAAAGTCTGTTATGCATTCAGGGACAGGTAGGTCAGCAAATGTATCCGGAGTCCACATTGCTGGTAAAACCGGAACAACTAACTATGAAAACGAAACACGACAAAAATACAACATTCCAAAGAGCGCAGTACCAGATAGTTGGTTTACTGGTTATTCACCAGATTATACGATATCAGTGTGGACGGGCTACAATGAGCATAGCAAAGAAAATTATATTTCTAGTAAGAACCAAGGAATATCGAAGCAGCTTTTCAAAGTGATCATGACTGAAATATCTAAAGGTAAAAAACAGAGGGATTTTGTAATGCCAACAAGCGTAATTAAATCTCCAGTTGTGAAAGGAAGTAACCCACCAATGTTACCTAGTACTCTTACACCTGAGGATATGATTGTTTATGAGTACTTTGTAAAGGGGACTGAACCGACTGAGGTTTCTGATGAATATGATACGTTACCACCGGTTGAAAATGCCGATATTCAATATTTTAGTGAGGCAAATTTGATTCAGCTATCTTGGAGCTACGACGAAAAGTTGCTTGAAAATGTATCCTTCGTCGTTAACCAAGCAATAAATAATGGTGAATTCACACCATATTGGACTGGAAAAGAACTAACCCTTGTAATTCCAGACCCTTATGTCAATTCAATTTACGGGTTTGAAATATATGCAATTGATGATGCGAATCCGGAATTAATAAGCGAACCTATTTTACTTGATGTTGAAACACTAACATTCGATGATTTTATTCCTGATATTAATGATCCATTAGATCCATTTGATCCAAATGAACCCGAAAAACCAAGAAACCCTAGTGATCCAGCGCCACCAAATGATAATATTAGTAATACTAAACCTGATGAAGGTGACTCTGACCAAGAGGAATTCGATCCAAGCTTCCTCGATGAGAATAGTAATTAATCAAAAATCCCGCTAGCTACAATGAGCTTAGCGGGTTTTCTCATCTCGAAATTGCATTAATACCATTTCTTTTTCAAATTGCTTTCGAAACTCTTCAAAAAGGGATGATAATTGAATGTATGAATGATAATGGGACGGTGAATCGAAGATAAAGGTCAACCTTTCCTTTACATTAATCGGCTTAATTGCAAGACTGTCAATGTTATCCTGCCAGCTTTCTGCTGCCAAATCAAAGAATCCATTCATTATATAAACTGCTTTAACGAAATTTTCCACATGTTTTAATATTGGTATTGTTACTGCCTGTTTATCTCTTTTCCTAAACAAATCGGCAATTCTATCTTTTTCCTCAAACCACAAATTGAAAATCGCTATTAAATCTTCAACCTTATTTCCGGATACATCACTGGACATAAGTCTTCACCTCTTCATTCTTTTTTTCCCTTCACGGCATACATCCAACAATGGGCAAATCTCGCACTGTGGATTTTGCGCCTTGCAATGGTAGCGCCCAAAGAATATTAAGAGATGGTGTGTTTCTCCCCATTGTGCTTGAGGTATCTTTTTCATTAACGTATTTTCAACTTCAAGAACTGAATCCTTCCATCTACAAATACCAAGTCTTTTGGATACTCTTTCAACATGGGTGTCAACGGCAATTGCAGGTTTGCCAAATGCTACAGAAACTACAACATTGGCCGTTTTTCTACCCACTCCCGGTAGCTTCATTAGTTCATCACGATCCTGAGGTACCTCGCCATTATAGTTTTCTAGTAACAACTGACATAGATTGCGAATATTTTTTGCTTTATTTCGAAATAAACCAATCGAACGGATATCTTGCTGTAGCTCTTCAAGAGATACCGCTAAATAATCCTCCGGTTTTTTATACTTTTCAAATAACGATTTTGTCACTTTATTTACAAGTGCATCTGTACATTGTGCAGATAATGCGACAGCAATAACAAGTTCAAATGGATTTGCATGGTTAAGTTCACAATGTGCATTTGGAAACATTTCCCCCATTGTATGTAAAACATGGTTTAGTTGACGTTTCGTTAGCATTTTCCTTACCCCCTAACAAGATAAAAGGTACTGTTGGTAAGTCTCACCTTTTCTATACAAAAGGACAATAGCGCAAGCGCCCTGATTAGCGATGTATAAACTAAGAGCGCATCGACTGAGATAAAGGAAACACGACGAGGGACTTAGTCGATGTTGACTTATCGCAAAAGAGATAAGCGAAGTTAACTAGTCGCTGGACGCTTGCGCTGGATGATTACTCTCTGCGCTATAGTATTGATCCACAGGATCAAATTTTATAATTTCCTAAACAATGAAAAAGCGAGCAAAAGATCTCTCGCTTCTATACTATATTATGAATCTAACCAATTGTAAAATGGAACAGCAGTAGTAGTCTGTTGTGCTTGTGTTTGCTGTTTTGAGCGCTGATGATTTCTAAATTTAATACCTTGTTCACGAGCTTGCTCTATAGTTTTAATCCCTTTCTTTTTCCACTCAAGTAAAATCCGATCAATATAACGAAAATTTAATTTCCCGCTTAAAACCGCTTCACGTAATGCCGCTTTAATGATAAGCGGATCATGTTCATCGTGGTCTAGCCACATTGTAATATTTTCACATTCTATTGGTGACAAAGGTCGACCGAACTCTTGCTCAAATATCGTAAATAGGTTTAATTCTTCTTGTTCCTTCTCAAGCCTCTTTTGCTTTGAATTCGACTCCAATAAAAAAAAGACGAGTTTTTCCCATAGAGGACGCAATGAATAACTTTCAGCAAATATTTCATTTTCGTGATTTTCTTCTATTTGTAGAAAACCACGCTGAATTAAAAACTTTAGTAATTCCATACAGCGCATTTCAGTAGTTGTCATTTTTTCTGAAAGCTCTTTAGGTGTCGGGAATGAATTACCACTTTCTAGCGAAGAATAGACATGTAATAATAGCATAAATTGTTCTTCATCTAAGCCTAATTTTTTATAATAGTTTAAAAGGAGCATCGGAATTGCAATACTACCCTCTGATAGCCAATCTATTAATTTTTCGTTTTCCATGTGATAAACACCTCAATATCTATTATAGCATGTCCAAAACATTTATTGTTTTTTGTTATCACATTATAAATGGAAAAACCCCGCTTTTAGCGAGGATTCATATGTCTGTAATATTATGGATAGAGACGATTTAACAACCGCGGGAATGGTATTGTTTCTCTAACGTGCTCTGCACCTGTTATCCAAGCAACCGTACGCTCAAGACCTAATCCAAAGCCAGAATGTGGAACAGATCCATATTTCCGTAAATCAAGGTACCATTCATATGACCCACCAGTTAAATTATGCTCGTCATAGCGTTGCTTCATAAGGTCTAAGTCATCGATACGTTGGGACCCGCCAATAATTTCACCATAGCCCTCTGGTGCAATTAAATCAGCACATAAAACGACTTCTGAACGGTTTGGATCAGGCTTCATATAAAAAGCTTTAATCTTTGCAGGATAATGAGTAATAAAAACTGGTTTTTCATATTCTTCGGCAATCGCTGCTTCATGTGGGGCACCAAAGTCTTCACCCCATTCAATATCATCAAAACCTTTTTTCTTTAATAGCTTAATCGCTTCATCATACGTAATCCGAGGAAAAGGAGGTTTTATGATTTCCAGCCTAGAAATATCACGTCCAAGTGTAGATAGCTCCAGCTTACAATTTGTTAATACTGCTTGAACAATATAGCTTACATATTGCTCTTGAATTTCAAGATTCTCGATATGTTCAACAAAAGCCATCTCTGGTTCAATCATCCAAAACTCAATTAAATGGCGCTTCGTTTTTGATTTTTCCGCACGGAAGGTTGGACCAAACGAAAACACTTTTCCTAACGCCATTGCAGCTGCTTCCATATATAGTTGACCACTTTGTGAAAGGTAGGCGTCCTCGTCAAAGTACTTTGTATGGAATAATTCACTCCCGCCCTCGGCTGAAGTCCCTGTCAAAATTGGCGGATCAATTTTAACAAAGCCGTTGTTATTAAAAAACTCATACGTAGCACGAATAATTTCATTTCTCACCTTCATGATTGCATGCTGCCGTTTCGAACGTAACCAAAGATGTCGATGGTCCATCAAAAATTCAACACCATGCTCTTTTGGTGTAATTGGATAATCAACAGATTCGTTAATGACCTCAATATTTGTTATAGAAAGCTCATAGCCAAAAGGTGATCGTTCATCTTCCCGTACTGTTCCTGTTACCCACAGCGACGATTCCTGAGTAAGCGATTTAGCTTTAGCAAAGATATCCTCACTTACCTCGGCTTTAACGACGACTCCTTGAATAAATCCAGTACCATCTCTAAGCTGTAAAAAGGCAATTTTGCCACTAGAACGCTTATTAGCAAGCCATGTTCCGATCGTAACATTTTGCCCTACATATTTACTTACCTGAGAAATTGTTGTTTTCACTAGTTGTTCCTCCTACTACGGCCAAAGTTCCTTGCACTATTTTACTTTATTTTATTATTCATAAACCTTTTTATTCTTGCTACTGCACTTTCAAGTAATTGTAACGATGTAGCATAGGATAAACGTACATTTTCTGGTGCCCCAAATCCAGATCCTGGAACTAGTGCCACCTTTTCTTCTTCTAATAAGGCTTTTACCCATGCATCAACATCTTTAAAACCAGTCATTTCCGCTGCCTTTTGGGCATTAGGGAATAAGTAAAATGCACCTTGTGGTTTAATACAAGTAAATCCTGGGATTTCAATTAATTGATCATAAATTTTATTTAATCGCTCTTCAAACGCTTTTTTCATCTCGGAAACAGGTTGTTGTGAGCCGTTATAGGCTGCAATTGCTCCATATTGTGCAGTTGAAGTCGGGTTTGAAGTACTATGACTTGCTAAATTGGTCATTGCCTTAATAATTGTACTACTTCCAGCTGCATAACCAATACGCCAGCCAGTCATAGAATGCGATTTAGAAACGCCATTAATAATAATTGTTTGCTCTTTTAGCTGTGGTGATAATTGGGCAATTGATATATGCTCATTGTCCCCATAAACTAACTTTTCATAAATTTCATCGGAAACAATCAATATTTTATGCTCAAGACAAACCTCACCTATCGCTCTCAACTCCTCAGCAGTATAAATCATCCCGGTCGGATTACTAGGAGAATTAATAATAACTGCTTTTGTTTTTGGAGTAATCGCTGCTTTTAACTGTTCAGGTGTAATTTTGAAACTATTTTCTTCTTTTCCTTCAACAAATACAGGAGTACCTTCTGCAAGCTTTACTTGCTCGGGATAGCTAACCCAAAATGGTGTCGGAATAATAACTTCATCACCTGGATCAACAATGACTTGAAAGAGCGTATATAAAGCATGCTTTGCACCAGTGCATACAATGATCTCACTTTGCTCATACGTAAGCTCTTGATCCCTCTTAAATTTTTCAATAATAGCTGCCTTTAATTCAACTAAACCGCCAGACGGTGTATATTTCGTATGCCCTTCATTCATAGATTTTGATGCCGCATCGATAATATGCTGTGGGGTGTTAAAGTCTGGTTCTCCAGCCCCTAGTCCAATTACGTCATGTCCTTCAGCTTTTAATGCTTTTGCTTTTGCTGTAATTTCTAGTGTTGCTGATGGTGTTAACGATGCTACACGATTTGCTAATTTCATTCTTCCATTTCCTCCTAAAAACGGTCTTTTTTCAAACTGTACCTTTTTACAAAAGATCCGTCAATAAATTTTATAAAATAATATGTATAACGGTTTTGTTGATCAATATACGTAACTTCCCAAAGCGGAATTATCTCGGTTTTTTCAGTACGATTGTCCTTCATAACCTCAGCACCGAGTCTAATGTCAATAATTTCCAAAGGATTTTGACTCTCCATAACGTGGCTTCTTACTTTTTCTTTTTTCCATCCTTGATTCACCAGTCTTGTTAACAGTTCCCCATCTTCACTAGCTGGCACCCATACGATCAAATCCTCATTATATTTTGACCGACCGTAAACAATATAATATGCTGAACTTCCATGATAGTATTCGACATCTGTGGCCTGTATTAAATTCGTGTGTTTCTTGGCATAAGAAATTGCATCTTGCTCTTCTTTTTTTAGCCCCCCGATACTTTCCATATAAATATATGATGCTTGCCATATAACAAAAATCAACAATAAGGAAATAAAAAATAGCCATTTTTTCATAATAATCCTCTATGTCGGGAAAATAGTGAAAATTGCTGTATTTGAATTGATATTCTCAAATGCCAAGCCATATTATCCTCCCCTATAAGCAAATTTTGTAACACATATGTTTTTTTCCGTTGTCTATAATAACAGTAATGTTACAAATCACTTCAACTTCATCTTTTCCATTATAACAAATAGTGTTATAAAAGCTTTAACTAAAATAACTCCTTCCCACACTTTTATGAGGCTGTCATGGCGACAATCTCTTTTTTTTATATTACAACCATTCATTAAGCTTTTTAACTAGTTCCGTCGTTTTTGCTTCATGAATATTAATTTGTGGTAACGCACTTATAAACTTTTTCCCGTAGCTTTTCGTTACAATACGCCGATCTAAAACAATTACTACACCACGATCATTTCGAGCACGCACAAGTCGACCAAATCCCTGTTTAAACCGTAATATTGCTTGGGGGAGATATAATTCCATGAACGCATTTTTACCAGCCTGCTTCAGTAACTCCGCCTTTGCCGCTAAAATCGGCTGGTCTGGGGGGGAGAAGGGTAATCGTACGATGACAATACAACTTAAAGCTTCTCCTGGAATATCAATACCTTCCCAAAAACTACTAGTACCAAACAAAATAGCTTGATCATACCTCTTAAAATTCTTTGTTAGTTTTTCACGACTTCCGCTAGATATTCCTTGCCCGATTAACACAAATGAGTCAAGAGCTGAAGATTGTTTAACAGCGTAATAAGTTTTTTCAAGCATATCAAAAGCAGTAAATAGGAGTAACATCCTTCCTTTTGTTATCCTTGCAATCTCAACTATTCTGTCAGCAATTTCTTTAATAAATTGCTCTTGATCTACATCTTTAATTTGTGGGACATCAGTCGGGATTAACAATTGAACTTGATCCTTATATGAAAATGGCGATGGAATTATTTTTGTTAACACTTCAAAGTCATTAAGTCCGATCCGCTCCTTTATATATTCAAACGAATTCTTTACAGCCAATGTAGCTGAAGTTAATATCACACTATCCTTCTTTGCGAACAATTGATCAGCTAAAATATCACTTGGATCGATAGGCTGTGAAAATAAATACGTTGAGTTTTGTGCACCTTTTGGTTCAGTTTCAATCCATGTTACTCGATTCATATGCACTTCATACAAGAGTTTACATAGATTATCCTTCAATACATCTAGGGAAGAGATGGTCGATTTACTGTCATTTAAATAACCCTGTTGAACATATGTTAGGTTATCTTTCTTATGTTCAATCGATCCCAAAAGGATAGTAAATGCTTCTTTGAAATCCTTCAAAACCTCTATTGTTGCATAGGCGTTATTTTTTACATCTTTCCAAACTACACCAGACTCTTTTGATATTTGATAGCGGTAACTGATACGGCCAATTTCATTTTTTATGGTATCATTTTTGCTTAAAGCAAAAGTACGAATGCTGCGGAAGAGCTCATCAATACTGCTCTTTAATTCACATAATTGTTCTTCGACACCTCTTACTGCTTTTAGTTGTTGAATATCTCCTTCCTTCGTAAGCTCGAAGAGCCTTTGTAATAAACCAGCGCCTTCAATCATACCGATCTGATTTAATAATGTTTGGATTGAAAGATAGTCTAGTTGAACACCTAAATGTTCACTTGCAGCATCCTCTAAGTGATGGGCTTCATCAATTACCAACTCAGAATATGCTGGTAACAACGAATATTCATGCTTCATATCCGCTAATAATAGTGCATGATTTGTAATAATAACATGTGCTATTTGTGCATGATTTCGATTTAATTGATAAAAACACCTTGAAAACCAAGGACAGTGAGAATTTGTACAAGATTGTGTATCGCTTTTTACTTTATTCCAAAATATCCTACCACCAGATGATAAATTTAGTTCATCAACGTCACCATTGACTGTTTCTGTTAGCCAAATCAAAATTTGGCATTTTGTTAAAACCGTATCGTAATTATCTGAGCTCGAATCAGCTAAATATTGTTCGAATTTACGTAAACATAAGTAATGATTGCGTCCTTTTAAAACAGCAGCCCGAATCGAAAAAGGCAAGGCCTCCCTCAATAGTTTCATTTCCTGAGAGATAATCTGTTCCTGCAGCTGAGTTGTATAAGTACTAATAACAATCGGACGGTTAAATTTCCGTGCAAACATTATTGAAGGTAGCAAATAAGCGATTGTTTTCCCTGTACCTGTTCCCGCTTCAAGCAAAGCATGAAAACGTTTTTGAAACGCTTTCTCAATTATTTCCATCATTTCTATTTGCCCAGGGCGAACTTCAATTTCTGGACGTATCCTTTGCAACCTTGATAACAATAACGTTTTGTCATCCAATTTGAAATCATTATTTGCATCTTCAGCTAAATAATTTTGCTTTTCTTTAGTCTTCAATGCCAACCCACGATACACATCATATTGATTTACTTCTTCAATTTCTACAGATTCTTGTTTTGCTTCAATCGCTTCGTTAATCAATGAACTATAGTCACTGTGAAGCTTTGCTGATAATGGTTTCAAATGCAATAACGTAGCTAATGGCAGGTTCCGAAGCTTCGTTAACAAATTTAATAATAAATAGGCCGTTACTTCAGCATCACTATCTGCACGATGGGGCTGATCATGCTCAATAGCAAATTCTGAAGCTAACTGGTTTAGTTTGTAACCGCTCAATGTAGGGTATAAAAATCTTGAAAGCTCCACCGTGTCAATGGAACGAATATCATTAAGTTCATAACCGCTATTTTCGAACTCGACTTTTAAAAAGGTAAGATCAAAAGGGACATTGTGGGCAACAAAATAAGATCCCGTTACCATTTCAAATAACATCGGCGCAATTAAAGAAAAAGATGGTGCCTTTTCCAGCATCATATCATCAATTCCAGTAAACTGCTTAATAAAAGGAGACAGCTTCACATTAGGATTGACAAAGCTTGAAAAACGTTCGATAATCTCACCATTTTCAATAAGAATTGCCCCAACTTGAATAATTTTATCAATCCCTACTTTATTTCCAGTTGTTTCTACATCTACTACAACAAATCGATTGTTCATTTTACGATCAGTTCCTTTGTTTGAAAAAAGCTTTCGCCAATTTTTAAGCGAAAGCTCTATAAGTATTATTATAATACAGTTGAAGCTGGTTCTGCATATATTAATTCTCTAATAGAATTATCTCTCTCATCCATAATTGCTACCTTCGGCTTATGGGTAGCAATTTTTTCTTCTGGAATTATTGCATAAGAAATAATGATAACAATATCGTCAGGTTGGACAAGACGAGCAGCAGCACCGTTTAGACAAACAACACCACTTCCACGTCTCCCAGGAATTACATATGTTTCAAGTCTTGCTCCATTATTATTATTCACGATTGCTACTTTTTCATTAGCATAAATACCGACAGCATCCATAATATCCTCATCGATCGTTATGCTGCCTACATAATTCAAATTCGCCTCAGTAACACGAGCACGGTGAATCTTTGCATTCATAAATGTTCTAAACAAACTTCATTTCCCCCTTAAATTTCAATCGTAATATTATCAATTAATCTTGCTTTTGAAAATTTCACTGCGATTGCGATGATCATTTTTCCTTTTGGTTCCATTAAAGGCAGTAACTGAGGATAGGAATATATCTCCACATAGTCAACAATCCCGCTTGTTTTCTCCTCAATATGCGCTTGAATTCCATTTTTTATTTTCCCTAAATCCCTTTCATTTGCATTTAATTTTTGCACCGCTTTTTGCAAGCTTTTATAGAGCTCAGGAGCTTCATTTCGTTCTTTATTGCTCAAATATACATTACGTGAGCTTTTGGCTAATCCATCTGCTTCACGAACTGTAGGAACGGGAACAAGCTCAATCGGGAAGTTGTAATCATGGATGAGTCCGTCCACTACTGCTACTTGTTGAGCATCCTTCATACCGAAATATGCCCGATCAGGCGTAACAATATTAAAAAGCTTCATTAACACTGTTGCAACACCATCAAAATGTCCCTTCCTTGACTTTCCGCATAGAACGTTGACGCGATCTTTAACCTTTACCGTAACAGACAGTTCTTTAGGGTACATTTCCTTCACATCCGGATAAAAAATTACATCAACCCCTGCTTTATTAGCTAATTGTTCATCCCGGGCAAAATCACGTGGGTATAGATCGAAATCTTCATTAGGGCCGAATTGTAAAGGATTTACAAATATACTCATCACTACTTTATCATTGTTTTTTCTAGCTTCATTTACTAAAGTCAAGTGCCCTTCATGTAAAAAACCCATTGTAGGTACATACCCAATCGTATTTCCTTCTGATCGAAATTGTTTCATTAGCTGTTGCATTTGTTTGATTGAACGAATGATTTCCATGTTATTATTTTCCTCCATATAAAGACTCGAGTTCGTCTTCTTTCATAGTAAAAGAATGTAGATCGTCAGGGAATATCCGTGCTTTTACTTCATTAACATATTGATTTAAAGCATTTTGAATGCTTTCATTTACATTTGCATATTGCTTTACAAATTTCGCGACATGTCCAAATCCATTTTGGATAATATCATGGTATACGAGCACTTGTCCATCCGTAAAATTTCCGGCTCCAATCCCGATTGTTGGGATAGAAACTGTTTTTGTTATCAAATCTGCAAGTTGCTTTGGAACACACTCTAAAACTAAAGCAAAAGCACCAGCACGTTCTACTTCCTTTGCCTCCTCAATAAGCTTTTTTGCTTGTTCATAATCCTTTCCTTGAACCTTATAACCACCAAGGACTCCAACCGACTGGGGAGTTAATCCTAGATGAGCGATAACTGGAACACCAGCTTGGGTAAGTCTCGATATTGTATAACAAACCTCGCCGGCACCCTCTAGCTTTAGGGCATGTGCACCACCTTCCTGAATTAATCGTCTCGCATTTACCATCGCATCCTCAATAGAAGTGTGATAACTCATAAAAGGCATATCAGTAACAATGAATGTATTTTTGGCACCACGGCACACTGCCTTTGTATGATGAATCATATCATCAATTGTTACAGGTAACGTCGAATCATAACCGAGAACTACCATCCCTAATGAATCTCCAATCAAAATCATATCAACATTTGCTTCTTCTGCTAGGCGAGCTGACGGATAATCATAAGCAGTCACCATGACAATCGGTTCCTTTTCTTGTTTCATTTTCATAAAGTTTGTTGTTGTTTTCATTTTTCTCCTCCTAATTTTTTCTAAGAGGAAATGATAACCGAATACCTTTAAAATAAAAAACTTCTTTCCATACGGAAAGAAGGATCAGAATTTGTTCGGTTTCATCTCCTGTCCTAGTCCGTCTTTCGGATCAAGGCAGTATTCATTTAAGGCTATGTTGTTTTATTAATGCACGTTTCATTTGCCCTACTTCAATTGCTGTATACAACTGGGGTGTAGTTCTTTCGATACTACCCACCGTAACATTGTTAGTATAACAGACTTGTTACCTTAAAATAAAGTAAAAATTTTTAGATAATTTCGATATCAGCGGAATAAATATGATGTATTTTGCCGTGATGATCCTGTAATAATAATACGCCGTCATCCGTAATCCCTAATGCTTTCCCTGTTAAAGTACCATTGAATGTCCGCGCTGTTATTTGTTTGCCGATACTAACAGCGTGGCTTTCCCATAAAAGCTTAACAACTTGAAATCCGTTCTCTAAATAATCACTATACAAATTTTCCATCTCTTTTAAAATAGCCTGCAATATTTCGGAGCGGTTCAATTTTGTTCCCTTCTCAATCGCAAGTGAAGTTGCCGTCTTTTTAAGATCATCGGGAAAATGTTCTGGCTGTTGATTTACATTAATCCCGATTCCAATAATAACGGCATGTATTTGATCAGTCTCTGCTTGTAATTCTGTCAATATTCCAACTAGCTTTTTGCCATTAAGCAAAATGTCATTGGGCCATTTAATCTCACATTGAATGCCAGTAGCAGCTTTAATGCCTCTTACTACACTTACCGCGGCGAGAAGCGTAAGCTGTGGTGCTTGCTGGGGCGGAATATTTGGTCTTAAGATAATATGAAACCAAATGCCACTATATTTCGGAGAAAACCAGGAACGGTCCAGTCTGCCTCTTCCTGCTACTTGTTCTTCAGCAACAACGATTGCGCCTTCAGGAGCTCCCTCATAAGAAAGCTTATGGGCAATTGTTCGCGTTGAAGGTACCGATTCTTCATAATGAACAAACCTGCCAAAAGTGTTTGTCTTCAAGCCAAGCTGGATTTCGTTACCACTAAGACGATCAGGCTTTGACAAAATTCGATATCCTTTTCTTTGGACGGCCTCAAGCTCAAAGCCATCCTTTCTCAAGTCTTCTATGTGCTTCCATATCGCTGTCCTTGAGCAGCCTAATGCTTCACTTAACATTTGCCCTGATAGAAATTCACCATCGTGATCGGAAAATAGTTTTAGCAATTGTTTTCGGATTGTCGACTGCATGCCGTTACCCACTCCCTTATTGCTGTCTTCTCATTCTTTACCTTATTTTCAACAACAGCTTGTTCGACTTTTTCAATCATTTCTGAAATCCATGGCCCACCTTCTTCTAGGTTATACCAATTTAACAGATCTTTCCCAGAAATTGCCAGCTCCTTTCTTGATGTTATCGGAAGCTTATTAGATAGTTCATTTACGTCATCAACTAATTTATCATAATCTTGGTTAGAAACAATGCTATATAATTTAATAATCGAATAGCAGACAGCTTTTCCATATTTATATACAAAATTCAATGTAAGTATTTGACTTTGCTCAAGCTCTTTTAGTCCATTACTATAAATTTTACATATTTTTATCCGCTCATTTGAGCATTTCCAGTTTTTAAAAAATTTATCAATATTTTCAATACGCAGAGTATGTACAAGTAATGACCAGTATTCCTCTATCGTATCTACTCTATTTTTGCACAACAATGCAAACTGTTGAAGTTCACAGCGCCTTTTTCCAAGGCATGGCAAATATTCATGTAAGCCTAGTTGAATAAGCTGCTCTAGTGCAGTATGATTCGCTTTTCCTATAAGGAGTTTATCAAATTCAGTCAAAATCCGTTCTATTGAAATTTTTGTAAGTAAAGTTGCATTATTTTTAATAGAATCCATTGTATTTTCAGATAACTTAAAATCTAATTGGCTCACAAATCGAAGAGCACGCATCATCCGAAGTGGGTCCTCACGGAACCGTTCATCTGGGTTGCCAACCGTTTGAATCAGCTTACGATTTATATCCTTCTTTCCTTCATATGGATCAATAATCATCCCATTCATATCCATTGCAATTGCATTTATCGTAAAATCACGGCGACTCAAGTCTTTTTTGAGGGATGAAACAAATTCAACGTAAGATGGATGCCTATAATCTGCATACTCCCCCTCTAAGCGAAATGTTGTGACCTCATAAGTTTCATTTTCTACTACCACAATTACCGTCCCATGTTCAATTCCTACTGGAATTGTATGGTCGAAAAGGCTTTGAACATGTTCAGGTCGTGCTGAAGTTGCAATATCAACATCGCCGATTGGACGTTTTAAAAGACTATCCCGAACAGAACCACCGACGAAATATGCCTCATGCCCTGTGTCTATTAATTTACGAAGGATTGGTTTTGCTTTTATAAATCGCTGATCCACTAGTTTTATTCCTCACTTATCGCCTTAAAATATATTTGTTCATATTGTTCAACTATTTTCTTTGGGTTGAAAAATATTTCAGCCCGTTGCATTGCAGCCTCACTAAATTTTTTATGTAATCCTTTATTTTCTAAAAGCATGATAGCTTTTTTAGCTATATCATTAATATTCCCTAATTCACAAATAAAGCCTGTTTCCCCATCTTCAATTACTTCGGGAATTCCTCCTATGTCTGTCCCAATACAAGGAACACCACAAGCCATTGCTTCTAATAACACAAGCCCAAAGCTTTCTTTTTCTGATAAAAGAAGTTTTAAATCACTGAATGAAAGAATTTCTTCAATATTTTCCTGTTTGCCAAGAAATAATACACGGTTTTCCAACCCTTTTTCCTTTACTTTTCTGCAAACGATCGTAAATTCTGGTCCATCTCCAACTAGAAGAAGCTTCGCCTTTACCTTTTTCTCAATAAGTGCGAAGGCTTCAATAACATCTGGCACTCGTTTTACATGACGGAAATTCGAAATATGGATAATAACCTTTTCGTCGTCCTCGATCCCATATTGCTTTCGTAAGTAATCCGTATCATGCTTATAATAAATTCGTTCATCGACAAAATTGTAAACCGGCTCAATATGTTTGACAGTTTCTACTAAACGATACGTCTCAGCTATTAAACTTTTAGATACAGCAGTAACATAATCTGACTGCTCGATTCCAAAACGAATAAGCTCCTGTAACGACGGATCATGGCCTAACACTGTGATATCTGTACCGTGTAATGTTGTTATTATTTTTAATTCTTCCCCGCCAACCATTTGCTTCGCTAAGTATGCGCTTATGGCATGAGGGATAGCATAATGAACATGTAACAAATTTAGGTTTTCACGTTTAGCCACCTCTGCCATTTTCGTTGCTAGTGATAAATCATAGGGTGGATATTTAAATACCGAATATTGATTAACATCGACCTCATGAAAGTACAAATTCGGGTACCATTTATTTAACCGAAAGGGTACACTAGATGCAATAAAATGAACCTCATGGCCTTTCTCAGCTAACAGCATACCGAGCTCTGTTGCAACTACACCAGAGCCGCCAACTGTTGGATAGCAAGTAATCCCAATTTTTAATTTCTTCATAGTTCCCCTCTTTTTATTAAATCATTGCTTAGTAAAAGTGGTTTACTCGTTTTAAACCCCTCTGCATAGGTCACGCCAACTTCTTTCCCAAATAATCGTTCCCTCGCCTTAACCGTTTCAATATAACCATTCGTTAGTGGCGTTTCAACGCTATCCTGTTGCCGCTGAAATTGACTCTTATATGCTTGCAACGCTTTTATCTTTTCTTCGATATTACCGCTAATATCAATGACAAAATCCGGATGATGAAACCCATTAATCATATAAAAGTAAAGGTTTGATATTTTATGTGCTAACAAATCACCTTCAACCTTATATTTTTTAATACCTGCAGAAAAAACCGCCTCACGTACTAATAATGCGCATTGTCCATGATCTGGATGGCGATCGATTTCATACGGTGCAAACACAAGCGTTGGTTTATATTGGCGAATTACCTTGGCAATTCCTCTTATTTTAGAATCATCAACAAAAAGACCACGATCAGGAAATCCAAGGTTTATTCGTGATGATACTCCAAGTATGGTTGCTGCTTCTTCAGCTTCTTGTTTTCTACTATCTACATTACCATTCGAAGAAAGCTCGGCCTTTGTTAAATCACATATTACGATGTTAAAACCTTCTTTAACATACTTAGCAATCGTACCTGCCATCCCAATTTCAACATCATCTGCATGGGCACCGATTGCTAGTATATCAACATTTTGACTGTTCATGTTTGACTACTCCTATTATTGTCCTTTAATCCTTCGCCAGCTAAAATCGCCTCGCTCTAATCCGTGAATTAATATTTCTGCAGTTCCCATATTAGATGCTAACGGAATATTATACACATCACAAAGCCTTAAAAGTGCCGATACATCAGGTTCATGTGGTTGTGCTGTTAACGGATCACGGAAAAAGATAACCATGTCGATTTCATTGTTTGCAATCATAGCACCAATCTGTTGGTCTCCACCTAAAGGACCTGATTGATATCGCTGAACAACAAGGCCTGTATTCTCAATTATCCGTTTCCCTGTTGTACCTGTTGCAAATAAATTGTGGTTTTCAAATAATAACTTGTAGGCTGTGACAAATTGGATCATAGCTTCTTTCTTATTGTCATGTGCTATTAAAGCAATATTCATCGTCCAACCCCTATTCTATAATGTTCTCTAAACCATATACTAAAATGTCAATCTTCATGATAGCTTCGACAGCAAGCTTTACGCCAGACATAAATGATGAGCGGTGAAGTGAATCATGGCGAATCGTTAATAGCTGCCCATTCCCTCCAAAAAGGACCTCTTGATGAGCCACTAGCCCTGGTAAACGAACACTATGTATATGCATACCATTAATTTTGCTACCTCTTGCACCTGTTATTGTTTCTTTTTCATTCGGATGTCCTTGATCTTTCTGCTGGCGAACCTTTGATATTAATTCAGCTGTTTTAATGGCTGTTCCAGATGGTGCATCAAGCTTTTGGTCATGATGCTGTTCAATAATTTCAATATCAGGAAAATACTTTGATGCCATTTGTGCAAATTTCATCATTAACACGGCTCCTATTGCAAAGTTAGGAGCAATAATTACACCGATGCCTTTTTGTTCTGCAGTCTTTGCTAATTCCAACAGCTCTACTTCATTGAAACCAGTTGTCCCCACTACAGGACGAATTCCATATTTAATTGCAGCCTCTGTATGCTTCCGACCAATTTCAGGTGTTGTAAGATCCACAAGCACGTCTGCCTGAATTTCTTGAAAGCAAAGGTCCACATCCTCATATATCGGTGCATCATACGCGGGTAGTCCATCAATTTCTGAGATCATCTTTCCACCATTTTTTCGGTCTATTGCTGCAACAAGTTCAAAATGTTCTGTTTCCTTAATTAGCTTTAAAGCTTCCATCCCCATTTTCCCGCGTGGTCCTGCTAAAATAATTTTAATTTTCTCCATTATTCACACTCTTTTCTCGTCCAACGCTCTTTATCTCGAGTTTTAAATTTATCCATCACTAAATCAAAAGATTCATCTAAGCTTATATTTAAAGAATTAGCAAAACAAATTAATACAAACAAAAGATCACCTAACTCTTGTTCAATAGTTTTTTCTTCTTCATCATGTTTTTTTGGCTTTTCACCATAATAATGATTGATTTCGCGAGATAGCTCCCCTAATTCTTCTGTCATTCTTGCAAGCATTGCCAGAGGACTAAAATATCCTTCCTTAAATTGGCTAATATATAGGTCTACCTCATGTTGCATTTCTTTCATTGTTTTGTCATTCAAGCAATTCACCTCATTTAGCTTGTCAAACTACTACTATCTCATGTTAGCTAAATTTATGAACTTTTACAAACAATTGGTACAATTATTTTTATTAATTAAGATACAGATGTGATTGAAATGACTATTTCTTCACATTTTTTCCAAACTAAACTATAATGAAAATGCTTTTTGTATGTACTTTTCAAGGAGGCATCATAATGAAACTAACAATTAAACCGTTGAATATTATTTTTATTTTATTTGGTTCAGCAATTTTTTCATTTGGAATTGTTCATTTTAATATGGAAAATAATTTAGCAGAGGGCGGATTTACGGGAATTACGTTACTTTTATATTTTTTATTTCATTTTGATCCCTCCGTAACAAACTTAATTCTAAATATTCCTCTATTCTTTATTGGCTGGAAGCTCCTTGGCAAAAATACATTTTTATATACGATAATAGGAACTGTCAGTGTGTCCGTATTTTTATGGATTTTTCAGCGATATCGCCCGTTTTCAATCCCTCTTCATGACGATATGACCCTTGCTGCATTGTTTGCTGGGGTATTTATAGGAATTGGACTTGGAATTATTTTTCGATTTGGTGGTACGACTGGCGGTGTCGATATTATAGCACGTCTTGTAAATAAATATAGCGGCTGGAGTATGGGGAAAACAATGTTCCTTTTTGATGCATGTGTGATTCTTCTATCGCTTATAACCTATTTAGACTATCGAGAAGCGATGTACACTCTTGTTGCCGTATTTGTAGGTGCAAAGGTTATTGATTTTATGCAAGAGGGTGCTTATTCTGCTCGTGGTGCAACTATCATATCTGAAAAAAATGACCAAATTGCACAATTAATTATGAATAATATGGAGCGCGGTGTCACAGTTCTAAAAGGAATTGGTCGATTTACTGGTAAAGAACGTAATATCCTTTATTGTGTTGTTGGTCGAAATGAGATCGTAAAACTAAAAAGCCTAATTATCTCTATTGATCCACATGCTTTCGTTGCTGTTAGTGAGGTACATGACGTTTTAGGAGAAGGATTTACACTTGACGAAAATAAAGAACCCTTGGAAAAATAAAGAGGCTGGAACCCCAGCCTTTACTATTTATTCTTCGTTTGTCATACCTGTATAAATCAAGATTAATCGAACTAACTCAAGAACTGCAACTAATGCCGCGGCAACATATGTTAATGCTGCTGCACTTAATACTTTTCTAGTTTCTCGTTCCTCATCATTTCGAATAATGCCTAAACCAACAATTTCATCCATTGCTCTGCTTGAGGCATTAAATTCAACTGGTAATGTCACGATTTGGAACAATACGGCTGCAGCCATTAAAATAATTCCTAACAATACAAAGCCAGTTGCTCCAGCTAAAAAGCCGATCAAAATTAAAATCCATGAAATATTAGAACCGAAATTCGCAACAGGTACTAAAGCATGTCTAAAGCGTAAAAATGCATAGTCTTGTGAATCTTGAAGCGCATGTCCAACCTCATGGGCAGCTACTGCGGCTCCAGCAACTGACGTTCCGTAATAATTATTTGTTGACAATCGAACTGTTTTATCACGTGGATCATAATGATCAGATAATACGCCATGTGTTTCCTCTACTCGAACATGGTATAAACCATTATCGTCAAGAATTTTTCTTGCCACCTGTGCACCCGTCATTCCTGAAGATGCTTGTATTTGTGAATATTTACGATATGCACTTTTCACCTTCATTTGTGCCCATAAAGGGATCAAAATGATAATGGCAAAGTATACTATAAAGCCCATCCTGCACATTCCTCCATTAATATATTTCTACCTATATTTTATTGAAAGAAATTTTTTTCGTCAATTAATAACTACGGACGGCCTTGATCCTTCATTTTAGAAATTCTTTCTCCTTTATATTTTCTCCAGGCTACATAAACTAATGTAACCAAAATTACACTACCTGTTGTCACCATCACCCAAACAAGAGAAGGGTCAGCCTGGTCGCCTCTTGTTTTTCCGAATAGATTATACATGTCCTCTTCCATCAATGTCATGTGTTCTTTCTTATTCTGTTCAGTTATTCGATCGTAAGTTTCAAGAAAACGAAGATGAGAATCTAGTCGTGAGATTACTTCAGGATCTAAGTCTAGTACTAAGCTTGGATAAATGGTATCAATAGCCACAGAAAATTGATTATATTGAAGTTTAAACTTTTCTGTGTCTCCACTTAATGCAAACTCTTTTAGATTGGCAAAACTTTGTAATACGGTCTCTTCCATTGCTCTCCACATTGGTTGATGTTCACTGTGTAGAGCGTCAAGGGCTAACCGAAGTTGAGTTACCTTCCTTATTCGTTCAGAATCACTTAGAGACACGGCGGTAACCGCTCTAATTGCCTCATCAGCACTAATCGTAATTACTCTTAAATCGTTCATTGAAATATTATCATCTTTAGGAAAATGTTTAACAAATTGCTCTGAAAAATTAGTTAACGTTTGCTTTGCCTCCGCATATTTCCCTTGCTTCGTCAGCAAGAGGGCTTTGTCTGTCATGCTATCAAAATCCGACCATGTTAACTCATTATTCGCAAATGCTATTTGCGATAAATATAATATTAGTACAAACATTACGGATATTATTTTCTTATTCATACTTGTCCCCCCTATATCTTTCTAAGATTTTATGTAGGAGAGGACAAGAGTAGAACATTAAATAAAGTTGGTTTTATAGCTATTCTTTCGAATGCAAAACCAGTAAGTAATGAAAAGAGAGATAATACTTAACCAAAATGTAAAGTACCCAATTTGTGAGGTATAATCACTTAGCATTTCGTATCTTGGCATCATACCAAACACATAATCAATGACATCATTATGTAATGTCCAAATACCAGCAATAATCAGATGCCACCACTGCAAGCGATAATAAGGCGCGTACAATACACCTTGAACAGCCATAGCAAAATGTGAAGCAATTAGCATATAACCTGTCCAGTGCAGTTCACCCGAAACCTGTAGAACTAGAACATTCATGACTACTGCCCATATACCATATTTAAATAACGTAACGATTGCCAACGCTTCTATTAGCGGCCAATTAGTGCCTAAAAGAAAAGCAATTATAACAAAAACAAAAAACAAGCTTGCTGTCGGGCTATCTGGGACAAAGATCAAAAAGTGTGACGGAGTTTCCGCTAGCTGTCCTTTATACCACCAATAGCCGTAAATGGTCCCAATTAAATTAATAAAGAGTAAGCACGATAACACCCATCTTTGCCCCAAAAGTTGAATCATTAATTTCATTTACTCATCTCCGAAAATTTATAAAATAGTTTATCTCATTGTACCAAACTTTTATAAACAAGAAAAAGCTGACTTTCGTTTGAAAGTCAGCTTTAATTGCTTCAATTCGCAAATATTACTCTGCACCAAGCTTGGAAATAAATTCTGCTACAGCTTGAAGTTCTTCGTCTGTGCCTTTCCATTGTCCCGGTGGCATAGTATTTTGTCCATTGACAGCGATATTAGAAATTTCTTCCGGTGTTAAACCAGTACCAACTAATGTAACACCTGCAGCTGTACCAGTTAAGTCAGCACCATGACACATTAAACAGCCACTTGCTTCTAATGCTTTATAGCCTGGATCTTCTGCGTCAAACTCAGCCGCTTCTTTAATTTGACCTTGTTGCGCAGCTGCTTCCCAGTCGTGAGTAGCAACTGATTGCCAAGTTAAGAAAATTGTCGCCGTAACAGCTAATAGCATTAAGCCAACTGCTACTGGACGTTTAGATGGGCGACGCTCCGGACCACGATCTAGGAATGGTGCTAATAACAATGCTCCAAACGCTAACCCTGGCATTACTAGAGCACCAATAACTGTGTAAGGACCTGATGCAAACTCATATTTTAATAGCTGATATAAGAACAAGAAATACCAGTCTGGTAACGGAATATAACTTGTATCTGTAGGATCAGCAATACGTTCAAGTGGTGATGGATGAGCGATCGTTAAACATAAATAACCGATTAAGAATACAGCTCCAACCATCCATTCTTTTAAAAGGAAATTCGGCCAAAACGCTTCCGTTTTCCCTGGATATTCGGAATAATCTTTAGGAATGTTAGGCTTTTTCTCAGCAGAAACGCGAGAATCCCCAACAAATTTCATACCTTTTCCGCGATGCATCGTCTTCCCTCCCTTTTATATAAATTGTATCTTACAACGGTCCTGAAATACCTTGCTTGCGAATCATCATAAAGTGGAATGCCATTAATCCAAATAATGCCGCAGGTAAGAAGAATACATGGATCGCAAAGAAACGAGTTAATGTTTGTGCACCAACGATTTCCGGACTTCCTGCAAGTAACGTTTTAACTGCAGTACCGATCACAGGTGTAGCTTCTGCAATTTGTAAACCAACCTTTGTTGCAAATAAAGCTTTCATATCCCATGGTAATAAGTATCCTGTGAATCCAAGGCCTAACATAACGAAGAAAATTAAAACCCCAACAATCCAGTTTAATTCTCTTGGCTTTTTATAAGCTCCTTGGAAAAACACACGTAATGTATGTAAGAACATCATTACAATAACTAAACTTGCTCCCCAGTGATGCATTCCACGTACAATTACGCCAAATGCCACTTCGTTTTGCAAGTAATAAACTGATTCCCAAGCATTTTTAATATCTGGTACGTAATACATTGTTAAGAACATACCTGATAATACTTGAATGACAGTTATGAAAAATGTAAGTCCGCCAAAACAGTATACAAATGCTGAAAAGTGATGAGCTGGGTTCACATGCTCTGGCACTTCATGGTCCGCAATATCACGCCATAGCGGCGTAATATCTAAACGCTCATCTACCCAATCATATATTTTATTAAGCATTTATTACGCCCCTCCTATGCTCGTGGTCTAGCTTTCCCTAAATATAATGTTCCACCTTCAACCTTTTGATCATAAAGGTCTAAAGGTGCAATTGGTGGTGTACCTGGTACGTTTGTACCGTCTTTTTCGTACAAGCCATCATGACATGGACAGAAAAACATATTCGCATGTTTTGGATCATTCCATGTTACTGTACAGCCAAGATGTTTACAAATCGGTGACATCGCAACAATCTCACCAGCATCGTTCTTATAGACCCATGCTGACATTGTAACATCTGACTCATACCATGCATCGACCTGATGAACTGTAAAGTCAAAACGTTGCGGCTCAGTAGTAAGTTTACTTTCCTCAACTACAGCAACGAATTCGCCTTCAGAGGCTGGCTTTAATACAGGGTCAATTGCAAAACGAACCATTGGAGAAAGCATTCCCGCAGCCATAAATCCTCCTACACCTGTTAATGTGTAGTTAAGAAATTGACGTCTAGACACTCGATTATCCTTACTCATCATTTTCCCCCCTCTATTTAAGGATAGTCCAACCGGACAAATTTAATATAAACACACATATTACTAGGACATACTCATGATAGCGTAAACTTGTCTTTTGGTCAATAAAATCCTGTCGAATTTCGTTATACATCATAGCATTATTTCTCTTTTTGCCACAGACTCATTACGATTGTTTGGATTTGCTTCATTTGTGATTTTACCAATTGTTCCAACGACTTTTTGTCGATCTCATAAATCGAAATAGATGGAATCCATAGCAGTGTTGCTTCTAAGTCTTTTTCATTGAGCTTCCAATCTGGATCAGCTGTTAACAACACAACATGCTTCACTTCCTCAGCAGTTAAATGTTTGTACCAAACGTTTAACCGTTCACATAAGCTTGCGTATTCTTCGTTTTTTAGATAAGTAAATGCAGATAATACAAGCAATCTGCCCTTATATTCCCTTTCAAGCTCCGTTGCAATTAGTGAAATAAACTCTCCCATTTCTACAATAGGCTTCACATCACCGCTTAATGTAATCGGAACTAAAGGGACAATAACGGTATCAACATATTCCTTCGCCTTTAAAAACATTTCAATATCTTTAGTAATCCACCTCATATGTAACTCTCCTTCACAATAAAACTACACCATACGACCTTATTAAACCATGTTTTAACGTAGTTTACCATTTCAGCAAATAAAAAACCTTCCTCACTTTAATCCGAGGAAGGTTTTCTCCGACCTAATAATTGATTTAACTGTTCAGAAAGTCTCATAAATTCTTCAATATCTTGCATATCTATTGCCTTATCAATTTCAGTTTGCAGCTTTTCTTTTTGAAATGAGATAATTGTTTCTTCAAGGAACCTTTGAGCTAATTGCTGATCTTGTTCATTAAATTGAAGATGCTTTGGAATGAAATGATTTTCCTCTAAAACAGCAACATATTGTGCGCAGGAGAAGGCTGACCTGAAATTTAGTTGAATATAAATGTCTTGATCGCGATTGAGACGAATGTCATGAAACGATTTTTCTGCATCTGTTGTCATAACATTTTCCTTGTAAAAGCGAAATGGAACATCGTCTACACAATGAGTAGACATAATGATCCCTCTCGGACAATATTCAGCTTGTTCAACAAAATGAACATTTTCTAACAATTGGTCATGACTCATCAAATAATTTAATATCCAAACGCATTCTCGTCTCTTCAATTGATAATGATTTAAAAACCAGCGAACAAACTCCTTCTTTTCATTGACAGAAACAGGGGTAGCCAAAAATATCCCTCCTCTGTGTTCTCTTCTCACCTGTTAATTTCTTTTTAATTCCAATAACTCCTTTAAAAACAATTAGACAATTTCATACAAAATCTTTACAATTCCTCCAACCGATAAAGCTCCTGTTCAATTTCTACATTTGCTGGATCAAGTACAAGAACTATTTTGAATATCTCCTTCGCTCTGTCTCGGTTTCCTTCTTCAAGTAGGAAATACCCGAAATCCTCTAAAAACTGAATATTCTCTTTAAAAGAAGTATATGCATTTTCGTAGTGAATTAATGCATGATTATAGTCATCTATGTGTTTTTTTGCTGTAGCTAAATCCCACTCAAATTGAGGATCAAATTCCCCTGTATCGATTGCACGCTCGATATTTTCAATTACTTTATCGTATTGGTAGCTATTTAAATAGTAGCTTGATAATAGATTAATTGCTTCGATATAGCCATTATCAACATTCGTCGCGTTCAGTAAGTATCCCTCTACTTCTTCATGTTTTTGTAATTTCATCGCCATTTTACCTGCATAAACAAGAAGCTCTTTATTATTAGGATCTAGTTCAAGTCCCTGTTGAATCGTCTTATAGCTTTCATTAAGTGCACCAATATGTTCATAGGCTTTTGCTAAATAAAGATAGAGCGCCACATATTCCTCATCTAGATCCTTAAGTTCATTCCACTTCGCGATCGCCAATTCATATCTTTCAAGCTGAAATGCTGTAAAAGCATAATGAAACAGGGCGTTTATTTCAATTCGTTGTTGTAGGCCTTTCTCATAATTTTCAAGTGCTTCTTCAAATTTACCAATGTGAACAAATGCATCTGCTAGGAGAATATAAATATTAATTTGCTCCACTTCACTACCATCAGCTAAAACCTTCTCATAATAAGGAATTGCTTTTTGATACTCACCTATGTCAGCATAAAATTGTCCTAGACCGAGATCAATTAACGATTCATTAGGTGCGAGCTTTTTGGCCATTAAAAGCTTCTGTTCAGCAGCTTCATCAAGACCTTGCATCTGTAGCAAATCAGCCATTATTACTAATGCTTGCAGGTATGCTGGATCACCTTCTTTAATCTCCTCTAAATATTCCAATGCATCTTCTTCATTATCCTGCTCAATTAAAATTTCCGCAGCATCAATGTACAGCTGTCCCTCGTCTGGATATAATTCTAGCAATTCGAAAATAATTTCTTTTGCTTCATCTAAAAATCCCCATTTCAAAAACAAGTCAGCAATTAACAGCTTATCATCGTGGTTTTTTACGCTTTCCTTTAATTTATACAAATGGTTTAACCCTTCATCTACTTGCCCGTTTTCTACTAAATTAATAGCTTCTTCAATCGCTTCATTCATTTGTTCAAATCTCCTCTTAACATTAAGCATTTACTTTCTTTGTGTAATGTATTTATTATCACTTTTATCTTTATTGTTATTATTATTGTTATGAAATGATCTCAATCGTTCCAAAAAGTCCTGGAATGTCAATTATTAATTCTACCCCAAAACCGGGGAAATAATTCATTTCGTCTTGAACTCTAAGTAATCTCCCTTTGTGAACGGTAATGATCGGATTACTTTTATCATAATCAAGTTTATTACAATCTTCAACTTTCTCGTGTTCTTCACCGTATATAAATAAATTGTAGTCAAGGTCATTACCAATTAACAGTTCCCCTTTTCTTGGATAAAGACCTATTTGTTTTAAAATAACCTTCGATAAGGGTGTTTCGCTTTTTGGAAAATGAATATAGGTTGGGATTCGATTTAGAGATGCAGACTTTTCCCAAAGATCCCTCTGCTCCTTAACGATTTTGTCATCAGTTCCAACCCAAAGCGGATAAATGGGAATTTGGTATTGATATTGCGCTTCCCTTAACCAACCCCATGGAATTGAATATATATTGGCCGATTGAGGAATATCTACGACAATAAAAGGAACTTTATTGCGTTTACATAATCGAACGATTGTAGGTGTTAATTTTTCAACGGATAAATGTACTCCAATTACATAATCTAGCGTACTATTTATCATTGCATGTCTCGCTTGTTTAATTTTTTTCTGAAACTCGCTTTCATAATGGATTCTCCAAGGAATTATTATAGTTGTGCACCCTTTTTTTATTAAATGTTTGAGCCGGTCTTTAAATTGTTGCAAGCTACTAATTGATGATAATTGAAAGTCGCAAAAGACATAGCCTGGAGTCATAAAATATGACGAAACATTCATCTGCAATGCTTTATACTTCTCCAACGACCTTCCATAATAAACAATTTTATTATTATCGATAAAAAACGAACGAATAGTTATGCCGTTGTCTGAAACGAAGTTTGCATGGTCAATAATATAATTCAAAGAAAAACGCCCCCCCTATCAAAGCTTGTACAAACATCCCTATAACAAGCTATGATAAGAAAAGGCGCTCTAGAACTCATATATTATTGTGTTGAATAAGTTGATCAAGATGTTGGAAGAAATTTGGATAGGAAACTGCGATTGCCTCTGGATTATGAAGAACAGCTTCAGATTTAGCGATAAGTGCAGCAATAGCAAGCATCATGCCAATACGATGGTCCCCATAGCTTTCGACAGCAGCTCCACAAAGAGCTTCCTTGCCATAAACAACCATGCCATCGTCAGTTGCTTCAATGTTGGCGCCCATTTTTTTAAGCTCCGAAACAACCGTATCTATCCGGTTTGTTTCCTTAACCTTTAATTCTTCAGCATCGCGAATCGTAGTCTTCCCTTCGGCTTGGGTTGCCAAAAGTGCTATTATAGGAATTTCATCAATTAATGTAGGAATTATATCCCCACCAATATCAATACCCTTAAGTTCTGATGTCACAATTGTTAAATCAGCTATTGGTTCACCATTTGCTGTGCGTTCATTAAATACGACTAAGTCCGCACCCATTCTTTTTAAAACCTCAATAATACCTGTACGAGTTGGATTCATACCAACATTTTTTAACGTAATCTTACTATTAGGTACGATTGCTCCCGCAACTAGTAAAAATGCTGCTGAGGAAATATCCCCGGGAACTTCGATGGTAGTACCTTTCAACTCTTGACCACCTTCGATAGAAACAGATAATCCTTCTCGAGTTATGTTCGCTCCAAATGCTGCAAGCATTCGTTCGGTATGATCTCTTGAAAGTGCAGGTTCAGTAACAGTTGTTGTTCCCTTAGACCCTAGTCCTGCTAACAAAATAGCGGATTTCACTTGAGCGCTTGCAACAGGTGATTCATAACGAATTCCTGTTGTATTCCCACCTCTAATTGATAACGGAGTATATTTTCCATTGTTACGACCATCAATACTGGCTCCCATTTGCCGGAGAGGGACGGTTACTCTTCCCATTGGCCTTTTCGCAATTGATTCATCACCAATGATGACCGAATGAAACGGCCTAGTTGCTAAAATCCCAAGCATTAATCTTGTCGTTGTACCTGAATTACCAACATCTAATATTTCAAACGGTTCTTTTAAACCATTAATACCATCAGATTGTATTTCAACATAGTCTCCCTCTTGATTTATGGTGACACCCATTTTTTTAAAGCAACTAATGGTACTTAAGCAATCCTCTCCCGGTAAAAATCCAGTAATTGTTGTTTTCCCTTTCGCAATAGAACCAAACATGACGGCACGATGGGAAATAGATTTATCACCTGGAACTTGAATGGTTCCATTTAAACTAGTTATATTGGTTACTAATGGTTGTGTAGTCAAGGTGGCACCCCCCTTTCCGTTGAACAAAAAATTGTTTAATATAGAGGCAACTTTATTCTATAAATGATTCAAATTGATGGCACTTGAGGCATTCCTGTGCCCGCTTACGATCATCCTCATTGCGGAAACTAAGTCGTAATACCCCCATGATGCCTTCTCTAGCTTCAATAATTCTTATATTTGTTATACTTATTTCTTCTTTTGCAAGAATTCCAGTAACAACGGAAATAATACCTGGAGTATCAGGAACATCAACATATAGATCATAAAACGATGGGATTGCACCTTTTTGTCTTATCGGCAGCCCATCGCGGAATTGCTTTGCTTCCTCAAAATACATATAAATTGCATTGCTATCTTTGGCTTCAATCATTTCTTTAACACGATCCATCTCATGCTGCCATTTACCTAACAGCTCAATAAGGGTTTCTTTATTATGCAAAAGAATATCACGCCACATGACAGGGCTGCTTGAGGCTATTCTTGTAATGTCCCTAAAACCACCCGCTGCTAAATTAGACACAGCCGAATTTTCTTCTTCTAGGATCGCAACCTGGTGAACTAAGCTGGCTGCAATAATATGAGGAAAATGGCTGATAGCTCCTGCAATTTGATCGTGCTCCTTTGCAGTTAAAATCAAAAAGTTTGCTTTTGTTCCTGCTAACCAATTTTTTAATTCAACAATCTTATCATCACGAACATCGTCGGTAGGTGTTAATACGTAAAATGCATTCTCAAATAAATGTGGACGTGCTGCGCTTACACCACTTTTATGTGAGCCAGCCATTGGATGACCACCGATAAAAGTAATCCCTTTCTCAAGAAGAAGGCTCGCTTTTTCAACAATCTGTTGTTTCGTACTACCAACATCAGTAATAATAACAGATCGTTTTAATTCAGTCCTAGAAAGCATCTCAATGATGTCTTCTGTTTGTTGTACAGGGGCAGAGATTACGATGAGATCCGCCTCTTTTGCTCCATCACAAATAGATGTAGAAATTTTATCAATTACTTGTAATGTTTTTGCCAAATTTAACCGTTCCTCATTTACATCATATCCTACAATCTCGACATGATCGTTTATCCGTTTTATTGCTAATGCAATAGAACCCCCGATTAAGCCGAGTCCAATTACAAAAACGCTTTTTTTCAATGAATAGACCTCCTACTTGGACTCAGCAAGCATTGCTTTTAATACATCAATAATTTCTTCGTTTTGCTGTTTACTACCAACTGTAATTCTGACACATGTAGGATAGCCTAAAGCTGTCCCTGAACGAACTATAAAGCCCTTTTTCAATAAGTATTCAAAGACCTCTTGACCAGATCGTTTGAAGTCTATCAATATAAAATTCCCTTGTGACGGAAAATATGACAGTCCCATTTCCTTACAAAATTCGTAATATTGCTCAAGTCCTTCTCTATTTGCTTTTGTACAGGCTAGGATAAATTGTTGATCATCAATCGCTGCTGAAACTGCTGCTTGGGCAAGTCGTGACGTATTGAATGGCCCGCGTGCAGGCTCAATCGCCTTAATTAAATCTGGATTTGCAACTCCATATCCTACTCGTAAAGAGGCAAGTCCATATGCTTTCGAAAAAGTACGAAGAACAATCACATTAGGATACTCATTTAAAAATGACAACGTATTAGGATAATCATCTGCAACGACATATTCCTTATAAGCCTCATCAACAACAATCAAGACATCATCCGGCACATTTTTAATAAAACGTAACAGTTTTTCTTCGCCTATATAAGTGCCTGTTGGATTATTAGGTGAGCAAACCCAAACAATTGCAGTATTTTCATCGATTGCAGTTAACATTCCATCTAAATCATGTTCACCATTTATATTTTCAATCTCACGTATTTCAGCACCTTCAATTACAGCGTTATGGCTGTATTGTGAGAATGTTGGCTTAGCCATTACTGTATTCGTACTCGGTGATAGGAGAGCGCGGCAAAGGATTGCTATAAGCTCATCTGAACCATTTCCAAAAATAATCTGGTCTTCACGGACGCCGGTTAAACCTGCAACCTTTTCGCGTAACGTTTTTGAATATCCATCAGGATACAAAGCCATTTCATCCACGCTTTTTATAATTGCTTCTTTCGCTTTTTCGGAACAACCAAACGGATTTTCATTTGAAGCTAGCTTGATTATTTTTTCAAGACCAAGCTCCCTTTTTACATCCTCTATTGGCTTCCCAGGCTGATAAGGTGTCAATCCAAATAATTGTTCCTTCACCTTTAATTTCATTGTTACCCCACCATTTCCACTAGTCTATTCTAGCTTTAAGCTTTTGGAATTTGAAAAATAGACTGGACTGTATCCTTTAAATCGTTGAGTGCTTTAGATCGTACTGGATCAATTTCACTTAGCAGTTGATCCCGAAGCTGTTCAATTTTATTCACAATTGCACTTCCAACAATTACACCGTCACAATGATCTTTTAATGCTTGAACCTGCTCGGACGAAGAAATTCCAAAGCCCACTGCAACTGGAATAGCACTCACTTCCTTTACCTTTTTCAAAAACGGTACGATATTGTTATTTAAATTACTTCTCATACCAGTAACGCCTAATGTCGAGACGCAATATAAAAAACCACTGGCATGCTTGGCAATTTTCTCAATTCGCTCGTTTGATGTAGGTGCAACTAAGGAAATGAATTCAATTCCTTCCTCAACGCTTCGTTTCCGAATATACTCACTTTCCTCAAACGGTATATCCGGTATTAACAATCCATCTATATCATTTTCCTTCGCTAAAGCAAAAAAGGATTCTATTCCTAATTGTAACACAGGATTATAATAGGTAAAGACTACAACAGGAATTTTCAATCCTTTTGCGCGCATCTTTGGGACAAGTGCCATCGCTTTTTTAAGCGTCATTTTTTCCTTTAAAGCACGAAGAGCAGCTCGTTGGATAACAGGCCCATCCGCTAATGGATCTGAATATGGAATACCTAATTCCAACACATGGGCTCCTGCCTCTTGTAAGGCAAGGGCAATTTCAATTGTCATCTCTTCATTAGGATCACCAGCCATGATAAAGGGAATAAATAATACATCTGTTTTTGGTAGTCTTTCTGTAAATGTAGTCATTCTTATACTTCCTCTCCAAAATATTGCATTAACGAGTGAACATCTTTATCGCCTCGCCCTGATAAACAAATAAGAATTGTTTCCTCTTTATTCATATTTCTTGCAATTTCGAATGCCTTTGCTAAAGCATGGGCAGATTCAATCGCTGGTATGATTCCTTCTTCCTTCGTCAATAGTGATAAAGCTTCTAACGCCTCACTATCGGTTACACTTTCATATTTAACTCTGCCAGTACTAGCTAAATGAGCATGCTCCGGTCCAATTCCAGGATAATCTAAGCCTGCAGAAATCGAATATGGCTCGAGGATTTGTCCGTTTTCATCCTGCAATAAGTATGTTAATGAGCCATGTATGACACCTAGTGTTCCTTTCGTGATTGTTGCCGCATGTAAATCGGTGTCTACACCTTTACCTGCTGCCTCAACCCCAACTAACTTAACATCATCATTTAAAAATGGATAAAACATGCCAATTGCATTACTTCCCCCGCCCACGCAGGCAACCACTGTAGTTGGTAATGATTCCTCCATTTTCAAAAATTGTTCCTTCGCCTCGTCGCCAATAATTCGTTGAAAATCACGGACCATTTTGGGATAAGGATGTGGGCCGACGACCGAACCAATTAAATAAAAGTGATCAACACAATGCTGCACCCAATAACGAATTGCTTCATTTGTAGCATCCTTTAATGTTCCGTTTCCGCTATAAACTGGAACAACCTCTGCTCCTAATAGCTTCATACGAAAAACATTGAGTCCTTGCCTCTTTATATCTTCCTCACCCATGAAAACTTTGCACTCTAGACCAAACTTTGCAGCAACTGTTGCAGCGGCAACACCATGCTGGCCTGCACCAGTTTCAGCAATAATTTTTGTTTTCCCCATTCTTTTCGCTAGTAGCGCCTGACCAACTGCATTGTTTAACTTATGAGCACCGGTGTGGTTTAGATCTTCACGTTTTAAATAAATTTTTGCCCCACCAAACTTTTTCGTCAAATTATCTGCAAATGTTAATGCTGTTGGACGTCCGGAATATTCCCTTAAAATCTGTTTATATTCCTCCATAAATATTTTATCATTCATTGCTTCTGCTAATGCCGATTCAAGCTCTTCAAGTGGAGCCATTAATGTTTCAGGGACAAATTTGCCCCCAAATTCTCCAAATCTACCATTTTCATCAGGAAAAACTTTCATCATTTTGCCTTCAACCTTTCTAGTAAAACTGTGATTTTATTTTTGTCTTTATGCCCTTCTGTTTCAATTCCACTTGCTAAATCAACTCCATCCGGACAATAGGCAACGACTTTCTCTACATTATCAGCTGTTATTCCACCAGCAATCAAACATGGAACTCCCTGCCTTTTCCCTTCTTCAACATATTGAGGAATAGCTTTCCAGTCAAAGCACTGGCCCGTCCCGCCCCATTCACCTTTTACTTTTGAATCAATCACATATCCATCAACTACTCCACGAAATTCTCTCATTGTAGCTAGGCCTGTCACCTGTTCGTGATGAATAGCTTTCCAAACAGTCAATCTAGTAATCTCTTTTATTTTCTGAATGTATTGTGGTGTCTCATTGCCATGAAATTGGAGAACTTGCAAAGGGACATATTTCAGCACGTCCAAAATTTCCTCTTCTTTCGGATTTACAAAAACTCCGACAATTTGCTGATAATGATGTTTTTCAAGCTGACTTAGCCAATTGCCACACTCCACCGGCTCAACTGTGCGTTTGCTTTCTGCAGCAAACACGATACCGATATAACGTACCCCACTTAAGAACGAATACTTTAAATCTTCAAGAGAATGATTACCACATAGCTTTACATCGATCATTATTGTTTAACTCCAAATAATTGTTGTATACCAGTCAGCGGCGTTTCCGCCCTCATTAAAGATTCGCCAACAAGAACTGCAGCTGCTCCCGCTTTGGCTACTCTTATAATATCTTCATAAGTAAATATCCCGCTTTCACTAACGAACAAGCTCTCTTTTGGAATATATGTCGAAATGGATTCTGTTTGGGCAATCGTCGTTTCAAACGTAGCAAGATTGCGGTTATTCACCCCAATAATTTTCGGGGTGAAAATTTTTAAAATTTGCTCTAAAATTTGATTTGAATGAACCTCAACTAGGCATTCAAGCCCAAGCTCATACGCCTGTTCATATAACTCAAAAAGTTTCGTAGCTTCCATCGCTTCACCAATTAATAGGATTGCATCTGCCCCAATCCGTTTACTTTCAAAAATTTGGATTGGATCAATAATAAAGTCCTTACGTAAAACCGGAATTGAAACTTCATTTTTTATTGCCGTTAAATAATCACGATGACCCTGAAAATAAACAGTATCTGTTAAAACGGAGATTGCATCTGCTCCACCATTCTGATAGTCTTTAGCAATCGAAATCGGATCAAAATCCTCTCTAATTACCCCTTTAGAGGGAGAGGCCTTCTTTACTTCTGCAATCAAGGCCACTTCTTTCCCTTTTTGTTTTAAGGCTTTATATAAAGAATACTGGCTGAATCGTCTCTCCGTTGGTAGCTCGAGCAGCGCAATTTCTTCTTTTTTTGTTTTTAGAATTTTATTAAGCATAATTTTGTTTCTCCTCTATGTGCTGAGATGTGTTACGAAGACGATTTAATTGTTGTAATGCAAGCCCTTGATCAATTGCAGCTTTTGCCATCTTAACACCGTCTTTAATAGATTTAGCCTTTTCTGCAGCATAAAGACCAACACCAGCGTTCAATAATACGATATTTGTTGCCCCCTTATTTCCCCTACCTGAAAGGACATCCTCTAGTACTCTAGCACTCTCAGAAACGCTTGAAACACGGATTTCATCCATTGTACCGCGTTCTAGTCCGAATTGTTCCGGTGTAATTACTGTTCTTGTGATCTTTCCATCATTTAACTCGACTATGTCACTTTCAGTTGTAATCGTACACTCGTCTAATCCATCACGTCCGGTTACGAGAAGCACCCGCTTAGAGCCTAATCGATGTAAAGCCTGAGCCATTTTGTCGGCAAATGTTGTATCATACACGCCAATCAATTGATATTTACAATTAGCTGGATTGGCAATCGGGCCTAAAATATTAAAAATTGTGCGAAAGCCAATATCCTTTCGAGGAGTAGCAGCATAGCGCATTGCAGCATGGTACAATGGAGCAAATAAAAAGCTCATTCCGTTTTCATTCATTGATTCTTTTGCTTCCTCAGGTGTTGCTTGAATATTAATTCCTAAATATTCGAGAACATCTGCACTTCCACTTGTAGAAGAAACCGCACGATTTCCATGTTTTGCTACCTTTACGCCAAGTGATGATAAAATGATCGTACTTGTAGTTGAAATATTAAAAGTTGAGGCACCATCACCACCGGTTCCACATGTATCAATGACAGATTCATCCTCATATTCAACATGTGTCATATGGGCTCGCATCGACTTCGAAAAACCGACTAATTCATCGACAGTTTCGCCTCTAAAACGCAATAACGAAATCAAACTAGCAATTTGCCCTTGTGAAGCTTTTCCAGTCATGATTTCATCCATTACGGATTGTGCTTCTTGTTCCGTTAACAATTCTCCATTAACACATTTATTTAAAATATTTTTAAACATACTGTTTTTCCCCCCGATAAAACATTTTTTCAGCAATCTGAATGGTTTTAATTAATGCACTTGCTTTATTAAGAGTTTCTTTGTATTCAAGCTCCGGGATTGAATCAGCTACTACACCAGCACCAGCTTGCACGTAGGCTTTACGATCTTTAAGAACAATTGTCCGGATTGCGATACAAGAATCGATATTTCCATCAAACCCAAGGTATGCAACTGTACCAGCATAAAGATTTCGAGCAGTTGGCTCAAGCTCTTGTAAAATTTGCATTGCCCGGATTTTCGGGGCACCTGAAACAGTTCCAGCTGGGAAGGCAGAAAATAAGGCATCAATTGGGTCAATCCCTTCCTTTAACACACCAGTAACTTTTGAGATTAGGTGCATCACATGCGAGAACTTCCCTAATTCCATTAAAACTGGTGTATTTACCGAACCGTACTTGGCAACACGACCAATATCATTTCTTGCTAAATCAACGAGCATATAATGCTCAGCACGTTCCTTTTGATCGGCAAACAGCTCCGCCGCTAAAGCCTCATCCTCCTCTTTAGACCGACCTCTTCTTCTTGTTCCAGCAATAGGATGAATTTCTAGGTGACCATTTTCAATTTGTATTAATCTTTCTGGTGAACTTCCAATTAACTCACAATCATCTAATTTCACATAAAACAAATATGGTGAAGGATTTATCATTCTTAAGACACGATATAATTCAAAGCCTTGAATATTTATCGGTATTTCAAATCGTTGTGATAACACAGCCTGAAATATATCCCCACTTTTTATATATTCTTTAATTGTATTCACATCTTTTAAGAAATTTTCTTTGACATAATTTGAGGTAACATTGCTAAAATCAGCCTCAATTGTCGGATCAATGATTTGCAAAAATTCCCTATTTACTTGCGAATTAAAAATTTGATCGAAAATTACATTAATTTTTTTCAAACAATTATCGTACAATTGTTGTTGTTCCTTCGTAGTTTCATTACCATTTAAACGAACAAGTTGAATAATGGTTAATTCCTTTTGGTCATGGTCAAAAGCTACCATTGTCTCACAAAACATAAACGAAAAACGTTTAAGCTTTAAATCATTATGGTTGTGTTCAGGAACCTTTTCGAATGTTGAAACAGAATCATAGCCCATTATTCCAACTGCACCACCCCAAAAAGGCAATGATAGGTCTGGCTTTTTGATCTGTAGCATTTCCAACGAACGTTGAAACGCCCCACGAAAAGTATTCGTAATCGAAACTGTTTGTTTCATTTGATTTTTGATAAAAAATACGCCATCCTTTTCTTCAACATATAAAAATGGTGTTAATCCGATAAAAGAATAACGTGACCAAGGTGAAGCTTCATCCTTACTTTCAAGCAAAAAACAAGCTTCCTCCTTCAAGCTTTGAAAAATTTGAATGGGCGTAATTGTATCAACAAAATACCGTTTAACAATTGGAATTGTAAGATGCTGTTTTGCATCTTCTAAAAATGTGGAACAATCATAAGTATTCAAAAAATCACCTCTCCATTTTTGTAATAAAGGTGGTTATCGTGACAATACCACCACCTTTTTAGTGAAAAGGGAACGGGTAATCCCGTAACGCCTTTTTATGGAGAATGAGGAGAATATTGAGGAATAAAAAATAAAACCCTAAGAACCAGCCTTCTTACTTAAATAGGCATGCATTCTTAGGGTAGATGTTTAATTATAAATGTATATTCCTTTCTCAACTCAACTATGCTACTCTCTCATTCTACCCTAGACAAAACTACTCCTAGCTTTGTCATCTAAGCTCTTCTCTAAACTAATTTCTAAAACTTATTAGCTATCATATTATAGTTTTCCTTTTATTGTCAACCTTTATTTTTTAAATCAGGTCTTAACACCTCAGCCCCATGTAAATAAACATGTTGAACTTGATCCTGCGCTAAACTCGTTTCAACCGTCATCATGATTCGGATGCATTTTGCCAACGAGTTTGGTACAGGGATTTCTCTCATACACATAACTGGTACATAAGCCCATCCCGTTATCAATCGTAATGCTTTTGCGGGAAATGTCGCATCTAAATCCTCTGTTACTGAAATGAGCACTTGGGCTACATCCTCTGGTCTAACATTATTTTTATTTATCATTTCAGCAATAAGTTCTTTTGTTGTGTCTACCATTTCCTCCGCGTTATTATGTTTGACAGTAGTTGCCCCTCTTACCCCACGAATCAATAACTACACCCCCTGTAGTTCTTTTTCTAAACAGTTTAATATAAATTGATCTTGAAGCTTTACTAGTTCAACCTTACCAATATCTTTCATTAACACCATTTGAATCGAACCTGCATGTGCCTTTTTATCCTTTTTCATTAATTGAATTAGGGCATCTTTATCAAGATTTTTCGGGATCTCAGGAAAATGGTATTGTTTGAACCATTTTCTAAAGCTTTCAAGGTCAAAATCCTTTTGATAATATTCTTCACTTAGACGAATTGCAAATAACATCCCAATTGCAACCGCATCCCCATGTGTAATCGTACCATATCCTAGGTTGGCCTCAAGCGCGTGCGCAAGTGTATGCCCAAAATTTAAAAAGGCACGAATACCATTTTCTTTTTCATCTTTTCCAACAACCTGAGCCTTAACAGAAATTCCTTTTGCTAATGCATATTGAAGTTTTTCGGAACGAAGATCAGCAAGAGAGGGAACTTCGTGAAGGAGCCAATTATAAAATTCTTTATCCCAGATTAATGCATGCTTAATTACTTCAGCAAAACCTGACCGCCATTGGTCCTCCGGCAGCGTCAATAACATTTCGATATCATATATAACAGCCTCTGGCTGATAAAAAGCACCGATCATATTTTTCCCTAGTGGATGGTTAATCGCAACCTTTCCACCAACAGAAGAGTCATGGGCCAACAATGTTGTTGGCATTTGAATAAATGGAATCCCTCTCATATAGGTAGCGGCAACAAATCCGGCTAAATCCCCAACAACACCACCACCCAGGGCAATAAGGACCGATTTACGGTCCAATTCGCATTCAAGTGCAAATGTAAGGCAATCATAGAAAACTTGAAATGATTTTGATTCTTCGCCGCTTGGAATGACATAGGAATAAACTCTTTCATATTGTGACAAAGATTTTTTTATGTCATTTAAAAATAAAGGTTCCACATTGGTATCCGTTATAATAAAAACAGACGAAAAATTTCGGTTCAGTTCATTCATTAATGATTGAATGTTAAAGCGAATTCCACTTCCAATATATAAAGGATATGTCTTTGAAGAAGTTGAAATCGTCAAAATTTCCATTTTAATAATTCCTCGCTCTTTCATTCCATTTTTTTATATTTTCTTTGATTAAATCAATCCGGTCCTTTCCAAATTGATCTACGATCGCTGTGGCTATCTCCCATGCTACAACCGCTTCAGCAACAACACTAGCTGCAGGAACAGCACAGCTATCAGAACGCTCGATACTTGCGGCAAAAGGTTCCTTCGTATCGATATCCACACTTTGCAATGGCTTATATAAAGTCGGAATTGGCTTCATTACTCCGCGAACAACAATAGGCATGCCATTTGTCATTCCGCCTTCAAAGCCACCATAATTGTTTGACTTTCTTGTAAAGCCATTAGCTTCGCTCCAAATAATCTCATCATGAACTTGACTACCAGGTCTTCTAGCAGCTTCAAAACCTATTCCAAATTCAACACCTTTGAAGGCATTAATACTAATAATTGCAGCAGCAATTTTTGCATCGAGCTTATGATCATAATGAACATAGCTTCCTACCCCGGCAGGTAAACCATCAACGATTACTTCAACAACGCCTCCTATCGAATCGCCTTCATCTTTTGCTTTATCAATAGCAGCCATCATTTTTTTCGCAGCCTCTTCATCTAAACAACGTACAGTCGATTGCTCAGTCCGTTCCTTTAAATCGTTTAAATCTTTAAATTGAACATTTTCGGCTTTAATACCACCTATTTCTAATACATGGCCCGCAACGGTAATTCCTAATTCAGAAAGAAGCTTTTTCGCTACAGCTCCAACGGCAACTCGTGTCGTCGTTTCTCTTGCAGAAGAGCGCTCCAGCACATTTCTCATATCTCGATGCCCATATTTAATTGCACCAACAAGATCTGCATGTCCTGGTCGTGGACGTGTAATTTTCCGCTTCACTTCCTCTTCTTCAGTTTCTGTTATTGGCTCTATGCCCATGATATTAGTCCAGTGCTTCCAATCGTCATTTTTCACTACTAGAGTAACAGGTGAGCCTAATGTTTTTCCGTGGCGAACACCACTAAGAATCTCAACTTGATCCTTCTCAATTAACATCCGTCCACCTCTCCCATGACCTTTTTGTCGTCGGGAAAGCTCACTATTTATATCTTCTGCAGTCAATTCTAAGTACGATGGTAACCCCTCTATAATTGCTGTCAATTGTGGGCCATGTGACTCGCCAGCCGTTACGTACCTCATTATCCTTCACCTCTTTAAAGCTTTTAAGTTTTAATATATCATAATGTATTGTATTTGTCGCCAATATATTTTTAAAAAAGGCTTCATCATTTTGTTGATGGAGCCTAAATAACCGTTATTTTGCTTTTCGATAAAAGAACGTATCCTCTGTTTCAAAGCCATATGCTGGAGGATTAAAAATTTGCTCAGTGCTACCAACAAAAAATATTCCACCAGGTCGTAGAGCAGCACTAAATTTTTTGTATAATAATTCCTTTGCATCTTCTGTAAAATAAATCAATACATTCCGGCAAACGATCAAGTCAAAATTACTATCAAATGAGTCCGCTAATAAGTTATGTTTTTTAAATGTAACGGTACGCTTTATTTCATCGTTTACCTTATAAAAAATTCCATCTTTTGTAAAATATTTCTTTTTTATATCATCCGGTACTTCCTGCAACGAGCGCTCTGGGTATATGCCTTTTTTGGCACGCTCCATAACTGTCTCATCGAGGTCAGTAGCCAAAACCTGAATTTGCGAAAGAGGCATGAACTTTGTAAGTATCATCGCAATTGTATAAGGCTCTTCACCTGTTGAGCAGGCAGCACTCCATACCTTCAAACGTTTGTTCTTCTCAAGCAGCTTAGGAATAATCTTTTTCTCTAGTACTTCCCATCGTTTACCATTCCGATAAAATTCAGACACATTAATCGTCATTCGATCTAAAAATTCATCAAACAAAGCACGGTCGGTCGACATTGCATTAAAAAATTCCTGAAAGCTTTTATATCCTTTTTTTTCATACAAAGACGTTAATCGTCTCTTCATTTGTGCTTCTTTATAACAGGCTAAATCAATGCCAGTTTTTTTAAGTACCTTGGTAATAAATTCTTGATAATCATTCATCATCTTTACGAACCCACTTCCTTTTCAACGCTACTAAACTATTATTAATCTCGACTTACCACTGCAAATTTCTACATATTTCTTTTATCATATCAGATGATATTTTATAGTTCTACTAAAAAATAACAACCAGCCAATATGACTGGTTGTTTCGAAATTTAATATTCACACAACGCACAGGACGTGCTAGTATTGGCGTTACGACTAAGTGTCGCGATGTTAGCAAATGCTTTTCTGTCGGGGCTACCCTAGGAGCTTCCGCTTTTCTATTTGTCTAGCTTCAGCTCCTAGCCCCTCGGATAAAATTTCTTCCCACATCGAAGTCAAAATCGGACTTCTTTTGTGGGAAGAGCATTTTTCTGTCGGGGCTACCCTAGGAGCTTCCGCTTTTCTATTTGTCTAGCTTCAGCTCCTAGCCCCTCGGATAAAATTTCTTCCCACATCGAAGTCAAAATCGGACTTCTTTTGTGGGAAGAGCATTTTTCTGTCGGGGCTACCCTAGGAGCTTCCGCTTTTCTAGTATACCCATTCGTCTACTTGTTTTGAGTAATCGCTAACTTCATTGCTATTAAACCAAAGGTTAATTTCACGCTCTGCACTTTCAGGTGAATCGGAACCATGGATTACGTTTTTACCCATTGTTAATCCGAAATCTCCGCGAATTGTTCCTGGCAATGCATCAGCCGGATTTGTTTTGCCCATCATTTGACGAGCTGTTGCAATTACGTTTTCACCTTCCCACACCATAGCAAAAACCGGACTTGAAGTGATAAAGTCCACTAATTCGCCAAAAAATGGGCGTTCTTTATGTTCAGCATAATGCTCTTCAGCTAATGCATTTGATACTGTCATTAATTTTGCACCTACAAGCTTGAATCCTTTGTTTTCAAAGCGAGATACAATTTCTCCAACAAGGTTGCGTTGTACACCATCTGGCTTAATCATAATAAATGTTCTTTCCACAAAAACCTCTCCAATCTATATGTATTAATAGTTTATATATGAAAACCATTACAAATTTTATCAAACTTTAGTAATGATGGCAATTTCTAAAATTTACGACGTCCAATATATTTTGCAATATTATATAATGCTGATTTTTCTTTACAATTAGGAAGGTCTTTTAACATCTTTAACGCTTTATATAAGTATCGATCACTTATTTCCTTAGAATATTCAATACCACCTGAGCTTTTGACTAGCGAAATGATGTGACTAGCTTTTTCAGTATCGTGAATATCAAAGTTTGTAATAATCTCATTACGTATTGTTTGATCACGCAAAGCATAAATAACAGGTAATGTTATGTTTCCTTGCAATAAATCACTACCCGCAGGCTTACCAAGCTCCTTTTCTGAACCTGTAAAATCTAAAATATCGTCGGTTATTTGAAAAGCCATTCCAACAAAATATCCATATTTGTACAGTTTCCTTTGAACATCGACAGGAGCCTCGGACGCGACAGCACCAAGTTCGCAGCTAATCGCAATTAATAATGCCGTTTTCCTTTTTATCCGACGGAAGTAGGTTCGTAAGTTTTGCTCCCAGTTAAATTTATCCTTTATTTGCTCAATTTCTCCTAAACAAAGTTCAACCATTGTTTTCGATAAAAGCATATGAGCTTCAGGTTTATTTATTTTTGTCATCAGTTCAACAGCTCTTGCAAATATATAATCACCGGTATACATCGCAATTCGATTGTCCCATTTTGCTTTGATTGTCTCTGCGCCTCTTCTTAATTCAGCATTATCGATTACATCATCGTGTACGAGTGAAGCTGTATGAATTAATTCAAGAGCAACAGCAACGTTTTTTATGACATCAATATTATAATTTCCAAATTTCCCCGATAGCAAAACAAATACTGGTCGAATTCGTTTTCCACCAGCCTGTAATAAATGCATTGAGGCTTCCTTGAGAACAGGGTGCTCGGACTGTATTGTTTCTTTTAAAGCTTGCTCAATGATATTTAAATCATGATTGATAAATGTATATAGCTTTTTTAATTTCATTCATTTCACCTTGAATTTTAAGCTTATTTAATAGCAGGTTTAATGCCGAGATGCATTGCCGCAACACCGCCAGTATATGCTTTGATTTGTACATTTTCAAGACCAGCTTTGTAAAACATATTTGCCAATTCTTTTTGTCCAGGAAAGTCTTTGGCAGATTCCTGTAACCATGAATATTCATCATAGCTTTTTGCAAATAATTTACCAAATAACGGCATAATATGACCGAAATAAAAATAATAAATCTGTCTAAACACTGGCAAAGTTGGCTGTGAAGTTTCCAAACAAACAACCTTTCCACCTGGCTTTACAACCCGAGTCATTTCCTTTAACACCTGCATATAATCTGGAACATTTCGTAATCCAAATCCGATAGTGACGTAATCAAAGGTATTATCCTCAAACGGAAGCTCCATAGCATTTCCATGGATAAGCTCTATATTTTTTAATTCTATGCCTTCGACTTTTTGTTGACCAATCTTCAGCATATTTTGGCTAAAATCTAGACCAACAACCTTTCCAGTTGCTCCAACCGCACTCGCTAATGCAATTGTCCAGTCTGCAGTTCCACAACATACATCCAAAGCTTGAGACCCTGGTTGAACGTTCATCCGTTGCATCGTATCTTTTCGCCATGCTTTATGACGTTGAAAACTAATTACCGAATTCATGACATCATACTTTTCAGATATTCTTTCAAAAACATTATGGACACGTTCTTCCTTTGAATACCCCACGCTTCACCCTTCTTTCACAGCTTTTTCCTTTGTGAGATCTAATTCATCGAAAAAAGCTCTTACTTTTTCATATAGAAAATCATAAAGAACTGAATTCCTTTGCAAAATTTTTTCAACATAACGGATGGAATGTTCTATCTGTGCATCAATTATGTGTAAAGTCTGCTTCGGATCACCTAACAATGATCCAACTTTTCTTTCAAGAATAGAACGAATTCCATCATGAACAATTGAAAACCCATTTACTTTGTATGTCCTTTTTTCTTGATTAAGTCTATTAATTAACAACAATTCTCTCGAAAGCTTTTGTAGTTCTGGACATTGTACATATTCTGCTATTTTTTGAATTAAGAGTGAATCGATAGAAGCTACATCATTCATTAGCTCATCTAAGTCATTTGGTTCCTTTTGGTATAGGGCAATTTTGTGTTCGTTAATTTCTTTGATTGCATTAGACAATACTCTAATCATCGGAATATCATCAATTAATGACAATAAATAATAATAGAGACCACTATAATAGTCCCCAGCTAATACCATTAATTGACGATTTTTCATCCGTTCATCATCATCTTCTAAATGCTGTATCGTAACCTGCTCATGCGTATCTAAAGCAACTTGAACTAACATCGTCGAAAGTATATATTGCTTTAATTTTTCAGGACACAAATTAGATTGTTTTAAGATAACATATAGTAATATCAATTTTTGCTCATCTATTATCGGGACATTAATAAACTTCATTAAATAAGGATGTTTGACCCGCCCGTCTATGTCCGCTTTTATTTGTTTAATCTCTGCATAGATGTCATTCACGTTCATCACCCTTGTCTTCTAAAAATGAGAAGAACAACTCTTTGGCTATATACATGCTACAGCTAGTTCACTTCTCTTCTTAAGCTTCTGTGTCAATTTCGCCATGAGCAGTCTGAATAACTGCTTTACCTCTGATCTTAATAGCTGAAGTATGCTCGGTAAACTGTGCGATCATGACTTCCCCTTTATCTAGTTTCTCAGAGTGATGAAATCTAGTATCAGTTCCTCTCGTCAAACCGATAACGTTTACACCATCAGCCTTTGCTTTAATGACAATAAAATCGTTATTTGTAGAAGATTGACTTTTCATCATAATTCCTCCTCGGAATCGGTGTCCGTACTCATAATAATATCTCATTTGCTAATGCAGATTGTCAATGCAAAATAGTAAATACAGCTATTCTTTAATCAACGACAAAACTTCTGCTCTTGAAGCAGCATCCTTTTCAAAACAACCTCTAACTGCGGATGTAATTGTCTTTGAACCTGGCTTTTGAACTCCCCGCATCGTCATACACATATGCTCCGCTTCAATAACGACCATAACGCCATATGGCTTCAGCTTTTCAACAATTGCATCCGCAATTGTTGTTGTAATTCTTTCCTGTAGCTGAGGCCTGCGGGCAACAGCTTCAACAGATCTTGCTAATTTACTTAAACCGACAACTTTTCCACCTTTCGGTATGTAGGCAACATGCGCTTTCCCAAAAAAAGGAACTAAATGATGCTCACACATAGAATAAAAAGGTATATCCTTTACAAGAACTAATTCCTCATGCTGCTCACTAAATATCGTATTAAAGTAATCCTTTGGATCCTGATGAATCCCAGCAAAAACCTCTTCATACATTTTCGCAACTCTCTTAGGTGTATCTAATAGTCCCTCCCGATTTGGATCTTCCCCTACAGCTTCAAGTATTAATCGAACAGCCTGTTCAATCTTTTCATAATTCACCAAAACTCCCCCTAAATTGCAATTAGATTTATCTTTTACTAATCATTGTAATCTAAATGTTTATATGTATTCGCTTAGTCCTTGTCCTATGTTTATTAGTGTTGTAATAACTAGTAAAATGTCTTTTTTATTTTTTCTTAAAAGGATTATAGTATAAAGATTCTAGCATATAGAGGAATCAATAGCAAAAAAAGAAGAGTCGCACAATGTGCGACCCTCTATTTAGCCCTATTGTCTAGATTATGTAATAAATTACTTAACAGCATCTTTAAGGGCTTTACCTGGTTTGAATGCTGGTACCTTGCTAGCAGGTATTTCGATTTCCTCACCAGTTTGTGGATTACGTCCTTTGCGAGCTGCACGCTCACGTACTTCAAAGTTACCAAATCCAATTAATTGAACTTTGTCACCTTGTTTTAACGCGCCCATAATAGCTTCGAAAACAGAATCAACAGCTTTAGTAGCATCCTTTTTTGATAACTCAGTACCTTCAGCCACTGCGTTAATTAAATCTGTCTTGTTCATGCCATTCACCTCCTCCCAAACACAAGATAGGTAATACTGGTATAAATATCAATTTCATAAAACTATCATAGAACTACTTTATGAGTTTTTTTGATAGTTTAAAATAGCTGTTATTACCTTTGTATACAGTTTTAACTGATTCTATACCTTTTAACAGCTATATTTATTAACATGCCTAATATTAACCGACATTTGAAGATAATTCAATATTTTTCCGTAGTTTTTTCGAATAAATAAGCTATTTTTACCAATTTTTTAAAATAATGTTCACGAATTCGGGCAATTTTTATATACTTAGTACTTTATTGCTATTACATACGACATTATTCGACAATAATTTCCGATAAAAAAAGACTCCAAGCTGGAGTCGAAAATTAAAGGATGATCGCAATTAAACCGCCCGAACCTTCATTAATAATTCTTTCAAGTGTTTCTTTTAGCTTATAGCGTGCATTTTCAGGCATTAAAGACAGCTTTGCTTGAATTCCTTCTCGTACAATTGAACTTAGAGACCGCCCAAAAATGTCTGAATTCCAAATTGAAAGTGGGTCATCCTCAAAATCTTGCATTAAGTAACGAACAAGCTCTTCACTTTGTTTTTCTGTTCCAATAATTGGAGCAAATTCAGATTCTACGTCGACTTTCACCATATGAATAGACGGGGCAACTGCTCGCAAACGAACGCCAAATCGTGATCCTTGACGTATAATTTCAGGTTCATCCAAGCTCATATCTTGTAAAGAAGGTGCTGCGATGCCATATCCTGTTTGTTTTACCATCTTTAGTGCATCAGAGACTTGATCATATTCTGATTTTGCATGTGCAAAATCTTGCATTAGCTGTAACAAATGATCCTTACCACGGATTTCTACACCTACGACTTCTTTTAAAATCTGATCATAAAGATCGTCTGGTGCGTAAAGATCTATTTCAGCAATTCCTTGCCCCATTTCTATTCCAGCTAAACTCGCCTGTTCGATAAAATCATATTCGCCAAAATGACCAACAACTCGATCAACATCCCTTAACCGCTTAATATCCTTAACCGTATTTTTAACTGCTTCTTGATAGCTTTGGCGGAGCCAATGTTCATCACGTAATACCATAACCCAACTTGGGAGATTAACATTAACCTCTAATACTGGAAATTCATACAATGTTTCTCTAAGTACATTTAGAACGTCTTGTTCACGCATACTTTCTACACTCATTGCCAGTACTGGAATATCATACGTTTCATTTAATTCCTGTCTTAACCGCTCAGTATCAGGGTGATGTGGGTGAACCGTATTTATAATCATAATAAACGGTTTTCCAACCTCTTTGAGTTCCCCGATTACTCTTGCTTCTGATTCAACATAATCAGCTCTTGGAATATCACCAATAGAACCATCAGTTGTTATTACCACTCCCAAGGTTGAATGCTCCTGAATCACTTTTCTTGTACCAATTTCGGCAGCCTCATGAAAAGGAATGGGCTCCTCGTACCATGGTGTATTTATCATTCTCGGACCGTTTTCGTCCTCGTAACCCTTTGCCCCTGGCACTGTGTAACCAACACAATCTACTAACCTTATATTGACCTCTAAGCCATCCCCAACATGTACTGAAACAGCTTGATTAGGAACAAACTTTGGCTCTGTCGTCATGATCGTACGACCTGCAGCACTTTGAGGTAACTCATCTTGAGCACGGGCTTTATCCGCTTCATTTGTTATACTTGGTAATACCACCAATTCCATGAACTTTTTTATAAAGGTAGATTTCCCTGTTCTAACAGCACCTACAACACCTAGATAAATATCGCCGCCAGTGCGTTCGGCAATATCCTTAAAAATATCTACTTTCTCCATTTTGAACCCCTCCCGTCTTTCGTTCTGGGTAACATACTAGTGATATAAATGTATGATGTTGTCCCAATTAAATATGACCAAAAAAAATATTTTGTGGTTTTTTTATAGAACTTTTCAATTTTAAAAGAAAAAAACCCTGCTCTCTAAAAAGTATTAATGAAGAGCAGGGTTCATGACAAAAATTAAGTTATTCGGTTAAAAAAATTGGTTCATTATCTTTGATTGTATACGGTACTGAAAAAGCAGGCACAAAGTCATAGTGATTAACTAAAAGCTCACGAATATCATCACCAGTTTGATAGTCATTCTCAAAAGTTTGTAAAGCCTCAAATAAATCCGGTGAATAATCAACAAATATTTCACCATTCGTATCTATAAATAACGATAAATTTTTTTGTGAATAAGGGCTTCTTACATATGGCGGGTTTTCCCCGTATCCTAATTTTTCATAATCTAACAAATAATAGCCCGGTACTAAAGTATCTTTAAAAGGTGGATAGCCGTTTTTTTCTTTATAAAACTTAATTCTTAGCTTCAGCTCACGAATTGGGTCAACAGAGGTTAAATCAAGCAATTTAACTGTCGGATCTGTTTCAACATTCACTAAAACATATTGAAAGATCCCACCACTTTCAAACGCACTTGCGGGTGCCTCGGCTAGGAACCTTGGGATTAGCTTGTTAAAATCAATGACATATTTTTGATAGATTGGTGTTGAACTTTCTTTCGTTTTAATTGGTAAGATCCCGTTCTCTGCCTGTTGAAATTGATCAACAGCATTTTGAACGATGTTCAATTGATCCTTATATGGAATTCTATTTTGCGCTAATTTTTCTTTTGGGTATAAACAACCAGAAAGCATAACGAGCATTAATAGCCAACTGATAATAATGGTAATCTTTTTCAAAATTAATCCTCCCCAAACTGCTTCTTATTAGGCAAGTCTGCTATTCTGGTACTGGTCCACTAAAAACTACATAAAAGATGATTAAACCCGAAATAATCATAAATAGATAGGCAAACACTGCGAATATATTTTTTAAAACTCCCTTTAATTTAAAACGACTTAAATAAATCATTAGTAGTGATAAAAACATTGCCGCAATTCCAGCAAATGAGATCCACATTTTTAATATACCAGGGGTCACCTTTATCTCTCCTTTATCTCCACTGTTACTTTAACAGTAATTATATGATCGCTATTTATGTAAAAATTAATTTATATTTTCTTAATCTCCTTACAAAATCGGAGAAATTATAACATAACTTGTCCAACAAAGCACGTAAGAAAACATAGAAAGACACAAATCCCCTCCCAAAATACAGGAATTCAGTTTTCTTTCTTATACTTCAGGAAGGTAAAATTTCAAATAGTAAAAAATAGTAGTAAAAAATAGTAAAAAAAGCTAAAGCATGGGGCAAATGCTTTAGCTAAGCAGACTAAATTTCCCTTAAAGACACAGCTCACAAATTTGATACGCTTTATACTATGCTACAGATTAATAGGTCGACTCATCAAAGCGCCTATCCTACCTTATTTTTATTCACAATAGTAAGTAAAAATCTTTAAAATAATCTCACCTTTTGCAACGAGTTCATCTTGGATTGATCCCCCTTGTTGTTAGCACTACCATACTATATGCAAATAGATGGTATTAGGTACCCATTAGCATCTAGTACAAGTTGTAAATGAATTCATTGTCTTGACTAATACCTTATGGCTGCTCACTAACAGAAATTGATATCTCTTCAACTTCATGGGTTCGTACTCTCCCCATTAAAGCGCCGGCTGCATCTTTCGGTTTTCGCTTATTAAATAAGATGTCATAAATCGCTTTTGTGATTGGCATATCAACCTTTTCCTTCTGTGCTAATTGAAAGGCCGCCTTAGTTGTTCTAACACCTTCCACAACCATCCCCATATTTTCCAATACTTCTTCTAAATCCTTCCCTTTTCCCAACAAGTTACCAGCCCGCCAATTGCGACTGTGAACACTTGTACACGTAACAATTAAATCCCCTACACCAGCTAACCCAGCAAAAGTTAACGGATTTGCTCCCATTTTTGTTCCAAGTCTAGCAATTTCAGCTAATCCTCTTGTCATTAAAGCAGCTTTCGCATTATCTCCATACCCGAGGCCATCTGATATCCCTGCACCTAAAGCGATAATATTTTTCAAAGCACCACCTAATTCAACGCCAATAATGTCCGGGTTCGTATAAACTCTAAAATTCTGATTCATAAATAAATCTTGAATAAATTCAGCAGCCTTTATATTTACAGATGATGAAGTGACTGTAGTTGGTTTTCTTTTACTTACTTCTTCAGCATGAGAAGGTCCTGATAATACGACAACGTCACTTAATAAGTGATCCGGAACTTCCTCTGTAATCATTTCGGAGATTCGTTTTAAAGTATCAGGTTCTATTCCTTTACTAACATGACAAATGATCACCTTTGAATCAAGGAGAGGGATTATTTTTCTCACAACTTCACGAATTGCTTTCGTTGGTACGGCTAAAATAACCGTATCCATACCATCCAAAGCCGATGATAACGACGTAAACCCAATAATATTATCAGGCAATTGAATATCTGGTAAATATTTTTTGTTTGTATGATCATTATTTATTTCATTAATTTGGTCATCACGGTGTCCCCATAATCGTACTTCATGGCCATTGTCTGCAAGCACCATTGCTAAAGCCGTGCCCCAGCTTCCTGCTCCGATCATTGCGCATTTCCCCATTTTTAACAGCTCCTTACACAAAAAATTATTACGTGGCGTTCCCGTTTATTATCTCTATTTTAATTGCCTTGCAAATGAATAATAGATATTTACTTTACTTTCGAGCACGGGCGATTATTTTGATCGGTGTACCAGTAAATTCAAACGCATCACGAATCCTATTTTCTAAAAAGCGCTCGTATGAAAAATGTAGTAAGTCTGGATCATTGACAAATATTACAAATGTTGGTGGTTTGACTGCAACCTGAGTTGCATAGTAAATCTTCAATCTCGTCCCACGGTCAGTTGGAGTTGGGTTCATAGCTACAGCATCCATAATGACATCATTCAATACATTTGTTTGCACACGCATATTATGATTTTCTGAAGCAACATTAATCATTGGTAAAAGGGTATGAATTCTCTTCTTAGTTTTTGCCGATAAGAAAACAATTGGTGCGTAGTCAAGAAATTGAAAGTTGTCTCTAATCGTTTCTTCAAATTTCTTCATCGTTTTTTCATCTTTATCAACAGCATCCCATTTATTTACAACGATAACGACTGCTCGTCCGGCATCATGAGCATATCCGGCAATTTTTTTATCTTGCTCAATGATCCCTCGTTCACCATCTAAAACAACAAGGACAACATCTGAGCGTTCTATCGCTTTTAGTGCACGGAGAACACTATATTTTTCAAGATTTTCATATACTTTGCCTCGTTTTCTCATTCCGGCAGTATCAATAATCACATACTCTTGCCCATCACGAGTTAGCCTTGTATCAATTGCATCACGAGTTGTCCCTTCAATTTCACTAACTATTACTCTTTCTTCACCTAAAATGGCATTAACTAGAGAAGATTTCCCGACATTCGGACGTCCAATTAGGCAAAACTGGATGGTTGAATCATCATAATCGTCCTCTGCTTTTGTTGGGAAATGGTTTACAACTTCATCTAATAAATCCCCTAAACCAAGACCATGAGACCCGGATATCGGATATGGCTCTCCACAGCCTAGTGAATAAAACTCATATATGAACTCCTTCATTTCTGGATTATCAATTTTATTTACAGCCAGTACAACAGGTTTTTTAGAGCGAAATAATAACTTTGCAACCTCTTCATCGGCTGCTGTAATCCCCTCGCGTCCATTCACCATGAAAATAATAACATCTGCTTCCTCTATCGCAATTTCTGCTTGTTGACGCATTTGAACTAATAAAGGTTCGTCACCTACTTCAATCCCGCCTGTGTCAATAATATTAAATGTATTGTTCAACCATTCTGCAGAGCTATATATTCGATCCCTTGTAACACCTGGTACATCTTCAACGATCGAGATCCGCTCTCCAACAACACGATTAAAGATGGTTGACTTCCCAACATTTGGCCGGCCAACAATTGCAACAACTGGTTTTGCCACTCGTATCCTCTCCTTCCAGGACATTTCAACACACATAATCCATTTATTTATTACGAGTTATTAGGTCGTTTATAATAATCTCCTTACCAATTAAATAATCTTACCAAATCTAAACATCGCTAACAACATTTTCATTTGAAAAGATTTCTTTTTGACTAATTAGTGCTTTACTATAACATATACTTCATCCGTTAGCCTATGGGCGATGCCATCTAATATTGCCTCTAAATTAGCGGCGACATGTTCCATTTCATCTTTAGTTTCGCAAGTGAAAACGGCCGTTGCGCCGTTTACTTTATCTTTATTTGTTGTAATAATCGCCAAAATATACTTTTCTAAACTCATTGTAGCCTTCTCCCCTTTTTATTTGCTTTCGCTTCCGTAGGCATGCGTATAGCGTTTTCGAGAACAGGAACCTCACCAATGACAGCCTTTGCTTTCTGAATATCTTTTTCTTGTGGCAATATAAATACACCTACGCGACCATCATCTAAATCTCTTTTCGCAAGTGGTACTAAAGCCGGTGTTCCTGAATCACGAAACACCCCTAAGGCAACAGACACGTCATGTAAAATTGCTTGACGTTGTCCAAGGTTTGCAATCGTTGAACGGACATTAAAATTTTTCGGTTTTAAAATAAAACCCATTCCATACTTTAAAATTTCATCCTGCCGTTGAGGCAAACCAATATTCATTATATAAATGTTATCAATATAAAGGCCGGGACCTTCAAACCTTAATTCATGATGTTCAATCTCAACGATTTCTTTTAATTTTCCACCTGTCATCAACATTTTTGAAAGGAATAGACATATAAAACCTGCAATAATTGCTGCCCACCAAGAAATTACTAAATATACAAGGGTTGTTAGGAACGATGTGAATATCACCAAGTAATTTCGGCCTTCAAAAGCAACTGCAATCCCTTCTATGTACGTATTGCCTCTTGGGACTAATTCATAACTATCAAGCTCTGTCAAAGTATTTCTCTCCATATTGCGGACTTCACGAAATTGTGAGGCAGCAACTGTTAAAAATGTAATCGCTGTAAAATCTTGTTCCATAATCGAAGGAACTGCAACTGTACCGAGTCCTGCTGCAATAAAGCCTAATGCAATATGAATAACTTTTCCATGTAAATAGGTAGGATATTGACGATAATCCGTTTTTAACATATAGAGCCGCGAAAGTGTACCAATTACAACACCAAACAAAATTGGATATGTATATTCATTCATCAGTTAACCCTGCCTTTCCTTAATTCCTTTATAAAAGGTAGCCTCAAAGTAAACGGCGATCCGTTCCAATATATTCCAAATTACAATTAATAACATCATAATTGCTAAACTATCTAAAAATTGAAATGAACCAATTTCGTACCGAAAAGAAAAGGTAGAGAGTATAAAAGAATATAATAACTCACCATTTGAAACACCAATTATCGTGATTACAATACGATCTTGTTTATCTTTAATAAGCATTAGCGTTAAATAAACGATAGCAAATGCCAACATCCATTTCCGGTTAAAGATTAACCAAACTGGATCAAACAATTCAAACAAATGAAAGCCAACATATCCAACCGTAATAATGAGTGTGCAAATAGAATAATAATATATGGTTAAGCTACTCTTTTTGGCCATTACGAAGAAACTAAAAATAAACAGCAGTAAAAACGTAAATCGAAAAGAAAATTCACCTAACTGCAATGTTTGGGAACTGCAAATAATTGCTCCTAAAACAACAAAACTTACTAACGTTCTGACCTTTGTCTTTTTCATAAAAAAAGTTGACAAAACCCAAACTATCCAAGCAACCCAATAAAAATATATCCCTTCCACTTCAATCACCATCCATCAAACATTATGACTCAAATGTTGTCATTTCATTCCAACTAGTAGGAATAATGAGATAAGAGTTGCAAAATACTAGTAAAGACGGACATTAATTTGAAAGGGGTACATGGAAATGGGACGTGATCGCCAAGAAACGAAGTTAATAAAATCAGGAAGAGTTCAATCAGACCGTGATCAAAGTTTGAATAATAAAGGGGCTACCATCCTTGAAGGGCCCGACGAAGCAAGAGAACGAAACAAATAAGGCTGTCCTAATGGACAGCCTTATTTAAATGACTTACGTAAACTATATAATCTTGTATCTATACCTCGTTCATGAAGCCAGTGATGAGTTTTGCCACTTATAATAATGGGCGCTTTTTGAAGTTGAGAAATGCTAGTTACACCTAAAGCAGTCATTATAACTTTTAAATTCGATTTTAACATGTTAATTTCATTTATTAATGAGTCTTCACCTTTTGTTGAAAGCAGTTTCAAAAAATATCCAGCAAATGAGGTAGCAGATGCTCCCAAGGATATTGACTTCGCAATATCTAACGAATTTCTCAAACCTCCTGATGAAATAACAGATACAAGTGGAGCCTGTAATGTTACCTCTACAAGTGAAGCTGCAGTCGGAATACCCCAATTATTAAAAAATGATAGCTCAATGTCGCGACGCTTATTTTCAATCCTTGCAAAATTCGTTCCACCATAGCCACCAACATCAATAATAGATACTCCTGCATTTAAAATTTTCACTACAGTTTCACGACTTATACCGAATCCGACTTCTTTAATAATAATTGGCACTTCTAATTGGGTAGCCATTTCCTCAAGTCTTGTTAAAACTCCCCTAAAATCACGGTCACCTTCAGGCATTGTTAACTCTTGAATAACATTTAAATGAATTTGTAGAGCATTTGCTTCCAGCATTTCAACAGCAAGCTTTGCCTCCTCAACAGTTGCCTCACTGCCAAGGTTTGCAAATACTATACCAGTTGGATTTTCCTTACGGATGATCTGGTACGTTTTAACCTCATTACAATTTTTTAAGGCAGCCATTTGGGAGCCAACAGCTATTGGAAGCTGACACTCCCTTGCAACCATTGCTAAACTGCGGTTTATTTCAGTTGTTTGTGCACCACCGCCACCTGTCATTGCATTGATTATAATAGGCGAACTTAAAGTAAGTTCGCCTATTCTTGTGTTTAATGATACTTCATCAATAGAAATCTCTGGAATGCTTTGATGTACAAATTGAATGTCATCTAAACCGTGATCATGAGCTTGTTCGATTGCTAATGCATGCTGGATATGTTGTAGTTTTCGTTCGGCTCTTGTCACATAATCACTTCTTTGCTATTTTAATTTTTTTAATTGATCACCAATCATATCCCCTAATGAAAAGCCAGAGGATGCCTCTTCTTCTTGTTGGTAATTTTTATAATCCTCTTGAATATGATCCTCAAGTAATTCGCGAATACTTAAAGAGATCCGTTGTTGTTGTTTATTGATCTCTAATACTTTTACTTTGACAATTTCTCCTTCTTTTAATACTTCGTGAGGTGTAGCAATATGACGATTTGATATTTGTGAAATATGAACAAGCCCCTCAACATTTGGAGCTACTTCAACAAATGCACCAAAATTAACTAAGCGTTTTATCTTCCCTTCGACGATATCACCTGGCACAAGTTCAAGCATATCCCATGGACCAGGTAAGGTTTCTTTAATTGATAGTGATACTCTTTCATTTTCTTTATCAACTGCAAGTACCTTCACTTTTACCGTCTGTCCTTCCTCCACAACATCAGAAGGTTTTTCAACATGATTGTGGGCTAATTGTGATATATGTACTAAACCGTCAATCCCACCGATGTCTACAAATACACCAAAATCAGTTAATCTTTGTACTACACCTTCGATTACTTGGCCTACATGTAAAGAATCAAATGTTTGTTGTTTCTTAGCTGCAATTTCATCGTCAAGTACAGCTCGATGAGAGAGAATTACGCGATTTTTTTCCTGATCTAGTTCAACAACCTTTAATCGCAAAAGCTGACCTTTATATTCTGAAAAATCCTCAACAAAATGACGCTCAACAAGCGACGCCGGAATAAATCCACGGATTCCAACGTCAACAACTAAACCACCTTTAACAACATCCTTAACCTCAGCTTCGAAAACCTCACCATTTTCAAACTTTTTTTCAAGATTATCCCATGCTTTTTCAGCATCTATAGCTTTTTTTGATAGGATGATCTCCTCTTCGGCAACTTTAATAACTTTTAATATAAGCTCATCATTAACACTTACAACATCGCTAGATTTTTCAATATGTAAACTTGCCAACTCACTAATTGGTACAATTCCTTCAACTTTATAACCGATATCTACTAAAACATGCTTGTCTTCGACTTTTGTTACCTTGCCACTAACAGTATCCCCTACTGTAAATGATTTTACGCTTACATCTTGATTCATTTCTTCCGTCATGAAAACAACCTCCTCAATCAACAAACACCAGTCTGCTTTTCCTGAATTTTGAACTGAAAAATATCCTTTTTTCTAACTTCTAATAAACGCTACATTTTGTCAAGTATATTGTATAGTTATTACAATGTATTAACGATTATTTCTAATTAATTCAGCTATACTGTTCATAATAATATCAGTCGCTTCCTGTGGGGATGCTTTATGCGCACGAATTGGTTCAAAATCAAGCGGCTCTCCATATATTACTTTTATTCTAGTAAATCGTTTATACGGTCCGATGATCGCACATGGTACGATGATTGCATTGGATCTAAGTGCAAAAAATCCTGCCCCGGCAAGACCTTGACCAACCTCTCCAGTTTTACTACGAGTACCTTCTGGGAATAATCCCAGTACCCGACCTTCCTTCAATAAAGATAGTCCCTTTTTTAGAGCACCTCGATCACTCATTCCACGTTTTACTGGAAATGCTCTAATTCCTCGGAGTATTGTTTTTAAAACAGGGATGTTAAATAGTTCATCTTTAGCCATAAAGCTAATATCTCTAGGACATGTAACCCCTACAAGTGGTGGGTCATTATTTGAAATATGATTACTACATAGCAACACTCCACCCTCTTTAGGAATATTTTCTGTGCCAATTACTTCAACCTTATAAAGGGATTTATAATAAATACTGCATAATGATTTCCCAATCGTATAAAGCTCCATAGCATCATATCCTTTCTTTAATCAATTGGATGATTTTATCAATTACCTGGTCAATCGTTAAAGATGTAGTATCAATTTCAATAGCATCGACTGCTTTTTTTAACGGAGCAATAGTTCTTTCTGAATCAACCTTATCTCTCATAGCAATCTCTTCCTTCAATTTCTCTAAATCTACTTGAAATCCCTTCTGTAAATTTTCTTCATATCTTCTTTTTGCTCGTTCTTCAACTGAGGCAACCATAAAAACCTTTACTTCTGCATTTGGCAGTACATGTGTACCGATATCACGACCGTCCATAACAACTCCGCCTCCAACAGCCATTTGTTGTTGTCTTTCAACCATTAATTTGCGAATGCCAGCAAGCTTTGCGACATTTGATACATTATTTGTTACTTCGTTTGATCGTATTTCTTCCGTAACATCGTCCCCATCAACAAGGACACGTTGCACTTCGCCATTAGGTTGTAGCTCAATTCTAGTTTTTTCTAATAATTCAACGAGTGACTGTTCGTCTTCTAAGTTTATTTTATGTTTCAATGCTTTATACGTTATGGCACGGTACATCGCACCTGTATCTATGTATATATATGAACATTCTTTCGCAATCTGCCTTGCAACTGTACTTTTCCCCGCTGCTGCTGGCCCATCAATCGCAATCGAAATCTTTTTCAACGAAAACACCCTCTTTATGTAATATGTGCTAAAAATGAAATAAAAGCAGGCTAACCTGCTTTGTTTATCGATTCATTGTTTCAACAATTTCAGTATATTGATCTTTCATTACACCCTCATAGTAAATAATCTTATTTAAATAAGGAGCTAACGACTGATAAGATAATAACCATTGACTAATGATTAAAAGAATAAAATGCAGGACGATAAATCTAAGTATATATTTTTCGATGATTCTCATAATAGACACCCAACCATTTTTTTGATTAGTGTCCCTCACAACATTAAAAAGTATACGTTTAATACCCTTTTTTCCGATCCATTAGCTGGCGATCAAAGCAATACCTTGTAATTTGCTGTTTTTGTGTTTCGTTTAAATCTACAAATTGTATCGGTGCTTTATCACGGCTACCACCTGTACCATTAATGATCCGAATGATTTTACTTAAAGTTTTTATATAAAAATACTCCCCATTTGACAAAGGTAATACTATATAACACATAAATTCAGTCTGTGGTTTTAGTTGATGCTTAGGTGGAAGAATAATCGATGCCCCGCCAGCACTTATGTCTGCTGTTACCGTTGTAAATGCCTCAAATTCAGCGTTTAGTGGATGGACGGCCACATCAACATTGGCATCAACACGAACAAATTCTCTCCTTTGAATTCGAACTAACTTATCATTTCCTGGGTAATTGATTACTAGCATCGGAATATTTGCCTTTTTCCGTGCAAGTATCTCCGAATCAAACATATAGATTGCACTATCCTTCGCATAAAAAGATACTTTTATTTCCGTCCCATCAAGTAAAAAGGCTGTTTTCCCCGTCTTCTCATTTATAGGATAATCTATGAATAAATAGTTATCTTTTTTTTCAACAACCTTACACTTAAAACGTTGTCGCTCCTCTGAATATTTTAATTCTATAAAAATTTTATCTCCAATATTCAGCACTTTAAACCCCTCCGATACTCTCCTACTGTTTATTATCTCATGGAATAAAAAAAAGAAAAAGTCTATGAAACGACTTTTCCTAAATTTTAAATTATATTTTTTGATAGATTGGTTCCGCATTTTTTAGCTTCTCGACTTTTTCCTCAGTTCCATCCTTCGCATTTATATAGATACGGTACGTATCGTTATCTATTGTACCTAAAAATTCGTAGCATAGAACTTCATCACCATTCGTGCTATTAATAACAACCAACCGTTTTTCCATAACCATGACGCTTTTGTTAATTTTCTTAGATGCATCCTCTTCATTAATTACTGGCTTAGGTAGATTACGCTCATGATGTGACATTAAATACTCTTCGGCTGAAAATCCAACAATGTCCCCATTATCTAATGCAACTTTTATTCGGATCGAATCAGGATATATTCGAACATTGTCTACCTTTGAAACAAATGTAAAAACACCGATTGAATCGTATTGAGCACTCTCAAAAAGCTCTAAGTCTTTAAAGTTATGCTGATTTAAATATTTTTTTGCCTTTTCAGTTGCTTCGTTAAGACTTAGTTTTTGTTTTGATATTTCACGGTCATTAATTGCCCAAATCGGATAACCGCCTTTTTTTGTAATGTCAATATATATTTGGGAATCCTGCTTGGGCGAATTAATTGTCAAGCTATAAAATCCATAATCTGATCCATCTCCGTTTTCTTCAACACTAACCTTAACATCCTCCTCTATCGAAAGAAACTTTTTAGCAGCTATTGTAGCCTGTTCCGCAGTTATCTCTTTTCCTGCTATATATTGAAAGTTTTCATCTTTTTCCGCTTTCATTTGCGAAAATTCAGGACCAAATTCAGATTCAGAATAGCCCTCCACATTTTTCTCAACCGTTTTAAACCCATCGATAATGGTGTTATCCATGTTCGTATCTTCAGTAGCTAAAGCAAGCTCTACATCCATCCATCTTAAATTGTTTTCAATGACTTGATGTTGAACTTTTCTCAACTCCTGTTGAATTTCTGTAGCGTGACTATATAACTGTTTTAAAGTTTTATATTCACTGTCTGTTAAAGGGTCCTTTTCTAAGTCTCGTATGGCTGTTTGGTAAGAGAAATCTCCAATTTTCGATAAAAATTCTTCTGTTTTGTTAAAGGGCAAAAGTGCTAATGGCAATTGCCCAACATTGGATTGAGCCTCTGCAGTTATTCGCCACACCTCTGCAAGTGTTGGAGAAAGCTGACTACGAGAATTCATAGCTAATGTAGTGCCAATTTTATCCTGCAATAAATCAAGCTCATACGTTAACTCATGAAAAGCCCGTTGATAATTGTTTTCTGCTTGGATAAGAACCGCATTTTTCTCCTGATGCTCTTTGTAACCCCAAATGCCAGTACCAATTACTATAATTCCAAAAAAAACAAGTAAAATTGTTCGGAGCAAGAAAAGTCACCTACCTATTTACAAAAAATGTGTTTTCCAATTTTTTTGATTTGCGGCCGTCCCCAAATCCATGCTGAAGTTGCCGTGTCAGGATTAAAATAATAAATGGCATTCCCGGTTGGATCCCACCCGTTAATGGCATCAATGACAGCTTTTTTTGATATTTCATTTGGTGTTAGCCAAATTTGGCCGTCAGCAACCGCTGTAAATGCCCCAGGCTCAAAAATAACTCCAGAAACAGAATTAGGAAAAGCTGGTGCATTTACGCGATTTAAAATAACTGCCGCAACAGCAACTTGACCTATATATGGTTCTCCTCTTGCTTCACCGTGAACCGCGTTTGCCATGAGCTGGATATCATTTTGTGAGTACCCATTTGGCATATTTACCGCTGTAGGTGTAGCAGGCGTTTGTGTTGTCGTTCTTGTATTCTGTTGCGGGTTTGTTTTCACTTGCTGTTCTTTTGGTGTACCTCCATAATACGTAAATTCATTTCCTTTATTAATTTGGGTTTTTACATGCCACTCATCATATTTTGAAGCATTTGCTAATTTTAGTTTTGTAGTCGGACCAGCTAACCCATCAATCGGCAATCCAAATTCAGACTGAAAATTGCGAAGCGCCCAATATGTACCCCAACCAAATACACCATCAATTTTACCTTTATAAAAGCCTAAATATTGTAGCCTTGCCTGTAGTTCTATTACATCTTCACCAACAGAACCTATTTGAATAACCTGGGGTGAAAATGCGTTTACTTTATCGTCAACAGTTGATGAGGATATTCCAATAATTATCGTTAAGAGTACTAAAATTGAAATTGTATATTTAGACCGCATTATACCTGTCCATCCTCCTTTAACAATGATTACTATTTGTATTTTCTGTTTAAACTGCTATTTTATTCATTAGAAAAACACGATGCCGAAACAGCAATTATTGCTGTCGTTTCTTAATTTCCTAAACCATAAAAAAACCGCCCCACATATTGGGACGGCGCATGCCTATTGAGAAATATTATGATTTTCCTTCAACGAAGTTATGAGCGTAGGGTCATCGAGTTGATTTGCCTCTTTCACTTTACGTAAAGCTTTTATCCATAATAAAATCATAAATGGTACCATAATAAACAACCAGTTTTTGGCTGCGGATAATAGGATAAAATCATAGGTTCCATGCAATAAAATCGGCATAAATAAAGAAAGAGTAATCCATGTTATTCTTGTAGAGCTATTTTCAAACTTAGCTCTGCCTAAATAAAAACCCATTAAAACACCAATAAGGGCATGGCTTGAAACAGGAAGCAACGCTCTACCAAAAGCAAATTCTATTCCATTTGCAAATAAATACAAAATATTTTCAACTGTTGCGAATCCTAACGATACGGAGACAGCATAGACAATTCCATCATATCGTTCATTAAAAACAGCATGTTTAAAAACTGTGAAATACAAGATAAACCATTTAAAGAACTCTTCCAATAACCCTGATAAAACAAATGCATTGCTCCAATGATTGACTAGTAACCCTTCTGTCATAAAGGCATACTGAATAAACATAATCGGAAAAACTAACAATGCACCTAGTATAAATGTTCTCAATACCATGCCTATCGGTTCGACATCATATTTATCTTTTAAATAAAAATAGCAAAGCAAAGCAAGACCAGGAGCAATCCCGCTTGAAATTATAGCTATCATAAGTTAAAATAATCCTTTCTAAAAGCATTATTTTTCACCTTTTATCGTAACACGATATACATATTAGTTAAAGAGAAAGAGTTTTCAGAAAGTATCAATATAAGAATTCTTTTTCTACGTCGGTGATATCACTTGCTAATAAAACTGCTAACTTTAATCTTGCTTTCTTACTATCATAATCTCTCCCAAGGATAACACCGTGTGCTTTTAAATCCTGTGTGCTTCCTTTATAATCATAAACAGTATGAACTTCTCCTTCCTCCGCACTTGTTGTTACGACAATAATTATTCCATTTTGAATTGCTTTCTTAATAGAGTCCATCATTTTGGGCGCGACCTGTCCTCTTCCTACACCTTCTAATACAATCCCTTTTACATTGGTATTTATACAGCAATCAATAAACTTCCCATCTGCATCTAAATAGGCTTTAATAATTTCAACTTGTGGTAAAGGTTTTACAACACTATAGTAATCACGTTCTAAAGGCTTTTGATAAATATATACCCTTTCACCATCTATAATACCTAAATAACCAAACCCAAATGAATTAAATCCTTGTAAGTTCGAAGCATGTACTTTTTTAACATACTTAGCTGAAAATATCCTTTCATTAAATACTACAACTGTTCCAAATCCTCTTAACCTATCGTCACAAGCTGCATAAATAGAATGTCTAATATTAATATATACATCACTACCTAATTGATCTATTGCACGCTGTGAACCGGTTATCACCACTGGTCTATTGTCCGAAATCGTTAAATCTAAAAAGTACGCTGTTTCTTCAAGACTGTCTGTACCATGAGTTATAACAACTCCATCAATATCTTTACTCTTGAATATATCTTGAATTTGATTTTTAAGAATTATTAAATGCTCAAAGGTGACATGCATACTTGGTAATTGAAATAATGAATGTATTACTACTTCTATTCCCTCCGGTAATCCGCTAAGAGTTACAACCTCCTCACCAGTCAATTCTCCCGACACATACATCCCCTTTTCATTTTTCTTACTTGCTACTGTTCCACCAGTAGTAAGTAAAGCTACTTTTTTCATGACAATCATCCTTTTAGTAAGCAGTCTATCTATCTACATTTTGTTATTATTGTTACTTTTCTTCATCTTATTCTTGACTAAAACGAAAAAACTCTCATTGACTGAGAGTTTAACACAATTTTTTTGTAATTTGATTGGCAATTTGTTCACCATGAAAGCGACCATTTTCAATAAAAATTTCATTAGCGTTATTACCTGCAGCAATAACCCCTGCGATGAAGGCTCCCTTTACATTCGTTTCCATTGTTTGTGGATCATAAATCGGTCTCCCCGTGCTTTCATCAACGTCGATACCTATTTTTTGTAAGAATGTGTGGTCAGGTTTATAACCTGTCATAGCTAACACAAAATCATTTTTTAACACTTTCACGTCACCGTTTACAGTATATACAACTTCATTCTCTGTTATTTTCTGTACATTTGCATTATATTCCATCGTAACATAACCGTTTCGAACGAACGATTCAAATTCAGGTAGAATCCAAGGCTTTATACTTCCAGAAAACTGTGCACCGCGATATAGGACCGTAATCGTCTTTGCGCCTGCCTTGTGCAGTTCTAAGGCTGCATCTATCGCTGAATTTTTGCCCCCAATAATAACTACATCTGTATCATAGTAAGGGTGGGCCTCTTTAAAATAATGAGTTACCTTTGGGAGATCCTCACCGGGAATATTCAAATAATTAGGATTATCATAATAGCCAGTTGCAATGACAACATATGGGGTTTCATATTTACATTGTTCTCCATTCATTTTAACCGTATGAACGATAAAATCATTGTTGTTTACCTTTTCGATTTGAAGAACCCTTTCAAACGTATTAACATTTAGAGCTTTTCTTTTTACTACTTCCCGATAATACGCAAGCGCTTGATTTCTCGTTGGCTTTCTTTGCTCAGAAACAAATGGTACATCACCAATCTCGAGTCTTTCACTTGTACTAAAAAATGTTTGATGAGTAGGGAACTCATAAACCGCATTAACAACATTTCCTTTTTCAATGACAAGCGGGTTTAAGCCTTTTTCCTGAAGAGCTATCGCTGCTGCCAATCCACATGGACCGCCTCCAACAATAATTACATCCTCTTTAGTCATATTGTCCTCCTTCAGTATTGCCTTCTATTCTCCAATTTTAATGATAGGGAAATTACAATTAACATGCAAGAACAAAAGCCATAGGCGCCCTGCTTAGCTACGTATAAACTAAGATCGCATCGACTGAGATAAACAAAACATGTCGAGGGACGAGTCGATGTTGACTTATCGCAAAAGAGATGAGCGAAGTTTACTAGTAGCTAAGGCGCTTGCGCTGGACGACTACTCTCTGTGCTATAGTATTTATCCACAGGATCAAATTTTATAATTTCCTAAACAAGAACAAAAGAAGCTGCCCAAAGGTCAGTCATTTTGACTTGGGCAGCTTCTTATCTATGTTTATCATTTTAATTAAGACTTACATTTAAATCCAACCTCTGAAACGTGAGGCCTCGGCCATCTTCCGAACTCCTACCATATACGCAGCTAACCTCATATCAACCTTACGGTTTTGGGATGTTTCGTATACATTATTAAAGGCTTTTACCATTACCTTTTGTAGCTTCTCTTCTACTTCTTCCTCTGACCAATAATATCCTTGATTGTTTTGCACCCATTCAAAATAGGAAACTGTTACTCCGCCAGCACTTGCTAGCACATCTGGAACAAGGAGAATATTCCGGTCTGTTAATATTTTTGTCGCTTCTAGTGTTGTCGGTCCATTTGCAGCTTCTACTACAATTTTCGCTTTAATATTATTTGCATTTTCTTCGGTTATTTGATTTTCAATCGCTGCAGGTACTAAAATATCACATTCTAATTCTAATAATTCTTTATTAGTAATTGTATTTTTAAATAACTTAGTTACCGTTCCAAAACTATCACGACGATCTAATAAATAATCAATATCTAAGCCTTTTGGATCATGGAGTGCACCATATGCATCAGAAATACCGATAACTTTTGCACCTGCATCATGCATAAATTTAGCTAAGAAGCTACCTGCATTACCAAAGCCTTGAACGACAACCTTTGCACCTTTAATATCTATACCTTTTTTCTTTAATGCTTCATAGATACAAATAGTTACTCCTTTTGCAGTTGCTGATTCACGACCATGTGATCCGCCAAGTACTAATGGTTTTCCAGTAATGAAGCCTGGATTGTTAAATTCATCGATCCTGCTATATTCATCCATCATCCACGCCATTATTTGAGAATTTGTAAATACATCTGGTGCTGGTATATCCTTAGTAGGACCAACGATTTGACTAATTGCTCGGACATATCCACGGCTCAAATTTTCCAACTCTCGAAAAGACATTTCACGAGGATCACAAACGATACCACCTTTACCACCACCATATGGCAAATCAACAATTCCACATTTTAAACTCATCCAAATTGATAAAGCCTTTACTTCTTTCTCCGTTACACCTGGATGAAATCGAACTCCACCTTTAGTTGGCCCGACAGCATCATTATGCTGTGCGCGGTAGCCTGTATATATTTTTATTGATCCATCATCCATTCGTATCGGAATTCGAACCGTCATCATCCGCAATGGCTCTTTTAAAAGGTCATAGACTTCTTGTGAATATCCAAGTTTATCTAATGCATTTTTAATAACGGTTTGAGTGGATCGTAATACATCATGTTTGTCTTCGTTCCCTGCTTTGTCGGCTACCATGAATTAACCTCCCATTATTTTACCAATTAATTATGGTTATTTTTTGCTTACATTTAAATAGTATACATATCGTTTTTATTGTTGCAATGGTTTTGAACTATTTTAATTCTTTAACTGTTAACTGAACTAATTTCTCGATCATATCCTCATAACTTAAACCCATTTCACGAGCGGCATCAGGAAATAAACTTGTTGGCGTCATACCTGGCAACGTATTAACCTCTAACACTACCGGTAAGCTCCCATCAAATGGCACGATAAAGTCTGTTCGAGAATATGTTTTGCACCCCAAGGTTTGATGAGCTAGGACTGCATTTTTTTGTAAGTAATCCGTTATTTCATCACTAACTCTCGCAGGAATAATATGGTCACTCATTCCTGGTGCATATTTGGATTCATAATCGTAATATTTATTTTTTGGAACAATTTCAATTACTGGTAATGCTTGTTCCTTCCCTAATTCACCTAGCACAGCAACCGTTACTTCCATTCCACCAATAAATTCCTCTATTAAAACGTCATCATCATATTTGAATGCATCATCTATTCCCTGTAATAACTCTTGTTCATTATGAGCTATGGTTAAGCCTATCGTTGAACCCTCACGTACAGGTTTCACAACTGCTGGAAAGGTTAATTCAAATGAAAATTGATTACGATTATAAGTCGCACGGTAAATAGTTTGGTCTTTGGCAACTCGAATGCCTTCTCTTTCAAACATACGTTTTGATTTTACTTTATCCATTGCAAGAGCTGATCCTAAAACACCTGAGCCGACATAAGGAATATTAAGCATATCTAAAAAACCTTGAAGTCTACCATCTTCACCAAAGCGCCCATGTAGTGCAATGAATACAAGGTCTACGTCTAAATTTATAAGCTCATGTAGTCTACTTGGATTAAAATCAATCCCAACGACCTCGTATCCCTTTTTCTGTAATGCATTCATTACTCCTTTTCCAGAAGAAAGTGATACGTCACGCTCTGCAGATGTTCCACCATATAATACTGCAATTCTCATAACCGTTTTTTCACTCCTTAAGTGTACTCAACTACTATTTTATTCCTTTATTTAAGAGTAGTACGTAATTATATATTAATAATGTAATAACACTATCATAACATTTGCAAACGAGTTTCCTGCATCTTTTATTCACTACTTTTCAAAATAAAATAATTATATACTTGTTCGATCGCTTTTTCTTTCATTAATTCCTTACCATACTCGATCACACGATAAATAGTAATTGTTGCTGGAGAACCGAATTCTGACAAGAGGGCAATGATATTTTCAGTATTATGACCATTTAGCTCAAATTCTTGTATTTCTAGATAAAATTGATCTTGATAAGAATACAACTTACCATCTGTAATCCCTAATAAAAATAAGCGGGAACTTAACGAAATTATATCTTCAAATGAGTAAAACTCATAAAAAATATCATCACTTTCATCCACGGTTACTTGCATTTCAATATAGTCATCATTATATTCATCATCTTGTTCCTCAACCGAAGTGTCTTTTGTCACTATTATGACCATTCCTTGAGCCTGCAGAGAGTATACCTCAATTGCGATCGGGCCATCAGCTTCAAAGCCTAGTTCATCGCTAGCTTCATTCATCATATCGCGAAAAAGTTGATGAACCTTTTGATTATCATGCCATAAATCCTCCTTCGTTAACCCTCGTTCTCTAAGGTCATCAAAGGTAAGAAAAATTTTAATTTTATTATAATTTAATCGTTCTAGCCTCATGAGCCACCCTCCCTTACCATCAACTCTCATACAATCTCATCATTAGTATATGGAGTGTTTCTTAAGATGGTTCTTATTGTAGGAATTTTAACCTCCATCTTACACTGTGAAAGAGGTGATAGACAAGCATTTTTATTTGCCACAAAGGCATAATTTAAATTTTTTGACATAAAACAACCACTACAACCCATAAAATGAAGTGACTTCGCATGCCATCATATACGCTCCTAATACCATTGAACTTTGATGCCATGTGTTCAGACCTTACTATATAAAGGAGGACAAAAAATGTTTACTACAAGGAAAAGTTGGTATCCTTTTGTGAGTCCTTTCGATCCTTGCCCACCAATTACTTGTAAACAATATGTGACACCGCCAAACTTATATATTCCATTCCAACCACCTGGTATGCAGCAATTCACACCAAAACAAGCCTTATATGCAGGAACACTTTGGCCAGCGTTTTATGACCCATTTTTTAATTCCCGCGAAATGAAAATGAGGGAGGCGGACACTGATGCATAAACAACTGTCACAGGAATATTACCTGCTCTTAGAAGAGTTACAAGCGATTGATTTTGTTCTTGTGGAATTAACATTATATCTAGATACACATCCAAATGATCTCCAAGCGATTGAACAGTTTAATCAATGTGCGCAAAAAAGAAAACAAATTGCAAAACAGTATGAATCCAAGTTTGGTCCTCTTCTTCAATTTGGTCATAGTTATTCACGATATCCATGGGATTGGAAAGATACTCCATGGCCATGGCAGGTGTAATTGAATACTTAGCAGCAAATAAAAAAGAAACTGGGGGGAACAAAAGTTATGTGGATTTACGAAAAAAAGCTACAATATCCCGTAAGGGTTAGTCAATGTAATCCGATGTTAGCGAAGTTTCTTATTGAGCAGTATGGTGGAGCGGATGGCGAACTTGCTGCAGCTCTCCGCTATTTAAATCAAAGATATTCGATTCCGGATAAAGTAGTTGGATTATTAACAGATATTGGAACAGAGGAATTTGCCCATCTCGAAATGATCGCTACAATGGTATATAAGCTAACGAAGGATGCTACACCTGAACAAATGAAGGCTGCTGGTTTAGCACCTCATTATGCTGATCATGATAATGCGCTATATTATCATAACGCTGCTGGTGTGCCATTTACTGTAACATACATTCAAGCAAAAGGTGATCCAATTACAGATTTATACGAGGATATTGCTGCGGAGGAAAAAGCGAGAGCTACCTATCAATGGTTAATTAATTTATCTGATGACCCGGATATAAATGATAGTCTTCGTTTTCTTCGTGAAAGGGAAATCATTCATTCCCAACGGTTCCAGGAAGCGGTTGAAATACTTAAGGAAGAGCGAGACAAGAAAAAATACTTTTAAATAAACGAAAGCGCCCGACTAGGCGCCTTCGTTTTATTTTGGGTTTTCATAATATAAATTGATATCGTATTTCTCCCTCATTTCCTGAAAAAAAATATGCCGATTTTGCCACCTTTCTCCTTCAGGCCACAATTCCTCTGCCCTTTGAATCATTTCACAGCGTAATGAATGATATTCTTGTTCTGCTTTTTCGGACTTCTGTTTTAAAGCATTTATGCGAAAATGAGTGGTAACCACAATTAAAATGAGAAAATAATGATTTACGTTGTTGATTAATTGTGAAATTAGTAAGTTGTACTGATTCCAATTTGGAACAATAGTAAAAATAGTGATGTAGGCAAGTAATAACGTTGCTGAAGCAATATAAAGTAAATTGAAAATCTTCAGTTCCCTTTCTTTTTTCGTCAGTTTCAATTTTAATTTTTGTAAATCATTGATCATAATCTTTCCGACTTCATCCATGTTTGGGTTCTCCATAATCTTCACTCCAATTTAAATTACCTTATCATAATAAATGATATTCCATAGTACAACTGCTAGAACAAAAAAACCTTAAGATATCCTTTTAAGATATTCTTAAGGCTACTTCTTTTCGGTAACGGGAATTTTTAATTTTTGTCCGGAATAGACGGTACCGTTTGCATCAAGGCCATTTGCTTTCTTTATAATTGCCTCGCCATTTCTATTGTGAAAATAGTTCATTGATATACGATATAAAGTCTCACCTGGTTTCACAGTATGGATAATATAAGATGTATCATCAGCAGGCTGAACACTTTCTGAAGTCTCTTCAGTACGTTTGCTACCTTGTTGATCGTCATGATTAACACTCAATTCTTTAGTGGGAGTCTCACTTTCGATTTGATTCTTAGGCTCAAAAATATCAGGCGTATTCTCGTCTTTTTCGGGCGCAAACTCATATTCATCCTTTACCTCAGGTTCTACTGGCTCTGTATTTTCCATTTCTACGACATCAACAATAGAATTATCTAATGGCTCTGATTTTGTTTCTTCGAAATCATTTTCCCAATACAAATGATAAATTGGAATGAAACAAACAATTAAAATAAAGACTAATGCCAAAAATCGTACGATTGGATAACGAATTCGGATTTTTGTCTTCTTGTCTTCTTTATGCCGGTGAACCTCACTTCGTGGTGGTAATTTGGAAACATCAATCATTTCGTTTTGTTTATTTTCAACAATCAAATGATTATCTTCCATTCTTTTTCTTAGCGCTTCAGCCTGATCAAAAGAATCTTGATTTTTTGATGACATAACAATCACCTCTGATTATGAAACATTTCTAGTTTTTTGAAAGCGTAAAATTAAAGCAGAAGCAAAATCTATTAGAAAATGCATAAATATCGTTACATTTATATTTGCAGTCAGTTCATAAATCCAACCAATAAAAAAACTTAAACTAACGACCGCTGTAAATAATACCCATTTATATAAGTAGCGGATATGTAAAATTGCAAAAATAGAACTAGCAATAATTAAACCAAAATGAGTTTGAATCATTCCGCGAAAAAAAAATTCCTCAGAGAAAGCGACTAACATACATATGATAAAGCTATGCCATACCGGTCTGTTTTTAAAAACTTTCTCGTTAATTCCCCCATCGTCGTACATTTCCCTAGGGAGAACTTTCATTAATATAACATCTATTCCTATAACAATAATAGCACTTCCACCGCCAAATAGAAGAATTTCTTTTATATCCCACTTCCAAATATGTAAAAATGATGCTAAATCCCCAAACAAAAAAAATCCCAGGACTATGGCAAGTAATAAAATGGAAAATTGAGTGAAATACAGGTGAAAAAGTACTTCTTTGTCCTTCATATTTTGAATTAACTCAACTTGACGATTTCCCATTCCCTTATCACCACATTAAAAATAATTGTTTATATTATTTTATCTTACTATCCTTTGCTTTAACTAGTAAAAATGTAAGAATAATGATATGAATATTTTTCTAATAAGGTTTAAAAAACATTCTCAATGCACTTTACTATTGAAAAGTTTGAGAAAGCGATTTACAATGTTTATGAGTATTAAAAATAGCTCTATGGGGTTATAAAATTTTATAAATTGTGGGAGGTTATTTCATGGCAAAGTATACGATTGTTGACAAAGAAACTTGTATTGCGTGTGGAGCATGTGGAGCTGCAGCTCCGGACATCTACGATTATGATGATGATGGCATTGCATATGTAACATTAGATGACAACCAAGGTATCGTTGAAATACCAGATGTATTAGTGGATGATATGATGGATGCTTTCGAAGGATGTCCAACTGATTCAATCAAAGTTGCTGACGAAGCATTTGATGGCAACCCTAATAAATTTGAATAAGAAATACATAAAACCTCTCAACTAAGTTGAGAGGTTTTTTCCTATTTTTGTATATAATCGTTTCACATTTCATTACCGTAAACCCGCATTGACACTTGTTTTTAATTATGTTAAATTATCAAAAAATTAATGCAAAGAGGGGTATGACTATGTACAAAATACTAGTATCAGATGTAATGAGTCCTGAAGGCTTATCACCTTTGCTAAATGCCGACAATATTGAAGTAGTTCAGAAAAAAGTAACAGAAGTAAAAGACGAATTGGACCAATTTAGTGCTTTATTAGTTCGTAGTGCAACGAAAGTTACCGATGAATTGTTAGATCAAATGAAAAATCTTAAAATAGTTGCACGAGCTGGTGTAGGTGTTGATAACATTAATATTGATGCTGCAACGAAACATGGTGTTGTTGTTGTAAATGCCCCTGATGGAAATACCATTTCAACTGCTGAACATACATTCGCAATGATGGCTTCATTAGTTCGGAAAATCCCTCAAGCGGTTGCATCTACTAAAGCTGGCAAATGGGAAAGAAAGCTATTTGAAGGAACTGAACTTTATGGAAAGTCACTAGGCATTATCGGTTTTGGTAGAATTGGTACTGAGTTGTCAAAACGAGCGCAAGCATTTGGAATGACCGTTCGCGTCTACGATCCGTTTTTAACTCAGGCAAGGGCTGACAAGCTAAATGTGGAATCTGTTACTTTAGATGAGATATTAGTGAAATCTGACATTATTACTGTTCATACTCCTTTGACAAAAGACACAAAAGGTCTATTAAACCATGAAACCATTGGAAAAACTAAACATGGCGTTTTTTTACTAAATTGTGCACGCGGTGGTATAATCGACGAAGAAGCTTTAGTTGACTATTTGGAAAGTGGCCATATAGCTGGAGCAGCACTTGATGTATTTGTGCAAGAGCCAACCCCAAATGAACGATTACTAAATCAAAAAAATCTAATTTGCACTCCACATTTAGGTGCTTCAACTGTGGAAGCACAATTAAATGTTGCCGAACAGGTTTCTCAAGAGGTTCTAAATTTTTTAAATGGAAATCCTGTAGCAAACTCTATTAACCTACCAACAATTTCGAAAGAACTATATCAACAAATACAACCCTATTATGAGCTTTCTAAAAGCATGGGATCACTAATTTCTCAATGTATGAAAGAGCCAATCCAAGAGATGGAAATTTCTTATGGTGGTAAAATTGCAGATCTTGATACAACACTTTTAACTAGAGTTTTATTAGCCGGTTTCTTACGTCCACGTGTTGATACTTTTGTTAATGAGGTAAATGCAACAATGGTTGCAAAGCAACGAGGAATTAGCTATGCTGAACGAATTTCCAATGATACAAATGGCTATTCGAATATTATCACTGTCAAAGTAAAAGGTGACCGTTCGTCGTTCTATATTAAAGGGACTTATGTAAGTGAATATGGTCCACGAATTGTAAATATGAATGGCTTTAACATAGACTTTAATCCTACTGGTAACCTTCTGTATACCCAACATGCCGACAAACCGGGAATGATCGGAAAAGTAGGAAATATCCTAGGAGATCATGGAATAAATATTGCTACGATGCAAGTGGGAAGAAAAGAAGCAGGCGGAGAGGCGATCATGATGCTTTCCTTTGATAAGCCTGTCGAGGACACAATTGTTGACAACCTTGCAAGAATAGAAGGTATGGAATCCATCAAAAAAATTGAGCTTTAAGGAACAAAAGCGCAAGCGCCCCGCTTAGCGACGAATAAACCGGAGCACATCGCCTGAGATAAAGGAAACACGACGAGGAACGAGTCGATGTTGACTTATCGCAAAAGAGATGAGCGAAGTTTACTAGTCGCTGGGCGAGGGAGCTGGATTCCAAAGCACAAAATTATATACTTTCTTTCTTATCTTTTAAATCTTTTAAAAAAAGAGGAAGCTGGCAAAAAACCAGCTTCCTCTTTTTAGTATCCCATTGGGTTGACAGCAATCGGTACATGTATAGGTTTACTTAGTTCGTATGGTCCGATTATATCTACTGCTGCATTTTCAAATTGCACTGCATCAAATCCAAATTCTTTTGCTGTCATTAATATAGCCTCAATCATAATTTTATACTTTGACTCATTCATTAAGGGGGTTCCGTCTTCGAATGCTATCGTAACCTTTCCACTTTCATTTTCAATGATGACATTCGAAAACTGTACTTCTTCCGGAATTGATGGTGTAACCTCTCGAATCTCCAGATCAGTTGTTGATTTCATCGCAGCTAAAGCCTTTGTAAAATCATTCTCTCTCGGAAATGGTACTAAAAACGGCTGTATTTGCTCATTCGGTTGGTATAGATAATACACATTTTCAGTTTCCTCATTTGTAAGATTTAACTCATTTAAATCGCCATAATTCCCTAGCGTAATACCTGGTTTCCCTGCTGTCGTAAATTCAACTACATCGTACCCAAGCTGTCTAAAGGTTTCCTTGACGGTTGCTATAAAAATAACTTCCATCGCTGAACCTTTTCCAAACGAATGGTCTGCAGGAACATCAAGAATTATCTTTTTGTCTCCATTCGTTGTTTGCCCTTCACTTAACGATACGTCCTCAAGTATATATTGTGATAATCCCCACTCCTGCTCATTTAAGAGCTCATTTATCGTTTCGACTTGAGCTAATTTTTCACCTTTCGGCACTGTAAAACTTAGTGGGACAACAAACATTATGTTTTCATCAGGTACAGCTACAGTTATCACCTCTTCCTGCTCTGGAATAACAGAAAGTACCCTAGATTCAGATTCAGGCGCTATACTAAATAGCCGCATTTCAGCTCCCAATTGACCAGCTTCATTTTCTATCGGTGCTTTATCTTTCGCAATTGGTTCCTCCATTAACTTAACCTGTGAATTCTCCATCGTGCTATTTTGTTGAAGGAACGACGGAACTACTAATGCAAGTAATAATAGTGCTGCAACTGAAGCAAATGCTGGAACAATCCATGAAGGTTTTTGTTTTTTTCTATTCTTGTAAGTAGGTCTATCCTCTGCTATTTTCTCTTCTAAACTTGAGGAGATACTTGCAAATAGCTGTTCGGGAGTCTGGTGATCCCTTACTTTTGGCATGCTTTGGAGTAATTGTTCTAGTTTGTTTTCATCAAAAGTAAACTTATCCATTTGGTATCCCCTCCTTTTTATAGACTTCCTCCATTAACGTTCTTAATACCTTAAGTCCTCGATGTTGAGTTGTTTTGACCTTGCTTTCTGTCCACCCTAAAACATCAGCTGTTTCTGAAATTGAAAATGATTGAATATAGCGAAGTACAAGGACAAGCTTTTGATCTACTGTACAATTTTCCATACACTTATACATAAGTCTAATTTGTTCATTTTGCATGGCGATCTCTTCCGGAAGTGGTGATTCATCCTTGAGCAAATAATGAACAGTTTCTTCATCAATAGCAGTACCATGTGCTGTTCTCTTTTGTTTTCGAAACCAATCTATCGCCACATGCCTAGCAATTGAAAAAAGCCATGTTTTTTCACTACTTCTTCCCTCAAATCGATTGTAGGATTTGAGTACTTTAATATATACCTCTTGAACGAGATCTTCAGCTAGTTCCCTACTTTTTACCATATAAAATAAAAACTGAAAAAGGTCGTGATGGTAACTATCATACAACCTTTGAAAAATGTCTCTCATGGTAGTTGAACCCTCCCGTTCTCTCATTTAGTCGCCCAGAAAAAGAAAAAGTTACATTTCAACCATCAAAAAACCCTTCCAACTTATAACATTTTACTATATTACAAGAGATAAAAAAAGAAAGGATATTAAGTCTCCTTCCTTCCAATTCAATCTATATACAAATTTTTATGAGCGTGGTATAAAAAATGAAAACGTAGTACCCTCTCCTAACCTACTATGAACAGAAATTTCACCATTATGGGTTTCAACGATATTTTTCGCAATTGCAAGTCCAAGTCCAGTGCCAGAACGGCCTCTTGTTCTTGCTTTATCAGCCTTATAAAAACGTTCAAACACATAAGGCAAATCCTCTTCCGGAATTCCCGAACCTGAGTCCTCGATAGAGATAAAAATACCTTCATCCCTAGAATCCACAACAAGTGAAACAACTCCACCTTCACCTGTATGACGGATCGCATTGTCAATTAGATTCGTCAATACTTGTTCAATCCGGTCCCCATCAATCTTTATTACATCATCTTTATCTTTAACATGTGCTTTTAACTCCACCCCATGTTCTTTTGTAACACCTTGAAATTTCCGGATAATTCTCTCAAAGTATGGTGCGATTGGGATTTCTTCTAAATGTAACTTCATATTACCTGATTCCATTCGTGCGAGATCAAGCAGCTCGTTAACTAAGCGTCCCATACGTAGAGATTCATCATAGATGATTTGAGCAATTTCTCTTTTTTCTTGATCCGTACTAGCGATATCATCAACGATTGCTTCACTATAACCTTGAAGCATCGACAAAGGTGTTCGTAATTCGTGAGATACATTGGCAATGAAATCGTCACGAAGCTTATCTAGCTTCCTTTCTTCTGTCATATCCCGTAATACAGCAACTGCTCCACGCACTGCCTCTTGATCATATAATGGAGTCATTAATATGACCCAGCTTCTGCCTTGTGCGGATATTTCTACAAGTTGTTCCTTTTCTGTTAGAATTACCTTCTCAAGGATACCTTTCATTTTCGTAGGCAGCTTTTGCACATCCTCGTTATCAAGCTCATTTTCATAATTGAATGATTGTAAGAATCGCTTTGCTGGTGGATTCGAAATAAGAATGTCACCATAGCGATTTAACGTAATAACCCCATCTGCCATACTGCTTAATATGCTCGTCAATTGTTCCTTTTCTTGATTTAATGCTTCAATATGAAATTCTAATTGCCTTCCCATACGATTAAAGGCTAATGCTAATTCACCAATCTCATCATGTGTTAAGATTGGAACCTTTGAGTTAAACTTACCTTTTGCCATTTCAAAGGCTGCTTCTCTCATAATTCTTAACGGTGCCGTAACCCTTGATGAAAGGAAGAAAGCAAAAATCGTTGTCAAAACAATCGCAATTCCAGCACTTAAAAGAATCATTTTCGTTGTTTCTTTTGATGTTTGACCTACTACATCTAATGATTGATAAAGAAAGACAGCACCTTTTTTTTCCCCTATTCGACTTATTGGTACACCAACAATTAATATTTCATTATACATTTCATTACTTTTGTTAATAATATTTGGTGGATAGACAATTTTTGTAGCTTTTTCTCCATCTGTCATAACCATCGCTAAGTCAACATCGTTTTTTATAAAATCTATTGGTAAATCTGCTAATTTTTCGTCATTAGGAGAATACCAATATTGACCATCCTCATCAATTACAACCCCTTTAGACGATGGATCAATAATCGCCCATGCAATTGAAAAGGCTAAGTCACGTTGTTCATACTCCTCTAAGACCGTAGAAATCCTTGTTGCAATTTCATTTAACTCCTCTCCAGCATCATTCACATGGAGGGTCTCAAAAAATTGTAACAAAAGTACGGTTAATATAAACAACACAAATGATACTAATAAAAGAATTGTAAACCATAGTTTACCAACAACACTTTTCCATAACCAAAACATTACTCGGACACTACCTCAAATTTATAGCCCACACCCCAAACTGTAACGATCATTTTTGCAGCACTTGACGATACTTTGTTTAGTTTTTCTCTTAACCGTTTTACATGAGTATCAACTGTACGCAAATCCCCAAAAAATTCATAATGCCAAACTTCCTTTAATAATTGTTCACGGTCAAATACTTTGTCTGGTGCCTTTGCCAAGAAGTACAGAAGTTCATATTCCTTTGGCGTTAAACTTACGTCTTTCCCGTCTGCTGTGACACGATGAGCGTCATTGTCTATCGTTAAATGCGGATACACAATCACATCTTTTGTAGACGTTTCCGTTTGTAAAAACTTTGTTGGCGATGATCTTCGAAGTAACGCTTTTACCCGCAGTACAACTTCACGTGGGCTAAAAGGTTTTACAATATAATCATCCGTTCCAACTTCAAAGCCTTGGACTCGATTTGTTTCTTCACCTTTTGCGGTTAGCATAATAATCGGGGTAGCCTTTTTCTCTCGCAATTGTTTACAAACCTCAAGTCCATCCATCCCAGGCATCATAATATCTAATAATATTAAATCATAGTCAAACGAGGTAGCTTTCACTAAGGCTTCCTCACCATTTTCTGCTTCCTCAATTGTATAATCTTCCCTTTCAAGATACATACGTAATAAGCGGCGAATTCTTTCTTCATCATCAACAATTAAAATTTTCGAGTTTTGATTTTCCATTGAATTAATTCCCCCTTCAAAAAAGGACAGTGTATGTAATCAATTTCTTTTAGGGATGGAATCCCTTTTCATTATTATGACACAAAAATAAATTTTTTGTTAGGTAGTTTAAAAACACTATATTTATTTTATATAAAAATTTTATCCTGCATAGGAATGTAATCCCGAAATAACTAAATTAACAGCTACTAAATTAAACATAATAATTGCAAAACCGACTACAGCTAGCCATGCTGATTTCTCCCCGTGCCAGCCTTTTGATAGGCGTAAATGCAGAAATGCTGCATAAAACAACCATGTAATAAGAGCCCAAACTTCCTTAGGGTCCCAACCCCAAAATCTCGTCCATGCTACTTGTGCCCAAATCATAGCGAAAATAAGAGCACCTAATGTAAAAACAGGGAAACCAATGGTAACCGAGCGGTAGCTTATTTCATCAACTAAATCTGGATTAACTCCTTTTAATAGTGGTTGAATAGCGGCAGCAATTCGCTTACGCAAAATAAGCCGGACAAAACAATATAATATCAAACCGGAAGCTAACGACCAGAGAACAGTATTAAATTTTCTTGGTGCATTCTCACCATTCATCCAAGCCGGTGTTTCAAACAAAGGACCGAAGCCCTCAGTTAATTTTTCACCGTCAATTGGTCCAGCAATCGCTGGCATATTGTATACTAATTCTGACTCTTTCCCAGATTCGCTTATCCATTTAAACGTCATTTCATAATCCATTGCTTTAAATGTTGTCGTTACAATTACAAAGCCAACAACACTTACGAGCGAATATAAAATAAATTCCAACCAAAAGGTACGTTTAGTAGCCTTTGTTTGGTCTACGACAAGGATTAAATATATGAGTCCCGCACCAAAGCTGACCGCCAATATTGCTTCTCCTAATGCTGCTGTTGTTACATGAATGTAGAGCCAATGGCTTTGCAATGCAGGAATAAGTGGTGATATTTCCTTTGAAAACATACTTGCAAAACCAATTATTAACACTGCAACCGGCATAATAAAAGCGCCGACTATAGAATTTTTATAGATAAAATAAATCATAATATACGATAGAACAAGCATCATCCCAAAAAACGCAGTGTATTCAAACATATTACTAACAGGGGCATGCCCACCAATAATCCATCTTATTACAAAAAAACCAGTTTGTGCAAAAAAACCAATCACTGTCACGATGATCCCTAATTTTGCCCATCTACTAGTGTTTGCACTTGAATGTTTGTCTCTTATCGAAGCTGCAAAAAAAACGGTAGCAACTAAATATAAAATAAACGCCACGTAAAGTAAATTACCACTGAGCTCTACCAAGTTATTCAACCCCTTCCTCCTGCTTTTCCGTTTGGTCTACTGGAATTGGTAAGCTTGTCCCTGTGAAAATAGCAGCTATTTCCTTTTTCAAACCATACCAGTTTTTATTTGTATGTGCTGCTACTAAAATCCTATTCTCAGTTGTTTGAATCCAAATACGGCGATGATTCCAATAGCTGCCCTGTATTACTCCAAACATAAAAATAATCCCACCAGCAATAATTATTCCTAACGTACGATCAAGACGAACTGTTAATCCCGTCGCATTTCTCATCTTAATATCTTCAAATTCCATTTTGAAAAGATTTTCTCCTAATGGCTCGGCATTCGTCTGAATACCTACAAAGCTAACTTCCCCTTCTGGAACCTTTGGAGAATACATTTTGAAAATAAAAGCAGGATTATCTGGTAATCGGTTCCTAGTAGACGGATTTCCTTCTTCATCAAAATAAAAATTCGGAAAATATTCCATTAGTTCAATTTTATAGCCATTCCCAAGTTCGTATAACTGCTCTGGATTCTCTAAGTTAATCTCTATACTTGATACTTTCGTATCCGTTGCTTTTTCAACAAGTCTAAATGTCATTTTATATAACTCATTCAACTTATATGTTGTTTGATAAATTGCATAGCCCGCAAATTTTAATGGGTGATTGACTCGAATTTCCTGCTCTTGTATCTGTTTTAAATCAGGTTCTTTACCGGGGACAATTTTATCTGTTCTTTCATAAAGGATCGCGTTTGTTTGATAATTTTTGGCCATCCCCATACCGACATTGAAATTATCATCCTCATCATAAACTTCCATGATGAATTCCTTATTTTCTAAATAATATTTTCCTTCCGTACCTGGGATGAGCTTCGTTTCACCATCTCGCAGCCAAAGTACATCATCAATGTACATACCCGGGAAAAAGCGAAGCATACAGCCTATTAGAAAAATAATGAGACCGACGTGATTTACATATGGTCCCCAGCGAGAAAAGCGACCCTTTTCAGCTAGAATATGACCATTTTCATGGCGGACACGATAGTTTTTCTTCCTCAACGATGCAAGCCAATGCTCTTGTTCTTCCTGCGTTGCCACCTGCGCTTTCGTTTCCCCATACAACCTTTGTCTTTTTAAAAATTTCGAATCGCGTTTTACACCTTGCTTTTTCAACGCCTTATATAAAGGTACTACACGGTCTAGGGAACAAATGACGAGGGATATCGCTATTGATGCCACCATAATCATGTACCACCAGGAACTATATAAATTGTGGAAACCAAGCTGATAATAAAACATACCTAATATACCGTATTCCTGTTCGTAAAAAACTTCAGGAGGTATTGTAGGTGGTATGTACATCTCCTGAGGAAATAGGGTTCCTAAAGCTGAGGCAACTAAAGTAATGACAATCAGCCAGACCCCGACTTTCACTGAAGAGAAGAAATTCCAAATCATATCTATGATTGTTTTTTTATAAGTTTGTGATCGTCTTGCGCTACCTTCATAACGCATGTCTATTAATTTAATTTCATCCTGTAATTCAAATGGTTTTCCACACGATTCACAAAAAACTGTTCCATGTGGATTTACATGTCCACACTCACATTTAACCTTATCCATATTTACCCCCAGCTACAACCTATGGTTTAATTCTCTCCATATGACTCTGAATTATCTGATCAGACATTGACCCCTTAATGATGTCGATAATTTTCCCATCTTTATCTATTAAAAATGTCGTTGGCAAAGGATCAACCCCATATGCTTCCATTATTTCTGTTGTTTCATCAATAACAATAGGAAACGTTAAACCTTTACGTTCCACAAAGTTCTCAACAGATAGCTTTGTTTCAGCAACGTTAATAGCTAATACTTCCACACCCTGATCTTTATAAGTCTTATATTGGTTTTCCATATATGGCATTTCTTCTTCACACGGTGGACACCAAGTCGCCCAAAAATTTAAGAAAACACCTTTCCCACGGTATTGATCGAATTCTATTTCATTTCCAGCTAAATCAGTAATCACAAAATTCGGGGCCATATCCCCCTTTCCAACTAGTACTTTTTCTGTAAAGAAACTAGAATATAACGTATAGCCTAAAGCACCAACTAAAATCAATAGGATGATTGTTCGAACGATAAGCCGCTTGCTTTTCACCTATAACCTCTCCCGTATGTAGTTTTTTTAATTATAGCAATTACCATTTGAACATAGTGTTAATATTGTGAACGTTGTGTGACAGCCAAATTACGAAGCTGCTTAACCTCGTGAGGAGTAAGCTCTCGATAATCTCCCGGGCTCAACCCTTTCAAGTCTAAAAATCCATATCGTTCTCTCTTTAGTTTTTGAACCTTATAACCGATTGCTTCAAACATCCTGCGAACTTGACGATTTTTCCCTTCATGTATAATCATTTGAACGATTGAAGTACCTTTTTTTCTATCTACAGATAGGAGTTTTACTTTTGCTGGTGCAGTTTTACCATCTTCAAGGTTGACCCCTCTTTCCAATTTTGTTAACTGTTCTCTAGTAGGGATCCCATTTACTTTCGCAACATAAAGCTTCTCAATATTATATTTTGGATGCATAAGAAGATTTGCGAGCTCCCCGTCATTGGTGAGTAAAAGCAGTCCAGATGTATGGTAATCTAAACGGCCAATTGGAAATATTCTTCGCTCCTCCATTGGGAAAAGATCAGTAACAACCTTCCGCCCCTTATCATCAGAAACTGCTGATATTACTTCCCTAGGCTTATAAAGCAAATAGTAGACAGGCTCTTCTCTAGTAATTGGAATACCATCCACTTCAATTTTATCGTTTCCTGAAACTTTCGTTCCAAGCTCTTTTACAACTATGCCGTTTACTTTAATTTTGCCTTCTAAAATAAGCTGTTCTGCCTTTCTTCTTGATGTTACACCGGCATGAGCAATTACTTTTTGTAAGCGTTCCACACTATCACCTCAAAATCCATCTTACTTGTATCATTCCCAATTCACAAGCTACAACTTCTAAAATTGTTAGAAAAACTCGGTTGACGTTAGTTATAAGTCTAACAGAGCTAATAATTATGAACAAAAAAAGGATGAGTGGCCATCATCTAGGCCTACTGCATCCTAATTTCATTAAGAAAATACAATTGTAATAACAACAATTGCTGTGATTATACCAACAAGGTCTGCAAGGAGCCCAACCTTCAAAGCATCTCCCATTTTTCGGATTCCGACAGCACCAAAATAAACAGTTAATATGTATAAGGTTGTATCTGTACTCCCCTGCATCGTCGATGCTAGTCTGCCAATTAAAGAATCTGGACCGTGCGTTGCAATTAAATCAGATGTCATTCCTAATGCGGCAGTCCCAGAGATCGGCCTGATTATTGCTAAAGGAACTATATCAGCAGGGACGCCTATATATAATAATAACGGTCTAATCATATTGATAAAATATTCTAATGCACCAGATTCCCTGAAAACTGTTATTGCAACTAACATTCCAACGAGAAATGGGATAATTGAAAAGGCAATTTCTATCCCTTCTCTCCCGCCATCTACAAATGCTTCATATGTTGGTACTCTTTTGATTGTGGAATAAATTAGTATGAATCCAATCATCACCGGAATAAGCCATAACGAAATTAATGTAATAACGTTCATTATCTTTTCCCCTCTCTTCTATTACGGCGATAAAAAAAATATCGGTCTATTAAAATTGCCGCAGTAGTGGAGAAAAAAGTTGCAACTAGAGTTGGTCCGACAATATCTGTTGGACTTACTGAACCATAATTCATTCTAATCGCAATAACAGTTGTTGGAATAAGCGTTAAACTTGAAGTATTAATTGCTAAAAACGTAATCATTGAACGACTAGCATAGTCTTTATTTCCATTTAAAACCTTTAATTGCTCCATTGCTTTAATTCCCATTGGTGTTGCAGCATTACCAAGTCCAAATAAATTTGAAATCATGTTAGAGAGAATATATCCCATTGCCGGATGATCTTTCGGTACCTCCGGAAATAGCCTCGTTACAAAAGGTTGAAAAAGTCTAGAGAGCCCTCTTAATATGCCAGCCTGTTGGGCAATATTCATTAATCCCAACCAAAATACTAGAATGCTAATTAAGCCAATACAGATGGTTACTGCTTCTTTCGCACCCTTGAAAATAGCCTCATTTACGGCACCCATTGTTCCGTTTATCATCGCAAACACAATCCCAATAATAAACATGACAACCCAAATTATATTAACCATTAGATCTGACCCCTATCATAGAAAGGAAAAGATCTTTTATCGTTGAAAACCATTTTTGTTTTTCTACATTTCCTTTACTATCGTAAAATAACGGTAACTCACCAATGTTCTCTCCATTTAACATAATTATCAATTTTCCGCAAGGTGCAGGAACTTTCCCATCCTCCAGCCACGAAGAATTCGGTTTGATTAATGTAATATTTACCTCAATATCATCTTCTTCACTACTCGTTAATGGATATAAAAAATCGCGCCGTACTATAACTTTTCCTTTATAGAACTCGTCATCAATGGATTCTACAACACCTTTGTTAACAACTCGAAGAAGATCATATTGTCCAAATCCCCATTTAAACATCGCAATATGATCATTCCAATCATCAGGACCATTTAGAGTAACAGCAATCAAATGGTGATTTTCTTTTGAAGCAGTTGATACTAAGGTTCGTTTAGCCCTTTTGGTAAATCCTGTTTTCCCACCTGTTGAAAATTCATACCTCGTAAGTAGCTTGTTTTTATTTGTCCATTTACGATCCCATTTTTCATCTGGATTTGGAGCATAATGTACTTTTGTCCCAGCTATTTTACGATATGTTTCATTATTCATCGCATATTGCGTAAGTATTGCCATATCATATGCAGTTGAATAATGGTTCTCATGGTCATCTAATCCATGTGGGTTGGCAAATTGTGAATTTCTCATTCCGATTTCTTGTGCTTTTTGATTCATAAGAAAAACAAAACCTTCGACACTTCCGCCAACATGTTCAGCAATCGCAACGGCAGCATCATTACCGGATCGTAGCATTAGCCCATAAACTAAATCCTCTAATTTTATTTGCTCACCCTGTTTTAAATAAATTGAGGATCCTTCTGTGTAAACAGCACGTTTACTAACCTTAACGGACTCATTTAATTTCCCCGATTCAATGGCTATTATTGCGGTCATGATTTTAGTTATACTTGCAATTCTCATTTTCTTGTTTGCGCCCTTTTCATAAAGGACACGACCTGATTCTTGATCCATTAAAATTGCCGTATGTGCAGAGACATTTGAAAAAGCAGCTCCTTTTATTGGATTAAGAGTCAAAATTAATGCTATTCCAATATGTAGCAATAGTAATTTTTTTAACAACTTCACGGTTCTCCACGTCCTTAACATGTTGTTTGTACAAGTTTATGCAGGACATGGTCGGATATGATAAGAAGCACAATATTTACCTAAACAGGTAATACTGCGCTTCCTTCCGCTACTGATATTTAAATTTTCTTAAAATGGTTTCCATTTTATTTTCTTAGCTTCTAAAAATCGGTTGGAAACATCATTCCAGTTCACGACATTCCACCATTGATCCACATATTGTTTTTTCTCATTTAAATATTGCAAGTAATAGGCATGCTCCCACACATCGAGGACAAGCAATGGAATTGTATCCCATTGCGTATAATGTTGATGCTTTTCCGATTGTAAAATTTCTAGCCGATGTGACCGTGGAGACCAAACTAATATTGCCCAACCAACACCTTCTACTTTGTTTGCTGCTTCAGTGAAATGACTTTTGAATTGATCAAAGCCACCAAAATTTTCTTCAATTTGTTTAAGTAATTGTCCTTTAGGTCTTCCACCTCCATTGGGCTTCATATTATTCCAAAAAATGGTGTGTAAATAATGGCCAGAACCATGAAAAGCAGCTTCTCGTTCCCAATGCTTAAGCAATTCAAAATCATTATTTTCCCTTGCGGTTTCCATCATTTTTTCAGATTTATTTAACCCATCTACATAGCTTTTATGGTGTTTATCATGGTGAAGTTTCATGATTTGTTCTGAGATATAGGGTTCAAGTGCATCATAAGGATAAGGTAAAGGCGGAAGTTTATGCTCCCCAATACCAACTGCAACACTGTTTCCTCTTGTTATTTCTAACTCAACATTTTGAATTGATGTTACATCTTCATATATGTCACGAACTTGATCCTCTATTACAGAAAGTATCTCCTCTCCTGCATTTGCTTCTTTTAAGTAAGCATCAATATCCTTTAAGCATCGTTCCATGTTTGTTTTCCACTCTTCATATGTTTTCTCGTCTACATTATAATTACGTAAAACCTCGTCAACTTGTATGAACCACTTTTTTACATCTAACAAATATTGTTGATAGTCTTTGTGAACAGCCATTTGTATCTCCTTCCGCTTTTCTAATCGGTTTATTTTATGGTTTGAAGGTTCAATTTGTGATTTGTGAAAGAGAACAAAAACACGATAGCTGCTCGAAAGCTAAGGAAATATAAAACATTAGCATCTTATATTAACCGACTAAAAGAACAAAAGCTATAGGCGCCCTGATTAGCGACGTATAAACTAAGAGCGCATCGACTGAGATAAACAAAACACGTCGAGGGACTTAGTCGATGTTGACTTATCGCAAAAGAGATGAGCGAAGTTTACTAGTCGCTAGGCGCTTGCGCTGGACGACTACTCTCTGTGCTATAGTATTTATCCACAGGATCAAATTTTATAATTTCCTAAACAAAAAAAAAGCCATAGCGGGGTCATTCGCCCGTTATGCCTTTATTTCATACCCATTTTTATTTATTGCTGCTACGATATCTGGTAACTTTTCATAATCAATACTCTCACAAAGCTCCGCCAACTCTTTTTTAGAATTTATATAAACTCTCTTTTGATTTATTAATTCCGGCTTACTTAACAAGCAGATTAGTCCAATAATATCCTTAAAGAAAATCGCTTGTTCACCATTATGAAAAAGAGGTTCACTTTCGAAAGGTACAAACTCTGTAAAAATTTCATCAAAATAGCGTAAATATAAAAGATGAAAAGTCTTTTCCACTCCATTTTCAAAATATGTAACCTCGGATCGATTAAAAAAATCCTCAGACGTATTTGCTTGTGCTTTTTCTAGCTCATAGCCATGAATTTTTTTAATGTTCATACGTTTCCCCCATCCCTTTTTAACTACTATAGTAACACAGCTTAGTCATTAAATGTTTCTTGAAATTTTTCAAAAAATAAATCCGCTTCCTTCTGAACCTCTGATTCATCAATTTTTTCAGGCAAAGGCGGAAGCTCTTCAAGTGCTTTTAAACCAAAATATTCAAGAAAGTCCTTAGTTGTACCGTAAAGAAACGCTCTACCTGTTCCTTCTGCTCGTCCAACTTCTTTAATCAATGATTTTGACATCAATGTTGCGAGCGGCCTTTCAGTCTTCACTCCTCGGATTTCCTCAATTTCAGCCCTAGTAATCGGTTGTTTATATGCGATAATTGCTAATGTTTCAAGGGCAGCTTGTGATAATGTTGAAGAGGCTGGTGATTCTACGAGACGTTTAAAATAATCGGCATGTTCCCGTTTCGTTGTTAATTGATAAACTCCTGCAACCTCAACAATATCGATTCCTCTAGATTTTTGTTCATAGTCACATTTTAAGCCCTCTATTAACTCAACTGCCATGATTTCACTAATTTGAAGAACATCAGCTAATTGCTTAATATCTATTCCTTCATCACCAACTATAAATAGCAGCCCTTCTGTTACGGCCTTCATTTGCTCAAGGTCCATAAGCAACTCTTCCTTTCATGCTGTATATGTATATATCCTCAAAATTATTCTTCTGTTCACAATGTACAGCCCTATTTTTCATTAACTCTAAAATTGCTAAAAACGTTACAACTACATGCCCACGCTCATAAATGGGAAAAAGTGAATAAAAGCTTCTTTTTCCGCCATTCTTTTCGAGATCGCTTAAAATTTCTTCCATTCTTTGTTGAATTGGAATTTCCTGACGTTGCACTTTCGTAAACTTTGGCTCCCTTAGCCTTTTTCGTTTTAATAATTGCTGAAAAGCACTTAACATATCATAAATAGATACATCTAGCACTGGTTTTTCATTTCTATCATCTATAAATGCAGCTAAATTCCCAGGAGGTCTAGTATACAACTGGCTTCTATCTAGTTCATATTCCTTTAATTGTGAAGCGGCCTCCTTAAATTTTCGATATTCAAGTAAGCGCCTCATTAATTCTTCACGAGGATCTTCTATAAATTCATCCCCCTCAATTCCGAGGTCTAAATCTATGGATTCTTCGTTTTTCGGAAGAAGCATTTTACTTTTAATTGCCAAAAGTGTAGCAGCCATTACTAAATACTCACTTGCAACATCGAGCTTCAACTCTTGCATCGTATGTATATACCGTAAATATTGCTCTGTAAGCTGAGCCATCGGGATATCGTATATATCTATTTCATATCGATTTATTAAATGTAATAAAAGGTCTAACGGACCCTCAAACGCATCTAGCTTAACACTGTATTCCATTAACATCCCACCAAGAATAAATTCAACTATTTTTATAATATCAAAATTTTATTAATTTCTATAGTATGTGGATAAAATATACAGTTAACTGCCTAATTTAATAATTTTTCATAAATACTGATAAAAGCCCATACAGATTTTTAACAATATCATATGTTAATACCGTAAGCTAACAAAAAAATAAAGGAGGATGTTATTTATGGGTGGAGCAGCAGGAGTCGGATATGGTTCAGGATTTGCATTAATCGTTGTATTATTTATACTGTTAATCATCGTAGGGGCAGCTTGGTATTAAAAAATACATTAGGAAGTGCCAAAATTGGGCACTTCTTTTTAATTTGTGGTATATAAGTAAGTAGTATTTACAAATAGTTTAAGGAGCTGATTTTTTATTGTTTCCTAATGCATATATAAATTACCTTGTTTTTTTTCATGGGCCAAGGGATTATTTTGAATGTCATGAAGTATTAGAAGAGTATTGGAAACAAAACAAGGATGAAGGACGAGACTCTATCTGGGTGGGGCTTATTCAAGTAGCCGTAGCCTTCTATCACCACAGAAATAATAACTTTAATGGTTCAGCTCGATTATTAAAAAAGGCACTCTCAAATCTTAAAAACAAGAAAGAAGCACTATCCCATCTAGGCATAGAATATGAAAATTTAATTATGATTCTTAATAGAAGATTGTGTGAAATAGAAAAAAAGCAGACTTACTATAGTTTAAATATACCTATTGCAGACAAAAATCTACTGCAAACCTGCATGAAATGCTGTGAACAAATGGGGTTTAAATGGGATGAACCTAGTGATATATTAAACCTCAATCTTATTCAAAAGCATAAACTACGAGATCGCACAATGATTATTGAAGAAAGGAAAAAGCAAATTCAAAAGAAACAAAATGAGAAAATAAATAGACCCCATTCCTAGTCTGAAATAGGGTCTATATGGTCTTCACATAACTCCTTGGACTGATCGCACTTCTCGAAGAATTCAATTGTATACTCATTGGGTTTTATTTCCTTAATACTACCTAATTGACGACTTAATTCATTAAGCATTTTTTTCCCTTTGCCTTGTCCTCTAAAGGATGGGTTAATACTTAAATGATGAAGCTCAGCTACATTTCCATCAATTTTAATTCCTATTGCCCCGATAATGTCTTCATCCTCTTTGTACAAAAATAACTGCCAGCTTCCATCTGCCTCATAAAGCTTAATTGTATTTTGTAGTTTTTTTAGATCCTTTTCTGATGGCATGAAGGAGAGAAGACCCATAGCCAGCTTCTCATAGTTTTTTTTATAACGAATTAACATGTTAATCCCTCTTTTAATACATAGCATATTTTGCCTGTTTCAAGATATTTTAACCGATTCATTGTATGTAATCAATGCTAAATTAGAAAAAAGGGCTACTGCCATAATATTGACGTAATTAAAATTCAAGAAGGAGGTTGAGTAAAATAACCTCCTTCTCGTTTATATTATGATGCTGGAGTTCCAGTTGTTCCTGTAGTATCATTCACTCCGTTTGTACCATTTGTACCATTTGTGCCATTTGTGCCATTTGTGCCATTTGCACCAGTTTCTTCTGTACCATCAATAGTGATATAACCGTTTCTCACTATTTTCATTAAAATCGAAGCCATTTGTTCCCTTGTTAATGTTTGGCCAAAACCAAATTTATTATCCCCAACACCATTCATTAAGCCAAGTTCTCTCGCTGAATTAATATCATTTACATAAGGATTATCTTTACCAACATCCGTGAAATTAGCAACATTACCGCCTAATCCAGGTGTTTGATTTTCAGTACGAGATCCAGTCTCAGGATCCTCCCCATCAGTAGTACCTGGGGATGTATCATCCGTTTCTGGAGTCTCATTTCCATCGGTTACTGGCGATTCGTTCCCATCGGTTACTGGCGTTTCATTCCCGTCAGTTCCTGGCGTTTCATTCCCGTCAGTTCCTGGTGCTTCATTCCCGTCAGTCCCTGGTGCTTCATTTCCATCAGTTCCTGGCGTTTCATTCCCGTCAGTCCCTGGTGCTTCATTTCCATCAGTTCCTGGTGCTTCATTTCCATCAGTTCCTGGTGCTTCATTTCCATCAGTTCCTGGTGCTTCATTTCCATCAGTTCCTGGCGTTTCTATAATAGGTGCATTAGGATTTTCATCATTTACATTTAATATCCCCATATCTGTTCTATTATCATACCCAACCGGAGTTAAATTCTCATTTCTGTCATTTCTTGCTTCATCAGTTGCAACCCCACAACCTGTAAGAGCTGCAACAATTGCTGCAGTTGACAATACATTGACCAATTTTTTGTTCAATGTTAATTCCCCCTTTCAATTATTATCATCTCAATTATGGGGGTTTTTATATCTGTAATTTGTATGGTAAAAAAGAAAATAACCCCTGTCATAATGACAAGAGTTACCATGTATAATTAGTCTTCATCCCATACTTTTACTTCTTTCATTATATCACCTTGACGGATTCTTAACACAGTATCCATACCATCGATAACTTGACCAAAAACTGTATGTACGCCATCTAAATGTGGTTGTGCTTCATGAACAAGAAAGAATTGGCTTCCGCCAGTATCTTTCCCTGCATGAGCCATTGATAAAGCTCCAGGCTTGTGCTTATGAGGATTGCCTTCTGTTTCACATTTTATCGTATAACCTGGTCCACCCATCCCATTCCCGTATGGACAGCCACCTTGTGCCACAAATCCTTGAATAACTCTGTGAAATGTTAGACCATTATAAAACCCTTCATTTGCTAATTTTTCAAAATTTGCTACCGTACCTGGAGCCTCATTTGGGAATAATTCTATTACTATCTTTTCTCCATTTTCAAACTCGATCGATGCTTTTTTCATTAGTCAGCCACCTCCTATTTTATTCTTTTTTATTCTACACTATTAAATCGTAAAAAGACAAAAAACAACTCCAATGGACCTAAAACAAAAAAAGAAAAAGCAGAACCTACGGCTCTACTTGGCTACTATGTATTTTTAGTTATTAATTATTCGCTTTGCTCCAACATAGCGTGAACCCCAATAATAAGGATCATTAATACTAGAGGTCATAACGCCTTTGTTTGATGCAGAGTGAATAAACTCATTGTTTCCTTTATAAATTCCAACATGAGATATTCCTGAACCCGACGTATTAAAAAAAACTAAATCGCCTGCTTTTAAGTCCGCCTTTTTAACACTTTCACCAAGCGTGTATTGCCCTCTGGAAGTCCGTTGGTCATTTAACGAAACGCCAACTTCGTCAAAAACATATTTTACAAATCCAGAGCAATCAAAACCTTTTGGAGATGAACCAGCATCTTTATATGGAACACCTATGTATTGTGTTGCACTTTCAATAATGCTTCCAGCCATATCTTCACTTTCTTCACTGGATGCCATTGTATTTGTGCTAAACACTGTTAGTAGTAAAAAGGTGGCAAAGAATAAAGTAAATACTTTTTTCACACTTTCACCTCCTGATGATAGATGATGTTTTCTTTACCATTCTTCTTATTTCTACATTAAGGCGAAAAATCCTGTCGTTTCATAATAAAAAAATTATAGAATTTTAATTTTTCATAAATTGTCCACATTTTTGGTATGAAATGGATAGAACAAAAGCGCAAAATTATATGCTTTCTTATCTTTTTAAAAAAACTGCCCCCGAAGAGACAGTTTTTTGTTAAAGTTTAAATGAACTTTTTAAAGATACGATACGATTAAAAACAAGCTTATCCGGTGTAGAAACTTTCGGATCTACATTAAAATATCCATGTCTAAAAAATTGAAATTTATCATTTGCACGAGCATTTTTCATATTTGGTTCAACATATCCATTTATAAGCTCGAGAGAATCAGGATTTACATAATCGAGAAATGTTTTTCCTTCCATTTCCTCTTTTTCTTGTTCATCTAATATCAGCGGCTCATACAATCTAAACTCTGCAGGTTGAGCATGAGTTGCTTCAACCCAATGTATTGTCCCCTTTACTTTACGCCCTGTAAATCCAGTTCCACTTTTTGTCTCAGGATCATATGTGCAATGGAGCTCGACAACTCTACCAGATTCATCTTTAATATAATCGTGACATTTAATGAAATAAGCATGTTTTAGACGGACTTCGTTTCCAGGAAATAATCTGAAATACTTTTTTGGTGGTTCTTCCATAAAATCATCCTGCTCAATGTAAATCTCTCGAGAAAACGGAATTTTCCGGTTACCCATATCTGGATTTTCAGGATTGTTTTCTGCATCAAGCCACTCGACCTGACCTTCAGGATAATTCGTAATTACAACTTTTAACGGCCTAATTACCCCCATTGTTCGTGGAGCTTTGAGCTTTAAATCTTCACGTACAAAATGCTCGAGCATTTGAACATCTACTGTGCTGAAGCTCTTCGCAACACCAATCTCGCGACAAAAAGCAACGATAGCCTCTGGAGTATAACCTTTTCGTCTAAATCCAGAAATAGTTGGCATTCTTGGATCATCCCAGCCATCCACATATTTTTCATCAACAAGCTGCTTTAGCTTGCGCTTACTCATTACTGTGTTTGTTAAATTTAGACGTGCAAATTCAATTTGCTTTGGCTGTGACTGCATTTCACATTCTTGAACAATCCAATCATAAAGCGGTCTATGATCCTCAAATTCTAATGTACAAATCGAATGGGTCACGCCCTCAATCGCATCCTCTAGCGGATGGGCAAAATCATACATTGGGTAAATGCACCAATTATCCCCAGTATTATGATGTGGAGCATGAAAAATTCTATAGAGAACAGGGTCTCTCATATTAATATTGGGTGATGTCATATCAATTTTGGCTCGAAGTACCTTCGCACCATTTTCAAATTCTCCAGCTCTCATCCTCTTAAATAAATCGAGATTTTCTTCAATGGAACGATTTCGGAAGGGACTTTCTTTCCCTGGAGCCTTTAATGTTCCTCTCATTTCCCGTATTTCTTCAGGAGTTGAATCATCTACATATGCTTTTCCTTTTTCAATCAATTTTATTGCTCTTTCATACATCTCTTCGAAATAATCTGAAGCAAAAAACAGGTTGTCCCAATCATAACCAAGCCACTTTACATCTTCTTTAATAGATTCTACATATTCTGTATCTTCCTTTAATGGATTCGTATCATCAAAACGCAAATTTGTCTTTCCGTTAAACTCTTTAGCTAGCTCAAAATTTAATACAATTGATTTCGCATGACCAATATGTAAATATCCATTAGGTTCAGGTGGAAATCTCGTTACGATTTCGTCATATTTCCCTTTTTCTAAATCCTCAATCACGATATTTTTTATAAAATTAGATGAGGTATGTAAATTTTCTTCCATTACACTCAACCTTTCATGTTTAATCCAAATAATACTGTTTTTATTTATATCATAAAATTTCTTGCATTACCATGTTTATACGATTGAATGTAAATAATTTAAAACTGACTGTCTTTTTATAAGTCAACGGACATGAGGTTCGTTATTTAGTGAAAAAAGTCTTGTTTGTGAATTTAATGGACATACGTTCCGCTATTCGATATAAAGACAGGCATTTTTTTATTATTTTAAGCGAATAAAGGATCTGGTGTCCGCTAAAATTTGTATTGTGCATATTTTACACAAATAGAGGATCTGAAGTCCGGATAGTATTTTTATTTAATCAATATGGAAATATTACCACCAACGTAAATAAAATGCATTAATACATCAGAACTTCAACAACGAAAAAAAACAATAAAAAAAGAGGCTCTAATAATAAACTGCACCTACTATTGCAAGTTTATTTAGCAACCTCATTTTGACTTAACTCATTTTGACTTAACTCATTTTGACTTAACTCATTTTTAACTTCGTTTTATATGGTAAATCTAATCGAATTAAATCATCTAAACTTTCACGCTTAACGACTAATTGTGCTTCACCATTTTCAACAAAAACAACAGCTGGCCTGGAAATACGATTATAGTTGTTTGCCATAGAGTACCCATATGCTCCTGTACAAAATACCGCTAATATGTCACCTGCATTTGCTTTTGGTATTGGCAAGTCCCAAATTAACATATCACCAGATTCACAACACTTACCGGCAATCGATACTGTCTCTTCAACTTCATCATTGACCCGATTAGCGAGAACTGCTTCATATTTTGCCTGATATAAAGCGGGACGTAAGTTATCGGCCATACCACCATCAACAGATAAATACTTCCTAACATTCGGAATCTCTTTGGTTGAACCAACCGAATATAGTGTTGTGCCTGCATCAGCAACTATTGAGCGACCGGGTTCAATCCAAATTTCAGGCATGTCTATTTTTAAAATATCAACATGTGACTTTACTTTATCGATAATTTCAGCAACATACTTTTCTGGTGGAATTGGATCGTCCTCTTCAGTATAGCGAATTCCGAAACCACCACCTAAATTTAAAACCTTTGGAGCAAAATTTAGTTCGTTTGTCCATTTTTCAATGGCATTAAATATTTTATCAACAGTCATTAAAAAACCGGTTGTTTCAAATATTTGCGAGCCAATATGACTATGAATTCCTATAAGATCCAGATGCGCAGAATTTCTTGTAATCTCAATTGCTTTTTCTACTTGGCCTGTTGAAAGATCAAATCCAAATTTAGAATCAACTTGGCCGGTCATAATATAATCATGTGTATGTGCTTCTATCCCTGGGGATATACGTAGTAAAACGGATACTCTTTTATTTGCCTCTGCTGCAAGCTGCTCTAATAGACTAAGCTCGTAAAAATTATCTGCAACAAAACAGCCTATCCCAGCATCAATGCCCATTTTAATTTCATCAACGCTTTTATTGTTTCCATGGAAATGAATGCGGTCTACTGGAAAGTTCGCAGCTAATGCAGTATATAACTCACCTGCAGAAACAACGTCTAAACTTAATCGCTCTTCCGCAACTAAATTAATCATTGCAATCGTTGAAAATGCTTTACTAGCATAGGCTACTTGTGCTTTTACCCCATTTTTTTCAAACGTTTGTTTAAAAGCTCGTGCTCGATTTCTTATTAGTGCTACATCATAGACAAACAATGGTGTTCCATATTGCTTCGCTAATTGGGTAGTATCAACACCACCAATTTCTAAGTGCCCTACTTCATTTATAGTGCTTGTTCCATGCAAAAACATACACTTCCCCCTTGCTTTATACCTAATCATATAGATAAGGAAAGACAGCTTGGGCGCTGTCTCTCCTGCGATTTCTTAATTATAATAAATCTAATTTAACATAGAACTCACTATGATGCAATAGATGGTTTCATTACATTTCCCAATGAAAATTTAAATTTGATTAACTTAAAACGGGCTTTCTAGTTGGTTGTTTTCTTTCATTTTTGGGCTTTGTAATTTTAGGTCTAGTTTTATTAACAGGAACTGATACTCGGAGTAAGATCTGTATTAATGCTTTAGGATCAAAAGGAATAAACGGCCATAGGTAAGGTGTTTCAAGTGATTTGACTGAAACCAAAAACAACAAATACAAGGTTGTGCCAATTACGAATCCAGGGACATCAAAGAAGAAAACAGCTAGTAGAAGAAATATCTTTACAATTTTATTCGCAACACCTAACTCATAGCTTGGAGTTGCAAACGAACCAATCGCACCTACAGCTATATACAAAATGACCTCCGCAGAAAAAAGTCCGACATCAATGGCAATTTGTCCAATTAACACAGCTGCTATTAAGCCCATTGCAGTTGAAAGTGGTGTCGGTGTATGAATCGCAGCCATCCTTAATAGATCAATGCCAAAATCAGCTATTAATAATTGAATAATAATTGGAACTGTTGCCTCTTCATTTGGACCTATAAATTTCAATGCAGCAGGGAGTAAATCTGGATTTTTGACATATAGGTACCAAAGTGGAATTAAAAAAACAGAAGCAATCATACCTATAAAGCGAACCCACCTTAAGAATGCACCAATTGCGGGGGTTTGACGATATTCCTCTGCATGTTGTACATGATGAAAAAAAGTTGTAGGGGTTATAATCACACTTGGAGATGTGTCAACCATAATGATGACATGTCCTTCGAAAAGATGAGTAGCCGCTACGTCGGGCCGTTCCGTATAACGTACAAGTGGATATGGATTCCAGCCTTGTTTAACAAGAAATTCTTCGATAGTCTTATCTGCCATTGGAATACCATCTATTTCAATTTGCATTAATTCTTTTTTTATGATTTCAACTAGGTTCGGATCAGCAACGTCCTGCAAATATGCAATGCATATATCAGTTTTAGAACGCTCACCAACTTGGACAATTTCGTGCCTTAACCGCTCATCACGTATACGTCTTCTAGTTAGAGCAGTATTAACGATAATATTCTCTGTATAACCATCTCTTGCTCCCCTTACTACTTTTTCCGTATCCGGTTCTTGAGGGTCTCGTCCAGGATAGCTTCTAACATCAACAATAAACCCACAATTTTCACCTTCAACTAGAATAATAATGAGCCCGGAAAGTAATTGATCGACAACTTTATCCATATCTCTAGCAGTTTCAACCTGCTGATGTGTAAGGCGATTATCAATTACATCTTTCACATTGACTCTAATACTTCTTTCATTATCATTTATTTCTACGAGTTCTCTTAATAGTTCGAGAATAAGAGCTGAATCACATAAACCATTTAAAAAGTATAAATGTATTTCTTTTTTTAATACTTTAATTTTTCGAACCCCTAAATCAAAGCTTGTTCCAACACCAATTCGTTCTTTTAAGTAACGCTCATTTTCTGTTATTGTTGTAGAAATCAACTGCTTATTCGTATCCAGATTGGCCACGGGTGTCATAAAAGCCACTCCTTTCCAAAATAAGTTCAACCGCTCTTGTTGTGATTGGGCAACCATTTTTTACGGAATCATATCTAGCCATTTTCCCAATATCACCTATGCCGACTATAATTGGAACATCAATTTGATCAAGTATATACACAGTATCACCGTTTATTCGTCCACGTTCGATATCGGGAACCCCACTTTTATCTACACCATATTCAGTCAAATTACCATCACGATCAATTGATACATCTACACGACTCCATTCAGTATGTCTTGTTCTAGAAGCAACGGCGATCACACCTAACACGTTAATATCCGGATGATTCGCGACATAATTTAACGCTCTTTCTCCACTTCCTTCACCTAGTAATCCACTATCATCAAACATTAAAAACACCGGATCACTCAAGGCTTTTTTCACTAGACGTACCATTTCTTCCCCAGTTATTGTTGTAGGATTACCTGCTGATTGTGAAATACAACGTCCGCCAATTTTTTTTGCTATTAACTGGATTGCATGATGAGCGTAATCATCACCATCAGTTACTAATATTACCTTTCGTTTCATAATCGGATCACCCTACCCTTTAGGTTGAAAGATAAGTGCTACTAGAAATGAAAACAAAATAACTGAAGAAATAACTGACGAAGTAAGCTGAAAAATGCCCATCCCTATGCCAATAAACCCGTGCTCACCAGCTTCAACCATCGCACCATGTAATAATGAATGACCAAAACTTGTTAGCGGAATTGTTGCCCCTGCACCAGCAAATTCAATTAATTTATCGTACAAACCAAATCCATCAAGAATGACACCAATTACTACAAAGGAGCTCATCACATGTGCAGGTGTTAACTTAAATTGATCAAGTAATATTTGACCAACGAAGCATAATAAACCACCTACTATAAATGCTGTCACATAATCCGCCACTAGCTTTCAACCCTTTCAAAAACAACACCATGAGCAATTGTTGGAATCGTCTCGTTCTGCTGAACCATTATTGGATTTAATAATGCCCCTGTTGCAATTACTAATACTCGTTTAAGATTGCCAGCGATCAGTTCCTTCATTAAGTATCCGTAAGTTACAACGGCAGAGCATGCACAACCACTTCCACCAGCAAACACACCTTGATCCTTTCTATATACCATCAAGCCACAGTCATTGTAGTTAGTTTGAATGTTAAACCCTTCTCCTAGTAACATTTGTCTTAAAATGGGTGCCCCCACACTAGATAAATCCCCTGTAACAATTAGATCATAATCTCTGGGAGTCCTGTTCAAATCATGAAAATGCGCTACTATCGTATCAGCAGCTGCAGGAGCCATTGCAGAACCCATATCAAGGGGATTTTTAATACCATAATCAACTACCTTTCCTATTGTTGCTGCCGTAATTTTCACAGCTCCCTTTTCTTTACTTAGAATGATTGCGCCTGACCCTGTTACGGTACAATTGGCTGTATCAGGCTTTTGCCCAGCAAATTCTGTTGGGTAGCGAAATTGGCGTTCCGCTGTTGCCTTATGGCTACTTACTGCAGTCAATATTTTATTAGCAAAGCCCCCATCAATTAATGATGAAGCAACCGCTAGTGTTTCCATTGAAGTTGAACAAGCTGCAAACATACATAAAAAAGGAATTTGATTTTCTCTTGCTACATAATTTGCGGTAACGTTTTGGTTTAATAAGTCACCTGCTAAAAATAAATCAATATCCTCTGATTTTAGATTTACTTTTCCTAAGCAACATTCAATTGCGGAATTCATTAATTTTCTCTCTGCCATCTCCCAATTTTTTTCACCACAATGTAAATCATCATATTTTATATCGAATGTATGTCCAAGCGGACCTGCCGCTTCTTTAGGTCCTACTGCAGTTCCTGTTGAATAAATAAAAACATCATTTTGAAACAGCCAAGATTGCTTCCCTACAAATCTCATCTTGACCACCCTTTTTATCAGATCTAATTTGTTTTATTATGATAGTAAATATTTAATGGTATAGCGAAGAAAACCAGTTACCGTAGCTGCTACAACTCCATAAACAATAACCGCCCCTGCTATTTTAAACATATTATTTGCGATCCCTAATACGATACCTTCACTTTTATGCTCTAGTGCGGCACTTGTCATAGCATTCGCAAAGCCGGTTATGAGAACAATGGACCCTGCACCAGCAAACTGACCAAGCTTATCATAAACACCAAATCCTGTTAATAATGCCGTTAGCAAAATTAATGTTGCAAGTGTGGGATTAATAGCTGTTTTTTCTGTAAAATCAAATAGTTCAATATACATGTTTTGAAGAGCTTGACCAAATAGACAGATCAAACCACCTATAATAAAAGCTTTCCCACCATTTTTGATTATTGAAGGTTTAGGCTGAAAAGGCTTAATTTGTGATAAATAATTTTCTTTTGTAATTTTTTCATCCATATCCTTTCCTCCAATTTTCCAATGGCAAAATTTACGAATGACGTAAAATATCAACAAAATAAACCCAGTGAAACAAAGATCCCAATACTTTTCCTAATACAATTGCCATTAAAAGAAAAATGATTTTTTCTTGTATACCTAATCTTTTCGCTAAGATTGGGAAAACATTTAATACTTCAGTCAATGCCGCAGCAAGCATCCCTACAAAGATCCCATCAGCAAGCCCGATTGGTATTAAGAATAAAGAGGATATGCTATGAATCGTCTCGTTTAAATAAATCCAACAACCTGTTGTTGCTCCAAGTACAACGCTCCATTCGTATGCGCGAATATACTTCATTGTCTTCGTTAATTGAGTCAGTCTAGGGATAATTCCTAGAACGGTAAGAAATGCGACAAACCCCGAACCAACTGCTACCCCTCCTGCAAAACCAACCAAAATGATAAAAAGAATTTCCACAATATCATGGGTCATTACTTAGCCTCTTAATGGTTTCTTTATTTTCCTTGATGATCACATACTGATCTAGATCTTGCTGGTATTTAAACATTTCAACTTCAAGTGGGCTTGGTTCTTCGTTCAAGCGTTTTTTAAAGAGATGATTAAAAAAAATAATCATACCAATACCAAGTCCTAATGAATAAGGAATTTGTAATAGCAGTGGCTTAAAAATTTCCTCTCCAGTAATAATGTAAGCTAACTTTTGATGAACTTGCTGCATCGAAACGTCCTCATGAAAGTTCATGATCGCCATAGCGGAACCAATAAATAATAGAAACCACACAATAGCAAGGAATCCAAACGTATATTTTTTTTTCTTATTTACAACTTCAACAATAGTTTGAGTAGGTCCAACTGTTTGGATGTCGATTGCCGAGTTAAAGCTTTGAATCTTCTGAATAACCTTCATTACATCAATAACAACAATATTCTCATCACTTTCATCAATAAAATAAAGAGGCATATTAATTATTTGATCCCCATTTTCGGTTGTACTAACAATTTGGGCAATATCACCAATCGTTATAGTAGAATGTGGCGAAACCAGCACTCGTTGTCTCATCCGAATGTAAATAGCTTCCTCCATTCTCTACACCTCGCAATATGTTCCCTTTATAGGTTAGTATGCTTGTGGGACACGAGGATCATGCGATTCGTAATGAAGCCAATAATTGGCACAAAAAAGCCACGTAACCATTCACTATCGTTCATTACGTGGCTTTTTGATTTTCAATTGTCTAGCTTTCGCTTTTCTATCGGCTAGCTCCAGCACCTATCCCCTCGGATAAAATTTCTTCCCACAACGAAGTCAAAGGCGGACTTCTTTTGTGGGAAGAGCATTTTTCTGTCGGGGCTGACCAAGGTTGCTTTCGCTTTTCTACCCCATTTGTTCTTTCATTTGTTGAAGTATTTTTTTCTCTAAGCGTGAAACCTGAACTTGGGAAATCCCTAATCGACCAGCAACCTCTGATTGGGTTTGATCTTTATAGTACCGTAAATATACGATTAATCTTTCCCGTTCATCTAATCCTCTAATAGCCTCCTGTAAAGCAATTTTGTCAAACCACTTTGTTTCAGAATGATCTGCAATTTGATCTAGTAAAGTAATCGGGTCCCCATCATTTTCATAGACTGTCTCATGTATTGATGAAGGCGTCCGGCTCGCTTCTTGTGCCAACACAACCTCCTCAGGAGATAATTCAAGTTCCTCAGCAATTTCAAGGACAGTAGGTGATCGACCAAATTTTTTGGTCAAATCATCCTTTAATTTTCTAATTTTATTCCCAGTTTCTTTCAGTGAGCGACTTACCTTTACTGTTCCATCATCTCTGATAAATCGCTGAATTTCTCCAATAATCATAGGCACGGCGTATGTAGAAAATTTCACGTCATATGATAAGTCAAATTTATCAACTGATTTTAATAACCCTATACAACCGATTTGAAACAAATCATCAGGTTCATAGCCCCTGTTAATAAAGCGTTGCACAACAGACCATACGAGTCGCATATTTTTCTGAACAATCAAGTCACGTGCTTCCTGATTGCCTTGTTGGCTTTTCTCTATCAGTTCTTTTATTTCATGATCTTTTAGGTACGTTTCGCTCTTTTGTTTTTTGACCTCCACATCCATAGGCAGATCTCCTTAATTACTTAACGCTTTACTTTTAGTTAAATATTTAGTCATTTTAATCGTCGTACCCATATTTTCATTAGTCTCAACAACCATTTCATCCATGAAGTTTTCCATGATGGTAAAGCCCATTCCAGAACGTTCTAGCTCTGGTTTTGTTGTAAATAGAGGCTGTCTTGCTTCATCTAAATTTCGAATCCCAATTCCCTCATCCTTAATCGTTAAATAAACAGCACCATCATCTAGTGTAACAGAAATGTATACTTGTCCATCTGGATTGTTTTCATAGCCATGAATAATAGAATTTGTAACAGCTTCTGATACGACTGTTTTAATTTCAGTTAATTCATCCAATGTAGGATCTAACTGTGCTATAAAAGCAGCAACTGTAACCCTTGCAAATGATTCGTTCTGACTTAGTGCAGAAAACTTTAATTCCATTGTATTTTCCATTTTAGGCCACCCCCAATGTTTGTAAGGCATATTTTTCATCATCGACTAGGCGAATGATTTTAAATAAACCCGACATATCAAAAAGTCGTTTAATCGCGGGAGAAATAGAGCATACGACCATTTCCCCACCTAGACTTTGAATCTGTTTATAGCGGCCTAAAATGACACCTAAGCCAGAGCTATCCATGAAGGTTAACTCCTGCAAATTCAATACGATGTGTTGAATATTATTTTTTTCAATTTTTTCTGATACCTGTTCGCGCAGATCTTCTGCTGTGTGATGATCAAGTTCACCCTTCAAGCGGATCAATAGCACACTTTCTTTTGTCACTAACTCAATGTCAAGACTCACTTTGAACTCCTCCTAATTGCTGGTCATAGTGAGTCTTTTCTATACCGTTTGAGTAAATTCCTGCTACATGACAAAACTAGTTAAATTCCATTAAAATTCCACATAATTAGCTCGTTTTTTTTGCAAAATCCCCAATTGTTCTTTTAAATAAATGCCACCAAGATGCAACAGCAACTTCTTCCGCAGCAACAATTGGACTTTCTAACAGGATCTTCTCACCCTTCTTTAATAAAAGCTTTCCAATTTCATCACCTTTTTGTATTGGAGCTTCAATGTTCTCATTGATGACAATTTCATGGACAACATCGTCTACAGTTTCACCTTTTTTAGTCAAAATTGAAATTTGTTCAGATGTTACAGCTTCAACCTTTGCTTGACTTCCCTTCGATACAGAAATTTTTACTAGCGGCTGATTGCGATCAAACATTGGATGTGTGCGATATTGACTAAAAGCATAGTCTAACATTTTCGAAACCTGACCATTTCGCTCTTTTGGTGTAGCCGCTCCCATTACAACAGCAATCACTCTCATACCATCTTTCTTCGCCGTTGCCGTTAGACAATATTTGGCTTCACTTGTATAGCCAGTTTTTATTCCGTCTACACCTGGATAAAACTTAACGAGTCGATTGGTATTTACTAACCAAAACTTTTTATCTGTATTTTCACGTAAATAATCTTCATATTTCCCAGTATATTTTGTTATGATGTCATCGTATTTTAACAATTCTTTCGCTATTAATGCCATATCACGAGAAGTACTATAATGTTCCTCAGCAGGTAAGCCAGTTGCGTTTTTAAAACTAGTATTTTTCAATCCAAGCATACGAGCTTTCTCATTCATCATTTCAATGAAGCCATCATTAGATCCAGCAATATGCTCTGCCATCGCTACAGACGCATCATTACCGGATGCAATCGCAATTCCTTTTAACATTTCATCGACTGTCATTTCTTCTCCTGCTTCAAGGAAGATTTGCGATCCTCCCATTGAGGCAGCATATTCACTAGTTCTTACCTTATCATCGAGTTTTATTTGCCCTTCATCAATCGCTTCCATAATTAGAAGCATCGTCATAATTTTTGTCATACTTGCTGGTGGAAGTTTCCTATCAGCGTCCTTTTCATATAGAACTGTTCCAGTATCTCTTTCAATTAGAATTGCTGAAGCGGCTTTATCAGCCAATTCCACTTTTCGCTCTTCAGCAAATCCTGAAAATCCAGACGAAATGTAAATCGAAAATACCAATAAAAAACTTGAAGCTACCTTTTGTAATCGCTTCACATGAATCTCCCTCCTTTTTATCAAGCGGACTAATCATAAATACAAAAACTACATATTGAACATTTTTCCCATAATTTATCTTTTTATACCATTTTTCCCAACCGTTAAATTTATTAATTTTTTATAAAACATTAACCATTTCCTATAAAAAAATAGGTATAAAATGACCAAACAGATCATTTTATACCTATTTCATTAATAGATTTTTCATTAATAGATTGCATCATAAATTAATGGTGGTGGGGTAACTTTTTCATGAGATATTGTAAATGATTTTTCAAGTAACTCAACAACTGTGTGAATATCCTCAGCATTACTATGGATAGTTACCAATGATTCTCCCTTTTTAACCAAGTCTCCTATCTTCTTATGCAAGACTAGACCAACTGCTAGATCAATCGTTGAATCCTTTGTTGCCCGACCGGCGCCTAAAAGCATGGCTGCTTTACCAACCTCGTCAGCAACAATATTGGTTATCCAACCGTCTTGACTTGCCTCAAATTTATATTGAAATGATGCACTTGGAAGTTTCTGAAGATCTTCAACTACTGAAGGGTCCCCACCCTGTGCTGCTAAAAATGTTTTAAATTTATCTATTGCTTTCCCTGACTGAATGGCTTCCTCTAATAAATTCCTTGCCTCTTCGAGAGTTTTAGCCTTTTCTGCTAACAACACCATATTGCTTCCTAACGTTAAACACAGTTCTTGTAAATCAAGAGGACCTTCACCCCGTAGTGTTGCAATAGCTTCCTTTACTTCTAATGCATTTCCGATTGCATATCCTAACGGCTGACTCATATCAGAGATGATTGCCATTGTTTTTCGACCAACATTATTCCCAATCTCAACCATTGCTTGAGCAAGCTCTTTCGCATCATCTAGGTCCTTCATAAATGCACCTGCACCCGTTTTCACATCCAGAACAATCGCATCTGCACCTGCAGCGATTTTTTTGCTCATAATCGAACTAGCGATTAACGGTATTGAATTAACAGTAGCCGTTACATCACGAAGACTATACAATTTTTTATCTGCCGGGGTCAAGTTTCCACTTTGACCTATAACTGCAATTTTGTTTTTATTGACAAGATCGATAAAATCCTTATTGCTTATTTCTACATGAAAGCCGTTTACTGCTTCTAGTTTATCAATCGTGCCGCCAGTATGTCCTAAACCCCGACCAGACATTTTTGCAACGGGTACACCAACAGAGGCAACAAGAGGAGCTAACACTAATGTCGTTGTATCTCCTACTCCACCGGTTGAATGTTTATCAACCTTAATTCCATCAATAAGTGACAAATCAATTTTATCACCTGAATTAACCATTGCCATTGTTAAGTGTGCTCGTTCTATATTTGTCATCCCTTTAAAATAGATAGCCATTGCCAAAGCACTCATCTGATAATCTGGTATTGTATTGTTCGTGTACCCATTAATAATGAAATCAATTTCTTCCTTTGTAAGTTCTTTACCATCACGCTTTTTTTGAATTAAGTCAACCATCCTCATATGAATAACTCCTTCACAGCTTAGCTTAAATAGCAGTAATTATTTCTTTCACAAGGCTAATAAACTTAGGTTTTGTCCGATTGGCAACTTCTACAACTTGTTCATGGGTAAGTGGTTCTAACTCTTCACCAATTGCCATGTCTGTTACACACGAAATTCCTAATACCCTCATCCGCATATGACTTGCCACAATTACCTCTGAGACAGTTGACATCCCAATCGCATCCCCACCAATGTTGCGAAGCATAATTGATTCAGCTGGAGTCGAATAAGTTGGACCTGAAATCCCAACATAAACTCCTTGCTTAACATCAATATTAAGCTTCACAGCAACTTCTTTTGCTAGATTTACTAACTCTGGTGTATAGGCACGACTCATGTCCGGAAAACGTGCCCCTAATTCGTCTTCATTTGGACCAATTAATGGATTATATCCTGTCATATTTAGATGGTCCGTTATGATCATAAGATCACCTGGTTGGAAGCTAGAATTCATACCACCACAGGCATTTGTAACAATTAATGTTTCAACACCTAATCCCTTCATAACACGAACGGGAAAGGTTACTTGCTGCATCGAATAGCCTTCATAATAGTGAAACCGACCTTGCATTGCAACAACGGTTCTGCCTTGAAGTGTTCCGATAATTAATTTCCCTGCATGCCCTTCTACGGTTGATACAGGGAAATGAGGTATGGCGGAAAAATCAATTTTTACGGAATCTTCTATTTCCTCAGCTAATTCACCTAACCCGGATCCTAAAATTAATCCTATAGATGGCTTATTTGGCGCTTGAGTTTGAATATATGCAGTAGCTTCCTTCATTTTTGATAAAATGTTTTCCATTTTATTAACCTCCTTTTCAACCTATAGTGCTTTAACGATTCCTTTTACCAACGTGAGAAATTGTTGTTTCACTTTTTCCGTCGTTTCAATCACTTCTTCATGGGACAGAGGCTGATCTAAGATTCCTGCCGCCATATTAGAAATACAAGAAATACCTAATACTTCAATGCCAGCATGTCTAGCAACAATAACCTCGGGAACGGTGGACATACCAACACAATCGCCCCCTAATATTCTTGTCATACGTATTTCTGCAGGCGTTTCATAGCTGGGGCCAGTATTTCCAAAATAAACTCCTTCTTTAATAGGAATATTTAAGCTTGCCGCAACCTGTTTTGCTACAGTCCTTAGCTTTCCTGAATAAGCTTCGGACATATCAGGAAAACGGACACCTAATTCGAGATCGTTAGGACCGATTAATGGATTTTGCCCTGTAAAGTTTATATGATCTTTAATAATCATTAAATCACCTGGCTCAAAGGACGTGTTTACACCGCCAGCTGCATTCGTAACAATTAATTTTTCAACACCTATTGCTTTCATAACGCGTACTGGAAAAGTGACCTTATCAAGGGAATATCCTTCGTAAAAGTGAAATCTTCCTTGCATTGTTATAACTTGAATGCCTTGAAGTTTCCCAATCACTAGCTGTCCCTTATGACCTTCAACAGTTGAAACAGGAAATTCTGGAATTTCCTCATATGGTATATTTACGGGATTTTCAATTTCTTCAGCTAACACTCCTAACCCTGATCCTAAAATCAAGCCAACCTTTGGGGCATCGTTTATTTTTGATTGAATATATGTAACTGCTTTCTTAATCGATTCATTACTCACTTTATTTTGTTTCATTTTATTTTGACTCCTTTTTAAATCTAAATTAATTTTAAGAAGCTTGTCCCATATTTAGGCATCGACACACCAAAATTATCAGCAATTGTTGCTCCAATATCAGCAAATGTTTTTGAAATTGGCAGTTCTTTTCCGACAGTAATTCCCTTATGATAAACAAGAAGAGGTACATACTCTCGCGTATGGTCTGTACCATGGTGCACTGGATCATTTCCATGATCAGCAGTAATCATTAACAAGTCATCTATTTTCATTTCCTGTAGGACTTCTGTTAAGCGCTCATCGAATTCCTCTAGTGCTTTTCCGTAACCACGAGGATCTCGGCGGTGGCCAAAATTCGCATCGAAATCAACTAGATTTAAAAAACTAATGCCGGAAAAATCCATTTTGAATGTTTGCATTAACTTATCCATACCATCCATATTTGATATCGTTCGTAACGACTTGGTAACCCCTTCACCATCATAAATATCGGATATCTTTCCAACAGCAATTACATCAAAGTTTGAATCTTTTAATTCATTCATAACAGTTCGTCCAAAAGGCTTTAACGCATAATCATGGCGATTTGCTGTTCGTTTTAAGCTATCCGGTTCTCCAATAAATGGCCGTGCGATGATCCTGCCTACCATATATTTTTCGTCTAATGTTAACTCACGGGCTGTCTCGCAAATTTGATATAACTCATCCAATGGTACAACATTCTCATGAGCCGCAATTTGCAGGACTGAATCTGCTGAAGTATAAACAATAATACTACCTGTTTCAATATGCTCCTTACCAAGCTCCTTAATAATTTCAGTTCCTGAAGCTGGCTTATTTCCAATTACCTTTCGTCCTGTTTGTTTTTCAATCTCTTGAATTAATTCAGCTGGAAATCCGTTTGGAAATGTGCGAAATGGTTTGTCAATGTATAGACCCATTATTTCCCAATGTCCTGTCATCGTGTCCTTTCCAACAGATGCTTCCTGCATTTTCGTAAAATGCGCCAATGGATTAGATGCTTTCGGTACACCTTTTATTTCTTTTATGTTACTAAGACCGAGTTTTGCCATATTTGGCATATATAATCCATTCATATATTCAGCTATATGGCCGAGTGTGTCAGCTCCCTTATCGCCAAAGCTTTCTGCATCAGGCGCTTCTCCGATTCCAACAGAGTCCATAACTATTAGAAAAATTCGCTTAAATTTCATTTGTATTCCCCCTCGTAGACAATAATCCTCCCAATGTAATTTGCCCAAGTGTTGGTTTTTAAACTCCTTCCTTACTCACCATTTTGATAATAATACAGTAACCGTTCAAACCATGTTGTTTCCTCGTGGTGCGCTCCACCTGATACTTTAAGCGCTCCACCATCCGGCTCATCGTAGCGGTGATATTGCTCGTATTCTTGATTAATCCACAAAATCCCATAATAAAAAAGGAGTGTACAGCCTGTAAATAATATAAAAACTTTAACTGTATCATAGACTACTCTTACAAAAGAACTCATATCTCATCCTCCACAAACTTTAAAAAGTCGCTCGATGTACAACCTCTATTAAAAAGATATGTCAAGAATGAGAAATTTTATACATGAAAGAAATTGCTGGAAATTGCCTATCTTTAAGGTATCGAAATAATTTAAATTTGTAAATATAAAGAAAACTTGATTGGCGGGCCATAAAGGCAAGGAGCCTACCCACTATTTTGGGGTAGACTCCTTTTGAATGAACATATAAAGTTCTGTTAGAATTTCGTTTTATTTTCAATAAACTCCTTCAACTGTGCGATTGGAAGACGCTTTTGTTCCATTGTATCACGATCACGAACTGTTACCATATTATCCTCTTTGGAATCAAAATCATATGTTATGCAGAAAGGAGTTCCTATTTCATCATGACGACGATATCGTTTCCCAATAGAACCAGACTCATCAAAATCAACCATGAAATGATTAGAAAGCTCTGCAAATATAGAACGCGCATCATCAGACAATTTCTTTGACAGCGGTAAAACCGCAGCCTTGTAAGGTGCCAATGCTGGATGGAAATGCATCACGGAGCGTGATGTTCCATCGCTAAGATGTTCTTCATCATAAGCATCGATTAAAAATGCTAATGTTACCCGATCTGCTCCTAACGATGGTTCAATACAATATGGTATAAAACGATCATTCGTTTCTTGATCGTGATAATTAAAATCCTCTCCAGAAAACTGCATGTGCTGTTTTAAGTCATAATCTGTTCTAGATGCAATCCCCCAAAGCTCTCCCCAACCAAACGGGAATTTATACTCAATATCAGTTGTTGCGTTACTATAATGTGACAGTTCATCTGCTGAATGCTCACGAAGACGGATATTTCCCTTTGTCATTCCTAAAGCAAGTAACCAATTTTCACAGAACTTCTGCCAATAATCATGCCACTCTAGTTCTTCTCCCGGCTTACAGAAAAATTCAAGCTCCATTTGCTCAAATTCTCTCGTACGGAAGGTAAAGTTGCCTGGAGTTATCTCATTACGAAAGCTTTTGCCGATTTGCGCGATTCCAAAAGGTAGTTTTTTTCTCATTGTTCGTTGGACATTTTTAAAATTCACAAAAATTCCTTGAGCAGTTTCGGGACGTAGAAAGATTTCATTTGCACTTGATTCTGTTACACCCTGATGTGTTTTAAACATTAGGTTAAACTGGCGAATAGAAGTAAAGTCTTTGCTTCCACAATCTGGACATGAAATTTCATGTTCCTTTATCAAATCTTCCATTTTTTTGAATGGCAAGCCGTCTACAATCATTTCAATGCCTTTTTCGTCCAAAGCATTTTCAATTAATTTATCAGCACGGTGACGTGATTTACACTCTTTACAGTCAATCATTGGGTCATTGAAATTACCTATATGCCCTGAAGCTTCCCATGTTTTCGGATTCATAAGGATAGCAGCATCTAGACCTACATTGTATGGGGAAGCTTGAACAAATTTATTCCACCACGCTTTTTTAATGTTATTTTTAAGTTCAGTTCCTAGTGGTCCATAGTCCCACGTATTGGCTAAACCACCATAAATTTCAGAGCCTGGAAAAATAAACCCCCGATGCTTAGCGGTTGCAACAATTTGATCCATTGTTTTTTCTACTGACATTTCTGACACTCCTCGTAAAATATTAATTGAAAAATAAAAACTCCCCTCCCCAGACTATAACAATAGCCTAGGGACGAGAGTATTCCCGCGGTTCCACCCTAATTGGCACATCCAAAAAAAAGGTTGCGCCCACTTTACTAATCAAAAACTCAAGACTGCCGTTTCACTAAAATCTCTTTACAAGGCTCCCACCATCCCCTGCTCTCTTAAAAAGAGTTTCTTAGTTACTATAGTTCCATCATCGTTTAGGTAATATATTATCTTTTATTTTGGAATTATCATACCAATTTGTACGATAGACGTCAAGATTACCTCGTTAAATAGCTATTCGTTACGAATTACTTCAATGGCATTTGTCGTTTCAACATCACTGATTAAAGAACCTTCAGCTTGGGATTGATTTTGACCACCTTGGTCATTGTTGTCAGGTGAATCAATTTGACCTTGAACATTGATTGCTGCCGAAGTAGAAGTATTTCTTGATTGCTTCAATCCAAAATAGGCATCTAAAATTCTCCGCCCGATTGTTTTATTAACAGCATCTTTATCAGTACTCATCCATGGTACAACAACTGAAAAAGCTACTTCCGGATTATCATGTGGAGCATATCCAACCAAAGTCAAATTGTACGTATTATCACCGTAAAATTCTTTTTTAGGCCCATAGTAACGACTTTGGGCAGTTCCGGTCTTACCAGCAGGACTATAAGGAGCGTTGTAAAATTGCGTATATGCTGTTCCACCTGCTTCTTGGTATACTTGCCGAAACCCTTCCTGAACACGTTTTATATATTTATCATCCATATCAACTCGATTCAATACTTGTGGGGTGATTTGGTACACCACATTTCCTAGCTTTGAGTCATTGCTAGGTTGTCTTATTTCCTTTACAATTAATGGCTTCATTCGGTATCCACCATTCGCAATGGTAGAAATATATTGCGCCATTTGTAATGGTGTATAAGAATCATATTGCCCAATGCTTAAATAAAGTAGTAAACCTGGTTTTGTTTCCGTACCTCTATAACCTGTTGCCTCGTTCGGTAAATCAATGCCTGTTTTTACACCTAAGCCAAATTGACTAAAATAGTACCGCATTGTATCAAAATACTTGGGATTGATATTCAATGCTTCGTTATATCGGTACACCGCATTCGCCATACTTATTGTTGTTTTAAACATATAAACGTTTGAAGATTTTTTCAATGCTGTTAGATCATTAATCCGACCTAGCCTAGTATAAGATCCGGTTAATGGCGTATCTTTAATTTTTATTGGTTCATCATATTGATACGTTCCAATATCAATTGCACCTGTTTGATAACCTGTTAAAATTGTCGCACCTTTTACAGCTGACCCCATTTCATATTGACTTGTCATCGTTCCAATTGAAAAATCCTGAACTTCAACACTGCCATTATTATCAATCAACTGCTTTCCACCTAGCGATAATATTTCCCCTGTTTTTGGATTCATCATCACAACAAAGGCCCTATCCAGCATATAATTCCCGGAATTTTTTTTAGCTTGTAATAGTTCTTCCTCAATGATTTGCTCAACCTTTTTTTGTAATTCCATATCAATCGTCAAAACAAGATCCTGACCACGTTCACCAGAGGATACAGGAACTGTTTCAATAATATTACCAGACTTATCTTTAATATATTTAGTTTCTTCCTTCGTCCCTTTTAATACATCTTCATACTGCTCCTCTATATAACTTGCTCCAATTCTATCATTACGGCTGTATCCTCTTGATAAGTAATAATCTATTTTTTCGGACGGTAATCCGCTTGTTACATTGCCTAATATTGTTTGAAAAGTAGAACCATAATTGTATTTCCGATCCCAGTTTGTCATAATATCTACACCTGGAAGCTCGCCTAAATTCTCGCTAACAACTGCAAATTCCTCTTGAGAAACGTTGTCTTTTATAATATTTATTGTGAGATCATAGCCACGATCAAGTTCACGCTTAATCTTAAAGATTTCTAATTCCTCTGGTGTAAACACGGAAAGATCACTAGCTGTAATCCGTTCAAGCTGAAGCTTATACAATTCACTATCCTCTAGCTCAGCAAATTCTTTTTCACTATATTTTTCTTCCGCCTTTTCAGGGAATTTTATAAGCCAATAATCTTTTAAATCCCGTTCATCCTTATCGGAAATATCATCAATCGGTACTTCAATATATTTCGAAAGCTTAGTCGCCACTTCCAATCGTTCTTTTTGAGTCGTCCCAGGCATTCGGGAATAGACGATGGCATTGACTGGTTCATTATCAACAATAACCCGCCAATTGCTATCAAGAATTCTTCCTCTTGGTACTGGGTTTTTAACAATAATATTCTCTGTTCTTTCTAATTCCTTTTTATATTCCTCGCCATTAACTATTTGGACAACTCCTAATCGTAATATAACAATTGAAAATAAAAGGAAAACCGCAAAAAATAAAAAATTCAAGCGGAATGGTATATGTGATTTCTTTTTTTTCGTTAAATTTTCATGACTTTCCATCATTTTCCATCCTTATCTGTTGCACTGTATTGAATTTATCCCTTTTTTCTCTTAAGCTTCAAAAATATATATGATATAGATCATTATAGCATGTGTACGTAAAATCATTAAGTGTACAACAAAACCAAAAAAATAACCTTGCTAGTATGCCTAGAGTCAAGGTTATTCTAATTTATAATTATAGTAATTACTGGTCATCACTTTTATCTTCATTTTTATGGACACATCTATGACAAATGCCATGAAAAGTTAAACGATGGTCCTTTATAATAAAGTGCCAATCACGTTCAACTATTTTTTCAACATCACCTAATAAATCTTCCTGAATCTCGTCAACAGCTCCGCACTCCATACATACAAGGTGGTGGTGGAAATGTGCTGCACCTTCAGTACGTAAATCATAGCGGGAAACCCCATCACCAAAGTTAATCTTATCAACGATTTTTAATTCTGTTAACAGTTCTAACGTGCGATACACTGTTGCAAGCCCAATTTCGGGAGACTTTTCTTTTACGAGGAGGTATACATCTTCAGCACTTAAATGGTCTTCTTCATGCTCAAGCAATACACGAACGGTTGCTTCACGTTGCGGTGTCAATTTGTAGCTTTGAGAATGCAGCTGCTTCTTTATTCTTTCTATTCTACTTTCCATCGAAAAGACCCCTCCCTCGTATATCAATCTTATTATAATCTCAATGAAAAACTGTGTCAATTTAGAATAATAATTAGGAAGAGATTATAAGAGTTATTATATTGTAATAATTATACTTATTTATATATTATTTCAACAACACTTTTCATAAGAGAAGGAGATACATACGCTTCATAAGTTGACGCAAATCCTACTACCACCAATATTCCTGCCATCGTTAAGGTGTAACGGAAAAAATAAGGTAAAATTGGGTCATTTATTTTTTTTACAAACTGCTGACGAATCATCCTTAATGAAAACGAGATCGATATTGTCCCGACAAAGATAAATAGAGGGACTAAAATAAAATTTTGTGGCATGACGGATACGAACGATAATAAAAAACCATACCATCCCATTTGATTCACCAAAAATCCAACAGTAAACCCGACTACTACCCCTTTTAAAAATAATAGGATTAAGATAATCGGTAATCCGATAATGGATAATCCTAAAATCCACATTAAACCGATATTTTTTACATAATGCATAAAGCTTTGTTTAAACATTAATGTTGAGTTTGCAAATTCACCATTCACAATTTGTCCAAAAAATCGATTTAAATAATAATATAAATCGTCTTTTTGCGAAAAGCTTAAGCTATTAACAATAATAGCCCCGAACATAACCCCTATTAAAAAAAGAATAGTTGTAAATAAGTAAATCGAAGAGTTTTCACGAAAATGCATATTTATTATCGCTTTTAGCTGGCGAGTCATAGATATCCCCCTATTAACCGATAGTAAAATCAAAATCTAGTTATTGTATTCTATGAAATTATCGGAAATCTATGACTTTTATTTTTGGTATGCGTAAATTCTTCATTAGTTTAATTTTTATTAGTTCGTTTTATATTAACTCTTCCGTAGCGGCCACCACCACCCGCAGTTACAGAAAGACTCCCCTTCCTCGCTTGCAAAATGAACTGAGCTATCTGAGGGCCTACAATTTGCTGTAATTGCTGTTCTGGTACAGCATGAATGATATTCATTTCAGTTCCGAAATGATCTCGGAGCTTATTCAATGTTTTTGGCCCAAGCTTTGGAATAAATTCTAATGGAATTTGATGTATATAGGCTGGTCGTTCAATTTTATTATCATTTAAGACGGCTATTTGTTGAACTTGTTTTAATTGTTCAAGCCTTTCATAAACCCCTTGTGTAACTCTTGTATGACCACACTTTGGGCATGGTTGACGATCTATTATTTGTGTTAAGCATTTTTCACATGTCGTCCGATGATACTTCCCAAGCCTAGGGTCTAGTCCATAATTAACTATAATTTTTCTATTTTCTAGATGATGAAGCGCTTTCCCCAGTTCTTCAAAAGTCGGCTCCTGCATCTTTATCACTTGGTATTCCCTTGCAATCTTACCTAATGAATGAGCATCCGAGTTTGAAACAAATGTATAGCGTCGAAGTTCTACTATTTGGTCCGCCATCTCAGTATCAGAGCTTAATCCTAGTTCTATCGCGTCAATTAACATAGGATTTAATGCTTCAGTTAGTGATGATTTTACGCCACTGCCATATAAACTTTTAAATGGTGTGAAAACGTGTGCTGGGATAAACAAACCACCTAGCTGCTTTATTTTCACTTGTAAATTCTCGGCCGTTTCATAAATACGCTGCGTACTTAACGTAATATTTTTCATTCGCTTTGAAAGCCAATCGCTTAATTCATTCATTGTTTCAAGTGTTGGCATATATGCTAAAACATGCATTGGCCCTTGACAATGTTCATCATACACTTCAATTTCAGAGCCTAAAATCAAGGTTACATTCCCGTATCGAAGACCGCCACCTTCTAATTCACTCATCTTGCCATCAGCAAGTAAATTTACGAGCTCTTGCAATACTTCTGGGACGTGACAGTCTATGACACCAATCATATCCATACCTTTTATATTAGAAGCCTCTACTAAAATATTTTCAATTGTTAATGACTTTGCACCTGTAATTTTAACTGGTCGCCCCGTTTGGGTCCGACCAATATGTATATGCAAATCAACAAAGTACTTGTTCATTATTTTTTTATACTCTCTTTCAACTGTAGGTATTGTACGGCATATATTGTTTTTGCATCGAAAATTTTCTTTTCTTCTATTAGTTTCTGGGCTTCTTCAAGAGTTACCTCTACGGCATCTAGAAATTCGTCGTCATCAAGCTGTTGTGTGATGTCTAATCTTTCAAGTTGATCAGTATAAAACACATGGACTATTTCATTTGCGAATCCAGGTGACGTATAAAACGATTGAACTGGCACGATAGAGGTAGAATTATAGCCGGTTTCTTCAGCCAACTCCCTTTTTACACATTCAAGCGGTTCTTCTCCAGGCTCTAACTTTCCAGCTGGAATCTCATAAATAACACGTTCAAGCGGTTTGCGAAATTGGCGAACTAACAGGAGCTTCTTCTCGTCCGTTAGCGCAATGATCGCAACTGCACCAGGGTGCTTTACGATTTCCCTCATACTTTTTTCTCCATTCGGAAGCTCCACTTCCTCCAAATGAACTTTTATAATTCGTCCATTGTATATTTCATTAGTAGAAATCGTTTTTTCTATTAAATGATCCACTTTTTCATCCCCTAATGTTCTATTTTTGATATTTCTATCATAAAGTCTAGCAAAGACATTTGAAAGGAGCTTTTTCATGTTAAAGGTATATGTACAAGCTAACGGATTTAAAATGATAGGCAAAGCAAAAGATATATGCAAAAAGTTAAGAGAGTACGAAAATCGTCATATCACTGTAGTGGATTTTTTAAAAACCAATCAATGTACAGCAAATCATTCACCATATACATTTTTATATGATGGTCATACCTTTACATTATTTACTTATAATAACGAAGTTCATAGGCTAACTAATTATTATTTATTATTTCCTTCTAAAAATAAAAATAATAATAATAAAAATAAGTAATATAAAATTATTGTGGGTATCCATGTACAACATTTTGATAAGAAAGAATTACTTTGTTGAACATGAAACCCACTGTTTGATTTTATATAAGGGAACTTCATTTATAATTACATATACAAACCTGCTAAGAATATACCTAATGCTTCCTCATATATTTCGTCATATTGTGTGAGCGGTAGAGGATTCGTACCTAATCCGAGCTCTACTGTATAGCCTGGGCGGCGCCAATCTTGAATAAACCAATCCTTGTAACCAGCATAGCTATCTACCGTCCTAATTGGGTCGTAGCCACTAACTCGAGCAAATTCTTCAACAATCGTTCTTGCTTCTGGTGGTTCTAAATTTAAAAATCCCCAATAAATAACCTTTCCTTGTGTATGGAAAGCTAATACTCGATCAAAGTCCTTTCTCCTAGTTAACTCCGCCATTGCAATGGTCTCCGGTTCAGTTAACGGGCGTTCTCCTGGATAGTCTCTTGGCGAAGGTTGTTGAGGCTTTCGTGCTTGTTCTATTTCCCATCTAGCCGGGAACTGGTTATTCAGATCAACACCACGAATATTGGCTTTCCAGCCTGAAAAATTCCTGCTCCCGTTGTTAATCTCTACAACCCTACTTCGCCATGGCTCACCCTCTGGTGGTCCATCTATGACAAGATTTACCCCGTCTGGATTCACCATTGGCACAATAGATAAAGATACTAGAGAATAATAGGGATGCATATATAGGCCTCGAATCGGTGTTTGATTTGTCAATGCTAACAAATAGTCATTTAAAAATTGCATGATGACAGGTGTGGTAATCCATTCATTAGCATGAAACGAGCCATTATAATGTACTTTTTTCGCACCATTTCCAATGTTAACTTCAGGAATCGTGCGATTAAGAACAGTGTTGCCAATTGAGGGTATCTGAATAAACGGGTAAACATTTTTCAAACGAACTAGATGATCCATCATAATATCATAATCATATTGTTGCTTCCCTTGAACTATTCTCCAAGTTACCCTTAATGGCACATTAATCGTTTGACCAACTCGAAGTAGTTGCGGATTAATATTTGGATTCACTAAAAGTAAACTATCTAAAGGCAAATTACGGCGACTCGCGATTGCCCACAGTGTATCACCACGAACAATTTGATAATTTGTTATGACAAATCCTGGTATTTTGATCGATTGTCCTATAGAAAGCTGATTTGCCGGAATCCCACGATTGGAATCAATAATGAGCTGGAGTGGAACTTGGAACAATTGGCTATAATACCAATATGAATCACCTCGTCTTACAGTTATATCCATAAAAACAACTCCCTCACTTTTATTAAAAAATGAAACCATTCCTAACCAATTTATGAGGAAAAATATTACTTTATTCTCCATTGTACGAGCTGAAAAATTTACTTTTTTAACTATTTAGTATAAAATATTTATTAATAATAATTATCAATACATACATTAGGAGGAATAGTAAATGTTCGATGTTGTTATCATTGGTGCAGGGCCTTCAGGTGCTAGCGCTGCTTTATTTACTGCAAAAGCTGGAAAAAAAACTTTGGTAATTGATAATGATAAAAGCGTAACAAAACGGGCCTGGATGGAAAATCACTATGGAGTAATGGAAATTTCTGGACCGGATATGATTGAAATTGGAAAAAATCAAGCTGAAAAATTTGGTGCCGAAATCATTCAAGATACAGTTGTTAATGTTGTAAAAGCTGAGTCAGGATTTGTAGTTGAAGCTGAAAATCAAAAATTTGAAGGAAAGCATGTAATTTTTGCAACGGGTATGCTAGCAGATCTAGCGGAGAAGGTTGGATTAAATACTGTTCCAGGAACGGAGCCTCGCGTTAAAACAATTATCGCTGTGGATACTGCCGGAAAAACAAGTATTGATGGCATTTGGGCAGCAGGGACAATCGCTGGTGTCAGTATGCATACGATCATTACTGCTGGTGATGGGGCTAAAGTTGCAATTAATATAATTAGCGAGCTAAATGGTGAACGCTACGTTGATCATGATATTTTAAAAGCTTAAAAAGTAAATTTCTTTTCTACAAATGAAAAACAACGATAATCGCATTGATTTGCGACCATCGTTGTTTTTCTACTTTCTATTTAAACTTCCGCCAATCTAAATCACTTTCACCTAATAGTTCTTCAAATGATTTGTTCTTTTCACGCTGCCTGCGCTCCTCACGCTTACGCTCTTCCTCTGCCTCTTTTTGCTGATCAGCTTCTCGTTTTAGCTGTAGTTGTTTTTCCTTTAGTTTTGCATATACATTTTGATCTAAGTGATCAAGGACACTAATATTATCTTCGTTCTGCTTATTTTTTTCACTTAGCCTTTTCTGCGCTTTCTTTTTTGCCACAATAATCACCTCAAAATTAATTATATCATGTGGTAGATGCGCATTAAACTTATTATAAGTAGCGGTTATCGAATAGAAGCTATTCTATATTTTCAATAATAGTAGCAACTCCTTGGCCTCCACCTATACACAATGTTGCTAATCCATAGCGATCACCGCGACGCTTCAATTCATGGATAAGCGTAACCAATATCCGTGCTCCACTAGCACCAACAGGATGTCCTAAAGCAATTGCTCCACCATTTACATTTAATATTTCCTTATTAAAATGCAATTCGCGATCAACAGCAATTGATTGCGCCGCAAACGCCTCATTTGCTTCAATTAAGTTCATATCCTGTAAGCGTAGACCTGTTTTTGTGAGTGCTTTTTTTACGGCTTGAACAGGCCCTATTCCCATAATACTTGGATCTACACCAGCGCTAGCATTTCCACGAACGATAACAAGCGGCTTTATCCCTAAGCTTTCCGCTTTCTCGCGACTCATCATGACAAATGCCGCGGCACCATCGTTAATTCCAGATGCGTTCCCAGCCGTTACTGATCCATCCTTTTTAAAAGCTGGACGTAATGCTGCTAATTTCTCCAGCGTCGTACTAGCCTTTACATATTCATCAGTATCAAAAATTATCGGTTCTCCTTTTCGTTGGGGAATTTGTACAGCTACAATTTCTTCTTTGAATTTCCCAGTCGCTATTGCTTTTGTTGCTCTTTCTTGGCTTGTTAATGCAAATTGATCCTGCTCATCCCTTGTAATTTCATATTTATCACAAAGATTTTCTGCTGTCATTCCCATATGGTAGTCATTGAAGGCGCACCATAAGCCATCCTTAATCATACTATCAATAACATTATGGTCTCCCATTCGATAGCCATCTCGAGCACCCTGCAATAAATATGGGGCTTGACTCATATTCTCCATACCGCCTGCGACTACTATGTCTGCATCACCGACCATTATCGCTTGTGTGGCTAAATGAACGGCCTTTAAACCCGAGCCACATACTTTGTTTATTGTCATCGCTGACGTTTCCTGTGGTAAATTTGCATTAATCATTGCTTGTCTTGCTGGATTTTGACCTAATCCTGCTTGGAGAACGTTCCCCATAATAACCTCATCTACTTGATCAGCTTTTACACCTGCACGTTTTAAAGCTTCTTCGATTACAACTGCACCAAGCTTCGGTGCTGAAATATTTTTCAAGCTACCGCCAAAGCTACCAATCGCTGTTCTTACTGCACTTACAATTACGACATCTTTTAATGTCAAAATAATCTCCCCCTATCCCTTTATCGATACTTTACTATATATTTTCGGAACTGCTTACATATAATCCTTTTTACTAAAAAAATTAACTATTTTGACTCTCAAAAACTAACTTTAACCCCAAACCAATGTAAATTGATCCGACAATTTTGTTTTGCCAGCGTGAAATCAGGCCATTCTTCGGTAGCCAATTGCCGATTGAACTTGTTAGTAATGCTAATAAAGTTGTATACATAATACTCATGAACACAAAAACAAATCCTAGCATTAATAGCTGTAATACGACTGAAGACCCATCATTTCGTACAAATTGTGGTAAAAATGCAAGAAAGAAAAGCGCTGTTTTCGGGTTTAATAATTCGATTAATACAGCTTGGCGAAATGATACTGCAGGATTGGTTCTTTGTATTTCTACTGGCTGGTCCGCTTGTTTTTTAGATTTTTCAATAAATGCATGAATACCTAAATAAAGTAAATAGGCTGCCCCTAAGTATTTAATGATCTCAAAAGCAAATGCTGATGTCATCAAAATTGCCGAAAGTCCGAGAACTGCAGCAATTGTATGAATTAAATCTCCAACTGCTATCCCTACACCTGTTACTATTCCTGCTTTTTTCCCTCCTTTTACCGTTTGCGATATTGTTAACAATACCGCAGGCCCTGGAATAAGAAATAAGACTAGTACAACTAATATAAATGCTAGCATTTTTTGCCCCCCCATTTGATGCCTCTATCTTCATCTATTAAAATTCCTGAATTTTACAAAAATGTTAACACAATTCTAAATTAACATAACTTCGGTCATTCCGTAAGGTGTATGTTAAAAAACAATATTTTTCAAGCCTTGTGCCCACCGACTAGCTTGCTGCGGTGCAGAGTTGTACCCGCTTTTGTATACGACACTGCACGTAAAATTGCATTGGAACCATGCTTCTTACGAATTGCATCCATGACATAGCCTAATTCACGCTCTTTTATTTTGTTTTCTTGAAATAGGCTAAGCTGAACCATTTCATCGTCACATACATTAGATAATGTAATCGAAATTTGTCGAACGGTTCGATTCGTATAGTTTTCTTCAAACAGTTCCAAACAGGTACGATAAATTTCCATCGTTACGTTTGTTGGCTCCGCTATCGTTCGTGAGCGATGAAAGCCCCCACCGCCTTCATCCTTACTATAGCCGATCCCTAGACTGACCGTTCGACCACATTTTTTTTCAGTTCGAGCTCGTCTTGCCACCTCTTCACACATTTCCAAAATGACTTGCTTTATCTCCTTCGGATCGTCATAATCACGAAGTAAAATTTGTCCCTTTGCATAGCTAATTTGGCCTTGAATGATCGGTGCACCTAGCTTTGAGTAATCAATCCCATGGGCATGATAATAGAGCTGATTGCCGATAACACCAAACTTTTTTTCAAGCTGTGCTAACGGATAGTTTGCAAGCTGCCCAACTGTCATAATCCCCATTCGATTTAATGCTCGTTCAATTCTCGAGCCGATTCCCCACATTTCGCGAAGAGGGGTCACATTCCAAAGCTTTGCTCGCACATCCTCATATGTCCACTCGGCAATTCCTGAACCTTTCGCTTCAAGATCTAAACAAAGCTTTGCAAGAAGCATATTAGGACCAATTCCGATGGCACAAGGTAACCGAAATTTACTAGCAATGGCATCTCGAATTTTTTCAGCGGTTTCCCAAGCAGTTCCCCATAATCGCTCAGTCCCATCTATCTGCAAGAAGCTTTCATCTATGCTATACGTATGAATACATTCCTTTGGAACAAATTGATAAAAAAGCTTTGATATTTCCGTTGAAGTTTTCAAATAGGTTGCCATCGTCGCATTCACAATTTTAATTCTAGGATCATTTGGGATTTCAAATAGGCGATTTCCTGTTTTAATTCCAAATTCAGACTTCATTTTTGGAGACGAAGCCAATACAATACTTCCTTCCCGCTCTTTATCGCCAACTACTGCTAAATAGCAAGTAAGCGGGTCTAAACCAAGCTTAACTGCGGCACAGCTCGCAAAGAAGCTTTTCATATCAACACATAAAATTTTTTGATTCGGAACAGTTGAATAAGAAATCATTTGTGCACCCTCCATAACAACAGGAACTAATGTTCCTATATAATTATAGGGAATGCCTGTTCGTTTTTCAAGGGTATTACATCATAATTCCACCATCGACATGGAGCACCGTGCCATTTACATAATTTGCTTCATCAGAGGCTAAGAATAAGTATGCATTGGCAATATCCTCTGGTTTTCCTAGACGTCTTAACGGAATTTGCTCCACTAATTTTTGAAGTACTTTTTCAGGGACTTGTGCTGTCATATTTGTTTCAATAAATCCTGGTGCAACTGCATTCACGTTTATTCCTTTATAGCCCAGCTCCTTTGCCCATGATTTCGTCATTCCAACTACCCCGGCCTTTGTTGCAGCATAATTCGTTTGGCCAACATTGCCATACACGCCAGAAACTGAAGATGTATTAATAATTTTCCCTTTCCCTGCCTCAAGCATATGTGGTATGACAGCTTGAGTACAATAAAACACACCTGTTAAATTGACATCGATCACCTTTTGCCATGCATCCGCTGAAAGTTTAGCAAGCAAACCGTCACTCGTAATTCCAGCATTATTTATTAAAATATCAATTTTACCAAATTTCTCTATAGTCGTTTCTACCATCCTTATTACACTTTGCTGGTCAGCGACATTGACCTTAACAAATATTGCTGAACCACCTTGTTCATTGACCGCCATTAACACATGCTGACCATTTTCTTCATTAAAATCAGCAATAACAACCTTTGCTCCTTCTTTTGCAAAGCGGAGAACTGTCTGCTTGCCAAGTCCATTCGCACCACCGGTCACAATGGCCACTTTTCCTTGTAGTCTCATTAATATTTCTCCCCCCAGATGTTTAATGACAAAATTTTCAAACACATTACGTAACTTTATATTAACATAGGACAAAAAAAGTTATCGATTCTTTTCCGTGTTAAGTTTTGATTTTTGTAAAAACACCATTCTACTAAAAATGGTAAAATATAAAATATAGGCCCATAGCAACAATAAAAAAATATAGCAGTGACAAATAAAAAAGGGAGAGATTTAACAATGATGTTCTCAAAAATACTAGTAGCCTATGACGGCTCAGAACTATCAAAAAAAGCACTAAAAATGGCAATAGCTTTTGCCAAGGAGGATCCGAATTTATTTATTGAAGTCGTGCATGTTTATCAATTCCCAACAGTAGCAGTTGGTGAAGGAATGTTTACCCCACCTCCATCAGTAGCAATGGAATACTATAATCACGCTGAAGAAATCGTCGCCGAGGCGAAACAAGAACTAGAGAAAACAACAACAAACTGTAATGTTGTGTTAAAAGAAGGCAGTTTTGCTAAAAACATATTAGACCATGCTAAGGAAACAGGCTGTGAATTAATTTTAATCGGCAGCCGTGGATTAGGTGGTATAAAAGAATATTTCTTAGGTAGCGTTAGCCATCAAGTTGTGCAGCATTCTAAAATCCCTGTACTAATCGTAAAATAACGAAAAGACCCCTTTCGGGGGTCTTTCGTTTCGCTAGAAAAAAATCACCACGCACATTTAATTGGCTTAGTTTAATAGTGATCTATCTTAATTTAATTAATTGTTTCTGTTAATACACTCATATCCTCATATTTAAAGAAATAATCGAACGCTTCCTTTTCATCTTTCAAAAATGTAACAATTGTTTGGAAACGTAGTATATCAAATAATTTTTGCATCGTTTTTTCAACTCTAATAATCACTATCTCTCTATCCTTCTTTTTTGCCTCTACAATCGCATAAGCAATAATTCCAAATGCTCGACTGTTAGCGTATTTCGTTCCTTTCAAATCTAATATTAATTGTCTGGAGGGGCTTGCAAGTAACTCATTGATTTTGTCTTTAAATTCATTAAGATTATTTAATGAAACATCTTGACTCCATTGAATCTTTCGCATACCTAAACTACCTCCCTATTTGATTTAGATTTTGAATAGATAGAGAAATTGTTAAATGTTAAACTTTGCTGCTAGTTGACTTAAATTTTCAGCCATTTTTGCTAAATCCTGTGCAGTAGCTGCTGTTTCCTGTACGCCTGCAGCTGTTTGCTCTGACACAGCTGCAATGCTTTCAACAGATTGTAGTACTTCCTGTGATTGAGCATTTTGCTGTTCACTTGCAGCTGCAATTTCAGCTACTTTATTAGCAGAGATTTTCACCAGGCTAATAATCTCTTCAAATGCTTTTCCAGCATTATTTGCTTTTTCATTTCCTATATTTACAGCTTCTACGGAAGCATCTGTATTCGCTTGAATTGATTGAATTAATTCCGAAATTTCCTTTGTTGCTTTGCTGCTTCGTTCCGCTAATTTTCTAACTTCATCAGCAACAACAGCAAAGCCTTTACCAGCCTCACCGGCCCGAGCTGCCTCAATCGCTGCATTTAATGCCAATAGATTTGTTTGCTCCGCAATATCATCGATTACCTCAACGATTTCACCAATTTGCACCGATTTACTAGACAGTTCTAATATTTTTTCGCTAATTTGTTGCATTCCTTGTAATGTATCTTGAATAACTTCATTCCCTTTTCCTGCTGCTTCGACCATATTTTCAGATGCATTTGATGTATCATCAGCGTTTTTCGAAACAGCATGAATAGCTTGAGCCATTTCCTTTACCATTTCAGAAGCGAGTCCAGCATTGTTCGCTTGTAATTGGCTGCCCGATGCAATTTGCTCCGTACTTGCAGAAATTTCTTCTGAGCTTGCTGCTAAATTATTCGCATTTTCAAGCACATCGCCGATTAGTGCCCGCAATGAAGAAATCATATCGTTAATCGCACCTGCTAATTGGCCAACCTCATCCTTTGATTTAACACTAACCTTTTCCCCTGTTAAATCTCCGGCTGCAACCTTTTTCAACCGACGAACAATTTCAAGAATTGGAGCGGTAATCCGGTGTGCTAAAACAAAGGCAACAACTATTCCTAATGCAACTGCAATTACACTAATGATGATTGTCATATAGATAATTTGATTCCCAGTTTCGACAATTTCTTGCTTTAGTTGTCCCATTGTCGCTACATTCTCAGCGACAGCATTTTCAAAATCAGCAGTTAATTCATTCGATAGCTCTCGAACTCGGTCCGCTTCTTCTATAGCTGCTTCTGGATCTAGCCGATATAGTTCAATTAACCCATAAATATCTAGATCCCACTGCGCACTTTTTTCAAGGATTTCTGTTACTTCAGCTGATGAATTTAATTTTTGTAAGCTTTCCTGCGTACTTAAATTTTCATTTGTTAAGTTTTCAAATTCAGATGCATGCGTCTCATTACCGGTTAATAAAAAAGCACGTAAAATTGCTGTACGATTCGCTAAACTATAATTTAAATCTCGCCAATAAGTGAGCTCCTGTAGTTCATTCCCAAGAACGTGTTCAACCTCAGCTTTAAACTTATTAATTTGCAAATAACTATAGATCGATAAAATTAATAATAATGATAGAATAATAGCAAAACTGCCTAATATTTTACTACGTAAGCTTTTCATAGAAACACTTCTCCTTTGGAATCGGATAATATCAACTAATAACTTTTACATTATTATTGATAAAATGTACTTTCTTTACACTACTGTGTAGGTTAATTTGAATTGGAACAATTTTTTCCGTACTGTTACAAATAGGACAACATCCATGCTCTTTCATAATAGTCAAACAGTCTTTACACGTATATTTCATACCTTCTCATCCTTTCACTTTTTTAAGGTATTTCAATATGGGCTTTTCCCCTAGAATCCTTATCGAAGCTATCTACGATTAATCCTCCTCGTTATCGCCGTCACAGCGGAAGATTTTAAGAAGTTCTTGACACATCGTCACACGTCCAAACCAATATAGACTGTTATTGCTTTCATGCAAACCTTTAAGAGCTTCCGTTTGTTTTTCCTTTATTTTTTCACTCAAATGTTCTAAAGAAATCCTGTTCAAAACACCACCTCATTAAAATTTTTTAGAGAAGTGTCCGTGATTACCTAGGTAATTATTTGCAATTCTTCCTCTATTTCCAATTATGGAACTATTTAACATAATTAGTTATCGGGGTATTCCCTTAATATTCTTGATAAATTCCCCTAATTCGAGGTTTTTTTACAAAATAAGCCTACAATTCTTTTTTAAAATACGATTCCATTTTCGGTATTTGAACTTGAATGATCGTCCCTTTTCCCTTTTCAGTTGAAATTGAAAATGAACCATTAACAGAATAAGCACGTTCTCTCATCCCGATTAAACCAAGATTTTTCTCCTCATAGTATTCTGGCCTATATAAAAACCCTCGCCCATTATCTTTGATCATTACTGTAAGAGATGTTTCAGATTCTATTAAACTCACGTTGATTTGATCAGCGTGAGCATATTTCATCGCATTCGTTATCGATTCCTGACAAATTCGAAAAATAACATTTTCAACTTTTGGGTTAACCAAATGGTCAGAAAAACCTTCGTAAGTAATTGTAATCTTTTTGTTATAAAGTCTATTAATCCGCTCTATAAGAGATTTTAGTGCTGATATTAAACCAACCTCTTCTACTAAAGAAGGTCTAAGTTTAAACGCTAATTCTTTCACTTCAATCTTTAAATTTCCTAACATTAATTCTAAATTTTCAATTTGCTCATTTATTGTTGTATCCGAACCATTTTTTTTCAAAAGCTTTAGTTCTAGCGCCATCGCGAATACAGTTTGGCCAATGCTATCATGTAAATCTTGAGATACTCGTTTTCTTTCATTTTCTTTAATTTTGTTAATTTTTCTTTTGATCGAGCTTTTCGTTTGCACTAATTTTTTTTTCACTAATTCCAATTCTTGTTTTACTAACTCACATTCAAGATAAATCCGGCTAAATTTAGAGTAAAAAATCCCTTTCAATAAAAAGAAATAACCTAGCATATCAAAGAAATGAGCTGCTAGCAATTGCATTTCAAAGTTATTATTAGCTTTGAATAATACTGTTTCTCCTAAAAGCAACAATAATAGGCCAATAATAATAAATATATAATCAAGGTTTTTAGTTAGATAATAACAGTTTGATAGGATAAGAATACTTAAGAAAAGAAAGATGACTATAATAGAGACAAGTTTAATCCCAAAACTTGTTAATCCATTTTTAGAAATCAATAAAGGTAGGAATTCTGAAAAAGAAAAAAGTAACGCCACTGAGGTAAACGTAAAAGTTATGAATGAGAGTAGAATGTTATTTTTATTCATTGATAATTGATTTAAAAAGTTTTTAAATAAGAAAGCGAAACATATCCCTATGCTTTCGTATAATCTTGATAATGTTAAAAACCACTGATTAGAACGTACATAATTTTGATTTACTCCAGAAAACAAGTTGTTATAAGTAACCATATGGAAAAATTCATACGTTCCTACAGTAAAGAAAACTAAGCCAATAATAAATTCGAATCCACCATTATCATATTTATACGAAAAAGTTCCTTGCATAAAAATAAGGGAAGCTACAATAATTGTAAAAATTCCAAATAACGGGTGTAATAATACATAATAATCTGGATTATAAGGTTGATTAAATGTTTTATAGAAAATGTGAATGACTCCAATTACAACAATAAGTTTAATACCATGTTTAGCATATTTATTATTGAAGCGGTAAAAATACATATCTCCTCACCACCAATATAAATTTGCTTTAATAATTCAACAATCCTTTCTTAAGAGCATATTTGACCAATTCAGGCCTACTTTTTACACCTATTTTCCCTTTGATTCTCGCCTGGTAGGTTTCTAATGTTTTAACAGATAAAAACAGCATATTAGCTAATTCTTTATTTGTGTAGCCTTTTGCTATGTATCCTAGTATTTCTTGTTCCCGAGCTGATAATGGTTGTTGTTTGCTATTTACTTCTTGTTCATAATTCTTGTAAAAATCACTTAACTGTCTATTTCCTTTATGAAAAATATAATACTCACCGCTATTGACAACTTCTATTGCTTTTATTAAGTCAAAATTATCTGCGCTTTTTAATATGTAACCATCAGCGCCATTCTCTAATGCACTTAATACCATTTCCGGTTCGTCATGCATCGTTAAAATAAGCACTTTCACATTTGGTAGATGTTCCTTTATACGTTTTAGAGTCACCAATCCAGACTCACCAGGCATGCACAAATCCATAATGACTACATCAGGCAAGAGTTGCATAGTTTTCTCGAATGTTTCAATCCCATCCTTTGATTCACCTACAATGTTCACATTCTTCTCGCAACTTAGAAGTCTTACTATCCCTGTACGGACGATCGTATGGTCATCTGCAATTAATATGCTAATCTTCATTTACTCACCTCACAAATTTTCAAAATGATAAAGTAGTAACAACTAATTTCAAATATTTACCACCTCCTACTTTTATGTTAACTGACAAAAACTTCAAAAACAATTTAAATTCCGTTTAATTTTTCCAATAAAACTAACAAAAACCGACATATCGATGTCGGTTTATAGCGAAAAATGTATATTATTTTTTGTTAAGGAATTTTACAGCAAGCTTCTCAAAAAGACCAGGAAATAAGGTCTGCACAACACTTCCAGCATTCATCCAAACAGGTAAATTTAATTCCCGCCTCGGCAAAATCATCAGCTGAATAATTTGGTCTGCTACATAATCTGATTTAAGCATAAACCGTTTTACATTTTTCACATAATTCCCCGATTTATCTGCAATGGTAAAAAAGTTTGTTTCAATCGGGCCGGGGTTTACAGCAGATACAATAATATTTGTATTAATAAGTTCCATTCGGAGGCTGTTTGTAAAACCAAGAACCGCATGCTTTGTAGCTGAATACCCGCTTGATTTTGCCGTTGCAAATTTCCCTGCTTGCGAGGCAATGTTAATAATATGACCTTTATTATGGCCGATCATCGAGGGGAGGACTTCTTTCGTACAGGCAATTAACCCAAGAACATTTACCGCAAACATTCGTTCAATATCCTCAAATTTTGATTCATAGAACGAATCAAAAATGCCAAAACCAGCGTTGTTAATTAAAATATCAATATGACCAATATCATTTATAATGCCTTTAAAAACGACCTTCACTTGTTCAAAATCACTTACGTCAAGTTGATAATACAAACAATTTACTGCCGTCTTTTCATTAATAGATTCGCTAATTGCTCTTATTTTATCGATTGAACGGGCAAGTAATATTGGTCTCGCTCCCAATTCAGCTACCTTCATCGCAACTTTTTCCCCAATTCCAGATGAGGCTCCTGTAATTACTATGTTTTTACGATGTAGCTTTTGCAATCATCTCACCTCGACAGTTGTGAATATTAACAGGCGAAAAATTTCCAAACATCATTTGCTTTATCTATTGCAATTAAGTTTCTTTCTTCAAGTAAATCTAATTGACCTACAGCTACTGAAAGCGTTAAGCCTAGTTCTTTTTTATATAGTGTAGGATATAGTAGCTCGCTAATTTCAAATGCAGTTAATGGCTTTTCTTTTAACCATTCATATACACGACTCATTCGTTCCTCTTGTTTCTGCATCCGCATATCGATCAATGCATGACAATTTTCCACGTTTCTTCCATGTCCAGCTAACACCAGATTTATATCTAATTGCAAGCATTTTCGCAAAGATTCATGATATTGAAGTAATGCTTTCGCTCTTTCCGATTCACCAGGATATGGCGGCTCCACAAGAGGATTCGAGGAAACATGTTCGATAATTAAATCTCCAGCCATCATTAACCCGTCCTTTTCTCGATAAAGAGCGATATGACTACCCGCATGACCTGGAGTTTCAAGTATTTTCCAATCTTCTAACCCTCGGAGTAGATCACCATCATGTACTTCATGGGAAATCACACGATTATCACAAGCATAGGAAAGAGTTGCTTTCATACTTTCAATCACCGGCAAATGCATCCAGTCTTCAACGCCTAGGCGCTTAAAATATGTCATAAAAAAATCATCATGCAGCTTGATAAAATCCTCACTTTTGTTTAACCAAGGATTATTTTTCGGGTGACCTACTACAGTTAAATTCTCTGGCATAAATTGTAATAATCCAACATGATCAGGATGGTGATGTGTTAACACGACTTGTTCAATATCCTCAGGTTTTAGATTGATTTGTTTAAGTGATTCGCAAAAAACAGCCCAAGCTTCTTTAGTTTTTGGACCCATATCTACTAATGTTACTACATCGCCCTTGATTAAATACACGTTAATTGGTCCAACTGAAAACGGTGTAGGTAATACGATTTGATAAACACCGTTTATTTCATTGATTTGTATATCCACCTATATCTCCCTTTCTATCTACCACTATCCACTCGTTACTATTTTATCATTATAAAGTTATTTTTTACTAAAAAAAAACTATTGACATTATAAACTAAAAGCGCGCATAATATTTTAAATAAACAAAATATTTCATAAATTAATTCGGCGTTGAAAGGGATTAGTAAATATTGTTATTGCAAAAGAGAGTAAAGTCCACTGGCTGAAAGACTTTACTGCACCATGCATATTGAACCTACCCTGGAGCTATTAGGGAAACCTGATCGTATGCTCACGTTACAAGCAGCAAGAGGACATCAATAGTTTGTTTTACGATTGATGTCAATAAAGGTGGTACCGCGGATCAAGACCTTTCCGTCCTTTTTATGGACGGAAAGGTCTTTTTATTTTCATTTGGGGGGATTTAAAGTGTATAAAAATCTAACGTTTACATTTATTGGTGCAGGTTCTATGGCTGAAGCGATGGTATCTGGTATGTTGAATAGCACAATTTTTGTTGCAAAGCAATTAATTGTAACGAATCGTTCTAATACGGCGAAATTACAATTTTTTAAACAAGAATATGGAGTTAATGTTACTCATGATCAAGCAGCTGCCTTGGAAAAAGCGGATGTCGTTATTTTAGCTATGAAACCAAAGGATGTCACAGCTGCCCTTGATGGCTTGAAGCCGTTCATAACTGAAAATCATCTACTCGTATCTGTAATTGCCGGTGTATCTACAACAAGTATTGAGGATTTACTAGGAATTAACATCCCAATTATTCGTGCCATGCCGAATACATCTGCGGCAATCGGAGAATCGGCAACTGCAATATCAAGAGGTCAATACGCTATTGATCTACACCAAAAAATTGCTGAAACATTATTTTTAACAATCGGAACAGTATCATTAGTTGATGAAACAGATCTTCACGCTGTAACAGGCCTATCAGGAAGCGGACCTGCCTATGTCTATTATTTAGTAGAAGCAATGGAAAAAGCTGCGTTGGAGCTAGGATTAAATCAAAAAGTTAGTAAAGAACTAATTTTACAAACAATAAAGGGCGCGGCCGAAATGTTAAAAGCTTCACCAAAGCATCCTTCTACATTACGAAAAGAAGTCATGAGTCCCGGCGGAACAACCGAGGCTGGCTTAAAAGTATTAGAGGAATATCAATACCAGGAAGCGATGATCAATTGTATAAAACGTGCTGCTCATCGTTCTCATGAGATGGGTGCAGAAATCGAAAATATGATGATAAAACTAAGATAATAGTGACATAGCTGGATTCATAGCCCTTCTATATGATATTTTAAAGAAAGGCTTAGTTGCTATATTTTGTTAGCTACTAACTAATCCTAAACTCATTATGTTATGAAAGGGGATAATATCATGAATACGGCGCTCTTTTCAACTTTAACGATTAAAAATGTTACATTTAAAAACCGAATCGTAATGTCGCCAATGTGCATGTACTCATCTTCTAATCAAGATGGCAAGGTCCAAAACTGGCATTTAACTCATTATGCAAGTCGGGCAGTTGGACAGATCGGACTTATTATAGTTGAAGCGACGGCTGTTGAGCCACAAGGTAGAATTTCTAGTCACGATTTAGGGATTTGGGATGACGACCACATAGATGGATTGAGGAAAATAGTTGATCTCTGTCATGAGCATGGTGCAAAGGTTGGGATTCAACTCGCACATGCCGGAAGAAAAGCGAAACTAGAAGGGGAAATATTGGCTCCATCAGCAATTCCTTTTGAAGAAAAAATGAAAACTCCAAAAGAGATGAGCGAAGCAGAAATAACTGAAACCATTGCCGCTTTTCAAGCCGGAGCTCGCCGAGCAAAAGAAGCAGGATTTGATGTGGTTGAAATCCACGCTGCACACGGTTACTTAATTAATGAATTTCTTTCACCTTTAACGAATAAAAGGAGCGATCAGTTTGGTGGCAACGCCGAAAATCGTTTTCGCTTTTTACGTGAAGTGATCCGAGCAGTTATGACCGAGTGGGATGGTCCATTATTTGTTAGAATATCAGCGAGTGATCATCATCCTGAAGGGCTATCAATTCATGATTACGTAAACTATGCTAAAGAATTAAAAATCCTAGGTGTTGATTTAATTGATTGCAGCTCTGGATCTGTAGTCCCTGTTAATATCGATGTCTACCCTGGGTACCAAGTAAAATTTGCTGATCGAATTAAAAATGAGGCTCATATATTAACCGGTGCAGTAGGCTTATTAACATCAGGTCTACAAGCAGAGGAAATCTTAAGAAATAATCGAGCGGATTTGATATTTATCGGGAGAGAATTGCTGCGAAATCCTTATTGGGCATTTCATGCCGCTTGCCAATTAAATACAAAGATTGAAACTCCGAAACAATATGAACGGGGTTGGAATTTTTAAAAGATAGGTTTAGCAACCTATCTTTTATTTTTTGCTTAAGTTTGTCCATGCTGTTATAACACAACAAACTGTCTGTTATATAATTATCAACAGGTAAAAAAACAAGTGATTATAAGGATTTTATCACACTTTTTCAGATGTGTATTAATGTTTTTTTGAAAAATATTTAACATTTAACTTGGCTTTATGTATAATAGGATATATAATCTAGAAAACAATCATTTTTTTTTAAAAATTAGATTGCTAGGGGTGATTTAAAAAATGTCAATTTTACCAAAGAAGAATAGTTTAGGATTTTATGGTATTAGATTAGAGTCAATCGGTGGACTTGGAGCTAACTTGGCTGGAAAAATGCTTGCTGAAGCGGGCGTGTTAGGCTTAGGCTTAAACGGCTCTAACTTTTCATCCTATGGCTCTGAAAAGAAAGGATCACCTGTAAAAAGCTTTATCCGCTTTTGTGATCCAGATACTGAAATTCGCGTCCACAGCCCGATTATGAGACCGCATGTTGTTGGTGTTTTCCATGAAGCACTTTATAAAACGGTTGATGTTGTAAGCGGTTTACCAGCGGACGGAATTGTATTAGTAAACACTACTCGTGATTTTGATGAAGTAAAAGAAGATCTTCAGCTAGAATACGGCACGCTAGCAATTGTCGATGCACTTGGAATTGCTGTTGAGGAAAAAACAAAGGTCAATACTGCTATGCTCGGTGCGTTGTTCCGTATTTGTGATTTCCTCGATCCGGAAGCGATGAAACAAGTAATTCGAAAAACTTTTGAAAAGAAATACCCTCACCTTGTTGAAGCAAACATTCGTACGTTTGACCGAGGTTATAATAGTGTTCAATTTAAGGAATATAAAGTTCCTGAAGGTGCAGAAGGTAAAACTTTTAAACTTCCAGAACCACAGCTAGGTTACGAGACTCAAGAAATGGGTGGAATTATTACCGCTCAAGCAAATAGCATAACGAAAGATTTAAGCGGTTCTCGCCAAGGTTTTATCCCAAATTTGGAAATTGAAAAATGTATTAACTGCGCTCAATGCGACACCGTTTGCCCAGATTTCTGCTTTATTTGGGAAAAACGTAAAGATAAACGCGGTAGAGACCAAATGTTTTTAGAAGGAATTGATTATCAATATTGTAAAGGTTGTTTGAAATGTGTGGAGGTTTGTCCTACAGAAGCGTTAACTGATATTCGTGAAACAATTGGATTTGCTGAAAGTAATCGAGTGGCCCGTAATTTCCCAAGAGTATCTGGAGGAGTGATGTAAGGTGTCAATTTCTGAAGAAAATCTAAAAACTACTAGTAAGATTGAACAGACGGTTACATTTGAATCAGGTAATGAAATGGCTGCTATGGCTGCGGCACAAATTAACTACCACATTATGGGATACTTCCCAATTACACCATCAACAGAGGTGGCTCAATTTTTAGATCAAATGAAGGCTCGCGGCGAGCATGATATCAAATTAATTGCTGCAGATGGTGAACATGGATCAGCCGGTATTTGTTATGGTGCTGCTGTAGCTGGAGCTCGCGTCTTTAATGCAACTAGTGCAAACGGCTTTATGTACATGCTTGAACAGCTTCCAGTTCAATCTGGAACACGTTTCCCGATGGTTATGAATCTAGCAACACGTTCCGTTAGTGGACCATTAGATATTCGCGGTGACCATTCAGACCTTTACTTTGGTTTAAATATCGGCTGGGTCATTTTAACTGCCCGTACACCACAAGCTGTTTATGATATGAACATTATGGCCCTAAAAATCGCTGAACACTCTGATGTACGTTTGCCTGTTATAGTTGCCTATGACGGCTTCTTTACATCTCATCAAAAGCGTAAAGTTCAACATTTTACTGATCGAAAGATCGTGCAACAATTTGTTGGTGAACGGAAAACAGACTACCCTACTGCAATTGATCCAACAAAACCGGTGACAATTGGTGCCCACATGTTAGGTGATGATTTAATTAACAATCATTATCAGCAATCAAACGCCCTCTATAATGCTTATGATGTATATAAGAAAGTAGCGGAGGAGTATGAAGCTATTTCTGGTCGAAAATACAATGTATTAGACACATATATGATGGAAGATGCAGAAGTAGCATTATTCCTATTAAATTCAGCGGCAGAAACTGCTAAGGATGCAGTTGATACATTACGGGCTAAGGGCATTAAAGCTGGGGTTATTAGTCCAAACATTATTCGTCCATTCCCAACAGCTGACATTCGTAATGCCCTTAAAAATGTGAAGGCTTTGCTTGTTGGTGAACGTGCTGATTCTTACGGCGCAAATGGACCTAATTTAACTCATGAAATAAAGTCTGCTCTTCAAGATGATAAAGATAACAAAACAATCGTCTTAAGTCGGGTATTCGGTCTCGGTGGAAAAGACTTCTTTGATGAAGAAGCATTACAGATGTTCCAGCTTGCAATTGACGCGATGGAAAAAGGCTATGCTGAAAAGCCGTTTGACTACTTTGGGGTAGTACCTGGTGATCCGAAATCCAAATTGAAGCCAGTTATAGAACCGATGCACGGCAGTGCATTTAAATCAGGATTAATTGAAGTAACACCTGATCCAAAGACAAATAAAGTAAACGTTAAAGTTCCGCCATTACGCCAATTAACAGACAAACCTAAGCGTTTAGGTTCTGGTCATGGTGCTTGCCCAGGTTGTGGAATTTTCCCAGGGCTAGAGTTATTCTTTAAAGGAATTGAAGGTGATGTTGTAACATTGTTCCATACTGGATGTGGATACGTTGTTTCAACTGGTTATCCTTATACATCACATAAGCAAACAATGATTCATAATTTATTCCAAAATGGACCTGCAACATTATCTGGTACTGTGGAAGCTTTTTATGAAATGCGTCGTCGTGGTGAAGTTGAATTTGCAGATGATGTTACGTTTGTAATGATCACTGGTGATGGTGGAATGGACATTGGTATGGGCTCTGCCATTGGTACTGCAAACCGTAATCACAAGCTTATCATTCTTGAATATGATAACGAAGGTTATATGAATACTGGTTCCCAAATGTCATATTCAACTCCACTTGGCCATATGACAAGTACGACTAATGTAGGGAAAAACCAAAAAGGTAAAGCATTCCACCATAAAGATACAGCACAAATTATGGCTGCAACAAACATTCCTTATGTCTTTACTGGAACTGAGGCATTTCCACAGGACTTAGTGAAAAAAGCAGCTAAAGCACAATGGTATGCACAAAATGAAGGAATGGCATATGGAAAAATATTAATCACTTGCCCGTTAAACTGGAAATCAGAAGATCGTTTTGGTGCAACTATTATGGAAGCAGCAGTAAATTGTAACTTCTTCCCTCTATATGAGGTTGAACGTGGTGAAACAACGATCACATATAACCCAGAGGAAAAGAAATCTAAGGTTGAACTTACTGAATGGTTAAAATATATGGGCAAAACAAAGCATTTGTTAAAAGAAGAAAATGCCGAAATGCTCCGTGAGTTCGAACAAGAAATTGAGCGTCGTTGGCAACGGTTAAAATCAAAACACGAAAATCCTTATTTGTAAGGAAAAAGGCGCAGACGCCTAATGACTGCAAAAGAGCGTTTCACGTTTAAGTGAGACGCTCTTTCTACCTTCTAGTTAATGTATATCGCCAGAAGTCATTGGCGATTGAAACATCTTCGAAAACCTTCTTAGCTTCAGCTTCCAATTGATGAATATCTTGACCTTGGTAACGTGAGCTTATATGTGTTAAGATAAGCTTTTTTGCATTTGCATTCTTAGCAACTTGTGCTGCTTGAACTGTTGTCGAATGAAAATAATTATACGCAATTGTTTCGTCTTCATACGCAAACGTTGCTTCATGGACAAGTAAATCAACGTCACAAGCTAATTCAATTGCTTTTTCAGTGTAGCGTGTATCACCTAGTATCGCAAGTCTTCTACCTGGTTTGTCTTCTCCTACGAAATCATCACCATTGACGACTGTTCCATCTTTTAAAGTTATTGTTTCGCCATTTTTTAATTGTTGATAAATCGGCCCAGGAGATATGCCAAGCTCTGTTAATTTTTCAACTTGAAGTGCACCTTTTATATCTTTTTCAATTAATCGGTATCCAAAACTTATAATGCCGTGCTCTAATCTGCCTGCTTCGACGATAAACTGATCGTCCTCAAACACAATCCCCTCTTCTATTTCAGCGATTTCAAGTGGATATTTCAAATGAGTTGAACTTATTTTTAACGACACGTCAACAAATTCCTTAATTCCCTTCGGACCATATATCGTTAATAATGATTCACCATCTTGAAAAGAACGGCTGCCAAGCAAACCGGGTAATCCAAAAATATGATCACCATGGAGATGTGTGATAAAAATCTTCTCAATTTTTCGTGGCCTTATTGATGTATGTAAAATTTGATGCTGAGTCGCCTCTCCACAATCGAACAACCAAGTTGTTCCGCGTTCCTGCGACAGATCAAGTGCTATCGCCGTTACATTCCGATGCTTTGCAGGAACACCTGCACCTGTACCTAGAAATATTAACTCCAATGTTTGATCATCCTTTCCATACTTAGTCTTACTTTCCGAATTTATACTCCTTCTTTCCATACTTAGTCTTTCTTTCCGAACTTATAGTGTTTCTTTTCGTACTCAGTCTTTCTTTCCGAACTTATAGTCGCGTAAAAAGTCTTTTTGAAAGCTTGTAGTCGGTTCTATAGCTTCATCCGCGATATGTTTTTTGCTGGTAGACTTCGTAACGCCTTTTGCAATTATATGATCACCAAACTTATCCCTTAGCTTTTCTATGGTTGAAACTAAAGGTTCATCTCTAACATCACCCTCATATGTAAACAAATTTAATTGTTTCGTCGAGTCGTGCTTTTCTTCCAAATCTTGTGCAGTAATTCCTAATAAACGAATAGGTTGTTCATTCCAATGCTTTACAAATAATTGCCAGGCTGCTTTTAAAAGATCATCCTTCGTAAAAATTGCACTTTTTAGCTTCCGACTTCGAGTAACCGTTAGACGGTTATAATAGCGAATTGTTATTTGAACATTCCAAGTCACCATTTGCTGACGCCGCATCCTTTTTTCAACAGACTCCGCAAGTCGCTCCAAAACGCTTTTTATTTCTTGTTCATCCGTTGTATCCTCTGGCAACGTAGTCGAGTTCCCAATACTTTTGAAATCTGATACTGCATCTGGATCAACAGGACGCGGATCTATCCCATTCGCCCGTTCCTTTAAGCGTATACCATTGATCCCTAATAGCTGTTTAAGCTGGTATTCATCAGCTTTCGCTAGCTCACCGATTGTGATAATTCCAATTTGATTTAATTTTTCTGCGGTCCGTTTACCAATGCCATGCATGTTTTCAACCTTTAAAGGCCATAGTATATCGGGCACATCACGTTTTCGTAAAATTGTGATCCCCAACGGTTTTTTCATGTCTGAAGCCGTCTTTGCCAAAAATTTATTGGGGGCTATTCCAATACTACATGGGAGATCGAGTTCCGCTAGGATTTGTGTTTGAATTTTTTCAGCTATTTCAATTGGTGTTCCTAACGCTTTACTATCCGTTATATCCATATAACCTTCATCAATTGAAACAGGCTGGACCAAGGTACTATATTGTGCCAAAATTTGAAACATTGCTAATGAAGCTTTCCGATACTTTGCAAAATCCGGTCGCATGACAATGATCTCAGGACATAACCTTTTTGCTTCCCATAGCGGCATCGTTGTTTTGACACCTTTCGCCCTTGCCTCATAGCTACAAGTGACGATAATTCCACGCCGTTCTTCAGGATTTCCGGCTATCGCTAACGGTTTTCCTTTTAGCTCAGGATTATATGCCATTTCTACTGACGCATAGAAGCTATTCATATCAACGTGTAGTATTACGCGGCCTTTTTTAGGATATTGATTAGACATGACACTATCACTTCCGTAATTTAGAAAACTTACCCAATTATGGATTGTATCCACTTTTAAAGTTTTGCTCTTCTTTAATATAGCTTTTTTCATTATATAATGAAAGGGACTCCATTATGGGGCGACGCATCAGCAGTAATAGTTGAAGTCCAACGTCGTTTTAAATTACATAATGAAAGGGACTCCATTATGGGGCGACGCCCAAAAGTAGATTATCACTCTAATTTCCGGGGCGCAGTACATAAAAGTCCCTTTCGCTCATTATTGATTTACAACTTCATTAATAATCGCAACAACAAGTTCAGCTGTTTTTACAAGCTCCTCAATCGGCATTTTTTCATTTGTCGTATGAATTTCTTCATAGCCAACCGCTAAGTTAACGGTTGGGATACCATGACCTACAAAAATATTAGCATCGCTTCCACCGCCAGATTGTTGTAGTTTTGGGGTGCGTCCAATTTTGGCAACTGCTCTTTTCGCAACCTCAACAACATGGTCGCCATCGCCATATTTAAAGCCGGGGTACATCACTTCAACATCAACCATTGCTTCCCCACCCATTTCTTTAGATGTCGTTTCAAACGCTTCCTTCATTTTTGCTACTTGAGCATGCATTTTCTCATCAATCAATGAACGTGCTTCAGCCAAAATTTCAACATGGTCACAAACGATATTTGTTTGGGTTCCACCTTCAAAGCGGCCGATATTTGCTGTTGTTTCTTCATCGATTCGTCCTAATGGCATTTTTGAAATTGCTTTTGCTGCAATCGTAATCGCTGATACTCCTTTTTCAGGAGCTACTCCAGCATGGGCTGTTTTCCCTTTAATAATTGCATTTATTTTTGCCTGTGTCGGTGCTGCAACCACTATATCGCCAACAGGACCATCACTATCTAATGCATACCCATATTTTGCGGTCATTAACGATGGGTTAAGCACTTTTGCCCCTACAAGACCTGACTCCTCACCAACTGTAATCACAAACTCAATTGTCCCATGGTCAATGTTTTGTTCTTTAAGAACTTGAATTGCCTCAAACATCGCTGCAAGGCCTGCTTTGTCATCAGCCCCAAGTATTGTTGTTCCATTTGTCACAATGCGATCACCTTGAATCGAAGGCTTTACACCTTTACCTGGAACAACGGTATCCATATGCGAAGTAAAGTAAATCGTATCTATATTTTCTTTTGTCCCTTTTAAAGTACAAACTAAATTACCGGCACCATGACCAGTTTGCGAAGTTGTGTCATCCTCAACTACTGATAGTCCAAGCTCTTCAAATTTTTGTTTTAAATACTTTGCAATTTCAGTTTCATATTTCGTTTCTGAATCGACTTGAACAAGCTCTAGAAATTGGTTTATTAAACGATCTTTATTAATCATGGCTAGTATTCCTCCTCTGTTTACGGTTACGATATTATTATATAGCTACTTCAACCCAATTACCAATGTAGAGGAGTATATTGTTTCTACAAAAATTTATATAATGATTATCATAAAAATCAGATATTTCATTGTTTGTAGTGGGGAATCAATCCTAATTTAAAATTGCGTAATCTCTACTATTACACTCACCAAATTGATTATCACGCTGTTTTGCTGATTGTAAATCCTTTTTATTGTCAGCAAAACCAATCCCGCGCCGTTTTGCTGATCGTAAATCCTTTTTATTGTCAGCAAATCCAGTTTCACGCTGTTTTGCTGATCGTAAATCTATTTTATCGTCAGCAAATCCAGTCTCACGCCGTTTTGCTGATTGTAAATCCTTTTTATTGTCAGCAAATCCAGTCTCAGCCGTTTTGCTGATCGTAAATCCTTTTTATCGTCAGCAAATCCAGTTTCACGCCGTTTTGCTGATCGTAAATCCTTTTTATCGTCAGCAAATTGAGTCCCACGCTGTTTTGCTGATCGTAAATCCTTTTTATCGTCAGCAAATCCATTCTCACATCGTTTTGGTATGTCTAAAACACTGTTAGCATACAATTTGTTGTTGGTAAACTAGCGAATAAAACCTTGCCAGTTTCATAAATACTAAAACGGATTAAGCCTATGCTCAATCCGCTTTAGTAGATGATAAATTTTATATAAAATTTTTATAATGGAATATTGCCGTGTTTCTTGTTCGGCCTACTATCCTTTTTATTGCGAAGCATTTCAAGAGCTTGAATAATTTTAATCCGTGTTTCACGCGGATCGATAACATCATCAACCATTCCACGTGAAGCCGCAACATATGGATTCGCGAATTTTTCACGGTACTCATCGATTTTTTCTTGTCGTTTTGCTTCAGGATCTTCACTTTCATTGATTTCACGAGCGAAAATAATATTTGCCGCACCTTGTGGACCCATAACAGCAATTTCTGCATTTGGCCAAGCTAATACAATGTCGGCACCAATTGATTTACTGTTTAAGGCAACATAGGCACCACCGTAAGCTTTTCGTAAAATAACAGTTAGCTTTGGTACAGTTGCTTCCGAGTAAGCATAAAGAATTTTCGCGCCGTGGCGGATAATCCCGCCATGCTCCTGCTTTATGCCTGGGAAGAAGCCGGTCACATCTTCAAATGTAATAATCGGGATATTGTAGCAGTCACAGAAACGAATAAACCGGGCTGCTTTGTCTGATGAATCAATATCAAGACCACCTGCCATTACCTTTGGCTGGTTACAGACAAGTCCAACGGTCTCACCTTTAATTCTTGCTAGACCAATAACAACATTTTTCGCAAAACCTGATTGAATTTCCATAAAAGAATCTTTGTCAACTACCTCTTCAATCACAACTCGAACATCATATGGCCGGATTGCATCGAAAGGAATCGCGTCCGTTAAATTTGGACGGTAGTGATCGTCTTCTTCGTTGTATTCAACCATTGGCGGCTTTTCTTCATTACTTTGTGGTAAATAGCTTAATAATCTACGAACATCCTTTAATACCTGTTCTTCATTTTCAGCATGGAAATGAGCATTCCCACTTATTGTATTGTGAACCTTTGATCCGCCTAAATTTTCAGCAGAAATTTTCTCGCCTGTTACCGTCTCAATAACCTTTGGTCCGGTAATAAACATTTGGCTTGTTTTATTGACCATAAATACAAAATCCGTTATTGCAGGAGAATATACGGCTCCACCGGCACATGGACCCATAATGACAGAAATTTGCGGTACGACACCAGAATAGATAGAATTCCGGTAGAAGATATGGCCATATCCATCCAATGATACGACACCTTCCTGAATTCTCGCTCCCCCTGAGTCATTCAAGCCTATAATCGGCGCACCATTTTGTGCAGCTAAATCCATAATTTTTGCTATTTTCTTCGCATGCATCTCACCTAAGGCTCCACCAAAAACTGTGAAGTCTTGAGAAAATACAAATACTAGCCGGCCATTTATTTTTCCGTATCCTGTTACGACACCTTCACCAGGTCCTTTTTGATCTGTCATCCCAAAATCTGTACATCGATGTTCAATAAATGGATCTGTTTCAACAAATGTTCCTTCATCTAATAAAAGATCAATTCGCTCACGTGCTGTCATTTTCCCTTTCTCGTGTTGCTTATCGATGCGAGCGTCACCACCGCCAAGTTCAACTTCACGACGTCGATCATAAAGTTCATTAATTTTTTCGTAAATATCCATTACTTATTCTCCTTTTGTGGTTTTTCACATAGTTCATATAAAACTCTACCAGTTGATTTAGGATGTAAAAAGGCTACCTTCGCACCTGCAGCACCCTGTTTTGGTTCATTATTGATCATTTCTAAACCATTTTCTTTGATCTGCTTTATTCTATCCTCGATGTTATCAACACCTAACGCAATATGGTGAATTCCCTCGCCTTTTTTTTCAATAAATTTAGCGATCGGGCTTTCACCATGAAGTGGCTCTAACAATTCAATTTTGGACTCTCCAACCTTTAAAAAAGCAACTTTAACACCTTCTGATTCTACCTCTTCAATCCCTAAAAGGTTTAGCTTTAGTCCCTCGGTATAAAGCGGCAATGACGCTTCTAGCGATTTCACCGCAATTCCAATGTGGTCAATTTTTTTAGCCATACCTTCAACCCCCTTTTGATTCGACAATATTACTCTATTTATATATATATCCTATAATAGATTCGTGGTTAATCTAAAATTCTCCTGCTAGAGTTAGGAAAAATTCGCATTATTTTATTTAATTCGACAATTTTTTTCGGCTTGTGCCTTGTTATTAAAGAAGGTACAATTAAATAATAAAAGACGTTACGTAAAAAAGCAGTTGTAACAAAGGAGGCTGTTTTAATGAATCGAAAAATGATGAAGCTTATGGTTTATTTAATGATTGGTACAATGTTATTAACAACTTTACTAGCGGGAGTTAGTTTTTTATTTTAAAAACAAAAAGCGCAAGAGCTAGAAAAGTACATGAAAAGCCAACAGCAATCTGACGTGCTGTTGGCTTTATTAATAAATAGCATTATATTGTTTTGCAATCTCCGCAAACGACTGATCCGAACTTGTGATAACAATTTGAGTACCTATAGGTATCTGTTTGAATAATGCCTCAATTTCATTATTATGCATACGGATGCAGCCTTGGGTTATGTAGGTGCCAATTGATTGTGGATTATTGTTACCATGAACCCCATATATTCGGCCATCTGTATCATTAGCATCAAAACCAATCCATCTCGAACCTAATGGATTTTCCTTTGCTCCACCTGTAATATTCTTTTTTCGATAATAAGGATTAATCGCTTTAACAGTTATTGTAAATTTACCTTCGGGGGTAAGGTCTGCAGTTAAGCCGGTAGCAACAGAATAAACCTTTTGAATTTCCCCTTCATTTATGAAAGCTAGCTCATTTGTTTTTTTATTTACAATGAGAAAAGGATCTCCTGGAAGCGGATTTACGCCAAGTGGCCAAAGCGGTGATATAAACATAAGCATCAAAACAAGTTTGAGGATCACGTTATTCTACATCCCTTCCAAAACAACCTACTATCGTCTTATTTACTGATTAGCTTTAACATACTGCTATTTTCTATACATTATAGTAGCTTATCTAAGAAAGCTTTTGCACGATCAGACTTTGGATTCGTGAAAAACTCCTGTGGTGGGGCATCTTCTACTAATTTTCCATCATCTAAAAATAACACACGATCAGCAACTTCCTTAGCAAAACCCATTTCGTGAGTGACAATCGCCATGGTCATTCCAGTATGGGCTAACGATTTCATTACCTCTAATACTTCCTTAACCATTTCAGGATCAAGTGCAGAGGTCGGTTCATCAAAAAGCATCGCCTCTGGTTCCATTGCAAGTGCCCTAGCAATCGCCACCCTTTGTTTTTGACCGCCTGACAACCGATTAGGATACTCGTTCTCTTTACTCAAAAGTCCTACTCGATCCAGCAATTCCCGCGCTTTTTTTTCTGCTTCGTCCTTTGGTAATCCCTTCACTCTAATTGGGGAGTAGGTTAAGTTTTCCAAAGTTGTCATATGGGGAAACAAATTGAAGTGCTGAAATACCATCCCTATTTTTTCTCTAATGTTATTTATGTCGGTCTTAGAATTCGTAATTTCTTCATTATCAATCCACACTTTACCTGATGTTGGCTCTTCAAGTAAATTTAAACATCTTAAAAAAGTGGACTTCCCTGAACCTGAAGGACCAATAATTGCAACAACAGCTCCATCCTCAATCGTTGTTGAAATTCCTTTAAGAACTTCTAATTTATCAAATGATTTGTGTAAATTTTCAACTTTAATCACTGCGCTTCATTCTCCTCTCAATTGCTTTGCCAAGAAGAGTTAATCCCATGACCATCACATAATAAATAAGACCCGCTATTAACATCGGTGGTAGAAACGAATAATTATCACCGCCAACAATATACGAACGGCGCATAATATCGGTAACACCAATGACTGATACTAGTGCAGACTCTTTTGTCAATGAAATAAATTCGTTCATTAACGCTGGTAAAATATTTTTAATTGCTTGTGGTAAAATGATGTCCTTCATCATTAATTTATAAGGGACCCCTAATGCTAACGCTGCTTCACGCTGCCCCTTGTCAATAGCCTCGATTCCAGCACGGATTATTTCTGAAACATAAGCGCCTGAATTAAGTCCGAATGCGAGAACTGCAGCCATAAAACCTGGAATTTGAAAACCAATTAACTGCGGCAACCCGTAGTAAATAATCATTAATTGTAAAATTAAAGGTGTTCCACGGAAAATTGATGTATAGGCATCGCCAAACCACACAAGCGGCCTAATTCTCGAAATTTTAAATAAGCTTAGAAGCACCCCCAACAAAAAACCAAACAATATGGAAATGCTAACAATTCCTAACGTAACCCAGATCCCTTTCAATATATAAGGGATTGAGGGGACGATTGGTCCAAAATCTATAAACCCCATGCCCGTCCTCATTCCTCTCTATTCTTGACTATTACTGTACCTAGAAATTCAAAAGGAAAGCGGCAAACTTGTCATTCGCCGCTTCCAATTATTTTTATTGTTACGGCAGAACTAATTAAAATGGCAGTTGGTGCTTTTAGTTGTCGTTCGCCGCTAATTATTTTTATTGTTACTCTTCGCGGAACCATTTATTTATAATCTGTTCAAGTTCACCGCTCTCTTTCATTTCATTAATAACGCGATTAAAATCTGCCACCATTTCTTCACTACCTTTTTGGAAAGCTACCGCAAAACCGGTTTCTTCATCGTTATTAATAACAAATCCGGTTAAGTCTTCATTCCTCTCCAAATAGCCTTTGGCAACCATATCTTCTATGATTACCGCGCCATAACGTCCCGCTTTAAGCTCTTGAACAATTTCTGGAATTCGATTGCGACTATCAATCGTAATATCAATCGATTCGCTAATTTCTTCTGCTTTTTCCGCCTGAATCGAACCAAGTTGTACCCCTACTTTTTTCCCTGCTAAATCTTCTAAGGTGTTAATTCCACTATCCTTCTTTGTTACAATCATATTAGTAGCTACATAATAAGTATCCGAAAAGTCAACGCTTTGTCTACGTTCATCTGTTGCTGACATCCCTGCCAAAACAAAATCAACTGTACCGGTCTTTAACGCTTCAATCAAACCAGCAAATTCAATATCTCTAATTTCGATTTCATACCCTAACTTTTCTGTAACAGCTTTCGCTAGATCAACATCAAAACCGATAATTTCTTCGCTTTTAGCTGTATCGACGTATTCAAATGGCGGGTAATCAGCAGAAGTGCCCATGATTAAAACATTCTTTCCACTCGCTTGTCCACCATTTTGATCAGCCTGTTGTGCTGTATCTGTATCGCTTTGTCCACAGGCAGATAACAGACTTACAAGAAAAATCGCCATAATTCCAAATGAAATTAACTTTTTCAAAATAACGTCCTCCCTTAATTGTCTTTGTTGTCATTATGATTATTCTATAAACTAATAAATATAAATATTAACTAATATTTATACGATAAATGAATTTTATCATGTCTGTTATATGAATCAATAGTTTCGGAAAAAGCTTAAATATATAAATATTTCAGAATAATGAATAAAAGCGCAAGCGCCCCGATTAGCGACGTATAAACTAAGAGCGCATCGACTGAGATAAAGGAAACACGACGAGGACGAGTCGATGTTGATTTATCGCAAAAGAGATGAGCGAAGTTTACTAATCGCTGGACGCTGAAGCTGGACGACTACTCTCTTTGCTATAGTATTTACCCACAGGATCAAATATTATAATTTCCTAGAGAATTAAAAAGAGGACCGATTAACGATCCTCTCCCCAATTTTTTCTATAATTACACTTCTTCACAGTAAGCTTCAAATAATCCTTGTAGCTTTTGAACAACCTCAATCGGTTCAGAACCTTCGATTTCATGCCGTTCAATCATTCCCATGCATTTTCCATCTTTCATTAATGCGAAAGAAGGCGATGATGGCGGATACCCCTCAAAATAAGATCGGGCTTTTTCTGTTGCTTCTTTATCTTGCCCAGCAAAAACTGTTACCATTTGAGTAGGCACCTTATCATAATGAACTGCATGTGAAGCAGCTGGACGCGCAAGTCCACCTGCACAGCCACAAACAGAATTCACTAATACTAATGTCGTTCCAGACTTTTTAAAAGCCTCTTCTACATCCTCGGGTGTTCTTAGTTCTTGGAAACCAGCTGCAACAGCTTCGTTACGTGCCTGTTCCACTATATCATTCATAAAAAAATTGAAATCCACCTATTTCACTCCCTATTTATACATGTTAACTCGCTTTTTACGTAAAGTAGAGTTTAGATTAATACTACCAATTTATTTTTGGTGAAGCAAATTTAACACACTCTTTATAGTGAAAATTATTGGTGAAAAACTGTTAAATTCACGTTTATTTTATTTAAATTTGGGAACTATAATAATAAATCTAGGCCCCATACCCCTAGACTCCCTAGATTGCAGAAGGTGAGTAACCCCCATCACTCACCTTCTTTTTATTTGACTTGTTATATTTTATTAATTTCCTTCATAACGTTCAAATAATAGTTTTACAGCTTGAGTAACTGGCTGTTTGCCGCTAATGACATCCCTTTCAATTGATGGCATGATTTTTTTAACCTCCGGATGACGAAAGAACTTTTGTTCAAGCTGATCTTTGATCATGGAATAAATCCAATCCTTAACTTGGGACTCTCTTCTTTTCTGAAGCAATCCTGAAGCTTGAATATTACGTTGGAAGCTCTTCATTTCGTTCCAAATAATATCGATGCCTTTACTATAATAGCTAGAGCAGGTGAAAGCTTTTGTCTCCCACCCCTCCGTTGCTGGGCGCAAATAGTGAAGAATCTGATTGTACTCTTTTTGGGCAATAATGGCTTTTGTTTCATTATCGCCATCCGCTTTATTTATGATAATAATATCAGCAAGCTCCATAATGCCTTTTTTCATCCCTTGAAGTTCATCCCCAGCACCCGTAAGCACGATCAAAGCAAACATATCGACCATTGAGCGGACGACAATCTCACTCTGCCCAACCCCAACTGTTTCGATTAAGATTACATCATAGCCAGCAGCTTCACAAAGCAGCATTGTTTCACGTGTTTTCCGATTCACACCACCAAGGTTTCCACTCGAAGGAGACGGTCGAATAAACGCATTTTTCTTACGAGCCAGTTTCTCCATTCGCGTTTTATCACCAAGAACACTCCCACCTGTAATCGTACTTGATGGATCGACAGCCAAAACCGCAACACGAAGACCTTGATCACATAAATAGCTTCCTAATGCTTCGATAAATGTACTTTTACCGGCACCGGGAACACCAGTAATTCCAATCCGCAGCGCCTTCCCTGTGTACGGAAGAATCTGGTTAAGGATTTGTTGTGCCTTTTCAATATGTTTAGGTGCATTACTTTCAACAAGTGTTATTGCACGAGCAAGGATCGGCCGTTCATTATTTAAAATACCATTTACAACTTCATCAAGTGACAGACCGCGTTTTATAGGAGTATCTGACGGCAGCGATTTTGCTTGGCTTTGACTAAAGCCATCATGCCCGCCATCCACCCCCTTCATTATTTTCGTAGCAAAGCCTTTCGTTGCGTTTTCTGGTACCCATTCTGGTCTCTCATCTTTATCAGTCATAAACTAAAACACATCCTCAGCCTCATTAATACGACGGTTAATCTCTTCAATAACTTTTTGTGCTGATACCGGAATTACCGTACCAGGACCAAAGATCGCAGCTGCACCATTCTCCTTCAAATATTCGTAATCTTGAGCAGGGATAACTCCGCCACAAACGACGAGAATATCTTCACGTCCAAGTTTTTTTAATTCAGAAATAAGCTGCGGCAACAATGTTTTATGTCCTGCTGCCAATGAACTCATCCCAATAACGTGGACATCGTTTTCTACAGCTTGCATCGCTGTTTCTTCAGGGGTTTGGAATAGCGGACCGACATCAACGTCAAATCCTAAATCGGCAAATGCTGTTGCAACTACCTTCGCTCCACGGTCATGTCCATCCTGACCCATTTTCGCTATCATAATACGTGGACGGCGTCCTTCTTTCTCAGCGAACTCATCAGTCATTTGTTTAACTTTTTTAATTTCTTCCTCATCACTGAATTCAGTTGAATATACTCCACTAATAGAACGAATAACCGCTTTGTGACGGCCAGATACTTTTTCAATCGCATCGGAAATTTCACCTAATGATGCACGGGCACGAGCTGCTTCAACTGATAACGCTAGTAAATTACCTTCACCAGTTTCAGCTGCTTTAGTAAGTGCAGCTAACGCTTCTTGAACCTTTTGTTCATCACGATTTTTACGAAGCTTGCGTAAACGTTCGAGCTGTTGTTCTCTTACCAATGTGTTATCAACCTCTAAAATATCAATTGGCTCTTCTTTTTCTAGACGGTATTTATTTACACCAATAATGGATTCAACGCCAGAATCTATTTTTGCTTGGCGTCGGGCCGCGGCTTCTTCAATCCGCATTTTTGGAAGACCTGTTTCGATCGCTTTCGCCATACCACCGAGTTTTTCGATTTCTTCGATATGACCCCAAGCACGTTCAACAAGCTTTCCTGTTAGATACTCTACATAATAAGAACCCGCCCATGGATCAATTACGTTACAAATTCCAGTTTCATCCTGTAAATATAACTGCGTGTTTCTTGCAATTCGTGCTGAAAAATCAGTTGGTAAAGCAATCGCTTCATCGAGAGCATTCGTGTGCAAAGATTGGGTATGACCAAGTGCTGCAGCCATCGCTTCAATACAAGTCCGAGTTACGTTATTAAAAGGATCTTGCTCCGTTAAACTCCATCCAGATGTTTGAGAGTGAGTCCGCAACGCCATCGACTTATTATTTTTTGGATTAAACTGCTTCATTAATTTTGCCCAAATTAATCGACCTGCACGCATTTTTGCTACTTCCATAAAATAGTTCATGCCAATGGCCCAGAAAAACGATAACCGTGGAGCAAATTTGTCAATATCAATTCCAGCCTTTAATCCAGTACGTACATATTCCAAACCGTCTGCAAGTGTATAGGCAAGTTCAATATCTGCTGGTGCGCCTGCTTCTTGCATATGGTATCCAGAAATACTAATAGAATTAAACTTTGGCATGTATTGAGATGTATACTCAAAAATATCAGCTATGATTTTCATAGACATTTCAGGTGGATAAATATAAGTATTGCGAACCATGTATTCCTTTAAAATGTCATTTTGAATCGTACCTGCAAGCTGCTCAGGCTTAACCCCTTGCTCTTCTGCAGTCACAATATAAAAGGCCATAATTGGTAATACAGCCCCGTTCATCGTCATTGAAACAGACATTTGGTCGAGCGGAATCCCATCAAATAATATTTTCATATCTAATATTGAATCAATGGCAACACCTGCTTTTCCAACGTCACCAACAACCCGAGGATGATCTGAATCATAGCCGCGATGTGTAGCTAAATCGAAGGCAACCGATAATCCCTTTTGCCCTGCAGCCAAATTGCGACGGTAAAAAGCATTGCTTTCCTCAGCCGTAGAAAATCCAGCATATTGGCGAACTGTCCAAGGACGGGTGACATACATCGTAGGATATGGCCCTCTTACATACGGCGCAATCCCTGGCATGTAGTCCATATATTTATTATCTTCAATATCTTTCACTGTATAAAAAGGCTTTACATTGATTTGTTCATTTGTTGTAAATAACAATTCATCAAATGAGCGATCTATTTGTTGTTCAACTTGTTTTTTCCAAGTATCTACATCCACCTTCGTACGTTCCGTTTGATAGGATATTTGTGTGAAGTCAGGTTTCTTAGTCATTTTAGTTAACCCCCTTACGCGCTTGAAGCTGAGCTAATGTATGGTAGCAATTGGATTTTATATGAATAAATTCATCAACTCCAGCATCTCTAAATTGCTTCTCAAGCTCTGGTGATGGTTTACCTGCCACCATAATAAACATTTTTTGATTTTTTGTTTTTAGCCCTTCAGCTATGACAGGAACGAACTCAGGATATTGATCATCAGCTCCACAAATTATTACAGTATCTAAGCCAGATGATATTACAGCTGAAATTGCATCTTGAGATGAATCATAACCATTATTTGTTATAGCTTCAAATCCACCTGCTGCAAAGAAGCCAGCAGCAAAATCAGCACGAGCCTTATGCTTTGAAATCGGTCCAAGGTTTACAAAGAAAATTTTTGGATATGAACCGTGTACTTGTTTATAGTCTTCTGCAGCTTTTCTAAGCTGTTCGAAGCCTTCTGAACGACGATAGCTTGTTAACTTTTCAATTTGTGTGCCAGCACAATGGCCGCCCTTACAGTTTCTTGCTAAAACTGCAATCATTTCTTGAATAGTAGCACCTTGCACGGCCGCCTCTATAAATAGCGGGACTAATTGTTCACCACTATGAAGTGCTAATTGTATTTCACCTAAAGCTTTTTCCTTGAGGTCACGATTTTCTAACTTTAAAGCCTTTAGCTCCTCGATTCTCGAAGATTTGAAATCCGCAATATTTTCCCTTTCCTGTAGTGGTTTTTCATCTAAATTAGGATACATATTTGTGCCAACAATCCGATCCTTACGGAGTTCAACACTTGCTTTTTTCTTTGCAGCAGTTTCAGCAATTTGTTGCTGAACTTTACCTGATTTAAGTGATTCAAACATTCCACCACTTTTTTCAACTTGCAGAAAGTATTCCCAAGCCTTCTTGGCAACTGCGTCAGTTAAAGCTTCCACATACCATGAGCCTCCCGCAGGATCAATAACTTGATTTAAATATGACTCTTCTTGAAGGATGACTTGTGTATTTCGCGCAATCCTCCTTGAAAAAGAATCTGCTGGACGGATTGCCTCATCAAAAGGTGATACGTGCATGCTGTCAGCGCCACCAACTGCTCCGGCAAACGCCTCTGTTGTTGTTCGTAACATGTTTACATATGGATCATTTACAGTTTTTGTCCAACTAGATGTTCTTGCATGGATATACATTTTCTGCGATTCTTGATCCCCGCCAAAACTTTCTATAATTTTTGACCATAATAGTCGTGCTGCGCGAAGCTTGGCAATTTCCATAAATACATTGGAGCCAACAGCAAATGAGAAATAAATATGTTTAGAGACTTGATTAATCTCAAGTCCTCTGCTTAGCATTTCTGAGATGTATTCAACACCGGTTGCAAGTGCGTATGCCAATTCCTCAGTTGCACTTGCTCCTGCGTTATGATAAACCTCTCCTTGCACATAGACCACTTTTACTGCTGGTGTATGCTCATTAGACCATATAATTAAATCGGCCATTAAATTGTATAGTCGTTTCATACCAAGCTGAATATTTCCGGCTGCAGCAACAGTTCCTATTGGATCGAGACCGATATATGCTTCGATATCCTCTATTCCGCTATTTTGTTTCTCTAACAATGCGACTAAACCTGCATATAACGGGAGGGTACTAATGCCTGTTTGCATATATAACGGAATTTTCTTAAAGTCAATGTTTTGTAAAGCTGCTTCTAAATCAGCTAATGAAGATATAGGAATTCCATTTAAACCAACCCATTCTTCATTAGCTTCGTCTGAATCAAAGCCTCGCTTTGTCGCTTCGTCAACAGCCAAATTGACCATGGTTTGTCCATTTTGAAGATCATTAATTAGTGCTTCATTAAATGCTTGTGGACTTTTACCTGTAATTTCTTGGGCGATATCCCAAGCACTTGCTCTTTCTTTAATGTAGCGTGTACCTCTAACGAAAGAATGATCACCTGGCAGATCATTTATATGTGGAATATTTTCCACATCTTTCCTCACATATAACGGTTTTAATTCAATACCTTCATATGTTTTTGTTGTTAATGTTTCAAACGGTCTTCCCTTAAGTGATTCCTCTGCTGTTTCTTTCCAGCTATCTTCAGTTGGAAATGGAAATTCACAAAAATCATTCAAGTTAATTTTATCTTTTTCTGTTTTCATACACTTCGTCTCCATAGGAGACATGCCCACCCCTTTCCTTCAATAAGTTTCTCTGTCATATTTTTAAATTTTCAAAAAAGTTCACACCTGTTTCTATAGTAGTATAAATGGTTTGATGTAGCAATATTTCAAATAAATGAAAACATACAATTAGAAAATTTATTTTAAAAAACGCAATTTTTTATAATTATAAACATGAAAGAAGCCGTGCAACTCTTGTTACACGACTTTACTACATTGAATATATAAATTTGAAAAACCCGCTCCCTTTCCGCGGACGAATCATCGTGCAGCTTCGCTCATTCCTCGCTACAGGGTCTCGCCGGCTCGTTGTTCCGCAGGAGTGTCGCGGTTTCTTCTTCATTAATTAAAACTAGAATATTTCAATTCGTAAATTGTGAAGGTTGTAAACCATTAATAAATTGGCGTATTTTCATTTGTGATATTTTCCAAAATTTCTTTTATTCGTACTAAGAATCGTCCACATATTAATCCATCTAACACACGATGGTCGAGTGACATACAGAGATTGACCAAGTCACGAATTGCAATCATATTTTCATTGAATACAATAGGTCGTTTTACAATTGATTCAACTTGTAGGATTGCTGCTTGTGGATAATTAATAATTCCCATTGACTGAATCGATCCAAATGAGCCTGTATTATTTACCGTAAAGGTGCCACCCTCCATGTCTGTCAATGAAAGTTTCCCAGAACGGACCTTGTTTGCTAATTCATAAATTTCACGGGCAATGGCCTTGATCGTTTTTTCGTCAGCATTTTTGATAACAGGTACATATAACGCGTCTTCGGTTGCTACAGCAATCGAAATATTAATATCTTTCTTCTGAATAATTTTTTCTCCAGCCCACATCGAATTAATCATCGGGTATTCCTTTAATGCTTGAGCAACCGCTTTTACAAAAAAGGCAAAATACGTAAGCGGAAAACCTTCGTTCTTTATAAATTCATCTTTAATCGTCTCTCGATAGGCAACTAAGTTCGTCACATCAACCTCAATCATTGTCCAAGCATGTGGAGCTTCATGCTTGGAGCGAACCATATTGTTAGCTATCGCTTTCCGTACTGCTGTGACAGGAATTTCAATATCAAATGGTTCACCTACTGTTTGCTTTGCTTTTGAACTTGTAAGTTGTGATTGAGGAAATGTCTCAACCGACTTTTCAAAAGAAACCTTTTGGACTGGCTGTGCTTTTTCACTCTCTTCTTTTGTCTGCGGTATATTCCCTGTCTCGATAATTCGTTGTAAATCCTTCCTTGTAATTCTTCCCCCATTACCAGTGCCTACTACTTTTGATAAATCAATATTATGTTCTTGAGACAATCGTAAAACTGCCGGGGAATAACGATGTTTATTGGATTGATTCGTTTCATCAACATGTATCGTTGATATTTCTAGTTCATCTTTGTTATTATGGTCATCTCTGTTATCATTTCCAGATTGACCATCGGTTTCAATGTAACAAATTAATTCACCAACTTGTAAAGTTTCCCCTTCCTGTGCAATTAATTCGGTTATTACACCGGCATAGGATGATGGTATCTCCGCTGTTACTTTATCTGTTTGAACTTCTGCTAATGGATCATACTTTTTTACAATATCACCTTTCTTAACAAACCAAGCCGTTATTGTACCTTCGGTCACACTTTCACCCAACTTCGGCATTGTAATTTTTTCTAAAGCCACGCGAACACCTCCTAGTGCTGTTTGAACTCTATTTTCTAAAAATCTAGTTCTTTTTCCCCCTAATACTCTGCTAACTCTCTCATTGCTTTTTCGACCTTTTCAGGGGTTACCATAAAAAACTTTTCCATAGTTGGTGCGTATGGCATCGCTGGTATGTCTGGACCAGCTAACCGCATTATTGGTGCATCTAATTCAAATAAACAATTCTCAGCTATAATCGCTGCTACTTCACTTAAAATACTTCCTTCTTTGTTATCCTCTGTAACTAACAATACTTTCCCAGTTTTTGAAGCAGCTTCAATAATTGTATCTTTATCTAAAGGATAGACTGTGCGTAAATCTACGACGTGTGTTGATATACCGTCCTGCGCGAGCTTTTCAGCAGCTTCTAATGCGAAATGAACACATAAGCCATACGTGATAACAGTAATATCTTCACCTTCACGTTTTACATCCGCTTTTCCAATTGGTAGTACATAGTCATCATCAGGTACTTCCCCTTTGATTAGTCGGTATGCACGCTTATGCTCAAAGAAAATAACTGGATCATCATCACGAATTGCCGCTTTCAATAACCCCTTCACATCATATGGTGTTGATGGCATCACAATTTTTAAACCGGGCTGATTTGCAAATATAGCTTCAACTGATTGTGAATGGTAGAGGGCACCGTGTATACCACCGCCATATGGAGCACGAATTACCATTGGACAATTCCAATCATTATTGGAACGATAACGAATCCTAGCTGCTTCAGAAATAATTTGATTTACAGCCGGCATAATGAAATCAGCAAATTGTATCTCCGCTATCGGCCGGTGTCCATATAGGGCTGCACCAACACCAACTCCTACTATTGCTGATTCAGCTAACGGAGTATCAATTACCCGACTTTCACCGAATTCATCATAAAGGCCCATGGTTGCCTTAAAAACCCCACCCTTTTTGCCGACATCTTCACCTAAAACAAACACTTTATCGTCACGTTTCATTTCTTCATAAAGCGCTTTCGTAACAGCTTCGATGTATGACATAATAGCCATATTATCCCCCCTATTCTCCATATACATATTTCAATGCTTGTTCCGGGTCTGCATATGGAGCATTTTCCGCATATTCAGTCGCTTCATCGACAATATTTTGGGTACGATCAAATATTTCTTTTTCATTAAGGTCCGTTAAAATATTCACTTCTTTTAAATAATTTGAAAACTTAAAAATCGGGTCGTTCTTTTTGGACTTTTCAACCTCTTCACGGGAACGATACGTCCGATCATCATCATCACTTGAGTGTGGTGTTAAGCGATAGACAAGTGTTTCAATTAGAGATGGGCCTTCACCCCTTCGTGCTCTATTTGCTGCATTTTTAATTGCCTCATAGACAGCTAGCGGATCATTGCCATTCACAGTAACGCCTGGCATACCATAGCCAATAGCACGATCTGACACTTTTTCACACGATAATTGCTTTTCCAACGGTACGGAAATGGCATATTGGTTATTTTCACACATAAATATAACTGGTAATTTATGAACACCTGCAAAGTTTGCCCCTTCATGGAAGTCACCTTGGTTAGAGGACCCCTCACCAAACGTAACAAACGATACTAAATCTTTCCCTTCCATTTTTGCTGCTAGACCAATTCCTACTGCATGGGGAACCTGAGTAGTCACTGGTGAAGAACCCGTTACAATTCGATACTTCTTCTGGCCAAAATGGCCTGGCATTTGGCGCCCACCAGAGCTCGGGTCTTCTGCCTTTGCAAACCCGGATAATAACAAGTCTTTCGCCGTCATCCCAAAAGCAAGAACAACCCCAACATCACGATAATAAGGTAATACATAATCTTTTGTTCGATCTAAAGCAAACGCAGCGCCTACCTGTGCAGCCTCTTGACCTTGGCAAGATATAACAAATGGAATTTTACCTGATCGGTTTAATAGCCACATACGCTCATCAATTTTCCGTGCTAAAACCATTGTTTCGAACATTTCTAATAAGGTCTTTTCACTTAACCCCAGTGCTTCATGTCGATTTCCCGCCATATCGATTCCCCCTTATCTATTCTTATGAATGAATTGCCTTCCCATCAACCGCAAGTGCGGCTTCACCAATAGCCTCTGACAAAGTCGGATGGGGATGAATTGTGTGGGCGATTTCCCACGGTGTTGCGTCAAGTACTCTAGCAAGCCCCGCTTCTGAAATCATGTCTGTTACATGTGGTCCAATCATATGGACTCCGAGTAAATCATTATTATCCTTATCAACGACTAGCTTCACAAATCCATCAGATTCTCCAAACACTAGCGCCTTCCCAATTGCTTTGAAGGAAAATTTCCCAACTTTTACGTTGTATCCTTTTTCACTTGCTTCCTCTTCGGTATAGCCGACACTTGCAATTTCCGGATTGGAGTATACACATTTGGAAACAAGTGAATAGTCGATCGGATTTGGTGTTTTATTTGCAATATGTTCAACTGCAACTATTCCTTCATGTGAAGCAACGTGAGCTAACTGTAAACCACCGTTAACATCACCGATCGCATATATATGAGACTCTTTCGTTTGAAAAAATTGATTAGTTTTTATATAGCCACCTTCAACTTCTATAGCCGTATTTTGTAGGCCAATATCTTCGACATTCGCTCTTCTTCCAACTGAGACTAAAAGCATATCAGCAGAGTATATCTTTTCTTCCCCTTTTTGCTCTGCCATAATCGTAACACCATTACCTGCTTGTAATGTTTGTGGTAATACCCTTGCATTCGTTACTATTTTGATTTTTTTCTTCTTCATAATTCTTTGCATTTCTTTCGATATTTCACGGTCCTCTGTAGGTAAAATGCGATCAGCAAACTCAATGACTGTTACTTCAACACCAAAATCAGATAACATCGAGGCCCACTCTATACCAATCACACCGCCGCCAACAATAATAATAGAACTCGGTAAAGAATCCATCATTAGCGCCTCATCAGATGTAATGACATATTTCCCATCAATTTCAAGACCTGGAAGTGTTCTTGGCCTTGAACCAGTCGCGATTATAACATTTTTAGGGATTAGCATTTCATTTTCTCCGCCACTGTTCATTTCTACAGAAATTGTCCCGGGGGTTGGTGAAAAGATCGATGGACCTAATATCCTTCCCGTCCCTTCATAAACATCGATTTTCCCTTTTTTCATTAAATGCTCGATCCCACGAAGTAGTTGATTAATAACCTTTTGTTTTCGTTCTTGAACCTTGGAAAAATCAAGCTTTATATCCCCCAGAATAACGCCAAACTCTTCACCACGTTTAGCAGTTACGTATACTTCGGCACTTCTTAATAATGCTTTACTTGGTATACAGCCCTTATGCAAGCATGTTCCCCCAAGTTTATCCTTTTCAACAATTGCTGTTTTCAAACCAAGCTGCGCTGCCCGAATTGCAGCGACATAACCACCAGTACCGCCACCAAGGATGACGAGATCATATTCCGTTGCCATTATTTATTCCTCCTAACCAGTTCACACAAAGTTCTTCCTACTCACATCTTTTTAATTAATACGACGATTTATGATGTGCTTTCCATTTTGTAAAAATTGACTACGTGATTGCTTTAAGCTGTTAATTCTTTCTTCTGCTAATCTGTCTGCTGCTTTGTATGTTGGAATGCTATCACGTTTTGATATTTCTATTACTTTTGCAATATTTTCATAGATCGATTCAATCTTTTTCATTGCACGTTCCCTATTATAGCCATATAGCTCGTCAGCTACATTGATTACTCCACCTGCATTAATGACATAATCAGGGGCATATACAATCCCTAGCTCTTGAAGCTTCGTACCATGACGCTCCTCTCTTAATTGATTATTCGCCGATCCCGCAACAACCTTTGCCTTTAGCTGGGGTATCGTTTCATCATTAATAACTGCACCTAATGCACATGGAGAATAAATATCACAATCTATACTGTAAATATCATTAGGATCAACCGCTTTTGCGCCAAACTCGTGAACAACACGATCTACTGCTGCCTTATTAATATCAGTGACAATCAACTTTGCACCCTCATCAGATAAATGGCGACAGAGATGATAAGCAACATTGCCTGCACCCTGAACTGCAACAATTTTTCCTTCAAGTGAATCCGTTCCAAATGCTTCCTTGGCCGCAGCCTTCATTCCACGATATACACCATATGCAGTTGCTGGTGAGGGATTCCCTGATGAACCAAACGCGGGTGAAATTCCGGTTACATAGTCTGTTTCTTCATGAATTACATCCATATCCTCGACCGTAGTACCGACATCTTCAGCAGTTATATATCTCCCATTTAATCCTTGAATAAACCTCCCAAACGCACGAAACATAGCTTCACTTTTATCTTTACGAGGATCACCGATAATAACCGTTTTTCCGCCTCCTAGATTTAAACCTGCTGCTGCATTTTTATAAGTCATTCCTCTTCCTAATCGCAAAGCATCAACAATTGCATCCTCTTCTGTTTCATAGGTCCACATTCTCGTACCACCTAAAGCAGGCCCTAATGTCGTATCATGTATACAGATAATGGCTTTTAGTCCTGACTGTTTATCTTGACAAAATAAAAGTTGCTCATAATCATACTCTTCTAAATACTTAAAGATTTCCATTCAAACTTCCCCCTGAATTATTAGTTACACAATTTTCTTTCTTTTTATTAATAAAATATGCAAAAACTATGCCAACTTGAAAACATTGAAAGCGCTTTATAAATTAAAATGTTACTATGCAATAAATTGCAAATATGAATTTTATTGCACGCTGTTATTTGCAATATTATATTTTTCAATTTTATAGTACAGATTCCTTAATGAAATCTTTAAGTCGTTTGCTGTTTTTGTTTTATTCCCGTTATTTCTAATTAAGACTGTCTGAATTATTTCAGCTTCAAATTCTTCAAGTAAGCTAGATAACGGCCGAGAGCTTTCAAGTTTAACTTGAAATGGTTCTTTTCCTTCTTTTGCGTCTTTCAGTGGTTCTTGTAGCACTGGAAGATGAATAATATCTACTAAAACTTCATTATAATTCATATAAATGACAGCTCGAGCTAAAACATTTTCTAACTCCCTTACATTACCTGGCCATCGATATGTAAGCAAATAATCGATAGCCTTTGTAGTTAAGCCTTCAACTTTCCTTCCGTAATCTTGATTGATTTTTTGCAAAAGGTGATGGCATAATAACGGAATATCTTCCCTCCGATCTCGTAATGGGGGGATATGAATGGGAAGTTTATTAATTCGAAAAAATAAATCCTCACGGATTTTCCCTGTTGCCATAGCCTTTTCAAGATTTACATTTGTTGCTGCAATGACACGAACGTTAATTGGGATCGACTTTGTTCCACCTACCCTAACAATTTCATGCTCTTGCAATACCCTTAATAATTTAGCTTGTGTATTTGCAGATAACTCACCAATTTCATCAAGAAAAATACTACCATTGTTCGCTTCTTCAAATAAACCTTTTTTCCCACCTCGTTTTGCCCCCGAAAAAGCCCCTTCTTCATAGCCGAATAATTCACTTTCTAATAACGATTCTGATAAAGCAGCACAATTGACGCGTATAAATTTGTTAAATCTACGATCACTTGCATTATGTATAGCATGGGCAAATAATTCCTTCCCTGTTCCTGATTCTCCTCTTAATAAAACTGTTGCGGGGGTTTTCGCACCTAATTTCGCCTGTTCAATTGCAAACTGCATTTCGTCAGAAGAACCGATAATATCTTCAAAGGAGTACTTCGCTTCTAACGTCCTGATTATTTGCTTAGCCCGCTGGAGTTCTTCAGTAAGGGATTTTATCTCCGAAACATCATGTATGACACCAACGCTCCCTTTTAAAATTCCATCTACTATTACTGGTGCTACATTTACAATTACATCGCGACGTTTCGGCCCTACCTTCATACGAACTCCACGGACTGGTTTTTTTGTTTGAAGTACCTTTAGATGCATGCTTTCGCCTTCTGAGATATCGGCAGTAGCGGGTTTCCCAACAATTTGCTCGCTTGTTAATCCGGTTATTCGTGTATAGGCTGGGTTGATCATAATTCCATTCCCATGTTCATCGACAACAGATATTGCCTCATCTGACGATTGTATAATTGCTTCAAGCATTGACTTTATATCTTTGAGATTTGTTATTTCCTCTGCTAATTTTACAACATCAGTTATATCTTTAAATACTGCAAAAGCTCCGATGATATCGCCATGCTCATTTTTCATAGGAATTCTAGTTGTAATAATTTTTGAACCGTTGTCTAATTCTTGTTCTTGGTTCACCTCTAGCTTTCCAGTCTCCAATACTCTTGGTAGCTTAGAAGACGGGAAGACTGCGGTTATTTTTTCCCCAATAGCCTCATTTTTCTTTATACCCATAATTCGCTCTGAACTGTTATTAAATAATATAATTTCTTCATTAGTGTTGATTGCCATCATACCGTCATGAGTTGTATTTAAAATGACATTTTGAATATAAGATTGTTTTTTTAACTCTGATATTAAATTTTCTTTTTCAGACATTAATTTAACAGTTATATAAGCGACTGACCCAGGGATAATAACCATATTGGCAAAGCGCTTTTCCCGTATAGATTGAAATACCTTTTCATCACCTGTAGCGTCAACCACAACATCGACGTCCTCACTAAAAAAACACTCCCAATTTGAACCGGTTGGTATACGATGTTTTTTAGCAAATAGAATCCCAGGTGCATGTGAATTAATATCAATGATTGCCTTCACCCTCATTTGATCTGTATCCATAAATATTTTTAATAACGCTGTCCCCCCAACACCAGCACCTATTATTAAAACATTTTGCATAATTTTTCACCCCCACTCAATAATTCATGCAAATAATTTCATATGATACTATCTTCACCTACTACACTTCAAAAATCAATAGTTGTGCTATCATCAAGCAAATGTTCCGTGATATACTAATTTTATTGTTTATATAAAGAAAGGATTAGGTTATGAAACGATTTATTGCTTTAATGATTATTGTTATACCAGGTTTTCTTGCTATTTTAGGATTTAAGTTAATGCGGGACACAATTTTTGGTGTCTATCAGTTTAATATTCCTACCCTTTGGCTTCAATTTTTAATAGGACTTGTGTTATTTATGATCGGCCTAGGATTTGTTGCAGGATTTATCTTTCATAGAGACCGAAAAAGAAATAAAGTACAATCAAAATTTAAAAAAGGTCGTTAGCACCAATGCTAACGACCTTTCTATTTTAAAATTATTTAATTTCAATTGCTTCCTGTACTTGCACTTGACCAATATTCATGAAAAACTCTTCGTATAACGCGCGAACCGCACGAGCAGCATCTTCAGCAGCAACTGCAAACATCATGCTTACTTCAGATGAACCTTGGTTAATCATTTCAATATTTACACTAGCACGAGCAAAGGCAGCTGTAGCCTTAGCTGACGTTCCAACAAAGCTTGTCATACCCTCGCCAACTACCATAATCACAGCTTGATTATGACGAATCGAAATAGTGTCTACATTAAGTTCTGTTTTAATTCTTTCTAAAACGCGGTTTTCTTTTTCATCACTTAACTGATTTTCACGCAATATTACGGATAAGTCATCAATACCTGAAGGCATATGCTCATACGATATTCCTTCATCCTCTAATATTTGTAAAAGTCTACGACCAAACCCAATTTCCCTATTCATTAAATATTTACTTACATATATACTACAGAATCCAGCGTCACTTGCTATACCAGCTACTGGAATACTAGAATAATCTCTTTCCGCCACAATAAATGTACCTGGGGCAGCAGGGTTATTCGTGTTTTTAATGCATACTGGTATACCTGCACGGAATGCAGGAATTAAGGCCTCATCATGAAATACAGAAAAGCCTGCATAGGAAAGCTCACGCATTTCTTTATAGGTTAGCTCTTTAATTTCCTTAGGATTATCGACAATATTAGGATTCGCACAAAATACTGAGTCTACATCGGTAAAATTCTCATAAAGCTCAGCTTCTATACCTGCAGCGACTATCGCACCTGTTATATCAGATCCACCGCGTGAAAAGGTAACTAAATTCCCTTCTGGCGAGTAACCAAAAAATCCTGGAATGACAAGGATTTCATTGCGATTTTTTAATTTTTTTAGATTATCATACGTTTCAGGTAAAGCTTGTGCATTACCTGGATCATCAGTTACAACAATGCCCGCTTCCTTTGGATTCACATAGGCAGCTGCAACACCGATAGAATTTAAATATGCAGCAAATAATTTTGCATTGTTATCTTCTCCACTAGCCTTGATCCTGTCCATAAAACGATTTTTATTTGTTTTATCTGAATTGACTGTATCCGTTAAACTAGCTGATATTTCATCAATAATATGTGCTGAAAGATCTAAACCAGTCGCAATTTCCGCATATCGACTTACTATAGTGTCAAATTCTTTAGTAATCTGATCTCCATTTAAGCATCTTTCACCTAAAGCAATTAATAAATCCGTCGTTTTAATATCATTATTAAATCGTTTTCCAGGTGCTGAAACGACAACAATTCTTCGCTTCTTATCAGCTTGAATTATATTTGCTACCTTTCTTAATTGTTCAGCGCTAGCTACAGATGTTCCCCCGAATTTTGCAACTTTCATTATTACTAACCACCCATTTCAAATAAATAATAACTATTCTATCATATTTTTGATATTTTTAAAGAAAAATCTGAACTTCAGATTTTGGCAAAAGGTTCATCTATAACTTCCCTACAATCCATCGGGTTCTTAATCATTTGCCAATCGTTACTTAAATTAGGTGTTGAACTGGAACTGATAATGAATATGTAATTATCAATTTCAAATACTTCACTATCGTCGTGTTCAATCTGTAACTCATCACGGTTGAATTTAGCTTTCATAAAAATGGATGGGTGGACTTGTTTGAAATAAACATAAAAATCAATGGAGTACTTTTGAAAATAATCAATTTTCTGCTCAAGTGCACTTATAAATAGTTGTTTGTAATCCATCGTATATTGTTTTTTGAGCTCATCCTTCTCGTGCATTTGATATAAAATTGGTGAAATATTTTTAGTAATTGTATCAATAATCAATATTTCTTCCTCTTTTAAATTATCATTCGTTTCAATGACAACTAAATAACCGTCAATCGTTTCTTTCGACAATTGGAGCTTGTTTTCCATAAATAACGGGGATAGTACAATGCCGTTTACATCTCCAAATTTCTCGATAAGCTTATGATTTGTAAAATAGTCTGACACACGAATCGATTCATAATTATAATATGTCTCAATCGTAAGCTTATCCTTGACATTTTGAGGTATTTGATAATTTTGCCCATCAACATCATCTAAGCCAACACTTTTTATGATGATATAATCATTATTTTTCGATCTTACAGAGAAAAACGCTTTTTTCACACCATATCCAAGCTGAAGCGTTTGAAGTGTAAGCGAAAAGAGTTCATCCTTTGTTTTACCGGAATTTATTGTCCTCGATAATTTATTTAACATTGAGAGAGCTTTATATTTTTTTTCAATTTCCTCTTTTTGTGCTTTTATTTCGTTAAATAGCTTTGCATTTGTAATCGCAATATATGTTGTTGCGGCAAGCGATTCAATCAATTCAAAGTCAGCCCGACTATAGGAAACACCATTTACAGCTTCACTTATCGTAACAACACCCAAAATTTCATCCTTTACAATAAGAACGATATATTGAGCATCTAAATTCTCAAATTCTTGCCAGTTAACAAATAACGACTTAATCAGGTCCAAATCTTCTTTTATATGTAGGACAATGTTTGGAGATGCGTACTTCCTCTCCTTTAACTCGAGCTCTGTATAATAAACACTAAATGAGTTAACATTACGATAACCAGATATTTTAATTTTATTAGTTAAAGGATCAAATATCCCAAATGATGTAACCTTGCTTCCTGAAACTTCACTAAATACATCCGTCGCATTAGAATATAAATTTCCAAGTCTTAATTCAGATAATAATGCTTTCGTACTTTGGTTAATAACAAATAAGTTAAAAATTTTGCGATCCAAATCCGAATTAATCTTTTGAAAGTCTAAAAAGCGTTGATTATTCTCTAGCGAGTGGTTAATAAGCTTCATTAAATAATCAACCATGCTTAAATCATCAGAATCTAATTCAGAGTTTTTCTTCCCTTTTGAAACAATAAAACCTGCTAATTCTGTATCAATGATTAACGGAACTACAAGCCTTATACTAAATAACTCAATTGTTTCCGCAGGAAAATATGACTGTAAGTTAGTTGTAATGATATGACCATGAAAAAGCGGAATTTCATCTAATTTTTTTGTTGATGTAAGGCTATATTGATTAACATGATATCCATTTTCGGTTTTCATAACAAATGAATTGCCCTCACGAATAAATAACGCAGAGGACTCCAATGTTAACAACTCATTTACAAATCTGTATCCAAACTCCATGATTTGTTCAACATGAAACCTTTGAGTGAAAAAATCAATTGCATTTAATAAAACATCAAACCGCTTTAGTTTAGTATTTAATAATTCTTCCAAACCCCTCAGCCCCTATTCAAAATGCAACTCTTTACCTAAAGCATAAAATGTTCCCCGTACAGGATGATTTAGTTTCTTTTTATGGTGTTTAATTTCAAGTAATACCTCTGGAAAAGCCTCTTGTGAAATAAGAACTTGTCCTTCTCCTTTCGTCTCGAGGTAGTCCATTAATGCCTTTCTACCAATCTCGATATTTGAAACCTCTGACATTAACTCTTCATATTTTTGTACACGCTGCTTGTAATCAGATAACTGGTTCTCATCCAACTGTTTTAAAAAGCTTTCAAAAATCTCTAATTGTCTTTTTAATTGCTCAACTTCTGTGACTACTTTTTTATAATGTATTAACAGTTCATCTAACTGTTTTTTAATAGCATTTCGGTCAAAGCCTGCTACATTGACAACGGTTTTACGCTCCATTTTATTTCCAATATATGCTGCAACTACTTTTCCCTTTGCTTCAATAACCCCACCAATGACTTTCCCTTTACGGTCATCTGTAATGACGTTTTTGCCCTTAAGGCTACTTCCAATTGAATAATAACCAATATTAATATCCTCTTCTGCTTCTAGGAAACATTCATTGGCGTGCTTTATATAAATATTTTTGGCGGCAATTACCTGACTTTTTCCCTGACCAAAAATGCCTCCTTTAACAAAAACATCTCCATTTCGTGACTGAATTAACTTTGCCCCATTTATACCTAGCTCACTTAAAATTGAAATATCCCCAGTTGCTGTCACTGAGAATCCTGGTTGAACAGTTCCTTTTATTTCAACACTGCCATCAAAATCAATATTACCGGTTTCAACCCCAACATCACCATCAATAACTAAGTGATTACCAACGGATATTTTACCTTCTATAAATTTCACAACACCATCAATTTTAGCCCGAAGTATAGTTTTTCCATCTTCGTTGACAGCTTCGACTGTTTTTTTGTCATACAATAATCGCCGATCTTTGCCTTTCTTTTGCTTCAACGATTCACCTGTAACAGTTCGCCCTGGAGTTCCTTCTGTGCGTTCAATTTTTTCTCCTAGCCAAGTGCCCTTTTTTACCTCATCAATAAAGTTCATATCATAATAATCGGCTTTGCCATCTTCTCGAATCGCTGGTTTTCGTTCTGAGAGCTGATAATACTTAACCTTTGCCGGTTCACCATCAATTGGTGGAATACCCTTTGCAATTACAATTTCCCTGCGAGGAATTAATTCATTTTTTATAACTTCAGTTAAAATACCGTCTGTAATATTGTTTTGCTTTAAAGCTTCGACAACTTTACTCGTATAAGCCCCCATATTTTCGAAAAACTTGTGATCCGATTCGTTTATTTTTGCTTTAGCCTCCATTTTATCTTTCGATATCGTTATTTGAACTACCGGTCGCAAACTACCAATATGAATCTTAGCACCACTCGCTTCCTCTAGTGCCATTCTCAAATTCATAAATTGATTAATCTCAATTCTCGGCAATTTTTCAAGTAAGTCATTAAATTCTTTTATTAGGAATCCTGGTTTTTTGACGGTAATGTAAATAAATTCATTTTCTTCTTCAAGTTGAAAAAATTCATTTGAAAAGATTTCCATAGCCATCTGCCATTCCTTTCTGGATTTGAAGATTGTATTTTTAATTTTTCAACCTGTAGTAATTAAATAGTAAAATGTATATATTTATTATCTTATCATGAAATTGGTAAATTTTTTTAAAGTTCACTTAAAATTCTAAAAAAAAACACCCAGAAGGTGTTTTTTAAGAGTTATTATGATGCCTTATGTTCTAAGCGAAGCTTATCAGCAACCATCGCAATGAATTCGCTATTTGTCGGCTTTGCTTTTGACATGCTGACCGTGTATCCAAATAGGTTAGAAATCGAGTCAATATTACCTCGACTCCACGCTACTTCAATCGCATGGCGAATTGCACGTTCAACACGACTTGCTGTTGTATTGTATTTCTTAGCAATATCTGGATATAAAACCTTCGTAATCGAGCCTAATAGCTCGATATCATTATACACCATCGAAATGGCTTCTCGAAGATATAAATAGCCTTTAATGTGAGCCGGAACACCAATTTCATGAATAATGCTTGTAATATTGGCGTCTAAGCTTTTTGTTTTTGGTTCAGCAGCAGTTCTCGTTACAATAGGACGTTTTACAATAGTGGATGCTTTCCCAGAAACTTGACGTATCTGGTTTGCTAAGTTCTCCATATCGAATGGCTTTAACATAAAGTAGGATGCACCAAGCTCAACTGCCTTTGTTGTGACATCTTCTTGTCCAAAAGCGGTTAGCATAATTACGTTTGGTAAAGATGGTTTATGTAAATCACGCATTTTTTCTAATACTGCCAAGCCATCTAAATGCGGCATGATAATATCAAGTACTAACACATCAGGATTTTGTTCTTCCAATAAGTGTAAGCATTCCTGACCGTTATATGCTACACCTATTACTTCTATATCATCCTGATTTGATAAATAATCCTCTAAAAGCGATACTAATTCGCGATTATCATCTACTAAACATACTTTAATTTTTTTCAACACAAACGTTCCTCCTCAAATTCTAAATATTCTCTATTTTTTATTGTATCTAAAGAATTCGACAATGCAACTTTAATTCCTTTAATTTTTATAAAAAAATTATAAAAATCCTATAATATCTCTCGTTTTCTTCAAATTCCTCACTCGTTCGACGTTATTTGCTATATTATTACATTGCTTGCACGAGCTGGTCGAATTTAATCGAAGAAAAACCGAAAGCGAGCATTAGCTCGCTTTTTTCTCAGTTTCTGGCGATTTTTCATAAATATTAATCCCTGCTTCATTAAGCATCCATTCGATATGAACACCGTATCCGCTAGTAGGATCGTTTACGAAGACATGAGTGACAGCTCCGATTAATTTCCCTTCTTGAATTATAGGACTTCCACTCATCCCTTGAACAATTCCACCAGTTTTATCTAGAAGCTTTGGGTCGGTAATATTAATAACCATTCCCTTTGTTGCAGGAAATTTTTGAGGCACTGAACTTACAACTTCTACATCGAACTCCTGGACTTTATCTCCTTCTACTACAGTCAAAATCTTTGCTGGACCCTCTTTTACTTGATGTGATAGCGCAATAGGCATTGGATTGTCCATGATTCCATTTTTGACATCTGTATTTAATTTCCCAAAAATCCCAAATGGACTATTTTTAGATATATTGCCAATTATTTCGCGATCATTTGCAAAGCGGGCCAATTTTTCTCCGGGACTACCATTAGCCCCTTTCTCAATCGAAGTAACAGTTGAGCGAACTATTTGCCCATCATGAACAACAATTGGCTTTTTTGTATCCATGTCAGATATAACATGACCTAGCGCACCATACTTCTTTGATTCGGGGTGGTAAAATGTCATTGTTCCAATCCCAGCAGCAGAATCTCTTATATATAATCCAATTCGATAATGATCTTCATTTTTTGCCTTCAAAGGAATAAGCTCAGTTTCAAATTCATTTTCGTCCCGTTTTATTATTAATTTCAACGGCTTGTCATTTTTACCTGCTTGGTCAACATAATAGGAAACGTCACTCATCTTTTCAATTGGTTTATCATCAATTTTCATGATAATATCCCCAATTTCAATACCTGCTTTTTCTCCTGGAGATTCATTTCCTTGTTTTGTTTCAATAAGGTGATGCCCTACTACTAGAACACCTAACGTATTTAACCTAACACCTAACGATTGCCCACCTGGAATTATTTTAAAATCAGGTAGAACTTTTATATCAACATTTTTAACTGGAAAGTTCGCCATTTCTAACAGCATCTTTTCTTCCCCGCTTTCCTTTCCTTTTATAGAAAGCGTATTCTCTTCATCTCGTGCTATCGAATAAATGGCTTCTTCATTTATTTGTGAAAAGACAGGTAACGAAGTTACAGTTGCTTCCTGACCTTCAAAGAGAATAATTTCTCTTGGAATGGAAACATACTCTTTCATTGGTTCGAAAAAGCCAACACCAATTAAAAGAACAAGGAGAATTAAACCAACCAATTTTCTAAGCCATTCTTTTTTCAATCATTTCACTCTCCTCGCTCCAATCCCACACTATTATCATGGCTACAGTAATAATTTTGCCCTCATACTGTTCATTTATAACTTCCCCTATACAAAAAAGCTATCCACGTTTGGATAGCTCTTACATTTTTACTTAATTTACAGCAACCGATTGTTTTATTTTTTCTGCCATATCTAATAATTCCTTCGCATGCTTCTTTGTTAAATCTGTTATGTGAGTTCCAGATATCATCCGACCAATTTCTTTAATTTTATCAAGACTAGTTAGTTCATGAACAGTGGTTACCGTACGATCATCGTTCGTTTTCTTGGCAATATATATATGGGTATCAGCCATCGCTGCCACTTGTGGCAAGTGTGTAATACAAAGCACTTGAGAGGTGCTAGCAATTCGATATATCTTTTCAGCCATTGATTGGGCGACACGACCACTAACACCCGTATCAACCTCATCAAAAATTATCGAAGTTATACCTTGATGTTGAAAAAAAATACTTTTTAGCGCCAGCATGATTCTCGATAACTCTCCGCCTGACGCAATTTTAGAAAGTGGCTTTAACGGTTCACCTGGATTTGGGGATATAAAAAATTCAACCTTATCGATACCGTTCTCTAAAAATTCAAGCTGGTTTCCATTAAAATTGGTCATCCCATTTTCTCTTGTTTCCCCATTATTAAATTGAATATCGAAAACGGTTTTCGCCATATGAAGCTCCTGCAGTTCATTATGAATTGCTTTTATTAGTTGACTCGCGATTGCTTTACGAAGATTTGATAAGTTTTCTGCAGCAATTAACAGATTTTGATATGATTTTTCTAATTCCTTCTTTAACTTTTCTAGGTGAATATCACGATTATTAATTTTTTCAATTTCATCTTCGATTTTAGCCGCATATTCTAGAATGTCATCAATACTTTGTCCATATTTTCTCTTTAATAAACGAATTTCATTTAATCGTCCTTCGATAAAATCTAGACGATGGGGGTCAAATTCTAAATGTTCTAATTGATCTCGTAGTGAAGTGGCAGCCTCCTCTAATAAATAAAAGCTACTTGCAATATTTTCGTAAATTTCCTTCAAATTATCATTGAAGGTTGAAACATCCTGTAGATGATTCATCGCAAAACCAATAGAATCAACACCACGAAATTCTTCTGAAAGGGCTTCGTAGCTTTCGCGGACTGCTTTATGTATTTTTTCAAAATTCACTAGCTGAAGCTTTTCTTCCATTAATTGTTCCTCTTCACCGCTAGTTAATTTTGCATTGCTAATTTCTTCTATTTGAAATGTAATTAGATCTAAGCGATGAGCTAATTGCTGCTCATTTTCATTTAAACTCTTCAATTGCTTCCTTAAGTTCGAATACTCGGTATATAGGTTTTTATAGGTATGTAAAGCAGGCGCAATTTTCCCCTCATCAAATTGATCAATTAACGGTAAATGACGGTCAGCATTCATTAAATCTTGGTGTTCATGCTGTCCATGAATATCAACTAACGTTTTACCAATTTCACGAAGATTTCCGAGTGTGACTAACTTCCCATTAATACGACATACACTTTTACCAGTTGTTAAAATTTCACGATGAATCACAACCATTCCATCGATCGTCTCTATTCCTAATCGTTCAGCAGTTACAATACATGGATGTTTTTCATCATCTAATAGAAATAAACCTTGAATCTCGGCCTTATTACATCCATACCGAATAAATTCAGTTGATCCACGACCACCAGCTAATAAATGAATTGCATCAATAATAATTGATTTTCCTGCACCAGTTTCCCCAGTTAACACCGTTAGACCTTTTTGAAAAGAAATCGTTAACGATTCAATAATTGCAAAATTTTTAATAGACAGTTCTGCAAGCATTTTTTATCACACCTTTTTATCTCGTTCTTACAGCATATCGAGAAAACGATTTGAAATTTCTTCGGTATCCTCATTTGTGCGGCATATGATTAAAATCGTATCATCACCGCTGACAGTTCCTAAAATTTCATCCCAATCTAAGTGGTCAATTAATGCAGCTATTGCATTTGCATTGCCCGGAAGTGTCTTCATAACAATTAAATATCCTGCAGTGTCTATTTTTATAAAGGCATCCATAAGTGATCTTTTTAACTTTTGTAGTGGATTAAATCGTTGATCTGCAGGTAAACTGTATTTATAACGGCCATCTGCCATTGGCACTTTAACAAGATGTAACTCTTTTATGTCTCTTGAGACAGTTGCTTGTGTTATATTGAAACCAGCACGTTTCAATGTGTCTACTAATTCATCCTGTGTTTCAATGTCATTGTTTGCAATAATTTCTCTAATTTTTATATGTCGCTGTCCTTTATTCACTTTACCACCTCTTACCTACATACACTATAATAGCGATATGCAAATTATCCTTTTAATGTAGCATGTGCCTCATCAACTATGCTTTTAATATTGATCTCGGAGGTAGTCTGTTGATTTTCATGCCAATAAAGGTGTAATAAAAACTCAATATTGCCTTCTCCGCCTGTAATTGGAGAAAAGGATGCATCTTTAACTGTATACCCGATTGAACGAGCATAATCAATAATCTCTTCGACTACTTTTACATGTACTTTCCGATCACGAATTATTCCCTTTTTCCCGACCTCTTCCTTGCCAGCTTCAAATTGAGGCTTCACAAGGCTTACAATATCGCTTCCATTTACAAGCAATGTTTTTAAAACAGGTAGAATTAGTTTTAGGGATATAAACGATACATCAATTGTCGCAAAGTTAGGTAAACCGAATTGAAAATCTGAAGGAGTTACATAACGAAAATTAGTTCTTTCCATTACAACTACTCTTTCGTCTTGACGCAGCTTCCAAGCTAATTGGTTATATCCAACGTCTAAAGCATAAACAAGCTTTGCTCCATTTTGCAAAGAACAATCTGTAAATCCACCTGTTGATGCTCCAATATCGAGGACTATTTTTTCTTTAAGATTTATTTCAAAGCTATGGATCGCTTTTTCTAGCTTTAACCCACCTCTTGATACATATGGCATGATCTTTCCTTTAATCTCAAGCGGGGTGTCTATTTCGAGCTTTATTCCTGGTTTATCAACACGACCATCTGTTGTATAGACAAGTCCAGCCATGATAGCTCGCTTTGCTTTTTCCCTCGTTTCAATTAACCCTCTTTCAACTAATAAAATATCAACACGTTCCTTCTTTTTGCTCATTCCTTCAAGCCCTTTGCTGCTTTCTTAGTCTTTTATCATAAAGTGCCCGTACAGAATTCATAACCTCATCTGTTGTGATTCCAATTTCTTTTAATAAAGTCGAAACGCTACCATGTTCAATAAACTGATCTGGAATCCCAATTCTTGAAATAGATGCATCAAAGTATTCAAAATCATGGGCAAATTCCAATATTGAACTGCCGAAGCCACCTTGGAGAACGGCTTCCTCAATTGTAAGGATTGGCATGCCTATGCTTAAAATTTCATGAAGCATCTTTTCATCTAACGGTTTAATAAACCTTGCATTCACTACCTTAACACTGATTCCACTCTTTGCGAGTTGCTTTGCAGCTTCTAAAGCCATTTCAATCGTAGTACCAAAGGTAAGAATCGCAACATGGGTCCCTTCTTTTAATACTTCCCATGTCCCAATTGGGATTTCTGCTAATTGTTTATCCATTGGAACACCTAGACCATTTCCCCGAGGAAATCGTAAGGCGATAGGGCCATCATTATACTCTATAGCCGTATGAACCATATGTTGACCTTCATTTTCATCCTTAGGCATCATAATTACAATATTTGGGATATGCCTCAAAAAGGCAATATCATATATACCATGATGAGTTTCACCATCTGCACCAACTAAACCAGATCGATCTATTCCAAAAAACACATTTAAATTTTGGCGGCAAACATCATGAACCACTTGATCATAGCCACGCTGCAAAAATGTTGAATAAATCGCTACAAACGGTTTAAAATCTTGAGTAGCTAAGCCCGCTGCCATTGTAATCGCGTGTTGCTCGGCAATCCCAACATCGAAGAAACGATCTGGAAATTCTAAGGCAAAATCAACTAATTTTGATCCAACTGGCATAGCAGGAGTTATCGCAACTACTTTTTTATTCGTTCTTGCGATCCTTTGGACAGTATCACTAATTACTTTACTCCAGGCAGGAGCTGTATTGACAGGCTTAATTCCCTCCCCAGATTCAATTTTGTATGGGCCTACACCATGCCACTCTCCTGTTTTATCGAGTTCAGCTGGCTCGTATCCTTTTCCTTTTTTCGTAATAACATGGACTAGGACAGGACCTTTTGTCTTTCTTGCATAATGGAGATTATCAAATAATTCATTGAAATTATGACCATCAACAGGGCCTAAATATGTAAAGCCTAATTCTTCAAAAAACACACCAGATACAAGTAAATATTTTAATGAATCCTTTACTCGTTCAGCAGTCGCAGCAACTTTGCCGCCAATTGCAGGAATTTTCTTCATTAAATACTCTAGCTCGTCCTTCACCCATTGATATTTACCTGCTGTTCGAAGACGGCCTAATACAGTGTGCAAAGCCCCAACATTCGGAGCTATCGACATTTCATTATCATTTAAAATGACGATTATATCTTTTTTCTCATCTCCTATATGATTTAATGCTTCTAGTGCCATTCCACCCGTTAACGCACCATCACCAATAATCGGGACAATCTTCTCGTCCGTACCCTTTAAATCTCTAGCAATTGCCATCCCCATTGCTGCTGAAAGTGAAGTTGAACTATGACCTGTCTCCCAAACATCATGCTCTGATTCAATCATCTTTGGAAATCCAGATAATCCACGAAATTGCCGTAACGTATCAAAACCATCTGCTCGACCAGTTAAAATTTTATGTACATAGGATTGATGTCCAACGTCCCATAAAAATTTATCATAGGGACTGTCAAACACTTTATGTAATGCGATTGTTAATTCAACTACACCGAGATTTGGTCCTAAATGCCCCCCTGTTATTGAAAGCTTTTCTACCAAAAATTGTCTAATATTATTTGCAAGCACTTCCAATTCTTCATTCGTTAAGTTTTTTATTGCTTTTGGTTCCTTCAACGTTTCTAAATTCATAGAAACCCACTCACTTTCATTTCTGTTATTTACGCGTTGAATTTTTTCTACCTTTTTTTTCTTTTAAAATTTTTACTTTCAATTTATCTTCAACGAGATAAAATAATTGGCCAACTCGATAAATAATATCGGTAGAATAACGAATAGCAAATGATTTCCCTAACGCCTTGCCACCAACTGTTAAAGCGGCAACAACACTTGTAAATATTACCGATACTACGAATTGAAAGGCTGACTCTTCCCCATAACCAAAGCCGGTAGTTAATTGGATAATAACAATTGCTGAAGCTGTACCACTAACAATACCTGATATATCACCGATAACATCATTACAAAAACTCGCAAATCGATCAGCATGTCTTGTGATAAAAATTGCTTGTTTGGCTCCATGAACTTTCTTTGATGCCATTGCATGGAATGGGGTTTCATCAGCAGCCGTGGATGCAATTCCAAGCATATCAAAGAATATTCCAATCAAGACAATAACAAAGACGATTAGCATTCCTAATCCCCATTTTACACCACTAAGCAAAAACGTGGAAATAATTGAAAAAATAGCCGCTAACACAAATGTGATAACGGCAACACTTAAACCAAAACGTATCGATTTATGTAGCAATTGTTTCATTTATTTTCAACAATCTCCTTATAAATAAGGCTATCTTACTATTTCTTCTATACCAAATAAAAGTATGCCAAATTATAGTAGAGTGGTCATATAATGAGTAAAAACTGCGGCTTAGGTCCAGTAGGTTTTCCCAAGCAAGTACCAAGCGTTGCCACTTCGGCGGTTTCCCTTTAAACTCACCTTAGCCGTGTCACCAGCGACTAGACTGGATTACCACTTAGTCCGCACTATAATCCCCATTATATGTCACAATGGAACAGTCTAGGAGTTTTCCTCTACAGCCTTTAACCGGCTCCTAGCCTCTTTTGCAGAGCAGATTTCATATGACACGTTCATAAAGTTCGAGCGGCCTACTCGAGATCTTTAAGCTTTAACCATAATCCCCTCTAACTCCACTCAAGGCAGGCTACGCTGTTTGCGATACTTCCCAGCACGCAATCCAGGTTCATACCCCATCCCATAGGATTGAGTCGTGCTCTTATCCTACGCAAATGGGCCTCCGCGGAAGAAGGGTCAACGCCCACATGCCTTTGTGGATCGCCCTTCAACCTTAACTCCCAGCATCAACCCAAGGCTGGGCGCCTCAAGCCGACACAAGGAACTTCATCGATGTGCCCTTTAACGGATTTTTAGGCCCGTCTTCAAAGTCGGTAGACTGACTAGAATACTGCACCACCCAATATTACTACAATCATATCATAATCTAGATAATTGCTCAATGATCACGATTTACTATATAGTTAGTTATTTCCAAAAGAAGTTCACTATTTATATTTGCTTTTGATAAATATTGCTTAGCTTCATTCAAATGTTCTTCGCACTTTTCCTTAGCACCTGCTAATGTAAGTAACTTTGGATACGTACTTTTATGATTGTCTGTATCACTTCCGACCGGTTTACCAATTTGTTCCTCTGTCCCTTCCACATCAAGAATATCATCTTTAATTTGAAAGGCTAAACCTAAATGCTTTGCATATTGGCGAAGACTATTTAACTGCTCTAGAGATGCACCAGCAATGATCGCTCCAGCTTCGATTGGAAAGGATAACAGCTTTCCTGTCTTATGTTCATGGATATATTCCAATTCAGAAACGTCAAGGTTTTTATTTTCACCTAACAAATCAGCAACTTGCCCCCCAACCATTCCAGCAGGACCAGCAGCTTTTGCAAGCTTAGAAATCAGTTCAATTTTTATATTTGCTGGAAGATCCTCGCAATTAGCCATCACCTCAAAGCAATATGTTAATAACCCATCTCCAGCTAAGACAGCTATCGCCTCTCCAAATACTTTATGGTTAGTTGGGATACCTCTTCTTAAATCATCATCGTCCATGCTTGGTAAATCATCATGAATAAGCGAATATGTATGAATCATTTCTAGTGCAATGGCGACATCTAAACCGATTTTTTCACTTTTGTTAAATGCATTTAATGTTGCGAATAACAAAATAGGGCGGATTCGTTTCCCACCAGCTTTTAAGGAATAGGACATAGCTTCCTTAAGAATATCTGGAGCTGATAGCCTTTGGATATATGTTGGAAGCATATCATCAATCAACTGTTTTTTTTCAGTTAAATACCTTGAAAGAAGTTGATTCATTCCTCGCCAGCCTCCTCCATAAGAAAAGGCTTCATTTCCCCATCCTCTGCAAGTATTTGTTCCATTTGTTTTTCTACTGTTTGTAGCTTATCATGACAAACCTTCGAAAGACTCATCCCCTCCTGAAAATAGGCAATTGCTGCTTCTAAAGGAACATCGCCTGTTTCAAGCTTTTCCACAATCGATTCAAGTTTTTCCATCGCTTCTTCAAAGGTTAGCTTTTTCTCTTCACTCATTTTGTTGGCTCTCCTCCATTCCCCAAACTTGGCAATCTAGCTGACCATCGATTAACTGCACTTTAATCATTTCTCCTAGTTGGATTTGATTCACTGATTTCACTAATTTTTTTTCATCTGTATAAACAATGCTATAGCCTCTCTCCATTACACTCAACGGATTCAAAGCATTTAACTTTGTAAGTACGGTAGACATTTTTATTCGTTTTTCATTCATAATCATATTCATTGCCCGTTCGAACTCGTGCATTGTTCGATCAAACTGCTCCGTTGCTCTAGCTATTTGTGCAAAAGGATGGACTTGCTTTAGTCTTCGATTCATTTGAGTCCACTTGTCTTTCCTTGTATCAATATAATGCCCTGATTCTTTATTAAGCCGCTCAAACATACGATCTAATTCTTGTTCTTTTTGATTCAAAAGCTGCTTTGGATAACGAAACGCATACGATTTATAAAGATGAAGTAAATGCTTTTTTTCATTTTTTATTGTTTCTTTCATAGCTCTTACAAGTCTTATTCTTCTTGTTTGTACTCGATCAAGTAATTCCTCAATATGGGGAACCGCTAATTCCGCTGCCCCTGTCGGTGTTGGGGCGCGCATGTCAGCGACAAAGTCGCTAATCGTATAATCAGTTTCATGGCCAACAGCAGAAATAATTGGGATTTGCGATGAAAAAATTGCCCTTGCTACGATTTCTTCGTTAAATGGCCATAAATCTTCAATTGAACCACCACCACGCCCTGAAATGAGTACATCAAATCCACCAATTAAGTTTGCTCGTTCAATTGCTTTTACTATCGATAGAGCAGCATGATCCCCTTGTACTAATACCGGAAATATTGTAACCTGTGCAATTGGATAACGTCTTTTGATCGTCGTTAAGATATCTCGTATTGCTGCACCGGTTGGAGATGTGATCACACCAATATGCTCAGGATATTTTGGAATTGGTTTTTTCCTGTCTTGGGAAAATAGCCCTTCCGTTTCCAACTTTTTTTTCAGCTCTTCATACGCTAAATAAAGACTACCGATTCCATCCGGCTGCATTTCTTTGACGTATATTTGGTATTGACCGTATGATTCATAAATCGTTACCTCGCCCCTAATAAGCACTTTCATGCCGTCCTCAGGCTTAAACTTTATGTAGCGGTTATCACTAGCAAACATCACAGCTTGAATCCTTGCGTTTTCATCCTTTAATGTGAAATACATGTGCCCGCGGCTATGCCACTTAAAATTTGAAAGTTCGCCTTTTATCCATACTTCTTGGAGATGCGGATCTGTATCAAATTTTCGCTTTAAATAACGTGTTAAAGCTGTGACCGTTAAAAACTTTTGCTCGGTCATGAACAAACACCTTGCGATTGTTTTGCTGCTTCGATTGTATTATGCATAAGCATTGTAATCGTCAACGGACCTACTCCACCTGGAACAGGAGTAATGAAACTTGCAACATCCTTTGCTTCATCAAAAATCACATCACCACAAAGTTTGCCAGTTGGTAGACGGTTTACACCGACATCAATAACAACAGCACCTTCTTTAATGTATTCCTTACCGATAAAGTTAGCTCTGCCAACAGCAACTATTAAAATATCAGCTTGCTTTGTTATTTCTTTTAGATTTTTTGTCTTCGAATGGCAATATGTAACGGTTGCATTTTCATTTAAAAATAATTGACCAACAGGTTTACCGACAATATTACTGCGTCCGATAACAACGACATGCTTTCCTTCGATTTCGATGTTTTGAAGCTGCACCATTTTTAATACACCATACGGAGTACAGGAAATAAGCGCTTTTTGACCTGTCATCATTCTCCCAACATTTATCGGATGAAAGCCATCAACATCTTTCTCAGGTAATATCCTTTCTATTACTTTTTTTTCATCAATATGACTTGGCAATGGTAGTTGCACTAAAATCCCGTGAATGGAATCATCTTCGTTTAATTGATCAATCTCACTTAATAGCTGTTCTTCTGTTAAACTAGCTGGATGCTCAATTGCCTTATTATAAATCCCTATCTCTTCACATGCTTTTTTCTTACCTTTAACATAGGAATGAGAGGCTGGATCATCTCCAACTAAAATGACTGCCAACCCTGGTGTTAATCCTTGTTTTTTTAAATTATTTACCTCTTCCTTCATTTTCTCTCTTAAATCATTCGCAATTTCTTTACCACTTATAATTTTTGCTGCCACACTTTTTCCCCCTGAAAAATATTTATTGTATTTTGTTTTTTATTTTAGACAACACGCTATTTATAAACTTACTTGATTCTTCATCACCAAAATCTTTCGCTAATTCAATTGCTTCATTTATTGAAACACTATACGGGATATCCTCTAAAAATATCATTTCATACGTTGCCATTCTTAAAAGAGCACGGTCAACATTCCCTAAACGATTAAGCGACCATTTTTCGAGATTTTCACTAATCAACTTGTCAATTCGTTCAAGGTTGGTCATCGTTCCAATAACCAAGTCTTCTAAAAAAGGATCTGATTTATCTTCTTCTAGAGCAAAACGTATTGCTTCACTTGGTTCAATTTGACTTCGATCAATTTGAAATAATGATTGCAATGCTTTTTCTCTAGCTTTTCTTCTTTTCATTGAATGACATCCTTTCAAAATCTTATTCCCTTAAAATTTCTAAAAAAATACAGTATGAATATAGTTTACACTATATTTATCATTCACAATAATCATTGGTATGTATAACAAGATCATACCACAAAGTTATTAGAAAGACACGGCATGAAGCCAATAACAGCAATTGAAGATGTCCTTTCTTAATTTCTTAAACAATCAACGATCAAATAAAAATTCTGATTTTACAATAAATTAAGTATAAAGAAAAGAAGCTGCCCATTACGTCATTAATTATGACTTTTGGACAGCCGCCTTTACATTATAATATTATTGTTTACTCTGCTAGCCCTTCATTTTCATCCTTTTGTTCGAACTGAACGCCAACAACATGGATATTTATCTCATTTACTTCGAGAGCTGTCATGTTATACAAGGCTTGACGGATATTATCTTGAATCTTTTTAGCAACATCTGGTATAGATACACCAAACTTCATGACAACATAAACATCAATCTCAATACCATCTTCACCAAGCTCTACCTTTACACCTTTTCCATGATGCTTTCTTCCAAGCTTTTCAACAACACCAGTAGCAAAGTTTCCTCGCATTGAAGCAACCCCATCAACCTCTGCTGAAGCAATTCCAGCAATGACTTCGATTACTTCTGGAGCAATTTCTACTTTTCCAAGACCTGTAGAGTGCTCAGTCATATCTATTACTTGATTTTCAGACATGCAAACATCTCCTTCCAACAATCTTTTCTTAAGTATTACTTTTTCTCAGTTAAATCATACTTTTCAAGAAATTTTGTGTTAAAATCACCTGACACAAATTTCTCGTGATTTAATAATCGTAGATGGAAAGGAATCGTTGTGTCAATACCTTCAATCACAAATTCACTTAAAGCACGCTTCATCCGAGCTATCGCCTCTTCGCGAGTATCACCGTAACAAATTAATTTTGCAACCATTGAATCGTAAAATGGCGGGATTTTGTAACCCGGATAAACAGCTGAGTCAATGCGAACACCGAAGCCACCAGGAGGTAAATACATTTTGACTTCTCCCGGAGAAGGCATGAAGTTTTTATCTGGGTTTTCAGCGTTAATGCGGCATTCAATTGCCCAGCCTTCAAATTTTACATCTTCTTGTTTAATCGTTAACTCTTCACCTGAGGCGATACGAATCATCCATTTAATCAAATCAACACCCGTCACTAACTCTGTTACTGGATGTTCCACTTGAATACGTGTATTCATCTCCATGAAGTAAAATTGCTTATTGTTATAATCATAAATGAATTCAACCGTACCTGCACCTGAATAATTAACTGCTTGAGCAGCCTTAACAGCAGCCTCACCCATTTCTGCTCGTGTTTTTTCATCAATAGCAGGTGAAGGTGTTTCTTCTAAAAGCTTTTGCATCCGGCGTTGGACAGTACAGTCACGTTCACCTAAATGAATAACGTTACCGTGATTGTCAGCTAAAACTTGAATTTCTACATGACGGAAATCTTCAATGAATTTTTCAAGATAAATACCAGGATTCCCGAAAGCAGCAGCAGCTTCTTTTTGCGTAACATTGATACCCTTAATGAGCTCCTCTTCATCACGAGCAACTCGGATACCTTTACCGCCACCACCAGCAGTTGCCTTAATAATAACTGGATATCCACCAATTACTTCCTCTACAACCTTTTTGGCCTCTTCAATACTCTCAACAATTCCTGTTGAACCAGGAACTACAGGAACACCTGCTTGTCTCATTGTTTCACGAGCTACATCCTTTGTTCCCATTTTCGTGATTGCTTCAGGGCTAGGACCTACCCAAGTGACATTGCTATCACGGCAAAGCTCAGCAAAATCAGCATTTTCAGCTAAAAATCCATAACCTGGATGGATCGCATCTGTATTTGTAAGCTTTGCAACAGTAATTAGATTTGTTTTATTTAAATAGCTATCTTTGGATGCGACAGGCCCAATGCAATACGCCTCATCAGCTAATTGAACATGAAGAGCATCTTTATCCCCTTCAGAATAAACAGCAACAGTTTCAACACCAAGCTCTTTACATGCTCGGATAATTCGAACAGCTATTTCGCCTCTATTTGCTATCAGTAGTTTTTTAATCACGCCAGCACCCCCTATTCCGCTTTAACAAGAAATAGCGGTTGGCCATATTCAACTAGCTGGCCGTTTTTTACTAATACTTCAACAATTTCTCCTTCTACTTCTGCTTCAATTTCATTAAACAGCTTCATCGCTTCTACGATACAAACAACAGAGTTTGCTTTTACTTTATCGCCAACTTTAACATAATCTGCCTCTTCTGGTGATGGTGCTGCATAAAATGTACCTACCATTGGTGATACGATCTTATGTAGGTTAGCATCATCCACGTTTGCACTTACCTCTTTAACCTCAACAGGCGCTGCTTCCACTTTTACTTCAGCCTTCGGCGCACTTTGAGTCACTTGAGGTGCAGCTTGAACTGGAGGTACTGCTACTGGTGCTTGTACAACTTCTGGAACAACTGCACTCACACTCACACCATTATTTTTCTTTAGTTTAACTTTACAACCATCTTCCTCGTAAGTTAATTCATTCACACTTGATTGATCCATTAAGCGAATGAGTTCTCTGATTTCTTGAATTTTTAACACTAATACTACACTCCTTTACCCCTGCTCATTTGATTTTTTATTTACAAATATTAAATGTATAACGGAAAATAATTTTTAATTTCCCCATTATATATTTACATATATACACTATACGATAATCTTTATTTTAAATTCAACAATATATTTTTAGATTCATAATTTTTTGACATTTTTTTTAGTATAAAAACAATATTTTGTAACAAGAAAAAATTGTCAATCAATATGAAAGCGGACTAACAAATGTTAGTCCGCTGAACGGGCACTTTCGCTTTTCTTTGTCTAGCTGCAGTGCCCAGCAACTTCTAGACTTCCTTCTCCTCTGTACGATAAGTCAACATCGATTCACTTCGCTCATCGTGTTTCCTTTATCTCCTACGGCTCAGTCCAGTCATTTCGTTGCTGAACGGGCACTTTCGCTTTTCTAATTTATTGGTTGGAATTCGACCGCTACTTTTTTCGGCCCTAACTCTTCTCTTACTAAACGCATAATTTCATTTGCTGCTTTATTTGATCCCTCTTCTTTTGCTTTTACGTATACACGCACTTGATCTTCCTCTGCCTTAACTAGAGCATCCGCATAATTTTCATTTGCAAGAATCATTGTCTCAATGATTGCTTCCTTCGCTGCAAATGTATGAAGATCCTGCATTTTGTCTAGTGCTTCACTTCTTTTTTCAGCCGTAACATCGCTAGATGCAACAATAGCCTCGAGTTGTTCTTGCTCTTTGGAACGTTGTTCATCAATATCCATTCGTAGGGCTGTAAATAAATCATCAGTAGAAATACTTGAAGTAATTGTACCATCCTCCATTTCTTCAATTGACACATTTATTCCTTGATCAACTTGTTGCTCAAGGTTTTCCTCTTCCTCTTGCGTCATTAGCGCGTATTGATCCTTCATATTTGGTTGAGTGATGTAATAAACGGATAACACAATCACCAAACTTAACATAGTTAATAACCAAACTGTTTGTTTTTTCAATAACATTTATGATTCCCCCTTAGTTTTTTTTGGTAATACAGACACTCGATGATTCGGAACATCTAGAACTCTAGTAACGGCTTCTACAACCATTTGTTTTACTTTAATATTTTCGACCCCTTTTGCAACAACGAGTACGCCTCTAATTTCCGGTTTTTTCGTTTTAATTGCAATCGGTATCTCCTGGTCCCCATTACGAATGATTACTAATTGTTCATCTCGGGACATATCCTCAACCTTTCTCTTCCCCCCCTCGCGATCTACCTCATCAGTTTGTTGACTTTGGATTACGGTGTTTTTCTCAAATATTTTAGACTCTGTTGCGTCAAGATTTATCATGACTGTCACATCATCAACACCAATAATTTGCTCAAGTGTTTCCTTTAATTGATTTTCATACGCGGATTCATAATCAGTAAATTCCAGTGACCCTTCTGATTTGCTTTGTCCAAATACTGCCTTATCGTTACCCTTTGAAATTTGATTGCCAACCACTGGAACAGGTGAGTCAGTTTGTGTTTGAGTTTGGGAAGGTAATAGATTACTAATTAGCATAAAAACAATTCCAACCGCTAATAGTATTAATAAATAATTCATATATTTTTTTTCTTTTGGCTCGGTTTCTGTACGACTAACTAGTCCTTTAATCCAGCTGACAAATTCTTTATATTTCATTTTTTACATCTCCCCTCCCTCCATAAAAACAACGACTTTATCCTTATCTAGCTGCCAAGCTTCAGCCAAAAAGACTTGCATATTATAATTGCTATTCTTATCAAACTTTACAATCGGCATTGACGTATCTATGTTGACTTCATTTATTGGTTGCATATTATCTATATCTTCAGTTCGGTCCTTCATATTAATTACAACATGTACAGCCCGAAGATCTTCTGTACTTAGTTGTTCTGTATCTTCATTAAATTGAAGCTTCACTTCAGATAGTTCCATTCCATATTCATGCATGAATTCCTCCTCCACAACTGATTTCATCTGGACAGCCATTTGTTCTAAAATATATGCACGTTGTAAGGCTTGTATTTCTTTTTTCTTATTTTCTATTAAATTTTCTCCAGCTTTTTTTTCTTGAAGCGTTAACGTCATCATATTAGCGAGTACTTCCTCCATATTAGAATCAAATAGTTTCATCATTGGACTTAAAATAATTACAATTAATAGTAAACTTATGACCATTTTTGTATATTTTTGAATACTCGAATTCGGTAATAACAAATCAATAACAATTGCCAATAGCACAAACAAAATAATATTCGTAATCCAGCTTGTAAGGATATCCATGATATCACCTCAACATCATCGAAATATTGGCAGCTGACACAATAATCGTGATCGCTAGAAAAAACATTAACGACACGATTGCTAGTGCGGCAAATATATAAACAATGCTTTTGCTTATTACATCTAAACATTGAATGATTGGTCCACCACCAAGCGGCTGAAGGAGCGCAGCAACTGCCTTATAAATAAATGCCAAAACCAATACTTTAATAGCTGGAAAAACTGCCATGATTAGTAGAATTGCAACCCCTACTAAACCGATTGTATTTTTCAAAAGCACTGATGCACCTAAAACAGTATCGGCTGCATCTGTTAGTGTTCGTCCAAACACTGGTACAACATTATTCGTAACAAATTTAGCAGTCCGAATTGTAATTCCATCCGCAACCGATGCAGTCGTGCCCTGTACAGAAATAACCCCTAAAAAAATAGTTAAAAAGGTTCCTAGCATCCAAACTGCTATATTTTTTAACAGACCAGCTAATTGTGTAAGCTTATAGTGTTCTGTCAGTGTACTGACAATGCTTAAAATTGCAGATAAAAATAAAAGTGGAAGGGTTATTTTTTGAACAAGTAAGCCACTTGTATTCACAAGAAATATGATAATCGGATGAAAGAAGGCTACGGATGCTAAATTCCCTATCGAAGCAATCAATCCTAATAGCAAAGGAACAAGTGCAATCATAAAGCTAATCATATTTTGAATTGCCGCTTCAACATATGTAAGAGCTAAATGAAAGCTATTTAGAGCAATCACAAGTAATACTATATAAACAATTGCGTAAGCAACCTTGCTAACTGTATGGTGTTCAAATGCCGTCTGAATTGTCTGGAGTACAACACTGAAGATTGTAAGCATGATGAGTGTACCGAGGAGTTTACCGTTAGCCAGTAGCTCATATAAAATATATTTAATAAACCCTTTCAGCCACTCATGAATCGAAAACTGCTTGTCTCCTTTCACAAAATCAATAAATGAACCCTTTTGACTTTCAGGTAAAAACCCACCATATTCAGCAATTATTTCATCCCAAAAATGTTTGACCTCATTAATCCCGAGCTTCTCTAACTGATTATCTATCAAGCTTTTTTCAACATCTTGAGGGGAAGCTTGTACAAGTAAAGGTGAAAATACAAATAGTAAAGATATCGCAGCAATAAATAACAAATAATAAATCTTCAAGTTCACTAGTTTGATTAAGAGCAACTTATTCACCCCTGCTTTATAGTAGGTTTTAGGAAGGAATTAATGAAATAACGGTTTCAATAATTACAGTTAAAATCGGGATTGCCATTACAAGGATTAAAATTTTTCCTGCCATTTCAATTTTGGCAGCAATCGCCCCTTGCCCTGCATCCTTCGTTATTTGTGCACCAAACTCAGCGATATAGGCTATGCCAATAATTTTCAATATTGTTTCAAGGTACACCATATTTACATTAGCATTGATCGCAATTCTCTCAAGCATGCGAATAATTTCGTATATTTGCTCAACTAAAAACAGAAAGATGACAATACTCACAAAGATGACTAGCATGGAAGAGAATGCTGGCTTTTGTTCTTTTATAATTAACGCAAGAAAAGTTGCCGTCAGAGCGATCCCTACAATTTGCAAAATTTCAATGATAGTCCCCCCCTATCCGCGAGCTTATTGAAAGAGAAACACCCCTTTTATTTTTGTAAACAAATCCTGGAGCTTTGTTACAACCATGAATAATATATATATAAACGCAACCAACGTTACCCAATGCGCAAAGTCCTCTTTTCCCATTTGCTTCAGAATCGTATGTAAAAAAGCAATAACGATCCCTATCCCTGCGATATGAAAAATGATACTTGGGTTAAATTCCATCTACGTTTCCTCCTAAAACTGGACGTCACAGCAGTAAAATGACTATAAGTAAACCAGATAAAAATCCGAGACTTTTTACCATCTTTTCGTAACGCTCTTGTTTTTCTCTTGCATCATTTTCTTCCCTTTCTAAATGTGTTAAAGCCAATCGTATGTGTTTTTGTTGGTGTTCACGATCATGTTGACCTAGCGTTTCACCAAATTGCCGCAATACTTCATATTCACCTTGTCCAAATGCAGTCATTCCCCATATTTCATCAAGGCTTTCCGACCAAGCATTACTAACCGATGTCTCCCCTTGATAAAGTCGTTTGGCAAAACGTTCAAAAAACCAAGCTAACGGTTTCTTTATTTGCTCTGAAACATGAAGACTTGCTTCGCTCAATGGGGTGTGGCAGTACATGATCTCAGCCTCAAGCGATTGAAGTGCTACCTTAAGCTGCCTTAATTGTCTCGGGCGTTCCGTTAATTTTTTTGCTGCTTCAAAACCAGACCAAGTAGTGGCAAGAATTATTAATATTGCCCCAAGTAATTTCATTACTGAACCACACTCACTTTATCCGCTAGGTTAAGCCCATTTTCATCTAAAATCGCTGCAATTGTTCCCGGACCTCTTTTTCTTGAAAGTTCAATAATTCTAGTAAAAACGTGTAAGTTTAATAAAGGCTCTAATGACGGACGATTATATAATTCCTTGATAGAGGAGCCGTGTGCTGTTACGAATACAGTCACTCCGGCGTGAATGGCCTCTAAAATGGCCTCTGTATCCTCCTTCCGCCCAATTTCATCAACGATTATGACATCTGGGCTCATGGAACGGATCAACATCATCATTCCTTCCGCCTTTGGGCAAGCATCTAACACATCAATTCTTGGACCAAAATCATGTTGCGGTACACCTTTTATACAACCTGCTATTTCAGAGCGTTCATCCACAATCGCAACCTTAACCGAAGGAATCTTCGGCTCCGCGTTACCCGTGCTCATTAATCTTGCAATATCCCTTAATAGCGTCGTTTTGCCAGTTTGAGGTGGACCTACTAAGATTGTATTCATCCATCGATTATCGTAAATATAATGCAAAAGTGGGTCCGCTATACCAACTTTTTGCTTTGCTACACGTATATTAAATGATGAAACATCACGAATCGCCTTTACTTGTCCCTTTTCAGTAATCACCTTTCCTGCCAATCCGACACGATTGCCACCACGAATCGTTATATAGCCTCTGCGTAATTCCTCTTCAATTGCATAAATTGAATAATCACTTAATTTATTTAATAGTTGAATACTATCTTCCTTTGTAACAATATAGTCATTTGGATAATAGGGTAATCCATCAATTATAATTTCTAATGGGCGGTCAATGCGTAGACGAATTTCTTCAATACTATGTTGAACAGATGGAACAATGTTGCGAATTGTTTTTTCAACTTGTTTAGGCAATATTTCAAGTATGGAATCAAAATTATTCACTACCATTCTCACCCTCGTATGTAATCTACTACTTTCACTTTATGCACGCGCAGAGATTATATGACAACCTCTGATTATTTATAAATCCCATATAAAATTAAACCGACACCAAGACCAATATAGATCAATTTGCTATATGACAATTGATCGGCCAAACTAACGAGTCCAATCGTCATCGTCGTAATCAGAATAATTGGACCTACTATAGCCAATAACGCATTGACAGCAATTGCTTTTTTCACATCATTTAATAAAAGCATTGTTATTGCAGCTGATAGCTCAATTAATCCCGATAATATTCTTAATCCCGCCATTGACATGACGGTAGTATCCACCATCCCTAACCAGCGTTTCAAAATACTTCCCCCCATTTGTCCATTTGCTTAAAATGTATGACAAGGAAGTTAATTTAGACTAAAAAGGGAAAGAAAAAAGCGGGCTCGATATACCATGTCAAAGGGATGATTGCTTTGCAATCACTACTTTTGACAGGTAATAACGAACCCGCTTCATATCATTTTTCATTTAAGCTCTTGATACATATTTTGCTTCAGCTGTATTAATAACTAAAACATCACCTTCGTTTACAAACATTGGAACTTGAACTTGTAAACCTGTTTCTAAAACCGCATTCTTCGTAACGTTAGATGCAGTGTCACCCTTGACACCTGGTTCAGTTTCAATCACTTTTAATTCAACAGTATTTGGAAGTTCTACTCCAAGTGTTTCACCTTGGAATGACATAATATGCACTTCCATATTTTCTTTCAAAAACTTAAGCTCATATTCAATTTGGGCTGATGTTAATTCAATTTGCTCATAAGATTCATTATCCATAAATGTATGAACATCACCACTAGCATATAAGTATTGCATTCTACGATTTTCAATACGTGCTTTCGCTACCTTTTCACCTGCTCGAAAAGTCTTTTCTTGTACTGCTCCTGTACGTAGATTTCGTAATTTTGAACGAACAAAAGCCGCTCCTTTACCTGGTTTTACATGTTGGAATTCAATAACTTGCCATATTCCCCCATCCACTTCAATCGTTAATCCAGTTTTAAAGTCATTAACTGAAATCATTAAAAATCCTCCTAAATTTTATGTATTTAATAAAACCTACTTCATAACAAATATCATTATACAATTACTAATTCCTTAGTAGAATGAGTTAATGCTTCGTTACCGTCTTTTGTAATTACAACATCATCTTCAATTCGAACCCCGCCTAATCCTTGTATATAAATCCCAGGTTCAATAGTTACAACCATTCCGGGCTGCATAATTGTAGTTGATCTCATTGATAACGTAGGCCCTTCATGAATATCTAAACCGATACCATGACCAGTAGAATGTCCAAAATACTGACCAAAGCCTTGATCAGCTATATAATCTCTTGTTAATGCATCCGCTTCTTTCCCCGTGATTCCTGGCTTAATCCCTTTCATACCACGGATTTGGGCTTCAAGAACAACATCATAAATCGTCTTAAGTTTGTCGTTAGGTTCCCCTATAGCTATTGTTCTAGTTATATCAGAACAATAGCCTTGATAATAGGCACCAAAGTCGAGTGTTACAAATTCTCCTTCGTTTATTACCTTATCGGATGCTACACCATGTGGCAACGCAGAACGATGTCCTGATGCTACGATCGTATCAAATGAAGTGGATGTTGCACCTTGTCTTCTCATAAAAAACTCTAATTCATTGGCAACCTCTAGTTCTGTTAAGCCTGGTCTAATGTATTGAATGATGTGACTAAAGGCTAAATCAGCAATTTTTGCAGCTTCCTTTATTATCTGGATCTCTTCATACGTTTTAATTAACCTAAGCTTTTCAACAAGACCAGAAACAGGAATTAGATTTACAGGAAATGTTTTTTCATATAGTCTATAAGCTCCGAATGTTACTTGATCCTGTTCAAATCCTAATTTTTTTATTCCTAATTCGTTCAGTTGTCGGGCAATTTCATCATGAATGAGGCCTTTATGTTGGACAATATCAAAGTTTTTAACCTGGGAATGGGCCTGTTCAACATAGCGAAAATCTGTAATAAACTTTGCCCCTCTTAATGAAATGACGGCAACGCCGGCAGTACCAGTAAAACCAGTCAAATAACGTCTGTTTTTATCACTTGTAATTAATAATCCATCTATCTCATATTCATTAAACTGATCGCGAACACGATTAAGACGGTCCATGATCTACACCCTCTCATTATCCGTCGTTATTTTATAGAAACTTTACGATTGAAATCGTTCCTTAAATGCAATTACCGCAAGCTTATAACCCGTTACCCCTAAACCGACAATTTGTCCTTCACAAACTGGTGCTATCACCGAAGTATGACGAAACTCTTCGCGCTTATGTACGTTTGAAATATGGACTTCAATAACAGGAACATTGCCACTTGCTATTGCATCGCGAATCGCGTAACTATAATGTGTAAATGCACCAGGATTCATAATAATTCCAGCAAACTCATTTTGGGCATCATGGATGGTATCAATAATACTACCTTCATGATTTGATTGAAAACAAGTTACTGTAAAATCGTGTTGTGCAGCAAATTCAACGATTTGTTTCTCTAACTGTTGTAGGGTTGTTTGTCCGTATACACCGGGTTCTCGAATGCCTAGACGGTTAAGATTAGGGCCATTAATGAGGAGAATCTTTTTCACTTTTAAAACCCCTTTACCATTAAATGATGTTATGTAGAACCCCTACATTTTACCATAGCTCATCCTCATTGAATAGATTTTATGCTTTTTTCGTTTGTTCAGCATCATAAGAAATTGAATATCCAACAAAAACACCGAAAAGAACATATAGGCAAACGGTTGTAATAATCGTGTTACGGTTAAATTCCTTAACTTCCTCCAAATTTGGGAAAATCGGATTTAGCAAATAAAATACAAAGATCCATAGCACTATTCCATATACGATACTTGGCCATAGCTTTAAAATGTTTCGAAAAACAGCGTTATATAAAATCGCTGCCCCTATCGATACAATCCCAATTGCTACTATACCTAGCAAATGACCCGCTGTATCATTTTTCCATTCACCAAATGCCCATGGTTGTAATATCAAAGCAGGTCCCATTTCTGTAAAATTAAAATAGTAAGCAATATATCCGATAAAGCTCCAAAATACGCCACCAACAAACCCCGTAATAATGACCTTTGTCATATGAGATAATTCTTCATTTTTGCTATTTTGTTCAAGATTATCGTTCTTCTTATCCGCTTCCATAAAAACACCTCCAATATTATTATGTCCGTATGAATTTTAAACATGAGTAGGATCATTAAGCGAAAGAAATAAAATGATAGTCGCCATGATAGTCGCCATATAAAAAAAGAAATATCGCAAATTTTTCTTTGTTATTTTTTACCACTACAAAGGACATACTAATTATTGCATTAACCTAGAGGTTTAAAACCTTTTCTTGTAGAATATATATATATTAAAATTATTTTTAAATACTCGTAGGTTGGTGAAACACACAAATGTCAGAAAAAACACAGGCTTATGGTGGCCAGGCTGTTATTGAAGGTGTTATGTTTGCTGGAAAGCATACATCTGTTACAGCAATCAGAAGAAACGATCACTCTATTGAATATTTTCAAGTTGAAAAAGAAACTCGACCAATATTAGCAAAGCTTAAAAAAATTCCATTTTTGCGTGGTATTGTTGCCATAATCGAAGCTAGTGCAAACGGATCCAAACATTTAAATTTTTCAAGTGAACGCTATGATATTGATCCGAAGGATGACCTAGCTATTCAAGAAAACAAGAAAGAATCAAAGCTAACGCTAATTTTTGGTGTTGCTGCGATTGGTATTATTTCCTTCCTATTTGGGAAATTTATTTTCACATTAACTCCGGCTTTTCTAGCTGAATTATTTCGACCGATATTCCCTGGTCACGTGGCTCAAAATTTAATTGAAGGTTTTATTAAGTTTTTACTGCTCCTATCTTATATTTATTTTGTATCATTGACACCGTTAATTAAACGTGTCTTCCAGTATCACGGAGCAGAGCATAAGGTTATTAATACTTTTGAAAGTGGTAAACCATTAACAGTAGAAAATGTCCAAGCACATTCACGATTACATTATCGTTGTGGTTCGAGCTTTATGTTATTCACGGTAATAGTAGGGGTTTTTGTTTATATGTTAGTACCAACTGAGCCACTATGGGTAAGGGTAGTGAATCGTTTAGCTTTACTGCCTATCGTATTGGGAGTATCCTTTGAAGTTCTTCAGGTTACGAATAAAGTAAGAGAAATTCCGGGCTTACGTTATTTAGGTTATCCAGGTCTTTGGCTTCAATTATTAACGACAAAAGAACCTACTGATGACCAAGTGGAAGTATCAATAGCATCATTTACAAGAATGCTTGAATATGATAAAGAAATAGCTGAAACAAAAATAGCAGAAAATATTGTGTAAGGTAAGAAAATTCACAAGGGAGGTGGGCCTCTTGTTTCGCCGATCATCTATTCACCCAATTATTTTATTACTAATTGGTTTGGCAGGATTTGGATTGCTATATCGTCTCGTAATGAATCCGCTAGCCTTAATCGGAGAAATTTTGATCGCAGCTGTTATTGTTGGAGTAATCTATATGATCTATAAATTAATTATCCAAAAAAAGGTTGGTCCTGGATTTGGTCAAACAAATGCTAAGTATCGGAAAGCAGCTCAACAATCAAAAAGAAAATATAGTGATCCTTCTAACCAGCTTACTAAAGTAAGAGGTTTATCACAAAAAACTCCGATTATCAAAAAATCAATACGATCCAATCAACCTAGTAAAAGAAGAAGAGATCACAATTTAACAGTAATCGAAGGAAAAAAGAACAAGAAAAAGAATCGAGCCTTCTTTTGAATGCTTGATTCTTTTTTCATTCATTTATTTTTTAATTGTTAACGAACCTTTGAATAAATTCCTCTGCTTTTTTTCTTCCTTCTTGTATTAGTAGTTCTTTTTCTTTACTCGAAATATTAAATTCAGTTGCTTTTATTGTTTGAACAGGAATAAAGATTATTTGATCCGCAATTTGTTTGGAAATATACCGACTATCATGAGCTACAAGCATGGTTTCAACTAGTGCAGGAAGCATGTCGATGGCGTTATTTATTATATTAGGAGGAATATTTTCTAGCTTGGGACTAAGCTTAAAGCCAATTGTAGGTCTTACTTTTTCCTTATTAAAAAGCCAAATTGGAAAATTGCTTAGTAACGCACCATCAACAACTATAGACCTTACACCAAGACGGTCATAAATTTTTATCGGTTCAAAAAAATAGGGAATGCCCGCACTCATCCGTACAGCTTTTGCAATTGAAAAGGTTTTTGGATTTATGCCATATCCTTGTAAATCATCAGGTAAAATGATCATTTTCCCCCTGGTTAAATCGGATGCGATAATTTTGAGTGCGCCTTCTTCTAAATCACCAAACGTTTCTATACCTCTTTTCTTTAATAAATTTCTCATCCATTTTTCAAGGGAATCCCCCTTATATCTTCCAAGTCGCCAATAAAAGCTTAACCAGTGAATAAAAGGAATAGGTATCCGGGCTTTTCGTCGATCTAAAAAGTCTTTAAAGTTAACGTTTCGTAGCACCTCACTTAATTCCTTTGCGTTATACCCCGCAGAAAGCAAAGCTCCAATAATTGCACCCCCACTAGTTCCAGCAATATTTTTAAACGAATAACCTTCCTTCTCCATTACTTCTACGGCACCAAGAAAGGCAATTGCTTTCATCCCACCTCCAGAAAAAACAGCATCTATTTCCATACTTAGTTCCTCCTTCATTCAAGATGAAAGTACGATTGTATGAACGTTTCACTTTATCTTAAGCATAATGGTGGAAAAATAGAACTTTAAGGATATTTTTGTGATAATATATATAGTAGGAATAGACAATTAATGGAATAGAGCAATCCGGTCATTTCAATATTAATAACCTTTTCTCGGTATTATTGGAGGGATTTTGTTATGAAACAATATATGATCATGTGGTCGATCGTAAATCCACCCAGCTATTCAAAGCCGGAAGTTACAATCATCCGAACATTAATCAGCGGGGAATCACAAGACGAAGCGATTCAAACATGGATGAAAACAAGGTTACCATTGTTTTCCGTTTCACCGCATCAGGTGAAAATTCATCATGTTCAAGAATGGGCCTCATAATCAAGACCAAACCATATGGAATAGAAAAAAAGGAGCTGCCAAAAGTCATTTATTCTGACTTTCGGAACAGCTCCTTCTTATTTTTATAAGCCGCACTTTAATTGTGCATTGCAATTCGTGCATGTGTTACAGCCACCAACTGCTTCTACTGTACCTTTGCGGCAAACAGGACAAGTATTGCCTACCTCTGATCCAATTGTTACGTTTGTTGACCTAAGTTCACTAATTGTATCCACTAATACAACCTGTGGTTGTGGATGTGGTACTTTATCAAACTCTACGTCATCAAAATGATTATCTTCTGCTTTGAGCGTCAATACTTGAGCATCACGGCTACCATCAACATATACTGTTCCGCCTTTTGCTCCACCCTTGTACAGTCTTTCATACACTTTCTCAACCTGCTCTACAGAATATCCTTTTGGTGCATTTACTGTTTTACTAATTGAACTGTCTACCCAGCGCTGAATAATACATTGAACATCTGCGTGCGCTTCTGGCTTTAAATCCATTGCTGATACAAACCAATTTGGTAGGTTATCTGGATCAGCACCAGGATTATTATCTAAATACTCTTGAAGGATATCTGCCTTTACTTCGATAAATTTCCCTAAACGTCCACTACGGAAGTAAGAGAAAGAGAAATAAGGCTCAAGTCCAGTTGACACGCCAACCATTGTTCCAGTACTGCCTGTAGGAGCAACAGTTAGTAAATGCGAATTTCTAATTCCAGATTCTAAAATTTGTTTACGTACGTCTTCTGGCATTTTTTTCATATAGCCTGTATTAATAAACGCATTTCGTAAACGATTTGTTTCTTCAGGTGTTTCTCCTTGTAAAAATGGGAAGCTACCTTTTTCTTTTGCTAATTCAATTGATTCTTTATACGCTTCAATTGCAATTGCTTCAAATATTTCATCCACAAGCTGGTTTCCTTCTGGAGAGCCATATTCTGTTTCACAATATATTAACAGGTCATGCAATCCCATGACTCCTAAACCGACGCGACGTTCACCTAATGCTTGCTTTTTATTTTGCTCTAGGAAGTACGGAGTTGCATTAATGACGTTATCTTGCATGCGAACACCAACGCGCACTGTCTTTCTAAGCTTATCAAAATTAACTTTCTTATTTTCTTTGTCTGCCATCTGGCCAAGATTTACCGCAGCCAAGTTACAAACACTATAAGGCGCTAAAGGCTGTTCTCCACACGGATTTGTTGCTACTACTTGATGTCCATACGCTTTTGCGTTTGTCATATCATTCGCATTATCAATAAAGAAAATACCAGGCTCTGCTGAATATGTAGCGCAGATGTTAATCAAATTCCAAAGCTCTTTAGCCCGAATTTTACGATATACTCTAACTTTATTGCCAAGTCTTTCCCATTCACGAACGTCACCGATCTTATGCCATTCTTCGTTGTAATGTTTTAGTTCTTCGTCATTGTAGTTTTCTACATCTGGAAACTTCAACTCATATAAATCATCATTTTCAACAGCGTCCATAAATTCTTTTGTTAAACATACAGAAATATTTGCACCTGTTAAAAATTCCGGATTATGAACAGAGTAATTGCCACCAGCTTCTAGCTTTTCTTCAGCTTCGCGAATTGCTTTTGCTGTGAACCCACCGTATCCAGGAATATGCTTATAATTAACAATTCCTTGATATATATCTCTTTCTACTTCGGTTAACGGTGTAAATTTAAGCTTGTCCTTCGCAAGTTTTTTAATGCGATCATCTTCTGTATTTTCAATTAAAAAGCGTAATATTCTTGGGTTTTGCATTTTAGAAATGATGAATTCTATAATATCAGGATGCCAGTCCGCTAACATAATCATTTGCGCACCACGCCTTGATCCGCCTTGTTCCACTAAGTGTGTTAGCTTAGCAATATCATCTAACCAAGAAACTGAACCCGATGATTTACCATTCACACCACGAGCTAGAGCATTTCGAGGACGTAATGTCGAACCATTTGTTCCAACACCGCCACCACGGCTCATAATTTCCATTACTTGCGTGCGATGCTCAGAAATTCCACCTCTTGAATCCTGTACAAATGGCATAACATAACAGTTAAAGAATGTTACCGCTGTCCCAGATCCTGCTCCATATAGAACACGTCCGGCTGGTATGAAATTAAGATTTGCAAGCTCATCATAAAACTTTTCGAACCATTCTTGCCGTTTTTCAGGTGTTTCTTCAACCTCAGCTAATCCGGTTGCAACACGCTTTGCAATTTGCTCGTAATAAATTTCTAGAGGCTTTTCAATTACATCAATAGGTCGAGTAATCAGTCCATGTACTTTTTCTTCTTCCGTTTCAAGCACACCGCGAAATTCCTCTTCAACAAGTACTTGGGCTCTATTCTTTTCCCAATCAATTTCTAAAATAAATCCTGTTCCACGCGCTGGAAATTTAGGATCGTCCTTAATTGTAAGAACAACAAAATCACCTGGTGATAGTGTGATCTTTTCAGTATCCTTAAACGCATAACGGTCTAACATAACAAGACGAGACACACCTTTATGAGTTAATTTCATATCACCGGTGATTGGATGAACTTGTGGGAATAAGCGGATGTCGTTGTTAAGTCGATCAATATTCACTTTCATTTTCTCGGCGGTTGCCGTCACCATCATTTCATCTCCCCTTAAAACACTATTAAATTTGGGTAATAGTCAAAATCTAGTAGTTTGTCTAGTTGATTATCCATAATCATACCCTATCATACCAATCCATAAAATTCAATATATAGTATGGTAAATATTTTGAACACTACTATATATTGATAAAAATGCAAAATATTTATTTTTTGTCAAACTAGCAAATCATTAAAATCAAGAGGAATTTAAAGAATAAAGGGTGATTTTAGTTAAAATTACTTAAAAATGAACAATTTCATTGCTTGCAAAAAAAAAATCCAGATTTGGTGCAGGTTTTGGGATTTCATATAAAAAATGTGGCTTTAGTACCACATTTTTTGACAAATTTTTTTCACTTTTTGTAATTCCACTTATCATTTAAATATTTATTGTTTTCTATCTCTTTCACCATTAACAATTGTTCATTCGAAAGTACATATGGCTCAAGCTTTATTCCTAATCCTTTTTCAAATCCAGCTTTAAAGGCCATCTTAGCTTGATCAATTGTAATAGGTTGTTTGCAAAGATCATTAATCGCAACAGCCTTCTTTTTAAAATACTCCATCATTCGTTGCTTTATCCGTTCATTGTTAAATTTAAATAAGCTATATAGTAACTCAACATCAATATCTAGTAAAATCGAGCCATGCTGTAAAATGACACCCTTTTGTCTTGTTTGGGCACTGCCAACTACCTTCCGGTCTTCCACAACTAATTCATACCAGGACGGCGTATCAAAACAAACAGCAGAACGAGGTCTTTTTAATTCATTCACCTCGTGTTCTGTAGCTGGAACTGAAAAATAGGCATTTAATCCTAAATTTTTAAATCCCTCAAGGACCCCTTCTGAAATAACTCGGTATGACTCAGTTACAGATTGCGGCATATTTGGATGAAGTTCTGATACAATCACACTATATGTTAGCTCTTTATCATGTAACACTGCTCTTCCACCCGTTGGTCTTCTTACAAACCCTAAATTATTAATTCCTACAGCATCAATATTAATTTCTTTATCAACAGTTTGAAAATACCCAATAGATAATGTTGGTGGATTCCAACCGTAAAATCTAATGGTTGGCCTTATTTCCCCCTCACTATGCCAATTTAATAATGCCTCGTCTAAAGCCATATTAAAACTTGGTGTACCATTACCTGAATCAAGATAATTCCATACTTCTTTTTGCAATTAAACCATCCTTCACTTCAAGGTTGATAAATAGTCTATCAAATGATCAAGTTGATTTCAAAGAAGATATAAATTAATATCGATTTTTCTTTGCTTCTAATTCGATAACTTTATATAATAAAAGTTGGAACGAAGCAGAGAGGGGGATTATAATGGAATTTTTAATTGCATTAATCTTAACAATTATCGTAATCGCTATTTATTATTTTGGGACAAGCCTCTACCAAAAACGTTATTTAAAAACATTAACAGAAGAAGACTTTAAAGCGGGTTATCGAAAAGCACAAATTATCGACGTGCGTGAGCCTAGCGAATTCGAAAACGGTCATATATTAGGGGCGCGTAATATCCCTCTCAGTCAACTTTATGCACGTAAAATGGAAATACGCAAAGATATGCCTGTCTATCTTTATGATCAAACTGGATTTCGCAGTGCACGAGCTGCTGCCATTTGCAAAAAATTTGGCTGTAAAGATATTAGCCATTTAAAAGGCGGCTTCAAACAGTGGACAGGAAAGGTTAAGACTGGAAAATAACTACAAATAGCTTCTTCTACTAACAAAGGCTATAAGCGCCCTGATTAGCGACGTATAAACTAAGAGCGCATCGACTGAGATAAACAAAACACGTTGAGGGACGAGTCGATGTTGACTTATCGCAAAAGAGATGAGCGAAGTTTACTAGTCGCTGGGCGCTTGCGCTGGACGACTACTCTCTGTGCTATAGTATTTATCCACAGGATCAAATTTTCTAATTTCATAAACAGCAAAATAAGGAGTGGTGATTATTATACACCAGCTCCTTTTGTTTATTTTTCTACTTATTCTTTCTCATATTTAAGAACAGGCTTACGGGCAGCTAATGTTTCATCTAGCCGCTTCACAACAGTATTGTGTGGTGCCGTTTGCACAACCTCTGGAGATTCTTCTACTTCCTTCGCAATTTGAATCATTACATCAATAAATTCATCTAATGTTTCTTTAGATTCTGTTTCCGTCGGTTCAATCATCATACACTCTTCAACAATAAGAGGAAAGTATATAGTTGGTGGATGATAGCCAAAATCCAACAACCGCTTCGCCATATCTAGTGTGCGTACACCAAGCTTTTTCTGGCGCTTACCAGATAAAACAAATTCATGCTTACAATGCGTATCATGTGGCAGTTCAAAATATGGAGCAAGACGACGCATCATATAATTTGCATTTAATACGGCATATTCAGACACTAGCTTTAAGCCTTCAGCTCCCATTGTACGAATATACGCATAGGCGCGAACGTTAATACCGAAATTACCGTAAAACGGCTTTACGCGTCCAATAGATTGCGGTTTATTGTAATCAAAATAATAGCCTTCCTCATTTTTCGCAACTAATGGCACAGGTAGAAATGGAAGTAAATCAGCTTTTACCCCTACAGGACCTGAGCCGGGCCCACCACCGCCATGGGGACCTGTAAAGGTTTTATGAAGGTTTAAATGGACAACATCAAAGCCCATATCTCCTGGGCGAGCTTTCCCCAGAATTGCGTTCAAATTAGCGCCATCATAATAAAGCTTGCCACCAGCATCATGGACAATTTTCGCCATTTCAACAATTTGCTTTTCAAACAGCCCTAACGTATTGGGATTTGTTAACATCAGTGCGGCTGTATCATCACCGACGACACGCTTTAAATCCTCTAAATCTACTAAACCATTTTCATTAGATTGAACTGTAATCGTTTCAAATCCTGCTACTGTAGCAGAAGCTGGATTCGTTCCGTGTGCAGAATCGGGAACAATAACCTTTGTACGTTTATAATCCCCATTCGCTTCATGATAAGCTCGAATTAACATTAACCCCGTCCACTCACCATGTGCGCCTGCAGCTGGCTGTAATGTTACTTGATCCATCCCTGTTATTTCAGCAAGGTCTGTTTGTAATCCATGCATAAGTTCTAACGCACCTTGGATGGTTTCTTCGCTTTGATATGGATGGATATGACTAAACCCTGGTAGTCGAACAATTGCCTCGTTTACTTTTGGATTATACTTCATCGTACAAGAACCGAGGGGATAAAATCCGGAATCAACACCATGATTTCGATTTGATAACGATGTATAATGACGCATAATATCAAGCTCTGATACTTCAGGAAGCTCTGGCTCTGTTTGACGAATATATTCACTTGGTAATAGTTCTTCAACATTTACTTCTGGTACGTCTAACTGTGGAAGGCTGTAGCCGATTCGACCTTCTCTACTTACTTCAAATATCAATGGCTGATTTTCTTTATGCATGATAGCCCCCCATTTCTTTCACGAACGAATCGATTTCTACCTTCGTTCTTAACTCTGTAACAGCAATTAGCATATGATTTTTTAACTCTTTATAGGTACGCCCTAGATCAAAGCCGCCAATAATTCCTTCGCTTAAAAGCTGGTCATTTATTTCAGCAATTGATTTATTACATTTGACAACAAACTCATTGAAAAACGGACCAGTAAATGGTACTGTATAGCCTGCCTCTTCAAGCTTCCTTTTTGCATAGTTTGCTTTTGTAAGATTTTGCTTCGCCATTTCCTTAATCCCTTTTTTCCCTAATGCAGTCATCGCAACGGCCGCAGCAAGGGCATTTAATGCTTGGTTTGAACAAATGTTGGAAGTCGCTTTTTCACGACGAATATGTTGTTCTCGTGCTTGTAAAGTTAAGACAAATCCTCTTTTCCCTTCTTCATCCACCGTTTGACCAACTAATCGTCCAGGTACTTTTCTCATTAATTTCTTCGTTACTGCAAAATAACCACAATGTGGTCCACCTAATTGAGCTGGAATACCAAATGGTTGAACATCACCGATGACAATATCTGCACCAAATTGACCTGGCGGAGTTAAAAGTCCTAGCGCTAATGGATTACTAGAAACAACAAACATCCCTTTATGCCCATGAACAATTTCTTCAATTTCCTTTAACGATTCGATTTGACCAAAGAAGTTTGGATATTGAACAACGAAGCACGCTACATCATCAGACATTTTCCCTTTCAAATCTTCTAGATCTGTTTGGCCATTTTCGATTTCAACTTCTACAACCTCTAAATGCTGACCTCTTGCATACGTATTTAGCACCATTCGATATTCTGGATGGACAGCCTTTGAAATTAGTACTTTTTTACGATTTGTTTGCCCAGCACTAAGTGTTGCCGCTTCAGCTAAAGCTGTACCACCGTCATACATTGATGAATTGGCGACTTCCATTCCAGTTAGCTCACAAATCATCGTTTGAAACTCAAAAATTGCCTGAAGTTCCCCTTGTGAAATCTCAGGTTGGTACGGTGTATAGGCCGTGTAAAACTCAGATCTAGAAATGACATGGTCAACAATAACTGGAATATAGTGATCATATACACCTGCACCTAAAAAGGATGCATGCTTTGTCAAATCTTTATTCATATTTGCTAATCTTGTAAATTCCTTCATTAACTCAGGCTCTGCAAGAGGTGGTTGCAAATTCATCAATCCCTTAAAGCGAACTTCATCAGGAATATCTGCAAATAAATCATCTATTGATTCAACACCTATTGTTTGCAGCATTTCATTTTTATCTTTTTCCGTAACTGGTAAATAGCGATACTTCATCTTTCTCCCCCTTATTTTTGACGTTTATAAAATGGCGTCGATACTACTTTGGCTTTTGCAAATTTGTTAGGTCTAATTTCTATATGAACCTCAGTTCCAACCTCTGAAAATTCTGATTTTAATAGCACCAATCCTAGCGATTTATTTAAGGTTGGAGCTTGCGTCCCAGATGTTACAACCCCTATTTCCTTTTCACCACTATAAACTTTATAACCGTGACGAGGAATGCCCCGTTCCACCATTTCGATACCAACTAGTTTGCGTTCCAAACCTTGTTCTTTTTGCTTCAACAATGCGGTCTTCCCAATAAAGTCTACATCTTTAGTAAGACTAACCGCAAAGCCGATGCCAGCTTCTAGCGGAGAAATATCTGCGGATAATTCTTGACCATATAATGCAAGTGTAGCTTCAAAGCGTAGCGTGTCACGGGCTCCAAGTCCAATTGGTTGCACGCCTAATTCAGAACCCGTCTCAAGAATAGCACGCCAAAGTTTTGGAGCCTCGCTCTCACTACAATAAATTTCAAAGCCGTCTTCACCCGTATAGCCTGTTCGTGAAATAAGCGTTTGAATGCCAGCTATCTCAACTTCATCAGCAAATCGAAAATATTTAATTTCAGAAAGATCAAAACTTGTCAATTTTCCGAGAATTTCTTCGGCTAATGGGCCTTGAAGCGCCAATTGGGCAATTTCAACTGAAGCATTTTTTACTTCCACATTACCAAAGCTGTGTTTTTGTAACCATTCATAATCCTTTTCGGTATTAGCGGCGTTTACAACTAGTAAATAGTCATTGTCCGCCTTTTTGTAAACTAAGAGATCATCTACGGTTCCGCCGTTTTCGTAGCACATTGCTGTATATAATGCACCACCGTTTTTGACCTTTCTTATATCATTTGTCATTACCTTTTGTAAAAACGCCAAGCTATCTGTCCCAGTGACTTCAATTTCTCCCATATGCGAGACATCAAATAGCCCTGCTTTTGTTCTAACTACTTCATGTTCTTCTTTAATGGAACTAAATTGTACGGGTAAATCCCAACCACCAAAGTCAATTGTTTTCGCACCGTGTTCCTGATATAAAGGAAACAGCGGTGTCCGTTTTAATTCTCCCATCAAACCCCTCCTAATTAATTACTAAATTTAGTCTAAGGTACTGTTAAACAATATTAATGAAATTCACAAAATAAAAAACAGTGAAATTTTACAGAACCTAACTAAAAAAGACAGAGAAATCCACTTGAAATACAAGTGCAAATCTCTGTCCTGCTACCAGAAAGTTTTCAACCTTCGTAAGGTTTACTTCTCCGTGGGTGGCCTAAGAAAACTAGACTCTCTCCAGAGGTGCGTCAACCAAGAGTCTTTTTGCCTGAGAGATTCGCAAAATTTTATTCTTACTTGCTCCTTCGGCGCCACATTACCTTTAAGATTTAAAATGTGGTCTCTCCCCTTGATATCATTCGCCCATATATAATTGGATAAAAAAATGGATATACTTACGATAATTATACTATCATCCTACAATAAATTACTATAATGGGCAATATATTTTAAGAAAGGGATGATTCTATGCACGTTGACATCGAATTTGATCAAACTTGGCAAAGAGAATTTCTGCATAAAGTAGAAAATGACGGTCCATGGGCAAATTGGGAATTGTTTAAGCTTGCCTATGAAATTGAAAAAAAATTAATAATTTCAAATTTCGAAGGGTTACTTGCGCCAAAATATCTACCACATCTTACCCCATTACCTCACCAAATAAAAGCAGCGCAAACTGTGCTTGAACAAATGAATGGGAAAGCAATACTAGCGGATGAAGTTGGACTTGGTAAAACAATTGAAGCAGGTCTTATTTTAAAAGAGTATTTGGTCCGTGGTTTAGTAAAAAAAGTTTTAATTTTAGTTCCTGCTTCGCTAGTTTCACAGTGGGAGACAGAATTAAACAAGAAATTTTTTATTCCTGCTATTGCTCACAATAAGAAAAGTTATATATGGGAACAATGTGATATCGTCATCACATCTATTGATACGGCAAAACGTAATCCACATCGTGATATTATTTACAAGCAAGACTATGACATGGTTATTATCGATGAAGCCCATAAATTAAAAAATAATAAAACAAAAAACTATGAATTTGTTCAAAACTTAAAAAAGAAGTTTTGCCTGCTATTAACGGCAACTCCGATTCAAAATAAAGTTGAAGAAATTTTTAATCTCGTTTCATTATTAAAGCCCGGCCATTTAGGAAACCATACTAACTTTACAGAGGTGTTCTCAGCAAAAGAAAGAACTGTTGAAAATAATGAGTATTTAAAAGAACTAATCAATAAAGTAATGATTCGAAATCGACGAACAGATACGAATGTCGAATGGACAAAACGTAACATAAAGTCAATCACAATTGAACTTTCTAGAGAAGAAAAAGAGCTCTATGATTCTGTTATTGCATTAAAAAATGACCACACGGTAAATAAAAATCTTTTTTCTCTCATTACTTTACAAAGAGAAATTTGCTCCAGTCGTGAGGCGGCATATGTAACACTAAAAAACATGCTACAAAAAGAGGAAACTACTAATCGAATGGTTGAAATAATCCAAGAACTTATGCGTAAAATAGAACTCGTTCCGAAAAATTCAAAAGCAGAAAAAGCACTAGAAGTAATTCAACAAATTAATGATAAAGTCATTATTTTTACAGAATACAGGGCAACCCAACTATATTTGCAATGGTTTTTACAACAACATGGTATTACTTCTGTCCCATTTCGTGGTGGTTTTAAAAGAAGTAAGAAGGATTGGATGAAGGAGTTATTTAAAAACCAGGCACAGGTGCTAATCGCTACAGAGGCTGGGGGTGAGGGTATTAACCTCCAATTCTGCAATCACATTATCAATTATGACTTACCCTGGAATCCAATGCGGATTGAACAAAGAATTGGAAGAATCCACAGGCTAGGACAAGAACGAGACGTTCATATTTATAACTTTGCAACAAAAGGGACAGTTGAGGAGCACATCTTACAACTACTGTATGAAAAAATAAACCTGTTTGAAAAAGTAATTGGTAAACTTGATGAAATATTATCACGTTTAGACCTTTCCAATATCGAGAGCCATATAGAGGATATTCTTGCTAATTCCGAAAGTGATGGAGAAATCCGCATTAAAATGGACAATCTTTCTTCTATTATTAATTTTACTTTGAATGCAGAAGAGGTGCACCATGCAACAGCAAGATATTCATAACTATTTACTAAGCTTTTTCACAAACAATGAATGCGAAATAATTGAAGCTTCAGCAGGTCATTTTGTTACACAGTTAACAATTGACTTAGATAAACAGCTTATGAACCGCCCATTTTACTGGCATTACGTTGAAAAAACTGGTGGTGAGCCGAAACCAACGAGATTGGCGTTCATTACTGATCACAAAAAGGCTCCAAAAGATATTAAAGGGGAGACGATCCACTTAGGATCACCCCGTTTACAACAAATTTTTGCAACGACTAAAAAAATGGCTGCCCATATCCGTATGTATGAGCAAGCCACCCACTTCGGCAGAAATACCCCTCTGCAACCTTGGTTAGGATTAAATGTAAAGATATCTTACAAATGTGACCGAAAAAAAGAGTTATTTCTTTCTCTCGGTTTAAATTTAATAAGTGGAATAATTATTGACCAATTTCAGAGTAAAATCTCTAACAAGACATTAACTCCAAAAATACCAGACTTTTGTTTTACTTTATCACCGCTAATTAAACCTATGAGTGGTTTGAAGCGTATTGAAAATGTAATAGTCCAAATGATTGAAAATGACGATCATTCTTGGGCATCGGAAGCTCTATTGCGATGGGAAAAGGATCAACGATTATTAGATCACTTTTACGAAGAAAATATTGAAAAACCAGAAAGTTATTTTGTTGAAAAAAAGGCTTTGGAAGACCAATACAAACCAAGAATTAATATCAAAATAATAAATGGTGGCCTTTTTTACTTAACACAACACACAATGCAAACTTAAAAAAGAACAAAGGCTATAGGCGCCCTGATTAGCGACGTATAAACTAAGAGCGCATCGACTGAGATAAACAAAACACGTCGAGGGACGAGTCGATGTTGACTTATCGCAAAAGAGATGAGGGAAGTTTACTAGTCGCTGGGCGCTTGCGCTGGACGACTACTCTCTGTGCTATAGTATTTATCCATAGGATCAAATTTTTTAATTTCCTAAACAATTAAAAAGATCCCATGAGATCTTCCTCATGGGACAATAATATTTATTTAAAAGGGAGATCAACTTAGGGATTAAGGGCTCTTACGTACACCCCTTTTATGTCCGTTTGTATACAGGAGCTAACACATTGACCACAACCATTGCATAACTCTGCGTTAATTTTCGGCTTGCTGTTTTCTAATGTTAGCGCGCCTGGCACAGGACAAGCGCGGACACAATAATCACACATGACTTCTTGATAGGCAAGACAATTGTGTGTCGAAATTTTCGCAATTCCAATGGGTGGAGCAACACCATTTTCAGGTTTCTCAAGTGCATCTGTTGGACAAGACTCTATGCATTTATTGCAAAATGTACAAGCAATTTTATTTGGGTTTAAGAACGGTGTCCCAGCAAGCTTTGCACCACTTTCTACATTAAATAATTGAATCGTAGCTTCAGGACAAACATCCTTACAAATACCACATCTTGTACAAGTCGTTAAAAACACAATCTCATCTTGGGCACCGGGTGGTCGAATAAACTTCCTTTCTTGCTCAATTGTCGGTAAAACCATTTGTCCGAAGAGTCCAATTGCTGACTTAAAGTTTTCTGCGAGAAAATCTCTTCGGCTCTGTTTCATGCTCATAGTTCAGCGTTACCCCAATCGGTCGTTTCTTTTGCCTCTTCCATGTTATAATATACTACATTCACGCCCAAGACTCCTGGAATCTTCTCCAGAGCTTTTCCTGTTTTATAGCTTTGATCAATCGAATCGACTTCAAGTGAAATAACAATTTTACAGCCTTCTAGAACATGATGCACCTCGACGCCTTCAAATTCAGCCACTTTCTTTGCAACTTCCTCCGCAAGACCAGCTTTTGTAAAAATCAAGATACCTGATATCATCATAGTGTTTGTTCCTCCCTTAGTTAGTCTATAATCTCTAAGATGAAATTAATTAGTCATTATTACATGGAAGAGGGGTAATGTTTACCCCTCTTCATTCAAAATTTAATTATTCATTAAACGCTGCTTTCGTATCTAGTTGAGCAGCATGACACTGAACACAGTAATCACGGAAAATAGTTCCACCTTGTTCTTCATCATAATAATGGGCTGCTGTCGGATACATAGCGCCTGTTTCAGGGTGGTTATGACAAACTAAACAGCTTTCCTGGCGTTGTTCAGAATTCCAATAATTAGAATGGTCTGCTGGCATCATCGGTGGTGCACTTAATAATCCCATTGTTGCTGAATTTTCGCGGCCTTCATTATCCAATTGCGGAACTGCAACTACTTTCGTTCCTGTTAAGCCTACACTTCCTGTTGCAACTGGTTCTGCTTGTTCTTGTGTTGCTGGTTCAGTTGTTGTTGGTTCTTGCGTAGCTGTTTGCGAGCAAGCAACCGCTAATACTAATACAAGAAGAAATACGACGATAAACCCATACTTTTTAGCTCTCACGATGTTCCCCCCCTTTACGCCTTTACAACCTTAACAGCGCATTTTTTGTAATCCGGTTGTTTTGATATTGGATCATAACAGTCTAGTGTAACTAGATTAATCAATGTTTCTTCAGCAAAGAACGGTGCATAAACTAAGCCTTTAGGTGGCTTACCACGACCTCTTGTCGTTGATTTTATCAAACATTCTCCACGTCTAGACACAACTTTGACCATATCACCGTCTTGGATGCCCATTGCTGTTGCATCATCTGGATGAATTTCAAGAGTTGCTTCAGGTACAGCACGGTGTAATTCTGGGACACGACGAGTCATTGAACCACTATGCCAGTGTTCTAGGACACGACCTGTACATAACCATAATGGATATTCCGCATCAGGCACTTCAGCTGCTTCCTCAAATGGACGGAAGAATACAGTAGGACGATGATCAGCAGATTTATAGAAATCAATGTTATCATATTTTCCTACTTCACCAAATTCTTCAACACCGTATTGGTCATAGCCTTCTTCTTGCTTACCATGTGCATAACGCCAGCTTGTTTCTAACCATTGACCATTCACTTCTCGAACTGGCCAAGCAATACCATGCTGTTTAAAGTACTCCTCATATGGTGCCAACTGCTTCGCTTTCATTTTAAGCTTAAGACCTAGCTCTTGAATTTTTGGATTATCGCTTTCATGTGGATTTGAGAACATACGATATTCAGCCCACAATCTGCTGTTAACTTCATGCTGGTCTGCAATTAAATCATTCTTGTCTTTATCCCAAACAGAGCCAAATAACACGTCGAATTTGTCTTTGTCGCCAATTTTTTGACCTTCGAAAACGCGTTTTGCAACTTGGATCATTGTCCAAATATCCCATTTTGCTTCCCCTGGTGGCTCTGTACATTTTTCAAAAATAGAAGTACGGCGTTCAGCATTACCGAATTGTCCTTCACGCTCTACCCACATTGCAGCCGGGAAGACAACATTTGCCATCTTAGTTGACTCAGTTGGATATACTTCAGACACTACGATAAATCCGTCTATTACACCTTTACCATTAGCATCATTTCCGCGGAAACGGTTAAGCTTCGGTAATGTTTGGGCCCAGTTATTAGACATACTCCAAAGGAATTTCACATTTCCATTACCTAGTTCACGGAACATTTTAATTGTATGGAAACCTGGCTTTTCAATTGGATCTAAATATCCTTCTGGTAAATTCCAAATTAACTCTGTGTAACGACGATGATCTGGTACGTCAACGTTTAAGTCAGCTGGTAAGCGATGACTAAATACCCCAACTTCACGTGCAGTACCACATGCACTAGGCTGTCCAGTTAATGAGAATGGACCACTACCTGGTTTACTAATTTTCCCTGTTAACAAGTGAATATCATAAACAAGGTTATTAATCCATACACCACGAGTATGCTGGTTCATACCCATTGTCCATAATGACATGATTTTTTTGCTTGGATCTGCAAATTCTTTTGCAAGTTCTTCAATGTCTGCTGCAGGAACACCAGATAATTCAGATGCTTTTTCAAATGTATATGGAGCAACGCTTTCTTTTAATTCATCAAACGTTATCGTCCAGTTCTTACCTGCTGAAGCGCCTGGTTCTACGACATCGTAATTATCTTCAAAAGAGTGACCTAAATTTTCACTACCTGCTTTAAACTGGCAATGTGTTTCGACAAACTTTTTATCATATAATTCATTTGTAATTAAGTAGTTAATAATCGCATTGGCGATCGCTAAGTCTGTTTGTGGTCTAAATACTAATAGCTTATCTGCTGTTTCAGATGTCCGCGATTCGCGTGTAGTTAAATCGTAATGTTTCACATCTGTGCCACTTAATTTGCGGGCAGTTAAACGAGAATATAAAACCGGGTGCATTTCTGCCATATTTGCGCCCCAAGTTACGAATACATCGGCTAAGTCTAAGTCATGGTAGCAGCCCATTGGCTCATCAGACTGGAACGTCGTCATGAAGCCAACAACCGCACTTGCCATACAAAGACGCGCATTTGGATCAATACTGTTGCTTAGTAATCCAGCCTTCCAGATCTTAACAGATACATAGCCATCCATAATTGTTTGTTGGCCTGAACCCCAAAACGCAACAGATGCAGGGTTTTTTTCCACATTTTCTTTAATTTTACTAGCTACTAAATCCAATGCTTCTTCCCATGTTGCTTCACGGAAGCCATCCATTGTACCTTTTTTGCTATTATCTTCGCGAATTAGTGGCTTTGTTAAGCGGTCTTTACCAAATAGGATTTTCCCAAGGTAATAACCTTTAACGCAGTTTAAGCCTTTGCTGGAACGGTTATCAGGGTCACCTTTTACAGCGATTACCTTGTCGTCTTTAATACCGACAAGAACCCCACACCCTGTGCCACAGAATCGACAAACAGTTGTTTTCCACTGCTCAGGTTCAACGTTCTCCACTTGGGCTACTGGTTCTTCTGTTACTTCTGTTGGAGCATTTGACTTCTTTGAAGAACATCCAGCTGCAGCAAGTGCTGCTGTTACAGCTGTTGCTTTTAATAAAGTTCTTCTTGTTAGATTCATTGCTTAATCCTCCCTTTTACTCTCTAGATTGAAAATCTATTACTATATAAAAATAGTAAATAGCGACGGTAAAAATCTTTAAAATAAACCTTCTGAAGATCTAGGTACTACTTTGATTGGGAGAGGGTTATCTACAACACAACGTTGTACACAAATCCCGCAGCCAACACACTTTTCAGTATTAATGATAGGAGCAAATACTGCATGAATTGCGTCCCCTTCTCTCATTCGATAATCAATTGTAATTGCCTCATCAATTAATGGACATACACGATAACACACTTCACAACGCATACCTTGGTATGCAATACATGTTTCTGTATCGATCACAGCAACGCCCATATTCACATCCTGTACCTTTTCTATACCGGTAAGCGCTTCGGTTGGACACGCTTCCACACATGGAAAGTCTTCACAAAGCATGCAAGGGATATCGCGGACGTCAAGATATGGAGTGCCTAGCCCAAGCCCAAAATCTTCTTTCCCCATCTTGATGCTATCGTAAGGGCATGCAAGGTTGCATTTTCCACATCTAGTACATAATGCTAGAAATTCATCCTCATCAGCAGCGCCTGGAGGTCTAACCGCAGCTTTACTACCTGTCTTCATCATGTTTAGTAATTCAAAAGCAGCAAAACCACCAATTAAAACCTTTAAAAGGCCTTTACCTTCCATATCACTCTCCACTCCCTAAAAATTATAAAGTATCTAAAGAATTATGAAGCTTAAGCTATAGTCAAAGTATAGCTATATAGAATAAATATTATTGTGACAAATATCACGCAAACCCTTGAAATTAATTGACCATTTTGTGAAACAACTATGAATTTTACCAAAACTCTTTGGATAACCATTTAATTTTATATTTCACAGATAAAATGCAGTTAACCAAATCATATATAAAAAACCGAGATGACCTATTAGTCATCCCGGTTTTTATTAGTCCAATATAATTATAATATTTCTTTGTTTTCTACTTTCTTTTCAACTACTACATCATCGTCATTTACATCATCACTAGTTAATTCTCGCGCTGAATTTTTAAACTCTTTTAATGTTTGACCTGTTGCTCTTCCAAGTTCAGGCAGCTTCTTAGGGCCAAACACAATTAAAGCTAATAACAGAATAAGGATTAAACCTGGAATCCCGATATTCGTTAACATGGTTTTTTCCTCCTTACTGGTTTGCTCTTTCCCTCTTTATACGATAACAAACAACGAGTTCATTATCTGTGATTTATCTCACAGTAAAAGCGAGGGAATAAATCCCCTTACCCACCTATATAAGACATTTCAATTTTACTTTTCGGTCGATTTCCTTTTTTTGTTATTTCCATTCGTTCATCAGAATAACGATCCGTTCTTTTTTCCCAAACATTAATGATTGTTTTAAGAAGCTCCTCATCAGATATCTCGTTCCTCATTAAATTTTTTAAATCAAACCCCTGTTCAGCAAATAAACATGTATACATTTTCCCGTCAGCAGAAAGTCTTGCCCTCGTACACGATGAACAAAACGAGTCAGTAACAGAAGAAATAACTCCAAACTCGGCATTACAATCAGTATATTTATATCGACTTGCTACCTCACCAAAATAATTTGGATCAACAGGTTCTACAGGGATTTCTTTTGAAATCATGCCAACGATCTCCTTCTTTGACACAACCTGTTCTAGGTTCCAACCATTCGAATTACCTACATCCATAAATTCAATAAATCTAAGATTAATATTTTTCTCCTTAAAATATCGAGCCATTGGCAAAATTTGCTGGTCGTTCATACCTTTCTTGACAACCATATTTACCTTCACAACAAGACCTGCTTTTTGGGCGGCTTCTATGCCTTTAAGTACTACTTTAACACTTACATTCCTACCATTAATTTTACCAAAAAGCTCATCATCTAGTGCATCTAGGCTTACATTTACCCTATCTAAACCAGCATCTCTTAAAGTTTGAGCCTGTTTTGCTAGATGAACTCCATTCGTTGTAAGTGCAATATCTTTTATGCCTTCTACCAGTTTTATGCGGTTAATTAACAATGGTAAATCTTTACGTAAAAGCGGTTCACCACCGGTAAGTCTTATTTTTTCTACACCAATTAACGCAAAACGCTTTGTTAATCTTTCAATCTCATCAAATGTTAGCAGTAGATTCTTTGGTAGAAAAGCATAGTCATCACCAAATATTTCTTTTGGCATACAATATGCGCAACGGAAATTACATTGATCTATAACTGAGATTCTAAGATCTCGTAATGGGCGTTTTAATGTATCAAGTATTTTAGCTGTCTCTTTATTCATTCGTTATCACCCCTATAATCTCATTAACAAAACTCTATCACAATAGTAACAACCTGTAAAAAGAAAAAAAGCCCAAATCAAAAAATATTGGACTTTCCATAGAATTAACTACTCTTTTTCCTTCGCTTTAACAGTAACATTACAGATAATGGTAATAGGCCGAACATCCGCGTCAACATAGGTTCTTGCTCTAACTTCCGTTGCATTTTTATGTTCTGTCTTTCTTCCTTTGCTGTGTCTATATATTTAACAAATTGTTCTGTCACAAATTTTACATAATCATTGGATGACATAAGGAATCACCACCTATGTTTAATACTACAAGTAGTATATCCATGATTACTTCATTCTAAACTCTTACATTTTAATAATTTAGGTTACTTTTAGATTCTGACTTGCATTATATGTTAGGAAATTAACGGTCCCCACGATGTGTAAGAATTAATTGTTTAATTTTCGTGACAATTTGCGCTGGAATCTGACTCGTGGTATCAATCGTATAATGTGCTTCTCTATAAAGATCAATTCGTTCCATGTATATTCTCTTAATATTTTGCTGTTTGTCCCCATCAAGTAACGGTCTAGTTGTGTCTTGTTCAAGACGTTGAAATATTTCTTCAGGATCACAGTGTAGATAAATTACAATCCCATGATCCTTCATCCATTTGCGATTTTTCGGATTTAAAACAATTCCGCCACCAGTCGTAATAATAGTATCTTTAACCGTCAATGTTTTTAAAAAATGGTGCTCATATGTTCTAAACTTTTCTTCTCCTTCTTTTTCGAAAATTTCCCGGATTGTTTTATTTAATTGTTTTTCTATATACTGGTCTGTATCTACTACTGGAAGATTTAACTCCTCAGACAAAAGTCTTCCAATCGTTGTTTTCCCTGATCCCATAAACCCCGTTAAAAAAATTGATTTCATTGATTTACCCCTCCACCCAGTTTACAATTTCATTCGTTTCCTTATTTACTGTAGCTTGAAAAAAATGCTTTCTTTGTTTAAATGTGGAACAAGTTCCTTTCATAATCACTAGTTCCCCTTTAAATTCAAGCTGATAATCTACCGTTCCGGTTGGATATGTAAACGTCCCTGACAGTGGCTCCGTAGTGGTAGTATTTTTCAAAATAGAAAACAGATCAAATGCCCCCATTTGTGTGAGACCCTTCAAATATTCTAGTTGTTCAAGCTCAACATAAAATTGTTGCTCCACTTTATATATTTCTAGCTGTGCTAATATCACAACAGAAAAAAGTAGGGACAGCATGAACACAATTGGCAACGCAAAACCCTTTTGATTAAAAGATACCATACATCATGCCCACCTCTAAACATTTTTTACTACGATTGGTGCTAACGAAAGCCTTTTCTTAATCCATTTCCCATTTTGTTGGACCGTGACTATAACACCTCTTTCAACCAATTCATACGAAATATCCTCAATATCTTGAATAATTATTTCATTACCAGCTCCATTCACACGCCTTCTTATGTCATCATGATATTTTTCAAAACTGACAATTCTGCCATCCCCCATCGTTAACAATAGCGTACTTCCTGAGACGCTTATATAGCATGCTTCGACTATTTCTATCTCCATATGAGCAAATAAAAGATCAACATCATACGATATCGTAACCGAATTGGTCGCGAAGAGCTTGATCAACATTGGGAAAAAAGAAGCAATAATTAGAAATATTGAAAAACTAAACAGGAAATCTAACATAGTAAAGCCTTTATTCCTTAGCTCATTATTTTTTAATAAAATCACATACTTTCCCATTTTCATCCCACGGCACCTCCCACCTAACACAAAGTTTGACTAACTGTCCAAATTGTTCAAACGATAGTTGATATTTTCTTGTGGAAATTTCGATTTCATCACTTTGATGATTACCTTCATTATATAAATAAGACGCTTTTTCATTGTGTAATAGTAGTAATGCTTCCCGCTTATAGTCAATCATCGTTCTTTGCTGATAAGTATTTAGTAAAATTGGAGTTAGCAGCATTACTGTAGTGAATAGAACAAAGAATGAGGCTAATACTTCAATGATAGAAAATCCCTTATAGCTTCTTAACATATGTTAGTCCCTTCCCAAATAAAAATACAAAAACATAAACATCATTCTCGTAGTAGACATACATCTTACCAGACATTCTGATTCTTCCATTTTGTAGAAAAGTAACTGTTGAAGGCAATGTTGCTAGCTGGATTTTAAATTTCTTTGAATAAGTTCGATCGATAATAGTAGGCTGAAATCCACCAGGTTGAATCATATAGCGATAGTTACTTGGAAAAAAGGCGATATGGACTTCTGAGTTGTGACTCATCGCATACAATTGCGCATAGGAAACGTCAAGACGAAGTTGATTAAAGAAGTGATTAATTTGCATTTGTCGATAAAGTGGTTGAATTGAACTAATTGTAATTGTTGTAATTATAAAAACTAACAGTAAAACAGTCATTGACTCTACTAATGTGTAGCCTTCGGTTGTCTTTATCATAATTTATCCCGCAGCAGGATCAGAGATGTCATCACTAGTAGGTCTGAAAACTACACCGTCAACATAGCTAATATCTCCTAAATCTCCCGGACAAGTATAAGTTTCAATATAGCCACCCTCGACAAGCTTATCTAGACTCTCCGGCTGTGTTCCTGTCTCAATCTCATAAGCTTGGACCTGTGCTTCAATAAGCTTAACAAGAGCCTCACAGCCCTTATCCTTGACTATACTATTGTTCTTTGTGATATTTGGTATCGTAATAAGCAATAAAATGGATATGATCATCAAAACGACCATCATTTCAATAAGTGTAAAAGCCAATTGATTTTTAATAAAACGCATTTTTAATGCCTCCTGACAATTTATTTCAATACCATTCAAAAGGATTCGATGATAATAACAAAGTTCCAATTAGGTACAATTAATGAATTTTAATTTAATCCACTAAAAACTCTGAATCATAGTAAATAACGGGAGCATGATAGCCAAATACATTAGCACAACGCCAATACCAATTAAGATAATAATTGCAGGCTGGATTATACGGAGCGTTAATGAAAAAGCTTCCTCAACTTGTTCCAAAAGCAGTTTACTATATACTAAAAGTTCATCAGATAATATACTATTAGCCTGACCGTGTACAATTACTGCTGCTAAATCACGCTCATAGTAAGACGTTTCCCTTAAAATATTTTCTAGGCTTTCCCCTTCGAGCAAAAGCATTCTTATTCTATTTGCCTCTGCTTTATAAAACTTGATATGATTTTGTTCTGCGAAAACTACTAGGGCATCATTAATGGAAAATCCGTTACGTAATAACCCACCAATATGGAATGATAAAAAATATGAATGGTATTTTTTAATGAAATAGTTTAACAATGGAAGTTTACAAAGAAAGGCTTGCTTTTCAATTGGAGAGCTTTTGCGGAATTTATATAAATAGAAGCAAATAATTAGTAGGAGAATAACACAACAAATTCCGATGAGTAGCGGAAAAGAAGAGTTTATGCCTATAAAAACCATGAAGAGCTTTGATGGTGGTATATTCATTGATTCATAAAGTTGAATAAATTGCGGGATTAAGATTTGTTGCATCATGCCAAAGAGAATACTAATAAAGGCTAGTAAGAACATCGGATAACGGACGAGTTTGGCAATTTTCTTTCTATATAAATCCTTTTTCGCTAACATTTTCCCGGCATTTAACAAACCGATAGCCAATTCCCCATATTTCTCTGAAAAATAAATAAAACTCAATCCTTCCTTGGAAAAGTTAACCATTTGAAACACTACATGAAGTGGGCTTCCTTGCTTAAGCATTTCAATAATAATGCATAAATCCTGTTTTTTTGCTTTTGTCTCATTTAACATTAGAAATTCAAGCGCAGTTGGCAGTGAATATCCCCTTTGCATTAACTGACCAAGTCGGCAAAAAAGCTTTGATTGCTCCTGAAGCTTCCATACTTTGTTAGCCTTCATAAGTAACTCCGTAAAAATCTTCAGGAATATAGCCTAAAGCAATCCCCTTTATAATTAAATCCGCTAATGTTTTATAGTGATAAAAAGCTTTTTCCCCTTTTGCCTCTTTTAGTACTTGACGTAAATTTTCACCGTGAAGAATTTCATAAATGCTTAAGCGATTATACTTCCTTAATTGCAAACAATACGGAGAGCAATCACCATTACAATAAGGACATTTAATATTAACCAGCCTCTGTGCTTTTACCCCAACCAATGTTTGTTCAAGATCCTCAAACCCAACCCCCAAATCACGCAAGCGATATATAGCCCCTTTCGTATTTCTGGTGTGCAAGGTTGATAACACGAGATGTCCTGTTAGACTGGCTGTCACAGCAGCCTTTGCTGTTTCTTCGTCACGGATTTCCCCAACCATAATTATATCTGGATCATGACGCAAAATTGCTTTTAATCCCGTAGCATAAGTAATACCTGCCTTTTCATTAACTTGAACCTGCAAGCACCTCGCATCGAATTTCTTTTCAATTGGGTCTTCAAGTGTAATTATGTTACAGTGGAGTTTTTGTTGAACAGCATTTAATAATGCATATAGTGTAGTTGTTTTCCCAGAACCAGTTGGACCTGTTAAAATAATTAACCCGCTTGAACGAAGTGCTAATGAGTACAAAGTCTGAATAGAACGAGGAAATAATGAAAGAGTTGCTAAGGAAGAATTAATACTTTGAGGTAGTATTCGGATGACCATACTTTCGTGATGACAGGTTGGTAACGTTGAAATCCGGAGACTTATATACTTATTACGAATACAAAGCTCGATCGAACCGCTTTGCGGTCTCCTTTTTTCACCAATATCCATCCCGGCCAAAAATTTAAAATGAGAAATCATCTTTTCATAAATACGAAGCGATATTGTTTCTTTAGAAAATAAACGCTGTCGAATTCGAAACAAAATATTTGCTTCCTGCTTATTTGGAACAACATGGATGTCCGAAGCATTGATTGCTAACGCTTCGTGGATCAGCTTTTCGGCTTGTTCTTCGATAACCCCCAAATCAATCACCTACCTTTTTTTATAGTTATCGATCTATTTCGGCAAAAATCGACAAAATCCTGCTTTAACCTACAAAAATTTTAAACAGCAAAATAAATGTTAAAGTTTACCACAACTTTGAACGGTATATAACTATTTATAGAGAAAATGTGAAATATTTTCTCATAAAATGTGACCATTTTCAAACAAATACTGTTTACACAATAGAAACGATTCCAAAGTATCATAAACTATACTATAATGACTATATTGTAAATAGTATTAATGCTAGGGGTGAATAAGTTGGAACAGACGTTAAAAATAACGAATGTCCTATCAGATCCAACACGTTTCTCAATCTATCAATATATTACAAAACAGCATCAGGAAGTTACAGTCCAAGAAGTCGCAGACTCATTTAATATCCACCCAAACGTAGCAAGATTGCATCTATCTAAGCTTGAGGATGTTAATATGCTAATCTCGGAGACTAAGAAGACTGGAAAAGGAGGTAGACCCAGTAGATTATACCGTCTATCCGATGATGTTGTGCAGCTAAACTTTCCATTTAGAGACTATCAATTGCTATCGCAAATCGCAATTGGAACGTTAATGTCTCTTGGAGAAACTGGAATGCAAGGGTTATTAGAAACTGGTCGACGATTTGGTAAAGAAATTGTTGAAAAAGAGTTTAATAGAAACGGTGATCAACAATTAAGCTTTAAAGATAAACTTCATCTGCTTAAAGATGCTGCCTCATTATTAGGTTTTTATCCAGAATTTGACCACAATATTGAACAGACAAAAATATATTTTAAAATCTACAACTGTCCATTTAAAGAAGTAGCAACTCAAGATTCAGGTTCTGTTTGTAGAATGCATTTCGCCTTCTTGAACGGTATGTTTGAAAGCTTATTTAATAAAGTTCAGCTTATCGAAGAAGAAAATTTAATAAACGGTTGTGCATCATGTAAATATGTAGCAATCATCAATAATTAATTTTAATAAAGAAAGACGTTTCAGACATTTACACCGATGTGATTGTCCATTATAATAAGTAGAGTAATTATTACTCGCCTTTCGAGTTGTGAAGTTGTTGTAAAGGAGGGATACATAATGGGTAACATGTATCGTGTATTAGCATTTTGGACTGCGATTTTTAGTATCATGTTTTACCTAGGAGATATGTATGCTACATCGCTTCTATTTTTAGGAATTACAGGCTTCTTCCTAGCGGTTGGATTCTTGAAGCTATCTGAGCGTATGTATGTTTACATTTTTGGAGCCTTTTTAACTGTTTTCTTTATTGGCTTCACATACTGGACAACATTTATGATGCCACTAGGTGCAGTCGGACATTAAAAACAAAAAGGAATGCGAATTTAAAGTTTTCAAAACGGTAAAGGACATTGCAAATTATGCATTGTCCTTTTACTTTTCTACAGAAGAACACTTTTTGTCATTTGAAGTCCTTTCAGATCGCTGGTTGAAAGCAAAAACCACGCTTTCAAAAGCTCCTTCAAGTACATCCTCGCGACTATTTTTGCTATATTTCCTGAATTGACGTATGTTGTAAAATATCCTCAACTGATAAATCATCCAGCCCTTTTTGATGAATCATCACAGTAAAGCTTGAGCTTATCCCGTCATCAGCCAAAAGTGTCCGAATCGCACGATTTTGTTTACTTACTTCAGAAAATGGATTTGGATCATAATGATCCTGAAGGTATTGTAGAATACCTCCTCTAAATAAAAATTCAGTCTGTTTCATCATCTCAACCGTGATTAAACCGGCTTTATTTCCACTTTTCTTAAATGCATCTAAATGGATATGGGTTGTTAAATCCATCTCACCAGGATAAAGTAAAGGATTGTTTATTAGATTATGTTTATAGTAACCTCGTAGACTCCCGTCCCGATGAATTGGCTCAAGCCACTGTTCATTTGTATAACCATAATCGATTGTCACCATAATGCCTTCGTCAAACCAATTCTTTGTTTGCTCAATCCATTTTGTCATTGAAACCGGTATTTCAATTCTTTGACCTTCTTCTAAACATAATTCATAAACATCCATCCACATAAGGAGCTCTTCGTTGTTACAAGGGATAAGAACTTCAATTAATTGATTTTGTTCATTTACCGAAACCCTTACCTCATAAATTATTCCCGACTTTTTTTGAACGACATCCACGGGAAACGCATCAAACAACTCATTAGAAAGTACGATTCCTGTGAATCCTCCTATCTTTGTATTCAGCTCATGAATGGTTTCAAACTGAATCACCTTATCGATATGTTCAATGGTTTCCCGCTGAACTTGCCGGTGGTATGGACTCATCTCGACAATATAATATTCCAATGCTTGAAATAGATCGCTTTCCTTACGTTCCCATTCGTTTAATATGTAATTTGCAAGCCGCCCTGTACCGCCGCCTATTTCACAAATCCGCAATGGCAATGTTCCAGTTTTGGTTAGTTTTATAAATATATCACTGAGAACCTTAGCAAACACATTATGAACATTACTGCTTGTATAAAAGTCGCCGGCTTTACCTATTTTTGTTTTATCCTTCATATAGTAGCCAAGCTGACGATCATATAACACATACTCCATATATTGAGAATAGGAAATACTCCCCACTTCTGAAGACTTAATTAAATGAACAATTTGATCAAGCAAGAATACTACCCCTTTGCATTTTCACCATTGACATAGTGTTAAATGTGTTTTATAGTCTATATAGTGAATAAAGAATTCCCATTTGAACAATTAAACATACCCCCAAGAAACCCTTCCGAAATAAAAGGAAGGGTTTCTTATTTATCAAAACCCGTTCAGAAAAGGATTCATATTCATTTCTTTCCCAATTGTTGTTAATGGGCCATGACCAGAAGCAACGATCGTTTCCTCTGGGAGCACTAATAGCTTCTCATGTATGCTTTGTATTAATTGCCGGTGTGAGCCACCAGGTAAATCTGTTCTGCCTATGCTTCTAGCGAATAGCGCATCACCTGAGAATACAATCGTTTTCTCCTTCATGTAGAAAGATACACTTCCTGGTGAATGACCAGGTGTTTCATATACTTCGAAACAGAAAGAACCGATTTGTAATAAACCCTCTTCTGTTAAAACTTCATTTGCTCCTTTAGCTGTAATTTCCTCACGCAATCCAAAATATTTGGACCCATTTAATGATGGATTTGACAGCCAATCCTGCTCGTTTTCATGAACATAGACAGGGCAGCTCCATTTTCCAGTAATATCATCGACAGCTCCAATATGGTCAAAATGAGCATGAGTTAACAGGATCGCTATTGGAGTTAGACCTTTTTGTTCGAGGTTTTTAATTAACCGCTTTCCTTCACTTCCGGGATCAATAATTATGCATTCCTTTTGCTCGTCCTCGATAATATAAGCATTCGTTTGGAGTGGACCTAACGGGATCTGTTTCCACTTTAATTCCATTTAAAGACCTCCGTTTGCATATTCTTTTTTTATATTTTACACTATCTATAAAAGTATTTCTTGTACACATATTCAAATCTTTTAAAATTTGACACAGACATGTCTATTTTTGTCCTCGACAAAACTATCATAAACGATTAAAATAAGGGACAGGTGCAATTTATATTACATAATTCCTAAATTAAAATGGGTATATTTAAATGTAAGGGGGTAAAACAGTGGGTCTTGTTATCATTTTTACATTAGTAACATTATTATGTGCATACGGTACTTTGCGCTCTTTAAAAGCTAAGAACATGCTTGGAATCTTCTTTGCAGGGGCTTCTGTACTTGTGTTCGGTTGGTTTACTGTCATGACATTCATTGGAATTCTTGGCGGTCATGGTGTGCCAGGCGCTCACTAATTTCAACTCACAGTCCTAATAAAGGAGCGGTCCATAAAGTCATAAAAGACTTTTGGACAGCTTCTTTTTATTTTGTTGTAATAGTTATTAAATCAAACACCTGCTTAGTCGTTACATTGATCATTTTTTCTAGCTGCTGTCCCAACAAACACCACTCACCATTTGGTGAAAGCTTAATAGGGATGTTATTTGGTACTGTAGTTAACACTTCCGCCTCAACGCTACCATCCATTGACATCATAGTTAGTTTAAATCCTTCATTGTATTCAGTAATATCACCTGAACGGTATGGTGTCATATAATAAAATAATTTTTTCTGTTTATCATAATCATGACTAGGAAGCCACCAAGCCTCTGAGAAAGTATTTAAAACCGGAATATTTACATCTTTAATTCTTTCTCCTGTTATTGAATCGTAGAAACTGTACAATGATTCGGTACTATTACTTGGGTTAACTGAAATTGCCACAACTATATTATGATGAGCAAAAAACATAATACAATGTTCTAACCATTTTTCTTCTTTAAATGTTGTTAAGTTTTTCAAATATAATGGAGCGTCAATTTTTGGTTCTGTTTGATCCCATTTTAAATAACCTATTTGGTCATTACCTGTCCATTGCACGAAGGGATTATTAACCTGAACCTGTGTCATAATTCTTTTGCTAACATTAACTTTGTAGACCTCAAATTGTAAAGAAGGTAAAAACTTAGTCAAGATTAATTCATCATTTTTAAAAGGATTCCAACTAAATTGTAAATCATCAACAACTCCTGACCAAACAAATACTTCCTTTCCCATTTTATTTAATACGGATACTTTACTACCCCCACTTTTCTCTAATGTTTGAATAGCAAATAATGTGTGATCAGCATTCGCTTCAATTTTTACAAAAAATTCCTCAGATTGAAAAAAAAGATCAGTTTGGCCAGAATACAATTGCTTTAAATACAATGAGGATATACCGTTATTTTCAACCGAGTAAATGACAGTGCTATTATCATACCACTCATTAACCGAATTAAAATTCTGATTCTCTTTTAGTGAAATAGGTTTTATTAAACTACCTTCAAAAAAATCTTCAGTAATTGACTCTTTTACCTCGACATTTCTATCTATTATTGTGGCATCATTCACAACCTTAGGACTATTACAGCCAAATAATAGCGAACAGCATAGTAAAGCAATTATTTTTTTCATCTTTTCCCCCAAGAAAAACACCCCTCTCGTAAATGTCATCTTTTCAAGAGAAAGGTTATATGTAAACATCATTTTAAAGATTATTCTTGACCAACCATGCACCACCAATTACCCCAGCATTATTCCCTAGAGACGCAATAGCAAGATCAGTTGCCTCATATATCCGTGGAAGTGAGAATTGCTTAAAATACAGTGAAACTGAATTTAACAATAAGTCCCCCGCTTTTGAGACGCCCCCACCTAATACAATTTTACGGGGATTTATTGTAGTCGCGATATTAGCAATTGCTAAACCTAAATAATAACATGCTTTATCAAAGATTTCAGCTGCAAAATCATCTCCATCGCGGACACCCTCAACAACCATCTTTGCTGTTATAAAACCATAGTCAGAGTAGTTTTTATATAAAATACTTTCGGGATGCTTTGTTAAATCCTTCATAGCTAGCATCACTATACCTGTCGCAGAAGCAACAGTCTCAAGACATCCTTTTTTACCGCAATTACACGGGTAATCATTATCAATTACTGTAATATGACCAATTTCACCAGCCATCCCATTTGACCCATGGACAATTTCCCCGTTAACAATTACACCACCACCAACTCCAGTACCCAATGTAATGCATACAAGATCTTTGCAACCATAGCCAGCGCCCTTCCACATCTCACCTAGTGCTGCAATATTTGCGTCATTTTCAACAATAACAGGCAAATTGATTGCATCCTTTAGCTGTGATTTTAAGTCAAAATTTTTCCAGCCGATATTAATAGCTTCGTAAATAAAACCAGTTCTCGCATGAATAAAACCCGGAGCACCAATCCCAATTCCTTTAAAATTTGACTTTGTTTCACCTAGTTCCTGTAACTTGCTATCGATCGAAACGGATATATCCTTAACGATATGTTTCCCCGCATCGCTAGTGTTTGTTGGAATTTCCCATTTGGATACTATTTCACCATTCTGTGATACAATTGCAATTTTTATCGCTGTTCCGCCCACATCAATTCCGAGCAGCCCTTCTCCCATCGTAAACCATTCCTTTAATTTAGGCTATTTTGTTTAGCCTGTTCTCTACTTATTTCCTGACGAATCAATAGTAATGCCATTTGAAAATCCTTTATATCAATTAGTTGAGATCTATAAAGCTCACGGATTTCATCCTCCATTAATTCAAGATCGGCAATTCGATCCCCAATATATATAAAAACGCCGAACTGTTTGAGTAGCTGTCTAATATCATAGATCGTTCTCATCGTCCATCTCCCGCTTTAATAAAATTCTTCTTTAAGTATAGTAGAATTTGTTTACTTTAGCCATTGAAAAGAACAAAAAGCTTAAGTGCCTAAAGTTTTAACGATCTGGATCCTCTGGATGTAAAATAGCAGGTCTTTTTCGTTTTAATGGTATAGGTGCTCTAAATAGTACATCCCTAAATGCCCGATAAGAAAAAGGTATAAACGGCCAGAAATACGGTGTTTGAAATGATTTCATCTTGACCATTAGAATAATCCATGCTGTTATAGCGATAATAAAGCCATAAACTCCAAACCAAGCCGTAGCTACTAGAAATACAATACGAACTAAGCGGTTTGCTAAGCTCATTTCATAACTAGGCGTAGCAAACGTTCCAATCGCTGCAATTGATATATACAAGACAGTTTCATTTGTAAATAATCCTACTTCAACTGCTACTTGGCCAATCATTAATGCAGCAACTAATCCTAATGCTGTGGCAAGTGAGGATGGAGTATGTACTGCCGCCATTCTTAAAATATCAATCCCCAATTCAGCTAAAAGGAGCTGCGCAATTAATGGTACTTCTCCAGGATCATCGGGGCCGATAAACCGTAGTTGGTCTGGAAGGAATTCCGGATGAGTTGCAAATAAATACCATAGTGGTAATAAAAACAAGGCTGTCCAAATTGCAATAAAACGAATGACACGCAAGTACGCCCCAACTATCGGCTTTTGGCGATATTCCTCAGCGTGTTGAAGATGGTGCCAAAAGGTTGTAGGGGTAATCATGACACTTGGCGAGCCATCAATAATGATGACGACATGCCCTTCAAATAAATGTGAGGCCACTGTATCCGGTCTCTCTGTATAACGAACAATCGGGTATGGATTCCAATGCCTACCACCAATAAATTCCTCGATTGTTTTCTCTGCCATTGGTAAACCGTCAGTGTCAATATTTGTTAATGACTCTTTTATCTCCTTCACTAAATCAGGATCAGCTATATCTTCAATGTATGATATACAAACATCCGTTTTTGAACGCCGTCCAATTTGCATATATTCCATCCGTAAAGAACGGTCACGGACTCTTCTTCTTGTTAGTGCAGTATTAAATACGATAGTTTCAACATAGCCATCTCTCGACCCTCTAACTACTCGCTCCGTGTCTGGCTCCTCTGGCCCACGTACTGGATATGTTCTAGCATCAATAAGGATAACCTTGTTGATACCATCGACAACTAAGGCAGTTGGTCCTGCTAAAACAGTATCAACGACTGCATCTAAATCTTCACTTATTTCTACCTCAACATATGGAATATACGTTTTTAATAACCTTTCTAAAGGATTGCTATCCAAATCCTCAGGTTTTAGCTTTGCAAGTAGCTTTTGCAATAGATGCAAAATATCATCTTTTGCGAAGCCATCTATTAAAAACATAGCCATTTTCCGTCCTGCGTATTCCAAATCGAGATGAATGACATCAAAACTCTTATCTACACCTAGTTGTTCCTTTAAGTATTTGGCATTTGCTTCGATGTTTATTTCGACTTGATGCTTTATTTCTTTTTTACTTGGCAATGTATATCCTCCTAACATTGGCAATCTTCTAGATTCCATCATTAACCAATATTAGGGCAAACATACATTAATTAATCTGTTCTATTTGTTTCATCAAAAGTTGATATTGATGATCGTTTGGTTCAATTTTTAGCGCTGCTTCTATTGCTTCACTTGCTTTATCATAGTTCTGTTGATCAAAATATACTAGCGATAAATTATAATAAGCTTCATGAAAATCAGGTTTCTTTTCTACCACGTATTCCAAATGATGAATTGCCTTTTCAAAAAAACCTAATTTTATTTCTGTATACGAGAGAAGAAATATTATTTCAATTGGTAAATCATCCTGTTTTTGCTCTTGAATTAAATTAGATAATAATTGATATGCTTGTTCATCATTTCCTTCTTCTATTAATTGTCCTGCCATTTGCCCTACAACAAGTGGATCTTGAGGTTGGTCCTTGTATTTTACACCATAACCATAAATGGAACTGCTTAGCAAACATAAAATAACAAGAGCGACAAACTGTTTTGTATGCTTTTTATGCTTTGGTAGGTGAACAAACGCTGAGGCTAAGAAACCGCCAATTAAACCACCGATATGTGCTCCGTTATCAATCATGGGAACAACAAAACCGAGCCCCAAGTTTAATCCTAAAACTGCGATTACATTCATTCCCATTGTTCGGAAAAATAGGGAAGGATGTACAACTCCAAAGTAAAGTAGTGCGCCGAAACAACCAAAAATTGCACCTGAGGCTCCCGCTGAAACTTGTGTCGTAAACGCAAAGCTTACAATAGCTCCTAAAATCCCTGATGAAAAATAGATTATAAAAAAACGCCATGTCCCATAAATTCTTTCAACGGCTATTCCTAAGTAATAAAGCGCTACAGTATTCATAAATAAGTGAAAAAAGCCAATATGTAAAAAAACTGGAGAAATTAATCGCCACCACTCACCAGACAGGATTAATGGATTATACTTTGCCCCAAATTGTATAAGAGTTAATGTATCTGTACTGGAGCCAAACCATTCTAATAACAAGAACATTAGTATATTTACCGCAACCAAAATGTATGTTAGAAAAGGCTTTTTCGCAAAAAGAAGGCTTTTTTCTTTTTGAATTTTTGCTTTTTCTTCTTGACGGATCGATTGAATTAATTGTGGAATGTTCTGTTGTTCTTGCCATTCGTTATCATCTGTTTTGGATATTTGTAAGTTATTAAATAATTGAAGTAGCTTTTTAGAACGATTACTATGCTCAATTACAAATGTTGTAAGTTCATTACTATTACTTTTTTCTATTTGGTACTCCCAATCATCAACGGGTGGATATGTTGTTACATAAATGTTGAAAACCCTAAATTTTTTTCGATAGGTTTGCTTTTTCAAGTTATTCATTTGTCTTTTTACAGTATCGATGTCATGTAGTAACCAGTTAGTCCAATCGACATCATAGCGCAATAACCTTACGATTGTCCCATTTTTTCTATTTGATGATTCTAACCAAACCTCTCCATTCTCGTTCAAACTAAGCAAACGATAGTCATAGTTCAAAACGAGATCATAAACTAGGCTCCAATATAGTTGGTCTTGCTCCGAGGCGACTAACAACTAATCACCCTCTTTCTTCGATAATTTCCTTACCTAGTACTTCAATTACTTCGTTTAATGTTCTACATGTTTGCAGCGGTTGGTGATTGGTTGTCGGGACTTTTTCACGAGAATTAAGATAAATAGCATCCCAGCCCGCATTAATAGCACCAACTACATCCAACTCCCACGAATCACCAATATATAATGAAGGTGAGGATGTTGATTTGTTTAAGCTATGATGTGCAATCTCAAACAATTTTGAATTTGGCTTGGCAACTCCGTATTCCTGTGAAATAAAAATATTTTCAGGTGAAAACCACCTTTCAAAGTTCAGTGCTTTTAGCTTATTTTTCTGAACGTAGGTCCTTCCATTTGTGATTAAACCAAAAGGAATATTTCTTTCTGATAACTTGTTTAATAATAATGGCGCTGATTGAAACGGTTCTACAAATAAATGAACAATTGAATAGAAATAACTTTGAAATTCCCATGCCATCTCCGGTGTTATTTCAATTTGAAAATATTGGAGTGACTTAATAAACCTGATTTGTTGGTACTCCTGTTTCGACCAATTTTTCAATTTAATATTATCAAAAAGCTCATTACATTGCTTTTTAAATACTGGAAACCACTCATCTTTATCTGCCGGTTTTATTTGTGACCAATTCCCATCAAAGAAATGATGGAAGGTATAATGCATCCCTTTTTTAAATGCGGCCTCATAGTCAATTAACGTATTATCTAAATCTAAACAAACACAACCCCAATTCATAAAATACCACCATTCATATTTTCTTTTATCCTATTATACATACATTTTTTCCCTTTTTTAACCTAAAATGAAAAGGGGCTAAACAACAAAAAAGGTGCGGTTAAATAACCAACACCTTCTTAACGAAACATTTGACTCACGATTCGATTACGAACATATGGTAAGTTCATAAATGTTCTCACGGTCATTTTCCTCAACCATGGTTGACCAAGCACCATATTCATGATTTTGAATCGATTACGAAAAATAATTGTGGTGCTTATTGCTAGTAATAAAATACGTAATAGTAAGGTAGTCTGCATGTAAGATTTCCCTCCTTACTAATAGAATTCCTTATGAACTTAAGATTATCCAGCTAAATTTGCTATTTATCTTCTTTAATTGTTGTTAAAAATTGGAGCCATAGTATCCTTTAATACATGAACACTATGTGCAAACTTCTCTGTTTCTTCCTCATTTAGTTCTAAGTCTATAATTTCTCTGATTCCGTTTTGATTAACAATAGCAGGAACACCTATGTGTAAACCAGAATGACCATAATGTCCCTCTAAATAAGCAGAAACCGTTAATATTGAATTCTCATTATTTAAGATGGCTTTTGTTAACCGAACTAATCCCATCGCGATCCCATAAAACGTTGCACCTTTTCGATTAATGATATCGTATGCTGCATCACGGACATTAATGAAAATTTGGTTGAGGTCCTCTTTACAGTAGTTGGGATTATTCTTAATTATTTCTAAAATTGGCCGTCCACCAATATCAGCACTACTCCATACTGGCAGCTCGGTATCACCGTGTTCACCAATAATATAAGCATGAATATTTCGTGTATCAATTTGAAAGTACTTCCCTAATAAAAACCGAAATCTTGCTGTATCTAAAATTGTTCCAGAACCAATAACGCGTTCTTTCGACATATTAGAGAATTTCCAAGTTGCATATGTTAAAATGTCCACTGGGTTTGTTGCAACTAAAAATACTCCATTAAAACCACTAGCCATTACTTCAGTTACGATTGCTCTAAAAATATTTGTATTACGTTCGAGCAAATCTAAGCGAGTCTCACCAGGCTTTTGATTTGTACCAGCAGTGATAACAACAAGATCTGCATCTCTACAATCCGAATAGTCTCCATGCCAAATTTTCATAGCTGAAGGAGCAAACGGTAAACCATGGTTTAAATCCATAGAATCTCCTTCAGACTTTTCTTTGTTAACATCAATTAATACTAGTTCTTCAGCTATACCTTGATTCAGCAGAGCAAACGCATAGCTTGACCCCACAAAACCAGTTCCAATTAGGGCAATCCGTCGTGTATACCTTGTCATCATGCCACCCCACTGCTTTAGTTTTTGTTATAGTCCAATATACCTTGCGTATAGTGTTTTGGCTCTAACTTGATCTTCTGTCCCTTGAACAAGTACACGCCCATCCGGAAAAAGTACTAATCGCTCACCTTCTGGCAGTTCAACCTTTACTAAAAAGGGAGTTTTTTGAACTGTTCCAATTTGCTGGAGACGATCAGCCCATAATTGTAGATCAAATGATTCGCTTGCCCTTATTTGGACAGTTTCTCTTCCACATAATACTGTTATTATGTCTTTCTGAGCTAAATTTAATGCAGGGTATTGTTTTTGTTGACAAGTTGGACAATCTTTCCTTGGGGCAGTAAATTTCATTTCATAATGATAATTATTCCAAATATCGATAGTTTGTAGGTTTTTTCTTTGATTTTTTTTATCACCAACAAGATACTTTATTGCCTCTACTGCTTGGAAGGAAGCAACAATATCGACAATCGGCGAAATCACACCGATTGTATCACATGTTTGACCACCTTGATCACTTGAGGTAATAAAGCATCGTAAACAAGGGGTTTCATTTGGAACAAAGATTGCTGACATTCCTCTTGCGCTAACAGCTCCACCATAAACAAACGGAATTCCTTTTTTATAACAGGCATCGTTCAAAAGAAATCTTGTTTGAAAATTATCTGTTCCATCAACAACAATATCGATGTCATCCATTAATTGATCTATATTAGCAACTGACGCATCTGCAACAATCGCATCAATAACAATTTCTGAATTGATTTTAGAAAGCTTATTTTTTGCGGCAATTGCTTTCGGTAACGCAGCTTTTACATCATCCTCATCAAATAACATTTGCCGTTGCAGGTTGCTTTTTTCAACATAATCTCGGTCAACAAAGCGGACGAATCCAATTCCAGCGCGGACAAAATGATTGGCTAGTGCTGTGCCTAACGCTCCCATTCCGACAATAAGGACACGGCTATTGTTTAATCGCTTCTGCCCTTCTTTCCCAATAGGAGAAAACAACATTTGTCTAGAATACCTTGTATAATCAGTCATCATCCTTCAACTCCATTATTTAAATAAAAGCTAATATAACTAAAGAACCGAGCATGATAGCTAAAAAGTTTACAACTTCATTATTAAATAGTCTTAATCCTTGTTTATATTGGGTTTTCATCCCACAATGCTTCCTTTTTTCTGTGACCAAATAACACGACGGACAATAATAAGTAACCTGAACAGTGGCACCAAGGAATGTATCAACCAAATTACCTAAAAACCCTGCTAAAGCAATTAATAAAGCTATAGTCAATGATACCTCGTTCCATAAAAAATAGCTAACGATTCCGATCAATAGCGCTCCAAAAAATGCTGCTATTGTTCCTAGAAGTGACATTGCCCCAGACGTCCCTGCCTCTACTTGTTTCAGGGAAAGAAGATGTACAGGCTTCTTACGGCTGAGCGAACCTATTTCCGATGCCCATGTATCAGAATTGGCGGTTGCTAGTGCCGCAATAAAAATAAAAAGAAATAGGTCATTTTTTATAAAAGCAAAGCCAATGCTAGCAATTGCCGGCAAAAGTCCATTTGCCAATACCTGGTATCCATCTCTTTTCCCGCCTTTTTCATTTCTTTCGTCAGCCGATCTTTTTCGTTCCCGTTTAAATCGACTCCAAAAGCTTGATGTTACGAAGAAAGCACCTATTAAAAATAACCCTTTTATCCCCGTGCCCAGTACAATTAAAAAGCTAATTAAGAGTGCAACAATCCCACCGGAAACTGATAAAGCCTGGAACCTATACCCACCATAAACACCAAGAATGAGAGCTAATACTCCTACTATTTCACTACTTGTTATGTACATAAAATGACCTGCTCATTTGTAATAATCATCCCTATCGTACGGTCATGATCTTCCATTGGTATTGCATCAATAAGTTGTAGATCAAAAGCAAGCGAAATTGTTTTCCCTTTATATTTAGATAGAAAACGATCGTAATAACCACCACCAAACCCTAAACGGTGACCTTTTGTGGTGAAAGCAAGGCCTGGAACAATTAATAAGTCTAGTTCTTGTGGTATCACCATAGTTGTTTTATCCTCGATAGGCTCTTCTAATTGCGAATACACAACCTCTAGCTGTTCAAAGGATTCGATTATCCGGAACGTCATCTCTCTTCCAACCGGATCACATTTTGGTATAGCAATTTTCTTATGTAACTCCCAGCCTTTTTCAATAATAGACCTCGTATAAACCTCTTTATCTCTTGAGATTGTAATACCAACTGTTTCGGCATCCTTCCATTCATTCAGACTATAAAGGGAATTCGCAATTTTGTCAGACCAAGCTTTATATAAATCTTCTGTCATGTTTTCTATCTTTTCCTTCATCATCTTGCGAAGCAGTTGCTTTTGCATTTACACATCTCCCTCTCGCTTGTTTTATACTATCATAATAGTATTGATCAAAAAAAAACAGTAGGAAGAATATCCCTACTGTTTTACTTAGTTTCACGATGTAAAGTGTGAGTTTTGCAAGATGGACAATATTTTTTAAGCTCAATACGCTCTGTATTATTCCGCTTATTTTTTGTTGTAATATAGTTACGATGTCCGCTTTCTGTGCAAGCTAGTGTAACATTGACACGCATGTATTTCCCTCCAGACCTATATTTCAAAGTTTATTTACGGTATTTAGCCTTCGTCATAAAAAATGTGTAAAATTGACGATTACTCAGACTTAAATATAATATCAAATACCATGAAATTATTCAACCCTTATTTGTTTCATCGGTTTTATCTTATATATCAGTTCATTTTCAATAAAGTCGCTTATAAGCCAATCAGGGTCGTTTTTTATGATATTATTTAACAAATTTACTTCTTTTATAGTAGCGCCAAATGCAACCCAATAAAACCCATGTTTAATCTCATAAGGTAACATTTTTGCTTCTAAGGAGAAAGCACTTTTCACCTTGCCAGTAGAAATCGGGTTAAAGTTTAACCGGCCATTTTCTACATCCAATACGTTACGAACTGATAGATCATCCTTTTGTACAGTTGTATACTGTGAAATTCCTTTATTATCGATTACACCATTGAACAGTATACAACGCCCCTGACTTTCATGATATAAATTTCTATCCCCTAAACTAAAGAAAGTAGTGCCGCTATAATCAAAATCTTGTTGGAAAAATAACCTCAAATCCTGTTCTATTTTTGCATTATTGTGAATGGTAATTTTTCTGAAAAATAAATTTGTGTGAAAATATTCCTCTATTTCAAGCATTAATGAATGTCTACTACTCATAGCAGTTATATATGTCGATTGCTTATTCATTCTTTTATTTATATTGTTATCCCAGATTAATTCTTGGTCCCATTCTAGGCCATTATGTTTATTCCAAATTGCAAAAGTTTGGCGACAGACGAATTTAGCTGAATTTTCTTTATTGGCATTTCCAAGACAAATATTTCGCATTTGTAGACCGTCATACAACATTACACCTATATTCCGATTCGTTAATTTTCCATTATTCATAAAACGCACCCTTAATAATAATTTTTATTTGAATCTTCGAAAGCGTTTGCGAACTCTTGTAAAATCTAGCTTTTTAATTTCTTTAATCATATCACCATATAAACCACTACTACAATGAGGTGATTTTGTCGAAAAATCCAAATAGTTGGTAGAGAACGATTGACTTTTGAATATATTTTTTTAAATCATAGCTTTCGACAATACGCGTTAATTTTTTTATAGATTATTTAGCAAAATACTACAAAAAAGGCTATAATGAAGTAAGTGTAAGCAATATGTGAATTGGAGTGAGAGCTTAATGATTTCACTAGAGACAGCCATCATTGGTCTATTCTCTTTTTCAATTGTTTTATTAGTGCTATCTTTTTTTCAAAAAGACAAATATAAAGAGCTTGAAAGTCAAATTGAAACATTAACAATGACTGTTATGCAGGAAAATTATCAACTTAAAAAGAAAATGAAAGTTTTGGAAGAAGAACTTTTAGTAAACGAAAACTATACTGTACCACTTAGTGAAAAGGCAATTCGTGAAATGCAAGAATAATTTAAATAGAAGAGGATGAAACGGATGGCAAATAATTCTTTAAGAAGCTTTGCTTCAGGGATGATCATTGCTACTTCCATCTTTACAGCTATCTATTATTTTCAACCTGCCGAGGGCGGTGAAAAAACAATAGAAGAAGTGCGGACTATTACAGAGGAAGAAGTCCAGCAATATTTAGAAAATAAAAACTATATATCGATCCCGAAGCAGACATACGAGGAGCTAATGGAAAAACAAAATACGACTGATTTAAAATCTAAGGATAATCCTGAGGCCACTGATAAAGCATCTGAACAACTACTAGGCGGGAACACTGCTGCAGGTAATGAAGAAACCTCAAACAATAATAAGAAGTATGCAGAAGAGTCTACAAATTCAAAGCCCGTTACATATAAACTTGAAGTGGTGCGTGGTATGAATAGCATTCAAATTGCTAAGCAGCTTGAAAAGGCAGGAATTGTGAAAAGTAGCGAGGAATTTGAACAGTTCCTACTGAACAAAAAATGGAATCGTTCGATCCAAATTGGCACATATGATTTAAGCAATGAAATGTCATATGAAGAGATCGGTAGAATTATTACGAAAAAATAAGAAAAAGCCCTAATGGGCTTTTTTGTTTTAGCTATTTAAATTATATCGGATGCCTTTTACTAAATAGAAAACTCCTTCGGATATGTTTGTAGCATAATCAGCAATTCTTTCCACTGATTTAGCTACAAATGTTAACTGGGTAATCGTATTTATTATCTCTTTATCATCAGCTGCCATTTGCAAGCATTTTTGAATTGTTTCTCCATAAAGCTTATCAACCTCATCATCCATATCAGCTATTTTTTTGGCTAATACAACATCTTCATCAAGATAAGCTTTTAACGATAATGAAAGCATCTCAGATGCGACATCCACCATCTTTTGCAATGACGGTATCGACGCGTGCTTGGATGTATCACTAACCCTTATTGCTGATTTAGAAATATTTACAGCGTAATCTGCTACTCGTTCTAACTCTGAGGAAATTTTAAGAGCAACAATAATCCGTCTTAAGTCGATTGCAACAGGTGATTCCCTTGCGATTAACAGAATGGCTAAATCATTTATATCTTCTTCAAGATGATCGATATAAGAATCTTCATCGATAACTTGAATAGCACTTTCAACATCCTTATCGTGTAACGCTCTTATTGATTTCTCAAAAGCTTCCTTAGCTAAGTTTCCAAGCTCTAATAACTGTTCATTTAAATGATGTAATTTTTGATCGAAATTTTCTCTAAGTGCCATCCCCGTCTCCACTCCTTATTATTTGTTTATCCGAAACGTCCCGTGATATAATCTTCCGTTCTTTTATCACTAGGACTTGAAAAAAGTCGATCAGTCCCATCATATTCAATTACTTCGCCAGTTAGAAAAAATGCTGTTCGATCTGAAATTCTAGCAGCTTGTTGCATATTATGGGTGACGATTACAATACTGTAATGTTCCTTCAGCTGCTGACATAATTCTTCAATTTTTAATGTTGAAATTGGATCAAGGGCAGATGTTGGTTCGTCCATTAAAATAACGTCGGGTTCGATCGCTAAACATCTTGCAATACAAATACGTTGTTGCTGTCCACCTGATAATCCATAGGCATTTTCATGTAACCTGTCCTTTACCTCATCCCAAATAGCTGCCCCACGAAGACTTTTTTCAACAATCTCATCGAGAACCTTTTTATTTCGTATTCCATGAATCTTTGGGCCATAAGCAATGTTTTCATAAATAGACTTTGGAAATGGATTGGGTTTTTGAAAAACCATACCTACTCTTGTACGTAATTCTTCTACGCGATACGATTTATCAAAAATGTTTTTGCCTCGATATAAAATATCCCCAGATGTACGAACCGTCGGAATCATTTCAATCATTCGGTTTAATGTTTTTAAATATGTGGATTTTCCACAACCTGAAGGTCCGATAATAGCGGTAACCTCGTTTTCATAAATTGGTAGTGTAACGTGCTTCAGAGCATGGTCTTCCCCATACCAAAGATTTAAATCCTTTGTATCAAATACTATGTTTTTGATCGCGACTTTTTCTGTTACTTGCTTTTCATTAACTTTCACTTTTATTTGCTGAACGTTTTTGCTCAACTCTTTATCATCCTCTTGACAATAGATTTCTCCATCAACCTCAGTAGCTACTGGATTTTTTTCAATAGTAGTAGTCATTACTAACACAGCCCCCTAATATCTCTTTTGGAATTTGTTTCGGATTAGAATGGCAACAGAATTCATAATAAACAAGACAAGTAACAAAACAACAATTGTTGCTGCAGCTAGATTGGCATATTCTTTCGTTAAGACTGAATCAATTGTCCAATAATAAATTTGGATTGGCAATGCAGAGAAGTTATCCATAATACCATCTGGAACAGGCAAGAGTAATGCAGGTATACCTAGTACAACGAGTGGTGCTGTTTCACCAATTGCACGGGAAAGTGCTAAAATAACTCCTGTTAAAATCCCTGGTAACGCTGCTGGTAACACAATATTTTTAATCGTTTGCCACTTTGTTGCTCCCATTCCATAGGATGCTTCTCGTAAAAAGCTTGGAACAGCCCGGATCGATTCTTGGCTAGCAACGACAACGATTGGTAACACAAGTAACGACATCGTAAGTCCACCAGCTAAAATACTAGATCCTAAATGAAACATTCTTGCAAATACGGTTAAGCCTAAGAGTCCAAAAATAACTGAGGGAACACCCGCTAAATTAGTAATATTCGTTTGAATAAACGCTTGAACTTTGCCCTTTTTCGCATATTCTTCAAGATAAATAGCTGTACCTACTCCTAAAAATAAAGTGACAGGTGTGACAACAGCCATTAACCACAAAGTACCAATAATTACACCTTTGATCCCAGCTTTTTCCGCGAACATAGACAGTTTACTAGTTAAAAATTGAAGATCAAGCCAACCAATACTTTGAATAACTACACGATAAATTAAGATTCCAAGCACGATTAGCGCAAAAATAGTTGATAGAAAAAAAAGGAATTTAAAAGCTATATTTAAAAACAAACGTTTGTTCGTTCTTTTGGATACAAAATCATAATTAATATAATTCATGTTAATATTCCTCCCTAAATTTACGAGAAATATATTGCGCTACTAAATTCATAACTAATGTGAATATAAATAAAGTTAGTCCTACAGCATAAAGGCTATAATAACCAACTGTACCACTACCTGCATCTCCACTTGTAAACTCAACGATATACGCAGTCATTGTTTGCATTGGTTGGGTAATATCAAGGGTAAATACTTTATTCGAACCACTTGCTATCGCAACAATCATCGTTTCTCCAATTGCACGAGAAATCGCTAATACAAATGAAGCAACGATTCCAGATATGGCAGCAGGTATGACAACCTTCATCGTCACTTCAAACTTCGTTGCACCAAGAGCAAAGGCTCCTTCCCGCATTGAGTTTGGCACTGCACTCATTGCATCCTCCGATAGAGATGCAACAAGTGGAATAATCATAATTCCCATCACAATGCCGGGACTAAGCGCATTTACAGGTTCTAATGCTGGAATAAGTTGTCTTAATATTGGAGTTACAAATGTTAGTGCAAAAAAACCAAAAACGATCGTTGGAATGCCTGCGAGAACTTCAATAATAGGTTTTAACTTTTTTCTTACACGTTCTGACGCATACTCACTTAAAAAAATCGCTGTTGTTAACCCAATCGGAATGGCTACTAACATCGCAATTAATGTGGTAAGAATTGTAGCGTTCATTAATGGAAGAATTCCAAATGAAGGATCATTACCTAATGGTTTTAAAACCTTACCCGTATAAAACTCAATGAATGGAACTTCTTTAAAAAACAAAACAGCCTCAAAAACTAATGTAAATAAAATACCTATCGTTGTTAAAACTGAAATAGATGCTGTTAAAAAAAGCACGATTGGAACTGACTTTTCAATATATTTATTCCTTTTTCCACTTTTGCTTTTATCCAGAAACTCGCGAACATTGACTGTTTTCCCCATAAAAGCTTCCCCTTCCTAAACCGATTCATAATACATCAACAAGAAGATGAGAGTTTTCAGTTTTTCTCTCATCTTCTCGGTTTTACGTTCTTCTTTCAATCTACTATTCTATGATCTATTATTGCAGCGCATTTAATTGTTCTAAATAGCTGTTTAGTGTTGCTTCTGGAAGTGGAGCGAAGCCAGTTTCTCCAGCAAAATCATCTGCCATCGTTACAACATATTTAGCATAGTCTAATACTTGTGGCTTTTCTTTAGCATATTTTGCATTCAAATATGTGAATACCGGACGTGTAAACGGAGCATATGCGCCATCTTCTGCAATCGTATCTAACGATGGCTCAACCGGACCACTTCCAAAGTCGATGGCAACAGCCTGTAATTTATCAGTATTGTTAGCATAGTAACCATATCCGAAGAAAGCTATTGCGTTTTTATCTTGTGAAACAAGATCAACTAGCGTTGAGTATTCTTGTTGAAGATTAACTGTAGAAACTAACGGTTGTTCCTCAAGAATTGTTTCATAGAAAAATTCGTATGTTCCATGATTTTCGTTTGGACCATTAAATTTGATTTCTTCAGCTGGCCAATCAGGACGAATGTCAGACCATAAAACCTTATCATCACCTTTATATTTTCCAGCGATAAACATATTCACAACTTCTTCTTGAGTCATTTCTTTTGCCCATGTATTTTCTTTATTGATAACAATCGTTAATCCATCAAGGGCAACTTTAAATTCTAAAACGTCGTCACCAAATTTCAGACCTTGTTCTTCAAGCTGTGCTATTTCTTCATCTTTAATCTTTCTTGAAGCGTCAGAGAAATCTGTTTCACCTGGGATAAACTTTTTAAACCCTGCTGATGACCCAGCACGACCAACTTGAACACTTACGTTTTCCTCTTTCGTTGTCATATATTCTTCTGCTATACGAGCCATCAATGGATATACTGTTCCAGAACCATCAACAATTACATCTCCTTCTAATACCGTTGCTTCTTGATCTGGTTGTTCACTGTTTGCCGGAGTTTGTTCCTCATTCGCTGTGTTTGCGCCGCCACATGCAGCTGTGAAAATTACTAGAGTTGACATAACAAGCATTAAAAGAAGATTTTTTACATTTTTCATTTTCTAGGTCCCCCTAATTTGTTTTCTTTCAATTTCCCCTTCAAAGAAAACTTTAATAGTTTTCTGTAAACTGCGTATTAACTGAATGTAAAGCTTTTGTAAATAGAAAAAATGTGCTGAAAATTATTACAAAAAACAATAAAAAAGAACACTTAACTAAGTGCTCCTTTCCTTAAATAGGTGAACGGCCCTCGCCGTCTATTAAACGACGTCTTTTAATAAACGGTATTTTCTCACCTTCGTTATTCTTTTGTTTTCTTGTTTCGATATTTTTTATGAAAAAGTATATGATTAAATGCCCAGCACCGATAAAAATCAATAACCCAGGAATACCCTGCTCCTCATTAAATAGCGATATCGATAATAAAAATAACAAAATTGAAACAATTCTCCCTGAATTCAAATAAAGTTCACGAATAACAATATATTCAATTCGCATTTCTGCAGCCTGCCACGCCTTACCAATGACATCATAGGTTAATGACATGTATGGTACTAATAAAATAGGATAGGCAATTGCAATTACTACTGCATAAGTAATTAATTTTGCAAACGTAAGCTCAAAAATCACTAAAAATATTGATAAATATAACAATATCCCCCCAGTTAATATTGCTTTTTTGCGATTGTTCTTCTTAATATATTTCGTTGCTAGAAAATAAAAAATGAATGCAACTGCTGAATTTACTAAACCGAATGTTCCTAACGCTAGTTCACTTTTCGTAGTGATAAAAACCCACATACTAATGATAAATATGAACGATCCTTCTCTTATTCCTTGAAAAAAGGTTGCGTATAGGATCGCGTTCCAATCTTTGTTTTTCTTTCTTTCAAGGAAAATCCTCTTAAATGAGTAATTACCTTTTGCTGGCCTTCTATGTAATAAAAAACTTAGTAAAACTGCACCTATAAATAAGCTTAATGAGATGCTAAATATAACCGTATAACCTTTAAATTTTGGCAAGCTAGAAATGATCCAGCCTGCTACTATCGGACCTATCATTCCTGCCAAGGATGATAACACCCCAAAAAAGCCGTTAAAAAAGTCTCTTGTCTCGGGTTCAGTAATTTCAAACGTTAATACATTAAATGCTAACCAATAAAAGCCATATCCAATCCCTAATAAACCACCTAATAGCAGCAAGAAACTTGACGCTTTATCGTTAATAAATAATACCAATATATAAAAACATGACAAAAAGATTACCCCTAACCGTAAAACAAACACTCGATCAACGCGTTTTGCCCACTTTCCCGCAAGTATAAAGGATAATGGCTGCAAAATAACAATTGCTAAGTTATATAATGCAATGTCTCTAAACTCCCCTGACTGCTTCCACAGAAAAACATTCACGAAAGTATTGGATAATGCAATGCTTAATGAATATAACCCTCCGATTACTAATAGTAAAATTAAACTTTTATCAACTTCTTTATTACCAGTTACTTTTTTTATCATTTGAATCATTGTTTACTCCCCTTTATGTTCTAAGGCTTATCGTTCCTCAACTATTTCGTTGATATGCACTATTTAAAATGTGACTGAATTGTGACTTTTCTTACTGAAACTTTTTAACAATTTTCGTATGGTAATAAAGATGGAAAAGTAAAAAAGATGTTTTAAGGGGGTATATATATGTATCAAGAAGCAGCTTGGTTTACCACTATTATTTTTTGTTTTACTATTATCGGCATCTTTATTTTTGTTTTATTTAATGCAGGGACTCGAGAAGATTACGAGCCAGTAAAAAAACAATGGTATCGCTTCCGCAACCTTTATTTCTTAGCATTAATTGCAGTACTCGGTATTGCAACCGCTGTTACTCTTCAAGATCTTCCTTTTGACAGAGCTAAAGCACAAAGTGATCAGGAAGTTGTCGATGTAAAGGCTATGCAATTTGCTTTCCAATTATCAAAAAATGAATTTAAGGTTGGGCAACCGATTGAATTTAAAGTCACAAGTTCAGATGTAAATCATGGTTTTGGGATTTATGATGAAAACATGATTGTCCTTGCTCAAACGCAGGCAATGCCTGGATATACGAATTCTGTCTATTATACATTCGTGAAACCAGGAACATATAAAGTATTGTGCTTAGAGTATTGTGGGCTTGCCCATCATGTCATGCAGGCAGAAATCACTGTTAAATAAAAGAAAAATATTTTGGGGGTGTACGAAATGAATACGATCATTTCTGATGCTGTAGATCGTTCTACGAGAAGAACTGTTATTTTCCCTACATTATTAGGTGGCGGACTAATTTTACTCATGATGATTATCGGTTTGCTTATGCTATTAAACCAAGGAGAATTAATTCAAATTTCCGACGGTTTTTTCTATAAAATTATGACTCTTCATGGTACTGGGATGGTTGGCGCAGGAGCATTAGCTGGAGCTGCCATTATGTGGTATTTCCTTAGCCAATACGTTAGCTTAAATAAAGGAATTTTAACAGCAAATGTCGTTTTATTTTTAATTGGGGTAGTTATGGTTCTTATTAGTATTTTTGTATTTGACTTCGCTGCAGCTTGGACGTTCCTTTATCCCTTACCGGCAATTTCCGGTGGAATGTGGGGAGTAGCTGGTGCCACATTTTATCTTGGCGGAATGACAGTAATTGGGGTTGGGTTTCTTTTATTTTATCTAGAAACATCAAGAGCAATTATTAAAAAATATGGAAATTTAGGTAATGCACTAGGCTGGCCGCAAATATTCGGCAAAAAAATGAAGGAAGAACTTCCACCTACTGTAGTCGCAAGTACAATGGTGTCAATCGTTAATATTACAGCACTTATTGCTGGGGCAGCAGTTCTCATCATGAGTATCATTAATGTTTTCAATCCTAGCTTTACAATTGATCCGTTATTAGCGAAAAATCTTATTTATGCATTTGGCCATATTTTTGCAAACTCTATCATTTATATGGGTGTAATTGCTGTTTATGAAGTTTTGCCAAAGTATACGGGTAGACCGTGGAAAGCATATGGCGTATTTTTAATAGCTTGGAATATGTCTACATTATTCACGATTATAATTTACCCGCACCATTTATTAATGGACTTTGCAATGCCAAAATGGATGCTGATAGTAGGACAAGTTCTTTCATATTGTAATGGGCTTCCTGTTCTTGTTGTTACAGCATACGGGGCGTTAATGATTATTTATAGATCAGGTATTAAATGGGATATGACTTCAAGCTTTTTCTTTGTATCGATGTTCGGTTGGGTAATTGGTGTTGTACCAGCAATTGTTGATGCGACAATTGCTATTAATCATGTTATGCATAATACAAAGTGGGTGCCTGGCCATTTCCATATGTACATGGGAATTGGCGCTTGTTCCATGATTTTTGGATTTATATATTATTTATTAACTGTACAAGGATTAAAAAAGGAAACGCACGTTGATAAACTTTCATTTTGGCTTTATATATTATTTTTCTTAGGTTTAACGGGATCTTTCTTATATAGCGGAAAAGTAGGTGCTCCGAGACGTTGGTCACAGCACTTTCCTGAATGGGTAAGACCCGATCAAATTGGTGCAGCTTTTGCCGTGTTAATTATAATCGCAACTTTAGTATTTATTTTACGACTAGCAATGAAATCAAAGTATTTTGGATCTGACATAACTGAAAAACGAACTGGAAATGATCTGCATGCGTAGTAAAATTTCGATTTTGCTTGTATTGATAACGGGACTTTTTGTCATGTGGATAGGAACTGACGGGCTTCAAGCGTTTACGGCGGAAAAAGCCCGTCGTGTTCATATAACTGAAAATATGCCCACTCTACCTAGTGTTAGCTTTGAAGATAGTAATGGTAACATATTTCAAATTGATGACTTCAAGGATAAAATCGTCCTAGCCACATTTATATATACGAGTTGTGGTGATGTTTGTCCAATAATAGAAATGAAATTTAAAGAAGTATATGACAGTATTCCAAAGGAACATCTTGGAAAAGACATTGTTTTTATAAGTTTTAGCTTCGACCAAATTCGTGATACACCAGAAAAGTTAAAGCACTATGGAATTCATTTTGGTGTTGATGAGGTTACGTGGAAGATGGCTCGTTTTAAGGATATTGAAGATCAGCAGTCCTTTTTAGATTTAATTGGAGTAATTGTTATTCCAACTGAAAATGGTGGATTTGAACATAATTCAGCTATTTATATGATTAATGAAAATGGACAGCTTGTCGATATTTTTGATTATCAATATCCTGATAAAATTATTAATAAAGTGAACTCAATAGTTGAAACCACCTAGACTTTTTAGATTGTGGGGTAAAAAGGATGGTTAAAAGAAATTTATCATTTGGTGTTTGTTTGTTAATACTTTTGTCACTTCCGTCAATTAAAGAACTAATGGAATCATCTATGGTTGGTCAAATGATTGTACAGCTTCCATTACTCATATTATCTGGATTTCTTATTGGAAAAGCCGTTAAAACAAAAATACCAGTTGATCAAAAAGGCTTTAATAATGGTGGAATTTCTGGAATGCTACTTGCTATTTTCACGATTTTATTTTGGTTGCTACCGCGATCAATTGATGCATCGATTAATGATGAAATGTTTTCAATCGCAAAATTTACGACACTTCCATTGTTAGCAGGATTTCCAATTGCTTTAAGTTGGGAAAGATTGCACATTAATGGCCGAAATTTCATCTGGGCAAACCTTATTTCGATGCTTGTTGTTATGGGGTGGCTTTATTTAAACTCTCCCGTAAGGCTATGTAATAACTACCTGCTAGACCAACAAGTCTCTTTAGGAAAAACATTTCTCTTTCTAACAGGAGTATTAATTATTTCCGGTATTTTCCGTTCTTTTATGGTTGACCATCGTACAAACTAATTGTATACGATGAAAACAATTATTTGTTTTCCAACCATATAATCCGGGGTGTGAAAGCATGAATAAAAGTAAATTAGTATTACCCATTACAACGGTCGCAATGGCATTTTCATTTTTAACTTGGTCTGTTATATCTCCATTGGCAAATATGTTTCAGGAAATTTATCATTTAACTGCAACAGAAAAAAGTATCCTTGTTGCGATTCCTGTGCTTTTAGGATCAATTATGAGAATTCCACTTGGTATTTATACTGACCGTTACGGTGGTAGGAAACTGTTTACGGGTCTATTACTTTTCACAATCATTCCACTCATTGGTGCGGGATTTGCGGATTCGTTTGGAATCCTTTTATTCTGGGCATTTTTTATTGGAATGGCAGGAACTTCGTTTGCCATTTCAGTTACGTTTGTTTCAAAATTTACACCACCTGAAAAGCAAGGAACAGCTTTAGGTATAAATGCTTTGGGAAACATTGGTACAGCCTTAGCCGGGTTTACAATCCCTTCGATTGCAGCATCATTTGGAGTAGAATGGGCATTTTGGGGACTGATAATTCCCACGGTCATTATCGCATTGTCGATTTGGTTTGGTACACCTGAAACACCTAAGCCTACGGAAAATAAAACAATATTAGGAGCTTTATCTGTACTAAAGTATGGTCACACATGGACACTGTCCCTGTTTTATTTCGTTACGTTTGGTGCCTTTGTCGCATTAGGAATTTATTTACCAACATTACTTATCGACTTATACGGATTAACAGCAGTAGATGCCGGCTTCAGAGCCGCGGTTTTTGTAGTAGTGGCAACAGCAGTCAGACCCATCGGTGGATTCTTAGGCGATAAAATTGGAGCCGGTCGTGTGTTAACATATGTATATTTAAGTATTACACTGTTTGCTCTATTAATCGCTTTTACAATGGAAAACATTGCGATTATGACAATAGCATGCTTAATAATTGCCGTCATGGTCGGACTTGGTAATGGTTCTGTTTTCAAATTAGTTCCACAATTATTTCCAAAAGATACTGGTACTGTAACTGGTATTGTTGGAGCTTGGGGTGGCTTAGGTGGTTTTTTTCCACCGATCCTAATGGGTATCGTTAAGGATATAACAGGTACCTACATTTTGGGTTTTATCCTTTTATCCGCTATTGCCTTCGTTTGTTTTTTTATTAACCGATTGGTTTTTGACCGCCGTAAAAAGCAACAATTAGCAGACAATATAGCATAAAAAAACTCCTAAGTTGAATGCTTGTAGATTTAACCGCCTACAAGTTAATTCAACAGGAGTTTTTCCTTATAAAATCATTTAATATTTAAATTGTTATTTCGCCGAATTAAATCTTTTTGTAACCTCTTCCCAATTAACGACATTCCAAAATGCGCTAATATAATCTGGACGACGGTTTTGATAATTTAAATAGTATGCATGCTCCCATACATCTAGACCTAGGATAGGTGTTTTCCCTTCCATCAATGGTGTATCCTGATTAGGAGTACTAGTTACTTCAAGCTGTCCATTATTAACAACTAACCATGCCCAACCTGATCCAAATCTTGTTGCAGCTGCTTTTGCGAATTCTTCCTTGAACTTATCAAAGCTGCCAAACTTTTGATTGATTGCATCTGCTAAATCACCAGTAGGTTCTCCGCCACCATTAGGGCTCATAACTGTCCAGAATAAGCTGTGGTTTGCATGACCACCCCCATTGTTTCTAACCGCTGTGCGAACAGCCTCAGGAACTGCATCAAGGTTAGCCATTAAGTCTTCGATAGATTTACTCAATAATTCTTCATTTCCTTCAAGAGCAGCATTCAAATTAGTTACGTATGCATTATGGTGTTTCGAATGGTGAATCTCCATTGTTTTTGCATCAATATGTGGTTCTAATGCATTGTGTTCATACGGTAAAGATGGTAATTCAAATTTTGTCATCTTAAACTCCTCCTTAAATTTATGTAATCTGGAACCCTTGTTTTACAACATACTATATATTTAAGTTTAAAAAGTTCCTCGATATTTACACTACCATTTTTACCATTCATTTTCAAATAAAAAGCTTAGAGCTAGCGAGACAACAAGTTTATTCTATCCATTTTATCTTTTCTCTATGCTATTGAATAGATAACTTTTTTATTTGTGACTGGTTTTGTTGGTCATGGCTTTATTGTCATGGTTTTGTTGTCATACTTTTATTATCTGATTTCATTGCTTTATTGTCCGGAATTGCCGCTTTATTGTCCGATTTTATTGCTTTATTGTCCGGAATCGCCACTTTATTGTCCGATTACCTTTTTTTGGAAAAATATAGTTATCCAGTTACTGATTTCACTATTTTTTTAATCTCTAGAACAAAAAAACACCGTAAGTGGTGTTTTTTGGGATGGCTCGAGACAGAATCGAACTGCCGACACGAGGATTTTCAGTCCTCTGCTCTACCGACTGAGCTATCGAGCCATAATAATATTTAACTTACAACTTTATACTCCACTTGCAAAACGTCCTCTGTCCCTTCCTCTTCTAGCTTATTCTTTGATGCTTATGCGTCGGGACAACTCGCAGCTGATTCGCTGATGTGGTGCTCGTTGCTCTACCGACTGAGCTATCGAGCCATAATAATATTTAACTTACAACTTTATACTCCACTTGCAAAACGTCCTCTGTCCCTTCCTCTTCTAGCTTATTCTTTGATGCTTATGCGTCGGGACAACTCGCAGCTGATTCGCTGATGTGGTGCTCGTTGCTCTACCGACTGAGCTATCGAGCCATAATAATATTTAACTTACAACTTTATACTCCACTTGCAAAACGTCCTCTGTCCCTTCCTCTTCTAGCTTATTCTTTGATGCTTATGCGTCGGGACAACTCGCAGCTGATTCGCTGATGTGGTGCTCGTTGCTCTACCGACTGAGCTATCGAGCCATAATAATATTTAACTTACAACTTTATACTCCACTTGCAAAACGTCCTCTGTCCCTTCCTCTTCTAGCTTATTCTTTGATTGCAATGCGTCGGGACAACTCGCAGCTGATTCGCTGATGTGGTGCTCGTTGCTCTACCGACTGAGCTATCGAGCCATAATAATATTTAACTTACAACTTTATACTCCACTTGCAAAACGTCCTCTGTCCCTTCCTCTTCTAGCTTATTCTTTGATGCTTATGCGTCGGGACAACTCGCAGCTGATTCGCTGATGTGGTGCTCGTTGCTCTACCGACTGAGCTATCGAGCCATAATAATATTTAACTTACAACTTTATACTCCACTTGCAAAACGTCCTCTGTCCCTTCCTCTTCTAGCTTATTCTTTGATGCTTATGCGTCGGGACAACTCGCAGCTGATTCGCTGATGTGGTGCTCGTTGCTCTACCGACTGAGCTATCGAGCCATAATAATATTTAACTTACAACTTTATACTCCACTTGCAAAACGTCCTCTGTCCCTTCCTCTTCTAGCTTATTCTTTGATGCTTATGCGTCGGGACAACTCGCAGCTGATTCGCTGATGTGGTGCTCGTTGCTCTACCGACTGAGCTATCGAGCCATAATAATATTTAACTTACAACTTTATACTCCACTTGCAAAACGTCCTCTGTCCCTTCCTCTTCTAGCTTATTCTTTGATGCTTATGCGTCGGGACAACTCGCAGCTGATTCGCTGATGTGGTGCTCGTTGCTCTACCGACTGAGCTATCGAGCCATAATAATATTTAACTTACAACTTTATACTCCACTTGCAAAACGTCCTCCGATAATTATAAATGGTGGACCCTGCAGGACTCGAACCTGCGACCGATCGGTTATGAGCCGATAGCTCTAACCAGCTGAGCTAAGGGTCCTTATTAAGTATTTTAAATGGATGGGGCGACTGATGGGAATCGAACCCACGAATGCCGGAGCCACAATCCGGTGCGTTAACCACTTCGCCACAGTCGCCAAAAAGTGATTATTAAAAATAGCGGCGGAGGGAATCGAACCCACGACCTCACGGGTATGAACCGTACGCTCTAGCCAGCTGAGCTACACCGCCGTATGTGGCTCCACAGGCAGGATTCGAACCTGCGACCGATCGGTTAACAGCCGATAGCTCTACCACTGAGCTACTGTGGAATAAATCATTAGCGACATTTTTTAATATAACAAATATCAAGTTGAATGTCAATATTCCTCTTACAGGTTTTATACTATAATCGTAGTTTGAAAATATCACACAACTTCTTAATTATATATCAGAATGTATTTTTTTAAAATGTAAATATTGCATCTTAGAAAATAACTGTATAATAGTAGTAGTTCAAGAAAGGACGTGAAATTGTAACGATGAATATATTTAAACAATTCACCAAAAGCCTATATTCACCTAAAGATATGGCCTTATTTCGCTATCAAGGAATAGGTAAAACAATTGGTTTTGTATTCTTACTAATGTTTATATCAAGCTTAATTATTAGTATTTCTCTTGGAAATAGCTTTTTGAATTTCGCCAGTCTTGCTCAAGAAAAGTTTGCCACAGACATACCAGACTTTGTACTTTCTGATGGTACACTTCAAGCCGATATAAATAAGCCAATTATAAATGAAAATAGCGATTTCACTTTTATATTTGATACTACAGGGCAAATAACAATAAACGATGTATCCAAGTATCAAAATGCACTAGCGTTACTTAAAAAAGAAATGATTATCGCAAGTGAATCGCAACAACCGCAACAGATTCCTTATTCTACACTTGGTGATTTAAAAATTTCTAAAGAAGATGTAACAAGCTTTGTTAATTCTCTTGATACAATCATTTTAGTTTTTCTTCCTATAGCATTTATTTTTTTATACTTATTCACTGCGTTTATGAAATTTATCGGAATCTCTTTTCTAGCTGTCATCGGATTAATTTTATCTACACAAACAAATCGAAAGCTACAATACCGTAATTTATGGATTTTATCTGCCTATGCAGTAGCGATCCCAACAATCTTTTTTGCCATAATTGATGCATTAAAAATTTTTATTCCATTTTCTTTTTTACTATATTGGTTAACAGCCACGATAGTTTTATACTTAATAATTAAAGAAATTCCAAAACCTAAATCCCAAGATATAGCATAATAAGCGGCTTATGGCTGCTGTTTTTTTTATAGAGTTTATTGAAATCTATCATAATCACCCAAAGACAAGCATATGATCTTTACTAATATCAACAACAAGGTTTAACAAAGCTAAAATATTTAAAATGGGTGAAAAAAATGAGAAAATTAATCGGTACTCTAGTATTCCTTTTTGTTCTATATGTTGTGTATTATGACTTAAGTCAAGGAACATTAACAAATCCAACATCTGTTGTTTTAGTCGGAACCAATAATAGCGACCAAACTGAAGTGGATGAACCAATTCAAAAAGAGCTTGAAACTAGTTATAAAAGTGAGCCTCGTGAGCTTGAGCCTGAACTCTATTTTCAAGAAGTGAAAGTAACCGCTGGACAAACGGTCCTATCAGTCGTTGAACAAATGCACAATGGCCCAATTCCCGTTTCAATTTCTCAATTAGTTGCTGATTTCCAACTACTTAACCCAAATGTAGAACCAGAAAAGATTCAAATTGGTAAAGTTTATAAATTCCCTGTATATAATGAAGAGTAATCCCTGCTCCTTCCTTAAATCTAAACCGTAGGATTATTTTTACTTGTCATTTTTTTTATTACATTGATACAATGAGGTAGTGTATACAAAAAATGAAGGAGCGATTCATGTGCATGGTGAAATAACACATCGTACAAAAACTCGTCCTATTAAAGTAGGAAATTTAACAATTGGCGGTAATAATGAAGTAGTTATTCAAAGTATGACAACGACAAAGACACACGATGTTGAAGCTACAGTTGCTCAAATTAAACGTTTAGAAGAAGCTGGCTGTCAAATTGTTCGGGTTGCATGCCCAGATGAAAGGGCTGCAAATGCGATTCCTCATATAAAGAAGCAAATCAATATTCCCTTAGTTGTGGATATTCATTTTGACTACCGACTTGCATTAAAAGCAATTGAGGGCGGAGCGGATAAAATTCGCATTAATCCAGGAAATATTGGAAAACGCGAAAAGGTTGAAGCTGTTGTAAAAGCGGCTAAAGAAAAAGGAGTCCCAATTCGCATTGGCGTCAATGCAGGCTCTTTAGAAAAAAGGATACTAGATAAATATGGGTATCCAACAGCTGATGGTATGGTTGAAAGTGCTCTGCACCACATTAAAATATTAGAGGATCTTGATTTCCATAATATTATTGTTTCTTTGAAAGCTTCTGATGTTAACTTAGCAATTGAAGCTTACGAAAAAGCTTCTAAAGCTTTTGACTATCCTTTACATTTAGGAATTACTGAATCAGGCACATTATTTGCAGGGACAGTAAAAAGCGCTGCCGGATTAGGAGCCATTTTAAGCAAAGGCATTGGTAATACAATTCGTATTTCTTTAAGTGCAGACCCAGTTGAAGAAGTAAAAGTTGCTAGAGAATTGTTAAAATCATTTGGGCTTGCAGCAAATGCAGCAACCTTAATCTCTTGTCCAACCTGTGGGCGTATTGAAATTGACTTAATCAGCGTAGCAAATGAAATTGAAGATTATATCTCTGCAATTAAAGCACCAATTAAAGTAGCTGTTTTAGGTTGTGCGGTAAATGGTCCGGGAGAAGCTAGGGAAGCCGATATCGGTATTGCAGGAGCTCGGGGTGAAGGACTATTGTTCCGGCATGGGGAAATCGTCCGAAAAGTTCCGGAAAACATTTTGGTTGATGAGTTAAAAAAGGAAATCGACATACTTGCAGAAGAGTATGCTATGAAACAAAAATAATTGAAACAAAAATAATTGATATTTCGCCTTAATCTGAAAATAAAGACTATATATATTTCAATATTTAATACAGAAGTGCATAACTATAACATTTTAGAAAAAAGAGCTTGTCCACAACTTAGGACAAGCTCTTTGTATTTTGTAAAAAATTTTAATAATAAAACGGTCTAACAAACAAGGCAATCAGCATTGATACTGCACCAATACCAATAGCCCAACTACCAAGACCGGTTGCTCCTCTACGGCGTGCGATAAACCCTACGATGATCCCAGCAGCCCCCATTAGAACAGGCGCGAAAAATAGTGACAACAAGGAAAGCGCAAGCGCAATTGCCCCCATTCCTGCTCCACCTGTTACTTCTTCAGTTGCTCTGTCTAATCTTGGAGCAACCTCAGCGGCTGTTTCTTCCATAAAATTGTTATCGTCTTGTCGTTCGCTTTTTTCTTGAAATTCATTTTTTTTATCGTTAAACATTTCTTCTGCCATTCAATATCCCTCGCTTTCCTAAATTGAGGAGCATTTATATTATTGGCATAAAAAGCGATGAACATTTATGACAAAGTTTATCAATTTTGGGTTGCAAAATACTTTTGACCATAAAACAAAATACTTCATATGATAGTAATGTGCTTATTACCATCAGGAGGTTTTAATAAAAATGAATCCTTTTATTCAACAAATGATTAATCAAAAAATAAATACAATTACTGTTAATGAGTTAATCAAACACGGACGGACGTATAATATAATCCTTACTCCAAATGATGCATCAAAAATCATTAAAATATTAAAAACAGAACCCTATATAGATATTCAGGACGATGAACAACATAAAAGACTTATCAAAAAAATAGGTAAGGACGTAAGTCTAGATGTTGCCAAAAAAGCAAATGAACTTTTAAACCAATTTAAGAAAATGATGTAAGGTTCTCATGTTTGATGATGTAAGAAGTGAGAACCCTTTGTCTCTTAATTTATTGTTTTTTTATTTTTTCTAATAAGTCTGGTACAAAATTCTCTTGTCTTAGCATTTCAATTTCATATCTATATGGTGGCTTTTGATTCTTTTTATCGTCGCCAACATAAGGAGTTTCAAGAATTTTTGGTATATCTTTTAATTGTGGATGGTGTACAATTTTGCATAAAGCCTCAAATCCAATTTTCCCAAAACCAATATTTTCATGGCGGTCTTTTCGGGCACCCCGCTCATTTTTACTATCATTAATGTGAAGAACCTTTAACCGGTCAATGCCAATAATCCGATCAAATTGCTCTAACACACCATCAAAATCATTAATTATGTCGTAGCCTGCATCATGTGTATGGCATGTATCAAAGCAAATAGAAAGCCTTTCATTCAGCCTCACACCATCAATTATTTGTGCAAGCTCCTCAAAGGAACGGCCGCATTCTGAGCCTTTTCCAGCCATGGTTTCTAATGCTATGCTTACATTTTGATCTTTTGTAAGAACTTCATTTAGCCCTTCAATTATTTTTTCAATACCTTTTTCTGGCCCCGCTCCAACATGCGCTCCAGGATGGAGAACAATTTGTTTTGCACCAAGCGCCTCGGTTCGTTCAATTTCTGAGCGCAAAAAGTTTACCCCAAGCTCAAATGTTTCATTTTTTTCAGAATTGCCAATGTTAATAATATAAGGAGCATGAACAACTATTTGTTCAATACCATTTTCTTTCATATGCTTTAAACCTGCTTCAATGTTTAATTCTTCAATTGGTTTTCTCCTAGTGTTTTGTGGAGCACCTGTATAAATCATAAAAGTATTAGCTCCATAGGATGCTGCTTCTTCACTTGCCGAAAGTAACATGTTTTTTCCGCTCATTGATACATGAGAGCCAATTTTAATCATAATTCTCCCCCCAAAATCCTATCCTAATTTTACTTTTCCCGATTCATTTTCCTTCTTTGCTTCTTTACATACTTGTCAATTTCCTGTTTTCTTTTCTTTTTATAACCAGGTTTTACCTGTTTTTGTTTGCGAATGATTTTACCTGCTACCTTTTCAAGTTCCTGTTGCTCGCTTTTTCTTTCCTTTCTTTTTTCGCGGGCACCTAAATCAATCCATTCTTCATTCCTTAAGTCGCCATGTTGAAATTGTATCCCCATTTTCTCTAAACGATCTAACGAATCCTGATCACGAAGTTCATAGATTGTTACAGCAACTCCTGAGTATCCTGCTCTTGCTGTTCTTCCAACCCGATGTACATAAAAGTCTAAATCGGCAGGTAATTCGTAATTTATAACATGACTTACACCTTCTATATCAATTCCTCTAGCAGCCAAATCTGTAGCAACAATATATTGATATTCCAAGTCTCGAATTCGCTTCATCATTTGTTTTCTTTCTCTTGGTGTTAAATCTCCATGAATTCGCCCAACCTTTAACCCTTTTTCAAGTAAGCCATCGGCAACTTCATCAGCCATCTTTTTCGTATTTGTAAATATTAACGCTATGTAAGGGTTAAAATAACGAGCTAATTCAAACACGATCGTGACCTTATTCCGATGTCGTAAAGGTATTAACAAATGTTGAATTTTTTCTGCTGCGATTTGTTTAGGAGCAACATGAGTAAATGTAGGGTTTTCTAAATATTTTTTCAAAAACGGCTTTAGCTTCTCAGGTATTGTTGCCGAAAAAACAAGAATTTGTAAATCTTGTCCCATCCTCCCTGCAATTTGATCGACTTCTTGAATAAATCCCATATCAAGCATTAAGTCTGCTTCATCTACGATAAGCGTTTTCGTAGTGTGGACAAATAAAGCTTGTTCCTTTACTAAATCGTTAATTCGACCAGGTGTGCCAACTACTATTTGCGGCTGTACCTTTAGTTTTTCAATAGTCCGCTGTTTGTCAGTTCCACCAATAAACAATTTCGCCGTAATCGACTCATCTCTTGGCGCAAATTCTATGAGCTTCAGAACTTCCTCAAAGATTTGCGTCGCTAACTCTCTAGTCGGCGCGGTAATGACCACCTGTACTTGTTCTTTAGTCGGATTGATATTATTTACAACTGGCAATAAATAGGCATGTGTTTTCCCGGTACCAGTTTGTGATTGGCCAATTGCACTTTGGCCATTTTGAATCGTTGGGATAATTCGTTCCTGAATTTCAGTTGGTTCATAAAAACCTAAATGATCGATAGCCTCTAAAATAAATGCTTTAAAACCAAATTTGTTAAATTTTATTTTGCTCATATGATAAATCCCCTTGTATTTCAATTTCCTTTTCTTCATTCATATACATATTTCATAGTATAAGGTAAACAAATGAAAGACACAAATAATCGATTAATAGGTGAATACCCATTCTCCCTATTTCATAACACTTCATGATTTTATTAGCATATTTTATCATGAAGTCAACTTCAGTTAGCGGTTTCAAATTTGTTTCTGAAAGGAGGTTTTAACATGTACCAATATCGGACACCACGATTCCCACCTCAAGTACCTTTCCAAAATCCTGCAACTTTTATGCAATATCGCCAACCAATGCAAAGTAACTTTGGATCTAGAGGTATCGGTAGATTCATATCAAGATTATTCGGTAATGGTAGTGGGGCAAACGGAGCACCATTTAATCGTATGAATTTCCCTACCCCTTTAGGAGCGAGAGGGATGTTTGCACCTAATATGTATGCCGGCTTTGGCAATTCATTTGCTAACGTAGGACAAACAGGATTACCTAATATGGTCAATGGTATCTCTGGAATGTTAAACAACGTCCAAAAAACGATTGGTCTAGTCCAGCAATTCGGGCCATTGGTTCAGCAATATGGACCCTTCATCAAAAATATGCCCGCTATGTTAAAAATTATGAAAGAGCTAAATAGCATGGACTCTGCTGATACTACCGAACAGGAAGCTAGTACAGACAAAGGCGCTAAGGATCTAAAGGACATTCCAAATTTTGCAGAAACTGAGAATGAAGCAGTTCAAACAAATCAAGGACAATCAAGACCAAAGCTTTATATTTAATGAATCATTCTTTGTATTTCCTATAGCTCTCCCTTATAATAAAATCGAAGCACCCGTTCAGCAACACACGGACTGGACAATGAAGATGAGGAGGAGCTTTAGGATGGAAGTTATAAAAATTGCACCAAGAGGCTATTGCCATGGTGTAGTAGATGCTATGGTGATTGCACAAAATGCAGCTCTAGATAAAACTCTGCCAAGGCCAATTTATATATTAGGAATGATTGTTCATAATAAGCATGTGACTGATGCATTTGAAAAAGAAGGAATCATTACCTTAGATGCTAAAGGAAAAACTCGAAAGGAATTATTGGAAGAAATCACAGTAGGTACAATTATTTTTACTGCCCACGGCATATCACCTGAAGTAAAATCAATCGCAAAAGAACGTGGTCTTACTGTGCTAGATGCAACCTGCCCTGATGTAACAAGGACACATGATCTAATTAGAAACGTTAAAGAAAAAGGATATCATGTTATTTATATTGGTAAAAAAGGACATCCAGAGCCAGAAGGAGCGGTCGGCATTGCTCCGGAAATTGTCCATTTAATTGAAAACGAAGAAGATATTGAGCAATTAAATCTCCAAGCCGATAAAATCATTATTACAAACCAAACGACAATGAGCCAGTGGGATGTGCTTGATATTATAAAAAAAGTAAAAGAGAAATATCCTCATGCTGAGGTTCATAAAGAAATTTGTATGGCAACACAAGTCCGTCAGGAAGCCGTTGCTGAACAGGCAAAACAAGCTGATTTAACAATTGTTGTTGGTGATCCGCGCAGTAATAACTCGAACAGACTGGCACAAGTATCGGAAGAAATAGCTGGTACAAAAGCATATCGTATTGCTGACGTTTCTGAAATTGATATTAATTGGTTGCTGTCAATTCACAAGGTTGCTGTTACCGCAGGCGCTTCGACACCAACGCCAATAACAAAAGAAGTGATCGCATATTTGGAACAATTTGATCCAAATGATCGATCAACATGGGAGATAAAACGAAGCGTACCACTCAATAAAATCTTACCGAAAATTAAAACAACAAAATAAAATGATTCAAAAAAGAAGCGGGACCGATTTTCTGAACAAAAGCTTTGATTGCGTTGCAATCTCATCTTTTCGGATATGAATCGATCCCGCATTTTTTCAATAATAAATATTAACATTGTTTTAACACTGCCTGCCATCCCTTTTTATAGAAATTGAAACGGATCGGTGTTGACACTAGAGCAAATCACTTTTGTCTCAAATTTCTTTTCTGCTAAAAAGTCTTGTAAATATCTCTCGACACCCTTTTTCATAACCTTCTCGACATTGTGACCTGGATCAACCATTTTAAGCCCCGCCATCATTGCATCGTGAGCAACATGATAATAAATATCACCTGTTACATAAACATCTGCTCCTTTAAATTTCGCTTTTGACCAATATTTATTGCCGTCCCCACCTAAAACAGCTACTTTACGAATGTTCGAATCCAAGTCTCCGACCACTCTTACACCTTGGACATCAAGCGACTTCTTAACATAGCTTGCAAAATGCCGTAACGTCATTTCTTCGGGTAAATAGCCAATCCTTCCTAAGCCTAACAATTCTCCTTTATTTTCAAGGGGATAAATATCATATGCCGGTTCTTCATAAGGGTGTGTATTGAGGATGGCCCGCACAACTTTTGTTTGAATGGAGTTAGGTAAAATCGTTTCAATTCTAACCTCATTTACCTTCTCAAGCCTTCCTTTTTTACCTATATATGGATTTGTTCCGTCTAATGGTAGAAACGTACCAACTCCATCCAAATTGTATGTGCAATGGCTATAGTTGCCAATATGACCTGCACCAGCAGCAGAGATAGCATCTCTTACTTGATCAGCATAGTCCTCAGGAACAAACACAACAAGCTTTTTCAACTGATCCTCATACGTAGGTACTAGCACCTCTACATTTTGTAAGTTTAATGCTGACGCTAATAAATCGTTTACACCACCAATCGCTACATCTAAGTTCGTGTGAGCTGCATAAACCGCAATATTATGTTTTAAACACTTTTCGACAATACGTCCAGCTGGATTGTCTGTTACAATCGTCTTTAGGGGATTATAAATGACAGGGTGATGAGCAATAATTAAGTCAACATTATTTTCAATTGCCTCATCGATGACAGTTTCTAGCACATCAAGTGTTACCATGATTTTTTTTATCGGCTTATTTAAAGTACCTAGCTGCAAACCGATTTTATCACCATCCATTGCTAACGATTTAGGTGCAAGCTTTTCAAAAGCTTGAATAATTTCTTGGCCGTTTGCAAAACTCATTGCTTGAAAACCTCCTCAACCATCCGAATATTTTCTTCTATTTCTTTTCTCTTAGTTACTAATTCCTCAGTAACGGTAGCTTGTTCTAGTTGTTTTAAAATTTTTTTCCAATTAGAAAGTTCAAGAGACCACTTCTTTTTAAATGCAGCGTTATTAGTTTTCATTAAAAAAGGGCCGAGTAAAATCGCCGCTGCTTTTTTCTGCACATCCCTATAAGGATTATCCGGAATTCCACGTTCGGCTGTTAAAACTTCGTAAATTTTACCATCTTCTTCAAGAATTTGCTCATTAATTAGCTCCCAATCATTCTCAATCAACCATTTTCTTACATTACTTGCAGCAACATTTGGCTGCAAAATTAACCTATTTACTTTTGTTAACTTATCTTTTCCTTCCTCCAATATTTCACATATTAATTGCCCACCCATCCCGGCAATCGTTATTACATTTACATCTTCAGGATTTATTACTTCTAACCCATTCCCTTTTCTAACATCAATATATCCCTGTAAATTTAGTTTGTTAACCTGTTTTTGCGCAGATTGAAACGGCCCTTCGTTTACTTCTCCAGCAATTGCAGATGAAACAATCCCATTCAGTACAGCATAGCAAGGAAGATAGGCATGATCAGAACCGATATCGGCAATTTTGGAACCTATCGGGATTTCATTTGCAACGGTCAACAACCTTTTCGATAATAATAACTCATTCATTATATTCACCGTTCATCTTTCTTAAAAGTCTTTTTATTATCTTAATCATTCAGTTATAATCTTGCAACTTTCTCTTTATACCTATACTAGCATCGTATGAAAAAAGCTCTCTATCTTTTAGATAGAAAGCTTTAATAATTACTGATTATTTCTTTTCAGCTAACCATGTAGAAATTTGTTCTTTTGTTGCATCATCAACTTGTGGCATTGGTGGCATTATACTGTCGCCAACTTGACCATTAGTAATGATATTAGCAATTTCTTCAGCAGAAAGCTTCGAGCCAATCGTATCTAATGGTAATCCAACTCCACCTTCAAGGTTTTGACCATGACATGCAGCACAGTTTACTTTGTACAACCCTTCTGGGTCATCAGCAGCAGCTGTATCTGTTTCTGCAGTTTCAGTTTCACCTGCTTCCATAGCTGCTAGCAGCTTATCTGCATTGTTTAAACCATAGTAAGACATACCGATTGTAGCAATTATAGCAATTACAGCAATAATCGCAAATGGTATTAATGGATTGCGATTCATTTTTTTTCCTCCTTATGTATAAAATCATAATAGCCTGTTTAGTACAACACTATCTATTCTACTTGAAATATCAAATTCAGAAAAGGGGTTCTCGACAAGTTCTGAATATTTTTTTAGTTTTCCAACGGTCTTTTATTGTTAATACATGACGGATTCCTATATAACTATAAAAAAATGTATGTTATTAAAATAATTGCACCAGCAATTCCAGAAATGATCAAATATTTTAGTCGCAAAATATAGCCAATCCCAATCCACATAAAACAATTTGTTAAAATAATAATGATTAATGCAAAATCAACTGAAAACAAACTCGAAACAACATGGACAGATGCTAAAAATAAAATTAAAGCTCCAATTACTATCGAGATGTGAAGAAAAAAGCTGCTTTTTTGATAAAAATAGTAAGTACTACCTGAGCATACTAAGACAAAAATTGTGAATAGGCCAATTTGCAAATGAAACGACATTTCAGTAAAATAAATAACAACATAAGTTAATGGCAGTTGCAACACTAGATACAGTAAAAATATGTTTGAAAACAGCCTTTTAAATGAAAATGAATTTCTCTCAAAAGCTTCTTGTTCTGTGGCAGACCCTTCTGTATATAAGGATATTAAAAAATCACAATAATGCTCTGGTAAAAGACGATGGTCTTTCCAATATTTTATTTCCTTAAGAACAGTTTCTTTACGTTCTTTGTCCATAATTTTTGTGCGCACCCCAAAATAAAATAGTTTACTCCATTATACATGAAGTAAACTATTTAAGTGGCAATTATTTATTCTAGAAAGTCCTTTAGACGTTTACTTCTACTTGGATGACGAAGCTTTCTTAAAGCTTTTGCTTCGATTTGGCGAATTCGTTCACGGGTGACACCAAATACTTTACCTACTTCTTCAAGTGTCCTCGTTCTTCCATCGTCTAGGCCAAAACGAAGTCGAAGTACATTTTCTTCACGGTCTGTTAAAGTATCTAATACATCTTCAAGTTGTTCCTTTAACAATTCGTATGCAGCCGCGTCCGAAGGAGATTGAGCTTCTTGATCTTCAATGAAATCACCTAAATGTGAATCATCTTCTTCACCGATAGGCGTTTCTAACGAAACAGGTTCTTGAGCAATTTTTAAAATTTCCCGAACCTTTTCAGGAGTTAGATCCATTTCTTCACCGATTTCCTCTGGAGTTGGATCGCGCCCTAAGTCCTGCAATAATTGTCTTTGAACTCGTATCAATTTATTAATTGTCTCAACCATATGAACTGGAATTCGAATGGTTCTAGCTTGGTCAGCAATAGCACGTGTGATAGCCTGACGAATCCACCAAGTAGCATACGTACTAAATTTAAAACCTTTCCTATAATCAAATTTCTCAACCGCTTTAATTAAGCCCATGTTTCCTTCTTGAATTAAATCGAGAAATAACATACCTCTGCCAACATATCTTTTAGCAATACTTACAACAAGCCGTAAATTCGCCTCTGCAAGTCTTCGCTTAGCTTCTTCATCACCTTGCTCAATTCGGCCAGCTAATTCAATTTCTTCCTCAGCAGATAGTAGATCAACTCGTCCAATTTCTTTTAAATACATCCTCACAGGATCGTTTATTTTGATTCCTGGTGGTACGGTAAGATCGTTTAAATCAAACTCTTCTTCCTTTTCTAACTGGTTAAAACTAGGATCATCGTCATCTTCTTCATTATCATCTTGATCTACTTCATCTGACTGTCCAATTATATCAATACCTTTATCTGTAAGGTATTCATAAAATTCATCCATCTGGTCTGAATCAAGCTCAAAAGCTGCTAAACGTTCAGCAATCTCATCATACGTAATAAGACCACGTTTTTTCCCTTGTACTACAATCTGCTCTTTTACTTGGTCAAGAGTCAGTTCTAATTCAATATCCTTTGAACGAGCTCCTTTTTCAGCCATTGAATCCCCTCCTTCCAAGATTCCTTCCAACATAATAAAAACAAGCTATTTAAGTTCTTTTTTCATCTGGATAATTTCCATTGCAATTTGGGCTGCTTTTATAAAATCCTGATGTTTTTCCGCTTCTAATTTTTCATGTTCGATCTCTTTTATTTTTAACCATTTTGGATGATTCAACACTTGTTTAACATAATCTGAAAGTTCCTCTTCACTAATATTAATATTTATATCCAACATGGCTATTTCAGAAACGATTCTCGTTAATTGTTCATCATCTAATCGTTGGAGAAATGCACCTATATTTGGAGAATTGCCTTCTTCATAATAAGCATAAATAAAAAGTGCAATTGCATTATGGTAATCAATATTAAAGGAACAGCCAATTTGGTCTTTGATTACATAAGCGATCTCCTTATTCCTTAACATGTGTGCAAGTAAAATGCGTTCTGCATTATGAAACGCAGGTAATAGTTTTTTTTTAAGAATAAATCGATTACTGTTGCTATTATTATTTCGATTAAAAGTTGAAATATCCTTGTTTTTTCTCAATCTTCGTAAAATATCGTATTGCTGACTCTTTAGCGCATCCATAGATATAGAGAACTCATCAGCTATCTGTCGTAAATAATGATCTCTTTCTACAGCATTCGGTAACAATGATATTTCTTTCAATATTTCTTCAATATATGAAATAAATTGTCCCTCATCTTGAAGATTTTTCCCTCTTCTTAAATATTCCATTTTAAAAGCCATAAATGTAGTGCTGGACCCAATTACGTTTGTAACAAAACTTTCATTTCCATAAGCACGAATATAATCATCAGGATCGTATCCTTCAGGCATTCTAGCGACTTTCACATGGCAACCTGCGTTAGATAAAATTATCGCTGCACGGTACGCTGCGTTTATCCCTGCAGAATCTGCATCATAACAAATTACCACATTATCTGAATTTCTACGAATTATTTTTGCCTGATCTTCTGTTAGTGATGTACCAAGTGTTGCTATTCCGTTTTGCACACCTGCCCGCCATGCAGAAATTACGTCTATATACCCCTCAAATAAAATAACCTGCTGGTTTTTGCGAATTTCGGGCCTTGCTAGGTGAAACCCATACAATGTTTTACTTTTAGTAAATATCTTTGTTTCAGGGCTATTTAAGTATTTAGGTTCGCCTTCATTAATGATTCTTCCACCAAAAGCAATCGTACGTCCTTGATGATCCCAGATAGGAAACATGATGCGATTACGAAAGCGATCGAAAAAATTACCATCACTATCCCTTCTGCTTACTAAACCCGATTGAAACATTTCGTGAAGGTTAAAACCTCTTTTATCTAAGAACCTTGTCGCACGATCCCACGAGTCAGGGGCAAATCCTATTTGAAATTTACTAATTGATTCCTCAGTAAATCCTCTATTTTGTAAATACTGTAAAGCTTCACTTCCTTCTTTTGTATTCACCAAAATATGATGATAAAATTTTTGTAGTAGGTCATGGGCACGAAAAATATTTGCATAGTTTTTCGAGATATCTGTAGGAAAATCATCTTCTTTATTTATTGGAAGTTCTATATGTAGTTTCTCAGCTAAAATTGCCGCAGCGTCAGCAAAGCTGCACTTTTCGATCTCCATTATAAATGAAAAAACGTTCCCACCTGCTCCACAGCCAAAGCAATGGTAAAATTGATTTTCAGATGAAACTGAAAAGGATGGGGTCTTTTCACCATGGAAAGGACATAAGCCAAAATAATTACGCCCTTGTTTTTTTAATTGCACATATTCACTAACGACCTCAACAATATCAGCTTGCTGTCTAATTTGTTCTATGGTTTCTTCGGGAATTCTTTTTCCCATTCTAACATCACCATGTTTTCTACTGTCATTAAATATTCTAGTTTCCCAGCTAATTTTCCTTCAAATTTCGACAATATTTTTTAAAGAATTTTGTAATAATTTAAGTCATATTTTGTTATTCTACATTACAGCGAGGATTCCTTCTACAAAACAAATGTTTTATTATTTTATTCCTTCATAATTGCTCATTTGCTTACTTGTATAGTGTATTCTTTATTTGTCAAGTATAAACCAATAATTTTATTTTAATCACAAATTTTTATTATAATATAATATTATTTTTTTTTCTACATAAAAATTAAAATCTTCACTTAAAAAGTGAAGATTTATTTCCGATGTGGTTTATTTGTATAAATTCCTAGAATGACATTAGCCGTTTCTTCAACTGCCTTATTTGAAACATCAATAACCTCACAGCCAATTTTTTCAACTAATTCATTAAAATAGTCTAACTCTTCCTTTATTCTCTCAACGTTAGCATAGCTTGCATTGTCGCTTAACCCTAACGATTTTAATCTCTCTTTCCGAATGTTATTCAGTTTTTCCGGAGTAATTTTCAAAGCAAAGCAACGATTCGCTGGTACTTGAAACAGCTCCTCTGGTGGTTCAACTTCAGGCACAATCGGGACATTCGCAACTTTCAACCGCTTGTGGGCTAAATATTGGGAAAGTGGTGTTTTTGAAGTCCGTGATACCCCTATAAGGACGATATCGGCTTTTAATATCCCCCTCGGATCTCTGCCGTCATCATATTTAACTGCAAATTCAATTGCTTCAACTTTTCTAAAATAATCTTCATCAAGTTGTCGCACTCGCCCCGGCTCCTCACGCGGATGCTTTTTGTAGCTTTGTTTCATCTGATTCACCATTGGCCCAATTATATCAATAATAGGTACCCCTGCTTTCTCTGCTTCAGATGTTAAAAAATCACGCATTTCAGGAACTACTAAAGTAAATGCAATAATTGCTTGATTCTCTTGGGCTAAAGTTATCACTTCTGTCAATGTGCCCGTATCTTCAACATAAGGTACACGCTTTATGTTAATTTCAAATGATTGAAACTGACTAGCAGCCGCTTTAACAACAAGTTCCGCTGTTTCGCCAACTGAGTCGGAAACAACATAAACGATGGCCTTGTCCAAATTCCCCCATTCCCTTCTTTAGGTCATTATTAAATTACTTCATCCTTTGCAATGTCAATAAGTACTTTTGTCATATTTGTCTTTGTTAATCGTCCAATCACTTCATAACCATTCCCTACTTCTCTAACAACAGGAACAGCATCGATTTGCTTTTCAATAATTTTCCCTGCAACGTCAATAATTAAATCATCTTTAAAACAAAAGGTGATATTTGGCATTCTTGTCATAATGATATTTACTGGTATAGCTTCTAGATCCCGCTGACCAATACTTGCTCTTAATAGATCTTTTCTTGACAATACACCAACTAAAAGTGACTTCTTGTCAACAACAAATAACGTCCCTACATCTTCAAGAAACATTGTACAAATAGCATCATAAACGGAAACACTTTCATCGACAACAACTGGTATGGATTGATAATCAAAAACCTGTAGTTTTTTTACCTTTTCTGTTAACAATTGAGAGCCTGTCTTCCCAGAGTAAAAATAACCAACACGAGGACGAGCCTCAAGATAGCCTGCCATAGTCAGAATTGCTAAATCAGGTCTGAGAGTTGCTCTCGTTAAATTTAATTGATCAGCAATATTCTCGCCAGTAATTGGGCCATTATCCTTTACAATCTGTAAGATTCTTTCTTGTCTTTTATTAAGTTCGATCGTACTCACCACCTTGGATCATAAAAGCACAAAACATAGCAATCATCAAACTTATTTACAGAACAAGCAAAGCTTTTGTCAGTGAAAACTCATAAGCTATATTTATTAAACCCGGTTCCGTAAAAAAGCGTAATAATTAACACATCCTATTGATATATATATTATAGCTTAAATAATCCTATCAAAAAAGTATGTTACAATATTTAAATATATTATCGAAATAGTATATATTAAATTTTAAAATCATCAAGATGGTGGAGTTGGTCAATAAATCGTTTTGATTTCAAATGAAGCCCTGAGTATTCATCATACAACGACCCAATAATTAATTTAATCTCTTTTTTTGTGTGTTCACTAACGGATACTTTACCTAAGCGATGTAAATCAAAATAATAAAAAAGGCGAAGAAGCTTAATCGTAGCTTGGGAAATAGTAATTATAGTAGTATCTTTATAAACACAACGATGACAAAGAAAACCGCCTTCCCTTATTGAGAAGGCGAATTCCCCTTCATTGCTTGAACATAATACACAACCGTCTAGTTTTGGTCGAATCCCGGCTAAAGTAAGCATTTTCGTTTCAAAAATATATAATAAAATTTCCGGATCAATTCCTTCATTCATATAGTTTAAGGTTTGATAAAGAACCTCAAATAAGTAAGGATTCGTTGTTTTATTATCCGTTAATTTATCTGTAAGCTCTATAACATTAGCTGCATAAGCAGCTTGATATAAGTCTTCACGTATTCCTCTAAAGGAGGAAATGATTTCACCTTGCTGCAAGGTTCCTAACCCAGAACTAATTTGAACAAGATAATATCCATGTACGAAAACTTGTGAAATCGACGTGAACCGGCTTTTCGGCTTTTTAGCTCCCCTCGCAATTACAGCAATTTTACCCATTTCTCTTGTAAACAGCGTCACAATTTTATTCGTTTCACCGTAGTCATTTGTTCTTATTACAATACCTTCAACTTTTTGTAGCATTTTAAAAACACCATCCAATAAAAAAGGCAATAGGCGCCCTGATTAGCGACGTATAAACTAAGAGCGCATCGACTGAGATAAACAAAACACGTCGAGGGACGAGTCGATGTTGACTTATCGCAAAAGAGATGAGCGAAGTTTACTAGTCGCTGGGCGCTCGTGCTGGATTCCAAAGAGCAAAATTATATACTTTCTTATCTTTGAACAAAAGGCGCACGTCTAAGACGCTTAGCTTCTGTAGCTTTTCTTAGGCTAGAGCGATGGATCTGGATTAATACTTTCTTTGCAATCCTTATCCACTGGCGCCATTTGTATAATTTTTTTAAATAAGTACAAAAAGTATAAGGTTCAAGATAAAGGAGATTCTATTTCGACTAGCTCGTTAAAATCCTTTTTAGCAGTTTCTTGGCGTTCCCGTTCAATCTCTTTCATAAGCAGATATGTTTCCAAGTTTCCAGTTTGACTAAAGATTTTCCAGGTTAAATCTACCACAAGAAACCCCACCTTTCATTTTTAAAAACTAGTTTATTAACACTCCCTACATTTAGCTTGACCCTTCCTCATTCATTTCATGTTGGATAAAAATTGTCATTTAATATTCATCTTCTCTAAAACCAAAATCTCTGAGCTGTGATGCTCGATTACGCCAATCCTTCTGAACCTTAACCCACAATTCAAGGAATACCTTAGACCCTAATAAAGATTCAATATCAAGTCTTGCCAATCTCCCTACTTCCTTAAGCAGCTTCCCTTGCTTCCCAATTACAATTCCTTTCTGTGAATCACGCTCAACTATAATTGTTGCCGCCACATAGATCGTGTCATTGTCCCTTCTTTCCAAGGAGTCCATGACTACAGCGATAGAATGTGGAATTTCTTCCCTAGTTAAATGTAAAACCTTTTCGCGGATTAATTCAGTAATAATAAAGCGTTCAGGGTGATCAGTAACTTGATCCGCTGGATAGTATTGCGGCCCAGAGGGCATATATTTTTCAATTTGTTGTAGTAACGTTGATACATTATTTCCTTCTAGAGCTGAAATAGGCACGATTTCTTTAAAAGGATACAATTCCTTATACTCGCCAATAATCTGTAATAGCGAATCCGGATGTACTTTATCAATTTTATTAACAACAAGAAAGACAGGCTGCTTCGTTTGCTTCAAACGATCTATAATAAACTGATCACCTTTTCCAAACCCTTCCTCCGCATTGACCATAAATAAAATTAAGTCGACTTCGTTTAGTGTATTTTGTGCAACCTTCATCATGAAATCGCCAAGTTTATGCTTTGGTTTATGAATACCTGGTGTATCAATAAAAATAATTTGACTTTGATTTGTCGTATAAACGCCTTGGATTTTATTTCTTGTTGTTTGAGGTTTATCACTCATAATCGCTATTTTTTGCCCGATGACTTTATTAAGAAAGGTAGATTTCCCCACATTCGGTCTACCTATGATACATACAAACCCTGATTTATATTCATTGTTATTCATTTAAGTCCTCCGCTGCAAAGGCTCCTGGTAATAATTCTTGAACAGTTGTTTCATACACATTGCCTTTTAAATTTGTTAAATAGACGGGCATTGTTGGCAAACAAAGCTCAGACATTACTTGGCGACAAGCTCCACATGGTGAAACAGGACGTTCAGTGTCTGCAATAACAACCATCGCTTTATAGACTGTCTCTCCATCAGAGTATGCCTTAAACAAAGCCGTTCGTTCAGCACAATTGCATAAACTGTAAGCAGCGTTTTCGATATTACAACCAGTAAATACTTGGTTTGATTCAGTCAATAGTGCAGCTCCCACCTTAAATTTCGAATATGGAACATACGCTAAATCCCTTGCTTTTTTTGCATGTTCTGTTAAAGCCTTTAAATTTAACTCTTTTACCATTTTCATTTTTCCTTTCAAGTACCTTTAATTTTACATCAAATTGTATTCATTTTCATTAAATGTTCAAAATCGTAATCAAAAAGTAACAATTAACAGAAGATTCAAAAATCTCAACAAAGGCATTAGAAATATTACTACACCAATAATAACAGATATAATTGCAAAAACAAAAACAGCCGCTGCTGCAAAGTCTTTTGCTTGTTTTGCTAAAGGTTTATATTCTTCTGTTACTAAATCAACGGTTCGTTCTATTGCTGAATTTATAATTTCTAAGCAAAAAACAATTCCGATACAGAGAACAATAATGATCCATTCAACCTTTGATATTGAGAAAATATAACCTAAAAAAAGAACGATACATGCGATCGCCAAATGTATCTGCATATTTCGTTCACTTTCCACTACATTCTTCAATCCTTCAAATGCATACTTAAAACTTTGGAATAACCTTTTTATTTCTTTAGCGATGAAGTCCATATTGATCTAACAATTCCTTTTGTTTATTAAACATAATTTTCTCATCTTCCTCTGTTTGATGGTCATATCCTAACAAATGTAGAAATCCATGAATACATAAAAAACCTAACTCCCGCAAAAAGCTATGTGAATATAGTTCCGCTTGTTCAATTGCCCTAGGAATCGAAATAATGATGTCACCTAAGATGATTGGTAAGTCATCACCTACTAATGCGACTTCGCCATCACCTAACTCCTCCATTGCAAACGAAATGACATCAGTAGGCTTGTCCTTACCTCGATAAGTTCTATTAATTTCTTGTATTTCTCCGTCATCAACAAATGTAACAGATAACTCAGCATCCTCAGCAATATTTTCGTGCTTTGCTGCGAAATCCAATAGCTTTTCTATTTCAACCTTTGCAGCTTGATCAACCATTTCTAGCTCATCAATGAAATCAATAATCATACCTTTTCACCTTCACTTAACTAACGCTTTTTCAGCTACCTCACGTTTTGGTTTTGCAATTTCTGGATATTCAATTCTTGAGTGGAAAATTCCATTCAAAGTTTCACACATTGACTTTGCAGCACAATTTAATTCCTTTATCGTTATATCACACTCATCAAATTGTCCATCCTGAAGCCGTTCCGTTACAATCGATCTCACTAAATTCTCGATCTTCTGTGGTGTTGGATTTTTCATTGACCTTACAGCTGCTTCAACGCTATCTGCTATTCCTACAATAGCTGATTCCTTTGAACTTGCTTTAGGACCAGGATATCTAAAATCTGATTCGAGAACATCGCTATCAGCCTGTTCTTTTGCTTGATAATAAAAATATTTCAAGAGGGTCGTACCATGATGCTGTTCGGCAATATCGACTATTTCTTTTGGTATCTTATGTTGTCTAAGCATTTCTGCCCCATCGTATGGATGAGCAGTAATGATAGTTTTACTTAGTTGTGGCGATATATTATTATGCGGATTTTCAATATTCATTTGATTTTCAATATAAAATTGTGGCCGTTTTGTTTTACCAATATCATGATAATAAGCACCCACTCTAGCTAATAATCCATTTGCACCAATAGCCTCACAAGCTGCCTCTGAAAGGTTTGCAACCATTACGCTATGATGATAAGTACCGGGTGTTTCCATCAAAATTTTCCGTAGCAGTGGATGATTGGGATTCGATAATTCGATTAACTTCATCGTAGATAACATTCCAAAACCTGTTTCAAATACAGGCATTAAACCAAGAGTTAAGACTGCGGAAATAAAACCCGACAGAAATGCAAATGATAAATAAGTCCCAATCTCAATATTCGTATAGTTGCCATTACGCATCATAAATATTGCAGTAATAACAATAATATTTAATAAAGAGACATACAAACCCGCTTTTAAAATGTTTGAGCGATGATGCTGTTTATTAAGAAAAATTGTTCCACCTATCCCACTAAGTAAAAAATAAACACCTATCGAAAAATCAAATTTACCTATTATATCCCCATTGAATATTATGCTTCCACATATTGCTAGCATAACACTTGAGATAAGCGCAATTCGTTCATTCACAAGGATGCGAATTAACATCGTTGCCATGGCAATTGGAAAAATGTATCCTATTTCAGAGACAATTGGGAATAGACTTATGCCCTTCATTAATAAAATTGTAAATGTAAAGACTAACACATAGATCGGAAAGGCAATCGATTGATTACTGGTTTGCAAATCAAATTCTTTAAAGAAATAGGCAATGATAGCAATTAAAACACTAACAAATATTACCAAACCAATAAAAATATAATAATTTACTTCTTCTTTTAACAATCCAACAAGCTCTAGCTGTTTAAATGTGTCCCGATCAATAACTTGTCCTTCTCTTACGAGAACTTGTCCAGCAAGAATTTTCACAGGATTTACTTCATCCATAGCCTGTTGGCGCAATACTTCTGTACCCTTCATGTCATATACATAATTAGGAATAATTGCGTATTGTGCTAATTGAACCATTGCATTTCGTAAATTTTGTGGAAGGTTAACGTTTTTAAGCTCCTCATATGCTTGTTGCTTCTTTTGATCTTCTTCCCCAACCTTAATAGGTTGCTGCATAATTTGTTTAACCGCGGTAATCGTTGTCGTTTTAGCACTATCTAACTGCTGAGGTGAAGAGATTATCAATGTCTCCAACACGTTTCTCGACAGCAAATCTTGAAGTTCTGTCGGTATCATTTCTCGTAATTGATTTATTCTTTTATCGATTGTCATTGTTCCAGTTTCAGTAAGCTGAGTTTGAACATGCTCTTCTGTTCTATTCTCAGGTGATTCCTCTTCTGAATCTTCCAACTTATTTGCTTCGCTTTCTAGCATATTCACTTCATTAACAGCATCAAAAATTGCTGAAATGATCTCAACACGATTGACTGCATATTCTGTTTTTAATACATATTGATCTTCAACCTCAAGCGCCGCTTCTTGTTTCTTCTCTTCAGTTGCTTCTATATCTTCAATTGTTATTGGTGATAGAATATCATTTTTGGCTATTGAAAAAGGTTTAAGATCAAGCTTCTCCGGACTAACATTGTCATACATCGAACCGTATAAAACGATACCTAACATTACAAATAAGCCAATCAAGATAAATCTGTTGCTTTTAATGTTGTGAAGCCAATTTCGAAAGTTCTTCATTATAGTCTCCCCTCTATTACTAGTAAGACCCAATGAAACGAATGGTCTCTTTGGGTCTTAATTCATCTCTTCGTATGCTTTAATAATTTTCTGTACGAGCGGGTGACGAACAACATCTGATTGTTCTAGAAAAATAAACGAAATACCTGATAGGTTTTTTAATATATTAACGACAACACTCAGCCCAGATTTGATTCCTTTTGGTAAATCTACTTGAGTAATATCTCCTGTTATGACCATTTTCGAACCAAATCCTAACCGAGTTAAAAACATCTTCATTTGCTCTGGGGTTGTATTTTGTGCTTCATCCAAAATAACGAACGAGTCATCCAATGTTCTTCCGCGCATATAAGCCAAAGGTGCAATTTCGATCGTACCTCGTTCAATTAACCTCGCTACCTGATCTGATCCCAAAACGTCATGAAGAGCATCGTATAACGGGCGTAAGTACGGATCTACCTTTTCTTTCAAATCTCCTGGCAAGAAACCTAAGCTTTCCCCAGCTTCAACTGCTGGTCTAGTTAAGATAATTCTTTTTACAGTTCCTGCCTTTAAAGCTGCGACTGCCATGACAACTGCGAGATAGGTTTTTCCTGTACCAGCAGGTCCAATTCCAAATACTAAGTCATTACTTTTAATGGCAGAAATGTATTGTCTCTGTCCTAAAGTCTTTACACGAATCGATTTTCCTCTTACATTTTTCGTAATTTCTTGCTCATATAATTCTTCAAATTGATCAAGCATACCTCTTTGAGCTAGATCAACAGCATACACTACATCTCGTTCAGAAATACTTGCACCTTTCCTTATTACTTTTAATAGAGACATAAGAACTGCTTCCGCATGTAGAAGAGTTTCCTCCTCTCCAGATACACTTACTGATTCACCTCTAGTAACAATTGAAAGCTTTAATTTTTCCTCCAACATTTTTAAATTACGATCTTCTGTTCCGAATAATGATAAAGCCTCGTTCAAAGTCTGTAATTGAATGTTGATCGTTTTTAAATTATCTTGCATCCGTTAGTCTCCTTGAATAATTGGTTGTGGTTCAGCAATATCTTCAATAACCTGGTAGTGTATTGTTAATTTTACTTTACCATTCTCTTCTACTTGGTGCAAAACTTTTTCTCCCTTTATGACTGCATCATCATCAAGTTTTGCTTTAAGCTCAGTGCGGGCAGTGTTTTTTGCAACAGCTACAGCTGTCTCTTTATTATAATACCTGATGTATTCGTATTGTTCTCTAATAATTTTATTCTTATATGATATTGGCAAATCCCATTTAAGGAAGCGTATATGTTTTTCATAGTTTTCATTTACTAATTTTTTATAATCAACTTTTTCAAATCCCCAAACAGGAATGGTTATTCCGAAAACTTCAATATAATGCTTCTTTTTTTGCTCCCCTGTATATACATTAAACACGGTGTGAAGTGGTACAGAAATGGTAGACTTGTACCAAATTTCCCCAAATATTTTCCCTTTTGCTGCAACAATCTCCGTATTATTTTCTTTCCCAATAATTCCAGAGACGATAATTTGACCAGGCCTTACAAAATCATTGATTTTAATTATAGGTTGTCCTTGTTCTACAAAATAATCATAAATTACAGCTTTTTTCTTAGCTACTAAATGTCTCGGACTTAACAACTCTTGTTTTTCTGCTAACTTCTTCTCGACTACCTCTAAATGATAGGTCGTCCCATTCAATTTAACACCGACCCATGTAACGGACTGGAGCTCTTCCGTTAATTTGTTTTGAATTTCGTCATTTTCCGGCAATAAAAACAAAAGTTTTCCCTGCTTAATTCCCATTTTAGATAACTCTTTTCTAATGTCATGTTCAATCTTTGGATTTGCTCCTGTTATTTCGATATCCCATACCATATTTGATAAAAGTAAGATAGAAAAAAAGGCCAACATTATACCGATAACGACTCCACTATTAGTGGTAATCTTCTTTAGCAAAAAAGGCATTCCTTTTCGTCCAATAAATTCAAGCTTACAATCACTTTTACGAATTATTCGCCTTATCTTTTGGACGTCATTTAACAAAACATACCCTGTAATTGAATTTGTTTCAATTCGCTTTAAATTCCAAATTATTACGTTTTCTCGTACACATTCATTTAAAAACGGTTCGATTAATTTACCGGTTACTTTTATTTTTACATATCCTGCAAAGTAATTTGTCCATAAATTATTCATTTCCTTCCCCTTCCTTTATTTTCCTGAATCATTCACATAAATAACTTGATCAATTTTCCCTTCTAGCAAAATTTCCTCAGGTAACATCGTTTTCAATACAAACTGCTCTCCCTTAACTAATAACTGACCTTGCTTTAAGAGCAACCGTAACTCCTTATCAGAAAATTGAAGTAAACCGCGGTGATTTTCAATATAAATATGTATTTGTCCGATCATTGTAACTCGTGGAAGATCCATCATTACATCAGGAGGAAGCTCCATTTTTTGTGTTATCCATCTTTTCATTAGTTGTCTCAGTTTTTTCATAATAAAGGCCCCCCCTTTCAACTCATGTTTATGAAATGAAACCCGCTTTTAGCACAATAAACTTTCAAGGTGCCAGGGCGGTGTCCATAGAGGTTCCTGACCCCTCCATTAAATGGATGGACAATAGCTGAAAATGATATGGACAGCCAAAAAAAAGAAGCTAGCAGTTCGCTTAGCTTCTTTTCATATATGAGTACGTGTGTTTTTTCCTTGCCCGAGGCGGTCCGAGTATTTCGCCCCATATTAAACCATCGATCACTTTCTTTTTCGTCACGGAGTGCGCATTAATCTCAAGGTTTACAGAATGTGCTTTTATTTTTTTTTCTTGTATCTTTGGTCTATTCAGACTCGTAGGTTCTTTTTGTTCTTTTTTTCTTTCATCCATTTTTCGCAACTGTTCATAGTATGGATTTGTTTGAACATCAACTTCTATAGGTTCAGTTATCTCAAAATTGGTAGTCAATTCTTGTTTTCTATTCGTCTGCTGTTCACTTTCCACTTTCGGAAGTTCAAATTCTATTGTTGGCCAGTCAAGATTGGGATGAAATTCTTTTTTGGGTTTTGTTGGTTGTTCTGTACTTTGATTGGCGCGTTTTAAGAAACTTATTATCCCGCCAATGACGATAATAATGAAGGCTAAGTTTCCGAATATAAATTCGAACAAAGCGTCAATTCCCATTATTTTATTCCGTCCCCATCATCGTCATTTGACAATCTACCAATTGAATTTCTCATATCCGTATCTGCATCGATATTTCTAATATTCATGTAGTCCATCACGCCAATATTTCCGGACTTTAGAGCTTCTGCCATCGCAAGTGGAACCTTCGCCTCTGCTTCGACAACTTTCGCTTTCATTTCCTCTACTCTTGCTCTCATTTCTTGTTCTTGCGCAACCGCCATTGCACGGCGCTCCTCTGCCTTAGCCTGCGCTATTTTTTTATCAGCCTCAGCCTGGTCAGTTTGTAAACCGGCTCCGATGTTTTTACCAATATCAATATCCGCAATATCAATTGATAAAATTTCAAACGCTGTTCCAGCATCTAATCCTTTTGAAAGAACTGTTTGCGAAATCATGTCTGGATTTTCTAATACTTTTTTGTGATCTGTTTGCGAACCGATTGTACTTACGATTCCTTCGCCAACACGTGCTATAACAGTTTCTTCACCGGCACCGCCGACTAATCGATCTATATTAGCACGGACTGTAATTCTAGCCTTCGCCTTCACTTCAATCCCATCCATTGCGACGCCTGAAATAAATGGTGTTTCAATAACCTTTGGATTTACACTCATTTGGACAGCTTCAAGAACATCACGACCTGCAAGATCGATCGCTGCACAACGTTCAAAGCTTAATTCAATATTTGCTCGATGAGCAGCTATTAATGCGTTAACAACACGGTCAACATTACCACCTGCTAAGTAATGACTTTCAAGTTGGTTTGTATTTAGATTAAGCCCTGCTTTTACTGCTTTAATTAACGGATTAATCACTCGACTCGGAATAACACGACGAAGCCTCATACCAATTAACGTAAAGATACTAACTCTTACACCAGCTGCTAATGCAGAAATCCAAAGCATAACTGGAACGAAAGTAAATAAAATCGACAACGCAATTATGATTAAACCAATTAAAATAATTAAAAATATCGTTCCTTCTGTAATCATGTACCATTCTCCTTTTATTCATTAATTTCTCTAACAACAATCCTTGAACCCTCAGTTTTTATAATTTTAACTTTTTTCCCTTTTCCAATAAAACCACCTTCAGTAACAACATCTATACGCTCTTCATTAAAAATTGCGGTTCCCGATGGTCGTAATGGAGTAGAGGTCATACCCTCAAGCCCAACTAAGTCTGAGCGATTTGTATTGGAAACATAACCTTTATCACTACTCGTGGCATCGAACAGTATCAACTTCTTAAAAATTCCTTTTTCATAACCGAAAAATTTAAACAATATGACAGACCCTATTATTGTAACTAATAATGCTACTAATATTGAAAAAATCATATTCCCAATATTATCTGTTGCCAATAACAAACTTGTTACGATTGATCCGACACCAATAAACCCCATAATTCCTCCTGGTACAAAAAATTCGAGGACAATTAATATTATACCAATAACAAGTAATATAATCGATTCCATACCAGCCAACCCCGCAACCATATGTCCATAGAAAAATAAAATTAAAGCTGATAAACCCATAAAGCCTGGTACCCCAAAACCAGGGCTATAAAGCTCCATCACTAATCCTAAGCTTCCAATAGAAAGTAGAATTGGAACGACATAAGGATTTGTAATAAACCGAGCTAACTTTTCCGCAAAGCTTACATCCATTTGCTCTATCGTTGCGCCAGATAATCCCAAGTATTCTAACAACTCGGAACGAGTGCTTAAAATCTGCTCACAATAGCCTACTTCTAAAGCCTGCTCAGCAGTTAGTGTTAATAAAGACCCTTTTCCAGCTCCATACTCAGGTAAATCAATATTTTCGTCAGCCATTGCTAATGCATATTTTGGATCCCGTTTATTCAGCTCTGCTGATGATTTCATATCTGCAAACCATGCAGATTCTGCTTTTTTCCCAGCTGTGTTTCCTTGCAGATCGATAATTGCCGCTGATCCCATTGTTGAATGTGGCACCATTACAATTTGATCGGCATTTAATGCTAAATAAGCACCCGCTGATTTGGCAGTATTATTAATAAACGCAGTCGTCGGGATTTTTGTTTCTCTCATCCTTTTCGCAATTTTTTCTGCAGCATCAACTGCTCCACCTGGTGTATTCATTTCAAACACAATATAACTTGCACCAATTTCCTCAGCCTCATCAATTGAGCGGTCAATGAACGACGCTAAGCCTTGCTCGACTGTATCTTCAACCGGGATAAAATAGACAATTTGGTCATTTTTTGCGCCGGAATAATTTACATTAAAATTAAAAATAAATAGCAATAAAAATAAAAAAAGCAAACTGGAAATTTTTTTCAACCCATGAACACTTTTTTTCACTTTTCATCCCCCCTTCTTATATAGTTTATCAGTTGTTCATTTCCTATTATGTAATACGTAAAATAATTTAAAAAGGTTTCATTAAAAAACGACATCAATTAAATTGATGTCGTTTATCTCATAAAGTATTATGATAGATGTTTCAAAACTAGGCGATTGACAATTGAGCCGTCGGCTTTACCTTTAACCTTAGGCATTATTGCTCCCATCACCTTCCCCATATCAGCTTTTGATGACGCGTTCACTTCGGAAATTGTTTGTTTAACAATTTCTTCAAGCTGTTCCTCAGAAAGCTGCTCTGGCATATAATTCATTAAAATTTCAATTTCTACTTTAAGTTTATCCGCTAAGTCGTTTCGACCTGCATTTTCGAACTCAAGGAGGGAATCTTTACGTTGTTTTACTTCACGATTAAGAACGGTTAATTCTTCTTCTTCAGTCAAGTCTTTTCCAAGCTTGATTGCCTCATTTTGGATCGAAGACTTCACCATTCTAATAACAGAAAGCTTATCTTTATCTTTAGCTTTCATCGCTTGCTTCATATCGTCATTTAGACGGGTAAGAAGACTCATAAAAAACACCCTTCCTTAATACTTACGCTTCCTAGCAGCCTCAGATTTTTTCTTACGCCTTACACTAGGTTTCTCATAAAATTCACGCTTTCTTGCTTCAGAAAGTGTTCCATTTTTAGAAACGGATCTTTTGAATCGACGAAGTGCATCCTCAAGTGATTCATTTTTACGAACGCGAGTCGTTGACATAACTATTTCCCTCCCTCCGAAAAACCAATAACACCAAACATGCTTATACTTATAATAGAAAAAACATGTCTTTTGCCATTATATAATAAGGAATGAGCTTTTTCAACTAGTAAGCAAATAATTATACTAGGCATACCACGAAGATCGTCGTGTTTGTCGAACGATAATAGTCATGCTAAGAGCACCTTGTCCATACAATTTGTTGAGGACGGTGATGATAAGGTGATTGAAATTATTACATTATTTGCCGTATTCTTAGCAATTTTTATATATGGTATGACTGTTATGAGAATCGGCCTTTATAATCTCTCCCACCAAAAACTGCGGGTAATTTTATTAAAAATGACAAATACACCTTTTAAAGGGATGCTTATCGGTACGATTGTAACTGCAATTTTACAAAGTAGTTCTGCTGTTATGGTTATTACAATAGGCTTTATTGCGGCTGGATTATTATCTTTCAAACAATCGATTGGGATAATTCTTGGAACAAATATCGGCACAACCCTTACAGCAGAATTCTTAACGTTTGATTTATTTTATTCAATTTTTCCATTATTAATCATTGGAGCAATTTTACTATTAACAAATCATTTAGTGTCTTTTAGCAGTGGTGCTATGCTATTTGGATTAGGATGTCTATTCGTTGCGATGAATGGTTTTGAAAACTTAGCTGATCCATTAATGACCATACCTGTTGTCCACACCTCAATTGCACTCGCCAATGAAAATGGTTTAATCGGTATTGGCCTTGGTACACTCTTAACAGCAATTATTCAATCAAGTACGGCTACAACAGGGATTATTATGGGATTTATGAGTGAGAATTTAGTAACTCTTCCCTCTGGAATTGCCATTATATTTGGAGCTAATATCGGTACATGCATAACCGCCTTTATCGCAAGTATTGGTGCTAATAAAGAAGCCAAGCTTGCAGCATATGCACATATTTGGCTTAACATTTTAGGCGTTACATTATTCTTCCCATTTATATCATTTCTCGGAAAATTTGCGGAGGCATTGACTTCATTACCAGACGTACAGCTTGCCCATGTAAGTCTAATTTTCAATTTACTATCTTCAATTATTGCTTTGCCACTTGCTGGATTATTAGCAGCATTTATCGTCCGTATTCACGGTAAAACTGCGTGATTGAATATACAGAACATTAATAACTACTATCAGATTGTTCATCATTTACAATTGCAATTCCAGAGCTTGCACCAATTCTAGTAGCTCCGGCTTCTATAAGGGTAAGGGCTGTTTGACGATCCCGAACACCACCAGATGCCTTTACCCCAATTGTCGGACCTACAGTTTCGCGCATCAACTGAATGTCGAAAGCAGTAGCACCACCAGTTGAAAATCCAGTCGATGTTTTAACATAATTAGCCCCAGCTTTAACAGCTAATTGACAAGCTCGTACCTTCTCCTCGTTTGTTAACAAGCTAGTTTCGATAATCACTTTTACAAGTGCTTTCCCACGTGCTGAATCAACTACAGCGCGGATGTCATTTTCAACTACTTCATCTTTTTTATCCTTCAATGCTCCGATGTTTATTACCATATCTACCTCTGTTGCCCCTTTAGATATTGCGTCGGTTGTTTCAAATGCTTTTGTTTCTGATGTCGTTGCCCCTAAAGGAAACCCAATAACTGTACACACTTTAACATCTGAGCCTTTTAGTAGGTTTGCTGCAGTTTCAACCCAATATGGGTTTACACAAACAGAATAAAACCCGTATTGTTTTGCTTCCTCACATAATTTTTCAATTTGATCCTTCCGAGTATCTGCTTTTAATGCTGTATGATCAATCATATTCGCAATATTTATTGACATTAATTTCCATCCTTTCTAAAACAGGCATAGGGAGTTCTTCCGATCCATCATGAACACCACATGCCTACTTTGCTATGAACTTAACTTCACTTCATTTTTTACATTATCATCAACAATGCGAACAAATTCCCCCATATTATAAGGGTACCCTGCCTTTGTAATTTTTACTTTTACAATTTGTCCAATCATATCCTCACTACCAGGGAATACGACTTTCAAATAGTTATCTGTATAACCAACAAATAAATTGTTAGCAGTATCGTCCTCTGTAAACTTTTCTTCAGGAATTACTTCAAGGACATCACCTTCGTAATTTGAAGCATATTCTTTAGCTAATTGATCCGATAGTTCGATCAGGCGATGAACTCTTTCGTTTTTTGTCTCTTCTTCCACTTGGTCTTCCATTCGAGCGGCAGGTGTGCCTGTACGCTTTGAATAGGGGAAAACGTGGAGTTCTGAGAATTTGTTATCACGGATTAAATTATAGGTTTCCATAAATTCCTCTTCTGTTTCACCTGGAAAGCCAACAATAACATCAGAAGTTATCGCAAGTCCTGGTAATGCTTCCTTCAAACGATTGAGACGCTCTACAAAAAATTCAGTTGTATATTTACGACGCATTCTCTTTAAAACGGTGTTAGAACCAGATTGCAATGGAATATGGATATGGCGGACAATTTTTTCAGATCGATCAATCACTTCAATGACCTCATCCGTAATCTGACTTGCTTCAATCGATGAAATCCGAATTCGTTTTAGCCCGCTAACCTTTTCATCAAGATCTCGTAACAGCTTTGCAAAGCTGTAATCCTTCATATCTTCACCATAACCACCAGTATGAATACCTGTTAGCACAATTTCCTTATATCCAGCATTAACTAATTGTTGTGCTTGTAATATAACATCCTCCGGTTTACGTGACCGTAATAAGCCTCTAGCCCATGGAATTATACAAAACGTACAAAAATTGTTACATCCCTCTTGAATCTTCAAAGAAGCACGAGTTCGGTCTGTAAATGACGGAACATCCAACTCTTCAAAGATCTTTGCTTTCATAATATTCCCTACACCATTAATCGGAAGCCGTTCCAGATTAAATTGTTCAATATATTCAAGAAGCTTTTTGCGGTCTTGTGTACCGACCACGATATCGACTCCAGGAATGTCCAATACTTCAGCAGGTGAAGTTTGGGCATAACAACCAGTTACACACACTACAGCATCTGGGTTTTTTCGGATTGCTCTTCTTATAATTTGTCGACTTTTCTTATCTCCTGTATTTGTAACCGTACAAGTATTGATCACATATACATCCGCAATTTTTTCAAAATCAACTCGCTCATAGCCAGCATCATGAAAAAGCTGCCAAATTGCTTCTGTTTCATAATGATTTACTTTACATCCTAATGTATAAAAGGCCACTGAAGGCATACATTAATCACCCCAACAATTCAGTATGATAGGAAACAGCTGCTAGTATATATAAAGGGGCTGTTTCGGTTCTTAAAATTCTCGGACCAAAACTGCAAGAAATAAAACCATTTTCTCGTAAAGCTGACACTTCTTGATCGGTTAAGCCACCTTCAGGTCCAATTACTACTAATAAAGAGTCACCTTGCTTTAGCTCACGAAGAGTCATTGATAAATTTCTCATTTCCCCACGCTTTGCATCCTCCTCAAAGGCTACAATCTTATGGGTAAAATTGTTACTTTCCTTAATAATTTCACTAAATTTAACCGGCAGATTTATTTTCGGAATTTTGTTCCGGTATGATTGCTCTGCTGCTTCCTTAGCAATTTTCGCAAGTCGTTCTACCTTTTTTCTACCTTTTTTTTCATCCCACTTTACAATTGAGCGCGATGCAAAAAAAGGCAGAAATTCATTTGCACCTAGCTCTGTTCCTTTTTGAACAATATATTCTAATTTATCCCCTTTTGGCAACCCTTGAGCTATCGTCACAAGAACAGGTAACTCTCGGTTCTCATCCATCCATTCTACTATAGTGACAGAAACAAAGTCATCAGTTATTTCTTGGATTTTCCCTACAGCTACTTGTCCATTTTCAGTACAGCAAATTATTTGATCTCCCTGCTTCATCCTCATGACATGTAAAATATGATGGGCATCCTCTTTGCCAATTATAACTTTAGCATCAACGATCTGATCGATATTGACAAAATATCTTTGCATGAACAATCACCCTCTTGCTTTTATACAAATCTACCTACAATTACGACCCAGTCATCCAATTGCTTCGTTTCAATTATGTCAAAGCCTGCTTTCTTTATTTCTTCAAGTACGATATCTTTTTTATTTTTAATAATCCCAGAAGTAATAAATAACCCACCTTTTTTAAGGTTATTTGCTGCAGCATCAATGAATAAAAGAATGATCTCTGCTAATATATTTGCAACGATAATATCTACTTGTCCTACGACATTATCTAACAAATTGTTTTGTTTAACCGTAACAATTTCATCAACTTTATTAAGCTTCACGTTCATCAAAGCACTATTCACTGATACTTCATCTAAGTCATAAGCATCTACATGCCCAGCACCTAATTTAGCAGACGCTATGCTTAAAACGCCAGAACCTGTCCCTACATCGATAACGTGATCCTCTTGTTTTACTACTTTTTCTAGAGCTTGAATACATAGTACTGTAGTAGGGTGGGTTCCCGTACCAAATGCCATACCAGGATCTAGCTCTATCATAATTTCATCATCACTAATTGGCTCATACTCTTCCCATGTTGGGACAATAGTAATTTTTTCAGAAATCTTGACAGGGTGGTAATATTTCTTCCATGCATTTGCCCATTCTTCTTCGTGTACTTCATTTACATTTATGATATTATGACCAATGTCAATATCATACTCCCGTAAAGTATTGATCTTATTTTTTATTACATGAAGTGCTTGTTGAAATAAATTATTCGCCGGTAAGTAAGCTTTAATCAAGACCCCTTCTTTAGGGTAGTCAGCTGGATTTAATGAATAAATTTCACCATATACATTTTCCCGTTCTTTACTTAATTCCGCTGGATCTTCAATAACAACTCCGCTTGCACCTTCGTCATGGAGAATAGCAGAAATCGGTTCTACTGCCTCTTGTGTAGAGTGAATCGTAATTTCCATCCATTTCATATGTTTAAACACTCACTTTATATAAATTATAGTAAACAACCTAAAAATAAATGAGTCAAAACCGTTAGCTGACCGCGGACTTCAACTGTGCCGCTACGCTAAATCCTCGCTGCAGGGTCTCGATTAATCGTTATTCCACAGGAGTCTTGCGGTTTTGACTTCTTTGTTAAAGAATCAACATCTACAATTAATGGACTTATCCTTTAAACGCACGCTTTACCTTCGCAAAAAAGCTATCATCCTGTTCAGTTACATCATTGCCGCTTATTTCGGCAAATTCTCTAAGTAGTTCCTTTTGACGTGCATTTAAGCTGGTAGGTGTAATAACACGAATTTTAACATGCTGGTCACCTTGACCATAGCCTCTTACATTCGGCACACCTTTTCCTCGTAACCTGAAATTTGTACCAGTTTGCGTTCCAGCAGGTACTTTTAATTTTACTTTACCGTGTAACGTTGGTACCTCTATTTCATCACCAAGAGCGGCTTGTGAAAACGTGATTGGCATTTCGCAATAAATATCATCACCATCGCGTTCAAAAAATTCATGTTGTTTAATATGAAAAACAATAAACAAATCTCCTGGTGGTCCACCATTCACACCAGGTTCCCCTTGCCCAGATACACGTAACTGTTGGCCCTCATCAACTCCAGCTGGTATCTTAACATGAATTTTTTTTCGTTTTTTAACTTTCCCAGAGCCACCACATGTCGTACATTTATTTTTAATCATTTTCCCTGTTCCATTACAATAATTACATACACGGCGATTTACAATCCGACCAAATGGTGTATTTTGTTCAACATTTAGTTGCCCTGATCCATGACAATGCGAACAAGTTTCTGGCTTTGTCCCAGGCTTTGCACCGCTGCCGTGACATGTATCACATTCTACTTCCTTTGGAATTTCGATATCTGTTTCTTTACCAAAAGCTGCGTCTTTAAAATCCAATGTCATCGTATATTGCAAGTCCGCACCTTGCCTAGGCGCATTTGGATCGCGTCTTCGAGATCCACCGCCACCGAAAAACATATCGAAAATATCGCCAAAACCACCAAAATCAGCACCATCAAAACCACCGAAGCCACCTTGGGTAGGACCTGCATGACCAAATTGATCATATTGGGCACGCTTCGTATCATCACTAAGAACCTCATAGGCTTCAGTAATTTCTTTAAATTTTTCAGTAGCATCCGCTTCTTTATTTACGTCTGGGTGATATTTTCTTGCAAGCTGCCGATATGCTTTTTTAATTTCATCTTTTGTGGCGCCTTTTGCAACTCCGAGTATCTCGTAATAGTCTCGTTTACTCATTTCATATCCACTCCCGCTTGTTTCACATAACGTATATATTATCATTCCACAGCCATTATACGCAACTTTAGAGCCATGATTTATGACTTTCACAAATAATCTATGATAACAGAAATAAAAAGGTCAAAGCCAAGACAGGCCTGACTTTGACCATATTTAACAATGAGTTATTATTTCTTATCGTCTTCATTTACTTCTGTAAACTCGGCATCAACTACATTATCGTCCTGGCCTGCAGCGCTTGAAGCATCTGCTTGGTTTGCTTGAGCTTCCTGCGCAGCTTGTTCATAAAGCTTTACGGAAAGCTGTTGAACAACCTCTTGTAACGCATCCTTTTTGGTGCGAATTTCATTTAAATCATTTTTTTCAATTGCTTGTTTTAATGCCTCTTTGGCATCCTCGGCTTTTTTCTTATCGGCTTCATCTACTTTATCACCGAGGTCCTTCAATGTTTTATCAGTCGTAAACACTAGTTGATCAGCTTCATTACGAAGCTCAGCTTCTTCCTTGCGTTTTTTGTCTACCTCCGCATTTTGCTCAGCTTCTTTTACCATACGATCGATTTCTTCATCAGATAAAGTTGTAGATGATTGAATTGTAATCGATTGTTCCTTACCAGTTCCTTTATCAACAGCGCGTACATTTACAATCCCGTTTGCATCGATATCAAACGATACTTCGATTTGCGGAATTCCCCTTGGAGCTGGTGGAATATCTGTTAATTGGAAACGACCTAATGTCTTGTTATCTGCAGCCATCGGACGCTCTCCTTGAAGAACATGGATATCAACTGCTGTTTGATTATCAGCGGCAGTTGAGAATATTTGTGACTTACTTGTTGGAATGGTAGTGTTTCGCTCAATAAGCTTAGTAAATACGCCACCCATTGTTTCGATACCTAATGATAACGGTGTTACATCCAGTAAAACAACGTCCTTTACATCACCAGTTAATACCCCACCTTGTATCGCCGCCCCTAATGCAACTACTTCATCAGGGTTTACACCTTTATGTGGGTCTTTCCCGACTTCTTTCTTAATAGCTTCTACTACTGCAGGAATACGTGTAGACCCACCAACTAAAATTACTTTATCTATTTCACTCTTAGAAACACCAGCGTCACTTATTGCCTGGCGAACCGGACCCATTGTTTTATCGACTAAATGAGCTGATAACTCATCAAATTTCGCGCGAGATAACGTCATTTCAAGATGTAATGGTCCTGCTGCTCCTGCTGTTATAAACGGTAAAGAAATTTGTGTTGACGTTACACCTGATAAATCTTTTTTTGCTTTTTCAGCAGCATCCTTTAAACGCTGTAAAGCCATCTTATCCTGAGAAAGGTCAATGCCATTTTCCTTCTTAAATTCAGTGACTAAATAATCTATAATAACTTGGTCAAAATCATCGCCACCAAGACGATTGTCACCTGCAGTAGATTTTACTTCAAAAATACCGTCACCAAGCTCCAAAATCGAAACGTCAAACGTTCCTCCACCTAAGTCATATACTAAAATCGTTTGATTTTCATCACCTTTATCAAGTCCATATGCAAGCGCTGCCGCTGTAGGCTCATTAATAATCCTCTCTACTTCTAAACCGGCAATTCTACCTGCATCCTTCGTAGCTTGACGCTCAGCATCATTAAAGTAAGCTGGTACTGTAATGACAGCTTTCGTTACCGTTTCTCCTAAATATTCCTCTGCGTAAGACTTTAAATGCTGCAAAATAATCGCAGAAACTTCCTGTGGAGTATATTGCTTGCCCTCTGCTTCAACCTTATGATCCGTACCCATATGACGCTTAATGGATTGTATTGTATTAGGGTTTGTAATTGACTGGCGTTTCGCTACTTCACCTACTTGACGTTCACCATTTTTAAATGCTACTACTGAAGGAGTAGTACGGTTTCCTTCAGGGTTTGGAATAACCTTTGGTTCTCCACCTTCCATTACTGATACACAAGAGTTTGTTGTACCTAAATCAATACCTATAATTTTACTCATAAAAAATCCTCCTCAATTTCTTCAATGACTTCTATTTATTCATTCTATTGATTAACTTTGACCATTGTAGGTCGGATAACACGATCCTTTAGCTTGTAGCCCTTTTGCAGTTCATCCACTACAATATTAGGACCATAATTTTCATCTTCTACCTGCATAACTGCTTGATGAACAGTTGGATCAAATTCCTTTCCAATTGCTTCTATCAATTCAAGGCCTTCGGTTTGTAAGGCATCTATTAATTGCCTGTAAATCATTTCCATTCCCTTGAGCAATTGAGCTGTAGCCTCATTTTGTGATTCTGTATTCAAACTTAAAGCTCTTTCAAAATTGTCAAGAGCAGGCAAAATATTCTCTATTAAACTTTGGGCACGGTATTTAGCTTGTGCTTCCTCATCTAACCGGACACGGCGTCGATAGTTTTCAAAATCTGCCTGTAAACGTAATAACCGATCTTGTTTTTCAGATAATTCCTTTTGTAATTGTTGAATTTGTAATTGCTCCTCGGAAACGTTTTGATGATCACCATTTTCTGTAGCATCTTCTTCATTACCCGTTTCGTTAGCATTTTGAAAGGTGGCTTCCTCTTCAACTGCTTGTTCATTTTGTTGAATCTCCATATTTTCCTCGTCTACTTCTTTTTCTTTCTGCGAATAGCTTTCATTGACCACTATGTTCGCCTCCTACAAGCCCTTTTTGGTAAAGGTGAGGGACTAGAACCCATTCCACCTCGTATCTATTAATCTTTGTCCTTAACAATATGACCATTACGATTTGTTTTGATACAAAGAAGTTAACACCTTCGTTAAATCCTGCGAAAAGATATTCAGCAATGTAATTACCCGCGAATATTCCATTCTCGTTGGCCCGATAATCGCAATTGATCCCATCGGCTCATTTCCTATTGAATAGGTTGCGGTTATTACACTACAGTTTTGCATTTCCTCAAGCTGATTTTCTTGGCCAATTTTGACCGTTATCCCAGCTGATTTCGATTTAAACAAATTATAAATTACACTTTCTTGTTCAATAAGCGATAGCAGGGAGCGTATCTTTTGAATATCATTAAACTCCGGCTGCGTAAACATATTTGTTTTCCCACCATAAAACACTTTTTCAGAAGTATTTGGACCAAATGTCCGCCTTATTAGTTCAAAAACCTTTTCATAATCACTTAAATGAGTTTTCAATACACCGGAAAGTTCTTTATGAATTTTACCCTGTAGCTCAATTAGCGGGCATCCTTTTAACTTTTCATTCAATATGTTTACGAGTTTCTCCAGTTCGGATGGATCCAAGCCCTCTGGCAATGACATTGTTCGATGCTCCACATGCCCTGTATCCGTAACGATTATGGCAACTACACTTTCACGTGTAAGTGGAATCATTTGTAATTGCTTTAGCCTTGTTTCAAGATGCTCAGGTCCTAATACAATCGTCGTATAATTTGTAAACTCTGATAAAAGCTGTGCAGACTTCTTTGCGACATTTTCAAGCTCATAGATTCTCGCATCAAAAAGAGATCGTATTGTTTCTAACTCTTCTTTTCTTAGAATTGATGGTGATAAAAGATGATCAACATAAAATCGATAGCCCTTTTCTGATGGTATTCTTCCAGAAGATGTATGTGTTTTCTCAATAAAACCCATCTCTTCCAAATCCGCCATATCATTCCGAATGGTTGCTGGACTAAATGAAATATCTTCTTTTTTTGCAATTGTCCTAGAACCAACAGCTTGTGCAGAGCGAATAAAATCATCAATTATCACTTGCAATACTAAAAGCTGACGTTCCGTTAACATAGAAGTATCACCCCTGTTAGCACTCATGTCTATCGAGTGCTAATTCTATAATATAAAGTACCAAAAACTAGCCTATATTGTCAATAAGCTTGCTCGATCATTTTATAAAAGCTTGGAAAACTTCGTTCCCCAAAAACAAACCCTTTCGTGTAAGTCTAATAAAGTCAACCGTATCCTCTATTAATCCCCGCTTCACCTGCTCCGCAATTTCCTCTTTAAAAACTGATGATAGATCCTTATTAAACTTCTCTTTAAACTGTTGTTTGGAAACTCCTGCTGTTTTCCTTAACCCTAGAAAAACTTCTTCTTCCATCTTTTCTTGGATGGATAAAACTTGTTCCTCTATAAAAGCAAATCCTGATTGTTGGATCAATGACAAATACTTATTTAAAGGACCTGCATTCGCTCGCCGAATTCCAGCAATATAACTATGGGCGCCTGCACCAATTCCATAATATTCACTATTATTCCAATACGTTAAATTATGGCGGCTTTCATATCCGGGTTTTGCAAAGTTACTTACTTCATATTGTTGATATCCGTGTATGGCCATCTCATCTAGAAGAATATCATACATCGTTGCCTCAACGTCTACAGTTGGTAAATCAAGCTGTCCTTTACGCATCAAATTGTAAAATACCGTTTTAGGTTCAACTTGTAATGAGTAGCAGGAAAAATGCTGAATATTTAATGAAAATGCTTGTTTTAGTGTGGCTTTAAAACGATCGATAGTCTGCCCCGGCAAACTGTAAATTAAGTCCACATTTACGTTTTGGAAACCAACTTGCTTTGCTAAATAAATTGAATGCATTGCATCATTACCACGATGTGTTCTACCAATTTTCTCAAGTAAATCATCATCAAATGCTTGAACGCCAATACTGAGTCGATTCACACCTGCATTCTTAAGAATTTGTAATTTTCGAGGAGATAATTCACTTGGATTCGATTCAAACGTAAATTCTAGTTCGCCATTAGTATATCGCGCAGTATGATTTTGAATACTTTGTAATAATTGTTCAAGTTGTTGTTCTGAGAGGGATGTTGGCGTCCCCCCACCAACAAATATCGACTTTATTGTTCGTGGCGGATACTTTAAAAATACATTCGTCATTTCTTGATCCAACGCTAATAAATAGTCATCTACCGGCTGGCTTTTGATATAAAACTTGTTAAAATCACAATAATGGCAAATATGTTCACAAAACGGAATATGGATATAAACAGACTCTAACATTCCCTCACTTCTCTCTATCAAAAAAGCTGTCCAAAAGTTCGCAATTAATACTTTTGTGCAGCTTCTTTTCATAATCCAGCTCAGACACCTAAGCCCCTCGGATAAAATATCTGTCGGGGCTAACAAAGGTGCTTCCGCTTTTTATTTGTTATCATCCATTCTTAATACTGCCATAAAGGCCTCTTGTGGCACTTCTACTGATCCAACCTGCTTCATTCGCTTTTTCCCTTCTTTTTGCTTTTCTAATAACTTCCTTTTCCGGGAAATATCGCCTCCGTAGCATTTGGCTAACACATTTTTTCTCATCGCTTTAATTGTCGAACGAGCAACAATTTTGGTTCCAATAGCTGCTTGGACCGGTACCTCAAATTGCTGTCTAGGAATTAGTTCCTTTAGCTTTTCAACAATTACTTTACCCCGGTCATAAGCAAAGTCACGATGAACTATAAACGATAATGCATCGACCTGTTCACCATTTAATAAAATATCCATTTTAACTAGTTTTGATTGCTTATATCCTATTAATTCATAGTCAAAGGAAGCATAACCCTTTGTACTTGATTTTAAAATATCAAAAAAGTCATAAACAATTTCTGACAAAGGCAATTCATATGTGATGTTGACCCTGTTTTCATCAAGATATTGCATATCGATAAAATTACCACGCTTGTTTTGGCATAACTCCATAACGGCCCCGACATAATCATTTGGCACCATAATTGCTGCTTTTACATATGGTTCGTAGATTGCTTCGATACTTTGTGGGTCAGGCATATTTGATGGATTTTCAATCGTTAACTCTGTCCCATCTGTCATAGTAACCTTATAAATAACACTAGGCGCAGTCGTTATTAGATCAATCCCAAACTCTCTCTCTATTCTCTCTTGGATAATTTCCATGTGTAAAAGCCCTAAAAATCCGCATCTGAATCCAAACCCAAGAGCTTGAGATGTTTCCGCTTCAAATTGTAGTGACGAATCATTTAATTCTAATTTCTCAAGTGCTTCACGTAAATCATTGTATTCCTTTGAATCAATTGGATACAATCCACAAAAAACCATCGGATTTAATTTTCGATATCCTGGTAACGGTTCGACAGCCGGGGTGTTTGCACTAGTAATTGTATCCCCTACTCTAGTATCACCGACATTTTTTATCGAAGCAGTTAAAAAACCTACATCACCAACAGTAAGTTCCTCACGAGGTACAGGCTTCGGTGTAAAAACACCTACTTCATTCACTTCAAATTCTTTACCTGTAGCCATCATCCGAATCTTATCGCCAACCTTAACCGTTCCATCAACAATACGAATATAAGTAACAACACCACGGTATGGATCAAATAAAGAGTCGAAGATAAGAGCCTTCAAAGGACCCTCGGGATTACCAGTAGGCGCTGGAATCTTTTCAACGATTTGCTCTAAAATCTCCTCGATCCCGATTCCAGCTTTTGCTGAGGCAAGGACAGCCTCTGAAGCATCAAGACCGATTACATCTTCCACTTCTTGGCGAACTCGTTCTGGGTCAGCACTTGGTAAATCGATTTTATTAATAACAGGTAAAATTTCTAAATCATTATCCAATGCTAAATATACATTTGCTAATGTTTGTGCTTCAATTCCTTGTGCAGCATCGACAACAAGAATAGCACCCTCGCAAGCTGCTAGACTTCTTGAAACTTCATATGTAAAGTCTACATGTCCTGGAGTGTCTATTAAGTGTAAGATGTATTCATTTCCATCCTTTGCCCTGTATAATAATTGAACTGCGTTTAACTTAATCGTTATTCCGCGCTCTCGTTCTAAATCCATTGCGTCTAATATTTGCGCCTTCATTTCACGCTGGCTAATCGCACTCGTTTTTTCCAAAATTCGATCTGCTAACGTTGATTTCCCATGATCTATATGGGCAATAATCGAAAAGTTGCGGATTCTCTTCTGACGCTCTTGCCTAGTTTCTTTATTCATTCAACAACCACTCCTACTACGTGAGCAAAATTCACTGAACTTGATTATATCAATAACAAAGATAGGTTTCAATTATGAATCTTAGTGCAGTGTTAGGATTATTTCCGGCTCAAATTTCCTAAGTTCATAAAATGATTAGAAAAAACCAGCATTCACTCTACTCTCAACAAAAAAAGTTGACCACATTTGCAAGTGTTTTGCACTGCTTGGTCAACCTTATCATCGCAAAAATTACAACCCAAATACAGTAATCAATTTATCAAATGCAACAATTATTAACCTAACAAGTTGTTGAAATAGTTCAGTAATAAAACTTGCAGCATGGCTTCCTAATTGCGAAAAAAAATGAAAAGCCTTCATCTCTTCTAATTTCTTTTGTTTTTGTTCAATATCAAAAGTGGAAAACTCACGTCCAAGGATAGACGCTTGAACTTCACCGGCATCATCTTTTTTTAACTGAAAGGCACTATCGAATGTATGGTCGTCAAACCCCTTCATTTGATGAAGCCCCTCATTTACTTGCTGCATTCCTATAAGTACTCCAAAAAATAAAGTAATGACTAAAAAAAGAAATTTCACTACAAATCTTTTCATGTTATCCCTTCCTATTGTTTACCCATTTACTTTTTCAGCTTGCCAATAATATTCGCTAAAAACCTCTGCAATTGCTTCGACAGAACGATAGACTTCATCCAATGAGTTTTCAATCCCACCCATTTCAATCAAAATGGCATTTTCAGATAAATCTTGGTTGAATTTTCCGTTTGTTCCAATTCCTTGTTTCTTCGTTACGCCACGACTTAATCCAGGATACTTTTCGTCCAATAACGTATGGAATTCAGTAGCTAGCTTTAAATTTTGTTCATATTTCGCGTGCTCCCCACCTATGACAAACATAGTCCTAGCATAATTTTCACCATTAATTTTAACTGTAGTAAATTCACGGGGCTGTGAATCACGATGAAGATCAAGAAAGTAGGTCAAGTCCCGATTGTTCGCAATTGCATCCTTCATCGCAGGTCGAGAAACATCATATGAACTATGGTAATCAATCCCTTTCTCTTGCAATTTGTTCGTAAAATCTGTTAGCTCAACTTGAACACCAATCCCGCGATTTTCCAATTCTTGTCCAAGCTTTTCAGCAACTTTTGTTACATTAACCTCATGGTGATATGCTTCGTTATCTTTCGTCCCTGGTGGCAAATGCGGTAAATATGATTCACGCGAATGCGTAGCATAAATATATACAACCTTTCTTCCCTTTGTTGTTAATACCGGCGGAGCGACAGGATCGTCCTTATTCAATTCTTCCAAGCTTTCAATCGATGCTTCTCGTTCCTGAAGAAGTACTTCCATTGGCGGTGAGGATTCATATGGCATATTTGTATAATTTGTTCCTTCACCTGCTACAATGATTTCACCATCAAAAAGAGAAAAACCAGGTAGTTCTCTTCCTAGCAAGCTTCGCGGGTCATCTGGGTTTATACTTGTTGCAAGTTCAAAAACAAGTGTACTAATTTTGATAGGCTGTCTCTCAGATTCATCAATTGATTGTGTAAAATACTGATTTTCAAATCCTAGTATTTGCGCAAAAGCAGCTCCGTCGAGTCTGTTAGCCCACTGGTTGATAGAAGATGACGAGATTCTGAATTCTGGCTTTAATGCCGTTAGTATCCCTGTTATGATAAATACCACCATTATTGCAATTGGCAATAAAATAATAGGCTTTATTAACGAATGACTATTAAATGAGACTATTAAGTTTTTCAAAACTACTCACCCTCTCAAAGCTAGTCTATTATCTTTTATGCCCTAGCTTTGAGAAATAGAACAATAGAATAGATATAGACGTGAAACCAATATATTATTAGTGAGTATATGCACCGTAATTATCTTGATCGACTTCATAGTGAAGTGCGGCATTTAGCCCGGCAGCAATAACATTTGCCATATCTTCAATAAAAACATCAACTTCTTTAGGTGTAACCATTAAATTATGACCAAGAGGAGAGAGGACTTCATGAATTAGTTTTCGCTTTTCTTCATCTGCAAGTGTTCCTATCATACCTAAAAAAGAACGGCGTTGATCTTCACTAGGTAAATCTTGCTCCGTTAAAGTCTTTGTTTTCCCAAATGATAATCCTGCCGGTACTAATGATCGGCTTGGCCGATCCCCTTCCTTTAACTCACGACCGAAATGCTTAAGAATAAAATCGATCGTATCACTTGTAATCGAGACTGCATCGACAACTGTGGGAATACCGATTGCTATCACAGGAATTCCTAGCGTGTCTTTACTCAATTCCTTTCGCTTATTCCCTACGCCAGAACCCGGATGAATACCAGTATCAGAAATTTGGATCGTTGAGTTTACACGTTCTAGTGACCTAGCCGCCAATGCATCGATAGCGATGACAAAGTCTGGTTTCGTCTTCTCAATCACACCGTGTATGATATCGCTTGTTTCAATACCCGTAATCCCCATAACACCTGGAGCAATTGCACTGACAGAACGGAAGCCTTCTTCTACCGTTTCAGGCTGTAAATCAAACAAATGCTTCGTTATTAATAAATTTTCGACTGCAATCGGCCCTAAGGCATCAGGGGTAACATTCCAATTTCCAAGTCCAACAACAAGACAGCTATGTTCATCTTTTATTCCAATTTGTTTCATGAATGAAGTAAATTCCTTAGCGAATACCTTTTCTACTTCTTCCTGAAGGTCAGTATCTTGTTGACGGATTCCTTGAACCTCAAGAGTTAAATACTTCCCGGGTTTCTTCCCTAACCCTTTTGTACCAGCTTCTGTAATTTCAACTTCAATGACTTTTATATTCCCCACCAATTTTTCTTTTATTATCACACCTTCTACTGTAGATTTCTTTTGTTTCCTTTCGGTTTGCTCAGTTACCATCATTTCATGTGCTTCAATTGCCAAATCAGTTCGTACATTATATTTGGATAAATCTAAAGATTTGTTCATCTCGTTCATTTACTGATCCCTCCTAGTAAATCGGAAATACTGTTAAAATTTAGCATATCCGTTTAAGAAATAAACATGCATGACTTAAAAATCAAATAGATGTAAAATCCAATAGAAGCTATTGCAATACAACAAGCACTTTGGTAAAATATTGTTTGTTCTATGTAAAGCCTTATCGGCTTATCAGGAGGTGAAAGAAATGCCAAATATTAAATCAGCTATTAAACGAGTAAAAGTTAACGAAGGTCGTCGTGCTCAAAATATGTCTGTAAAATCTGATATGCGTACATCAGTTAAAAAAGTAGAGACACTTGTTGTTAATAATGATGTAGAAAATGCTAAGAGTGCCTATATCACAGCTGCTAAAAAGCTTGATAAAGCAGCTCGCAAAGGTCTTATTCATAAAAATGCTGCAGCTCGCCAAAAATCACGTTTAGCAAAAAAATTAAATGCATTGAATGCTTAATTCACACATATTAGAAGGACACGGGCCTTCCGTTTTCATTAGCGGAGTCGATGTCCTTTCTTAAAAACAAAAAGAAGCGTGATTAAAACGCTTCTTTTTTATTTTCATTATTAAGTCCAAGAATAAATAACTCTAGCAAAAGCTTTTTATCCATTTTACCGGTTTTCATTTTATAATCTGCCTCAGCCAAATCAGCAATGATCCTTACTAGCTCCTGCTCGCTAAATTGTTTACCTTGCTCTAGTGCACGCTTTACTCTAAATGGGTGTACTTTTATAAATGTCGCAGCTTGACTTTGCCCATATCCTCGTTTAGACAATTCTTTTACTTGATAAATCAATCGAAACTGTCCAGAAAGCAATGATAAAATCTTAATTGGTTCCTCTTTTTGTTCAATTAAATCATTCAAAATTGTGAATGCTTCTGCTTGTCTTCGAGTAACAATCATATCAATAAGTGCAAATATATTTTCTTCAAGGGTCCTCGGTACTATGACTTTTATTACCTCTTCATCAATTAATTCATCATCTCCAATGTATAAGATCATTTTATCGATTTCATTTGCTAATAGCATTAGCTTGGTCCCAACAATTCTTAAAAGAAGTTGTGCTGCTTCATCCTTAATTTGTTTTTGTCCATTTTTCACCCTACTTTTAATCCAGGTTACCAACATTTTCTCATCCATACTCGTTGCAAAAAGAACATCACCATGAGTTTTTATAAGCTTCACAATCTTTTTTCGTTCATCTAACTTTTCATAACGAGCAACAAAAATTACAACTGAATCTGGAGAGGGATTAATTATATAATTTTCTAGTTTTTTTAAATTATGTTCAATTTTATTTTTATCCTTTTGCGCGGTCAAAAAAATTGGCTCCTTTATAATGACAACCCGTTTTTCACCAATAAACGGAAGTGTTTCGGCATCTTCTAGTGCAACCTCTAACGGCACTTCGTTTAAATCAAAGACAGATACATTAAACTCTCTTTCATCTTCAGGGATAACTGTATCTACTATTAAATCTAAAGTTTCATTAATTAAATATTCTTCTGTTCCATATAATAAATATAGTGGAGCTATTTCGTTTTTTTTAATTTTTTTATGTAATTCATTTATTGTCATAACTTTTCACCTCAAGAAATCCGTTAATTCTATGCTAGACGGTTCTCATCATTTTGACAAGCGATTTATGTGAGGTGGAATGAATAATGGGGAAGACTGAAAATACAGTCCTCCCTTTATGATAAACGTTAAAGCTTGAGCCCCGGGATACTCAATCTTTAACGATTGTAACGTTGTATTCTTATGATGCACGATAATAATCGAAGTATATGTGACAACTCTTGTCAGCTGAGGAAAAACAATAATGACTTTTAGTTAACATGTAGATTTTTTTTTTGGATTAGCTTATACTAAAATGGCATATAGGAGGGGATTCAAATGAACGAATTTGAAAAAAATGTACAAAGCAAACGTAATGATGCCGTTGATTCCGGTGTTGGCTTTATCGTTTCTTTTGGATTTTTTGCAACAATTTTTATTATCGCAACTGTAATTAGTGTGTTAGGCTAACACATTGGGAAAGGGGACTGCAACAAAGCAGTCTTTTTTTCTTTGCTAATCTAATAATCAATAGTATTATACTGTATCCTATGGTAGCTTCCTTGTAAACGTTCCTTGATTTTCGTTAAATGTAAAACAAATTGCACCGTGCTTATCTGTTCGTAAAATCTGAGTATGTTGCCCTTTTAACAAATTTATTATTTCGGAGTGCGGATGCCCAAAACGATTCGATTCACCTACTGATAATAATGCATATTTAGGACTTAACCGTTCAATGAATGATTTTGAACTTGACGTTTTACTACCGTGATGACCTACTTTTAATACATCAACTGTTAGATTTGGAAATTGCGTCAATAATCTGGACTCTCCTTTTTCTTCAAGGTCACCTGTAAATAACCATTTATAACCACCTAATATTGTATAAATAACAACAGAACGATTATTTTTCGACTTCTCATCTCCATAGGGACTAAGCACATAAAACTGATAATTTTCGATCGCCCACCCATTCCCATTTTTCACCTGGGTAATTGGAATATTTTGGTCCTTAAAATACTTGTATAGCTGTTTTTCCTCATTATCGATCTCACCAAGACCAATCACTACTTCATTAACTTTCACATAATTGATGACGCTCCTGGCCCCACCGATATGATCGGCATCACCATGTGTTAATACGAGTTTATTTATCGTGCGAATTCCTCTTGCTTTTAAATATGGAGTCACAATATCCTCGCCAATATCAAAGCTTTTTTCTTGTTTTTCCCAATCTTGTTGTTCAAAGGAAGTTCTCCCACCAGTGTCAATTAAATAAACGCCTTTCCGATAAGGCAACTCTATTAAAATAGAGTCTCCTTGACCAACATCAATCATTGTTAGTAAGCCATTACTTGACATGTGTGGTGACCACCAATGATATAGAAAAAGAAATAACAACAATAGAATTTCTCTTTTGAGTTTGGAAATCCGCTTATGTTTTTCCCATCCTAAAAGAAAAAAAATGATTACTCCGTAATATAATGCTAATAGCCAAACTCTAGGTTTCCCAAATCGCAACGTAAGAGGTACATAGTTATCTACAACTTCGAGGAAAAAATAGGATGCATCTAAAATAACAGCTAGCGCCATTGTGATGATTACACCGATTGGTTCAAATAAAATATAAGCAAAATATGCGATAAATGAGAGCGGTAATATAATCAGAGAGATAAAGGGCACAAAAATAATGTTTAGCGGCAAGCTTAGAAGGGAAATTTCGTAAAAGTAATATAGTAATAACGGGACAGAAACTAATTGAGCAACCATTGTAACTGCCAATAGTTGTTGGATTCGACTTTCATACAAAGAGAAAATGAATGCAGCCGATACAATGAGAGCAAAGCTAACTAAGAAAGATAATTGGAAGCCTATTTCAAATATATAATAAGGATTTATTGCAATCATTATTAGAAATGCCAGACTTAATGCATCTAGTGGGCTGATTTTAGCTTTGAATTTTAGAGATAGAAGAAATAGCAATGTCATTAAACATGCCCTTACAACAGAGGGTGCGGCACCCGTAATCACAATATATAATGGTAGTGATAGTAATAGGATATTAAAACTATCCTCTCTAGTAACCCCAATACGAATTAACACATAATAGCTTGCTGCTACGACAAGCCCAACATGTAGACCGGAAATTGCTAGCAGGTGAATGATTCCAAATTTCTGAAAGTGGTCTAGTACGATTAAACTAATTTCATCCCTTTCTCCAAAAATCAATGCTTGAACAATGCCTACTGTTTTTTCCGGAAAATTTTCCTTTATAAAGGATAGTTGGTTTGAACGCCATTTTTGCAATAAATAATGGTTGGATTCCACCGCGGAGCATTGGGAAGGTAAAATACGATTCGGGGTAAGAGTCCAGTGAATATGCTTGTGAAATAAATACTGTTTATAATCAAAAGCATAAAAATTTCTTGCCGTCCTAGGTTCATTTAAATGACCAGTAAACCTACAGCTCATACCAATGTGTAAACTATGCAAAGATTGAAGCTCTTCTTCATTTTTGATTTGATAAAATACTTGGAGTTTTTCTTTCGTGGGAAGCTGATAAAAAAAAGACATTTGATTGCCATCAAATTGGGGGATCGAAGTTATAACTCCGCTAAAATGCTTATCATTTACAGTTAAAGTGGAATTGTTTTTGTCATCAACAAATTTGAAGTTTAAACTAAATAAAACGAATACAAGAGTACATACAATCAAGACCTTGGGATCTATTCTTTTAGTAATCAGCCAAATAAAGTAACTAAAAACTATGGCTAAACCAACGATTATAGATTGAAAAAAGGCAGCCAAAGTCCCTAGTAGAGCAGCTAAGGCAACATAAAACCAATTCCCTTTCAAGTAGGCCACCTCTCTATTTTAAAATTATTTCATCAGTTTTTAATCTTTAATTCGAATTACTTCTATATCTTTTAAGAAATATTGATTCCATTTATTTTCATAAGCATTTTCAAAAACAATTTTCTTTATTCCTGATTGTGCAAGTGTTTTTGCACAATTTTCACAAGGTTCATGTGTCACGTATGCAGTAGCCCCTTTTAAGTCATCTCTCTCTGCATGTAGTACCGCATTTACTTCAGCGTGAATTGTACGGATACACCTACCTTGTTCATTAATCAAACAACCTACATCCTCACAATGATCATGCCCGTGAATAGAGCCATTATAACCAGTAGAAATAATATGCTTTTCCTTTACAATTACACATCCAACACTTAACCGTGGACAAGTAGAACGGGTCGCCACTTCGCGGGCAATATCTAGAAAGTATTTGTCCCAATTTTTTCTAGGCATCATAAATAACCTCTTTTCAATTAATATAAAGTAAGTGTAGCTATTTTTTTAGATAATCGTCAATATATTTCTACAAGTCTTCTACCGTACAGTAATTTCATCTACAATCTTTTCCAATGACTTTTCACCTATACCGGAAACATTTAATAAATCATTTATTGTTTGAAATCTTCCGTGTTCTTCTCGGTATGTAATAATACTTTCTGCTTTGGACGGCCCAATACCTTGCAAACGTTGTAATTCCTCAACTGTAGCGGTATTAATATTTATTTTATTATGATCATTTTGACCATTAAGATTTACTTTAACATCTATATTTTCGCCAATTTTCGGTACATAGATGACCATCTCATCTTGAAGGCGAGCTGCTAAATTTATTTTAGTCTGATCAGCGTCTGCAGCAAATCCCCCAGCCATATTTATTGCATCCAACACCCTACTTCCTTCTAGCAATTCATAAACATTAGGTTGCAAAACTGCCCCCTTTACATCAACGATAATATACAATTCAGGCAAATCACCATTACTATCCGTCTGCTCAGTTATTTGTAATTCAGATGATAATGATTCAGTGAAATCTAGTATCTCTGTACTAGAATCTTCATCAGAATGGATATCGTTTTGTGTAGTAAAAACAGTGAATAAAATGATCGCTGCCAATACTATGAGTATTGGCTTCAAATATTTGGTAAGTAGTGATTTTATTTCCATACCATATAATCTCCTTTTACAAAGTTTAATGTATACAGTAGTAGCTACATCAAGTTTGTGCATATTTTTTCAATGCCATCATAGATATAGATAAAGGAACCTGTTTTGTTTAGGGGGGGAAAGAGCATTGAATATCGGTATTGTTGGAACTGGAAACATGGGCAAAATCCTAATTGATGCATTTCTCATATCATCTGCAGTTACAGAACAACAGTTATTTATAATAAATCGTTCAAAAGCTAAAGCTGAACATATAAAATGTGTGTATCCTAACATTCAAGTTATGAATTCAGTAGAAGATGTAATCAACCATTGCGATTTCATTTTCATTTGCGTGAAACCAGTCGACATATACTCGCTTCTTCAACAATGTCATACTACAATAAGAAAGGAGCAATGTATTATTTCGATCACCAGTCCAATCAGTGTAAAACAACTCGAATCAGTTGTACCTTGTTCCGTTGCTCGAGTCATACCTAGTATTAATAATCGTGTTTTAAGTGGAACTTCATTGCTTACTTTTGGGGAAAGCTGTAAGTATCATCATCAAAAGACGATCATACAATTAATGGAGAAAATTTCAGCACCCGTTGTGATTGAGGAAGAATTTACAAGAGTTGCTTCAGATATTACAAGTTGCGGACCAGCATTTTTTACATTTTTACTACGAAGATTTATTGAAGCAGCGGTTAATGAAACACAAATTCCAGAAGAGCAAGCAAGCTTACTAGCTACCAAAATGTTGATAGGAATGGGACAATTGATTGAACAGGAAGTTTACACATTAGAAACATTGCAAGAAAAAGTATGTGTAAAAGGCGGAATTACTGGTGAAGGAATTAAAGTACTCGAAGCCGAAGTGGGACAAATGTTTCATCATGTTATTCAAGCAACACATGCCAAGTTTTTTGATGAAAAGAAAAAAATCTCGGAGCAGTTTGGAATAATTAATTAATTCGTTATCGGAATTCAATATTCCTGCAATTTATCAAAAAAACCGAGAAAGTTCAATCTCTCTCGGTTTTAACTTTTTCCCCTATTATAGAATTGTACCTCTGATTAATATTACTAGATTAGTACTAAATCTGTTCTATGGCTTTTTTGTTCTAAGGTCTACGAACAACAAAAAAAATCCTTTCTGCTGTTTCCCATGGGCTTTTTTCAGTAAAATCAGCCGTTATTTCCAGAACATTAAAACCGATAACTTCTAGCCATTGTTTATACTGGCTAATCGGAAAGGCCCGCTGATAATGAAGTTCATCAAATCGTTCATATAGCCTATTCTGTTTTACAAAAAATGTCAGTTCATGCTCGACAGAATAGGGTGTTTCACCTTCAAAGCAATTCCATATATAAGCAATGTCGTCACCATTACTACAATACGATTGACCAATAAACAATTCCTCAATCTTATAAAGAGAATGAACATCAAATAAAAATAAACCTCCAGGAACGAGATAATGAAAGACATTTTGGAATGTTTGTTTGACATCCTCTTCTATTACTAAATAATTTAAAGAATCGCAAAAAATTCCGATGCAATCAAATGGCTTGAACCCTTCAAATTCCCGCATATCTTGTAGAAAATAAGCAACACTTACACCAGATTGTTCAGACTTTCTATTCGCTACTGCCAGCATATCCTCGGATAAATCAATTCCCGTTACGTTAAAACCCTTTTTTGCCAAAGGGATAGAAATTGCTCCTGTTCCACAACCAATGTCTAGAAAACGATTTCCACCATTTCCGTACTTTTTCATCATTTTCTCAACATAATCAATCCAGTTATTATAAGGGACATCATTCATCAGCTCATCATAAAGTAAAGCAAAGCTTCTATAAGCAGTCATATTATTGGGTAAGTCTTTCATGAATATTTACACGAGGAGCATCTCCCCAGAGACGTTCTAAATTATAATAGATTCTTTCATCACGATGAAAAATATGAACGATCACATCTTCTAAATCTATAAGTATCCAACGAGCCTCATCAAACCCTTCTAAACGCTTAACATTTAATCCGCTTTCATTTGCCTTTTCCTTTACCTCACGGGCAATTGCTTGGACTTGCTTTTCAGAATTCCCGTGGCAAATAATAAAATAATCAGCGACTAATGATACCCCTCTCATATCTAACACAGTAATATCTTCTGCCTTTTTATCATCAGCTGCTTTCGCGGCAATGTACAAAATATCCTGTTCAGTCATTAAAGGTAATTCCTCCTTTTTCTACTTTTATTAACGAATTGTATGTTTCCAATGTATCTGGATAAATTAGCTCACTTTTATCTAACAAAAATTTTATCGTATTTTTTAAGGCGGTAACAACAGCTGCATTTAAGCTTTGTTCTGCTATATTTCTTACAGCTTCAACTCCCGGAAAGCTTCTTCCTGGTTCAATATAATCAGCTAAAAAAATAATTTTATCAAGCGTATTCATTTGTTTGTTTCCGGTAGTATGATAGCGAATCGCCTGTAACACCTCTTCATCAGTGATACCTACTTCGGTTTTGACTAAATATGCACCAACTGGAGCATGCCACAATTCAGAATGAAAATCGAGTAACATTTCAGGCATTTTTTGATCGATAATAATAGCTTTCATCTCCTCTACAGGACGAAACTTAGCGTAATCGTGAAATATTGCGGCTAGCTCAGCCTTTTTAGTATCAACTCGATACTTTTGGGCTAAATTAAGAGCCGACTCCATTACACCTAATGTGTGCTCATATCGTTTACTTGTCAATTGTTGTTTGACAATTTGTAATGCCTTACTTCGCTCCATATAAATTTTTCTCCTCAATATATTGTTTCACAAGATCCGGTAAAAAATATTTCGTATTTTGCTTATTTTTAAAGCGGTCACGAAGCTGCGAAGAAGAAATCTCAAATTGCGGGACTTCTACTTCAATTATCGGATAATTGGACTTTACTTTGAAACTTGGACGTTTCACTCCGACAAATTGAACTTGTCTAACAAGTTCTTCAATATGCTGCCAATTTGGCAAATATTCTACCATATCAGCGCCAATAATAAAATAGAACTCAGCTTTAGGATACCTTTTCTGTAATAATCCGATTGTTTCATATGTATAAGAGGGACCTGAACGCTCAAATTCGATTGTCTGTAAAAAGAAATTAGGATTGTCGTCAATTGCTCTTTTTACCATTTCAATGCGTTCTTCACCTTTAGTTTTAGCGTTTTCTTTGTGCGGTGGTACATTTGTAGGCATAAACCATATTTCATCAAGCTGTAAGGCTGTTAAAACCTCCTGGGCTATAATTAAATGACCATAGTGTGGAGGATCGAATGTACCACCCAATATTCCAACCTTCACTATTATCACCTCACGGAAGTTCAATTTGTTTATTTTCAGAGGATTCTCTATAAATAACGATAATATTCCCGATAATTTGTACAAGCTCTGCACCTGAGCGAGATGATATTTCTCTTGCAACTTCATCCCGATCATCTTCACAATTTTGCAGGATGCTTACTTTAATTAATTCGCGAGCCTCTAATGCTTCACCAATTTGTTTCACCATATTCTCATTAACCCCACCCTTTCCAACTTGAAAAATTGGGTTTAAATGGTGTGCTTTTGCACGCAAAAACCGTTTTTGTTTTCCTGTTAACATTTAGTTTCCTCCTAGTTGTGTTCTCACAATTTTCTCCATCCCTTTAAAATCAGGCTTTTGACCTGTCCAGAGCTCAAAAGCAAGTGCACCTTGGCCAACAAACATTCCAACACCATTTTGAACGACCCCACCTAAACTGCGACCAAGCTTTAACCATTTTGTTTCAATTGGATTATAAATAATATCACTAAGTATTGTTCCAGCTTTCATATTTTTTAAATCAATAGGAATCATCCCAGTTTGTGGGCTCATCCCAACAGATGTAGTATTAATAATAATTTCATAATTGAACAGATTTTTTTCTGCTTCAATAATAGATAAAGCATTGGATGTTATCGGAAAAGAACAGGAGGCAATTAGCTCGTTTGCTTTTTCTACTGTTCTATTTGCAATATCAATGTGCTGGACTCCTAGTCGCGCAAGTGTAATATAAATTCCTCTAGCGGCCCCACCAGCTCCGACCAATAACATCTTTTTATGTAAAACGGAGTCACCAGCTAGTTGCATAAGTGATACAACAAACCCTTTTCCATCAGTGTTATAGCCAATAAGTTTACCATTTTTATTAACGACAGTGTTGACTGCGCCAATTTGTTTCGCTTCCTCATCGACCTCATCTAAATATTGGATGACATTTACTTTATGTGGAATAGTAATGTTAAATCCTGATATTCCTAAAACACGAATCCCTTGAATGGCAGCTTCCAAGTCTTTTGGATGAACATCAAATGCATGATAATGTCCATCAATGCCTAAATTCGCAAATTGGTCATTATGCATAAACGGCGACATCGAATGCCCGACTGGATGACCGATTAATCCAAATAATTTCCCCACTTTACCCCCAACTTTCAATATTCATTAATTCTGATAGGTATCATTATTGATAGTCCATAGTAATATTATAGAGATCAGATTAACGATTGTCTTATTGTGACCCCTACTCCATTCGGAGCATACGCAATTACTTTTGATCCAGGTTCATTACATGTAATCCATCCTAATCCATGAAATACAATATCTGTTTTCGCTTCTTTGATGGTAAATTCCTGTTTTTGCAGTGGTGGCAATTCCTGTGCTTTTTCTCCAAATGGTGGTTGTAACAGCTCACCTAAATGCTCCTTATAAAGCTGCTCAGCCTTTTCTATCTTTGTTCTATGTATATTTAATTCATTTGATACGTAGCATGTAAATGATTTTCTACCACCAGCTATATAGTCAAATCTTGCTAGTCCACCAAAAAACAACGTTTGACCTTCATTCAATTGAAAAATCCTCGGTTTAATTTCTTTTTTCGGAGAAATGATTTTGAGACCTTTCTCATCAACAAAATGTGCCATTTGATGGTGATTAATTATTCCAGGAGTATCATATAACGTTGCTCCATCATCCAAAGGTACACCAATCAGATCTAATGTAGTGCCTGGAAACTGTGATGTTGTGATTACATTGTCTTCGCCACTAAATTCTTTTATAATCCGATTAATGAAAGATGATTTACCTACATTTGTTGCACCAACAACATAAACATCTTTTCCTTCTCTATACATATCAATTTGCTCAGCTAACTCTTTTACTCCTTCACCCTTCGAAGCACTTATTAAATATACTTCCTCTGGTTTAAGACCTAACTGTTTTGCAGAATATTTCATCCATTGTATAAGCTTAGATCTTTTTACGGATTTAGGTAATAAATCGACCTTATTTCCAACTAGAATGATTTTATTTTTGCCAATAAAACGATGTAACCCTGGCAGCCAACTGCCATTAAAATCAAAAATATCAACAATTTTTACTACTAGAGAAGTAGAATAGCCAATGTTGTTTAAGATTTTTAAGAAATCATCATCTGTTAAGGAAACATCTTGAATTTCATTATAATGCTTTAACCGAAAACACCGTTGACAAATTAAGATTTCGTTCTTTAATGCCGATGGAGGAGCATAACCTACTTCGGCCTTGTTCTCAATTTGAATTTTGACACCACAGCCGGAACAATATTGTACTTCATTATCCAAACCTATTCCTCCCAATAAATCATGCCTTTTTTTCTCATATAATTAAGGATAGACCTTTCAATTTTTCGATTAATTCTTGTAAAAAAGCCATCTGTTTGCGCGACTGGAACAACAAGGATAGTATGCATACCTGATCGATTCCCGCCCAATACATCAGTTAAAAGCTGATCACCAACTACGACAATTTCCTCTTTTTTTAGCTTCATATCCTTTAAAGCTTTACGGAATGCTCGTCCCATCGGTTTTCTTGCCTCATATATATAATCAACTCCTATAGGATCAGAAAATTGTTTAACACGCTCCTGATTATTATTTGAAACAATAGTGATAATGATCCCTTGTTCTTTCATTTCTTGAAACCATTTTTTCAACTCAGGTGTTGCCTCAGGGCGATCCCATTCCACAAGGGTGTTATCTAAATCAGTAATAACCCCTTTTATTCCTCTTTTTTTTAGCTCTTCTGCTTTAATTTTAAAAATATCTTTCACATGCTCATCTGGCAAAAATAATTTTAGCAATCCCAACACCCCATAAAATGTTTCAACTTCATGTTCTCTACTAATAATAGCTAAACTATTTGCTAGTTTCAAAACATAAATCACTATTTTATATAAATTTGTCGAAATAGTGAAAACCGAAAAAACTTTTCGACAAGAAAGTAAAAAATTTCACATATGTGGATAACTTTATACACATTATTAACAGTTGATTTCGAAGGGATTATTCACATTATAAACATAATACCCACAAGTTATCCACTGCTACCTGTGGATATGTAGAACGGTTGTTCTATTAAAAAAATCATGGTAATGTATAAATACAAGATACAAATATACATTATATGCATAAAAAGTAAAATTATGACAATAAACAATTCTCTATTAGGAGGTGAATGGCCAGCACCCCTGGCTAAAAAATGAGAACATTATCTGACGAATTGCTGATTGAATCATTTTATAAGGCCATCGAACTAAACTTAAATCCAGATTTCATCCAACTCATTCAAACAGAAATTGATCGTCGCCATTTAAATAATAAAATTAGAAAAACTTCGTAAGAACATGGAAACATCCTGCCCAAATGGAACAGGATGTTTTTTCTCTTATTACATAAATGCTGTAAGATATCTAAAATACACATAAACATGTGCAATAATCAAGGCTACTAGTGTTAACGGTGCTCCGATTTTTAAGAAATGTAAATAACTGAAGCCATGTCCTTCACGTGAAGCCATCCCTGCAACAATTACGTTTGCAGATGCCCCAATCAACGTACCGTTCCCCCCAAGACAAGCTCCTAAAGATAGCGACCACCATAAAGCATTAATCTCTGGAGCATCGATTGAATAGCCCATACCTGTAGCCATATCTTGAATTAACGGAATCATCGTTGCAACAAACGGAATATTGTCAATCGTCGCTGATGCGATTCCGGATACCCACAATATTAAAATTGCCGCTGTCGGAATATTTCCACCAGTTAAGTCTAATGCTTGTTGTGCTAAGCTTTTAATAACACCAACGTCAACAAGACCACCTACTAATGTAAATAAACCTGCAAAGAAGAAAATTGTTACCCATTCAACACTATGGAAGACTTCCTCTAAGTCATGTTCCTTCACACCAATTAGCATTAAAACGGTTGCGCCACCAAGCGCAACAACAGCTGCCTCTAAATGAAGCACTGAATGAAGAACAAACCCCAAAATGGTACATCCAAGAACAATCAATGATTTTTTCAAAAGAACTTGGTCTTTAATATATTCTTTCTCATTTAACTGCATAAGTTTTGCTTTTTGTTCTTCTGTTACTTGTAGCTGCTTGCGATAAATAAAGTAAATAATTACTAATGTGACTCCAATAATGATAAGTACAACTGGGGTTAAATTAATTAAGAATTCGTTGAACGTCAAATGCTTAATAGCGTTTCCAATCATAATATTAGGTGGATCACCGATTAATGTAGCCGTTCCGCCAATATTAGAAAATAGTACTTCTGAAATTAAAAACGGAACAGGATTTACCCCTAAAAGTCTAGTAATTGAGAATGTAACAGGAACTATTAATAACACCGTTGTCACGTTATCAAGAAAAGCTGATGCTACAGCTGTTAGTAATGATAAAATGATTAGTATTTTAATTGGATCTCCTTTAGCTACCTTCGCTGATTTTAAAGCGACAAACTGGAATACACCAGTTTTACTAGTTATCCCTACTAAAATCATCATACCTACTAATAAAGTGATTGTTCCCCATTCGATATGATGTGTAAATGCGGCTTCTAAATCGACAATTTTAAAAGCGATCATTAAAAATGCACCTAATAGTGCAATGACAGCGCGATTTATTTTTTCAGAGATAATGAATGCATATGTAACTAAGAAAATAATAACCGCCATATATATTTGGAAATTAGAAACTTCCTGTACTACCGAATGCTCCACCTTATCAACCCCTTTTATTTTTCTTTATATATTTTCTTCAGTTGACTTTGCAAAAGTTCAACTTCTCCTCCATCTAGTGGGCATTTAAGTGCTTGTTGCTTAACATCCAAATCTTGAACTAGAAATTCGAATTGACAGCTCTTACATTTAAATTCAAGCAAACGATCAATAATAATTTTTGATGGAATACCTTGTTGATTTGTATCTATTAACTCAATATGAACACTAGGGTCGCTATTATCCTCAGCAATCATTTTTCCATCGATTTCATCCTTCGTTCGCCACCCTCGATCAATAAGATGTGATTCTAACTCATGGTGTGACGCTTCAGCAATTAGTTTCTTCCCAAGCTCCATAAGTTGCTCATTTGTTAACGATTCAAAGCTTACGTCTTCCCCGAGCTTTTTCCAATAGCTTCGCAGTTGATTCTCAGTTGCTACTAATTGGGCGATCTTATTTACAAGGACGTTTTTCATTATTTATACCCTCCTTACCTAAATTTTCAAATAACAATATGATTATAATTTATCAACATATGACCTATTTTTGAAGGAAAACTCCTATCCTTTGTCCCATTTTAACTCTTTCTCCCTTCAGTTCTTTTAGCGGTAAAAAGCAGTCCTTTTCAAATAGTAATACAACTGTAGAACCAAAGGAAAAATATCCGATTTCATCACCTTTTTGTAGGATATCATTTGGATGGGTTAGGGTAATGCTATTGATAAATAATGCACCAACCTTTGCAATAGCTATAAATCTATTATCCTGTTCGACTTCAGATATCATTCGATAATTTTTTGACAGTGGGGCTCGTCCGTACTTCAATCCCCATGAATTTACCGGATATGATTTCCCCCCAACCTCCCATTGAGACCGAATTGTACCTGATATTGGACTATGAATTCGGTGATAATCTTTCGGACTTAAATATAAAATCATATAAATTCCATTTTCATATTTTATAAATTTTTCATCGTTTCCTAGCATTTCTTTTATCGAGAATATTTGTCCTTTAACAACAATATCTTTTTGTTGGTTAATTATTCCTATATCCTCAACTAAGGCATCCACAGGACTGATGACACTATTAGGTTCGAAATTAATTGGACGTGCATCACTTTTTAGTGTACGAATGAAAAAATCGTGTAAACTATTATATTGATCTCTTGGATTTGCCGCTTCCGTTTCATCAATATTAAAAGCTTTGATAAAAGAAGGAATTAATGAACGACTCACTTTTGAAGTAGCAAACAATTTAATTAGTTTTGAAATAAAAATATTATTTGTTAAGTCAATTAATAAACGATAGAAAAACTTTATCACACTAGATCCTCCATACTAATTTATGTTATCACTTATAAACTAATTTTATCGAAGTTCAAATTATTTTAATCATACAATGTTCAAAATAAAGACTCAAGCAACACTTCATCAAAGAACAAGTAAAGCTCAAAACAAATTTGTTTTGAGCTTTTTTGAACCTTTCTATGCTTCAAAATATTTTTTCCTAAGTTGTTGAAATGAGCTTACACGAATTGGATCATGTTTTTTTAATGTAATCGAAAGTGCTTCTACTGGACAATTATCAACGCATTTACCACATAAGTTACAGTCCGCATCGTTTACATACGTTGTTATGCGATTAATTCCAGGCTCTAAAATTTCAGGGTCAGATAAACAAACTGAACGGCATTGGTCACACCCTAAACAAAGATTATGGTCAAATTTCACTCTGAACAAGCCCAGTTTGCCAATGGATTGATACATTCCACCTAGCGGACAAAGATAACGACACCATCCCCGCCTACTCACAACTAAATCATATAATACTATAGCCAAAACTATCAGTAACCCGATCGTTGTTGTTAGTACAAGGCTTCTCATTGTATTTCCAATCGGTGAAATGATTTCAAAAACAGGAATTCCAATTAAAAATGAAAGAATTAAGGTAATAATCGCTATATATATCTTGGTATGCCTGTCCATTGGCTTATCAGGCAACGGAATATAATTGCGGATTTTATCAGTCATCTCTAATAATGTATTTATAGGACAAACCCAGCTACAAAATACTCGTCCTTTTATTAATGCATAAAAAGCAAATATAATTAAGGCCCCACCAAGAAAACCCCATTGAATCTGCTTGGAAGCTAAAGTAACTTGTAATGCAGCAAACGGATCAGTGAGCGGAATTCCGAAAATTTCCGAGGAAGCTAAAGTCCCATAAAAAAAATTTTCACCCTCTACCTCGACTAATACCAAGGGTGACAAAAACCATAAAAGAATGAATCCTTGGACAATATGACGTGCAATCGACCATTTTTTGACTCTTTTTTTCTTCAACTTTTGCTGTTTATTTTGCATGATAAATCCCCCAAATTTGGATTTATTAAAATATTACTTTCATCTTACAACTAGGGGTATCGGATATATGTGATTTTCATCACGTTTCCGAAGCTGTAACACTTTTGTCATAAGGATGTCAAATTTTTTTCGATATACTTTTTGTATAAAATATGCCCAGCATAATGCTGGGCTTTACTTTCCTCTTTTCTTCCGCTCATTTCGAAAAAATTCATGAAAAAGCTTCATCAGCGCTCTCTTTTCAATTCTTGACACATAACTTCTTGATATCCCTAGTTCTTTGGCAATTTCACGTTGAGTTTTCTCCTGCTTCATATCGAGACCAAATCTCCCGACAATAACCTCCTTTTCGCGATCATCTAATATGTGAATATAATCATTGATTTTTTCAAGCTCCATTAATAGTTGAATCGTGTCAACAACGTCCTCATTTTCAGATTTTAGTATATCTATCAGGCTAATCTCATTACCTTCTTTATCCTGACCAATTGGGTCATGTAGTGAAACATCCTTCTTCGTTTTTTTCAAAGCACGGAGATGCATCAGTATTTCATTCTCAATACATCTTGCTGCATAAGTTGCTAGCTTTGTACCTTTGCCGTATGAATAACTTTCTATCGCTTTAATTAATCCAATTGTACCGATTGATATTAAGTCCTCTGCATCTTCTCCTGTATTCTCAAATTTCTTGACAATATGTGCAACAAGGCGGAGATTGTGTTCAATAAGGCGATTACGTGCTTCCATATCCCCTTTTTCCATTAATATTAGGTATTTTTTCTCGTCCTTTTCCGATAATGGTTGTGGGAAGGCATTGTTCTTTACATAAGAGACTAGGAAAAACAATTCTTTCAATAGATAACTCATTGCAGCAATAATTGATGACACATCTTCACCTCCAACAATATAGGTATTCGCCTAATTAATCTTATGCGAAGGCAAGAATGTCCGTGCCTGTACTTATTCGAAAACAAAAACAATAATTAGCTAAAGCTTTTGTATCATAGCAATTAAAATACTTTGTTTACTTTAAAAAATCGATTACAAATCGGAATCTTTTCGGTTTGCAAAACGTAATAATTACGATATAATAATCGGTGTTATATAGAAGGGGGATAATTTTCGAATGAAATTGAGCATTTTTTTAGAAAAAACAAAAGGTTTATTGTTATTAATTTTTGTATTATTAGTTGGCTTTGGTTGTTCAACTTCTGATATAGGAATGCAGTCAACTGAAAACAGTAATGAAAATGACACATTACAAATTTATACAACGTTATATCCTTTAGAAGACTTCACGAAAAAAATTGGTGGTGATCATATTGAAGTTAAGAGTATCATTCCACCTGGTGTAGATCCACACTCTTTTGAGCCTTCAACAAAATCTATGATCGATATTGCTAAAGCAGATGCATTTATATATAGCAGTCAGACAATGGAACAATATGCAGCTGAGATTTCAGAATCACTGAAAAATGAAGAAGTTGCAATAGTCGAAGCTGCTGATGGAATTGAAATGATTGAACATCACCACGAGGAAGAGAACAACACCAATCATGAAGAACATTATTCTCGTCCGAATGATATCACCCATAAAGAAGATGGCGGTGAAATTATTGATGACCATCAAGCAGATGAGAGTCACGAACACGCACACGATGATTTCGATCCCCATGTCTGGATGGATCCAATTCTTTCAATAAAGCTTTCTGAGAACATTAAAAATATGCTAGTCGAACTGAAACCAGCAGCAAAAAATGAGTTTGAATCTAATTTCCAATCCCTAAAGCAACAATTAGAAAAATTGGATCATGAATTTCATGTAATGGTCGGCCAAAAGAAAGATCCAAAAATCCTTGTTTCTCATGCTGCATATGGGTATTGGGAGAATAACTACGGAATTAAGCAAATTGCTGTCACAGGACTTTCACCAACAAATGAACCGTCTCAAAAACAACTGGAGGATATTATTCAAACAGCAAAGGAAAATAATATTAAATATGTGATTTTTGAAAAAAACATTACAACAAAAATAACTGAAATTGTAAAAAACGAACTAAAAGCTGAGGCGTTATATCTTCATAATCTTGCAATTTTAACTGATGAAGACATCAAAAGGAAGGATGATTATTTTTCTTTAATGAGAAAAAACATTGAAACGTTAGATCAAGCAATGAAATAGCCTATAAAAGGACCGAATTTGGTCCTTTTTAAATTCACATTTATAAAATTTAAAAATTAATACGTATATTGATAATGATAATCATTCATAATAAGTAATAATAGGTATTTTTTGCATAAGTATATCTCCAGAAAGCGTTGGTTATTATAGTACTGTAATACGATACCAACATTAAGAAGGAGATGATTGTAAATGGCACAAGACGTATTATGTGAAGTAAGCAATTGTACGTACTGGGCAAAAGGTAACAAGTGTGCAGCTGAATCCATCTATGTCGTAAGTAATAAAGGTGAGCAAGCCACAAATTCAACTGAAACTGACTGCAAAACATTTGAACCACAAGGAATATAAAACAATAATCATTTAACAATGACCCGGGGGAATCTTCCTTCCGGGTTATTGTTCCCCAAAAAACAAAGGGTAAAGCCCAAGATTGGACTTTACCCTACTTCGCTATAAAAACCTACTCCACTGCTTTACCTAAAAATGCTTTTAACATCCAAACATGCTTTTCAAGACTACCATGAATAGCTAGCAACATATCCCCAGTAATTTCATCATCTTGTTCTTCTGCTAACGCCATTCCTTCTTTTAATTCAGCAACTACATTTGAGAAATCCTTTATTAGTGTTTGTACCATTTGTTCTGCTGTTTCTTCTCCTGTTGCTTCTTCAATTGAGGACATTTCTAAACAACCCTTCATTGTTGCAACTGGTTGTCCACCTATTGTTAATAGGCGTTCAGCTAACTCATCGATATGTAAATTTGCTTCGTCATAAAACTCTTCAAATTTTGTGTGTAGAGTAAAGAAATGTCCACCTTTTACATACCAATGATAATTATGAAGCTTTACATAAAGTACGCTCCAATTTGCAATCTGTTTGTTTAATACATCTGTAAGTTGAGCCATAGAATCATCCCCTTTTTTTATAGTCCTATTTATGATTTCCAATAGGTATACATTTAAACATTACCAAATATTTCTTTAAATTAATGTGACAATTTTGTAAACTTTTTATAAAAAAAGCATCAGATGGAGTTAGCTGCCCCACTGATGCAAAGTAATAGTCAGAATAAATACGTATATTTTTATTAATATTCTATTATTGATATCCTTTTGCCGTTTCCTTCAATATTTTTTCCTTAAAGACGCGGTAGCTCCATAATTGATATCCAATTACAATTGGTACACATATAAGGGCGACAATAAGCATAATTGTTAAGTTCAGCTGACTACCTGCGGCATCAAATAAGTTTGTACTAAAAGCTGGGTCAATTTTGGAAGGCAGCATATTCGGGAACATTCCAATAAAGCCTGTTGCCATCAGTGAAAATATTGTTACACATACAGCCGTAAACGCTAATCCTATGCGCTCCTTTAAGACAAACCAAATGACTCCTAAGCTTGCAACCATTGCGAGTGCAGGAACAATCCATAAAACTGGTATGGCTGTATAGTTTTCAAATATCGGTGTTCGATTTGCTGTTGCTACTAGAAAAATGGCCACAACTGCAGCAGTTATCATTGCAAAAGATTTTGTTAACTTCATCGCTCTTTCAGCTACTTCACCTATAGTCTTTAGCTGTACCCATAATGAGCCCGATAGCAAGAACATAACGACAAACAAGATTCCACCTAATAAACCATATGGATGTAACAAACTCAACAAGGTTCCTTCATAGCCTCCTTCACCAATTAGTAAGCCATCAAAAAGATTAGCGAAAGCGACTCCAAATAGTAATGCTATTAATCCACTTGCGACAAAGAACGCCCACTTCCACATTGTTTGCCACTTTTCAGAATCATCCTTATGCATAAATTCCAATCCAGCTGCCCTAAAAAATAATGCAAACAGGATCAACATTAAAGGCGTATACAAGAAACTAAACATATTAGCATACGTTAATGGAAAGGCGGCAAACGTTGCACCACCAGCCGTAATTAACCATACCTCATTCCCACCCCAAAAAGGGCCAATTGCTTCTTGAAGTTGATTTCTTTCCAGTTTGTTTTTAGTCAAAAATGGAAATAACATCCCTGTACCTAACGCATAACCATCTAAAACAAAATAAACCGCCCAAAGTAATCCCCATAAACCAAACCAGATGATTGCTAGCATATCATGAGACATGTTTCATTCCTCCTACAGTTGCTGCATCTAAAACCTCGGGACCTTTTTTTGCATATTTAACAAGTAAATATACATCTGCAATAATTAAGATCGTATAAAATACAACTAGACCACTTAAAGAGAAAATAATTTGTGATAAAGAGATTGGTGAAACTCCTTCTGCTGTTTTCATTAATCCGTATACAACCCACGGTTGACGGCCTACCTCGGCAACGATCCAGCCTAAATTGATAGCTACATATGGAAGAAGAATTGAATATAACGTTGTTTTTAAATATCTTGGTGAATCTAATAGTCTATCCTTTCTATATAAGTAGTAGCCGTACCAGGCAATCGCTAAAAATAGTAAGCCTAGTGCAACCATTATTCGGAAGCTATAAAACACTAGGTTAACGGGTGGTCGTTCATCTGCAGGTATATCCTTCAAACCTGTAATCTCACCGTTAAAGCTATTTGTATAGAAAAAGCTTCCTAGCTTTGGTATCGATATAGCTTCAACGGCATTGCGCTCATTGGCAGGATCCGGAATTTGCAAAATATGAAATGGTGCTCCTTGTTCTGTTTCCCAAATAGCCTCCATTGCTGCACCTTTCGCTGGTTGGACACTTGCGACGTACGTACCGTTTTTATGACCGATAAACGGTGTCAACGTTGTTGCAACTAATGCCATAATCAACCCATATTTAAATGACTTTTTGAAGAAATCCACTTCATTTTTTCGTAATAAATGATATGCACTAATTCCCATGACAAAAAACGCACCGACGATATAACAAGCAATTACTGTGTGGAAAAACATATGCCATACATATGGATTGGTTAATACTGCACCAAAGTTTTCTAACTCGACGCGGCCATTTCTTAAAACATAGCCTACCGGATTTTGCATAAACCCGTTCGCAGTAATAATCCAAACAGCTGAAATGTTTGTGCCTAGCGCTACCATCCAAATTGCAAAGGCGCGCATTTTCGGAGAAAGCCGATCCTTTCCGAACAGCCAAATTCCAATAAAGGTTGATTCTAGGAAGAACGCTACTAATGCTTCAATCGCTAGGGGCGAACCAAAAATGTCCCCCATATACTTTGAGTACTCCGACCAGTTCGTACCAAATTGAAATTCCATTGTAATACCAGTCACAATACCGAGAACAAAGTTTATTGAAAATAATTTTCCCCAAAATCTTGCCATCCGATCATACATTGGATCTAATGTTGTTGCATATTTCGTTTGCATCATTGCTACTAGAATTACTAATCCAATAGTTAAAGGTACAAACAAGAAATGATAAATTACTGTAATTCCAAACTGCAAACGACTTAGTAATAAAACCTCATCCATTAAATAAATACCTCCATTAGTTCATAATGTTTAATTAATTAAACTAATTATTATTTAATATCCAATACTTGTTTAAATCGTGTTTAAACTGTGTTGCTTTGTCGAAATTTCTGTTACAACTTTTTGTCCAAGTTGTATTATCAAATACGCTAAGTTAATTGTTCATTGTTGTATTTTCGGCAGTTGTAGTTGCTTAATCTTAGGAATTCCGTATATTTTGAAAAAGTAGTGGTTAGAAAGAGAAATAAACGGAGATTTGAAGATAGAATAAAAAATAGTCATGAGGATTTTAGAGATTCCTCATGACTATATATTTATTTCTATATAACTAAAGATCCTTAATAATATTTAGTCACTTTTATTGGTATCCTTTTGCTGTTTCCTTTGTAATTTTATCTTTAAAGACCCGGTAGCTCCATAATTGATATCCGATTACAATTGGTACACATATAAGGGCAACAATTAACATAATCGTTAAGTTCAGCTGACTACCTGCAGCATCAAACAGATTTGTACTATACGCTGGATCAATTTTGGAAGGCAGCATATTCGGGAACATTCCAATAAAGCCTGTTGCCATCAGCGTAAATATTGTTACACATACAGCCGTAAACGCTAATCCTATACGCTCCTTTATGACAAACCATATGGCACCTAAACTGGCAACCATCGCGAGCGCTGGAACAATCCATAAAACAGGCATAGCTGCATAATTTTCAAATATTGGTGTACGATTACCTGTCGCTACTAGAAAAATGGCAACAATTGCTGCTGTTACAATTACGAATGGTTTTGCCAGTGCAGCAGCTCTATCGGCAACAACTCCACTTGTTTTCAGTTGCACCCATAATGATCCAGATAGCAAGAATATAACGACAAACAAGATTCCACCTAATAAGCCATATGGATGTAACAAACTCAATAAGTTTCCTTCATAGCCTACTTCACTAATTAGTAAGCCATCAAAAAGGTTGGCAAAAGCAACTCCGAATAGTAACGCTATCAATCCACTTGCGACAAAAAATGCCCACTTCCACATCTTTTGCCACTTTTCAGAATCATCCTTATGCATAAATTCCAATCCAACTGCCCTAAAAAACAACGCAAACAGGATGAACATTAATGGCGTGTACAAGAAACTAAACATATTCGCATACGTTAATGGAAAGGCGGCAAACGTTGCACCACCAGCTGTAATTAACCACACCTCATTTCCACCCCAAAAAGGACCAATTGCTTCTTGAAGTTGGTTTCTTTCCTGTTTGTTTTCAGATATGAATGGAAATAACATACCAGTCCCTAACGTATATCCGTCTAAGACAAAATAAACAGCCCAAAGTAATCCCCATAAACCGAACCAGATAATAGCTAACATATCATGAGACATGTTTCATTCCTCCTTCGGTAACACCTTCTAAGGCATCGGGGCCTTTTTTTGAATATTTAATAAGCAAATATACATCCGCAATAATCAAGATCGTATAAAATATTACAAGTCCACTTAAAGAAAAGATAATTTGTGATAAAGAAATTGGCGAAACCCCTTCTGCTGTTTTCATTAATCCGTACACTGCCCATGGCTGACGTCCTACCTCAGCAACGACCCAACCTAAATTGATAGCTACATATGGAAGAAGAATTGAATATAACGTTGTTTTTAAATACTTTGGTGAATCTATTAATTTATCTTTACGATCTAAATAAAAACCATACCAAGCAATTGCTAAAAATAATAATCCTAAAATAACCATAATTCGGAAACTATAAAATACAAGATTAACGGGTGGTCGTTCATCTGCAGGTATATCCTTCAAACCTGTAATCTCACCGTTAAAGCTATTTGTATAGAAAAAGCTTCCTAGCTTTGGTATTGAAATTGCTTCAACTAAGTTCCGCTCATTATCAGGGTCTGGAATTTGCAAAATATGAAATGGTGCTCCTTGTTCTGTTTCCCAAACAGCCTCCATCGCTGCACCTTTCGCTGGTTGAACACTTGTTACGTAAGTACCGTTTTTATGACCGATAAACGGTGTTAATGTTGTTGCAACTAATGCCATAATCAACCCATATTTAAATGACTTTTTAAAGAAATCAACTTCATTTTTCCGTAATAGATGATACGCACTAATTCCCATGACAAAAAACGAACCGACAATATAACAAGCAATTACTGTGTGGAAAAACATATGCCATACATACGGATTGGTTAATACTTGGTGCTCCTTGTTCTGTTTCCCAAATAGCCTCCATTGCTGCACCTTTCGCTGGTTGAACACTTGTTACGTAAGTACCGTTTTTATGACCGATAAACGGTGTTAATGTTGTTGCAACTAATGCCATAATCAACCCATATTTAAATGACTTTTTAAAGAAATCAACTTCATTTTTCCGTAATAGATGATACGCACTAATTCCCATGACAAAAAACGAACCGACAATATAACAAGCAATTACTGTGTGGAAAAACATATGCCATACATACGGATTGGTTAATACTGCTCCAAAGTTTTCTAACTCGACGCGGCCATTTCTTAAAACATAGCCTACTGGATTTTGCATAAACCCGTTCGCAGTAATAATCCAAACAGCTGAAATGTTTGTGCCTAGCGCTACCATCCAAATTGCAAAGGCGCGCATTTTCGGAGAAAGCCGATCCTTTCCGAACAGCCAAATTCCAATAAAGGTTGATTCTAGGAAGAAGGCTACTAATGCTTCAATCGCTAGCGGTGAACCAAAAATGTCCCCCATATACTTTGAGTACTCCGACCAGTTCGTACCAAATTGAAATTCCATCGTAATACCGGTCACAATACCAAGAACGAAGTTAATCGCAAATAATTTCCCCCAAAATCTTCCCATCCGATCATACATCGGATCTAGTGTTTTGGCGTATTTTGTTTCCATTATAGCTACTAAGATGACTAAACCTATTGTGAGGGGTACAAATAAAAAGTGATATATTACTGTGATTGCGAACTGCAGTCGACTTAATAATAGTATTTCCACTTGCTCATCCCTCCCTAAATTTATTAGGATAAAAACTTATCCTTACTTATAATGTAACAATTTCCATATGATAAAACTGTGTTGGGATTGTAGAATTTTGTCGAAATTTTTGTTACGTAATTATCAAGGTTTTGAAAATTGTGATAAATTCGCTCGACAATTAAAATAAGAAAATTTACCATAAATATTTCAAGAAACTTTTATAGCTATGAGGAGATTAGCAAATCCTTTATTTCACCTAAAAGAATTTTTCTAGACTTTACAATAGTTATTATTCTACAGTTCTAGCCTTCTATTACAAAAAGCTTGCCAAAAACACAAAACTCCCCTGCCGAAATAACAATTGGCAAGGGAGTGCGTCAACTATCTTTAGTTAATCTTTTTTAATTCATGAACCCAGTAAAGCTTTTCCGGTTCCCATTTCAACGTCGTAATTTTATGGCAGTCCTGAACATGTTGGCGATACTCTTCTATTGATTTGTAGCCTTCCTTGTTCGCATCTTCATTCGTCATATCTTTATTAGCTTGCTGATACACTGAGGTGATTTGATAATGGCTACCTTTAAGTTCCAGCACTTCTCCAACCTCTGCAAATTTGCCATGACGACGTACTGCTGTTTTTTCTCCACTTATTACTTTGGTTACATCCATTTCATTCGTAATAAGATTTTCAATCTGTAGTTTGATTCCTGTAGGGTGACCTGCCATGTTGTACATTCCTTTCCGAAAAAATAATTAATATCCGTTCATCTTTATTAAACTAATTCTTGCTGCTAAATCTTCAGCAGTAGTTGGGCCAATAATCTTATCACGAATTACTCCATTCGGGTCAATTATTAGTGTTTCTGGTTGCCCTACCACATTATATATTTTTGAGATTTTATCATCTTTATCTAGTAAATACGGGGAAGTTGTCTTGTATTCTTCAATAAAATCCTGAACTCGTTTTTTTGGTTCTCCGCGGTCAATAATTAATAGCGGGGATTCATCAGCATATTTCTGTTCATATAACTCTAGCTCCGGTGCTTCTTCCACACACGGTGCGCACCATGTTGCAAAAAAGTTAACGACAACAAATTTACCTCTATAATCAGAAAGCTTATGAATAGTACCGTTTGTATCTTCAAGTTCAAAGTCGTACGCTACATCGCCAACCTCAACAATTTCAACGCCATTAATTCCTTTAGCTAAAAAGAAAAATATAGCAACAACAAATACTAACACACCAATTTGGATGACCTTTTTATTCAAATTCCGGCACCTCCTCAAAAATAACGAAAGGGAGCCTGGCAATCTTTCTTTTACCAAGCGAACTTCCCTTTATTAATTGGATTTTTCAAGCTCTTCAATAAAATCTATTTCCTTAACAATTTTGCTTTGTCGTTTACCTAACACAACCATATATGCTGCGATTAATACCCAAATAATTGCGTATGCAGAAAATACATATCCCATTTTTGTTTCCTCCTTTAATTAATACAATCTATCCATTATCTAATTAAGAAAATCTTTGCATCTTACTAAGATAATTTATTCATCAATTTTTCTTGAACATGCTTTTTGTAACCCATGGCTGACGTCCTACCTCAGCAACGACCCAACCTAAATTGATAGCTACATATGGAAGAAGAATTGAATATAACGTTGTTTTTAAATACTTTGGTGAATCTATTAATTTATCTTTACGATCTAAATAAAAACCATACCAAGCAATTGCTAAAAATAATAATCCTAAAATAACCATAATTCGGAAACTATAAAATACAAGATTAACGGGTGGTCGTTCATCTGCAGGTATATCCTTCAAACCTGTAATCTCACCGTTAAAGCTATTTGTATAGAAAAAGCTTCCTAGCTTTGGTATTGAAATTGCTTCAACTAAGTTCCGCTCATTATCAGGGTCTGGAATTTGCAAAATATGAAATGGTGCTCCTTGTTCTGTTTCCCAAACAGCCTCCATCGCTGCACCTTTCGCTGGTTGAACACTTGTTACGTAAGTACCGTTTTTATGACCGATAAACGGTGTTAATGTTGTTGCAACTAATGCCATAATCAACCCATATTTAAATGACTTTTTAAAGAAATCAACTTCATTTTTCCGTAATAGATGATACGCACTAATTCCCATGACAAAAAACGAACCGACAATATAACAAGCAATTACTGTGTGGAAAAACATATGCCATACATACGGATTGGTTAATACTGCTCCAAAGTTTTCTAACTCGACGCGGCCATTTCTTAAAACATAGCCTACTGGATTTTGCATAAACCCGTTCGCAGTAATAATCCAAACAGCTGAAATGTTTGTGCCTAGCGCTACCATCCAAATTGCAAAGGCGCGCATTTTCGGAGAAAGCCGATCCTTTCCGAACAGCCAAATTCCAATAAAGGTTGATTCTAGGAAGAAGGCTACTAATGCTTCAATCGCTAGCGGTGAACCAAAAATGTCCCCCATATACTTTGAGTACTCCGACCAGTTCGTACCAAATTGAAATTCCATCGTAATACCGGTCACAATACCAAGAACGAAGTTAATCGCAAATAATTTCCCCCAAAATCTTCCCATCCGATCATACATCGGATCTAGTGTTTTGGCGTATTTTGTTTCCATTATAGCTACTAAGATGACTAAACCTATTGTGAGGGGTACAAATAAAAAGTGATATATTACTGTGATTGCGAACTGCAGTCGACTTAATAATAGTATTTCCACTTGCTCATCCCTCCCTAAATTTATTAGGATAAAAACTTATCCTTACTTATAATGTAACAATTTCCATATGATAAAACTGTGTTGGGATTGTAGAATTTTGTCGAAATTTTTGTTACGTAATTATCAAGGTTTTGAAAATTGTGATAAATTCGCTCGACAATTAAAATAAGAAAATTTACCATAAATATTTCAAGAAACTTTTATAGCTATGAGGAGATTAGCAAATCCTTTATTTCACCTAAAAGAATTTTTCTAGACTTTACAATAGTTATTATTCTACAGTTCTAGCCTTCTATTACAAAAAGCTTGCCAAAAACACAAAACTCCCCTGCCGAAATAACAATTGGCAAGGGAGTGCGTCAACTATCTTTAGTTAATCTTTTTTAATTCATGAACCCAGTAAAGCTTTTCCGGTTCCCATTTCAACGTCGTAATTTTATGGCAGTCCTGAACATGTTGGCGATACTCTTCTATTGATTTGTAGCCTTCCTTGTTCGCATCTTCATTCGTCATATCTTTATTAGCTTGCTGATACACTGAGGTGATTTGATAATGGCTACCTTTAAGTTCCAGCACTTCTCCAACCTCTGCAAATTTGCCATGACGACGTACTGCTGTTTTTTCTCCACTTATTACTTTGGTTACATCCATTTCATTCGTAATAAGATTTTCAATCTGTAGTTTGATTCCTGTAGGGTGACCTGCCATGTTGTACATTCCTTTCCGAAAAAATAATTAATATCCGTTCATCTTTATTAAACTAATTCTTGCTGCTAAATCTTCAGCAGTAGTTGGGCCAATAATCTTATCACGAATTACTCCATTCGGGTCAATTATTAGTGTTTCTGGTTGCCCTACCACATTATATATTTTTGAGATTTTATCATCTTTATCTAGTAAATACGGGGAAGTTGTCTTGTATTCTTCAATAAAATCCTGAACTCGTTTTTTTGGTTCTCCGCGGTCAATAATTAATAGCGGGGATTCATCAGCATATTTCTGTTCATATAACTCTAGCTCCGGTGCTTCTTCCACACACGGTGCGCACCATGTTGCAAAAAAGTTAACGACAACAAATTTACCTCTATAATCAGAAAGCTTATGAATAGTACCGTTTGTATCTTCAAGTTCAAAGTCGTACGCTACATCGCCAACCTCAACAATTTCAACGCCATTAATTCCTTTAGCTAAAAAGAAAAATATAGCAACAACAAATACTAACACACCAATTTGGATGACCTTTTTATTCAAATTCCGGCACCTCCTCAAAAATAACGAAAGGGAGCCTGGCAATCTTTCTTTTACCAAGCGAACTTCCCTTTATTAATTGGATTTTTCAAGCTCTTCAATAAAATCTATTTCCTTAACAATTTTGCTTTGTCGTTTACCTAACACAACCATATATGCTGCGATTAATACCCAAATAATTGCGTATGCAGAAAATACATATCCCATTTTTGTTTCCTCCTTTAATTAATACAATCTATCCATTATCTAATTAAGAAAATCTTTGCATCTTACTAAGATAATTTATTCATCAATTTTTCTTGAACATGCTTTTTGTAATTCTCTACAGCTAGCTTTGTTTTCTCAATGTATACACCTTTTTGCAATAACACGATATATAGAAGTGTGATGACACCTACTGTAAACAATAATGTAAGTAGCATTGGTGGTTCAATTCCACCCCCTGATTGGCTTGGACCGTCTCCAAAAACAATCGGATGAAGCTTAGAATTCCACCAACGAATTGCCATAAATACAATCGGTACATCAATAAATCCAATAATTCCAAAGACAGAAGCTAGTCTAGCTTTCTTTTCCCATGCCCCATCCATGTGGCGAATTATAATATAAGCAATATATATGAAGAAAAGGATCAGTGTTGTTGTTAAACGTGGCTCCCAAGTCCACCACGTATTCCAGGCACTTCTGCCCCAAATTGGACCTGTTGTTAATACCATGGCGGTAAAAACAACGCCAATCTCCGCTGAAATACCAGCCACAATATCAAAAATCCGCTTTCGTTTTATTAAAAACATGATACTGCAAATAAACACGACTCCAAATGCTAAAAACGCTACCCAAGCAGTACCAACATGGAAGTAGAAAATTTTTTGAACAACACCCATTGTTTTTTCTACTGGTGACCAAATAAATATTAAATAAAGGTCGACTATCATTAATGCTATTAATGTCCAAACAAATACATTATGAAGCTTTGATTGTTTCGGTAACTGTATATTTAAATTTTGATCTTTCACTCTCTACACCTCCAGCACATATTCAAACAGGATAAAACATATTACAAAGAACACTAGGTCATACGCTGTCATTAATTTCATCCACGAGTACGCACTAGCGATATTTTCAAAGTTAATCAAAATAATTTTCGTTGCTTGTACTGCGCCAATTACGACCGGACTTACAACCGGAAATAAAATGATTGGTAAAAGCATTTCACTGCTTTTTGAATTCGCTGATAAAGCACCTAAAAATGTTCCTACACTTATAAATCCAAATGTCCCCAACAAAACAACTGTAATTAATAATCCGATATTACCCACCATTTTAAAATCAAATAAGATAAATAATAATGGTATCGAAACAATTTGTACTAACAAGACTAAAACAAAATTAGCTAAAAACTTCCCTAAGTAAACGCTTGAGGGATCAATTGGCGCAACAATTAATCCGTTCATACTATCGTTTCCTTGCTCGGACAGAAACGACCGATTCAACCCAAGTATTCCTGAAAATATTGTAATCACCCAAATCATTCCGGGAATGACTGCTTTGACCGTGTTATTAGCCGGATCAAAAGCAAAGCTAAACGTTACAATTACTAGCGCAGAAAAAATTAGCATTGTACTAATGATTTGCTTTGTTTTCCACTCAGAATAAAGGTCCTTGTAGGTGATGACTAGCGCTGCTTTAAATAAATCAATCATCTTTAGCCCACCTGTCCTGCATATTTTTCGTATATATAGTCAACACTTCGATCCGTTACATGAAAATCATCAACTACAGAGCCTTGCTTCATAATTACAATGCGATCACACGTTTCAACAGTTTGAGCAAAATCATGAGTAACCATTAAAATTGTTGAACCCTTTGCTTTCATTTTTAAAATAACTTCGTTTAAAAGCTTCACAGCTTGTTGATCTAGACCTGTATGTGGCTCATCTAATATTAAAATCTCGGGTTCATGAATAATTGCTCTTGCTATTGCTAATCGTTGGACCATTCCTCGTGAAAATGATCTGACAGGTTCATGCATAAAAAATGTTAGCCCCACATCCCGAATTAATTCTTTTGCTTTCCTTTCACAATTTTCAACTTGATAAAGCTTACCAAAAAATATTAAATTTTCGAGTGGTGAAAAATGATCATACAAATAGCTATTATGGGCTAAAAAACCAATCTTATTTTTAACAAGAAACGGATCTTTTTTTATTGTCAGACCATTAATCGTCACAATTCCTGAGGAGGGCTTCATTAATCCACCAATAATTTTTAGCACAGTACTCTTTCCTGCACCATTTGGACCTAATATGCCAATCGTTTCACCTTGGTTCACAGTTAATGTGATACCGCGCAGAATATTCTTCTCTCCAATTGTTTTTGTAAGGCTTTCTATTGAAATCACCTTCAGCCCTCCTCGGCTATTCTGTAAACTTCTTAAGATCTAGTTTTACTTGAACTAAATGCTTCTTATAGGCAGTTATTTTTTGATCAAATTCTTCTTTATCGATATTCCCAGACGCTAAAGACTCCTCCAACTCTACAATTTTATTTAATAACATCGCTTTTTTTGTTAACAACTGTTGGAATTTACCTTCTTCACTATCAATATATAATTGTTCTTGTAATCTAGCTTTTTTGACAACAAACATGTAATAGTAGTAAATCCAAGCTATCAGGATTAGACCAAGAATGATCATCAAAATATGGGGATCAAATTCCCGTAGTGGAGATTCGTTCCATATTCGTAAATGTCCTGGGTTATGAAAAGAAGGTGCCGTTCTCGTAACCGCTGATTCTGCTGACATTAATAGCATTACGATTCCAGCCTCCTTTCCTTACGGAGTGCTTCTAGTTCTTGATCAATTTCATCTTCAACATTTTTTATAAAATCAGCACTTTCGCGCTGTGAACCCTTTTTCCCACTGTGCTTTTGTTCTTTACTAATAATCTCAGCAACCATAAGTTCATAAGCTTTCTTCATTTTTTTATAATCATCTTCAGATAGCTTATTCATTTTATAATCCATTTCAATTTCATTTAAAGTGGCATAAAGCTCTTGCTTGCTTATTTGATCGTCTGAAGCTACTTTTGAAAAATCATGATCCGTTCCTATACCATTGTTCCTACCGATAAGTGGCGAGAGAACGATATATAGACATCCAAGTACAAGTATGATACTAGCAATGATTGAAATCATATCCATTTGAGTTCACTTCCTAAAAGTACTTTTTCCGTTCCTCTTCGACGATAGACAACAATATTTCATTTTCCGTCTCATCTACCGCAGTATGCTTTACTTCTATCTCTGGTTCTGTTTGTCTAAGCTTTACCAACCTTTGGATAATGTAATAAACTAAAACGGTCGCTAGTAGTAAGATGATAAACGGTGTAATCCAAGCTGTTAAGCTGAAACCTTGTTTTAGTGGAGCCTTCAATGCTTCTTCACCCATTTGGTCCACATAGTAATCTAAGATTTCATCCTTGTTCATCCCGTTCGTCATCATTTCAGCAACTTCTTCATAATATAGCTGCTTGACGTTACACGTTGCTAGATCATCATTTCCATGTCCTTCCATGTCTAGCATGCTAACGACTTCCTGAAAGTCTTTGCGGCTATAATCAAACTCCTCTACTGCCAAAATATTATTTCCGAAAAGATTGCTAAGAAGGAGTATTGGAATTAATAATGAAAACAATCGAAATTTCAAGAGAATCGTCTCCTTTTTCAGTTACCCTTTTTCGTATTCCTAGGAAACTTTGCGCTCTGCTCCAGTGTATCTTGGTGTTATTTGATTATATTTTCCACCCCAGATTGCAAACAGTGTTCCAAACACCACAACAAAACCGCCTGTCCAAATCCATTTCACCAATGGATTTATCCTAACAACAAAAGTTGCACGCATATCTTGCTCCCAGGCACTAATTACTGTATAAAGGTCTTCCTGCCAGCTTGAAATTAATGCTACCTTTGTCGATGGCTGTTGCTGGTTTCCGAAGAACACTTTTTCCGGTTGAATTACTCCTACGTTTTTGCCGTTTTTCTCTACTTCAAGAGTGGCATAGACTACGTCGTTAATTCCTTCACGTCGCTGTGCAAGCTGTTTATAAGTGATTTTATAATCCTCGACTTCGATCGTTTCTCCGACTCCAACTGTTTTCATTGTCTCAACATCAAAGTTTTGTGAACCAATAATTCCAATAGCCATTAATGCAATCCCAAAGTGAACAATATACCCTCCATAACGGCGGCGGTTTTTTGTCAATAGTCTTACCAATGCGATTGGGTACGCTTCCTTCGTTACGGAACGACGCGCCATTACACCACGATAAATTTCAAGTATATGAGTTAGTAGCATAAACGATACAATCCCAAAGGAGATAAGCGGATATGCACCGCGAATTCCAAATACAAATAAAGCTATCGCAACAACAATTGCTAAAATTGCCGGAATCAAGAAATTCCTTTGAAGATTTTTCATTGATGACTTTTGCCACGCAATTAATGGACAGATAGCCATTACAAACATTAGGCCTAGAAAAATTGGAGACATTACCGTATTGAAAAACGGTATCCCAACCGTAACCTTTGTTCCTCTTACAGCTTCTGATACTAGAGGGAAAATTGTTCCCCAAAACACGGCAAACGTTGCCCCAACTAAAATTAAGTTGTTTATTAAAAAGCTGCTTTCCTTTGAAAGGAAGGATTCAAATTGTCCACTATCTTTTTTCAATAATTGATACCGGCTCATCATCACGTACATTGCAAAAATAACAGCAAACGCCATGAAGATTAAGAAGTATGTGCCTAAATTCGAATCACCAAAGGCGTGTACAGATGATAGTACTCCACTTCGAACAAGGAATGTGCCAAACAGTGTCAACGCATAAGTTAGAATGATTAAGCTTAAATTCCAAACCTTTAACATTTGCTTCCGTTCTTGAATCATGACGGAATGTAGAAACGCGGTAACAGTCAGCCACGGCATAAATGATGCATTCTCAACTGGGTCCCATGCCCAATAACCGCCCCAACCAAGTTCTAAATAGGCCCACCAACCGCCGATAACATTTCCTAACGTTAAAAATAACCAAGCAATCAAAGTCCATCGTCTTGTCATTCGAATCCAAAACGCGTCAACATTTTTTAAAATTAACGCAGAAATTGCAAATGCGAACGGCACAGCCATTCCTACATAACCTAGATATAGCGTAACTGGATGAAGAATCATCCCTGGATCTTGCAGCATTGGGTTTAACCCTTTACCATCTGCAGGAATGATTTCATTTAATTCAAATGGTTGCGCTGTTGTGGCTAATACAAAATAGAAAAAGATGGTATTTCCTAATAGAATCGAAGATATATAGGGAACCATTGGATTCCCTTTCATTTTCTTTGAGAAGGTAACCATCGCATTGTACATTGTTAAAAAGAATGTCCATAACAAGAGTGAACCAGCGTTTCCTGCCCACAATGCACAGAGCTTATATAATAATGGTAAATCTGAACTTGTGTAACTAGATACATATTTAAATTGATATTGATCTGTCGCTAATGCAAGGAAGAGTAGTGTCATTGCTATGCTAGATAGTAAGAACATTGTCATTACACTATTTTTTCCACTTGATACCCATTTTTGTTCCTGCTTCCGTATCCCAATGATGAAAGCTATGAGAGCGTATATCGAAATAGCAAGTCCTAAATAGATCGTTACTGTTCCAATGATGTACATTGTAATGCTCCTTCTATATGACGTTTATGAATCTTATAAATTGTCGCTAAGCTACAACAAATGATTTAATGTTTTTCCATTAGGCTTTGTTTTATTGTTGTATTTTTTCGTGCATTTCAGGATCATAATTACTTGGATCTTCACCTTCGTATTTGGAAGGACATTTTGTTTGAACCTTTTCTGCAGTAAATGAACCATCTTCCTTTACAAAGCCCTCAACCATTACGATAACACCTTCACTGAAGTTATCTGGCTTTACACCTTGATGAACAACATGTAAACTATTCCCTTTTTCATCTTGAATATCAAATTGTAACTCGATCTGATCAGCATTCCAGGTTATCGAGTCTTCGATTAAATTCCCTTGTGTCATTACGTACTTATCATCGTATTTCAAAGGATCGTTGATGAACTCTTCAAGCGTTAATTCTGTTCCACTTGAACCAGGTGTTGCTGCTATAAGCAAAATCACAATACCAAAAAAAATCGCGCTAAAGCCCATTAGCATTTTTGTGTTTTTCTTCACAACTGTCACTCCCTACTTAAGTTTTGAAAGCTGATCTACATACTCTTTTTCAGTTATTTTTCCTTCAGCTAATAATTTTCTAAGGTTTTTTTTATTATTTTCCGAGATTACTTGTTTACTATTTTTTGTTTTGTTTCTTTTTACAAACAAGATCACAAATACAACCAAAATAAGTATGATTAACGCAATGCCTGCGGAGATTTCAACGTTAAACGATTGCTGATTATTTCCTAACTCCTTCGTTTCAGCATCTTTTATCGGTTCAGTAATGTCACTATGTTCGAAACCATATTGTTCAATTTGTTCAACTGTCGTCGCGTTATCTTCCTTTATATATGAGAAATTGTAATTCTTCGTTTCGCCAGCTTTAACATCTGTGTACTCAAATAGATGCATTTTGACACCCATTGTGTCTCTTGCCTGATTTTCAGTTACAGGTGTAGTTTCAAAGCTTTCCGACCCAAGTGGTTCAAATAACATCACGTTCATTAAGTCAGCATCAGCTATCGCTGTGTAAGAATAATCAAAAGTTTTTTTACCCTCTGCAACTTTAATTGGTGTATAAAAATACTCAATCATAAACTTTGCGGATCCTGCAGGTTGAACAGGCTCATCCAACTGCAACGTAACTGAATTTTTATTTTCATTGATCGTATATTCCACTTGCTCCACTGTTTCTTCCACATCACCTTTAGGGTTGGCAGCAAGTGTCAGTGCGAAATTGTTTTCATTAGCAGGTATTGGAATTTCTATTTCTGTAATTGGCTCAGTAGATTTATTTTCAATTAAGCCATGAAAACCAATTAACAAATTCGGTCCATTAACATCTTTATTTGGGTGTAAATTGTATTCTGGCATAATTACAATTGTAATTTCTTTAAAGTTATAATCATTAGCTGTATTTGCAGACGTATTAGTTGGAGCTACGCCTATTAATACACTAAATAAAACAACAAAAACTGGTAAAATCCTTTTAAATCTATTACGTTGCACCAAATCCACCCCTTTTTCTATTAAATCTATCATGATTGTATTAGAAATCTTAGGTTAATAACATAAGCATAGAACTATTGTCAAAAATCATACATATATTAATTCATAAAATCGTCGCTGCTTTCTGTGATATATTTCACAGACATTTAACAAATTTAATGTTGTGTACGCAACGAAATAAATTTATAATAAAAACATAAGTAGTTTTGTGATTTATATCACGGATATTATAGTAGGATTACGAAACTTACAAAGAACAAGAAAGCACCGTACAACAAAAGAGTTGCACGATGCTATCAATAGCTGTACTTATTTTTGTACTACAGATAGTGTTGCTTGTTATTGTTGAGCTGGGAAGAATGCGTTTGTTACATGATCTCTTTTCTTAGTAGTATCTTGTTCGTTTAAAACAGCATTCGTTGCTTTTTCAATTTCAGCTTTTAACTCATCAATGTTCACACCAAGCTTCACTAATTCTTCAGTTGCAAGAATAATAGCTTCACTGCTTGCTTCAGAAGATGTTTTTAAAGAATCCATTGCACCTTGTGGGTTATGGAAACCAGTCGCATTTTCTGCTGCAATAATATCAAAGAACCATTGTCCTTTACGGACTAATTCTTGAGCTTCAGCAATTTTTGCTGCTGGCGCATTCGCAGTGATCATTCTGTTCACATAATAATGAGCAGATACACCAATTTCTTGAGCTTTATGAAGAGCACTAAAATGTGTCTCTTGTGTTGCTTCAACATTTGATTTTAACTCTTCAGCTGTTTTGTCAGCATGACAAGTACGGCATGAAGCTTCAATATTCTTTAATGGTGATGTCCAGTTGTGAGAAGAAACTTTCTTCTTACCGTCTGAACGCTCATAAGGCATATGGCAATCAGCGCAAGAAACGCCAGCTTTACCATGTGTACCTTCGATCCAAGTTTCAAACTCTGGATGCTGTGCTTTTAACATTGGTGCACCTGAAACGTTATGCTTCCAGTCTTGTGCAAAGCCTTTGTCTTTAGCAATAGTTTGATAGTATTCATACATATCTTCAGGCTTGAAGCCATTGTCCCAAGGGAACGTTACTTCGCCTTTATTTGAAGGATCAAAGTAGTATTCTACGTGACATTGGGCACAAACGTAAGTACGCATTTCGTTTTTAGTAGGATTTGAAATATCAATTCCTTGTGCTTCCATTGCTTTTGCAAACATCGGAAGTCCTACTTGTAATTCCATTGTTTGAGGATCATGACACAATGTACAACCGATTGGTGAATGACCCATTTCTTCAGCAGCTGGAATCACTTCACCGCGGAAGTTTGCTTTCCAATAAGCATCACCTAAGTTTTCTTCTTTTAGTAATACTGGTACTGCTGTTGATTTACAAGTTAAACATGCACCTGGTGATTTGTCGTTAATACGTAAAGTCTTTGTATTATCTTCGATTGCATAAGCGTGGCCACGGTCTTCATTATAATCTAATGCAAATCCGTATCCATTAAAGATAATTGGTAATAAAGGTTCTTTACTTAAATCAAATTTAGAAGTAGGTACAGAACCACCGTATGTTGTATCTGACATATCTTCCGTTGCATAAAAACTTTCATACTGAAGTGGGAATAAATCTTTGAATGCTTCATTGTTGATTGTATCGGCTGGCAACCCTGTATCAATCGGCTCTGAAGCATTATTATTTGCTGTTTTAGTTCCACATGCTGCCATGATTGCCATTGCGAAAATCGCAACCATTGCAAGCATCAGAACACGCTTCAAGCTACTCATTCACTACTCATCCTCTCTTCCGTTAATAAAGTACTCTCCTGGCGTATTCCACTCATCCGTTTTGAGCTTGTCCTTCTTACCATGAGGCACTTGTCTGTGACAATCAATACAATTTTCTTTCACATCATGGTCAACATTTTGGACTGTATTTTGATGGCAACTTATACAGTTTTCTTGAACGACATCTGTTGTATCCTGTTTTGCATGGATAACATCAGGAATATCATCCGCCTTAAATGTATTCATGTACACATCATGAGCGCCTGTTTTGGCTTTAAACATATACTTACTCACAATACTGTCTGTCGGAGCATGGCAATCATTACAAGCAAGATTAGCGTGTACAGAATCAGAAAAGCTACTATAAGCTGTGTCCATCGGATGACATGTTGAGCAAAATTCAGCAGAATCCGTATAGTGCAATGCATCTGCACTTGCAGCTGCTAAAACAATACCTAAAAATAACCCGATAAATGCCCAGAATTTTTTATCAAGTTTCTTTAGCTTCTCAAGCATGTTCTCACTCCTTTCTTCGAATATTATTGTGAAAGACTATACTACTTCACACTCAAACATTAGCATGACAACAGATGATTGAGAGCAAAAAAATGTAGCAAATGTTTGAACAAAATAAGACAATCTTATGAATGAAAGTTAGGAGATAACTTCCAGCTGTGTAATTACTGATACAAAAGTTTTTTACTATATACGTATTTTTTACTATCTAGATATTGGTAATGAATTTTTTATGAAAAAAGCAAATAACAACTGCAAAAAATTGTAAGTTGAAAATAGCTTTTTTATTCTTAATCCTTATTATGTAAAACGATTGCACCATAAGTTGTCGGAATTATGCTATAATATTTCGTGGTATTTTTACCTATTCTACAATTCATTAATGGAGGATATATTATATGACAAAAATTAATAACAGTATTGTGAAAGACATGGGCTTAGCTTCTAATGGAAAACTGAAAATTGATTGGGTAGAAAGCCATATGCCTGTATTAAATAAAATTCGTGAGCAATTTGAAAGAGAGCAGCCATTTAGAGGGTTAAAGGTTGCGATATCATTACATTTGGAAGCAAAAACTGCTTATTTGGCAAAAGTTGTCCAAGCTGGTGGCGCAAATGTAACAATTACAGGGAGTAATCCTTTATCAACACAAGATGATGTTGCAGCAGCTTTAGTTGAGGATGGTATTACAGTTTTTGCAAAGTATAATCCAGACCCAGCTGAATATAAGGAGCATTTAATTAAAACACTTGAAACACAACCTGACTTAATTATCGATGATGGCGGTGATTTAGTTACAATTCTACACTCTGAACGTAAAGATCTTCTTTCTCACGTACGCGGTGGATGCGAAGAAACTACAACTGGAGTGATCCGTAATCGCGCCCTTGAAAATTCAGGCGAGTTACAATTCCCAATGATTGCCGTTAACGATGCATATTGCAAATATTTATTTGACAACCGTTACGGTACAGGTCAATCAGTTTGGGATGGAATTAATCGGACAACAAATTTAGTTGTCGCAGGAAAAACTGTTGTTGTAGTTGGCTACGGCTGGTGTGGACGTGGTGTCGCGATGCGTGCTAAAGGCTTAGGTGCAAAAGTAATTGTAACTGAAATCGATGGAATCAAAGCGATTGAGGCTTATATGGATGGCTTCGAAGTCATGCCAATGAGCGAAGCTGCAAAGTATGGTGATTATTTTGTTACAGTCACTGGCAATCGTGATGTCATTCGTGGCGAACACATCGAAGTTATGAAGGATGGGGCTATTCTATCAAATGCTGGTCATTTTGATATTGAAATAAATAAGCCTGAGCTAGAAAAGCTTTCTTTATCTAAACGAACAGTACGTAAAGATATTGAAGAGCACGTTTTAAAGGATGGACGTAAAATTTATTTACTTGCTGAAGGACGACTAGTAAACCTTGCTGCAGGGGATGGTCATCCGGCAGAAATTATGGATATGACGTTTGCATTACAAGCATTATCACTTGCGTATGTAAATGAAAATTATAAAGAAATTGGAGCAAAGGTGGTTAAAGTTCCGTATGAGCTTGATGAAAAGGTTGCTCGCTTGAAGCTTGAAGCTCTTGGCTTAGGAATTGATACGTTAACAACCGAACAAAAAGCTTACTTAGAAAGCTGGAAAGAAGAATAATTTCAAATATAGAACAAAAGCTATAGGCGCCCTGATTAGCGACGTAAAAACTAAGAGCGCATCGACTGAGATAAAGGAAACACGACGAGAACAAAAAAGCGGATGACGATTTTGGCAGACACCGACTTAAAGCGCCACGTTCTGTGGCGCCGTCGGTACTAGTACATCCTGTACGTCGCGACGCTTGGATTACGAAGTAAACACCGCCTTTCGGACGGCAAATCGGACCCGCTTTCTTTTTTGTTTTTAATTTCAACTCATCCGCTCGAGCATTCCAACAATGATTTTATACGAATTATCTGCTGCATACTTTACAAATTCTAGGAAATTACTATTAGCCGAGCCATCGGCTTTATCAGATATCGAGCGAATAATGACGAACGGTACGTTATTCATACTACAAACTTGAGCAACTGCTGCTCCTTCCATCTCTGTACATGATCCTTCGAACTTTTCAAATAGTTGCTTAACCTTCTCTCGGTTGGCAACAAATTGATCCCCAGATAAAATTCGTCCTTTAATAATTGCTTGATTGTTCACTTCTTCATCGCTGACCTTTGAAGCTAATGTAATTAAAGCATCATCCGCTTTAAAAATAAAGCGATCCATGAAAGGAATTTCACCTTCTTTGAACCCTAGAGCTGTTGCATCCATATCATGCTGCATACAATCTACTGAAATCACAATATCGCCAATGTTCAAGGTAGGATCGACTGCACCTGCTACTCCAGTAAATAATACCTTTGATGCTTGAAAGCGATCGATTAATATTTGTGTACAAATACTTGCGTTTACTTTGCCAACGCCTGACTTACACACAACAACATTATGGCCGTTAATAACACCTCTATAATATTCAATTTCAGCCTTTACTTCCTTCGTTATATCGATCATGCTACTGAGAAGTGCTTCAATTTCTTCATTCATTGCGCCAATAATGCCAATCGTCACGTCAATACTCCTCCATCGTCATTGATAGCTTAAGCTTAATATTTAAACGTTTTAAAAGCACGGTTTGCTTCATATAACACTTTTTCTTTGTCCACGGTTAAACATTCTTTATTTTTCACAAGCTGTTTCCCTTGAACGAAAACATCCTTTACATCTCTACCCGATGCAGAATAGACAACATGCGAGACTGGGTCATGCTCTGGATGATAGAACGGCTGCTTTGTATCAAGAATAATCAAATCAGCCTGTTTATCCACTTCAAGTGATCCAATTTGCCCATTTAACCAGATTGCATTAGCTCCGTTAATTGTCGCCATTCGTAATGCTTCATTTGCATTTATTAATGTCGGATCATAATGAACAGCTTTATGTAAAAGTGCAACTTGTCTTAATTCCTCAAATAAATCTAAATTATTATTTGAAGCACTGCTATCTGTACCTAATGATACGGTTAGACCCTTTTCAAGCATCTTCGGTACGGGAGCAATCCCGCTTGCAAGCTTTAAATTACTAATTACATTATGTGAAATTTTTACATCATACTTTTTTAATATATCTATTTCTTCATCATTAACGTGAACAGCATGAGCAACTAATGTGGGGCGTGAAAATACGCCGATTTTTTCCAAATGTTTAACAGGTCTTTCACCATAATCTTTAACGTTTTGTTCAACTTCAAATTTTGTTTCTGACATATGGATATGAATCGGTAGGTCTAGTTCGGTTGCTTTATTTACAATTTGTTCAATATACTCGGGACCACAAGTGTATGGAGCATGCGGAGACATCATCGTTGTGATCCGACCATTTGCTGCCTTATGCCAATCTGTAGCAAATCGGCTTGCCTCAGCAAGCTTTTGTTGGCGAAGCTCCTCTGAGCCAAAGCCAATAACGCCTCGGCATAAGCGTGCTCTTATTCCCGATAACTCAACAGCCTTTGCCACTTCATCCATATTATCGTACATATCAACAAACGTAGTCGTTCCTGTTTGTAGCATCTCAATTATTGACAAATATGCTCCCCATTTTGCATGCTCGGGTGTATATTGTGCCTCTAGGGGCCACATTTTATCCTCAAGCCATACTTGTAATGGATAATCATCGGCAAATCCACGAAGCAAAGACATTGGCGTATGACCATGTGTATTAATAAATCCAGGTAGAATATAATCGGCTTTTGCATCGATGATTTCATCGTATGAAGATAGATCACTAGGGGTTTCACCAACATATGTAATCACACCATCTTTAAAAGCAACAGCCCCGTTTTTAATAACCTCATTATTATCATTTACAGTTATTACTGTTCCGTGAATTATAATCGTATTTATCATAATTGTCTCCTTAAGTTACATTAATCAATTTGAAAAAGTTACTCATCCATAGTTATTTTCGCTTCAGACTCAGTTAGATTTCTTTCTTGAATGCGGTCATTATCCTTTAACTGCTCCACAAGCATAGGCTTCCATCCCTTATCCGTCCATACGAGTTGAACGCGAAAATAAACTTGTTTGTCCTTTGAACTAACTGTAGAAACTACTTTATCAGGGCCACCACCATTACCCATCCACCAAATAATCATATTATCTATTGGTAAATCAGTAGCAACACTTACTGCTTCTGTCATTTCCTTCCAGTCCAAAGAGTCATCAGAAAAATTTGTTTGATGTTCACCTTGTTGTTTCGTCCCGATCGGCTCCCAGTTTTTTTCAATAGTACCGATTACAAGCGAATCATTGCTATCTTCATTATTATTAGAAATGTTCTTATCATTTGCTTCGGATGTATTTGGATTTCCTTTTTGACCAATATTTGTATCAATTTCAGACTGATTTGAAGAAGAACTTGAGCTGATATCTGTCTGTTCAGGATAAGTCTGTTTCTCTCCTTCTTCAGTCTCATTTTGATTATCTCTTTCTTCACTACTTTTATTATCATCTTCGACTGCTACACTTGCCTCATCATTTCCACCAGAAAAAATATTTATTGCCACAAAAGCAATTAAAATAGTAAAGATCGCAACAATGCTTGATATAATTACCTTATTTTTTCGCTTTCTTGCCCTATTTTGAAAACGTGGTCCTTCATATAAATCATCGAAATCATAACGCATTCCTATCCCTCATTTCTGTTTAGAAAAACACGCCTACACCTTGCGTTTACCTACCTCACATTCTACCATTTTTTATTTTACCCTAAAAGTTATTTGAGAGAATTACCGTTTTCGTTATGTAATTTATATAATTCCTTAACTAGTTTCTCAAAAATATCATATGTGTGTGTATTGTATTCATCCGCTTCAAGCTCGACTACAACTAACGCATACTTCGGTGCATGTGCAGGAAAGTAACCCGCAAACCATTTATTTACAATACCATCTCGCCCAGTTTCAGCTGTACCAGACTTCCCCGCAAGTTGATAAGGCAAATTTTTATAACGCATCCCTGTACCTTCAGAAATAACATGCTCTAGTAAATCTTTTATTTTCATAACACTATAAGGCGATAAGCGTTCATCTCCTAGTGCCTGATTAGGAAAAGAATAGAGGGTTGTTCCATTTTTATATTGAATCTCTGAAACTGCCCTTACTTGCTTCGCTTTTCCCCCTCTTGCAATTGTAGCCATCATATTTGCTACGGACAATGGACTAATCTTGACATCCTTTTGACCAATAGCAGTCTGATTTATTGCCTTTTTTACTTTTTTATCATGATCATTAAGCCAAATCTGGCCTGATTGTTCTTCTGGAAATTGGTAAAAATTTTGAAAGTGGAAAACATCACCCTGCCAGCCGACAGCTTCAATTAATCCAAGCTTGTTAGCGTATTCCTCAAAAAAATCGGGATTTCTGCTAATAAGGTCCTCCGCAAGCTTTGCAAATGTGTAGTTACAGCTATTAGCAAAACTTTGCTCAAAATTTAATACACCTAGCTGACGCTTGTCGAGACCGTCACCATATAAGTTTAGATCACAATTAAAAGTTCTCCCCCCTAGTTTTACATTCTCTTCAATTGCGGCCAATGCAGTTACAACCTTGAAGATAGATCCGGGAATTTGCGGCTCTATCATCTGATTTTTACCACCTTCATCACCAAGAGGATTTTTATGATTTATCCGTGGGCGACTAACCATCGCTACTACATCACTAGTCTCTACGTCTAATAACACCAATCCTCCTTTTTTCATGTCAAAATGATCAACTGTTTCGTCAGCAAGAAGCTGAATCGATTTATTTATTGTCGTTTTTATTGCTGTAGGATAATATGGATTAGCTGGAGCTGTATATTTTACATTTAACCCAAATAAAGGTTCACCTAGCTGATCAACATGATACAAAAGCTTAGATTCCCCTTCTGGTAATAAAAATTCATCAAATGCTTTTTGTAATCCGGTAATTCCAATTTCAGTATTGGCTGAAATTAAACCTCTTTCCAACTTTTCTCCATACTTCTTTTTCAAAAGCTGGTCGTTTTGACGCACTAAACCAATTAAATGCTCTCCTATGAACTGTTCAGTTTTTACTTGTTGATACAAAGCAAAAACACCTGGAACCTTTAGTTCATTGATTTTTTCTTGTTGCTGTTTTGTTAATTTAATAGGATTTTCACCACCAAATGCAAAAGGAGCATTTGCATTTTTAACAGCGTTTATTAATGTATGCTCCGAAACGCCAATAATACTTGCTATTTGTTTTGACGGCCAGGTTGTATCGTTAAGAAACGGAAATAATACTAGGCTTGGATAATAGTCACCTGTAATTGGTTCATCGTTTTTGTCTATAAAGCGACCTCTACCTGAATCTAAGATGATGGATTGAGTTCTTTGTTTGACACTTGCCTCTATTAAATTAATATGATGTTTTGAAAAATCCTCTGTTGTAAATAATTGAATTTGAGCGAGTCTTGCGATTAGCCCAATTAAAACCAACAATACAATCGTTACGACTGCTCTAGCTCTTCTTTTTAATTTAATTGACAACAAACACAATCACTCTCTCATACTTATTGGAACTGCTAAACAAAAAAATACACCTCATCATTATTGTTGACGAGGTGTAAATAATTGAAACATAATATCCCAACGATTAATTTACGTTTACTTCTTTAATTTTTACTTTTATATCTCCACCCGGAGTTTGAACAACAACTTCATCTCCAACCTGGCGCCCTAATAAGCTTTTCGCCATTGGAGAATCGTTTGATATTTTTCCTTCGAACGGATCTGCTTCAGCACTTCCAACGATTGTGTATTCTTCTTCATCCTCTTCTGTTCCATCAGCTGATAACTCCACAAATTTTACTTTTTTCCCTAACGAAACAACGTTTGGATTTGCCGCATCTGATTCAATGATAACAGCATTTCGAATCATTTTTTCCAACGTCGCAATTCTTGATTCGACAAATGCCTGTTCATCCTTTGCAGCATCATATTCAGAGTTCTCTGATAAATCTCCGAAGCCTCTTGCAGTTTTAATTCGTTCCACTACTTCCTTTCTTTTTTCTACTTTTAAATATTCTAATTCTTTATTTAGTTTTTCTTTACCTTCCTCTGTCATATAATAACTTTTTTCTTCTGCCATATCCCTACAACTCCTTTTATAAATAATTCTCAATATATGTATTATTAAGCTGTAATGTATGAAGTCCCCAAAATTCATACAAATTTTAAGTATGCTTTTAATATCCTATTACAAATTGACTTTTTCTTCAAGGATTGTTTGTATTTTTGTTACCATTAAATCAATTGCAACATCATTTTGTCCACCTTCAGGAATGATAAGATCCGCATATTTCTTTGTTGGTTCAACAAATTGTAGATGCATTGGTCTTACTACTGTCTCATATTGTTTAATTATAGAATCAATCGTCCGGCCTCTCTCTTTTATATCCCGAAGAATTCGACGTATAATCCGAACATCAGCATCTGTATCAACAAATAATTTTATATCCATTAGCTTCCGCAAATGTTCATCATCAAGGATTAAAATTCCCTCTAGTATAATCACGTCTTTTGGTTCAACGATAATGGATTGATTTGTAGAGCGCGTGTGTAATTTGTAATCATAAACAGGCTTCTCAATTTTTTCATAATTGAGAAGCTTGTTTATATGCTGAATTAATAATTCATTGTCAAAGGCTAGCGGATGATCATAATTTGTTTTTAATCTCTCTTCCATCGGTAAATGACTTTGGTCTTTATAATAATAGTCTTGTTCAAGCACTAATATGTTTTGATCTGAAAATTTTTCATATATGGCTCTTGTGACTGAGGTTTTCCCTGAGCCAGAACCGCCTGCAATCCCAATTACAATCGGCTTTTTCTTTCCACCATTAATACGTGGTGCTCCCATTCATTAAATCTCCTTTCGCATCATGTTGTAAAGGAACACCGGCTGATCCACTTTAAATTTTACGATTTGCAAAGGATGTCGGGCTGCATCAAGTTCATTTCCATCTTCATCCCAGATTTTATCAATAGTCATTTTAAAATTATCAATTTCTGGTCCAAAAAATTCAACCTCATCACCTGGTTTAAAGTGGTTCCGTTGTTGTAAAGTTACCATTTTTGTTTCGCTATTAAAGTCCAATACCATCCCTACGAAATCATAGGTCGTTTTTTTGCTATGATTACCAAACATCTGCTCTTTATACCCTGGGACGCCTTCGAAAAACGCAGGTGCTGTATCACGATTTGCACATTTATCAAGCTCGTCTAACCATTCTTGTTTGATAACAAAATTTTCCGGATCTGCACAATAAGTATCTATCACTTTACGGTAAACAGTGACAACTGTCGCAATATAGTGGATAGATTTCATTCGCCCTTCAATTTTCAAGCTATCTATTCCAAGTTCGATCATTCTAGGGATTGAAGCAATTAAATTTAAATCCTTTGGACTCATTGCAAAAGCAGGATCATTTTCCGTGAAAAATGGAGTTTCAGAAACATTTCCAGAGTGATCTTCAATTTTGTATAAGTCATAATCCCAGCGACACGATTGACAACAACCGCCGCGATTTGAGTCACGAGCTGTCATGTGATTGCTTAATGTACAACGACCAGAATAGGAGATACACATTGCCCCATGTATAAACGCTTCCACTTCTATATCAACTTTTTCTTTTATTTCGCGAATTTCTTCAGCACTCGTTTCACGGGCAAGGACGACACGCTCTAGTCCCTCATCTTTCCAAAACTGTGCAGCCTTCCAGTTCGCTAAAGATTGTTGTGTACTTAAGTGGATCTCAAGGTTTGGCGCTATTTTTTTGCATGTTTCAATAATAAGAGGATCTGCAACTATAATCCCAGCAACTCCTGCATCACTAATTGCTTTTAAATAATCCTCAAGCCCATCTATATTCTCATTATGGGCATAAATATTTGTGGTTACATAGATTCTTGCACCATATTTTTTTGCAAACTCAACACCTTCCGCCATTTCTTCAGGTGAAAAATTATCTGCATTTGAGCGTAATCCATACTCCTGTCCACCAATAAATACGGCATCAGCACCATAGTGTACGGCGATCTTTAGCTTTTCTAAATTTCCGGCTGGAGCAAGGAGCTCAGGCTTTTTAAAGATGACACGCTTGCCATCTACGATCGTTGAAATCTTATCTGTCATAGTAGCCATCAAAATACTCCTTTCTAATACACTGTCTCTTTAAAGAAAAATCCGGTATCTAACGGGCGATTGACAGGCTGGATTTTTTCTATTTCTTCATAAAATTGTTGCTTTTGCTCCTCATATTGATCACGATCTTCTACACATAAATCTATTGCCTGTCTGTATTTTCTCGTAACTTCAACAATATATTCAGACGATTTTAAAATCCCATCAATCTTAAAACAATCGATTTCAGCATCAATCATATCTGCTAATTCATCGATCAAACATATATCAGCTGGACTCATAATATGAGTACCGTTTTTATCTTCAAAAATTGGATATTTATTTCCACGTTCCTTATCAAAAAGAAACATATTGTCATGTTTTGAACGGTTTTCGACGGCCATCTTTTTCCCTTGAAATTCGAAATAATTTCCAATTAGCGTTCGCTTCGACTGAAACATTGCCGTCATTCCATGAACTTGAACTTCAATTTCTACATCTGCATTTTCTTTTATATCAATAACTGCATCCATATTTAACTCACGGGCTAGTACTGCCCGTTTTGCTCCCTTAGTTCCCCAATAATTACAGGTGAACCAGTTTGTTGCAGTTGTTTCCGTATTCCAATGTAATTTCATAGTTGGCGCTACTTCTCGTACAAATAAGAGTACGGCAGGATCACCAAAGACAATTGCATCTGCCTTTATTTCATCAACAAATTTTATATAATCTTTCAGATCCTCAATTTTTTCATTATGAAAAATTGCGTTTACCGCAACGTAGACTTTTACTTCATATTGATGCGCAATTTCAATAGCTTTTTTAAGATCTTCCCGTTTGAACTCTCCAGCCAGCCTGAGACCAAAATTTTCTTCGCCAATAATCACAGCATCAGCACCTGCCTCTGCTAACGTTCTAATATCTTCAACACATTTTGGTGTAACTAATAATTCTGGTTTTTTCATAAATTCTCACCTCTTACGACTAATAGCAATTCCATCGCCTATCGGCAAAATCAATGTGTCATACTCTTCATTGGTCATCAGCTCGCTATTATATTGCTTAAGTTTACTTACAATGCCTTGGTACCGTTTCTCTTCAAGATTATCTTTTGCAACTAAACCTCTAAATAAGACATTATCGGAAAATACTACTCCATTTTGGCTTAAGTATTGACTGTATAACTGAAAAAATCTAGAATACTGGCCCTTTGCTGCATCGATAAATATACAATCAAACGGGGCTAGTTCCTTTACTTGTTCCTCTAGTTCAAGAGCATCACCAAATAAAACCTTTATTTGTTTATCAAGTTTTTCATTTTGGATATTTTCTAGTGCTTTTTCATAACGCTCTTGCTCCCGTTCAATCGTGATAATCCTAGAATTTGGTAATGTTTTCGCCATCCGAATTGCCGAATAGCCGATAGCAGTCCCAATTTCTAAAATTGCTTGCGGTTGAAACAGCCGGAGAAGCTGTAACATAGTTTCAATACCGACTAATTCCATGATTGGCACATTATGTTCCTTTGCATAGGACTCAATTTTACTTAAAGCCTCTTCTCTTTTAGGGATTAGACTTTCTATATAGCTATTAATTTCATTTGATATAATCAAGAGAGTTCCTCCTTCAAACACTCAAAATATTTTACCACAACAACAGGGGGAATGCGAATTGAGAGCTCTAGGGCTCCCAATTGACATTCCCCTCATCATTATTCATTTTCTTTAAATTCATCCCACTCATGCTTATATTTATTTTTCACATTATTGTGCTCTGCTAATGTTTTTGTAAAAATGGTTTCACCATTAGGTCGAGAATAGAAATACAAAAAATTTCCATTTGCCGGGTTGACTGCTGCTGCCATTGATATCTCACCTGGACTAGCAATTGGACCTGGTGGTAATCCTATATTAATATAGGTGTTATACGGTGAGTCCGTCTCTAAATCGTTCAACGTAATTTGCACCTGATGCTTCCCTAATGAATAAAGTACAGTTGGATCAGTTTGAAGTGGCATATTCTGAGATATGCGATTATAAAAAACACTAGAAATTTTTTCACGGTCTGCTTTTTCAGTTGCTTCTTCTTCAATTAATGAGGCCATTGTAATGAATTCATGTATAGATAGCCCCTTCTCTTCCATTTGTTCAACAAACCCTGATACCATTTCCTCTGTCTTTGAAATCATAGGTTCAACTACTTCTTCAATACTTTTAATTACATCATAATATTGGTATGTAGCTGGAAATAAATAACCTTCGAGTGGATGTCGAATATTTTTATTCAAAACCTCTTCTGTAATAATTGTCGGATATTGTTTCATTAGTTCTTTAACATATGCTTCACTATCAAGTTTTTCAATAATTTCCTCTTCTGAAAAGTCCGTTTTATTTGAAAGTATGGTTGCTATTTGCTCCAAGTTTTTTCCTTCAGGGATTGTGATGGAGAATAATGCTTCTTTTATAACTTTTCCTGTCTTTAAATGAGCAATAATTTCATTTAACTCCATTGACGGACTAAGCTCGTAATCTCCTGCTTGAAAGCCGGACTCGTTTTTAAACTTTACATAATAACGAAATACTGTACCATCTTTAATAATGTCATTTTCTTCTAAAATATTAGCAATGCCTCGAACAGACGAACCAATTGGTATTGTAATCGACACTGTTGTCTCGTCTTCTTCATTAACGGGTTGTAAAGCAGAATTTATATAAAGGTACCCAGTTATTGAAACACCAATTAGGACAAGAGTAATAATAGAAACAATAATAAATACAATTTTTCTAACAAGATGTGCCTCTTGCACCCGTTCCTTATACTTAGCCCGGTAATCTTTTTGATTTTGATTAGATGTCCCCAAAAAGTTGTCCTCCCTTCATCCGTATTATTATACTACATGAACAACATTTTTCGAGGAATTTTTTACAAAAAAAAACGAGCATTAACTGCCCGTTACTAAAAATTATGGTTATTCGCCTTCTTGTTCAGCAAATGTATTTAACATTTCTTCAACCATTTCCCATTCTTCGTCAGTTTCAATTGGAAACAGTGCTAAATCATCCTCATCTTCATTCTCTTCAAAGCGGAAAGCAAAAACCTCAATGTCCTCTTCATCATCGTCATTCTCTTGGTTAGCTACTGGTTCAAGAACCATATAGGATTTCCCTGTTTCCTCCACATCAAAAGTGAATAACACCTCAAATAGATGCTCGTCTCCATTTTCATCAGGAATAATAATACGCTCTTTTTCTTCTTTTGCCATTATGCTTGCCACTCCTTTTTATTTTTGACTATCAAGATAGCCTTGTAATATCATGACGGCAGCCATCTTATCAATTACCTTTTTCCGTTTTTTACGACTGACATCGCCACTTAGCAAAATTCTTTCAGCCGCCATCGTAGAAAGGCGCTCATCCCAAAGAATTACTGGAGTATTAAAAGTATCCTTTATCAATTCTGCAAATTGGGCACAAGCTTCTCCTCGGGGGCCAATTGTTCCATTCATATTTTTCGGGAAACCGACTACGAATTTCTCTGGTTGATATTCATTCACAAAATGTGCAATTCGCTCAAGTCCGTAATCATTTTTGTCAACATCAATTTTGATTGTTTCTATTCCTTGAGCAGTCCACCCGAGTTCATCACTTACAGCTACTCCTATTGTTTTCGTTCCAACATCTAAGGCAATTATTCTCATTTATTTGTGCCTTCCTGATGAGTCTCTAAATACGATTTAACTAATTCTTCAATTAATTCGTCTCGTTCAAGCTTACGAATAATATTTCTTGCATCTTTGTGGCGTGGAATATATGCTGGGTCACCTGACAAAAGATACCCTACAATTTGATTGATTGGATTGTATCCTTTTTCCTTTAATGCTTCGTGTACTGTGAAAAGTACATCTTTCACATTTGTATCAACAGGCTCATCTTGGAAATTAAACCGCATCGTATTATCAAAAGAGCTCATCGTGACACCTCCGTTCTCGATATGAAACAGGGGATATCGATTATATCCCCCCATTTATCATAATCATTTTCTTATATTGTACACTATATTAGTAAAATTACGAAATAGTTTTCATCCATTGCTCCGCATAATTTAATGCAGCCACTAACTCACCTGGGTTTTTGCCACCTGCTTGAGCCATGTCAGGGCGTCCACCGCCACCACCACCGCAGCGAGAAGCAACCTCTTTTATTAAATTACCAGCATGGTAACCCTTTTCTATTAAATCCTTTGTTACACCAGCCGAAAGATTAACTTTATCGCCGTTCACTGCACCAAGAATAATAACGGCTGATCCTAATTTACCCTTCAAATCATCAACCATTGAGCGAAGACTATTCATATCTTTCGCACTAACCTTTTTTGCTAACAGCCTCACACCATTGATTTCTTTTACATCATTTATAATATTGGCGGATTCTATATTGCTTAATTTTGCAGAAAGTGATTCATTTTCTCGTTCTAACTGACGGATTTCTCCATGTATCGCTTCAATTCGTACTGGGACATCCTTTATATTGGTTTTTAATTTGTTAGCAACTTCTTTTAGAATTGCAATTTGTTCATTCATTAAAGCATATGCAGCACCACCAGTAACTGCTTCAATACGACGTGTACCTGCTCCGATACCTGTTTCTGACACTATTTTAAATAACCCGATGTGAGCAGTATTTGCGACATGACACCCACCACAAAGCTCAAGACTATAATCTCCTACCTGAACAACGCGGACAACATCACCATATTTTTCACCGAAGAGAGCCATTGCCCCCATTTCTTTTGCTTCATTTAAAGATTTGTTAAAAATATTCACGTCAATACTTTGCCATATTTTATTATTAACAATTGCTTCAATTTCATCTAATTCCTCTGGCTTAATTGGTCCAAAGTGCGAAAAGTCAAAACGAAGTCGTTCTGGAGCAACTAACGAACCAGCCTGAGCAACATGATTACCTAGTACGTCTTTTAGAGCTTGGTGAAGTAAATGGGTTGCTGTATGATTTTTGATAATCTTATTTCTTTTTTCCTCATTAATCCTAGCCTTTACTTTAACACCTTTCGTTAATGTGCCTTTTTCAACAATAACGGAGTGTAAATGTTGTCCATTTGGTGCTTTTTGGACATCCTTTACGTAGAGTTCCAGCCCATCATTTATCAAATAGCCTTGGTCAGCTATTTGACCACCAGATTCTGCATAAAATGGTGTTACGCTTAAAATAATTTGTGCTTCTTCACCAGCTTGGATGTTGTCAACATAATTATTATTTTGTAAAACAACATCTATGATTGCTTCAGTCTCACTCTCATTATAGCCAATAAAGCTGCTTTCTACTTTAATTTCACCAAGAACGCCGCCTTGTACTTGCATTGAGCCTTCATCGTGGCGCGCATTGCGAGCTCTTTCACGCTGTTTCTCCATTTCTTCGTTAAAGCCTTGCTTATCAATTGTCATACCTTCTTCGTCAGCATATTCCTCGGTAAGTTCATATGGAAAACCGTACGTATCATAAAGTCGGAAAGCATCCTCTCCACTTATGATTGAGCTACCCTTATCCTTTTCCTTTTTGATTATTTCTGCAAGAATTGCAAGACCCTCATGTAATGTTTCATGGAATCGTTCCTCTTCGTTTTTCATTACTTTTTGAATAAACTCTGTTTTTTCTTTGACCTCTGGATAATAGTCAACCATAATTTCAGCAACAATGGGAACTAACTCAAACATAAATGGTCGCTGTATATTAATCTGTTTCGCATAACGAACTGCACGGCGTAGCAATCGCCTTAAAACATAGCCACGTCCCTCATTCGATGGGAGTGCGCCATCACCTACAGCGAACGTTACTGTACGGATATGGTCGGCAATTACCTTGAATGCAACATCTTTTTCAACACTTTCATTATACTTTTCCCCAGAAATTTCTTCTGTCGCTTTAATGATTGGCATAAATAAATCAGTGTCAAAATTCGTTGGAACATCCTGCATAACAGAGGCGACACGCTCTAATCCCATCCCCGTATCAATATTTTTCTTTGGAAGCGGGGTATATGTATGGTCTGGATTATGATTAAACTCTGAAAACACAAGATTCCATATTTCAAGATAGCGATCATTTTCTCCACCAGGATAAAGCTCAGGATCATTCGAATCATTTCCGTATTCTTCGCCACGGTCGTAGAAGATCTCAGTGTTTGGACCACTTGGGCCTTCGCCAATATCCCAGAAATTCCCTTCAAGACGAATGATTCGCTCTGCTGGGATACCGATATCGTTTAACCAATAATTATAGGCCTCATTGTCCTCCGGATGAATCGTAACTGATAGCTTTTCCGGCTCTAACCCAAGCCACTTTTCACTTGTTAGAAACTCCCATGCCCATTCAATCGCTTCTTTTTTAAAATAATTTCCAATTGAAAAATTGCCAAGCATCTCAAAAAATGTATGATGTCTTGCAGTTTTCCCAACATTTTCAATGTCATTCGTACGAATTGATTTTTGTGCATTACAAATCCTTGGATTATCGGGAATGACACGTCCGTCAAAATACTTTTTCAAAGTCGCTACACCACTGTTGATCCATAATAATGACGGATCTTCATGTGGAACAAGAGAACGGCTTGGTTCAACAGCATGCCCTTTCTCCTTAAAAAAATCAAGATACATTTGCCGAATTTCGGCAGCAGATAGCCTCTTCATTACTTTATCCTCCTATAAATATTTCTTTGTTGAATTTATTCATAAAAAAACTCTCATCCCTACAGTATTCTGCAGGGACGAGAGTTGTTCATTCTCGCGGTACCACCCTGATTATGAGACGTCCTATTACATACGAAGCCCCATCACCTTCAATTACCTTAACGCGGTACACGGCAAGGTTTTTATCCTTGCACTCTGGATTAGCATTCAGTTATCCTTCATCTGGAGCTTCTTTCAGCCAAGGAATCTCCTCTCTTTTGATGGACTATAACCTACTAGTTCCTTCATCATTCAAGTTATAAAATTAATTCACATATGTGATATTTTAGTCATATTATCTAACATTTGTCAAACCTTTCATATGCGTAGTTCTAATTCTTTACACTACGAGTTTTCTTCAAATTAAACACTAGCAGAAAAATTACTTCTCGTAGTATGGCTATAACTGGAACCGCTAAAATCATCCCTATGACTCCAGCAAGCTCTTCACCAACTAATAACGTTATAATAATAACCACCGGATGCATATGTAAGCTTTTCCCCACTATTAATGGCGCTAGTATGTTTCCCTCTAAAAATTGTAATAATACAATAATCATCGCAACAATTAACACCATTTTCCCTGATAGTGTAATCGCCACGATAATAGCAGGAATCGCTCCAATAAAAGGGCCAAAATACGGAATAATATTTGTTATACCAATGATTGTCCCCAAAATTAATGGATAATTCATTCCAACTATCCAAAAACTTGCCGTCGCAACAATTCCAATTAAGAGACAAACAAAAAGCTGCCCCCTAATATAATTGCCAAGCGATTCATCGATTTGTTTTAATAATTGGATGCCAGGTCTTCTCCATTTTCGCGGTGTAACATACCAAATTGCCTTTTTAAAAAGACTAATATCCTTTAACATATAAAATACTATTAGTGGAATAAGCGCAAATAGAATTAATGAGTTTAATAACTCTTTTAGGAAGACGGCAATTGTTGTTAATAGTTGGTCAATTCCAGACTCTATACTATGTAGTCCTTCCTCTATACGCTGATGGATCCCTTCAGGGAAATGCTCCGTACGAAAATCAATTTCATTGATCCAATGACGATATGTGTTGACTAAGTAAGGGATATTCTCATTTAAATCCTTAAATTGATTTAATAACTGTGGAATTAGTTTATAAAGTCCAAAACCGATACCGCCAAAAAACACGACATAGATGGCTAATATTGCAATAACTCTTGGGACTCTTCTAGCATGAATGAATTCTACAACAGGTAAAAGTAAATACGCAATAAAGCTGGAAATTAAAAGTGGGGTGAGTGCTGTTAGTAAGATTTTTCCAATTGGTTCCCAAATTGGAAGGAGTTTTATAAAAACAAATAAACATAACAATGTAATTAACAAAGTAGCAGCACGAATTAACCAAACATATTTGTGATTCCCCATTACGTCACACACCTTTTAAAAACTTTAAGAGGGCTGTTTTTGCAAACAGCCCCCATTTCTCTATTAAAAGATCGCTTTTGTAATTCGTTTTCTCATTTTTCGCATCGTTCTTCCGTTAATCATGTTATTTCCTCGTGTCATGCTATACGCTGCTGCGCCAATTCCTAAAGCTAGTAACGATGTCATTGTTCTATTCAAAACAATCACCACCTAGAAGAAAGTTTACATTTCCATGCGTAAATCCTCTTCTTCAAATAAGTCATCTAATGAACTTAAAGTGCCATCTTCTTCAACCTGATGTGTAAATAACCGATTATTTTGAACGGATAGCTCAATAAAGCAATTCCAACAATAATATTGATTAACACCGATTTTTCCTAAATCTTTACTAGAACAGTTCGGGCACTTCATAGGGTTAGTCACTCCTCTTTAAAACGAGACATAAAAATTAGATTAATCAAGATCAACGATTAATATACTTTCACCTATAGTTAATGGATTTTTCGATCGATATAGTTTCCGACCTTCTGCCATATCAGAAAAAAAGCCATCCGAAACTTCATACCCTATGATTGTGCCCAATTCTTCCTGAAAATATACATCTTCGACTAAACCTAGCTTTTCCCCCTCGGTTGTAACTAACGGCTTTCCAATTATTCGATCGTGCACCCGATGAAGCACCCTATCTTTCTTTTCCGTTTCATTCAGCTTTATTTCGGCTGGTTCATTAGACAACATAACCCCATCCATTCCTAATGAAGCAATTTTAACAAGAGGAATAAGCATATTTTTTTTTAGTAACCCTTTCGGATCTATCATTAATCCATTAACTGTCCCGTTTTCATCAAAGCAAAGATCGATTACCTTTCCAAGTTCTTTACCAGATCCTCCATTATAGACAGGTAAATCTTTAATAGAAGAGAACGTTCGCAAAAGGACTCCACCTTTCGAACATTCATTTTCATGTATGAGGTTGACCAAATATATGTTTATCTCTTACAAAACATTTCAGGTCAACCTCTACATTCATATATTACGGAACCTCACATAAAATCATACGGACTAAGACTTTCCATGTTTGTTTCTTCTTGTTTTTCAACATTATTCTCATTAAATCTTTCGGTAATTTTGACTGCTAACGTTGTTTTCCTTAAGCCTTCATCCTGCCGTAGAACACCTTGTCGCAAAGCTTCCTCATCACCACATAAAATTAAATAATCCTTACTTCTTGTAATCGCAGTGTAAATCAAATTTCTTCGGAGCATTCGATAATAACCCTTTACAACTGGAAAAATTACAATTGGAAATTCACTTCCCTGTGACTTATGAATGGAGCAACAGTAAGCGTGAGTTATTTTGGAAAGGTCCTGCCTTGTATATAAAACTTCAATACCTTCAAAGCTTATTATAATTTGATCCGTACCTTCTGTATTTTCTTTAGCATAAATGATACTTACGATTTCACCGATATCGCCATTAAATACATTATCATCTGGTTGGTTGATAAGCTGTAGCACCTTATCACCTACTCGGTAAATAATTTCTCCAAATGATAACTCGCGTTTTTGGTCACTTTTAGGGTTAAATAGCAGCTGCAGCATTTTATTGAGCGTATCTATACCCGCTGAGCCACGGTACATTGGTGCTAATACTTGAACATCTCTTGCAGTATAGCCTTTTTTGAGTGCGTTTTGACATACTTGAGATACGACATCGAGAATTTGACCCTGCTTACATTTAAAAAAGGCACGGTCTACTTTTGGACTTGTTATATCAGTTGGTAGTTTTCCAACCTTAATGCTATGTGCTAAATCAATAATCGAAGAACCCTCCGATTGCCGATATATATCTGTTAATCGAACCGTTTTAATTTTTTCTGTCATTAGCAAATCTTTAAGGACTTGACCTGGGCCAACAGACGGTAATTGATCTTCGTCACCAACTAAGATTACTTGGACTTCATCAGGTAATGCCTTAAAAAGCTGATTGGCTAACCATATGTCAACCATTGAAAATTCATCAATAATAACAAGCTTTCCCCCAATTGGATTTTCTTCATCATGACTAAAGCCTTCAGATCCGTTCCACCCAAGTAGTCGATGGATAGTTACTGCAGGAAGCCCAGTTGATTCTGTCATTCTTTTTGCGGCTCTCCCTGTTGGGGCTGCTAATATGAAAGGAAAACTTTCGTCCTTTTTATAGTCTTTAGGGTTTAATGAATATCCATGCAACTGTGAATAAATTTCAACAATACCCTTAATAACGGTTGTTTTCCCAGTTCCTGGTCCACCCGTCATGATCATAATTGGTGAGGTAATTGCTGTTTGTATTGCATCCTTTTGTGATGGAGCATATTGTACCTGTAATCTTTCTTCTAATGATCCTAATGCCATTAAAAATTCAGATTCGGGAAATTGCTCATTAAACTTTTCTTGCTCTGCAATTCTTTTCAAGCTTGTAACAAGACCTTTTTCCGCGAAAAATAGCGAGGGTAAATAAACTCGATCCTCTTCGACAATAATTTTTTCTTCCTCGCCAAGTGAAATTATTTCCCGAGAAATGTCGACTTCAGAAACCTTATTTTCTTTGGCTTTTTCATTTATTAATTTATAAACCTCAATTATAAAAGGCTCAATATTCAAATAAACGTGACCATCCTGAATGGACTGTTGATTTAACGTATATAGGCACCCCGCCCTGATTCGATCAGGGTGATTTCCTTTTATTCCCATAGATTGCCCTAGTTCGTCAGCTCTAGTGAAACCAATCCCTTCAACGTCTTCAATTAGCTTATATGGATTGTCCTGAATGATTTCGAGGGTATCTTCCTTATAGGTTTGATATATTTTCATTGAAAGCTGAGGACCGAAGCCGTAATTTGATAAAGCAATCATAATTTGTTCTAAACCTTCGTGGAGCATTAATGTTTGATAGAGGTGCTTTGCCTTTTCCTCAGGAAATTTTGGAATTGTCATTAATACGGAAGGATTCTCGATTATTTTAGTAATAGCTCGTTCTCCTAATGCTTTTACAATCTTTTGTGCAGTCTTTTTACCAATTCCAACAAATAAATCACTTGATAAGTATTGAATAATACCATCTTCCGATTGCGGCAATTCTTTTTTAAAATGATGAACCTGGTATTGTAAGCCGTGACGGGGATGGTGATGGAATTGACCGAAAAATGTATATACTTCGTCTTCATGTATGTAAGGGAAATAGCCAGCAACAATGACTTCTTTATCCTCATATTGCTCATTCGTTTCGATTATCCGAATTCTTGCAACCGAATATACGGTTTCTTCATTATGAAAAATCATAACAATGAGCTTACCTTTAATAAATCGCTGTTGTTCTTGAAAGATATCAATTGATTGCTGTTTTTCCATTGTTATTCCCCTTTAATGCTTACGAAAGATTTGTTCAACGTTTTTCTTCCCATTGGCTGCCAAGAAGTGGTCAGGTTGTATTTCCAATGCTTTATTAAACATCTGTAGTGAAGAAGCTGGATCATCTTTAAAAGCATAAGCAACACCTAAATTATAGTATGCATCTGAATGTTCACCATTTATTTCAATTGTTTTTTCAAAATGCGGGATTGCCTCATCTACCATTTCGAGCATTGCTAAACATAATCCGTATTGAAACTGTGCATCAGCATCCCATTCATTAAGCTCAACTGCTCGTTGAAAATATGGAAGAGCGAGCTTCTCCTGCCCTAATTGAGAAAGGCTCATGGCAAGCATAAAATAACAATCACCTTCAGCTAACCCATGCTTCAACGCTTTTTCAAACATATCCTTTGCTTCAATAAAGTTGTCTTTATTATAATACGTACTTCCTGCTCCATAATAGGCGGTTGCTAACGAATCATCAATTTCTAACGCTTTATTAAAAAACGCTAGTGCCCGTTCCGGCTCACCTACTGCCGCCAATAAATTCCCAAAATTTATATAAGCAATTGGATCATTTGGATTTTCCGTTATCATCTCGTTAAATAACTTCGCCGCTTCTTCATACTTTCCTTGTTGCATATATTGAATTCCAAGAGTATTTTTATCAATCATACAATAGTCTCCTTCATTTAACGTGAATCCTGTCCTTCGAAACACATTGTAATTTCTAAATTAATAAGCTTATTTATGAGATTTTTCAATTCTTAACGAGTTAAACCTCAATTCTAAGATGAATTGAGGTTACACATACGTTAAGCGTTCATTATTTTTAAACACTTGATCAATTGTTGCACCACCGAGACATTCATCTTCATGATAAAAAACAACGGACTGACCAGGTGTGATTGCACGTACTGGGTTATCATAAATTACTTTTACCATTCTATCATCAAGAATTTCTACTGTAACAGCAATATCCGGTTGCCGATAGCGAAATTTAGCGGTACATTTGAAAGCTGAAGCTGGCTTACGATCGCTTACCCAGTTCACGTCGACGGCTATTAAAAAGTGGGAATACAATAGCTCGTTATGAAAACCTTGATCAACATAAAGAATATTGTCTTTAAGGTTTTTACCGACCACAAACCACGGCTCACCTGAACCACCTATTCCCAAGCCATGACGTTGACCAATTGTATAATACATTAATCCATCATGCTTTCCTTTTATTTCTCCGGTTAACGTTGCCATTGGACCTGGTTGAGCTGGCAAGTAATTGCTTAAAAATTCTTTGAAGTTTCGCTCTCCAATAAAACAAATGCCTGTACTGTCCTTTTTTGTGGCAGTGGCAAGCCCTGCCTCTGCTGCTATTTTTCTTACCTCAGATTTTGGTAATTGGCCTAACGGAAACATTACTTTCGATAGCTGCGCTTGACCTAATTGGTTCAGAAAATACGTTTGATCTTTATTTTCATCAACACCGCGGAGCATTTTATACTCCCCATCTCTGAATTCAACCCTTGCATAATGACCTGTTGCTAAATAGTCAGCTCCAAGAGTGAGCGCATGCTCTAAAAATGCTTTAAATTTTATTTCCTTATTACACATTACGTCAGGATTCGGTGTTCTTCCCGCACGGTACTCATCTAAAAAATACGTGAATACTTTATCCCAATATTGCTTTTCAAAATTAACAGAGTAGTAAGGGATGCCAATTTGATTACAGACACGGATTACATCATTAAAGTCTTCTGTCGCTGTACAAACACCATTTTCGTCCGTATCATCCCAATTTTTCATGAAAATACCAACGACATCATAGCCTTGCTGTTTTAACAATAAAGCGGCTACGGATGAATCTACCCCTCCAGACATCCCTACAACAACTCTTGTTTCTGCAGGAGATTTTTGAGCACCCATAATTTTCACCTCCTACCAATAGTTTCGATCTAGTTCATATATGCTTGTGCTGTTAAAGAATTGTATTGATTTTTATGTTAACCGTTTAACAATTTTTGTAATATCATATGCTGCTTCTTCAACTTGTTCAACAGTATTGCCATAACCAAAGCTAAAGCGAATTGATGAATGGATCTTGCTCGCATCTTGTCCGAACATTGCAACTAGTACATGGGAAGGGTCAATGGAACCAGCTGTACACGCAGAACCACTAGAGGCTGCAACACCAGCCAAATCAAAATTAACTAGCAATGATTCCACATTCGTTCCCGGAAAAGAAACATTTAAAATCTGTGGGAGAACTTCTTTTGCTCCTTTATTATTGATTGCAAAAGCAATCCCTTCTTCAGTAAATATAGTGATCATCCGCTCTTTAAACCGTAGGAAGCTTTCAATCTTTTTAGCACGTTCGTTTTCAACTATTTGAACAGCTTTTTTAAACCCAATAATCCCTGGCACATTTTCAGTACCAGCCCGACGTTTCCTTTCTTGTTCACCGCCATATTGCTGTGCCACTAACTTTACACCTTTTCTTACATACAATAAACCAATCCCTTTAGGGCCATTAATTTTATGTGCAGACGCTGACATTAAATCTAAGCGAAGTTCGTTTACGTCAATTTCGACGCTTCCGAACGCCTGGACAGCATCTGAATGAAACAGTATATCCGTTTCTGCTAACAATTCACCGATAGCTTGAATTGGTTGCATTGTGCCAACCTCATTGTTTCCAAGCATAATCGATACTAAAATAGTTGTGTCCTTTATTGCTTTTTTCAAATCTTCAACATCTATTTCTCCGTATTGATTTACCGGTAAATATGTAATTTCGAAGCCTTCTTTTTCAAGATATTTGCATGTATGTAAGACCGCATGGTGTTCAACGGCTGTTGTAATAATGTGATTCCCTTTTTCCTTATAGGCTCTAGCTACGCCCATAAGAGCAAGATTATCCGCTTCCGTACCACCACTAGTAAAAATAATTTCACTTTCTTTAGCATTTATACTTTTTGCAATAATTTCCCTAGACTCGTCCACCGCATGTCTCGACTTACGCCCAAACGAATGAACACTGGAAGGATTCCCAAAAACATTGACCATATAGGGTATCATCTCTTCCACGACTAAAGGATGTGTTGGCGTTGTTGCTGCATGGTCTAAATATATCGGTTGTTGCATACTTTCACCTGCTTTTTTCGATAGCAATGTTAAATGTAAAACATATATGAATCTTGATTATCCCCTTCATATGTAGCTAAATCATGAAGCGTCGTCGTATCAAGCACTTCTTTGACCGCATCACGAATTCGGATCCATAATTCCCGCTTGGCAGGCTCTTCGTCATCTAAAACCTCGACAGGACTTATTGGTCCTTCAAGCACTCGAATGATATCACCAGCAGTAATATTTTCGGCTTCTTTAGCTAAAATATAACCACCATATGCCCCACGAACACTTTTTACTAATCCCGCATTCCGTAAGGGCGCAATTAACTGTTCTAAATAATGCTCTGATAAATCATGATCCTTTGCGATATTTTTTAATGGAATCGGTCCTTCTCCAAATTTTTTTGCTAACGCAATCATGATGGTCAAGCCGTAACGACCTTTCGTCGATATTTTCAAAACACTCACCTCAATAACACTTTTTAAAATTACAATTTTCAACATCCGCTTCCAAAATGTCAACGCTATTATATCATGAAAATGTTTCCTCATACATTTTTTCAAGTTTTTAATTGATATGCTATTTTAGCATGATACTTAGAAAAATTAAAATAAAAGTAATTATTTTCTGTTACTATAGATGATAGAAATACGTGATAGAAATAAGTGATAGAAATAAGTGATAGAAAATTATTCAATACTGTCGCAACGTAGGATTGAATGGTGTATTGAAAAACGAATGAAAAATATTTGGAGTGATTTAGATGAGAATAGAGCCACTTGCTTACCGAATGCGGCCTTCCATTATTGAAGATGTAATCGGCCAAAAACATTTATTAAGCTCTGGAAAACCATTAGCACAAATGATTGAAAAAGGACAGCTTTCCTCAATTATTCTTTACGGCCGACCTGGAATTGGTAAAACTTCAATTGCCAATGCCATCGCAGGTTCATTAAAGCTCCCTTTTCGTAAGTTAAATGCTGTTACAAATAACAAAAAGGATTTGGAGGCTGTTGTCCAAGAAGCAAATGAGTTAAATGGTACGATTATCTTATGTGTCGATGAACTTCATCGCTTTAGTAAGACGCAAATAGAATTTCTTTTGCCTTTTATCGAAAATGGTTTATTAATATTAATCGGATTAACAAGTGAAAATCCATATCACAATATTAATCCTGCAATTCGCTCAAGGTGCCAAATTTTTGAGCTAATGCCATTAACTAAAGAAGAAATAATCACGGGATTGAAGCGTGCAATAGCTGATCACCAAAACGGGCTAGGTGACAACCAGCTTGAAGTAAGTGATGAAACTTTAAATTTCATTGCAGAAATGAGTGGTGGAGACTTACGAAGCGCATTAAATAAGCTTGAAATCTCATTCTTAACTGCCAAAACAAATGTTATTACGACCGATTTGGTGAAGGAAGCAATTCAAAGAAATGATATTAGTATTGACAAAGATGGTGATGCTCATTACGATGCATTAAGTGCCTTCCATAAATCACTACGTGGTGGTGATGTTGATGCCGCAATTTTATACTTAGCATTACTAATCGAAGGCGGAGATTTGATTGGCATTTCACGACGATTGCTTTGTGTTGCCTATGAAGATGTTGGCTTAGCAAAGCCTGAAATGGGGGAACGTACATTAGCTGCAATTCAAACCGCCGAGCGTTTAGGATTCCCAGAAGCACGTATACCCTTAGCAAATATCGTGATTGAGCTTTGCCTTTCACCTAAATCAAACCGTGCCTATATGGCTATTAATCAAGCACTTGATTTTATTAGAAGCGGAAAAAAAGTCGCCATTCCTAGTCATTTAAAGGATGCACATTACCATAACGCAAAGAAATTAGCACGAGGAATTGATTATCAATACCCCCATGATTTTCAAATCGGTAAATTTGGGGGGTGGGTCCCTCAGCAATATTTACCAAATGACCTCATAAATAAAAGATTTTACGACCCACTTGAAGCTGGTCAAGAGGAAAAATACATGAAGCTTTATGAGAAGTTAAAAACTGAACAACTGAAAAGAATAACGAAGTAGCTCAAACTTATTTCTAGATATTTCTAGTAATAGTCTCCAACTCCCTATTAAAGGAATGTCCTACTATTTTAATTGATATTGGCACTTACATGAACCATTTTCAAAGAATGTTTGGCCAAACTAGTAAAGTATAATCAAAAAAAAAAGTGGGCAGATTAATAGATAAAGGCAATAAAATCTATTAACGTAAAGGAGTTGAAAATATGAAAATAAGACAGGATGCTTGGTCACACGAGGATGATTTGCTACTTGCTGAAACTGTATTACGGCATATCCGAACTGGTAGCACACAACTAAATGCGTTTGAAGAGGTTGGCAATAAGCTTAACAGGACCTCAGCTGCATGTGGATTTCGTTGGAACGCCGAAGTACGACAAAAATACGAACAAGCAATGGAGCTTGCCAAGAAACAACGGAAAGAAAGAAAAAGAATACTAGCCCTGCAATCCCAACAAAATAACAAAGAACAAATGATAACGAATCTTTCATTTGATTATGAAAAAACAGTCGAGGCTGAAGCACCAGCTCCTTTTGAACAATTACCTCGGCAATATGCTGAGCAGGATTCGTTTATAAATCGTCAAATAAACAATCAGACAGACCAAAAGGATATGGACATAAATACCATTATTGCATTTCTAGAACGTATGAAAGTCTCTAGTGCAAATTCTCAAATCGTCAGAACAGAAAATGAAAGACTTGCTAGAGAAAATTATCAGCTTGTAAGCGAGAAAGAAAAATTACAAAAAAAATTACAAAGAGTGGCACAGGAAAACGAAATGATTCAAGAAGATTATCAGTCTTTATTACACATTATGGACCGTGCACGAAGGATGGTTTCAATTCAAAATCAAAGCAATCTCTCACCATTGGATGAGAATAATGAAGGTTTTGAACAAATAGCAAAATGAGGTTGTTGTCTGACAACCTTATTTTTGTGGTGCTACCCGATTAATCTTTATATCCTTTATGATTTCAGTTACCACATACCCGCCCATAATTAATCCTGCTGTTGAAGGAACAAAAGCGTTAGAGGCAGGCGGTATTTTCGCTTTTCTTACTTGTGCATTTTCATCTGGGACGATTTCTTTTCTAATATCTTCTCGGATGACAATTGGACTTTCATCTGAAAATACAACTTTCACTCCTTTATGAATTCCGTCCTTACGTAGTTTTTGACGAATTACCTTGGCAATTGGATCGGTATGTGTTTTCGAAATATCCGCTATCTTTAAACGCGTTGGATCGAGCTTGTTTGCTGCACCCATACTCGTTATTAACGGCACATGTCGTTTAAGACATTCTTTAATTAAATGGATTTTATATGTGATCGTGTCAGATGCATCAATTACATAATCCAGATTATATCCAAAAAACTCCTCGTACGTTTCTTCTGTATAAAACATTTTTAAAGCAATTACTTCACATTCCGGATTAATGTCAGCTATTCGTTCCTTCATTAGGTCAACCTTTGGGCGACCGATTGTTGATAATAACGCATGTAGCTGACGATTAATATTTGTAATATCCACGTCATCTTTATCTACAAGTATTAGTCTTCCAACTCCGGATCGCGCCAAAGATTCCACCGCAAACGATCCTACTCCGCCGATGCCTAAAACGGCAACAGTGCTATTTTTTAATAATTCCAATCCTTCTTTCCCGAAAGCTAACTCATTTCTAGAAAATTGGTGCAACAATTTAAATCACACTCCTAAATATCACGTCGGTGCCAGGGCGGTGTCCATAGAGGTGTCCATAGAGGTTCCTGACCCCGGAATAAAATGGAAATACTATGCCCTAATATAATATTGTTTTTCCCATTTACGGCATAAAAAACCCTAAGCAAATTTTGCTTAGGGCTGATCATTTACATGATTGAAAGTCCCGATTGTGTCGTCATCGTCCTTCGTTTTGGCCCCGCCAAACGTAGGTGGGTGCTCTGTTTCAAACTTCTGTAGATCCTCAGGCGGCAAAATGCCAGCTCATTTACAAGGCGTGTACGCAGTTCGAAAACTCCAAGCTCCCTTAAACTTTCTGTTCGGTCAAAACTTAATGGTTAATAACGAGTCACTTCAGGACTTTGTACTGTCATAATACCATATTTAAAAGACAGATTCAAGATTATCTCGACCATTGACTGGGATTGATTAAATAGCCATTTATAAACGTATTTGTAAATTTAATTCCAGCAGTTGATCATGGCTAACTTCACTTGGTGCATTTGTCATGATGTCACTTGCACTCGCTGTCTTTGGAAAGGCGATCGTATCACGAAGGTTTGTCCGTCCTGCTAATAGCATGACAAATCGGTCTAGTCCAAAGGCTATTCCCCCATGCGGTGGTGTTCCATAATCAAACGCATCTAAAAGGAAGCCAAATTGTTCACGTGCTTCTTCCTCTGGCATGCCAAGCACTTTAAACATCTTTTCTTGAATATCGCGCTCGTAAATACGGGCAGATCCCCCACCTAATTCATAACCATTTAATACGATATCATAAGCTTGAGCACGTACTTTGCCAGGATTCTCATCTAATAAAGGTAAATCTTCGCGAACTGGCATTGTAAATGGATGATGTGCCGCAAAATAACGGCCAGCCTCTGGATCAAACTCAAGTAACGGCCAATCCGTAATCCATAGGAAATTAAACTTCGTTTCATCGATTAAGTTTAAGTCCTTCGCAAGTTTTACACGAAGTGCACCTAAGCTGTCAGCAACAACTTGTTTTGAATCAGCAACAACTAAAATTAAATCTCCATTTTCAGCTTCCATTACTTTTTGAATGCCTGCTTGTTGATCATCGTTGAAGAATTTTGCGATTGGACCTTTCAATCCATCTTCTTCAACCTTGAACCAGGCTAAACCTTTAGCCCCGTAACGGCTAACATACTCCGTTAACCCATCAATATCCTTACGAGAATACTTTTCGGCAGCCCCTTTTACATTAATCGCTTTAATTTGACCGCCACCTGAGATCGCATTCGCAAACACTTTAAATTCAGTTTCTTTTACAAGCTCCCCGATATCAACTAGCTCCATGCCAAAACGTGTGTCCGGTTTATCAGAACCGTAGCGTGCGATCGCATCGTCATATGTCATTCGAGGGAATGGAGTTTGAATTTCCACTCCTTTCACTTCTTTTAATACTGTTGCCATCATTTCTTCCATTAACGCAATAAGATCCTCTTTATCCATAAACGATGTTTCAATATCCACTTGTGTAAATTCAGGCTGACGATCAGCACGTAAATCTTCATCACGGAAGCAGCGTGCAATTTGATAATACCGCTCAAAACCAGATACCATTAATAATTGTTTAAAAAGCTGCGGTGATTGCGGTAATGCATAAAATTGTCCTTCATGAACTCGACTTGGAACTAAATAGTCACGCGCACCCTCTGGTGTGGATTTTGTTAAAATGGGTGTTTCAACGTCTAAAAATCCATGGTCATCTAAAAAATTACGAACTACTTTTGTAACTTGATGACGCATTTTGAATGTATTGAACATTTCAGGACGGCGTAGGTCCAGATAACGGTACTTTAAGCGTAGCTCCTCAGATGCATCGACATCATCTTCAATCATAAATGGTGGTGTTTTTGATGCATTGATAATTGTAATTTCTTCAGCTTGAACCTCAATCGTTCCTGTTGCAATTTGTTTGTTATATGTTCCTTCAGCACGTGCAACAACTTTACCTTTTATATCTAAAACGAACTCACTTCGAGCTTTATCAGCTGTTTTTAACGCTTCTCCACTAACATCAGGGCTAAATACAACCTGCACGATCCCTGTACGATCGCGTAAATCGATAAAAATAAGTCCTCCTAAATCACGTCGCTTTTGAACCCATCCCTTTAACTGAACGGTTTCTCCCACATTCGTTTCCCTTAATTCTCCACAAAAATGACTTCTTCCTAATTCAGACATTCTATTTTTCCTCCTAAATTAACTTCTTTCTAGTAAATATTCAATAAAGTTCGAGATCCCAACTTCCTCTTGGGTACCTGTTGACATATCTTTAATGTTAATGACATTTTTCACTAACTCATCTTCACCTAATACTGCTACAAACTTTACGTTGAGACGATCAGCTGTTTTAAATTGAGCTTTCAATTTGCGATCTTGATAATCTTTTTCTGCCGTGAAACCAGCTTTTCTAAGTTCGTACAATAAGGAAGTAGCTTTATCCTTTGCTTGATCGCCAAGAGCAATTAAATAACAATCAAGCTCCTGTGCAATTGGCAAGCTAATATTTTCTGCTTTTAAAGCAAGCAGTAAACGTTCTATACTTAACGCAAATCCGATTCCGGGGGTAGCCGGTCCGCCGATTTCTTCAACTAAACCGTTATAACGCCCTCCACCCATTAATGTCGTAATCGCACCAAAGCCTTCCGCATCACTCATAATTTCAAATGCTGTATGATTGTAGTAATCTAACCCCCGCACTAAGTTTGGATCGACCTGAAATTCAATTCCGATATCAGTTAAATACGTTTTCACTTTTTCAAAGAATACGCGAGACTCGTCATTTAGATAATCGAGTATCGATGGTGCAGATTTTATCAATTCGTGATCGCGATCTTTTTTACAATCTAAAATTCGCATTGGATTTTTTTCTAATCGGTTTTGACAGTCACCACAAAATTCTCCAATTCTTGGTTTAAAATGATTCATCAGGGCTTCGCGATGTGCTTTACGGCTTTCGATATCACCAAGGCTATTAATTACGAGTTTTAATCTTTTTAGTCCAAGCTCCCGATAAATATCCATTGCTAAAGCGATAACCTCAGCATCAATAGCCGGATCGCTGCTCCCTAATGCTTCAACGCCAAACTGAATAAATTGCCGCCACCGGCCAGCCTGTGGTCGTTCATAGCGGAACATCGGTCCTATGTAAAATAATTTTGTTGGTTGGTTCGGACTTCCATACATTTTATTTTCTACAAATGAACGTACAGTTGGCGCCGTTCCCTCTGGTCTTAACGTCATGCTACGGCCACCACGGTCTTCAAACGTATACATTTCTTTTTGAACAATATCTGTTGTCTCCCCAACCCCCCTTTGGAATAACTCTGTCTGTTCAAAAATCGGGGTGCGGATTTCACTATAGTTATAGCGTTTGCACATCTCTCTCATTTTTTGTTCGACATATTGCCATTCCTCAACAACTCCCGGCAATATATCCTGCGTACCGCGTGGTATATTTATTGACATGTCTACTTCGACCTCCTTTTTATAGCTTCAAATTTTTTCATCGTCTTTTATTCGCAAGTTTTGGCTGGTTACTCAGAAGTTTCATCTGGTTACTCGCAAATTTTGCATTTTACTCACTAGTTTCGGTTGGTTACTCGCAAGTTTTATTTTTAATAAAAAAAAATCCCGCCCCTACAGTAAATGTAGGGACGAGATTAACTTCCCGTGGTACCACCCTAGTTGAAGTGCTCAAAATAGAAAGCAACCTTCCACTTATCAGTTAACGCCTGAAACGTCCTTTTCCTACTAAGACGCTGCTCTTTTCAGAAAGGAACCTCCTTGAGTGTTCTTCATTAAGCCAGCATGGAGAAATGCTTTCAGCCTACGGCATTTCCTCTCTTTCCATGTGAAATCTTAATTACTCTCTCCATCATAGGTTCAAATATTATTTGGTTCAAAATATCAGTATATCAACTGTTTAGAAATATCAATTAATCTCTATTATCATACGGATGAACACTGTTCTTGTCAAGAATAGAATCGTTTAATTCCGTTCTAATTTCCGTTTCATATTTTTTATCGTTCGTAAGTCCACACCAAATTCCTGTGCTAGCTCCATGTTTGAGGATGTTTGCTCTTTTTGGATAAAATCATGAAAATCAACCCCAAACAATTGATTAGTTGGATTATTTGTTATTTCACTTTTTGAACTATAGCGCATGAATTACATCCTTTCTCCCGTACAAGTATTTTAGAAAATATAACCTTGTACTATCATGCCCGCTATTAAACAAATAATTTCATAAAATAACAATGATTTTTTAACTAATCAGTATTTAATGGTTTTGCGATATAGACTCTCACAATTTATCTTGTTTACTCTCTACAATTAATGTGACTGGGCCATCATTCACTAATGATACATCCATCATTGCTCCAAAAGTACCAGTTTCAACCTTTACTCCTTTGGCTATTAGCGCCTCGTTAAATTTTTCATATAAGCTATTTGCGTATTCTGGCTTAGCTGCATCCGTAAAGCTAGGTCTTCTACCTTTGCGACAATCACCATATAATGTGAATTGGGAGATCGATAAAATTTCTCCACCGACATCTAGTAATGATAAATTCATTTTTCCTTCTTCATCTTCAAAGATTCGTAAATTCACAATTTTCTCTGCAACATAATTAATGTCTTCAACTGTATCTGAATGGGTGATGCCTACTAAAAGTACGAATCCATGGGTTATTTCACCTACAGTTAAGCCATTAACTTTAACATTAGCTTGTTTTGATCTTTGGACTACAACTCTCATTCGTTATGACACCTTCCTCATTAGTATGACATCCAACAAAGAAAAAGAAAGCAGCACTTTAGCTCCTGCCACTTTCTTTTTCCTGTCATTCAAGATAAACATCGATAAGTTACTCGTCAATGTTCTTACTACTGCATAATCCTTCGAACAGAATATACGTCATGTATTTGTTTAAGACGGTCTGCTATCTTTTGCAAATGATTTACATTTTGAATAGCGATCGTAATATTAATAGTCGCCATTTTGTTACGATCCGTCCTCCCCGTAACAGCAGTAATATTTGTTTTGCTTTCATTTATTGCATGCAAAACTTCGTTCAACAAGCCACGGCGGTCATATCCGGTAATTTCAATATCGACATTGTATGACTTCCCGTCACTAGCACCGCCCTCCCATTCAACAGGAATCAACCTTTCCTTCGCTTCATCTGTATGAATATTTGGGCAATCACTACGGTGAACAGAAACTCCTCTACCTTTAGTAATAAACCCTAATATTTCATCCCCTGGGACAGGGTTGCAGCATTTTGACAAACGGATTAGTAAATTGTCTACACCAATGACACGGACACCTGTATCTGTTTTTTTATTACGAGGCAAACTTTTCACTTCTGAAACAGCTTGCAGTAACGTTTCCTCAAGCTCTTGTCCTCGTTTTTTGCGGAGCTTTTCCGTTAGTCTAGTTGCGATCTGTGCTGCGGTAATGCCGTTATAACCGACCGCTGCATACATATCCTCTTCATTCGCAAAACTAAATTTTTCTGCAACCATCTTTAAATTTTCTGCCGTTAAAACTTCTTTAAGCTCGACGTCATATTTCAATACTTCTTTTTCAACAAGCTCTTTTCCTTTTTCAACGTTTTCCTCACGTCTTTGTTTTTTGAAAAATTGTCTTATCTTATTTTTCGCCTGTGAGGTTTGTACAAGCTTAATCCAATCCTGCGATGGACCATAGGAATGCTTGGACGTTAATATTTCAATAATATCACCTGTCTTTAATACATATTCTAGCGGAACAATTTTCCCATTAACTTTGGCACCTATTGTTTTATTCCCAATTTCCGTGTGGATCCGATAAGCAAAATCCAAAGGAACAGAACCACGAGGTAGCTCATATACATCACCCTTTGGCGTAAAAACAAAGACCATATCTGAAAATAAGTCGATTTTTAATGATTCCATAAATTCTTCAGCATCGCTTGTATCATTTTGCCATTCTAATATTTCTCGGAACCATGTGATTTTATCTTGTAATGATTTAGGGTCTTGGTTTTGCTGTTTCCCTTCTTTATAAGCCCAATGTGCAGCAATACCGTACTCGGCAATTTGATGCATCTCTACCGTTCTAATCTGGACCTCTAACGGATCACCTTTAGGGCCTATAACAGTCGTATGCAACGATTGATACATGTTGGCCTTAGGCATCGCAATGTAATCCTTAAACCGCCCTGGCATCGGCTTCCAGCAAGTATGAATAACCCCTAATACAGCATAACAATCCTTTATACTTTCAACGAGAACACGAACAGCAAGCAAATCATAGATTTCATTAAATTGTTTATTTTGCAGCACCATTTTTCGATAAATACTATATATATGTTTGGGACGGCCTGATATTTCAGCCTTCAAATTGACTTCATCTAAGCGCTTGCGGATTTCCTCTATAACTTCCCGTACATGGTGTTCACGTTCGGCACGCTTATTTTTCATTAAATTAACAATGCGGTAATACTGCTGAGGATTGAGATATCTCAACGCTGTGTCTTCAAGCTCCCATTTAATTGTGGAAATTCCAAGTCGGTGAGCTAATGGTGCAAAAATTTCAAGTGTCTCATTGGAAATGCGTCTTTGTTTTTCAGGAGATAAATGCTTTAACGTTCTCATATTATGAAGACGGTCCGCAAGTTTTATTAAAATAACACGAATGTCCTGGGCCATGGCTAAAAACATTTTGCGATGATTTTCCGCCTGCTGTGCTTCCTGAGACTTATATTTTATTTTCCCTAGTTTTGTAACGCCATCAACTAGCATTGCAACTTCTTTATTAAAGGCTTTTTCCAAATCTTTTAACGTTATATTTGTATCTTCAACTACATCATGGAGAAACCCAGCTGCAACTGTTACGGGATCCATTTCAAGCTCAGCCAATATCCCAGCTACTTGGACTGGATGTATGATGTAGGGTTCACCAGATTTGCGATATTGATTATGATGAGCTTGTTCCGCATATTTATAAGCAGATTGTACAAATGCTACATCCTGATCAGATAAATAGCCTCTCACTTTGTCTATTACTTGTTCAATTGTAAGTGTTTGTTCATTAGCCATAAAAATCACCTAATATCCATTGCCATTAGAATAAATCCTTTATTTTATCTATTATCATGTTAGAACAGCTCATTGTAAAGAAAAATAGAAAAAATAATGTAAAAACAAAGAGTACTCTATTGAGCACTCTACTTATAACTTAGTTTATAAAATTAATATTGCATTAAAGTAAGGACGTCATACCCTCTTAGCTTTGAGCGTCCATTTAAATATGTCAACTCGACTAAAAAAGCCAAACCGGCAACAACGCCGCCTAGTTGTTCAACGAGTTGAATGGTCGCATCCATCGTACCACCAGTTGCCAACAAATCATCCGTAATTAACACCCTCTGACCAGGTTTAATAGCATCCTTATGCATGGTTAACGTATCTTTCCCGTATTCAAGTCCATATTCAACGCGAATTACCTCACGAGGAAGCTTCCCTTCCTTTCTAACTGGGGCGAAGCCCACTCCTAATGCGTAGGCAACTGGACAACCAACGATAAAGCCTCGTGCCTCTGGCCCAACTATAATATCAATTTGCTTATCCTCCGCAAATGCGACAATATCATCAACAGCGCTTTTAAATACTTTGCCATTATCCATTAATGGTGTAATGTCTTTAAATTGGATTCCTTCCTTCGGCCAATTAGGAACAATTGCAATATAATCCTTATAATTCATCTGACAAATTCCTCCTCATATTTACGGGACGTACCAATTGCTTTGTCAAACCAATCCTTCAACGTTTGATAAGAAGAATAAATTAGTTCAGCTTCCATTTGTAATAATTCTTGCTTCTGTCGATAAGTTTTCGAAGCTGAAAATTCACGTTTACCAGGATTTTCAACTAGTGAAATAACACCATTTTCTATTTTAACAAATTCTAATTCAAAAAACACCTGTGTCATAAAATGGATCGTTTCTTTCGTCCAACCCTTTTTGCTTGACAATGCATCTGCATATTTCTTCACATCGAAGGGCTGCTGTTTAAGTAAAAAAGCATAATACCATTTAAAATGCTCCCTTGTAGGCAGCGTGCTAAAAAAGTGATTTTCATTATAATCTAACACTGCATATATTCTTTCAGGTGTGGTATCCTTTAGTAGCTTTTTAAAGGTTACTCTCTCATATGGTAAATCTAGAAGAACTATAAATTTATATCGTGATAGTCCTTCAAACTTCATGTTAACTACATCATGTATAACGTGAATTCTGTCATTCCAATCCTCTAACTTTAACCGAATCATCGTTTCAGTACGAAATGCAATGAAGACAACAGAATTTGGGTCTAATTGCTCGAGCTGTTTTTTTACATCCTTATTTCCACGTAAATCAAACAACTGCCATTCTTCAACGGTAGCATCATAAAGCATGAACTGTGGCTTCCTAAAGCCGTTCCATTCATTGATTGATAGCTCGCCAATAATACTTAAACGAGATAATGGGGATATTTCATCATATAAATAGCCGCATCCAAAACCGACACTATCTAAACTACTACCATCTTGCTCAAAAATAATCTTTAAGTGATTCATTTGACTGCCAATTTTTCGAATTTGCTTCAATGATACATTTTCAATACAAATAATTGGCTTCGGATTTCCAACACCAAACGGGGCAAGCTCTATCATCCTCTCGATCGTCTCGATACTTATGTCAGCTACTGTACATTTTAAATCAACATTCGTTACCGGAATAAAATCATCATCTGACAAAATTCCCGAAGCGAGCTTATTTAAACGATCTCGAAGCACTGTAACATCCTCGATGCTGAGCGTCATTCCTGCCGCCATTGCATGTCCACCAAAATGAGGAAGAATATCGCGGCAGCTTGATAAATGTTCAAAAAGATCAAATCCATCTATACTACGGGCCGATCCCTTTGCTACTCCTTTTTCTGAATCAATACTAAGCACAATCGTAGGACGATAATACTTGTTCACTAATTTCGAAGCAACTATACCGATTACTCCTGGATTCCAGCCTTCCTTTGCAATAACAAGAACTTTTTGATCATTTTCTAAGAAGTGTTGCTCTACTTCTTTAATTGCTTCCTCAGTAATTCTCGTTACAAGCTGTTGGCGCTCACGATTCATAGCTTCAATTCCAGAAGCTATCAGGTCAGCCTCTTCTATCGAATTCGACAAAAGGAGCTCTACCGCAGGGTCAGCCGAACCAAGACGACCAGCGGCATTAAGCCGTGGTCCTATCGCGAAACCAATTGTTTCCTCATCTATTCGCTTATCCTGAAGTCCGGCTTGTTTAAGTAATGAGCGCAGCCCCGGATTTTTTGAATTTTGAATAGCTTTTACACCTAAGCTTGCAATCACACGATTTTCATCTATTAATGGAACCAAATCTGCAACCGTTCCGATTGCTGCAAATTCTAGTAGATGAGTAGGTAATCGCCCAAGTATTGCATGTGCAACCTTTAATGCTACCCCTACCCCAGCTAATTCACCAAATGGATAATTACTTCCCGGTTTGCGTGGATGAATAATGGCATAAGCATCAGGTAGGTCTGGTGACACTTCATGATGGTCGGTAATAATTAAATCAAGTCCTAACTCACGTGCTACCTTTGCTTCATGAAATGCCGAAATCCCCGTATCCACGGTTATGATTAAAGAGAAGCCTTCGTTTTTCGCTGAGCGAAAGGCCGCTTCATTCGGCCCATAGCCTTCTGTAAAACGATTTGGTATATAAAAATCAACGTTCGCTCCTTTTTCCTCGAGGGCGCGGAGCATTACTGTTGTGCTTGTAACACCATCAGCATCATAATCGCCAAACACTAATATCTTTTCATCATTTTCAATCGCTTTTTCAATTCTATCTACAACATTATCCATTGAATCTAATAAAAAAGGATCATAAAAGCCTGCTTCACTTTTATTTAAAAAGCAACGCGCCTGATCAATCGTATCAATTCCCCTAATAACTAGTAATCTAGCAACTAAAACAGAAATTCCAAGCTCTTTAGTTAGCGCTTGAACCTTATCTTCCGTACATTCTTTTATTACCCAGCGAGTTTTTGACTGTAACAAAAAAACCACTCCTTAACCAATTAATTATACTATAAGTAGTGGCAAATGGATTTATTTTTATCTATTCAAAAAAAACCGGCAAGTTCTTGCCGATTTTTTCTAAACAAAGCGTGGTTTATTTCCTTTTATACTTCAGGTTCAGGATTAGGCCCTGAATCAACTTGCTTTTTCTTTGGCTTGCCAATTGATTTTGATTTCCATACTAACCAAAGCTGTGCTGCAATAAACATTGATGAGTACGTACCTGCTAGTAAACCGATTAACAAGGCAATCGAGAAGTTTGCGATTGATTCACTACCAAATATCCACAGTGCGCCTGCTGCAAACATTACGGTTAATACCGTATTTATGGAACGTCCTAATGTTTGTAGTAAGCTTTTGTTAACAAGATCTGCTAAATCATTATATGTTTTAATCCGTTTCTTCAATTTCATATTTTCACGAATCCGGTCAAACGTAACAATCGTATCGTTAATCGAATAACCAACAATTGTTAATACAGCTGCTATAAACGTTAAATCAACCTCTAATCTTGTTATACTAAAGAACACAATGATGAAAAACGCATCATGCAATAGCGCAATAATTGCGGCAAGACCGAAATACAATTCAAAGCGTACCGCAACATATAATACGATTCCGGCTGCTGCAATCATAACAGCAAAAAATGCATTTTTAGCTAGCTCTTTTCCGACTGTTGGAGAAACTGTACCAACGTTAGGTTCAGACCCATATTTTTCTGAAAAATAGTTTTTAAGCTTTGCTATTTCATCTTTTGAGAATACGCCGACAAATCTAGCGATAGCAAGATTTTGGTTATCCCCAGCAATCGTAATATCTTTAGGAGTAAACCCTAATTGCTCGAAATCCTGCCCGATTGCTTCTCTTGTAAGCGGTTGGTCTGAAGAAATTTCCACGCGAGCACCACTTGCAAAATCAATACCTAAATTAAGTCCCATCGTTGCAAGCGCAATAATACCCGCGACAACCATAGCGCTTGATAAAATAAAGAATTTTTTATGGTGCTTTATAAAGTCGAGTTTAGCAAAGCGGCCTTCAACAATAATTTCCTGTTCATCTACTTCACTTATATCTCGAATTTCACTTTGTTTAACACCGAACCAGCCTTGCTTTTTATTTAAGAATTTACTATTTACCCATAAACCTAACAATAGACGAGAACCATAAACAGCTGTAAGAAAGCTGACTAATATACTTAAAATTAACATCGTTGCAAACCCTTTTACAGAGCTTGTACCATAAACAAACAGAACACCAGCGGCAAGAAGTGTTGTTAAATTCGAGTCTAAAATCGTCGTAAACGACCGTTGATTTCCGGCACGGAACGCTGACATGACTGATTTCCCTGTTCGTAATTCTTCTTTAATTCGCTCATATGTCAAAATGTTTGCGTCAACTGCCATACCGACTCCGAGCACGAGCGCTGCAATACCTGGAAGGGTGAGGACAGCGTTCATCCAATCAAACACTTGAAGGACAATAAAAATATAAATACTAAGTGTAATAACAGCAATTATACCTGAGAAGCGATAATAGAAAAGCATAAATATAAAAATTAACGCAATACCAACAATACTTGCATATATTGTTTTATTTAGAGCTTCTTCACCGAATTGCGCCCCAACAGAGGTGGAGAATACTTCTGTCAATTCTACTGGAAGCGAACCAGCATTTAATAGATCAGCTAATTCCTTCGCTTCTTCAATTGTAAAGGTACCGCTAATCATAACATTTTCTGTATTTAGAACCTCATTAACAGTAGCGGCTGATAAATATTTTGGCGGTGCATCAGTTTTCTGTGACTCTGCTGCAAATGAATCTACACCTTCTTCAAAGTCTAACCATATGACTAGAAGGTTGTTTGGCTTCATGCCTAAAATTTGTTGTGTTACTTGTCCGAACTTATCGGCGTCATTTAGAGTAAGCGTTACAATTGGTTGATTATTTTCTCCAAATGATTGGGCAGCGCCGCCTTCTTTCAAATCTGCTCCATCCAAGAGTTTATTATCTAACACGTCTCTAAATGTAAGCTTTGCTTGCGTTGACAGGATTTCACGTGCTTTTTGTTGATCGGTTACACCAGCTAATTGAACGCGAATACGGTCTTCACCTTCAATTTGAATATTAGGCTCACTAACACCCAGCACATTTATCCGTTTATTCAAGGCACTTACCGTACTTAACATTAAATTTTTGTCTAGCTTTTGATTTTCGTCAATTGGCTTTACCTCATAGAGGATTTCAAAGCCCCCTTGAAGGTCCAAGCCAAGCTTAATATCTTTAAAAATCCCATTGATGGTAACTCCCATCGTACTTGCAAACAGCAGGACGATAAGAAAGAATGCTACGATCCGTCCTCTTTTGACCATGTTCGTTCCTCCTTCTAACATGAAAACAACGGGAATTTATCCCGTTTCCAATCCAACAGTTTAATATGTAAATATTTTTTCGAGTAAATCCATTATAGAAAACAGTCATATTATATGTCAATTTAGTTCAGTTATTTGCCATATCTTTATCATTTTCATATTGCGCGAAAAAATCTGGTGCTTTGTAAGCCTCAATCGTCAAATAACTCATGTAGTCGTTAATTTTAAGAGTTAAAATATCGCTCACAATTTCATGCAACGATTTATCTGTCTTTTTTTTCCACTTCTTTTTTTGTAGGCAATCCCAAATTTCCTCTAATGAAACACGGTCATAGCCCATTAATTTAAATTCCTCTAGCTTACTTTCGAGTGCCGGTTGTACTTGCTCTTTATAAAACTCAACCGGATGACGACTTACCATAAATGACCACTCCTTATCCTTCGCATTTATGAAACGATAAACTTGTCATGCTTGACCATAATTCAAGCATATAGATTATTGTATCGAATATCCAACGATTTTTGAAGGTAGGGAGCAAAATGTCTTACAAGAATAAGCAAACTTTTTTGCAAGGGACACTAATTTTAATATTAGCTGGGTTAATTACTCGCTTTCTTGGGTTTATAAATCGTATTGTCGTCGCACGCATAATGGGTGAAGAAGGGGTCGGCCTTTATATGATGGCCATCCCAACGTTAATCCTTATTATCACGCTTACACAGTTAGGCTTGCCAGTCGCGATTTCAAAGCTTGTAGCTGAGGCAGCAAGCATTGGCAACCGATCAAAAATAAAAAAAATCCTCGTCGTTTCTTTATCAGTAACCGCTATTTCGAGCATTGTATTTACCATTGGTATGATTTCACTTGCACCTGTTTTAGCAAATACGCTGTTAACGGATGAACGTACGTATTATCCGCTCATCGCAATCTCGCCAATTGTACCAATTATCGCATTGTCATCGGTGCTAAGGGGATATTTCCAAGGTCTGCAAAATATGCGCCCTGCTGCTTATTCGCAAGTTATTGAACAAATCGTACGGATATCATTAGTTGCTGTCATGACAAAAGCCTTTTTACCATATGGTGTAGAATTTGCGGCAGCCGGTGCAATGATTTCAGTTGTATTTGGGGAGCTTGCTTCGCTGCTTTATATGATAACAATGTTTAAAATTAAAAAAACCTTCAAGGTTCGCAAAAGTTTCTTTTCTCATATGAAGGAAGGTAAAAGTACTTTACATGACCTGTTAAAAATCGCCTTACCAACAACAGGTAGCCGTCTTATTGGCTCGATTTCTTACTTTTTTGAACCAATTGTTGTCTCACAAAGCTTAGCACTTGCAGGTGTAACGACCGCGATTGCAACAAAGCAATATGGCGAACTAACAGGGTATGCACTCCCGCTATTATTATTACCATCATTTGTTACGACATCATTATCCATTTCATTAGTACCTGCAATTAGTGAAGCGGCGGCCAGAGGACAGTCACTTATAATTGAGTATCGCCTCCAACAGGCAATGCGGTTAGCGATCGTAACCGGTGGCCTTGCGATTGTCATTCTCTATGTATTTGCTTCACCAATAATGGAGCTTATGTATCACTCAAGCAAGTCGGCAATATTTGTACAGTTAATGGCACCCTTTTTCCTATTTTCATATATTCAAGGACCACTACAAGCAGCATTGCAGGCACTAGATCTAGCTCGTGCGGCGATGATTAATAGTTTAATCGGTGCTAGTGTAAAAATTGCTGCTATCTTTGCTTTTGCATCAAGACCCGAATTTGGGATTATTGGCGTTGCACTTGGAATTGTGCTAGGAATCTTACTAGTCACACTACTACATTTTACAACGATTGTAAAAACAATTAGTTTCACGTTTTACGTCAAAGATCATGCGAAAAGCTTGTTAGTAATGATTATTACCGGCATCGCTGGACACTTTATTTTTAAATACATTTTAGTAGAAGCTTCATTATCATTACGGACTTTAACAGCAATTATTAGCACGTCAATTGTGTATATCATCCTATTAGGTAGCTTTCAACTCATATTAAAAGAAGAAGTCAAACGGTTACCTATCATCGGCAGACATTTAGCGTTAATCATGCCTAATAGTAAAAAATAGAAGGGGCCGACTTATACGGAAACTCAGCAGCTGGCTGGCTTGCTCCGGAAATTCAAAATTTTTGAAAAAGAACTTATTCGTTGCTAAATACAGTAGCAGGGGTGCCTGCCAGTCGCTTACGAACATAAGCGGTTGAAATTTTTCAATTGTAAATAAACTAATGGAATTGTAAATAAACTCATGGAATTGTAAATAAACTAATGAGATTTGTAAATAAATATATAGAATTCGTAAATAAACTTATGAAATGTAAATAAATACTCGGAATTTGTAAATATACTAATGAAATTTGTAAATAAATTTGCAGATTTTGTAAATATACTCATGGAATTTGTAAATAAATTTTTCAAATTGAGTTAAAGGTGCAAATTTCGTTATACGTTGTGTTGTGAAGAGTGAAAGTGCCTCTCATTTTTTTTCATCCTTCTCATCAATAAAAAGATTGCCATCATCATCGATTGAACAATAGGTAATTTTTTTTATATCCCTAAAGCCTTGTTTACGCAATTCCTGTCTTAGCCATAGGTTTGTTTTATGAATCCTTTTTAATTGATCCTCTTGGACAATTCCATCCTTAATGAGCGGAAGTGGAACATTAAAGGCTTCATTTGTATTTTTAAAAATATCCTTCTCAAATACAGATAGCTTTCCTGATGGCTCTAATATCGCAAATTCAACATCAGCGATGTTTTTTATATCCTTTTCACGCAATTGAACTAATAAATCATCGATGTTATAGCGTTGCTTCCTCATTTCCTTTTCATTAATTTGGCCTTGATCGATAAGAATGGATGGTTGCCCATCAACTAGATCCCGAAATTTTTGACTTCGAAGAGATATTAATGACAAAAAAATCTGAACCGCAACTAATATAAATATTGGGAGTAATGTAATGAAAAAAGGTTTATCTGGATTTTCTATTGCAACGATTGCTAATTCCCCTATCATTACAAAAACCACTAAATCTAGAAGACTTAATTCACCAACTTCTCGCTTCCCCATTATCCGGAAAATAAAGATGATCAATAAGTACAAAAACACAGTTCGTAGTACAATCGTCCAAATATCCATGTACATAACGCTCCTCATCCAACGTTCTTACCTTAGTTTGACCTTGGGAGTATTAGAACATAATTCGAAGGTTTTTCCATTTTTTATATTCTAAAATTTGTCCAACTGAATAAATTTTAGTAAAGGTGTAAACAACCTCTATCAGTAATATTGGGGGGAACAGTGATGAAAAGAAATTCATTGAAGGCAATGTTATACGGGGTCATTACAATTTTTGTTATTGTGTTATTCTCAAGCTTGGTTTTATCTTTATTATTACGCTTTACTGACATTAAAGAATCCTCGTTAACATGGGTAGTGTTAACCCTTTCGTTTCTTGCGTTATTTGTAGGTGGCTTTGTTTCTGGTGGAAAAGGAAAACAAAAAGGCTGGCTGATTGGGTCGGGAACTGGACTATTGTTTACTTTACTCGTATTTTTAGTCCAATATTTAGGCTATCAAACAGGTTTTTCACTTGAGCAATTATATTTCCACATTGCCTATATAGCTGTTGCTCTTATCGGCGGAGTAATTGGTGTAAACATTACGAGCAGAAGAGCGTAAGCAAAAACGTTACAAACAGAAGTATTAAAGAACAAAAGCTATAGGCGCCCTGATTAGCGACGTATAAACTAAGAGCGCATCGACTGAGATAAACAAAACACGTCGAGGGACTTAGTCGATGTTGACTTATCGCAAAAGAGATGAGCGAAGTTTACTAGTCGCTGGGCGCTTGCGCTGGAGGACTACTCTCTGTGCTATAGTATTTATCCACAGGATCAAATTTTATAATTTCCTAAACAAAAACAAAAGCGGAATTCATTGTAACTGAATTTCCGCTTTTTTGTGTTTAACTGTGCTTATTATTACGCTTTACTCGCTATCTTTTACTTCTCTTACAGCATTACGGTCATATGTTAGCCTAGAGCCATCTCCACATTTAATAACGACCTTATCCTCATCAAGAGAATCAATGATCCCATGAAGCCCACCAATTGTGACAACACGATCATTTTTTTGTAGGTTCGATTGCATCGTTTGAATTGCTCTTTGCTTTTTTTGTTGTGGACGAATAAGTAAGAAATAAAAAATTGCAAACATCGCCACTAACGGTAATACTTGATAAAGAATTCCACTGTCCATGTAATTCACCTCTTTCAATGCTTGTCTATGTAATTATTAAAACTATATTCTCAAACCATTCAACCTATTCTTTTTAATAGACTATATATTGGTTTAGAAATTTCTAGCATTGGGTTGATTAAATCCATACTGCTCGAAAAATTCCTCACGAAAATCGCCAAGTCTATCTTCACGAATGGCTTGTCGAACTTGCTCCATTAATTTTAACAGAAAATAGAGATTATGGTAAGTAGTAAGTCTAATGCCGAATATTTCATCACACTTTAGTAGATGGCGAATATAGGCTTTCGTATAATTTCGGCATACTTTACAGTCACAATTCGGATCTAACGGTGAAAAGTCTCGTTCATATTTAGCATTTTTGACGACAACTCGACCAACACTTGTCATACATGTGCCATTTCGGGCGATTCTCGTTGGCAAAACGCAATCAAACATATCCACACCACGGATTGCCCCATCAATTAGCGAATCTGGTGATCCTACTCCCATTAAATATCGTGGTTTACTTGTTGGTAGCCACGGTGTCGTATACTCCAATACATGATTCATTACTTCTTTTGGTTCTCCAACAGAAAGACCGCCAATTGCATAGCCCGGAAAATCAAGTGAAACTAAATCACTCGCACTTTGTTTGCGGAAATGTTCAAATTCTCCACCTTGTACGATTCCAAACAACCCTTGTTCATCTGGTCTCGCATGAGCTTTTAAACAGCGCTCAGCCCATCTAGATGTGCGCTCGACAGAGCTTTTCATATATTCAGGCTCGGCTGGGTATGGTGGACATTCATCAAAAGCCATCATAATATCTGAACCTAACGCATTTTGAATTTCCATCGCTTTTTCAGGTGATAAGAATAGCTTTGATCCATTTAAATGGTTTCGAAAATGAACGCCTTCTTCCTTTATTTCCCTTAAATCGCTGAGACTAAACACTTGAAATCCACCGGAATCAGTTAAAATCGAGCGATCCCAGTTCATAAATTTATGTAATCCGCCTGCTTCTTTTACAATATCTTCGCCGGGCCGTAGCCAAAGATGATAAGTATTACTTAAAATAATTCCAGCACCAATCTCAGCTAGTTCTTCGGGACTCATTGTTTTAACGGTTGCGAGTGTTCCGACTGGCATAAAGACAGGCGTTTCAAACGTGCTATGGGGAGTTGTGACTCTACCTAATCTGGCACCTGTTTGTTTACATGTTTTTATTAATTCATACTTAATAGCTGTCACTTGCTGGTCTCCTTTCGATTAACTAAAGCACCGTAAGTATATGCACTAAACTATTTAACGAGTTTCTCTTCATACACCATATAAAATATGTGTCAAGTTCCTCACTATAGTATGGGCATCCCTTCTACAACTAAGCGAAAACAATAGTGGCTAATTATAGCTATATAATGAGCATCGCATCACCAAAGCTAAAGAACCGGTATTTTTCAGATACAGCAGCTTCATATGCTTGTAATACATTTTCTCGACCAGCTAACGCACTTATTAGCATCATTAACGTTGATTTTGGCAAATGAAAATTAGTAAGCATTGCATCTATTGCTTTGAACGTATAGCCAGGATAAATAAAAATATTTGTCCAACCTGAGGCTTCTTGAAATTGTCCATCGTAGCGTGAGGCGATTGTCTCTAACGTCCTAGTAGATGTTGTACCGACAGTAACAATTCTACCCCCACTAGCTTTCACATCATTTAGTAGCTTTGCTGTTTCCTTTGTCATTTGATAAAACTCACCATGCATCTCATGCTCTTCCACATTGTCAGTGCTAACTGGACGAAATGTACCTAAGCCTACATGTAAAGTGATAAAGGTAACGCGGATCCCTTTTTCACGAATCTCATTCAACAAATCTTCAGTAAAATGTAAACCGGCTGTAGGTGCTGCAGCGGAGCCACGTTCTCGTGCAAAAACGGTTTGATATCTTTCTTGGTCATCTAATTGTTCTTTTATATATGGCGGAAGTGGCATTTCTCCTAAAGAATCCAATATTTCATAGAAAATCCCATCGTAAATAAATTCAAAGTTCCGACCACCATGCTCGTTTTCCGCTATGCACTTTGCCTTCAAACGACCATCGCCAAAGCTTACAATTGTACCTTTTTTGACACGCTTTGCGGGCTTCACTAATGTTTCCCAGCAATCATCTGCAAATTGCTTTAATAACAAAACTTCAACCTTTGCCCCTGTATCCTCTTTTATTCCAAACAGTCTCGCAGGTAAAACTCTTGTATCATTTAGCACTAGGCAATCACAGGGATTTAGATAGTTTATTATATTTTTAAATTGTTCATGTTTATATTCGCCAGTCAGCTTATTCAGAACCATTAACCGAGAAGCAGTTCGATCTTCTAAAGGTGTTTGCGCAATGAGCTCCTCAGGCAAGTCAAAATCAAACAAATCTACTTTCATATTTTGCTCCTTTTAAAGTGGTGAAAATGTTATCTAAATCGACCGATTATGTAAAAGATAACTGATAATACAATACTGATAACAATTGACGTTACAATTGGAAAATAAAAGGTTGTATTCCCTTTTTTAATAACAATATCTCCTGGTAGCCTTCCGAGAATCTGCCATAATAATCCGACAACGATTAGGACTATCCCAGCAATAATCAACATTTTGCCCATTTATTCGTTCGGCACCTCCAACTGAAAATGGTGATAAACTTCAGGAGTGATGACCCTGCCTCTAGGTGTTCTTTGCAAAAAGCCAATTTGTAATAAGTATGGTTCGTATACTTCTTCAATCGTTTGTGCTTCTTCTCCGATCGTTGCCGCAATTGTATCAAGTCCAACAGGGCCACCTCGGAATTTTTCAATTATACCTAACAACAGCTTCTGGTCAATATGATCTAAACCGAGACGATCGACTTGTAGTTTTTCCAATGAATCTACTGCTATTTTCGCTGTAATTTTACCATTTCCTTTGACTTGCGCAAAATCACGAACGCGTTTTAACAAGCGGTTAGCTATTCTTGGCGTCCCTCTAGATCGGCGTGCAATCTCCTCAGATGCAGTTTGGTCAATTTCGATATCAAAAATCGCAGCCGTGCGCTCAACTATATTTGTCAATTCATTTACTTTATAGTACTCTAAACGACTATGGACACCAAACCGATCTCTTAAAGGCGCGGTTAAAAGGCCGACTCTCGTAGTCGCGCCTACTAGGGTGAATGGGGGTAAATCAAGACGAACAGACCTAGCCCCTGGCCCTTTTCCGATGACAATATCTATACAAAAGTCTTCTAATGCTGAATATAACACCTCTTCAACTGAACGTTGCAAGCGGTGAATCTCATCAATAAATAATACATCGCCAGGCTCTAACGCTGTAAGAATCGCAGCTAAATCACCTGGTCGTTCAACAGCTGGACCTGAAGTTGTACGAATGTTTACGTCCATTTCATTCGCGATAATGGTCGCCAATGTCGTTTTCCCCAACCCAGGTGGTCCATAAAGCAAGACATGGTCTAGTGACTCTTGTCTCATCCTTGCTGCTTCAATAAAAACCTTTAAGTTTTGTTTTACTTTCTCTTGACCAATATACTGAATTAACAGCTTCGGTCTTAAGCTTTGTTCAAATGAATCCTCATCAATGATATGTTCACTTGATACTAACCGCTCATCCACAATAATCCCCCCTCTACTTTAACAGGAGCTGTAGAGCTTTCTTTATATATTGATCTGTCGATAATCCTTCGTCTTTTGCTAATATCGGTGCAATTTTATTTATCTCTTTTTCAGCATAACCTAAAACCTTGAGTGCTTCGATTGCATCCTCTAATTCATATGTATATTTTGCTTTTGTCTCCACATATTTTACAGGTTCGTATTGATCCGGCATTAAATCTGATAGTAAATCATTTAATTTTCCTTTTAAATCTAAGATCATTTGTCTTGCGGTTTTTTTGCCGACACCTGGAAACTTCACTAAAAACTTTTCATTTTCATCTTCAATCGCTTGAACAACATGATCTGGCTGGCCTGCTGCAATAATTGCCAAAGCACCTTTAGGGCCAATTCCAGAAACATTTAATAGCTTTGTAAAAAGTGTTCGCTCTTGGCGAGTTTGAAAACCGTAAAGAGCATTAACATCCTCTCGCACATATTGATACGTAAAAACTTTTATTTCTTCATTTAAATCCTTTTGAAAAATAAAAGGATTAGGTGTGAAAATTTGATATCCAACACCTGATACATCAATAACAATAAACTCTGGACTTATAAAATCAACTTTACCACGGACAAATTCGATCAAGAAAATCCCTCTCTCAGCTTCGCAAAATCAGCGAACATGCATTTCTATTTCTTATAACATTCTATCATACTTCTCTAATAGAATAGAAGTACAAAAGCGGTGCCATAGTAGTGTCCATAGTAGTGTCCATAGTAGTGTCCATAGAGGTTCCTGACCCCTCCAGAAAATGTAAAAAGCCTGAGGGGTATACTCTCAAGCCTTCTACATATTTCCCGTCATCATTCACTTGTTGATAAACTTTTAAAGCTTTGAATTACTTTTTGATAATGGTCCTTTGATACAACCGGGATTCCTTGCTTTAGCTCCTCCTGCTGGCGGCTTTCTAACTTACTGACGTCAATTTGAAAAAAGGATTGAATCACTTCCTCTGACTCTGGTTTTCCTTTATATATTGTAAGAATTCCGTCCTTTGAGATTCCAAAATAGCCATCAGCTTTTAGTAAGGGTGAAATATCATCTACGTTTTGTTTAAAAACCATTTGTCCTTCTTGTTGATCAACTAATTGCCAGTCATGATATTGACCCCAAAAATCCTCCATTGACCAAATCGTTTCTTTAACAATTTCTTCACTAACTTCACCATCTAAATAATGTCTTTGGAGAATGACATCTATTGTCAGTGGTCCAGCCACTGTTTGCACCTCTTCAGCTGGTGATGTGCTTTGAGCTTTTGTTAACTCCCTTTCATTAATTTTAGCAGCCGTAAAATCAAATAAAACAATTATTGAAATTACGCCTATTAGTAAAAATAATATTATTAGCTTTACGGCATGAGCTTTTTTAATTAAAGGAGCCATCATATGTCACCTCGATTTTTTAATATAAAAAAACTTCTATTCTGGTATCACTATTAGTTTCACCAATGAATAGAAGTTTTATCCAAGTGACCTATTAAAATTTTGCATACAAATTCGAAATACATGAATTCAGACATAAAATGTCAAGAAATTGACACGAACGAATGGCGAAGATCAACTACTTTATCTCCCTAATTGATTCCGATTGTTGGAAATTTGTTCAAACATTTCATTGTCTACTACTACTTCGACTGCTCTACCAACTGCCATTCCTTTTACAATCTGACGAGCATTTTCTTCGACAGTCCGACGGTTATTATTGTTTGTTTTAATCACGACTAATATAGTGTTCCCATTAATAATTGCAGCTACATCATCAACACCGCCAACATGCTCAAGTCGATCTGTAATTTTTTGGGCAACAATATTGTCGTGCCCAGTATTGTATGATTTAGTTGGATTCCCATTATATGTTGTATTCAACTGGCCATGATAATTGTAGTCATTATAGCCGTAGCTGCCGCCTTGAGAATAGGCACGAGAGCGATCACCTAAATAGTCCTGTTTTATTACTTCTCCATTATCCGTGCGTACCATTATTTGATCATTAAAGCCTACATCAGTTATCCCCGAAAAGGCATTATTTCTCTGATTATATCGAGGGTCGTGAATATCAAAATTGACTTGACCTGTTTGACCGTTGTTTATCCTATTTTGACTTTCATCATTGTCAATACTGCAACCTGCTAAAACACTGATTACAATAACAACTGACATTGTCGTATTAATTTTATTCAAAAGAAAGGCCCCCTTGCCAACATGTAAAAATAGGTAGGGTTGTCCATTAAGTGACCGCCCATTTATATATTGGCATTTGGAGCTGTATTTTACCCCAATTTTAATTGTTTTTTTTAGGTAAAAAACAAGGTGTTTATGAGCTTAAAATTTTGGTGGCGCCGCTGCAAGTCTTCGCTTATGCTCTGATTGTTTATGTAACCTTTCAATAACTTGGCGATCCTTGTCAGGTACTTTTTCTCCTTTTAAATAACGATCAATCATATCATAGGTTGTACCCATTTCATTCTCATCCGTTTGTCCTTCCCAAAGACCGGCACTTGGTGCTTTTGTAATGATCTCATCTGGAACACCAAGAACTTTGGCCATTTCTCTTACTTCCCCTTTGGTTAAATGAACAAGTGGAACTAGATCCACTCCGCCATCACCATATTTTGTAAAATAACCCGTATGCCATTCTGCCGCATTGTCCGTTCCAACAACTAAATACCGATAATTATTTGCAATTGTATATAGAGTACTCATACGAAGTCGTGCCCGCAGATTAGCATCGCCCAATTTTGCAGTTTGTTCATTCCATTCGTCTCGATCTAGTAGGTTATTTTTTATTTGTGAAAACAACAAATTGTGAGTTTCTGTTAAATCTACAGTCATTGCTTTAATTTTTGAGCTTTCTACTACAAGCATCGCATCATTTTGATCGTTTGAATGACTTTTGCACGGCATTATTACGCCAAGCGATTGCTCCGGGAATGCTTTTACTATTAAATGGGCAACAACCGACGAATCAATTCCGCCAGATAAACCAACAATCAAACCATTTAATTTTGAAGCTTGCACTTGGTCCTGAAGCCACTTTACAAGTAGCTCGATTTTTTTTTCCATTATCTCTTACTTCCTTTCAATCTGTATGTTGTTTTCCTTATTTTGTCCTTCATCCTGCTTATAATGATGACTGTTTCTGTTCTGTTGTTGTTTCTCGCAATTTGGTCATCATACTTATGCTGACCCTTTCTATATTGTTTTCTTTATATCGTACCACATTGATTATTTTTCAGACAATTTGTTAAGGAAATATTGCGTAAAAGATGGAAGGGGCCTACTATGCTGACAGAAAAAAATTTATTAAAGAACAAAAGCTATAGACGCCCTGATTAGCGACGTATAAACTAAGAGCGCATCGACTGAGATAAACAAAACACGTCGAGGGACGAGTCGATGTTGACTTATCGCAAAAGAGATGAGCGAAGTTTACTAGTCGCTGGGCGCTGGAGCTTGACGACTACTCTCTGTGCTATAGTATTTATCCACAGGATCAAATTGTATAATTTCCTAAACAAAAATAAAGGCGGCTTCATTCGAAACCACCCTTTACATTTTTACCAATCCTCATTTTCATCTTCATAATTTTCTTCTACTTCATCTTCTTCTCTTAATGGTGCTGCTTCATATCCAGGCATTGTTCCATACCCTGCTGGGGCTGCTCCGTATCCAGGCATCGACCCATAGCCCGCAGGGGTTGCTCCGTATCCAGGCATTGCTCCATAACCGGATGGGGCTGCTCCGTATCCAGGCATTGCTCCATACCCTGCTGGGGCTGCTCCGTATCCTGGAATCGACCCATAGCCCGCAGGGGTTGCTCCGTATCCAGGCATTGCTCCATAACCGGATGGGGCTGCTCCGTATCCAGACATTGCTCCATAGCCCGCTGGGGCTGCTCCGTATCCAGGCATCGCTCCATAACCGGATGGGGCTACTCCGTATCCAGGCATTGCTCCATAGCCCGCAGGTGCGGCTCCGTATCCTGGCATCGCTCCATAGCCCGCAGGTGCGGCTCCGTATCCAGACATCGACCCATCGCTCGCAGGAGTAGCTCCGTAAGGAGTTGCTTGAGGACCCCCATCGCAACCACAATCTCCACCAGAAGCAGGCATTTGCATTTGTGGGATAGGAGAAATCCCTGGATAGCCTTGAAGATTATCTTCATCATCAGCATCATATATAGCAGGACTTACAGCTGTTGGAAACCCTTGTTGAACTCCGCCCTGTGGTGTGCCTATTGGAACTCCTGAAGGAGCTGGACCATATGGAATACCACTAATCGGTGTTGGGCCACAACCACAATTATATATATTCGGATGTTGCATTTGTGGCATCATCGTCGGTACAGCTTGAGGCTGCATCATTCCATAAGGATTCATAGCTTCAGGCATTTCTCCTAATTCTCCTAAATCATCTTCTTCAACAGCAGGACTAACAGCAGTTGACGTAGAACCAGGCTCAGTGCCATAAGGAAGTCCATCTGGAGCAAAACCTGGCTGAGTGCCATAAGGAACTCCTGCTGCGGCGAAACCTGGCTGAGTGCCATAAGGAACTCCATCTGCGGCGAAACCTGGCTGAGCGCCATAAAGAACTCCATCTGCGGCGAAACCTGGCTGAGCGCCATAAGGAACTCCTGCTGGGGCGAAACCTGGCTGAGCGCCATAAGGAACTCCTGCTGCGGCGAAACCTGGCTGAGCGCCATAAGGAACTCCTATTGGCTGTGTCTGTGCTATTGGTAATCCTTGATAAGGACCCGGATGAAATCCAAATGGTAATCCGCTACCAGGTAATAATCCCGTAACAGGAATACAATATTGCGGGTACATTGCTGTTGGTGAAATTGTTGGCATCGGTTGGGCAGGTATCATCGGATCTTCCGCTTCTTCATCAAGGAATTTTGGAATGTCATCTTTTACACCTGCAATCTCCTTTGGCGGTTCCTGTTCTGGTGCTGATTTAATTTTTATTGGTGCAGCCTCTGGAGTTGGCATATAAGGGACAGTCGGATAAGTAGGAATGTTAAAGGTATAATTATACATTTGCTGTTGTACATGTAAATCAACGTCAAGTGGCTCCTCTTTTACAGGTACTTGAGGTGCAGGTGGTACTGGTGGCATTACTGGCATCTCTTTTTTCGGCGGAACTGGGGCAACCGGCATTTCCTTTTTCGGTGGTGCCGGAGCTACTGGCATTTCCTTTTTCGGTGGTGCCGGAGCTACTGGCATTTCCTTCATTGGTGGGATTGGAGTTGGTTGCACTGGCATTTCTTTTGGAACTTCATTTTTCTTAACTGGAACGCTACCTGTAGGAACTTTAATTTTCATACCAGGCATAATCATATCTGGATTACTTAACTGAGTATTCACGTTCTTTAATTCTTGGAAATCAACACCATACTTTTGAGCTATTTTCCAAAGCGTATCCCCTTTTTGAACAATATGAATCTTCACGGTTGCTTCTACCTCCTCAGGAAAAGTCTTTACTATTATATGGGCTTATAGGCAAAATGCTACCTTTATTTCTTCGTAATACTTTATGCTTTTAAAAATTAGAATATGAAAAAATTAATAGGATAGAGCAAATTTCAAGCTTATTCCACAAGAACAAAAGCTATAGGCGCCCTGATTAGCGACGTATAAACTAAGAGCGCATCGACTGAGATAAACAAAACACGTCGAGGGACGAGTCGATGTTGACTTATCGCAAAAGAGATGAGCGAAGTTTACTAGTCGCTGGGCGCTTGCGCTGGACGACTACTCTCTGTGCCATAGTATTTATCCATAGGATCAAATTTTTTAATTTCTTAAAAACAAAAAAAAAGACCCTATTCAATTACATTCACTTGAATAGAGTCCAACTTGAGTATTTTGTTTAATATCCATATACATCAGGTGAACTTAAGCTCGTTCTAGCATTTTGTTCAAGGCGTGAATTGCATCTTTAGCCGTTTGTTCATCGACCGAAATATTACTAATTTCTTCAGCTCGATCAATTGATTCTAATGCCCACAATAAATGAGGCAAATCAATTCTATTCATCGTCAAGCATGGACACATTTGAGGATTTAAAGAAATGATTTCCTTATCTGAATGCTGATCAATAATTCGCTTAACAAGATTCATCTCGGTTCCAATTGCCCATTTACTCCCTGCAGGTGCATTAGCGATTTTATCAATAATATATTTTGTTGAACCATTATAATCTGAAGCCTGTACAACCTCATACGTACATTCAGGATGGACAATAATATTCATCTCTGGTCTAGTTTTTCGAATTTCAGCAATATTTTCAACCGTAAAGTTTTCATGAACAGAGCAATGTCCCTTCCATAAAATTACCTTCACATCTTGAAGTTCACCATCAAATTCAAATTGTTCATTAACAGGATCCCATACGGCCATTTGCTCAAGTGGTATTCCTAAAGCCGCTGCTGTATTACGTCCTAAATGCTGATCAGGCAAAAATAACAATCGTTCTTTTTGTGTAAACGCCCACTCGATCATTTTTTTGGCATTTGAAGAAGTTACAGTCGCGCCACCATTTCGTCCACAGAATGCTTTAATGGCAGCAGTGGAGTTAACATATGTTAACGGTAAAACCGTATCGCCAAACGTATCTTGAATAACCTTCCATGCTCGTTCAGTTTGATGAATATCAGCCATATCCGCCATTGAACAGCCAGCTCTCATATCCGGTAAAATGACAATTTGATCATGTCTCGTTAAAATATCAGCTGTCTCTGCCATAAAATGAACACCACAAAACACAATATATTCAGCTTTCTCATTTTTCGCAGCTAATTGCGCCAACTGTAAAGAATCACCTGTAGCATCAGCAAATTGAACGACTTCATCCTTTTGATAATGATGACATGGTAGGAATAATCGTTCACCAAATTTCCCCTTTATTTCGCGGACACGTTGTTCCATTTCCTTCACATTCATTTTCTTATAGTGCTCAGGAATAGATACGTTTTTCTCGGATGTCAGTAAATCAAAAACTCCCACTATTTTATTCCCCCTTCAAGATTAAAGCTTATATCCAATGCTGCAACAGAGTGTGTTAGCATTCCTAATGAAATATAATCCACCTTCGTATCACGATATAAGCCAATTGTCTCTAAAGTAAGTCCACCAGAAATTTCAGTAATAATCCCATCTGGTACAAGCTTAACTAGATTTGTAACTTCCTCTGGTGAGCGATTATCAAACATAATAATGTCAGCATTAGCTTCAATTGCTTCGATTACTTGATCCATTGATTCCGTTTCAACTTCAATTTTAACCATATGACCTACTTGTGAGCGAACTTTTTCAACTGCTGCCTTAATACTCCCCGCAAACGTAATATGATTATCTTTAATCATAACACCATCATATAAGCCAAAACGATGATTATAGCCCCCACCACAGCAAACGGCATATTTTTCAAACATTCTAAGTCCAGGTAAAGTCTTCCTAGTATCACAAATTCTTGTGTGATCACTATTTAAAGCTTTTACTGCTTCATTCGTTAACGTGGCTATACCACTCATACGTTGCACTAAATTTAAAATGACTCGTTCCCCACTTAAAAGATAACGAACAGGTCCCTCTACTGTTGCAATCAATTCCCCTTTTTTTACGCAGTCTCCATCTTTTTTATAAAATGTAACCTTTATCGAAGGGTCAAATAACCGGTACGCTTCTTCGATAATTTCTAGACCAGCGATAATCCCATCTTTTTTTACTAAAAATGCTCCTTTACTTACTTCATCAATTGGAAAAATAAGTTCGCTAGTTAAATCTGTTTCTCCTAGGTCTTCAATAAAAAATTCTTGCAAGTGTTTGCGGAGCTTTATTTTATTCATTCTTCATTCAACACCTCTTACTTTTTTTACTTTGGTCAATGTTCTATATATTGTTGATTTTGCCAAGAACGTACGCTTTCCGCCTTGCAGAGCGAGAGGAACGTTCCCTACAAACAACTGAATTGTATTATAAAATATTTATGCAATCCTTATTAATGAGTCGCATAAACATGTGATGCCAAATTACGAATGAGTTTACGTTTTCCCCATTCATTTTTTTCAAATGGATAATCAGCTCGAAAGTGTCCACCCCTACTCTCTTCTCTCATAAGCGCAGACGTTGTAATGAGCCAACTAGCTTGAAGCATATTTACTATAATAATTTCATCCTCTGACAAGTCCTCAGAAATTGTTACATATTCATTTGGCAAAAATTGTTCCAACCATCTTTTTGCAAAATTCAATCCTTCTTCAGTTCGGACAATACCTGTATATTTCATCATGAGTGCTCTAATTTGATCTTTTGTTGGAAGCACTGATCGTTTGCTTTCCCTTATTGTCATAGAAGAATCTATAGGTATTTCGAACATTTTTACATGATGGCGATTACATAACAGATGATTAGCAAGCTCGTTCGCAAATACAATTCCTTCTAACAGAGAATTGCTAGCTAACCGATTTGCCCCGTGAACACCTGTACATGCAACTTCTCCAATTGCATATAAGTTTTCTACAGAGGTTTGACCTTGTTGATTCACCTCAACGCCGCCCATATGAAAATGAGCTCCGGGAACAACTGGTATTCTGCCATCATCTATCCTGATGCCATATTGTTCACACATTTGAGTTATTGTAGGGAAGCGGCTAGGAAAATCGTCGATCATAGAAATATCTAGAAATACTTGCTCACCTCTTAGAACGGCCTGATTAATTTCTCGAGAGACAACATCTCGTGGCGCTAAATCTTTTTGAGGATGGACTCCATCCATTAGACGCTTCCCGCTATTTGTAACAAGGATCGCACCTTCACCGCGCACCGCTTCGGAAATTAATCCTTTAACATCTCCGTTTACGTAAAGCATTGTAGGGTGAAACTGAACAAACTCTAAATCTACTAAATCAGCTCCGGCACGATACGCCATAGCCATACCGTCGCCTGTAATTGTCACATCATTGGATGTAAATAAAAACAAGCCCCCACAACCACCTGCAGCAAGAATTGTATTTTTCGCATATAAGTTTTTTAACTTACCAGAATTTGTTCTAACTTTTACCCCAAAACATTGCTGATCTTTAACAAGTAAATCAACAGCCATCTCATCTTCAACGATTTGAACTGTTGATTTTAACCGATTTAGCATAAACTGTACAAGTGCTCTTCCGGTAGCATCACCGCCAGCATGTAAGATTCTTCTTTTTCCATGGGCACCCTCTTGACCAAGAACAACATTCCCTTGATCATCCTTGTCAAACTTCATTCCTTGATCGATCATCTTTCGAAGTAGTATTGGGCCTTTTTGAACCAATGTCTGAACGGCTTCTTCACTGTTATGATCATTACCGGCAATCATCGTGTCGATGAAATGATTCCGCCAATGATCGCACCTTGAGAAAGCTGCAGCAACACCGCCTTGAGCATAGCTTGAATTGCTATCTTCTTTTTTCGACTTTGTGATAACAATCACATTCAAATCTCTACTTAATCGATCTGCTGCGACTAATGCCGCAATTCCACTTCCAATAATGACAACATCTGCAACATCTGTCTGAGTCATTAACTGGAACCCCCACATCTTACCAAAATCGGTTTATTAAAACGCTATTGTCTTGACACCTATCTTTACATATATTTAAATTAATGACAAGACTTTTTTATACTTCTAGATAGGATAACGTTATGAAAGAATTAAAGTATAAATAAGGACATCCGTTGTTTCCAATGGGAACGGAAAACAGTGCTTTTCAATTACAACTTTGCTTTATGTAGTATCCTTGTCTGCAATATTTTTCAGACACAAAATTGACACATATATTAAATTTATTGTATAGACAAAGTTGACATTTGTCACTATTAAAATACTGTAGGAGTTGAAGTTAATGATTTATTTAGATTATGCAGCAACAACGCCTATGCTTGATAAAGCACTACAAATTTACAATGAAGTAGCAAAAAATTACTTTGGAAACTCAAGTAGCCTTCATGATATTGGTTCTACTGCAAATGCAATTTTAGAACAATCAAGGAAAACAATTGCTCAATATATGAATGGAGATCCATGCGGAGTCTACTTTACTAGCGGAGGATCAGAATCAAATTATTTAGCGATTCATTCTTTGTTAAAAGGAAACCTTGAAAAAGGACGACATATTTTGACAACTGATTTAGAGCATTCATCAATAAGAAATACTTTATTAGATTTAAATGCTGAAGGGTATGAGGTTACCTCGATTCCTGTAGATCATTTTGGTCGCGTAGATTTAGATGCTTTGGAAGCAGCAATTCGACCTGATACTGTATTAGCAACTATTCATCACGGTAATTCAGAAATCGGTACGGTTCAGGATTTAATCACAATTGGCGAAATTTTAAACAATCATGACATTTTATTTCACAGTGATTGTGTGCAAACATTCGGTAAAATTGAAATAGATGTTCAACAAGCAAAACTGGATAGTATATCAATTTCTAGTCATAAAATATACGGTCCAAAAGGAGTAGGTGCTTGTTATATAAATCCTAAACGTTCATGGAAATCTGTCATTTCAAATACTACACATGAGCGTGGATTTAGACCTGGAACGGTCAATGTTCCGGGTATTGCAGCGTTCATTACAGCCGCAGAAGAAATTTTTCCAATAATGAAAGACGAGCAAATAAGATTCTCTAAGCTTAGAAAAAAGCTGATTGCCGGTATACAAGGTGAGGAGTGGACGATTACAGAGGTTGAACCTTCAAACCCAATTCGTTTGGAGAACATAATTGGTATATGTGTAGCAGGAGTTGAAGGGCAATATATGATGTTAGAATGCAATCGTCACGGGATCGCAATTTCAACTGGAAGTGCTTGTTCCGTTGGCTTACAAAAGCCAGCAAAGACCTTGCTTTCAATTGGAAAATCTAAAGAAGAAGCAAAGCAATATATACGCCTATCAGTAGGGAAATTTACAACAGATGATGAGATCGATGAAACGATTGATGTTTTTCAAAAAATATTAACTAACCATTTTCATAAAAAGTAGGAGGTAGCGATGTTAAATGGCAGAAGGGAAAAAGATTCTTGGGGATGAGAGACGAAATCTCATTCTTCATTTATTAAAACAAGAAAATAAACCGCTAACCGGGGGTTTTTTAGCAGAAAAAACGAATGTGAGTCGCCAAGTTATTTGTCAGGATATTACTTTACTTAAAGCAAAGCATGAACCAATTATTGCAACATCTCAAGGTTATATATACTTAAGAGACCAAGCGAAACAGCGACCTTCTAAAGTTATTGCATGTATCCATGCACCAGAACAAACAAAAGAGGAGCTCCAGCTTCTTGTCGATTGTGGCGTAACTGTAAAGGATGTAAAAATTGAGCATCCCCATTATGGAGAACTAACCGCAGCAGTGATGGTAAGTAACCGCAATGATGTCGAAAAGTTTCTTGAAAAATTTAAAGTGACGAATGCCGCGCTTCTTTCAGAACTTACTGGCGGGATCCATTTCCACACGCTCGAAGCAGACCGCGCAGACCAAATCGAAAACGCAATTGAACGTTTGGATGCAGCCGGTTTTTTAGTAAAATAACAAAAAGGTGCCAGGGTGGTGTCCATAGAGGTGTCCATAGAGGTTCCTGACACCGGCAAAATTTGGAAATTTTATTGATTTGTCTGCACCGATTATTGACCAACCAAGTAGTAAGGATAGCTACCTAATATTTTCACTTGGCAGCCTAGCGCCTCAAGCTCCGCAACTGCTCCAGGTATTAGGACCTGATCCATGGCCATTTCAACATCGATAATAAAAAAGTAATTTCCTAAGCCCGTTTTCATTGGGCGAGATTCAATTTTTGATAGGTTCAACTTTCGCCATGCAAAGGCTGCCAATACTTGATACAACGCACCTGCATAATCTGAAGGGAGCATAATCATTACCATTGTTCTGTCGCCACTATACAATGCATGCTCCTTCGTCAACTCAATAGACTCTTTATGAAGGATTACAAATCTCGTATGGTTATTGTCATAATCATGGATATTTTCTTTCACAATCTCTAAATTGTATTCCACCGCTGCTAATTCATTTCCAATTGCAGCGATGCATTCTTCTGGATGTTCATTTACATATTCCGCCGCTGCTCCTGTCGATTTTGTAAAATGAAAATCTACACCCGGCATATTTTTATGTAAAAATTGATGACATTGGGCAATCGCATGCGAATGTGAAAAAACAGTTGTGATCTCCTGCCATTTATCTTTATTATTCGGGTGAATCATCAAATGCTGGTGAATAGGTACAATTATTTCACCAACAATCGGCAATTGTTTTTCATGAATTAAATAATCAATTGTTAAATTAACCGATCCTTCGATCGCATTTTCTAATGGAACGACGCCATAATCAATCTCACCATTTGTAACGGCATCAATACATGCTGGTATCGTATGAAATGGGATTTGATCCTCATTCGGAAACAATTGATTAACTGCAATTTTTGTAAATGTTCCTTTTGGTCCTAAAAACCCTACTCTTAAAGCCAAATTTTCTCTCTCCCTCTTTATTTACCTGTTTTCAAGCAATGTTTTTCAAACTGTTGATAAAAATAAAAGCAAAAAGCACTTAAAAAGCACTTAAAAAGCACTTATAGTATGAAAAAAACTGCCTATGTAGACAGCCCTTTTCATCCAATTTCGATCTACTATTCGATAAATTCAAATTCAAATTCTAACAAACGAACAATATCCCCGTTTTTGGCGCCACGTTCTCGAAGTGCTTCATCTACACCAAGCCCTCTCATTTGGCGAGCGAAACGACGAATTGATTCATCCCGCGAGAAGTCTGTCATTTTGAACTTCTTCTCAATTTCACCACCAGAGATTACAAATGCACCATCATCATCCCTCGTAATTTCAAATGGAGCTTCTTCCCTCTCATGGCGATATAAAATATGGGATTGTTCCTCTTCCTGATCGTCAAGTGGAAATTCAGGTGTCGTTTCAACTAAATCGGCAATCTTAAATAAAAGATCTCGCAAGCCTTGTCTCGTAATAGCAGAAATCGCAAACACTGAAACATCTTCACGAGACGCTTCCTTAAGCTGTTGTTTAAATTTTTCCAAATTTTCTTCTGCCCCTGGAATGTCCATCTTATTGGCAACTACAAGTTGAGGTCTTTCCGTTAATCTTAAATTATATTGCTTTAGCTCATCATTTATCGTGAGATAATCCTCATATGGATCTCGCCCTTCCAAGCCTGACATATCGACAACGTGGACAATAACTCGGGTCCGTTCAATATGTCGCAAAAATTGATGACCTAGGCCTACTCCTTGATGTGCACCTTCAATTAGTCCTGGTAAATCGGCCATTACAAAACTGCGACCATCTTCTGTTTCCACAACTCCTAAGTTTGGAACAATTGTTGTAAAATGATATTCAGCAATTTTCGGCTTTGCTGAAGATACAACTGATAATAGTGTGGATTTCCCTACACTTGGAAAACCAACAAGCCCCACATCTGCGAGCACCTTTAATTCAAGGATAACATCGCGCTCCTGGCCGGGTTCACCGTTCTCTGCAATTTCTGGTGCTGGATTTGTCGGTGTTGCAAACCTCGTATTGCCTCTGCCACCACGGCCACCTTTTGCAATAACAGCGCGCTGACCATTGATCGTTAAATCTGCAATTTTTTCGTTTGTAGCGGCATCACGAACAACAGTCCCTGGCGGAACCTTGACAATCATTGGTTGAGCGTTTTTGCCATGCATCCCTTTTGACATTCCATGTTCACCACGGCTTGCTTTGAAATGTCGTTGATAGCGAAAATCCATTAATGTTCGTAATCCTTCATCCACTTCGAATACCACATCAGCCCCATTGCCACCGTCACCACCTGCAGGGCCACCTTTTGGAACATATTTTTCACGGCGATAGGCAACCATCCCATTTCCACCATCGCCACCCTTAACATATACTTTAACGTAATCGACAAACATGCTGTCACCTCTTTTCAGTTGTTATTAATAAAGACAGGTTCCCTTGTCCCATTTTGAATAGTTATAAGGAAAAGCCTTTTGGCACTAGTATGAAACATCCTTTATATTTGAAGCGTTACAATCATTGCATCATTATGTACTTCATAATCAACTATGTTTAATGATGGATAGTTCCCATCGGAATGCGATTTAAGAAAATGTAAGACAGAATTTTCATCCTTTATTATTCCACTAAAATCAAAAAAGAAACGAACTTCCTCATTGGATGTTTGGATCGAAATACTTAAATTATTCTCTGCATACGGCTTCACTGCTTCATTTAAAGTATGAAAAAAATCTCTACACCAACGTGACAATTCATTATCGTACTCTGAAAGATCTCGTTCCTCACCGACAATTTCATAATCTATTAAAAAATTATAATTTCTCCAATTAAACACCATTAATTGACCAGCAAGCTGAGATGCTTTTAAATTGGTAAGCTTTGTATCATTTTTCGTTTCCATTATAATTTCTTCAATAATTTCATGAACCCGGTCAAACCGATTTAAAGCAAGATTTCCTTTTATTAATTGAAGTTTATTTAACCAATCATGTCTTGAATGCCGCAAAATCTCAACTGCATTCCATTCTTTGTTCATAACAGTGCTCCTTTATTACAATTTGCCCACTGTGATGTCTTAAAAATCTAACGATGTTTTTTAAAAATCGCGCCTCAAAAACATTTACATGAATTATACCAAAGATTCAGGAAAATAATAATAAATTAATTTTAAATATTGCCGAAACAAAAAAAGCTCTAACCATAGCGGTTAAAGCCCTTTACAGCGAAATCAAATTATTGAGCTACTGGATATACGCTTACTTGTTTTTTGTCACGACCGACACGCTCGTAACGAACAACACCAGCAGTCTTAGCAAACAATGTGTCGTCACCACCACGACCTACATTGTTACCTGGATAGATTTTTGTACCACGTTGACGATAAAGAATTTCTCCACCGTTAACGAATTGACCATCCGCACGCTTAGCGCCTAAACGCTTAGAGATAGAATCACGACCGTTCTTTGTACTACCTACCCCTTTTTTCGATGCGAAAAACTGAAGATCTAGTCTTAACATTCTTTTCACCTCACCTTTTTTACTTTTCGGTAATTTTTATATTTTTACCATAATCATTTTCTATTGTTTGTAAAGAAACGAGCATTCCTTCAAGTAATAGTTGGATTTTCTCTTCTGTTTCCTGATCTATGTTATCTGGAACAACACAGCGGAGAAAACCACCTTGTTTACCTTGTTCAATCGTTAATTTCGTTTGTGCAAGCTTATAAATAGCATTTACTGTTCCAAATGAAACGGCAGAAACACCTGCACAAACTAAATCATGACCCTTTGGGCCTGATTCAGCATGTCCACTTAACTCAAACGAATCAATTGAATGGTCAGCACGTCTTGTAATCGTAACTTTTATCATTTAATCAACCAAATTAAGCGTTAATTTTTTCGATAACAACTTTAGTGTAAGGCTGACGATGACCTTGCTTACGCTTGTAATTTTTCTTTGATTTGTATTTGAAAACAATGATCTTTTTAGCGCGACCTTGCTTTTCAACTTTTGCGGTAACAGTAGCACCTTCTACAGTTGGAGCTCCAACCTTAACGCTGTCGCCACCTACCATTAACACCTTGTCAAAAGTAACAGTTTCGCCTGCTTCAGCATTTAGCTTTTCAACGAAAATAGCTTGGCCTTCTTCAACTTTAATTTGCTTTCCACCAGTTTCAATAATTGCGTACATTCTCTGCACCTCCTCTAATATTTAAGACTCGCCATCCAAGGTAACTAAACAAATATGACCGACGAAATTTAGTTTTAAAACCTATTCAGTGCGGTTGTAGCTTGTGGTGCGCTACATTAAACACAATCGATATCATACCATGTTTGGACAATATTTGTCAATATCAATTGATATTGCCCTTTTTTGAAAAAGCAATGCTGATTGAAACTTAATTGAATTACTACAATACGATTACCATGAAACGTTCAAACGTAATTCTCACAATGAGAGGAACAAGGCTTTACGATGGAATTTATACAGTTTAATTTGAAATACGGCTCAAAACGTCCTTTTCTGTACCAATATGGCGAATTTCAAACGACTGAATTAGAACATTAGAGCCTGTTATAAAAATTTTAAAGCCTAGCTCCATCTCGAGTTTGTCAATGATACCACTCGTCGTCAGCTTTTCTATGGCAGTTTCAGGTGCTTCAATCCAGATCGCTTCATGATCCATTCCTTTATATTCTAACAACGCTCTTTCAATCTGGAAGCCCACTTGTTCACTCGAATAAACTCTTCCAAGCTCATTGCATGTTGGACACGTGACTGTTAGTTGTTCTAATAGGGACTTTCGCTCTTTCTTCCGTGTCATTTCTAAAAGGCCGAGCTGTGTAAATCCATATACGCGCGTATACCCTCGATCAGCTTTCAGTGCTTCAATTAGAATACTTTTAATGTTGTCCCGATCTTGTTCCTGCTCCATATTAATAAAATCAATCAGCACCATTCCTCCTATGTTACGTAGCCGTAACTGACGGGCAATCTCAACTGCTGCTAGTTCATTCGTTTTGATTATCGTTTCTTGAACATTATATTTCCCAGTAAATTTTCCCGTATTAACGTCAATAACAGTCAACGCCTCAGTTTGCTCAATCATTAAACTCGCACCATTTTTCAACCATACATATGGTCGAATGAGCCGCTCCATTTCCTGATCAATTTCATACTTTGAAAAAACATTTTCCTTCCCAAAATAATGAGTGAGAGTAATTAAGTTTAAATTATAAATACCTAGCCGTTCCTTTAGCAATTGATAGACTTCACTATCATCAACAATAATTTCCGCCTCCTCACCTTGGGTGATATCCCGAATAATTCGTTCTTCAAGGCTAGCGTTATCAAATAAAAGCTGTGGCGCTTTTCTCTGTGCTTTTTCACTTTTTATCGCAGCCCATTTTCTTTGCAAATAGACAACTTCCCTCTGAACGACTTCAGGCTGTTCCCCTATACAAGCTGTCCGAAAAATAACCCCCTCATTTTCTGAACATAACGATTCGCCAACATTACGCCAATACTTCCTCTGTTCGTCATTCATTTTTTTCGAAATCGCAATATGACGGTCGTTAGGTAAATAGACGACATAACGACCCGGTAGCTCTATCAATGTAGTTAATCTCGGCCCCTTTTCACCGAACACATCCTTTGAAACTTGAACAATAATTTCTTGACCCTCATGAATCAAGCTTGATATTGACATTTTACTCTTCTGTTCTGATGGCAGAAATTTATACGATGCGAGTTGTTCCTTTGGCAAAAATCCATTTTTCCCAAGGCCAATAGAAACAAAGGCAGCTTGCATTCCTGGTACAACCTTTTCTACCCGCCCTTTATAAATATTGCCAACGATTGACTCATGGTCAACACCTTCAACGAAAACTTCAACTAATTTATTATTGTCAACAATAGCCGTACGCTTCTCTGTTGAACGATAATTCATTATTATTTTTTTCAAAATAGCTTCTTCCTTACTATAAAATTTTTCATAATGTATTTCTTCGCTGACACTTTTATCATACTAAAAAGGAAGAAAAGAAAAAAGCTAACAAAATATCTCGGCAATTGTACCGGTCGTCCGTTTCTCGGAAAAATAAGCATGAAGAAGCTCATTCTCATCGAACGTTATTTGATCGCGATCATTGTGTCTCATAATTATCTGATGCTTGCAGCCGCGACAAAACTTAGAAAATACATCTACAATTTGATCTGTCTCTTCTACCACAATTGGCTTTAACGTTTTAAATTCATGGCTTCTACCATAATATCGTTCTAACAAAAACCGAATATGGATAAACTTCCGTTGCTTCCACTCTGTATAGTGGGCAAATCCTACAAACATAAGAACAATCCAAGCATTCAAATGAAATGGATTGATCATAACCATCGCAATCATAAATAAGCATACAAATACAATTGAAGTTTTTAATGCATAGCGATGTGCACGTATAAATGGGTATTTATACGAAGCTACAAGAAACAGCAGTTTCCCACCATCTAAAGGCCAAATTGGGAGAAGGTTAAATACGAGTATCATAAAATTGTGCTTTAAAAAAAGTTGATAGGTCGCTTCATCAATAAATCCAATTAAAAAGAAAAGATAAGAAGCGATAACCATCCATACGTGCTGAAGTGGTCCGCTGGCAATGACAAGTAGCTCTTCTTTTAACGGGCGATTCCCATGCTCATCCATTTCTGCAACGCCACCAAAGGGCAAAAGTTCAATTTTTTTAATTCGCCAACGAAAAAAAAGGGCCGCACATACATGACCCATTTCATGAATAAATACGATCACAATCAGCATGATGATTTCTAAAAATCGTCCAGTTATCACCCCAATTCCGACTACAAGCCAAAATAAAGGATGGATGGTAAGTTTATTTAATATATCATTTATCGCTGACAGACTCGAGCGGATGTGATCAAGGTGATTACTTAATTTGCTTCGTTTCACTTCATCTATTCTAGTCAAAGCTGATCACCTGATTTGGATCAATAAAATCATCACCTTGTTTGAATGCAAAATAAAAAGTTCCTGCTTGGCCATCGCTCGTATTTGTTACCTTCCCCAGCACCGCTCGGCTTTCTACAAAATCATATAATTTCACATCAATTGAATCTAGATTCCCATACCAGGTCTCGCTTCCATTAGGATGCTGGATTACAACCGTTTTCCCTATATCGTCCTTAACACCGGTAAAAATTACATATCCGTCATTAATTGCCTCAATTACTGAATCACGGCCAGTCTCAACCATAATTCCTTGACTATCCTTTGTGAACGGTTCAAGTACACGCCCTGCAGCAGGAACTGCATAAATTTGTTGGTGGGATGAACCATCTTGGGAAACGACGAACTCGGTTTGTTTTTGCTCTCCATCATTTGCTTGTTCTGGCGTTGGCAATAGCGCTAATGGATCGCCAAATTGACCTTCGTACCAATCTAATACGGCCGCAAATTGAAATTCATTTTCCATTGCTTTCGTTACAAAGGTTCGAGCCGACTCCCATCTTGGCGATGTATCTTTAAAAAGGATTCCTACGATTAGAAATAAGCTTACAGCTACAAGTATTTGCAGCGTTACTAATTCTTTCCGGAACAAAGGCTCGTTCGATTTTGATGTATACTCATATTCTACAAACGGCGTTTCCCCAAATCGCTCCTCGTCCCTCGCTAACGGATTAAATCTATTATTTCGACTTGTAGATACTCTATCAATAGACTGCCGCTCTCTCCTTCTTTTTGCTATTCGTTTTTTTACATCTTCAACTCGTTCCCTCAACTTCAACATACCCCCGCTCATCTTATTCACCTGAGGATATTCAAAAGGCCAAACCAACCTTATTGAACATGCACATTTACTAAATATGTATGACTTGTCCTGAGAGGATATGACACGCAAACAAAAGAAAAGAGATTGTCCACAAACAAACTTTTGGACAATCTCTGAATTTTTCATACTTATAAGTCTTATTCATTACAAAAATAAACTTGTTCGATTTCATCAACCATACTTACTTCATACCGAAGAACTTTTTCATTTTTGAAAGCATTCCGGGCTTTTCTTGTTCAAGAGACAAGAGCGGTACCGATTCTCCTAAAATTCGGCGTGCCATATTTCGATAAGCAATGGATGCTTTACTAGTCGGGTCAAGTGCAATTGGTTCCCCACTGTTCGATGCTTTAATAACTGTATCATCATCACCAACAATTCCTAAAAGGTCAATCGCTAATATAGAAACAATTTCATCGACATCTAGCATTTCCCCGGATTTCATCATGTGGTTTCTAATTCGGTTTACAATAAGCTTAGGTGGTTCAACATCCTCCTGCTCTAGCAAACCGATTATCCGATCAGCATCGCGAACAGAGGATACCTCTGGAGTTGATACAACGATCGCTTTATCCGCTCCGGCAACTGCGTTTTTGTAGCCCTGTTCAATACCTGCAGGACAATCAATTAATACGTAGTCAAAATCTTGCTTTAATTCACCAACAATTTTTTTCATTTGCTCAGGTACAACAGCAGACTTGTCCTTCGTTTGCGCAGCCGGCAGCAAATATAAGCATTCAAACCGTTTATCTTTAATTAATGCCTGCTGAAGCTTGCAACGTTCTTCCGCCACATCAACTAAATCATAAATGATTCGGTTCTCTAATCCCATGACAACATCCAAATTGCGCAACCCGATATCGGTATCTATCATACATACTTTTTTCCCTGATAAGGCAAGGGCAGTACCTAAATTAGCAGTTGTGGTTGTTTTGCCAACGCCGCCTTTACCAGATGTTATAACGATAGCCTCTCCCATTCTACACCAAACCCCTTTCAAGCCTCGTTAAATTTGCTCTTAGATGCGGTAAAACCTGTACACGATCAATAACGATTTGATTCTCTTGCTCATCAATATAGGCACATTCCATTTCATTTCCAGCTTCATATTGATCTGGCGGATGATCTGGAGCACGATTTACTAAGTCATTAATTCTTAACTGCATCGGCTTCATCAACGAAGCTGCAATCACCGCATTATGATTTCCGTAACAGCCCGCATGGGCGATCCCTCGTAATGCACCCATTACGAAAATATTACCACCAGCGATTATAGTTCCACCTGGGTTCACATCACCTATTAGCAACAGATCACCATCGACCTGCAACACTTGACCTGAGCGAATGATTTTTGCAACTGATATAATCTCAGTTTGCTTTTTCAACTCAAGGGCCTCTTCTTTTGTTATAACATTTGATTCAATGGAGCTAACGACTAACTTCTTCTTAGAACGAATTATATCACGAATTTCATCCTGCTGCTTTCTCGTTAAATAACGATTTCCTACTTTTATATGTACGGAGATTAAAGGGCTATCCTCAGGCTGATGCTTTGTTGATAGCTTTTCCTCAAGCTCGGTTAATAATTGTTGAAACGAGCACGTATCATCTAAATGTAAGGAGAGACCATTTTTAGTACCTTTAATCGTCACATATTGCTGCTTTTGTCCGATCACCTTCGTTCACCTCACTGCTAAAAAATTTCGACGAACCCCATAACATTTCCTATATACCTTACAACAATTTTGAGCTTTCTTTGCTAGCTAGCTGCTCTAATTTTATTAAAAGCTTTCTCATTGGATAATAAATAATGATGAGAAAAAAGCCATTTAACACTAGAGTTGGAAATAATCTGTTATTCACAAATGCAGTCCATTCAAGATTAGCGATATTTATCAGCTTATATAAGCCATAAACAAGACTTTCGAAAAAACATAATCCAACTAAAGAAACAAGGAGTATAACTAGAATATTTCGATGTAATACTTTCATAGAATAAGATATTACATACACAACAATCGCAAATGAAAACATATATACACCGATAATATCGGTATAGACTATATCAAACATTAATCCAAAAATAACTCCATATAAAACAGTTAAATTACGCTCGTAAAAAAACGATAGCAGCATTAGCATGATCATAACAAACCTAGGGACAAAGATTCGTTCAATGTTAAAAGCTTCAATTGGAACAAATTCAACAAATATACTTTCTGAAATAAAAGCAAGAAATAGAAGGAACGGTAGAAGGAATTTTCTCCACATTCTAAGCTCCCCCTTCAACACTTTCTGTTAACTCTTGTTCGGGAGCTGTAGATACTCTCTCGACTATCATCACATGATCAATATCATAAAAATCAGCCGAAGGTTTTACATAGGCCATTTGAGTTAAACCATGTTCATCAGGAACAACCTCAATGATTTCACCGATTACTAACCCTCTCGGGAAAACACCGCCAAGCCCTGATGTAATAACCGTTTGTTTTTCCTCAAGATTAATTTCAACATCAAATGGAATACGTTTAAATAGAAGGGCTTGCTTTTCCTCATCATAGCCTTCTATTAGTCCAAAAACATTTTCATTCCCTTTAACGATAACAGAAATTCTATTCGTTCGGTCTACAGCACTTAATAGCTGGACAGTGGAGGTAAATTGCGAAACTTGCTTAACCTTTCCAATCATACCTTCTGAAGTAATGACTGCCATATTTTTCTTTACACCTTGCTGTTCACCCTTATTAAGAAATATTAATTCATGCCAATATTCTGGATTTCGGGCAATAACTGTGGCTTGCATAAGCTCATAGGTGCGCAAGCTTTCTTTCTTGTCCAACGTTGCTCTTAGACGATTATTTTCATTTTCTAATTCTAATACTTTGGCATGTAGCTCAACGTATTCATCTAACCGCGCCTTTAATAGTTTATTTTCCTCAAACGTATTTTTGATTTCAGTTATATTTTCAAAGAAACCCGCTGCATATTGAGCGGGTTGATGAAAGACTGATTGAAACCAACCAACCGTATCCTTGATAAACTGTTCAGGCCAGCTTAATCTGGATCGATCATTTAAGGAGAAACCAATCAATGCCACTAAAATAATAATACTAATTAAAAGCACGATTAATCGTTTATTCATAAAAAACGGTGGCATGATTTACACCTACTTACTTATTTTCTTGATCTCGATGTAATTCCTGCTTTCGAACGGAAAAGATGAAGATTGTCCAGTGCTTTCCCTGTACCAATCGCAACACAGTCTAATGGATCTTCAGCAACTAAAACAGGCATTTTCGTTTCGTTACTAATCACTTTGTCAAGGTTGCGTAATAATGCTCCACCACCTGTTAAGACAATGCCGCGATCCATAATATCAGCAGCTAGCTCTGGTGGAGATTTCTCTAATGTATTCTTAACAGCATCGACAATCGCATAAACGGTATCATGCAATGCTTCACTTACCTCTTCTGCGGTTATTGATACTGTTTTCGGAAGACCTGTTAGAAGATCACGCCCGCGAATTTCCATATCATCGATACCGTCTGGCATGCCAGCTGAACCGATCTCTAGCTTTAATTGTTCAGCCGTACGCTCACCAATTAACAGACTGTACTTCTTTTTTATATATTGAATGATAGCATCATCCATTTCATCACCTGCAACACGGGCTGACTGACTTGTAACAATACCACCAAGAGAAATAATTGCAACTTCTGTTGTTCCACCGCCAATGTCAACGACCATACTGCCCGTTGGCTCCCATACCGGAAGGCTGGCACCAATTGCTGCTGCAAACGGCTCTTCAATCGTATGGGCAAAGCGAGCACCTGCTTGAATTGTAGCATCCTCAACTGCACGTTTTTCAACAGCGGTAACCCCTGATGGTACACACACCATTATATTTGGTTTCCGGGAAAAAGCTGATTGGTTTTTCTGTGCTAGCTTTATAAAATGCTTTAACATTGTTGTCGTTGTTTCAAAGTCGGCAATAACACCATCCTTCATCGGTCTCATCGCGACAATATTCCCTGGTGTTCGTCCAATCATATTTTTCGCATCATTTCCTACAGCTTCTATCGTGCCTCGATCCGTACGAATAGCAACTACGGAAGGTTCACGAACAACGACACCTTTTCCTTTCACATAAACTAAAGTGTTAGCTGTTCCTAAGTCAATTCCCATATCACGAGAAAAGCCACCTAAACCAAACATATATATGTATCTCTTCCTTTCTAACATCGATAAGTAGAGAAAAACTACTTATACACACAAACTCGTATTTTTAATTATACGGCAAAAAAATAGAAAAGGATAGTGTTTTAAACATATCCTTTTTCCTTCAAGCTTATAAATTTAGTATCCCCAATAATGATGTGATCAAGTACTTCAATTCCAAGTAATTTTCCACATTCGACTAATCTTTTTGTGACTTCTATATCTTCTCGGCTTGGGGTTGCATCGCCGCTTGGATGGTTATGAATACAAATAATGGATGCACTAGATCGTTTAAGTGCTACTTTGAAGATTTCACGGGGGTGAACAATTGAGGAATTGAGGCTCCCTATAAAAATAGATTGCTTATGGAGAACTTGATTTTTCGTATTTAAGTAAAGCGCTACAAAATGCTCCTGCGATAGAAATCGCATTTCATCCATGACAAACTTTGCGGCGTCCTCCGGAGAACGAATCGTGTAACGGTCATCATATTGGAGCCTTCCAATTCTTCGCCCCAGCTCTATAGATGCCAATATTTGAATGGCTTTTACTTGGCCGATTCCATAAATACTCGTTATTTCCTCGATTGTCGCATCCTTTAACAGTCGCAAGCCTTCAAAGTTTTTCAACAGCCTATTGGATAGCTGTAGGACGGATTCTTTTTTTGTTCCTGTTCGTAGCAAGATTGCGAGTAGTTCTTGGTTTGATAGGCTTGCTGCACCTTCTGTCATTAATCGTTCCCGTGGTGTCGAATCCTTTGGATAATCTTTAATCATTAACGATGATCCTTCCATTTGTCTCCTCTCCTCTTATTTATTACTTAGCTCTGCTAATTATTATGTTGATTTTCGCTATGGGCGGACGCTAATTTTTTTAGCTCACGAACGGTTCTAGCAATTGGAAGACCGACGACGTTGAAATAATCACCGTTAATTCGTTTTACAAGCGTTGAACCAAGCTGCTGAATGCCATAGGCGCCAGCTTTATCAAATGGTTCACCACTACGGATATATTCATCGATTTCTTCATCTGTCAGCTCCCAAAATTCAACCTCTGTTTGTTCATGAAACGTATTTGTTTGCTCGCTTGCCACCAATGCTACGCCTGTATACACAGTGTGCACCCTTCCTGAAAGCATCTTGAGCATCATTTTCGCCTCAGTTTCATCCTTCGGCTTCCCTAACACTTCCTCGTCTAAGACAACAATTGTATCTGCTCCAAGTACGACAACCCTATCATCTATTAGGCGCTTTGCAACGTCCTCTGCTTTTTGTAACGCTAACAATTGAACAATTTCACCCGGGGTTAAATTGTTCTCAAACTGTTCTTCTATGTCACTAACAACAACTTCAAATGTAATGTTCGCATTTGCTAGAAGCTCTCGGCGCCGCGGTGAACCGGATGCCAGTACTAATTTCCTTGTCATATATCCCTCACCATTCTGTCATAATCCGTTATTCAAATTTCCACATACAATCATATAGTTCCGATGTATTACTTGTAAAATACCAAATTTTCTAGTCTAAAACAAATCCTAGAAAATGAAAATTACACTGTACTAACAATAAAAAAAGGAACCAAAAAGGCTCTTTTTTACTTGAAAATTAAATTTTTCAACGATTATCAATTAAGATTTATAATATTATCTATTTTTACGACGTGATTGTTTCATCTATCCATTTTTGATAAGCAAGTAATCCCTCTAATAAAGCTTGTTGTGAATCCCATAAATATTGATCGTTATTAGTAGAATAGAAAGTAGCAAGCGCTTTATGGGAACGAGTAATTGCCTCTGAAAACCGCTGTAAGTCTACTGATAAATCATCTGGCTTAAGCTTTGACCATTCAACAAAATCTATAACTAATTGATTCCAAACTGCGTTATTAAGCTTACCTACTTGTAGAGCAGAGGTCGATGCACTAATTAATGATTGAAAAATCGTATGTCCTGTAGATACAAATTGGGCAACGTGACTATTCAGTAGACTTGTATCAATAGTATTTGTTTCAATCGTTTTGATATAAACCTCTTGGCCCTTTTCTTGATAATAATCACTTATTATCATTGCATCGCTTCGTCTTGTCCCAATTCCTATAAACATTAACACTGGTTCTGAATTTGGAACAAGCACTGCGGCCTCGCCATTATTTTTTATTTTTGTAGCATACTCGTTCGCAGCTTCAAGCGTTGAAAACGCCCCACCTTGAACAACCTCAGCTTTCATAGCGGGAATTTCGATTGGTGCAACAGAACTGGTTGGAGTAGATAGTGATGGGTCTGAGTGTACCATACCTGTTTCTTCAGTACCCTTATTCATTTCCTCAGCGATACCATTGATATGAGCTTCCCCTCTCTGTCCATTTTGATTATAACTATTTTCACCTGCAATATCGGTAAACAGGGATAGAACAATATAGCCAAGACCAGTTCCAATGGCAATTGCCAAAACAAACGAAAAAAGTACTTTTTTTAGAGTGGCATTAGCTGCTTGTTTCCCTCGTAATTTCGGAAGGTGCTTTTTCCTTTTTTTATGAATCAGTTTTTTTCCATTATCCGAGGTAATTTGTATACCTTTTTTAACGGTATCTCGCTTAATTCGGCGCTCTTCAAAATCAATAATATTATTTATTTCTAATTGTTCCTCTCGATTCTCTACCAAAACGATGCAAGAATCATCATCCCCAGCTTCCTTAGCTGCAGCAATTTCTTGATTTAACTCCTGCTCTGTTAACGCAAATTTTTCTTTTCCATTAATTTTAATCGAAATTCGTTCCTCTCTCGGCTTGTCCAATTTCAACACCTCTTTCATTCCTGTTCGGTGTGACGTTCTGTGGTATACATGCTAGCATAACAAAAATAAAAAAGAACAAGACATTTGTCGTCTTGTTCTTATAACTATTCGTCAATTGCTGACAATATGATTAATATGAAGCTTACTTAATATCAACAATGTTTCTTACATCTTTAATTTAAGATGGGAATTTTGATTGTCTGACCTTCATATATTGCATCATCAACGAGGCCGTTTTGTTCTTTTAGAAGCTCAATCCCTTGATTTATATCTTGATAGTATTGCTTCGAAATTGTGTATAGTGATTCTCCCGCAGTAATTTCATGTTTGATGATTTTATAACCGTCAGTAACGAGTAGCTTTTCTTTAGTAGGAAGCTGGTTAAACACCGCGCTATTTGCTTGCTCACGATCTTCAGTAACCGTACCCTCTTCTGTTAATTCATTGCCAGCATCACTAGTTGAACCGGCATGTGTTAACGGATTAGTTTTATGACCCGGCTCAGGAATATCGAACGGTGGCACCTCTTCGTAAAGCTCTTCCAAGCCTGGATGATAAAATGTTGAAATAGTTAGTGAATATGTTAATTTTTCTTCTTCATCAATACCCTCAAGTGAAGTCCGCTCCTCCGGACCTGAAAAAGATAATGAGTCTATCTTCGTAATTCGTTCTAAGTCCTCAATTGTTTGCAGGAAAGACTCCATTGCATAATAGTCAGGAGATTCGACAGATAAATTCACAATTACCCGTTTCATCCCTTCCGGAAAACTACCAGAAGGTTGATTTGGTACTGCATGTTCACCAGACTTTTCATTTTGTGATTCATTCGTTCCATTTTCATTATTGCTATGATTATCTGTAGCTTGTCCATTATTTTCAGCTTGTTGCTGCTTAGGTGTAATATCAGCGTCACTAAAGCTCATAGTTTTAATAAAGCTTTTTGAAACAATTTCGGCTTTCTCTATATCTAAAATAAACTGCTCGACAATCGGCTTGACGGGAACCTTCTGTTGCAAAACCCGAGAGTCTTGATAAATTTTCGACTTAGAAGGTTGTTTGTTTTCAAAGGATGCCAAAATCTTTTCCTCAGTCTCAATGCTTTGATTTAGTTGTTCTAGCTTGTCATTCTTCGGCATAATATTAAAATAATAGAAGCCGGCAAACCCTAATCCCACTATGAAAATTAACATGATCATAATAAGCCAATGCTTTTTGCTAAATTGAAGAATCATCGTCCATTCCCCTCCTTAGCCGCATCTGCTTTTAAAGCATCTCGATTAACAGTTAACTGAAACTGCCCTTTATAACGCGGGACATAGTCACCTTCAACTTTTGTTTCTATTAGTTCACCATCTACTATTTCAAATTGTTCTAATTCTACTTCTGCTGTCGTTATACTATTTAAAATAGCGCTAGATAAATACGGTGAATCTAGTAGTGATTTTAAATAATAGGCGATTTCTCGGCTCGTATCAGCTTGTACAGTTAAGTCGATGCTACCAGTATCCGAATAGGAAAAATCCATCAAAAAACCACGTTCAGGGAGCAGCGATGTTAAATGACGAATTAAATAAACAGTCGGTGTTGGAAAGGTTTCCGCCCATTCAATCGTCATCTGTAAATCGTCTACTGCTGTTGTTTGTTTCACTTCATTTTCCTTCTGTCCTTGAATTTCAATAAGCTGTCTTGTTGTTTGTAGCTTTTGTTCAAGAGCTCTAGTCTCACTCGTAATCTCTTGGGAAACTAGCAGCCCATATATACTAAGACCAAGCATGAATAACAAAATAACGGCTAAGATGATATATGGTGCCATATTTCGTTTTTCAGGTTTTCCGAGGAGATTAATTTCAATTGTCATCGTCGCACCTCTCTTTTAAGGGAGAGTCCAATCAATTCATGGTAACGCGTAGGAATACTCTCATCTGCACTGTTTGTAACTAATGATTCTTGGATTAGTTCTACTGGTACTTCAACTAATCTTCTCAATCGTTCTATAATCGGCTCCATTCGAGGATAATCACCCGTTACTAATAGTTTTGATACACCTGCTTGACCTTGATTTACTGAGAAACGATAGAAGCTCATCATTCTTTCAATTTCTGATACCATTTCATCTACATGACCTTCAAGCTCAGATATCTCGCCTTTCCACGATAAAATTTCCTTGCGATCTGGACCTTTTGTAACCTCCCAAAGCTCATGATCTAGATTCAATTTTAAGTGCCGTGTAAATTGAGGAATTTCGTCATGAAAAATGGTAACATTAACAGAATTTATATCAAATTGAACAAGCATTACATGCTCTTCACGAAAAATCATTTCAATTTTTTCTAATAAACGATGGATAGAAAGGGATGACAAATCAGCGGCTACAGGCTTCAATTTACAATCCTCGATGATTGATTTATAGTCCTCAATCATCGTCCGCGGCGACGCGACTAATACAATTTCTGTAAAATCGTCAGTTTTATTTGTTATTGAAAAATCAAATTGGGCGTCATCAAATGGTAAGTGAATCGTCTCGCCAATTTCTAAATAAATGTGACCGGTGATTTCATCTTCAGGAATATCCGAAGGTATTTTGATCTTCCGTACTACAACAAAAGCATCGGGAACAATAAATTGAGTCGCTTTTCTTTGTAAATTATAATTCTCAACCATCTCTGAAAGGATCATTGTTAATGTTTCACGCTCAACGATTTTCCCTTCACGAATAATACCCGGTGGCAAATACCGTTCCCCATAGGATTTTATATGTTGTAAGCTTGGTTGTGTTGTTTCGACAAAGCGAAAAACATGATCTTTAATGACGAGATGTACTTTATGCTTTGAAAAGGTAAACATAGAACCTTACACCCCCGTTCCTCTACAACGAAATGATCTCTATATACCATTGTACAATAGGCTGTCCAAAAAAATAAGCCGTGATCGTACCGAAAACAATAAATGGGCCGAATGGTACCAGCTGTCCCCGTTTAATCTTTCCAGATAAAAGTCCAATTCCCCCGATTATTGTTCCATAAAGGCTTGCAAACATTAACGCCAGCAGCACGCCATTCCAGCCTAGTGCTAAGCCAAGAACGGCAAATAACTTAATATCGCCCCCGCCCATGCCTCCATTACTTATGTATGCAATGAAGAAAAGGAGAAAAAAGCCGACAGCACTACCAAGAAACGCACTCCACCAAGGTGTCATTGGAACGAAAATTCTGACTATTACTAATAAAGGCGCGAAAAAAAACAACACCTTGTCCGGAATTATCATAAAATGAATATCTGAGACAAATACAATCATTAGTAATGACATTAATAATAACGCCACAATCAGTTCTAGCGACCAGCCTAGCATGATCGCTGATAAAGAAAATAAAGCTCCAGTTAATAGCTCTGTCGCTGGATATATGAAAGAGATTTTAGTTCCACAGCTTTTACATTTCCCTCGTTGGAGTATGTATGAAAGCACCGGAATTAGTTCGCGGGCTGTTAGCTCATGCTTACATTTTGGGCAATGCGAGCGTGGCTTGATGATCGATTGCTGTTCAGGTACGCGCAAGCCGACAACGTTAAAAAAAGAACCGAAAATGAGGCCGATAGAACCTATGTATATGTATAAAAGGATGTCCATGTATTAATCAGTCCTGTATGCGGTAAAATTTATTAATAGTTGATATGGAAAACCGCATCAACATCGTTGATGCGGTATAGTTATATATTGATTATTATTAGTCTTCGTCGGCATCTTTATCATCAAAATAGCTAGCTAAATCTGCTTCTTCAATTGGACTGGCGGATGTACCAATGTCATAATCTCCAGCGGGATCTCTAGTCAAATAAATAGAATATTTTACTTGTCCACCGTCAGTATAAACTTGAACCTGTCCACTTTCATATTCTATCCCTGCACCATCTACAGGTATACTTTCTAAAAAACCACCATCTAATAGATTATAAGTTGTTGGTGGTTCATGGTCGACAGCGTCATTAAACACCCAAATAGGAGTTTTTGTATCAGAAACAGCAACACCTTCAGTAGCAACCATTAATCTAGCTGCCTCTATTACTTGTTGTGCACTTGCAATAGTTGCATCTTTTCTTGTATTCTCAATTATATTCCCAATACTTGGTACTGCAATTCCTGCGATAATTCCTAGAATTACGATGACTGCTAGTAATTCTACTAATGTGAAACCTTTACTGTTCTTTAGTAAACCCTTTGCCTTTTTGAACATTTTCCTCTCTCCTTTGCTGTTTCTATGTTATGATTATTGCTTCCTTCTGCACAGACTGGCTTTTGAAAGGAATTTTATTCTAGGATAGCAAAAACAAAAAAGCCAAACTATACAGTTGTATACTATTCGGCCGGTTGCACTACTAACTCCAAATCACCCAAGTGCCCAGTTACAGATGATTTTTCATCGTTTCCAATATGATACTTTCGATCTAGTACTATTATAGTAGGTTAATGTGATATAATCTATATCTTGCCGCGAGAAATTGTGAACGATTTGTAACCATTTATTGGATTTGATCAAATAACGAGAACATCGGAATCGCTATAGCGGCTACGATCCCACCAACAACAACGGATAGAAACACAATCATTAATGGCTCGATTAACGATTTAATTTGATCGGTCGCAATGTCGACCTCGGTTTCGTAGAAATCAGCTACTTTGTCGAGCATGACATCTAATGATCCTGTTTTCTCACCAACCGCTAGCATCTGTGTGACTAGCGGCGGGAAAGCCCAATGTCGCTCCATCGGGGCAACCATTGATTGACCTGTTTCCAATGCCGTCCTTGCTTCTCGTAACACTTTTACAATCACTTCGTTTCCTACAATTTTTTCAACAATTGCTACTGATTGTAAAATTGGCACTGAGCTTGCAAATAACGAAGCCATCGTTCGTGTCATTCTTGCTAACGCAGCTTTTTGTAACAGCTTCCCAAAAATAGGCATTTTAAAAAAAGCATAATCAACATGATATTTAGTTTTTGGGTGTTTCTTTATTACCATAAATCCAACGCTAATACCGATAATAAGCAATACAAAAAGCCACCAAAAGCTTTTAAACCAGTCTCCCGCTCCAACGACCATTTTTGTCATCAGCGGCAGCTCTGAACCGAATGATTGAAACATTCCGGCAAAGGTAGGGACGATCGTTGATAATAAGAATACAACGATAACTATTGCCATGATTCCGACAACAGCTGGATATGCCATTGCAGATTTAACCTTTGCCCGGGTATTATGCTGCTTTTCAAAATAAACAGCTAATCTGTCGAGGATTTCATCTAAATTACCGGCAACCTCAGCAGCGCGGACCATATTGATGTACAACGGCGGAAATACGTTGCGATGTTTTTCGGCAGCATCCGATAACGGCGTCCCGGACTTTAGGTTTTCCTCCACATCCTGCAGTGCTGCCTTTAAAGCTTTACTGCCTGTTTGCTCTGATAAAATATGGGTCGCATCGACAACGGAAATACCTGCTTTTAATAGCGTAGAAAATTGTCTTATATAAATAACCAAGTCCTGTGATTTAACACCTTGTTCAAACAGCTTCACTTCTTTATATAAAACACTTTTTATTTCGTCGATGGCGGTAACGGAAATACCTTGATTACGAAGGGTTGAAATCACATCCTTTTTTGTATCGCCTTTAATCTTCCCTTCGACTACTTTCCCTACTTTGTTACGTCCTTTATAGCGAAAAAAAGCCATGTTATACGGCCCCTTCCTGCAAGAATGGTGCAGCAGCTTCCTTCGTAATATATTTTTGATCGAGTAGTTCTTTTATTGACATTTCAAGAGTATGCATTCCGGCAGCTTTACTAGTTTGCATAACGTTTTGAATTTGATGAATTTTTTCGTTACGAATTAAGTTTTTAATTGCGGATGTATTCACTAATATTTCCGTCGCAGCCTTTCGCCCAGATTTATCCGCCTTTTGAAACAGACGTTGAGAAACAATGGATGCTAATACTGTTGCCAGCTGAATTCGGACTTGTGCTTGCTGATTAGGTGGAAACACGTCAATTATCCGGTCAATTGTTGCAGGAGCACTCGTCGTATGCAATGTACCAAGCACTAGGTGTCCTGTTTCTGCAGCAGTTATTGCCGTTGAAATTGTTTCCAAGTCACGCATCTCACCTACAAGAATAACATCGGGGTCTTGCCGCAAGCATGCGCGCAGACCATTGGCGAAATTTTGCGTATCAAAACCAACCTCTCGTTGATCAATAATACAGTAATGGTGCTTGTGTAAATATTCAATGGGATCCTCAAGTGTAATAATATGCCTTCTCATATTTCGGTTCATATAGTCAATCATCGCTGCTAAAGTTGTCGATTTTCCACTTCCCGTCGGTCCAGTGACAAGAACAAGACCTTGTGGTTTTTTCGCAATTTCTTTGAGTACATCTGGCATTTGTAAATCTTCTAACGTCGGGATTTTTGTTGGTACTGTACGGATCGCCATACTTATACAGCCCCGCTGATGATATGTGTTTACCCGAAATCGAGACAAGCCTGGGATACCATAAGAGAAATCAAGCTCCCCTCTATCTTTAAATTGCTCCCACTGAACGTCTGATAGAATCGCTTTCGCCATTCCATCAGTATCAACTGGTTTCAAAATCTCCTTGCCATACTGCTTCAAATCGCCATGAATTCTAAAAATCGGTGGAACCCCAACTGTCAGGTGAATGTCAGATGCCCCCAATTCATAGGCTGCACGAAGCAACTGATCTAATCGTTCTTTCATCACCAACACCATCCTTATTCATCTACGGCAACCCGTAATACTTCCTCTACGGTTGTGATTCCTTGCTTTGCTTTTAATAAGCCGTCATCTACAAGGAAGATCATCCCGTTCCGCATCGCGTAATCTCGTATTTTAGAAATCGATTGGTTGTTAATCATTAACGCCCGAATCTCATCGTCTATTACCAATACCTCTTGAACTGCTAATCTCCCACGATAGCCAGTACCGCGGCAGTTCCCACAGCCACGGCCCCGATAAAGCTTGTCTACCTTCATACCTCTTTTTGCAAAAAACTCTTTCTCAAATTGAGCCGGGGTATATGGTTCTCGACACTCTTTACAAACTCTGCGCAACAGTCTTTGCGCCACGACACCCGATAACGAGGAAACAACAAGATATGGTTCAATATCCATATCTATCAATCTGGGGATCGCACCAATCGCACTGTTTGTGTGAAGTGTGCTTAATACTAAATGACCTGTAAGGGAAGAACGAATGGCAATTTCTGCCGTCTCCCCATCACGGATCTCCCCAACCATGATTATGTTTGGATCCTGGCGTAAGATCGAGCGTAAACCTGCAGCAAATGTTAAACCGACTTTGCTATTTACTTGAACTTGGTTAATACCCTCAATTTGATATTCAACCGGATCTTCAATCGTAATAATGTTTACCTCATCTGAGTTGAGATGGTTTAACGCTGCATACAAGGTCGATGACTTCCCTGAACCTGTTGGGCCGGTTATTAATATAATACCAGAAGGTTGTTCTATCAGCTTTACAAAGCGGTTATAGTTAACTTTATTAAAGCCTAAATCATCCAAATTATTTAAAACACTACTTAAATCTAGGATCCGGATAACAATTTTATCGCCATACACTGTCGGTAACGTTGATATCCGTAAATCAACTGGCGTCATATTCAAGCTGATTTTGATTCGGCCATCTTGTGGCAATCGTGATTCGGTAATATTTAAGTTCGCCATGATTTTTATCCGGGCAGTTAACTGACTTTGAGCCGCTTTCGATAACGTCCGTTCTGTTTTTAAAACGCCGTCGACGCGATAACGGATCACCACAGTTGTTTCATGTGGGTCAATGTGAATATCACTAGCTTTAAGCTGGATCCCTTGTAATAAGATTTGGTTTACTAGATCAATAACCGTTGACTCATCATCATCAAGACCGATCGCGCTATCTAACGAGCTACCTGAGCTTGCTGATTGCATATGATAATACTTATTAATCGCTTGTAAAATATCATCCTTTGTAGCGATAACTGGTGAAATTTGCAAACCAGTTGCCATCCGCAAGTCATCAATTGCGTAATAGTCCATCGGATCATTCATCGCAACGGTTAACTGGTTTCCTTCTTTCCGTAATGGAATTAAAAGCTTTCTTTTCGCAAGCTCTAATGGAACAAGGTTGAGTAATTTCGTATCAATTGGATAACGGTATAAGCTTATATGTGGAATACCTAGCTGAAACTCTAATACTTCTATTAGTTGATGCTCTGTAATATAGCGTTTTTCAACAAGCGCATCACCAAGTTTTTTAGATTTCTCTTTAGTCTTTAATGTATCTTGTAGCTGTTCTTCCGTAATAATACCTGACTCAACGAGCAAGTCACCGAGTCGCTTTCGCTTCGTTGCCATTCTCAATCCCCCTTCTCTACGATTTGTTATTTAAACAAATCATTTTCAAGCTCCTCGAATAGAAGTTTGCGTTTTTTAATAACATCTTTGTCATCAGCAGGGTCTAGTTCTTTATTTTCACGATGAAATAACGGGATGTCCTGATTATCATTTGCTTTTTCCACATTTTCAGCCTTTCGCTCTTCAAGTAGTGGATCACTTTCATTTTGTGTTTTTTCCTGATTGTTTGTTTTTTCATCATCAGCCTTATCAGGAACTTCAATCACAAAATCACCTAGATCTGAAAGCAAATGTTCCATTTTGGATGTGTTTACTTGAGGATCATTCTCGCTTTCATCCTCTTTAGCTTCAGATTCAGGCTCAGCTTCAGCGGCGTGATCTGAGTCAGGTTTAATTTCTATTTCATAAAGCATATCTTCTAGAGTTGCGCTGGAATCAACCTCTTCCTCAACCTTTGATTGTTCAGATTGAGCTGGCACATCATCATGATCACTAGCGATCGTTTCAACATCTATTTCATGAACTTTCTCGATTGAGTGGTTTATGATCGTATGAATTTCAGCTTCTTCATCATAATCATTTTCAATATCATTGTCTTCACCGATTTCAATCGATTCCTCAACATTGTGAACATCAATTTGTTGTTCAACAACAGTATTTTCTTCAGCATCTGTCCTATCCTTATCATCTATCGGCAAATCCCATTGTGTATGGTTACGTATAGCGAGATCGTTATTTTCAATTATTTCAGATTGAATTTCATGTGAAAACTCAGGCTCATTAATAGAATTGTCAGCTTCAATCAAAGTACTATTATTTTCTACAGTTGAACCTGCTTCATTAAAGCTAGTTTCGATTTGTGTTTCTTCGTTATCTTCAACGGGGGCATCGTTAGATTTTCTTTTTTGTTCTAATGAACGAATGTACTCATCTATTTTCCTTTGATCCATGTGTAAGTCAGCCTTACGAGTTGTTTCTTCAACGTTGGTAGTTCCATCTAATGGTTGTGACAAATTTCCCGGCTGCAATTCTTCTTGTAGTAATTCATCCTCATTAGAATCCTTATATTTAGTTAGGATTACAGCCACGCACAGCACTAATAGTAATGTTGCTGCTATAGCAATCTGTAAATTATATAACTGTGAGATAAATTGAAAAATAATTGCAAACACCATCGATAGTAGAACAATAATAATTTTTTTCTTTTTTTTCATTTTAATTGGCACGAATAAAAGCACGAATAGTGCAATCCCTGTGCCTATGATAGCGGAGATTAATTCTATCATAAACCCACCTCATTCCTGTTTATCACAGTGTCTATATAAAAAGCGAACCCTTGCAGTGGATTCGCCATTTTATTTTCTCTCATATTATAATATCAAAAAATAGGAAACTATTAACCAAATTAGTGATAGGTTTGTGAACATTCGTTGAAGATTTTCCTAAACACACTCACATCTTGGTTATTATATTTTATTCATTTTCATTCTGTTCATCGACTGCGGTATTCCCTGATACACTTTCAGCAATCTCTGCTAAAGCATCTAGTTCAGCTTTAAGATTGGCTATCGTTTCTGAATCAGGCTTAAGTGGCACTTGCAGGACAGCATGAACTGGTGGGTAGTAATCTTCAGATATAAACTCTGATTCAATAACCGCTCCACTTTCATTCAGCTTGTTTCGATAAACTTGAACAATTTTCCCTTCTTTTCCTTCATCGATTAGATTTGATGTATTCCGTTGTATAGCCGGACTCGGTTGAATAATTTGCTTTTGTGGTAGTGTTTGTTCATTTTTCAAAACTACCTCAAATTTATTTTCGTGGGCATATCCCTCAACTGTTACTTTTAGTGAAGAATCTGCCAGCTGTAAGCCAATAGCTACATCGGATATACTCATGTTTGTAAAAGCAAGGTCCATCGTACTTGGCTTAACCTTTGCGTCAAAACCTAATTTGCTATATGTTGGCAAAACAGAATGTATGTGTCTCTCTTCAACATTTAATCCTGCCTTTAGTACTGCTTCATATAGGCCTGTAGCAATCACATTTAAGCCTTGTAGTCGTTGCTCAGAAATGAGATCACTTTTGATAGTAGATAGAAGCGAATAAGATTCCATTGATTTAAGAGGAATAGGGTTTACCGAATTTACCCATTCTTCAATGATTGCTTCCATTTCCTGGTCAAAGCCAGTTATTACACTTTCTGACAAAATTTCGACTCCGCCTTGATTTATACTAAGCAAGAATTCACTCATATAAAATTCAAAGGACCCCTGCTTCAAATTCACGACATTGCCCTTTATAGTATCTGCTAGTTTCTCATAGTCAATAGACTTGGCGATTACTTCATTATAAGTTGTAACCTGTTCCTTCAGACTATCTATATTTACTGCAGCAAGTAAAGGCGAGGCTTGTCCATTGACAACAGCTTCCACACTACCTTTTATATCAAATTGAAGAAATGAAGGGTCTAATTGCACAACATCTTCCTGATATTTTAGTGTAAAGGAACTATTTGCCTTCCATTCATCAATCGCTTCTAGCACCTTGCTCATTGCCTCTTGGCTTTCTATACCTTGTAAAGAAACTGGCCCAACTTTAGTCCCCTCAGAGTATCCGGTGGATTCTTTAAAAACAGTTTCATAAGCAAATGCCCCAAGGGAAGAGGACCCGATTACAAAGGCAGTACATGCTATTAATAACAATAGTATTTTTAGATCGAGCCAACGACTCACTACGAATGCCCCCTTATTCACTATCTACATTCATAGATAGTTCCACGATTACACTTGGGCCTTCCTCCTGTGCCTTGACAATGTCTTCTTCTGTTAAAACAGTCCCGCTACTAATAATGATATTGCCGTTTTTATCGTAAATATCTTTTGTAACAGTTTTTCCTTTTAAAATATCGATCTGTTTAGATTTAATTGACTGTACTTCCGATGAAGAACTAGGTTGTGCTTCTGTTCTCATTTGGACTCCTTCAAACGGATCACTCTTTTGTGGAAGTACGGCATCAATAGAAGTAGCTGCCATATGTGATGACTCTTCAATTTCTGCATATCGTTCTGCTGTAGCATTTTTTTCACTTTTAACATCTTGGTTTAATTCTTCAATTGAATTAAGGAAGTATTTCTGTACATCCTCTTTAACAATAATAATATCTTTCCCAAAAGTTAATACAGCAGTTGATGGTAGTGCTACCTCATTACTAGGTAGCTTTAACATCGTACCTAATATTTGACCATTATCTTCATCAACGTAATACTCGGTAACTTCTCCGATTAATTCACCTTTACGTGTCATAACTTTCGTACCGTTGATTTTTATTTTCTTATTGACTAATTGATTCGCAATTGGGATCTCATTTAGGTCAATAATGGCACTCTCACTTTCAACTGTAACAGCGTATTCACCAATTCCAACAACTTTTTTGAAAGGTATTGCTTTTACACTAACTTGCCAATCATCGTGCTCAATTGTTAAAAAATCGATCGAACCTTTATCCGGATTAATAACTAATGACTTAACTGATCCAACCTGTTGCCCATCAGCGATACTGATAATCGGCAGTCCAAGAATCTGATTACTTTTTTTCATTCTTTTCACCACACCTGTTCCTTTATATTCACGAATCGTCACATCTTTTTATATTTTAACATGATTTGCCTGAAAGAAAATAAAAATTGTTATTTTATGTCTTGACAATATTTATCAAACAAATAAAGAATCTCTTCCATCAGTATTGGATATTGATCAAATCGATCAATTAAATCTGTTAATAATTTTGACAAACTTTCATATTTTTCTTCATAAATATAATGCTCTACAAGTAATTGAGCAAATGTATAGTAGTCTTGATCCGGCAATTCTGGGTGTAAATACTCCTTTATTAAATGCTCGTATTCATCAGGCGCTGTCATGCTGCGAGATAAATGGATCTCGGACACCATCGTATGAAACATTTGTTGCTGGATCTTTGATTTTCTTTGTTCTTTCAGTTGAGTTGTCTGCTCATCTACCTCTATATGTTGTTGTGATTCTAGATGTGGTTGTTGTTCAGATCCTTGATCTGTTCCGTTTTCTTGTTCGTGTTGTTCAATATTTAGTTCTTGGCCTTGAGCCTGCTCTTGGTCTTGTTCAACACTTTGTTCTAAATCTAGATCGTGGCGTTGATCTTCCTCAACACTTTGTTCTAAGTCTAGATCGTGGTGTTGATCATCCTCAACACTTTGTTGTAAGTCTAGTTCTTGAATTTGATCTTCGCTTTGTTCTGAGTCTTGTTCTTGATCTTGATTTTCGATTTGTTCGTAATCTTGTTCCTCGCCCTGATCTTCACTCTGCTCTATAATTTGCTCTTGATCTGTTTCCTCAACCTCTATTTCAAATTCTTGATTTGGTAATACTGCTTCTAGTAAATCTTCTTCTTGTTCAAGATCTACATCTTTTTGTTGTTGTATATCTTGAACAGAATCTTGCTCTGCGCAATTTTCTTGGTCAGCTTCTTCATTATGTTCTTCTTGTTGAACAAATTCTTCTAGAACATCGTCATTCTCGACTTCTACTAATTCTTCAAGTACTTGATCCTCTAGTTTAGTTGAATCTTGTTCTTCCTCTTCTGGTGAATCTTGTTCTTCCTCATTTGCTAATTCAGCATCAAGCAGGGGTTCTGCTTCTTCATGATCTTCTTCCATAAAGACAAGATTCTGATCAAGCTCCTGTTCATTTCCACCTTCTAAAACGTGCTCAGGCTCATTTGTTTCATTTATTACAATGTCATGTTCTTGTTCTTCATCTTGATCTAAATCTTCATCAGTGGCTTCGTCATATTTGCCTTCTAATGGTTCTTCTACATCTAGCTCTAATCCATCTGTTTCAACTAATGTTTGTTCATCCGTTTCTTCAAATTTCCGGATCGATTCATCATCTACATCTTGAATTAAATCTTCTTCATGAGCATCGTCATAGTCCTTTTCTAGCAGTTCCTCCAGCACTTGACCTTCTGCCTCTGTTGAACCTTGGTTTTCTACTACTTCAGTTGAATCAATATCATGATCATCAGGGGTAATTTCGCCCTGTGTTTCACTATCTGTTTCAGCTTCAATACTTTCGTCAACCATTTCAGATGGGTCGTTCACTTCCTCTAGTATTGATTCAACATTTTCATCGATATATACCACATCAGAGCTTTCATCATGATCATTTATTTCTATATCAGCTGATTCTAAATTGATTTCAGTAACAATTTCAGCATCGGTTACTTCTTCTACTATTACATCTATTTCTTCGTCTTCAAATGTATTAGCCATTGCTTCATCATCCACATTGTTCTCATCTTGTTGCTCTAAGGAATCATATTCTGTTTCTTCCACGTTTTCAGCTTCCACGTTTCCAGCATCCACGTTTTCAGCGTCTACAGTGTCTTCTATGAGGGCCTCTGTATCAAGCTCTGCATCCCCAATATTCCTAACCTCTTCTTCATCACTATTGCAGGTTCCATCTTCAATGTCTTCATCTTCTTCTACATTCTCAGGGAAGTCTTTTTCAAAAGTTTCCTCGATAGCTCCATTAGTGTTCATTTCCTCAAGGTCTATCGTGGTATTATCATTATGATCAACATATTCAAATTCTAAATCTTCTTCCTTATCATTTGCATCTAAAAGCGCTTGTTCCTCATCAGTTTCCTCGTCAGTTTTCTCGACGGTTTTAATAGAATCCAAGTCTTCACTACTTATAACATTTACAGGATGATCCTCTAAAAGCTGTTGTTCGACTTCTATATTAGTTTCGTTTGATACGATGTCCATATTTCTTTCAACACCGTCTTGTTCAGTGGGAATTTCATCCTGACTTACATCGCCATTATCCTCTTGCATACCATTTTGTAGCTCTTCAGCAGGTTGTGCCTCAAGGTCATCATCAAGTATTTCATTCTCGTTATCGGAAATTTCATCTGAATCAACACTGTTCTCAACCTGAACTGCTTCGTTTAGATTTTCATATTCAAACGTTTCTATTCCATCTCTTCCTGCATCTCTTCCTGCATCTCTACCTGTATGATCATCTAAGTCACGATCGACTAATAAATATGTATCATTTATACCCAACCGTTCACTTTCGCCTGAATGGTCCGAATAAATAAGCATTGTTCGAAGTTTTTTCTCTGTAAAATAAGTAACAATAAGAGCAAAGCCAAATAACATAATTAATGTTTGCCATAGCTCATAATTAAAATAATTATTAGCTACAAGGCCTAACAATGCTAATACAAAAGAAACAACAATAATTAAAAGCTTTCCCTTCGAATTAAAACCTAGCGGGATAATATATAGAATAGGTATTAATAGCAAAATCGTTAAAAAGGCAAATAAAAATAACTTCAAGTTCTCACCTTCTTTCCAAAATTGTAAAAAATTCGCTTAATAATGACACTTTTCGACTATAAGCTATTGTATAATAAAGTTGAGTATTTTAAAAGAAGGGTTAGGGTATTATGGGGAAATTTTTGCGAAATAAACGAGGGTTTACATTAGTAGAAGTACTTGCTGCTTTAACTATTTTATCTATAGTTGTAATTCCGATGTTTTCCTTTTTCGCTCAAGCTTATGATTATACTAACAGGAATAAAGCAACTACATTGAGCCTAAACGTGGCCCAAAACGCCTTAACTTATATGCAAAAACAACATTTTAAAGAGATTATTAATATTATTGATAGCTCCACCCTAACTTTTGAAAATGATGGCAAAGAATATCACGAATATAACAGTACTGATCCAAACTATCCAAGTATAGTTAGTCCTACTATTAACGGCGATACTTTTACCTTAAATATTGGTATTCGAAAAAATGATGATTATCCAGATTATTTAATTGATGTCATTATAATTGTGCAACCAATAAAGAATAATAAAGAACTTTACCTTAAAGGCGTGATAGCTAATGAGAAAATTCGTTAATCTTAATCAAAGAGGTATGACTCTTGTTGAGACATTAATAACACTACTTATATCAACACTAATATTAGGAAGCATATATTCTGTATTTACCATGGGAATAAAATATTATAATAAAATTGCTATTGAAGGTCAGTTAAGAGATGAGGCCGATTACATTATTGCTTCAATACTAAATGAAATATATCGACTCTCACCTGATGAAATAAATGATTGTGGAACACCTGATTTTTGTTTTTCTGCAGAAAATAATAAAATATTAAAAGGTAGTAAAGTTAAAGATTCTTTAGATTTATATAATGTAATAGAAGAAGATAATCCTAACCCCGGTAGTATTACTGTTAGAGTAGAATCCGATAACCTAATTCTACAAAAATCAATTGAAAATGATGACGGAACTATAGAAACTTCGGAATATGAGATTAATGGTAACAGAATTAGTGTTGAAGACTCAAAACTGTTTTTTGAATGTACTAACCCTGATTTTGATCCATCTACTAATAAAACAATATGTAAAGCTAATGCAACAATAAATATATCACTAACTTTAAAACATTTAGACTACCACGATCCAAGTAATCCTATTTATGTAGAGCCTATAACATATATTTCTTCAATTGGATTCTAATGGGGAGGATAACCATGTTAAATCAAAGAGGTGCAGCTTTACCACTAGTTCTAATGGCAATAATTATTTTCTCAATACTTGGTTTATCAATACTATCAGCTGCAGTTAATGGAGCAAAAAGAGCAAATATCCAAACTCAAAATTACCAAAATACCCAGGTAGCAATAGAGGAATTAGAAAAAGTAGTTGCAGAAATAATAACTGAGATTGAAGACAGGAATATTAAACCTGAAAATTCAGATTATCATAATCAAATAAGTAATTTAATTGATAGCATATCAGATGTATCTATTACAGATTTAACTATCGCAAATTTCGGTACTACTAGTACACCAAACAAAGCTTTCCTATTAAGTAAAACCATTGATGAGGATGGAAGAAAAAAAACAATTTCTCGAAATTTATATTTGTCATCTTATCCAAGCTTTCTAAATTATGTTGCAGGCACACACGGCGGTGTTATGACAATAAATGGAGCAGCTAGATTTAATGGTAATATTAATGCAAAGAATTTAATTGTTAGTAACATAGCAGAATTCAAACAAGGGTCTGGAGAGTCTTCAATAATATCAACTTATCCAGAAATTAATGGTGATATATTTGTAGAAGAGTCTATAAATGGAATTAATAAATTAAACCATCCTGATATATTTAACTACTTTGAAGACCCAGACCCTACTATTTATCCACCAAAAGAAGATTTTGTTGATGTAAATTTTATTGAGACATTTAAAAAGAAATTGAATCAGGCATTAAAATCCAATTATTTTTCAATAAGTGATGATATTACTAACGAAACCCTTATGAAAAATGTTATAAAAAATGTTGTCCAAGATAATTGTATCAATGCAATTAATAGCTATCAACCTCTTATAGATGATGACTCTATTTTTGATGGAGGCAATTGTATAAATAACTATTACATTATAGAAAATGATTTGAATCAATCATTATTCAATGATGCTACTTTGACACCCCCTGACTTATCTGGAAAAAAAGTAATACTATTTACTGATACCATATCCATTGAAGATGTTGATTCTGGGGAATTGAGATTTAACGATGTAGAACGAGGCGTATTTTCCCTTTCAGAAAATTTTAAAATTGATGAAGATGCATGGCTAATCGTCCATGGAGATCTCATAATTGAAAGTAATAATGATGTTGAAATTGACGGAAATATTCTTGTTACTGGTGATTTGATTATCCAAGGGAATGAGGGAGATGATAAAATATATTTTAACTCTATTATATATTGCCTTGGGACATCTACTATTAATAACACAAATATCTTAGGGCTAACTTTATATGAAGATAAAGATATGGATGGAATAAATGATGAATCGCAACTTGTCCTATTAACACGAAATAATTTGATGATTACCCGCATCAATGAGTTTGCAACAGTTGATGATATAACCGAGCCCCTTAGAGGATATTTTTATACAGACTCTTATGCAGAATTATATGGAGTTGGTTCACTTTTTCATATTAAGGGTGGATTATTTGCTAGTAACGGCCTTGAGATTAATGCTGTTAGAGGAAATGTATCAAATAGCGGGAATATTTTAAATTTCACATCACCAGCAATGGGCAAGCCAAGATTTATCGTAGATTATGATGATAGTGTCATATTAAATCATCTAGATGTACTCCCTGTCGTTGATAGAATAAGAGTTATTTTAGATGACTATATATTTGAATGAAAATAGAGCCTAGCTCCAGCTAGGCTCCTCTTTATTTTACCATTTTAAATCAAGGGACGGAGTTTCAGTATCTCCTTTTGATTGTACATATATTCTAACAGTGGAAGTTGATCCGCTGACGACAGATTTAACTGTAATATCAGAATATCCTATTGCTTTTGCTGTAATCACTCCGTCATCATTAATAGAGATAACGTTTATATTACTAGAATTCCAACTAACAGGTGTCTCCGTTGGTTTCCTTATTAAATACGGTTCTAAACCAACTGTAGTACCTAGAGTAATATATTTTGGTGCTCCTTGCAATTTAACATATGGTAAAACTTCGATTTCTATTGTATCTGACTTATCGCTATCTAATGATAAAACGGTAATAGTTGTTATACCTGTAGAAATGCCTGTTACGTTTCCACTAGTATCAATATTTGCTACTGATTTATTAGAACTATCCCAAGCAACATTTTTATTTGGATAATCTTCAGGATCAAAAACGATTTTATCTCCTAACGATAGTTTTTCTCCAACCATTATCTTCTTATTAATTCCATCGATAAATTTAAGTCCAAATAATAAACCAGTACATTTAACTTTAAATGTTACTGCATCACCTGTTGCAAACCCACCTGTGGCAGTTACTGTGATCCTATGTTCATTACCATCGACCAAATTAATTATTGTACTCTCATCTAATGGGACTTCTTCTCCACCGTCAATAGAATAACGATAGGATACTTTATCCGTAGGCAGTATTTTCTTTTCTGGATCAATGTACAATTTTATATTACTATCTTTAAATTCATATGGCTCTGTTTGAGTTGGATCGATATTTATTGGTTTATCTGTTTCCAGTACAACCTTCGGGCTCAGATAAATTAATTTTTCTTTGTTATTCATATCTTTAACTCTAATAACTTCCGCATCACTATTTTCAAATTTCATCTCCGAAATAGGGTCACTTAAAACATTTTCAGTAACAGTATTACTATCCTCTATATCAAATTTAGATATATTACCAAGGTGATCACCCATATAATCTATGTTTCTATTAGAATCAGTAAGTTTGACAATCATTTTAATATTTTCCGATGGAGCTGCAATTTCTTTATCGTCTTCAAAATCTCCACGGCGATCCTCTATCTTATAATGCATAAATGCGTTCTTAAGTGGTTCATCAATTGCATGATCAACTTGTAATTGTAGTTGAACTGTTTGAGTCTGCGGCGTAAAGTTTGACGCATTATTACTCATATCTCCTTTTGCCATTCTACCACATTTGTTTGTGAACGGAGCTTTAGAACCTGTATAATAGGCTGTTCCAAAGACACAAATTGATGTTTTTTCCTTTAATTCTACTTGATTATTAAATTGCGCATTTCCGTATACAGTAATTTTACTATACCCTTTTTCAAGCGAAATATTGCCCTCGAATTTTGCATTTCCTAATATTGATATTCTACTATTCTTTTCTTCTATTTTCGTTTCTCCATTAAATAATGCATCCCCTAAAACATGAATACTACTTCCTTCATCCTTAATTAAAGTGTTTCCATTAAATTCCGCATCTCCAGTAATAGAAATAGTATTAAAACGATTTTGTAAGTTCGTTTCGCCATTAAAAATAGAATCTCCGGTGACTGTGATGGCACTTCTTTTTTCTTGGATATACGTATTTCCATTGAACTTAGCGTCACCTGTTATCGTAATATAGCTATCATCCCCCTGTAACCTTGTCTCACCGTTAAATAGACTATTACCAAGAACTGAAACATTGCTATTTTCTTTATAAGAGATTATATTCCCATCAAATTTAGTTGGTCCAAAAACGTGAAGAAAGCTATATTTTTCTGTTAGTTTTGTTTCACCACTAAATAATGTTCCCTTTAGTATAGTTTTAGATCCACCATTTAGTATAAAGTTAGTTTCCTTATTAGGAAATGTCTGCGGTATGTTCGGCTCTTTCGGTGACTTTAATTTTGTTATTTTTTTAACAGGAGAATAGTCTATATTTGATAAAGGAATATATACAGTCTTTCCATCTGTTGATTCCTCTTCTTTTACAACCACCTCAGGATTTAATATTGTTACACCTTTAGGTAGTTTTTGAGTAATATAAATATCAGACATTGTCTTATTTTCGTCATATTTCTTTAACAATTCTGGGGTTACAGTATACAGGACATTAAATTTACTACTATCACTATTAACTAGATTTCCGCTTTGGTCATATTCCTTCACTAATTCACTCACACTAGATAGTGAGCTTGAAGGTAATACCTCATAACTAATATTGGCATTGACTTTCAGGTATTTTTCAACCTCTTCCTTTACTTGTTTATCCCTACATCCTGTTAAAATAAGCAATAATCCAACAATTACAAGGATAACCTTAGGGAACAGCCGACTCACCATAATTATTCCCCCTTAAACTTCATAATATTTTTAATAATTTTTCTAAAATTTCCTTATTTATCATTATATAGTATTTTGTCAAGCAAAAACACATCATTTGGACTAGTAATCATTAACTTTTTGTTACAAATTACCTATTATTTTATCCTTTTTTTACCATCCCGCATTACTTCATAAACAAGTTTACTTCCGTTAAAATAGAACTATATTGAAATAGCTTCTAGAAAGGTGATGCGATGAGTTCGTATCCGAAACATCAAAGAAATAAACAAGTAGGTTTTACTTTAATCGAAGTCCTTGCTGCTCTTGTTATCCTATCGATTATTTTGTTATCCTTCTTCAGCTTCTTCAGTCAATCAGCATTATTTACACAGAAGCATCGTGAGAACTTAATAGCGATTAATCTAGCGCAGGACACCATTGTTGCTATTAAAAAGAATGCAGAGCATTTTCAAAAGTCGAAGACCTACATAGGCAGCTTTCCTGAGCCAGAAAAAAGTATTGTAAATGTTAATTCTTCAGGTATATTCGAGCAACGGCCTACCTTTAAACTGGAGCTTACCATTACAAAGGAAGCATCCTATAACTTATATAAGCTTCATATTCAAATCTTTGATCTAAAAGGGAATCAAAAAGCTGAAACGTACCACTACTTGAGGGGCTCATCCTAATGACGAGGCAACGCAGAAGATTGTTAATTAACAAGAGAGGTCTTACATTAATTGAAATATTAGCAGCATTGACAATCAGTACGTTTGTAATTGGGTTAGCTTTTTCGGTTTTACTGTCTTCCATTCATTCCTACAAAAAAACCGAAGGAAAACAACTCCTTCAACAAGAAGCCAATTTGATTTTGACCCAACTAAGAACGATTCATCGCACACAGTCATCATATGTCATTACATATGACTCCACCGCAAATCTGTATAAAGTGACATTATCGGATGGCGCGACTCAAAGTCTGGGAAGCCCTAAATATAAGCTTGAAATAATTCTTGATGACATCCTGATAACAGATACAGTTGAACAGCAAATTGATGCAACACGAAAGGAATACCATATCCTTTTAAATATTAGTGATCCTGCAACAAACAATTTATTTTCTATCGAAACTGGACTAACGAGATTATAGGTGGTGTTTACTGTGTGCTATGAAAGTGAATATATCTTCAACGCAAGGAATCTGTGCATTCATTAATAGGGTAGGTGGTTTGTATGAAGCTTCAACTTCCAAAAAAAGGCTACCTTTTGAACAATAAAGGCGCTGCGTTAGTAACAGCTTTACTAATTATTACATTACTGTTTATTTTTTCATCCGTTCTTATTTTTACTATTTTTAATAATGTCCAGCAGACACAAATAACAGAAGCCCAAATTCAAGCAACAAACATGTCTGAAATGGCAGTCATGTATTTTGAAGAGTATGTAGCAGCACAGGTTAAAACATCAGAAAATAATGTGGAGGCATTTTTCAATAGTAATCCGGAAACTACTGGTGATGAGCTAACACAATTGTTTTGTAACCAGTTTTACCTCTCCCCTATTCATAACATCCCCGTTTCTGTAAACAAGGACTATAAAGCAATGATCACTTCTGTTTCAATAGACAGAAGCGATTGTAATAAGATTTATGTAGAGTTTACAAGTGCGGGTGTTTATAAAGGAAAAACCGAGAACATAAATGGCAGTTTTTTCATCAATAATCATTCAATTTTCCCAGAGCGAACAAATACAAATGTTATGTTTCCGGACATCCCTACCTATTACTCCTCTAAATGTAATTCGTTGGAAAATTGCGATGGACTAAGTAGTGCAAAATTATCCGGAACAATTGTAGCTGCTAAAAAGGATACCAATACGATTAATGGTTTATATATTGAAGGAGCTTTAAATATGTCAAAAAACCATTCAAATTTAATCATTAAGAGCGGTGACTTATTTGTTAATGGACCAACGTCAATCGGTAATCAATCCATTATCCAAGTTCAAAACGGGAATGGGTATTTTAGAACTATTACAGGGGCAACGAATGCAGAAATTCATATTTCTGGAGACGCTTATATATATGGTGATATAACGAACTTCAAAGCTAGCAGTGGCAATCAATTATTACTTAAGGTTAGTGGCACAGTATATGTTCCGGATAATAGTGATCTGCCAACTAATTACCATAATTACTGTAGTGCTGATAAATCAAGAGGGATATGCGCATCCAACTACTCTGTATTAAGTCAGTCACCTTTAAATGTGGGAGCAGGAGAAGATGAAATCATTCTAAAGTGGGCTATTGATCGTCCATCAATATCGATTGAATATGAATAAAGGCGCTGGCTCGTGATTAACACTAACCAACACCTTAAATGAAAATTGGACAACGCCACCCCTATACAAACTATACCTTTAATGCCCCATAGACAGATACCTTATTCCTTCCCATTTGCTTTGCACCAGTGTACATCGCCCGATCTGCATTACGCAATAAAGAAAATGGTTCATCACAGTCTTCTGGGGCAGTTGCTACTCCAAGCGAAGCCGTTACGGAGATTTTTAATTTATTTAATCCTTCAGAAATTGACTGATCAATCGTAAAAGGATTATTCGAAATTTCCTTCCGTATCATTTCAGCTAAATTATACGCTTCATCTTTATTGTAGCCAGGCAGTAAAAGTACAAATTCCTCTCCACCAAATCTTGCTACAATCCCTTTAGACCTTATGATTTCTTTTAATCTTTCAGCTAACTCACATAGTATTTCATTCCCAGCTTGATGACCGTATGTATCATTAATAGATTTAAAATGATCAAGGTCTAAAATAACTAAAGAAATATGATTCAAATTTTGATGAAGCTGATTAAAGGTTTCTACTAATATCTTTTCAAAATATCGATAGTTGTATAGTTTCGTTAAAGGACACCTTTCACTTTCCCGCTTTTTTTGCTCATAAAGCTTTGAGTTTTCTACAGCTACTGCTAAATGTGATGCCAAAATATCAATAATACTCAATTGATATTTATCAAAGGCATTTTTCTTTCGCGACCCAAGCACGATAACACCTGTAATGAGCCTATTTCTCTTTATTGGAACAACTAGCAAACTTTCAACGTCTATCGTAAAGTACTTTTTCTGTAAATGATGCCATTGTGAAGCTGTTTTATATAATTCACTTTGCCCTAATATCCAAGCTCGATAAAAAATTCCTTCACCTCTATTTATTGGCATGTCTTTAATTGGTTGTTCCTGCCCATTTTCAATATGCCGCAAAAGAGACAAAGAATTACCACGGACACCAAAAATATAGATAAAATCAACGGGAAGCATGATATATAAATTATCAATAAACAATTTTAAAACCTCAGACTTTTTCAATCGAGCTGTTAATTGTTGACCAAGCTCACTCGTTTGTTTAAGATGATAATTCATTTTTTGACTTGTGTAGTATAGCTTTAAAATAAAAGAAACACTCAAAAATGGGATACCGATTAGGAAAATCCCAATGGTTCCGATTGTACCGTAGATTATGTATAAAACAAGACCAAGCGGGAATACAAGTAAGGCTGTTAAGACTTCCCACCAAAACCCCCTACCAAAGAAGGTGACATTTCCCTTTTTCAGAAAAAGCCTACGCACTAAATACAACATAATGTGGTTACATAAAAAAATTACAAAAGCATATATAGCTACTTCAAAATGGGTAGGTAAGTAAGTTAATAACACCACTCCATTAAATCCGCCTAGAACGGTATAAACATAGCCACCAAGCACGGATGAAATTAAAAATAGCAATAAATTTAATGGTATTTTGTATATGCTTTTTCTATCAATTCCTAAGCGAATGAGTAATGCTAAGACTGCGATTTGTGTTAATACAACTTCTATAAATAAACCAAAACGTAAAAAAACCGCCATAGAAATCCCTTGTATAAATAGGAGCGGTGTTTCATTAATAATAATTGGGAAAAGGGCAACCGCAATCATCAATATGAGAAAAGTTAATATATCTAAGCCATAATGACTTACATAAAAGTGAACCTTTTCTATTTGCATATTATGTAACACCACAAGTGCCATTGGCCAACAGACTATCCAAATTAGCCATAAAAACGCTTGTTTCATTTTTGATGGTTGCATTATCTTCCCCCTTCCCGTCTTATTTCTTAATTTTCTGAACATTCATTATTCCATTTTAACAAAAAATGTAAATGAATGTTATCGTTTTTAAATAATTTTAACTTTATTTTAAATATTTTTTATTACTTGCCTTACTTTTGATATAAAATAAAGCGAGCCTGTTATAATTAAAACCTCATTTTCCTTCATAATTTTTATTTCGTTTTCTATTGCGATTTGCCAATTTGCTTCCATATGCTTCATAGCTGAAGTAGAGAGTTTGTACAAATCAGCAGCGAATGCACAGCGCGGATATTCAAATTGTGTAAATGTAATCGTATCCGCTATTTGATCTAACTTTGCTACCATTTGTTGTAAGGCTTTATCCTTCATCGCACAAAATATAATTTTTACTTTTTTATTAGAATAGTAGCGTTGAATGGTTTCACATAAAGCATCAATGCCTTCAGGATTATGAGCTCCATCTACATATATGAGAGGGTTCTGGCTCATTTTTTCGAATCGCCCGATCCAGAAGGTATTTTTTAAACCGGATTTTATATGATCCTCTTCAATATGATAAAAATAATATTGTTTTAAATATTGTATGGCCATTAATGCAACGGTAGAATTCTTTATTTGATGTTTACCCTTCATTGAAATCTCTAAACCTGAAATCGAATTGTAAGCTGATGTAAATGAAAATTTCTCAGTTTCATGTTCTTGGTTCACATCAAAATAATTAAAATCCTTGCCGAGCTGGTAAAGCTTAGACCGCTTTTGTCTACATGTCTCTTTGATGACATCAAGTGCAGCCTTTTGTTCAACTGCTGTGATTACTGAGATGCCAGATTTTATAATTCCGGCTTTTTCTGTTGCAATATCTTCAATGGTGTCCCCAAGAACATCCATATGATCATGCCCTATGTTTGTAATGATTGTAAGTAGTGGATGAACAACATTTGTTGAATCTAATCGTCCCCCTAAACCCGTCTCCATGATGGTAATATCCGAGACTGCTACTTTAGCAAAATATTCGATCGCAATAACCGTTAACACTTCAAATTCTGTTGGTGCACCATATGGAGTTCCTTCCACCTTTTCGACGATTGGCTTCACCGTATTAACAATTGCAACAAAGTCATCATCGGAAATTGGTACGCCATTTATACTTATTCTTTCGTTAAAAGCTTCAATAAATGGAGATGTAAACGTACCAACTGTATACCCGGCTGCTTGTAAAATATGTCTCATAAAGCTAACAGTTGAACCTTTTCCGTTCGTACCAGCTACATGAACGACCTTTAGTCTTCTTTCCGGGTGTTCTAACTGTTCAAGCATATAATTCATTCGTTCTAGCCCAGGTTTAATGCCAAATTTAAGTCGACCATTTAACCACTGTAATGCCTTTGTAAACTCAGTATCCATTATAGAGCCTCCTTCTGGTGCGGATTCCTCAGTTTTGTCCTTCATCCTGCTTATGAAGGACATTTCTGGCGCCGCTTCACTCAGTTTTGTCCTTCATCCTGCTTATACTATAATTTCTAGTCGATTTCTCGACCATTAGTGACCATTAGAGAACATTCATTATTAACCATAAAGAAAAATCCCAAACCACCTACGCCAAATAACTTAGATGGTCTGGGTATTTTTTATATTCCCTTTAATTCTTCAATTCTTTAATTCTCGCCTCGACTGTTGCCCGCTTTTCTAGGTAATCCTGCTCTTTTTTCCGCTCCTCCTCGACAACATTGGCTGGTGCTTTAGAAATAAATTTCTCATTCGCTAATTTCTTTTGAACTCGATCTACTTCAGCATTTAATTTTTCTAGTTCTTTCTCTAACCGAGCAATCTCTTCTTCCATGTTAATTAAACCTTCTAATGGTAACGATAATTCAGCACCTGTTACAACTGCCGTCATTGCTTTTTCATCAGTGGAAATCTCAAGAGCAATAGTTAATTCGCTAGGATTACAGAAACGTTCTAAATAATGGCGGTTCTTTTCCAAGTTCACTAAAACATCTTGATTCTTCGCTTTAATATTCAATTTGATTTGCTTACTCATAGGTGTATTCACTTCAGCACGTATATTACGAACCGCACGGATTATATCAACTAATAATTTCATTTCTTCCGCAGCAGCCTCGTCTGTTACCTCACTACGAACCTCTGGCCACTTTGCGACAGTAATGGATTCACCTTGATGCGGCAACGCCTGCCAAATTTCCTCTGTAATAAATGGCATGAATGGGTGTAACAGTCTCATTGTATTATCCAGCACATAGGCAAGAACTGAACGTGTTGTTTTCTTTGCATCTTCATCCTCGCCATATAAAGGTAGCTTCGCCATTTCAATGTACCAGTCACAAACATCGTCCCAAATGAAGTTATAAAGGACACGGCCGACTTCACCAAACTCATACTTATCAGCCATCTTTGTAACACTTTCAATCGTTTCATTTAATCGTGTTAAAATCCATTTATCAGCTACTGATTTTTCACCGGAAAAATCTAGCTCCTCATACGTAATCCCGTTCATATTCATAAGGGCAAACCTTGATGCATTCCAAATTTTATTGGCAAAGTTCCATGTAGATTCAACCTTTTCCCAAACGAAACGTAAATCCTGCCCTGGTGAGCTTCCAGTTGATAAGAAGTATCGCAACGAGTCGGCCCCATACTTCTCAATTACATCCATTGGATCAACACCGTTACCGAGTGATTTACTCATTTTTCGTCCTTCTGCATCACGTACAAGTCCGTGAATTAATACATCATTAAATGGACGCTTATCTGTAAATTCTAGACCTTGGAAAATCATCCGCGATACCCAGAAGAAAATGATATCATAACCAGTTACTAAGCAATCTGTCGGATAAAAGCGTTTATAATCATTTGCATTTTCATCCGGCCAACCTAACGTAGAGAATGGCCATAGCGCTGAACTAAACCATGTATCTAAAACATCCTCATCCTGTTTCCAGTTTTCCAAATCCGCTGGAGCTTCATGGCCAACATATACCTCGCCCGTTTCTTTATGATACCAAGCTGGAATACGGTGACCCCACCATAATTGCCGTGATATACACCAATCACGGATGTTTTCTAACCAATGAAGATATGTTTTCTCGAAACGATCCGGGACAAAGTTTACCTTTCCGTCCCCTTTTTGAAGCTCAATTGCCCGATCAGCTAAAGGCTGCATTTTTACAAACCATTGCGTTGACAAATAAGGTTCAACAACGGCCCCGCTCCGCTCAGAATGCCCAACTGAATGAAGATGATCTTCAATTTTAAATAACACGCCCTGTTCTTCTAGGTCTTTCACAATTTGTTTACGGCACTCGAAGCGATCCATACCTTCATATTTACCAGCAAGCTTATTCATCGTGCCATCTTCATTCATGACAAGTACACGCTCTAAGCCATGACGATTTCCAAGTTCAAAATCGTTCGGGTCATGCGCTGGCGTAATCTTTACAGCACCGGAACCAAATTCCATATCAACATAGTCATCGGCTACGATTGGAATTTCACGGCCAACGATTGGTAGCTTTACCATTTTCCCAATAAGGTGCTTGTAGCGCTCATCATCTGGATGTACGGCTACCGCGGTATCACCAAGCATTGTTTCTGGTCGCGTTGTTGCAATTTCAATCGAGCCTGTCCCATCAGTTAGCGGATAACGCATATGATAAAATGCACCTTGCACATCCTTATAAATAACTTCGATGTCTGATAACGCTGTTTTCGTTTGCGGATCCCAGTTAATAATATATTCCCCACGATAGATTAGCCCTTTTTCGTAAAGCTTTACAAAGACTTCGCGAACTGCTTTTGATAAGCCCTCGTCCAACGTAAAGCGCTCCCGGCTATAATCAAGACCGAGTCCAAGCTTCGCCCATTGCTTACGGATAAAATCTGCATATTCCTGCTTCCATTCCCACGCCTTTTCCAGAAATTTCTCACGGCCTAAGTCGTATCGTGATTTTCCCTCTTCACGTAGCTTTTCTTCAACCTTTGCTTGTGTTGCAATTCCGGCATGATCCATACCTGGTAGCCATAATACATCGTAGCCTTGCATACGTTTCATTCTCGTTAAAATATCTTGAAGAGTTGTATCCCAAGCATGTCCTAAATGCAGCTTTCCGGTAACATTTGGGGGTGGAATTACAATTGTATAAGGTTTTTTATCCGGATTATTTTCAGCCTCAAAAAATTTTCCTTGTAACCACCATTCATAGCGGTTTTGCTCCACCGACTGCGGATCATATTTTGTTGATAAATTAATTTCCTGATTACTCATTCAAAAATCCTCCTCAAATTTGGTGAAAACGAAAAAACTTCTTAAGCCCTGTAAAAGGACGAAAGAAGTTATGGGCTCAACATAGCACTCTTCCTGTCATAGCTTGTTACATTAACAATAACTATATGATTTCAAAATGGTTCTAATAATTTTATGTACTACAATAGTTTACCTATTAAATCAGTAAAACGTCAATAGTATTGGCTTCTTTTTGGAAAAATAATCAGATGTTCTTTAACTTTAAATAAAATAGCACTATTTCCTAGATGCGACCATACAATATAGATAACAAACGTTTTTTTACAGAGGAGGCTTTCTATATGAGTCGCTTTTATAGATTCCGTCTTCCACCTTGGGCCCGTCATTTTCTTTTAGTGATGGAACAAGTAACATTGCCGCTTGTCATCTTTCAAGCGTTACGAACCTTGCTCCTACCAACTACATTAGATGTTATTTTATTATCTCTATTAGTCTTACTTTTAGTTGCCTTTACACTTGAATGGATCTAGAAAATCCCAGATAGATAAAAAATCTATTTGGGATTTTTCTGTTTATTAGATGGTATAGTTTCTTAATGTTTTACGTTACAATATTTCTTCCGTGCTTGCTTGCCTGTTCTGCTCGATTACTTGTTGGAGTTGCTGAACAAATGCTTTTGCTGCTTGCAATTGCCAAATATAGCGTTGCAATTGAACAACTGAGGTTTTTTCAGGTAACGTTCGATCATTTCGATAGTGTTTAATACAATTATAAATTCCACTTGTTTTCGTTAAATAATACATGAATAATAATCTCTCGTCCTCCGTTAAATGATTGTGATGATTATATTGATTATACTGTTGGAGTGTACTTGAAGAGAACTGCGGGGTTTTATAAAAAAGTTTTTTAAAATAGTAAAGAAGATCATATATCGGCGAAGCAGTAAAAGAACGTTCAAAGCTTGTTAAGTAAGGATGCCCATTTTCATCATAGAGTAAATGACTAGGCCTTACATTCCCATGACAAATAACAATTCGATTATTTGTTTTCTCTAATACATTATTATACCAGTCCTCGAGCTGATTTAATGAAAACTGTTCCATCTGCATGAATAGATTGAAATATGTGCAATACAAGAGATCATAAGGCGACATATAAAGTCTTTTTTCACATTGGTCAATATAACGTTCATAATCTAATTTTCTTATTTCAGCTCTGTATATAGCTTTTTCATAATATTTTTTATAGTACTCTTTATTAATCTTTTCTTTATTAGCTGTAACTATATGGACTTTTGCAATTTGCTTCATTAACTCGTTTTCACGATTTTCTTTTTCCACCCCTTTACCTTCTAACCACGGCATTAAATAATAATACATGCCATCCCTATGGATCATATATTCACCAGACTGAGTTGGGTAGATTGGGACAGAATGTCGGTATCCATTTAAATGAAGCGTTTGGATTGTAAACAAGAAGGATTTTCGTTGAACATCTGTTAATTCAGTTTCCTTCAATGCGAAAGTACCTTTTTTTGAATATATTTTAATGATCTTTCCGATTTTCTCCATAAACTCTGCCTCTATCTGATACATACGGAGAAGATTTTGATATTGATCTATCATACCTTGGTGTATCATTATCGACCACCTCATGTTCAAGTTATAGATAAATTTAGAAGGGGCCCCCTAATGGAAGCCCTTTGCCCTCGACTAAATCGTTCAATCAACACCAGCATATTCTGGAATATATAAAATTTGTCCCTCTTCCACGATATCGTCAGTTAGGCCATTTAATCTTATAATTTGACTTACAGAAATCTCATAGCTTGCCGCTATATTACTTAACGTATCACCTTGTTGGACAATTCTCATTCGCAGCTTTGAGAAGTCTTGTTCACCCTCTGATGAAAGCATTTTTGTTAAATATAATGCATTTTCAGAACGAACTGATGATTTCTTAGGTGCTTCATTATCCTCTTTCATCATTTCTTCTTTTGCAGCAACGCCTATCTGTTGTTGTTCAGATGAATACAGGCTTTTTGGGTTCCAAGCATATGCTTGATTCTCTGAACGACCCTTTACACCAATTTGAGGAGTATTTTCATTGGAATCAACTACAACTCCGGTATGGACTTCATCCTTTTTGGATTCTCTGCTTTCAACGTCCATTTTTGGGTCAGTAAACTTCTCTTCAATTTGAGTAACAGATTCTTTTAGGATGGCCTGATTCGTTGCTTCATCTACTTTTTCTTCCTTCCGATACTCGACAGCTTGTTGGGAGTTCACCAGTTGTGGTTCGGCATCATTTGATTCCCCATTTGTTATCTCCTTTTTCGAAACTACTTCTTTACGAACCTCTGTTGTAAAAGAAGGAAATTTTTCTACAGGTGCTTTCCTGTATTCACCACTTGCTCTATTAAAATAATCTATAAATGGTGTAATTTTTTGTTCTTTCACAATTTTGTTTTGGTCACCATTTATTGTCGCTTCAGTCGCAGGCGCTTCTAAAATAGAATCTGTCCTATTTTCATTTGCATCTGTTTCCAAATCATCGTTACGTACAGTTTCATTTTCTGTAGTAGCGATTCCCTTAGTCTTTTCATTAACTATTCCACTAATTGCCAAATCGGCTTTTAATTCTAGCCGCCCTTGTTCTGGAAGTTCATAATCAAATGACTCGATCAAAACGTAGACATCCTCAAGACTTCGAACTCGATTTGTCGGTATAGTTATATCAACAGGAAAACGATGCTTCATACAATGAATCCCACCGTCTTTTTCTAGTATTTCATCTATAGTTCTTACTGTTGAAATATCTCGATAAAAATCAGTCCCCAAATCATTTTCTGAGGTTGAATCGCCGTCAGTAGTCTTTGGGTAATAATCACCAGTTAATACCAAAGCACCTCGAATTGAAATATAATTCTCATGCTCTTGAATTGAAATTTCTGGATCAAGTGACATTGAAAGCAAATCGGACACTTCCTGTCCTTTTTTAAACCACACTGATTCCTCTACTGAAAACCGAATTGAAGACGTATGATTAAAAGTCAACTTAAATTCTCCCCCTTCATAAAGTGAAACTTCCATCAGCGCGATATTCACTCCCCACTGATGGTTAGTTGAATCAATCGGGTTGATTGCGTCCGTTCGTCCTCACTAAGTAGATGAAGTGAGGCTTGCGGATGATTACACCGGGATAAATAGAGGCTATTCAAAAAGTCATGAAACCTTTCGAACCCACAATTAAACCTATGTCATTACAGATTTATGAAGGGACAAGGATATTTATGTCATATATTTTGAATTTATTGGAGGGACACAGTAGTGTCCATAGTGGTGTCCATAGAGGTTCCTGACCCCTCCATTTTATGGTAAACAAAAAGCTCATTGGGACCGAAAATTCGGTTCCAATGAGCTTCATATGGATAAAGTTTATTTCAATTTTGCGAAGGATTCTTCTGCAGCGGCAATTGTTTTTTCGATATCCTCATCTGTATGTGCTGTTGATAAGAAATATGCTTCAAATTGAGATGGCGGTAGGAATACCCCCTGCTCAATCATTTCACGGTAATAATTTGCAAACATTTGTAAATCTGATGTTTTTGCTGTTTCAAAATTGATTACCTTTTCGTTTGTAAAGAAAAATCCGAGCATTGCACCTACACGGTCAGCAAAATGCGGAATATCATACTTTTTGGCGGCTCTTGTTAAACCTTCTAATAACCGAGCTCCTTTTCGATCGAACTCATCGTATGTTTCTGGTTTTAATCGTGATAATGTTTCATATCCAGCTGTCATTGCTAATGGATTGCCGGATAGTGTTCCAGCCTGATAGATAGGACCTGATGGAGCAATTTGCCGCATTATATCAGCTCTTCCGCCGTAAGCTCCAACTGGTAATCCGCCACCGATAACTTTACCAAGACAAGTTAAATCAGGTGTAATGCCAAAGTGACCTTGAGCACAATTGTAGCCAACGCGGAAGCCTGTCATAACCTCATCGAATATTAGGATTGTGCCATTTTTTTCAGTTATTTCCCGAAGTCCTTCTAAGAAGCCAGGGAGAGGCTTAACAAACCCCATATTCCCTGCAACCGGTTCAACGATTACAGCGGCAATATCTTTGCCATATTCATTAAATGCATAGCGAACACTTTCAATATCATTATATGGAACTGTAATCGTATTTTTCGCGACTCCTTCTGGAACGCCAGGACTATCTGGTAAGCCCAATGTTGCAACTCCTGATCCTGCTTTAATTAAGAGCGAATCGCCATGACCATGGTAACAGCCCTCAAATTTCATAATAAGATTACGACCTGTAAATCCTCGCGCAAGTCGTAATGCACTCATTGTCGCTTCTGTCCCGGAATTCACCATACGGACTACTTCGATCGATGGAACGCGTTCAATTACAAGCTCTGCCAGTTTGTTTTCCAACTCTGTAGGTGCACCAAAGCTTGTACCATTTTCGGTCACTTTTTTTAGAGCTTCAACAACATCATCATGAGCATGACCTAAAATTAAAGGCCCCCATGATAAAACATAATCAATATATTCATTACCATCAACATCAATTAATTTTGACCCTTTGCCACGTTCCATGAAAATTGGGTCCATTTGTACTGATTTAAATGCTCTAACTGGGCTATTGACCCCGCCAGGCATCATTTGAACGGCTTTACTAAAAGCAGCCTTTGATTTTTCAAAGGTTCTCATGACACCACTCCTCGTAAAAAAATAACGTTATATTTCACTTGCGCATGCAGCTTGAAGCTATTTTCCTTCATTCAACCACTTTACAACGTCTTTTGCAAAGTAAGTGATAATTAAATCTGCACCAGCACGCTTCATGCTCGTAAGGGATTCTAATACAATTCTTTTCTCGTCTACCCAATCGTTTAACGCAGCTGCCTTAATCATCGCGTACTCCCCACTTACATTATAAGCAACAATAGGAGCATTAAAACGATCTCTTACGTCGCGAATAATATCTAAATATGAAAGAGCGGGCTTAACAATTAAAAAATCTGCTCCCTCTTCAATATCTGACTGTGCTTCACGAAATGCCTCTAAACGGTTGGCTGGATCCATTTGATATGTTTTGCGATCGCCAAATTGTGGCGCGCTTCCCGCTGCATCGCGGAAAGGACCATAGAACGCTGATGCATACTTAACTGCATAAGACATTATTGGAATATGCTCAAAGCCGGCCTCATCAAGTCCTTTACGAATTGCAGCTACAAAGCCATCCATCATATTGGAAGGTGCAATAATATCTGCACCTGCCTTTGCTTGACTAACTGCAGTATCAGCTAATAATTTAAGAGTTGGATCGTTTACTATTTGCCCATTTTCAATCACACCACAATGTCCGTGATCTGTAAATTCACATAAGCAAGTATCAGCAATAACAATCAAATCAGGATAGCTTTCTTTAATTTGCCTTGTAGCTTTTTGTACAATACCATGATCGCAGTATGCACCCTTCCCTACTGCATCCTTTTCTGCCGGTATTCCAAATAAAATGACAGAAGGAATTCCAAGTTCAACTACTGACTGAATTTCATCGTTTAAAAGATCAAGCGAAATTTGATAAACTCCCGGCATTGAGTTTACCTCATTCTTAATATTTTCACCTTCAATAACAAAAAGTGGATAAATTAGGTCTTCTTTTCTTAAAAATGTTTCGCGAATCATTGAACGCATTGCATCACTTGAACGTAAGCGACGATGACGTTTAAAATTAAGATCTTTCATGTTGGATTCTCCTTTTTATAAATTGACTCTATCGTGGTATTGACTATTATAAAACTTAACAATCGCATCTATAAGTCCTTCGATTGTGTAATCCATAGCCACAACATCTGGACATATACCTGCTTCAATAGCTGTTCTCTCCGTTATTGGACCGATGCATGCAATTTGAACACCTTTCAAAAAATCACGCCACTCACTGTTTGCTAAAAGATCTACAAAATATGTAACGGTACTAGAGCTTGTGAATGTTATCATATCAATAGAGCGAGTTAGTAAAAGCTCCAAAAGCTCAGATTTCTTATCATAGTCAATAACGGTTTCATAAACAATCCAATCATCAACTATCATACCCAATTCAGTTAGCTTTTCTGGCAGTATTGAACGACCAAGATTGCCACGAGCTATTAAAATTCGTGAATTTGGCAATACTTTATTCGACATAGCCTCAATTAACCCTTCAGCCACATACTCTTCCGGTATAAGGTCTACCTTAATCCCTCTTTGTTGTAACGGTTGAAGCGTTTTTTTACCGACCACGGCAATTTGTGGTCGGTTTGTGCTTGTAAAGGTATTATTATTTTTATCTAAATATTCAAAGAAAAAACGAACACCATTTACACTAGTGAATACGAGCCAATCATAGCTATCGATCTTATCAATATAATGTTTTATATTTTCATCGTTTCGAATAGATTCGAATTTAATTAGTGGAATCTCAATTGGAATTCCACCAAGCTCTTTAATTTTTCCCGAAAAGGATTTTGCCTGCTCCTTTGCTCGTGTGACCAAAATTCTTTTACCTTCGAGGGAGCCACCTTTTGACATTATAGATCATGCTCCTCTTTTACTTGTTCAATTATGTCTTTGGCGCCTTTTGCAATTAATACATTTGCGGCTTGTTCTCCTAAAGCCTTTGGATCAGATCCAACCACTTGCTCTTTCATGATTGTTTTACCATCAGGTGAACCTACAAGGGCAATTAGCTTTATTTGGTTATCGCCTGTCATTTCAGCAAAACCAGCAATCGGCACTTGGCATCCGCCTTCCATCTTATGAAGAAACGCCCGTTCTGCTTCAACTGCCTTCGCTGTTTTTTCATCTTGAAGCTTGCTTAATAGCTCTACTATTTCGTGATCATCTTCACGACATTCAATTGCTAGAGCACCTTGCCCGACTGCAGGTACACTAACATCTATATCTAAGTATTCTGTAACGGTATCCTCTGACCATCCCATACGAAGTAAGCCAGCAGCTGCAAGAATAATTGCATCAAAACCTTCATTTGGATCTTCCAGCTTAGCAAGTCTAGTATCAATATTCCCTCGAATCCATTTAATCTCTAAATCAGGTCGGTAGGCTAACAACTGTGATGCACGTCTTAAGCTGCTAGTTCCAACAACAGCACCTTTACGTAAATCTTTAAGCTTTACATGTCCCTTCGATATAAAGGCATCACGATGATCTTTGCGTAGTGGAACACATCCAATCGTAAATCCAGGTGGTAAAACTGCCGGCATATCCTTCATACTATGGACTGCCATATCTATTTCTTTATCCATCATTGCCTGTTCAATTTCCTTAACAAACAAACCTTTACCGCCTACCTTGGATAGCGTCACATCAAGAATTTTATCACCCTTGGTCACAATTTTCTTGACTTCAAACTCAAACGGAAGCCCTAAGCTTTTCATTTGCTCTATAAACCAGTTAGTTTGTGTTAAAGCCAGTTTACTTTGTCTAGAACCTACAACTATTTTACGCATTGAGAAACCTCCAAAATGTGATGTGAATATAAATTACGCGACTTGCTTCTACTTATATTAACCGTACCAAAAGTGGAAACGAGACAGACTACCAAACAGGAAAAAGTTAATAAGCACAAAAAGAAATGCCCCAAGATTCCATATTGCAATTGTTCGCCCTTGCATACCTTTGGCAACTCGTAAATATAAATATGTGCTGTAAGCTAGCAAAACAATAAATGAACCAATTACCTTCGCATCATATAAATTAAAAGTATCTAACGATATATATGCCCAAACAGTTCCTAAAATAAGTGATATAAGGAGCATTGGGACGCCTACCATATTTAATGTATAGGATAATCGGTCTAGATTGGTCAAATCGCCAAGCCGCCGCAATCGCTTCCCCCATTGTTTTTTCTTAATCATTTTATATTGCAGCAAATACATCCCTGAAAAAATTGACGAAAGCGAAAAAGCTCCATAGGAAAGGATCGCAATTGTAACATGGATAATCAAAAGCTCTGAGATCAATTGCTCAGATAAAACTGTTGACTTATAATTCATAGGTGCAAATAAATGTAAAGCCATGATAATAAAGCCTAGGACATTCGTAAAAAAGACAATAAAGTCAGTTCGAAAGATCTTATTAATGACAAGTGAAAAGGTAACAAGGACCCAAGCATAAAAATATAGACCCTCGGCTAATGATAGGATCGGAAAACGACCCATTTCTATCATACGCGTGACTAAAAAAAGAGTTTGCAAAACCCATACAATAGCAAGCAACCAGAAGGCTATTTTTTTAGCCTTCCGGTTGTTTTGTAAAAAATCTATAAAATAGCCTAACACACTACAGGCATATATTATTATTGTAACTTCATAAATCCAACCAATTTGTAAGTTTATCATTAATAGAATCCTCTCTTGAACGGTCTATAAGAGAATATAAAAAGTGTAACCTCTAAGAAAAAACATAGTTATACATTTTTCACTGAATATGACCATGATTTTTCTTGTTCGAAGGGTATGACGACTTTATCCTGCTTTCGAGCGGCATTCATTTCCTCTTCAACCGCTTCTTCAATATCAAAAATTTTCATAAAGAGCTTTAACGATTCTTCCGCATCCGGTTCAGCAGCTAATTCTTTTGCGCGATTTATAGGTTCACGCAACATTTGATTAATAATGCTTTTCGTATGCTTGTTTAATATTTTTTTCTCTCGATCTGTTAAATTTGGCATTTTGCGTTCAATACTACTCATTGTTTCTGCTTGAATAGCCAAAGCACGATTGCGCAATGCTGATATGATCGGAACAACACCAAGAGTTCCTAGCCAATTTTTAAATTCTGCCAATTGCAACTCAATCATAACACCAATTTTTTCAGCAGCCTTTTGTCTTTCTGCTAAGTTTGCATCAACTATGCCTTGAAGATCATCGATATCATATAAAAATACATTTTCAAGCTCGTCCAGTTCTGGATCAAGGTCGCGCGGTACTGCAATATCAACCATAAATAACGGTCGACCCTTCCGCTTCTTCACAAGCTTAGCCATCATATCTTTCGTAATTACATATTCCTTTGATCCAGTAGAGCTAATTAAAATATCTCCTTCTACTAACGCTTCTTCAAGCTGATCAATTCTTTTTGCTCGCCCTTTAAAGCGTTCTGCAAGCTGCATTGCTTTTTCATACGTTCGATTCAATACTGTAATATTTACAGCACCACTTCCATGAAGATTTTTAGCTGCAAGCTCACCCATTTTACCTGCACCTAGAATAACAACATGCTTACTTTTTAAACTACCAAAAATCTTTTTACCAAGCTCAACAGCAGCATAGCTTACTGAAACAGCGTTTTCCCCAATTTCAGTTTCGCTATGGGCTCTTTTCGCTAGTGTAATCGCCTGTTTAAATAGTTCATTAAATACTGTGCCTGTTGTATTCTCCTCTTGTGCAAGGAAAAAACTATCCCGAACCTGTCCTAGAATTTGAGTTTCCCCTAACACCATCGAATTCAATCCACACGTAACACGGAAAAGATGCTCGATCGCTTGATCATTCTCATAAATGGTTAAAAATGGAGCAAATTCATCAATATCAAGCTGAAACCATTCCGCTAGAAATGCTTTTATATAATACCGCCCTGTGTGTAGTTGATCAACAACTGCATAAATTTCAGTACGGTTGCACGTTGAAACAATCACGTTTTCTAATATACTTTTTTTCTCACGAAGCGTTACGTGTGCATCTCGTATTAATGCGGGGTCAAATGTTAACTTTTCTCGAATCTCAACAGGGGCTGTCTTATAATTTAATCCAACTACGACAACATACATTGATTCTGCACCCCCAAAATAGTCTTAATCTAATATGATATGAATATAATAACATACAAAATTTACTTTCCTTTTTAAAAATGTGAACAGTATATGAAACAGTATGGTATCATAAACATTGGATGAAATCGACAAATTTTGTCTACTCTATCTATCTTAACAAAAATAATTCGTTACAATCAAGCATATCCTTGATAATTGCTCGTTATTTCTTTTTGGAGCAAGGCTAATGGAGGTCTGTTATGAAAAAAAAGCAAGGAATTTTCCCCGGTCTTATTTTAATTGGGATAGGAATTTATTTTTTGATGGATCAATTAAATTTACCAATTGTAAAAAATATATTCACATGGCCAACACTTCTATTAATTATCGGGCTTTCATTTTTGCTTCAAGCTTATCTTGCTAAAGATGCACAAAGTGTTTTCCCAGGGATCATTTTGTTTGGACTTGGTGTTCACTTCCACGGCCGGGATATATTTGACTTTTGGCCGGACCATTGGGCCGTTTATACTTTAATTGTAGGTATCGCTTTTATATTTCGTCATCAAAAAACGAAAAATGGTATCGTACCCGGAATCATATTGCTCGTTATTTCTTTGTTAGGTTTATTTTATGACGGGATTATTAGCTGGATGAATTATATTGGCAAGGCTGTAGGCTGGCTCGAAAGCTTTTGGCCAGTCGCCCTCATTTTAATCGGTATATACATCATATTCAAAAAGAGATAGACGCTTATGTCTATCTCTTTTATCACATAAATCACATAAATTGAAAAATTGTTGCCCAAGCTTCATCTTTTCCTTTTCCCGTTTCGGAAGAAAAGACAATTACCGGGTCACTAGGGTCTACTTCCAATGTATCTTTCACAACTTTTAAATGCTTCTCCCATTTACCCTTTGGAATTTTATCTGCCTTTGTCGCGATAATAATGACGGGAATTTCATAATGTTTACAAAAGTTATACATTAGTTTGTCATCTTCCGTAGGCTTGTGTCTTAAATCCACTATTTGAATCACAGCACGAAGCTTATCACTTGTTGTTAAATAAGTCTCAATCATTTTCCCCCATGCTTCACGATCTTTTTTGGATACTTTAGCAAAGCCGTAGCCGGGAACATCTACAAAGTAAAGTTGATCATTAATATTATAAAAATTTAATGTTTGTGTTTTCCCCGGTTTTGATGACGTTCTTGCTAGGTTTTTCCGATTCAACATCTTATTAATAAAAGATGATTTTCCAACGTTGGATCTGCCTGCTAAAGCAAAATTCGGCATTGGATCTGTCGGATATTGCTCAGGCTTTACAGCACTGATTACAATTTCTGCTTTTGTTACCTTCATTTTTTCTCTCCCGTTAATGCATGTTCTAAAACTTCATCTAAATGGCTAACTGGCACATACTGTAAATCGTTCCGGACACTTTCAGGAATATCGTCTAAATCCCTTACATTTTCTTCAGGAATAATAATTTTCTTTAACCCTGCTCGATGCGCTGCAAGTGATTTCTCTTTCAATCCTCCAATTGGTAGGACCCTTCCTCTAAGCGTAATTTCGCCAGTCATTCCTACTTCCTTGCGAACCGCTCTTCCTGTAAGAGCTGAAACTAAAGCAGTTGCCATTGTGATCCCTGCTGACGGACCATCCTTCGGTATAGCTCCTTCTGGAACGTGAATATGAATATCATTTTTCTCATGAAAATCAGGATCAATTTTTAACTCACTTGCCCTAGAACGTATGTAGCTAAAGGCTGCTTGAGCTGATTCTTTCATTACATCCCCTAGTTTTCCTGTTAGGGTTAGCTTCCCTTTGCCCGGCACGATCGAAACTTCGATTGATAGCGTGTCTCCACCAGCTGTCGTATAGGCCAGTCCTGTTGCTGCCCCGATTTGATCTTGTATTTCGGCTTGACCAAATCTAAATCTTGGCTTTCCAAGAAATTCTTCAATATTTTTCTCAGTAATGATAATTCGCTTGCGATCCTCCGATACGATCACTCTGGCTGCTTTTCTGCATAACGTTGCGATTTGTCGTTCTAAACTACGAACACCGGCTTCTCTAGTGTATGTTCGAATGATCTTTAGGAGCGCCTCATCACGAATTTGTAGTTTCCCTTTTTCTAAGCCGTGTTCTTTAAGCTGTTTTTGGAACAAATGATCCTTCGCAATATGAAGTTTTTCAATTTCTGTATAGCCTGCAATTGAAATAACTTCCATTCGATCTAATAATGGGCTAGGGATCGTTGCTAAACTATTCGCTGTCGCTAAAAACATAACCTTTGATAAATCGTATGTTTCTTCAATGTAATGATCACTAAAAGCTGAATTTTGTTCTGGATCTAGAACTTCTAACATTGCAGACGATGGATCCCCGCGAAAGTCATTTGACATTTTATCAATTTCATCTAATAGAAATACCGGATTGATAGTCGCTGCTTTTTTCATACCTTGGATAATTCTACCTGGCATCGCTCCTACATATGTCCGACGATGACCGCGTATTTCTGCCTCATCACGCACACCGCCAAGCGATATTCTAACAAAGTTTCTACCAAGTGCTTTAGCGATAGATCGAGCAAGCGACGTTTTTCCAACACCAGGAGGGCCAACAAGGCATAGAATGGGGCCCTTCAACGATTTCGTAAGCTTTTGTACAGCTAAATACTCTAGCACGCGCTCCTTAACCTTTTCTAAGCCGTAGTGATCTTGATCCAAGACTTTTTCAGCGTTACTAATATCCAAATTATCAACAGTCTCATTGTGCCATGGAATCGCAATTAACCATTCAATATAATTACGAATAACGGAGCTTTCCGCTGAGCTTGACGGTACTTTTTCATAGCGCTCTAGCTCTTTTAGCGCCGTTTCTTTTACACGGTCAGGCATTTTTGCTTTTTCGATTTTCTCTTTAATAATCTCAATTTCGCCTGTTTTTCCTTCTTTATCGCCCAATTCCTTTTGGATCGCCTTCATTTGCTCACGCAAATAGTATTCCTTCTGTGTCCGTTCCATTGATCGTTTGACACGTTGACCAATCTTTTTTTCTAGATTTAGAATTTCCTTTTCATTATTGATTAAGGAAATCATTCGATCTAAGCGGTCTTTAACATCAATTGTTTCTAATATTTCTTGTTTTTCTTTTATTTTTAGCGCTAAGTGCGAAGCAATTATATCAGCCAATCTACCAGGCTCTTCAATATCGGCAACAGAAGCATATGTTTCTGCCGTTACTTTTTTGGATAGCTTTATGTATTGTTCAAATTGGCTTAACAAAGTTCTCATTAATGCTTTTTCTTCAGAATTAGCTTGAACAGATTCCTCAATTTTTTCAATTTTCACCAAAAATGTTTCTTGATCTTCTACATACTCTGTAATCTTTGCCCTGTTAAGTCCCTCAACAAGCACACGAATTGTGCCATTCGGAAGCTTTAACATTTGCTTTACCCTTGAAAGCGTACCAATATGATAAATATCATCTTCAGAAGGGTCATTTATACCAACTTCTTTTTGTGTGGCAAGACATATTAGATGATCATCCACCATAGCCATTTCAAGTGCTTGAACCGACTTTTCCCGCCCTACGTCTAAATGAAGAACCATCGTTGGATATACAAGTAAACCACGTAAAGGAAGGAGAGGAACGGTCATCTCTTTATTATTCGCCAAATTTTAACACCTCGATTTATGTGAATCTTACATTTCCTGATTATATCGGCTTTGACACAATTCTATCTTATTTGTTTCATAGTTGTCCATTGTTTCATCAATATCAAGCCAAAAATTGGCATGTGAAATAGGTCCACATGCCATTTGTTCTACTTTAAGAAAGATTAACCTTGCTAGGGATTAAAGTATATCAAAAGACATTGTAATTTGCGGTTATGGGCAAATTACGAGTTTTTCTAATGAGTCTGGTCTGATAACTTAACCCTTTAAACGGATGCCGGTGGTAGGTTTAAATCTGTAACAGATGCAGGGACCACGTCTTTCTCCATAGCCTCTACACTAAGTTTGGTTGCACTAAAGCGCGGAAATACCAATTCAAAAACCTCATTTAAATGGCTAACAGTGATAATCTCGATTCCTTCAATCTCTTCCAAAATCGATTGATAATTTTCGCTTGGAATAATTACTTTTTTTGCTCCTGCTTGCATTGCTGCTTTTACTTTAGCGAATACACCGCCAACTGGTTTAACATTTCCGTGAATACTAATTTCTCCTGTAAAAGCGATAGTATTATCAACAGCCTGTTTATGTATGGCAGAATAAACCGCAGTTGCCATCGCAATACCCGCCGATGGGCCATCAACTGGGATCCCCCCAGGAAAATTCACATGAATATCATATGCAGTTGCTTGTACGCCCATTGATCGAAGCACAGTAAGAACATTTTCAATTGATCCCTTCGCCATGCTTTTGCGCCGAATCGATTTACTTTGATTTCCGATACTTTCTTCCTCGACAATTCCGGTAATATTGATTGTCCCTTTTTCTTTAGCCGGTATAACGGAGACTTCTATCTCCAGTAATGAACCCATATTAGGACCAAAGACCGCAAGACCGTTCACGAGACCAATTTTTGGCTCTCCATGAATTTTCTTTTCATAGCGCGGAGATAACTGACTAGAATGAATAACCCACTCTATTTCTCTTTCTGATATTTCAGAGCGATTTTCAGATATTGCCAAACCAGCGGATATTTGCATTAAATTAACAGCTTCGCGACCGTTCTTCGCATACTTTGCGATGATTCCAATTCCTTTCTCTGAAACCTTTAAGTTGATCTTATTTGCAGCCTTCTTTGCAACTGTTGCAATTTCTTCTTGTTCGAGTGGTCGGAAAAATACCTCTAAACAACGCGAACGAACCGCTGGTGGTATTTCCTCTGGCATTCTTGTCGTCGCACCGATCATCCGAAAATCAGCTGGTAATCCATTTTTAAAAATATCATGAATATGTAAAGGAATTTGTGAGTTTTCTTCACTATAATAGGCGCTTTCTAAAAAAACTTTTCGATCCTCGAGTACTTTTAGGAGTTTGTTCATTTGGATTGGATGAAGTTCACCGATCTCATCGATAAATAATATGCCGCCATGGGCATTCGTAACAGCTCCCTGTTTCGGTTGAGGAATTCCAGCCTGGCCCATCGCCCCGGCACCTTGATAAATTGGATCGTGGACAGAACCGATTAATGGATCTGCGATTCCTCTTTCATCAAAACGAGCCGTTGTCGCATCTAATTCGATAAAAACTGCATCTGGTTTGAAAGGTGTTTTTGAATGTTTTTTCGCTTCCTCCAAAACTAACCTCGCTGCCGCCGTTTTCCCAACACCCGGTGGTCCATAAATGATAACATGCTGGGGATTCGGCCCACAAATCGCCGCTCTTAAAGCCCTAATGCCATCTTCTTGGCCTACTATATCATTAAAGGAAGTCGGTCTAACCTTTTCCGCTAATGGTTCAGTTAAAGTGATTGACCTTAACTTTCGAAGCTCTTCCATCTCTTTCCTTGATTCTCGATCAATCGAAACCTTTTGAGTCCGTTGATTACGAAGAAGATTCCAAAAATATAGACCTATTACAATTCCAAAAAATAATTGAACGAACAATGCAATACCTGTCCAATTCATGCTTACCCTCCTGCACTTCGTTGTAGTAAATGTGTATGTCACTTACTGACTAGTATCTCCGTGCAAAGGGCTCAATAAACAATTTTTTCGTTCAACATTGTGGAAATAATTGCTAAGAACAAAAGCTATAAATGCCCTGATTAGCGACGTATAAACTAAGAGCGCATCGACTGAGATAAACAAAACACATTGAGGGACGAGTCAATGTTGACTTATCGCAAAAGAGATGAGCGAAGTATACTAGTCGCTGGGCGCTTGCGCTGGACGACTACTCTCTGTGCTATAGTATTTATCAACAGGATCAAATTTTATAATTACCTAGAGAATAAAAAAAGAAGCTGACATTTAGTCAGCCTCTACGACTTGTGTACTTTCTATGCACTTTCTCTTGGTGTTTCTTTCTTACTGGCAAACTCGATCACTTTACCGTCCTTCAAATGAAGCTGTGGACCTGCTTCTTGGCGAGCAGTTTCTGCTGTAATAACGCACTTATCAATATCATCTCTTGATGGGAGATCGTACATCACGTCTAGCATAATTCCTTCAATGATCGAACGAAGACCACGAGCACCTGTTTTGCGTTCTATTGCTTGTTTCGCAATTTCTCGTAAAGCTCCTTCTTCAAACTCTAAATTAACATTATCAAGCTCAAGCATCTTTTGATATTGTTTTATAAGGGCATTTTTCGGCGTCGTTAAAATTTCAACTAACGCATTTTCATCCAACTGTTCAAGCGTTGCAATAACAGGCAAGCGCCCAATAAACTCTGGAATAAGACCAAAGCAAAGTAAATCCTCTGGAAGAATTTTCGAAAGAATTTCCTTTTGTGGTAGATCCTCCTTCTTCGAATCAGTTCCAAAGCCGATAATCTTTTTCCCTAGACGGCGTTTGATAATTTGTTCGATACCGTCAAATGCTCCACCACAAATAAACAATACATTTGTCGTATCAATTTGGATAAATTCTTGGTGCGGATGCTTTCGTCCACCTTGTGGTGGAACACTTGCAACAGTACCTTCTAAAATTTTCAAAAGAGCCTGCTGTACGCCTTCTCCAGAAACGTCTCTCGTGATCGAAGGGTTTTCAGACTTTCTTGCTACCTTATCAATTTCATCAATATAAATAATCCCTTTTTCTGCCTTTTCAACATCGTAGTCCGCTGCCTGAATTAATTTTAATAGGATGTTTTCAACATCTTCACCTACATAACCAGCCTCAGTTAAAGATGTAGCATCTGCAATTGCAAACGGCACATTTAGAATTCTTGCTAATGTTTGCGCGAGTAGTGTTTTACCACTACCTGTAGGCCCAATCATAACGATGTTACTCTTTGAAAGCTCTACATCATCAACCTTGCTATTCGAATTAATCCTCTTATAATGATTATATACGGCAACTGCTAGAGATTTCTTAGCACTTTCTTGACCAATGACATAATCATCAAGAATTTCTCGAATCTCCTTAGGCTTTGGTACATCTTTAAACTCAACTTCTTCCTCTGTACCTAGCTCTTCTTCAACGATTTCGGTGCAAAGCTCAATGCATTCATCACATATATAAACACCGGGACCAGCGACTAGCTTTCGAACCTGATCCTGCGTTTTCCCGCAAAAAGAACACTTTAGCTGTCCTTTTTCATCATTAAACTTAAACATATTTAGATCACCCCTTACTAAATTCTAACAAATCAAGGTGCGTAGACATTGATTTTTCTCACTCTTCGTATGTAAAAGCATTGTACCATATGTTCGACTGAAACTGTTAGTGATATCCCTCTAAGTTATGTACACATTCATTTAATTATATGTATATTCTAAAAAAATTGAACGTTGCCTATTTCTCAAAAGACTCCTCCCTCTATATCTTACTTACATTTTACTATTCTAACCAACCATCTTCATAATTAATAAAAAAATGATAATGGATTTAAATAGTGTAAAACAAGGCACGAAGCTTCGCGCCTTGTTTTAGTTTTTTGTCATTTAGTGGAAAGGATATGAGTAACGTAAATTACTTTGAAATCGTTTTGCTATTTTCTACAAGGATGTCAATTGCTTTTCTTATTTTCAAATCATCTTCTACATAATTGTTGTTACCAAGCATTGTTTTAACATTTTCAACAGTCATTTGATACATTGAAGCAATATTCTCTAACTCAGCATTAATATCTTCTTCTGAAACTTCAACGTTTTCAGCTATAGCAATTGCTTCTAATACAAGATTTGTTTTAACGCGTTTTTCGGCATCAGCTTGCATTTGCTCACGTAATGCAGCTTCGTCTGAACCTGTAAATTGGAAATATAACTCTAAGTTCATTCCTTGCATTTGTAAACGCTGCTCAAATTCCTTCATCATACGATCTAATTCTGAGTTAATCATAGCTTCCGGAATATCAATAGTTGCGTTCTCTGTCGCCTTATCAATTAAAGCATCTTGGGTTGCATGTTTAGCTTTATGATTTTTATCAGCTTCAAGATTTTCTCTAAGTTTTGACTTTAGTTCATCAAGTGTTTCAACTTCGTCGTTTACATCTTTTGCAAACTCATCATCCAATTCAGGAAGAACTTTTGTTTTTATTTCATGAAGCTTTACTTTGAACATTGCCGGTTTACCAGCTAACTCTGGAGCATGGTATTCTTCCGGAAATGTCACATTAATTTCTTTCTCCTCATCCGTTTTCATTCCAACAATTTGATCTTCAAATCCAGGAATAAAAGTGTTTGATCCAATTACTAAACTGTAATTATCAGATTTTCCACCCTCGAATGCCTCACCATCAACAAAACCTTCAAAATCAATAACGACTGTATCGCCATTTTCAACTTCGCCATCTTCTTTCACGACTAGCTCAGCATTTTTTTCTTGTAAGCTTTTGATTTCAGCTTCTACATCCTCATCTGTAACAGTGGTATCCTGTTCTTCAACCTCAAGACCTTTATATTCACCAAGTTGAACCTCTGGTTTTACAGTTACAGTCGCTGTAAAGATCATGTTTTTACCCTGTTCAATTTGTTTTATATCGATTTCCGGGTAATCAACAGGTTCAATACCAGATTCCTCTACCGCATTGCTGTAAGCTTCTGGTAGCATAACATCAATAGCATCCTGATAAAGCGACTCTACTCCGAAACGTTGTTCAAACAACTTGCGAGGAACTTTACCTTTGCGAAATCCAGGTACGTTTACTTTCGTTACAACTTTTTTAAATGCCTGATCGATTGCCTGTTCAACTTTTGCAGCGTCAACTTCAATTGTTAAAACACCTTGATTTCCCTCTAATTTTTCCCATTTTACTGACATTTATATTTCCCTCCAACTTATTTTATACTCTGTTCATATAACCTATTATTTACCATTGCACAATTGTCCAAAAATATATTTTTCATTTTCATTCAAGTATGTATAGTAGACACAAGTACAACCATTGTATTATATCACACATAAAGAATCGCTTTCAATAATCCTATCAATACTTTTTTATACCTCTATTTTGCCATTATCCAGAATTTTATAACTCTAGTCCGGTTATTGACAACTTTTCTGCAGCCACTAGCTGTTCATAGCCGTTTTTAATATCGTCGATATTTTCATTATATAGTCTATTTAATTCTATATCATTTATTTCGATACCAAAAAGTTCATATCCCACTTTGTGCAGAGCTGCTGCCCATACCATTGCCCGTGCTGGATCTGGTTGAAAAGGAAATAATGTAAATAAAAATCGATTCCATAATTCTTTTACATGCTCATATAATGTCGGATTTTCCTGACCAAGTATATAATCTAATTTATTTAGTACTTCAATTGTAAAAGTTTCCTCGAAAAAGCTCTTTAAATCCTTCGTGTTTAGTGAAATAGTTTGTTGAAACTTTTTAACTGTAAACGATTCATTTATTTGCTTTTCCATTAATAAATGAAGAAGCATCGATTGAATAATAGGGTGTGATTTCTCGTTTATTAAAACTAATTCAATACAATCAATTATTTTGCTATTTATAGGTAAGCTTCTCAATTTTTGAATAACAAGGAGTTGTTCTTCAATGGTTCCATGTAATAATTGTTCCTCTAACACTCCTGTATCAATCATTGGTCTGTCTAATTGACTCTTTTGACTTATGCTTTTCTTTGAAAATTCAAGTAACTGAAACAACTCTTCTGCAAGTTCAGCCGGAATCCTTTCTTCGTTAAACAGTGGTTCTAGAATAGTTACAATTTCACTAAACTCACCTTGTTGCATTAAAATCGACAAATATATTTTTAACACATTAAAATAATCGCCAATTCCTTCTTGTAATAATCGCATGCATCTTTCCTTTGCATCCTCGTATATACCCAATTCGTAAAGACAAACTACTATTCCAATCTCTCCTTCTGGATAGTAGTTTGGAAAGTTCCTACTTAGCTGCTTAAAAACTTGCAAAGCATCTTTAAATTGACGGTTACTTAATGCTTCTATCCCTTTGTTCAATAACCGTTCCTCAAGATTTGGAAAGGGTATGATATTGTCTTTATTATTGTCATTAAATTTATTCATTGCCTGGCCACACCCCAAACTGGGTAATTTATATTGGCTTTTAGTTTATCAATTTCCTGTTTTAAACACAAATTAGAAAGACACGAATTTCCTTCAAATAAGGCAGAATTCGATGTCTTTCTTATACTTTAATCCTTTAACAAAGTTAAACTTTCTTAAAGTAGAACAAATGCAGAAGCGCCCTCTTTAGCGACGTATAAACTAAGAGCGCATCGACTGAGATAAAGGAAACACGACGAGGGATGAGTCGATGTTGACTTATCGTAAAAGAGATGAGCGAAGTTTACTAGTCGCTGGGCGCTGGAGCTGGGCGACTACACTCTTTGCTATAGTATTTTTCCACAGGATCAAATTTTATAATTTCCTACAGAAGCATAACAAGCGGGTTCGAAAACCCGCCTCTATAAGTTATTATCCAATTTTTCTACTTTTTTCATAGTTTCGTATTGCATCTTCAAAATTTAAAGTGACATCTATTTCGTCCCACCCATTTGCAAGCATTTCCTTCCAATATGGGTCTATAGCAAATGAATACTTTTTCTCTGAATCAATCACAACCTGCTTTTCTAAGTCAATGATTAATTCAAAGTCAGCTTCCTTTGACTTTTCAAGCAAGTCTTTGACATGAGTTTCCTCTAGTCGAATTGGCAGCATGCCATTTTTTAGGCAATTATTATAAAATATATCAGCAAAAGATGGTGCGATTACAATTTGAAATCCGTAATCCTTTAATGCCCACGGTGCGTGTTCTCTTGAAGAACCACAACCAAAATTATGTCCTGCTACCAAGATCGATGCACCTTTATTTTCAGGGCGATTTAATTCAAAGCTTTCATTTTCTGTTCCATCATTATTAAAACGCCAATCAAAAAATAGATATTGCCCAAAGCCAGTCCTTTCAATCCGCTTTAAAAATTGTTTCGGAATAATTTGATCTGTATCAACGTTCACACGGTCAAGGCCTGCTACTTTCCCTTTATGACGTACAATTGATTCCATTTGTATCCTCCCTCTCTTCTACTGAACCGTTTCTTTCATAAAAGTACGAACATCAACAAAATGACCAGCAATCGCTGCTGCTGCTGCCATTTGCGGACTTACTAGGTGTGTTCTTGCCCCTTTACCTTGTCGTCCTTCAAAGTTACGATTAGATGTAGATGCACACCGTTCTTTTTCCGGAACTGTATCAGGATTCATACCTAAGCACATACTGCATCCTGCTTCACGCCATTCAAAACCAGCTTCAATAAAAATTTGATCTAAGCCTTCAGCCTCAGCTTGCTGCTTAACTTTTTGCGAGCCAGGTACAACTAATGCTCTCACACCCGGATGCACCTTTTTACCTTTGACGATCGCTGCTGCAGCTTGCAAATCACTTAATCGTGAGTTCGTACAAGATCCGATAAATACATTTTGAATTGCTACTTTGCTTATTGGAGTACCTGCTTCAAGACCCATATAAGCCAACGCTTGTCGTACTGCTTTTTGATCCGATTCATCAGAGAAATCTTCTGGAGAAGGAATTGTATCGGTTACTGACATACCCATGGAAGGATTCGTCCCCCATGTTACTTGTGGTGCTATTTCTTCACCGATCATGGACACCTCTTTATCATACGTCGCACCCTCATCGGTTGCCAATTGCAACCATGTTTTTGCAGCCTTTTCAAACTCTTCACCTTGTGGTGCATACTTTCTTCCTTTTAAATAGTTTATTGTCGTTTCATCCGGGCTAATTAATCCTGCCTTCGCCCCAGCCTCAATTGACATATTACAAATTGTCATTCGTTCTTCCATTGTCATATTACGAATGGCTTCACCTGTATATTCGATAATATAACCAGTTCCAAAATTAACGCCGTATTTCGCAATGAACGCGAGAATAACATCCTTAGCTGTTACTCCTTGTTGTAAATTCCCTGTAATTTCAACCTTTAACGTTTTCGGTTTCACTTGCCATAATGTTTGCGTTGCTAGCACATGCTCAACCTCGCTTGTTCCAATCCCAAAAGCAAGCGCCCCAAACGCTCCATGCGTTGATGTATGGCTATCGCCGCAGACGATTGTTTTCCCAGGCTGTGTTAGCCCTAACTCAGGTCCGATTACATGAACAATACCTTGGTCCGGATTATTTAAATCCGCAATTTCTACTCCAAACGCCTTACAGTTTTCAGCTAATGTATCAATTTGTTTTTTCGCGATTTCATCTTTAATTGTGAAGCGGTCGTCTGTTGGTACGTTGTGATCCATCGTTGCAAATGTTAAATCTGGTCTTCTTACCTTGCGATTTTTCAAACGAAGTCCTTCAAAAGCTTGAGGTGAAGTAACTTCATGAACTAAGTGTAAATCAATGTAAAGTAATGTTGGTTTACCTGCTTCTGAAACAACGGCATGTGAGTCCCATACCTTTTCAATGATTGTTTTTGGTGTCCCCATATTCTGCCTCCTTAATTAGAATGGGCTTTGATAATTATGTTTCATGACTGCATCTTTAAAATCTATATTCCCTTTGACATTGTCTAAACATTTAAAAATAGATGTCAGCCTATATGTTGGCTGACATCGGTCTTTATTTACTAATTTCTTTTATTTCCTTAATAACCTGTTCAACCATTTGATCAGTTGATAACACTGACTCGTTCCCACTAGCAATATCAGCTGTACGATACCCTTTATTTAATACTTCATTAACCGCTTGCTCGATTACAGTTCCTTCCTCTAGTAAATTAAAGGAATATTTAAGCATCATCGCAACTGAAAGAATCGTGGCTAAAGGATTTGCTTTATTTTGACCGGCAATATCTGGTGCTGATCCGTGTGCGGGTTCATAAAGACCAGGACCATCTGCAGATAGACTTGCAGATGAAAGCATCCCTAATGAGCCAGTAAGCATAGAAGCTTCATCACTCAAAATGTCACCAAACATATTTTCCGTTACCATTACATCAAATTGTTTTGGGTTGCGAATAAGCTGCATGGCCGCATTATCAACAAGCATGTGGTCAAGCTGAACATCTGGAAAATCCTTTGCTACTTCGTTAGCAATCTCTCTCCAAACCCGACTTGTTTCGAGAACATTCGCTTTATCTACTGATGTTACTTTCTTGTTGCGTACCATTGCAAGCTCAAAAGCTTTACGTAGGATTCTTTCAATTTCTTCATTTGTGTAAACTAGCGTGTCAACAACCATCTTCACACCATTCTCGACCTTACGTTCACGTGGTGTTCCAAAATAAATACCGCCCGTTAACTCTCTCACAATCATTAAATCTACGTTTTCAATTACTTCTTTTTTTAATGTTGATGCATCGGCAAGACTTGGGAAGGCCTGAACCGGACGAAGATTAGCAAAAAGTCCAAGTTCCTTACGAATCCCAAGCAAACCTGTTTCAGGTCGCAAATGTGGTGGATTTTGATCCCATTTAGGACCCCCTACAGCACCTAAAAGAACAGCATCGCTATTCTTGCATAACTGAATTGTATCAGCGGGTAACGGCACACCATCTTCATCAATTGCTACACCACCGATACGGCCATATTCAAAATTAAATTGATGGCCATACTGCGCTGCAACTGTCTCTAATACTTTAATTGCCCCAGCGACGACTTCTTTGCCAATTCCGTCTCCAGGTAGTACTGCAATCGTCTTCTCCATTAGCGCGCCCCCTTACTTGGCTATTAAAAAACTTTTTATTCAATTAAAAAGTTATCTAACTAGATTTTCCATTTCTTCTTTGTATTGTTTTTGTACTAACGTACGATTTACAGCGTTTATATATGCTTTTGCAGATGCTTCTAAAACATCTTGGGCTGTGCCTCTACCACTAGATGTCATCTCGTTGAAATTAATTTTCACAAATACTTCAGCAAGAGCATCTCTTCCGCCTGTATTAGCCTGAATTCGGTAATCTTCAAGGTGTACTTTTGAGCCAATGATTCTTTCTAACGTATTATAGATTGCTTCTACACTGCCAGATCCAGTACATGCCTCATGAACTTCTTCGCCGTCTGGAGTTGTCATTGAAATGGTTGATGTTGTTACTTGATGGGTAACATATTGCACTTGGAGCGACTTAAGCTCGTAAAACTTAACGGCACTTCCTAATTTTTCTTCATACAATAAAGAAAGTAGATCATCATCCGTAATTTCTTTCTTTTTGTCTGCTAATTCTTTAAAGGAAACAAATAGATTATTAATTTCTTCTGTAGTAAGAGTATATCCAAGCTCTTCCATGCGATTGCGGAAAGCATGACGGCCTGAATGTTTACCAAGTACCATATCATTCGATGGAACGCCAACTAACTCAGGTGAAATGATTTCATAAGTTGTCTTTTCTTTAAGAACACCATCCTGATGAATACCTGACTCGTGTGCAAATGCATTTTTGCCGACAACCGCTTTATTTGGTGGTACAACGACCCCCGTTAGCTTGCTTACTAAAGTGCTAGTCTTTTTAATTTGTTGTAGGTTCAATCCTGTCTTTGCTTGATAAAAATCATTACGAATATGAAGTGCAACAGAAATTTCCTCAAGTGCTGCATTACCAGCACGTTCACCGATTCCATTAATTGTACATTCCACTTGGCTTGCACCATGTTCAATTGCTGCCAATGAGTTCGCAACAGCCATTCCTAAATCATCATGGCAGTGACAAGATAATTGAGCTTGCCCGATGTTTGGGACATTATCTTTTAAATAAGTAAAGATTTGTCCATACTCTTTAGGTGTGATATAGCCGACTGTATCAGGAATATTAATGACTGTTGCTCCTGCATCAATCACTTCTTTTACAACTTTTGCAAGAAACGGCAAGTCACTTCGAGTAGCATCCTCAGCAGAAAATTGAACAATCGAAAATTTCTTCTTTGCATACTTTACTGCCTCTACAGCAGCTTCAAGCACTTGTTCTGGAGTCATTTTAAGTTTATAGGTCATATGGATAGGCGAGGTTGCAAGAAACAAATGAAGTCTTGGCTCTGCTCCACCTTTTAATGCGTCCCAGGAAGTATCTATATCTTTCATGTTAGAACGGGATAATCCTGTCACAGAACAATTTCTAATTGTATTGGCAATCTCTTGAACCGCTCGAAAATCTCCCTTTGAAGAAGCCGGAAATCCGGCCTCGATTATATCAACACCTAATCTTTCTAACTGACGTGCTACTTCCATTTTTTCTGAGTGATTTAAGTTAATCCCTGCTGATTGCTCACCATCACGAAGAGTTGTATCAAAAATATTAATTTTTCGCACTAGCGACCACTTCCTTTGGTTTTCTTGGCTTTACAAACGGCATCATTTCACGAAGCTCCGCGCCAACCTTTTCAATTAAATGTTCATTTTCGGCTCTCTTAATCGCATTATACTCTGGACGACCTAATTGGTTTTCCAAGATCCAGCCTTTTGCAAACCGACCCTTTTGAATATCTGTTAATACGTCTTTCATACGAGCTTTCACGCTTGCATCAATCACGCGTGGACCTGATACGAAGTCACCCCATTCTGCTGTGTCAGAGATTGAATAGCGCATATTTGCAAGACCGCCTTCGTACATTAAGTCAACAATCAATTTTAATTCATGCAAACACTCGAAATAAGCAACTTCTGGTTGATAACCAGCCTCAACTAATGTTTCAAACCCAGCTTTTACTAATGCTGTTGTACCACCGCAAAGAACTGCTTGCTCACCGAATAGGTCAGTTTCAGTTTCTTCTTTAAATGTTGTTTCTAGAACACCCGCGCGAGCTGCGCCAATTTGTTTTGCATAAGCTAAAGCAAGCTCTCTTGCATTACCTGTTGCATCTTGATAGATTGCGAATAAAGCTGGAACGCCTGCCCCTTCTGTGTAAGTACGACGAACTAGGTGACCTGGTCCTTTTGGTGCTACTAAAAATACGTTAACGTCTGCAGGTGGTGTGATTTGGCCAAAGTGAATGTTAAATCCATGAGCAAATACTAGTGATTTCCCTGCTGTTAAGCCCGGTTTAATTTCATTATTATAAACTTTTGGTTGGTGCTCATCTGGTAAAAGAATCATGATAATATCAGCTACTTCAGCTGCTTCTTTTACTGTCATAACTTGATGTCCGTCAGCTTTCGCTTGTTCTGCTGATTTCCCTGGACGAATACCAACAACTACATCAACACCGCTTTCTTTTAAGTTAAGAGCATGTGCATGACCTTGTGATCCATATCCGATAATAGCTACTTTCTTCCCATTTAATACTGCTTCGTTTGCATCTCCGTTATAATATACCTTTGCCATATAAAACATCTCCCTTTTTTCAATTAATAAATTTATTTAAAAATAAATTAACACCCTTGTTGATTCTTCGTTTTCGTAAGTTTAATTGTTACTATTTTGACTTTTCACAAGTCCTCTTGTAAAAGCTGTTGTTCCTGTTCTTGCAATTTCTTTTATGCCGTATGGGCGTAGTAGCTCGATTAATGCTTCTATTTTTGCACAATCCCCAGTGACTTGAATTACTAAAGAATCGCGACTTACATCAACAATTGTTGCCCTGAAAGGATTTATTAAGCCTGAAAGCTCCCCGCGCGTTTGTGGGTTGCTAATAACCTTAATTAAAGCAAGCTCCCGTTCAATTTTCGGCTGATCTGTGATGTCTTGTACCTTAATAACATCAATTTGTTTGTTAAGTTGCTTTGTTAGCTGTTCAGCTTTTGCTTCGTCATCCACAATGACTACAAATGTCATTCGAGATATAGAGGGATTATCTGTAACGCCAACAGTAATACTTTCAATATTGTAATCTCTTCTAGTAAATAATCCTGTAATTCGATTAAGTACGCCTGGATGATTATTAACAGTAGCTGTTACAATTCTTTTCATGGTTTTACCCCCACCATTTCATGAAGTCCTTTTCCTGGAGCAACCATAGGATATACCTTTTCCTTTGGTGCAACGTGGAAATCAAGAAGAACTGGACCATTATATTCCATTGCTTCTTTTAATACTGATTCGGCCTCTTCTTCATTCGTAGCTCTGTAGGCTTTCATTCCATAAGCTTCGGCCAGTTTAACAAAATCAGGTTGATTAGGAACTAAAGAATGAGAATATCGTTCTTCATAAAATAACTCCTGCCATTGTCGAACCATTCCTAATGCTTGGTTATTTACAATAACAACCTTTATATTTAGATTTTTTTCTTGTAGAACGGATAGCTCTTGTAATGTCATTTGAAAACCCGCATCACCTACAAAGCTGACAACTGTTTCATTTGGTTGTGCAAGCGCTGCACCAATTGAAGCCGGTAAACCAAAGCCCATTGTACCAAGTCCACCAGATGTAACCCATTTATTCGGATTTTCTAATGAGTAATATTGTGCTGCCCACATTTGATGCTGCCCAACATCTGTTGTTACAATTGCATTTCCGTTTGTATATTGATGCACTAGCTCAACTAAACGTTGTGGTTTTAATACATTGATTTCTTTCTTATAAGCTAGTGGATATTCTTGCTGCCAATTACGTAATTTTTTCAACCAAATTGAGAAATCTCCACGTGCTCCGTCCTCCGCAATTAAAGCCTTCAATGCCTCGCGAGCATCGGCAACTACTGGTATATGCGTTTGAACATTCTTACCGATTTCAGCCGGATCGATATCGATGTGTACGACTTTTGCATTTGGTGCAAAAGTTGATAAATTTCCTGTTACTCGGTCATCAAAGCGCGAACCAATATTGATGAGTAAATCACATTCGTAGATCGCCATGTTTGCTGTATACGTTCCATGCATTCCAGCCATACCTAGGAATAGCTCGTGATTTCCAGGAATTCCACCTAATCCTAACAAGGTACTCACTACCGGGATACTTTGTTGTTCAGCGTATACCCTTAACTCTTCATTGGCGTTGGCATGAAGAACACCGGCACCAGCCAAAATAATTGGTTTCTTAGCTGAACTAACAGCTTCAACAACTTTACGAATCTGAAAATGATTAGGAGTATAATTTGGTTGATAGCTAGGGATATTTACTTCAATTTCATCATAATTAAATTCATCTTCAGAAATAGCCATATCTTTTGGAATATCGATTAACACTGGGCCTTTGCGTCCGGAATTTGCAATATGGAATGCTTCCTTAATTATTTTCGGAAACTCCTTTGTTTCCCTAACTTGGTAGCTATACTTTGTAATTGGCATTGTGATCCCCATTACGTCAGCCTCTTGAAAGGCATCAGACCCAATCACCCCTGTTGCTACTTGGCCAGTAAACACGACAAGCGGTAGTGAATCCATCATCGCATCAGCTAATCCGGTTATAATATTTGTTGCACCAGGTCCTGATGTTGCGATTACGACACCTGGTTTACCCGAAATACGAGCATACCCTTCCGCCGCGTGAATCGCACCTTGCTCATGCCTAGTCAGAACATGATGAATTCCGGAGTCATAAATTTCATCGTAGATCGGTAATACCGATCCACCCGGATATCCAAAAATCACTTCAACTCCCTCTGCCTTTAAAGCTTCAATAAGCATTCTCCCACCGTTCATCTTATGATGAACAGACTTTGCTTCCTGCGTTTTAACATTTCCCGCCATCTCAAAGCCTCCTAATTTGTTAATTTTAAGTTAGCTCCCAATAAATTATTTTGCTATAAAGTTTGTCACTGAAATGAATATTTTTAACAGAGCCTTTATGATAAAAATAAAAAAGCCTTCACACCCCATAACAGCCCGAAGGCAAAGGGGTGAAAAGACTTGTCTTTCCACGGTACCACCCTAGTTTCAATTTTTCTTTCGAAAAATATCCTCATGAACGATAAATGATATTCAAATCCCTTTCTGGACTATTCTATCACTTTAAGCCGTTCTTTTTTATAACGAGTGATGTAAACACTCGACCAATCTTACTATCAAGGAGTTCAGATTGATACTCAGAGGGGAGTTCATCGTCAGGAGTATCACCGGCTTCCAGCAACCCGGCTCTCTGTTGATACCTTAACTGAGATTACTTATCCTCTTCATTGATTTACCTTTATTTTATTTTGGATGTGAGTTTATTAATAATTAAAAATTATCTTACTCTGGATTTCCGTTACAGTCAACCACTTTTTTTCAAATAATTAGACTATTTAAACACTTGATATACGTTGTATCCGCTTTCATGTTTGTTATATCAATGTTTTAGAAATTTGAATTATTAAAAAATTACCATTTTTAAAAAACCTACCTTGGTGTATTTCCCAAGGTAGATAACTACTAGTGAATCACATTATTAACTGAGCCACCCATCAACGGAATAAGGGCTTCTTTTGGTAAATCCTCTAATCTTCCTGACCAGTTTAACCATTGCTCCATTAATTGCTGGATTGTCATTCTTTTGCTCTTTCCGCCAACTTGTTCAAGCAAAAAATAATCATCGGCTAACTGTGCAGACCATTTTTCCTTTATTCCTTTTTGCTTAACAGAAAAAGAAACAACAGCACCAGACATCGCAAGGGAAACTAAACCTTGGATAATTTTTGCATCCTTTTGATCAACATGCTCATGCATAAACTGACCAAAGCCGATTCCCCACACCCATTGAGTTGCTGCTTCTTGAGTGAGTTCTTCAATATCCTCAATCATTCGTTGGTAATCCTCATTAGAGAATAAACGCAGAAAAAATGTATCCATAATTTCTCCAACCGTTTTTTTATGTACTTGTCCTTTATAATTAAACGAAAATTCTACATCTAATTGCACACCCTTCAAGTGTAACGCTTTTAATAAATCATCCTGATACATAAATGGTCATCCTTTCAAAGGTTATGTAAAAAATCGATTTCAACGGTTAGTTTAGCACATAATTATATTAAAAACATAAAGATATATCACACTGATACTATTTTGTCATATTTTGTGTAAAATCTAATATATCCAAATAAAAAAACACTCTTAAATATTGATAATCAATATTTCAAGAGTGTTTTGGTAGCGTCCCAGGAGAGATTCGAACTCCCGACCGACGGCTTAGAAGGCCGTTGCTCTATCCTGCTGAGCTACTGGGACACAATATTAAATTTGTTTGTTTAATAAAACCTTTGCATGAGTTTTTTACTCATGTTATCCTGTACCTTCCTCTTCAAGCATATTCATGGATGTTTATGCGTCGGTACAACTTGTAGCATACTCTTGATGATTTACTCGTTGCTGAGCTACTGGGACATAGTATTAAATTTGTTTGTTTAATAAAACCTTTGCATGAGTTTTTTACTCATGTTATCCTGTACCTTCCTCTTCAAGCATATTCATGGATGTTTATGCGTCGGTACAACTTGTAGCATACTCTTGATGATTTACTCGTTGCTGAGCTACTGGGACACAATATTAAATTTAAAATTAGACACAAAATGGAGCGGGTGATGGGAATCGAACCCACGACATCAGCTTGGAAGGCTGGAGTTTTACCATTAAACTACACCCGCATTACATAGAAAAATATTAAGTTTATTTACTAGCGACATTTTCTAATATACATTACAACAAATAAAAAGTCAATATTTACTGACCGCACTTTTTTACAAATAAAACGATAAGAAATATTATAATCTCAGGTGAGGAAAAAGAGTAAGGAGCAGGATTAGCCCACTCCATCCTACCCTATTTTACATTTTACCATCATTGACGGTAATTCAAAACCATCAACTGTATAAAATTTTACAATCGCTTCCTTGCCTTCATCATTGGCTACTATTTCTAAAAGTGCATACGTTTTCTCTTTCCGAATCCGCGGTAAACGAATGCTTCCTGGATTTAAAAATAAAACACCGTCTATTACTTCTGCACCTGAGATATGGGAATGCCCAAAGCAAACGACATCAGCTCCAATTTCGAGTGCACGATATGACAACGGCATGAGCGACATTTTTACATTATACAAATGGCCGTGCGTAATATAGTATCGAATACCTTTCACTTGTTTAAGCTGTTCAGTTGGAAACCCTTGATCAAAATCACAATTCCCACGAACAACGGTGAAATTGTCTAGTTCAGCTGCCGCCGATGCCAATTCTGAGTCGCCACAATGAAACATCGCATCAACTTCATGTATATGCCTAGTTTGAATTTCTTCAAGCTCCTTTGTCAACCCATGACTATCACTAACAACAAGAACCTTCATATTTTGGTATTCCCCATTCATATTAAAAAATTTCATTCCAAGGATCTACAAGTTTTTTCATTGCAATTGCCCGATGACTTATTTCATTTTTTTCATCCTTCGATAACTGTGCCATCGTTTTCTTTTTTTCAGGAATATAAAAGATCGGATCATAGCCAAAACCGTTTTCGCCTAATGGTTTCTCTGTAATATATCCATCACATGTACCGTCGACTAGGACTGTTTCCTGATTTGGACGAGCTATTGCTAAAACACAATGAAAACTTGCGGTTCGCTCTTCAAACGGAACTCCCTTTAACTCCTCAAGTACCTTTTCTAAGTTTGCTTGATCATCCTTCCCTTCGCCTGCGTACCTTGCCGAAAAAACACCTGGTCTTCCATCGAGGGCATCAACTATAAGTCCTGAATCATCGGCAATCACAATCTTCGAGAATTGCTTCGAAATCGCTTCTGCTTTAATTGCTGCATTTTCTGCAAACGTATGACCTGTTTCCTCGACATCTAGGTCTTCCGAAAAATCTAATAATGATTTAACCGTTATTCCCTTTTTGGCAAATAGAGCCTCGAATTCAATCACTTTACCTTTATTTTTAGTTGCAATAATAACTTCCTTCATTGCTTCTCTCTCCTATTTGCGTATGTTTGCAATAATTAGTTTTAGAAAATGTGTACTCCAACGAAATAATAAACTTAACTTCTCCTATTTCAGGTAGTTGTTTGCTTTAATATGCTCAGCCAAGCTTCCTAATGCTACTTGTTGTTTTGATATAAGCTCTTTAATCCCTTTCTCACCGAGTCCTAATAAACTCTGCAATTGCGCCTGTGAAAATGTCGCTTCTTCCCCTGTTCCTTGAAGCTCCACAAACTCGCCAGATCCAGTCATGACAATATTCATATCTACGTTTGCTTTCGAATCTTCAATATAATTTAAATCTAATATTTCACCTAATTCAGGGTCTATGCCAACAGAAGTAGCAGCAAGATAATCTTTAACTGGTAATTCCTTCAACGTTTTCTTTTCAACGATTCGCCCTAAAGCTAACGTCATTGCAATAAACGCACCAGTGATAGATGCCGTTCTTGTTCCGCCATCCGCTTGAATCACATCACAATCGATCCAAATTGTCCGTTCTCCAACTTTTTCTAGATCTACTACTGAGCGTAACGCTCGACCAATTAATCGTTGAATCTCCATCGTCCGCCCTGAAACTTTTCCTCGACTTGATTCTCGGATTGTACGTTGCTCTGTTGCCCTAGGCAACATTGAATATTCAGCCGTAATCCAGCCTTTACCCTGTCCCCGTAAAAAAGGTGGTACCTTCTCTTCTATACTAGCTGTACAAATAACCTTAGTATCCCCAACCGTAATTAATACAGAGCCTTCAGGGTGCTTCAAATAATTAGTTTCTATCATAACTGCTCTTAATTCATCATGTTTTCTTCCATCAACTCTCACCAAAACCCCTCCTAAATTATTTGCTTTTTATTCCATTTTACTTTGTTCATTTTTTACATTTGTTAAACAAAATACAAGATTAAAAAAGTGATGCCGGTGTGAATTCTCTCCACCCACTGCATGAAAAAAGGCGGCAAATTATGCCAGCCTTCCATTCGCAAGTATATTATAACAAAAATGTTGCGTTAAAAACTACCTGTATTCACCGATTTTGGTCTTGATACTGGCGCAGCAATCTCTTCCCCAAGTTCATTCATGACCTTTTCTTCACCATTAACCTTTATTGCTACACTTTCAATACCTTCTTGTTCAGTTAACGAAAATACAACTTCATTTAATAAGCTTTGGGACAAAGCTGTACCTTGTTTACTACTAAGGATAGCTTCATTAAAATTTAATGTTACAACTCCATTTTCATATGTTGGTTCTTCTAATAAACGGATATCATTATTGAACTCACTAAATAAACCAGATATAAGCATAGGACCTTTTATTAATTCATTTATAGTCGCCACAATTGAATTCTCTTCAGTTTTATCAATTCGTCTTGTCACAGGAACATAGTAAGTGTTGTCCCCATTTTGAGCTTGAAAGTAAAGCGTGACCGCTTTACTGTTCATAAAGTCTACTACTTCTCCATTTTCAAAGTTAATTCCGTGTGTACGGCTTATCCCCTCATTAATAGGGGTACCATTAACAGGCATGAAAGGCTGATCATATCCGTTGATTTTAATTTTCACCTTTTTCACAGTATCAAATTGAGTTAACGTTCTTGAAATAGCTTGGAGAATTTTCATCTCATCATCCGCATGATAATTAGCAAATTCCTTTGAAAAATCTACTACAATTGTTCCATCCTTTTGAAGATTAACTCCATTCACCATTGTTCCTTGTGGTAATACTGCTCGAAAACCGTTTGGAAGCTTTTCAGTAATGGGGCCACCATCAACTAAGTATTCCATGGCTTGTTTTGCTACCTCTACTGTTTTTGGTAATGCAATTGTTTGTGGGACAACAAACCCGTTTTTATCTAATAAATATAATTCTCTCATTACAGTTTGTTCGGCTTCTTTATCTACCACTGCCGCTTCACCAGTGTCAACAGAGGAAGTATTATGCTGGAGCTCCCCTTCCTCTACATATGTAACCTCCTGAGGCGGAGTCTCCTCCATTTGACGTATAGCCTGTTCACCACCTATTGCACACCCGGTTAACAAAGTTGTCAAAGTTAAAGCCGCTGCTAGTAACCCAGTTTTTTTATTTTTTAACATGAAAATTCCCTCCCAAGGCAGTTTGTACTACTATGTATACGAGCAGTTATACGTTTTAGACCGATTTTTTTCAAAACAAAAACCTTCCACATAAAATGGAAGGTTAGTTTACTTCTATAATACAATTGATTTAATATTATGAATCGGGTGTTCAAACCACTTAGACGCTATTTGCTGAAAAATTTCTTTTGGGCCTGTAGTTAAAAATAAGTGATTTGGACTTCTTTTTTCTGTAACTAACATAGCGGAATGATAAAGAAGCGTACTTACCTCTCTAGCTGTTTCGTCTCCGGAGCTTATTAATTTAACCTCATTCCCCATCACTTGCTGTATGACCGGACGAAGGAGAGGATAATGAGTACAACCTAAAATAAGCGTATCTATATCAAAATTTTTAAGTGGTTCTAGTGACTTTTCAACTATTTCTAATGCCTCTTCTCCTTCATAATTACCACTTTCAACAATCGGTACAAACTGAGGGCATGCAAGACTTTCCACCTTTACATTATGATTAATGCTATGAAGTGCTGTTTCATATGCTCCGCTTTGAATGGTACCAATAGTCCCAATAACGCCAACATGGTTATTTTTTGTTACTTTTAATGCTGTTCGTGCACCGGGATTAACAACACCAACAACCGGAATATCTACATTTGCTCGAATGTCTTCTAGTACAAGGGCAGTTGCTGTATTACACGCAATCACCAGCATTTTGATATTATGGTTTAATAAATATCTTGTTAATTCCCATGTAAATTGCTTGACTTCACCAACTGGTCTTGGACCATAAGGGCAGCGGGCCGTATCTCCTAAATAAATAATCTCTTCCTTTGGGAGCTGTCTCATCATTTCTTTAGCTACTGTAAGACCACCAACACCTGAATCAATTACTCCTATTGGCCTGTTCAATGGAAAATCGCCTCATTCTTTGACGTTTTAAAAAGTTTGATACCATTATATATGCCATACTTCAACTGGCGAAAATAAAATAGTAATAAAAACAGTATACACTATAACTCTTAAAAATTATTAATGTATATTTTTAGTAATCTTTTATCAAACTATTTCCTTATTGATATTATGGTTCTTATTGATATCTTTCTTTTTCCCTAATAGTTCTTTTCCGGCAATTCCTGGATGAGTCATCTCCATCGGATGTAGAATTGCATCAAGCTCTTCCACCGTCAATACTCCTTTTTCAAGAACGATTTCCCTAACTGACCGATTGGTTAAAATTGCTTCTCTTGCAATTGCTGCTGCAGTCTCATAGCCAACGTGTGGATTGATTGCAGTAATAATACCAACACTATTATTTACATATTCCAGCATTTTTTCCTTATTGGCTGTAATTCCACTTAAACAATGGATTCGGAAAACAGTAAAAACATTGGTCATGATTTTAATAGATTGTAATAAATTATAAATAATTACTGGTTCCATCACGTTTAATTCAAATTGCCCAGCTTCACAAGCCATACTTATTGTTAAATCATTCCCAGCAACTTGAAACGCGCTTTGATTTAACACTTCAGCCATAACAGGATTAACTTTACCTGGCATAATTGATGAACCCGGTTGGCGTGGTGGCAAATTAATTTCACCTAGGCCACATCTTGGTCCGGATGTCATTAGTCGCAAATCATTTGCTACTTTCGACATGTTTAGCATACAAATTTTAAGAGCAGATGATACCTCAAGATAGCAATCCGTATTTTGGGTGCCATCAACAAGATTTTGTGTACCTTTTATTGGTAGTCCACTAAATTTAGCGATATATTCGTCTGTTTTTAATATATATTCTGGATCGGCATTCAATCCAGTCCCAACGGCTGTTGCACCCATGTTTACTTCATATAAATTTTCACGAGTTTGTTTTACGCGGTTAATATCTCTTCTTAAAACACGTGCATAAGCTTCAAATTCTTGACCTAAGCGGATTGGTACTGCATCTTGAAGGTGTGTACGCCCCATTTTAATAATGCCATCAAACTCTTGTGCCTTTCTCATAAACTCTGCGTGTAACTCTTCCATTACATCAATCAATTTATTTAATGTAGTTAGTGTTGCTAAATGTATCGCAGTAGGAAAAGCGTCATTCGTGGATTGCGCCATATTTACATGTGAATTCGGGCTAATAAGTTTATAATTCCCTTTCTCTTCTCCTAATATTTCTAATGCTCGATTAGCAATTACCTCATTTGTATTCATATTTATTGAAGTTCCTGCACCACCTTGGATGGGATCTACAATAAATTGATCATGGAATTTACCCTCGATAATTTCATCGGCAGCTTGTACAATAGCCATAGTGACTTTTTCATCTAACTGCCCAATTGAAAAGTTGGCAAGTGCGGAGCTTTTTTTTACAATTGCCATTGCCCTTATTAAGGATTCATCAATTTGATACCCTGTTATCGGAAAATTTTCCACTGCTCGCAAAGTTTGAATACCATAATACGCATCTCTTGGAATTTCTTTTTCCCCAAGAAAATCCTTTTCAATTCTATGAAGATTAACTACGTTCATCTGAGCCTCTCTCCTTAAGGAATAATAATAGACATAAAAACGATTATTCATTTTAATTTTTACGTCTCTACTAATATTATCTTATTAACATTAATTATGATAGATAAATAATCACCATTTATTCTTTTAAAGCGCTTACACAGTTCGGGCTATTTACAACAGTAAAATTTTGGGATATAGTGAGTTTAATAGAAGGGTGGGATCGATTTGAAACAATTTCAAAATAAGTTAATTGAAACTTTTGTTCCAAAAGATAATGAAGCTTTCGAAAATATCGAGCAGCTAATTATGATTGACTCCCTGACTAAACTACCAAATTATTATTATTTTAAAGATGTTTTTGATCGAAAATGGAGAAGTGCTGTTCGTAAACAAGAGCCAATTTCTTTAATTATTTTTGATTTTGACCATTTAGGACTTTTTAATGACCAATATGGCTTCGCAGCAGGAGACGAAACCCTTAAGAAAATTGCCAATAAAATTAAGTCTATGTTACATCGACCAGACGACTTTCTTGCCCACTATGAAGGTGGAAAGTTTATTCTCATTCTTCCTGAAACAAATATGAATGGTGCTTTGCAAGTTGGTGAACGATTAAGATTAGGTATTGAGAATATGAAAATTCCACACAGCTTATCAAGTACTTCAAAATACGTAACATTAAGCTTTGGTATAGGAACAAAATCTCCTTATGTTTGGGAGGATCCTCAGTTATTCATAAAAGCAGTAGAACAAGCGATGCACACCGCAAAGCAAAATGGCAGAAATCAAGTAATATGGAGTAACGTGTTTATTCACCAAACTGAGAGTGATTAATATAATTTATTATTACTACATAAAGACAAGGTTCTATAAAACTCACCTTGTCTTTTTCTATTTTTCTCAAAAAGATTTTTTATCCCAGTGCACATAGCAAACTTACACAGCCTAGTTATTGAACAAATCAGACATACAACAAGACCGGCTTCCTTTTATGAAAGCCGGCAAGTATTATAGTTCTAGTTCCCCCATTCGAAGGAGTTCCACGACAGCTTGAGAACGCCCCTTTACTCCAAGCTTTTGCATGGCATTCGAAATGTGGTTTGAAAAGCACAAACTATTCATTATTCCCCTTTTAGTATATCTACATACATGAGTACCTTCTTACTTACCATTATATACAATTCATTTGGCTTCTTACACGGCTGAACTGTGTAATTCTTTTGTAATGCATACTTTTATAAAGTTGTATATAGGCATATGTTTGAAGTGAATGAAGCTTTAAACTAAAAAGTCAATCAATAAAAACAAACAGTATACAAAGGAGATGACTACAAATTGTCTAACAAATTTTTATTAACCATGTTAACCGTAATTATTTTTTGTACTTTCCTATTTCAAGCGAATTCTGCATTTGCCAAAGATTATGATGCTGATTATGATTTTGAAACATTTGTAAGTCCTAATTTATGTAGTAATCCACTTCCAATATCGAATCAAAAGAAATTGACTGATTATGATGTTGTTGCATATCAACAAGAAAAGATAGATATTGATCTTTATGTAGTAGACGTTAAAAGAAGTGATTATTATGGAAAAGAAATTTTATCATTAATTCAAGCAGATTTATTAGATACAAATCAATATAATAAATTTGCCCCAACACATTTTACAACTAGGTCTGAAGCAGCTGAAATGTTTACGCAATCTTTAAAATTAAAACCTAATCCAGATAATCCTTTTAATAAAAATGGAAAACCTTCATTTAAAGATCCAGACCTTTATCCCCAAGATTTCCTCGCTGTTGAAGCGGTAAAGGATAATTGTGTTTTTAGTGGATATAGTGAGTCAATGTTTGGACCTAATGATTATTTGACAAGGGAACAAATGGCATCTATCTTTGTTCGTGCTTTTGATTTAAAGCCAACAGAGGAAGAAGTTCCTTTAACTGATTTTGATAAAGCTGAATCTTATCATATTAATGATATTAAAACTTTGTACCAAAATGGAATTACCCGAGGGGTATCAGCAACAGAATTTGGTCCAAAAGAACGAATTAAAAGAGGGGATTTTGCGGTATTTTTATATCGTGCTTTAAAACAATCAAATCATATAAACTTGTATCATGAATCCCAGCAAATTAAACTTTTAGCGTCAGATCTTCCTATTGAATAGGGTTAATCAACCTTTAATAAATTTGAGATTATTGGAGTGAAAATAATTTGAATAAGTTCAAAATGTTCTTATTTTTATCATTATTAGTAATTGCTGTTGGTTGTTCATCAAAAGAAAGTGAGGTATCAACAGCAACCGAAAACAACGAAACCGAGCAGAAACAATCTGTTGAAACTGTAGCTACTGAAACTAGTAATAATGAAGAAAAATCAGAATTTGAAATACAATTAGAAAAAGCTGCTTCTGAAAATACAATGAGTGAAGAAGAAATGTTAACAGAAGGGCGAAAATTATTAGAATTAATGAATAAAGCATACACTGCCCCTACTGAAGAAGAATCCATAAAACTTATTGAACAAACATATGCTAATCTTGAAGTTTGGACACCAGCCGTTTTAAGTTATTATGGAACTGTAAAAGAATTAACATTTGATATAAAAAAAGAAGAAGTATCTAAAATTAACAAAGATGCTTTTTTATATATTGCCACAATAAAAGAACGAATAGTTTCATTAGATGGAAAAGAAGTATTTGAAGATAGTGTTTATCAAATAGAAATTCATAAAACCGAAATAGGATTTAGAATAATAAATATAAACGCTTATTAAGATATGCCATCTTATGAAAAACTTTATCCTAGATTTTTTTTCAATTAAACTTTCGTTTTTTAATATTCAATATTTTCCTAAAAAGTGAGAAAACAGGTAACAATAGAGTACCTGTTTTCTCACATAATTTTTTTCTTATTAAAATGGCAAAGGCTCATTATCGTACTCATATATAAAGTCTTTATTATCATACAAATAATTTATTAAACCTTTAGGATCTAAGTGGTCAAATAAGATAGTCTGCAACATTTCTTCATCAAGATATAAATGTACTGTAAGTAAGTATGGATTATTAACCTCAAAATAACCTGTATCCTTCACAATGAAACTTTCGCCATTTGAATTTGCGTAAATTCCCTTGATTACTCCATTACCATTAGCTATGGCAAATAGTTTATCGATTTCCTCTTGTGAATTAAATTCAATCTCAAGATTTAATAGGTGCCCGTCATAGATGTCTTCCATATTCACAAACTTTGTAATTTCGAAAGGAGTATAATAGTTTATATATTCGATTAGATCGTTTTCTTCTAATAATCGATTTGGTTTTAAACGACTTTCTACTGGAAGCCCGCACAAAAAATCGATTAATTGTGAAATATTCCTCAGTTCAAAAACTTTCAAAAGATTATTTTCACTGATTTCTAATGTTATTATTGATATGCTTAGCAAACCCTTTCCTAACCAATCGTCTTGATCTCTTATACACTTCCCAAAATCTCCTTGGACAAGATTAATATTTTTATCCTCAGATAGCCTTTTTTCTAGTATTGTATAACTACAGTTTTTCCAATCCGTAATATGGGCTTCCCAAAAAATATTACAATTAACTAATTCAAATAGCTTTGATAAAGTGGAATAGTCTTCGGTTTGAAAAGAAATAATTACGCCTTTCCTATAATCCCTTCCACTTAATTCACTGTCAAGCTGAACACTAAATATTTTATTATTTTCATTATAGTCCTTTAATTTCTCTCTAATTGTTAAATTCACGGCTATTTCTCCTCTCCATTTATTTTTTGTACAAAACATTTACAAATTATTATAATCCCCTTTTTAATTATTTCCCAAATTTGTCAGTTGTTTAATTAGACATCACCTTTATTATTATCACAGCTTAGCGTAAACTACTAACTATTTCCTTACTATTTTAGAAATTGACACAATTAAGTGAATTTATCGCTTTAAATTGGTATAGAAATAAATCTGAAATTTGCTAAAATTATGGTAACAATGATTAACTAGGTGATAAAATTGGCAACTATTCATAAATATAATTTAATAATTAATTACGAATATATTCCTTCTATTCATTCATCTATGGAAACTATTATACTTGCTCACGGACTAGGATTAGATATGAAGTCATGGGAATATATTATTCCGTCTCTACAAAATCAATTTAATATTTTAAGATTTGACTTCAGGGAACACGGTGGAACTACGGGGAGCTTATTAGAAACCAATTGGATTACTTTTTACGAAGATTTCACATTCCTACTTACAGAACTAAAAATAGATACTTATCATTTTATCGGACATGGTCTAGGTGGACACTTTGGAGTTGAATTGCTTTCAAGTTTTCCAAATAGCGCAAAGTCTTTTATTCTTCTTTCGACTACTTGTTATTTCCCAAAAAATATCGGATTAAAAGCTATCGATTGTCGTAAAAATTTAGTATACGAGCAAGATGGTTATCCTATAAAGGTCGCAAAAATGATGAGCAGCCAAATTTTCTACCCAAATACTAAAGAAAAAGAGGAATATTTAATCAAAGCTTTTAGCAAAGTTTCTGTGGAATCATATTTCAACATATTGCTATATATTCTTGATTCTTTATCATTAGAAAAATTAAAGAACATTAAAATACCTGTTCTGTTACTCTTTGGCGAATATGATAAAAATTACCCACCAAACTTAACCAATTTGAGTGCAAGTTATTTCCCTGATTGCAAGGCATACATAATCCCGAATTCTTCAAACATGGTTCAAGTTGACCAACCAGAATTAACTGCACAATTAATCAATGATTTTCTCATGGATATACAATCAGCAGATATTTCACATGTGGATTTACCGCCACATCGGAGTGAACTAGATAATGCAATTTTGAAAATTATTGAAACTGGACAACAAAATATTAAAAAAGGTGATTTGCTCCGCATTGACGCTTTATCTTCATTTGCAGTATTTTTAAACGGTAAGAAAATTGAAGGGAAATGGCAACAGCGTAAAGCAAAAGAAATCTTCTGTTATATTGCATTAAATAAATTTGTAAATAGAGAACGATTGTACGATGTTTTTTGGGAAGAAGTCCCTCTAAAAAAAGCACAAAACCATTTAAGGGTTGCGCTGAACCATTTGAAACAATTATTGGGGACCGAAGCGTTTGACGACATTTTTTCAATTACAAACAATACAATTGAAACTAACTGCGATGTAACCTGCGATCTAATTGACCTAGAGAATAAACTAAATGAAATTTTAGAAGAAACTAATTATATAGAAAGAAACAAAAAAAATAATATTTTAATTGCCAATCTACCTGATATAATAATGCCGAGTTTTTATTCGGACTACTTTATAGACTTAAGGAATGACATTGAAAATAAAATTGTCCAAATTCAACAATCACTTCTTGAATTTAATAAGAGCAAATTTGATTACACCAATGCAATTTTAAATTTGAAGATACTGAATAAATGTATACCTGATGATGAATCAATTATTATGCAGTTGATTTCGCTTCTTAAAAAAGTGAACAATTATCATGAAGCTCAAATTTGGGAAGAAAAATTAAAAAAAGTAATACATTAAAAACAACAGCACCTTTTATACTTATCGAGCTTTTTAATTATCAAGAAAAGAAGTCATACTTGGACTTCTTTTCTTATCTTCTAATAAAATTCGAATTGAATTAAAAGAGTTTTTTAAACGGGTTAAAACTATCAATCTTGTCTAAATTAGCAGTTACATAATCTGCACCGTAAGAAAATGCCACACTTCCCAATACAGCACCACCAGGTCCAAACAAGATACCACCTACAACACCACCGACAATTCCTGCTCCTGCACTAATAACAGTTTTTCTAAATATCTGTCTTTCCTTTATTGCTTTTTCACCTTCTGTTAAAGAAGGATTTGTTTCAACGGCAAGAATATCAACAAAACCAATTACGGCTGTAATAGCTATTGCACCATTTCCTAGTAATTTCCCAGCTTTTTTATACTTTGATAACTTCTTTAACTTGTCAGTAACATCTACTTTATATTTTTCCCCCAACTCTTCTACTTCATATATCCGAGCATTGGCAACCTCTTCTACAGCCGTATGTGATGCAAGAAAAGAAGCATTCTCACTTGTCTTTCTTAAACTAGACACATCCTTCTCTTTTTCTTTCTTTTCATGGTCTTCAACCAATTTTTTGAGTTTTCTAATTGACCTTCTTCTGCTATAACCTATTCCAGCGGCAGTTCCTACTAAAGTTAATGCAACACTTAATCCAACTCCATTAGCGTCTGTTCCATCTTGTTTATTTTCAATAAATTTATCTTTATTTATGTCTTCATTAATTGAAATATCGTTATTATTAACTGTCTGATCTTTATCAGCAATCTGGGACTCACTCTCATAAATCCCATTATTTTTTAAGAACTCAAATACAAAATCCGAAGTTACGTTACTCCCTGAATTTTGTACATCCCTCACATATTTTAACCAATTCTCACTTAAGCTATAGTTATTAACTCGATCAAGATATTTGTTAGTATCTTTGATAATCATCAAAGATAGGTTTATCTTTTCCTTTTCTATTTCTGGAACAATAGGATTTCCTGATATTCTTATTTCTCCTACGTTTGGATCCGAAACTTCTTTTCGCTTGATGTTTCTATTTGCCCAGTCCATTCCATCTAGACTATCTAACCATTCTAGATACTCTTGTGCATCATTTAATTCTTTTTTATATCTTGGGATATTTCCCTGAAATTCGAGTAATAGTCTCTGAAGTTCTAAATAATGTTGTTGTGTTACATATTGTGGCTTACCTACTACATCTAATACATTATTTCCTTGATTACTTATATATACAAGTGGTACAGAATTCTGGGTAATATCCTCACCAAAAGGAGCATAATCACCCTCATACAAAGAAATCATCAATGTTGATAACACATTTATATTCGCTGCCCATTGATAAACAGAAGCGTCAACTAAATTGTTTTTTTCTTGAAATCGTACTACTTCTTTATTTGAATTTTCTTTCCAAAAGGAAAGGGGAACCGTAGAATAATCACCATATAATTCCCAATCATCTAAGCTTCTATTTTTAGTAATATTAGCTCCATCATATTCCAAATTATCCAATATCGCTTTAATATCCCCAAATCCTTCTTGTGACCAGTCCTGTTCTAGTTCTTCCATTTTAGTGATATTGAAAGATATATCAATTGATTTTGCTAATACTACTGATGAAATGTGAAATGATAAAACAACAACAATAATTAATGGCAAGATTTTTGAAAATTTTCCTGTTATTTCAAACAAATTATATACCCCCAGACTGTTCTTTAATTACTAAAATTTCATCTATACTAGTGACATTGTTTATTTTAATAATTTTGCCATTACACACCCATTACACAAAACAGTTCTGGAATTATAACGCCTTCTCCCACCTAAAGAATAAAAATAATATTTTGATTTTACAAAAGTTGTATCCTAGCTTATACTGGGGTCCAATTTAATTAAGGGGCTGTTTTGCATGAGTTATCATGATAAAATTGGTTTGTTTTTTTCCTATTCGTCTAAAAGAGAATTTAATGTGAAGTTAAAATTGTTATTAGTGTTTTTAAAAGAGAATAGACTTACAAAATATACATTAATTGCTGAAAACCGTAATGTAACTGATAACAAAGATGTGCCAATCAAAAGATTATTACAAGAAGGAATAAATACACTGGTGATAGTAGAAGAATTGGATATAACTATAAATAGAAATATTTCTTTAGAGGAGTTTCGTGATTTATTAGCAAAATATGATATCAAACTTAAATGTTTAGAAGGTGAGAAAAATGGAGTCGTTTGAAGGTAAATTCAATTTTGAAACTGATAAAATTATTGTAAGCGGATTAAGCTTCATCACTATTATTTTTTTTACAAACTCCATTTATTCATTTATTGCATATATTTCTTTTTGGTTTTTGTTAATAATTGAAATCAAATATAGAGAGATAAGAAGTTATGTAATCATTTCTACAAAGTTTATTTATCTCGGAAAATATTATTTATTCGGTCTTATTTGTATAAAAAAGGAAACTAAACTTACTTATGATGATTATTCGGATTATTTGAATTCGATTAAAGAAGAAGATCAGCATCTCATTCTTAAACTAGGCAAAGAAACCATCCTGCTTAGCAAAAATAATTTTTAATTATTAAAAAGAGAGGACAATTTATTATGTCCTCTCAGCATATTCAACCTCATTTATATGATTTAACGGAATTCCAAAGGTAGTTAAAACATCAATATTGCCATTTTTATCAACTTCAATTACTTTAATTAATTTTCTTAATGTGAGGTTCATTTCATCGAAATTATCATAGTCCAAATCTAACAATTCATCTAAAGTGTCTTTAACCTGTTGATATAAGACTGTTAAGTCTTGTTGTTTTTGAAGTTCAACTTTAAATTCGTTTAATCTATTTTCATCGCTTTGAATATCTTGCTCAAATTTTTTCCGTTCAAACTCATACTGGTCCTCATTTATTTTACCTAGCATTTTTTCCTTTCTTAACTCGGATAAGCAGGTTCGAATCATATTAATGTTTTTTTCTATTTTTTTTATTTTTGATGCTACGTCTGTTGAGTTCACCTTAATACTATCCTTGTATCTATCCAGTAATTGTTCCGCAGAAGTAACCATTTTTAATCTGTTTGATATTTGATTTATTAAGTCATCACGAAACGAAAAATATGGCAACCAGTAGTTATTATCACAGCCTGCGTCTCCTTGTCTTCTTCTTTGAGAACAGGTTAAATATCGATACTCTCGACCATCATTGGGGTTCTTGCCATTTTTACATTTCATGCTAACCATAGACGCTCCGCAATGTTTACATTTTATCATTCCAGCAAACACGTTTATGCGATTACGAACTCCGCCACGTCGCCCCCCACCTCTTTCAAGTCGAATCTGTTGAGCTGCATTAAATATTTCTTCATCAATTATTGGTTGGTGAGTTTGTTGTTCACGTGATCGTAGCCATTCTGATTGATCTTTTTGAATCTGAACTTTTTTTCTAAGTGAAGTGTCATTACTATCTATATAAACTTTCTTTACTTCATATTTGCTAAAAACATTCCTTCCTATATAAGCCTCATTTTGTAAAATCCGTTGGATAGTTGTAATCCCCCATTTCTTCTTTTTTGGAGATTCAACTTTCTGCACATTATTTAAATAATTAACAATTTCCTTTTCGCCCAATTTATTTGAGGTGTACAACTGAAATATTTTCTGAACAATGTGCATCGTATTTTCATCTGGCTCCAACGTTTTTCTTCCATTTATAACTCTTTTTTTATAACCAAATGGTGGGATACTACCTGTAAAATTACCTTTTAAACCAGATTGGCGTTTTCCACGTTTTGAACTATAACTAATCTGTTCACTTAGTTTTTGATTCACCGCCGAGATTATCGTAAATTTAAGCTCATCTTTATCAATTTCTGAATCATATCCTTCGTCAATTGATATTAAACGAATTCCAAAAGCATCAACTAAGCGACGTTTAAGGGCAAGTGCATCACCTGTATCACGAGCAAATCGTGAAAGAGAGGCAAATAAAATACTATCAAACATCCCTTTTCTTGCATCAATCATTAATTCCTGTATAGCTGGTCTATCTGTAATTGTAGTTCCTGTGTCACTATCTCTATAAATATACTCTTCATGAACTTCTAAGCCTTCCTGATTGGCCCTATCCTTACATACTCCAATTTGGTGTTCTGGACTATCTTTCTGACTCATTTTCGTTGTACTAACACGAACATAAATTGCTGTTCTTTTTGATACATCTCTTTTGTTTCTCATTTTTATTTTCCTCCTATTATGAAAGCAATCCCCTTTGAATAAACAACTCAAAGGGGATTGACTTACAAACTATATAATTCAAACCTTACTAATCTAAGAATTGATTATTAAACTGCACGTCCATATGCTGATATTTTTTTTACACGTGTATTTCCATTCAAATTAAAATCATCAACATCTTTATTTATAACTTTCCTAGCCAAATCACCAATAATATCGTGTATATTTTGATTTCCAGAATGGAAATTAATTGTATATGATTTTGAATTATTACGCTGGCGCATATCGCATTCCCCTTTCTCCACTATGGTACTTATTATTAATTGTTATGTATTTTATTGCATGTACCATTCCTGAAAACTCCTTTTTCAGATATGTTATGTATTAATTGTAAAGCTGGATTTAAAATATTCAAAATGGGTTGGGATTAAACAACCACTTTATATGTATGTATTAAACTAATAGGTTAAAAACAGAACTGAATTATTGCTTTAATTCACTTTTTAATTCATTGTTATCACTCCTCTCAATAAATTCTTTCTTGGTGCGGCTCCCCCTTCGTAATTACCGAATTATCCCTTTAAGGATGGATTATCGCTATTGTCAGTTCACCCTTTGTTTGAACTGATTTGCCGTTCGCTACCCCTTCATCTTGAAAGGTTCATCGCAAACTGCACACCATTTATTTAAATTCTAATAACACAAAAAGGATTCTGGTTATCCAGAATCCCTTAAAAAATGAAAAACCCAAGGAATTCCAGAACCTATGATACTAGTAACAATTCTAATGCTATCCCATTTACAAATGGACACACTCCACCTACACAAATGGTCATTAATTCTTTTAGATAGAACAAATCTAAAAGATTAGCATTATATAATTGTTGATACTTTTTGTAATTAGCAAAAAGTTGCTAACTGCTGTGGTTTTACAAAAAGTAAAAGTATCACAGCGCCTCATAGGCACTGGAACTACTTGGGTATTAATATTCACAATAGATATTACTTAAATTTAATATATTACATAAATCACTCTCCAAAATAAGATATAAAAATATATAGTACTATAATATACTAGATTCGAATATTCTGTCAATATTTTTTAAAAAATTTCGAGCCACGATCGTTCATGACTCTACTTTCTGGTTCATACTATTTATCTGTATGAATTTTCATTTCTGAATTTGGAAATTTTGTTTTGCACCAATAAATCCCCATACCAATTGCATCAGATATATCGCTTGTAAAACCATCTGGCTTTCCAAGCAATTCATACAAAAATCTATTTAATGATTGTTTACTACCGTTCTTCAAGCTTAATATCTCCTTAATCCCTTTTGTTCGCCATATATGAACTTTTAGAGGTGGTTCACAAATAATTCCTTTCCGATAACACCAATATTCCAATGCATATTGTAGAACGCATAGTTTTTTAAAAGTTTGAACATTTTTTCGAAAGAAAAGTCCTCAATTACAACTTTACCAAAGTTAAAAATTTTATGAAGATCGTCTAGTCTTTTCTCAATTAGCAGTATTCTATCAAAATACGTATCTTTATTATTTAGTTTAATAACACCGTAAGTTATGAGTTCTATTCTTTTATCTGAGACATTAAAGATAGAATAACCGAATTGCACTAATGACTGATCACAAAAAAGCACTTTCATGCAGTGATTCCTTCTTTAGTTGTTTGAAAATTAAGGCTTTCAATTTGCAAATACGTTTCTTCAAATAATTCTTTAAAGGTATTAGCCGTTGGTTGCATTTCATAATTATCAATTCTTGGTTTTAGTAAAGATGGTACAAAATAATTACTCGCTCTTGGATTATAAGAATTATATGAACCAGTGCAAGTTCTTACTACAAAACCATCTTCTATTAATATCCTTAATCTTCTATCTACTGTGTTCTTACTACAGTCTGTCATTTTTGCTATTTGTCTTAATGAAAAATAAAATTCCCCGTTCTCATGGAACATACTCCCTAGTAATAGAATACACCAAATCACTTTCTTCATAAAAAAATCATCGTACATGTTAACAGCTTCAATGTCATTTTTGCTAACAACAATAATACTATTACTTTTGTGATGAAATTGTTTATTCTTTCTATATATATGTGCTATATCATTAGTTACATCCAAAATAATCTCATCTTGACTACTATTTGACCTTCCTTGTTTCAATTCATTTATTGCCCACTCAATTACTTTATCTTTTGTTTGTTCTTCACTATATCCTTGAGATTTATAGTATAATGCAACAAAAAATTGATAATAATGTCTGCGCTTACTTTCTGTCATTTCAACAGATTGCATACCCTTATCAATTAGTTTCTTACCCAAACTGTAACCAGGGCATATTTGTTCCCGAAGAGGTGGTAATTCACTTTCGGTATATTTTTTTTCGAGCTTCCTATGCTGTAATGTTTCTTCTTTTAAAAGAATTAATCTCTCCTGAATATCCCATCCAGAAATTGGTTTTATATCTAAGAAATATTGAATTGGATTTTTTAATTCTTGTAAGCTATTTGTTTTAAAGGTAGTACGAACATTAGCTTTTTTATGGATAGCAAAGGGTAACTTAATCCCTCGACTGTTAATATCGTTTTCAGGTCGCAACTCAATCTTTTTGCCTTCTTGACCTAGTTTACTAATAATAAATTTCCCAAATTCAACTAAATCATTTATCAGAATGGGTTCGTTAAAAAAAAGCCAAATATGCCAACCTTTCAAGCCGCTTAATTCGACATGAATATCATTTATGCTTATTCCCCATTCTTGAATCGCATTTATCATGCTATTTACGATGTTCTCATCACTTACATCTACATCAAAACATAAGAATTTTGAGTATTTCCCTAAATAAAAACAACCAACTGTGCGGGTTCCTTGCAAATGTGATCTAACGACAGAGTCTGTTAAACTTTTCTTTGAAGTATAATATAGTACTTCTTTTTCTTTTTTATACTGTTCAATAAAACCTTTACGTTGTCCAACTATTAAATGATTTATTTTTGAGACTAATTGCTTTTCATTTTCAGCAATCAATTGTTCTAACCTTGAATTCATTATAGCTATTCCTCCTTATTCCTTTTATCACCTTCCTTCCTTTATCAAATGTTTTGTTCCACTCTTATTTAAAAGCAAAGCTATTATATATCGAAAAAATCTTAAGTCAAATTCTATAACTAAAGGGACACAAGACGATATTTCCTTTTTAAAAAGCCCAACTATTAACAACAATAATCACAATACACCTAAAAAATAACTGTTTTAATTTAATTCCTTAAATTGAAGAGAAATTATATAATTATAATTGTATATTTATCGAGAAGATACTTAACAACAAACAACACTGTTGTTGTAGTAAATGAGGTCATTTGTTGTACAAAAAAGGATAGATGAATACAGGCATTTTCACCCTGTTCATCTATCCTCTTTTGGCTTATAAAATATGTGACATTTTATTTAGTTGCTTAATTATAAAAGTTTAACTCACTACAATTTTTATTATAAAGGGTATATCCCATACTAATCTCACAATAACATTATAGATATTACTTAGATTGTTTTGGAATCAAGTAATTATTCAACTGATTTACTAGTTCAGCTGGCATAATGACATCCGCAGATAATTTTGTTAGCTTACTATTATCGGTTCTCCATAAGTCATTAGAATAAGATTCCCAACGAGGTTTTTCAAATTGTGCCAATAATTCAAATAGAGGAACACCTCGTGTTGATGATATCTTATTATTAGTAGCAACACTATATGTTAACGGTTGATAATGAAAATAATCTCTCAAATAATCGACATCTTTTACAAAAGTGGTTGTACTTTGTTCTCCCGTTTTCACTGCATTTTTAAGAGTAAAATAATCATCAGTTTTATTCATATTTATAGTGTAAATTTTTGTGGTAACTGTAAAAGTAGCCTTACCATTTTCTACTGCAGTAGTTTTCAAATTTAGTTCGTATGCCTTATCTAAAGTTGTGTCGACTAGAATTACTTCGTTTAAATGGCTATTTTCTTCAAAATCTTCTTCAAATGTTGATACAGTTGTTTTAAACAAAACTTTATTATCCCCTAAATCATAACTAAAACCACTTCCATTGATTTTTTTTCCTATGGCAAAGTTAGAAAAACTATGACGTTGGGAATAATGTTTAGGTTCTAAAAGAACTCTAACATAGCCCTTTACACCACTTTCATCAGTATATTCTTTCTCAATAGCTAATTTTAACTTTTTTTCTTTTGCTAACTTATAACTATCTCCATTACTCTTATAAGGTATTACAGTCTCGCCTTCTTTGAATTTTAATAGTTCGTCATACTTCTCTACATTTTGAAAAATATTTTCAAAATAAGACCCTATTGTAGTTTGTGCTGCATCCGCATTGCCGACAGTACTTAACAAGAACACAACCGAAAAAAATAAAATTGTTAGCCTTTTTCTGATAATCATCAACGGTATTCCTCCCTAAATCAATCTCCACTTAACAGTGGTAATTTTACATGAATTAGCATTACAGAAAAATTACACAAAGACACAAAAAAATAGATTGAGTTCCCCCTCAATCTAAAATTGTTATCCCGATTCCAAATACCTTATTAAGTTTTTTACTTGTTTCTAACATGGTCTCACTATCCATCTTTGCTATTTGCTTTACTAGTCTCTTTTTGTCAATCGTTGATAATAGTAGACAGTTAAACTTTAATACTATAATTCCATAGCTTGTTCTCCAATTGACCGATTGAACATACTCACTTATTACTAAATTACTTTCTGCACCCATAAGACATATTGTAGTAGTTGAATATTTGTTTCCCTTATCATTTTGCACAATTAATACAGGAACTAAATCTCGATTATGTGGATCATTTCCTTTTAAGCGTGCCAACCAAATTTCTCCTCTTTTAACTTCAAATGTTCTAGTACCATTACTCTCCCTTTTGCTATTTGAAATAGTATTCATACTTCACAGCTCCTTTTTACAAAAGTTGCTGGAGTATAGCAGAGGAAAGTGATTTTTCAAAAATTTTTGTTCAACTTTTGAAACAATATTTTACCTATAACAAATTTATTAGTTGTAATCGATATTGTTGATATATCGAATGAATATAATCAACATAATCAGTTTATCTGCTGTATCTTAGCTATCTGATATATCTATTGTATATAACATATACAACACAACTCGCTTTTTTTTTGCATTATTTTATACTTTTATTAATGTTTACCCTACTTTTTCAATAGTATCTTAGTAATAAGTCTGGTCTCCGTTAAAAATTCGAATAGTAACCTATTAAACCACTTCTATTAGTCAACTACCTCTTCTTATGTATCAATACTCTTATAGATAATACATCACTAGGGTTACTCATCTTTTAATTATTATTATGCGATAAGAAATTTCTAGAATTGGAGTTTTGATTGTATAATTCAGGGAAATTTCAATAAACTCATCGCAATAAGTGATGAATAATCTGAGCGCATAATATTTCAGAAGGGGAGATTCTAATGAATTACATTGAGGACTATAAAACATATCTTGAAAACGAGGATAAAAGCGTAAACACAATAAAAAGCTATATCGATACCATTGAAAAATTCCAAGTATGGCTACAAGACAATTTTCAAATCAATAATCCGAAAATAATTGCAGTAAGAGAAATTAAACTTTACAGGGAAAATCTACTAACAAAGTTATCTCCTACATCTGTTAATCAGAAAATTTCAGCCATAAAAACATTCTATGAATTTTTGCTCGAACAAAAAGAGATTTACGAAAGTCCTGCTAAGAAAATCAAATTACAAAAGATCGAAGACCATTTTGAAAGTCAATATCTTACACGAGCTGAGGAACTAGCAATTCTCTGTACAGCTAAAGACATGGGGATAAAAATATTTGCTTTAGTGCTAACCTTAATGAAATCTGGAATCAGGGTCGGAGAAGCATCCAGATTAAAAGTGAATGATGTTTTTCTTAATGAAAATCCTACGATTTTAATTAAAAACTCTAAACGACAAAAAAGTAGATACATTCCAATTTCAGACGATGTTGCAGAAGCATTAAACGAATGGTTTAAAGAAAGAAACCGATCAGAAAAGATATACCATAAGCGTAGTGATTATGTCTTTACATCCCAAAGAAACGGAAAATTAAGCGAACGTGGAATTCAGTTAATCCTAAAAAAAATCGGGCAAAAGAATAATATTAAATTGTATCCTATTAGATTACGAGCAACTTATGCAAACAATTTATTACAAACCTCTGGTATTCCAATTAACATGCTTGCTTCACTAATGGGGCATTCAAATGTCAGTACAACACAAAGATATGCATCCCCATCCATGACAGATAAACGAAAATATATTGATAAATTAAGTGAAATATAAAAAAATGCAACGCTAAGCGTTGCATTTTTTTATAATTATATTACTTCGTAAATTCCTAGCAAACTAGCGTAGCCATCACTATTGCTCTGATTAAGTTTAAAAGAATCCCCTATGTTCTCTCCATTATAATCCCCTTCCCACTTCAAAGCATCTTCTTCGTCTGAAAAATAATAATCATACTCATAATAATTTCTTTCCCTTATTTTTTGCAAAAGCAATTCGTCATCAATATCTGCCATAAAAATTCTAATTCCTTCAAAATAACTTGGATTGTCAAGAATGTAGGTTCTAAGATTATCACCATTTTGAAAATAACAACTTCCATCATTCCTATAAATAAAAATAAACGATGTTGTTTTAGCAACAGTAAAATTTCTATGGTCCTTTACATATCTTTTTATATCATCTCTTGAAATATAATCATATAACTCCCGCTCAATAATATAATCAAATAGAGATAGATTAGGATTTTTTAACTTCATGGTACTTACCCCTTCCATATTTATAAATCGAATATCAATTTTATCTATATAAAACACCAATACTTAATAAGGCAATTCTTCGTCATCACAACTGACACTTTCTAATTCTGGTATATCGTCAATTTCCACATTTGGAATCGAAACCATATAATCCATAATCTCCGTTAGACTTTCCATATCTTTAATTGACTGTAAAACATCTAATTCAGGAAACGAACGAAAAGCAAAATAATTTTGTGGATAGTTGCTATCATCTCTGTTATCACACTTGTTTTTACGAATGATAATGGAATCCTCTTTAGAAGCAGATTTGGCAAAATTTTTATAAAATGTTACTTGGTGTTCACCATCTAAAAATCTAACCTCAATTGCCCAGCCAGTTTGTATTAATTTTGAAGCTTGCTTATAACGATCGCCAGCAAATCTACCTTCGAACATAAAACCGTCATAATATAATTCATCTTGTACATAACGATAAACATAAACTTCTTTCTTGTTAAAGTTAACCCACTTAACAGCCTCGTCTATTTCACAAACGCTAGTCGCTTGCGATTCTCCAAGATATATATGGGCAAATCTAACCAAAAACATTAATTCTATAAGTGGTACTGAATTAATATCGTAATCATATTCATATTGAACCTTACAAATTAAATCCAAAATTGATCTGCTATATTGAAACGGATTTTTATCGTCATTAATAATATCCTTGATTAGTTTCCTTCCAGTAGCTGTTAAGTCAATATCCTTAATAAACATGTCAAAATTTTCAAAGCACTTTATTCCATCAATAATTGTCATTTCATTCTGAGTTAGTTGTAAATACTTTTTTACTGTAGATAATCTAGATAGTATTGTTATTCCGTGTTGATATAATGAATCTTTTATTTGGTTTAGCGAATATTTCTCTCGCCATATTTCCCACTTGTTATATAAATCGTATTTTTCTTCACAATCGAGACAACACAATTTTTCCCAACCACCAAAGTATATATCTTCTCCGCTATTCAGGACTAAACTCTTACCACAATAATCACAGTTTTCATGGAATTCAATTTCAGGTTGTTGTTTGTCAAGTTCTTTGTTAAGCTCTTCTATAATCAAATATCTTAAACTTTCATATGCATCAATAAAACCGAGGTGATATGAAACCAATATCTCACCGTTATCTAACATGTCATTTTTATACCTCTCAGAATAATTTTTATAAATACCAACATAACGTTCAAATTCTTGGTCAATTTTACCAATTACAGCTTCTATATTCATGTTTGTTCTCTCCCTTATAATTATTTGAATTCTAAAATTCTCTCCCCTTTCGGTTCATCGAGAATTTATTTTCTATAATTCTTACTACTATATTAGTGACTATAAATTGCGGTATTCAACAGGACCATTTTTATGCCATTCCCCTTTTTCTTTATGTATTAGTGACTCATATTTATTATTATCACTAGCGGTTTCCACTATGAACCTAGCATAATAATATAAGTCATATTCAATATTCTTTAAGAATCTCTTAGCTCTAACAAATGGAAAAACATTCATTAAAACTTGATTTGGATCTTTTTTATCTGTCAACACAACTCTTACATCATTACTATCTAAAGCACCATCGGTATTCCATTTAGCTACCTTAACAGTGTTTGTAATTGTTTCACCTAGAATAAATCCAATACACAAGACCAGAATCTCATAAGGACAGAAGGCTGCTTCCATATTTATTATTTTCCCTTGTAACTTTTTAAGATTTTCCATACTATAGATTGGACTTAATCCAAGCGATTTCATAAAATCTCTTGCTATCTCTTTTCTAGCAACTTCTAAAATTTCATTAATAGTGTTCATTTTTTATTCCTCCTAGATAAATTAGAATTACTACTTTTGCCAACTTCCATTACAATCAGCCCATTAAAACTCGGTATTTGTTGATCGTAAGTTTGAAACTTAATTTCTTTGCTAGATTTTCCACAATAATACATTTAAAATCACTCCTTAAAATTTTTTAATAGAATTGGATTGTTTACGGTGCCCTTACACCGAACTAATATTTAGTTGTCAAGGAACAGCAGCTGGATTTAGCGAACGAAAAAAAGGGTCCGCTAGACGGAACCCTTTTAGAAAGCAAAAAAGGCATTCCGACAGCCGTAATCGCAAGCTAATTAAACAAAAGCAAGCTTCTTCTACAAATAGGCATAATTCACCTATTGGTAGATTCTAAATACCCATAGAACAATGGACATAATCCACCCCTCAAGGGTTACAGTAAAAGCTTGTTTAGTTATAATTAATACCATTTTGCGCAGGCGAAACCAGCCTACCAAAATAGAACACATTGCGATGTCTTTACGGACATCGGAATACCTTTTTAAATTAGTAAATAAATACTAAATATAGTCTATTAATTTTAATTTATAAGCAAGACCTACCTTTTATAAATATTTTTGGTTGTTCTCCAACCGTATTCACATTTTAGATCTAAATCATCAAAATTGTCAAGAACTTTTTTTAAAAAAATCCAATTTATTTTTTCATTGCTATTCTAGGTGCTTTTACAACTTTTTCTTATTTAATTATTTCAGATTCTTTAATCCTATCGGAAATTAAATTACTTTTAATATTCTTACTTCCTGCCAAATAAAATGGACTCTTTACATTTAGAGTCCATTTTATAACTTATTAGTATTCTATTTCTTGTTTCTTTTAAAAGCATATCCAGATTCGGCAAAAAACACCCCACCAAGTTTCCCAACATCCTTAAAGTCTCCAATTTTGATAAAAAAGTCATTATAGACGGATTCCATATTCCAAATAATTATTCCACTTTTATCGAAATTAAAGTGTTTGTGTTCTTCCAAACAAATATCCTCAAACTCTTTCATATAACATAATGGCATCGGTTTATCTTTAGGATATATTATAACTGCCTCTTGACCTGATAACTCTTTTAAAACAACTCTATACTCTGTTTCCCATCCGTACTTTTGTGGGTTCTTAAAGATTTTAATTTCATCATTAGAAATTTCTAATAAATTCTGTGACAATAGAAATGACTCGATATTTACCATGATTGGTTCCATACGTCTCACCTATTCCTTATAAGATTCTCTCAACTTATTAAAAGTTCAAAGAATTATATAAGTAAAAAGAAAATCTTACAAAAGAAGAACAAGAATTTAATGCTTGCGTTTGATTCCACTTACTTCCATTTGAGAAGCTTGCTATCCCACATTCTGAAATAGTCATCTTCTTTTAGAATAGACAAATAAATCGGATAAAGAAACTCACGTATATGTGACATCACAAGCGGAAATTCTAACGACTGGTCTGCTCCAATACGCCGCAAAAAAGCCTTCCACTGTTTAATTCTCGACAAATCATTAGCAAATTTTTCAGTAAACAAAGGATGTTCTTTTTCTAAATGTGTTCCTCGTCTTTGGAAGGTTTCTAAAACAGCTTCGTACATGACACGCCCATCAAAATTTTCGGTTGTCAATAGAGTAAAAATATCATAGAAATCCTTCATTCTACTATTCGCTACAGACAACGAAATCATAGCTTCAAATTTTTCCGAAATCACTGATTCTGTTGAATACACAAGAATTTGCGGTTGTGCCATGTTCAATAAAACTGGATATTCAATTTCCTGTGGTTTGGGAACAATAACATCACCAAAACCGATATCTAATTGTAAGACTTTTTTCATTTTTCCAAGTGAAGCTGGGATTTTAATACGAACACCTTCGTAATCAGCGTCCTCTTTAATTCGCTCAGCAGTAACACCCTCTATATCAAAACTTACTCCATCTTCTTCTACTGGGAAAGTACAAATCGTTTCGAAGGAATTCTTAATATAATTAAGGTCATTCGAAATTTGTTTCGCTAAGAAGTCAATGTCTTTTGTCGGTCTTGCTTTAAATTGCGTCAAGGAAAATAAGAACAATCCGCCTTTTAACAAGAATTTTTCACGGAAGTCTGAAATTGATAGCCGATACAAAAACCGTTCTTGGAAATATAGCAATAACAGTAAATCAAAGGATTTTCCACTTTGTTTAGATACATTCTTTAATCGTTCTGCAACCGATGCTGGTATGTTTTTTATTTCACCCATTACAAAAGCACCTCTAAATATTTTAATAGGACCGTCTTAATACGCATCTCTTCCGCACACGTAACTAACTTCGTAATATTTTTATCAGCAAGTTGCAAGTAATTTCGCAATCCCTCTTTCATAATGTCAATTCCAATTTTCTCTCTGTAGCGAATTATATCGCAAATCGTTTTTTCTCGACTATAAATTTTCACTCTATTACCGTCTATCTCAACCTCTTCAATTTCATTTTCATACTGCTTCTCTGAAAAGTAAAATATCCTCACTGGTGGATAGTCAGGCAAAACTGGTTTTTTTCCACCACGATAAATCGCAAATTGATACTCCCAAGGGTTGTGTGTGGTTAACTCATAGAAAGATAGTGCTGACAAGAGACAAATTACACCCTTTGGAACAATTTTGCTTACTTCTATAAGCTCTTCATGTTGGTTAAACTCATATTGTAAATGACGATAAAGTCCCTGTTTAATTTTAATAATATCTCCAAGTTCCTCTAATTGTCGGATATAGTAGTTACTTATACCTTCATTTGTCATGTCCCTAGTTTTTGCAAATCCTTTTTGACGGTCAAAAACTAGCTTAATTTTATTCCTAATTTCTTCATTCATCATTCTCACCCCTTACGAAAAGGTAAGCACCTCAAATTTGCAGCATACCTTTTAAATACCTATTCAACATTATATACAATATTCCTTTAAAATTCACCAAAGGATCTGCACATATTTTTAAGTGTAGAATAAAAATGAAAAACTAGATATTTTTCTTGCAAGCGAATATACAGATAATAAAATAATCAAAGGAAAAGCCACTGAATTATCAGTGACTTCAATTTATCTTTTAAACATATAAAATAATAAGGATTCAGTAAATTAGTTAGTACTATCACTGCCATTATTCTAAAATTTCAAGCGGTGGTAAGCTGTTTATCAAATCTACAGTTTGAATCGAAACGTTTATAACACGTAATAGCAAATCAAAAATGTAGCGTTCATCAGAGTAGAGATTAGGATCATCAACTATTCCAGACTTCTTATCTATTTTAACTTGGTACTGGTCGATTATCCATTCGATTGCTGATCGACCATTTACAACGTATTCATACGCCTTTTCAGGAATATTTGTAATAGTAATGTCCTCATTAAACACAATCTTGTCCAACACGCCATTCTTAGGGTGTTTCATCTTCTTAATTTTGTATGAAGGGCTGCTTTTACCTTCAATCAAAACGTCTGAATATGGTTCAATCGTTTCATAGTTTAGGTGTAAGTCAGCTAGTTTTCGTCCTATCTTAACGTATTGCTCTTTGTTTTTCAGTAAAGGAATACGTGGTAAAGCCTTCTTTAAATCACTAGCATATCTTTGTTTATACTCACTAGAATGAAGTACGCCATATACATAGTAAAACAAGTCCTCCTGCGACATATCAAAATAATGAATTGATTTATCGGAAATATTCGTGATATCAACAAACATTTCTGATTTAGTTTCAAAGTTATCAAATAAAAACCCTTGTCCTTTTTCCATTAAGTCAAAGCATGGTATTGAATCCAGTATTATTGCAGAAAATTCACGTTTAGCACCATTTCCTGTAATATAAATTATTAGATTATTTTCCCCCAGTTTTTCTTTGTATCTGCGAGTCATTTCTACAACAGCATCATTGTAGTAAAGCCACTTTTTTGTAAATGGACGATACAAACTTCGAACAGCACTTTTACTATAACTGACTTTTTCACCACGTTGCAAATAACGCTTCAGTCCATCACTCCATTTAATAAAATTATCATTCTTGTTAGCTTTATCATACCTTTTGTTCATATCAGCTATACTTTTTAACCGTTCAATTTCAGAATTTAAATTATCAATCATAAATTTGGCATTTTTTTCAACATTATCTTTAGAGTAATTATATACCCAACTGTCCCTGTGAGTTTTAACCCCTGGGTTCTTCTCAAGAAAAATTCCTTTTCCTTTATCATCAAAAGTTGGATAGAAATCTTGATATCTTGCATCTCGTTGATTGATCCAATCATTGTTCTTATCAGGAACAATATTATTCCATTTAATCCCTTCAATAGAAACACTTTGTTCAATTATTGAAAGTTTCTCCTCACGACTTAAATATTCTCCAATGTCATGATAATGTAGTTCATGATTACCTGAACCATCTTTTACTAATAATGTTATTGCAATAGGTGTTCTACTACCTGAACCAAAAATCTTTCCACCTTCTCTTCGGGAGGTTTCCCCTTGAGTACGCTGGTCACCACGGAGATTAAAAACATAAATGTGATTAAATTCATCATACCAAGACTTACGAAGGCTATCCGTACTTGAACTATCAATAAACGAACCATTAGTTACAAAGCCAATCACGCCTTTATCACCTATTCTGTCAGAAGCCCATCTAAAAGCACGTATATATGAATCGTACAATAATTTCTTATTGCCACCTTTAGAATCCTTTGCATAAGTTTCATTTATCGCTTGGTCTAATCGAGGATACTTTACGCTCTCAGCATTATCATTACCATCTGTTTGTCCTACGTTATATGGTGGATTGCCAATTATTGCAAAAATAGGCTCTCTTAGTTGCTTTTCAAGTCGTTCATTATTTTCACCAAACAGCTCGTCCTCGAAAGAATCCACTTTCTCAGTGCTTTCAAACGTATCGGTTAAAACAATTCCCTCAAACGGCTTGTAGTCACTTTCCATTATGGAATGGAAAGTTTCTTCAATATTGATAGCTGCAATGTAGTAGCTCAAAAGTACAATCTCATTCGAGTGAAGTTCCTGCGTATACTTACGCAACAAATCTTTTTTAGAAATCAAACCACTTTGCAACAACCGAACGATAAATGTACCTGTACCTGTAAATGGATCTAAAATATGAACTCCTTCATCACTAATCGATTTGCCAAAGTATTTCTTCAACGCATCATTAACCGAGTGAATAATAAAATCTACTACTTCAACAGGTGTAAACACAATTCCCAATCGTTCAGTTGTTTCTTTAAACCCAACTTTAAAGAACTTATCGTACAACTGGATGATAATGTCCTGTTTTGCTTTAAGATTATCGATTCCCTGTGCACGAACCCGTACACTATCATAGAAATCTTTTAAGCGTTCTTGTTCTTTCACGAGCCCCTGATCATCCATAATCTTTAACACAGCATCCATAGCTCTTGATACAGGGTTATCATTCGCAAAACTGTAAGAATCAAACAACGCTTCAAATACTGGTTTTGTAATTAAGTGTTGTGCCAACATTTCAATCGCTTGTTGGTCAGAAATAGCGCCATTAATGTTATGACGTAGTCCTGAAATGAATTTTTGGAATGCCTTATATGCCTCACTATTCCTATCTTCCAACATCACACGAATACGCATCTTGTGCTGTTGAGCAATTTCAGCAACGTCTTTCGACCAATCTTCCCAATAGCGTACATTTCCAACTTTCTTTACAATTTTCCCATATATCGCACGTTCAATGTCCGAAAATTCCGCTTCATCAAGACCAAGAGCCAGCTGTTCTGTTACTGGTTCAGCAATAGTAAATCCACCTTCGCTTTCATTAGGCGCAGAACCAACTCCAATAACTTGTAACTGTTCAGGTTTCTTCTTATTCAATTCCAATTTATTGATGGTTGCATCAAAGCGTTCATCTAGCGAACGTAAAGCATTAAGAACATCCCAAACTACTTGATATTTCTCATTCTTATCTAAAGCCGTATTTTCATCAATACCAGCTGGAATACCAATGGGAAGAATAACATAACCATAATCTTTCCCTTCCGCTTTCCTCATTACACGCCCAACAGCCTGTGCAATATCTATCCGTGATTTACGAGGTTTTAAGAACATTACAGCGTCCAAATCAGGCACGTCTACACCTTCTGTAAGGAATCGGGCATTAGAAAGGATACGACATGTGCTTGGTGGAACTTCCGCTTTTAACCAAGAAATTTTCTCATTTTTCTGCAACGCATTCATTGAACCATCAGCATGATCTATTTCAACTCGAACTGGTTCTGCTTGGTCGCCTGACCCATTAATATACATATCTACAACTTCCGTAAACATTTCTTTAATCAATTTAGATTCCCGAATTGTTCCAGCAAAAGCAATCGCACGTTTCATAGGATTGGCTGAAATCACATTAGAATTACTCCTACGTTTAATTAACCCATTCCAACAACCAATAATCTTAGTTACATCATCAAATTCAAGTTCCGTGTCTCGTTTATTCGCCAACAGTGTTTGAAAACGACGTGCAATTACCTCTTCATCAACAGCAAGAACCATTACCTTATAGTCAGTTAAAATTCCCTTATTTACTGCATCACCAAAGCCAATACGGTAAAACTCTTCACCATAAATATCTTTATCATTCATATCAGCAATAACAACTGACATTTCATCCGCTTTCTGCTTTGCATCTTCACCATAAATACGAGGAGTTGCAGTTTGATACAAACGTTTCTTAGCCTTAATATTGTTATTGCTATGAACTTTAACAAAAGCACTAGCTTCTTTGCCTGTTTCTGTAGCACCAGTTGTACGGTGTGCTTCATCACAGATAACCAAATCAAATTCATAGAAGCCTTTCTTCTGAGCCTCAATGATTACATCAATCGACTGATACGTTGAAAATACCACTAAGAACTTGCTTTGACTATCAGCTGTGTCAATATCTTTCTGACGTTGCAATAATTTTTGATAATCTGTAGTTGCAGGATAACCCAAGTCTGCTGCTGCAATATCCTCAAACTCATTTTCACCTTTTACCTTCTTCGTAACTTTTCTATCAGAACATACAGCAAAAGTATCCATATTTTCTCGATAGTTAGAATCAGCAGTCCAACCTCTCAAAGATTGAGAAAGCAACTGAATACTAGGAACAAAATACAATACCCTAAATGTACCATCTTTCTTCTCTGCCATCTTCTCAGCAATCACCATAGAAGTATAGGTTTTCCCCGTACCAGGAGCCATAATCAACTTCCCTCGGTCAGCTGTCTCAAATCCATTAACTACTGCTTCAATCGCTGGAATCTGATGGCTTCGTGGTTGCTTAGGGGACTTTAATTTAATTGTATGTGGTTTATCAAAGGAAAACTGTGACCAATCAATCTCGCTATCTCGTAATTGAGATAACCCAATACGAGCAATGTTTTTATCACGATATAATAAAGCATCATCCGCATTACTACTCCACTTATCCGTTGAAGTTACAATAATTCCTTCACCATAATAACTCTTTCCTACTTCGTTTAAGAAAGAATCAATATGGGACTTCTGTATTGTCGTTTCCTTCGCATAATACTTACATTGGATAGCAACTAATTCACCAGTTTCCCTATTTCTTGCAACTAGATCTACCCCCGTATCCTTCTTAGGAATACCATATTCTTCAGGAACATCTTTTAACATCCATACCTCATCAAATAGACGTGCATACATTGGCTCTTTTTTTAAATATGCTGTAACTAATAACTCAAAAAGTGTTCCTCGATCACGCTGAGACATGTCTTCACGTTCAAAATCATGTATAATCTTATCAAATGCATTGCTTACCACTTGATAATCTATCTTTTCTTCCATATTCTAAATCCCTCCAAACCACTCTACTAAAACACTATATCAATTATGCTAATACCTAATATTTTACTTCCCCAATTACATTTGAAAAACAACTTCAGTTCAAAAAACTTTTCGTGCTTTTCTGTAATATTTTAACATGAGTTCATTAAAAAAGTATTAGTAAATTACAGGAGAGCATCCATATCTAATAATGCTTTTCAGAACACATTGTATTTTTGACGGTCAAAGACAGCTTTTTTCTCTAATTTCTTCATTCATTTTTTTCTCACCCTTAACGAAGAGGTTAACTCATGGAATTAGAAGCATCTTTTTATTTACCTATTTAGCATTATGTACAATATTCCTTTTAAAATTTACCAAAAGGTCTGTACTTATTTTCAAATGCAATCTAAACATAAAGAGCGCTAACAATATTAATTTGCTAGCGCTCTTTATTGGATATTTTATTTTTGAATAGCACTATTAGATTCTACCTAACACCTTTTCCCATTTATCGTGATTAGGATTCAAACACGAATGCCATACTTTGGTTCACGTCCATTTCAGCTAACAAGTATAGGTCTTTTTTCGCCTTTTGCTTGTTCTACGATTATTGTAATTTCTTACTGTTAGTAATCCTGTTATTACTTCCAATAATTAATTATTAGGTACAAGTATTTAGTAGTTCATTTATACGCAATAAAAATTGTTCTTTCTTACGGTTCCAAATTTCTATTTTTAAAGATAAATCAAGTTCTCCAAAAAGTTGTGTGATAAATCCATCAAGTTCATTAGATTTATTAATAACTAGTGATTGGGTTTGAGAAGAAATAACACCTTTCATGTTTGCATAAGTAAGCGGTGGAATTAAGATTGGGAAATGTTTTGCTGATTTTATCCAAGTTGCTCCCATTTCACACATACAAATTGGACTATTGTAAAAGTTTTCCGAGAGTAAAAATAGAACAATGGTATTTTCACTCAATTCTTTTTTTATAAAACCTAGGAAGTCCTCACCATAAGGAATCTTATAACCTTCAAAGGAAGAACAAAAAATAGAATCACTTCTTAATCCTAAACCTTCCAATAGGTCTATAAGCGGTTCCACTATTAATTTATCCTCTGTTGAATGGCTAATAAATATTTTCCTATCATTAACTTCATGATTCGCATACTTACTACCTTGTGATTCAAATCCTAACCTCTGCCTATTAATATTATGTTGTTCAGACGATATTTTCTCTATATTTGTTTTTTGGGTAACATGTTGACCAACTGTAAAATTAGCACCTTGTTGAGCAGTTACATTACCATAGAAAATATTTAAAACGCTTGAAGAAACATCATCATTGCTTTCTATTTCGTCTTCAATAAAATCATCTAATTTAACAAATAAGTCTCTAATAACAGGGGCAATAATACCTTGATTAAAAATAGCTAGCAATCGTGGAAGGCTCTTCTCACGTGGGTTCATTCTAGAACTTATATTTTCAAATGAAATTTTCCTTTTATTCTCCATTTCCATAAGTTGAAGCACTGTAGCAATTCTTTCATTCTTATCTATCGGTAAATTCGCATGACGTATCCAATAACCATTTGATGTCACAAAAAGGTTGTCAATATCAACTTTCATATTCATTAAAGGTTCAGTAATTTGCTTGATCACTTCGTTTTCATAAATAAATGCAAAAAATCGGGACAAATTATTTTGATGTGAATCATAATGAGATTGTAAATAATCGTTAGCAATTTGTTTAAAATCACGAATCGCCCTCTTTATTTCAACGGATTTCAAGAATCTTATCCTCCCAATCATTAGAACTTTTACTTCAAATTACCCCACTACAAATTGGGTTGTCCACCCAAACTCCACTTTTCAAATCAGTTGAGATACGCTTCAGTAACGATAGTAAGTGAGGGTTATAGGTTTTTACTAATCACGAATATAAATGCTTTAGAGTTCATTATTAACCACTACTTTTACAAATTATCTTGACCCATTGAATTTATTAAATTTAATATTATTAATCCATATAAATCTTTGCTATTAACATTAGTTAACGCCCTTATTTTTCCAATTTAGGATAAAAAGAGTTTTATCTTTTGATAAATTAAGGAATCTATTCTTTTCAATTATTTTAACGGTTTCCTCATTGTAAGTGTGTATTTTATCAATTGCAATAAAAATCTGTTTAACATAAGAATCATATAACATGATTATGTTTTCGGTTGCCTCGTTTTCAATATTTTTAAGTAGTGGTAAGTCATGGATTAAAGCAGGTAAATCAGTCAAATCTAATAAACTCAAATCAAATGTTATTAAGTTTGCATATGCAGTGCCTGTTCCAGTATCCCCAAAAGTTGAAAAAACATAGTTATTACCATTTATACTGAATGATGGTGCTCTACGATTGTCTTTATAAATTTGCTTGTTTAATTCATTCATTTTTGTGTTAATTTGACTTGAAATATCAGCGTATATATCAATTTTTATTTCTTCTAAATCACCTTTTGCTGAAGTTAAATTATTCTCTATATTCTTTCTCTTTGTGTAATAACTGTTTTCATTGTTTAATTCTTGAATCTTCGCTGAGATATCGACTACTCTATCTAATGCATACTGTGGACTATTTTTAATATTCAACTTTTCTGCAATCTTTTCATCGATACTTGTTATATCTGCAACAATAGTTTTAATTTGCTTATTTAGCTCTCTTTCGGATTTTTGGAGCTCTTCCTTCAGGATTTTACTTATTGAATTATGAAATTCATCAACTTCTTTAATTCTTTCAATATCCATATTAGGGAATATTTCAATCAATCTTGATAGCTCTGTATCAATCTTTAATCTTTCATTTGAAATATTACTTTGAGTTCTTCTCAGTTTAGAATCAAAGATACTTTTTTGACGGAGTAATTGACTTTTAACAGTACTTAGCTCTAAAATTTCTTTGGTAAGCAATGCTTCGATATCTGCTGAAGCTCCTATAATTTCTTTCTTCATCCTTTCTAGTTCATTTTTTAGTTCAAAAATTCTTTTTTCATTTTTATCAAAAATAGCCTTTGTCATTTTAGGGATAAACTCGTTTTTAACTGCTTTTAACAGAGTGCTTTTTTCATCAGTTAATCTATTAATTTGATCTTCGTAATCCTTAATTATTTTATATTTGCCAAAAAGTTTAATTAACGCCAGTAATGAAGCCTTCTTTGTTTCTTTTTCAAAGTATTGTAGTGGCTTTTTTTCATTTAGGTTTTCTTTTCCATATACTCTAGAATATCTTCCAATAATGTTTCTAAAACTTAAATCGGGAAGAGTAATATCATATTTTTCTTTTAGAAAAGCTGTAAATTCATCTGTTTTAATTACTTTACTAACATTGTAGTCACTATCGCATATATTTGTAAATTTATAGTCCTTAGTATTCCTGCTGAAAAAGTATTCCTTCTCAAACAAAAAAGAAAACCTAAATTCATGTTGACCTAGTTCTTCAATTGCATCTTTATTAGCAGTAATGTAAGTATCACCTCCAAAGACAAAATCAATTATCATTAATATTGTAGATTTCCCTATAGAATTGGAAGCTATCGAATCGCCAACAACGACATTTAGACCATCCTTAAATGTCAATAATGGTTCTCTAAATTTATCGCAAAATATTTTATATAACATAAATTAATTCCTCACTATCTTCAAGATACTCTAAAGCACTGAGAACAAAAGCGACATCTAAAGTTAAAATAAACTCATTTATATCTTCAAAGTGACTTTGTACTTTTTCCCACAAATCAACTGGATTTTCATTTTGCTGTTGAAGTACATTTAGTACGTATGGAATTTTACTTATTATACTTTCTTTAAATGGCGTAATTTTATTTGGAATTATCATGAAAACACCTCGCAATCCTGTATAAAAAAGGAAGCTATAATTTCACAAGCTCTTAAAGAATATTTTCCAGTTTTATTATGAATCCAATCTACAATACTCCTAAAAATCTCTTCTTGATTTCGAGTTGTTTGTTTACACTTGAAGTAAAATCCTTTGATTTGCATTGCTAAGGTATTAAACTTATCTGGCGTTTCCTTATCAATCTCTTTAAATATATCTTTAATAAAATTGAAGTATTCAATAATATCATTTTTTATTTGTTTTTTTAGCAATGGTGGAAGAGAAACATCTGACTTTTCATCGACTTTTAAGGCTGAATATTCTAATCTAATTAATTCCCCAGTATCTAAATCTAATCTATATAGTACTTCTCTAATTTCTTCTTCAATATTAAATAAGGAATATGAATTCATAATATTGCTTTTCTTTATCAAGGATTCCTTTATCTGGAATAATTTACGATACTCTTCAACAGTTCGTGGTTTATCAAACTTTTCATGACAATCTAGACATAAAGGAATAATGTTATCAAGACTATTCACATCTATGCTAAGTTTCTTTTCAGTCTTTAAAAGTAATTCTTCACTAGAATTGGGATTTAATGGATAGATATGAGCCAACTCGAACTTTTTATATATCTTCCCAATTTTTTCATAATAAAGAGGTTTAGTACAAAGTGGACATATACCCTCAACTTGCGAATACAAAAGCAATTGCTCATTCTGCGTATATATTTTCCTGACATTTGCCAATTAAGCTCACCCTATCACTTTTCGACTTCTCATCTATTATTTATACTTTATTTAAATCAATTATCCTCTTTTTTTACAAATTTCTCAATATTTGCCTTTGTACTTACTTTTTCTCTCGAATTTTGGAAATATTCATTGGAAAAAATATTACCATTTTAATTTCTTTATGCTATTCAATATTTTAAATATTTATTTACAGAGAAAACCTCATTTACAATGATACGTTCATCATGAAAATGATAAAAGGTAAACCGAAGCTTTTAATATAAAAAAGTGTTTAAGTTTATTTCACTTAATAACCCGTTTTAGCTAACGTGTACAAACCATCAAAAAAAAGCCCACAGTCGTTGTATCTGAAGGCTTCTTGATCACTTTATTATTTTGTGTTTCAAACCACATTGTATTCGAAATGTGATTGCGAACTGTTTTTTCACTGATAAAAAGTTCCTCAGCAATTTCTTTTGTTGTTTTGTCCTGTACTAACAATTCAAATACTTCTTTTTCTCTCTTCGTTAGTAGTGGCTTCGGTTGGTAGTTGTTTTCCTTCAATCAGTTTTTCCCTCCTTACTAGGGCATGAACTGCGGATTTTGAAGGGAATATATTTAGTCACGATATCATATGAAAGTTCCACCTACTCTGTGACATAATGAAATTGTGAAATATTTGTAACTTTATGCAAAACCCTGTAACTTATTGTAGTAAAAATATAGTATAATAAATCTAAAAAATGAATCTTAAAAATTTTTAAATATTTTATAAAAAGTCGTGTAATTTATTGGGGAGGACGTTGTATGTATAACGTAAAGTTGGTCGGATTAGATGCTGGCGCATACGAAAAGATTTCTGATTGGGTGAAAGAAGCGCTAAATGTTCCATGCAATATTATCCAAGGAGATGATCAACGAAATATTCAAATCGATATTATCGTTGCCCAAATTAATTCCTTTTTTGACTGGGTCATTATTAATCGTTTACGTAAAAAGCATTTACAAAGTAAACTAATTGTCATGATGGATGAAGCTTACTTAAAAACTGCACCTATTGCTGTAAACTTTAACGCACATGCACTATTGTTAACACCTATTAGAAAAAACGCTTTTGTTAATGCAGTCAAAACCTCCGTTGAAGATTTAGCAGACTTACCAATTGTTCGAGAGATGTTTTTACGACGTTTACTATATGGTGAAATAAAAACTAATGAGGAATTAGAGCAGTATAAATCATTTGCTAAAATGGATGAGCTTCCAAATATCGTTTGTCTTGTTCAAGGTACATCAGAAGGAACAGATTTTATTGAAAACGAGGAAGGCAGACGTGTTTTACGGTCTCACGTTCGCTCAGTCATTAAAAACCACCTTTCCCATTGGGTTAAGGATGTTTACTACGTTTCATTTAGACGGTACCTCGCTGTATTATTTCATATTCCGTATGTTTATAAATCAATCCGCGAGTGGGATCAAATTCGTTATTATTTATTAAAATTAATAGATGAAGTCCAAAAGGAATATGGAATTACGCTCCATGTTGGTGTTGGATCTGTTTACAATGATCCGTTGAATTTGTATCAACCTTATCGTGAAGCACGTAAAGCACTTGGCCAATCGCTTAGCGAAGGCAGTTTACTTAACTTCTACGAGGAATTGACAAAGGATCAAAATTTACAGAAATGCATAGAGTTCATTTCAAATTATTATCACGAGGATTTATCAATTAAAAAAGTTGCGAATAAAGTTCATTTGAGTCATACGTATTTTAGTCGCCTCTTTAAAAAGGAACTAGGTGTATCGTTTGTTGAGTATGTAACAAATATTAGAATTAAGCGCGCAAAGTGGCTTCTTGCCAATACGAATGACACAATCGAATCAATTGCTGCGCAAGTTGGGTTTAACACACCAAATTACTTTAGTTCAATTTTCAAAAAGCATGTTGGACAGTCCCCTAGTGAATATCGAGAAGAGCACATCATTACTGTTAATGAATAAATATACAGTCAAAGGCAGACATGGAATATTTTCCTTGCTGCTTTTTTATTTGGCAAATTAAAATGCAATTATAGCCATAGCATAATTTTATCAATATAGTTTATTTTTTTTGTCCTTTTGATAAAGGTTGTTTGTTGTTACGCTATTTATTTATAATTCGCTTTCATTTTTGTGTCATCGTTTCGTCGTAATTATTATACTAGACATAATTTTATATGGATTTAGCAATATATTATAAGGTGTTATATAACTCCCTCGGGTATAATGTAGCCGTGATATATAACACGATTCAATATTGGAGGGAGATTAGAACATGGTTAGATCAGAAACAGTGGGTACTGAAACAAAGATTGTAATGTCAGATCCTACAGCATTAGGAGTATTTGGGCTTTCAATGGTTACTTTTGTGGCAGCCTCACAAAAAATGGGATGGACAACAGGGACAGAGTATATTCTTCCATGGGCAATATTTCTAGGAGCAATTGCACAAATATGGGCATCAACAATTGATTTTAAGAAAAACAATTATTTTGGAGCCGTTGTTTTAGGTGCATATGGTCTTTTTTGGCTTGGAGTAGCTGGCCATTGGGCTATAGCTTTAGGGTGGTTTGGCGAACTAAGTGCAGCAGCTGATCCTCGACAGCTTGCATTCGGATTTTTTGGTTATTTTATATTTTCATTATTCATTATGGTTGCTGCCTTTGAAGCAAACAAAGCATTCGCTGCAATTTTGGTACTTATAAATATTTTATTATTTTCGCTTGGCATGGCAACACTAGGAATAAATAAAGAGTTATTTTCAATGTTAGCTGCTTACTCTGAATTTTCAATTTCATTAATCGGGTTTTATGCCGCGGGGGCTGTATTCTTAAACAACTTCTTCGGGAGAGAGGTATTACCATTAGGTAAGCCGCTAGGAATTATTCAAAAAGGTCCAGTTGAAGTAAGACAAAAACTTGTTAAATCAACAGCATAAAAGAAATGTAGATTAGTAGTACTCTATGAGTAAATTCAAACGAATGGTGCTTTAATACTGAAAGCCGGTAAAATTTCTACCGGCTTTCTCTTAATTTATTCTCTAAAATTTCTTTCCATTCAGCAGACCACGGTGCTGCTTTCCCAGTTTTCTTTGAAATTTGCACAATGCTTCCCCGTCCAACAAAACAAGTTGTATCCTTTTCATTTTTACCCATATAGTGAATGTCTACTGAAGAGTTTCCAATTTTCCCAGCCTTTACATAGATCCGCAATTGTTCATTAAAATACACTTGTTTCAAAAAGTCACATTGTAAGTCTGCCACAACAATCATATTTTCACTTGAAGGTTTAATCCATTCATCCATAAACCCTAAATCCCGAAAAAATTCAATTCTCGCTTGTTCGAAATAAATAAACGGTATCGTATTGTTTAGGTGACCAAACATATCAGTCTCTGAAAATCGAACCTTTACAGGACAGAAAAAAGAAAATTCTTCTTCCCAGCTTACTTGATCCTCAATATACGAAATTCGACTCATTCATAATCCCCCCAAATATCGAATATTAAAAAAAGGTCTCCTCTAGGAAGAGACCTTGTCCAAATATGCTAATCTATTTATTTATCACTTCCGAAGAAGTTTTTAAACATTTGAATAGCTGTATCTCTATTTAATGCAGCAATCGATGTTGTTAATGGAATCCCTTTTGGACATGATTGTACACAGTTTTGCGAGTTCCCGCAGTTTGCTAACCCGCCATCACCCATGATTGCTTCTAAACGTTCTTCTTTATTCATATCACCTGTTGGATGAGCATTAAACAGTCGAACCTGTGAAAGTGGCTGCGGTCCAATAAAATCAGACTTTTCATTTACGTTCGGACATGCCTCTAAACAAACGCCGCAAGTCATACATTTTGATAACTCATATGCCCATTGTCGCTTTTTCTCAGGCATTCTTGGACCAGGTCCAAGGTCATACGTTCCATCAATTGGAATCCAAGCCTTAACTTTCTTCAACGCATCGAACATACGACTGCGATCAATTTGCAAGTCACGAACGACAGGGAATGTCCGCATTGGCTCTAAACGAATTGGTTGCTCTAGCTGATCAATTAACGCTGTACATGATTGACGCGGTTTCCCGTTGACAATCATTGAACATGCACCACAAACCTCTTCTAAACAGTTCATGTCCCATGTAATTGGTGCCGTTTTTTCCCCTTTTACATTAACTGGATTTCGGCGGATTTCCATTAGCGCAGAAATAACGTTCATATTAGGGCGATATGGAACATCATATTCCTCTTGGTAAGAGGCAGATTCTGGTGAATCTTGTCGTGTTATAATAAATCGGATCATTTTCTCACTCATGATTTAGCTGCCTCCTTGTTCGTCTCATCTTTCTTTTTAGAGTAATCACGCTTACGTGGCGCAATTAACGAAACATCAACCTCTTTATAAGAGAATTCAGGTGAATTCGTTTCGGCATTGTAAGTTGCGAGCGTGTGCTTCAAGAAGTCTTGGTCATTACGATCTGGATAATCTGGCTTGTAGTGAGCACCACGGCTTTCATTACGATGATACGCACCAAGTGTAATGACACGAGCAAGATTCAACATTCCTTTTAACTGACGTGTAAACATAACACCTTGGTTACTCCACTTAGCTGTATCATTAATATTAATGTTATTCCAGCGCTCCTGTAGCTCTTGAATTTTTTCATCTGTCTTAAGAAGCTTGTCATTATAACGAACTACAGTCACATTGTCTGTCATCCACTCACCAAGCTCTTTATGAATCACATACGCATTTTCTGTACCATTCATCGCAGATAAATTGCTAAACTTCTCTTCTTCAACCTTTACTTGTCGTTCAAACACAGATTCAGTAATAGCATCAGTTGCTTTTGCACGGTTTTTCGCAAAACGAACTGCATTTGGACCTGCAACACTACCACCATAAACTGCTGACAATAAAGAGTTAGCACCTAAGCGGTTTGCTCCATGTTGCGAGAAGTCACATTCACCTGCAGCGAATAATCCAGGAATATTTGTCATTTGATCATAATCAACCCACATGCCGCCCATTGAATAGTGAACAGCTGGGAAGATCTGCATTGGTATCTTACGTGGATCGTCACCAGTAAATTTCTCATAAATTTCAATAATTCCACCAAGTTTTACATCCAACTCATGTGGATCTTTATGCGAAAGGTCAAGGTATACTTTATTCTCACCATTAATACCAAGCTTTTGATTTACACACACATCGAATATTTCGCGTGTCGCAATATCACGAGGTACAAGGTTTCCATAAGCAGGATATTTCTCTTCAAGGAAATACCATGGTTTACCGTCCTTATATGTCCAAACACGTCCACCTTCACCACGAGCAGATTCACTCATTAAGCGATTTTTATCATCGCCAGGTATTGCAGTCGGATGAATTTGAATCATCTCACCGTTTGCATAAATAACACCTTGTTCGTAAGCGGCTGCAGCAGCAGAACCCGTATTAATAACAGAGTTTGTTGTTCTACCAAAGATGATCCCTGGTCCACCGGTAGCAAGAATGACTGCATCACTCTTAAACGCTTTGATTTCATGTGTTTTCATGTCTTGGGCAACTACACCGCGACATTCATTGTCATCATCAAGGATTAATGACAGCAAGTCCCAACCTTCATACTTCGTTACAAGACCTGCAACTTCATGACGGCGTACCTGCTCGTCAAGTGCATATAATAATTGTTGACCAGTAGTAGCACCAGCGAAGGCTGTACGATGGTGTTGTGTACCACCAAAACGACGGAAGTCTAATAATCCTTCCGGTGTACGGTTAAACATAACACCCATTCGATCAAATAAATGAATAATACCAGGTGCAGCTTCACACATCGCTTTAACTGGTGGTTGATCAGCAAGGAAGTCCCCACCATAAACAGTATCATCAAAATGTATCCAAGGTGAGTCCCCTTCACCTTTTGTATTAACAGCCCCGTTTATTCCACCCTGAGCACATACAGAGTGAGAACGCTTAACAGGAACTAATGATAATAAATCAACATGAACGCCAGCCTCAGCAGCTTTAATCGTAGCCATTAAACCAGCTAAGCCGCCACCGACTATAACAAGATTAACATTACTCAAAATAACTCACTCCCCAATTTTAAATAATTTGTTTTATTCGAAGTTAATAAAACAATGAAATTACATGTTGGCTAATTGTGGATCCATAAATGCAAAAATAATTCTTACAAAGCCAATTGATAACACCACAAATAAGGCCATTGTCACATATGATGAAATCTGTTGAGAGCGAGGAGTTATTGTAATGCCCCAGCTAACAAGGAAAGACCAAATTCCATTTGCTAAATGGAATGATGCTGAAATCACACCAACAATGTAAAATACCATCATTGCTGGATTGCTAAAAATAGTAGCCATCATGTTAAAGTCAACATGCTGACCAAATAGAGCAGCAACACGCGTTTCCCAAACATGCCACACAATAAATATTAATGTAATAACTCCAGTATAGCGCTGTAGTAAGAACATCCAGTTTCTAAAAAATCCAAATCTACTCACATTATTTTTCGCCGTATAAGCAATATAAAGGCCGTAAACTGCATGATAAACTAATGGAAGAAAGATAACAATTAATTCTAGTAAAAACAGAAATGGTAAATTCCCCATAAAATTTACTGCAGCATTAAATGACTCTGCGCCACGAGTCGCAAAATTATTAACAACAAGATGATTGAGTAAAAATACTCCTACTGGGATTACGCCCAATAACGAATGAAGTCTTCGATTTAAAAATTCACGATCTTTTGCCATTTTTGCCCCCCCTTTAGTTTCCTTTACTTATTTTTGAATAAATTGGATTTAATAGAACGATAGCATCCTACCTCCCTATATGTAAAAAACATGCAAAGAAGCATCAAATGTGACGCTTCTTTGAATAATCTGTGACATGTCCATTTTACTCTCATCGACAAGGTCAGTCAAGAACGCCCGGCTATAAACATTCGAAAAATTCATTTTATTACACATATTTAGGAAGATACTTCTAAGCGAACAACGTCGCTAATAAATTTTAACGAACTGATAGTTGCTAATGAAAATGAAAAAGATAATAATAAGTTTATAGAAAGAGGGGATTTATTTGTTTACTAAAAAACAAAAGGAAGACTATAATGAGACGCTTTCACATCTAACGATTCCAGCGTTTGGATATGAATTAATTCGTGAAGCATTATTAAAAGATCTTTTGGGGAAGGATTATAGTTCCATTCTTTATTGGAGTGGAAAAAATCTTGCTCGCCAAATGCCACTTCAATCACTAGATGAAATTATCTCTTTTTACAAAAAGTCAGGATGGGGAAATTTAGAAATAATTAAAGAACGTAAAGGTGAAATGATTTTCAGCTTAAAAAGTGATTGGATTCATAATCGTCTGCAACGTGAAGGTGAAATCTCATTTCATATTGAAGCTGGTTTTTTAGCTGAACAGATAAGAAATGCTTTTGGCCATGAAGCAGAAGCTATGGAAGAACAAAAGAAAAAGACTTCTGAGGTTATTATTACTGTGAAGTGGGATTAATTGATAAAAAATGGTTCTTTCAATATTATAAAAAGGTGTCAGTGAAATTACTCCTCTGACACCTCTAAAAACCGTAAAATAGTTTCGGCAACATTCGTCGGTATGCGAAGAGATGATAACTCCTCAACACTCGCCTCCCTTAATTTCTTAACAGAGCCAAAATGCTTCAACAGTCTTTTTTTACGTTGCTCTCCTACGCCCGGTATTTCATCTAGCACTGAGTTGAATACAGATTTACCTCGAAGCTGACGATGAAATGTAATGGCAAAGCGGTGCACTTCATCCTGAATTCTTTGTAATAAATAAAACTCTTGGCTATTCCGGGGAAGCTTCACAAGCTGAGGCGGGTCCCCAAACAATAGTTCAGATGTGCGATGTTTTTCATCTTTTGCAAGACCACAAATTGGAAGATCTAATCCTAATTCATTTTCCAATACATCCTTTACAGTTTGAATATGACCCTTCCCACCATCAATAATAATTAAATCTGGTAGTGGTAAATTTTCCTTTAACAGTCTCGTATACCTTCTTCTTGTTACCTCACGCATTGATGCATAGTCATCCGGACCATCTACACCTTTAATTTTATATTTTCTGTATTCTTTTTTTTCCGGTTTACCGTCAACAAAAACAATCATTGCCGATACTGGGTCCGTGCCTTGAATATTAGAATTATCAAATGCCTCAATTCGGTGGAGTGTTCCAAGACCTAATTTTATCCCTAGATTTTCCACTGCTTTTATTGTTCTTTCTTCATCGCGCTCAATGAGTGCAAATTTTTCCTTTAAAGCAATTTTCGCATTCTTTTTCGCTAAATTTACTAACTCCTTTTTCTTCCCTATCTTTGGTTGCACAACTTTCACTTCAACTAGCTTCTCCGCATAGTTCCCGTTAACTTCCTCTGGTAAAAAGATTTCCTTTGGTTTAATATTGTTTGATTTTAAGTAAAATTGGCCCAAAAACGTTAAGAAATCCTCCTCAGGCTCATTATAAAAAGGAAAAAATGAAACTTCGCGCTCAATCAGCTTACCTTGACGAACAAAAAACACTTGAACACACATCCAGCCTTTATCATACGTATACCCAAATACATCTCGATCAGTTAATTCATTCAAATTCATTTTTTGTTTTTCCATGACGATTTCAATATGGGCGATTTGATCTCTATATTCCTTTGCTCGTTCGAAATCTAATTGCTCTGATGCCCTATACATTTTTTCATTAAGCTCTTTTTTAATCTCCTGATACCCACCGTTTAAAAATTTCACTATTTCATCCACTATTTTTTTGTTTTCCGATACGTCGACATCATTTACACAAGGGGCTAAACATTGATTCATATGATAATAGAGACATACACGGTCAGGAATTGTAGAACATTTTCGTAATGGATAAAGGCGATCCAACAGCTTTTTCGTTTCATTTGCAGCTTGAACGTTTGCGTATGGTCCAAAGTACTTCCCTTTGTCCTTTTTCACATTTCGCGTTGTAATTAGTCGAGGATGCTTGTCCGCGGTTATTTTTATATAAGGATAGCTCTTATCATCCTTGAGCATGACATTATACTTCGGATCATATTTTTTTATTAAGTTCATTTCTAAGATTAATGCTTCTAAATCGGATGACGTCACGATATATTCAAAATCTGTTATTTCAGAGACTAACCTCTGTGTTTTCCCATCATGGGATCCGGTAAAATAAGATCTAACACGATTTTTTAGGACCTTCGCTTTACCGACATAAATAATCGTCCCGTTCCGATCCTTCATTAAGTAACAGCCTGGTTGGTCGGGAAGCAGCCCAAGCTTTTCTTTTAAATGATTGTACAATGCAACCACCTCCCATTTTTACGTTCCTTTTCATTATAGTATTTTCTCATAAAAAAAATAAGCCCAGAAAAATCTGGGCTATTTTAACTAAATTAGATTGCATTCAAAAAAATACATCACATAGTAAATTAAATGTGCTTTTCTAATAACGCAACAAGCGCTTCCTTCGGTTGGAACCCAACAACTTGGTCTACAACTTCCCCATTTTTAAATACGAGTAATGTTGGGATACTCATAACACCAAATTTTGCTGCTGTTTCTGGATTCTCATCTACATCAATTTTAACAATTTTTACCTTTTCCCCTAGGTCAGCAGCTAAATCCTCTAACACAGGCGCAATCATTTTGCAAGGTCCACACCATGGAGCCCAAAAATCCGTTAATACAACGCCTTGTCCAGTTTCAGTTGCAAAGTTTTGATCAGTTGCATGTACAATTGCCATTAAAAAATCCCCCTCATAAATAGGTTTTTTATAAACTATAAAAAAAGTATACCATCAGCCGTATCTTGAAGCGAATTATTTGCTCAGTATTAAATATACCCTAATTGATTGTGAAAAACACTTTTTTTTTAATACAAAGCCCATCATATAAAAAAGCGGTAGTTCTTACACTACGCGCTTCTTTTTGAATTTATGCATTTACTTTAGCATTTTTAAATTCTTCAATTAACAGTGGTACAACATCAAATAAATCGCCGACAATTCCATAATCAGCTACATTGAAGATGTTTGCTTCTGGATCCTTATTTACCGCAACAATTACTTTTGAATTAGACATACCAGCAAGATGCTGGATAGCCCCAGAAATACCTAGAGCAATATAAAGATCAGGCGTTACAACCTTACCTGTTTGCCCAATTTGTAATGAGTAATCACAGTATTCCGCATCACAAGCACCACGTGAAGCACCTACTGCTCCACCCAATACATTCGCAAGCTCCTGTAACATTTTAAAGCCTTCGGCACTCTTAACACCACGTCCGCCGGCAACGACTATTTTTGCTTCAGAAAGATCTACACCTTCAGACGCTTTGCGTACGACTTCTTTAATTACTGTTCTTAGATCCTTAATTTCAACGTCTAATGATGCAACGTTTCCAGAACGTGACTCATCCTTTTCCAGTGGAGCAATGTTGTTCGGACGAACCGTTGCAAAAATAATACCGTCTGTAACAATCTTCTTTTCGAATGCCTTCCCTGAATAGATTGGACGCGTAAATATAATATTCCCGCCTGCTTCCTCAACATTAACACAGTCAGAAATCAAACCAGACCCAAGCTTTGCTGCAATTTTAGGTGATAAGTCTTTTCCAAGTGCTGTATGACCCATGATCATTCCCTCAGGATTTTCAGATGCAACAACAGCCAGCAATGCCTGCGCATAGCCATCTGGAGTATAATTTTTCAATTGAGGATTTTCAACAACTACGACACGGTCTGCGCCGTGTTGAATCATTGCATTTCCTTGAGATTGAACAGACTCTCCCATTAAGACAGCAACAACTTCTCCACCTTCTGCAACAAGCTTCCCTGCTGCAATGGCTTCAAATGATACATTACGTAAATTTCCGTCGCGAACTTCCCCTACTACTAAAACTTTTCTAGCCATCTTTTTCTCCCCCCGCCTATATTACTTTTGCTTCAGTTTGAAGTAATTTTACTAATTCTTTGACTTGATCATTAAGCTCACCAGACAATACTTTCCCTGCAGCTTTTTGTGGTGGCAAATAGATTTCAAGTGTTTTCGTTTTCGCAGCCACGTCATCTTCATCAATATCTAAATCATCAAGCTCCAACTCATCTAAAGGCTTTTTCTTCGCCTTCATGATGCCTGGTAAAGATGGATATCGTGGTTCGTTTAAGCCTTGTTGTGCAGTAACAAGCAGTGGTAGTGATGCTTCCACCACTTCACTATCTCCTTCCACATCACGGCCAATTACCGCAGTATTGCCATTAATATCGAGCTTTGTGATCGTTGTTACATAATTGATTTGTAATGCTTCTGCAAGGCGAGGTCCAACCTGACCGGAACCACCGTCAATCGCCACATTTCCGCCTAGGATGATATCATACTCTTGTCCTTTGAAATACTCTCCAAGTACACTTGCCGTTGTAAATTGATCCCCATCTTCAATATCATCTTCAATATTGATAAGAACAGCCTTGTCTGCTCCCATAGCTAGCGCAGTACGTAGCTCTTTCTCACTGTCTTCATTACCAATTGTTACAACAGTCACTTCCCCGCCATGTTTATCCTTTAGCTGAATCGCCTCTTCAATTGCATACTCATCATATGGGTTAATGATAAATTCAGCACCATCTTCACTAATCTTGCCATTGTTTATTACAATTTTTTCTTCTGTGTCAAATGTTCGTTTCATGATAACAAAAATTTTCATAACTTTTCCCTCCCAATTTGTTTTAGTCAATCAATTCTGAGCGGCCGCTCAGTCAATAGCTATACTTATCCTTTACTTGCCTTTAAATTCAGGTGTGCGTTTTTCAAGAAATGCACTTATCCCTTCTTTTGCGTCCTCAGAAACAAAAACCTTTCCAAATAAGCTAGCTTCTTTTTCAACCCCTTGTTCATGTAAAGATCCTTTTGCATATTGTAGCAACTCAATTACTGCGTTAATTGCAATCGGGCCTTTTGCTGCAATTTTCTTAGCGAGATTGTAGGCTTCCTCAAAAAGTATTTCTTCGGAAAATGCATGGTTAACTAATCCTAAGCTTGCCGCTTCTTTCCCTGTAATGGGCTCACTTGTGAACATCATTTCAGCTGCTTTTGGGGCACCGACTAAACGCGGCAAGCGTTGTGTTCCCGCGAAGCCAGGAATAATCCCTAGCTGAAGCTCAGGTAATCCTAATTTAGCAGTTTCACTAGCAAATCGAATATGACAACTCATCGCTAGCTCCAATCCACCACCAAGTGCTGCGCCATGAATGACCGCTATAATTGGTTTTGGAAAGCTCTCGATTCGATCAAAAAGCTTTTGACCTCTTTGAGCTAATTCTGTAAAACCTTGATCAGATTGAATTTCAGTGAATTCTTTAATATCAGCACCGGCTGAGAAAAATCTCCCCTCACCTCTGATTAATAGAACTCGCACATCTCCATTAGACTCTAAATCGTCTAAAACTACTGAGAGCTCATCCAATACCCCTCTTGCTAGGGCATTTGCAGGCGGTCTGTTTAATTTAATTGTAGCAATTTTCTGATCAATTTCTACGGTAAAAAATTCCATCTGTCCCCATACCTCCCCAGTCTGTAAAAATTAATATGCAACTACTTTCATAAAAAGACTACAGAAAGTTGCAGTCTTTAAACACTAATGCCATCAATTAGCAGTTGATGAACTGGTTCAACGATTTCCCTTAAATCATATTTTTGCTCATTCATAACCCAGTTCGTGACAACCTCATCTAATGTTCCAAAAATCATTTGACGAGCCAGTTTGACGTTAAGATTTTCTTTAAACAAGCCTTCTTCAATTCCTTGACGTAATACTTGATCGATAATCTTAATATAATCTTTTAATACTTCGTTAATCTTTACCCTTAATTCTGTGTTTGACTGTCTCAATTCTATTTGGGTTACAATTGCAAGATTTGGATCGTCTGCTAATTGATAAAGGTGCATTTTTACCAATGCTAATAACTTCTCTACAGAATTCGATTTTCCTGCTATCACTTCTTCAATTTTTTCAGTAAACTGTCCCATTTTGTCTTCAAACAGAGAAATAAGAATGTCTTCTTTGTTTTTAAAATACAAGTAAATGGTCCCATCAGCCACGCCTGCCTTTTTTGCTATCTTAGACACTTGGGCTTGATGGAAACCATTATCAGCAATAACTACAACGGCTGCATCAATTATTTGTCGATATTTTGGTTTATTCCTTTTCATAACAGGCACTCCTTTAACAAAAGGCGCAAGCGCCCCGCTTAGCGACATAAAAACTGAGCACATCAACTGAGATAAAGGAAACACGACGAGGGACGAGTCGATGTTGACTTATCGCAAAAGAGATGAGCGAAGTTTACTAGTCGCTGGGCGCTGGAGCTGGATTCCAAAGCGCAAAATTATATACTATCTTATTTTTAAAAAAAGAAATGAATGAATCGTCATTCATTTCTTTTTATTCTAAAATAAAACTAAAATCCTGTCAATGCACTTTACGTTTGTAATGTACCATAAGTTGTATCAATATTCAAAAAGAAATTATGTATCTGAACAAACGCGTTGTGCGTTTAGTTCAGGTATTACGAGTTTACATTTATACTTGTTTCTTCTCTTCCTCAATTAATACACGTCTTAATATTTTCCCAACCGCTGTCTTTGGTAACTCTTTTCTAAATTCATAAATTCGTGGAACTTTATATGCAGCTAGGTATTCTCGGCAATGCTTTTCTAAATCCTCTTCCGCTACCTTTGCATTTTCCTTCAACACTATATATGCCTTTACTGTCTCTCCTCGATAAGGGTCAGGTACACCAGCTACAACTGCTTCTTGAACAGCCTCATGCTCATACAGAACCTCTTCTATTTCACGAGGATAAATATTAAATCCACCTGCTATTATCATATCCTTTTTCCGATCTGCGATATAAAAGTAACCATTTTCATCCATATAACCTAGATCTCCAGTTAATAACCACTCACCATCATAAAAGGTTGCTGCTGTTTCATCCTCCCGATTCCAATAGCCCTTCATTACTTGTGGTCCCCTTACAACAATTTCACCAATTTCATGAACTTCAGCTGGTCCATTTTTTTCTAACGAAAGCACGAAGGATTCTGTATCCGGCCATGGTACTCCAATACTTCCCTTTACACGCTCAATATCCCATAAAAAGTTTGCGTGAGTTACTGGTGAAGCTTCTGTTAATCCATATCCTTCTACTAATTTTCCACCAGTTATTTTTTCAAATTTTTCCTGAACCTCAACTGGAAGTGGTGCAGATCCACTAATGCACGAATCAATTGACGATAAATCATAGTTTGCTAAATTCGGATGGTTAAGTAAAGCTATAAAAATGGTCGGTGCGCCTGGGAACATTGTTGGTTTTTGTTTTTCGATTGTTTTAAGTGTTTCCTCCGCATCAAACTTCGGTAAAAGGATCATTTCAGATAAAAACATAATCGATAGATTCATAACACAAGTCATTCCAAAGACGTGAAAAAATGGTAATATACCCAATATTTTCTCTTCACCTTTTTTTAACTTATACATCCAATGTAAGCACATTGTTGTATTTGCAACTAAATTGTAGTGTGTTAACATAACCCCTTTTGCCTGCCCGGTTGTACCGCCAGTATATTGAAGCAAGGCAATATCCTCTTTAGGATGTATCTCAACTTCTATTTTTTCGGTATTGCTATTTACTAATGCTTTTTTAAATAAGTGTGTTGTACCTCCATGATTGACTTGAACCTTGATTCCGGTTTGTTTCCTTTGAATGAATGGATAAATGATGTTTTTTGGGAAGGGTAAATAGTCACTGATGCTAGTTACAATTACATGTTCAAGTTTTGTAACCGCTTTCACTTTTGAGACTCTTGGATATAGCAAATCGAGACAAACTATCCACCTGGCTCCAGAATCATCCAATTGAAATTGCAGCTCCCGTTCCGTATACATAGGATTGGTTTGGACAACGATCCCACCAGCTAGCAACACACCATAATAGCTTATAACTGCTTGTGGACAGTTCGGAAGCATTATGGAAACGCGGTCGCCTTTATTTACCCCCAATGACCTTAGGTAGTTTGCAAATTTTAATGATGAATCATACACCTCTTGATACGTAAGTTGTTTACCTAAAAAATGAATTGCAATTTTCTCTGGCGCTGTTTTGGCCGCTTCCTCCAAAAATGAAAACAACGGCTTTTCTTCATACTCAATACGATGTGGAATCTCCTTTGGGTATTTAGACAACCATTGCTTTTCAAGTAAAACATCCATTATGGACAACCCCCTTTTTTTGGTACTTAATTCTTATTATAATAGATATTCATGCTATATTGATATTATTTTTTAAATTTTCTATAAATTTTTTATAAAATTTTGCTTTGTTTTCAATCCGATATAGCTTTTTGTTAAATCCAATATAACTTTTCATTGAATCAAATATAACTTTTTGTCGAATCAAATATAAAAGGTGATTTTGAAATCCATCTCGGCAGACGCGGACCTTAAGCAACGCTTCAGCATCCTCGCTTGCATAAATGCAAAACTAGTTGGGTCTTTAGCTATTGCCAGATATCCCGCCAGAATCGCCGCCACCGTTCTTCAAAATCACCATTCATAGTCTTTGATAACATAGCTTATCGAGATATTCCTAGTACATACCTATGCATTAAATAACCAATAAAAAATTCCTATTACTAAAAAAACTCCACAGACAATCATTAATAATTTAGCCAATTTTTCCATATGTGTAATCACCTCTATCTCTATACAATGATTCCTGCTCCTATGACAAATGATAAGCTTATAGAAATGATCATAGAAATAAAGCCAACCGCCCGATTCCCTTTCTCTATCTCATCATCTACTTTAAAACTTGGTGTTAAAAATTCAAAAATAAAATATCCGATTAAAAGTAAAATAAATCCATATAGACCCCAACCGAGCATTGTTAATAACGAATCGTTATGTTGAATTGAGTAGCGAAAAATATTAGCAATTCCAAATATCTTTCCACTTGTCGCCATCGCAACAGCAACATTCCCTTTCTGAATTTGTTCCCAATTCCTATACTTAGAAACAAGCTCAAAAATAGCTAAAAATACGATCAAGGATAAAACAACGACACTATAATTTGCAGCCGTCTGGACGAAAGTATTTTCCCAAAAGTTAGTAATATCGATCCTCTCCCCTCACTATCTATTTTAATTCAACAACCGTCATACCACTTCCACCTTCAGTCATTCCACCAAGACGATATTCTTTTACATGGCGATGAGTTTTAAGAAAATCATGGACACCCTTTCGTAGAGCACCTGTTCCTTTCCCGTGGATAATAGAAACACTTGGGTAGCCTGCTAGTAAGGCATCATCAATATACTTTTCAACTTTTAGAACAGCATCTTCGAATCTTTCACCGCGAAGATCTAATTCAGGCTTAACGTGATGGCTTGTCCCTCTTATTGTTGCAAGCGGCTTAGTTTCAACTGGCAACGGACGACTAATATATTGTAAATCTTCGACTTTAACCTTCATCTTTAAGATTCCAATTTGAACGAGGAATTCCTCAGCATTTACTTTTTCAACAATGTGCCCTCTTTGATCTAAGCTTAATATCTTTACTTCATCCCCTGGTAAAAGCTGTTGCTTAACTTGTTCTTTCTCAATAAACTTTTTACTTTTTTGTATAGTTGGTGCAGTATCCTCAAGCCGTTTTCTAGCTTCAATTAATTCATGCTCTTTTACGGTAACATGGGCATCATTTTTTAACTTTCGTAAGTAGCGAATAATTTCCTCAGCTTCACTTTTGGCTTTTTCAACAGCATCTCTTCCTTTTTTTTCTGCTGTAGCCAAAATCCGATCCCGCTCTTCATTCAATGCAATAATTTGGTTTTGTAATTCTTCATGAAGCTGCTTAGCATCCTTGCGAATTGATTCGGCCTCATTCCATTCTTCTTCAGCTTTCTTCTTTGTTTCTTCAAGTGAAGCGATCATATTTTCAACTTTATTTGTTTCCTTACTAACAAAACTTTTAGCTTTTGTAATTACGTGTTCGGCTAATCCTAATCGTTTTGATATTTCAAATGCGTTACTTCTACCAGGTACCCCTAATAGTAACCGATACGTTGGGCTCAACGTTTCAATGTCAAATTCAACACTTGCATTAATTACTCCTGAACGGTTATATCCATAAGCCTTTAACTCAGGATAATGGGTCGTTGCTACGACCTTTGCACCTCGATTATAAACATCATCTAAAATGGCAATTGCTAGTGCTGCCCCCTCCTGTGGATCCGTCCCTGCTCCAAGTTCATCAAATAACACAAGGCTATTTTCATCAACGCGTTTTAATATTTGTACAATGTTCGTCATATGGGATGAGAACGTACTTAAACTTTGTTCAATCGATTGTTCATCACCAATATCAGCATACACGGAAGAAAAAACAGCCATTTCTGAACCATCAAGTGCGGGGATTGCTAATCCAGATTGTGCCATTAACGTGAGTAATCCTAATGTCTTTAATGTTACTGTTTTACCACCCGTATTTGGACCAGTAATAACTATCGTTGAATATTCTTCACCGAGAATAATATCATTTGGTACCACTTCATTACTTGCAATCAATGGATGACGCGCTTTAAATAAACGTATTCGGCCTTCGCTATTCATGTTAGGCTTTGATGCTTTTATGCTTCGAGCATACAGTGCCTTCGCAAACATGAAATCAATTTGTGCTAATACTTTTACATTATGTAAAGCAGGTTCGGCTTCTGTTGCAACTGCAATTGTAAGCTCTTGTAATATTCTCTCAATCTCTTGCTTTTCCTTCACTCTTGCCTCTTGAAGCTGGTTATTCAGTGCAACAACGGCTTGCGGTTCAATAAAAAGTGTTGCCCCTGATGCGGATTGATCGTGAACAATACCACCATAAGAATGGCGATATTCTTGTTTAACAGGTATGACAAAGCGATCGTTACGGATTGTTATGATCGCATCTGACAACATTTTTTGACCAGCCGTCGATTTTGTCATGCTATCAAGTTTTTCACGTATTCTCGATTCAGCTGTTCTTAGCGTTTGCCGAATCCCTCGAAGTTTTTCAGTTGCACTATCCATAACATGTCCATAATCATCAATGCACGATTTAATTTTTCTTTCTAATTCCGTTAAGGGTGTAAGTTGCTCCACATAAGTTTTCAAAATAGGAAGCTCCCATTCATCCTCAACGAGATTCTCGATAAAGCTTTTTATTTGCCTACCACCATATATCGTACTTGCTATATCAAGCAATTCGCTCGCACTTAAAATGCCACCAATTTGTGCCCGTTTAATGCTAGGGCGGACATCAAATATCCCACCCAGTGGAATTTGTCCCTTAAGCCGTAATACTTTTGCAGCTTCATCTGTCTCCTCTTGAAGTTTCACTACCTCATCATATTCATAGGATGGTACAAGCATCTCTACCTTTTCTTTTCCTAATGATGAAGCTGTATGCTTTATTAATGATTCTTTAATTTTTCCAAACTCTAGTACACGTAATACACGCTCTAACAAAGGCTTAGCCTCCTTCTACCTAATCATGACGCTTTAAAAAAGCCATCAAGTCTGCAATCGTCCAAGTATTCAATACCGTTTCCTTCGTAACCCAACCTCGTCTTGCTGTAGCAACACCTATCTCCATATAATCTAGCGTATCGATTTGATGGGCATCGGTATTGATCACTAATTTGACTCCTGCTTCTACCGCCTTCCTTAACCACTCGGATGACAAATCTAAGCGATGTGGGTTGGCATTACATTCTAGTGCCGTATTCGTTCGTTTCGCAATTTCTATTAACATCTCCACATCAACATTATAGCCCTTCCTTTTCCCAATAAGTCTTCCGGTTGGATGAGCAATAATATCAACATGGTTATTTTCGAGTGCTGTTATGAGTCTTTTCATGATTTGATTACGATCCTGTGAAAAACTGGAATGAATAGCTCCAATGACGAGGTCCAATTCTTCTAGTACCTCATCATCAAAGTCAAGTGTTGCATCTGGTAATATATCCATCTCGATCCCAGCCAAAATCGTAATATCATCGTAAAGTTTATTTAAGCGTTCGATTTCTTTGCGTTGTTCTCGCAGCCGATCAGCCGTTAGGCCATTAGCAACTCTTAAATACTTTGAATGATCTGTAATTGCTATATAGGAATAGCCTTTACGTCTAGCCGCTTCAACCATTTCTTGAATTGAGTTAGCTCCATCACTCCAAGTTGTATGCATATGTAAATCACCTTTTATATCGGAGAGCAGCATAGGCTTTATTGGTTTTAATTTTTTCTTTAAAACCTCAATTTCACCTTTATCCTCTCTCATCTCAGGCGGGATATAATTTAATTCAAAATGATTGAAAAATGCCTTTTCCGTAGCAAACGTTAGTAACTCGCCAGTATCAACAATTTCCACACCATATTCACTAATCTTTTCACCACGTTCCTTTGCGAGCTGTCTCATTTTTACATTGTGTTCTTTTGAGCCTGTGAAATGATGAAGTGTTGTTGCAAAACTCTCTAGATCAACAATGCGAAAGTCAATTGAAATATCATATTCATCTCTGACAACGAGAGATACTTTCGTATCTCCATTTGCCATGACATCTGAAATGCCTTCAAGCTGTAAAAGCTGTTCACGGACTGACGCTGGATTTGTAGTTGCAATAATAAAATCCAAATCCTTTATCGTTTCTTTCATTCTTCTCATACTGCCGGCCCGGGAAAATTTAATGATATCCTTCATAGTTGAAAGCTGTTGCTCTATTTTTGTTGCAATCGGTAACATAATCCAAATAGGTAAACGATCAGGTCGTTTCCCAACTTCTTCAATTGCTTCAAGAATTTTTTCCTCTGTTTTCTCCCCAAATCCAGCTAATTGTTGAACTTTATTTTCCAAACAGCATTTTTTTAATGAAGCTATATCTGTTATGTTCAATTCTTTGTATAGCTTTCCTATTTTTTTACCGCCGAGCCCTGGTAATTTTAATAACGGAATTAGCCCTTCGGGTACTTGCCTCGCTAACTCGTCTAAAACCGTTGATTTCCCGGTTTCCAGAAGCTCTTTAATAACTGCTGCTGTTCCTCTTCCTATCCCATTTAGCTTTGAAACATCATCTATTGCAGTTATACTACGGTCATCAGCTTCTAATGCTGATGCGGCTTTTCGATATGCAGAAATTTTAAAGGGATTCTCTCCCTTTATTTCTAAATAAATAGCAATTGTCTCTAACGTTCTTATTATATCTTTCTTATTCATTTCGATAAACAACCCCTTTTGATTGTTTTTCAAAAAACACAAACCCCCATGGATGGGTTTCACATGGAGGAAGATAGCATTATTAAATAGGTTGGCCAAACCATAATTCTTTTAACTTAACAGAAACAACTGGTGTATTTTCAACGATACCTTTTGCAACAATCGACTCATTCATCCATGATTGAATAGCTTCAATCGGCGTTAACGCTCCTAAATAAAGTACAATAAATAATAGCAAATACACCTCGACAAATCCAAGAGCACCACCCAACCATCCGTTTACCGTACGTAAAAGTGGAAGATCTGCTAAAAAATCTAGCATAGATCCAATAATATGTAGACTAATCTTCGTTCCAAAAAAAAGTGTAACAAATGCAATAGCCCGGTAATAAACCGTTTCAATATCAAATGTATTCATTAATAATGACATGGCACTATCGTCAGATAACGGCGGGAATGGTACCCATAGCTTTAAAAATGGCGCTACATCATCAAAGAATAAATAAGCAACAACATATGCCGCAATAAAACCGACAAAATATACAACTTGTAAAACAAAGCCGCGCCGAAACCCGATGAAGAAACCTATTAGTAAGAGTGACAGCAAAATTATATCAATCATGATTAATCTTTCCCTTTTTCAATTTTTTCCAACAATCGTTGATAGTCCCTCAATAAAGCCTCATGTTCATTTTTTATATTCAAATAATCATTTACAATATTAATAGCTGTAAGTACTGCTAACTTTTGAGTATCCAAATTGGGATTCATCTCATGAATTTCTCTCATCTTGTCATCAACTATGCTTGAGACGACACGAATATGACTTGAGTTTTCATCCCCAACTATTGTATATTGGTGACCATAAATATCTACGGAAATTCGTTTACTGTTTTGCCTTGTCACCGGAAAGGCCTCCTATCGAATAATTTCGAAAAAAATCAAAAAGTCACAAATAATCTAATGTTACTATAACATGAAAGAATACTGTTTCAAAATTTTAACTGGAAAGAGTGAGGATTTATTATGTCTAATTGTGTAATAACGGTATCACCCGAAATTCTAAATGAGATGATCACTCATTATAAACCTACTTTTTGTAGCCAACATCCTCCTGGAAGTGTGTTTGTTGCAAAATCGCCCGGCTGTACAATAACAGCCTATAAATCTGGCAAAGTACTATTCCAGGGAAAAGATACCGAGAACGAGGTTAGGAAATGGGAAACTACGATAAAAAGAAACCCTACCAATCATTCGCCAAATAAGTCTTTAATTCGAAAGCAGAAAATAAAATTCGAGCCACCTGAAAATATTGGTGAGCTTTCAATTATTGGATCAGATGAGGTAGGTACTGGAGACTACTTTGGACCAATGACCGTTGTTGCAGCTTACGTGCCAATAGATAAAATTGCGTTATTAAAACAATTAGGAGTAAAGGATTCAAAAGCATTAAATGATAATCACATTACAGCAATAGCTAAAGAAATAATTCCATTAATCCCCCACAGTTTACTAATTTTAAGAAATGAAAAATATAATGATCTTGAAAAAAACGGTATGAATCAAGGGAAAATGAAAGCAGAATTGCATAATCAAGCCATTCAGCATGTAATTCATAAATTGGAGCCGTCCGACCATGTTGATGGAATCTTAATCGATCAGTTTTGTGAACCCGGGGTCTTTTTTAATTACTTAAAAGGAAAAGAAATCAGCTGGATGAATGAGAATGTATATTTTAGCACAAAAGCAGAATCCGTTCACATAGCAGTCGCTGCTGCGTCTATCATAGCGAGATATGCTTTCATTACTGAGTTTGAAAATCTTAGTAACAAAGCTGGCTTTGTACTACCTAAGGGAGCAGGAATGAAAGTAGACGAAGCTGCCGCAAAGTTAATTCGAAAATACGGAGAAAAGTCATTATTTGAGTTCACAAAAATTCATTTTGCAAATACTGAAAAAGCAAGGAACCTATCAAAATCTCAAAATTAAATCGATTGTCCGAATTAGCATCTTTATTGTCCAATTTTAGACTTTTATTGTCCGAATTTGCATCTTTATTGTCCGACTACCATTTTATAGAAAAAGTCAGGATCCTCGTAATTGTTTCGAGCGAGAATCCTGACACTATCTTTAAATCGGACAGTAATGTTTATGGAGAAAGTAATATTTTTCCTTCGTCATACTTAGTAATTTTATGGCAATTGTTATCCTCTTAAAGTCGCCCCTAATTGTTCCTCCACCGCCTTCAAAACTCGGTCATGTGCTTTAGTTACTTCTTCGTCTGTTAATGTTTTTTCCGGATCGAAATAACGCAATGAGAAAGCGATCGATTTTTTGCCTTTTTCTAAATGCTCCCCTTGATAAAGATCAAAAATTGAAACTTCTTTTAACAATTTGCCACCAGCTTCTTTAATCGCTGCCTGAACTGTTCCCGCAACTACTTGTTGATCTACAACAAGTGCAATATCACGTGTTACTGAAGGGTACCGTGGAATTGCTTCATATTTCACACCTTCAACGTTTACATGTAAAAGCTTTTCTAGGTTTAGTTCGAATACATAAGTTGCATGTATATCAAGTGCTTTTTGCTGATCTGGATGAACTTGACCAATGAAGCCAACATATTCATCCTCTAGCTTAATGATCGCAGTTCGGCCAGGGTGAAGTCCTTCCTTCTTCCCTTGTTCAAATGCCACAACGTTTTCTAACCCCAGTACCGCAAATAGCCCTTCTATGATTCCCTTAACAACGTAGAAATCTACAGGTTTCTTTTCGCCTTGCCATAAATGAGAGTGCCATAAACCAGTAACAGCTCCAGCTAAGTTTTCTCTTTCTATTGGCAATTGGGTGTCAATTTCATTCTCTGATAAATACACCTTGCTAATTTCATATAAGGCTAAGTTATCTAATTGCCGTGCACTATTATGAGCAATCGCCTCCAATAAGTGTGGAATTAGACTTAATCTTAATGTACCGCGTTCCTCACTCATCGGCATTGCTAAGCGGATTGGAGTCGCTTCCGTTGCTTCATCCCAATATGACACTGCTTTTTCAGAGCTTGTTAACGAATAGGTGACTGCCTCAAATAATCCTGCCCCTTCAAGATAACGACGAACCTTCCGACGTTTTTCTTGATATGGTGAAAGTTTGCCTGGTGTTGAATCTCCTATCGGTAATGTTGTTGGAATATAATCATAGCCATAAAGACGGGCTACCTCTTCAATTAAATCCTCCGAAATCACGATATCCCGTCTTCTTGATGGAGCAGTCACTGTGAACGAACCATTGTCTTCAGTAAAATCAAATTGTAGCCTTGTAAAAATTTGTGCTACTTCATTAGTTGTAATATTTGTTCCTAATACATTATTAATCCGATCCGTTGTTACTGACACGTTAATTGATGTTCGATCAAGGTAGTCAGCCTCAACAACACCTGCTAAAATTTCTCCCCCTGCAAGTTCCACCATTAGTGCAGCTGCACGATCTGCTGCTTGTTTTGCACGTAGTGGGTCAACTCCTTTTTCAAAGCGAGCACTCGCTTCGCTTCGTAAGCCGTGATCCTTTGATGCTGTCCGTATCGTTTGACCATTAAATACAGCCGACTCAATTAATACATTTACAGTATCGTTGTGTACTTCAGAATTTGCACCGCCCATTACACCTGCCAATGCTACAGGTTCTATACCATTCGTAATAACAAGGTGGTCGTTCTTTAATGTACGCTCTTGGTTATCGAGTGTTACGAAATTTTCGCCTTCTTTAGCACGTCGAACGAGAATTTCTTTCGAGCCTAAACGGTCATAATCAAACGCATGTAGAGGCTGGCCATATTCAATTAAAATATAATTGGTAATGTCAACAACATTACTAATTGGGCGAATTCCTGCTGCCATTAGCCTCATTTGCATCCATAGTGGCGATGGCCCAATTTTTACACCCTTCACAACACGTGCTGCATAATAAGGATTATCTTCTTTTGCATCGATTGTTAGTTTTATATAATCTGCTGCTTTTTGATTTGATTCGTTGACAACAGGGGTTGGAAGTTTGACGTCACGTCCTAAAATTGCCGCAACTTCATAAGCTACCCCTATCATACTTAATGCATCTGCACGATTCGGTGTTAAGCTTAACTCTAACACTTTATCAGTTAAATTAAGATGCTCTAACGGGTCTGAGCCAATCTCTACGTTATCTGGGAAAACAAAAATTCCTTCTGCAAATTCCTTTGGAACGAATTTCGTCTCAATTCCTAACTCCTGCAACGAGCAAATCATTCCATTTGATGCTTCGCCTCGAAGCTTTGCCTTTTTAATTTTGAAATTCCCAGGGAGAACGGCACCTACCTTTGCAACAATAACCTTTTGACCAGCAGCGATATTTGGTGCCCCGCAAATAATTTGCTGTGGCTCTCCTTCACCAATGTCAACTTGGCAAATATTCAACTTGTCTGCTGCAGGATGTTTTTGACATTCCAGCACATGTCCAACCACGATACCCGAAATTCCTTTATTTAATAGTTCGACTGCTTCAACTTCAATTCCACTTTTTGTAATTTTGTCAGCTAATTCCTCTGCAGAAACATCATTTATATCAACATAATCTTTTAACCAGTTATAAGATACTAACACTTTTTTCCCTCCTAATTAATCCTGTTTTTCTTCCAGCAATCTAGGTCTACTTATGCCCGCTTAAATTGCTTTAAAAAACGAATATCATTTGTGTAAAAATGGCGAATATCATCAATTCCATATTTCAACATTGCGATTCGTTCAGGTCCCATACCAAAGGCAAAGCCTGTATATTTTTTCGAATCAAAGCCAGCCATTTCAAGTACATTTGGATGTACCATTCCAGCTCCTAAAATTTCAATCCAGCCTGTTTTTTTACAAATTGAGCATCCATCGCCACCACACATACATGAAACATCTACTTCAACTGATGGTTCTGTAAATGGGAAGAAACTCGGACGGAGACGAATACGACGGTCTTCACCAAACATCTTTTTCGCAAAAACCTCGAGTGTTCCTTTCAGGTCACTCATCCGAATATTTTCATCAACAACAAGTCCTTCAATTTGCATAAATTGATGAGAATGTGTCGCATCATCATTGTCGCGACGATATACTTTACCTGGACAAATAATTTTTACAGGTCCTTTCCCTTCGTGCTTTAGCATCGTTCTTGCTTGAACAGGTGATGTGTGAGTACGTAGAAGAATTTCCTCTGTTATGTAGAAAGAATCCTGCATATCTCGCGCTGGATGACCTTTCGGGAGATTTAGCGCCTCAAAGTTATAATAATCCTGTTCAACTTCAGGTCCTTCAGCAATTTGATAGCCCATGCCGATAAATAAATCCTCTATTTCCTCAATGACTGCTGTTAATGGATGATGATTTCCTGCTTGAATGGGTCGACCTGGAAGGGTTACATCAATTGTTTCTGACGCTAGCTTCTGTTCAACAGCTAACTTTTCAAATCGTTCTTGCTTTTCTTCAAGCTTTTCTTGGATGGCTGCACGGACGTCGTTAACTAATTGACCCATAACTGGACGTTCCTCAGCAGATAATTTACCCATCCCTCTCAATACTTCTGTAATCGGACCTTTCTTCCCTAAATACGCAATCCGAATATCATTTAACGCTTTTAAATCTTCCGCTTGCTCAACTTTTAGTAAAGCTTCTGTTTGTAATACTTTTAATTGCTCCTGCATATCGATTCCTCCTTAAATATTTAATAAAATAAAGCTTAGTTAAACAATAGTGTTGATACCTTCTTCGCCTGCTGGTACGCGTTTCGCTAAAGTTATTCTTACGAATAAAAGTCGCTCACCGCGCACGCACACAGCAGGCTATTAACAATATTTAATATTAACTCAGCCAAAAGAACAAAAGCTATAAGCGCCCTGCTTAGCGACGTATAAACTAAGAGCGCATCGACTGAGATAAACAAAACACGACGAGGGACGAGTCGAAGTTGACTTATCGCAAAAGTGATGAACGAAGTTTACTAGTCGCTGGGCGCTGGAGCTGGACGACTACTTTCTGTGATATAATATTTATCCACAGGATCAAATTTTATATTTCCTAAACAATAAAAAAGCCTTCGCTCCCACAAAAGGGACGAAGACTTTGATTCGCGGTACCACCCTAATTAACAATAGAATTATTCCTACTGTTCACCTTAGTTTACATAACGGTTTAACAACCGGAACACCTTTACTCAAACTTTTATTGGTTGTATTCACCAACTCAAATTCAAGGTCCAAGTGTCAGCTCCAGAGTGAATTCGGCTACTTCATTCATAAAGATGCTTTCAGTCTATGGCATCTTCTCCCTAACATGATGAGAGGTAACGTACTATGTTCCTTCCTAGCTTTTTCTATAAAATTTCCCTTACTATTATAGTATATGTTTCGATCGGTGGCAAACGTTAATCAAATTTTTCCCAACATTAACCTCGTAAGTGATATAACAATATTCCTGTTGCAATTGATACATTGAGGGATTCTGCTTCACCGAATATTGGAATATAGATATTTTCATCAGTCATTTTCAATAGCTCACGATTTACACCATTTCCTTCGTTACCTACTAAAAGGGCAAACCGTTGTTGTTGAGATGGAACTTCCTTGTAGTCCCTTGCATTATCAAGAGCCGTTCCAAAAACCTTGATATTTTCTCTCGTTAGCTCATCTATCCATGTAGTTAAATTGCCTTTAATAATTGGGATATGAAATAACGAACCTTGAGTGGAGCGGATTGTTTTTCCATTATATAAATCCACACAACCATCACCTAAAATAACCGCATCAATCCCTACTGCATCAGATGTACGAATCATCGTACCTAGATTCCCTGGATCTTGAACATTGTCAATCAGCAATAGCCTTAATGGAGAGGACGATAGTTCTATTTTACATGGCTTTGGCATCTCACAAACAGCGATTATTCCTTGAGGCGTTTCCGTATCTGTGAGTAATTTCATAACTTCCTTCGTCACTTCGGTTACATTCGCCTCACCTATATTTATAGCAGAAAATTCCTCGCCTTCACGAACAATTATTTCTTTAACGACTGTTTTATATTTTAACGCTTCTTCCACTAGGTGCCTACCTTCAATAAGAAATAATCCTGTTTTTTCTCTTTCCTTTTTTGTATGTAGTTTTTTCCACTGCTTAACACGGGAATTTTGAGCCGATTCTATTCTTTTTATCATTTTTGACACTCCATTCTATATACCTTTCCATTATATCTATTCGTCATTACATAATCCAATCAGAATTGATGAAAACTAGTAATGTCTGCAAGTGCAGGAATAAAACGATCAAGGAGTGTTTGCAAATGAATATAAATCTACGTCATGCTGTTATCCACAATGTTGTAGACAACTCAAAGGAACAGCTAGAGGATACAATCATTGATGCGATCCGCAGCCAAGAAGAGAAAATGCTTCCAGGTCTCGGCGTTTTGTTTGAGGTAATTTGGCAAAACTCAAATGAAGAAGAAAAGGAAGAAATGTTAACAAACCTTCGAAATGGGCTTCAAAAGCAATAGGTGCCATAGAGGTGTCCATAGAGGTGTCCATAGAGGTTCCTGACCCCTCCAAATGATGGAAAAACGGGGCCGTCTTTAATTGAAGATTGCCCCGTTTTTTGTTCATTTTTCTTTGTTTAATCGAAAATTATTTCTTTCACCTTGTTGGCATCTAATCGTTTGATAACCTCTACAATGAGCTTTACAGCATTTTCATAGTCATCACGATGTAGCATCGCAGCATGTGAATGAATGTACCTTGTTGCAATCGTAATTGCTAAAGCAGGTACCCCATTTGCCGTAAGATGAATCGCACCCGCGTCTGTTCCACCACCAGCCATTGAATCAAATTGATATGGAATATTGTTTTCATCTGCCACACTAACAACAAAATCCCGAAGACCTTTATGAGACACTATAGATGCATCGTAAAGAATAATTTGCGGACCTTCTCCCATTTTACTAATTGATTCCTTCTCTGATATTCCAGGAGTATCACCTGCAATCCCGACATCAACAGCGAAGCCGATATCTGGTTTAATTTGCGCTGCCGCTGTTTTTGCACCTCTTAAGCCAACTTCTTCTTGAACGGTTGCTGCCCCATAAACAATATTTGGATGATCAACACCTTTTAAATGTTTTAACACGTCGATTGCAATTGCACAACCTATGCGATTATCCCAAGCTTTTGCAAGTAACATTTTTTCATTATTCATTACTGTAAATTCAAAATATGGAACAGCCGAGTCACCAGGCAGGACGCCCCACTCCATTGCTTCTTCTTTGCTTGCTGCCCCAATGTCAATAAACATATCTTTGATATCCACTGGTTTTTTACGAGCTTCCGGAGTAAGGACATGTGGAGGCTTTGAACCAATAATCCCTACGATATCGCCTTTTTTCGTCATGATCGTTACACGTTGAGCAAGCATGACCTGTGACCACCAACCACCAACGGTTTGAAATTTAATAAAGCCCTTTTCAGTAATTTGTGTAACCATAAAACCCACTTCATCAAGGTGCCCCGCAACCATTATTTTCGGCCCGTCAGCTTTTCCAACCTTTTTTGCTATCAGACTACCTAAGTTATCCGTCGTAATTTCATCCGCATATGGAGCTATGTATTTTTTCATTATTTCGCGAACTTCCCGCTCATCCCCAGGAATTCCTTTCGCATCTGTTAAATCCTTTAACATTGTTAAAGTTTCATCCAATTGTTTTCCCATGTATTCTATATTCCTCCTTGCCAATTAGTTTTTATTTCAACCACTGTTACATAATTATAGCGATTGTAACTTATTATTACAAAAAAATAGGATGTTCTCACACCCTATTAGTATCCCTGATCCTGACGCTGATGATTCACTTCATTTTTCAAAATATATGCTTTTTCAATATCTTTAGAGGAAAATCCTAACAATCTTCCTAATAACAAGTATTCGTTAAAAATAGTATGGTAGTTTTCGAGACTGGTATTTTCACGAAACATGGAAATACTGTAAAATACTCGATGGAACTGGTTTACTAAATCACGTGATTCTTCATATAGTTCAAGATTAAGTAAATCCTCTATATCAAGTTCAATTCCAATTGATAAAATAAAATGAATCCCATCTACATACTCTTCCAAAATAACTTCACGTTCTGCTGGCGGCTTTTTACTCCAAAATTTAAAACAACGTGTTTCATTTGCAAGCTCGCCTAACTCAACAAGTAACGCCATGACTTTCTTATCCATCAAGTCCACTTGCTCTAGTCCATGTTCTTTTGCAATTCTCTCATCTAATTGCCGTTGAAGCTTAAATAATTGCTCGATCATAGCTTATCCTCCTACAGTATTTTTCACTGCTTTTATTATAACAAACTCGAAAAAAAATATGATTTGAAACTTACCACTATACTCATTCGTATTGTATTATATAATATAGAAACAATTTGGAGGTTACTATATGTTTGTCATTTTGTTTAGACTTGTCATTTTTGCACTAATTTTCTTTTTAATATATGCAACAATTAAATATATAACAAATCCAAAAAGAAAGCTTGCCGTTGCTCATGAGAAAAAAGATTTCTACATGTGGGATGATTATGAAAATGTACGAAAAAACTTTTTAGTAACATACGAAGGAGTACTTTTTGAGGGCGAAAAATACCTTGGAACAACTACACAAGCCTTTGATGTTGTATCAATTGTTTTATGGGTGAAAGATACGGATAAACTACAGGGACTTGAAAAAAGTGACTTTTTAAATATAGAAGCGGAAGTAAAGAGAAGATATCCGAGTGCAGAGATTGGCTGGAAAAGCCCAATTCGAGAGTTTTTAAAAAAGCCGTGATGACTTTTGATCTCACGGCTTAACTAATAAGTAAATAACATATCCATACGTTATTACATTTAATACAATGATAACAGGCATACCGAATTTAAAGGAAATGTGCTTCGTTTTGTGGTGATAGGTTTTCATTCCCCAATATAAACCAATGCCCCCACCGAGAATTCCTACAAACCAAAGCCTTCTTTCTGGGATTCTCCATTTTCCTTTTTGGGCTCTCTTCTTGTCAGAAGACATTAACAGTAGTCCAATTAAATTTAATAAAAAAATATACGATATTAATATATACATTTCTGCTTTCTCCTAAATATAAACCATGCAATTACCTTAATATTGAAAACTCAGCATATATTTACAAATTGCCCGTAGAACCTCTCATTTCCAATCTGCAAAATTGAACAGAGCCAATTCATTAGAAAAAGGCCATCCCAATCACGGATGACCTTTATAAATTAGATTACTGTAAACTAGCTTTTGCTTTTGCCGCTAATTCTGAAAATGCTTTTTCATCACTTACAGCAAGCTCAGCAAGCATTTTACGATTAATTTCGATACCAGCAACCTTTAAACCATGCATCATACGGCTATATGAAAGTCCATTCATACGTGCTGCTGCGTTAATACGAGTAATCCAAAGCTTACGGAAGTCGCGCTTTGTTTGGCGACGGTCACGATAAGCGTACATTAATGATTTCATTACTTGTTGTTTTGCAACTTTAAATAATGTATGTTTTGAACCGAAATAACCTTTTGCTAATTTTAATACGCGTTTACGACGACGACGCGTAACTGTACCACCTTTTACTCTTGGCATTGTGATTCCCTCCTAAGATCTATATGCGAAATTCAATTGTTATTACAGGTTTGTGATCATTTGTTTGATGCGCTTGTAGTCACCAGCACTTACTAAAGTTCCTTTACGAAGCTTACGCTTTTGCTTTTGGTCTTTATTTGCAAATAAGTGACTTGTATAAGCGTGAGAACGCTTCACTTTACCGCTTCCTGTCTTTTTAAAACGCTTTGCTGAACCCCTATGAGTTTTCATTTTTGGCATTTGGGTATCCTCCTTAAAAAATAATTCTTACGTAAAGTAGTTTATCTCAATTCTTTACTTATCAGCCTTAGGTGCTAATACGATAAACATACTGCGGCCTTCCATTTTTGGCTTTTGTTCGATCGTTGCTATATCTCCACATTGTTCTGATAAACGATCTAAAACTTTTTGCCCAATTTCTTTGTGAGTAATCGCACGACCTTTAAAGCGAATACTTGCTTTAACCTTATCACCTTTTTCAAGGAATTTGCGTGCATTTCTAAGCTTAGTATTGAAATCATGCTCTTCAATCGTTGGGCTTAAGCGAACTTCCTTGATATTGATAATCTTTTGGTTTTTTCGTGCTTCTTTCTCTTTTTTCTGTTGCTCGTAACGGAATTTACCATAGTCCATTATCCGACAAACAGGTGGTTTTGCATTTGGTGCAACCATCACTAGATCTAAGTTGGCGTTTTGCGCCATCTCTAAAGCTTCGCTTTTCGACTTTATCCCGATTTGATCACCATTAGCACCAATAAGGCGAACTTCGCGTGCACGAATTGCCTCATTAATAAATAATTCCTTACTAATAATTAGCCACCTCCAAGGTTTTTTCACTGAATCCTTCGTTTGGACGACGTTTTATTTACAACAAAAAAACATCGGCATACATAGTACACCCACGTTTCACGACCTTTAATATATTAGGATTTCGCAAACCTGTCAACAACAATTATGCGTCAAGCAGGTGAGAAGCGGGTGCCTCTACTTTACTCAAACAAATATTCAATTCTACCTAGTGAAGATTAACATAAAAAAGTTTTACTGTCAACATATACATGACTAGTTATTAGCAACGTTATTTATATTACCTGAAGTAAAAACAAGTTGCAAGTATTTTAATTTTTTTGCTTTGTTCTCGTTTTCAATTAATAAAACTTTACTTTATATGCATCGAATTGTTAAAGGCAGGGAAAGAATGCCCCACCTTTTCAACAAAATTCTTATTCATTTATTATTTCACTTGGCTTTTACGCTGAACTTCGTCCTTTAATTCCTCAATAAATTTTTCGAAAGCAACCGTCTCGGAAGCTTTTTCACCGTATTTACGTACATTTACACTGTTTTCCTTCAATTCATTGTCACCAACAACTAGCATGTACGGTATTTTTTGCATTTGTGCTTCTCGGATTTTATAGCCGATTTTTTCATCGCGCTCATCTATTTCAACACGGAAGCCTTCAAACTGTAATTTTTCTTGTACTTCTTTAGCATAGTCTAGATGAACTTCACTTGATACTGGTATAACCTTCGCTTGAACTGGTGCTAACCATGTTGGGAATGCACCTTTATATTCTTCAATTAGGAAAGCTACAAATCGTTCCATCGTCGATACTACACCGCGATGAATCACGACTGGGCGATGATGCTTTCCATCTTCACCGATATATGTTAAATCAAAACGCTCTGGTAATAAAAAGTCTAATTGAACGGTTGATAATGTTTCTTCTTTTCCAAGGGCTGTCTTCACTTGAACATCAAGCTTCGGACCATAGAAGGCCGCTTCCCCTTCTGCTTCATAATAATCAAGACCTAGGTCATCCATCGCATCCTTTAACATTGATTGTGCTTTTTCCCACATTGCATCATCATCATAATATTTCTCTGTGTCCTGTGGATCACGATAGGATAAACGGAATGTGTAATCGTTAAAATTAAAGTCTTTATAAACGGCTAAAATTAAATTCACTACCCGCTTAAATTCGTCTTTAATTTGATCGGGGCGAACGAAAATATGAGCGTCATTTAAAGTCATGCCGCGGACACGTTGTAGACCAGATAATGCGCCTGACATTTCAAAGCGATGCATTGTGCCAAGCTCTGCGATCCGAATTGGCAGCTCACGATAGCTGTGCATATCATTTTTGTAAACCATCATATGATGCGGACAGTTCATTGGTCGAAGTACTAATGATTCAGTGCTATCCATTTCCATTGGCGGGTACATATCTTCTTGGTAATGGTCCCAATGCCCAGATGTTTTATAAAGATCTACATTCGCAAGAACCGGCGTGTAAACATGGTAATACCCTAGTCTTATTTCCAAATCAACTATATATCTCTCAATGATCCGACGGATGGTTGCCCCTTTTGGTAGCCATAATGGTAGACCTTGGCCGACAAGCTGTGAAATAGCGAATAAATCTAATTCCTTGCCAAGCTTACGATGATCACGTTCTTTCGCTTCCTCCAATATTCGTAAATGCTCGTCCAATTGTGATTTCTTCGGAAAAGCTGTTCCATAAATACGCTGTAGCATTTTATTGTTACTATCACCACGCCAATAAGCACCAGCAATACTCATTAACTTAAATGTTTTTAATTTTCCAGTAGATGGGACATGAACACCACGGCATAAGTCAAAAAATTCACCTTGTGTATAAATTGTAATATCGTCACCTTCTGGAATAGCTTCAACTAATTCTACTTTTAATGGATCCCCAATTTCTTCATACATTTTAATGGCTTCTGAACGTGTAACCTCTGAACGTTCAATCGGAAGGTTCGAATCAATAATTCGTTGCATTTCTTTTTCTATTTTTGGTAGGTCTTCTGGTGTTAGTGACTGTTCCATATCAATATCATAGTAAAAACCATTTTCAATGACAGGCCCTACACCTAATTTTACGTCTCCATATAATCGCTTAATTGCTTGCGCCATCAAGTGTGCTGTACTGTGTCGTAAAATTTCAAGACCATCATTTGTATCGTACGTTATGATCTCGATAGAGCCATCTTCATGTATTGGAGTTCGCAAATCAATCGGTTTCCCGTTTAATTTACCAGCCAATGCGTTTTTCTTTAATCCACTACTTATTGATCCTGCCACATCTTCAGTTGTTGTTCCTTTTGGAAACTCCTTCATCGCACCATCAGGAAATGAAAGCTTAATTACGTCTGTCATTTTTGTCTACACTCCTTTTATAAAATAAAAAACACTCATCCCTATATAATAATAAGGGACGAGTGTTGGGCTCGTGGTTCCACCCTTCTTCCCACATTACGGAAAATTATTAGCGGCGCATCTCTTTGTCAGCTTGTTCTTGCGCTCATCATTCGCTGGTTGTGGCTCGAAGTCCTAGTAACGGTTGGTGCCGTCAACGGTTGTTTCCCGTTGAAGTTTAAAGGTGGTAAGCTATGATCCGTGTATAGAAAGCTTTCAGCCATGGCTTTCCTCTCTTACATACCGTAATAATAACCCATATCCTCATCATAACTGATTTGGTAATTCGATTTTACTATGTACGTATTATATGCATACTCATTTGGAAAAATCAAGCTATGGATTAGTTGCTTTTTGAAATCGTTCTTTTTGGATGCAAAAATGCTTGTTTTGCCAAGATAGCCACTCGTTCTAAAAAGACATTTTGAATTGTTTGAATAAATCCGTGATCGAGGTGATCTGTATAAATAAACACTTTTCTTGGTGCTATTGATATTAAAGGGGCAAGGACTTCGGAATCAACATCGATATCTTCTATTTTTAACAGCTGTTCATCAATAATATGAGTGAGCTGTTCAGAGCATAATTCATTCTTATTTTTATCAAAAAAGCAAAAAGTCCCATCATAAACCAAGTGAATCGTATCCATTAATGGTTCCTTATTATATAAATATGTACGGAGATTCTCAATAAAATTCTGATACTCCTGTTCAAGCTTATACTCATCAATGGCAGCTTCTATATATTTTAAAAGCCTATACCGATACTCCTTTAAACGAAATTGTAAAAACGATTCAAACGAGAACGAAACACTACTGGTTAAAAAGTCCTTTAGAGAACTTTCTATCATTTGATTTCTCGTGAGTTCTTTATTTACCCCTATCACTGCAGGTACATCTTGTCTTTCACCATCAATAATTGAACGGGCGATTGACATGATTTGGCGTTGCTCCTCCTCATCAGTAAAATAAAACATATTCCGTATCATTTCCTTCATCCAATTGACTTCAACAATTTTTATTATGTATTGTATTAAAACAGGAATAAGAATAGATGAAATTAGTGATTTAATCGATTTTCTAAAATCAATTTTTACTAGCACCTCAGGCTCATAAATAATATGGACTTGAATATCATTTATATTTGGATGATCGAATTCCTGTAATTGATGAAAAAATAAAATAGCGTCTTTCTTTTCACGAAACTGAATCGTGACCATAAATTATCGTCCCCCCATGCTGATATAGTCAGCAAATACCTGTTACATTTATATGGGGACAAATCTAAAAAAATGTATAAATTAACAAAACTTGAAAACTAACAAAAAACAAGAGGTGGTCTCATGTAATCACGAGAACATCCCCTTGTTTTCTCTTCGTCAAAGCCATTCTTCAAGATTTACATCTTTTTTTCGATAATCTTCGCCATCAACTTTAGTAATGATGGTATTCTTTAGAATTCTAGATGTATTTCGTTTACCAAATGTTTCAGAAAACTCATTATAATTTAAATTAGTCGTAAAAATCGTCGGTTTCCCAAGACGGCTATCCAATAATTCAAAAATCTTTTGGATGTCGTGATTCGAACCAGCCTCAGCCCCAAGATCATCGATAACTAATAAATCAATATCCTTCATCTTCTTTAATATATCAACTACAGTTAAGCCACTGTCATCGTGTTTCGAATACGTATTTTTTATCATTGTTAATAAGATTGGTAAACTTATAAATAAACCGCTATATTGTTTTTTTAAAACAACCTTTAAAATAGCGATGGCCAAATGTGTTTTGCCTATGCCAGTATCACCGTGTAAAAGCAAATTTTTCGGAAGCTGCCCTGCATCTAATGTAAATTTTTCTGCATATAGCATACAAAATTCTTTTACATCCTCTTGTAAACTAGTAGTAGGCTTATAGTTTTCAAAGGTAGCATCTTTTATGTCATTATTCATGAGCGAATTTTGATCAAAATAGCGAAAATAACGTTGTTTTTTTAAGCGCTCTACATCTTCTTCAATTTCAAGTGCTAAGGCTTTATCAGGGCATTTACAGCCAATTTTAAATTCCTGTAATTGCCCTTTATTTGCCCCCCCTAGTATCGGTAAAAGCTGAACTTTAACATGATTTTGACAGCCTTCGCAAAAATATTCAGCAATTGTTTGCGGCCGCTTAAACTCAGTTCCGTAGAGACTAGCAAGAATAGACCCCACTTTTCTCAATGTTGTTCATCTCCTTTACCTTCTAATAAATCAAGCATTTTCTGTTTCCTCTTCATTCTTTCTTCCTCAGTCATCTCTTGAGAAATTGAATTTCGACTCATTTCAGATTCATCCAATCCAAGCATTAAGAGCCGTCTTTTCTGTTCTGGAGTTGCATTACTTTTTGCAGTCTGCTTCTTTGTTTTACTTGAATTCTTTTTACTTTCTGCCCATTCTTGATATTGGCGATGTTCATCCCTCGCTAATTCCATCGCCTCTTTGACAGTTTTGATTTGTTTCCGAGCCCAGTGACTTGCAAGCTTTTCCATATAATTTTTTGATAACTTCATATCACTTCTTAGCATAACATAGTAGATTAATACATTCACAACGCCTGCATTAAGCTTTTGGTTTATCATTATATTTTCAATAATTTTCAAATCACTTAATGCCGGTTCTACACCACCTGATATATCCACTAACAACTGGTATGGAGAAATTTGTTCAAGCTGCTTCGTCAATTGCTCTTCTTTATTTATCGGCTCTGCAGTATTCATTGTACGAAGATGTATAGGCTGTACCTTTTCTACTAGTTTTGGTAATGCATCACCATTCTCTAATTGGTAATAATCCCTAGCAGCTTTTCGCAATGCTTCTATATTTATTTGATCATTTTCATCCAAAGCTTGAATAACAACCTTTTTCATCTCGATTGGATCAATATGATAAACAAACGCGAGCTTTGTGATTACTTCCTTTACTTCCTTTGAAAATGCCTCATGAGGGATTAATACTTCAGAAATTCCCGCAAAAAACAATGAAAAATCAAATTGTTGTTCCGAAAGTAGGATTCCATACGTTTTTTCACGGTTCGCATACTGCTCATCGTCTTTTATATTTAAAGCTTCTGCCATTTCTTCATTTGAAGTATATAATTCTGAAGGATTCACCGAAGAAAATGTTTCACTAAATGTGCTCGTAACATCCTTAAATGTATTCGTGTCGACTTTTGTATCAGAAAAAAACTGCTTCATTTTATTAAAGCTTTTTTTCCCAAGTCTATTATATAAATAAATATTCAAAACACCATCATCAAAAAAATTCTTAGGGGATAACGGGGGCTGCAGTTCATAAATATACGTACGCATTGCATCGTCGTTATTAACGTATGTTTTCAAAAGCCCAATCCCTTCAAGCTTTTTACGTTCTTCAAAAATCTGCTGTAAATTTAACTGAAGCATGCTCATTAAGTGTAGATGTTTTTTCTCCTCACTCCAAAAACGGTTTGCTTCGACTTCACTCCAAAGGGCCATATATAAACTGTAGCAGGTCGATCCAATTAATGGCAAATAAAGCATGGTTAACACTTTACGGTCATATTCATGAAGAATACCATTTGTACGCACCATATATTCGTCTATAGGCAAAAGCTCTTTCCAATGCACAGTCATTATGAAGCCCCCTTTTATGACGTATTATTGCCACTTCCTAAAAATCGAAGGTCATTAAGTAGAAAAAGAGCTTTCTACTATAGAAGCCCTTTCGTAAACATTTACTCTCGTTTAATTAGTTCCTTTAATTCATCCAGAAATACGTTAATATCTTTAAATTGTCTATATACCGAAGCAAAACGAACATATGCAACCTCATCAACCTTAGCTAACTGGTCCATAACCATTTCGCCAATTTCTACACTCTTAATTTCAGATATTCCTTGGTTTCTTAATTCTTTCTCAATGTCAATAACTATATCCTCAAGAGTTTGTAGAGGAACAGGTCTTTTTTCACATGCTTTTATAAGCCCTCTTAGCATCTTCTCTCTGCTAAATTCCTCTCTCGTTCCGCCTTTTTTTACAACTATAAGTGGTATTTCCTCTACCTTTTCAAACGTTGTAAAACGGTAATGGCATTCTTCACATTCTCTTCTTCTTCGAATGGAACGGCTATCTTCTACAGGGCGTGAATCTAAAACTCTTGTTCCATTATATTGGCATTGTGGACATCGCATTTAATCAACTCCGTAATAGACAAAATCCGCCTTTTAACTACTTATTATGATATATAAAAACGAGAGGATTCTCAAGTTTTTTCTAAAAATAGGATTTGTTATATTTTTCACAAACTAATAAAAAAGGCGCAAGCGCCCTGATTAGCGACGTATAAACTAAGAGCGCATCGACTGAGATAAACAAAGCACGACGAGGGATGAGTCGATGTTGACTTATCGCAAAAGAGATGAGCGAAACTTACTAGTCGCTGGGCGCTTGCGCTGGATGACTACTCTCTGTGCTATAGTATTTATCCACAGGATCAAATTTTTTAATTTCCTAAACAAAAATAAAAGAGAGGTACGAATACCTCTCTTTACAGTTTTATAGTTTGATTATGAAACAACTACTTCTTTAGCTTTTGCTGCTGCTTCTTCCTCAATGCCTTTTGCAACAATTTTCGCTAAATCGATAACTCGGCTTGAATAACCCCACTCATTATCATACCAAGTTAACACTTTTACTTTTGATTTACCGATAACCATTGTTGATAGCGCATCAACAATTGCTGAACGATCATCTGTATTGAAATCAATTGATACTAAAGGCTCGTCTGTTACTCCTAAAATTCCCTTTAGCGGACCTTCAGCTGCTGTACGGAACGCTTGGTTTACTTCTTCTACTGTAACTTCACGTTCTAGATCGACAACTAAATCAACTAAAGAAACATTTGGAGTCGGAACACGTAATGCCATTCCGTGTAATTTACCTGCCATCTCCGGTAATACTAAAGATAACGCCTTCGCAGCACCTGTTGATGTTGGGATAATCGATTGAGCACAAGCGCGGGCACGACGTAAATCTTTTTTATGAGGATTATCCACATTTTTTTGATCATTTGTATAAGCATGAACTGTCGTCATTAACCCGTTCACAATCCCAAATTGCTCGTTTAATACTTTTACAACTGGAGCTAAGCAATTTGTTGTGCAAGAAGCATTCGAAATAATATGATGCTTATTATGATCGTAGTCCTTATCATTGACACCAACAACTATTGTAATATCCTCCTCTTTTGCTGGTGCAGTAATAATAACTTTTTTTGCTCCTGCCTTGATATGAGCACTTGCTTGTTCTTTTGTTTTAAATTTACCTGTTGCTTCTATAACGATATCTATATTTAGTTCCTTCCAAGGAAGTAGTTGTGGATCACGTTGATTTAACAATTGAACACGTTTGCCATTAACAATTAACGCATCCTCTTCAACTTCAACAGTACCCGCAAATTTCCCATGAACACTATCATATTTCAACATGTGAGCCAAATTATCGGCTGGATAACTTGCATTAACTGCAACAATTTCAAAAGTATCATCTAAAATTGCACTTCTAAAAAACATTCTCCCTATACGCCCAAAACTATTAATCGCTACTCTAGTCCCCACTGAATAGTCTCCTTTCGGAATATGTTATACTTAATACCCTTTAAGTAAAATTAGTATAACATAAATAAAGAGAAAATGGTTAGATAATTACCCAAATTATTGTAAATTATTATAAATTAATATTTATGAACTATTTTTAGTCTAAATAATGTTATAACAATTTCCATATTTGCAGTATCTGTTTTAGTTGCTCAAATGTTTCAGATATTGTTCCATTGTTGTTAATGACAGCATCTGCTAATGGAATTTTGTCTTCTAATGGCATTTGCGAACGTATTCTCGCCATGGCAGCATCTGTAGTTAATCCATTTCTTTTCATTAACCGGCTTTTTTGAACATCAGGATCTACATATACTAAAATTATTTTATCGACTAAATGGGTTAGCTTACTTTCGAATAATAACGGAATATCTAATACAATAGTTTTTTCTCCATTTTCTATATAATTATTTTTTAAATCATTCATTCTATTACGCACTGCAGGATGAACAATAGTATTTAGCTTTTCTCTTTTCACTTCATCCTTAAAAATAATAGAGCCTAATTTTTCCCGATTTATTGTACGATCCTCGTGTATGATCTCATTACCGAATACCTCAACAATTTTGTTATAAGCTTCCTCTCCAACCTCAACCACTTCCCTTGCAACCATATCTGCATCAATTACGACGATTCGAAGCTCTTTAAACATTTTGGAAACGGTGCTTTTCCCACTAGCAATGCCCCCCGTCAAACCTATAATCGTTGCCATAGCTTACCACCTTTTTTTAGCTTTTGTAATTACCAAGTAAAAACCGCTCGTTCATACCCTTTGACAGTTTGGACAGAAATGGGTTCCGCGACCACCTACTATCATTTTTTCAATGATCGAACCACAATTTTTACATACATCCCCATTACGACCATATACGTAAAGACGGAGCTGAAACATCCCCATTTCCCCTTGTGTATTTACATACGACCGAATTGTGCTACCGCCTTTTTCCACAGCCTCACATAGCGTATTTACTATTTCTCTACGCAACTCTATTAATTCGTTTTTAGTTAACGTTTTGGCAGGTCGAAGTGGGTGAATTTTTGAGCGAAAGAGCGCTTCGTCAACATAAATATTTCCTAATCCGACAACAATCTTTTGATCTAAAAGCACCACTTTTATTTTACGATCAGTGTTTTTAAGGTTTTTCTGTAAATATTCTACAGTAAAAAGCTCTGAAAAAGGCTCTACCCCTAACTGTGCTAACGGCAGCTCCTTCTCCTCACATCCTTTATCAAATAAATGCATCGTACCAAATTTTCGCACATCACGATAACGAAGCTCAGTACCATCAGTAAAATAAAAAAATACATGTGTATGTTTATCATAATTTTCTTCTTTGCGGTAAAGACCATAGCGGCCTTCCATTCTTAAATGCGATACTAGTATATAATCATTAAGGACAAACTTAATAAACTTACCTCTTCTTTGAATATCTTGAATTGTTTGTCCCTGCAATAAAAATTGAAACTGTTTGACATCATCTGGTTTTTTTATAATCTTTGGCCACAAAACCTTCACACCATTTATCGTTTTGCCCTTCACTAAATGGTTAAGTGTACGACAAATGGTCTCGACCTCTGGTAACTCAGGCATTTTATCTCCCCTTGTATATCTAGTCAATTTAGTAATAGTCTATTTGGCATCAAACCAAGTCGGTCCATAGCAGTAATCCACCTTAAGCGGAACATCCAGTTCCACAGCATGTTCCATCACGTCTGGAACAATTTGTTTCAAGATTTCTATTTCTTCCTCGGGAACTTCAAATATTAGTTCGTCGTGAACTTGTAATAATAGGCGAGCTTTCAAATTTTCTTGTTTTAATCTGCCCACCATATCAATCATTGCCTTTTTTATAATGTCAGCAGCACTACCTTGTATCGGGGTATTCATCGCAGTTCGCTCTGCAAAACTACGGATATTAAAATTTCGACTTGTAATATCGGGTAAATAACGACGACGATGTAATAAAGTTGTGACATACCCTTTTTCTTTTGCTATCCGGACACTATCCTCCATATATTGCTTTACATTAGGAAAACTCTTTAAATAGCGATCAATAAACTCCCCTGCCTCTTTCCTCGTAATTCCAAGATTTTGTGATAGGCCAAAATCGCTAATTCCATATATGATACCGAAATTAACTGCCTTTGCTTGACGACGCATTGTCGCCGTAACATCGGCCTCGTTCACATGAAAGACGTCCATCGCAGTTTGAGTATGAATATCTTTGTCGTTTTTAAATGCTGTTACTAGTTTCTCATCTTGGGCAATATGAGCTAAGACTCTTAACTCAATTTGTGAATAATCCGCTGCAAAAATAAGCCATCCTTCCTCAGATGGAATAAACGCTTGACGAATTTTCCGCCCTTCATCCATACGTATTGGAATATTCTGTAGGTTTGGCTCTGTTGAGCTTAATCGCCCTGTTTGAGTCAAAGCTTGATTAAAGCGCGTATGAATTTTATGTGTATCTTTGTGAACTACTTTTAATAACCCTTCAATGTATGTTGACTTCAATTTCCCAAGCTGCCTGAAATGTAACAAAAGTGGGATTATTTCATGCTTATCTGCCAACTTTTCGAGAACATCTGCTGAGGTTGAATATCCTGTTTTTGTCTTTTTGATCGCCGGCAGTTTTAGTTTTTCGTATAAAATTACTCCTAACTGTTTTGGCGAGTTAATATTAAAAGACTCACCCGCTAGATCATAAATTTTTGCTTCAATATCGCTAAGTAGAACGTCAAGCTCTTTCCCCATTTTTGTTAATCGATTAACATCAACCTTGATACCTGTTGATTCCATATCACTTAAAATGAAGGAAAGGGGTAGCTCTAGCTCCTTAAATAGGTGGTATTGGTCATTCTCCTTTAATTCATTGACTATTTTTTCTTTTAGTTGAAAAATTGCGTCAGCCTTTCTTACAAGATGTTCTGCTAATTGCTCAACTACCGGAATCTTTCGTTTCGCACCTTTACCATATACTGTTTCATCTTTATTGATGTTTAAATATTGATTACGTGTAGCTACATCTGCTATTTCAAGATTCGTGTCGGCAGGATTTAAAATGTATGCTGCTATTAAAAGATCAAATTCCACACCTTTTAACGTTATTCCACGCCAATGCAGTAGTGTCATTGCTTGTTTAGCATCAAAAACATATTTTTTTGCATTTTCATCTGCCAGCCATCGTTTAAAAGTCACAGATGTCAACGCAATTTCTGTAGGGATAAAATACTTCCCTTTGTCATTGACAACAGAAATCCCAATAATATCTGCTTCATGGTAGTTTTCTTCAATTGATTCAATCACGAGGGAAGCTTCTCTTGTTAAAACATCATCGGTAATTTCTTTTAAAATTGAATACGAAATCGATGCCATTTCTTGTTGTAAAGCTTCAGATTCAGAATCTACACTGTTAAGACGATCTAATAATGAATTGAACTCTAATTCTTTAAAAAGACTGATAACCTTTTCGCTATTCATATCTTTCTTACTAAGATCAGCTAACGTTATCGTAATTGGCGCTTGACAATTAATTGTCGCCAATTCTTTTGACATTAACGCTTGCTCCTTATTTTCCGCAAGCTTTTCCTGTAGCTTTTTCCCACTTACTTCAGAAATGGATTCTAATGTTTTTTCTAATGTTCCAAATTGGTTTAAAAGCTTTATTGCTGTTTTTTCACCAACTCCTGGTACACCTGGGATATTATCTGATGAATCACCCATTAAGCCCTTCATATCAATAATTTGCTGTGGCGATAAATTATATTTTGCTCTCAATTGGTCAATATCGTATGTATCAACCTCGGTAATCCCTTTTCTAGTATGAATAACCGTTACATGATCAGAAACTAGTTGAAGTAAATCCTTATCACCGGATATAACTTTGACTTCTATTTGTTCGTCTTCTGCCTTTTTTGCCAAAGTGCCGATAATATCATCAGCTTCATACTCGTCTAATTCATATCTAGCTATATTAAAAGCATCTAGCAATTCTCTAATAAACGGGAATTGTTCGGAAAGCTCTGGTGGTGTTTTTTGGCGCCCACCTTTATAGTCTGAATATGTTTTATGACGAAATGTTGTTTTCCCAGCATCAAATGCGACTAATATATGGGTAGGGTTTTCCTCTTCTAATACCTTCATCAAGATCATGGCAAAGCCGTAAACTGCGTTTGTAAAAATCCCTTTTTTATTATTTAAAAGCGGTAGGGCAAAAAACGCACGATAAGCGATACTGTTCCCATCAATTAAAACGATCTTCTGTTTGCTCACTATTCTTCCTCCCTCGTATTACCCTCTAAGTTAATAAATAAAAAACGCCCAGTAATCCATTATCTCACTATATTTTACCATGTTCATGAGATAAAAAGAAAACGGGCGCTTCCTACTATAGTTTATTATTGGGTGTACCCCATTAACAGCTTCGCATATGGAGAATTATTTGGAAGAATGATGACTGTCTCTCCATCAATCGTTCGTTTATATGATTCTAATGTTCTATATAGGTTATAAAATTCCGGATCTTGGCTAAATGCACTATTATACGTTTGGGCTGCTATTTGTTCACCTTCTGCCCGGATTTGTTCAGCATCTGCTTGTGCTTTTGCTAAAAGCTCCTTGACTTCGCGATCCGTTTTAGCAATGGTTCTATTTTTTTCGGCGTCACCCATCGATAAATATTCCTGAGCCTTTGATTCACGCTCGGATATCATCCGTTTATAAACGGACTCCTCATTTTCTGCTGGCAGATCCGTTCTTTTCATTCTTATATCAATAACAGTGACTCCGTAGTTATCTCTTTTTAAAAACTCGTTTACTTTGGCAGTTACAGTTTCATTTAAACTACCACGGCTTGAATTTTCCTCATCAATAATTTCATCATAATTTAACTGACCAAGCTCTGTTCTTACAACTGAAAAAATAAACTCTCCCATTTTTGCTTCAGCATTTTCTACTGAACGTAAATTTGAGATCATCATCTTCGGATCAGAAATCCGCCAAATTGCATAGTTATCAATCATAATTCGTTTTTTATCTTTTGTATTAATCTCTGCTTTTTCAACATCAAAAACCTTTTGATACTTCGGTAGTGTTGAAACTGTTTGTATAAATGGGATTTTGTAATTTAGCCCTGGTTGGTCGATGATTTTAACAACTTCTCCAAACTGGCGTATAACTTTATATTCCCCTTCTTTAACAATAAAAAGATTACTCAAGACAAAGCCAACAAGTACAAAAAAGGCAACGATCGTGATGCCAAGCCTTGTGTATTTTCTCCACTCAATATTTTTATTTTTAAGATCATTCATGTTAATAATTTTTTCATCGGCCATTTGTGCTTCCCCCTTCCTGTTCAGCTTTCGATGTAGTCGGAGGTGTCGGACTGTTTGATTCAATAGGTCGAATAGGTAGATATTTCAGAGTACCACCATCGTCATTCATAATATAGATATCTGCATTAGGTAATACTTGGTCCAACGTTTCAAGCACTAAACGCTTCCTTGTAATATCCGGCTGCTTTTTATATTCATTGTATAAAGCGTTAAAAATAGCGACATCACCTCTTGCGGTTTCAATACGAGCTGCTCTATCTCCTTCTGCTTTCGAAATAATAGCATCCTTTTCCCCTTCAGCTTCTTGCGTCCGCTTATTAGCATATTTGTTGGCTTCATTTATTTTTGTATTCATCATTTCCCGGGCATCTGTAACCTGAGTAAATGCTTTGCGAACATCTTCATTTGGAAGTTCAACATCTTGAAGCTTTACATCAAGAATTGAAATGCCAATGTTATATTGGTCCATTAATGTTGTTAGTACATCTCTTACTTTTGCTTCAATTTCTGCTTTCCCTGATGTTAAAACATCATCTATTTTCGAGCTACCAATCGTTCCCCTTAACGATGCTGATGTTGCATTATATAAAATATTGCGGGGATTATCTGAATTAAATAAATATTTCCCGGGATCGGTTATTTTCCATTGAACGACTAGATCAGCAAGAACAATGTTCTCGTCACCCGTAATCATTTTTGTATCCTGTGGAAATTCCTCAACAACTTCGCCATTTTCTTCTACATAGCCAAACTGTAAACTGAATGTTTCCTTAGAAAGCTTCCTAACCTCTTGAATTGGCCATGGCATTTTAAATTGCAGGCCTGGTTCAATAATTCCTTCATCAACTTTACCAAAAGTCAAAATAACTGCCTGTTCGGATTCATCAACCGTATACCAACTAGTCATTGCAACTATACCTAATATTAAGATTAAGATGATCAATCCAATAGTCGTGTAAATACGCTTTAAGCTTACCATCGTCTACCCCCTTTTTTACCTTTATACACAGTAATACGTTTCTACAGAAGAGAAAGTTTCGATTTTTTCAATTGTATTCATTTCCATTTAAAACTTCCTTATTTAAAGTTATTGAAAATACTGTACCACTATTTAGCTCACTCATTACATCTATTTTCCCATGATGAGCCTCAACCAAGTGCTTTACAATTGCCAATCCTAGTCCGGTACCACCCGAATTTCGACTTCTAGCCTTGTCTACTCGATAAAACCGTTCGAAAATTCGCGGGATTTCCTCAGCTTTTATACCGATTCCACTGTCCTTTATTTCAACTTTAATTTTATCTTTGGCAGATTTACAGCTTATTTGAACTTTGCCACCGTCCATCGTATAATTTAGGGCATTATCAATTAAATTAATGAATATTTGTTTTAGACGGTATGAATCACCTTGTGTGATTAAATGTTCGTTATTATTCATTTCCATAATTACTTGTATATTTTTCGCTTGTGCTTTATTTTCTAACATCACAACAATCTCGTTAAGGATTTCCTTAATATTAACTGAACTTTGGTTTAAACGAAAACTATCTTGTTCAATCTTTGATAAATCAAGCAGATCATTAATTAAACTTTGCATTCGTTCCGTTTCTTTCAAAATGATCGTAAGGAAATACTCCCTTGACTCTATATCGTTAATTGCACCATCTAGCAACGTCTCCGAAAAACCTTTTAATGATGTTAATGGAGTTTTTAATTCATGAGATACATTCGCAACAAAATCTCTCCTCATTTGCTCAAGCCTTTTGAAGGTTGTTATATCATGGAAGACTAATACTACTCCCTTCCATTCTTCATTTGTACCAATGATCGGTGTTCCAAATACCTCAAAATATCTTCTTTCGATCTTTAATGGTAATAGAAATTCCTTCCGCACATCTTTTTCAGTCATAAAGATTTGCTCAACTAATCGAATAATTTCTTCATGCTTGAAAACATCATAATATAAATGATCTACATAATCTTCCTCTTCAACATCAAAGGTTTCTTTATATATCCGATTTGCTAGATTTATATAACCTTTATCATCAATTAAAATTAGTCCACTTCCCATACTTTCAATTAATGTTCTCAGTCTATCTTGTTGCATTTGTTGTACTGCCATTAAGTTCTCAAGGTTACGTGCTAATATATTAATTGATCTATTTAACATTCTAGTATCACTTATCGGGTTTTCTGTAGAGCGGGCATGGTAATTTCCTTTTGCAAGTTCATTTGCAACCCGAATAACTTCGTCAATCGATCTTGTATATTGGCTGGATATTTTATACCCAATCATTAATATTAGTACCCCAGCAACAGTAAAACTGGCAATTAATAGTGCCCATATTTTATGATTATCGTTATCAATAGATAATGATAAAATTACAGTTCCTACAAAATAAGCTAGACAACTAAACACTATAAATACTAGCAGTAGTAAGGAAAAAAAGATTTTTACTTGAATTCTATTCATTTACTTTTGGGGCCTCCATTTTATATCCAAGTCCTCTAATTGTTTTTATATATATTGGTTTTTTTGTATTATCCTCTACTTTTTCTCTTAAATGGCTAATGTGAACATCAACAATTCTAGTATCTCCAGCAAAATCATAATTCCAAACAGCGCTTAATAATTGATCCCTTGTTAATACACGCCCTTTATTTCTTACAAGGTATAACAACAGTTCAAATTCTTTAGGAGTTAACTCTAACAATTCACCTTTAAAATAAGCTTCGTACAGTTCAGGTAAAACCTTTAGATCGCCGATTACTAATTCCTCTGAGGATTGATTATCACTTGTTACTTCACTTTTTATAAATTCAGTTCTTCTTAAAATAGCCTTAATTCTTGCAAGAACCTCACGAGGACTAAAAGGCTTTGTCATATAGTCATCAGCACCTAGTTCTAGACCCATCACCTTATCAAATTCATCGTCCTTTGCAGTTAACATTAAGATTGGCATCATTATTTTTTGGCGACGTAGCTCTTTACAAATCTCTATGCCATCGATTTTTGGTAGCATTAAATCCAGAACTATTAAATCTGGCGGGTTTAAGATGGCACCATTAAGTCCGGTTTCTCCGTCCATAGCTGTTTCAACATGATACCCTGCCTGCTCCAAATTGTACTTTAACAAAGTAATAATCGATTGTTCATCATCTACAACTAATATCTTTTTCTTCATGATAAACCTCCAGCGAGATACTATTTGTCATAATTCGAAAACTTATTTTCTTTTAAGGTTATCATACTATTATTTACGCTCAAAGAGATAATTAAAATAAAAAAATGCCCCTTACGGAGCATTTTCTAAAAATTTTATGCTAATACATTCATTACGCTACGAACTGATTCAACTGATTTATCTAATGCTGCTTTTTCTTCTGGAGTTAGTTCTAATTCAATAATTTTTTCGATACCATTTCCACCAAGTATAGTTGGTACACCTAGGTACAGACCTTCATAGCCGTATTCACCTTCTAAGTATGCAATTGAAGGTAATACTCGACGTTGGTCTTTAAGAATAGCTTCTGCCATTTCAATTAGTGAAGCGGCTGGAGCATAATAAGCACTTCCATTACCAAGTAGGTTAACGATTTCGCCGCCGCCTTTACGAGTGCGCTCTACAATTGCATCTAAGCGGTCTTGTGGAATTAACTTTTCCAAAGGAATTCCACCAGCATAAGAGTAACGCACTAATGGAACCATATCATCACCATGGCCTCCAAGTACAAATCCAGTAATATCCTTTACAGAAAGATTCAGCTCTTCAGCAACAAACGTACGGAAACGTGCTGTATCAAGAACCCCTGATTGACCAATTACACGGTTTTTAGGGAAACCTGTTTCTTTAAACACCGTATAAGTCATTGCATCCACTGGGTTTGTCAATACAATTATGAAGCAGTCCGGAGAATATTTAGCAACCTCTTGAGCTACTGACTTCATAATTTTCGCATTTGTTGCAACTAAATCATCACGGCTCATTCCTGGTTTACGAGCAATACCAGCTGTAATAATAACAACATCGGAATTCGCAGTGTCTTCATAGTTTGAAGTACCTTTAATTTTTGAATCAAACATTTGAACTGGAGATGCTTCTAACATATCTAATGCCTTTCCTTTAGTTGGATTTTCCATTTGCGGAATATCCACTAATACAACATCTCCTAACTCTTTTTGCGCTGCTAAGAAAGCCGCAGTTGCACCTGTAAAGCCTCCACCAATTACGGAAATTTTTCGACGATTAATTTTCATTTTAAATCCCCCTGGTTATATAATGTAGCCCCGTCCGGAGACAGGGCAGCTTACCTTTTTAATGTCCAGTTCGCCTTTAAGGGCTTCTGCCTTTTCCTATTATGCCATATTTTTAATTAACTCGTCACCAAATTCAGAACATTTTACTTCCTTTGCACCATCCATTAGACGTGCGAAGTCATATGTTACAACCTTGCTAGCTATTGTTTTTTCCATTGATTCAATCACTAGTTTGGCAGCTTCACCCCACCCTAGATGTTCAAGCATTAATACACCTGAAAGGATGACTGAAGATGGATTTACTTTATCTAATCCTGCGTATTTAGGGGCTGTACCATGTGTAGCTTCGAAGATTGCATGCCCTGTTTCATAGTTTATATTTGCTCCTGGAGCAATACCAATACCTCCTACTTGAGCAGCAAGTGCATCAGAAATAAAGTCGCCGTTTAAGTTCATTGTTGCAACAACACTAAACTCACGTGGGCGAGTTAAAATTTGTTGAAGGAAAATATCAGCAATAGTATCTTTAACAATAATCTTGCCTGCCGCCTCTGCTTCAGCCTGTGCTTTATTCGCAGCATCTTTGCCTTCTGTTTCAACAATGCGATCATATTGTGCCCAAGTGAATACTTTGTCAGCAAATTCTTCCTCTGCAACCTCGTATCCCCAATTTTTGAATGCACCTTCCGTAAACTTCATAATGTTACCTTTATGAACAAGTGTTACACTCTTGCGATTATCATCAATTGCATATTGAATTGCAGCACGTACTAAACGCTTTGTGCCTTCTTTTGATACTGGCTTGATACCAATACCAGAGGTTTCAGGGAAACGAATCTTCTTGACACCCATTTCATTTTGAAGGAAATCAATTACTTTTTGAGCTTCTGGAGTACCTTGCTGCCATTCGATTCCTGCATAAATATCTTCCGTGTTTTCGCGGAAAATAACCATATCAGTATCTTCTGGGCGCTTTACAGGTGATGGTACACCATTGAAGTAGCGAACTGGTCGAAGACAAGTAAATAAATCTAGCTCTTGACGAAGAGCAACGTTTAAAGAACGAATGCCGCCGCCGATTGGTGTCGTTAACGGCCCTTTAATTGCAATTATGTATTCCTTAATCACATCTAACGTTTCCTCTGGTAGCCATTCTCCTGTTTGTTTAAAAGCCTTTTCACCAGCTAATACTTCCTTCCAAATGAGCTTCTTTTCCCCATTGTATGCTTTATCTACTGCAGCTTGTAAAACACGAGATGCAGCTGCCCAAATATCTGGACCGATTCCATCACCTTCAATAAAAGGAATGATTACATGGTTAGGTACGTTTAATACCCCATTATCAACAGTTATTTTTTGTCCTTGCGTCACGTTAATTACCTCCTGATCATTTGTTTGGTCTTCTCTATATTTTAGTGACCATTTTTCTATTTTTAATCATGAGTAGAAGAGAGAGGCGATATTCTCCTCCCTCTAGCATGATTATTAGCAATAAATTATCGTTTTTCGATTGGTATCCACTGTTGCTTTTGTGGGCCAATGTAATCTGCACGTGGGCGAATTAAGCGATTATTGTCATATTGTTCTAGAATATGTGCCAACCAGCCTGATACACGACTAATTGCAAAAATAGGTGTAAACAAATCATGGTCAATACCTAGACAATGATAAGTAGAGGCTGAATAGAAATCAACATTTGGCGGAAGATCCTTTTTAGAAGTAACCATCTCTTCTAATTTCACCGACATTTCATACCATTTTCTATCGCCGGTAATATCTGCCAATTGTTTTGACATTTTCTTCAAATGTTTCGCACGCGGGTCACCCGAACGGTATACTCGGTGCCCAAAGCCCATAATTTTTTGTTTATTTGCAAATGCATTTTCTACATATTTTTCAACATTTTCAAGTGAACCAATCTCTGTAAGCATTTTCATAACAGCTTCATTAGCACCACCATGTAACGGCCCTTTTAATGCGCCAATTGCTGCTGTAATCCCAGAATATACGTCAGATAATGTTGCCACACATACACGAGCTGTGAATGTTGATGCATTAAGCTCATGGTCTGCATGTAAAACAAGCGCTTTATCAATTGCTTCTACAGAAATTTCATTTGGTTCTTTGCCGCTAAGCATGTACAAGAAATTTGCTGCCAAATTTAAGTCCTTACGTGGTGCAATTGGCTCTTGACCTTTGCGAATTCGTTGAAATGCAGCAACAATTGTTGGAAATTTAGCTTGAAGGCGAATTGCTTTGCGATAATTAGCATCTTTATCCATCACATCTGCTTCTTCATCAAACAACCCTAGCATTGAAATAGCAGTGCGTAATGCTGCCATCGGGTGAACCTTATCAATTGGGTATGATTTAAAATGATCAATTACAGCTTGAGGAATACTGGCATTATCAACTAATTGCTGTTTTAATGTTGATAACTCTTCACTATTTGGAAGTTTAGAATGCCATAATAGATAGATTATTTCTTCAAAACTTGCATTTTCAGCTAAATCATCAATTCCATAACCAACGTAAGTTAATTGATCATCGATAATAGAGCTTACTTTCGATTGCGTAGCTACAATCCCTTCTAGACCGCGAGTCACTGTCATACTCTCCCTCTCCTTTACAATTAAAATTCCCCTGTTTAAAGACTGTTTTTTCTGAAAAAAGAAAATGCTTACATTTTCACAAATCAGATAATAATGGGTTTATACGCTTTCAGAATCCTAACCCATTATAAACAATTATCAGACTTTTGTGAATGAAAAGTGATTATTTAATTTTATGAAAAGTCTATAATCCTAAAAGATTATATAATTTCATAAATAAATAAGCTATCCCTGCCGCTATTAATGGTCCAACAGCTATCCCTTTAAACAAAACAACAGCTAAAATGGTACCAATCACTAATGCAGCTGTTATATGAGGATCATCGCTTAATAAATCTAATCCGTATTTCGCAATAATTGCAACAAAGATACCAGATCCTAGCGCAATCCATGCATACGGTGATTTGATCGCCTCTGAAAGCTGTTTAAAACCAATATCACCTGTTGCAATCGGTACTAATACCGCAATTGTAATAACAATTACCCCAATATTAATACCTTTAGCTTGTAAAAGAGGATATAATCTTTCATCAAGTCCAGTCACTTTCATCCCTAAAAGAACTGAAACTGCTATGACTAATGATTGATTTTTCGCTAAAAAACCAATAATTAGTAATAACAATAAAAATAAAGTCGGTTGTGAAATCATGAAGTCATCCTTCCTTGTAACCAACTACAAGTTACATAGTATCATATTCGACAAAATTTCGCCACAATTTTCAACAGTGGAACTATTTACTTTTTTATTCTTTTTTATTCTTTCTTTCTATAAGCATACCATGTAAAATATTACAATAAGAATGAGTAAGCAAATGATGAAATGAAGAAAGGGCGTTTCCTTTGAATCAACATTATTTATATTCGTCGTTAAGGTTTTTGTTAGTACTTTCTATAGTAGTTATTATACCGCTACTAATTTTTTATTTGTCTTCACTTACTTATCCTTTTATCATTGCATTTCTTTTAGCCTTCTTGATCAATCCAATTGTGGATTTTTTTGAAGCAAAGGTAAAAATGCCTCGTGGCTTAGCTGTAATTATTGTTCTATTATTAATTATTGCCGTAGTTGCCGGGTTACTTACATTGTTAATTGCAGAAATCATTTCAGGTTCTAACTACTTAGCAAGGGTCGTTCCAGGCCATTTCGAAAAACTAGTCGGTTATTTTGAAGATTATTTCACAAACCAAATTATACCGTTTTATAATCAAATTTTATTATTTTTTAACAATTTAGATGCTGGTCAGCAGGATACTATTATAAATAATATCCAAAATGTTGGCTCTACAATCGCGACAAAGGTTAGTGCAGGTATAGAAGCATTTTTAAGAGCTATTCCAAATATTCTTGGCGCACTTCCTAATATTGCGACAGTCTTAATTTTTTCGCTTTTAGCCACTTTCTTTATCAGTAAAGATTGGCATCGTATATCAAATTATAGTAAAAAGCTTTTCCCGCAAAAAATTCAAACTAGTGGTAGAACTGTTTTTACAGATTTAAAAAAAGCGTTATTTGGATTTATTAAAGCTCAATTTACCTTAATTTCAATTACAGCAGTCATTGTTTTAATTGGGTTACTTGTTTTCAAAGTAAAATATGCAATTACAATTGCACTAATTATAGGGATTGTTGATGTATTACCATACTTAGGTACTGGAGCTGTTTTCGTACCATGGATTCTATTTTCTATCTTTTCAAATGATATTTCTTTAGCAATAAAGCTAGGAATATTATACGTTATTGTCCTGATCGTTCGACAAATCATGGAACCAAGAGTGTTATCATCAAGTATTGGACTAGATCCTTTAGCGACATTAATCGCTCTGTTTGTTGGTTTTAAGCTATTCGGATTTTTAGGACTGATTATTGGCCCTGTAACACTTGTTATTTTCAATACACTTAATCATGCAAACGTCTTTAAAGATATTTGGGCATATATAATTGAAAAAAAAGAAGCTTAGAAAGCTCTTTATTGAGCCTTCTAAGCTTTTAACGTCTCAATATTATAAATTGCCCATTTCGGATTGCATATTCAAGCCACTTTTTCACCCATCTTTTCACGAATTTTCGTGAAGAAGGGAACAGAAATATAAAGCCAACAGCATCAGTTACAAATCCCGGAGTTAAAAGTAAGACTCCCCCAATTAAAATGCAAAGACCGTCTACTATTGATTCACCAGGTATTTGACCAATAGACATTTGTGCTTGTGCAGCTGTTATTGCTTTCAATCCTTGACTTTTTGCAAGCCATGCTCCTAGTACCCCAGTTGTTATGATTAATACTATAGTAGGCCAGACCCCAATAGTATTCCCTGATAGAATTAGTAGACTAATTTCTAATGCTGGAACAATAATTAATAATAAAATGATATACCGCAACTTAGTTTACTCCTTTATATAAAATGAGAGAAGAGCACGAACTCTCTTCTCTTATCATACACATAGGCTCTAATATAGTTCAATATTTTAAATAACCTACTGTTGTACTGAGCAGAACAATAACTTAAATAACACTGGTTATACCATTATAAATATCTCCCCGTGTTGCATCGACTGTAAGCTCTTGACCATCTTTAAAAATTGTTGTTGCGTTTGCAACACCGACAATTACTGGGATTCCGAGGCTCAAGCCGATAACAGCAGCATGACTAGTTAAGCCACCTTCTTCAGTTATTATTGCTGCAGCCTTCTCCAATATCTGCATCATATCACGGTCTGTTGATGTTGTAATGATTATTGCTCCGTTCTTTACTTCCTTTGCTGCTTGTTCCGACGTTTTTATAATAACCGCCTCACCTGTTGCTGTTTTCCGGCCAATTCCTTGTCCCTTTGCAATAACATCACCGATGATATGAACCTTCATTAAATTTGTTGTTCCCGGTGTTCCTACAGGAACACCAGCTGTAATGACAACTAAATCACCATGTGAAACAATATTAGAATTTAACGCTGTTTGCACTGCACTTTCTAGCATTTCGTCAGTAGTTGTTGCATCATTCCCAACCTCTGTAAAAACACCCCATACGAGCGCTAGCTTCCTTGATACTTCTTCGGATGATGTTACAGCAATTATTGGTGCCTCAGGACGATATTTCGAAATACTACGTGCCGTCGAGCCACTTTCTGTAGGTGTAATTATAGCTTTCGCATTTAAGTTTAAAGCAGTATGGGCAACTGATTGACTGATTGCATCCGTTATTGTGATCTCACTTTGCCGTCTTCGACTAATTAATAATTCACGATATGGCAAAGCAGTTTCTGCTTTCGAAGCAATTCGAGCCATTGTTTGTACTGCTTCTACGGGATATTGGCCTGCGGCCGTTTCTCCGGAAAGCATTATCGCATCAGTACCATCAAAAATAGCGTTTGCAACATCACTTGCTTCTGCCCTAGTTGGTCGAGGATTCCTTTGCATTGAATCAAGCATCTGTGTCGCAGTAATTACCGGCTTCCCAGACATATTACATTTTTCAATTAGCATTTTTTGGACAAGGGGAACTTCCTCTGCTGGAATCTCTACCCCTAAGTCGCCACGTGCAACCATCAAGCCGTCTGACACTTCAAGGATTTCGTCTATATTGTCTACACCTTGCTGATTTTCAATTTTGGGTATAATTTGTATATGATTGGCGTTATTCACTTCTAACAGTTCACGTATTTCTAGTACATCTTGGGCTTTTCTAACAAATGAAGCTGCGATAAAATCAACATTTTGCTCAATGCCAAACTGAATGTCTTGAACGTCCTTCTCGGTCATAGCAGGGAGTTTTATAATTACATTAGGAACATTTACACCTTTTTTATTTTTCAATATACCACTATTTAAAATCTTTGTACGAATCTCGCCATTTTCTTTTCCTAATACAAGTAATTCAATTAACCCATCGTCTAATAATATTTTCGATCCTATCTCGACATCATTAATTAGACCAGGATACGTAATAGAAAATATTCTTTCATTACCTAGTACCTCATTCATAGTAATATTTATTTCATTTCCGGATTTTAGATGAACTTCTCCATTTTCCATATTATGCGTGCGTATCTCAGGACCTTTTGTATCTAAAAGAATGGCAACGGTTTTCCCTACTTTTTCGGCTGCCTCTCGTATTTTCCGAATACGTAAGCCGTGCTCCTCATAGTTACCATGCGAGAAATTCAAACGGGCAACATTCATACCCGCTTTTATTAAATCAATTAAAACCTCAGGTGATTCGCTCGCTGGTCCAATTGTACAAACTATTTTTGTCTTTCGCATTGCTGTCAAGCCTCCTGGTTACATTTATTAGATCGATAATTCTTGTGATAGTTTATACATTTCAACATCAATAGTATGCTTTCTAGCTATGATCTCACTAATATCATGGTCAACAATTTGATTGTTTTCGATCCCAACCATCCTGCCGCCTTTCCCATCTATTAATAATTCAACTGCTCTTGCTCCTAATCTACTCGCCAAAGCTCTGTCAAATGCAGTTGGGGATCCACCACGTTGGATGTAGCCTAAAACACTTACCCTTGTCTCTAGGTTCGTTGCTTCCTGAATTCTTCTACCAAACTCAACGCCGCTTCCAATTCCTTCAGCTACAATGATAATACTGTGCTTTTTCCCGCGCTCATTTCCGCGTATAATCCGTTTGACGATTGAATCCATATCATACTCTACCTCAGGAATAATAATTGACTCTGCTCCACCGGCTAAACCCGCCCATAGAGCAAGATCTCCAGCGTTTCTTCCCATCGTTTCAATTACGTATGTTCGTTCATGAGATGTAGCAGTATCCCTAATTTTATCAATGGCATCTAGGACGGTATTTAAAGATGTATTAAAACCAATCGTAAAATCTGTCCCTGGTATATCATTATCAATTGTTCCTGGCACCCCTATACATGGAAACCCCTTATCTGTTAATTTCTTAGCACCACGAAATGAACCGTCACCGCCAATTACTACTAATCCTTCTATTCCATACTTTTTAAGCTGTTCAATTCCTAGTTGTTGCCCTTCCTCCGTTTTAAATTCTTCACTACGAGCAGTATAAAGAATTGTACCACCTCGGTGGATAATATCGCCAACTGAACCTAACTCAAGTTTTCTTATAGAACCAGCTATTAATCCTGAATATCCTTGGTTAATTCCATATACTTCAATATTATGATAAATAGCCTTCCTTACTACTGCACGAATCGCGGCATTCATTCCTGGGGCATCGCCACCACTAGTTAATACACCAATTTTCTTTATACTCATTCAAACACCTCGTCTTATTATTTTAATTTTTATTAGTATTTATTAAATTTACCTTGTATTTAAACGTTAAAAAACGCGCTTCCTTTTTTTGAAAGCACGCTGATGTTAGAGTCATTTATTAATTTGCTCCGATATATTCGTCTACAAAGGAAATTTTTCCAATTCGTTTATATTTTTCATATCTATCCGAGATGATCTCGTCTTTATTTAAAGTCATCAATTTCTCTAAGGATTTCTTTAGTACTTCATTAATATTTTGTGCTTGTTGGGCAACATCCCTGTGCGCTCCCCCTCTAATTTCTGGGATTATGTCTTCAATGACACCAAGTTTTTTTAGGTCAGGGGCTGTGATCATCATCGTTTCAGCTGCTCTCTGTGCTAAGTTCGCATCCTTCCATAAAAGTGCAGCTGCACCCTCAGGTGAAATAACTGAATATGTAGAGTTTTCTAACATATGAACATGATTACCAATTCCTATTCCAAGAGCTCCACCACTTCCGCCTTCACCAATGACGATACTAATTATCGGTACTGTAAGACCTGCCATTTCAAATAGATTTTTTGCAATCGCTTCACTTTGTCCTCGTTCCTCTGCTGCCTTACCTGGATAAGCACCCTTTGTATCAATAAAAGTAATAATAGGACGGTTGAACTTTTCTGCCTGCTTCATAAGTCGTAACGCTTTCCGATACCCTTCAGGATGAGGCATTCCGAAATTTCGGCGAATATTTTCCTTTGTATCTTTTCCACGTTGGTGGCCAATAACGGTAATTGGTATTCCATTATATTTAGCAATGCCACCAACAATGGCTTCATCATCTCCGTAATAACGGTCACCATGAAGTTCTAAAAAGTCTGTAAAAAGATAACCTATATAATCCAGAGTTGTAGGCCTATTAGCATGTCGGGCAATTTGAACACGATCCCAAGGTTTTAAATTACCATACACTTCATTTTCTAAATTTTCCAGTCTGCTTTCTAGCTTAGAAATTTCGTCAGAAAGATTAATATCCTTTTCTTCAGTAAACTTTTTAAGCTCGGTAATTTTTTTCCTTAGTTCGATCACCGGTCGTTCAAAATCTAATTCTCCTGCCACGTTCGCAACACCCCCAGTTTTCAGATTAGTTTGCATGTATTTCAAGAACCGTAGTAAGCGTTTCTTTCAAATCTAGTCTACTTACCACCTTATCTAATTGGCCATGCTTAAGAAGAAATTCAGCCGTTTGAAAGTCCTCAGGTAGCTCCTCACGAATTGTTTGTTCAATGATCCTTCTTCCTGCAAACCCGATTAATGCTCCTGGCTCTGCAAAATTATAATCACCTAATGAGGCAAAACTAGCTGATACACCACCTGTTGTTGGATGGGTCATCACTGATATAATTAAACCACCATTGTTACTTAACGCTTTAAGAGCAGCACTTGTTTTTGCCATTTGCATCAAGCTCAATACACCTTCCTGCATCCGTGCCCCTCCGGAGGCAGTAAAAATAATGAATGGAAACTTTCGATCAATTGCTCTTTCAATGGCTCGAGTTATTTTTTCACCTACAACCGAGCCCATACTGCCCATACGAAAGCTAGCATCCATTACAGCGACCACTGCATCAAAGCCATTAATTTTCCCTTCTCCTGTTACAATCGCTTCATTTAATCCCGTTTTCCGGCGATCCTGCTCAAGCTTTTCAATATAATCCGGAAAATTAAGAGGATTAACGGAAATCATTTCTTTATCATACTCGTTAAACGTATCCGTATCAATTAAACTTGCAATTCTTTCACGTGAATTCATTTGAAAGTGATGACCACAGCTTTGACAAACCATTAAGCTTTTTTTCAGCTCTTTCGAATACATAATTTTTTTGCAACCAGGGCATTTCGTCATGATACCTTCTGGTACATCCTGCTTTATTTGTTCAGTTGGAATCGAGGCATACTTTTTCTTTTTTATAAAAAATTCCTTGAGCAAATGCAAAACCTCCTAAGCCCTCTACCCTTTAAATATATATGTCCTACAATACTTTATTCGATTTATAATTATTGTAGAATTCCGAGGACATAACAATAAAAATATTTACTACTTTTCATCAATTATTGCTAACCTTCTTGTTTTTTCTTTAATATCTTCTGGATTGATTCTCAATCTTGCTACTCCCGTTTCAATCGCTGCCTTTGCAACTGCTGCTGCTACTTCAGGCGCTACGCGTTTATCAAATGGGCCAGGAATAACATAGTCTGATGACAATTCTTCCTCAGAAACTAGATTAGCAATGGCATTAACAGCCGCAACCTTCATCTCTTCATTTATATGTGTTGCGCGAACATCGAGTGCGCCTCTAAAAATACCTGGGAATGCTAGTACGTTATTAACTTGATTAGGAAAATCAGAACGTCCTGTTCCTACAACCTTTGCGCCTGATTCTCTTGCAATACTTGGCATAATTTCTGGGTTTGGGTTTGCCATCGCAAAAATAATCGAATCCTTATTCATTGATTTGATCATATCTGCAGTTAATGCACCCTCAACCGACACCCCTATAAAAACATCTGCTCCTTTAATTACATCGGATAATGTTCCTTCTAATTTATGAAGGTTTGTCATTTTGGCAACCTGATCTTTTACGTCATTCATGCCGAAAGGACGACCTTCAAAAATAGCTCCCTTCGTGTCACACATAATGATGTCCCGTACACCAAATTGATATAAAAGCTTCATGATCGCAATCCCTGCGGCACCTGCACCATTCATGACAACTCTTATTTCAGACATAGATTTGCCAACTAATTTTAACGCATTAATTAGACCAGCAACCGTTACAATCGCTGTTCCGTGCTGATCGTCATGAAAAACGGGAATGCTTGCTTCTTTTTTTAATCTTTCTTCAATAATAAAGCAATTTGGAGCTGAAATATCCTCTAAATTTACGCCACCGAAATTAGGCTCTAATAGCTTCACAGTTTCAATAATTTTCTCAACATCCGTTGTATTTAAGCAAATTGGAAATGCATCCACACCTGCAAAGCTTTTAAATAATACTGCCTTTCCTTCCATTACAGGCAATGCGGCTTCAGGTCCAATATTCCCTAAACCAAGTACTGCTGTCCCATCCGAAACAACGGCCACCATATTACCTTTCATTGTATATTCGTATACCTTTGTTTTATCCTCATAAATATCTTTGCATGGCTCAGCTACACCTGGTGAGTATGCTAGGCTTAAATCATGCGCATTCCGTACCGGCACCTTTGATTTAGATTCAAGTTTTCCTTTATTAATACTATGAATGTGTAGTGCTTCCTCACGTGTAACGGACATACCTGTTCACTCCTTTAAGTTTACCCCGATGATATTATATCTTTTTATTTATGACCTAGTCCTAAATATTAATACTAACTTCTTTATTATATCAGAAGGCAATAGCGTGTAAAGATGATTACTTTTGAATCACAACATTTTTTGCACCTAGGGCAATTCTTAATTTCTTTAAGCATTCATCCGTTAGCTTTACTGACCATTCTTTCGGAAGTCGCACAGTTTTTTGATCATGCGCATAATGGATATAAACCTCCGTAGTGCCTGGATATTGCTTTAAAATTGCTTTTACTTGGTGGAGCTTCCCTACTTGCTGTTGCTCGATATCTACCTTCAAATATAATTTCTCGAATGCATTTGCCTTTAAGCTTGTAATAGAGGAAAGTTGATTAATAATTAGCTGTAACTGACCAGCTCTTTCCTCAACTTTGCCGTTTATAAACAAAATTTCACCTTTTTTGATTGACTTTACATATTTTTTATAAGTATTTGGAAAAACAACGGCATCTATTTCTCCAGTTTCATCACTTAATTGTAAAAATGCCATTTGTTCACCTTTTTTCGTTTTAATCAATCTTTCATCGACAATTAATGCTCCTATATGAACAATTGAACCAACCATTCCTTTTAAAGCTCCAATCGTTTGAGCATTCATACGGTTTAATAAATCTTTATAAGGTTCAAGAGGATGACTAGACAAATAAAATCCAAGAACCTCTTTTTCGAATTGAAGCTTATCCTTCGTCGATAAAGGTTCAACAACAACATACTGTGGTTTCGGTACGATATCGTCAGTTAAAAAAAGCCCATCCTCTCCCTCGTTAACTAACTCAGCATAATCAATAGCTGCATCTAAGCTCGCTAATAGTACTGCACGATCTTTCCCAAATTCATCAAAGCATCCAGATAAAATTAACGATTCCATTACTCTGCGATTGACTATTTTCATTGATACTCGTGAACAAAAGTCAAATAAATCCGTATATAATCCTTTTTTGCGTTTAAGCAATATTTCTTTAATTGCTGTATAGCCGATACTTTTGATTGGTGCTAAGCTAAATCTAATTTTATCCTCATCAACCGTAAAATAAAACGTACTATGATTGATTGACGGTGGTAGGACTATAATATTTTTTTGCTTCGCTTCTCCAACGTACTGGGTAATTTTGTCCTCGTTACCGTTCACGCTGGAAAGCAAAGAACATGAAAAATATAATGGAAAATTTGCTTTTAAGTATGCAAGCCAATAGGCAATAATACTATAAGCAACAGCATGGCTTCGATTGAAACCATAATCTGCAAATCTGACAATTAAATCATAAATTTGTTCAGCAACAGCTCGCTCGTACCCCTTATTTAAGCACCCATTTACAAAATGCTCCCGTTCCTCCTCTAGTACGTCCCGCTTTTTTTTGCTAACCGCTCTTCTTAGTAAATCAGCCTCACCTAATGTAAAGCCAGCCATTTTAGAAGCGATTTGCATTATTTGTTCTTGGTAGACAATAACCCCATATGTTGGCTCAAGTATTTCTTTCAAGTCATGGTGCGGATAGGAAATTGTTTTATTCCCATGTTTACGGTCAATAAAAATTGAAATATTTTCCATTGGACCAGGGCGATATAGAGCATTAACTGCGACTATGTCCTCGAAGCATGTAGGCTTAAGACGAGCTAATACTTTTCGCATACCTGCTGATTCGAGCTGAAATACACCTGAAGTATCTCCATCACCAAGAAGGGTAAAGGTCTTCTTATCATCCATGGGGATTTCATTTAATATAATCGTTTTGCCGGTGTGATGATTAATTAACTTTTGGATATTTTCTAATAATGTTAAATTTCTAAGGCCTAGAAAATCCATTTTTAATAACCCTATTTCTTCAAGTATTTCCATTGAATATTGGGTTAATAACACACCACCGTGTCCTTCTTGCAAAGGTACAACATCTGTTAATGGATACTCACTAATAACTACCCCTGCAGCATGTGTAGACGTATGTCTTGGTAGACCTTCAATTTTTAAGGCAATTTCATATAGTCTTTTTGCATCATGATTATTTGCTAATTCGCTTTTTAAAGGAGCTGATTCAGTAACAGCCTCCTTTAACGTAATACCAATACGAGCAGGGATCATTTTAGCCAGGCGATCAACCTCAGTGATCGACAAACCAAGAACTCGTCCGACATCACGAATTGAAGCACGTGCAGCTAATGTACCAAAGGTAACAATTTGAGCAACATGCTCTTTCCCATATTTTGTCGATACATATTGAATCATTTCATCACGACGGTTGTCGGGAAAATCAATATCTATATCAGGCATTGAAATTCGTTCCGGATTTAAAAATCTCTCAAATAATAAATTATATTTAAGGGGATCAACATTTGTAATCCCTAGTACGTATGCAACTAAAGAGCCTGCTGCTGAGCCTCTTCCTGGTCCGGTAATAATTTTATTTTTATGAGCATAACTCATAAAATCCCAAACAATTAAAAAATAGTCACTAAACTTCATTTTTTCAATGATCGTAAGCTCATATTCCAATCTTTCATTTGCTACTGAAGAAGGCTTGTTATGATAACGTTTATGGAGACCTCGCCGACATAAGCTTTTTAAAAAATGATCTGATGAAGTATTTTCTGGTAGTGGATATTTTGGAAGAACAATATCACCTAGACTTATCGTCAGTTCACATTCGTCTGCAATTTTTACAGTATTTGCTATTGCTTCGGGAAGATACGAATACTGCGTTAATATTTCATTAGAATCTTTAAAATAATGTTCATTTGAGTCGTTTATCGTAAATCTTTCATCATTTAACTTCGTTCCATTTTTAATTGCTTGTAAGCATTCATGAATAATCGCATCATCTTTTTCTAAGTAATGAACTGGATTTGTAATCACAGGTCGTACTTGGTAGTCTTTGCATATGTCCATTACTAATTTTTCTAGTTTTTTCTCGTGTTTTACAGCACTTGCCTCAATTGCAATGTAAAAATTTCCCAAAAAAAGCTGGCTGTACTTGTCAATTAATAGCTTAACTGATTCTAAATCATCCTTCAGTAAATACCGGTTCAACTCCCCTTTGCTTGGTGAGATCGCTATAATTCCTTCCGAAAAATTGGTTACTACAGAAAAGGGAACACCATCTTTATATTCTGTTTGCGCAAAGGTTGATAGCTTTAAGAGATGACGATAACCAACATGACTTTTTGCAAGTAAAATAAGCGGATAATTGTTTGAATCCGTTTGATCTACCACTGCTTTTATTGAAAGCGATAACCCGATAATTGGTTTAATGTTATAACGCTGACAAGCTTTATAAAATGTAATTGCCCCATACATAACATTTTCATCTGTTAATGCTAATGCCCGATAACCTTTTCTAGCAGCAGCCTCAATAAGCTCCTCAATTTGAATGGAGCTATTTAGCAAGCTATATGCACTATGAACATGCAGATGGACAAAACTCATTATTTTCACATCCTAAATAACCGTATACTACTTGATACTCCCATTATAGTACAAAACAAACATAGTCGTCCTCTTTTGTCCATATTATGTAGTAAACACTTTTTTAAAATTGAGGGAGTTGGCATCATGGTAGAAGAACGCTTTATGGCTACAATGATTAATTGTTATTTCATTGCTCTTGGCGTGTTATTGGGTGGTTCGTTAATAGGTGGAATCGGCGCTTTTTTAATAGGAGAACCACCGATTACAATCATCGGTAGAATCGCAAAAAGCTTAAAGATATGGGCAATTGTTGCAGCTATTGGTGGAACCTTTGATGCAATTACAAATTTTCAACGCGGATTGTTTGATGGAGTACCCCTTGATATTTTTAAGCAATTGCTCCTTATCGTATCTGCAATGGGTGGTACGCAAACTGCCACAAAAATCATTAGCTGGTTAATTCAGGAGAATATTTAAAATGAGAATACCACCTTATTATCAAAATCGTGCTTGGCAGCGTTTTTTAGCGGGTGTCTTTATTGGCGCAATCATTGGCTGGCTTACTTTTCTATTTATGTTTGGACAGCTGCAAAATGAACAAGTAAGTTTGATTGTCGAACAACAATTAAAAATTCGAGATCTTGAAAATGCAAAAGAAATTTGGCAGAAGGATTACGAAAAATGGAATGAGGAAAATAAAAAGAAATTAACAATTGAAGAAATTAATATTTATTTTACAAATGATAAAAGATTATTGTTGGATGAGTATATAAAATATCAATTGCAGGAAGCGATTAAAGCGGATATTAAGTCCCTCATTAAAATGGATATTGAAACAGTTGCGAAAAACAACGAACTTATTATTAATACGATTGAAAACAAAGTCATATCCATTGAAGGGCAAAAATATCAAATGAAGGTTCACCAATTCCATTTGTTTACGAGGTTAGATTTGTATTTAAAGGTTGAATTATTAAATTAAACGAATGGATGTACGGGGCTATGGGGGTCTCCTTGACCCCGCTTTACCCGCTGGAATCTCGTGCCTTTGCTTCAACCAACATAGTGATTATAATCAAATTAAAAATTAAGCATAGACATAGTTCAATTGTTATTTTTGTTTATTATTTTTGTTGATATTCGCGGCAGGCCTCCATTAAATCTTGAATAATTGGCTCTGTTTCATCCCATTTATATATGGTCGCTCCCGATGCTAATGGATGGCCACCGCCATTATATTTTTGCGCAACAGTATTTACTACTGGTCCTCGTGAACGAAGTCTTACTCGAATTTGATCGTCTTCCTCTACAAATATTACCCATGCCAATACTTCATCAATATTTCCAAGAGCACTAACTAGTTGAGAAGCATCTGTTGGCGTAACATTGTATTTTTCAAGCAATTCTTTACGTAAAGATATATGAGCTACACCCGATTCAAGAACTTTAAAATTTTGCAGGATATATCCTTGAAGATGGGCCACGTTAACCTTTGTATTATATAGCTGGTCATAAAGCTTTGTGCTATCAAAGCGATATTCTAATAAATCTGCAGCATAACGAAAGGTTTTCACATTTGTACTTGGAAATAAGAATCGCCCTGTATCTCCAACTATTCCTGCAAACAGTAATTGTGCAGCTTTTTTGTTTAACGTTAAGCCATTGTTTTTTCCAAATAAATAAAACTCATAAATTAGTTCACATGTAGAACTGGCTGTCGTGTCTACCCAAACAATATCACCATATTTATCATGGTTAGGATGATGATCAATCTTAATTAACTTTTCACCAAGGCGATATCGGCTATCACTGATTCTTTCTTGATTCGCAGTATCACAGACGATAACTAAAGAGCCAGCATATAATTCATCTGATACATCTTCCATTTTATTAAGGAACACTAAGGATTCATAGTCTTCCCCGACAACATAAACTTCTTTTTCAGGAAATGACGTTTTTATCATTTCAGCTAATCCACCTTGTGACCCAATTGCATCCGGATCAGGACGAACATGGCGATGGATAATAATTCGTCCGTAATTTTTAATAGCTTCTAATATTTCACCTTTCATTTTGATCTCCTTTTCACACATAATTTAACACTTACAATTATTAAACCACAGTATTACAATTAATGTTACAATAAACTAGAGATGAATAGAAATTGGGGGTATGATCGATGCCAATCTTTGGAATCCTTTCAGTAATTTGCATTGGCTTCTATATATTTTATCGTGTCCAATATTTTCGAATCAAACAACCTTATCATAGACAATGGCTTTCTAGCAAGGCTACAATTGCTTTAGGACTATTTATGCTATTTTTCGGAGTCGATCAGCTTCTCCTTTGGCATACGACAACTGCAAAAGTAGTAGGAAGTGTATTTGCGTTAGTAGGAACGGTTTATGCAGTACAAGGCTTTCGAACATACCGTTTTTATCAACCAAAAGCAATTGAAGAGGCTGAGCAAAAACACAAAGCTTAGAATTGGTTTAATGACCGCGTTGATTTATACACAGGATCAAATTTTATAATTTCCTAGCCAAGCAAAAAAAGGGCCCCCAAAAATACTAGGGAGAGCCCCTTTTTCATTACCGATCAATTAGCTGTGCCATCAATAATGCTTTCCCTACTGTCTTTCCTTCATTGTAGACTTCGACATCTACCTTACCAAACTTTCTACCAACCTCTAATACTTTTGGATATACTTTTAATGTTGTATCGATTTGCACCGGTTTCATAAAATATATTGTTAAATTTTCAATTACTAAATCACCTTTTTTATAACTGCGTAAAACTCTACTTCCTGCTTCCGTTACAATCGTAGTAAATACACCATAAGAAATAGTTCCTAAATGGTTAGTCATTTGTGGTGTTACTCGGCACTCATAAACATGATCGTTGTTTTCATCAATCGACTCAATAAATTGATTTGTAACAATATCATCGATCGTATCACCAACTTGTGGTTGCCTTTGGATCATCTGTAATGCCTTCAATACGTCTTGCCGACTAATCATTCCTAACAGGCGATGATATTCATCTATTACAGGCAATACTTCAATCCCCTCCCAAACCATTATATGTGCAGAGTTAGCTACAGAGGTTCTTGCATTAACTGTAAGAGGATTTTTCGTCATTACCTTTTCAATAGGTAAATTTCGATCTGCGTTCATAATATCTTTTGATGTAACCATTCCTTGAACCTTCATATTTTCATCTACAACAGGATAGCGACTATGCTTTGTTTCTAGATTTAACTCATACCATTTTTCGACTAAATCCGTTGTTTTCATAAAAAAGGTCCGATCTACAGGCGTTAAAATATCTTCAACAACAACAATCTCTTTTTTTATAAGCTGGTCATAGATTGCCCGATTAATCATTGTCGCTGTTGTAAATGTATCATAGCTTGTTGAAATAATCGGCAGCTTATACTCGTCTGCTAACACCTTAACATGATCATCTGTATCAAATCCACCTGTAATTAAGACCGCAGCACCAGCTTTAATCGCCTCTTGATGCGCCTGATTTCTATTACCAACAATTAGCAAATCACCCGAGCCGGTATATCGCATCATTGCCTCAAGCTTCATCGCACCAATTACAAAACGATTTAATGTCTTATGAAGACCCTCCCTACCGCCTAATACTTGTCCGTCAACAATATTTACAATTTCAGCATATGTAAGCTTTTCAATATTTTCTTTTTTCTTTTTCTCAATCCGTATTGTCCCCACACGTTCAATTGTGCTAACTAATCCTTTATTTTCCGCATCCTTAATTGCGCGATAGGCTGTTCCTTCACTAACGTTTAAATCTTTCGCAACTTGTCTAACAGAAATTTTGTTACCAATTTCTAAAGATTCAATATGTTGTATTATTTGTTCATGTTTTGTCGCCAACACTCTCACCATACCTTTTTATCGCCACTCACCAGCGACGAATCAATACGTTCTAAGCTATTTTCTTTATTATACTTGTTGTTACAGGCGACTTCAATGAATTCCCAATTTTAGTGCTAGAATTTTCATAGTTTGAAAATATATTTATAATTCAATAGATTCTCCAGGATGTAGCAATTTTCCCTTTATATTTTCTTTTTCTGAAAGGGTATTAATAAACATTTGCGCATCTTGTTTAATAACCGGGAATGTATCAAAGTGTATAGGCACAACAAGATCAGCATTGAGCCACCTTGCAGCTAAAATTGCATCCTCTGGCCCCATTGTATAATTGTCTCCAATCGGCAAAAAAGCTACGTCGATATTGTTTAATTCACCAATTAATTTCAAATCTGAAAACAACGCTGTATCACCGGCATGATATATTGTTTTCCCTTCATTTGTGAAAAGAATTCCTGAAGGCATCCCAGTATATGTTATTTCTTTAGTATCATCATTAATAATAGAAGAACCATGAAAGGCTTGCGTAAATTTAACTTTTCCGAATTCAAATTGTCTTGACCCACCTATATGCATTGGGTGAGTTTTTAATCCTTGCCAGCTTAAGTAAACTGCTAATTCATTAGGTGCAACTACTAATGCCTTATTTTTCTTAGCTAATTCGATCGTATCCCCTAGATGGTCACCATGGCCATGTGTTAAAAGAATGGCATCGACTGTTATCTCATCAAATCTCAAGTCACATAAGCTATTTCCTTTAATAAACGGATCAATAATTACTTTTTTCCCTTCCGTTTCAATTAATACAACCGCATGTCCATGAAATGATACTTTCATAAGCCATTCACTCCTTAATAAATTTAGTCTATTAATTACTTACTACTACATATTTATAGTAAATCCTTGCTACATATTCATTTTATCGACATTCCATTTATTTATACTGATAATTCTGTTACAGTTAACATACAATTACTATATTAAGAAAATTTAGAGGATGTGTTGCAATGAAAAACCGATTAGAACAACTTTCACAGTGGTTGAAACATGAGAATATTGACTTCGCACTAATTACTTCTACAGAAAATATATTTTATTTAAGTAAATATTATTCAAATCCACATGAACGTATTATTGCTCTAGGAGTTTTTCAAAACGATGAACCATTTTTGATTTGCCCAAAAATGGAAATGGCTGACGCTAAAAGTGCTGGCTGGGATTTTGAACTGCTTGGTTATAGCGACATAGAAAATCCATGGGAGTTCATTAGAAATGCAATAGCAAAAAGGACGACTACCATAAATACAATCGCGATTGAAAAAGAGCAACTTTCTATTGAACGTGGGGAAATGCTGCAAAAGCTTTACCCGAATATAGCCTTTAGAAGTATTGAAGCGATCCTTAATCAACTTAGATTAATTAAAGATGAAGCAGAAATTTCTATCTTAAAAGAAGCAGCAAGACTAGCAGACTTTGGAGTTGAAATCGGTACCCAAGCAATTAAAGAAGGAAAATCGGAATTAGAAATTGTTGCGACAATTGAGTTTGAATTAAAGAAAAAAGGTGTTAGAGACATGTCGTTTGCAACAATGGTTCTAACTGGTAGTAAAACCGCGTCTCCTCATGGTACACCTAGTGTAGATGAAGTTCAAAAGGGTGACCTTGTATTATTTGATCTCGGTGTTATTTTTGAAGGGTACTGTTCAGATATTACTAGAACCGTTGCTTTTGATCATATAAATGAAGAGCAAAAAACAATTTATGAAACGGTTTTAAAAGCACAGAAATCTGCTATACGTGCATGTAAGCCAGGTATAGAAATAGGGTCCATTGATAAAACAGCGCGAGATATTATAGCTGAAGCTGGATATGGTGATTATTTTACACATCGCATCGGCCACGGACTTGGAATTGGGATTCATGAATTTCCTTCTATGAATGCAACAAATACCGATACTCTACAACCAGGTATGGTTTTTACAATTGAACCTGGCATCTATGTACCTACTACAGGCGGAGTGCGAATTGAGGATGATCTTCTTATTACAGAGAGTGGCGTAGAGTCTTTAACAAAATTCCCAAAAGAACTTATGATTATTAAATAACTCTCGAATTATCCTAATTTACAAGACACGACTTCACGCCCATAGAGGCGGAAGTCGTTGCCTTTAGATGATGTGAAGGTAGAATAATAAAATCAACAATACTATTTCATATAGCCTATAGATTTTGAAGAACCTGCACAGCATTTGTATACTCCAAACCTAGTGCTTCAGCAACAGCTTCATAAGTTACATATCCGTTAATTACGTTTACCCCTTTTAAGAGAACCTCGTTATCTAGACATGCTTGAACATAGCCTTTATTTGCAATTTGTAAAGCATAAGGAACCGTTACGTTTGTTAATGCAATTGTTGAGGTTCTTGGTACAGCTCCAGGCATATTCGCAACTGCATAATGAACAACTCCATGCTTTTCAAAGGTTGGATTTGAATGGGTTGTAATCCGATCAATTGTTTCAACAATTCCTCCTTGATCTATTGCAACATCAACAATGACTGAGCCTTTACTCATTGTTGTTACCATTTCTTCTGTAACAAGCTGTGGCGCTTTTGCTCCGTGAATCAAGACTGCGCCTATGAGTAGGTCAGATTCTTTTACAGATTCTGCGATATTATACGGATTAGACATTAATGTTTTAATTTTCGTACCAAATATATCATCTAATTGCCTTAGCCGCTCAGGACTTACATCAATAATGGTGACATCTGCTCCAAGACCGATTGCAATCTTTGCTGCATTCGTTCCAACAACGCCGCCACCTATAATTGTAACCTTCCCACGCTTCACGCCGGGAACACCTGCTAATAATATACCTTTACCACCGTTCGGTTTTTCTAAGAAGTTCGCTCCAATTTGCGCAGCCATTCGACCTGCAACTTCACTCATTGGAGTTAAAAGTGGGAGAGTATGATTTGGGAGCTCAACTGTTTCATATGCAATTGCAACAACTTTTGTTTTCATTAACGCTTTAGTAAGTTCTGGTTCTGCCGCTAAATGCAAATATGTAAATAATAGTAATCCTTCTCGAAAATATTGGTATTCTTCGGGTAATGGTTCCTTTACCTTCATAACCATATCCATCGACCATGCTTCTTGTGCTGAAGAAACAATTTTTGCTCCTGCCTTTACATATTGCTCATCAGAAAAACCCGAGCCTAGCCCAGCATTACTTTGAACAAAAACCTCATGTCCAGAACTGACTAAATGTACTACACCTGCAGGAGTCATTGCAACACGGTTTTCACTGTTTTTTATTTCAGTGGGTACTCCAATACGCATACATTATTCCCCCAAACTTAGAAATTTTTTGTACAAATATAATTTTATCATAACAAGAAAATCAATGACTATTTGTATGCTTCTTAATCTTGGCAAAATTTCAATTTGTCAAACAATCATCAATACTTTTTCACTCTTTTTCCATACAATAACAATAATTTGGTGTTATAATTATTAATAGAATAAAGTACCTAAAATGGATAATTGAGAGGGGGATAAACATGAGCTTTACTTATAAAAATATATTAGTTGCTATTGATGGTTCAAAAGAATCTGAAAAGGCATTCCGTAAAGCTGTAACCATCGCAAAACGGAATGATGCTAAATTAATTATTGCCCATGTAGTAGATACACGATCTTTCGCAACAGTTGAGGCTTATGACCGTACAATCGCAGAACGCGCCGAAAGATTTGCAAATGAGATTCTAAACGAACATAAGAAAACTGCAGAAACAGCTGGTTTGCAAAAGGTAGAATTAATTGTTGAATACGGCTCACCTAAAGTTAAGATAGCAAAGGATATTGCACCTGAAATGGAAGCTGATTTAATTGTATGTGGAGCAACGGGACTTAATGCTGTGGAGCGTTTCTTTATTGGTAGTGTATCTGAGCATATCACACGCTATGCAAAGTGCGATGTTCTTGTTGTACGAAATGATGAGGATAGCAAATAATAAGATGTTAGTTTAGGGACGATTTTTTACTAAAAAGAAGCGTTGGGCTATTTCCCCAACGCTTCTTTTGCCTGCTCTAGTGCAAGTTTAACTTGTGCAAAACCCGTACCGCCTAAGCTATTACGTCTTGCTACAACTGTTTGTGGCTGTAAAACATCATATATATCTTTCTCAAATAAGTCAGATGCTTGCTTATAATCATCAAGTGAAAGATCAAGTAAATATATGCCCCTTTGTATACATGTTAATACTAGCTTTCCAACAACCTCATGTGCTTCTCTAAAGGGCATTCCTTTTGTTGCTAAATAATCTGCAAGCTCAGTTGCATTAGAGAAATCAGATTTTACTGTTTTTTCTAGCACGTCTGTTTTTACATTTAATGTTTCAATCATTCCAGCGAAAATTTTTAAGGAGCCTTTTACGGTTTTCACTGCATCAAACATTCCTTCTTTATCTTCCTGAAAATCTTTATTATATGCTAAAGGTGTTCCCTTCATGACCGTTAATAAGCCAAACAAAGAACCGTATACACGCCCTGTTTTACCACGAATGAGCTCTGCCATATCTGGATTTTTCTTTTGTGGCATAATGCTACTACCAGTTGCAAACGTATCATCAATTTCGACAAAATTAAATTCTGATGTTGACCAAAGAATTAACTCTTCGCAAAAACGTGATAAGTGCATCATTAAGATTGAAGCATTACTTAAAAACTCTAGTATAAAGTCTCTGTCACTTACCGCATCTAAGCTATTGTTATAGACACTTTCAAACCCTAATAATTCAGCGGTATATTCACGATCAATCGGAAAGGTTGTTCCCGCCAAAGCACCTGCGCCAAGCGGAGAAACATTAATCCTTTTTAATGATTCCTGCATTCTCGCATAATCTCGATTTAGCATCCAAAAATAGGCTAACAAATGATGCGCAAATGAGACTGGTTGGGCGCGTTGTAAATGTGTATAACCAGGAAAAACAGTTTCAACATGAATTTCTGCCTGCTTAACCAATGCCCCCTGTAATGCTCTTATATATTCTAAAATTTCCTTTACTTGATTTCGCAAATATAGATGTGTATCTGTAGCAACTTGGTCATTTCGGCTTCTACCTGTGTGTAATTTTCCGCCGACAGGGCCGATTAAGTCAATCAATTGTTTTTCAATATTCAAATGGATATCTTCATATTGAACGGAAAATTCCAATTCGCCCTTCTTTGCCTTTTGAAGTAGATGAACCAATCCATCCTTTATTTTCTCAGATTCTTCACCAGTTAATATCCCGCATTTACCTAGCATTGTGACATGGGCAACGCTTCCTTCGATATCCTCTTCAACAAGCTGTTTATCAAAGTGGATCGATGCACCAAACTCATCGACCCACTGTTCTGCTGTTTTTTCGAAGCGGCCACCCCAGAGCTTCTTTACAGTCACGCGTTCACCTTCTTTTTACCATTAACCATACTGTTCACTTGTGTTGGGAGACCCCAAAGCTTCGTAAAACCAACTGCTGCAGTATGATCAAATGAATCATCTGTTGTATACGTCGCAAGCTTCTCGTTATAAAGTGAATAGTCAGACTTACGTCCCTCAACAATTGCATGTCCTTTAAATAATTTTACACGAACTACACCTGTAACTGTTTGTTGTGTTTCAGTTAAGAAGGACTTAAGTGCGTCTGTTAATGGCGAGAACCATAAGCCGTTATAAATTACTTCTTCAAGCTTCATTTCAATAATCGGTTTGAAATGTGCTACCTCACGGGTTAATGTTAGATCTTCAAGCTCTTTATGTGCTTTAATCAATGTAATAGCAGCTGGCGCCTCATAAACTTCACGAGATTTAATGCCAACAAGACGGTTTTCTACATGGTCAATACGACCAACTCCATGTTTTCCAGCTAATTTATTTAATGTAAGGATTAATTCATCTAGCGGATATTCCTTCCCATTTAAACTTACAGGTTTCCCTTTAACAAATTCAATCTCAACAATTTCTGGAGTATCCGGTGCATCCTCAATTGCAACCGTTAAATCATAAGCATCAGCTGGTGGTGCAACCCATGGATCTTCTAAGACACCACACTCATTTGCTCTTCCCCACAGGTTTTGGTCGATTGAATATGGGCTATCTAAATTAATTGGAATTGGAATACCATGTTTTTTTGCATATTCTATTTCTTCTTCACGTGACCAGCTCCACTCACGAACCGGCGCAATAACCTCTAGATTTGGATTTAAAGCAGCAAACGATACCTCAAAGCGGACTTGGTCATTTCCTTTGCCAGTACAACCATGAGCAACAGCGTCCGCACCTTCCTGTTCTGCAATTTCAACAAGCTTTTTTGCGATTAACGGACGCGATAATGCTGAAACAAGCGGATACTTATTTTCATACATTGTATTAGCATAAAGAGATGGCAATACAAATTGCTCTGCAAATTCATTTTTCGCATCAATAACAACTGATTTAATTGCCCCAACCTTTAACGCTTTCTCTTTAATGAAATCTAAATCCTTTCCCTCCCCTACATCTAAACAAACCGCAATCACATCATACCCTTGTTCTGCAATCCATTTAATTGCAACTGAAGTATCGAGACCCCCAGAATAAGCAAGAACACATTTTTTATTAGCCATTCAAAAATTCCTCCTCTTAATTACCTTGCTATTGTATAAAGATTCTTTTTAACTTATAAATATTCATAAAAAATAAAAATGAAAGAGGATCATTTATCCCCTAAAAAACTGTACTATTCGCAGTTCGATAGAATATACTCTAACAATTTTTTTCGCTTTTTTCAATAGGTATTATAAAAAATATTATAAAAATCTAGAGTTGTTATAAATGGATATCACAAAGTAGATCATGTAAAATATATACTATTCCATCATTGATGAATTTTAGCTTGTTAATAGGAGAGAGGCACTGTTACTATTTCATAACTCATTTTGTGAAAAAACAACAATTACTTTTAACACGGCCTAAGCAAAAAGGGGAGAGTCATTTGACTAGTTATTTTCAATTAGATCAAAGATTAGGAATATTGGTACCAAACCTAGATAAGGAATGGGGTCAATACAATCATGATATTCAGCAAGAGATACTAGCTGAATGGGAGAAAATTCGCGGGCAAATTCCCGATCGGATTAAAAGCTTAGAAGCATCCATTAATAAAAAACAAGCTGAATTAAACGTTGAAGCAAACTTTTTGCGATCATGTCAATTAAACACAGAAATCGCGGAGCTCGCTTCAATTATTAATGATCTATGGATTTGGTATCGAACAAATCAACATATATCTTCTGCAAAAATGCACCAATGAGACTTACATCACTTCAATTCACAAGATCGAAAACTGAATGAACTAACGACGTGAAAATTTGTCTTAGCATTATCTTCTTTTTACTACTAATCAACAACACGCTGACGTAATACATTATGAAAAGTCCAAATTACTTGGCAAAAGCGATTTGGACTTTTCATATTATCATTGTTTATTTCAATGATTAGAAATTTACTTTTCCTTACACATATACCTGTATCATTTTACTTTCCATCGCTCTGATTCCGTATGATTTTACTTGTCCTTCCGAATTTCCCGAATGACGTGGGTAAGCTCTGGAAGAATAAGTTTATTCATTGCCAGTTTTACCGCTCCTGACGAACCTGGGGTTGAAAATATTGGTGTTCCCATTGCAACCCCAGCAATAGCTCTGCTTAATATTGCTGCCGAGCCAATATCTTCCGTATAGCTTAACATTCTGAATATCTCCCCGAAGCCTACCATTTCTTTTTCAAGTAGTTGCTCTACGGTTTCAATTGTAACGTCCCGTTTCGCAATGCCTGTCCCCCCATTTATCAAAACAACATCAATATTACTCGCTTCACAGCCTTTTAAAATAGCGGTGCGGATCGGTCCTTGCTCATCTCTTACAATTTCGTAGTCAACAATTTGATGACCGTTCGCTTCAAGTAACGACTTCATTAACTGACCACTTTTATCGGTTTCCTCAGTACGGGTGTCACTAACAGTAATGACCTTACATCGAACAAATTTTGGGGCTTCTTTTTTATGCTCTTCTACACTCATGCTTTCACCTCAAATGGATTGGATTTATTCAAACTCCCTTTTCACTTAAAAACCGTTTTTGATAATAATAATTGGCAAATTCTGTCACTTGCCTTGAAAGCTTATAGTTCATTCCGGCACCTATTGCCATTCCAACCAAAGGCAAACCTTGGATTAATTTTTTTCTAAACATGATGATTACCATTGATTTTAATAGTTGTAACAGAGGTTGCTCTAGCCACGTAACATCTGTTAAATCGTCATCCTTTTCATATAAATAATAGTATTGCTCGTCAAACTGGCGCACATCCTTTATCAAACTTTCCCAGCTAGCTGCCCGCATTCTTTTTGGTAATGTTGCAGCGTGAAATACTTTTAATGACGTCATCATTTCAAAAGGTACATTTACATCGTAACCATAAACAAGTGCAATATTTTGTACAGCACGTAAATTTAGGATAGTGATCGCCGGAATATCTGCACTTAAAAGCAACCCGCCAGTACCAGCTAGGCCGCCTTGTGAAAATGAATAGATTCGATACTTTGAAATTTGCTGATCTGCTAAATATGTAAGTTGATCAATTGTTAAATTCTTCATATCATCAATTTGTTCAATTTGATCATTGAAAATTCGCGCTGCTTTCAATAAGCGTTCTCTTTCATTCATTTGTGAGTCGGATCCATGAATAAATGAATTCAAATGAAACAACCAGCTATCAAGGCTTTTGAAAAATTGTTCTTTAACAGTTGGATCTAGCTTCTCAAAGCTTTTCTCCAGCCATTTATCAAATGTCCGTTCGAAATCTGTCGGTACATATTCAAATAATTGTTGCTCCCATTGTTCAATTCGCTTAAAAACTTGACGATCACGCTCAGATATTTCCATTGACTATCCCCCTATGCGCTTTATTTATTCCTATTTTAACTGTTTTAAAGCCGCAGTTCCAACCTCAACATGAAAAAATGCGTAATCTGCCCACAACTGCAAATAACGAAGCATACCGTAATTCTTTATTCCATTCACTTTTCTTTGCTCCGTTAACAACGGTTAATAAAAAAATAAACATGAGGTATACCCTCATGTCTACAATTTTTTTACACCAGAAAAGCATTCTATATTGCCAACCTTACAGTATCCCGGGCAATCATTACTTCCTCATTCGTTGGAATAACCATAACCTTAACAGGAGAATGCGGTTGATTAATAAACGCTTCCTTCCCTCGAATTTTATTTAAGGCTCGATCCCAGTATACTCCCATAAATTCTAAGCCCTGAAGAACTCTAGCCCGTACAACATCACTATTTTCACCAATGCCCGCTGTGAAAATAATTGCATCAATACCACCCATACGTGCTGCGTACGAGCCTATATATTTATGAATTCTTGATGCGAATACTTCTAATGCAAGTTCGGCGCGATTATTTCCATTATCTGCTTCCGTTTCGATATCGCGTAAATCACTAGAAAAGCCTGAAATCGCCAACATTCCACTTTCTTTATTTAATATTTCAAGAACTTCGTCTGCTGATTTCCCTGTTTTTTCCATTATATAAGGTATTAAAGCAGGGTCAATATTACCTGACCTTGTTCCCATCGTCACACCTGCTAGAGGGGTAAACCCCATTGATGTATCAATTGACTTCCCAGCCTCTATTGCAGCAATACTTGCACCGTTTCCTAGGTGACAAGATAGTAAGCGAAGAGTTTTTAACGGACGCTTCATTAATTCTGCTGCCCTATGTGATACATATTTATGTGACGTACCATGGAAACCGTATTTTCTAATCCCAAATTTTTTATAATAATCGTATGGTAAGCTATATAAAAACGATTTTTCAGGCATTGTTTGATGAAAGGCTGTATCAAATACTGCTACCGCTGGAACATTAGGCAGTACCTCTTTAAAGGCCTTTATACCCGTTAAATTGGCTGGATTATGTAATGGAGCCAGCTCAGATAATTCATCTATTGCATTCACAACCTCAGGAGTAATTAAGACAGAATCCCAAAATTTTTCGCCCCCATGCACTACGCGATGCCCTATTCCTTCGATTTCCTCTAATGAAGAAATAATTTTCAAGCTTGTCAGCTTCTCAAGCAATAGCTTTACAGCTACCGCATGGTTGGGAATATCCAATATATCTTTATGTTTTTCATCATTTACTGTAATAGTGAAAATTGAGTTGTTTAAGCCTATTCTTTCAACAAGTCCTTTTGTTAATACCGTTTCATTTGGCATCTCAAACAATTGGAATTTCAAAGAAGAACTGCCTGCGTTGATAGCCAATACCTTTGACATGATTCACAGCTCCTTAAAATAATATTTTTATTTTGAACTTTACTATCAGTAGTATGCTTTTTTTGTTCATTTCTCATTACAACTACATCCAAAATAAAAATATTGTCCTAAATCATGCCAGAAACCACAGGTTATTTATAAATATTTGTTTTAAACCAACTATCAATACGCTGAATCATTCCACTCATCGCTTGTTTATTTGAAAAGCTAGGCAAATCAACTAGCAATGCCTGCTTCGGTATTTGCGCCTCGTCACCTTTTTTCTGAAGAATAAAAATACTTTTTGCGTGTTTTTCATTTTTAAACATTGATAATGGTAATTGTAACAACCCAATAATAATTGCATTTTGTTTTATGAAATTGTTAAGGTTTTTTGCCTCTTCTCCTGTAAACATAAAGTTAGGAATCATTCCGATAAAATAACCACCTTCTTTTAAATGCCTTATCGCTTTTTCTATATATAAATAGTGGATAAAAGAATGATCCATTGTCGTTGTATGTAATTCATAGTCTTTCGCTACTATATCATTTGGATAATAGCCTACTGGCAAATCTGAAACAATCACATCAACATCATCAACAAAAATCGGTTGAAGGGCATCCTGCTTAAACAACTCTACTTCATGCTTTTGAAGGTTTGATCCAACAAAGCCTAATTTAATTAGCGTTTCATCTACCTCTACTCCATAAGCACGTATAGCTTTATTCGTATGGTTTAATATGGCCGTCACTAAATTCCCCGTTCCGTAGGCAGGGTCCAATAAGCGTAGAGACGGTTTCGAAACCGTAAGCTTTTCAAAGAGATAGCTTATAAAAAGACATACTGCATCCGGGGTCATTTCATGATTGGGCTGAACCGCTTCCTTCATTCCCTTCAAAATTGCTAACTGAAACGCCTTCCGGATTTGTTCATTTGAAAATTGATTTAAATGGATCTCTTCATATTTTTTCAGAAGCCTCTTTTCGGTAAAGGAATGAACCCCCTGAAGAACCGCATTTTGAAATAAATTTTCCCCGCTTTCTGCTAACGCATCCAAATATGATAGATGAAGCTCTTCCTTTAATATATTTGCAGATTCATCCAAAGCCTGAAATAGCTTTTCTATATCAATAACAGGTGGTACCATCTAATCGCTCCTCTGACTATTTTCTAATGTTTTATTGTAGCATTTGCAAAAGACGACTGCCACCAATTACGTCTATAGTTTACATACCAATCTGCAAAAAAAACCACAGTGTTAAAGACTGTGGCATAAGACCATTGCTTCTTCATATATTGAATTAGTTAGCAATTTTAGCGGCTTCAATTGCCTTTTCATAATTTGGATGATTAGTTGCGGGAGTTTGACACTTAGAATTAATTAAAAATGCTAGAAGCCTTGATAGGGCTTATTTTTTTTGTCAATTTTTCTGTTTTAATATTGAGTACTATTTAGTACTATGTTATTATATAGGTAGATTATAGGGAATCGAGGAGTCGACTATGCGAATAAAAAAGAGCATCTCTAAACATTCTGTTTCTTATTCAGTTATTGAAAATGTCCGTGATGTAAACGGAAAGTCAACCACTAAAGTGGTCGAAGCTCTTGGTAATGAGGATGAGATTCGTGCCAAGCATCCTGGTGTAGACCCAGAAGAATGGGCACGAGCCTATGCGAAAAAATTAACGGAAGAAAAGAAAAAAGAGAAGACCCCTATTATAGCCAAATACCATCCTCATAAAATGATTGATCAGCATCAACGTCGTTCTTTTAATGTTGGTTATTTGTTTTTACAATCGATTTATTATCAACTAGGTTTATCGCAAGCAATGAAAGTCATTCAAGAAAAATATAAATTTCAGTACGATTTAAATGAGATTTTATCCAAAATAATTTATATGCGAGTGCTACACCCAACCTCTAAAAAGAACTCTTTTGAACAAGCAAAATCTTTATTAGAGGGGATTCATTGCCAGCCACATCAAATGTATCGTGCACTAGATATCCTGCAAAAAGAATCAGATTTTATTCAACAAACTACATATAAAAACAGTTTAAAATTAGTCAATCGCCACACGAAGGTTTTGTATTATGACTGTACAAACTATTATTTTGAAATGGAACAAGAAGATGGAGATAAACGGCATGGCATCTCTAAAGAAAATCGCCCTAATCCAATTGTTCAAATGGGACTATTCATGGATGCCTCAGGCCTCCCTCTAGCTTTTTCTATTTTTCCTGGGAATGAAAATGAACAAGGTTCACTCAAACCTTTAGAAAAGAAAATCCTCAAGGATTTTGAATTATCGGAAATAGTTGTTTGTACGGATGCCGGCTTGTCATCAGAAAAAAATCGTATCTATAATACGTTGGGGAATCGGGGATTTATTACAACACAATCCGTAAAAAAGTTAAAAAAACACTTAAAAGAGTGGGTACTAGATCCAGAAGGATGGCACATTACCCCTGGTGATAAAGCGATTCACCTTTCAGAAATTGATGACAGCTCCAACAATAAAACTACCTATTTTAAAGAACGTTGGATTAAAGAAGGCGAATTAGAGCAACGATTACTTGTCACTTTTTCACCGAAATATAAACATTATCAGCAAACCATTCGTGAACGGCAGATTGATCGGGCATTTAAAAAAATAGATATGCCGTCGGCTTTAAAAAAGAAAAGACCAAATGATCCAACTCGTTTTATAAGTGCGCACCATGCCACAAAAGATGGAGAAATTGCTGATAAAACGCATTTTTCAATAGATGAAGCAGCAATCCAAAAAGAAGCTCAATACGATGGTTTTTATGGGATTTGTACAAACCTAGAATCAGATCCATTAGAGTTGATACGTATCAATCATCAACGTTGGGAAATTGAAGAAAGCTTTCGTATCATGAAAAGCGAGTTTAAATCCAGACCCGTTTATGTGAAAAAAGATCAACGAGTAGAGGCGCATTTTCTAACGTGTTTTCTCTCCTTACTGATTTATCGCATACTCGAAAAAAATTTAGATGAACAATTCACTTGTTCAGATATTATACAAACGTTACGTGATATGAGAATGATGGAGCTATCAGGGGAAGGCTACATTCCGCTATACGAACGAACGGATTTAACCGATAAGCTGCATGAAGCATTTTCTTTTCGGACTGATTATGAAATTGTTCCAACAAAAAATATGAAAAAAATTTTAAAACAAACGAAAAAAACAAAATAGTACTCATTTTTCAACCAACTAAAAAACCTTCCAGCACCCTATTATAACAAGGGTTTGGAAGGTTTTTCGCTAAATTAACTGTCAAACTCAGGATTGTAGCATTTGCAAAAGACGACTGCCACCAATTACGTCTATAGTTTACATACCAATCTGCAAAAAAAACCACAGTGTTAAAGACTGTGGCATAAGACCATTGCTTCTTCATATATTGAATTAGTTAGCAATTTTAGCGGCTTCAATTGCCTTTTCATAATTTGGATGATTAGTTGCTTCAGATACATATTCTACATATGTGATGATATCATTACTATCGACTACAAAAACCGCTCTTGTAAGTAGACGAAGTTCTTTTATGTAAACTCCATATGCCTCTCCAAAAGAAAGATCGCGATGATCAGATAATGTTTGCACATTTTCAATCCCATTTGCGCCACACCAACGCTTTTGTGCAAATGGTAAATCTACACTTATCGTTAATACCTTTACATTTGTTAAATTAGAGGCTTCCTCATTGAACCTCCTTGTTTGTGCATCACAAACACCTGTATCTAACGATGGAACTACGCTTATGAGACGGACATTCCCTTTTGTCCCATCCAGTGTAACTTCAGATAAGTCATTTGCTAAAACTGTGAAATCTGGTGCTCTATCGCCAACCTTAACTTCATTTCCTACTAGTGTTACTGGATTACCTTTAAATGTTACGTTTGCCATCTTATTTTCCTCCCCTAAAGCACATTATAATTAAAAAAACTATCTTAAAAATTTATATTCCCTCTAAAGGAAAATAAGAAACATCTTTTTCAATTCCCAATACCTTTTTGAACCTAATCCACATGAAAAAAGTCTCAATAAAGAAAGCTTTTCTAAATTGAGAACTATTTATTATCCAAATTTATTTGTATATTGTCCCTTTTAAATCGGTGGTTCATGCTGCTGCTTTTCTGATTCTTCCTTTTTGTTATCCTTATTTTGATCCTTATTATTACTTAACATACTTTGAATCTTATCTACAGCTTGTGGTGCTAAGTCTAACAACCGTTCATACAAGTGGGTACTCTCATCAAGATGAATCATTTTAACCCCTGATGAGTTAACAATTAAAAATGCGATTGGTGTAATCGAGACTCCCGCACCACTACCACCACCAAAAGGGAGAGTATTTGCACTGTTTGCTCCGTCACTGCTATCTCCACCCTGTGTTTGTCCTTGACTTTGTCCTTGTAATTGAAACTCACTTCCACCTGCCGCAAATCCAAACCCTACTTTGGAAACTGTTAAAATTACACTTCCATCTGGTGTCTCGACTGGATCCCCAATAATTGTATTTACATCAATCATTTGCTTCAAGCTTTCCATAGCTGTTGTCATTAAGCCTTGAATTGGATGTTCTGACAAGTTGACTACCTCCTTTAGTATTTCTCCAATATTTCACTACACTTAATGCCGCGACAATAGCATACCCGATCCGAAATGAAATCATACATTCAAATCGTGTTTGTAACAAATTCTCTTGAAAATATGGAGTCACCATTACGTTAGGAGTGGACATTAATTTCATATACTTACTTACTATACCGATTATTCCACCCTTAAGCGCCCAAATCGTCCCCACAACTATTCCAGTATGAGCTGCATCACCAAGGCCAACTAAACTTTTCCATTCAAGCTTATGAACAGAAATATGCCTCATGAACTTTTTTACTATGACATGGAGATGAATAACTTTTTCTAAAAATTGCTTAGCTTTTTTCACATTATTGATTATTTCATTTGGAGTAATCTTTTGTTTATCCTTTGAAAGTAGCGGTTTGTTTTTATTATTTCCGATATTTTGCTTCGTTTCTATTTCTAAAGATGCACTATCCTTATCAAAGTTTATGAAAGGAACGTTGTAGGTGTATGAGATTAAACCATATAAAGCCTTTATTGTGATCTTAATATGGTTATTGTCCTCTGTGTGTAAAACATCTATTTTTATCTTTATCTTTAAAAATAAAAGTAAAATAAAAAGCAAAATGACTGCCAAACCTATTAAGACCCAATTCATACTCCTTCACCACCCTTTCACTTTCCATTATCACCTCTCAGAAAAACAAATAAACCTGCCAAGTGTAATCCCTCAGCAGGTTTATAGTATGAAATAATGTGAAAATACTGGATATAATATCAACTTAAATGCCTAGTAATATACAATTACCAATGAGAAAGCGTCAAACCTCTACGTTCTTGAACGACTACAGTGTCGGCAATCCAATCATGCCAGCCCTTTTTCCTTGCTGAAAACCCAGCTACAATAAATCCTAAAAAGAATACCGTTTCACTAATAAATTTCCCAACTAATTCTCTAAATACGACTGTACTCCAGGTTAGCTTTTCCTCTGTTTCATTAACAACTCTCAATCCAAATATCATTTTCCCAAGCGTTTGCCCAAAATGCTTAGTCATGATGATGAAATAAGCATACATAATTAACGCTGTTAAAATGGCAGAAATTGAAAACAGACCCGAATCATCCATAGGGACATTTTGCCACCGTAAAAAAGGGGCAATTAATATCCGATTTAAACTACCAACAACGATTAAATCAATCATAAACGCCCAGAAGCGCACCCAAAATCCTGCAAAAACAACAAATTTATGATCCATTTGTTGTGATTTCTGTTCATTTATAATTCCGATCGTTTGTTCTTCCATTTGACATCCCCTCCTATCGTGCATAAAGATACATTAGTCGTGGAGAATTAGGTTGACTAAGCATATTTGATATATTCGTTAATTCAAAATCAAGGTCACCCACAAACAAGTGTTGACTCATTGAACTAAACAGTGAATCAAAACCAAATGAAACTCCGTATCTTACAACTGAAACATCGCCCACTTCTTCAAGATCTTTCATCGCAGCAATTGTTTCATCTAAATAACCAAACTCATCAATTAAGCCTAACTCCTTTGCTTGGCGACCATCATAAATCCGTCCGTCGGCAATTTCCCGTACCTTATCTGGAGACATATTACGACCGTTTACAATAACATCGACAAATCCTTCATAAGAATTATCAACCATTTCTTGAAGGATACGTCGTTCTTCATCAGTTATCTCACGAGTCGGACTCATAATATCCTTATGCTCTCCACTTTTTATTGTTTCAAACTTCACACCATACTTCTCTGCTAATTGAGCGTAATTGATACCCTGCATAATTACACCTAAAGACCCTGTTAATGTTTCGGGACTTGCAAAAATTTTATCCGCAGGAGCAGATATATAATACCCTCCTGAAGCTGCCATACTTCCCATCGAGATATAAATCGGTTTTGAATAATTCTCCTGAATATCTACGATCCGATCATGCAATTCTGCACTTTCCGAAACTCCACCACCAGGTGAATTCACTCGAATGATAATGCCTTTTACACTATCATCCTCCCCTGCATTTTGAAGCATTTTTAAAAACTTACGATGATTATATGTAGGTGATTCAAAAAATGCTCCAATCTCACCGGTATCTTGAATTACTCCATTAACATCCAATACAACAATACTTCCAAATTCTGAGCCTTCCTCAATTATAGTTTCAGTAAATTCCTTGTTCATTTCTTCCATCCAACTGAATCGCCAATCGTCCTCATTATTAAATGCTAGTGAAGTTAGAAAATTAACCCCCAATGAAAAGAAAAATAATATAACTGCTATACCAAGCGCTAACCACCGCTTTCCATTCAAGAAAAACTCCTCCTTATAAAGTTAATAAAGGTTCATCCGGAAATAATGTAAAAAGTTTCCTAAATCCTTCATTAGTTTACCAAATTTAAAACTGAAAATCTTTATGAATTTTATATCCGATTATTACTTTTTAATGATTCATAATCTCTCTCCTCTAATTATTAAGTCTTGTCTTCTTTTATCCAACGATTATTTTTTAAATAAAGAAAGATAGAATTAGTATAGTTTCTTATTATATAAGCAAATCATAATATAGACAAAGAATTACTAGTTAATCTTTCAAGGAGGACCATAACATATGCCTAATCGTCGCAATTTATTCTTTTTTTATCATCATAATGATCAAACTAATCAACAAGTAGAACAACTAAAAAAGATTGCTGCAGACAATAATTTCTTTGTAATAGAAAATGATGAAGAAGCAAACATTGTAGTAAGTATTGGTGGAGATGGTACATTTCTGCAAGCAGTTCGAAAAACAGGCTTCCGTGATGATTGCTTATACACAGGTATAAATAATACGAGCTCACCTAGCTTATATGCCGATTTCAATATAAATGAAACAGCTAAGCTACTAGATGCTATGTCAAATGAAAATATAGAAGTACGCCGGTATCCTACGATAAAGGTGACAATAGATGATCATACATCGTTCTATTGTTTAAATGATTGTTCGATTCGGTCTTCAATTATAAAAACATTTGTTATGGATGTATATATAGATAATCTTCTTTTTGAAACGTTTCGCGGGGACGGCATGGTGGTAGCTACACCTACTGGAAGTACTGGTTATACGAAATCACTTAAAGGTGCTGTCGTAGATCCAATGCTTCCATGTATTCAATTGAGTGAGCTTGCTTCATTAAATAATATAAAATATCGAACATTAGGATCTTCATTAATATTGAGTGGGGAAAGAGAATTAACCCTTAAAGTAGTTCAGGATGGTAATGATCATCCAATTATCGGTATGGACAATGAAGCATTAAGCATTCAACATATTAAAAAAATTTCAATAAAATTAGGAGACAAACGAATTAAAACTGTAAAACTGAAAGATAATTCCTATTGGGAGAAGGTCCACCGAAAATTTATTCAGCAATAATTGAACAAAAGCTATAGGCGCCCTGATTAGCGACGTATAAACTGGAATTTGCTAAACAATCAAAAAAGCTGGAAGATTTTTTGATCTACCAGCTTTTGTACGTAATACTATGCTTTTTTCGCTAACTCCTGTTGACGAAGCTCAACGCGGCGAATTTTACCAGATGTTGTTTTCGGTAACTCATCTATAAATTCAATTGCACGCGGATATTTGTACGGTGCTGTCAATTCTTTAACGTGATCTTGTAATTCTTTGACTAATCCGTCACGATTCTTATCGACACCATCTCTTAAAACAACAAACGCTTTAACTATCGAGCCCCGTACCTCATCAGGGCTAGCAACAACTGCACATTCTTTTACAGCTGAATGTTTGACTAATGCATCTTCAACCTCAAATGGTCCAATTGTGTATCCTGAACTTATAATAATGTCGTCGCCACGTCCCTCAAACCAGAAGTAGCCGTCTTCATCCTTTTTCGCTCTATCACCAGTAATGTACCAATCACCGCGAAACTGCATTGCCGTTCTTTCAGGATCTTTATAATAGTTTTTAAACAAAGCTGGTGTTTCTCTGTGAACAGCAATATCTCCTACCTCACCTACTGCACAAGGCTCTCCATCTTCGTTTACAATATCAACTCGATTCCCTGGAGTAGGCTTACCCATTGAACCAGGTTTGACCTCCATTCCTTCCAATACACCAACTAGTAATGTATTTTCAGTTTGCCCATACCCATCGCGAACAGTAATATTAAAATACTTTCTAAACGTCTCAATTACTTCACGATTCAGAGGTTCTCCTGCTGAAACAGCGCTGCGAAGATTTGGTAAATTATAATCATTTAAATTCTCAACCTTCGCCATAACTCGATATTCTGTCGGCGTGCAGCAAAGAACATTAACATTGTAGTCTTGTAATAATTGTAAATATTTATTCGCATCAAATTTCCCATGATAAACAAATCCTGTTGCTCCAGAACCTAACACAGACACAAATGGACTCCAGATCCACTTTTGCCAACCTGGGGCAGCTGTTGCCCAAACTATATCACCTTGTTTAATTCCTAGCCAACCACTAGCAGCTGTTCTTAAGTGAGCATACCCCCATCCATGTGTATGAACAACTCCTTTCGGATTCCCTGTTGTTCCTGAAGTATAGGATAGAAACGCCATGTCATCCGCCTTTGTATCCGCTTTCACAAGTTCGTCACTTGCAGCGGCTTCAAGTTCATCTAAATACTGCCAGCCCTCTACCTTCTTACCTATAACAAATTTAGAAAAATCAATATCGTTAATATGATTAAACTCATCTACTAGAGAATCAATACTAATAACTGCCTTCATTCCTCCGTGCGTTAAACGGTAACGAATATCTTTTTCACGGAGCATTTCCGATCCAGGGCTGACAGCAATTCCTGCCTTAAGACATCCTAAGTAAATTGCATATGCGTCAATAAGACGTGGAACCATAATAATTGCCTTGTCACCTTTTGTCAAACCGGCTTTTAATAAAGCGTTTCCAATCCTATTTACTCTTTTCATTAAGTTTGCATATGTAATCTCATCCTTGTTACCTTGCTCGTCTTCCCACTTAATCGCTACTGCCTCTGGGTTTTGCGCAAATCGCTCTACCTCTTCTACTAAGTTATAAACTTCTGGTGCTAATAAATCTTCTCTTTTCATTCCTTTCCCCCCCCAAGTTTTGTGGTTTCTAAACATTCCAATTCGTTGCGTTACGCTGAGCGGTCGCTCAATTTGTTTGCACAAAAATGCAACTTATATAGAATATATTAACCTAATAAGTATTGTACTAAAAACTTATAATTTTTTGAATACAATATATTGTCCTTTTAGTTAAAAATTTTAAACAAGGTACTTATACTTACTTAATTAATATCAAAAAGGGTAAGTCTGAAGACTTACCCTATGCCATTTATATATTCAATTTACCGTTATCTTCCAAAGCCTGCCATTTGTTGTTGAGCCATAGAAACGAGACGTTTTGTAATTTCTCCACCAACTGAACCATTTGCACGAGAAGTTGTATCTGCTCCTAGGTTCACACCAAATTCTTGGGCAATTTCATATTTCATTTGATCAATGGCTTGAGAAACCCCAGGCACTAATAATTGGTTACTGTTGCTACTTCTTGTATTAGGCATTTTGATTTTCACCTCCTCAACTGTTGTGTTAATAGAGTGTGAAAAAGCAAAAGCCTTCATACATAAAAACCGTTGGTAATTGTATGCAAAATCACCTAAAATAATTCTTCAAATTGTTGGTCAATATTATGAATTTTAGTAGAACTCTCAATATCGATTACTTCTATGTTACATATAGCTTCACTGATCATTTCTTTCATTTTCGATAACCTTTGCTCATAAAAATTAATTCTATCTTTTTTCGGTTTTGTTTTTGGATCAGAGGGAAGAAAAATTGTACAACAATCCTCATATGGTCGAATTGATATTTCATAAGTATCAATCATATGGGCAAGCTCGATAATTTCTAATTTATCCATAGCAATCAACGGTCTAATAATTGGGAAATTTGTAACTTCATTGATTGTATTCATACTTTCCATAGTTTGACTTGCTACCTGACCTAAGCTTTCACCAGTAGCAATCGCTAAAGCCCCATTATCTATCGCGACCTTTTCAGCAATCCGTAACATCATTCTTCGCATCGCTGTCATTGTATAGCTTGAAGGAATATGTTTATGTAGCTCCTGCTGGATATCAGTAAATGGAACGATATGCAAGCGGATTCTACCACCGTACTTTGTTAGTTTATGTGCTAGATCAATCACCTTTTGCTTTGCCCGTTCATTCGTAAATGGTGGACTATGAAAATGGATCGCTTCAATTTTAACACCACGCTTCATTGTCATGTACCCAGCAACAGGACTATCAATTCCACCTGAAAGCATAAGTAGTGCCTTCCCATTCGTACCAACCGGAAATCCACCGGCTCCTTTTTCAATTTTACATGTAATAAATGTTACTCCTTTACGCACCTCAACACGAACATTTACATCAGGTTGGTGGACATCAACTTTTATGCCATCGGTGTTTTTAAGGATATATCCACCTACTAAATGATTTAATTCCTGCGAGCCAATCGGAAAAGATTTGTCAGCACGTTTAGCTGTTACTTTAAATGTTTCGGCATCTGGCTTTGCTTCCTTTAAGGCTTTTAGAGCACCTTTTTGGATTTCCTCAAGCTCGCTTTTTGTTTTAATAGCTAAACTAAAGCTTTGAATGCCGAATACTTCTTTTAGTATATTACTAATTTTTTCGTGGTCTTCTCCATTTAAATCAATGTACATCCGGTCTTTCGTACGATTAATAACAACATTTGGAAAATCCCTCAACTTATTTTTTATATTCCCTTTTAAAACCTGGGAAAATCTTGACCGGTTTTTCCCTTTTAATGACATTTCCCCATAACGAATTAATATATGATCATATTCCATTTTTTCTACCCCATGACATTTTGTAATTTCGGTACTATTTCGTCTAAAGCTTTTAGAAATTCATCCGCTTCTTCTAGTGTATTATCAAATGATAAGCTAACACGTATCGCACTTTTTGCTCGTTCTTCTCCTAATCCTGCTGCTAATAAAACTTTACTAGGCTGAGCAAGCTTTGAAGAACATGCTGATCGGGTTGAGACATATATATTATGTTTACTTAAACTATGGATTATTACTTCTGGTTTCACCTTTAATACTGAAAAATTTATTATATGCGGTGCCGAATTAGTTAGTGACGTATTTACGATAACACCACTGATTTGATTTAAACCAGCAATTAACTTTTCTTTGATCTTTATTAAAAATTGCGTTCGTTCCTTTGCCTTGTCTAAGTTAATTCTTAACGCTTTTGTCATTGAGACAATTCCAGCGATATTTTCTGTTCCAGACCGTACATTCATTTCCTGGCCACCGCCACTTAACAAAGGTGCTAGCTTGACACCCTCACGAACAAACAAAATGCCTGTTCCCCTTAAAGCATGAAATTTATGACCAGATATAGAACAAAGATCGACCCCACATTCCTTCATATTTAATGGTACTTTCCCAATTCCTTGAACATGGTCCACATGAAAGAATATTTTAGGATAATTTTTAAGGAGCTGCCCTATTTCTTTTATCGGTTGTACAGATCCTAATTCGTTATTCACATGGATTATAGAAACTAATATCGTATCAGTTTGAATCGCTTCTCTTAGCTGTTCGATATTAATTATACCGTTTTTGTCTACAGGAAGATATGTGACTCTATAACCTAGTACTTCAAGTTGTTTACAAGCTTCGCTTACGGATGGATGCTCAATACTTGTAGTGATAATATGCTTACCACGCTTTTTATGACCTATGGCAACACCCTTGATAGCGAGGTTATTCCCTTCGGTCCCACTGGAAGTAAAGATAATTTCAGTTTGTTTTACTCCTAGCATCGACGCAGTTAATAACCTTGACTGCGTTAACAATTTTTCAGCCTCACTTCCGAGCGAATGAATGGATGATGGATTGCCAAAGTATTCTATAGCTACCTTCCCGTATGCTTCTACTACATCTTTATAGGGTTTTGTCGTTGCACTATTGTCAAAATAAATCAATGGATTCACCTGATCTTATATTAAATTTGCATTTACATATAATATCACAAACAACTTCTATTTTGAAACCCGTTGGTACAAAACATCAATTGATAATTCCACATTATCAAACAATTAGAAAATATTTAAACATTATAATATTTTTTTAATATAGCATTTTTTCATTTTTTTATGATAAGATGTTTATTAAATTCTTCAAATTATCTTAAAACTTAACAACTAGGAGGTCCCCATATAATGAAAACCATAACAGCCAAGAAAACACTAGCAGTCGGGCTCATGCTTTTTGCCCTCTTCTTTGGTGCTGGAAATATGATATTCCCACCTGCACTTGGACAAGCAGCTGGAACTAATATATGGCCCGCACTTATTGGATTTTTAATCACTGGTGTGGGTCTCCCGCTTTTAGGTGTAACAGCAATTGCCATTAGTAATGGTGATTTACAGCAAATTGCAAATCGTGTTCACCCGATATTTGGTATGATATTTACCACTATCGTCTATTTAACAATAGCGCCTTTTTTTGGAATTCCACGAACAGGTACGGTATCTTTTGAGATCGGAATTATTCCTTTTTTACCAGTAGGATTCAAGCACAGCGGTGTAGCCTTGTTTATTTTTACTATTCTATTCTTTGCCACCACATTTTGGTTGGCTCTTAATCCGTCAAAATTAGTTGATCGCATCGGTAAAGTACTTACCCCAGCACTATTAATCATTTTAATAATTCTTGTCGGGAAAGCATTTATCCAACCGATGGGTTCAATTTCGGCGCCAATGGATGCATATACTACATCCCCGTTATTCAAAGGCTTCATTGAAGGCTACTTAACGATGGATGCGATAGCAGCACTTGTTTTCGGTATAGTTATTATTACAGCAATAAAAGACTTAGGCATTACTGACAAAAAAGTAATTACAGTCACAACAATCAAAGCTGGAATCATTGCAGCTATTGGGCTTGCACTAGTCTACATTTCATTAGCCCTACTTGGTGCTACTAGTACAAGTGTAATTGGTGTTGCAGAAAACGGTGGTCAAATTCTATCTGGAGCAGCAATCTATTATTATGAATCTCTTGGTACGATCATTTTAGGCTTAGCAATCACGTTTGCTTGCATAACAACGTCTGTAGGGTTAGTTTCATCGTGCTCAGAATACTTTACAAAGATTTGGCCAAAGCTTTCTTACCGTAGCTATGCTGCAATTTTTTCATTTTTTAGTATGATTGTTGCGAATGTCGGTCTAACTCAATTGATTAAAATATCTGTTCCGGTCTTAGTGACTGTTTATCCAATTGCCATTACTTTAATCATTTTAACGTTCCTCGATCGTTATATTAATAGTTCCAAATTTGTATATAGAGGTGCTGTAATAGGTGCTGGATTAATTAGTATTTTTGATGGACTTGTTGCTGCTGGTTTGGTAGGTAAAAATATTACACAGCTGTTATCTAACGCTATGCCACTTTATAGCGAAGGTGTTGGTTGGATTATCCCAGCAATCATAGGAGCAATCCTTGGAATTTTTATTGAAAAAACAAATAATAAAGCCCAACAAAATAAAAAAGCTGCATAAAAACGAGGCTGTCTATTGACAGCCTCGTTCGTTTACTCAATCGTGATATTGCTTATATTAAGCGAATAAAGTAGGGTATCTATTGAGATTATTTTATTCTCCGAAATATTTTTCAATTCCTCCGTTGTTAACCCTTCTATTCTAATTGACATTTGTTTATCTGCATCCACCTGCTCGACCTGATGATGAGCAATATATTTTTCATTACTGCGTTCCCTCAAAAATTCAGATGTGTCTACGTCATTTCGCGCATTTGGCTGTGTTAAATGCTCTAGAGCAATAATACGATTAGCAGCCCTTTCAGCCTGGATTACTGGGGAATCAATGACTAATTGCACGATTACAAGTGACCAAACAGAAATACAAATGATGGCCATAACAACAACAGTTATTATTTGTAGCAAGGGAGGAGATCCTTTGCCTACAATATCAATATCATTAGCAGTTTTGATCACATTAGACATATATATCATTTCCATTCTTCCAAATTAAAAGGTATAAATTATGCGCTTACCTCGCCATTTTGCTCAAGTCACATTTATTTTACTGAGTTTTTACCAATTTATTTAACTTTTTTAATGCATCAGGGTCTATTTCTTCAATTGCTGTTGCAGCTTGTTCTAATGCCAAATCATAGTCATACATTCGGAAAACATGCTCAGCTTCTGAAAGCTTTGCAGCTAAAATTGCATATTGGCTGCGATAGCGGTTACCATATTGAATGACCTTTTCAACTAAAATAGCCTTTTCAACAGTATCTTCTGTTTTTTCATATAGTTTATTAACTGCTTCCTCTGCTTCAGCAAGTAAATTATTAACTGCATACATATCTAAAGGATTTTCATCAAGCTTAAAAGCTACTGCTCTTAAATTTGATTCTGCTGTATCGAAAGCTCTTATTAAAGCTTCCGGAAGTCCTGGTAAGTGGTTATTCCTAATTAAGCTTTTGCAATCAATTATTGTTTTCCTCATATTAATAATTTTTTCTTTTGCTTCTCGCTCATCTTTTCGCAAAGTGTGAAGCATTTCAGTAAATTGTATGTACAAATCATTAACACTTTCGATACTATCCTTAATTTCCTCTAGATCATCACGTAGCTTTGTTGCCGGTTCATTATTTTCTTTAAAGTTATTCACTAACTCTTCGTATTTTAATGTTATTTGCGCAACCTTTTTTTCAATTTTACGCTGGTCTTCAATATCTTTATCCTTCAAATGATAGATTTCTTGGACACTTTCTGTTTCTTGTTTTGACTGTATCATCTTTTCCTGCCAATCTTTTATAATTGGCTCAAGTCCATTATATTCTTTTGATACAATGTGCTTTGCGATAACTTCTCTTTCTAAGCAATCATAAATTTGTTCAATTCTGTCCTGAATATCAGAAATTCCTTCTTTTACAATCTCAATCTCGGTTTGTTCAAGCTTACTTAAATATGATTTCAACTCGCCCTCAATTTTAGTAAGTTCTTTATTTATTTCTAAATGATCAATCACATAGCCTGCTTCAATCATTTCAGCCTGACCTTTTCTAATCTCATGAATCTGCGAAGGTAATTCAGTTTGACATAAACTAAGTAACCTTGGCAAATCTATCAGTTTTAGCCCTAAACTTTCAAGTTCCGAGCGGATTCCAAGCACCATTTCACGAGCTTCCAAGTAATTTCCGCCTTGTGTGGTTACATCAAATTCTGTAAATTTATTTGTAATTTCTTCTAATTCTTGCTCTAATTTAATAATCGCACTTCCGAACGTATGCCTAGCTGTAAGCATAAGTTTTCGATGCTGTTTCATTATACCCTTCAGTTCTTCTATTTCTATTTTATTTCTTTCTTCGCTACCTACCAATTCCTGTAAATCCGCTAAAATACCAGCAATTTTCTCATCGATTTCCTGTAGTTTTATTCGGATACTATTATTTATTCCATTTGCTTTTTTAAACATGTATCGATCTGCAGCTTCTTCAGCATCAAATAACAGTTCCTCTATAGCAGGCAATTCATTTGTTATAATTTCATCCCAAGCCGTTCGCCAAACCTCGAATTTTTCCTCAGTTTGTCCGGTCATGTTCAATTGTTTTACTTTGGCAATTTCATCAGTAACAGGACGGTTCATTATATTAATTTTCCAGTGCTCTAGCTTATCAACTTCGTTGTAAATTTTCTTTCTCATCACAAACCCGTATATGATTATTGCTAATAAAATTATAATAAATATTAATAAGTACTCCATAATTGCCTCCTTACTCCCTACTAATCATTATAAAACAATCTGAACATGTCTATAAAGACAGAAGGCGAATTTTAAATAAACTTTAATATAATGCACTTTTCAATGATTTTATGATACCATGTAAACAACAATTTTGCGCCAATTTTTTTAGGAAATTTGGAAGTTTGGAGGAAAATTATGAAATTTGATGGACACATTCATTCACCATATTGTCCACACGGTAGCCAAGATACATTTGAAGAATATATCCAATCTGCCCTAGCACATGGCTTTCGGGAGATTTCTTTTACGGAGCACGCCCCGTTGCCAGAGGGCTTTAATGATCCCACCCCTGACAAGGACAGTGGCATGAACCGTGTGCATTTAGAAGCATATATTGAGGAACTAGAAATGCTTAAACAAAAATATAAAAATAAGCTGAAAATCAATATAGGGTTAGAAATCGATTATATTGTCGATTTTGAACAAGAAACAACAGATTTTCTTAACAAATTTGGGCGATTTCTTGATGACAGCATTCTCTCTGTTCATTTCCTAAAACTCGAAAATCAGTACTTTTGTCTTGATTTTAGTGATGAGGAATTTGAGAAAATCATTTCCTTATTCGGATCAACTGAGCGTGTTTATCAAGAGTATTATAAACTCGTCAAAAGGTCGGTCGAAGCCGATTTAGGAATCTATAAACCTAAACGTATCGGTCATATGACGTTAGTCCGTAAGTTTCAAAAGAAATTCCCTTGCAGCAATAGTTTTAAAGAGGATATTTTCGCTATTCTAGATTTAATTTGTGAAAAAAAAATGTCTTTAGACTATAATGGTGCAGGTGCGATAAAACCTTTATGTCTTGAGCCCTATCCACCTAATTGGATTGCTACTGAAGCAGCTAAACGGAGCATTCCTCTTGTATATGGCTCAGATGCTCATAGCGTAAAAGGCCTAAAGCAAGGATTTAACAAATTATCTACTTCGATCATACTTTCATCACCGACTGGATTCTAATTTACAGCTCGATGAGAAATCGCAACCCTATCATTTTGCAAACAAAGCACTTCATCTATCCAACGATCAATCTCGTTAAAATATTTAGTTACGAAATATGGTTCCACGGGGTTGATATGTAATACCTCAACCATGTATTGTGGTTGAAGATACGGCATTGTCATTAAGCCCTTTAATTGGGCAATCGTAATCATAATTGGCAGCTTTTTAAATTCCTTGTTTTGAATACCTGTTTCAATAATTGTTTGCAAAATGTATCTTTCCTTTGTTAAATAGGTCGTCATAATTTCTCTAATTAATATTGTATCTACCGTTACTTCTCGATGCACGAGTCTTGCCAATTGGTGATTTTCACTTTCAAATATTAGTACATTCCTAACGATTTCCTGCAAACACATTTTGGCAGACATGCTGTCTTTTTTTGAGAATACAAGGCTTAAAATCGCGATATATTGTTCTAAAAAATAGATCATTAATTGTTCTAATAAACCCTTTTTGCCATCGAAATAATAAGAAATTAAAGCAATGTTTACATTTGCCTGCTTCGCAATCTCTCGTACTGATGTTCCGTTATATCCCTTCGAATTAAACAAAGTAAGCGCCGCATCAAAAACCTTTTGTTTTGTCATCGACATTTCCTTCATCGTTATATCACCCCTTTGAACATATTTTCTTCGTCTAGAGGGCGATTCCTTTAAGATTCGCTCGACAAAAATAGTGCAAACGTATTGATATATAAGAAGATTGGTGATTACGGTCGAAAAAGAACAAAAGTGGAAGCTCCTAGAATAATGTGAAAAGAGACTGTCTAAATAGACAATCTCTTTTTCTTAATCCACTTTCTCCTCGTAGATAACGACACGGTTTTTCCCGGATTGTTTAGCCTTATACAACGCTTCATCAGCTCTGTTAAATAGCCGTTTAACTGAATCCGTGCGCTCCTTCGTCCAGAATGAGATCCCGCATGAAATCGTTACTTTCGGATCGGTTTCAGCGGCAACTCGATTGACTAACCGCTTTGCTACCATCATTCCGATTTCCAGCGAGGCTTTAGGAAGATAAATAGCTAGTTCTTCGCCGCCCCATCTAGCCGCAATATCATGGTCACGAACACTCCGTTTAATAATATTTGCAACTTGAATAATGACCTCATCACCGATTTGGTGACCGTATGTGTCATTGACTAGTTTAAAATTGTCAATATCTATAATCAAAAATGCACCTAAAGCATCAAAATTCATGGATTGCTGAATTTTCTCATCTAAATAATTTCGAGAGTAAAGCTTCGTTAAATGGTCAGTGATGACCATTTTTTCTAATTCTTCCCTTAACATTGAGTTTGTAAAAGCCAAAGTGGAATGATGAATTAGTGATTGAAGTAATTTGAATTTTTCGAATGAAAAATGGTATGGATTTTGATTTAATACATAGACCGCTCCAATTAAAGCATCACTTTGAATCATCGGCACCGCCATAAGGGAGCGGTATTTTTTTTCATTAATACTTTCATCTAAAGTAAGGTCACCAATGAATAACGCATCGTTTTCTTTTTTTATTTTTTTATTAATAAAATCAACAAGTTGTTGACTATCTTCTGAAAGAAAATACTCCGAGCTTCCACCCAGAACCCTAGACTTTCCATCCGATAGGAACATGATAAAACCAATTTCCTCAGCATCAAAAGACGTCGTAATTTGTTCAGTCATGAAACTAATTGTTTCATTTAAACGTAAATTTGAATTTAACCGGTGCGATGTTTTATTGATCAACTGTAAATCAGATATTAACCTTCTCGATTGTTGATAAAGTTGAGCATTTTCTAGTGCACTACCTGCTGTATTAGCAAGAAGCTCAATGAACCCCACTTCCTGTTTCGGGAACATATGTGTATTCGGAGCTGTAACTTGAAGAACTCCATAAATTCCTTGCTTTCCTTTTAATGGGGCATACAAAATGGATTTACCATTTAGTAATGAGTCTTCAAATTGAACCGTCCCAGTTAAATAGGCTTGAGCAGCTGCTTGATTAGCAGATTCTGATCCATACTGTAGCTCACAAATAGGCAGTTCAGGATGACTGGAATTATCGTGAGATAATAATAACAAGCAATCAAAAGAAGGATATACTTCCTTTAGCGTATGAATAATTTCACCAAGTACGTCATCCATATCCATCGACGAGTGGAATTTGGCTGTCACACGGTATAACTGCTCGTATCTTTCATCTTCATTTAGAGATCCATAGTATCTCTTCCAGCTTTCCAATAGAAGCGAAACCTCTATCCCAACCAATTCAAGAAATTCTACCAATGATTTTGCAAGGCTACCTTCGTTAAACTCAAAATATATAAAGCCAAATTTTAATGCTCTGTTATCTTGTTTTTTTAACAGAACAATAAGATCTGCTTTCCCTTGCGGAATTTCCCACAGTGACGCTCGGGAAAGCACATCACCTTTAATGGTATAATTCCCCTCGATTTCTTTTAAATGATCGTTTAATAAAGAATATTTACTTGATTTTTTATCAATCTCTTCCGTAGATTGCTCTAAAATATAGCGATCCTTCCACTTGTTATATAAATATAATCCAACAGAATCTGCTTCTGTTTTATCCTTTAAAAAACGGATTAATCGCTCAATCATATGTGAAAAGTTCGTTTTATTTTGATCATCTGTTATTAAATCAAAGAGGAAACTTTTTAATTCTATTTTTTCATTTAATAGCAAATTTTCGGGCTTTGTCATATAAAAAATCACCTTCAAAAAATACAAATTTCCTTCAGCCGTTCATAATTATTACTTTTATTATAAACGTAATAGTTATATATTCCTATTAATTTTTACAATTCTAGGTTACTATTTTTTATTTTACAAAAGAAAATAGTAGTAGTTTAGTTAATTACTTTCATATATGACGAAATCATTTTGAAAAACAACTAGCCAAATGTCATTGCTATATGATAAAGGATGAATCGAAGCAGGTTCATCAGAAAAACCTTCTGTCCACATTTTTTCTCCTTTTAAATAAACAGTTACCAATACTTTATTTTCGCTTTTTGAACTTTCATACTTAATCAAATTTTCATGAGAAACTATAACTTCTTCCGCATTTTGAGGTCGAGAATTTAAGGTCAAATCAAAAAAGCGCCATTCCTTATTACTATTCATCCAAAATCCACTATTGTCTACAGCGAAAATTTTTTCAGGATAATTCATTAATTCGTGGGAACCAATTGTCTCAAAGCGGTAACGGTCTGTAATATGAATTTCATATAAGATTAAAACAGGTTTGCCTTCATGCTTTTTTACAACTACAACAATTGGGTTTTCTTCACCTGATGTTTGCTTAATTACAGAAACAAGTGGTTTAAAATCATTCTCAAGTTCATTCGTAGTATTTATTTGTTCGAATTTCTGGGATTGAAAGTAAAAAGATATCATCACTATAACGATAACAATTCCTAGTAATGCTAAGCGAATTCGGCGTTCTTTGCTCGTTTCATCATTTAAGCTTCTGTTCATAGTACCCCCAACTTTTACATTCAGCATTATCTTAAATTCTAGTTTTTTTTTGCTAAAATTACAATTAATAATTCCGTTCTTGACTTTACAGTAGAAAATTAATATAATAATCGTTGTGTGTAAAATAAAAGCAGCCTGAGTGTGCTTGCTTTTGTCTCATTTTGTTCCTCTAAAAACTGAGGTGTATCGTGTAACTCTTTGCTGCTGGAGCGAGGATACATGAAAACAAAATGAACAAATGATCTTAAGTGCATACGTCTGTGTTTTTATTTTACAAAATAAAAACATTTGAAGGAGGAACTAAAACAATGTCTCGTTATACTGGACCATCTTGGAAATTGTCTCGTCGTCTTGGTATCTCACTATCTGGAACAGGGAAGGAATTAGAAAAGCGCCCTTACGCGCCTGGTCAACATGGACCGAATCAACGTAAAAAGCTTTCTGAATACGGATTACAATTACAGGAGAAGCAAAAGCTTCGTCATATGTATGGTGTAAATGAGCGCCAATTCCGTAACACATTTGGTGAGGCTGGGAAAATGAAAGGTATTCATGGTGAAAACTTCATGATCCTTTTAGAATCTCGTCTTGATAACTTAGTTTATCGTTGTGGACTTGCACGTACTCGTCGCCAAGCACGTCAGCTTGTAAACCATGGACATATCATGGTAAATGGTAAACGCGTTGATATTCCATCATACCGCGTAAAACCTGGACAAACAATTTCAGTTCGTGAAAAATCTCAAAACCTAGATATCATTAAAGAAGCTATTGAAATTAACAACTTCGTTCCAGATTTTCTAACGTTTGATGCTGAGAAGCTTGAAGGTACTTACACTCGCTTCCCAGAGCGTTCTGAAATGCCTGCAGAAATTAACGAAGCGTTTATCGTTGAGTTCTACTCACGTTAATAACATCGCTTTGTAGATTCAGTATTTTAAAACCCTCAAACCCTTGATAAATAAAGGTTTTGAGGGTTTTTTCATTGGTTTTTGCTTCTTAAAATAATGTGCAATATACTATTATTTTGAGGCAGCTCCTCTATTTATAGCTTGTAACAGACCTTTCCTGGATTCAGAATCATTTTTGGATCAAATACTTGTTTAATCTCCTTCATCAATCGAATATTTGTTTCACCGAGCGATTTTTCCAGATAATCGATCTTTCCAAATCCGATGCCGTGCTCACCGGATACTAGGCCACCGAATTCTGTGGCCTTATCGTAAGCATGATTCATGAAAATATCAACTCTGCGTTTGAATTCCTCTTCTTCAAGTTCATTGCTGCAAGTATAGATATGGAGATTCCCATCTCCAGCATGTCCAAAGCTCTTAATAGTAAGACCAACCTCTTCTTCCAGAGATTTAATATACGTAAGATACGGGGCGATCCTATTAATTGGCACGACGACATCACATTCATCTAATAATTCTGTTTCCTTTTCGATAGCTTCTAAGAAGGAGCCTCTTGCTTCTCGGACCTCTCTCTTCAATTGGGGTTCATTCACAACTAAAACATCAATCGCCTCGGTTTCATAGAACATTTCACCTGCTCGCTCCACCATTGCATCCAATTCATCCTCAGAGGAGGCATCAAATGTCACGAGAAGATAGGCGTTCACATCAACGCCATTCACATTTTTCGGAAATACCTGTTTTCCTAAGTACCTTTCAGAAGACTCTACAATATCCCGTTCCATGAACTCTATCGATTGTGGTGCCAGATGGTTCATGAAGATTTTGGGAACAGTAGAGATACATGTTTCTATATTTTCATAAGGGACAATCAGTGTCATGAATTCTTTTGGCTGAGGCAACAGCTTCAAGGTTAATTCTGTGATGATCCCTAAGGTTCCTTCTGATCCAATCATAAGATTGAGTAAACTATACCCGGAACTATTCTTGGTAACAGCGGAGCCGAAATTGCAGACGTCACCATTTGGTAGTACAACAGTCATGGCACGAACAGATTCTCTTGTAGTTCCATATTTGACTGCCCGCATACCTCCTGCATTTGTGGAAACATTACCACCTAATGTAGCAAACCGTTCCCCCGGATCAGGCGCATACATAACCCCCTTCTTTTCGGCATCATCGGCAAGATTAGCTAATAAGACGCCTGGCTGAACTCTTACAACTAAATTTTCCAAATCATATTCCAATATCTGATTCATCTCAGTCATATTGAGTACTACTCCACCCAATACTGGTACGGCTCCACCAACTAAGCCTGTTCCTGCCCCCCTAGGTGTGACAGGAATATGATGTTTGTTGCAAATTTCCATGATTGCGGAAATCTCTTCTGTACTAGTAACATCGATCACTACATCTGGGAGCTTCTTCCCATATATAGGCATTTCATCATGACTGAAATCGGCATTAATCTCATCCTTGACTTTGACCCGGTCGGGTGCAATTTTTTGAAACTGCTCAATTATTTCTGGTGTAACGTTCTGGTAATCCATAAGGCACCTCCTGTAATTTATGACACTTTCTCCTAAAATGCTATGAATAACTTTAATCCCTCTTCATGCACTTATTTATTTAAGGGCATGAATAATTTCTGAAAGGACTTCTTCAATGTCACCAACGATATAATAGTCAGCAAACTTAAAGATTGGTGCATTTTCGTTTTTATCAACTGCAACGATTGTTTTTGAATCACGGATTCCGTATACATGTTGAATTTGTCCTGAAATACCAGCAGCTAAGTATAGTTTTGGTTTAATAACAACACCTGAAATACCGATATAGCGTTCTTCAGGATACCAGTTTAGATCTTCTGTCACTGGACGCGTACAGCCAATTTCTCCTTCAAGAATCGAAGCTAATTCTTCTGCATATTTCAAATTCTCTTGTTTGCCAAAGCCACGACCAACACCGATTACTACATTTGCTTGGCTTAAGTTTACAGTAGAAGCTTCCTTCTCTTTCCTTTCTATGACGACAGCATTTGTTGCAGAAGCTTCAACTGTTATGATTTCTCCGCTTGCCGGGTTATCTACCTTTTGCTTTTCAAATATGCCTGGTGCAACTGTTACAACAACCGATTGGCTTGTTACTTCTAACTCCTTCTCTGCTAATCCACCGAAGATTGTTCTCTTTGCCACTACTTTTCCACCCTCAAGATTAAGTGACTTACTTTCAGTTACACATGGGATATCTAATATAGCTGCTACTTGTGCTGCAAGTGTTTTCCCTCTTCTTGTAGCTGCAACTAGAATTAGTTCAGGTTGAACTTTTTCACCTTCATTGGCTACTTCTTTTGCATATAGCTCCCACATTGCATTCTCTCGTATAGGTAATAATTTAACTATTTTTGCACCATAAGCAAAACATTCAGAGGCAACTGATTCATCTCCATTAACAAATGCTGTAACTTGATCAGCATCTGTTGCAACCTTTGATAACAATTCATAAGCATGTTCCGGAACATCTGCAATTACCCATATGTTTTTCATTTCAAATACGCCCTTCCTATATTAAATATCCTTATTAGCTTTCAATTGTTGAACAAGGCTCGATGCTGCTTCTTTCACGCTTTCGCCATTGGCATTCATTCTAATTTGCTTACGGTCTTGAATAGAAGGTCCAACATGCGTCACCTTAAAGCCTCCTGCTAATTGGTCTGCATTTAAGCCTAGGTCCGTTACAGTTAATTCATCAGATGGTTTCTTCTTTGCTGCAAGAATTTGCTTCATACCTGGAATGCGCGGAATATTAATATCAGAAAGGACAGTTACAACAGTTGGACCTTGGACCTTCACTACTTCAATTCCATCCTCTAGTTTACGTTCTGCTGTAAATGCATCCCCATCTGCTGTGAATGCAACTACATATGTGACTAATTGATAGTCAAGTAATGCAGCAACACGTGGTCCTACTTGTTGAGAATATTGGTCACCAGAACCTTCTCCACAAATGATTAAATCCACGCCACCGATTTTCTTTGCTGCTTCTGCAATTATCTTTGCAGATGCTGAGCTATCAAGCTCTGTAGTTTCCACATAATAAGCTTTTTCAATACCCCTTGCCAAAACATCTTTAGTAGAAGCTTTTACACCTGTACCAACTGTTAGAGATTCAACATTAAAACCATTTCTTTCGCTTAAAGAAACACCTAATTCAATCGCATTTCTGTCATATTCACTTACTTTATATTTAACTTTGTCCATATTAAGCGTTTTCGAAGCATGATCAACGACAATATCTACCTCATCAGGAACCCATTTATAACAAACAAGAATTTTCATTACTGTTTCCTCCTTTTTACACTGAAAGTTCTTAGATGAAGATATCATCCGTATCTAAATTCAACTCCAAACGTTCCTTTTGGATATTCCCATTTCTCAAGGATGGTGTGACCACATAACACACGGCAAGCACCACATTCTACACAGCCAGCATAGTCAAATCTGTACGAACCATCATCATTAATTTTGTATAGGTTTACAGGACATGCAATAACAAGCTTTTCGAATTCTTTACGATACTCAGGTGTATCTTGACCTTCTTTTTTCAAAACAATATGTGCATTTTCTTCATCAACATTGAATTTAGTGACTCCGAGTTTTTCCTCTACATTTACTTTCATAGAGATTTAACTCCCTTAATTCCGTCTTTGATAATATTTCTCATGCCAACTTTTTTCACATGTTTCTTCATCGCAGTCATAAGTGGCTGACTTGGGTCGCCATCAATAACAAACATACTTTCCATCATATTTGTAATCATGACTGGATACTCATTAAAGATTCTTTCCGTCTCCATGAATTGTGGGAAGTTCTTATATAATTTCAAATCCTTCATAACATAGCTTTCGTCTAATAGTTGTTTATATTTTGTCAGTGTTGCTTCACTGTAATTGCCTTTTCCCTTTGCTTCGATTATTGCTTTGGCAGCACACTCAGCAGATGTAACAGCTAAATCCATTCCTCTTATTGCATAGCCAATATTAATACAGAAACCAGCTGCGTCTCCAATAACTAATACGCCGTCACCAACTAATTTTGGGATCATATTAAATCCACCCTCTGGAACAAGATGTCCAGAATACTCAACCATTTTTCCATCTTTTATTAATGGACTAATTGCCGGGTGATATTTGAAATCCTCTACCATTTGTGGGAGAATCTTTTCTGCTTTGTGTAAATCGGCTAATGTACAAACAACTCCGAGTGAAATCGTTGATTTATTGGTATATAGAAAGCCACCACCAACACGACCAGCCGAAGGGCTACCTACAAATAACCAAGCTGCTCCCTCTCCACTGTTTAATTGGAAGCGATCCTCGATTACATTCTCTGGTAAAGCAATAATTTCTTTTGCTCCAACTGCAACTTCATCAGGCTTCAATTCGCCTCTAAAGCCAAGTTTTTGTGTAAGCAATGAATTAACACCTTCAGCAATTATAACAACTTCTGCTTCAAGCTCATCCTCACCAGCAATAACGCCACATACTTTTCCGTCTCTCTTAATTAAATCATCAACACGGATGCCTGGAATAATTTGTGCTCCAGCTTCCTCTGCTTTCTCTGCTAACCACTGGTCGAATTCACCTCTAATGACAGAGTATGAATCCTTGCCTTGGACACCAAGCTTAGGAGAAGTGTAATCGATTGTAAATGCGCTTTCTTCAGTCATCATACTAATTTTTTCATGAATAATTTTTCTTTGAACAGGTGCTTCTTTCGCAAAGTCTGGCATAATTTTTTCTAAACTATGGGTATAAAGACGACCACCTGTCATATTTTTGCTACCTGGATAATTGCCTCTTTCAATAATAAGTACGTCTTGACCTTCTTTTGCCAATATATAACCTGCTACAAGTCCAGCAATTCCCGCTCCAACAATAATGGCATCAAATTTCTCTTCAGACATATGTCTCACCTCTATTAGTCTTGTTTTAATGAACGGGGAATAAGAGAACTACTTTAATCCCCATTCATGCAGTTATTTTTTCAAGTGCATCCTAATGTGGATGAATGTGGATAAAAAATAGAGAAACATTATTAGTTTGGTCAAAATAACGAAAAAAAACCCCTTGTACTTTCGTTCAAGGGTTTTTTCTTATTTTTGCAAACGTTGCTTTTTTATAGGTTATCCAATGGATCAGGTATCTTCAGCTCATCTTCTGGCTCTTCGGATTCCTCATCATCCTCGAGACTATCTTCAAAATTAGGCTCCTCACCTGGTAACGGAATCTCATCATTTGGATCGTAACTATCCCAATCATTGGTAGATACTTCGATTGAAGGACTAGATTCGTTACCTAGAACATCGACAGCAGTTACATAGTAAATAGCGCTAGGATTTGAAATAGTATAAGAAGGCTCCGAAGTTTTCGGAACACTAGCAACATTACTAAAAGCTTCAAATGGACTATTTGCGCGATAGACCCGATAACCTACAATATCGGTATCTGCGTGCTTTTCCCAAGTTAAAATATTACCATTTAGAGAAACCGCAACGATTGTCCCTGGAATTTTTCCATCATCAGTGATTTCGTCTTTTTCTGGTATGACGATATTAGCCCAAGCTTCTTTATTTCCAAAAAGCTGTGACATATCCTTTAAATCAGCTAATTCATTGGCAGCCAAATATTCTGGATTTATCATAAGCCCCTTTGTGACAAACTCATCTGGAAAACCATCAGGCACCTTATAATATTTGTCATCTACGACAATATAAGACCCTTCAATTAAACTGTCATCAACTTCTTTTGGAACAAATTTCGCATTAAAAAGATCACTTTTTATTAATCCAGCTTTTTCACAAAGCTCAGAAGGAAGCTTCCCACTAACAGCACAATATGATCTCCGTACAATTCCACCAGGCATGGCAAACCTTTCAGTTGTATCAACCAATTCAGGCTTTAAATCATGAACAGCGTTCATTAGGTCGGCCCAAATCATCTGGTTGCGTATGCCATATGAGTAGCCCTTATAGCTTTGTTCAAGTGGTTTAGGTGTGTCATAACCCATCCATACTCCAAATGTAACTTTAGGATTCGTTGCCACTAACCATGAATCATGATAATCCTGTGCTGTACCTGTTTTCCCAGCCCAATCAGATTTGAATTTCATTTTACTTGGTAATCCTGCAGCCGTTCCAGAAGTTATAACATCTCGCATCATGTCAATCATTAAATAGGCTGTTTGTGGTGAAAATACATCAACAGGTTTTGATTCGTGTTGATAAATAAGCTCACCGTCTTTTGTCTCGATTTTTTCTATCATATAGGCATCTACGAACGTTCCACCATTTGCAAAAGTTGCATATGCATTGACATTTTCCTCAACTGAAATTCCTTTTTCTAATCCACCTAGCGACATTGATAAATGACTTTTATCTCCCTCTGTTAAAGTGCTAATACCCATTTTCTCTAGATATTGCGTAGGGTTTCTATCAATAATCGTCGAATAAACTTTAGCAGCAGGAATATTAAAAGATTTTGCTAAAGCGTATCTAGCTGAAATTAAGCCATTATAGTCATTGGAATAGTTTTTGGGTTCCCAAATACTTGGACCAGCTTTTATTTTCAGTGGTACATCGGGTATTACAGAACCTGGATGATAAAGTCCAAGTTCAATTGCTGGCGCATAAACGAGAAGCGGTTTCATTGTTGATCCATTCGAGCGATATCCTTTTGTAGCATGATTTAGGTTCTTTCGTTCATAATCACGACCGCCAACAAAGCTTATAATTGCACCTGTTTTATTGTCAATTAAAATCGCACCTACTTCGACAGGTTCCATTATTTTAGTTGTTTCACCTGTTTCCGGATCGATAACTTTCTCAGATTTATCACTGCCATAATACTGAAAATCATTTTTTACTTCCTGCATTTTATCATATATTTCTTTATCGATCGTTGAATAAATTCTATAGCCATTTTGCCTTAGGTTTTTATCTGCCTTCATATAATACTCATTATAAAGGTTATCATCATTCTTCAAATCTTCATCAGAATAACCATCCTGTTCTGCTAGAATTTTCATGATGATTTCCTTTGCACGATCTTCAATTTCAAATGTTACCCACGGATAATTTTGTACTGGACTCTGTTTAGGTGGAGCTAAATTCCCTTTTATATCATAGGCAAGTGCTTCATTATATTCCTTTTCAGTAATATACCCAGCAATAAGCATTCTATTTAAAACGGTCTTCATTCTATTCAGACTTGGTTCAATATCCTCTTTTATCTCCCCATTGGTCGTGAATGGTGTATATGCAGAAGGACTCTGTGGTAATCCAGCTATATAAGCAGCCTGGGGAAGATTTAATTCACTTGCATCTACACCAAAAATACCCTGGGCAGCGGTTTGAATTCCGGCAATATTTCGTCCGGAAGAGTTGCGACCAAACGGCACAACATTTAAATATGCTTCAATGATTTCATCCTTGTCAAAAAATCGCTCCAAACGAAGCGCAATCATAATTTCCTTTGCTTTCCGTTCAAAAGATACTTCATTTGTTAAAATTTGATTCTTAATTAATTGCTGCGTAATTGTACTACCACCCGTTTTAACGGCTGAATTCGTAAATTCTTGTATTATAGCACGTAGAATAGCTTTCGGTACAACACCAGAATGCTCACGAAAGTTCTCATCCTCTGTGGCAATAATTCCGTTAATTACATGTTCAGAAACATCAGCTAATTTTATTTCCTCACGATCAATATCAGAGCGGAGCTTTCCTAAATAAATTTCATCTTTAAAATAAAGCTCTGTTGTCTCCTCATAGTTATAAATATCCTTCTTCATACTATCATAGCTTCTTATAGGCTCATCCTTAACAAGGGACGCAAAATAGCCTGCTCCTACACCGCCAGCGAAGAATACTCCCATTAAACAAAATGTGATAAATATAAGGACCAAATTCCATGAAACTTTCGTAAATATTCTTGCTACTTTTACAAAATTTTTCTTATTAAAATTCATACTCAATCCCCCTAAGACAGGATTATTATAGCATAAACACTTTATCTTTAATATGATAGTTAACGATTGTCAAATTTAAATTTGACTTTTTGAAGGATTTTGTGTTAAATCTTTATTATATTGTGTTGAATTTAATATTTTATAGCTTTGAGAGGAAGAAGTAGTGTTTATTTCCCTGTTACTAGAGAGCTGACGACTGGTGGAAGTCAGCACAAAAATAGACATGAATTACATCCTTGAGCATTTGTTAGGAACAGAGCAGTTTATCCTTTGAGATCCGCATCTCCCTTTTCTTAGTACTAGCAAACGGTTTTGGCCGTTATCCGATTTAAGTGGAAGAAATAAACGTTCTTCAAATAGGGTGGTACCGCGAATTATATTCGTCCCTATTTGTAGGACGTTTTTTGTATTAGCTGAGTTACAGTACAGTGAAGAATTTTTAAAACTTTGACAGAACCTAATCTTAATAAGGAGTGAAACTTGTATGGATTTATTAAAGGATTTACAATACCGAGGTTTAGTAAATCAAATAACAGATGAAGAAGGACTTGAAAATGAGCTAGAAAGTGGACAAATAACACTATATTGCGGTTTCGATCCAACTGCCGACAGCTTACATATTGGCCATTTACTAACAGTCTTAACTTTACGCCGCTTCCAATTAGCTGGTCACAAACCGTTAGCATTAGTAGGAGGAGCAACAGGTTTAATTGGTGATCCTAGTGGAAAAAAAGCAGAACGTACCTTAAATGAAACAGAAATTGTTCAACAATGGAGCGAGCGTATTAAAAATCAGCTCGCCCAATTCCTCAATTTTGACGGAGAAAATGCCGCAAAAATGGTGAATAACTATGATTGGACTGGAAATTTAAGTGTGATTACCTTCCTTAGAGATATCGGAAAAAATTTCGGACTAAATTATATGCTTGCAAAGGATTCCGTTGAATCTCGAATTCAATCAGGAATTTCATTCACAGAATTTAGTTATATGATCCTCCAATCATATGATTTTTTAACCTTATATAAAAATGAAAATTGCCGCTTGCAAATTGGCGGAAGCGATCAATGGGGAAATATTACAGCTGGTCTTGAATTAATACGTAAATCAACAGATGAAGATGCGAAAGCATATGGGTTCACGATTCCACTTGTCACAAAAAGTGATGGCACGAAGTTTGGTAAGAGTGAAGGTGGCGCGATTTGGCTGGATCGTGAAAAAACATCACCATATGAATTTTATCAATTTTTAATTAATACTGATGATCGAGACGTCGTAAAGTTTTTAAAATATTTTACATTTTTATCTCAGGAAGAGATTGATAGCTTGGAGAAAGAGGTTGAATTAGCACCTGAAAAACGAGTTGCGCAAAAACGATTGGCAGAAGAGGTTACAAAACTAGTTCATGGTGAGGATGCTCTACAACAAGCGATTAGAATATCTGAAGCTTTGTTCAGTGGTGATATTAAACAATTAACAGCTGAAGAAATCAAACAAGGCTTTAAAGATGTCCCATCATTTGAATGTCCACAGGATGAAATTGGTTTACTTGATTTATTAGTTGAGAGTAAAATTTCTCCGTCAAAACGCCAAGCTCGTGAAGATATAAGCAGTGGAGCAATCTATATTAATGGAGAAAGAGCGACTGATCTTGACCATACTATTACTAAAACAGACCGGATTGAAAATCAGTTTACAATCATTCGCCGTGGCAAGAAAAAATATTATTTAATTAAATACTTATAAAATAGAAAAGTCCGTGGGTTCGATATTTTCTTATTCCAATATGTTTAAAATAGTTAAAATTGCTTCAAGTACTAGAAAACCCTTGAACAAAAAATGTTCAAGGGTTCTTTACTATCTTTATAATTAGTCTTCCATTGTTGAAAGGTCTCCAGTTGGCAAGTCAAGCTCCCATGCTTTAAGCACTCGTCTCATAATCTTACCGCTTCGCGTTTTTGGAAGCTTATCTCTAAATTCTATTTCGCGAGGTGCAGCATGTGCAGCTAAGCCTGTTTTTACAAAGTTACGAATTTCCTCTTTTAATTCATCACTTTGCTCATAGCCGTCACGAAGTGCAATAAATGCCTTTATAATTTCCCCACGAACTGGATCCGGTTTACCAATAACACCAGCCTCAGCAATCGCCGGATGCTCAACGAGTTTACTCTCTACCTCAAATGGTCCAACACGCTCTCCTGCTGTCATGATAACGTCGTCAACACGTCCTTGGAACCAGAAATAACCATCTTCATCCATATATGCTGAGTCACCAGATACATACCAATCATTTGCTATGAAATATGATTCGTATTTTTCTGGATTGCCCCAAATTTGTCTCATCATTGATGGCCAACCTTTTTTAATTGCAAGATTGCCCATGCGTAATGGTGGAAGCTCATTACCTTGGTCATCTACAATTGCTGCAACTACACCTGGTATCGGCTTACCCATTGATCCTGGGCGAATATCCATACAAGGATAATTTGAAATTAATTGTGCTCCAGTTTCTGTCATCCACCAGTTATCATGAATTCTTAATCCAAATACTTTGTGTCCCCAACGAACAACCTCTGGATTTAACGGCTCACCAACACTTAAAACATGGCGTAATGATGATAAATCGAATTGTTTAATTATTTCATCGCCAGCACCCATTAGCATTCTAAATGCTGTTGGTGCACTATACCAAACAGTAACACGATAGTCTTGGAGTACTTGATACCACGCTTCCGGTTTGAAACGTCCACCTACAATAACGTTTGTTACACCATTAAGCCATGGCCCAAACATACCGTAAGAAGTACCAGTTACCCAACCTGGATCGGCTGTACACCAGTATATATCATCATCTTTTAAATCTAGTATCCATTTTGCCGTTTGATATTGTTGAATCATGGCATTATGAACATGAAGAACGCCTTTTGGCTTACCAGTAGATCCTGAAGTATAATGCAACAGATGGCCGTCCTCACGGTCAACCCACTCAATTTGAAGCTCAATACTAGCTTCTGCCATCCGATTATTAAACTCGATAATTTTACCTTCTTCTTTTACATTGTCTCCCACAACAATGACTTTTTCTAATAATGGTAATTCAGCAAAAGGAACACGTCCTAACAATTCAGGTGTAGTTACGATAACCTTAGCGCCACTATCTTCAAGGCGATCGCGGACAGCTCCCTCCATAAATGCTTCAAATAATGGTCCAACAATTGCACCTAATTTAATAGCACCGAGAACGACGAAGTAAAGCTCTGGTGAACGTGGCATAAATACAAACACACGGTCCCCCTTCACAACACCAGCAGCATTCTTTAATACATTCCCTGCCTGATTAGAGCGCTCCATCATTTCCTTATAGCTATACTTTTCGATCCTATTTGCATCACGATAATGCAAGGCAATTTTATCTTTCTTATCGGATAATGCATGACGATCGATTGCTTCATATGCAATATTAACTCGTCCAGTTTCTGACCAGCTAAAGTTTTTTTCGACGTCTTTCCAGTCGAACGAAGCATAAACCTCGTCATAATTCTTTAAATTATAGTCCCCCTGTAATGCAGAAAGCGTTTCCATTTTCATCTAACTTTCTCCCCCTTATATTTGTAGAATGGTTATAGTATAATATAAATATTCAGATTTTTCAATTTCCTTATAAAAATATGTCATAAATTATTTTTTGCATTGTCTACCAGCCTATTATTTCATGTATAATAGATCTTAGTTTAAATATTCATAATTATTTATACAACCTATTTTATGGTGGTGACTTAATGGAACACAAAAAAACATACTACGCCAAAGAAATACATACAAAAGCTGGCCCTTTAATGATTGAAGGCCCTGTTGAGGCTGACTTATTAGCAAACTATCATTTTCATGAAGATTTAGTAGCTTTTCGTCAACCACGAGATCAACATAAAGCAATTGTAGAAATTGCTAGATTACCAGAGGGGAGGATCATAATAGCAAGAGACGAAAATACAATAGTAGGATATGTAACGTACTTATATCCAGATCCATTAGAAAGATGGTCAGAAGGAAATATCGATAATTTAATAGAGCTTGGTGCAATCGAAGTAATTCCTAAATTTCGTGGCTGTGGTGTTGGTCAAAATCTTTTACGTGTTTCAATGATGGACGATGCGATGGAGGACTATATTATCATTACAACAGAGTATTATTGGCATTGGGACTTGAAAGGTACCGGTCTTAACGTTTGGGACTATCGAAAGGTAATGGAAAAAATGATGAATGCCGGTGGACTTGTTTATTATGCTACTGATGATCCTGAGATCAGCTCCCATCCAGCAAATTGTTTAATGGCACGGATTGGAGCTAGGGTTGATCAAGAATCTGTTCAAAAGTTTGATCAGCTAAGATTTTTAAATAGATACATGTATTAATTTTCAATAGCTTTACTTATTTTTCAAAAAGGGGGAGATTTCATGATTATCGAGGAAATTATGAATACGAACTTAATTACAATGAGACCGCATGAAACGATTGCTAAAGCTTGTGAGTATATTCAAACGAAACGAATTCGACATATCCCAATTGTAGATGAAAACTTTCATGTTATCGGAATTGTTACAGATCGGGACATTCGCGATGTCAGTCCGTCAATTTTCCATTCAGAGGAACATATTGAGGATCTACAAAAGCCAATTGCAAGTATTATGACAGAAGAGGTCATCACTGGACATCCATTAGATTTTGTAGAAGAGGTCTCTGCTATTTTTTATGAGCATAAGATCGGTTGTTTGCCAATAGAATCAGAAGGTAAGTTAGTTGGAATCGTAACAGAAACAGATATGCTCCATACTTTAGTAAAAGTAATGGGGGCTGATCAACCTAGCTCGTTAATTGAGATTCAAGTTGACAACAAGCTTGGAATGCTTGCTGAGGTGGCCCAGGTTTTTTGTGAAAAGAATGTAAACATTATTAGTGTTCTCGTTTATCCAGATAAAAAAGATTCGTCTCGAAAATTATTATTATTCCGTGTGCAAACAATGAATCCTGTGAAGGTTATTGAAGGACTTAAAAAACGCGGCTATACGGTGTTGTGGCCTAATCTTCCGGGTGTTTCCTCATGAAAATGAATAGTTACTATGTGTTTTCGGAAGAGTTTCAAAGCTATAAATTTAATGATGACCATCCTTTTAACCAGAGAAGAGTGCAGCTTACAACAGATTTATTAAAAATGTCTGGTGCTCTTAATGACGATGACATCATCCCGCCAAGGATGGCTACCGATGAGGAAATCGCCTTAATTCATGATTCTAGCTATATCGAGGCTGTGAAAAAAGCAGGGCAAGGTGAACTATCTGAAGAAGTAGCTCAAAACTACGGACTTGGTACTGAAGATGTTCCAGTCTTTGCAAATATGCATGAAGCAAGTGCTTTCCTAGTAGGCGGAACTTTAACTGCAGTTGACCTTGTAATGGAAGGAAAAGCTGACCATGCTTTAAATTTAGGCGGGGGGCTTCATCATGGTTTTCGTGGAAAGGCTTCAGGTTTTTGCATTTATAATGATAGCTCTATTGCTATAAAATATATGCAAGAAAAGTATGGGGCAAGAGTATTATATATCGATACAGACGCCCATCATGGTGATGGTGTCCAATGGTCGTTTTACGACGACCCAACCGTTTGCACATTTTCAATTCATGAAACAGGAAGATATTTATTTCCTGGAACAGGTAATGTTAATGAAAAAGGACAAGGAGCAGGTTACGGTACTGCCTTTAATATTCCGGTAGATGCCTTCACTGAAGACGAGTCTTGGCTTGATTGCTACATAACATCCTTTCGCCAAATAGCAGAATTTTTTAAACCAGATGTGATACTAACCCAAAATGGTGTCGATTCTCATTATTTAGATCCTTTGACACACCTATCGGCGACGATTAAGATTTATCGTGAAATTCCAAAGCTTGCTCACCAAATTGCTCACGAGTATTGCGGTGGAAAATGGATCGCAGTCGGTGGCGGTGGCTATGATCATTGGCGTGTAGTTCCTAGAGCTTGGTCAATGATTTGGCTAGAAATGACAGGGCAATTAGATCATATAGCGAAGGGGCAGCTTCCTAATGAATGGTTAGATAAATGGCAAGCGCTTTCACCAGTGAAGTTAATTCCAACTTGGGAAGATCCTGATAATTTATATCCACCTATCCCTAGAAAAGCAGAAATTACGGAGAAAAACTCCCAAACACTAGCAAGGGCTTTACTGCACATTCGTAAATCTAACAAAGACATTGTATTATAATTTCAAACATGTAAGCACATAGTAAGACAGGTTGTCCTATTATACAAAGGACAACCTGTTTATTGTTGCTCAGCACTATCATTCGTCATCTCAGCCGGCATGTCTGCCGAAATTGTTTCGACATATTTAGGGTCGGAAATTACAATTTCAACACGGCGATTTTTCGCCCAATTTTCTGGGCCTGTATTGTCAACAATAGGTCTCGTTTCTCCATATCCAACTACGTAAAAACGGGTTTTTTCAAGATTATGATTCGCTTCAAGATAACGGACAACACTAGCGGCCCTTGCTGTAGAAAGCTCCCAGTTTGAAGGAAAACGATAGGTCGAAATCGGACGATTATCTGTATGTCCTTCAACTTTTATAGGATTTGGCACACTATTTAGCAATGTTCCCACTTTATCCAAAAACGGGTATGCTGCAGGCAATAGCTCTGCATTCCCACTAGCAAATAATACCTTTTCTTGAAGAACCAATACAACTCCACGTTCTTCACGATTAGCAGATATTACTTCGGTTAACCCATTTTCTTCTAAAAACTTATTGACTTCAGCCATTAACTGCTGTAATGAATCTGATTCAGAACCACCCTGTTGATTATTATTATCTTGATTTTCTTCCTGCTCTTCCTCATTTTCTTGGTTTGATTTAGAAATTTTTGGGTTTTCAGATGGCTTCGGATTTTTAATCACTGATGGATAACCATCAAAGTTTAATGTGCTTTTTTTAAATGATTCTGCAATTGCTTCGAATTTCACTAAATCAATTTGCGACATTGAGAAAAGTAATATAAAAAACACTAGAATCAACATCGTCATATCAGAAAAGGTCGTCATCCATGCGGCAGAACCGGACCTTTTTTCAGTCTTTTTTCTAAGCTTCATTCGCAGTCTCCTCCTCCGCATCATCATCGTCTTTTTGACGAGCATTTGCTGGTAGGAACGCACTCAATTTTTCTTCTAAAATTTTCGGGTTTTGTCCTGATTGAACACCAATTACACCCTCTATAACAATTTGCTTTAAAAATACCTCTTTTTCTGTTCTAGCTGCTAGTTTACTAGCTAATGGAATACATATAACATTGGCAACTAATGATCCATATAAAGTAGTTATGATTGCAATTGCCATACTAGGACCTAATGTAGATGGATCATTTAAATTTTTCAGCATCAGAATCAATCCAACAAGTGTCCCAATCATCCCCCAAGCTGGTGCAAGTTCACCAGCTTTTTCGACGATAGCTCGTCCAATTTTATGACGATCCTCCATCGCTGTAATTTCGGCGCTCATAATATCATTAATGACATCTGGCTCAATCCCGTCTACAGCTAGCAAAACACCTTTTTTAATAAATTCATCGTCAACATTTTCCATTTCCGCTTCTAACGCAAGTAATCCTTCACGGCGAGCACGATCTGAAAGATTTACAAAGATCTTAATTAACCCTTCTAAATCTTGCTCATGTTGGCTAAATGCCTGCTTAACTACTTTAAACAAGTTTTTTAATTCTGGTAAAGTAAAAGCCGTTAGTAACGCACCCGTTGTCCCACCAATTACTATAAAAAAAGAAGGAATATCGATAAAGTTGACGAGCCCAGCAAAACCTGCATTTGATAAAATACCAAATAAAAAGAATACTACCGCAGCAACTAACCCTAGTGTGGTTGCAATATCATTTTTCTTCATTGGCCTCTCCCTAATAGATAATGTCCATAACATTATAGTTTTCTATTTCTTTTATTCATATCAGTTTTTTGTTGACTGTCGAAACTCAATTCGATGCGGCAAAACTACGATATGATTTTCTACTTTCTCTTTATTCATGTACTTTGTAAGTAATCTCATCGCGACTGCACCAATATCATACATCGGTTGGACAACAGTCGATAATTGCGGACGAACCATTACTGCTAGTCTCGTGTCCTCAAATCCCATGACCTCAATATCATTTGGTACTGATATTCCAAGGTCCGAAGCTCCATTAATAACACCTAAAGCGATTTCGTCAATAACAGCAAATATAGCTGTTTGCTTTAAACCTTTCTCATGGAAGGTTTCAATAGCATGTAATCCCACCTCATAGCGTGAGTAATCGCCAATATAAAGATTGTTTTCATCAAATGGAAGATTGGCTTCTTCTAAAGCACGACGATATCCTGTAAGCTTTAACTTTCGTGTCGTTAATTCTTCTATCGGGCCGGAAACAAAGCCTATATGCTTATGACCCTTCTCAATTAACGCATGGACCGCATCATAACTCGCTTGTTCATAATCAATATTTACCGACGGTAATTCATTGTTTTCCTCGACTGTCGCAGCTAAAACAATCGGTACAGGAGATTTTTTAAATTCCTCAACATGCTGATATGTAATATTGCCGCCCATAAATACGATTCCATCCACTTGTTTGCTGAGCAATGTGTTTAGTAAGTGGAGCTCTTTATCTTTATTACGATCGGAATTACTTAAAATAATATTATATTTATACATCGTTGCAATATCTTCAATTCCTCTTGCTAGTTCAGCAAAAAACATACTTGATATATCAGGAATAATGACCCCAACAGTCGTCGTTTTTTTGCTAGCAAGACCACGCGCTACAGCATTCGGCCGATAACCGAGCCGTTCAATCGCCTCAAGGACCTTTTTTCGAGTTGAAGGCTTTACATTAGGATTCCCGTTCACTACGCGAGAGACAGTAGCCATCGATACGCCAGCTTCACTTGCAACATCATAAATTGTTATATTCAAAATGGAACCTCCTTTACCGTAAAGCGTTGAATTTTTTTATTTTAATTATACGTTAAAAATCATATTTATTATAGCTTAATTCTATTATACAAATAATCGTCATGCAATGAATACTGTTCACAATTGTTTAATTTTGTTAAAATTTGTCTTACTAAAAGGTTCTATATTGGAAGATGAATCCCATTATTGGAATGTTGAGAACCCACTTTGTAAGCACGATTTATAAAAAATAAAAAACCTGTACCACCAAAGATGATACAGGACATTATAACAAATTATTTTACACCCTAACTTTTACATTACTTTTTAGAGCTTCAATAAATTTATCAAAAGTAGGGATATCCATTTGTTGTGCTGAGTCTGATAATGCAACCGCTGGATCTGGATGAACCTCAGCCATGACACCATCAGCACCAATAGCAATAGCTGCCTTTGCAGCAGGAAGCAATAAATCTCTTCTACCCGTAGAGTGTGTAACATCTACCATTACGGGAAGGTGTGTTTCTTGTTTTAAAATTGGAACAGCCGTAATATCAAGTGTATTTCTCGTAGCAGTTTCATACGTACGTATTCCACGTTCACATAAAATAATGTTACCATTCCCACGTGAATGAATATATTCTGCAGCATTAATAAACTCAGAAATAGTTGCCGACATTCCACGTTTTAAAAAGATCGGCTTATTGGTTGAACCTACAGCTTTTAACAATTCAAAGTTTTGCATATTTCTAGCACCTATTTGGATAACATCCAAATATTCTAGTGCTGCATCTAAATCTGAGTGAGTTACAATTTCACTAATAACAGCAAGATCATATTCTTCTGCAATTTGTTTTAGAATTTTTAACCCTTCTAAACCTAGCCCTTGGAAATCGTAAGGAGACGTTCTAGGTTTATATGCACCGCCACGCAACAGTTTTAGACCGTGTCTCTTAACTGCTTCCGCAACTTGTGCTACTTGTTCATATGATTCAACCGCACAAGGACCCATTACAAAATGGACATTTCCATCCCCAACTTTTTCACCCTTGATATCGACGATTGTATCCTCAGGTTTCTTCTTTCTTGATACTAATAAAGCTTTACTGTGGTCATCCTCCTGGAGTTCTAAGCCAGCTTTAAAAATTTCTTTAAAAATATGTTGGATGGTGGAATTTTCAAATGGACCTTCATTATTTTCAATTATTAAATCTAACATTTTTCGCTCACGAACCGGATCAAATCGATATACACCTTGCTTTTCTTTGATTTTCCCAATCTCTTGTACAATTTCCCCACGCTTGCTGATTAATTCCAAAAGTTTTAGATTCACTGAATCTAGTTCAGCACGTAAAGCATCTAATTCAACATTACTCATTTGAAATTCCTCCCTTTAATTGTTTATAAGATTTTAAAATTATGGTACATTTCTAAATGATTAGAGTTTATTATAAACAATATAGCTATAAATGTCACGAAATTTTTCTTTAATGATTAAACGCTTTTAAGCGATAAAGGATTTTGCTTTTCTATTTTACGAAAGGAAGGTGCGTTTCCTTGGGCAACCAAACTTCTATTTTTGCCTTAGACATCGGAACTAGGTCGGTCATTGGCATTATTATGAAAGAACAGAGCAATGGCTATGAAGTAATTGATTTCGAATACAAAGAGCATGATGAGAGAGCAATGCTTGACGGACAAATTCATGATGTACTATCTGTTTCGAAGGTTATTACTGAAATAAAGGAAAAGTTAGAGGAGCGACATGGAAAATTAGAAAAGGTATGTGTTGCTGCTGCAGGCCGTGCTTTAAAAACAAAACGCGCAAAAGTGAGTATTAATATAAGTGGTAAACCTCTTATAAATAAGGATGATATTTTCTATCTTGAATTAAGCGCTGTTCAACAGGCACAATTGCAATTGGCTTCTGAAGAAAATTCAAAGGAAAGCTTCAATTATTATTGTGTTGGCTATTCAGTCTTAAGATATTTGCTAGATGGAGATAGTATCGGAAGTTTAGTAGCACAACAAGGTGATGAGGCAACAGTTGAAATCATAGCAACGTTTTTGCCAAAGGTTGTTGTTGAGTCGCTGATCGCCGCATTAAATCGGTCTAATCTAGATATGGAAGCTTTAACGTTAGAACCAATAGCTGCTATTAATGTATTGATGCCGCCTTCAATGCGACGTTTAAATGTAGCGTTAGTAGATATAGGCGCCGGAACTTCTGATATTGCAATAACTGACGCAGGAACGATTATCGCTTATGGAATGGTTCCAATTGCTGGGGATGAAATTACCGAAGCTATAAGTGATCATTATTTACTTGATTTTCCACTAGCAGAAAAAGCAAAGCGTGACCTTATTGAAAATGATGATATTGCCATTACCGATATATTAGGTTTTGAAACATTAGTACCTAAAAGTGATGTCGTTAGCGCGATATATGAAAGCTTAGACAAGCTTGCTACTTCTATAAGCAATGAAATCCTTTCATTAAATAATAATAAATCGCCTAAAGCTGTTATGCTTGTTGGTGGTGGAAGCTTAACACCCGAATTGCCACACTTATTAGCAGAAAAATTAAGCCTTCCCGATAATAGAGTGGGGATTCGTGGTATTGATGCAATTCCAAAATTAGAACTAGCAGAACATATTAATAAAGGCCCAGAGCTAGTTACACCTATTGGTATTGGAATTGCCTCAAAGGTAAGTCCTATCCATTATGTATCAGTCATAGTAAACAATCGTCCAGTCCGGCTTTTTGATATGAAACAACTAACAGTAGGGGACTCTTTACTAGCTGCCGGAATTGAAATAAACAAACTATATGGAAAACCAGGAATGGCGGCGATTGTTACCGTAAACAATCGTGATATAACTATTCCAGGAATTCACGGAGAGCCACCCATTCTGTTAAAACAAGGTCAACCAACATCGTTTGATGATCCAATTGAAGATGGCGATATAATCATGGTTGAAAAGGGAAAAGACGGACAAGCTGCAATTGTACAAATAAAAGATTTAATTGAAGAAGCAAAGGCTATAAAAATTTGGATCAATGATCATCCATACAATATCTCAATGAAAATTTTTAGAAATGGAAAAGAAGCAGCTATTGATGACATATTAAATGACCATGATAAAATCACTACTTTCTTCCCAAAAACAATTAGTGACATTTTTGAGAGCTTAAATATGAATGAGTTTCAACACTCCTCACCATTTTATGTATTTTACAATAACAACAAAATTGCAATGTCCGGATACGGTTTAACCTATTTAAAGAATGGAATTCAAGTTCATTCGGATGCAACAGTTTCAAATGAAGACAAAATTACGGTGATTAGCGGTAAGCAACCTAAAGTTAAAGACTTATTATCCGAAAAGGCGATTTCCTTGTATTATCAAATTCCAGTTATTTTTAACGGGGAACAAATCAATTTACAAAAGGCTACTTTAGAACTGTATCGCAACGGTGAAATATTAGAGGAAGAAGATACATTATCAGTAGGTGACCATATCCAGTCTGTATCTAAAGATGTCGAACCTTTTATCTTTCAAGATATTTTTAGATATGTTGATATAAACATGCCAAAGATTCAAATCGGCAATTTTACGATATTAAAAAACGGTGAGGAAACAACGTTTTATGACCAGCTGGCACCAGGTGATGAACTTGCCCTCGTTTGGCCAGAAATGAGTGAAGATTCGGCGACGAGTCAAAATATCAAGTGAAAAAAAAGTAGGCTGACTCGATGTGTCAGCCTATTTTATTTTAGCTTTTCTATTGCTTGTATAATATTGGTTTCTGTTATATTCCAATGAGAGACATGCCATTTAACTTGTCCATTTTCAAATAATAAGGCTTGCGGTGATTCATGCTTTATATGAAATGTTTCGGCAATATAATTAGAAAGCGGCCGAGCATCCTGAACATATAAATAATAAGTTGGAAACTTTGTATTATTTGTAAATTTCCCAAATTCATCAAACGCTGCCTGACTAACTGGACAGGTTAAACTATGCTTCATTAATAAAAATGTCCCACTGCTCTCAATAATTCTGTTAAATTCTTCGACTGATGAAAGTTGAATAGAAGGAAGTTGGCCTTTCGACATTGTTTCACTCCTACTTAGTTATTACTATTTTCAGTAACTTCATCCTGAGATTCTTCAGTTTCTTCTAATTCAGTTACAGCTACTTCCTCGACTGCTTCCTCAACATCATCACCTTCAACAACTTCTTTTGTTTCATCAGCAGCGCTTTCAACCTTTGAACTAACTGTTTTAACCTTTTCAATTAAGTCTACGGTTTTATTTTTTGCTGTCTCAGCTAATTGCCCACCCTTCTCCTTGGCGATCAGCGCTTGCTCATTTATATTGCTTCGCAATTCTTTCCCAGATTTAGGCGCCAATAATAATCCAATCGATGCACCAACTATACCGCCTATTAATGTACCTATTAAAAAATCCTTACTATTAATTTGGTCCTGATTCTGGTTCTGGTTATTACTCATACTAATCTCCTCCTAATAAGTTTATTTAGTTTAGCGAAGTCGATTCTTATTTGTTTTTAAATCGCCGCCAAACATCTATCAGCACTGAACTCCAGCCGACAACCTGTGATACTGATTCTTTCCGATTTTCCACATCGGCACTTACTTGATCGGTAACCTTGCGAATTGAGGTATTAATGCGTCCTACGGTATCTCCAATCTCTTTAAATGATTGTACGACTGAATTTACTGAATCGGATTTTTGCTTCAGATCCTCCATTAACTCATTCGTTCGATGTAGTAGTTCCTCTGTTTCTGAGGTAACACCTTGTAATTGCTTTTCAAGACCTGTTAAAGTACTGGCAACATTGTTCAACGTTCGCTGCAGCGAGCTAAGCGTTTTATTTAAATAAATTACTAAAATCGTAAAGGCAATAGCTATTAATGCTACACTAAAATATAATAGTTCAACCATAACTAAGACTTAATACCTCCTCATTTTTATGCCTATTCCTTAACATTCTTTGACAAAAAAGTCCTACACAAAACATATTCTTCATTATAGTATATCTTTCCTGCCAACTCAGGTAAAATGTGAAATAAACTTAAAAAGAGGCAGATCTAAGATCAGCCTCTTTCTATGATACACCCTTCGCACTTAATTCTCGTTCATAGGCTTGCTGATATTTCTGAATATCCCCCGCACCCATAAAAATTAGTACACTATTGTCATACTGTTGCAAAATACTCGTATTATCTTCAGTTAACAGCTGTGCATTGATTACGATATGTTTTAAGTCCTCGATTGTCAAATTCCCTTCATTTTCCCTAGCAGACCCAAAAATGTCACATAAATATACTTGATCTGCCTCCATTAAGCTCTCAGCAAATTGCTGTAAAAACTTTTGGGTTCGTGTATACGTATGCGGTTGAAAAATCGCAACAATATGACGATCCGGATATTTTTGTCTGGCCGCTTGAATCGTTGCTTTTATTTCTGTAGGATGATGGGCATAATCATCAATTAATACTTGATTACCTACCTTTTTTTCACTAAACCTTCTCTTTACCCCTACATAAGTAAGAAGTTGAGCAGCAATAATATCAGCTGAAATTCCCTCATAATGACATAAAGCAATAACTGCCAAGGCATTTAAAATATTATGATCTCCATACCCAGGAATTTGAAAAGAAGCGTAGAAATCATTGCGAATAAAAACGTCAAATGATGTCCCTTTAGTTGTTTTATTTATGTTTCTAGCTTGAAAATCATTTTCTTGATTAAAGCCATAATATACTACAGGCACATTCGCATGAATTTTTTGTAATTGTTCATCGTCCCCGCAAGCAATAATACCTTTATTAACCTGTAGAGCCATTTCTTGAAAGGCTTTAAATACGTCATCAAGTGAACTAAAATAGTCAGGATGATCAAAATCAATATTCGTCATAATTGCATAATCTGGATGATATTGTAGAAAGTGTCGACGGTATTCACACGCCTCAAATACAAAATACTGCCCATCTTCAGTGCCTTGCCCAGTCCCATCACCAATCAAGTAAGAAGTAGGCTTTGCAGCCTTCAATACATGTGCTAAAAGCCCGGTAGTAGATGTTTTCCCATGCGCTCCAGTAACAGCAATGCTAGTGAATTTTCGAATAAATTCACCCAAAAAATGATGGTACCGAAAAATAGGAATCCCTTTGCTCTGAGCTTCTGTAATCTCCTCATGGTCATCTGGAAATGCATTCCCAGCAATTACAATTTCATCCTCATTAATATTAGCTCGAGAAAACGGTAAAATTTTTATCCCCTTTTCCTCTAATGCCTTCTGTGTAAAAAAACTTTTTTCAACGTCAGAGCCTTGGACTTCAAAATTCATATCATGAAGAATTTGTGCTAGCGCACTCATTCCGGTCCCTTTAATCCCGACAAAGTGGTAAACTGTCATAAGTTGAACCTCCACAACTCTAATTGTAGCACTTGCTGTCATTAGTTGATGATCAAAGACAAATAGCATTTTTACCATTTATCATCCGAATACAAATATTATAAATTTAGTATATGAAATTAAATTAAAAACGAGCCTGTTTTTTATCTCTGAATTCTATACTAATTCATTCCTATTTTTTTGTTTAATCTAATATTACCTTCTCAAGCCTTGGATTAGGTCGGTATTTACGACCTGACTTCGCTTCAGGCTGACCATTAAGAATGACATTATCGCCAGTAAAGCCAATATTAATTTTAAGTAAACTACTGCCGACTCCATACATATCTACAGGAACATTTAATTTTTCAAATTGTAAAATACGTTCCTCTGTAAATCCACCTGTGGCAACAATTTTCACATGGCTATAACCATTCTCGTCTAAAGCCTTCCGTAACGCAAAAATTAATTGAGGATTGACACCGCGAGGATCAAACGTCCCCATCACCTCTGGATTCCGAGTAAAATATTTGTCTATTAATGTCCTTGATGTATCAAGGCGAACACCTTTAAGTGTCTTTCCAAACGCTTCTGCAACCTTTAGTGAGTCTACAATGACATCATTGTTATAATCAACTAAAGAAACCAATTCGTCTTCAGGATATTTTTGATGGTATGCTTTTGTGGCTGCTACAATATCACCATTAAACAGTTGAATAAGTGCGTGTGGCATTGTACCCATACCTGTTTTTCCCCACCATTCATTCATCGCGTGGGTCGCCTGAGCTGTTGAACCACCTATATACGCTGCATAGCCATCTCCTGCTTGTTGAGTATAATGATCGTCTCGATCACCCATGAAAATTATTGGCTTTAGTTTCCCAGAGGTTCTTGCAGCCTTAACTACACGATAAACATTCGTAGCAACAGATGTTCTTCTTGCCAATATTCCATCAATAATTCCTTCCAAATAGCCAAAGTTTTGATATGGTCCTGTAATAGTAAGGACCGTTTCGTACGGACTAATCTCATCTCCGTCTTTAAGTGAATAAACCTCTAAATCACATGGGTTTTCAGCAAAGGTTTGTAATAGAGCTATAACTTCATCCGTTCCACATAGGACTGCTTCCTCCTTTTGGAAGAACTGCATTGTAACAATGTTATCCGTCTTAAAATCTTTTACAATTTCGCGCGTTTTAAGAAAATATACAGCCGAAAACCAACCTTCTTTAATCCTTTCATCAAACTTGAAAGTTTTGTTTGTTAAGCGCTTTATTTTTCCTTGAAGCTTCAAAGTAATTTCCTTATCGTTCATAAAAAAGTGCTCCTCTATACAATCCGAAATTTATTGTAGAATGGAATTGTTTACCTTCCTATTTCATGTAAGTTTCATTATACATATCTTTTGTAGTTAATTGTAGTTTAAATCATATAAAATAAATAAAAAATACGCATGACAGCGAAATTAAACACCGTCATGCTGTAAACTTTTCAGTTGTTCTTTTGTTAGTAGAACATCACGTGGCTTTGAGCCTTTTGGCTCCGAAATAATTCCTCGTGCTTCCATCATATCTATTAATCTCGCAGCTCGGTTGTAACCAATTCTAAAGCGGCGTTGCAGACTCGAGGCAGATGCTCCCTCTTGATCAATGACAAAATCACATGCTTCAAAAAACAATTCATCATCGCCGCCAACATCATAAGTATTTTTTATAAGCTCTTCCTGAACGAATAAGTATTGTGGCTCCATCTGTTTCCTGACAAAATTAGTTACTCGCTCAATTTCATCATCACTAACAAAATTACCTTGTATTCGAACCGGTTTATTAGAGCCATTTTCTAGGAAAAGCATGTCACCTTTCCCTAATAATTTCTCCGCACCACTTATATCAATAATTGTTCTCGAATCAACTTGAGACGATACCGAAAAGGCGATTCGTGTTGGAACGTTTGCCTTAATTAACCCAGTAATTACATCAACAGATGGTCGTTGTGTTGCTAGTAATAAATGGATCCCACAAGCTCTTGCTTTTTGAGCAATTCGACATATTGCTTCTTCTACATCAGCAGGCGATACCATCATTAAATCTGCAAGCTCATCAATAATAATAACTAAGTATGGCATCATTTCAGCTTTTTCATTCTCTGATTGCTTTTTTTCATTATAACGGGTAATGTCCCTTACACCTTCATGTGCAAACGACTCATAGCGCCGTTCCATTTCCTCAACCGCCCACTTTAACGCAGCGGTCGCTGCCTTGACATCGGTTATGACAGGGCTAACAAGGTGTGGCAAATCATTATATGGTGCAAGCTCTACCATTTTGGGATCTATTAACAGCAGCTTTACCTCATGTGGAGAGGCTTTATAAAGCAGACTAATAATAATCGAATTAATACAGACACTCTTTCCTGATCCTGTCGCACCGGCTATTAATCCATGCGGCATTTTTTTTATATCTGTCACAATTGGTTGACCTGAAATATCGAGACCTAATGCAACTGCAAGTGGTGATTTGTTCGTTTGAAAGACTGAACTCTGTAATATCTCACGAATCACAACAGGACGGCTTTTGCGGTTAGGAACCTCTATTCCTACAGTGCTTTTCCCTGGAATAGGAGCTTCAATACGTATATCCTTAGCCGCGAGTGCAAGCTTTAAATCATCTGCAAGATTCGTTATTTTATTGACTCTCACTCCATGTTCAGGCTGAACTTCGAACTGAGTAACAGCAGGTCCTTTCTTAGCTCGAACTACTTTCGCCCCAACATTAAAGCTATCAAAAGCTTGATTTAATAAAACACTCTGTTCATTAAACCATTCCTCATCATTATCTATTTCAGCAACGGGCATATTTAAAAGATGTAAATTAGGCTTTAAAAGGCGTAGCCCTGATTCTTTCCCATTATTCCCATCTGCCTGTATTCGCGTTGGGCTGCTCTGTAGTTTATCTTGCTTATACATGAGAACATTAAATGGGATTGTTCGCTCACTATTATTAGTTTTGACAACTTGTTTCTTATTTTGCGCGTCTTTCGCTTCATATTCATTCGAAGTCAACGGTGTTGAATTATTTGCGAATACGCTTCTTTGTTCGTTTTGCAGATCATTTGTGTTCTTGTGTTGCGATTCACTTATGCTTTTGTATTGAGGTTCATTTATGCTTTGATGTTCCAGATCATTTGTGCTTTTGTGTTGCACATCATTTGCGCTTTTGTGCTGCACATCATTTGTGCTTTTGTGTTGCACATCATTTGCGTTTTTGTGTTGCACATCATTTGTGCTTTTGTGTTGCATATCATTTGCGCTTTTGTGCTGCGCTGCAATTTCTACATAACTTTCGGAATCCTTTGTATGACGTACAATAACTCTGTCATTGTTATTAATAATCACTTCATCTTCCACGCTAATTTCTTTTACTCTTTTTTGGGGACGCTCGCCAAATCCATAGATTGGAGATGGGACATCTGTCGGCTTAAATGGACCTTTTTTCCCCTGACCGACCCCTTTCTCGTTTCGAATTTGGCGCCGCAACTCTCTTTGAGCTCTGACGTGTTGAATATTACTATCTTTTTGAATAGCTTTCTGTTCTAATGTAGAAACATCTTTATTATCATACATATTTACATCATCTGGAATAACGGGAAAACGGAATTTCCCCTTCGGATATTCATAAACTACTTTCGCATCATACTTGTCCTGGTTATTATAATTAGATTGACTATGTATCGGTGAGTCATAATAATCTTCGTAAGGTTCGTTATTCCCGATTCCAAAAAAACGTTTAATCCAATTTTTCATTCATTAATCACTCTTTCTAAAGCCTATGTTGTTATAAGAACCTTTACATAAAGTATAAATTAATTTACAGGTTACGTATATAAAAATTAAGAAAAGGCATGGAGCAATAATCCATACCTCTAAGAAATACATACTATTTTAGTTTATTGTTTACAAGAACAAATATCGGTTCGAGTTCTTTATTTTCGTATAAAAACGGAAGAGCTGTTATCGGTACTCGACCTTCTGTAAAAAATTGCATGGCCATATGTCCAACTATTTTATAGCCTTGTTCATTACAAATATCACCTATAATCAAAACATCTTGATGGGGTATAGCTACAACCATAGTACCTTTTATTGTAGACTGAATTTTTTCTAGCAATGATTCATTTAATACACGGCTTGCATCGTAGCCATCATTTGTATTGATAAAATAAAAATGATTTTCGGCAACATCATCTTCTTTTATCTCTACCTTTAATGATCTAACATTAAAGCGAGCAACTTCTTTAATTCTTTCTTCACTCCAGTTTTCTTGAATAGCAAAGTCGCGATCAATTAAACGATATGATGTACCTAAATCCAGCGCAAAATAAATTCGTGTTTCAGCCGTATGTTCATCAAAAATTAATTTTTTCCCATCTTTTGTTTCAGTAGGGAATGAGGTCGAACGAAGCACAGGGAATATATGTTTTTCTTTCCCACCTAATTTTTGTGGTTCCTCCATTGCCTTAAGGGCTTCCTCAACATTATACACTACCTCATCAATTGCTTTTTCCTTTTTTTCTTCCCATTTTGATATGATAGGGGGCAACGAAATTGTAATACCTTTACCAGATACTTTGCTTTCAATCCGAAGCTGAAAATTTGTATGATCATACACTATATTCCATCGTTCTCTTTGAAGACGCTCTACTAATATGTTTTTCATCATTGCATTCGTCATTTTCATTCGTTACACCTCCATATAAAAATTGGGGCTGACCTTTAGTCTTCCCCAATTTTATATTCTACGGAATTTGCAATTTCCATCATTGCTTTTGTATGTTCTACCATATCACTTATTTTCGTTTTAGTAGTAAGCTTTACCCCGCCAATACCTACTATTAATTCATATTCATTGTCTTCAAGTGGCGCAGCACTAAAATATCCAAAACGTTCACCACGTTTAAATGATTCTATAATTTTTTCTCCTTTTGCTTTCTCCAATGCTTGAAAAGCAGCTTCACTATCCAAAGCTTCCTGCGGATTTACAAATAGTATAAATTCCTGTCTTCCTTTTGCTAAAATTATATTGCTTTCAGATTCACTTATAATTTTAAAATCCTCCGGTAAAGAAAAACGTATTCCATAAATTGTCTCGTTATAAGCTGGTTTAGCTTCATTAAATGTGTCTTCAGCTACTTCTATAGATTCATTAATTGCTTCTTCTTTCGTAACACCACAGCCCATTAATAAGCTTATGGATAGTAGGACAACAAATAGAGGTTTAAATATATACATATTCATTAAAAATTCTCCTTTTATTTACTTCGAATTAATTCGACCGTGTTTTTGTCAGTATGTTTCACTAATTTAACTAGTAATTCCTTAGCAGCAGCATAATCATCAACATGAATAATAGATGCAGATGTATGAATATACCTCGAACAAATACCAATGACTGCTGAAGGAATCCCGTTATTTGATGTATGTACCCGTCCAGCATCTGTTCCACCTTGTGAAACAAAATATTGATACGGAATTTGGTTACTTTCAGCCATATCTAAGACAAAGTCACGCATTCCTCGGTGCGTAACCATTGAACGGTCTAAAATCCGCAATAATACTCCCTTACCTAATTGGCCAAATACATCCCTCTCCCCAGAAGCGTCATTTGCTGGGCTTGCATCCAATGCATAAAAAATATCTGGTTGAATTAAATTTGCAGCCGTTTGCGCTCCTCTTAATCCTACCTCTTCTTGTACAGTTGCTCCGGCATACAGGGTGTTTGGTAGTACTTCTAATTTAGTCGCCTTTAAAAGCTCAATTGCTAACCCACAACCGTAGCGATTATCCCAAGCCTTAGCAAGAATCTTCTTTTCGTTTGCCATCGGTGTAAACGGACAAATTGGCACAGCTTGTTGACCAGGTTTTATGCCGATTCTAATCGCATCATCCTTATCATCTGCTCCAATGTCGATCAACATATTTTTAATGTCCATCGGCTTTTTTCTTGTTTCCTCATCGAGCAAATGCGGAGGAATCGATGCAATTACACCTATGACCGGTCCACTTTCAGTAATTACCTCGACACGTTGCGCAAGAAGAACTTGACTCCACCAACCACCTAACGGTTGAAAACGCAGAAGTCCACTATCAGTTATTTGGGTAATCAAAAAACCCACTTCATCCATATGTCCAGCAACCATTACTTTAGGTCCATGCACCGGTCCTTTCTTTACCCCAAACACACCACCTAAATGATCTTGAATGATCTCATCAGCATACTTTTCTAGCTCTGATTTCATAAACGTTCGTATATTTTTTTCAAAGCCCGAAGCACCTTGAAGTTCTGTTAATGTTTTAAATAATTCACGGGTTTCCTTATTCATATCAAAAACTCCTTTTCGATTGTTTCCCACTTCACATGTATTTTCCCCTAAGCTATACTTATAATAAACTTATTAGCAAGGTCAACAATAGTTTACCATTCATGTAAATTGCATGATATTTTTAACGAATAAATAGGAGTGATTTAATTGAGATTGAATCAGTTACTTCTCGGCCTTGGTATCGGTGCCATTGCCGGAGCATATGTTAATCAAAAATATATGAAGAATCATATTTCATCCGAAACAGCGTTAAAAATCGTAAAAAAAGCTTTTAAAGATCACGGCCCAATTGATGGATCATGGATTCACATGAAACCTGAAAAAGTGAATAAGTTTAATCTAAGCTATAACGTTTATCGTGGCGGAATTACCCGAACAATTGATAGCAAGGTTGAGCAATATGAATTTTTAGTCGATTCTAAAACAGGGACGATAATTGATGTTTATGCCCTTTAACTTGTGTTAAACATTAACTTATAAGGTTCTAAACTTTGCCTCGCAGCGGTAAATACGTTTACCTTGTTTTGAAAATTTCGCCTCGTATTCAGTCATTACATTGTCCTTAATATTACTATTGTGAAGATCAAGACTAATATTTTTCAAAAGCATTCCATATGTTGAAAAGCTTTCTAAAGAATATTCAAACAAACCTTGGTTGTCTGTTTTCATATGAATTTCTCCACCTGGAATTACAATATCTTCATAAATACGTAAAAAAGTTTCATGACTTAACCGTCTCTTTTCATGTCGGTTTTTTGGCCAAGGATCCGAGAAGTTTAAATAAATCCTTTCAATCTCACCTTTCGCAAAAATTGACGGTAACTCCAATGCGTCTATATTTAAAAGCCTTACATTAGGCAGACTGTTCTCAAGTGTAAGCTCCAAAGCACTGACAATTACACTAGTATACTTTTCGACCCCGATAAAATTTATATTAGGGTTTTTTCGTGCCATTCCATTAATAAATGTTCCTTTCCCCATGCCAATTTCAATAAAAATGGGATTATCATTATTAAATATTTCATTTTTCCAGCTGCCTTTAACATGATCTAATGAGGAAATTACGATATTTGGGTAATTTTTAATAGTTTCATGTGCCCCTGGCTTATTGCGTAATCTCATGAATCAAATTCCTCCTTTACTTCGAGTACAAAGATAACACTAAAAAAACAAAATGAAAAGCAAAAAAGGCTAAACGCTCGCCTATTAAATCGTGATTATAAACCACTAATAACCAGAGTAGGCGTCTAGTAAGCGAGTTCAAATTCAGCTTTTATAATATGGTGATTGAAGAACAAAAGCTATAGGCGCCCTGCTTAGCGACGTATAAACTAAGAGCGCATCGACTGAGATGAAGGAAACAAGTCGAGGGACGAGTCGATGTTGACTTATCGCAAAAGAGAGATGAGCGAAGTTTACTAGTCGCTGGGCGCTTGCGCTGGACGACTACTCTCTGTGCTATAGTATTTATCCACAGGATCAAATTATAAAATTTCCTAAACAACAAAAGAAGCTGCCCAAAAAGCTTGGATACTTTTGGTCAGCCTATGAATAGTATATTTTTTAAAGTTTAGCAAAGTATAAGTGTATCATTGAATTTTATAATTGAATAAGGAGTGAATAAATTGCCATTAAATGAGCAGTACCAACTATCACTATTACAGGACATCCTCAGAAATCATCAAATAGATTGTTGTGGTACAGTATCAGAGTATGAGCAAATGCAACGCCTAATTCATTCACTACAAGGTCACAAGCAAGTTAATAACGAAATGAATAACACATTAGTCGATGTATATAACTATAGTTTACAGGGACAAAACGCCGATAATATCGATGATCATATATTAAAACACAAGGAGAATTTTGAACAGTGGATTAACAACCTTAATGATTTAAATTTGACATAATCAAACAATATTTCCTAGGAAATTATTTGTAGATTCTTTCTAAATAATGAATTTGCCGTCGATATTTTGATGAATCACCACGGCCCTTATACCATATACCGGATAATAGAGTCTGATAGATTATGTACCATTTCATTCGTCTCTCTAGGTTTTCTGTAAGCTCAATTCCATAGCATTTTAGCCATGTCTCCCAATCGTGTCTAGGAATATATCCATATAAAATCGAACCAAGATCTAATGCTGGGTCAGCAATCGCTGCCCCATCCCAATCTATTAAAAAAAGCTCCTGTTCATTTGTTAATAGCCAATTGTTATGATTTACATCACAATGGCAAACAACCTGATTGTCGTAGTATATGTTAGGCAATTCATTTTCCAAATAAGCTAACGAATCCGCAATTACAGTTTCGCAGGTCATGGTTGGCTTTGTTTTTCGTTTTAACTCAGTTAATAACTCAGAAGGCTCGTACCTAATCTTCCCAATTCTTTGAAGCATATATAATAATTCCTTTGAATGATGGATCTTACTTAAAAGATGTGCAACAGCTTTGTTATTCATGTCAACAGGCTTCAATTCACGTCCATTCAACCAATGCTGCGCCGTAATAACATCGCCATTTTCCATTCTCTTCGTCCAAATTAACTTAGGAACAATACCTTCAGCAGATAAAACCGCTAAGAAAGGGGAAGAATTCCTTTTCAAAAACAATTTGTTTCGGCCTTCATATTGAGCAATATACGCTTCTCCAGTTGCACCGCCTGCAGGAAATACCCGCCAACCTTCTCCTAAACCCAGACTCATTTCCAACACAGCTCACCCTCTATTTCTATGACCTGAAAACTACAACATACATCTTTAGTATAACTTATTTTTTATTAGCTTAAAACCATTTACTTAAAAAGAACGACTGTTGAAATGGCCATTATTTGTAAGGTTTTATTAATTTTATAAAGACCTTGTAAGCTAGCTTTCTCTCCATAGACAGCCACATTCCATGTATCATCATCAGGTATTTTAAATACCTGCTGTTTTACACTACTATTAAACAAAACAATGATTGCCTTCCAGGTGTCGATATGCTCCAGTTGCTCTAGTATATATCCTGCCATTTCTGGCGGTGTTTCCAGCCACCGATAATGATAGCGAATTTCGTTAGCTGTAGCTAATCGAAATGCTGGATGTGCCTTGCGAATTGAGATCAGCATTCGAGTATAGGAGAGATACTCTTTATACATATCCTTCCTTGCCCAATCAAGTTGATTAATATAATCAGGAAGATTATAGCTATTTCCTTCTCCATATTTTGTGCGAAAATACTCAATCCCACTATGTAGAAAAGGAATGCCTTGTGATAGCAATACTATTGCGATCCCAAGTATTTGCCTTTTTCTTCTTACACTGTCTTTTTCGTCACCATTGCATTGTGCTAATTTATCCCAAAGCGTATGATTATCATGACATTCAATATAATTAATTGATTGACAAGGTGATTCAAACATCCCATTTATATTTTTCTGGAGTGATATACTTCCTGCCAACAGCTCCATTAAAAAAGCCTTCTTCGTTGTAACTCCTGAAATAAAACCTTTATCGCGTAAATCGAACGAACTTCCTTTGACAGTATCTCGGAATAAATCATTAAAATGAGCAATCCCGGGAAGCTCCGAAGCATTTTTTATAATTGCTTTTTTTTCGTCTGGTATCGGTGTATCTAAATTCCACCCCTCACCAACTATAATTATCGAAGGATCAATTAAATCAAGAGCGGTTCTTACAGCTTTCATTGTTTCAACATCCAAGATTCCCATTAAATCAAAGCGAAACCCATCGATATTATATTCCTTTGCCCAAAAAGTAACCGAATCGATAATAAACTTACGGACCATTAATCGTTCCGAAGCAATGTCATTGCCAACTCCTGTTCCATTTGAAGGCAATCCGTAATCGTTATAACGAAAAAAATATCCTGGGACTATTTTTTCAAAGGATGACGCCTCAAGAATATAGACGTGATTGTAAACAACATCCATAATGACTCGTATTCCTTTTTGATGCAACGCTTCAATCATTTCCTTTGTTTCAAGGATTCTTACATACGGATCATAAGGATCCGTTGCATAGCTTCCTTCGGGTACATTATAATTAACAGGGTTATAACCCCAATTATATGGAGCAGGATTATAACGCCAATGAAATTCGTCCTCAATAGCACCTTCATTCACACCACCAAAGTCATTAAATGGCAGTAATTGTACGTGGGTAATACCGAGTTCCACGAGATAATCGACACATGTCTTACAATCATTAGGACCCTTGGTCTGTTCCTCTGTAAATGCTTTGTATTTCCCTTTATACATCGCCCCACTTTCGGGATGGATAGAAAAATCACGGATATGAGTTTCATAAATGATTGCATCTGTAGGAGAATGAAATTCTGGTAGTAAATGTGATTGCTTTTTAATTTTTGTTTTTGCAAGATCTATAACAACCCCAAACTCCCCATTTACTGTAGTCCCCTTTACATAAGGATCAACTACCTCTTTCCATTCCTTATTTACGCATACATTATAGAGATAGTAACATCCTTCAAGATTCCCGTATTGGGTAACTGTCCAAGTGCCTTTTGAAGAGCGCTCCATTGGAATTTTTTGTTTGAATTTTCCTTCTTGATGATATAACAACAATTCTACATTTGTTGCAGTAGGTGCCCAAACCTTAAACATTGTTTTCTCATCACAATAAGTAGCACCTAAATCTGTACCATCATAATAGAAAAACTGATCAAACTCTTTTGTTCTTATTACAGAGCCTATTGATAGTTCTACTTGTAGCCCTTTGTTAGTAGTGACTAAATAATGAGTATCTAGTCGAACGTTTTCCTCGGCTTTACAGTAAATTTTAATTACAGTTGGTAACGTTTCGACCTTAAAAACAGACAGTTCAATTTTCTCTTCCTCATTAATTAGGGAAAAGAAATGCTCATTAACGTCTGAAACACCCATAGGAAGAAAAACGACTACCATATCAATTTTTTCTAGATACGCTTCAAATTGAACATGGTTCACTTTAGGTTAACTCCTTAAATGAATATTTTCACCATTGAATTTCATCTTCATCTGGCTCCCATTCGGTACGACGAAAATAAGTTGATTGGCAATGTCGTAAAAGGGCTTGGGCACCTTTTAATTGAACGAATTTAATAGGTGATGGTAGTCTTCTTAATCGGGAATACCAATCGCTATAACTTCGTTTATCAATAATTGTTGTATTGACTGGTTCGTAATCACCTTCAATATATCCTGTTCGGGATAATACAACTTTTTTCACAGACAAATCAATATCATAATGCTTGTAATAGCTTTGAACTAGGTTAGCGGTTCTATTTAAGGAAATCATTGGATTAATCCGCTTTTTCTCATTTTCTCCAGAGCCTTCAAACCAATAGCGCCCTCTATCAGTAAGATAGACACTCATGTCTTCGCTTTCAAGAAGTGAAATACAATATGTTGTCACCGGACTTAAAAGAATGATATCTAAATCAATTGGAGCTTTTTTTACTATTAACGTAGGTTTATATAAAAGTAAATAGTTGTCAGGAAAATGTTGTAAAAAATACTTTAAAACTTCGTCATGATACAAGCTGTTATCTATTATTGAGCGATCTCTCAAAGTAGAACTTGCCCAATTTAGCTGGAAATAAAATAATTCCTCAAGGAATTCCTTTTTTAAATCTTCCTCTGTCTTTACCTCATCCCCGAAAAGTCTTGTCGCCTCTTTTAAAGACGTCTCTAAGTCATTATATTCTATGTCCTCGTTACCAGTTTTCTTAAACCATCCTTTTATCGTTTGAAAAAATCCTTTATTATCATCTTCCAACCAATTTTCATCAAAGCTCTCAAATCCAATAAAAGGTTCATATTTTTTAAGATCATGGTTAATGTTTTCTGACTGATCAATAATTATTTCTTTATTATACCAAGCTGATTTAATCTTTTCCCAACGTTCTTTCTTTAGACGAATATACTGACTTGGGTAACGAAAAATATCAGTTTCATAACGGGAGATAAAATCTTGTAATTTAATTAACTGTGCCACAAGGCTTCCTCCACTCCATGAGGCGGTAAACTTTAATACCGCTTATTACATAAAATCGTTATAATAATAAATACACAAACACCGGGCTTAAAACTGATGCGAAAATAGTTGATAATGTCATTGCAATGGAACTAATTGCGCCTTCTCTTTCCCCTAGCTCGAGAGCCTTCGATGTTCCAATTCCATGTGCAGCAGTGCCAAACCCAATTCCCTTACCAATAAAATGATTGATTCGAATCCATTTTATCAAATAGGGGCCAAAAACAGCACCAAACACTCCTGCTACCATTACAAATACTGCCGCCAACGTAGGATTCCCCCCAATAACAGAAGCAATATCCATCGCAACTGGAGAAGTAACAGATTTAGGAACTAGTGAATATGTTGTTATTTTTTCTATCTTAAACAATATCGAGAGTTCAATACCACTTACTATTCCGATAATTGTACCACAAAAAACGCCTGCTATGATCGGGGTTCCATACTTCTTAATGGTATCAAGTTGATTGTACAACGGATATGCAAGGGCAACAACAGCAGGTCCTAATAAATGGACAATCCACTTGCCACCAACCATATATGTTTCGTAAGGAATTTGAAAAAATAATAAAACCCCAGCAATTACAACTGTAGTTGTTAAGATTGGTACCATAAATGGTGTGAAAAATTTAATATATATCTTTTTCATCAAGTTATATGTAATGATCGTGCCAGCTATTGCTATTATCGCAATTAATAGTTTCATAGTTCTTCCCTCTTTCCAGTATAACTCAATGACGTATTGATAGCCTCTTTTTTTATTGCAATCCACTGGCTTATCATTGCTGATGCAACCATTACTAAAAATGTGCTTATCACAACTACCAAAACGGAAAATAATCCACGTCCTTTAAATAGGTGCAAATACTCTACCACACCTACAGTTACGGGTACAAATAACAATGGTAAATGAGAAAGCATAAAGCTTGCGCCTTTATGTATCCATTTTGCCTTGAATTTTTTAGTTAGCAATAATAAAAATAATAACAGCATCCCCATAATACTTCCAGGAATCGGCAAGTGAAATGCTTTTTGTATCCATAAACCAATATAATAAAAAAGATAAAGAATAGTAATTTGATAGACGACTCGTAAAATTTCCCCCATGAAAATACTCCCCTATTTTTTGGGCAACTCTCTTTGCCACAAGTTGTTATAATACAGAATGATACTGTAATGTAACATAGTTTACATTATTTTTTCACAAAGAAAAAGAGGCCCCTTAAAACTAAGTCGCCTCCGTAAGTAAATTACGATCGATTTTTTTCTAAAAACTCTTGAAATCTATCAGGGCTCAGTGGTCTACTAAAATAAAAACCTTGAATTTCATCACAAGAATGAGCATGCAAGAATGCAAATTGCTTTTGTGTCTCTACACCTTCAGCTGTAACATGAAAATCTAAATTTTTCGCCATAGCAATTATAGTCCTTACAATTGTCGTATCACCATTTTTCTCAAGATCCTGTACAAATGATTGATCAATTTTAAGACGATTAACTGGAAAACTTCGTAAATAACTTAATGATGAGTAGCCAGTCCCAAAATCATCTATCGAAATTTGAATTCCAAATGTTTTTAACTTATTTAACTGTTCGAGTAATGCAAAATTTTTTTCTAGAGAGTTATTTTCGGTAATTTCAAGTTCTAGTAATTGTGGTGGGAATTTTAATTTTTTTACAATTCCAATGATCGTATCACCTATATTAGGTTCCTGAAGTTGTATGACTGAAAGATTAACAGAAACCTTTAATTTGTTGTGCCCAAGTTCATGCCATTTTTTTGTTTGCGTAATGGCTTGTTCCAGAGTCCATATTCCGATTGGGACAATCAAGCCTGTTTCCTCAGCTATTGGAATAAATTCACTTGGCGGAACCTTCCCTAACAAAGAATTATTCCACCTTAACAAAGCTTCCATTCCAACAACGGTTTTCGAATTCGTTTTAATCCTTGGCTGGTAGTTTACGCTTAATTCATTATTATCAATGGCATCCCGCAAATATCGTTCTATTACAATCTTCCGTTCTAGTTCCTGTTCCAACTGTTTATCAAACAACTTATAATGGTTTCTTCTTTTGCTCTTAGCAGCATACATGGCCTGTACCGCTTTTTTTAAAAGTTCATCAAAGCTATTCCCATCACTAGGGTATGTACAAACACCAATACTTGTGGATGTATAGATTCGGTGGTTTTTAATTTCAAAGGGCTTTGGTAGTTCAGTAAGTATTTTCTCGCAAGTTTGTTTGATTTTTTCAACATCATTGTTATTAAGAAGTACTAGAAATTTATCTCCTTCTTTTCTAGCAACAACATAGCCTTTGTCAATAATCCCCAGAAGCCGTTTTGCCACTTCAACTAAAACCATATCTCCAATATTGTATCCAAAGGAGTCATTGATCGATTTAAATCGTTCTAAATTTATACATAGCAAAGCAAAAGGTCTGCCCCTATTTATTCTTACATTGACCTCATCCTGCATTTTCCGCTTGTTTGCTACTGATGTTAATTCATCATAGTAGGCAAGATACAGTAGCTCCTCTTCAGCATTTTTTTTCGCTGTAATGTCTTTACAAATTGACATATATTGATATGGTCTTCCATTTTCATCTATAAACGGTACAATGGTAGCATCCAGCCATATTATTGTCCCATCCTTAGCCTTATTACGAATCTCACTACGGAAGATTCGCCCATTTCCAAGATCAGACCACATTTTTTTAAAAAATTGTTTCGGATGGTATTTTGAGTTAATTACACGGTGGTCAAAGCCCACTAGCTCTTCACTACTGAATTGAAACAATTTACAGAAGTGGTCATTGACATACTTTATAACCCCGCGTGGATCCGTTATTGTTAATAACGATGCCTCATCCAAAGAATATTTGATATTTTCCAATTCGTTAATAGTTTCTTTAATAATTCCTTCTGTTTTTCGGTCTGTTAAATCCTCAATCGTTATCATTAATTCATGCACCGTGTTGTCATTTCTAACTAGAGGTACATTATGAATACGAACCGGCACTGATGAACCGTCCTTCTTTGCCCTAGTAGTTTCAGGAAAAACAACCGTCTTCTTTGCTAAGGCTACACGACGAAAGGCTTGGCGAAACTTACTTTGATTTTTCTCGGAGAAAAGTGGATAAAAGCGCTCAAGCACTTCATCCTCCGTCCATCCAAAAATTTTTTCCGCTTCTTTGTTCCACATTTTCACAATCCCGTTTAAATCAATAATAATAATTGCTATTGGTGCTTGTTTAATGATTTTCTGCAAAATTTCATTATTTTCCCATAGATTGTTAGTTTGGAAATCAGTCGCTTTCGAGGACATCGTTTCACCTCAAACTTTTTTTAAAATAGTTTTTAAAATTGTTTTGTATAATACATTTTACACAATATAAGTTAAAATTCGACATATTTTATAAAAATTTTACTTTTTTTTAATAACTTGGTAATTTTTTCTTAATTCCCGAAAACCTTTAGTAGGACTTTTTATTCATTAAAAAAACTCAGCTAGAGCCGAGTTTTTATTTTTAAACTAACTAATTTTTTACAAGCTCATAAATTGCTTGTGCGTAAATTGCTGTTGCTCTTAGTAAGTCCTCTATTTCAATATATTCATCCTTTTGATGAGCTACGTCGGGACGGCCAGGGAATAAAGGCCCGAAGGCAACACCTGATGTTAATGATCTAGCGTACGTGCCACCGCCAATTGCAAGTAACTCTGCTTTTCCCCCTGTTTGCTGTTCATATACTTTTTTCAATATTTGAATAAACGGTGTTTGTTCATCAACATAATGCGGCTTAGAATCATCTAATTCTGTGTAGCTAAATCCATTCCCTTCAGCTATAGCTATTATTTTTTTCTTTGATTCCTCAATTTTGTGACTAACTGGGTACCGCAGATTCAAGCCGATTTCTCCAATGCCAGCTCGGTCATATGATAGTATCCCGCAATTGATCGTTAGCTCACCTGAAATTTGATCCTCAAATGCAATGCCAATTGTATGGCCTCGCGTTTCTTGCCCGAGGTATTGATTAACAAACGTTGAAAACTTAGTACCGTTGTTATCTAGATGTTGCTTTGCTAAGAATTGATTGAGTAATAGCCCCGCATTTTTCCCATTATTCGGCTCCATTCCATGAGCTGATATTCCCTCTAGCTTTAGTTCAACTGTATGATCACGTAATACAGCTTTCCCTTTTACATTGTTATTCTGCAAAAACAGCACAAACTGTTCTTTTAGTAGATCTCCACTCTTTTCTGTTTTACATTCAAGAATCGCTACAGCCATATCAGGGACCATATTTAATCTGCGCCCTGCTTGAAAAGACTGCAAAACAATTTCACCTTGTTCACCAGACGCTTGAAAATGTTGGGTTAACGTAAAATCAAGAATTCCTTTTTCAGCATTAATGATTGGAAAATCCGCATCTGGCGCAAACCCCATAGTTGGCATTTCCTCGTGTTTAAAGTAATGGTCTACACAACGCCAATTGCTTTCTTCATCTGTTCCCAAAATAATTCTTACTCTTTTTTGAAATGGTTCTCCTAGTTCTTTAACTATTTTGAGAGCATAATAGGCCGCTATCGTTGGACCTTTATCGTCAATTGCTCCCCTAGCAAAAATTTTATTTTCTCTAATTTCAGCACCATAAGGATCACTCGTCCAGCCGTCACCTTCAGGAACAACATCAACGTGGCATAAAATCCCGATTAACTCCTTACCTGTTCCATACTCAATATGACCTGCAAGACCATTTAAATTTTTTACGATAAATCCATCATTTTCTCCTTTATTAAGTAAAAATTGTAATGCTTTCGCTATTCCTACGCCTAAGGGAGCATCTATAGACGTTTCATTTTCATCTAATACACTTTTAATTTGTAAAAATTTTTGCGTATCCTCAATGATACTACTTTTACGTTTATTTACTTCTTCCATCCAATTAATTTCGATTGGCATCTAATTCAGCCCCTTTTTATCTAATGAGATTGAAAGTAACACTAATCTTGGCTATAATCGTGTAGATTTTATATGTAACATACCGCTAAATTGTCATAATATTCAGGCGACTAAATATATTATTATAGAAAAAAGAAAAAGTGAGGTGGGTCAATAGACACATTTACTATAAATTATTTAAATTCTGTTGAAATTTGACATAATGGGTGGTAACTTTTAACTAAGATAGTGTATGATAAAATTGTATCCATTAGTATTACTACTTAGGTTTTGGAGTTTAAATGGTAAGAAGCATCACCTCTATTTAATTTCTTGTTCAATTCATCTTGAACATTACATTAAGGAGTGGTTTTTTGAGCCCAACTGCCCGTATGCTAAACCGTATTAAATCAGTCTACCTATTTATTAATGAAAAAGGAACTGTATCAACCCAAGAACTTGTAGAAGAATTTGGAACTACTCATCGAACAATTCAAAGAGACTTAAATGTACTTACGTACAATGATTTAGTTTGTAGTCCAAGTAGAGGATTTTGGACGACAACAGAAAAGAAGGTTAAAATATCATAACTTGATTATAAAGTATGCACAACCGCCCGTAAAAAAACGGGCGGTTTTAGTTTTCGGAAAAGTCACCTTTGTGATAAATTGAACTATACTAACAAAGACTAACAAGATATCACAACAAGTTTTATGTAGTACTTTTTAGTAATTCTATCTCTTCATTCGTTAAGTCACGGTATTCCCCTTGCTTTAATGTTTGATCAAGTAATAAAGGTCCCATTTTAATTCTCATCAGAAAGCTGACTTTCTTCCCAACGGCGATAAACATCCGCTTTACTTGATGAAATTTCCCTTCAGTAATCGTTAATTCTATTTCCGATTCATTACCAGATGACAAAATTACTAGTTCCGCAGGCTTTGTGATATATCCATCCTCAAGTGTGACTCCGCTTCGAAATCGTTCTATATCGTCTTCTGTTACAACTCCCTCAATTTTTGCGTAGTATGTTTTTGGAACATGCTTTTTGGGAGATAAAAGCCGGTGTGCTAATTTCCCATCATTCGTGAGTATCAATAAACCGACCGTATCTTTGTCTAGTCTGCCAACTGGAAACGGCTCAAATCTTTGATCGTCCAGTTCTAATAAGTCAATGACTGTTGTTTCGTGATTATCCTCAGTTGCCGAAATGACCCCACTAGGCTTATTCATCATTAAATATATATATTCCTTATATTCTACAATCTCCCCGTGAACAGTAACCCCATCCACCTCAGGTGTAAGCTGCGTTTGTGAATCTTTAACAACCTCATCATTTATTTTTACTGCACCTGTTTTGAGAAGCTTTTTTACTTCCTTTCTACTCCCAAAGCCAGAATTGGCTAAAAACTTATCAATTCGCAATACAATACCCCCTTCGAAATACCTTTTACGGTGTTTTTAGGCACTCGTCTATTCCATATTTATCATAATCGCATAAAGTATTAACGAATATAAGAAAGGAGAGAGGATTCATGTACGATTATGATTATTATCGCCAGTTTGGGTTCCCTGGGGGTGGCTTCCCGGGTGGCGGTTTCCCTGGTTTCCCTGGTGGCGGGCAAAATGTGGATCGCCGCTTAGATCGCATAGAAAATACGTTACAGCGCCATGAACAACGTATTAACCGATTAAACAGACGCTTGCAACGTGTGGAACGCCAGCTAGGCTACGCTCTTGATACGCAATTCTAAAATTACGATTGACATTCAAGGCGAGCCTATCGTTCGCCTTGTTTTCCTTTCAGCAACATTCTTTTTAAATACTGTCATTACCTTTATTTCTCGTATTTAAAAATTGAAAACGATAGCCAAGTATTACTCCCGCTAAATTTGTTTTCAAACTTAGCCATGCATACACTAACATCCCTGCAATTACTGCACATGATAAAACAATTATAGATTGGCCACGGCCATCCTCATAGTTTACAAAATATGAAAGAACCTTTTGAACGCCATATACAACTACCATCATCATTCCTACAAATATAGCAATCAACATGCTCCGCCGTATAAAGTACTCGTAGCGAAAGTTTGCATATCTCTTAATAGCCCAGAGGTTAATCAAAATTGAAAACAAAAATCCGATAGCAGTCGCCCAAATTGCACCATAAACCTCGAAAGCCTTAATGAACGGCACATTTAAAATGATTTTAATGAGAATCCCTACGCTAATACTATAGACAGCGAATCGTTGCTGATTAATACCTTGTAAAATCGCTGCCGTAACTGTAAATAACGCAAATAAAAGTGCAACCGGTGCATAATAGCGAATAACGCCTTCTCCAGTCGCAATTTGATCTATACTTAATAAAGCGCCGATCGTCGGGCCAGAAAGAATTGATAATCCCATAACTGCTGGGAATGTTAAGAAAACGATAATCTGCAACGCTTGGGTAATCTGTTTATTCAATAACTTCCGATTCTGATCCGTAAAGGCTTCTGTAATGGTTGGTACAAGCGTTAAACCAAATGCTGTTGCTAGTGAAACAGGAATCATTATTAATTTATGTCCATACATATTTAATATTGAAAATAAATCTACCGAATATGGACCGCCTTTTCCGATACTTTCCATTGCTCGGTTGAAAGTAAACTCGTCTACTAATTGATATAACGATATATTTAACCCAACAAATACAAACGGTCCTGCATACGATAATAATTCAAGCAGCATTTCCTTTGTTGTTAAATTACTTGTCGATGTACTTTTTTCTAAAAGCTCATTTAAGTGCCTTTTCCGCCTAAACCAGTACGTTAGTAGGACAATCATACCGGCAATGGCTCCGATTGTGGCGGCGAAAACAGATAAACCAACTGCTTTATGTAAATCTCCCTTTAAAACATTCATGACAATATAGCTTCCAATAAGCAAAAACAAAATACGAACAATTTGTTCTACGACTTGGGATACAGCGGTCGGTCCCATTGATTGGTGACCTTGAAAGAAGCCTCTAATAATACTCATCATTGGGACAATTATGATGGCTGTACTAACCATGCGAATGACATATGTTACCTCATCATTTGTTAACCCATATTCATTTTCCCCATTTATAATTGGTGCTAACCAAGGAGCTAGTAAAAACAAAATCAAAAAACCTAGGAAACCGCTAATAAATAATAACCATAAGCCAGCCTTAAATAATTTTCTCCCTGAATAATAATCGCCCATCGCATTATATTTAGAGACAAACTTTGAAACAGCCAATGGCACTCCTAATGTTGCAATGCTTAATAAAATCGTATAAGGAATATAAGCATAGGCGTACAGTGCACCACCTGTTGTTCCAACAATACTATAAAACGGAATAATATAAATCATTCCTAGAAATTTTGATATAAAAGTAGCTCCCGTAATGATTAACGTGCCTCTGAGAAAATTAGAACCGGACATAAAAGCCCTCCTAAATGATGAATCCACTGAATTTGACAAGCCATGATAACTCCTGTATTTTAACATACAGTAATAATGTAGAAAAGCAGGGAGCCTTTTCTAATTATCCATCAATACTATACCCGTTTCTACTTTGATGGTCTACTTGATGCCGTAATCTAGGCATTTTGCTTCGGCCTCAGTCTACTTGTGAACTAATTGATGGTCTACTTGGTGAATTAATTGATGGTTTAGTTCAGAGTCTGCTTGATGAACTACCTCACGGTCTACTTGATGAACTACTTGATATCCACTTCAAGCCTGCTAAATGATTTACTTCACAGTCTAATTATTACTAATTTTTTCTAATTGCTATTTTATTAAACATAAACATCAAACTGATTCTTTCAATAAGGAAGCTGGTGAATACCATGACTATATATGATGTAATTGTAATTGGTGGAGGTCCATCTGGGTTAATGGCGGCCATAGCTGCTGCTGAACAAAATGCAACCGTCCTTCTCCTTGAAAAAGGAGATAAGCTTGGACGTAAGCTAGCAATATCTGGCGGTGGGCGCTGCAATGTGACAAATCGACTTCCAATTGATGAACTTATCAAACACATCCCAGGTAATGGTCGGTTTTTATATAGTGCATTTGCAGAATTTAATAATGAAGATATTATCCATTTTTTTGAATCACTAGGTGTTGAGCTTAAGGAGGAGGATCATGGACGAATGTTTCCTGCTTCTAATAAGTCGCAAACGGTCATCTCAGCCTTGCTTGCTCAATTAAATAAGTTAAATGTTACCGTTCGTAACAATACACCCGTAAAAAAAGTTTTATATGAAAATAATAATTCAGTCGGAGTAGAGCTACATGATGGTTCAATTTTTAATTCACATACTGTTATTATTGCAGTTGGCGGCAAATCTGTTCCACATACTGGCTCAACTGGTGATGGTTATACCTGGGCGAAAGAGGCAGGGCATACAATAACAGAACTTTTTCCAACAGAGGTTCCATTAACTTCTTCTGAACCATTTATTAAAGATAAGTCACTACAAGGTCTCGCCCTTCGTGATGTGGCAGTATCCGTCCACAATCCTAATGGCAAAATTATCGTTACCCACCACATGGATATGATTTTTACACACTTTGGATTATCTGGTCCTGCTATATTACGATGTAGTCAATTTGTAGGAAAAGCGCTAAAAAAATATAAGACTGAAAATATTTTAGTTACGGTTGATAGCTTTCCAGATGATAGCGAAGAGGAGATTTTTCAACGATTACTCAAAATGATTAAGTCAGAACCAAAAAAAGCAGTTAAAAATATTTTAAAAGGGTTCATCCCAGAACGCTATTTATTATTCTTACTGCAAAAAAATCAAATTGATGAAAAAACAACGATTTCAAATTTAAAAACGGAAAAATTCCGATCCTTTGTAAAAGATTTAAAAGGATTTGAAATAAGAGTAAACGGTACTTTATCTTTTGAAAAAGCATTTGTTACCGGTGGTGGCATATCCACTAAGGAAATTAACCCAAAGGAAATGTCATCAAAACTAATAAAGGGCTTATATTTTTGTGGAGAAATTCTTGATATTCATGGTTACACAGGTGGATATAATATAACCGCGGCACTAGTAACCGGACGGTTGGCTGGAATAAATGCAGGGCGGAGAGCCACCGATGCTCAAAATCCGGGTGAAGTCTGAATGAAGGACATTTTGCTCTTTTTACATAATCATCAACAAAAGCTATAGGCGCCCTGATTAGCGACGTATAAACTAAGAGCGCATCGACTGAGATAAACAAAACACGTCGAGGGACGAGTCGATGTTGACTTATCGCAAAAGAGATGAACGAAGTTTACTAGTCGCTGGGCGCTTGCGCTGGACGACTACTCTCTGTGCTATAGTATTTATCCACAGGATCAAATTTTATAATTTCATAAACATAAAATAAAGAGATGTCCTGTGGAAGGACATCTCCGGATAAAATTAAAATTCAAATGTGCAAATGCCTGAATATTCGATTAAAGTGTAGCTTGTCCAGGCTTCCAGTTTGCCGGGCAAAGTCCACCAGTTTGAAGTGCTTGTAATACACGAAGAGTTTCATCTACAGAACGACCAACATTTAGGTCATTCACTACTGAATATTGAAGCTCACCCTCAGGATTAATAATGAATAATCCGCGAAGAGCAACACCTTGTTCTTCAATTAATACACCATAGTCACGAGATACTGTGTGGTTTGTATCAGCTGCTAATGGATATTTTAACTGTCCAAGACCGTTTTTCTCACGATCAGTGTTAATCCAAGCTAAGTGAGTGTGGATTGTATCAGTTGATACTCCGATTATTTCTGCATCAAGATCTTGGAATAGTTCATAAGAATCTGACATTGCAACAATTTCAGTTGGACATACAAATGTAAAATCCATTGGATAGAAGAAAAGTACTGTCCATTTGTCGTTCTTCATATTTTCCTCTAAGCTTACTTTTCCGAATTCCTTATTTGGTAAAACAGCTTCCATTTCAAATCGAGGTGCTTGTTTCCCAACCATACGTTCTGCCATATTTAAAACCCCCTAATTTTTTATTATGTAATGTTTACATATTTATTATAATAATGTCGTTTTTTATCGTCAATACTTTTTTATAATTATTATTAAAAAGTTTTTATTTTAAAATTATTAACTGAAAAATTAAAGACATAAGGCTTCTATCGAGAATAACCTTATGCCTTTGAGAAAATTGTTTTTTTAATTTGCAACAATATTTACAAGTTTACCTGGAACGACAATTACTTTACGAATAGTTTTTCCAGATAGCTCTTCTTGTACTTTTTCGTCATTTAACGCAACTTTTTCCATTTCCTCTCTAGAGAGATCTTTAGAAATATTCATCTTAGTTCGGACTTTACCGTTTAACTGGATAACAATCTCGATTTCGTCTTCAATCAACTTACTCTCATCATAGCTTGGCCATAATTCATAGCTGATGCTATGATGATGCCCAAGTTTTTCCCAAAGCTCTTCGGCAAAATGAGGGGCAATCGGTGACATTAATTTAACAAAACCTTCCATAAAAGTTTTAGGTAGTGTCTCCGCTTTGTAGGCGTCATTAATGAACACCATCATTTGTGAAATAGCTACATTAAATCGTAAGCCTTCAAAATCTTCGGTTACTTTCTTTACTGTTTGATGATAAACACGTTCTAGTGGCCGTTCATCAGCTTGTCCACTTATTTTCGGATTAAGAGCACCATCATCTGTCACAAACAAGCGCCAAATTCGATCAAGAAATCGTCTTGCCCCATCTAATCCATTTGTTGACCAAGCAATAGATGCATCTAATGGACCCATGAACATTTCATAAAGACGTAGTGTATCAGCACCATGACTATTAATGATATCATCAGGGTTCACAACGTTTCCTTTTGATTTACTCATTTTTTCATTGTTTTCACCAAGGATCATTCCCTGGTTAAATAATTTCTGGAATGGTTCTTTTGTAGGAACAACTCCAATATCGTAAAGGAATTTATGCCAGAAACGTGCGTATAATAAATGTAATACTGCATGCTCGGCCCCACCAATATATATATCGATTGGAAGCCATTGTTGCAACTTTTCAAGATCGGCAAAACGTTCACTGTTATGTGGGTCTATAAACCGTAAGAAATACCAACAGCTTCCTGCCCATTGTGGCATTGTATTTGTTTCACGGCGTCCCTTTTTACCTGTTTTGGGATCAACAACATTAACCCAATCATCAATAATTGCAAGCGGGGATTCACCTGTTCCGGACGGCCTAATATTATCCGTTTTTGGAAGTAATAATGGTAGCTCTTCTTCTGGTACAGTCGTTGTTGTTCCGTCTTCCCAATGAATAACTGGAATTGGTTCACCCCAATAACGTTGGCGACTAAATAACCAATCGCGAAGACGGTATGTAACTTTCTTCGTTCCCTTCCCATTGGTTTCAAACCATTCAATCGCTTTTCTAATCCCTTCCTCCTTATTTAATCCATCTAGGAAGTCAGAATTTATATGAATCCCATCACCTGTGAAGGCTTCTTTGTCAATATCGCCACCTGCTAATACTGCCTTAATTGGAAGATCAAAAACTTTTGCGAACTCATAATCACGCTCATCATGAGCAGGTACCGCCATAATCGCTCCTGATCCATAACCCATTAAAACATAATCAGCAATCCAAATTGGCATTTTTTCGCCATTAACAGGATTGATTGCATAAGCTCCTGTAAATACGCCTGTTTTTTCCTTTGCTAAATCTGTCCTCTCGAGATCACTTTTTGATTTAATTTTTTCTAAATAATCATATACAACGGCTTGCTGTGTTTCACTTGTAATTTTTTCAACAAGTGGATGTTCTGGAGCTAGTACAGCATAAGTGGCACCAAAAATTGTATCCGGTCTTGTCGTAAATACTTTAAACGACTCATTTGTTCCGTCTATTTTAAATGTTAGCTCTGCACCTTCGGAACGGCCAATCCAATTTCGCTGCATTTCTTTAATGCTTTCCGGCCAATCTAGCTCTTCTAAATCCTCAAGCAAGCGATCTGCATATGCCGTTATTCTTAACATCCATTGCTTCATCGGGCGACGTTCAACCGGATGACCACCGCGCTCACTTTTTCCATCAATGACTTCCTCATTTGCAAGCACTGTTCCTAAAGCAGGGCACCAGTTAACCGGAACCTCATCTACATAAGCCAATCCTTTTTCGTAAAGCTTTAAGAAAATCCATTGCGTCCATTTATAGTAGCTTGGATCAGTAGTGTTAACTTCGCGATCCCAATCGTATGAAAACCCTAGTGATTTAATTTGTCTGCGAAATGTATTAATATTTTTTTCCGTAAATTCGGCAGGATCATTGCCAGTGTCTAACGCATACTGTTCTGCTGGTAATCCAAATGCATCCCAGCCCATTGGATGCAGAACATTATATCCTTGCATTCGTTTCATTCTTGAAAGAATATCTGTTGCCGTATACCCTTCTGGATGCCCTACATGAAGGCCGGCTCCGGATGGATAAGGAAACATATCAAGCGCATAAAACTTTGGCTTATCCTTATCTTCAGATGTTTTAAACGTTTTATTATCCTCCCAAAAAGCCTGCCACTTTTTTTCAATTAATTGATGATCAAACGCCATAATATATCCTCCTTCAATTTAAGTGTATATGTTATATGTACTATTTTGAAAAGCGTATGATATAAGTCTCAGGTGTAAAAACTTTAAGTTTAACAGCTGTTCAATCCAATACAAGATTACCATTTATATATAAAATATATACCTTAATAGGGAATTACACAAAAACCTCTCGCCCCCAGCTTGATAACTTGGGACGAGAGGTTAATTTATACTTCCCGCGGTACCACCCACATTAGTCCAATTTTATAATCTAGAAATTAAAAGATTATAAAATAAACACTCGCTTGTCATCCCTTAACGCGGGCAATACGGCAAATATTACTTAAGTTCATAATTGCAACTTAAAGGCGAGTTCATAATAAAATGCTTATTGACTTGCACCACCCGTCAACTCTCTTAAAGCACTTTTACTATTACTATTCCTCATCAAAGTTGTTCTATATTATATAGTCAGTATTTTATGAAATTTTTTGGTTCGTTGTCAAGACCTAGAGAACTTTATAGTTGTTACCAGTTGATTTCGTTTGACTATTATTATCTATTACATTCAATAAATCTGAGGCTTTTAACGTTTTATCGTAAAACAAAGTTGCTATTGCTGCTATTATATAGAAAAAAATGATTACATAAAAAAGTGATTCAATATTAAAATGGTCGACAATAACTCCCCCAAGTAAAGGTCCGATCATCCTTCCACCAGTAGCCGTACTGTTTACAATCCCTTGGTAAAAGCCCGCCTTTCCACTTGGCGCCAAATCATTTGCAATTGTTGGAATAGCCGGCCATGCCAACATTTCACCAATCGTTAAAACTATCATTGCTACTAAAAATCCAGTGAAAGATACTGCATTTCCAACAATTAGAAATGATAATATAAAGATACCAATTCCAATTAGTATTTGAACTTTTAGAGCACGATTAAAATGATGGATGATAAATGAAACTATCGGTTGCCCTAATACAATTAATGCGCCGTTAATAGTCCATAATAAACTATATTGTTTAAGTGATACATTTAACTGCTGCGTATAGATTGAAATCGTTGATTGCCACTGAACATAACCAATCCAACATAAAAAATAACCTATACATAATACCATTAAGGCCATAAATTTAGCTTTATTTTTTATTTGTATCGTTGGTTTAACGACTTCTATATCTTTCATTTTATGAATTTCAGTTTCTATAGATTTATATGTCAGTAATGCAATTACTAAAAATAGTACTAACATCAGTGCATTCACTGTAAAAACTAACGAAAATTTGAAAGAGGCAACAAATCCGCCGATCGCTGCTCCCAAAGCAACTCCAAAATTTGTTGCTACATAAATCGCATTAAACGGTTTTCTACCACCTGAAGGCCAGACAGCCCCAGCCATTGCATACATGCCAGGAAACACTACCGCAGATCCAAATCCGATTATAATGATGAAAATTACATAATACGTAAAGCTATGGAAAAATATAAGTAACGTCACGGCTACTAGCGTGACGATAATCCCTGAGATAATTGACTTATAACCACCAATTCGATCAAATAAAAATCCACCAACAAGATTCCCAATAACCCCTGCAGCGGCATTTAACATTAAAATTAGCCCTGATACTGATAGCGACTTCCCTAAATGGTCAACAATGTATATAGTGTTTAAAGGCCATAATAAAGAAGCACCTGTCATGTTAATGACCATTCCGATAATTAATAGCCATAAAGACTTAGGCACTTTACTCACTTCCTAATATAATATTCGTTTATACGTATTTATTCATTTTATTTGGTTGCTCGACATTGTTCAAGACGAATATTAATATTCAGAAATAATAATTTTTATTAAAAAAGGAGATATCCCAGTTTTACTAGAATATCACCCCGGCTGTTTTGGAACTTTACATTATTAAGTTATTTTGGTCGAGAATCAAATCATTTTGAATACGGTCAATTTTTAGCTGCATCCGATATAACCGTTCTTTCTGTTGCTTATCTGAACTAAGCATTAGCTGCTGAAGGTCATTATACGTTTCATTAAGCAATCTTTGCGCATCGGTATACTCAGTTGTATTATAGCTTTCTTGTTTATTTGCAGTTTCTAATTGCTCTAAGGCATATTTACATACTTCCTCAGCTCTATGGATAAATTGGTCAACAGATACACGTGTTGCCATTCGTTATCCTCCTTTTTCTTTTTTTGTTAGGCTCAAGTTTATTTTGTACATTTACTACAATAGTTATTTAAAACGGAATATACCTTAAATTGGTAGAATTACTATTTTATATTTTGCTCCATTTCATTTGGTTGTTCTATTTCAAAAATGCTACAATGACTAAAGCTACGATATAGCAAGGACCATATTTTTTTTAAAGGTGAGAATTTCAATGATGAATCCGTTCCCTTATGCTTCTGATCAAAAACGTTACCATACTTGGAATTACCATTTACGACAAACTTTCGGATATAAAGTTTTTAAAGTTGCTCTCGATGGCGGGTTCGATTGCCCTAATCGAGATGGTCGTGTTGCATATGGCGGTTGTACATTTTGCAGCGCCTCTGGATCAGGAGATTTTGCCGGAAAGCGCGGCGATGATTTAGTAAAACAATTTAATGAAATTAGGGGAAAAATGCACCAAAAATGGCGAGATGCTAAATATATCGGTTATTTCCAAGCATTTTCTAATACGTATGCACCAGTTTCTGAATTACGTGAGAAGTTCGAAATCATTTTAAAGCAACCAGATGTAGTTGGTTTATCAATTGCCACACGACCTGATTGTTTACCTGATGATGTAGTTGACTATTTAGTAGAATTAAATGAGCGAACTTATTTATGGGTTGAGTTAGGATTACAAACCGTTCATGAGCAAACAGCTTCACTAATTAACCGTGCCCATGATTATGAATGCTATGTTAGCGGAGTTGAAAAGCTGCGCAAACATAATATAAAGATATGCTCGCATATCATTAATGGACTACCCCAAGAAACGCCAGAAATGATGTTTGAAACAGCTAAAGCGGTTAGTAAATTAAATATTCAAGGAATTAAGATCCACCTACTTCATTTATTAAAAGGAACGGCAATGGTAAAGCAATATGAGAAAGGGCTTTTACAATTCCTTTCATTTGAACAATATGTCCAGCTTGTTTGTGACCAATTAGAGATTTTACCAGCTGAAATAGTTATTCACCGTATTACTGGTGATGGACCGCCAGATTTACTCGTTGGCCCTATGTGGAGTTTGCGGAAGTGGGAAGTTTTAAATGCTATTGACGATGAATTACGAAGACGGGATAGCTGGCAAGGGAAATTTGCAAGCAAAGAAGGTAAAGAGGGATGACAACTTTAAAGCGAGTTCTTCCATTTGCACACTACTTATTAGCTGAAGTTGTAACCGAAGGGGATATTGCTATTGACGCAACAGTTGGCAATGGGAATGATACTACAATTCTTGCTCAATTAGTCGGAGATTCAGGAAAAGTATATGGCTTCGATATTCAAGAGCAAGCAATTCAAAATACAAAAAGACGTTTAGAGAACGGGGGGCTTTCAAATCGTGTCGAACTTTTTCAAACGAGCCATGCCAGCATTGAACAGCTCATTCCAAATGAGTATTTTGGTAAAATAAAAGCTGCTATTTTTAACCTAGGCTACCTACCCGGCGGCGATAAGAATATTGTAACAACCCCAAGCTCTACGATCGATGCGATACAACAATTATTAGCTATAATGGCAGCAGGGGGATTGATCATTTTAGTTGTTTACCATGGCCATCCAGAAGGCCAGCTAGAGCGCGACCAGCTTTTACAATATGTAACTGCGCTTGACCAAAAAAAAGCACACGTATTACAATATCAGTTCCTAAATCAAATCAACCACGCACCATTTATTATCGCTATCGAAAAACAACAATTGTAAAATTTTCCCGGGGTCAGGAACCTGGGTGGTACCCTCTGTGGACACCTCTATGGCACCTGCCCTGGCACCACTTAAACAATTGGATTAATTTCTAACTTTTTACGTAACAGCTTCCGATACCACCGGCCATTTAAATAAAAAAACAATGCTTCTTTTCCACCATTTTTTAATATTTTTCGCTTTATATTTCTTAGTGAACCTTGACTGCTTGCTTTTTGATCTGATAAATAAACACCTAACAGCCCCCGATTAATAAGGCGATGAAATTCTTCATCCGGTAAACCTTCTACATGCTTGTCTGCTTGTTTTAAAAAGTGCACCATTCGTTCTGTCATAACATGGTTACTTGGATAATAAGTGCAAAAATTCAAGTCACCGCCAACTTGGTCCTCCTCCTGATCAATAAAATAATCCAACAATATATGTAATCCTTGCACATAAGGAAAAAGTCCATTTTTAAGCTGCAAAATTTGTTGATCTGTTAGGTGATAGCTGAATGCATAGGAAACTAGGCAAAATATTCCTAATGTAGACCCTGTACAAGCTGAAAACTCGTACCATGTCATATAAGGCAACTGGTCTCGATATTGTGAAAACCATTTAGTTAAGTGTGGTATTCGTTCCTCATAAGCAATATGCTTATAAACCTGTAAATCACAATAGTAAGAAGCAAGCTCATGCAAGTATGGCGCAATCCGCTCATAGTTATCGAGCCTATCTAAAATTCCCTGACATGTTTTAACTAATGCTTCCAAATAGCCACCATCATCTTGCTCTTCACGAAACCGATAATAATTTGCCGTTCCCGCTCCTGGTGTTAATGCATGTAACATTGATTCGTGTAGTGCTCGAAAATCTAGTGGATCTAACGACGTACTTCGATCACATAAATTATCTAAATAGTCACTAATCGTTTGATAAGCTACTATAAAACGAACGCTTTCATTCATTGATTCCTTTGCCAGAATGGAATAAACAGCACCACCCTCACAGTGGAATGTTTTTGTTTCAATACTTGCTAGAGCTTGTCTACGTAATTCTAGATTCGGTACTTCTGAGGCTCGCTGTTTCCATTCACCTAAAAACGTATGAACAACTGGAAAAACATGCTTATATAAGCTTTTTAATAATGAAACTGGATCCTTTGGTGCCGTCAAACGAAATTCACCCCATCTTATTGAAAAACGATTGATTATTTAACTGTAGATCAATAAATCCTTTCGCAAATTCAAACACTTGCTCACGCTCAGGCTCGTTAAATATTTCATGATAGAGCTGATGCCACTCTTTATAATATTTTTCACTTACCTTTAGCTTATCAAACCATTCTTTTACAGCTGTTTTATCAACAATTTTATCTTCACCACCCTGCATTACCAAAATAGGCAGGTCTGGCACCTTATCCAGATTTTGGTGGGCTAACTTAATTGCTTTTACAAGTTCACGATACCAACGGATCGAAACCTTCGTCACAAATAACGAATCGTTTTCATCGAGCTCTAAAACCTCTTTATTTCTTGTTGCTAAATTTGGTTCAAGATCATAGCCTACAAGATATGTTGGGACAACAAAATTTAAAGCTTTAGATAACCATTCAATACTAATCGGTTGAGGTTCAGCAAACCCAAAACATGGTGACGACAAAAGAACCGCAGAAATCGGTAACGGTTTTTCTTGGAGTGCACGAATAATTGCTAAGCCCCCCATGCTATGACCTAATAAAAAAATTGGTAAGTTATAGCCTTTTGCCTCATCCACCAACTCAGAAATAGCATCTATATATACATCAAATGAATCGATATGGCCCCTGCGTCTACTTGATGTTCCTTGACCTGGCAAATCACCGAGAACAACATTTAAATGAACGCTCCGCCACATTTCAGTTAACCATTTATAGCGGCCCTGATGCTCAAATGCACCATGCACGATAACAATAACAGCTCGAGGATTTTCTACTTCCCATTTCCACATGAAAAGTCCCCCTTCTACAAGCAATCAAATTTTAGTTAATTTTATATTATATGCAAATACTGGTATTTCTATTTAATTTTCTAAAAATTACATGTTACAATAATTTTATGTTTTCACCTAAACCTATTCAAGGAAAACGAATTCTACTATGTAAATTTCAGATGTGCTAAAGTACACTGTAGATTTTTATAATAGGGAACAAACATATTTTTCAGCTCAAAAATTTTATGGCAAATGATAATGCTAGTACTATTCAGCATGGAACTTTTATCCATAGTCATTTTAGGGTAGAGCTATATTTTAAGAACGGAGGATACTTTTATGATTTATGAATTCAAAGGAAAATATCCCAAAATTGCGGAAAGTGCTTTTATAGCAGATTATGTCACGATTACAGGAGATGTAACAATTGGTGAATTGACAAATATTTGGCCTAATACATCGATTCGAGGCGACGTCGCTCCCACAATAATTGGCAACCGGGTCAGCATCCAAGACAACTCAGTTTTACATCAAAGTCCAAACAATCCACTTATGATTGAGGACGAAGTAACCGTAGGTCATATGGTTATTTTACATAGTTGTGTTATTCGTAAAGGCGCTCTTATTGGAATGGGGTCGACAATCCTTGATCAAGCAGAGATAGGTGAAGGAGCTTTTATTGGGGCAGGTAGCTTAGTGCCACAAGGAAAGAAAATACCCCCTAATACGTTAGCCTTCGGCCGTCCTGCCAAGGTTATTCGCGAGTTAACAGAAGAAGATATTAAGGATATGGAAAGAATTCGACGCGAATATGTTGAAAAAGGACAATTTTATAAAAACCTTCAAACTGAACAAGATAGTTAAAATTTTTAAAAGCTACAATACATTGAAAAATTACATTGAAAAAAAGTGGCACAGATTTTATTTTGTGCCACGTTTCACTTATTTCCTTACTACAGCCTATCATATCAAAACTTAAAACAGTTTCGGACATTATCCGGCCATGACGAAAAATATTTAATTATTGTTAATATAGCTTGTGGGTGTTGATGGACATCAGGTTTTATTCAATAAATTTCAATTCTATTTAAGATGATGTCTACTATGATTTTCTACGACAGGCAATACCTTTGTACTCGGGTTCATCGGGCTATCACATAATGGGCAAGTCGGAACATCACTGCTTTTAAAATTATCTCGAACCCAGCAAATACAATCCTCTGATGTACACTCCCATATTTTAGTCTCCTCAGTAACTACCTCTTCCACATTTCTTCTACCAAAAGCCATTGTACACACCCTCCATCGTTTTTATAACAAAAAAACTTATTATAAGCAAATAACAAAAGAAATTGTTAAATCCAAATAATAAGTGGACGAAAATATTTAAATTTTTAATCCTTTATTATATTATAACCTATAAAAGTTTTTTATACCAATTTTCAAAAATATTTCTACTTTTTCCCTTACTGGAATGTGAGAAGGTGAAAACATTGCAATAGAAGCTATTCCTTTTCCGGTACGATGACTTGAACATTTAAAAAATTAAGTAATTAGATTCTAGCGTTAGAGTTAGAGTCCTTAACTAGAAAAGGATGGGGCTGTCTAAAAAGTCATAATGAATGACTTATCGGACAGCCCTATCCCTAAATTTTATTATCTATGCTTGCTGCTTTAAAGCCTCTGCCTTATCTGTCTTTTCCCAAGGAACGTCAATGTCAGTTCGTCCAAAATGACCATATGCCGCCGTTTGCTTGTATATCGGACGGCGTAAATCTAACATTTTTATAATTCCGGCAGGACGCAAATCAAAATTAGCACGAATTAATTCGACTAGCTTTTCCTCTGATGCTTTGCCCGTTCCAAACGTATCGACTGAAATCGATACAGGATGAGCTACACCAATGGCATAAGCGATCTGCACTTCACACTTATCTGCCAAGCCTGCAGCAACAATATTTTTTGCTACATACCGAGCAGCATACGCGGCGGAACGATCAACCTTAGTTGGATCTTTGCCAGAGAATGCGCCGCCGCCATGACGGGCGTAACCGCCGTACGTATCTACTATAATTTTTCGTCCTGTTAAACCAGCATCTCCTTGAGGTCCACCAATTACAAATCGACCGGTTGGATTGATAAAATATTTTGTATCCTCATCAATTAATTCTTTAGGTACAATCGGATTAATTACATGTTTTTTAATATCTGTTTGAATTTGTTGTAATGAAATTTCAGGGTTATGCTGAGTCGAAACAACAATCGCATCAATTCGTACCGGAACATCATTTTCGTCATATTCTACAGTAACTTGGGTTTTTCCGTCCGGCCTTAAATAAGAAAGAATATCCTGTTTCCGAACCTCTGACAAGCGCCGAGAAAGCTTATGCGCTAATGAGATTGGCAGTGGCATTAATTCAGGAGTTTCATTACAAGCAAAGCCGAACATTAACCCTTGATCGCCAGCCCCAATCGCATCAATTTCTTCGTCAGTCATTTTCCCTTCACGAGCCTCTAATGCCTTATCAACCCCCATTGCAATATCTGGTGATTGCTCATCTATCGCTGTTAGAACTGCACATGTTTCGGCATCGAAGCCATACTTGGCCCGATTATATCCAATTCCATTAACAGTCTCACGGACTAATTTAGGAATATCCACATATGTAGAAGTCGTTATTTCACCCGCAACTAGTACTAGTCCCGTTGTTACAGAAGTTTCTGCCGCCACACGGGCATTTGGATCATTTGCCAAAATGGCATCTAAAATAGCATCTGAAATTTGATCACACATCTTATCAGGATGGCCTTCCGTAACTGACTCTGAAGTAAATAAGCGACGGTTTCTTTTTGTCATAAAATTTCGTACCTCCTTAAAAAATTTAATTAACGGTACTCATTTCCCTTTTATAGTTGGTTACTTCATAACTACTATCTAAGGTATCCACTTTTGTTGAAAAAACACAAAAAATAACATAAAAAAACCTTCCCTACTTTTAATGAGGAAAGGTTTTGAATACTTAGCCTTTCACTCTTATCGATCAAGGCATTATGCCTTGCAACAGGTTAAGCACCTTGTCACTAAATAAAATGTTCAAAATAAAACAACTTATGTATTTTTTGAATCATTTATTAGTGTCGGTTGCCGGGTTTCTTTGGGCCTGTCCCCCCTCCACCAACTCGGGATAAGAGAGTATCCGTTTCGACCTATAATATCGTAATAAATCAAACCCTGTCAATAAAAACTTAAATTACAACACAACCTTGTTGTTTACGCTATTTTTTGACAGCTTTGTTTTTTGAGGATGTGATAAAAATCACATTCTTTTCGAAAGAAATGATAATTAGTATAGACTAATTGTTTAATTATGTTATACTAATCATCAGAATGTATGTATAAACAGACTATATTAGCGTAAAGGAAGGTTTTGTCCATGAAATCAGTTGGTAGTCCAATCGAATTAACAGATTTGATCAACGGTAGCAATGTTCGTCATAATCTCTCTGTACCTCAATTAGTAGAAAAATCTTTAGCAAGAGGCGAAGGAGTTTTAACCTCTACAGGTGCCATTCGTGCAACGACTGGTAAATATACAGGTCGTTCACCTAAGGATAAATATATAGTTGAAGAACCATCTACAATAGATAAAATTGATTGGGGTTCAGTTAATCAACCAATTTCAGCTGAAATATTTGATTCATTGTATAAAAAAGTAATTAACTATTTACAAACAAAAGATGAAATCTATCGCTTACAAGCTTATGCAGGTGCAGATAAGAAGTATCGTTTGCCAATTCAAGTTATAAACGAATACGCATGGCACAATTTATTTGCTCGCCAACTATTTATTCGTGCGAATGAAGAGGAATTAAATTCACATAACCCAGAATTCACCGTACTTGTCGCACCAAACTTCAAAGCAGATCCTGCTATTGATGGAACAGCATCTGAAACATTTATCATTGTTTCATTTGAACGCAAGACTGTTATTATTGGTGGTACTGAATACGCTGGGGAAATTAAAAAATCAATTTTCTCAATTATGAACTATTTATTACCACAGCAAGGTATTTTCCCAATGCATTGTTCAGCAAATGTAGGCCAGGAGGGTGATGTCGCTTTATTCTTTGGCCTTTCTGGAACAGGGAAAACAACATTATCCGCTGATGCAAACCGTCGCTTAATTGGTGATGATGAACATGGTTGGTCTAATAACGGAGTATTCAATATTGAGGGTGGCTGTTACGCAAAATGTATTAACCTTTCTCAAGAGAAAGAACCTCAAATTTGGGATGCAATCCGTTTTGGATCTGTTTTAGAGAATGTAGTAGTTGATGAAGATAGTAGAGTAGCAGACTACGATGATGCGTCATTAACTGAAAATACTCGTGCAGCTTATCCAATTCAAGCTGTTGATAATATTGTTGACCCTAGTATTGCAGGTCACCCGAATACTATTATTTTCTTAACTGCTGATGCTTACGGGGTATTACCACCTGTTAGCCGTTTAACAAAAGAACAAGCAATGTATCATTTCCTAAGTGGCTACACTAGTAAATTAGCTGGTACAGAGCGTGGTATTACAGAACCACAAGCAGCTTTTTCAACATGCTTCGGTTCACCATTCTTACCGCTTCCTGCAAGTGTATATGCTGAAATGCTAGGTCAAAAAATTGACCAATATAACGCTAAAGTTTATCTTGTTAATACAGGTTGGACTGGCGGAGAGTATGGCGTCGGTAAACGTATGAACCTTTCTTATACAAGAGCAATGGTACGCGCAGCTCTTGAAGGAGAACTAGATAACGTTGAAACGGTTCAAGATCCAATCTTTGGCTTACCTATCCCATTACACTGCCCAGGAGTTCCTGATGAAGTACTCCAACCACGTAAAACTTGGGCAAATGAAGAATCATATGAAAAGAAAGCTAAAGAATTAGCAGAACAATTCAAAGAAAACTTCAAAAAGTTTGCAAACGTGTCAGACGCAATTAAAAATGCAGGTCCATTAGTATAATAATTTAATCCCAAAAAAGCCATGGTAATCCGGAAACCGGATCACCATGGCTTTTTACATTTTTTGCCGGGGTCATTTTTACATTTTTTGCCGGGGTCAGGAACCTCTATGGACACCTCTATGGCACCCACCCTGGACACCTCTATGGCACCCACCCCGAGACGTTCCAGAAACCCTAAAATGAATCCTGAAAATAGGCATACACACATTTTGAGTTTGCGACATATTGTATGTTAGATTCACATTTCCAAGGAGGGAACATCATTATGAAATTGCGTCAGTATCTCATTGTGATTGTATCGCTAGTTTTGGCGTTTGCATTAACTGCTTGTTCTACAGAAAATGAAACACAAAAAATCAGGGTTACTGAAGTAACTCGTTCAATCTTTTACGCTCCATTATACGCCGGATTAGAAAAGGGATTTTTTAAAGAAGAAGGGTTGGATATTACCCTTACAACTGCCTGGGGCGGGGACAAAACAATGACCGCTCTTCTCACAGATGGTGCTCATATTGCCCTCGTAGGATCTGAAACATCGATTTATGTTCATGCACAAGGGGCAAATGATCCGGTCATTAACTTTGCACAATTAACACAAACTGATGGCACATTTTTAGTGTCACGTGAAAAGATAGATGACTTTTCATGGGAGCAATTGAAAGGAACAACCTTCCTCGGCCAACGTAAAGGTGGAATGCCGCAAATGGTTGGTGAGTTTGTATTGAAGAAGCATGGTATTAACCCACATCAGGATATGGAACTGATTCAAAATGTTGACTTTGCAAATATTCCTAACGCCTTTGCATCTGGTACAGGAGATTATGTTCAGTTATTTGAACCCCAAGCAAGTATCTTTGAAATGGAGGGCAAAGGCCATATTATCGCATCGTTCGGTGTCGAGTCAGGCCATGTACCTTACACAACGTTCATGGCAAAAAATAGCTACATGAATGAAAATCCAGAAATTATAGAAAAGTTTACAAGAGCAATTTATAAAGCACAAATGTGGATACAAACAGCAAGTGCACAAGAAGTTGCTGAAGCCATTCAACCCTATTTCGAAGATACCTCTCTAGAATTAATCGCAACCGTTATTGATCGTTATAAAAGCCAAGGTTCGTTTGCAACGGATCCAATCCTTGATGTTGAAGAGTGGAACAATTTACAGGATATCATGGATGAAGCCGGTGAATTACCTACACGTATCGACCATGCAACACTTGTAAACACCGAAATTGCTGAAAAAGTTAAAGCGGAGTAGGAGGGAGGCTTTCCCTAATGAGCTTTTTAGAAATTAACAATATTCATCACACATACTTTACACCTAAAACTGCTACAACTGCATTAAAGAATATATCCATTTCAATTGAGGAAGGAGAATTTGTATCCTTCCTCGGCCCAAGCGGCTGCGGAAAAACGACGTTACTATCCATAGTTGCCGGATTATTACAACCTTCTTCAGGCACAATTATAGTAGATGGCATTCAAGTTCGTCAGCAGCAAACAATGATGGGTTATATGCTCCAGCAAGACTACCTTTTCCCCTGGAAGACAATTGAAGAGAATATTATGCTAGGCCTAAAAATAATGAAAAGGGATTCTGAAAAGAACCGCATACGAAGCCTTAAACTCCTAAAAGAAATGAATTTAGATCATATCGAGAAACAATTTCCTAGCCAATTATCTGGCGGGATGCGACAGCGCGTTGCCTTAGTTCGCACACTATCTACAAATCCTAAAATACTGCTTCTAGATGAGCCATTTTCCGCCCTAGATTATCAAACAAAATTAAAGCTTGAAGACCTAGTCTCACAAACGTTAGAGGAATATAAGAAGACAGCCCTGTTAGTAACCCATGACATCGGTGAGGCAATTGCCATGAGTGACCGAATTTTTTTATTAAAAGCGAATCCAGGCGAGATCGTACAATCATTTGAAGTACCAGCTGAACTAAGAAAATTGTTGCCATTTTCCGCAAGACAGCACCCAAAATTCTCAGAGCTGTTCCAGCAAATATGGAAGGAGTTGAACAATCTTGAGTGAAAAACAACTCCATAAAGATCTCCTTCATCAAAACTATATCAATAGCCTAAAAAAGGAAAAGCGTTGGACGCGATTTTGGCAGCTTCTCATCTTCATAACATTTTTCTGCCTTTGGGAAATAGCAAGCCAAAACCAATGGGTAGATCCTTTAATTTTCAGTTCACCTTCAAAGATTTGGAGTTTATTTGTAGAAAAAATTAGCGACGGGAGTCTGCTGGAAAATTTGCAGGTCACCTTATTTGAGACAATATTAGGATTTATAGTAGGGACAATTATGGGGACTATGCTAGCTGCATTATTATGGTGGTCTCCTAAGCTTTCTAGAATACTAGATCCTTACCTTGTTGTATTAAACGCAATGCCTAAAGTTGCATTAGGACCGATTTTAATTGTTGCATTAGGACCGGGCTATGTTTCGATAATAGCAATGGGGGCGATTATTTCCGTCATTATTACAACAATTGTTGTATATACCTCCTTCAAAGAAATTGATAGCAATTATATAAAAGTCATGCAAACTTTCGGAGCAACGAGGACACAGACCTTTTACCACGTTGTCTTACCCGCTTCATTTCCAACAATTATTTCAACCTTAAAGGTTAATGTTGGTCTCTCCTGGGTTGGTATTATTGTCGGTGAATTTCTCGTCTCTGCAAAAGGACTTGGATATTTAATTATATATGGTTTTCAAGTTTTCAACTTTACGTTAGTCCTGATGAGTCTTTTGCTCATTGCGTTTTGTGCTACCGTCATGTATCAGCTCGTTGAATGGCTAGAAGCGAAATTAATAAAAAATAAAGTGTAATATATTATATAGCTAAAGGGTTCGATAACCATTACTAAAAATCGTCTTTTTCAGACAGCGAATCCGTACTCTTTTAGAATCCCTTCACCGAATCGGGATCTCCATGCCAAAATGCTATTAAAAAACGGGATGTCCTACAAAAAATGTCAATACTTAACGAGACATAATCTACAGGACATCCCCTTTCCCTATTTTTTTTATACTCTCTGTTAACACTTTATCCTTCATCATAAAACTATATTTCTCATTCGTTTGGATATTTTCAGGTAATTCTGTTAATAATATCGGACCATCAGTTTCAAAATAACTTTCTTTTTTTTGAATCTTTTCAATATCAGCAAAGTAAATATTTTTAATAATAGTCTCTGCTTTACCGCTTACTTCATACTGCCCTACATATTTTAAAGCTCTTATAGACGCTCCTGTTTCCTCCATTACCTCTCGATATGCTGCCTGTTCGGGAGTTTCTCCCTCTTCCACTTTTCCACCTGGAAATTCAATTCCCCGTCTTTTGTGGATCGTTAACAACCATTTCCCATCATATTTGCAAATTACCCAAACATGCTTTGGTGATTGTGAAAACGGCTGAAAAGCAAATGAAAGCCTAACCGTGTTTTGGTAATAGTCCTGAAAAGTTATCATTATAAAAACTCCGTCCACAAGTAAAATAGAATCTTATTGATCTTAACATGATGTCATTTCAATTAGCAAAAAAAACCGTTAAAAATCTAATTTTGCACATTCTACATAGAATAATTTGGGTCGTCAATAACCCCCATCGTTTCTATATGTCGTTTCGTTTCTGGCTTACCTAACTCATATAATTTCTTATATACTTTATATAGCCCTTCGTCGATCATATCATTTTCTTTATCGTAATGGTATTGTACGTATGGAACATGAGCACGGAAAAATCCCATCCAATCAGCAGCATACATCTCATCAAAAAGCTCGCGTAACTGTCTAATTTCTGTTTCATTTGCTTCAATTTCTAATTCAAACGGTGAGGACGTCTTACTTCTCGAAATTTCCCTTGATCCCACAGATATATAATATGTTTCTTTTCCCATCAGAAATCGCCCCTCAAAATAGCATTTTATTTTACTTTTTCCTACTTTACAGGTTAAATATTCATAATAGGGTTACTTTGCTTTATTACGAAACACACTTACTGCTTTTTTTAAAATGTTTGGTATAGGTATTCCAACACGACCGGCATTTTCTATGATCGAAATTATTTCATTTACAATATAAAAATAAATGGTTGCATCACGGATCAAATGATTTCCATCAACTAACTGATCAATAATATGTGCGACAGCCACTAATGAAAAAATCATAAGCTTTTTTGCAATCCCTTTGAAGCCGACTCGACTGGATAGTTCTCCCGCAATTCCAGATGCGATTAAACCTGTAATATAGTCAATTATGACAAGAAAAATTAATACGGTAAATAATCGATCAAAACCACCAAATAACTGTGTAATAATAGAACCTGAAGCGGCCAAAGTCAACTTTACAGTTTCTTGAGATACGATTTCGTGCACCTCCCAACACTTATTTGACTGAAGAATGTTTCATGCGAAAATTCCATAAAACTTTGAACCTGCTACATTGTATTCAGAAAGGATCCTTTTGCTTGAGTAAATGATCAATGGTAATCAAAGATAATTGTAAATACAGATGCAAATTATATAATTTTTATCCCTTAGGAAATAGATGGAATATAACCAAACTCTTAAAAATATGCATCTTTTTAAGAGGAAACGGAAACCTAAAAATACTTAAGGCTATGGGGTGATAAATATTGAAATTAATAGATGATTTATATAAAATGTACAGCCATATACTTACTGGGGACGAAGAAGATGCGGACATTATTGTTTTTTCCGTATTAGAATCATTAAATCGTAAAGATATTTTAAAATTAATTGAAGAAATGTCTGAACAAGAGTTATTTAGTATGGTTGGAGTTTACATGATTGAAAAATTTAAAAGTAAAATGGCGCAGGATGGTATTGGCCAAACACAGATGCTTTCAGAGGACGAAATAAAAAACCTTCACTAATTTTAAAAAAGGGGAACCATAAAGCCATAAACAATCGAACTAGACGAAAGTACAGTCCTTATTATAGGAATATTTATTCATTTTACAGAAATATTACGATCCTATTTCATTTATTGAAGATTTATTGTATAATTTGGATATATTCAATTTGTAATCAATTTTGATTAATAAATATTTTTCTCCCTATGTTAGCGCATGTGAGTACATGCGTATTTTTTATTGCATGCTTGTCTCGATACACAAATATTTTGCATTGTAACACTCCTCTTGCATATAAAATATACCGATAACGGTATAGAGTGCCTCGATAAACAATCTGTCAATTCTTTTTCATGAACAAATGCGCAAGCGCCCTGCTTAGCGACATATAAACTAAGAGCGCATCAACTGAGACAGAGGAAACACGTCGAGTGACGAGTCGATGTTGACTTATCGCAAAAGAGATGAGCGAAGTTTACTAGTCGCTGGGCGCTTGCGCTGGACGACTACACTCTTTGCTATAGTATTTATCCACAGGATCAAATTTTATAATTTTCTACAGAATAAAAAAGGCCAATTGCTGGCCCAAGTATTATTATATTTACTGTGTGTATTTAATTTATTTCCCTATGTGTGTTTTAGCGCTAAGCTCCAAAATTTCCGTTAACCATTTATCTCCATATTTAATTGCATGCTCTTTATACATTGGTTCAAAAAAATCAATCCACTTTTTTCTCTCTTCCTCTGTTAATTCGTGTATTTGAATATCAGAGCCATTTCGAATAGCACGTAATTGCTGTTCGTTAATTTCTACATTATGCTCAAATAGCCAATCTGTTGTTTCATCCATAGCTACTATTATTGCTTCTTGAATATCCTTCGATAAGCTATCCCAAAAGGCTTGGTTTATTAATACAGCATAGCCCAAATAGCCGTGATTACTAAGTGTCATGTATTCTTGAACTGTATAAAATCGTTTGGAATAAATATTTGAAATTGTATTTTCCCCACCATCAATGTACCGTGTTTCAAAGTTACGATACACTTGATTAAATGGCATAACATTTGTTCTTGCTCCTAGCATTCGAAATTGTTCTTCAAGTCCTTTACTCGGCATGATACGAAAGCGTAATCCCCGAAAATCCACGGGTTCAATAAGCGGGCCCTTATTGCTCGTCATTTGTTTAAAACCATTTGGCCAAAAAGCAAGCCCCTTCACATCACGGTTCTTTATCTCTCCAAGTAATTTCTTGCCTATTTCCCCGTTTAAAACTTTTTCAACATGATCATCATCCTTGAACAAAAACGGTAAGTCTAACACCAACCATTCGGTTTCATATGGTGTTATATTTGAAAAGGATGGTGCAATCATTTCAACCTCTCCTCGTATCAAAGCTTGGAGTTCATCGCTATCAGAGTATAACTCCCCATTTGGAAAAACCTCAACTTTCACTTTTCCTTCCGTTTTTTCCTGTACTAGGTTTGAAAACTTTTGTGCGGCTAAACCCTTAGGCGTGTTTTCGGCAACAACATGGCTAAAATTAATGACAATTTGTTCATTAAGCCCTTCCTGTTCATCATCATAAGTGCTAGTAATAGACTCTTCCCCAATACCAATACCTTTAAAAACTATGAAAATAAAACATACTATTATAACAATACTTGTTACAATAAAAGATTTCATATTATTCACCATTTTATTAATATTTATTTAGATAATTCTATCATAACAAGTTTCACATGGTACAATTATCTTAGTACAATTGTTTTTAAAAAATAGACTTGAGGGAAATCGCTATGTTTCATAGAATACCAATACGTTGGAAAATAATGTCATTGATTTTAATGATTATGGTATTTTCAATTTTAATAGTTGGAGTAGGATTAATTGGAAATTTCATTAAAGAGAAAGAAGATGAATTACGAGAGCGTGCCCTCATTACCGCTAGAACAGTAGCTGAACTTCAAAAGGTAAAAACTAGTGTAAATGGGGAACCCGAGGCCCGAAAGACTATCAATTCAACAGTAGATCAAATTCGAATTATAAATGGTGCAAGCTATATTGTTGTTCTAGATATGAATAAGGTACGCCTTTCCCATCCGGTCGAAGCTTTAATTGGGACAGTATCGAGTGGCTCTGACGAAGGACCTGCGTTCGCTGAACACACTTATACTACAAAAGCAGTCGGAGATTCCGGTACGGCTGTTCGCGGTTTTGTTCCGATCATGAATGACGACCACGAACAAGTAGGTGTAGTTGTTTCAGGTTACATTCTTCCAACAATTCCTGAGGTTATTATAAGTCTTAAGTATGAAATTATGATAACCCTTGGACTATCAATTTTATTTGGAGGGTGGGGTTCCTGGATATTAGCAAATCATATTAAAAAGCAGTTGTTCCAGTTAGAACCACACGAAATTGCTAGATTACTAGAGGAACGCATCGAAACATTTAATGCAATGCATGAAGGTGTTGTCGCCATTGATACAAACGAAGTCATTACTGTTTTTAATGATCGGGCTAAACAACTTTTAGGAATAACAGGGGATGTAATCGGAAAAAAAATTGAGGATGTTATTCCAGATACGTTTCTCCCAGAAATATTGTCAATCAATTATCCGATATATAATAAGGAACTAAATGTAAGAAATCAAATCATATTGAGTAATCGAATCCCTATCAAAGTTAATCAAAAGACAGTAGGGGCTGTAGCTATCTTCCAAGATATTACAGAGGTAAAAAGACTAGCAGAGGAGCTTACAGGCGTGAAAGCATTTGTAAATGCTTTGCGTGTTCAAAACCATGAACATATGAATAAACTGCATACAATCGCTGGACTACTACAAATGGGGAACAAGGACAAAGCATTAGATTATTTATTTCAAATAACAGAGGAGCAACAGGAGCTTACAAAATTCTTAAGTAAAAACATCCACGATGATAGCCTATCAGGGCTATTATTAAGCAAAGTTAGCAGAGGAAAGGAATTAGGAATACAGGTAAAAATAGATCGAAATAGCCAACTAAACTGGTTCCCTGAACCACTTGACCATCATGATTTTGTGGTTATTATTGGTAACTTAATTGAAAATGCTTTCGAATCCTTCCAAGGCTTAAATCAACAGGATAAAGAAATTTTTATTAGCTTTGAGCAAGATGAAAATGTTACCTCTATTCTAGTTGAAGATAACGGCATTGGAATGGATGAAGAAACAAAGAAAAATATTTTCAAACATGGCTTTTCTACTAAACAAGCCGCAGGTCACGGAATTGGTTTATATTTAGTTCAACAAATCGTAAATAAAGCCCATGGAGACATTGTAGTCGAGTCAGAAAAAGGATACGGAGCAACATTTATCATTTCTTTTTACCATAGTGTCAACATTAGGAGGGATTTTTAATGGCTATCCATTCCTTTCGAGTCTTATTAATAGAGGACGATCCAATGGTGCAGGAGGTAAATCGTCAATTTATTGAAAAAATTGATGGCTTTACTGTTATTGGAACTGCTGCAAATGGAGCAGAAGGAATTGAAATGATCAAAAAATTAAAACCTGATTTAGTTTTTATTGATATTTTCATGCCAGAACAGGATGGTTTAAAGACAATCCATCAGATTAGAAAAGAGGGGCACTCTGTTGATATTATCGCAATTACCGCTGCAGCTGATATGGATACAGTTCGTCTAGTCTTACAAAACGGCGCGTTTGACTATATTATGAAGCCATTTAAATTTGAACGAATCAAAAAATCACTCGATAACTATCGAACCTTCCGGAATCAATTGCAAAATAAGAGTACACTTACGCAGAAGGAACTTGATGAACTACGCTTCGAGCGAGAAGAAAGCGAAAACAGTGACTTACCAAAGGGCTTAAATGTCGTGACATTAAATAAAATTATCGTATACCTAAACGATCAAGAACAGCCTGTATCAGCAGAAAATGTAGCAGAAGGCGTTGGACTTGCACGGGTTACAGCAAGAAGATATTTAGAATATCTCGAAAAATGCGGAAATGTGGCAATTGACGTCCAATATGGCGGGGTTGGCCGACCGATAAACCGTTATATAACAACTCGGAAATAATATTATAACATTCTTATATTTTTATTTTACAGACGGCAGCGATGCCGTTTTTTGTTGGTATTATCACGTTTTGAGTTTTGACCAAAAAGACCAAAAAATACATTATGACCAAATTATTAACAAAGAAACCGCTTTCCTGTACTATAATAGACGAATTCATAATTGGCAAAATACACTGAATTTTTGACCTTTTATGAATAAGCATAAAAATTATAGGGGGTTTTAGGATGAAAAAATGGCTTATGATGATGCTTGCAGCAGCTTTAATGATCGGTGTTTTAGCTGGTTGCGGCGCAAGATCACAACAAAGTGGCGGTTCAACTGAAGGAAGTAGTTCAGAAGGACAAGCTACTGATGAAAAAATTATCATTAAATTTTCACACGTAGTTGCTGAAAACACTCCAAAAGGTCAAGCAGCTCAAATGTTTAAAGAATTGGCAGAAGAATATACAAACGGTAAAGTAGAAGTTCAAGTATTCCCGAACTCACAGCTTTACACAGATGAAGACGTACTGGCTGCAGTACAACAAAATAACGTACAATTAGCAGCACCTTCAACATCTGTTGTAACAAAGCTTTATCCACAATGGACTTTATTTGATTTACCTTTCATTTTTAAAGATGAAGCTAACGTTCAAGCAGCAATGGAGAGCCCAGAAATTGGTGGAAAACTATTTACAATGCTTGAAGAGCAAAATTTACTTGGTTTAGCTATGTGGGATAATGGATTTAAACAAACTCACTCTAATAAAGCAGTAAGAATGCCAGAAGATTTCAAAGGGCAAAAGCTACGCGTAATGTCAAGTAAAGTATTAGAAGCACAATTCCATGCTGTTGGTGCAAACCCAACTCCAATGGCTTTCGGTGAAGTTTATAGCGCATTAGAGCAAGGTGTTATCGATGGTGGAGAAAACACATTATCAAACGTTTATTCTCAAAAAATGCATGAAGTTCAAAAATATTTAACAATGAGTAATCATGGTTACCTTGGTTATGCGGTTATTACGAATGCTGACTTCTGGAACGGTCTTCCTGAAGATGTTCGTGCAAGCCTAGAAAAAGCATTAAACGAAACAACTACATGGGTACGTGAAAATAGTGCGCGTGTTAATAATGAACAATTAGAGCTTATTAAACAAGCTGGAACGACTGAAATTATCGAATTAACTGAAGAAGAAAAACAAGCATGGGTTGATGCAATGACAACAATCTACGCTGACTTCGAGGGAGAAATCGGTAAAGACTTAATTGACGCTGCTAAAGCTCTTTGGTAATTCTTTTAAATTATGAAAAATAAAATAAGGGGCGTCATTGCCCCTTATTTTTTAAAGTTTGTTCTGACAAATTTCGACATTTATAAGAAGTATGGTAAAAGGGATGTGAAGAAAATTGAAATTCCTTAATACACTTTTAAACCGGACTGAGGAGGTTCTTTGCGGACTTGCTTTATCTTTAGCAACATCGTTAGCCTTTATTGAAGTTATTTTACGCAGAGGATTCGGTTCTAGTCTTGGTTTTACACAGGAAGCCGTAAATTATTTATTGATCTTTGTTGGCTTAATCGGTGCTTCAATTGGTGTCCGCGAAAAAGTACATCTAGGTGTAGATTTATTAGTACAGCAATTCTCTCCAAAATTTCAAAAAGCAATGATTATTTTTGTGTATTGCTTAAGTATTTTATTTTGCGTGATCGTTGCTGTCCTTGGTTATCAGCATGTGGCGATTTTACTACAATTCGGCCAAGTATCCCCAGAAATGGAAATCCCTATGTATATACCAAAAGGAATTGTTGCAATTGCTTTTACTTTAATGACGATTCGTTACCTTCAGGAAATGATTAAAGCAATTAAAACACCAACAGATCAATTATTAGCTCAGCAGGAAGAAGGTGTCCATTAAAATGAATACGACTCCTAACACAGCTGTCGAATCAATGATGAGATCCGGAACTATGCCCAAGAAGATTACTTCTATCTTTTTCATCTTATTGGCATTAGTTGGTGTCATTTATTCTTTCATGATAAATAGCGCAGCGCTAGCCGTGTTTACATTGTTATTCTTATTTTTATTCTTAGGTTTACCTATTGCAATCTCACTAGGTTTTGCATCCTTTGCAGTTATTTACTTTTTTACAACGGATCCACTACCAGATTTAGCAGGAAAAGTATTTTCCGGGATCAATAACTTCCCTTTAATGGCAATTCCGTTTTTTGTGTTAGCTGGTAACATCTTTACAACAGGTGGCGTCGCGAAACGTCTTATTAATTTAGCAAACGCCTTTATTGGTCATTTACCTGGTGGTATATCGATTGCGGCTATATTAGCGTGTGCGTTATTCGCTGCAATTTCCGGATCTTCTCCAGCAACAGTAGTTGCGATTGGTAGTATTATGATTCCGGCAATGGTGAAAATGGGCTTCCCAAGAGAATATGGAGTTGGATCGATCGCAACTGCAGGTTCCCTTGGGATACTCATTCCACCAAGTGTTCCAATGATTGTATACTGCGTAACAGTAGAACAATCTGTTGGGAAAATGTTCTTAGCAGGCATTGTGCCTGGACTTTTGCTCGCAAGCATGCTTGCTTTTGTTAGTTTTATTGTAGCGAAGAAAAATCAATATCCGTTGAGTCCAAAAGCAACCTTTTCTGAACGGATGAAAGCATTACGTGAGTCTATTTGGAGTTTATCACTGCCGGTTATCGTAATCGGTGGGATTTATTCTGGATTGTTTACACCAACTGAATCAGCAGCAGTTGCTGTTTTCATCGGTCTAGCTGTTGGATTATTCATTCATAAAGATTTAAAGCTTCATGATTTACCTAGGATTTTAGTTGAATCAACTAAAACAACAGCAATGTTATTCTTCATTATTACAATGGCTATGGTTTTTGCCCATATTTTGACACTAGAGCGAATCCCACACGAGCTTGTTGCAATGATTGAAGATATGAATATGGGGAAAATTGCGTTTTTATTAATCGTTAACCTTATTTTATTCATTGCCGGGCAATTTATGGAGCCGACAGCCATCATTACAATTTTGGCACCTATTCTTTTCCCGGTTGCAATGGCATTAGGAATTGATCCAATTCACTTTGGTATCATTATGATTGTAAATATGGAGATTGGGATGATCACGCCACCAGTTGGCTTAAACCTATATGTTGCCAGTGGGATTACGAAAATGCCACTTATTGATGTTACGAAATCAACTGGGCCATGGTTACTTGCAGTTGTTATCGCACTTGGTTTAATAACGTTTGTTCCGCAAATTAGTATATGGCTACCAGAATTCTTATATAGCTTACAACGATAAAATAAACGATAAAACAGTTTTCCATTTTCAATTCAAGCAAAAAGGCATGGGGAGATCTTTTCCTTAACGATTGAGGCAGGTTATGCTTCAAACGTTAGTAAAGAACATCCACATGCCTTATATTTTCTGATAACATGAAAGATATTGAGAATAATGTATTGAAGGATACTTGTTATTTCATAAGTTGCTTTAATTGGTGTCGCATTAATTTATTGGATGCATTTCTTGGGAGCTCATCTACAAAGTAAACTTGAGTTGGAACTTTGTATTTAGCTAATCTTTCCTTGCAATATGAGAAAATCTCCGATTCACTGACTATTTGACCCACTAATTTTTTTATAAAGGCGACAGGTACTTGTCCCCACTTTTCGTCTTCCATTCCAATTACACCTGCTTCATCAACAGCTGGATGGGCTAATAGTACGGACTCAATTTCTGCAGGATAAATATTTTCGCCACCAGAAATGATTAAATCACTGCGCCGATCTAAAACAAACAAAAAGCCGTCATCATCTAAATAGCCAATATCGCCTGTATAAAGCCAGCCATCTTTAATGGCTTTTTCAGATTCTACGATTCGGTTCCAATAGCCTTGTGCTACATTAGGCCCCTTAACGACAATTTCACCTGCAACACCCGGCTTAGTAAGCACGCCGTTTTTTTCGATCCGTAGCTGAACCGGGAATAAAGGTTTTCCAGCAGACCCAATCTTTACGAGCATATATTCTGAACTTAAGGTCGCTACCTGCGAAGCTGTTTCCGTCATGCCATATGTTTGGTATAGCGGAATATTTCGCTGTCTGCAGGATTGTAATAACGGCATGGGCGCTGGGCCACCACCTAGTAAAACACACCTTAAATGACTCGGATAGCTATCTCCACCTAACTCATCAATCATTCTCGTTAACATTTGACTAACTACTGATAGGATGGTTACTTTATGTTCTACAATTGAATCATTTATAATGTTGGCTTCGAATTTTTCATGTAAAACAATGGGAATTCCATAAAAAATACTGCGAAGCAAAATTGATAACCCACCAACATGGAAAAGTGGCAGGCAACAAAGCCATCTATCATCTTCGTGGATGCCTAAATTGAGCGATGAACCCACTGCATTCCACCAATGATTTCCGTATGTTAACATCACTCCTTTTGGGTTCCCAGTTGTCCCAGAGGTGTAAATAATTGTGTGCAAATCTGTTAAGCACCACTCTGAACGAGCTTCAAATGTCGTCTCGGTCAATTTTGAGAAGTGTTCTAATGAAATACACTTTTGACCGCTCCTTCTTACATCAGCATTACCTTGAAAATATGAGTGATCTTCCCTCGTACTACAGTTGCCAAACCTGTCCGTTTGTTGAGTAATTTCGTTCTTCGCTTTGTCTAAACGAACCTTATCGTTTTCGTAATTGTTGCACCACTGTTCTACCTTGTCTTTATAATGCAAATCAAAAATAAGCAGTTTCGTATTCGCATCGTTTAGCTGCCAAAGTAGCTCATGACTCGTTAATCTTGTATTTAACAGTACTGCTACTGCACCAACATGTTCAATCCCATGGATGATTGCCACGAAATCAGGTTTATTATCCAATAAAATCGCAATGTGATCGCCACTTTTTACCCCTAATGTCATCAGTTTCCTTGCAACTTGTAAAGACTTTTCATTAAGCTCAGAAAACGTCCATGTAACGTTTTTTGCAATTAATGCCATTCGATCTGGCGAGAGCTGTGCCCGCTTTTCTAGCCAATTTGGCATAATATCGTTCCCCATTGTGCGTTCCCCCCCTTCTCTTTATTTAATTTGCTAAAAAAGTATCGATGTTTGATTTATTAATACTAAATCTTGGCATCATTCGCACAAATTATTTTACTTACTATCACTTTTTTATTAACTGAGAATAGTTATTGTCGGAATTTACAATTTTATTGTCCGAAGTGAGATTTTATTGTCGGAATTTACAATTTTATTGTCCGGAGTGTACAGTTTATTGTCCGACTGCCAATATTTGGAACTAAGAACATTCTTCCAACATTATTTCTGCTGCTTACCACTATTCTAGGTTTCCCAACCGTAAACTAGTTAGCAAAAAACAGTTTAGCAAAATAATTGCTAAACTGTTTTACAGCTACCTTCAAAATTGAAACTTAAGAAATAGCGGAAATTTAACGATAATAGCACCCTTGTCCAATTTACAAAAATTCGATTATGGAAAGCGAGGGAACTGTTTGAAGTCTGGTGTACGCTTTTCTTTAAACGCATCGCGGCCTTCCTTCGCTTCATCAGTTGTATAGTATAAAAGAGTTGCATCACCTGCAAATTGCTGAAGACCTGCTAATCCATCCGTATCGGCATTCATTGCTGCTTTAAGGAAACGAAGTGCTGTTGGTGATTTTGAAAGCATTTCATTACACCATTGAATTGTTTCTTCTTCTAATTTTTTAAGCGGAACAACTGTATTCACGAGTCCCATATCTAACGCTTCTTGAGCATTGTATTGACGACATAAATACCAAATTTCACGTGCTTTTTTATGTCCAACAATACGAGCTAAATAACCTGATCCATAACCTGCATCAAAGCTACCTACAGTTGGACCTGTTTGTCCAAAAATCGCATTATCGGCAGCAATTGTTAAGTCACAAACGATATGCAAAACATGGCCTCCGCCAATCGCATAACCCGCAACCATTGCAACAACTGGTTTAGGAATCACACGGATTAATCGTTGTAAATCAAGAACATTCAAGCGTGGAATTTGGTCTTCACCAACATAACCACCATGCCCGCGTACTTTTTGATCTCCACCTGAGCAAAATGCTTGATCACCAGCACCTGTTAAAATGATAACCCCAACCTCTGCATCATCACGTGCATCGGCAAACGCATCAATTAATTCCATTACCGTTTTAGGACGGAATGCATTTCGGACTTCTGGACGATTAATGGTAATCTTTGCAATCCCATTGTATGTTTCATATAAAATATCTTCATATTGACGTTTTGCTACCCACTCCACTGCCATTCTTTTACCTCCTAAAAATATATATGTATAGACTATTTAATGTTAAGCTTACCCTTTAAATAATCCATTACTATTTTACCAAAAATCTCAGGTTGTTCCAGATGAATTGTATGACCTGCATCTTTAACAACAATAATTTTTGAATTTGGTAATCTTTTGTTCATTTCATTATTAATTCGGCAAAACTTTTTATCATCCTCTCCTACAATTAGAAGAACAGGGATTTGTAACGTTTGCAAATGCTCCCACCAAGAAGGCTGTACACCTGTTCCAAATCCGCGCAAACTGTTCCCTAAGCCAGCAACATCATTTTTTAATCTTTCTCTTCTTAGTCGCTGCCTTTTATCAAACGATAATATATCCTGTTGTGAACGAAACAGGGGTAAACCTTCCCAATAATCGATAAAAGCCTCGATACCTTCTTGTTCAATTTTCGATGCTAATTTATAATCATTGGCCTCTCTATCAGTCCGTTCCTTCTTTTCGCTTAAGCCAGGCGAACTACTTTCCAAAATAAGCGATTGCACCGAATTAGGGAACATTATAGTGAACGATAATGCTAATCGACCACCCATTGAATACCCTAAAACATGTGTTTTCCCAACACCCAAGGTATTTAAGATTGTTTGCAAATCAAGTGTAGCACATTCAGTTGAATAACGTTTACTATCAGGTGGATGATCGGTTTGACCATGACCAAGAAGGTCAACTAGGATCAGCGTAAATTGCTTACTCCATTCCTCAATAAAAGGATTCCAGCTCTGAATTGAGCCGGTAAAACCATGCAATACAAGGAGTGGGTCACCTTCCCCAACCACTTCAACATGATATTTTATTCCATTTACCTCCATAAACATTACACTACACCCGACCTACGCTCCAAAATTCATCCGCTACTAAATAAAGTAGTAGCTATTGTTCTGATTACAATTCCATCGCAAACCATATTCTTTTCACTGTACCAACAACCTTCACGATAAAATCCTTTTCGTTACATTGTGTGCGACCTGTTTCCAAATTTTCCGATGCTTATCGGCGTTTTCACGACGATCTGTCTTTACTTCGATCACCTGTAGGCCTTTTGCAGCAATACTCTGAAGAATTGTTTCCTGTAACGATTCCCATTCAGCCAAACGAATGAATTCACCGCCGTACATCTGAACAACATGGCGATAATCTAAACCTAAGGGCGTTCCGAATAACAGTTCAAAATTTTTAGGATGATCACTTTGTGGTAAAAATGAAAAGATTCCACCACCATCATTATTTACAATTACAATCGTTACATTTAGTTGGTGTAGCTTCGCTGCTAATAACCCATTTAAATCATGATAAAAAGATAAGTCACCAATGAGCAATACAAGCGGATCTACAGCTGTGCTGGCCCCTAAAGCCGTTGACACTAGTCCATCAATGCCGTTAGCGCCGCGGTTTGCAATAACGCGAATATTTTTATCGTTGTTAAAAAAGAAACTATCTACATCTCGAATCGGCATACTATTTCCAACAAACAAAGTGGAATGTTGAGGAAGACAATCTGCTAATTGCATGACAACCTGACCTTCGAAATGTTCCTCTTCATATCCTAATGTTCGCAATGTTTCTCGTGCCATATTGTTGGCTGAAATCCACAATGAAAGCCACATACTATCCGATCTGGGAATACTATTTCCATTATCCTTAGCTAAAGCCACCGTCAAGGATCTTGAGAACACAACAGGATCCGCATGGATAATCTCAGATGTAAGCAGCGTTGGGTCCCGCCACAACCCTTCACCATCAATAATGATTTGCCTAATGTTAGGATTGTTTTTCAAGAACAGTAGAACCGCCTTTGATATAGGCATTGCCCCAAATCTTATCACAACATCTGGCACGTATTGTGTTGCTATGTACTCATCCCGTAGAAATGCATCGTAGCTATCGAGAATCAGTTTTTTTGAATGGGAGCCGCTTCGAAGCTGCGATAACGGATCAGCAATGATCGGATACGATAATTGTTCAGCTAGCGAAATAATCGCTTCCGCAAACCCTGGACGATCATAGGGCCCGCAAATAATTAAACCTTTTTCAATGTTATGTAAGCTTTTCACCAAATCTTCTAGCTCAACATCATCATTAATTTGACCGATAGAACGAGTTACCTTCACAAATTGCTTTCTACCTTCAAGACCGATTCCCCACAGAGCCTCATCCTCAATATCTTTCATATGTGGTACAAGTGGTTCACGAAATGGGAAATTCAAATGAACAGGACCACTAGGTCCATGTATGGATGTTGATACAGCTCTAGCAGCTACTGTCCGTACATAGCGTAATAGGTCAGGTGTATCTTCAGGAATAGCCATTTCTACAAACCATTTTACTTGATTACCAAAAAAATGAATTTGATCAATCGCCTGCGGGGCTCCGACATCTCTTAGTTCATGAGGGCGATCCGCCGTTAAAACGATTAATGGGACTTGTGACTCCTTTGCTTCAACTACTGCTGGCATATAGTTAGCAACTGCAGTACCTGACGTACAAACAATAGCTACTGGTTCTCTTCTAGCCTTTGCCATTCCTAACGCAAAAAAGGCAGCTGAACGCTCGTCCACATTAAGCCAAACCTTAATTTCTGGATGTTCAGCAGCTACCATCGCAATCGGCGTTGATCTTGACCCAGGACTGACTACAATATGCTTAACATTGGATCTGACAAGTTCATCCAAGAATGCCGCGACATATTTTGTTAATGATTGATTAGACTTCATATAGATCCCCCTAAAGCAGATAGCATCGGTCTGAATTTCATCTCTGTTTCCTGATATTCACTTATCGGGTCAGAATCTCCAACAAGACCACAACCGGCGAACAAAGAAGCTTCATTACCTTGGATAAGACCTGAACGAATTGCCACAGCAAATTCACCATTTCCGTCCCCATCGAGCCAGCCTACTGGCCCTGCATACAAGCCACGGTCTAATGATTCAAGTTCACGAATCCTTTGCAATGCTCGTTCGCGCGGATAACCACCTAAAGCTGGTGTAGGGTGGAGCTTTTCAACTAGAGTTAACAAGGAAACCCCTTGTTTAACTTGTCCAATGACTGGCGTATATAAATGTTGAATATCTCTTACTTTGTATAGTATTGGCTGGCTTGGTACTTCTACTTTTTCACAGCCTTGCAAAAAAGCCCCCTTGATTGCTCGAACGACAACTTCATGTTCAATAAGATTTTTTTCATCAGTTAATAGTTCATGGCCTAAAATATCGTCCTCAGCTTCAGAGGTCCCTCGGGCAATTGAGCCGGCTAAACACGTTGTGAATGCCTGATTTCCTTCTTTTTTAATTAACCGCTCCGGAGATGCTCCAATAAAACAATCGGGGCCGCTCTCAATAGCAAAAATATAGCTTGATGGCTGTTCTTGCTTAAGCTGTTGTAATATTAGTTCAATCGAAAATCGTTCTATTATACTTTTCACACGTATTTCCCTTGCTAAAACAACCTTTTCAATTTCATGGTTACGAATTTCAGTTGTTATTTGCTTTACAGCTGCTAGCCATTCCTCTTTTGCAACCTCTTCGATGGTTAATGGGTTTGCTAATGGGCTATTTAAAACTTGACCGAGCGGCAAGCTGTTAGCCTGTATTAAATAGTTTTGCTCATCCAATAATTGAGATGTTACTTGTTGAGTGTTTGTATTTGGATGAACGACCATATTAATTGTAAGCCATACATCGTTGTTTTTAATGGTTAATAAATGTTTAGGAACAGTCATTTTCACATTAGGAAAATGTCTCCATAACGTTGATTTCTTTTTTACTGGATCAAAGGAAAATGCACCCATCAACACAGGGCCTACCCCAGATATTTTTGTGACAGGATCAACTACACTATGCGTTAAAAGTTGCAACCAATCTTGTTCAAGTTTTTTAAAATCATTATCTGTATTTGCATCAAATATATAGCTATCACCAATTCCGACTAATATAAATTGTCCGTTTGGATCTGACCAAAATGTTCTTTGCCAAGCATTCCCACGGGCAAAAAAAGCTATCGGATCAATTTCATTGGAATTAAAATGAATACTGTGACTTACTAAAATAGAGCGAGATAGAGCCTTTGCTTGTTCAACTCCAATAGCTATATTATCGTGTAACCCTTGATGCTGAATTGTAATCACTATTTCTCCCCCCAAAAAACGTACCATTCTTAATTGAAACTTATTTTAATATATATCATTGATTTTTTAGTGCCAGATTTTTTTCATATCAAAATTTTTTTCATATCAATAAGAAGTATAACGGTCTATTTGTATAATATCTAGTTTAACCTTATTTCTCACCCTAAACCAATAGAAAAACTGTAAAAGTTGTACAAAAACTTCAATTTATGCATAATCACTAAAAACCATTGACACTTCCGTTTCCTTTTCCTAAACTAAAATTTGAACAAACGGTGAAAGTAGGCTTATTTATTCTGTTGTTCTGTTGGTTCTTGATTTTTGAAGGGGGCTATTGAATGGAAGCAAAAATTCCAACTAAAGATCCATTTATTAATAAAGACAAACAAACTCCCCATAATTGGCAAGTTTGGTATCGATCATTAAGACCACATACATTAACTGCATCTTTCGTTCCGGTAGCAATTGGTACTGCTTTAGCATTACAGGATGGAGAAATTAAAATCTCCTTATTCTTAGCAATGCTTATTGCAAGTATGCTCATTCAGGCAGCTACTAATATGTTTAATGAATATTATGATTACAAACGAGGGTTAGACAACGAGGAGTCCGTTGGTATCGGAGGAACAATCGTTAGAGATGGAATTGCACCTAAGACAGTTCTAACTGTTGCTTTATGCTTTTTTGCTATTTCGCTACTATTAGGTGTTTATATTTGCGCTAACTCTAGCTGGTGGATTGCAGTTATTGGTATATTGGGTATGATAACTGGATATTTTTACACAGGTGGACCTTATCCTATTGCGTATTCGCCATTTGGTGAAATCGTTGCCGGATTTTTTATGGGAGTTATAATTATCCTTATTTCATATTTTATCCAAACAGCAACTATTTCATACAATAGTGTACTAATTTCGATTCCAATCTCCATTCTAGTCGGGGCGATCCTGCTTTCAAACAATATTCGTGATTTAGATGGAGACAAAAAAAGCGGCCGCCGAACATTAGCAATTTTGCTTGGCCGCGAAAAAGCAATTCTCTTTTTAGCTGGAATGTTTGTTGTATCATATGGCTGGATCATTATACTAATGGGTATCGAAATCGTGTCACCATGGCTTTTATTAGTGTTTGCAAGCTTGCCAAAGGCGATAAAAGCAATTCGCGTTTTCAAAGCAAATACATTACCAATAAAAATGATGCCCGCAATGGTAGCAACTGCCCAAACAAATACGCAATTCGGTTTTCTAGTAGCCATCGGATTGTTATTAGGCTATTGGGTATAAACAATAGGTGTTCATAACGATAAAGTCGATAAAGTATACGGTTTTAAAAATCGTATGCTTTTTTTTATTGTGTTCATACTAATTATTGAAGAAATACCTTTAGAATACACAAGCGAAAGGGGAGCTTTACAATGCTTACTCCTAATGAGCTTTCTGCTTTCAAATCCATCTTGTTACATCGAAAAGACGAAATACAAAAGGAGCTAGAGGCAACAGATTACTTTCAAACAAAACAGTCACACGTACAGGATTCGGTTGGTGAATTATCACGATATGATAATCATCCTGGTGATACGGGTACTGAACTTTATGAGCGTGAAAAGGATATCGCACTTGTTGAGCATTATGAAAAGGAATTAAAAGATATTACCCACGCGTTAGAAAATATTGAAAAAGGTGCGTACGGGAAGTGTGAAACATGTGATAAAGATATCTCTCTCGAACGATTAAAAGCATTACCTACCGCAACTCATTGTGTGGAACATAGCCCCGACCAAAATGTATCCCATCGTCGTCCAGTTGAAGAGGAAGTTTTGATTCCAGCTTACGGCAAGTTTGAATACGATGAAAAGGATGCCACTCTTTATGATGCTGAAGACGCATGGCAGGATGTTTCAAGATTCGGTTCATCTGAATCCCCATCCGATTTCTTTGATCAAAGTATATTGGATTATAATGATATCGTTGTTGAAGAAGATGAAAGAATCGGTTATGTAGAGGATATCGAAAGCTTCGTTGGCACTGATATAGAAGGTAACAATATTCAAATTTATCCTAATGCTGTGCATCAAGCATATGAGGAACAATTAGACTCAGAAGGAATTGTCTCTGCCGTTGGGAACATTGGACATCCTGAACTAGAATCATTTGATGATGAATAAAGATCTCTTCCCCTCTTACCCTTGGTTGTAGCATAATACTTCCAAGGGCTTTATTTTTATTTGGTGGCTGTGTTAAAGCGCAATGTTGATTTTTATATTTATATTGATTGTAGCGACGGGCGGCGACTCCAGCGGGAATAGCATGAGCTGAAGATCCCGCAGACGAGTTTACGAGTCGAGGAAGCTGAAGCCGTGCCCGCTGAAAGCGTCCGCCCATAGCGAAAATCAACAACCGAGTTTAACAGAGCCTATTTGGTAAAAAGGATGTGTTATATATCCAAAATAAACCAAGCATATTGATTCCAAATCATGTATAGTTAACTTGTAAATAAATTTCTTCGATTGGAGGATTTTCCATGAATTCCCACGAAATTGAATACAAAATTTACGGCGATGACATGCAGTTTGTTGAGGTAGAATTAGACCCTGGAGAAAGTACAATTGCAGAAGCAGGGGCAATGATGATGTTTGAAGAAGGGATTGGGATGGAAACTATCTTTGGCGATGGTTCATCCTCATCAGAGCAAGGGTTATTTGGTAAATTATTAGGTGCTGGAAAACGTGTTCTAACTGGCGAAAGTCTGTTTATGACTGTATTTACGAATCAAAGTCAAGCAGTTAAACATGTTTCATTTGCCGGACCATATCCTGGAAAAATAATCCCAGTCGATTTAAGTTTGCTAAATGGGAAAATTATTTGTCAAAAAGATGCCTTTTTATGTGCAGCGAAAGGAGTCTCAGTGGGTATAGAGTTTCAACGCAAGCTAGGTGCAGGCTTTTTTGGCGGCGAAGGTTTTATTATGCAAAAGCTAGAAGGCGATGGTTTAGCCTTCCTTCACGCTGGTGGAACAATTTATCGGAAAGAACTTCAGCCCGGTGAGCGACTAAAAATTGATACCGGCTGTTTAGTAGCGATGACAAGGAACGTAAACTATAATATCGAATTTGTTGGCAAGGTTAAGTCTGCTTTCTTCGGTGGTGAAGGATTATTCTTTGCAACAGTCGAAGGTCCTGGTACAGTTTGGATTCAATCGTTACCATTCAGCCGACTTGCTGATCGAATTTTTGCTGCCGCACCAAGCAATGGTGGGCAAACACGAGGAGAAGGAAGCGTATTAGGTGGACTATCAAATCTTTTTGAAAGATAAAAAATAGGATAAAAGGGACTGCGCAAATGCAGTCCCTTTAACTTGTTTATTTTACAATAAATACTGGGCAATGAGCACGCTGTACAACGAAATGACTTGTACTTCCTAAAAACAGCTCTGCAAATGCATTTAATCCGCGGCTACCCATAACAATTAGATCACAATTACTATTCTTCGCATATTCAATAATCATTCTGCCCGGATTCCCTTCCAAAACAACTGTCGTTGCTTTATTAGGAAGATCCTTCATTTTTTCCATTGCACCTTGCAGTAACTTCTCAGTATTCTTTCTTAACTCATCGATTAATTCTTGACTGTATATACCATAGCTACCCATTGAAGCAGCTGAAGGTGGATTTGAAACAGCAACAACAAATAATTCAATTCTTTCGTCTTGTTTTGCTAATGTAATCGCCATATCTAATGCTTTCTCACTTAACTCTGATCCATCATGAGCTACTAGAATTCTAGAGTAAAACGTTAACATTTTTATCACTCCATTTCTTCATTCTTTAATTTATTATACTATGAAAATACATAGAAAAAACTGAATTAATAGTAAATTTTCCTAAAAAATTGTCACAATCTTATTGTTTACTACTATGAATCTTCCAAATTTCATCAGCGTATTCTTTAATCGTCCTATCACTTGAAAAACGTCCTGATTTCGCAATATTAATAATACTTTTCTCTAGCCAGCTGTTCTGATCATTATATGCAGCACCTAACTTTTCATGTGTATGAACGTAGGAATGGAAATCTTTTAAAACAAAATACTCATCATTTTGAACTAGTAGTGAATCATAAATAGTTTCAAACTCTTGACTAGTGACTGAGAAAAACCCACCTACTAGCTGATCGATCACTTGATGTAGGTACTTATTATGATGGTAGTACTCGTGAGCACGATAGCCACCATTTCTTTGATAGGCTAATACTTGATCAGCTGTTAAACCGAAAGTATAAATATTATCTGAACCTACTTCTTCAAGGATTTCAACGTTTGCACCGTCTAATGTGCCAATCGTAATCGCACCATTCATCATGAATTTCATATTTCCTGTGCCAGATGCTTCTTTACTAGCTGTTGAAATTTGCTCACTAACATTGGCGGCCGGTATTATTTCTTCGGCAAGAGAGACACGGTAATTTTCCAAAAAGATAACCTTCAGCATCTCTTTTGTTTTCGGATCATTGTTCACTTTTACAGCTAATGTATTTATTAATTTAATAATTTTTTTTGCATAATAATAACCTGGAGATGCTTTCGCACCGAAAATAAAAGTTCGAGGTGTAATAGAAAAATTCGCGTCTTCCTTCAATCTGTTATATAAATACATAATGTGTAAAATATTTAAAAGCTGTCGTTTGTAAGCATGCAACCTTTTTACTTGGACATCAAAGATTGATTGTTCATCCACTACAATTCCAGTTAAACTTTTAATCCGTTTTGCTAAAGACCTCTTCTTACATTGCTTCACTTCGAAAATCTTATCTTGAAAACTCGCATCTTTTGCATAATCCATAAGTAGCGCTAATTTCTTGGGGTTAACAATCCATTCATCACCTATTGCATCTTTTATCGCACTAGTAAGCTCAGGATTTGCTTTCATTAACCAACGGCGATGCGTAATTCCATTCGTCTTATTATTAAATTTATATGGATAAAATTCATAAAACATTTTCATTTCTCGTGATTTTAAAATATCTGTATGAATTTGAGCAACACCGTTAACGCTATGACTTCCGACAATGGCTAAGTGCGCCATTTTAATCATACCGTGAGCAATGATTGCCATCTCCTCAATCCGCTTCCAATTACCTGTATACTTCATCCATAGTTGTTTGCAAAATCGTTCATTTATTTCTTCGATGATCATATAAATTCGTGGTAATAATGGCTTAAATATTGAAGTTGGCCATTTCTCTAAAGCTTCTGATAATGTTGTATGATTCGTATATGAAATGGTGTGAGTCGTTATTTCCCATGCTTCTTCCCATCCAAAGCCATGCTCATCCATCAATATTCTCATTAGTTCAGGAATTGCCAATACAGGATGTGTATCATTAACATGAATAGCCACTCTTTGATGAAACTGTAGTAAATCATAATTATTTTTTAAATAGCTTCTAATAATACTTTGTAATCCAGCTGATACAAGAAAGTACTGTTGTTTTAAGCGAAGTATCTTCCCATCTATATGAGAATCATCTGGGTAAAGAAATTCGGAAATTGCTTCAGTTTCACGTTTATATTTCATTACGTCACCTTTATCAGGCCGAAATTGAGATGGTTCTGCACTCCAAAGTCTTAACGTATTAACAACTTTGTTTTGATAGCCTATAACAGGCATATCATAAGGTACGGCCGTGACTGTTTCTGCATTAACATGATGGAACATTAATTGCCCATTATGTGAAACTTGAACTTCACCACCAAATTTAACCTCAATTGAGTGGCTAGCTTTCCGTATTTCCCATACGTTTCCATTTCTAAGCCATTGCTCTGGAAGCTCCACTTGATAACCATCTACAATTTTCTGATCAAATAATCCATGCTTATAACGAATACCCACCCCATGACCGGGTAGACTTAGTGATGCTAGTGAATCCAAAAAACAGGCAGCCAAACGTCCAAGTCCACCATTACCTAACCCAGCATCAACTTCTTGCTCTTCAAGCTCAATCAAGTCTACTCCTAACTCTTTTAGGCCGACTTCAATTATGTCTCGAACACCTAAATTTAATAAATTACTTCCTAGTAATCTACCAAGTAGGAATTCTATTGAAAAATAGTACGCTTGTTTTTTTTGATTCGAACGATAAAATTCATTCGTTTCTATCCAATCATGGCTTACAAATTCACGGACGAGTTGACCTAAAGTATTATACTGCTCCTGTAGTGTCGATTCCGCAAAGCTTTTACTATACATTTTTTCAAACTTTTCTAAAAAACGTTGTTTAAAAGCCTCCTTGCTAGAGAACATTACTTTCTCCCCTTTTCCCCAAACTATTCATCTTCAATATTTCTGCTAGATTAGCGAATAGTCATTTTTTAGCCTTGCATTTTGTTATACAACTGATAATATTCGTTAGCTGACTTTGACCAGCTGTAATCGTACGACATTGCAGTTTTCATTAGATGACTCCACTTCCCTTTTTGATGATAAAACCACAGTGCTCTTTCAATTGTATATAGCATATCATGGGCATTAAAATTGTGAAAACTAAAACCGTTGCCTTCACCTGTCACCTCGTTGAAGGAATGAACTGTGTCATTCAGTCCACCCGTTTCACGAACTATCGGTATCGTTCCGTAGCTTAACGCAATGAGTTGGCTAAGGCCACAAGGCTCAAATTTTGAAGGCATAAGAAATATATCACTACCCGCATAAATTTGATGAGCCATCTCTTCATTAAAACCGATGTAAGACCGAACCTTATCGTGATATTGCCACTCCATTGCCCGGAAGAAATGCTCAAATTCATTATCCCCAGTACCTAAAACGATAAATTGGACATCGTTCCTTATTATTTCATGGAAAACCCTTTTTATTAAATCTAGGCCTTTTTGTTTTGTTAATCGAGAGATAATCGCAATTATCGGTTTATTTCCAATAACTTCAAGTCCAAGTCTCTCTTGTAAATTCGCCTTGTTCTTTTCTTTCTTTTCAATCGTCTTCTTATCATAGTTCTCAATGATATAGCGATCGGTCTGTGGATTATAAATATCGGAGTCAATACCATTTAAAATCCCGACCAATACTGCTTGCCGTGAGCGAAGAAGACCGTCAAGCTTTTCACCATAATATGGAGTTTGAATTTCATCTCGGTATGTAGGACTAACGGTAGTAATGAAATCTGAAGATACAATTGCAGCCTTCATAAAATTTACACAACCGTAAAATTCGAGCTGATCTGTTGTAAAATAACGATCATCTAAATTTAATAAATCCCCAAGAATTCCTCTTGGAAAAATTCCTTGAAATTGTAGATTATGAATTGTAAAAATAGTACGAATGTGCCTATATGGTTCAGACCATCTATATTCAGCATTTAACAAAAACGGTATCATGCCCGTATGCCAATCATGACAGTGGATTATATCTGGCTGAAATTCCAAATGGGGAATTGCATTTAAAACTGCTCGACAAAAATACGAAAACCGTTCCCCATCATCATAATGTCCGTACATTGTATCCCGATTAAAATAATATTCGTTATCAATAAAATAATAAATAATACCCTCATACTCTAGCTTTTCTATTCCACAATATTGATTTCTCCAACCTAATTGAACATTCAGTTCACATGCCTTTTCCATCTGATCTTTAAAATGTTGCTGGATCGTCCCATACTTTGGCATTATAACCCGAACATCACCGCAAAGCTTTTTAAGTTCCTTCGGCAATGCCCCCGCAACATCAGCAAGTCCACCTGATTTAATAAAAGGCACACATTCAGATACAACAAATAATATGTTCACGAACTCATCAGCTCTCCTTGTATACTGCTACCCTTTTGAATTACGACTGGTGATGATGCATCTCCGGTGATAACGACATCTTTTTTTATGATTACATCTTTATCAATAATAGCTCCATCCACATATGCGCCAGCTTCAATTTGGCTTTTTTGCATAATAATACTATTTTTAACAACAGCATCTTTCCCAATCTTTACACCTCGGAAAATAATGCTATTTTCGACATGACCCTCAATAATACTTCCATTAGCAATCTGTGCGTTTCTCACCATTGCTTCACTCATGTATCGCGTAGGCGGCTCATCCTTAACCTTTGTAAATATAGGATTATCCGGGTTAAATAATTCCTTCATTATTGCTGGCTGTAACAGATCTAAACTATGCTTGTAATAACATTGAATTGTATCAATCGTTACGGCATACCCGGAAAATTCATAATGATGGACATTAAGCTTTCGTGCAAACCTATCTAGAATATCCGACAGCGTACTATTTGGATCATTATTCGGAGATTCAATCAACTCCATTAATAATGATGTTTTTAAAATGCACATATTTAAAGGTCTTCCACCTTTGAAAATTCTTGTAATATCCGCACCCGTTTCAATATGCTCCTTTAGAACATTTTTATAATTGAGATTGCAAATTGTATTGCTACCTACAATAACCGCGTACTCTTGTGTGCTCCGGTAAAAATAATCTTTATGAAATTTCATGTAGTGGAATACGCTCGCTAAATGATCTTTATCTGTATTAAATGGTGGCGGAAAGAAAAACAGCCCATCTCGTTTGCGGTTCAAATCCCAATCCTTACCTGAGCCTAAATGGTCCATCAATGAGCGGTATTGATACTTCGGAAAAATCGCAACACTTTGAACGTCCGAGTTTACCAAATTTGATAAAGCAAAGTCTATTAATCGATATCGTCCGCCATATGGCACCGCTGCGAGAGACCGTACCATTGTAAGTTCTTGTAACCCACCAAAACTTGTCGTAGCATCAATAATACCTAACATTAAGTTTTTCAATCCCCATCCCCCTTAACAGTTTATTTTCTCTTCTGCAACCAACACAACCTGCCCCTTCTTTTCAGGTGTAATGACCCGACCTTCCTCAATGACCATGTCACTTGCAACGATTGCATTTTCAATTCGGCAATTTTCTCCAATTTTAACTCCTGGCATAATAACTGAATCTTTTATAATTGAGCCTAGTCCAACGTCAACGCCAGGAAATAGAACAGAATGTAGTACTGTCCCATAGACCATACACCCTTCATTCACCATCGATCTATTTACGATCCCCGTCGGCGAAATGTAATGTGGCGGCTGATTTGGATTGACGGAATAGATCCGCCATTGATGATCATTTAAATCAAGCTCAGGCTTCTCCTCTAATAAATCCATGTTGGCTTCCCACAAGCTTTTTACCGTTCCAACGTCTTTCCAATATCCTTTAAAAGGATAGGCAAATAGCTTTAAACCTTCCTCAAGCATATGCGGAATGACATCCTTTCCGAAATCATGGCTAGAATCTGAATTTCGGTCGTCCATTTCCAAAAATTCTTTTAAAACTGACCACTTAAATATATAAATTCCCATCGAAGCTAAATTATTTTTTGGATGCTCTGGCTTTTCTTCAAACTCTACAATCTCAAGCTTTTCATTCGTATTCATAATCCCAAATCGACTAGCTTCATCCCAAGGAACTTCAATGACCGATATGGTTGCATCCGCATTCCTTTCAATATGATAATCTAGTAATTTAGAATAATCCATTTTATAAATGTGATCTCCTGATAGGACAAGAACATGCTCAGGATCGTAAAGATTAATATAATTTATATTTTGATAAATTGCATTAGCAGTACCTTTATACCACCTACCACCGTCTTGCTCCATATAAGGGGGTAATACTGTAACACCCCCATCTCTTCTGTCTAAATCCCACGCACTTCCGATACCAATATAAGAGTTTAATACTAGAGGCTTATACTGCGTTAATACTCCTACAGTAAATATTTGGGAGTTCGTGCAATTGCTTAATGGAAAATCAATGATTCGGTATTTTCCACCAAAAGATACAGCTGGTTTTGCTAGATTTTTTGTTAACAAGCTTAGACGGCTACCTTGCCCCCCAGCAAGTAGCATAGCAATGCATTTTTTTCTTCTCATAATCAATTAATCGCCCCCTATTTATTTATCGATATTCAGCCCTGCCTATCTCTAATTTATAGCTATTTCCTTTTACACTAATCTCATAAAAGCTACGTGGTTTATTTGTTGGTTTTAGGATCGAAATGCCAAAGGGTGGGATTGTCATCGAAATATAGTATGGCTTTTGATGCCAGCTACCCTTATTACTATATAACTCATCATTGTTCAGTTTTCCCGAACCACCATACTCAGTTTTATCGCTTGAGAAAACCTCAAGATAAGATGTATTGTCTGGCACGCCGACTTTATAGTCATAATAAACGACAGGTGTAAAATTACAGATAATAACTAAATAATCTTCTTTTTTGGAGGATTTTCTTATGAACGTTAAAATACTTTGCTCATTATTATCCGCATCAATCCACTCAAATCCCTCCCATGAATAATCAAGCTCCCATAACGCTTGTTCTACTTTATAGAAATTCACAAGCTTTTTAGTATATGCATGCATTTTATTATGCATGTCGTAATCTAATAAGAACCAATCCAATTGTTCAAGGTCCTTCCACTCATCAAACTGCCCAAACTCTCCACCCATGAACACTAACTTTTTCCCGGGGTGAGCAATAAAATATCCATAAAGTAAACGAAGCTGTGCGAATTTCTGCCAATAATCACCGGGCATTTTATTTAATAATGATTTTTTCCCATGGACAACCTCATCATGAGAAAATGGCAAAATAAAATTTTCAGAATACGCATATAACAAAGAAAATGTAAGAAGATTATGATGATACTTCCGATAAATAGGATCCAATTCCATATATTTAAGAACGTCGTTCATCCATCCCATATTCCACTTATAGCTAAATCCGAGGCCACCATGGCTCGTTGGTGCGGTTACTTGTGGCCACGCCGTCGAATCCTCAGCTACCATTAACACTTCTGGATTAAACTTAAAGACTTCTTCATTTAGTTGCTTTAAAAAGCGAATAGCATATTCATTTTGATGTACTCTTCCCTGCCCATGCATATCCCAATAAAGCATATTTGCGACTGCATCAACACGGAAACCATCAATATGGTAAACATCCATCCAAAAAATAGCATTAGATATAAGGAAACTAATTACTTCCGTTCGTCCTAAATCAAAATTTGCCGTACCCCAAACATCATTTTGCATAACGAAAGGGTTTGAATATTCATATGTAGGTTTACCATCAAACAAATACAATCCATGTTCATCCTTACAAAAATGTCCAGGTACCCAATCGAGTAGGACGCCGATTCCATTTTGGTGACATCTATCAACAAATGCCATGAAATCATGTGGTTTTCCATAACGACTTGTCAATGAATAATAGCCAGTTCCTTGATAACCCCAGGATCGATCAAATGGATGTTCAATCAAGGGTAATAATTCAATATGCGTATATCCTCTCTCGACTACATATTGAATTAATTCATCTGCCATTTCAGTATATGTTAAGTGTTCATCCTTTTCTTTTCTTTTCCATGTCCCTAAATGGACTTCATAAATAAACATCGGCTCTTTAAAAGTGGACTTTTGACTGAGTAATTGTTTCCAAGCTGTATCGTTCCATTGATAGCCAGATAAATCACAAATAATTGATGCTGTCTGAGGGCGCTTTTCGGAAAGAAACGCAAAAGGATCACTCTTTTTCAAGATCCTTCCATCCTCAGTCGTAATTTCATATTTGTAAGTAATTCCTTCAGATAGTCGTGTAAAAAAACCACTCCAAATACCTTCATTTGATATTTTTATAAGACGATAATCGCTCCCGCTCCAGTTATTAAAATCTCCTATGACACTTACCTGTTGTGCATGTGGAGCCCAAACAGTAAAACGAACTCCATGACTACTATTTTCTTCTCTAGGATGTGCTCCGAAAACTTTATAGCTTTGAAATAGTTTTCCTGCATGAAATAAATATGTATCAAGCTCAGTAGGATGGTATATCATTTTTCAACCTCCTTACTTGCTGGTAATTTTATAGAAGATACCTTCATAATTGCTATATTCAAGAAATAACCATAAAAATCCTTTTAATTATATGTTAAAAGATTATGAAAATTTTCATTTTTTTACATTTTACCCTTATTTCCCCACTTATCTATCATTTTTCGGCAAAATAAAAAGCGCAAGCACTAGATTAATACTATCATTGCAATACTTATCCACAGGTCAAAATTTTCTATTTCTTAAACAATAAAAAAAAGAGAAGACGTGATGTCTTCTCAAAAAATTATGTACCCTACTTTGAGGATATGTCTTCCAACCAATTTTATTATAACAAACGCATGAATGTGTTACAATCATCCTTTTTTATTTGTAGTTAGCAAATAAGTACAATCTTTTTATATATTACCATTATGTGAAAAGGAAGGAATTTTGGCGATTTATGCAGAAAATTATTATATAATATATAAAGGTATGTATTTTATACTACAAGGGGGATTAAAGATGGAAATTAATTTAAAAGTGTTAATTTGTGATGACTCTATCTTAATACGAAAAAAGTTAAAAAGCACATTGGAAAAATGCAGGATTACTAATATTCTTGAAGGCGAAAACGGCCAACAAGCTATTGACATTGTTAAATCCGAAAAGCCTGATTTAGTTTTTTTAGATATCGTCATGCCTGATAAAGATGGAATTGAGGCGTTAACGGAAATAAAAGAGTTTGATCCTTCCATAAAAGTCGTAATGGCTTCTTCCGCTGGAACACAGTCCCATTTAAAGAAAGCTATTGAACTAGGAGCTTATGATTTTATTCAAAAGCCGGTAACTTTAGAGGCTGTTGCCAATATTATCGATAAAATTGTGAAAGAAGGAATGGAGGGCTCTCTATAATGTTTAGTCAATATTTCGGGCATTATTTATTAAATAAAGGTTTAATAAGTGCGGATCAACTAAAAAACGCCTTAGACCTACAGGCATCCACACATGTAAAATTGGGCGTCCTTTCCGTAAATGAAGGCTTTATGACTGCAAGTCAAGTTGAAGAGGTCCACGAGAAACAAAAACAAGTCGATAAAAGGTTTGGAGAGATTGCTATTGAACTTGGTTATCTTACTGAGCAGCAACTTGATCAGCTTTTATCAGGTCAAAAACAAAATCATTTAATTTTAGGACAAGCACTTGTTGACCGCGGCTATATGTCAATTGAACAATTCTCAGACGCATTGGCAGCCTACAAAAAGGATAATAGCTTGTCAGATGAACAATTTGAAGCGATTAAAGATGGTGACATTGATACATTAGTTGAAGCATTATTGCAAATCAAAGATTCAGCCAATAAACAGCATTATACAGATTATGTATCACTATTCGCCAAGAACTTAATCCGTTTCATTGATGATCAAGTACGTATAGAGGCTAAAGCAATTAGCGGCAACTACCATTCCCAATGGTGGACATCACAAAACATTATTGGAGAAAATGGATTTGCAACTGCCATCGGATGTGACGAAGATGTATTTGTGAAATTTGCTTCAATTTATGCAGAGGAAACACTTGAAGAAGTTGATGAATTGGCTCAAGCCTCTGTAAGTGAATTTTTAAATTTACATAATGGCATTTATACAGTTAATATGTCAAATCGTGGAATCGAGTACGAAATGGACGCACCAAAGGTTCAACAAAATGTTGATATCGCTCCAGAAAATTCCGTTTTAATTATTACTGCCTATTTGTCATTCGGAACGATCGACATTATTATAACCAACTAATGGTTTTACGGTTACACATAGATTCTATTGAACGAATTATATCAGGACTACCATTAACACGAAAAAGGGCTAGCACAAATTGTGCTAGCCCTTTTTCGTGTATGACCCGTACGGGATTCGAACCCGTGTTACCGCCGTGAAAGGGCGGTGTCTTAACCACTTGACCAACGGGCCATATTCATATTTATGGCGGTTCCGACGGGGATCGAACCCGCGATCTCCTGCGTGACAGGCAGGCATGTTAACCACTACACCACGGAACCATATAAAATACTAATTTAATTATTATTGGTTGCGGGGGCAGGATTTGAACCTACGACCTTCGGGTTATGAGCCCGACGAGCTACCAGACTGCTCCACCCCGCGATAATATTATGCAAATATTTTAAACCTGCTTACTAAATTGTATAGAATCTACTGTCCCTTCATCTTCCAGCTTAAGTAAAATCGTCGTCCCGATTTCAGAATGCTTATTCAAGATGCAGTTCAATCGGTACGCTGTTGCGGATTCGATGAAGCTTATTCGATCGTGCTCCACCCCGCGATAATATTATGCAATTTCACAACGACCTACCTAATATAACATTTACGAAATAAACAGTCAACAACTATGAAATGATGAAAAATCACAAAATATTTTTGGTAACGCTTTCATAAAATTGGAATATTATGTTATTATACGTATATACTGTGTTAATGGTGTAAACTACTACAAAAAAGGAGTTGTTGTGAATGATTAAAAATTTTATTAGTTTTATAATCCCTTTAATGGGTTTACTTTTCCTTGCTTTTTCCTTCCACTTCCTTGATAAGTACTCCTTTCCAGTTAAAGAAGAAGAAAGCAACGTTGAAAATCAGCCTGAATAACTGAACTAATTTCGTTCACTAGCTCTATTATTTAATGCGTTATGTTCATACATGCTTTCTTCATTCCAAAAGACCCTATACGTTTACTAATGTTTTTGTAGTTAGAATCTGGTAAGCCCATTCAACTTCTGCTTCAGAAGGCGGTTCTACATTTTCTAATGGATATTTTATGCCAAGCGCGTTCCATTTATAGACACCAAGTTTGTGATAGGGTAGAATTTCAATTTTTTCTACATTATTAAGTGTATGAATAAATTCGCCTAACCTTTCCAAATCTTTTTCATCATTAGTTACTCCTGGAACTAATACATGTCGTATCCATACAGGAATTTTTAGGTCTGATAAAAATTTCGCAAATTGTAATATGTGCTTATTACTTTTCCCAGTTAATTTTTGGTGTTTTTTTTCATCGATATGCTTAAGATCTAGCAAAACTAAATCAGTAAGTTCTAAAACAGCCTTCAGCTTTTCAATAAATACTTCATCATAAGAAAAACAGCCCCCTGACGAATCAATTACGGTATGAATGCCTAGACTTTTACATCGTTTAAAAAGCTCATGCAAAAAATCCAGTTGTAATAAGGGCTCACCACCACTAACAGTAATTCCACCACCAGAAGCTTGCATAAACGGCAAATATGATTTTATATCATCAATTATTTCTGTGACCGACATCACTGTACCTTTTCCAAGTTCCCAAGTATCAGCATTATGACAAAATTGGCATCTTAATAAACATCCCTGCAGAAATACTACATATCTTAGCCCAGGGCCATCAACAGTACCTAGGGTCTCGATTGAATGTACATTACCGTTCATTCTTTATATCCCAACCTTTTATAAAAACACCCCCTGTTTTTTAACTTACAAGTAGCAGAGGGTGTTCTTTTATTTTTTATTAACCTACTTTATTGTTTTACATACTTTCATGGAACGTACGATTAATAACATCTATTTGTTGTTCTCTTGTCAATTTAATGAAGTTCACAGCATATCCTGATACACGTATAGTCAATTGCGGATATTCTTCTGGGTGTTCCATTGCATCTTGTAAGGTTTCGCGATTAAAAACATTAATGTTTAAATGATGCCCTTTTTTACTTGCATAACCATCTAGAATACCTACCAGATTCTTTTTTTGCTGATCTTCTTCCTTCCCGAGCGCTTTAGGAACAATCGAGAACGTGTTGGATATACCATCTCTCGCATGATCATACGGAAGTTTACTTACAGTTGATAATGATGCCAATGCACCTTTCGTATCACGACCATGTAACGGGTTTGCACCAGGTGCAAACGGCTCTCCTGCACATCTTCCATCAGGTGTATTCCCTGTTTTCTTTCCATAAACAACATTGGATGTAATCGTTAGAATAGATAATGTATGCACAGAATCGCGGTACGTTTTATGCTTGCGAAGCTTTTCCATAAAGCTTTCGACAAGCCCAACGGCTATGCTATCAACGCGATCATCATTATTTCCGTATTTCGGGAAGTCTCCTTCAATTTCATAATCTACAGCTAATCCAGATTCATCACGTATAACCTTCACTTTAGCAAATTTTATGGCGCTTAGTGAATCCGCTGCAACGGATAAACCAGCAATCCCAGTTGCCATCGTGCGAAGAATATGTGTATCATGTAATGCCATTTCAATTCTTTCGTATGAATACTTATCGTGCATATAATGAATCACGTTAAGAGTATTAATATATAGACCCGCTAACCAATCTAAAACTTGATCAAATTTCTCCATCACATCTTCATATTTTAAATAGTCAGTAGTGATCGCACCAAATTCAGGGCCAACTTGGATATTTTTCTTTTCATCTTTCCCACCATTAATTGCATATAGTAATGCCTTTGCAAGGTTCGCTCTAGCACCAAAAAATTGCATTTGCTTGCCAATTTCCATCGCCGAAACGCAGCATGCAATTCCATAATCATCTCCATATACCGGTCTCATAATGTCGTCGTTCTCATATTGGATAGAGCTAGTTTTAATTGACATTTTTGCACAATATTCCTTGAATTTAACCGGTAGACTCGGCGACCAAAGTACGGTTAAATTTGGTTCTGGTGCTGGACCTAAATTATCCAAAGTGTGTAAAAATCTATATGAGTTTTTGGTAACAAGTGACCTTCCGTCCTCTGCCATTCCTCCAATTGATTCTGTTACCCATGTTGGGTCTCCACTAAATAATTCATTATAGTCAGGTGTCCTAGCAAATTTAACTAACCGAAGCTTCATGACGAAATGGTCGACAATCTCTTGCGCTTCCTTTTCAGTTAAAATACCATTTTGAAGATCACGTTCGATATAAATGTCTAAAAACGTTGAGACACGACCAAGGCTCATTGCAGCACCATTTTGTTCTTTAATTGCAGCTAAATATGCAAAATATAACCATTGAAATGCCTCTTGTGCATTTTTCGCAGGCCCAGAAATATCATAACCATAACGGCTAGCCATTTCTTTTAGCTCGTGTAAAGAACGAACTTGTTCAGAAACCTCTTCACGAAGGCGAATCACATCTTCAGACATAATACCGCCTAAATTTTTATAATCATTTTGTTTTTCTTTAATTAAGCGATCAACACCATAAAGCGCTACACGTCGATAATCCCCAATAATCCGCCCACGCCCATAAGCGTCAGGAAGACCTGTAATGATACCTGTCTTTCTCGCTAGCTTCATCTCATCAGTATATACATCAAATACTCCTTGATTGTGCGTTTTACGATATGTTGTAAATATCTCTTTTAGTTCTGGGCTTACATCATAGCCATATGCTTCACAGGCTTGTTCAGCCATTCTAATACCTCCATAGGGCTGTAAGGAGCGCTTAAATGGCTTATCTGTTTGAAAACCAACAACTTTTTCTAAATCTTTATTTAAGTAGCCTGGACCATGTGATGTAATACTAGAGACAACGTCTGTGTCCATATCTAAAACGCCGCCCTTTTCACGTTCGAGCTTTGATAGCTCCATCACTTGCTCCCAAAGCTTTATCGTTTGCTTAGTTGCTGCTTCAAGGAAGGCCTCGTCACCTTCATACACTGTTATATTTAAACTTATAAAATCTCTAACGTTTATTTCCTCTGTCCATTTACCAACTTTAAAACCTTCCCAAGCTTTCATTATGTCATCCCTCCGTTGAGTAATACAGATCATGTATATAGTATGGTACAGGTACACAAAAATCATACTACAGTATCATTATCTTTGGACCATATAATATTGACATTGTTGTGAAATGTGAGTTTTGCTTATTTTTTTATAAATTATAATTCTACAATTTATATATGGTACAGTTTCTATCATTTATATATAACAGGTAATAATTACCTCGTATTAGAAATGATGAATATTTTTCATTATCGATAATGATTGGTGACATAATTTGCTTAGCTAGAATTACTTAAACAATTCCTATTTTTTATAAGCTACATAAAACGGCCACCTCGCAGTTTGACCGTCCATACCAACAGCTTCAACAACAATGAAGGTAAGCAAGTTTTCTTTTCCATAATAAAAAGTTGTTGTCCAACCATCTTCACCATCCTGATCCTCACTTATGAGCTTTTTATGCTCCCATGAATCTTGCCACGATTTATTTTTTACTGGAACTGTCCAAAATCTTACCTTCCATGCATTTTCGACTATCGCTTCAATATGCAGCTCTCCATTCGTTCTTTGTCGTAAAATTACCCATTGATTAATGATTGGTGTCGGACTAGTTTTTATATCAATTATTTTCGGCGAACTTTCATCCATTTGAGTAGTAGCAAAGCAGGTGTTAATAGCAGAAATACACATATAGCAAACACTAATAAAAAAAATACTGAGTAGTTTCATTTGCAAAAATAATCATTCCTTTTTCTGTATTGTGTCGCTATTATTATTGTTTTTCTAAAGGTAGAAAAATATTGCCCCAACAAATATTGCAATTTTTTAACATATATTTATAAAAAAGATTGTAAGCTTTTGTCGAAAGGGTTGTTTTTGAATTTAATTACAACTATTATGTTTTAAGGCATTAATGTTTTAAAGAGGAGAAGAAGATGATGGAGAAATGTTCGATATTTTGGAGTACATTTTACCAATCAGCAATTGGCCAATTACTCATCGATTTATCCGGTAAAACGATTGCCGTAAATCGGGCTTTTTGTGAGTTTACCGGCTATAAAGATGAGGAATTGTTAAATAAAGTTCCAGATTTTCTTTGTACAAAAGAAGATTTAGCGAATGATTATTACTTCTTCACTCAACTTAGAAAGGGCGAAATTGATTCTTTTCATGCAGAAAAAAGATATAAACACAAAAACGGAAAAATAGTTTGGGGCTTAATTAACGTTTCTTTCATTGAAAATGAACTCGGAAATGAACGTTACTATTTTATCCAAATTCAAGATATTACTGACGAAAAGTATACTAGAGACTATTTTCAGAAAGTAGAAAAAGTTTCAGTTGCTGCCCAATTAGCTGCAGCTGTCGCTCACGAGATCCGAAACCCATTAACAACAATAAAAGGTTTTGCCCAACTACAAAAGAAATTTCATTCATATAGCGACCAATATACAAATATCATGCTAAATGAAGTCCAAAAAATCGAAAATATTATTACTGAATATTTAGCAATGGGCAACGCACAAATAGAAACTCACTTTCAACTTGAAAATATAAATGAACTGATCGAGCAAGTTATTATCTTATTACAAACACAAGCGAATATGGCAAATCAAAATATAGTGTATATAAAACCAAATCGACTGTTGAAAGTTGAGTGTGATGTAGCAGCTATTAAACAAGTGTTACTAAATATTATCAAAAACGCGCTTGATGCAAGTGAGGCAGGCGATTTTGTACTAGTTAAAATTAAGGATAATAAAAACGGTTTTATTACAATAAAAGTGATTGATGAAGGCTGCGGGATAAGCAAAGAAAGATTAAACCACATCGGGGAACCTTTTTATTCAACAAAAGAGCGTGGGACTGGCCTTGGACTAATGACTAGCTTTACTATTATTGAGAGACATCATGGAACAATCCATATTGAAAGTACGATCGGTATAGGTACAACTGTAGAAATTAACTTACCAATCCAACAACCTGCAAAATTGTTAATGACCACAGGTGGTGGTAAATCAATTTAGTTTAAGCTTTAGTTACAATCAATGGTGTTTACATTATTATGATCTTAGGTAAAGCTAATAACAGCTTTTGGTAATAGTAATTTCATGCAAATGATTAATGTGCTTTACATTTTAATTGTGTGCTATTAAAATTAATTTCATAATAGGAAAAAGGGCGGTAGAGCTCAGTTGGGAGTCCACCATCGTCGTTACACTACCCCATTTGATAATTTGATATTTGCTTTTCACGGGGGGCTTAGCTCAGTTGGGAGTCCGTACTTGTCAACTTCACTACCCCATTTGATAATTTGATATTTGCTTTTCACGGGGGCTTAGCTCAGTTGGGAGAGTGCAACACTGGCAGTGTTGAGGTCGCCGGTTCGAGCCCGGTAGTCTCCATTGAAAGAATCAGCACCGTTTCCTTTGATTATAAGGGAACAGGTGCTATTTTTTTGTTTTTTCTCTAGTTTTTCCACGTTCCCTCTATTTTCCAAAGGTTCTGAACTCCGCTGGTTTTTACGGACACAGGATCCCTTATTTAAAAAACAAGACTATTTTTTGATGATTAACGGACACACGTTCCGTTATTTTGGATTTTAGCAGTAGTTTTTTTGTGAATATGATGAAATAACGGATTATATGTCCGATAAAATTATAAAAATACGTTTTTTGGTAAAATAAAGGATCTGGTGTCCGTTAAAAGCACAATTTGTTCCAATGCAATGTTCTATGTGTCATCTTTACATTGCACTAGATGTCGTAAAAATAAAGATTTATTACTATTTTGGAAATAATGGTTAAAATTTTCAAAAAAATTATTCGAGCTGATAAGTTCGATACCGTTTATTACCGCTCGCCACACGTAGAATATTCATGTCTACAAGAGTGTGTAAAATACGTCTTGCGTGACGGTCACTAATGTTTAAATGATAGGCAATCTCAAGTGGAGTAATTGGACGAAGTAGACGACGAGCATAACGTACCACCTCTGCTTCCATCCAAGATAATTGTGGAGATGTTTCAGTTGAGATAAATTTCCCGATAAAAGCAAGTATAAGTTGCTGACATTGTTTAGGTTCTTCTTTAATAGAAAGATAAGCAATCGGTAATAATGTCCATCCATCAAGTGCCAATAATGAATGTCGCCAGCATAGATCCTTAAATCGCCTAGTATCAAGATCTCGAGCATGAGGGCCGAATCCCTGAATTTCTATACACCCTTTCGCATCCCTAGGTCTGTATACTAAGTCCAAATAACGATAACCGTTATTGAAATCACGCACCTCCCACTCAGGATACAAATGATTAAAACTCCCTACAGTTGGAAACCATATTTTACGAAGAAATTCTATCGTTCCATGACCTAGACCCTTTTCTAGTATTTCACGTCGCCTAGGATTCTTCTCTTCGTTAATATTTTCTCCAAGCCATTTGTTGTATTTTTGTTCAAATCCTTCCATCGATCATTCACTTTCCTTTCTAATTTTATAGTTTTTTATAATCTTCATATAATTAATAACTCATGGCTGTTTTGGAATTATAGGTAGGTTTTTAGCAGACATTAGCCCCACTGTCTTTTGTCTGTGACTGAAATTATGGGTGGTTAACGGACATTAGCTCCGCTATCTTTTGTCATTGATTGAAATTACGGGGGTGAACGGACATTAGTTCCGTTATTAAGAAGAATATTAACTGTTTCTTGGGGATTAGTAGTAATTAACGGATCGTGTGTCCTTTATGCAGCTCGTAAAGAGGGATTACGCGAAAATAAAGGATTTTATGTCCGTTAAATAATCAGGTACTCTATTTCTTCTTAAGTATACTGTATTTCATTAATAATAGAAGACTTTAATAATAAAAAACTTTAACTTTTTGGGAAACCAAATTCTATCAACAATATATAGATGGTTTTACACAGACTATTTAAAAATCACGAGAAGCCATCCACCCCATCCATCTATAGATGGTTAAACTTTTACAAAGCTAGTAATAGTAACTATAAATACAAGACAATTAACGCAAAAAACTACCCCAGTTCTATGACTGGGATAGTAGTTCTTGACTAGGACCCCAGTTCTATGACTGGGATAGTAGTTCTTGACTAGGACCGCAGTTCTTGACTGGGATAGTAGTTCGTTGACAAGGACAATAATTCATGAATAGGACCGCAGTTCTTGACTGGTACTGTAGTTCGTTGACTAGGACAGTAGTTCTTGGACTGGGACAGTAGTTCTTGGACTGGGACAGTAGTTCTTGGACTAGATCTGTTTTTTTAATCAAACGTTAATTTATTTATCATGATTAAGCGAAAAAGGAACCATAGTTTTTTTGTAAAAAGAAAAGTTGTCCTTACCACGATCTTTTGCGTCATACATCGCGATATCAGCATTCTTCTCTTGACTGGGGTAGTTTTTTAATCAAACAATAATTTATTTATCATGATTAAGCAAAAAAGGAACCATAGTTTTTTTGTAAAAAGAAAAGTTGTCCTTACCACGATCTTTTGCGTCATACATCGCGATATCAGCATTTTTCATTAAATCTTCAATTGTTTTTCCATCATGAGGGAAGGTACTAACCCCAATACTACACGTTACGAGAATTTTATTTCCTTCAATAACATAAGGCTGCTTAATTTTTGTTATGATTCGTTCACAAATCTTTTTTAACACATTGTTATCGGTATTTGTAATTAACATTGTAAATTCGTCGCCACCTTGACGTGAAATTATCCCCATATCTGCTACTGCGTCTCGTAGTCTATCGGCAACCTCAATTAGAAGTTGGTCACCAATTAAATGGCCAAGTGTATCATTAATTATTTTAAACCGATCCAAGTCTAGAAACATAACTGCAACTTGATGTTCATCAGCAATTGCTTCCTTCAACTTTTCTTCAAAAACTCTTCGATTTGAAAGCTGTGTTAAATCATCCGTTGTTGCTAAAAGTCTTATTGCCTTTTCCGCATTTTTGCGGTCAGTAATATCGTTGCGAATTGTTAAGTACTGATATGGCATCCCTTCATTATTAATAAACGGAATAATCATAGTATTAACCCAGTAGAAGCTACCATCCTTTGCTCGATTTCGAACGTGCCCTTCCCATACCCGACCAGCTTGTATTGTTTCCCATAAATTACGAATAAACTCTTTCGAATGGTATCCAGAATTAAGGATGCGATGTGTCTTGCCAACAACTTCTTCTTTTTCATATTTTGATAACTGGCTAAACTTATCATTTACGTACAAAATCACACCTTTATCATCCGTGATTTCTACAATATTCGATAAATTTAACGCAGTTTTAATATTGTTAAGCTCCTTGAACATATATTCAAATTCACTTTCAGATCGTTTATGATCAGTAATATCATGGAAAATAGTGAAATGACCACCCATTATATTAAATGGGAGTGACATGACTTCAACGGTAATCTTTGTTCCATCAATCCTAGTAAATTGTTCCTCCACTACTTCTGCTACTTGCTTCTCTTCCTTTACATGGCAAAATAGTGCATTTGTTCTGAATGATGACTCTTGTGGGATGATCTGATAAATAGATTCACCAATCATCTCGTCCTGATCAGATAATCCAAGTGCCTTACGTGCATAGTTATTAATAAATTGAAACTTTCCATTCTTTGAAATAACAATGCCTAGTGGTGAATGCTCAATAAGCATTCGATATTTTTTTTCACTTTTTGCTAAGTTCACTAGTAGATGCCAAGTACTGAATATTACTAAAGCAAATAATAGATTTACCGTAATAAAAATTGCATTTTTGGTAGTTAGTCCTTGAATTACTTTTTTTCCTTCATCCTCAAACATTTTTACAACGATATCTAATTGATCGATCAACTCTTCGCTTTTCATAATTATACTCGTCGCGTATACTTGGTCGGATTCATTATTAACTGCTTGATGAATATCAGCTTTTAATGATAACCAATTTATCTCAATTTGCTTTAATTGCGCTTTTATATCTTCATTTTCTAACGGAAGTAAGCCAAGCGCCTCATTCCCATTCATTAAACCAATTAAGTTCTCTTCAAATTCATTTAAGGTAGCCAATAATTCTTCCTCTACAGTAGCTTCATCCGAATACAATAGTTTAATGGAATGATTGTTTATTTTTTGAGCTAGCATCCTTTCTCGTCCAGCAACGTTAATGTTATGACTAATATTTTCTTCATTCGTAATTAATGTTGTTATAATAAAATAATTAGCACCACTTAAAACAACAATTCCAATAATAATAAAGGTTATTTTATAATAAAGTGATTTCAAGGCAACACCCTCTCTCTCTAATGATGTCACTGTCCTTTTGCCTCGATTTACCTATATGTTGAATATAATCGTTGAAAGCATTGCCCAATGCTAATGAATAAAAACATTGATAGAAAGCACGACTCTAAGTGCGCTACTTGCATATTTTATATTTTCTGTAATTAGGATTTTTAAGCCTTGCTGCTACTTTCGACCGTGCTAAAATTAAAAAATTTCTGCCTGCTTATTGATAAAAACCAGCTTGTTGATGAGACTGCCTGATTTCGTAGCTTTACTTGAAACTTATTTAGAATACTTATTATTTCATCACGTTGTTTATCATCAATATCAAACTGGAAGCCATACTGTTGAATATCGCCCACTTCTTTTCCCCAAACAATCGAGCCCGTTGCTTCAACTTTCTCTTCTAAAATATACGTTCTTATTCTTAATATTAAGTCAGGTCTTGTTGGAAGTTTAATATTGGAAGAAAACTTAACCCCACCAGGACCGATATCCTCGATTAATACCTTCGTCATACCAACTTGTATTTTCTTACCACCTATAGATGCGATCGTCATCTCCGCTATAAGTGGACGTGGCAATTCGATTCGATAATATGCACGCCGATTCTCAAAAATTTCAGCATCAGTTTTTATACTGTCACCTAAGTGACATTTACCTCTTCTTAACAATCTCTCAAATTTTCCAGCGGATAATGGCTTACTAAAGAAATACCCTTGTAGATACGTACAATGAATTTTCCGCAAATATGCTGCTTGTTCACTAGTTTCAACACCTTCTGCAACAACGTGAATCTTTAGTCTTTCTGCTAGTTTAATAATCGATGTTGCAATTTCTGTACTTTCTTGATCAGCGGGGATTTCTTTAATAAATGATTTATCAATTTTTACTGTATCCGGTTTTATCTTTTTTAAATGAGATAGTGACGAAAAACCTGTGCCAAAATCATCAATCGCGATGGTAATTCCTAATTTGCGCAATTGATTTAATTTCGAAAGAACCGCAACTTCATTTTTAAGGACTGCAGTTTCCGTTAATTCAATTTCCAGCCACTTTGCCTCAAGTCCGGTTTGTTCGAGAACTTTTTCGACCATTTCCACTAAATCTGCTTGCAAAAATTGAAGAGGTGAAAAGTTCACTCCTATCTTGATTGGTGCATAGCCTTCATCCTGCCATTTCTTGTTTTGCTTGCAAGCTATCAATAACACTTGTTTTCCTATCATACTAATAAGCCCTGACTGTTCAGCTAAAGAAATAAATTCATCAGGAGAAACAATTCCCCACTCTGGGTGATCCCAACGAGCAAGCGCTTCTACTCTAACGATTGTATGAGTCTTCGAATCTACCTTTGGCTGATACTGTAAAAATAGTTCCCCGTTATTAATTGCATCCCTTAGATCATTCTGCAATGAAAACTTTTTATAAGCGCCAATACTTAATCGTGGCGAAAAAATTTCGTACGTGTTCTTCCCATCGTCCTTCGCCCGGTACAATGCCAAATCAGCATTTTGGATTAATGAATGGGTGCTTTCTCCACCATCTGGATAAATACTTATCCCAATACTTGCCGTAATATGTAAAGTATAATTATCTATTAAAAACGGATTTATAAATAATGCCAAAATTCGCTGTGCCACTTTTTGAATTTCAGCTATATCGTTTACATTTGCAACAATGATTGTGAATTCATCGCCGCCAATACGTGATATAACGTCCGATTCATTTTTGCTTTGAATGAATCGCTCAGACACTTCTCGCAATAGCTTATCACCAATTTCGTGCCCCAGCGTATCGTTAATAAACTTGAAACCGTCTAAGTCAATAAACAACAATGCAAACATCGCGCAATTTTCTTGTGCCTCACTAAGCCTTTGCTTTAATTCCAGTTCAAAAAGACGTCGGTTAGGAAGTCCTGTTAAATAATCAAAATATGCCATATATTCAACTTCTCGTTGCTGTTTGCGAAGCTCCTCTTCAATCAGTTTACGATCTGTAATATCTGAACAAATCGCAATATATTGAACTGGCTTATTATTGCCATCTATTAAAGGAACGATTGTTGTATTTGCCCACCAGATTCCACCATCTTTCGTAAGGTTCTTTACTTCACCTTTCCAAATATCCCCTTTCATTATCGTAGCCCACATTTTTTTAAAATACCTCTTTGGGTGATATTGTGAATCTAAGATGGTATAATGTTTTCCTAGTAATTCATCCTTTTTAAACTTTGAAATCTCACAAAAGTGATCATTTGCATAAATAATTTTTCCTTCACTATCAATTATTGTGATTGATGAGGAAGCATCTAATACATATTTATAATCTTCTAAACGTTTAATCGTTTTCGCCAATTTTCTTTCATTCTTTTTATGGGCTGATATATCTTTAATAATGGCTATATATCCATTTATTCGACCTTGGTCGTCATACCATGGTAATGGGTTTATCGTAGCATCAATTAACGTTCCGTTTTTCCTTTTTCTTTTTGCCTCAACATTTGTTAATACATTTCCGTTAATAACATGAGTAAACATCTTATGAAACGCGTCTTTTTCAAACTCAGGTAAAATCGGAAAAGGACGATCAATCACCTCTTCCTCATGCCAACCAAATAAATCCGCCGCAGTTTGGTTCCATTTCTTTACATTCATATTTTTATCAAGTGCAATCATTGCTAACGTTGAATTATGAAATAAAAGTTTTAAATAACGATCCTCTTTTAAAAAATGTAATGACAATCTCCACAGCTCCCTTTAAATACGCATCTGCTGATTTTTTTCGTTTAGAAAAAGAAAAACAAAAAAACATATCCGCACATTAGTAGGACATGTTTTTGACGTTCCCAAAAGCGGCAGCTGGCTAACATTCCAAATATGGATTAGTCCCTATAGCTTTGCGTCACTACGTTTCCGTAGTTTTGCCCTTTTCGTTATTTATGAGCATTTATACCGTTATTAACGTGTTAATTATACATTATCGTTGCATATAAATCTGTGATAAATTTGTTAAAAATTGTTGAACTTTGTCGGAAGATGTTGCATTAAGAGGAATATATTACTGCCCATAATTACATACTGCTTAAATTTAGCCTTTAAATGATATTTTTCAAAGGTTAATTTTGCTCTTGAAACATTTCTGCAATAATTGGTTTTGGAAAGTTCATTCTGTAATGTTTTCTGCGTTCAGTACGTAACGCTTGTCTAGTACTGGAACTATTGTCTATCTTAATAAATGGCTGGTCCAAAAACTTTTCAAAAAGATTGACATTTACCGGACGGCTATATAAAAAGCCTTGAATTAAATGACAATTTCGGTCGCGGAGAAATTGAAGCTGCTGTACCGTTTCGACTCCTTCTGCAACAATTTTTACATTCATAACACTTGCGAGTGAAATCAAACTTGAAATAATACTTTCTTTTCGTTTATTTTTCCCAATCTCTTTAATAAATGAAGAATCTATTTTAATAAAATCAATATCATATGTAGATAAATATGAAAGGGATGCCCGTTTCGGACATCCCTTCAATTTTTATTAACTTCTCGTTGGCTCTTGATTTGTCAATTGCCTGTTTAAATTCTCTACTTTACATCGTAACCTTGATCTTCAATTGCCTCTTTTATTTTTTCTATTGTTACAGTTGCTTCATCATAAGTAACCGCAACTGATTTACTTGCTAAGTCAACTTTTGCTTCGACACCAATTTCCTTTAACGCTGTTTCAACTGCATTTACACAATGTCCGCAAGACATTCCTTCAACTGTTAATGTTTCGTTTTTCATATCATTCGCTCCAATCTTTTGTTAATTAATATTTATATAAAATGGGACTAAGTATCTTACCCCAATTTTATCCGATAAAACTTAGAAATTTTGTTATAAGCCTTTCTAAAGCTAGTAGTAACAAAAGACATTTAGATTTTTGCTTTTTGTAATCGCAATGCATTTAATACAACAGAAACAGAGCTTAACGCCATAGCTGCCCCAGCTACCCATGGTGCTAGGAGACCTATTGCCGCAATTGGAATACCTAATGAATTGTACCCAAGTGCCCAGAACAAGTTTTGTTTAATATTTTTCATTGTTTTTCGGCTCATTATAATCGCATCCGGTATGCTTTGAAGATCTCCTCGCATTAACGTTACATCCGCTGCTTCCATTGCAACATCTGTACCGGTACCAATCGCCATCCCAATATCTGCAGTTGCTAGCGCAGGTGCATCATTAATACCATCCCCTACCATCGCAACTTTCTTTCCAGATTCCTGTAATTTTCTAACTTCTTCTGCTTTTCCTTCTGGCAATACTTCCGCTCGCACGTGTTCAATTCCTACTTGTTGTGCAATCGCTTGTGCTGTTCTTTCATTATCACCTGTTATCATAATGACTTCAATTTCCATTTGTTTCAACCGTTCTACAGCTGCTTTTGACGTATCTTTAATTGTATCGGCAACTGCAACCATTCCAGCAAACGCACCATCGATTGCAACAATCATTGCCGTTTTACCTGCTGACTCGAATATGTTCATCGTTTCAATTGCCGCTTCGATATCAATGTTATGTTTGGCCATTAAACGTCGCGTCCCAATATACAAATCCTTTCCTTCAACAACAGCGTGAATTCCGTACCCGGGAATGGCTTCAAACTGATCTGCTTTCGCCAATTCAATTCCTTTTTCCTTAGTACCGGCTACAATCGCTTCTGCTAAAGGATGCTCGGAATTATTTTCAGCACTAGCAACTAAGCGTAGAAATTCGTCTTCTTCACCCCTAGCTACTATTACATCAGTAAGTTCTGGTGTTCCTTTTGTTACCGTTCCAGTTTTATCAACAATTATCGTATCGATTAAATGAGTTCTTTCAAGGTGTTCCCCACCCTTAAATAGAATTCCAAATTCAGCGGCACGTCCTGAACCAGCCATAATTGAGGTTGGAGTTGCAAGACCTAATGCACACGGACAAGCAATCACTAGAACTGCAATCATATTTTCAAGCGCATTTGCAAAGTCATTAGGCGTTACAACGAAAAACCAAACAAGGAACACAACAACAGCAATACCGACAACAACAGGAACGAAAATACCTGAAATTTTATCTGCTACTCTTTGAATTGGGGCTTTTGAACCTTGAGCATCCTCAACAACTTTAATAATTTGTGCTAATGCCGTTTCCTTCCCAACTTTTGTTGCCTTCATTTTTAAAATGCCATTTTTATTGATCGTTGCTCCAAATAGTTGATCGCCAATCGCTTTATCGATTGGAATACTTTCTCCTGTGAGCATTGACTCATCGATTGTCGATTGCCCTTCAATCACATGGCCATCAACCGGAATTTTTTCGCCAGGCTTAACAATAATGGTATCGCCAACCGCTACTTCTTCAATTTTAATTACCGTTTCCTGACCGTCACGAATGACGGTTGCTGTTTTCGCCTGCAAGCCCATTAATGTTTTAATTGCTTCAGATGTACGGCCTTTTGCAAGCGCCTCAAATAATTTCCCAAGTAATATTAATGTAATCAAAACAGCACTTGTTTCATAATATAATTGAACGCTATGATGATCATTGCCTATCGCTAAGATCGATTGGTATAAGCTGTAAAAATAGGCAGCAGATGTTCCTAACGCAACAAGGACATCCATATTTGCACTGCCATTTCGTAAAGCTTTATAGGCTCCTACATAGAACTGCTTTCCTATATAAAATTGCACAGGTGTTGCAAACGCAAATTGAAACCATGGATTCATAAAGATATCCGGCATCCAAATGAACGATGTAAAAGTAAAGTGCCCAACCATTGACCATAATAACGGCAAGGATAGTAGTGCCGAAATCAGTAATTTCTTCTTTTGCTTAGAAATTTCCTTTTCTCGATGATCACTGTCGATTCCGTTATCAGCGTCTTTCGTTGATGCCTCATAACCTAAGGCCTTTACTTTCTGCAAAATCTCATCTAGGCTCACTTCTCCTGTGTATTCCACATGGGCGGTTTCTAACGCAAGGTTCACATTTGCTTTCGTAACACCGGATAATTTATTTAATCCTTTTTCAATTCTAGCCGAACACGCAGCACACGTCATACCTGTTATTTTAAGTTCAACACTTTCTTTAACAGTTCCGTAGCCAAGCTTTTCAATTTTCTCCTCAATTGCTGCCACATTTGATATTGACGGATCAAATGAAACGGTTGCTTTTTCTAAAGCAAGATTAACATTTGCCCTTTGAACACCGTCCATTTTAGTAAGACCTTTCTCAATTCGATTCGCACAAGCTGCACATGTCATTCCTGTTATTTGTATCGTTATCTGTTTTTCGTCAGCCATTTAGGTATCACCTCGCTTGCTATTTAATAGCAAAAATTACTATACCGCACTATAGTATATTCGATACTACAATTTACACAAGAATTACATACTAAGAAAAGTTATTTCTTCATTAACTTCATGATTGTAGTTAGTAACTCATCAATAACCTCATCCTCACCAGCTTGAATTCGTTCGATTACACAGCTTTTCATATGGCCTTCTAATAAAACTTTACCGACACCATTTAATGCGGCTTGAACGGCTGCTATTTGATTTAATATATCATCGCAATAAATATCCTTTTCAACCATTCCTTTAATACCTCTTATTTGGCCTTCAATTCTGTTTAGCCTCGCAACTAAATTTTTTTTCAATTTATCTGAATGATGGCTATGTCGTTCGTGACATCCGTTCTCACAAACATCTATCTCATTCAATTCCATATTAATCGTCCCCTTCTTATTGCTCGAAAATAAAATTATTATGAGATACCAAGCAAACCTAATTACTGAATAATTTAATAATAGTATACTCCCCTACCCTATGTCAATGATATATAAAAATATTATTAAATTGCAACTCCAGCTGGTAAATCGACACTATTTTGACACGTTAGTTAACATATTATTACTGTATAATAATTTTATCATATAGTTTAGTTGCATCAAAACTTGAACGACTTTGATTTATACATATGGAAGGATGATTGCAATGAAAACGATAAAAGCAAAATTATTTTTACCGATTTTTTTTATGTTTATCTTTTTTACTACCGTGTTGGTTGCACAAGTAACAGGTATTAACAAGAACCTGGAGGAAATTAACGAAATTAATGATAAATTTTTTACAACACTAGTAAAAGCAGAACAATTAAAGCTGAATGTCGTTCAAGTACAGCAATGGTTAACCGATATCAGTGCAACAAGAGCTTCAGAAGGTTTAGATGATGGCTTCGATGAAGCCGCTAAGCATGCCAAAAGTGTAGATACTCTCCTTATAGAGCTCGGAGAATTAAATCCTGAGCGTAAACAGCAGTTAACGGATATTACAAATCATTTCCATGACTATTACGATTCAGGCAAAAAGATGGCTCAAGCTTATATTGATGGTGGACCTGAACAAGGGAATTTGATGATGGAACAGTTCGATAGCGATGCTGCAGCAATTAACGACGACGTAGATGCACTTGTTGAGGATTCGAATATACAAGTTGAAACTGCCATTCATACTATCAAGCAAATAACTTCTAATATGATTATCGTTACTGTTATCTCTATTGTTTTGTCACTACTTATTTGTGCAGCTGTTTGGATACTAGTTTCAAAAAAGGTTATCAAACCAATTTCTCTTTTATTAAAAAAGCTGGAAAGTTTATCAGAGCATGGTGGAGATTTGACTCAACAACTCAATATAGATACGAGCGATGAAATTGGGGGTTTAGCAAAAGCAACGAATAAGTTTATAGATAATATTCGAAGTATAGTTACTAATGTTAAGCAAAGCTCCAGTCAAGCAGTAGCAAGTGCAGAACAGTTAGCTACCCATGCAGAAGAAACCGGTCAAAAATCAAATGAAATTGCAAACTCGATTGGAGAAATAGCTGATGGGTCAGCTAAGCAAGCAGAGCATGCTGAAAAGATTTTAAAAATGATGGAAGAAACAGCGATAGAAGTATCTAATGGGCGAAATCAAGCAGCTACCACACTGTCAAACGCAAAAAAATCAAGCCTATACGCTCGTGAAGGAAATGAAGCTATAAATGATGCCATCGATCATTTACGAACAATAACAGCTACAGTTAATGATGCTGCACAGTCCGTTCAAAACCTTGGAAAACGATCTGAAGAAATTGGTGGTATTATAACAGCCATCTCGGCTATATCTGAACAAACAAATTTACTTGCCTTAAATGCTGCGATTGAAGCGGCACGAGCTGGGGAAGCCGGGAAAGGATTTGCTGTCGTCGCCGAAGAAGTGCGTAAACTTGCAGAACAAGCAAGCCAATCATCAAAACAAATTACAGAATTAATTAAGTCTATCCAAACAGAAACGATTAATACTGTGGCTCTAATGGAGAAAAATTTACTAGAAGTTAAAAACCAAGAAGATATGATAGAAAAAAGTAGAGCTTCATTAAAAAACATTGTAGTGCAGGTTGAAGAAACTGAAATTGAAACACAAAACATTAATGAGTTATTAATTGCATTTAATGAAAAAGCGCAGAACGTACTTATTGCTATTCAAGAAATATCAAGTATATCAGAGGAATCAGCCTCATCAGCAAAATCAGTTGCAGAAGCTTCTGAGGAACAATTTGCAACCATCGAAGAAATTTCAGCTAGTTCTGTAGAACTCGCTCAACTAGCTGAAAGTTTGCAAAAACAAGTAAATCGATTTACCGTATAGGAATATAAAACGGTATCGCCCTGCCAGATCAGCCCGACAGAAAAATGTCCTTCATCATTGCTATGAAGGACATTTTTATATATTTTTTGTCGTAACGTAAATACAGCAATTTTCATTTAATCAACAAGCATTAGGCTAATTGATGGGATAAATGATACTATTAAGACATCAATAATCATTATAATAATAAACGGAATAATCGCTTTAACTAGGCTTTCAAATTTAGTACCGGCAATATTGGATGCAACGAACAAATTAAGACCAACCGGCGGTGTAATAAATCCGATTGCCAAGTTTACGATCATAATGATACCAAAATGAGTTAAATCAATGCCAAGCGCTGTAGCTATCGGCGCAAGAATTGGTGTCAAAATGATGATCGCTGCCGCTGTTTCCATAAACGTACCAACAATTAACAGCAACACGTTAATAATTAACAAAGCGACAATCCAGTTATCTGTAATACTCAACATTAATTCTGTCATTTCTACAGGTACTTTCTCACGTGTTAACAAATACCCAAATACTGCTGCACAGGACATAATGAACATAATGACAGATGTAATGACTAGGGAAGAATTAAAAATTTCGCCCAAATCCTTCCACTTAATCTCTTTATATACAAACAATCCGATAATTAAGCCATATACAACTGCGACAACTGCTGCCTCTGTTGGGGTAAAGATCCCACCATAAATACCGCCTAGAATAATAACTGGCATAAGCAGAGCAAAAATCGCATCCTTAAAAGCGATTAAAAAGTCTTTAAAACCATACTTTTCTCCGCCACCATAGCCCTTCATAATAGAAATGATATAAACTAAAATCATAAGTGAACCCATTACTAATAATCCAGGAACAATACCAGCAATAAATAAATCACTAATTGAGACACCAGCCGCTACCCCAAATAGTACAAGCGGAACACTTGGCGGAATCATAATCCCTACCGTACCACCTGCTGCTTGAATAGCTGTTGAAAAGTTTTTATCATAGCCTTTTTTCACCATCGCCGGAATTAAAATTGAGCCTACAGCCGCGGTTGTTGCTGCGGCTGATCCGGAAATTGCTGCAAAAAATCCACAGGCAATGATCGAAACAATCCCAAGTCCACCTTTTAAACGACCAACCATGACTTCAGCAAAATGAATCAACCTTTTTGAAATACCGCCCGTTTCCATTAGTTTACCTGCCAAAATAAAGAACGGAACTGCAAGTAGCGGGAACGAATCGACGGAATTAAACATCCGTTGCATAACAGCCAATAACGGAATATCGCCTTGAACAATGATAATAATTGCTGCTGAAACACCTAGAGCAACAGCGATTGGAACGTTTATAATAAAAAGAACAACTAAAAGTCCAAACAATAATGCACTCATCGCTGCGCTCCCCCTTTAACACCATGAATTGTAATCGAAATTGTATTAATTATGAGGAGAATAGCACTGATTGGCATAACTGCGTATACGACGCCCATTGGCAATCGAAGAACCGGAGAAAGCTGAGCCATTGATCGATTTACTAACTCATACCCTTGAACTAAAAGTATGACAAAAAAAGCAATACTGACAAGTGCTGATAGTATCGTTAAAAAATCTCTACCAAGCTTAGGTAACCTATCTTTAAAAAATTCTAATCCAATATGGGCTTTTTTGCTCATTGCATATGCTGCACCCAAAAAAGTAATCCAAACAAGACAATATCTTGCTAATTCTTCCGTCCATGCAAGCGGTTGCTCGAGGACAAACCGGAAAACCACCTGCGCAAATACAGCAATAATTAATATCGTTAAGAGGAGATAAAGAATATACTTCACGACATTATTTAGCCCATCAACTACTTTTTTCATGTTAATTTTCCTCCTCTAGTTTTAGAGATATATGTATGTAGTTAAATGGATAGGGGCCCGGCGCTCTGGTCTACACAACATTTAGTCACTGTTTCCATTGTTATCTAAATGGAGTCCCAGAGGCGCCTGCCCCCAAAACATAGGGTAGCCCCTAATCTTTCAAACCTATTTTTGTGCTTCTAAAATACGATTTAATAAATCTTGGTTATCATATTTATCATAAACTGATGTAATTGCTTCACGGAATGGAGCAACGTCTACTTCTTCAATAACCTCCATACCTTGCGCTTTAACCTTTTCTAACGATTCTTGATCCATTTTTACAAGTAGGTCACGCTCAAATGGACCTGCTTTTACCAACTCATCGACTACGATCTCTCTCAAATCTTCAGGAAGCTTATCATATGTAGCCTGACTTAGCATGTAGATTGCTACTGAATACACATGTCCTGTTAAAGTCATATACTTTTGATTAGATTCAAACAGATTAAACTGATCGGCAACAATGATTGGATTTTCTTGTGCATCAACAACACCTTGTTGTAGACCTGTTAAAGCTTCTGTCCAAGCCATTGGAGTTGGTTGAGCTCCAAGTGCTTCAAAGGCAGCAAGATGGTATTGATTTTCTTGTGTGCGAATTTTTAAACCTTTTAAGTCTTCAGGTGTCGTTACAGGTCTTTTTGCATTTGTAATATGACGGTACCCATTTTCACCCCAAGACATTGCCATAATCCCTTGTTCACCAATTTTGTCGAATAACTCTTGTCCAATCTCACCATTTAATACTTCAACTGCTTTTTCGCGACTATCAAAAAGAAATGGTAGATCTAACACACCTAAATCAGGTACAAAGTTTGTAATTGGAGCTGTTGATGAAACAACGATATCAACAGTACCTAATGTTAACCCCTCAGTTAATTCACGTTCTGCACCGATTTGACTATTCGGGAATGTTTCAATTTTAACGCGTCCTTCTGTGCGCTCTTCAACATTTTTGGCCACCTCTAATAATGCTAGCTCATATGGATGTGTATCAGGTAATGAATGTCCTGCTTTTAATACGAAAGTTTCGCCAGTATCAGCAGGAGCTCCACCTTCACTAGATTGAGTTGCTGTTTCGTTGCCGCCACATGCAGCAAGCATTAAACTTAATACCAATGTTAAAACTAATGCTAATAAACTTTTCCTTTTCATTGAGATCCCCCTAAATATTTTTTCTTTGTATCTTGCTATGTTAACCATCATTGTTACTCGAAGCACGCCACCTAAACATAGCTGTTTATTTTGAAATCTTTTTTTACAAGCATCCCCTCCTTTAAATGGTCATTAATGGTTATTAATATTTATCAATGATTTTATCTGGATTTAACAAGCATTTCGGATCCAATGCTTTTTTGATTAAAGCCATTGTATTCAATGCTTCTCCATGCTCAAGCTTTTGATATTTCTTCTTGCCGACCCCAACGCCATGCTCTCCCGTACATGTGCCGCCACGTGCTAGCGCATATTCAACAAGGTGCTTATTGAATGTTTCAGCTTTTTCAACTTCTTCTCGATTCTTTTTATCAATCATTAAAAGTGCATGATAATTACCGTCACCAACATGTCCTAACAATGCTCCATCAATGCCCGCTTTATCCATTGTTTCACGAGCATCGTGGATTGCTCCCGCTAATTCAGAAATTGGTACAACAACATCGGTTACCATCATTTCTTTGCCAGGAGTACCGTGAATAAATGCATAAGCAAGATTATGGCGAGCCTCCCATAACTGATGAACAGCCTTAGAATCTGTTTCAAACGTAAAATCCTGACAGCCTTGATCAAAAACAAGCTCTTTTGTAAATTCTACATCTTGTTTTAAGCCTGCTTCATTCCCATGGAACTCTAAGAACAATGTAGGGGCAACCGGATATGATGTTCCACTGAATTGATTTACTTGCTGAATCGAACGAGCATCTACTAGTTCACTCCGTGCAATTGGGATCCCTGCTTGAAGAATCGACACAACCGCGTTAACAACATGTTCTGTTGTAGGGAATACTGCCCTTGCCGCCATTGTATATTCCGGAATACCGTATACTTTCAGTGTAATTTCCGTAAAAACTCCTAATGTTCCTTCTGAACCAACAAATAAAGAGTTTAAATGATAGCCTGATGATGATTTTGCGGCTAAATTACCGGTATGGATGATGGTTCCATCAGCTGTGACAACCTCTAAATCTCGGACTTGGTCTCTCATTATTCCATAGCGGACTGAAGTTGTTCCACTTGCATTTGTTGCGGCCATTCCTCCGATTGTCGCGTCCGCACCAGGATCTACCGGGAAAAACAACCCATATTTTTTAAGCTCTTTATTTAATTGTGATCTTGTTACACCTGGTTGGACTTTTACGAGGAAGTCTTTTTCTCGAATTTCTACGATTTGATTCATTTGTGAAAAATCAATAGTAATTCCCCCGCTATATGGGATTACATGTCCTTCTAGGCTTGAGCCTAATCCAAATGGAATAACTGGTACATCGTACGCATTTGCTACTTTCATTACCTCGACAACCTCAGCCGTCGTAATAGGAAAAACAACGACGTTTGGCCGTGCCGGTTCATTATATGATTCATCCACACTATGCTGATCGAGAACGGTTTCATTAGTCGTTACTCGGTCTTTTGGAAATATTTGCTGCAATTCATTAATAAAATCCATTTCTACCCCTCCAGCATTATTTGAAAATATCTATTACTATAATTATTTACTATAATAACAATTTATTAAATATTTAGAAAGTTACTTTATTAAAAAATTAATAGTTTATTGTCTTATTATAGTAGTTTTTGTCGATTCGGCTTTTTTTCTATATATCCCAAAAAATATTTTTGGTATTTTTTCTAAATTAACCCATAAACGTGAATGTGATCTCGAATAGTTTATTGAAAATATTTACTTAATTGTTTAAGGGGAGGAAAATTTCATGAAAAACTGGATAAAAAAATCAATACCACTTGCAGTTGCAGCTTCATTAGCAACAACCGCTATTCCTTATGGTGTTGACGCAAAAGTAAACGGAAATGGTAAAGGAAATGGTAATGGAAACGCAAAGTGGGCACAAATTCTAAAGTCAAAGCCTACGAAAAAAGTAAATTTTAAAGATGTCAGACAGCACTGGGCTTTAACAGAAATTGAAAAGATTGCTGCTCTTAACTTAATAAGAGGCTACGAGGATTTTTCTTTTCAACCTAATAAACCAGTTACACAAGGCGAAGCCGTTTCCTTAATCGTGAGAGTATTAGAGATGGAGGAAGGGGAATCACTAAAATCGAATTTAAACCCTTTCAATGGAAATTGGGCTAGCAACAGCTTTGGCATTGCAATTGAACGGGGGTTGTTGGAGAACACGAAAAACATAAACCCTAACAAACCAGCCACTCGCCTTTTTGTCACAACACTATTAGTCAAATTACTTGGCGAAAAGTTTGATGTTGAACTTGATGATATTACTTTTACAGATATAGATGAATTATCTGATCAAGAAAAATCATTGCTACTATTTGCAGCAATGAATAATCTTGTAACTGGCTATGGAGATGGGAAGTTCCAACCAAATAAGCCAGTAACACGAGCAGAAATGGCTGTCTTTTTAAATCGTCTACTTGATTTAAAAGTTGAGTTAGAAGATGATGATGATTCAGATGATGATACAGATGATAAAAAGTCTTATCAAGGGGTAATTGAATCAATAGATGATGACGAGATTACAATTGAGCTAAAGAAAAAGGTAAATGGTGAATGGAAATATTACGATGAAGAGTATGAGCTTTCAAATGATGTGAAAATATATATAGATGGTAAACGTGCAAGAATTAGAGATTTAGAAGAAGATATGACCATTACTTTTGAGTTAAACAAGGCAGAAGAAATAACAATTTTAAAAGCAAAATCAGCATCTGATGATAAAGAAATAACAAATCTTTTAAAGCAAATTGATGATGTTGATAGTATAGATATCCGAATTTTAGGTGATGATGCGTTTTATTTGGAGATTTTCTACGAGCGAAAATCCTCGACAACCTTCACTGCCAAAGTAATTGTTAAAGGCAATACGACAATAAATAAGAGTGGTATAGAAGCACTTGAATATTTGGTTGAGTTTTTAAATGACTATTCTATTAAATTAACGGAAGATGATGTTGAAATTAAAGAATTAAAGGCTGATTTAGTTGACCAATTTGATATAGAAAATCCTGTATTTAACGGTTCAGTGGTGGTCGACAACACTGCATATGGTTTGAAATAAAATATAAAAGAGCGCCATAGCCGCGCTCTTTTGTTTGCTTAATATTCTTCAATCGAAAGTTCGGAAAATACTTGCTCAATTGATCTAAAAATGAAAGTGATTGTAAAGTTATGGGCATATTACCACCACATCAAAATTGATTGTTCCCATCACTATTACCTCATTTATTATGATATTTTGAATCTTTGAATCTCTTCCTGCAGTTCATCTGCAAGTTTTGCTAGCGCAGTTGCGTTTGTCGACATATCTTCAACGGTTGCTGATTGCTGCTGTGCTGCGGATGCTACCTCTTCAGCTGAACCTGCAGTATCTTCTATAATAACTGCGATATCTTTGACCGATTTATAGACATTTTCCGAGTTGGTTTCAAGCTTTATTAATACGTCTTGAACATCTTTTACACTTATTTCCGTTTCTTCAACGTTAGCTACTATTTCCTTGAGCGACTCCCCGCCCTTTTCAATGATGTTAACCTGGCCTTGTACTGCAGTTAAATTACTTTCCATCGTTCTAACGGTTACCGATGTTTCAGATTGAATTGCATCAATTAAACGAATAATTTCTTTTGCTGCTCCATTAGACTGCTCCGCCAGCTTGCGTACTTCTTCAGCAACAACAGCAAAGCCCTTGCCTTGTTCACCTGCTCTTGCCGCTTCAATCGCTGCATTAAGCGCTAAAAGGTTCGTTTGATCAGAAATATCAGTAATGACTTTAATAATACCGCCGATTTCATTAGATCTTTTCCCTAATTTTTGAATTGAATCCGTCGCAAACTCTACAGTTCTTGTTACATCACCTAAATGGCTAATTGCTTCAGAGATCGCTGCGTTTCCTTCATTAGCAAACTTCGTTGATTCGATTGCTTGCTGCAATGCCTTCATTACCTTTTTTGATCCAAAGGCTACTTGGCCTTTTGTGTCTTCTAACATTTCTCCTATTAAACCAATATGCGTAGATTGTTTTGTTGCACCACTAGCAACATTGTTAATCGATTTCGCTATTTGTATTGATGTTTCATCTGTATCATCCGCATTTGCTGACAATTGATCAAGCGCTGTAGCTAATTGATTGACGGCTAATTGGCTTTTTTCAATCATTGCCGTGAATGATTCAGCCATATGATTAAAGGCATTGCCGACTAGCAACAATTCATCACGGGACTTTATGTTTGTTCGCACAGTTAAATTCCCCTTGGCCATTTCACCGGAAATGTTAACTAAATCGTTAACGGTCTCTTTAACTGATAAAAAGAAGGAAATACCAAGATATGTTATTACAACTATTAACAATGTAACAATCGAAATTATTATTGTTTTCTTTATAGCTAATTGTTGGACATTTTCGGATAATAGTTCATTTAAAACTTTTGTTTCAAGCTCATATAAGTTAAAGCTATGATCAATAGCAACCGTACCTAAATCAAAGAACGTTGCTGAATCTATATCAATTGTTTTAACAATCTTATTTTCAAAAACATGAAGAAACTCTGCCACTGCCTTCTCTGAGGTTTGAACAGATTCTTCTATTTCAGCTCCAACAGTTGGATTTTCTTTATTGATAACAGAAAATGCCCTAGATATATTGTTCGCGGATTCTTTTGTCAAACTAATGAAAGAAATTAGGCTTAATTTTTCCTCTTCCGTCATCGAACCCTTAGCTGCCACACCTGAGCCTAATCCGCGAGCCTTTCCCATATATTCTGTTAATACAGGTAAGTCCGTAACAATTGATTGCATTAAATAACTGGATTCTAATTGGGATACAACGGTAAGGTTGGAATGATCTGCAACTGTTTTAATTAATTCCAACGTGTCATCAATAACTTCTGTATGGAGTGCGAAACTATCTGGCGCTTTCATTGTGAGTACTTTTTCAGGCATTGGCTCCCATTTATTTTTAATAGCAAGCCATGCTTCAGTTGTTCTTAACTCAGCCCCTATTTTATTATCTAACTGATCGATCCTGTTAACAGATTCAGCAAGCTGTTGTTGGATCGTAATCATCTTCTCCTTAAAGGATTCATTTCCATTTAAATACGTATTTGTAGTTCCACGATGTTGCTGCATATATTTTAAGAATGTTTTCATTTCATTATTGTAGCTAGCACCTAATACTTCTTGTTCAGCTACTTGTATATCATCATTAATCTCACTAAGTAACAATATTGAAAGTACAAGTAATGGGATTAGCATTATTGCACCAATTAGCAAAAATTTTCCTGAATACTTGAAGCGGTTAATTAAATATGTACCTGGGGCAAACACCCTTTTCATCCTAGATTCCTCCCATTCACCTTTGCTTCATGTAATTTTACTATAGCGACAGTCGAAATATTGTGATTAAAGTCACTAATTGTTTAGAACATTTTTTGAACTTTTTACAAAGGTGAAACAGGAATTTAACGATCACTTAAATTAGTATAGTCACCTGATGTCGACATTACAGCTACTATAATAGCCGTAATCCCTCCTACTAGTTTTCCAATAATCATCGCGAATACCATTTCCTTATTAATACCTGCAACAAAACCAAGGTGACCACCAAACACAAACGCTCCACTTACAGCAAAAGCAACGTTAATTACTTTTCCTTTTGGCTCCATATCCTTCAACATTGCAAGCATTGGAATATTATGGGCTAGCGAGGCAACTAGACCTGCCGTTGATGTTTCGCTTATTCCTAACAATCTCCCAAGCTTTACTAGATAATTTTTAAATGCTTTAGTTATAAAAGTAACCATTGGAAACGCACCAGCTAACATGATCGCAATCATTCCAACTGTTTTAATCCCTTCTTCAATAGGAGCCATATTTGGAATAATTGTAATCCCAGTTAACGTTTCAACAATAATAAACGTTAATCCAGCAATTGCAATAATTTCAATAAATTTCCCGAATATTTGAAAACCGCTAATCATTTTGTCTGGCTTTTTCCATAAGCCAAACGAAATTAGTATTGAAAAAACTATTGTTGGCACAAGATTTTTTAATATGATAAATAAATCTAGTTTAGCTACTATTCCACCAACGAAGCAGCCAACTGGTATCGTAATAATTCCTAACAAAATTCCTTTAGCAAAATACTTTTGATCTTGTTTTTCAATGAGTCCTAATGCAACTGGAATCGTAAAAACAATCGTCGGCCCCATCATCGTACCTAAAAATACCCATGAAAATAGCTCGGCATCTTGACTTTGTGCCATTTCTTTCGCTAGTGCATACCCACCCATATCAATTGCGAGCAATGTGTTGGCAAACGCCGCAGGGTCCGCTCCAATCAATCCATATATAGGTGAAATTATTGGCGTTAATAAAGCTGCTAATACTGGCGCTAACGATACAATTCCGACCATTGCCAAAGTTAACGATCCCATTGCCATAAAGCCATCCGTGAATCGTTGACCATATCCCCAGCGATTCCCAATACATTTATCAATTGCCCCAAGACATAAAAATGCTACCATGATGTATACAATAACAGTATTGATCCCCATATTAATTAGTCTCCTATTATTAATAGATTAGCTAAAACTTCCCTTGCTTCCGGCTACTATTTAGTGCCGTTCTGTTTTAAAGAATAAAAGGAAGGACTGTGAGATCAATACCCTCATACAGTCCTTTTTGAGAAAAGTCATTTATTTTGCAATTATTAGTTTGCCCATTGTGGTGGCCTTTTTTCAAAAAACGCTTTAATTCCTTCTGCCGTATCCTCCATTTGACTATTGTCCGTAATAACCTTAGAGCTATATTGCAGCGCGCTAAAATCATCCATTTTTAATTGATTATAAAATTGTTTTTTCCCTAACTCTAAAACTGCTAAACTATGACGGGCAACAGAATTTGCAAACCTTTCGGTTTCTTCGTCTAATTGGTCACGAGGGACTACTTTATTAACTAGCCCATGAATAAGAGCGTCCTCGGCAGACATGAAATCACCTGTAAATAAAAGCTCAGCTGCTTTTTTCCTGCCGAGATTTCTACTTATAAAAACTGCTGGAGTACTACAGAACAACCCAACCTTTATTCCAGGAGCTGCAAATTTTGAATCGTCGCTCGCAACTGCAAGGTCACAAGCAGCAACTAATTGACAGCCAGCAGCCGCTGCTATTCCGTGAACCTTTGCGATAACAACCTGCGGAAGCTTTCGCAAGTTCTCAAACAAAAGCTGGCATTCGTTAAACAACTTGGCTACATCCTGCTCAGGTGTGTCCCCAATTTCATGCAAATTATGCCCTGAACTAAATAGTTTTCCTTCTGCTTGAATGATGACAACATTAACAGAACGCTTCTCCGCAATTTCTGATAATAACGCATCAAACTCTTTAATTAAGGAAAGTGAAAGCGCGTTATGCTGTTTTTCATTACTTATTGTTATAGTTCCAATTTTCCCTTTTTCCTCATACTTAATATAATTCATTACAATTCCACCTTTCAAATGAAAAATTATGTGATGATTCCAATAAAACTATTCTTAATTTTTAAAATAATTGTTCCTGTTACTTTTTACAACTACTTTTTATAAATTATATATAATATTTTTACATTTTAATTTTTTTATAAGTATATGGAGTAGCATTCTCCTATCTTATCTTTATAAAGGATGCTTTCATTGTTTTTTATATAAAGGAAAAACTATTTTTAGAGAAGGAAAATAAGGGTCCATAAAGAATGTTAAAATTATAGAATCAAACAAAGGAAAGAGGGGGACTTATTTTGAATCATAACTCATATTTGAAAGGACTATTATCAGGCATTGTTGGCACCACAATTGTAATTTCTTCCTTAGCTTCCGTTCAAGCATTTGCTCCCTACTATAAGGATATCAAAGCGCTCGTAACATCTCTTACGATCGTTGTTGACGGAAAACCGGTCACGTTAAAGTCACAACCACTCTTAATTGACGGGACAACATATTTACCTTTACGTGAAATTGGCCAAAGCCTCGGTAAAGAGGTCAATTGGGATGGCCCAAATAATACGATTTTTATTGGTCAAGAAGAAAAGAAATACAGACCTTCCATAGGCATCTCACAATTAGAGCCTATATATGGAGAGACATATTTAAATGTAGGTTACGGCGGTGAAGATTACCTTGAACCAGCTGAAGACGGCGGAAAAATTACGCTGTACCGCCAAAATTTCAGCACCATTAATTCGATAGCCTTTCTTGATGCAAGCTCAGTCGCTTACAACTTATATGATGATAAATATTTTCTTGTTCGGGGCTTTGCTGGTGTCGATGATTCAAATCCTGATAGCGAAGATAAAGGAATTATTAAATTCTATGGTGACGGTAAAGAAATTGCAACGATTACAACTGGAACAAAGCGAGATGAGCCAATACCATTTGAGGTGGATATCACCGGGGTTGAAAAGTTAGAAATTAAAAATATTAATGCTTTAGGTACTGCTTCAAGGGTAGCACTCGTTGACATCATTTTCGAAGCTGTACAGAACTAGACCCATTTAAAAATATTGTCAAAAACTAAAGAAAAAGTTGGGATTATGTATTAAAATAACGATAAGGCACATAAGAAAGGAGACAGAATGAAAACTATGCCAAAAAAAATTCTATTCATGCTAACGATATTCATGTTTTCTTTAACTCTATTAATCCCAAACTCTTATAGCCATGCTGAACATCTATATAATGAAGAGAATGGCTATCATTATTTCTTTGACAGCTCAAGTGGATTTTATATTCGTTTAGATAATCCAAGAAAGAATAATATTAGTACAAACATCATTGATGAGCTTACCTTTACGGTTCTTTGGTATGATAAGGAAAATTCAAAGCCAAACTTTGGCTATAACGGGATTGGTTACGGTGTATTTGATATTGATACGACTGTCCAGCATTTAAAAATTACAAAAGAACGCTACAATCACGTTTATACAATCCATGACATTAATACAAAATTAACACAAACATCAACAGGTTACAAAATTCCAATTGAAATTATAAACCGCGATCCCGATGATACATCCCTTCAAAACTTCAAAGGGGAAGACGGAAAAATTGATATCGAATTAAACTATTACCACGTTGATCATGCAAACGCAAAATTTTACGCTGACTTTGAACCAGGTAAAGACATGAAAATGTTCGGAGATAAATTAATGCTTCGCTTCCCTACGAACGCTTACATTTCAGATAGTTCGTTAGGTCAATCTATATTACTTGATCAAAGGTTAATTATCGATGTTCGACAAAAGCCAATGCCGTCTGACGATTATGTATTTTTAAGTCAGCAATATACAATTGATGATTCATCTCGAAGCATATATGCAAAGCCTAGTACATGGGGTGATGTTACAATCGCCTATGAAGGTGTCGTTCCAAAAGCAATGGAAGGCTATAATTTGGCCGTTTTAAAAAACAGTTATGGCAAATGGGTCCCGATCGGCGGTGTTGTAGATAGTGAAAATAAAACAGTTACCGCTGTATTTGACGATTTTGCTACATATGCAATTGGCTTAGTGTATAAGGACTACGGATTAAAACAGCATTGGGCAAAAAAGGATGTACTTGGCCTTGCTTATAAAGGTGTTATTCAACCCGAAATAAACAGTAAGGATCTTGCCCTACTTTCTAAATTAGATCAACCAATTGATCGTTTCACATATATTGTGATGCTCTCGAAAGCAGTTGGCTTCCAACCCCTTGATTATACCGGCATTTTTTCAGATGTTAACGAATTAAATTACAGTCAAGATGAATTGGGTTATTTAATGGCCGGTGTCATGAACGGACTTGTGTACGGTCGTGAATCTAATATACCTGGCTATACAGTAATGGAACCAAATCAAACACTTACACGTGAAGAAGCAGTGGCGTTTTTAGCAAGAGCAATTAACGTTAGCGCAGAGGAAGAAGCAAATAGCAAAAATTCTAAGAAGAAAAAAACTGTAAAGAAAAAAACTAATGAAGAGCCAGTCGATCCGAAGGTTGAGCTTCAACAAATTTATAAAGATGCAAATCAAATTTCTGATTGGGCTGCAGCCGCTGTTCTGCAGGTGACAAATGAAAAATTAGTTAGCCCATCATCTGCAGGAAACTTTAATCCGAAAAATAAGCTCACAAACGCTGAAGCAATGTCACTAATTCATAATCTTATGGAAGTTAAAAAATTAAAATAGGAATAAGATGCACTTACCTTTTGCTTTATTTAAGGCTGAGGGATAAGTGCTTTTCACTGTAAAGTTTGAATACTTTCATCTATCATTCTATTAATAGGCTAGGAAAACGATAGGCTATGAATGAAATTTCATGAAATTTTCTCGGGAATTGAAACCAATTCTACTGAATTATCGTCTATAATAGTAATTAAGGAATCTACCATTAAGAGGAGGAATTATTCACAATGAAATTTATTAAAAAACCCATCGCAATTTTGACAACGGGATTACTTTTCTCTGGAATTGTATTTGCATCTAACGTAGATGCTTCACAAGGTATTAAAAAACTAGATGCGAATTATCGAAATATCAAAATTATTTATAACAGCAAAGCTGCTACAATTGATCCAAAAACAGAACCATTTATTACTAATGGCACTACATATGTTCCGTTGCGAATGGTAAGCGAATTATTAAACAAGAGTGTTCTTTGGGATGCTAAAACAAATACAATAACCATTAATGATAAAACAGCAACAATTAGCCCAACCGTTGTTGCAAATTTAAATGCTCAAATAACGACAAAGGATGCAAGAATTGCCCAGTTAGAAAAAGAACTCAATACGTTAAAAACTCAACAATCCAGCGAAATAGATCTAGATGATTTAGAAGACCAATTGAATGAAGATTATGGAGATTTTAGAGATATTGATGATGTGGAAATTTTCCTCGATGGGGATGAGGACGATATCGAAGTTACAATTGAGGTTGACGATAAGGATTGGAAGGCATTAACGAATAGTAAGAAAATAGATTTTCTTCAAGATATTGTCGATGATATCCTTGATGAATTTGAAGATGCTGACATCGAAGGTACAGTAGAGGATGCAAATGGTGGCGATGAATTATCTACATTCGAAGTTGACAGAAATGACGACGTTGAACTAGAAGATGAAACAATCGATCTTGACGATTTAGAAACTGAGTTATTACGAAATCACCGCAATAACAGTGACATTGATGATATTGATATTTATTTAGATGGCGATGAAGAGGACATTGACCTTACAATCGAAGTGAACGAAGCAGATTGGAATGCACTTTCTGAAAGTGAACAAGAAGACTTTATTGAAGCAATTGTTGAAGATATTTTAGATGAATATGAAGACGCCGATATTGATGGAACAATTGAAAGAAGCAGTGATAATAGAGAAATCGATGAATTTACGGTTGATTCTCGCGGATATGTGACAATTAGATAGTAAAACTAAAAGAGGTTGCCTAATTGGCAACCTCTTCTTCTTTGAAAATCTCATCCTTCGTTATATTTTGATCACAAGCCCTACAGTTAAATTTTGAATATCTTAACATTTTCGCGAAGGTCTTGGGCTAGCTTACTTAAAATCCCTGCTGCACTTGATACTTCTTGCATTGATGCTAGCTGTTGCTCCGTATCCTCCCGCATTGCGGCCGTGGCATCGGACACCTGTTTAGCTAAGTTTGACATTTCTTCTACTGCTGCAGTTACCTCCTCTGAGCTTGCTGAAATTTCCTCAGAGGCTGCAGATACTTCCTGGATTTGTTCAGCAACACTTTGAACGGATTCGACGATTTTTTTAAATGATTCCCCTGCTTGGTTAATTACAGTTTCACCGGATGCTACTTCATGGGTAACTCTAACCATACTGCCAATGCCCTCTTCTGTTTCATCTTGAATTTCCTTCAGTACCTCAACAATTTGGTTTGCAGATTCCTTAGACTGCTCTGCAAGTTTTCGCACCTCATCTGCCACAACCGCAAATCCTTTCCCGTGCTCGCCTGCACGTGCCGCTTCAATAGCCGCATTTAGCGCCAATAGATTTGTTTGTTCTGAAATTCCGGTAATCGCACCAATAATTGTTCCAATCTCCTTTGTACGCTCTCCCAGATTTTGAACAATTACTGTTGAGTTGTTAACAGATTCGGTAATAGACCTCATCTGAGTGATTGCTTTTTGAATTGCTTCATTTCCAAGCAGTGCCTCTTGTGAGGAGTCAGAGGAGTGCTCGGATACGAGCGAAGCTGATTCCGCAATTCTCTGAATGCCAATTGCAGCTTCTTCAACACCTTTTGAAGTTTCGGCGCCAACTTGAGCCGAATTGCTCGCCCCAGCTGCAATATTATTTATCGATAAAACTAATTCTTGAATACTTTTTTCAGTTTCCCCTGTATTTTGGAATAATTGCTCCGATGAAACTGCAAGCTTTTCAGAGTCAGTTTTCACTTGTTCCACAAGCTTTTTTAAGTTAGCTTTCATAATATTAAACGCACTTGCTAAATCGCCAATTTCATCATTAACATTAATTTTTATATCATCTATCGTTAAATCACCATCGGCAACCTTACAAACCTCACTTGAAACAAGCTTAACTGGTTTAATTATTCTTGCTCTAAGGAATAGGTAACCAAGCACAGCTAAAACAACAATAAATGCAATAATTAAATAAGAGGTAATTATATTTTTGCGACCTTGCTGAAGTTGTTCCTCGGTCATGTCGTTAAGCTTTTTCTTTACATTTTCTTCTAAGCTAAAGTAAAGGTCTTTTACCGCTCTCCACTGTGGTGTTTCTTGTTCCCTAAGCAACACAATTGCTTGTTCAACATTACCATCCTCAACCAAATCAACTACTTGTCTTTGGAGGTCTATATCCTTTTTTACTTCTTCACTTATCAACTGGATATCTGCAGTTAAACCATAATTTCCTGCTTCATTTTGTAATATTTCAATATTATTATTACAATCAGAAATTGCTGCTTGAAAGTTTTCTTTTGCCTTTTCATCATTAGGATTTAAAATAATATTTCTTACTGCCTGACCACGCTGTAAACCTTGTGCATATATATTAGTCGTACGATTAATAAAATCTGTATGCTCTTTTGCAAACTTCTCAAGCTCATTTGATGTAGTGAGTAACGCTTGAAGTAAAAAGAAAGATGATGCGAGTGATACTACAATGAATACTATTAAAAATACTCCTAACTTTGTCCCCAATTTCAAACGCATTACAAGAACCTCCATAATAGTATATTTTTACTATGTTTTGCTAGTCAAAATTATAGAGGTTTTTTACAAAAAAATAAACAGGGTATTCCCTAGTTTTATAGCAGAGAATACCCTGAGTGTTAATTTTCCTTCAATAATGCGATTTCTTCCTCTAGCTTTGCAATTCTTAGTAATTGTGAATCTAATCTTTTAAGTAAGCTTAGTACATCACCGTCGCTTGCCTTATTATGATGGTCTATAGCAGGATTCGTTTTAAAAACATGATTTTCTTCAATTCTTTCCAATGCTTCTTTTATATCTGTTAAATCAATCTGATTTACACTGACTCGGTGTTCTATACTATCAACCTTTTCTAACCTTGCCAATCTTGTTTCAATCGTTTCAAGTTTATTTATAATAATATCATTCATTTTATCAAGTTGAATTTGTATATTTGTCAATGATGTATCCATTGAAAATCCTTCTTTCTATTAATAGATAGTACCGATCTTATGATTTATTGATCTTAATGTTTAATGTTCCTATCTGAGAAACTACAAGCTCTTCATACTTTTTTTCTGCCAACATATTTATTTCGTTTTGTTCTGCCTTCGGATTTTCTTTTTTTACGTTTGTCAGTACATCTTGTTGTACCTTAGACACTAAAACAATCGCTTCCTGTTGCCTTTTTTGAATGTCCCAAAACTTGTCTTCCCCAAATGATTGAATCATTTCCATAGCTACTGAACTCGTCTCATAAGCCTTTTTTGCTTCTGTTAATTTTTTTTCGATTTCTTCAGTGGTTGCTTTATGACCTTTTTCTTCGGCTAATAATGCCATTGCACGTAACCGAATAATTTGGGTTAATAACGTATTTTTATCCTTTGCAATTGTTTCCTGCTGGTCCCAATAGGCATCTACTTCTTCTAATTCTTTTCCAGTAAATCTTTTTTTGTCAGCCTCACGGTTCATTGCAATTTGAATCATATTTATTTGTTTATAAAAATCAATATCTTCTTGATAAATATTGTCATCGTTAATAGTGGCAATGACCTCATTATCACTACTTAAATTTGCCTCTTCTTTATTTCCATTGACGGTAAAGGAAATGATTTCCTCACTTCTATTATTACCATCCGAAATATCTAGAAAAGCCTGCCATTCCCCATCCATCGGAAGGGATACCTCACCGCTATAAATACCATTCGCTTGTTCACTCAAATCAACTTCAATCGTCCCATGATCCATTTTCTCCATTTCAAAGGTCGCATTCACGGATAGGTCCGTGGCAGGCTTACCTTCTTTACTAATTTTAAAGGACACTGGGCTTTCTTTATTCGTAGCAGCATTTGGTATTTCAACTATTTCAACCTGCCATTTTTCTAACGTGTTACAACCTGATATAATGAATAGCCCAATAACAAACAATGATACAAAAACTTTCTTCATACTAATACACCTTCTTTAATGATCTTTGCTTCAAATTCCGAAACTGTATATTTTACTATTTCTCCGTCTTTTAAATAAGCAACATGTGTACAAATTTGTTTAATTTCCTCTAAGTGATGTGATGATAACAGTATTGTTTTATTCGTTAATGCTTTTAGTATTGCCAAGATTTCAATCCTACCAATTGGATCTAGGCCACTTGTTGGTTCATCCAATATAAGGATTTCCGTATCAAAATAAAGCATCACCGCAAGTCCCAATCTCTGTAACATTCCTTTTGAATAACCTCTTATTTGAACATTCCGTTCATCCCATAGTCCTACGACCGTTAACTTTTCTTTTAATTTATCCTCATTTACTTCATTTCCATCTAACGATGCAAAAAATCTAATATTCTCTTCTCCAGTTAAATGAGGATATAGCTGAAATTTCTCTGGTAAGTAGGATACAGATTTTTTCCATTCCTTTTTATGGACAGGGATGCCGTTTAAGTGAATGGTACCCTTTTTCAGAGGTAAGAGATCTAGCATTAAGTGAATAAGTGTCGATTTCCCTGCACCATTTCTCCCGACTAAAGCACACAACTCATTTTTCTCAACAGTTAAGCTTATGTTATTTAATACCTTCTTTTTGTCGTATGAATGTGACACTTCAGCGATTTTAATCAAACCTGTTCCCCCTTCCCTCTTAATAAGGAGCTTAATTCAAAAGAAATAACTAACCATATGGCTAAATCTAGTAATAAAAAAATCGAAGGTGATGCCCAAACCATTTTTTCCATTAATCTTGACATATGCTCTAATGAAAATACTCCTAAAGAGGATTCCAAATAAAATCGAATGGAATGAAGTGGATCTAAAAAGAAAAATAGCGAAAAAATTGTAATATTATCATAGGACACTGCTGGTAAGAAATATAAAAACAACAAATCAGTTAAAAAAACAAATAAGAACCATGTGAAAATATTGGCCCCAATTAATTGCATACGCGTATTACAAATACTACCCAAAAAAAGTCCAATTTGGTTGAATACAACGATAAATGTAATGACCGTACTTAGAAATACTAGAAAATGAAAAATATTAAAGACAAAATATAGCTTCATAATGAGCGCAAATATAAAATACCAGGATACGAATATCGCCAAAGTAACTGCATGTATTGCAATACTTTTTTTAAGCAAAAAGCTGCGATACGTCTCCCGCTTTGTCGTCAAAATCATTAATGTTTTTAATTCCTTCTCTTGGATAATCGCAAATGAAGCAATAAACAAACTTAAAAGTGGCAAAATAAATACATTCATTTCGTGCAATGACAACAAAAATACAGTAAAGCCTTGCTCGGACGGAATTGATTTGGCCTCTAACAAAATAAAGAGCGACAATAGCACTACCATCGCCAAAGAAATCCAAATCCCTTTCCCTCTCGATTGCTCCTTCCACTCTTTCCAAATATAATTCATCCACTTTGCTCCTTTGGAAATTTTTACCGGGGTCAGGAACCTCTATGGACACCTCTATGGCACCCACCCTGTCCCTGTTAAATAATGGTATTGATAAAATCTCTATAATTATTAGTTTCGTTCGATCAACGGATACTCATCTCGAAACATTACTTCCTGTTTATTTAACAATTCATTCATTTTTTCATAAATTTTGATTGCGGGACTTTTTAAAAATAAATAAGCTAATTCATTCTCTTCAACTAGTTGATAAAGAGAAGATTTATATTGAACAGGATAATCGCCAATTCCATTTTGATCTAAATCTAATACCGGAATTGCCTTACCCCAGTAATTTCCACGCCCATTTTCGCTCCAGCTGTTTTTATCCTTGCCTCCAAGCGTTAACACAGAAGCGATATTATTTGAAAATCGATTTTCTGTAAAAACTAAATTCGAGGATGATGCCCAAACTTCGATACCAATTTGGTTTTGAACAAATTCATTATTATGTATTTTATTTTTTTGTGATTGATCAATATAAATACCTCGTTGATTTTGAAAAAATTTATTTTCTGCTACAACGCTTTCATTACTTGCCTGCAAAAGTAACCCGTACGATCTTGTACCTTGATTTAATGTAAACTGATTATCACGTAAAACTAAGCCCCGAGAATGCATAATAGCTGCACCACCTAGATTATAGCTAAACGCATTGCTATAAAATTCATTATGATCGGAGTACATATAGTGAAGCCCATATCTTGTATGCTTAATCGAATTCCCTATAGTTACATTATGATTTGAATAATCAAAGAAAATGCCATCGCGTGTGCCATCGATAACATTATTTAGCAACTTATTGTAATTTGAATAATAAACATGAAGTCCATTTCCCTGACCTGCAATTTCCCCATTTTTACTCCCAGTCACATGAATGTTACTTACTTCATTGTAATGAGATTGACTTAAATAAACTCCATGGAAACAATCTGTAATTGTAATGTTCTTAATAATAGTATGGTCAGCCATTATTTTAATCCCAGCAAATTCTTCGCCAGTATTACGGTTAAAGCTACCATTTGTTACGGTAAGATTTTCCAATCTAACATTAGGTGATTTTATTGTAATAACATTACCCGTTCCATCACCCTTGATTATTGTTGTAGACTGTCCAATAATAGTAATAGGCTTCGTAATGACGAGATTCCCATCATATATTTTGTTCTCTAGCTTTATCACATCGTTTTCTTCAGCAAGATCAACTACTTCCTGCAACGAAATTTCAGCAAAAACGAAGCCTTTTGTTGTAATAAAAAGAAAAGCACCAATAACAAACATAACAATAGCAATACATACCGCCATAATCAGTTGTTGATTTTTATACTTTTGTATAAACAAGGTGCTTTTCTCTATTCTCATTTTTCTCGTTCCTTCCAAAGTGGAATTACCATTAATATAAATGCAATACCAATCATATAAAAACCAGTAGAAAAGTAACTATTGGTTACAAAATTTGCAATTGTATTTTCCCCTATGATAGGTGGAACAAAAGGTGGTACATCAATTGGCGCCATTGGATCTAAATTTGTACCATAGCTTTTTAACCAACGATGGATATCAAAAATACCTACCCCCCCACCAATAATAAATAGCGAGATTAAACCAATCAGTAATTTCCTATTACGTATGATTGCCACAACTAATGTAATTAATGCCATTGCCCCAATAATATACGATAGGTAATTTAATTCAGGGAAATTTTCCTCACTAAATTCCTTCATCCCAATGTAATGGTTCAAACCATTAATAATGGCTACATCATTCTGGTCCTCTAATTTATAGGGGTAAACAATAATATCTAATCCTTCTGGATATTGAGGTGCAAAAAATTTCATCCCCCACCAAGGAAAGAATATAGAGGCTGCTAATACTGCTGCTGCAATTATTAATAAAATCATCGAAGAAACTGATAGCTTTTTAGTTGTCATGCCTTCCACTCCTCAGAGATTACTTAAACGGTAAAAATAGCACAAAACTACAGCATTATTTATGTTACTTATGCCGTTTAAGATTTTTTATACGAAAAGGGGACTATATTAACAATAATCCCCTTTTCGCTCCTACTAATTAATTACTAGGCTTCACTAATAAATACCCTGTCATTTCTTGGTGCAATGCAGAACAGAAGTTCGTACAATAAATCGGGAATGTACCAGCTTTATCTGCTGTAAAGCTAATTGTTTCTGTTTGCCCTGGTTGCACTTCCATGTTCAAATCATGACGGTTAATCGCAAAACCATGTGTAATATCTTCATCAAAGTCAATATTTGTTAAATGAATCACTACCTTATCGCCTTCATTTACTTCAATAACATCAGGTCGTTCTGCTTTCGCATCAAAGATAAATTTCGAGCGCATTGCGATACCATAAACATGTACTTCATTGCCTTTGCGTTCAATTCGTGTTTGGTCTTGACTGTAAACAGCATCTGGATTTGTTTCATCCTTTGGATAAACTTCAATTGGACTTAGTTTGTCCGCTTTAATAATTTGAGCATAATGCGGCTCTGGATTTACTGGTGCTGATAAAATAACCTCCATCTTATCACCAGACAAATCAATTAACTGCATAGACTCTGGATGTGATGGCCCAACTGACAAATAGGAATCCTTCGCAATTTTGTTTAATGAAATTAACCATTTTCCATCTGGAGAAACTGAGTCACCTTCAGCTGCAACAGAGTGGCCTGGTGAATATTGAACAGGTACACGGTCTACTGTTTCACCTGTTGTAGGGTCCCATTTCACAATTTCTGATGAAATGAACATTGTTGTATAAGCCATACCTTTATCGTCAAATTGTGTATGAAGTGGTCCTAAAGCATTTTCAGGGTTCACTTCACGTTCCATTACAGACTCATAATTGATTACAGGCATACCGTATTTTTCGCCAGAAAAATCTCCAGCTTCAATCGCTGCAAATGCCTTTTCAAAAGAAAAAACTGTCATTGCCGGAGCTAACTTGCCTGATGCAATAAAATATTTACCATCTGGTGTAACGTCAACACCGTGTGGTGATTTTGCAACTGGTACTAAGTAAAGTCCACCTTTATGCTTTTCAGGGAAAATAACTTTTTGCCCATTAACCTCTTCATATTGACCGTCAGCAACCATCTTTTCTAACTCTTTCCAGTTAAATAAAACGATATAGTCACGGTCTGCTTGTGATGCATTTATTTCAAGATTAGTTGTTGCTTCTTCTGTATTATAAGTAGTTACAACTGCCCAGCCATGTGATGGCCCTTTACCAGCATCGGAAAGGTCATAACTCCAAGGTGGTAGGGCAACCTGCCATGATACTCCTAGTTCTTCTTTTTCTTCATTAAATTGAACAGCGCTCATTACACCGTAATATTTTGAACTGTATTCATCAAGTGAAGCATACTCACTACCAAATGGTACGGCAAAGCGAGTAGGCAAGAACATGTATTCAGTGTTTTCTGTTACAAACATCGCACAGTGTGGTCCGCTTGTGTTAGGTACATCTAATATATCTTTAACAGTAAATGTTTCTAAATCCATTACAGCTGCACGACTATTGGCAACGTCTGTGGCAAACATCCATTTCCCATCATATTCACCTTTTGTTTCTGAGAAAGCAGGATGGTGAAGGTCACCCCATGTATAGTCGCCCATCAGTTCTTTCGTATGATCAGACCAACCATATCCTGTTGCAGAATCCTGTGAAAACACTGGAACGGTCCGAATATGCCTCATAGATGGTACACCGTAAATAAACATCTGACCTGAATGACCACCAGAAGCGAATAAGTAATACTCATCTTGTTCTCCAAAAGGAACATAGACTTTTTCAGCATTTGACTTAGTTGATGTATCGGCTACTGATTTTGGGCCTACATTCGTATAATCTGCAAAAAAGACTGTTGATGCAACAATACCAACCAAAAGTCCACTCAGTGCAGGTATTAACTTTTTCTTCATTTACTAACCCCCTTATTTTTCGCTTGCAATTTTCAATGCTTCAACTATTTTTGTTCTTTCTTCATCTGTTAACGGATTGCCACCAATAACAGTTGACATGACAGCTGAAGTTGGCTCTTTCAAGAATTCCTCAATCGGCTTCCCATGCTTTCCTTCTACATTAGTATAAGCATCAGATAAATCCGGGCCTGTAGCACCGCCTTGTAAGCCTAAGTTTTCAACCGCATGACATGCTAAACAGCCTTTATCACTAATAATTTGTCCTTCTCCAGACACAGTGTTTGCAGGCTGGACAACCTCAGTATTTCCTTCAGCAACGGTTTCGGTTTGTTTGGTTGTCTCAACATCCGGAGTAGAAGCTTCATTCGAACCTTTAGCTTGATTAAATAAAGCTCCCCCACCAAACCCTATTACCGCACATACTAGGAAGATCATTACTGAATTTTTCATAGGGTTTCCTCCCTTCGGATTAAATAAATCTATTACTTAATTAATAATAAATTGGCTATCACACGTAAGGTGTGACGTTAATCACTGTTTTTACGTTCTGTATATTGTTTTCATAATTTGTTCACATATAGTTCACAAACTTATCGTTCTAGTGCCATCTAACATAGAAGAATGCCAAAAAAAATTGAGGCTATCCTTTCGGACAACCTCCTATCTATAAATCTTAGTTAAGCTTTAGTATATATGCTATGTAAAATCATTCCCAAAACGATTAAACTGAGTCCAACTGACGACCAGCCTGTAGGGAATAATGCTTCTAAGAATATAACTTCTCCAATGACCGCAAAGACAATTTCACCAGCTTGGGTTGATTCTACAGCAGCTAATTGTTTTGAACTATGTCGAGCTATATCTGTTGCATAAAAAAACAAAACGGTTGCAATAATCCCAGCACAAACCGCAACTAAAAAAGACTGTGCCACTTGACTATTGGTAGGTGCTCCATGAAACACTAATCCAAAGACTGATAGAATGACCCAATATGGCAAACTCGCAATTGTCATCCCTAACACTCGTTGAAATGTATCCAGCCTGCCATCACAAATTTGCATCATTTTCCGATTTCCTAACGGGTAAGCAAATGCAGCAACTAAAACTGGAATAGAGCTTAAGAGCATTGTGCTAATATGCTCCACCGTTGCTTGCTGAACTTGTAAAACAATAACACCTAGCAATATAATAAGGGAGAAGCGTAATTCCTTATATGGGATTTCAGCATTTTTAGTTAGTAATGGAACGAGAAGTGAGCCGGCTATAATTGTTACTTGCCACGTTCCGGCGACTAGCCAACCTGGACCATATGCTGCTGCAAACGTTATTGGTGTGTAAAAAAGGCCAAATCCTATAAAACTCCATAATAACCAAGCTATCGGTCTTTCTTTCATTTCAGCAAAAAGAGGCATTAATTTCCCCCTTATGCCAACTATCACTAGTAAAAACGGAACCATAAAGAAAAATCGTAAAGAAGCACTCCAAATCCAGCTCCCACCATTTAAATCCATAGATCTATTCAATATAAATGTTGATGCAAAAAAGAGTGAAGCAACAATGCCAATTAAGATAGCCTTCAAATGTAACCCCCCACCATTTTTGTAGCTATTACTCTATTTTATTTTTTAATACAGTAATATATCCACTATATAAACATTAATTATTTTGAACCATTCTTACCTATACTTTTACAAGAGGATGCCCCACCAAAAATTATGAAAAAGCCTGGGGCAATCCCCAGGCTCTTATGCACCTTGTTTTAAAGTATCTAGCATTTGCAAAACTTGTAGTGATAGCTGTTCAATTTCTGTTTGCTTTAATCTAGCACCTTTTTCGTTACCTGTATTATACTCTTCAATTGCTTGCGCGCAAATATTATGAAACTTTGCATGAATCGCATCAAGTTCCTTAAAAGTTGCATTTTCTGCAAACGCTTCTTTTCCTGCACCAAAATACCATTTACCTAAACGGCACATCGTATGATCGTTTACTTTTGTGCTATCCAAACGCTCCCCGCGTCCGGCTAACATATTATCAATTCTCCATTTCCAAAGCATATGATCTGTTTTTGCTAAATCAATGATTTCCGTTGTTGTTAGATTAATCTGATATTTACTTAATTCAGCTCTTGACTTATCAGCCATCTGCGTAACCTCTGCTGTTTTCCCTATGATTTCAGCGACGGTTGCTGATTGCTCCTCTGCAGATGCAGAAACTTGTTCTGCTGCGGCGGCTGATTGCTCAATAATACTAGAAATTTCTTCAATACCTTTTAATACATTAACCGCATTTTGATGAAGTTGATCGAACGTAGTTTTCATTGAGCGGGCACCCTCTTCAGTTACGACAACCTGCTCTACAATTTCTTTTAAAGCTGCTCCACCTTTACGAATAATATCCACTTGGTTTTCAACAGCTTCCAAGTTACTTTGCATCGTCCTTACAGTAACAGATGTCTCTGCTTGAATGTCACTAATCAACTGTGTGATTTGATTTGCCGATTGACTTGATTGTTCCGCAAGCTTTCGGACCTCCTCAGCAACAACTGCGAAGCCCTTTCCTTGTTCTCCAGCTCTTGCAGCTTCAATTGCAGCATTAAGCGCAAGTAAGTTCGTCTGATCAGAAATTGCCGTTATAACAGTGATGATTCCACCTATTTCTTCCGAACGTTTCCCCAAATTTTGAATGGAGTCTGTGGCATATTTTACAGTTTTCGTAACGGTTCCTAAATGACTAATAGCCTCATTAATTGCAACATTTCCTTCATTCGCTGTCTTTGTTGATATTAGCGCATTTTCTAACGTATTATCAGCAACTATTACCCCTGAATCAACCTGTTCCATCGTTGTTTGCATTAGCTGTAGAATTTCATTAGCATATTGTGATTGATCCGAAACCCCATTTGCAACTTCTTCAATTGTTGTGGAAATTTGGTTTGCCGCTTCTCCAGTTTGCTCTGCACCTTCAAGAAGCTGTTGTGATGATTTTACCGACACTTCGGCATTTCCCATATTTTTCTTCAATATGTCATTAATTGTGTTAGACACATCCTGAAAAACATTTCCTAATTGGCCAATCTCATCAGATCTTTTTAATAGTTTTTCAGGTACCACGCCTGTGAAATTCCCTTGGCTTAATTGCTTTCCAAATAAAATAACATTTGAAAACGGCTTTAAAATAAAGAGACTTATAATTGTTATTACAAAAATTCCAATTAATAGTGCGACAACCGTCATCAATACTGCACCAATTTTATATAACGTTAACGATTGAACTAAATGATCAAAAACTGCGGAATCGATATTTGTAGTTAACGAATTGAGATTATTAAGCTGTTTATTAATTTGAACTGTAAAAAATAATCCTAACCCTGCAAAAAACAGCACCATTAAAATAACCGCACTATATAGCTTTCCTTTCAAACTGTTCATATAAACCGCCGCCTTTATCTAGTATTCATGAATGGTCAAATCCGTTTTAAAACCGTTGTTTAATAGTTGAATTGCTTCCTGAACTGTTTCTCCGATCGGAAATACAAGATGAAATTGAGAGATTTGAAAAAGTTCTCGTATAAATCGATCGGGGACAACCATGACAATCTTTCCAATGCTTGATTGAATTCTTTTTGCAAAATTTACAATAGCCCCAAATCCGGTACTATCAATATGTAATACTTGGTCAAGTACAATTATGTAGCCTTGTGAATTTACTTCCAATGTTTTAAATACTGCCTTTACTTCATCTAGATTATGATAAACTAGTGTTCCTGTTAAGGTGATTTTAGTATAACAATCAACCGACTCAACTGAAATTTGAGCATCGTGATTACTATTCATCAAAAAGCCCCCTATTAAATTTTTGCTATGATGTTTTTTTCAACTGAACAATAAAAACGCCATTTTCTTGTTTTTGAAAATGAACTTGATCCATTAACTTTTTCATAAAAAGAATTCCTCTGCCTCTTTCGGAAAATCCGACATCCCTAAACTCCCTTTTCTCAAGCAGCTTTATTTGCTCATCACTCATACCTCCAGCTTTATCTATGACTTGAATGTCAACTACATTTGAAGTAATTTGCATATGAACAATGACTGTTTCAACGGTGGACATACCATACTTTTTCTGGGTAGCTTCAACTGCATTAATAATCGCTTCATTCAATGCAAATGCTACGGAACGTATTTCTTTCCAATTAATTAGTTCTAACGCTCTTTCGCATAATTGATTAAAATAGTTTATTGATTCTACGTTTGCTTTACATTCAACTTGAATATTAATCATTACAATCTCCTAGCAGTATATTAACAGTGAATAACTAATCTATTTGATTATACTCTAATATGAGCCATTTTTGTCGTTTTTTAGCAAAAAATATTGTAAACAATTCTAAATTTTTTAGTCAAAAAAAGAAAGCCCTCGCTGGACTTCCTCATTCAACTTTCACCTTTTTTCTCACCTAATTAGTCTTCACCAAGGACAACCTCGGCAATATTAACTGCATGGTCACCAATGCGCTCAAGATTACTAACAATATCTACAAATACAATACCTGAAGCTCCAACACAAATACCTTCATTTAGACGAAGAATATGCTTCTTCCGCAAATTCCTTTCCATCTTATCAATTTGATCTTCTTTTTTCACAACATCCTGAGCTAATTGGCGGTCATTTTTTTCAAGCGCCTCAATTGCTTCGCGTACCGTTGTAATAGTCAGCTCAAACATTTCCTCCAAATCTTTTTTCGCAAAATCAGTTAACTTTGCTTTATTTGCAATTTGAAAATCAACTAATTCAACAATATTTTCAAAATGGTCTCCGATTCGTTCAATATCATTGACCGTGTTCATTAAGATCGAATGGATTTCTGAATCCCCTTCCGTTAACTCCCCTGATGAAGCTATATCAACTAAGTACTGAGTGATTTTACGATCAAGATTATTTAAAGCAGATTCATATTGGGTTGCCAATTCTGAATGAACAGGCTGCTTATTATTCAAATAATGATTTGTTTCCTCTAATCCTTTTATTGAAAATTCACCCATGCGGATGATTTCTTTTTTCGCTTGTCCTAAGGCAATCGATGGAGACTGTCCGATTAATAAAGGATCTAATCCTTTCGTATTATATTCAATAATATTCTCTTCACCTGGAATCAACTTAGTTACAATTAGTGCCAACAAAGCGATAAACGGTGCTTGCATTAACGTATTGGCAATATTAAAGGTTCCATGTGCAAAAGCAATTGTCATTTCCTCATTTAAATTCATGGATGTTTGTAAATTGGTAATAAACCTAGTATAAAGTCCTAAAATAATCATAAAGATTGTTGTACCTACAATATTGAAAATCACGTGTGTTAGCGCAGCACGTCGGGCTGCAATTGATGAACCTATTGAAGCCAAAATTGCTGTAATTGTCGTCCCAATATTATCTCCAAACAATACAGGTAACGCTGCTTTTAAATCTAGAGCCCCTTGTGAAAAAAGCTCCTGTAAAATTCCGATTGTTGCACTGGAGCTTTGAACAATAACGGTGAAGACTGTTCCAATGATAACCCCTAATAACGGATTGTTACTCATACTGACTGTTAACTCTTGAAACGCTTCTAAAGATCGTAACGGCTTCATCCCGTCTCCCATTAATTCCAAACCAAAAAATAACGCTCCAAAGCCAAACACACATTGACCAATATAATGAACTTTTTTGTTTTTAAAGAAAAATAAAAGAATTGAACCAGCTGCAATGATAGGAAGAGCATAATCCGATATTTTAATACCGATGATAAATGCAGTCACAGTAGTACCGATATTTGCGCCCATAATTACGCCAATCGCTTGCTTTAATGTCATGAAACCAGCATTTACTAAGCCAACCGTTAATACTGTAGTACCAGAGCTTGACTGGATTAATACAGTAACTATAATTCCTGCAAAAATTCCCATAATTGGGTTCGTTGTGAATTTATCTAAAATATCTCTTAGCTTGTTTCCTGCTGACTTTTGAAGACCATCCCCCATAAACTTAATACCAAACAGGAAAATCCCTAAGCCGCCAAGAAATTCAAAAATCATTTTTTGAATATCAAGTTCCACTTTTTCAGCCCCTTTAACTATTCCATCATCTCTACCTCAATAACAATGACTAGTTTTACTTATTCACAAGTCACCTATAACAGTATGAAAAAATATTAAGCTAATGTAAATGGATCGCTAAAAAAATTTACATTAAATTTACAAACCTTTATAGATCCTTGATTAGTTTTCCCATTTTTTATAATTTATAAATTCTGTTCATAATAGGTATGTAGCATAAAAATGGAGCATGGAGGAACCTACAATGCGGTTGCAGGCCATCATTAACCGATTCTTACAATCTAATATGTTTCTTCGAATACTCATTGTCATATTGTTAGTAGTCATTTCTTTTGGCGTTGGTATACATTTTATAGAACCAGAAGAATATCCGACTATTTTTGATGGGATTTGGTGGGTATTTGTTACGGCATCCACTGTTGGCTATGGGGATTATGTACCGAATTCAATTATCGGCAGAACTGTTGCCATCATATTAATTTTACTAGGGGGCGGCTTTGTTAGCTTCTTTATGGTGACATTAGCAACAACAGTATTTCAAATATTCAATGCCCTTAAGGAAGGGAGTGCTGCATATAAAGGGGAAGAGCATTTTATTGTAATTGGCTGGAACTCACGAGCGAAGACGACGATCCAACAATTACTAATTGTTAATCCATCGTTACAAATCGTACTTATTGATGAGACATTAACAGAAAATCCTCTGCACATTCGATCTATTCACTTTATCCGCGGCAACCCAACGAACGATGAAACATTAAAGCAAGCAAATGTGGAAAAAGCCGGGACAGTGCTAATAACAGCCGATCAAAATCGGAATGAACATGAAGCAGATATGCAATCAATCCTAATTTTACTTGCAATAAAGGGATTAAATCCACGTATTTATTGTTTAGTAGAAGTTTTAACACAAGAACAAATTAATAACGCTAAGCGCGCAGGAGCCAATGAAATTATTGAGACATTCCTTCTTTCTAGCTATGTTATGATCAATAGTATCGTTTCGCCTGGACTATCAAGTACAGTTAAAACGTTACTTAATCAAATTGACGGAAGCAAATTGGAGCTACTACAAACTTCCAATATGCATATAACTAGTACCTTCACAACTTGCTTACAACAATTATTAGAGCAAAATTTACTTTTAATTGGCATAAAAAGAGGAGAGGAAACTTTAATCTTTCCTTCTCCATCGTTTGTTATAAATGAAAATGATTACTTTATTGTGATCAGTCATTAAAGGATGTGACATGTAAACACTACATTAGGACACTTTCAAGCTCCGCTACTAACGCTTGACCAATCTCAATATACTTTTCTGGAACATTTGCGTCTTTATTTTCAGGTTCAGAAAACTGATCAGTTAATGCAGCAAAATTGCCAACTCCTGCATGATCATCAAGACCACTCTCGTATTGATGTGCAAGCAAAAACGGCCTGCCCAAGGATACTGTTGCCCCGTTAGAGTCAAGCTGCCCATCAATTGCTTTAAATGGAACTCGTAAAAATTGGTAGCCCGAATTATCAGCAATTTTATAATCAAAATAACCATGATCGTAATCCCAGTTCCCACCAATTACATATCCTAACGGCTTTAATTTTTGCTCCAAATCATATAGTAGATATGTTTGGTTTTCAATTTTTGATGAGATTGGTTTCAAAGCTAAACAACCCCTTTTCACAATACATTTACCTATATTGTGTCCAATTGTGCTTTGAAATATCTCCCTTTCTATGGGGCTATTCCGTCTTTATACAGACTATAATTTTATTTTTAAGCCTCATTATGATTCTAATCGAAACTTCTTACTGTATCAGTTTATCATTCATTACCGAAGTCTCTTTTCAAGCTGCTGTTTTTCAATTTCATATCCTGGCTTCCCTAATAAAGCAAACATGTTTTTCTTGTATTCTTCCACTCCGGGTTGATCGAACGGATTTACACCTAGCAGATAACCGCTCATTGCACATGCTTTTTCAAAAAAATACACTATATAACCAAACGTGTAATCATTTAGCTCTGGAATCGTAATAAGTAGATTGGGCACATTCCCATCTGTATGCGCCAACATTGTACCATGAAGCGCCTTTTTATTAACGAAGTCCATTGTCTTTCCTGCAAGATAGTTTAATCCATCTAAATCGGTGGATTCCTTCGAAATGGTAACCTCATGCCTAGGCTTTTCCACATTCAAAACTGTTTCAAATAAATCTCTCCGACCATCTTGAATATATTGACCAAGTGAATGGAGATCAGTAGAAAAATTAGCCGATGCAGGGAAAATGCCTTTATGATCCTTCCCTTCGCTTTCTCCGAAAAGCTGCTTCCACCATTCAGAAAAATATTGGAGGCTTGGTTCATAATTCACTAGCAATTCAACTGTTCTTCCTTTGTTATAAAGAATATTTCGAACTGCCGCATATTGGTAGGCTGGATTGTTCGCTAACTCTGACTCGTTCAATTCCTCTCTGGCCGCCTGTGCTCCACTAATAACCTTTTCAATATTGATGCCACTAACTGCAATGGGCAACAATCCGACTGCTGTTAAGACAGAATAGCGACCGCCAATGTTATCTGGTACAACAAACGTTTCATAACCCTGTTCAGTTGCCATTGTTTTCAGCGCACCTTTTGCTCGATCAGTTGTTGCATATATTCGTTCCTTAGCACCCTCAACACCGTATTTATCTTCTAGATATTTTTTAAAAATTCGAAATGCAATAGCTGGTTCCGTCGTTGTTCCCGATTTTGAAATTACATTAATTGAGACATCCTTGCCATCCAACACTTCAATTAAATCATGGATATACGAAGAACTGATATGGTGACCTACAAATATAATTTGTGGTGTGGATCGCTTTGATTTTGGTAATTGATTATAAAAAGAATGAGTTAACATCTCAATTGCTGCTCGGGCTCCCAAATAAGAGCCACCAATTCCAATAACTAACAAGACATCAGTATCAGTCTTTATTTTCTCAGCAGCTTGTTGAATTCGCAAAAATTCTCCGCGATCATATTCAACCGGCAGGTCTACCCATCCTAAAAAGTCGTTACCAGGGCCTGTCTTTTCATGAATAGAGTGGTGGGCACATTTAACAAAGTCTCTTACATATTGAAGCTCCTGCTCACTGAAAAATGATAAAGCTTTTGTGTAATCAAAACGAACATGCGTCACTACAATCGCCCCCATATTGAAATATTTTTAAAAATATTAAAGTGACATCGATAAAATTTCTAAAACATCAGCTTTATTTAGCTTTTTAAAAATCCCAAATTCCCCACGAGCCATCGCTTTGTCTGCGATTAAATCAAGCTCTTCGGCCCCGATATTATAATCTGCTAATCTTTCAGGTGCTCCAAGCGTCGACCAAAAAACACGGAGTTTTGTAATCCCCTCTATTGCTACGTCACGATCTTCCTTGCCTGTAGGATTTACATCAAAAACGCGAACCGCAAGTTGCTTGAACTTTTTAACATTTTCATCTAATACATGAAGCATCCAGTTCGGTGTTAGGATTGCTAATCCTGCACCATGTGGTATATCATAAACTGCTGAAACAGCGTGCTCAATATTGTGTGTTGCCCAATCGCCTCGAGCTCCCATCGCTAAAATACCATTCAAGGCAATGGTTCCCGAAAACAAAATCGTCTCCCTATGCTCATAACTATCCAAATTATTAACTAACTTTGGAGCAGTCTCCATTACTGTCCTTAAAACGCCTTCACACATACGATCCTGCAATGGCGTGTTATTATCATGGTGAAAATATTGCTCAAATACATGTGACATCATATCAACAATCCCATAAACCGTTTGGTTTCTTGGTACTGTGTATGTAAATTCCGGATCTAAGATTGAGAATTTCGGGAAAGTAACCGGGCTTGACCACCCATACTTTTCTTTTGTTTCCCAATTCGTTATGACCGAGCTATTATTCATTTCAGACCCTGTTGCAGCTAATGTTAACACCGCTCCTAATGGAAGGGCTTGTTCAGCCTTTGCCTTCCGAGTAATGATATCCCAAACATTTCCATCATATTTTGTCCCGGCAGCAATTGCTTTTGAGCAGTCAATTACACTTCCACCACCTACAGCCAATATAAAATCTATATTGTTTTCCTTACAGATCTCAATCCCTTTATGAACAGTTGCTAAACGCGGATTAGGCTCAACACCAGACAATTCGAAAATATCAACCTCTATTCCCGTTAATAAATTAATTATTTGGTCATAAAGCCCATGTTTCTTTATACTTCCCCCACCATATACTAACAATAGCCTTTTCCCATACTTAATCACTTCATTCTGCAAATGCTCTAATTGACCTTTTCCGAAGATGAGCTTCGTCGGATTATGATATACAAGTGGTTGCATCTTAAATCTCCTTTCATTTTTTACATGTCCATATTGGGCTATAGCTGCAATTAACGGTAAAACTTTCCAATACAATTATTATAAGATATTATTTACAAGAACAAAAGCTATAGGCGCCCTGATTAGCGACGTATAAACTAAGAGCGCATCGACTGAGATAAACAAAACACGTCGAGGGACGAGTCGATGTTGACTTATCACAAAAGAGATGAGCGAAGTTTACTAGTCGCTGGGCGCTTGCGCTGGACGACTACTCTCTGTGCTATAGTATTTATCCACAGGATCAAATTTTATAATTCCTAAACAATAAAAAAAGAAGACCCCCTACTTGAGTCTTCATTCGTTAGTTACTTCTTTAAAAGCTTTTCACGATCAGAAGATTGTTTAATCCAATCTTCAAGCTTATCTTTTAACGTATTAAAGCCTGATGCATTAGCAGTATCAAGTTGTTGTTGCTGTTTAATAACTTGTCTGCGAGTCCTTCTTTCCTTTTTAGGTCTCGTGAAATCTTCTGTCTTTTCTGGAGCCTCTATTGTTGCTTTAATTGAAAGGCTAATTTTACCGGCTTCCTCGTCAACTGATAATACCTTAACTTTCACCTCATCACCAACGGATAAATGTTCACTGACGTCCTTTACATAGCCATGAGTAATTTCTGAAATGTGAACCAATCCTTGTGTATTCTCATCAAGAGCTACAAACGCCCCGTAAGGCTGAATACCCGTTACCTTTCCTGATAATTCACGACCAACTTCATATTTTTCTGACATGGAAACACTCCTAATTTATACATTTTTCTTAGACATTTTATAACTATATCACAATTTTGATACTTAATCAAAAATAGACTCATTTCATTTCTATAGTATGCAAAACATTTTCCTTTTATCCTGATACCGCCATTATGGCGTTATTTTCTCTCATTTCACACCATTACTTATACTCATATTAAGGATTGCAAACAGTAAAAAGAGATAGACATTTTATAAATGAGATAAATTATACTGAAATACTTTCAAAAACAAGTTTAATCCTCTATTATATTAGAAGCGAAAGGTGTTGATATACATCATGGAAAAGTCAAAACAAGAGCAATGGTCTTCTAAAATAGGATTTATTCTAGCTGCAGCAGGTTCTGCAATCGGTTTAGGTGCAATTTGGAAGTTCCCCTACATTGCCGGAACAAATGGGGGCGGAGTATTCTTTCTTATTTTTATTTTATTTACGTTATTTTTTGGTGTTCCAATGCTGTTTTCTGAATTTATCATCGGTAGAAATACACAAAAAGACGCGATTACCGCGTATAAAACGATCGCTCCAAAAACTCCTTGGTATTTAGTTGGTGTCATTGGAGTAATTTCTTCATTTATACTTTTGTCATTTTATAGCGTTGTCGGTGGGTGGATTATTTCCTATACAATTCGGAGTTTTACCGGAGCGCTTAGCGGACTAACTAACGAACAATACGAAAATTTATTTTCAAGTATTATTTCGAATCCATTCGAACCATTACTTGCCCAGTTCGTTTTCCTTGCGCTTACTATTTTTGTCGTACAAGGCGGCATTCAAAATGGTATTGAAAAAGCTAATAAAATCATGATGCCTAGTCTATTTATATTGTTTATCATCTTAGTAATTCGGTCTTTAACGCTTGAAGGTGCAAGTGAAGGAATTAAGTTTTTTCTTATGCCTAATCTTGATGAAATTAATTCTGAAACATTTATAATGGCTCTTGGTCAATCCTTTTTTGCTTTAAGTATCGGTAATTCCGTGATGGTTACATATGCGTCGTATTTATCTAAGCAAGAAAGTCTCCCTCGATCAGTTAGTTCTATTGTTAGCTTAAATTTATTAATATCCTTTTTAGCTGGTCTAGCTATTTTCCCTGCAGTATTTGCACTTGGTTTTCAACCTAATAGCGGGCCATCCTTAGTATTTATTATTTTCCCAGCAGTTTTTGAACAATTAAGCTTTGGTGGCTTTTTCTTGGCAGCCTTTTTGATCTTATTATTGTTTGCCACGTTAACATCCGCTTTTTCAATCCTAGAAATAATTGTTGCTACAATTTCTAAAGGTGAAGCAGCAAAACGAAAAAAATCCGCATGGATTGCCGGATTACTTGTATTTATTGTTGGCATTCCATCAGCACTATCATATGGGGTACTTGGAAATTTTACACCTCTATTTAATAAAACAATCTTTGATTTGGCTGATTATTTTGTCAGCAATATTGCATTGCCTTTTGGTGCACTGCTTATCGCCCTTTTTGTCGGCTTAAAGATACCAAAACATGTACTTAAAGATGAACTACTCCGCTCATCCTCTATGAGTACTAAGCTTTTTTCACTCTGGTATTGGTCTATCCGCTTTGTCGTCCCAGTCGGCATTATCATTGTCTTCTTACATGCATTAGGACTGATTGATGGTTAAACAGCAAATAGCCCCTTTTAGGGGGCTATTTTTACACGGTAACTTGTAGTCTTTCGACAAAACGCCTCATTCGTTTTACTGCTTCTTGAAGTTGCTCTATTGATGATGCATATGAACAACGAACATGCCCCTCGCCGCTGTCACCAAAAACACTTCCGGGGACAACTGCAACCTTTTCTTCATTTAATAATCTTTCTGCAAACTCCTCTGAAGTGAGGCCTGTTTTTTCAACCGACGGAAAAGCGTAAAAAGCTCCCCCAGGCATATGACAATCAAGACCAATTTCATTAAGTGATTTTACAAAGTAATTTCGGCGTTGATTATAGCTTTTCTTCATTGCGGCTACATCGTTCATACCATTTCGAAGTGCTTCAATCGCACCATACTGTGCCATAGTTGAAGCACACATCATTGCGTGTTGGTGGATTTTCAGCATCGCTTGAATGAATACTTTCGGACCAACTACAAATCCTAAGCGCCAACCGGTCATTGCAAATCCTTTCGAAAAGCCATTAATGACAATCGTACGCTCTTTCATTCCTTTAATCGCAGCAAAGCTTGTATATGGTCCGTCATAGCTTAATTCCGCATAAATTTCGTCAGAAATTACAATCAAATCATGTTTTATAACAATTTCTGCAATTTTCTCGAGTTCTGACTCGACTAATAAAGTTCCCGTTGGATTATTAGGAGAACAGATGATAATAGCTTTAGTTTTTGGTGTGATTGCTGCTTCAATTTGCTCCGGCTGTAGCTTGAATTCATCAGTACTTGTTGTATTAACAGATACAGGAATCCCACCAGCTAATGAAACTAAAGATGGATAAGCAACAAAGCTAGGTTGAACAACTATGACTTCATCACCTGGATTTACAAGTGCCCGCATTGCTAGGTCTAATGCCTCGCTGCCACCAACAGTTACCAATACTTCTTCTTCTGGTTTATAAGAAACTTTAAATTGGCGTTCCATATATTTTGCAATTTCTACACGTAGTTCAAGTAAGCCTGCATTTGCTGTATAAGCCGTATAGCCCTGTTCTAGTGATAAAATACTTGCTTCACGAATCGCCCATGAGGTAACAAAATCCGGTTCACCAACTCCTAATGAAATCACACCCTTCATTCCAGCTGCTAAATCAAAAAAGCGGCGAATGCCCGATGGTTTTAAATCAATAACTCGATCTGATAAGTAACGCTCTCCACTCATGGTGTCACCACAATTCGTCGATCTTGTTCATCATCACCAAAAATGGTACCGTCATGCTTGTATTTTTTCATAATAAAGTGCGTTGTAGTTGATAACACAGAGTCTAATGCTGATAATTTTTGTGATACAAACCGAGAAATATCATGAAGTGAATTCCCTTCAATTGTTACAGACAAGTCATATGCTCCTGACATTAAATAAACAGCCTTTACCTCAGGAAAACGGTAAATTCTTTCAGCAATATCATCAAAGCCTACATCCCTTTTTGGAGTAACCTTAACATCAATCATTGCTGTAACACCCGGGTTGCGATCAACTTTATTCCAATCAATAATTGTCGAGTATTTTAAAATAATCTTTTGGTTTTCCAAGTTGGCAATCATTGCCTCCGTCTGCGATACTGGTAAATCAATCATCTTCGCAATATCTTCAATTGGCAAGCGACCATTTTTTTCAAGTATTTCTAAAATTTCTATTTCCTTTTCTCCCATTGATTGACACTTCCCTAGACAAAATTATTTGTAGACCCATTATATCAAAAACCACAAATATTTCTATCCACTTTTTAAATTGTTGGCAGGAAAATCGAGATCTTTGTTCCCTTTCCTTCTTCACTCTCAATCATTATATCGCCTTCATGCAGCTGAACGATTTTTTGCACAATGGCCATTCCTAGTCCAGTACCGCCATACTGACGTGTTCTTGCTTTATCAATTCTAAAAAATCGTTCCCCAATTCGATGAAGGTGTTCCTTTGGTATCCCAATACCGTTATCCTTAATTACAATTTTACAACCGTTTCCTTTTATAGTTACCAACGTGACCTCAATAACATCATTAGTAGGGGAGTAACGAATAGCGTTTTCCATCAAGTTTTGGATAATTTGTTCAATTCTGTCTTGATCCCCCATAATAATCACATCATGATCTAGTTCTTTAAACAAACGCAAATTTTTCTCATGTAGAAACGGATCAAATTTCTCTAATGCCTCTTCGATAAGCTGAGCAAGCGCAAGTGGTTGTTTGTCCATTGGGATCGATTTACCATCCATTTGAGCGAGATCCAATAAGTCACGAACCAAGCGCTGCATCCTTCCGGCCTCGCGATGAATTAAATGTAAATATTTTTTTGAATCCTCTCCATTTGTCACCGTACCATCTAATATCGCTTCGCTATATCCCTTAATATAACTAATTGGAGTTCGAAGTTCATGCGATACATTTCCTAAAAACTCTTTTCTTCGCTCATCCTCTTCTTTTACCGCCTCTGACATTTGATTAAAGGCAATTCCAAGTCGACCAATCTCATCATTTGATCGAACTTGAACCTTTTCGCTATAGTCCCCTTTTGACATTTGATAGGCAACTCGTTCCATTTCATTTAGAGGAGTTGTCAGCTTTCTCGCTATTTTCCGACCCAATACAATGGCAGCTAATGTAAACAAAAGGCTAATTATTGCAATAAAGACTCCCGCTTCCCGAAACAAATCATTAATTGATGCTAGTGGTAAATATATATAAAGAATCCCCTTTAGTCTTTTTTCCTCCAATAGCGGAACGATAACCCCCATTATTTGCCTATCAAATCTCTTCTCATAGCCGGTTTTTGTTATAATTTCTCCATTTATCAGCTGTTCCCGTTCCACAACACCAATTAACGATTCATAATCTACTTCAAACGGGAGACATGCACTTAATTCTTTAGGATTGTTGACAAATAATATTTCCGCTTGAGAAATTTGGTTGTACCATTCAAACCTTTCTTTTAATTGTGGTGTTATTTCCCCACCCGTATATTCGCTAGCTAACCTCATACCTTCTTGCTTTAATGAAACTTCAACATGATCAACATACAATTTTTTATAAAAGTAATGGGTCATTCCATATGTTGCGAGTATTCCTAATACGACTGCGATTGTAACTGTAAGCCAGAGCTTTTGCCATAACGACATTGAAATTTTTTTCATATCATACCTCGAATTTATAGCCAATTCCCCAAACGGTTTGAATTAAATTCCCTTGATCCTTTAATTTTAGTCTTAAAGTTTTAATATGAGTATCAACAGTGCGGACACCGCCAACATAGTCATATCCCCATACCCGCTCTAAAAGCTGTTCTCGGCTTAGTGCTTGACCATTATGTTGACAGAAAAATAGCAGTAGATCGTATTCTTTTAATGTTAATGATATCGGTTCTTTATTTATGAATGCCTGTCTTCCTTTCACATTTATTTCAATTGGACCAAAATGTAGGACTTCATCTTCTTTCTTCGCTGACGGTTGAAAACGCCGTAAGACAGCATCTACTCTAGCAATTAACTCACTAGGACTAAATGGCTTAACAACATAGTCATCTGCGCCAATCTTTAAGCCATAGACCCGATCCCATTCATCACCCCGAGCAGTTAAAAATATAATAGGTATCGCGGAGGTTTCTCTAACTTTCATACAAAATGTTAATCCATCAATATTTGGCATCATAATGTCTAAAATAATTAGATGAAAAGGTTGCGATTTTAATAATTCAAGCGCTTGTTGTCCATCTTCAGCTTCTACACAAATAAAATTTTCTTTCTCTAAATACATCCGGACTAGCTGCCTCATATCAGCCTCGTCGTCAACAATTAATACTTTTCGATCAGTCATTTTCCACACCTCTTCTAAATAGAACTTGAAATGGTCCTTCCCCTGTTTTCAGAGTTGCGCAAACCTTCATGTCATTTGGATCAACAATAATTAGTTCATTGCTATCATAGCTCACACTATAAATAAAATTGTTATAGATCGATATATCAAAGGGATTTGCTCCTATTTCAACAGCGGCTTCAACCTCCTTCGTATTCATATTAATTTTCCTCAGTTGATTGGAGCCGTGGCTCACAACATAAATAAACTCACCATGCTTTTCTAAATCAACAGGCATAACAGGAGTATATATTTCCTTTCTTATATGCCCCGTTTCAATAGAATAAACGGTCACGTTATTTTCTACTTGATCACCAGCACCATGTCCACCCGTCCATAGCTCACCTAACGATTCAACAAGAACCGCACCAACGGCAGCTTGTTTTGCCTCGAAGCTATTTACGACTTGATTTGTATGCAAATCAATAACAGAAATAACAGGTGCGTCAAAATTTAGTACATATAATAATTGTTCATTTTCGCTCTCCATTAATGTTAATGGATCATCGTTTACATCAATTTCAGCAAATTTTCTTCCTTCTTTATCCGTTATAATGATCATGTCATTTTCCTGATCTGCAAAGTAGATCTTAGACTTATCAATCGAAAGTAGTGCATTTGCGATACCTTTGCCTAACTTCCATTCATCAACCTTTTCCCCTGATTGCAAATCATATAAGTATACTCTTTCTAAATGTTTCCCATAAAGCAAAAGCGTTCTGTTATCTGGTAAAACAAGTGCACCTGTAAATGTAAACGGCATTTGCCATCGAGCCAGCTCAGTTCTTGTTTCCTCATTATAGAAAGATAAACTCTTCTCAATTAAATTAACAATAATGATTAAAGGTGAATCGGAATCTATCTTTTTGTATTGCTCGTTTTGACACCCTGCAACTAGCAATAGCAGAATGAAAACGACAAAGTATCTCGTTTTAGCCATAATGCACCCTCCAAAAGCTAAACTACCATTATTATAACTTGAAGTTGTGAAATTAACGTGAAAAGATTTCACTTTTATTACTTGAGATCTTCAAATATATTTTCTAATTTTCTAATAATTTCTTCACAGTATCTTCATAATAGCAAGTTAAGCTATTAATAGTGTTAAAAATATCACATTTTTAGTGGAGGTACTTATATGAAAAAATTATTAATTCTTCTTTTTGCTCTTAGCATTGGGGTTATCGCAGGCTGTGGGACAACTTCTAATCAAGGAGCAGAAGAACAGGCACCAGCGGAAGAAACAGCGCCTGCTGAAGAGCAAGTAATGGAGTCCGAGACAACTGAGTCTGAAGTGGAAGATGTAGCTACTGTAGCTGATGAGCACGACCATGGTGTAATGCCAGAAGAGCCTGGTGAAGGAACTATGTGTTCAATGTGTGATATGATCGTGTATCATAAAGACCATGAAATGGGGAAATTCACTGGACAAGTTGTAACAGCTGACGGGGAATATCTTTATACGGATGATGTTGGTTGTTTATTGAATCAAGTTAGAGTTCTCGAAGAAAAACAAGAGCAGCCATTGGCAGCTTGGGTCCGTGATTATAACACGCTTGAATGGATTCCCGCTGACCAAGCAATCCCTGTAAGAGCCAGTATTGAAACACCAATGAAAATGGGCTTCGCACTATTTGGCACTGAAGAAGCGGCTAATAAGTACGTGACAGAAAACCCAATGGTAGCACCTGTTCTTTCAACTATGGATGATGTCGACAAAATTGCGTTAGAACGCCGCAAAGCAAAAATGGCGAAGATGCAAGAATCTCAGCAAAAGATGGAGCAACAACAGAGTAATATGGAAGGAAATATGGAAGGCGAAATGAGCCACTAAACAAGTCAAAAGGTTGTCCTGGAATAATCAGGACAACCTTTTTATATGGCTGTTATTGTTACTAAAGCGTTTTATTGTCTAGCTTTTACTAATGAAAAGAAAACTTCCTCTAATGTTGTTTCTGAACGATCCTCCCCTTTTGTCAATGATTCCACTGTATCCGTAACTAAGAGCTGACCACTGCTCATAAAGGCAACACGATCGGCTAATTCCTCAACATCAGACAATATATGTGATGAGAACAAAATGGTTGTTCCCTTTTGTTTTTCTTCTTTAATTATCCTCTTAAATTCTCGAACCCAATAAGGATCTAAACCATTGGTTGGCTCATCCAATATAAGTAGAGGTGCTTCAGGTAATAGACTTTGAGCTAAAGCTAACCTTTGCTGCATTCCTTTTGAATAGTTTTTTACCTTTTTATCCTTATCTTGATCTAACCCAACCTGCTTTAGTAGCTGATGTACCCTTTCATCTGGAACGTTTGACAGTTCAGCAAAAAACTTTAAAACTTCATAACCTGTTAACACACTTGGAAATACCATTGCATCCGGCATATATGAAAATAATGATTTATATTGTTGACTTTTTGTACTAACTGGAGTTCCTGCAAGCCTAACCTCTCCTGATGTTGGCTTTACATTGCCAATGATCATTTGAATGACTGTACTTTTCCCAGCACCGTTCCCACCACAAAGAGCAAAGCACTCCCCATTGTGAATGTTGAAATTTATATGCTCAATTCGATTTGTTTCATTAAAGATCTTACAAAGGTCATGTACTTCCACCATATTATTATGCTCCATGTCTTATCCCTCGTCTAATCATAAAATTTGCTATGATTAATGGTATGATGATCCATAGAATAGCAGTGATTGAAAATGTTAGTTGTCCGACCATTCCCTCACTCCAGATAGTTAAATCATACAAGTGCGGTCCAAAGATCGTACCACTTTCCATTGTAATTATTGTCCAAACACGAACTAATTCAACTGGATTCAATAAAATTGAAAAAGTAAACATGTTTAAAATCGCGTGTTTACTAATTACCATTGCTAAGCCCATTACGGCAAACTCATAAAATAGTACGGTAATAGCCCAGACAATTAAACTAAGTCCTAATGCCTGAAAGCGAGTAGCTGAAACAACACCAACTAACATTGCTAGGCCAAGAAATAAAACCATCAACAGCAAAGTAAATCCATAAAATAATAGGAAAAATTGGATGGAAACTCCCGTTTTTGTGATAAAAAGGATTAGACCTGCCATCCCATATCCAAAGGTAATCACAGCTATTAACGTTATGAGTAGTCCGATAAATTTCCCTAATAAAATCGTAGCCGGGCGCAGTGGATACGTAAACAACAGTGTTAAGCTCCCGCCTTCTTTATCACCTGCTATTGACGTACTGCCAATTAATAAAGTCAATAACGGAACTAAAAACAATGATAAATTTAAGAGACTTGCTGCCATTCGATTAAACCCTTCAAACCCAGCTTGCTCCGCACTACCACCAAATAAAACAATGGTGACCGCGAGAACGGTATATAAAATCGTGAAGCTTACGACCCATCTACTTCTTGAAATGACCTTCAATTCATGCCTTGCAATTTTTGCAACCATCATTTTTATTACACACCTTTACGATTAATGATGCATCGTCCAGTCAAGCTTTGCTAAGCCTGAGTAGTCGATTACTTCACCTTTTCCTTCTTGTTTAATATAGTCCTCAGCACGTTCTTTTGATGAAAATGATACAACACCATAAGCCATAGGTGTCCAAAATTCGGGGTGATAAGCATGATAAGCTTGTTCAATTGGTACCCATTCCAAACTTTCAAAATCTCTTACATATTGCCCAGCAATTTCTTTATTTTGTCCTTCTCCATTTACATATTCAACCATACAACCAATATCATCATACATATGAACCGTTCCGTCACTTTCAATTAGCTGTGTGGCAAAATCTACATGGGCGACTGACATATTACAAACTTCACACGCATCAATTTCTGGATTTACTTCTCTCGGTTCAATGCTTACCTCTTGACCACATCCGCTAAGAACAAACAGCCCCACGATTAGTAAAAGACCTAGCTTTTTCATCATCTTAAAACCCTCCCACGATAAAATGTTAATAAACTAAAAGCAATCATAACAATTCCTAGCAAAGCCGCAACAAAATTGCGTTCAACCGTTTCATTCTCCTTTAAAATTACACTGCCTTCTACTGGACGTGTTAACGGATACCGATCCATCCCTTTATCACTAGAAAAAGCCGGAAAAATTCTTTCAATTGATGACCATAACTTAATTGTCGGACTTTCAAAAAAGAATTGTAATGTTGGATTTTCTTCAACTAATTTATCAAACAACTTCCCTGACTCATAAGGTATCTCTCCAATGCCATCGCCATCTAAATCTAGTCCACTATAATCATCCCAATAGTTTCCTTGTTCATTAATATCCATCGGTTCAACCTTTGTAAAAATTTTTGTTTGGACGATATTACCAATAAAGTTGTTGTGAACCATTGTATTACGTTCATTTTTATCCTTTAAATCTAAACCAATATAATTCCCGGCAAATAAGTTATTTTCAATTTTGCAATCTCGTGCATCCTGTAAGCTTAAGCCAGTATTATTGTAAGTCACATTATTATTTGTTATCTCAATTCGATCAGAATCAAATATAAGAACCCCATGACCGCGATAGTTTAAATTTTTTGTAATTACATTATCAATAAAGCGAAAGTCCGCCGCATCCATAATCATTGCACCCGTAATATTTTCGGAAGAAATATTGTTTTCAATAAGTCCCTCTTTGGCATACATGACATGATACCCATAGCGGACATGACTTACCTCATTATTTTTTAACGTGCTCCTTTTGGCGAAGTCAAAATAAACACCATCTTGTGTATCGTAGATTTTATTCCCAATTAAACTAGTATCCTCCGCATAAAATAAATGAATGCCATTTCCCTTTGTTGCAAAGTGACCACGATAGCCGATAATTTGATTATTTACTATTTGATTATTACTACCCTTGTTCACATAAATACCAAAATGGACATCCTTTAACACGTTGTTTTGAATAATATTGTTTGACGATTCCACCCATATTACCGCGTTTGTATCTTTTTTCCCGCTCTTTTCAATCATCAAGTTTTCAATCGTGACATTTGGAGCATTTATTTCAATTGTATTGCCTTCTCCGCTCCCAGAAATAAGAGCACCTGCTTCACCTTTTAAAATAATTGATTTATTTATAACAAGATTGCCATGGTACTGTCCCTTCTTAATGTAAATTGTATCCCCCTTTGCAGCGTTATCAATGACCTCTTGAATCGACATACTAGGTGTTACAGTTAATTCCTCTGCAGCTGCTTCATTCATAAGTAAGAATTGACAGCTTACTAGCATGAAAATGATGCTAATGATCCGTTGCATACTCTATCTACCACCCATCTTCACAATAGTTTTATAATATTCATAAAATGTGAAGAAACTAAAAAATAAGTTTGAATAAATCAAGAAAAAATAATAAGAGTCCCCTTTATTAAAAAAGGCAACTCTTATTCACATTGCATATGAAATTGTTTCTTTAAGAAGTAATACTCTCTTGGCTATTTTTTGGCATTCTGTTAGCGGAATTAATTCCTCAAAGGAAAATTCATAAATGAACTGAATCCTTTTTGCTAAAAGCTTAGGATCATTGATTTCATGTACTGCTTGGATGATATCAATGATTTCCACTTCATATGATCCAGGACCTAATCCAATCGGATCCCATTTATTAATAACCTCTTTTATTTTTTCATTCAACATTCTCGACCCTTCCATTTTAATCACCTAATTATAAAGAGATTATTTTTTAACTATATGCAATTTTGTCTGTATGTTAATTTTAATCTCTTTATATAGCCTATAACCCATTTTAATCTTACAGATTTACGACAATATTGAAACAACTTTGCGACAATAATTATACAAATTTGCGAAACTTTTCAAAATTTTGTTTCTATTATAATCAATTACCCATTATATGCTTACTTTAAACATCCTTGTTGTGAACATTTTTTGAACAAAAAAGTGATCCACCTTAACGATTGGATCACCTTGCTTCCGTTATTATTTATTCTTGTACAACCACTTCATTTATAATTACTGGTTCAAGTGGGGCACTTGTTTTCGAATCTACTTCAACACTACTAATTGCGTCAACAACCTCCATACCTTCCACAACTTGTCCAAAAACAGTATGTGCACCATCTAACCATGGAGTGCCGCCAACTTCCTTGTATTTCTCAATTACGTTATTCGGAAACCTAGCTTGAACCATTTGATCAACTAATTCCTCATCAATTAGATCCGCCTGAACGATAAAAAATTGGCTACCGTTTGTATTTGGACCAGCGTTTGCCATTGATAGGGCTCCACGAAAATTAAATAGCTGTGAAGAAAATTCATCTTCGAACGGCTCACCCCATATACTCTCTCCGCCTTTACCATTCCCTTCTGGATCACCACCTTGAATCATGAAATCACTGATCACGCGGTGAAAGGTTAATCCGTTATAATAGCCATTTTTACTGTGTGTCACAAAATTTTCAACTGCTTTTGGGGCCTGCTCAGGAAAAAGCTTAATGACTATATTACCTTTTGTAGTTTTTAACGTAACAATTGGCTCCTTTGACAAAATATCATTGTCAAATTGAATTAAATCAACATCCTCTGCTGGCTCTGGAGCTTCATTATTTTGTTCAGCTGTTTCTGTATTGTCGTTACCTGCTGTACCATTTTCAATAGAATTGTTTTCACCACAGCCGCTAAAAATTAATAAAATAAAAGTTAGCATTGTGTATAAGAATATTTTTTTCATCATAACCCTACCTTTCATTCAATATGATAACTTGAGAAACTTCTCTACTAATTATGTACTATTGCCTATATGATAAGATTTTTTGCATCTATCTGTCAAAAGTATATACTAATATTTAATAATGTATAAATACAGTTTAAGGAGTGTTCCTAAATGACAACAGAGCTTCAAGTTGGTCAATTAGTGACTGGTATATATAAAACCGGTAAATATGTTGGAGAAATAACTGCGATAAAACGAGACCATTATACAATTCGAGTAAAGGCAGTGTTGAAGCACCCCTTACAAGGTGACTTGCATGCACCTAAGGAGTCTGATGTTCTTTTTTTCCATGAGAGAAGAGCGTTAGCTTATAACGAACAAACAAATGTTCCAAAATCACATGTGAAGCCTTTTGCCAATCCCGTACCTATCTATCATGAGTCTTTAAAGGCTGCACTTTCAGAACAAATAAACCAGCTTGAAGCTGATAACTCCAAGTGGGCAGAGGAATCATTAAAAATATTTAGAAGGCTTGAAGCTGATTACTTTAAAGACTAAACAAAGTGCGCAATCAATAGCTAGTTATGTCTATCACAATAGTTAGTAATGCCGATGAAAAAGGGGCTTTTCTAGAGCCCCTTCTTACTAATTTCTATTTAATTGTAATAGCGACTACAGTAACGTCATCTGAAAAACGTCTGTTTGTTATATCAATACTTTCGATTATTGATTGAAGCAATTGTGAGCTTTCCCACTTATTTATACTACTTACTATATTCTTTAGCTTTTCGATATTTTCATAAGTACTACGTCCAAATGAATCAGTTAATCCATCGGTATATAAAATAATTTGTGTGCTACCTATTATAGATAGTTTCTCCGTTTCTACAGACAGCTTTGTAACCATGCCAATTGGTGGACAGCCTTTATCTAAATATTTGATACGATGGTCGTCACTAATTAGAAGTCCTGGAGGATGGCCTGCGCTTGCGTATTCAATTGAATTTTCCTCCAAATCAATAACAAGGTAAATAGCTGTAAAAAAGTATGAAATTGACATTTCATTTTCGCGGTACAGAACCTGCATGTGTTCATTTAGTTCCTGCAAAACCTTTTCAGGTTTCACATAACGAGTAATAATCCCTCTTAATAACGACCGAATTGACATACTAACAAGTGACGATGCCACACCATGCCCCATAATATCAAATAATATAACTCCATATTTACCCGGATTAATTTGATACCACGCATACATATCACCAGCTAATTGTGCTGAAGGAAGGTAAACTCCATCGATATCAATATGGTCATTTTTTAGCGGTTTGCTTAGTACACTTTTTTGGAGCTGCCGCGCTAATTCTAAATCTGATGCCAATTTTCGTTCAGCTTCCTTCGCCTCGGTTACATCACTAAAAATAGCGCAATAGCTAATTGGTTCGTCCTTTGAATTTTTTATCGTAGCAATAGTTGTCCTTTGATAATATAGTTCCCCGTTTTTGCGCTTATTAATAAGTTCCCCTTGCCATTGGCCATCCCTTTCGAGTGCTATCCATAACTCTTTATAAAACCCTAATTCTTGCTTACCTGACTTGAGAATGCGCGGATTGCTGCCGATAACCTCTGCCTCAAAGTATCCTGTAATAGACTCAAATGATCGATTCACCATTTGAATATTACCTTCTAAATCAGTTAAAAAGATGCCTTCAATAGAATATTTAAACACTTTGGCCATTAGCTCTAATTGCTGTTCAATTGTATTTTGTCGTGGTAACCTTGAATCAGTCATTCGTTTCCCTCTGAAAATATTTTAATCCCTCTTCCTCTGTCTCAAAAAACTTAATAAAAGATCCAAACTTTACAATATTAAAAATCTCTTGAACAGGTGGTTGAATTTCAACGATAACTAGTTCCTTTTGATTCTTTCTAGCAGTCATCACTGAGTCTGCAATTGTACCAAGCGCTGCGCTGTTTACATATTGTACTTCTTTAAAATTCAATATTAGATCTGAGGAATCTGATTCAATTAATTGATTCATTGCAGCTTTAAATTCATCAATATTTCTTAAAGTAACATCCTCTTCCCATTTTAAAAGAAAAACTTTTTCATAGGAAGTAAATATCATAGTATACCATTCCCTTCGTGCTGTCTTTTATTGTTAACATATTTTCGCATTGAAAACTGAACATAATCTCCGTTCTCCTCAACACCGACATGATCCATCAAATTCACAATTAATTGAAGTCCTCTTCCTCTTAAACCTACATTAATCTCGTCATTGTTAACATGAACATTAAATTTTTTCCCTTTATGCTTTAAATAAATCGAAAGCATATCACGATTAGTGTTCCACCATATTTCAAATCCGACTTGTTTCGTTTTTTTACAATATTCATAGGCATTCATGCATGCCTCTTCAGTGGCTAATCTTAAATATAATTTATCATCTTTAAGAAATCCCAACTCACCAGCAATCCGTTCTGTTACATCCATGGCTTGGAAAATATCATCCTCTTTCTCAACTAATAAGCATTGCTGTCCCTCACCCTGTTTCATGGATTCTTTTCTCCTTAGAGTAATAGAGTTTGTCCAAACTACTATTATTATAAAGGAAGAAAAGAAAAACTTCTCTTCCTATCAAGATTTGTCACTAAATATTTACATTTTTTTCTAAATTTTAAACCTGCCCGCAAGAATAGATAACCCTTCTGCCATCTTTGCCAAATCATTGGCTGTTGCTGCTGTTTCTTGAACACTTGCCGCAGTTTCTTCTGAAACCGATGCAATATTTTCAACCGATATTAATACTTCTTGTGATTGGGCTGCTTGCTGTTCGGCAGCGGCCGCTATCTCTGCAACTTTTTCAGCAGATGTTTTTACAAGTGTCACTATTTCTTTGAATGAAGATCCACCTATTTTCGCTTTTTCATCGCCCTCGTTTACCGCTTCAACTGCAGAGTCCGTATTTTCTTGTATAGAATGAATCAATTCCGAAATTTCCTTTGTTGCTTTTCCACTTCGTTCAGCGAGCTTCCTTACTTCATCGGCTACAACAGCAAACCCTTTACCCGCTTCGCCTGCACGTGCTGCTTCAATTGCTGCATTTAAGGCAAGTAAATTTGTTTGTTCAGCAATATCATCAATGACTTCTACAATTTCACCTATTTGCACAGATTTGGACGATAAATCGCCTATTTTATTACTTATTACACCCATACTATCTACTGCTTCTTTAATTACTTTTCCACCCTGGTCAGCTGCCTTAACTGTTTGTTCTGTTGAAAGTGCAGCATCCTCTGCATACTTTGCAACATTTTTTATCGCATTAGACATTTCCTTTACCATTTCAGAAGACGCGCTTGCCTCATTCGCTTGCTGCTGGCTACCACTCGCAATTTCCTCTGTACTTGCAGATATTTCTTGCGAGCTTGCAGCTAAGTTGCTGGAATTTTGCACCACTTCTCCTACTAATTGTCGTAGCGAAAATACCATATCGTTTATTGAATTTGCTAACTGACCGACCTCATCCTTTGATTTCAGACTAATCGTTTCTCCGGTTAAATCCCCAGCAGCTACTTGCTTCAAACGATTTACTATTTCGAGAATTGGACCGGTAATTTTTTGCGCAAGTATCCAAGCAACGATGACACCTATTGCAAGAGCGGCAATAGTAAAGACTACTGTAATGAACATGATAGTATTTCCCGCTTCAATTACCTGTTCTTTAAGTGTTGTCATTACTTCTCGTTTTCTTTCTACCTCAACATCAAATCCAGCTAATATTTCATCCGTTAACGCACGGACATCACCACTTTTAGCAATAGCTTCTTCTGGGCTTTGTCGATATAACTCAAATAGCGCTATCATTTCTTGATCCCACGGTCCAGCCTTAACGAATATTTCCTTTGCTTCGGCTGATAGGTCTGTTTTTGATAATCTTGCTTCAACTTCATTATTGTTAATTCCAATTTGATCAAATTCCTCATAAAACTCTTCATTTCCTGTTAATAGAAAGGCTCGTAAAGCAGCCGTTTGTCTTGTTACGTTAGCAGTTAATTGTTCCCAGTCAAGTAGTACTTGTAATTCATTTTCAAGAGCATTCTCAACTGCCACTTTAAAGTTATTCGTTTGAATAAAATTGTATATAGAGTAACTTAGAAGTAACAAAAGAGGAATTGCCACTCCACCCAATATTTTGGCACGCAAGCTTTTCATAATAAATCCTCCTTGAAATAGTTTTTTACAAATCAACCAATTCGTACTTACTATTTTCAACTATGTTAGTTAACATTTTTAATTCTTGAATATCTAAGATAAGATCTAAATCTAGCAATATAACTAACCGATCTCCTAAGTTACTAATACCACGAATGTATCTTGCTTCAATTTGTCCTGTACTATCTGGTGGCGCCTCAATTGTATCCGTACTAACCTTTAACACTTGAGTTACTTGATCAACTAATAGTCCTATTAATTCATTTACAAATTCAACAACAATAATGCGTGACTTTCTCGTAACAGCACATTGTTCAATACTAAACCGCTCCCGTAAATCCATAACAGGAATTAGTTTTCCACGTAAATTGATCATTCCTAAAACTGAGTATGGCGCATTCATAAATTTAGTGATGAACGGTACTGTAATAATATCTTTCACACGATCTATACCAATACCATACTCCTCATTACCAAGTTTAAAGGATGCGACCTGAATCATTTTCTCTTCTTGCTTCGAGTATTTCAAATTTGCCTCTAAATTTGTTTCATCCTTAGTTCCTTCTTCACGCACAATTGCGCCAGCATCCAAAATAAGAGCTACATTACCATCGCCCATAATTGTTGCTCCGGCAATATACTTTGGAGTACCAATATATTTCCCTAATGATTTAATGACTATTTCTTGATTGCCTAGAGTTTTATCAACAATAATGCCAATCCGCTTGTCTGCTAAGCCTACAACAACGATAAATAATCGACATTTCTCATTTAGGCCGCTCTCACTTACTCCTAAACGGTTATGCATTCTCACTAATGGAAGCACGCGTTCACGAACTATTCCAACCTCTTGATTTTTGATAGTCTTTACTTCATCCTTATTCAGACGGACAATCTCTTGAACATTTGCTAACGGAATTGCAAACTGTTTTTCGCCTAGTTCTACTAATAAGGAACGAATAATTGCTAATGTTAGTGGCAACTTAATCGTAAACGTTGTTCCCACTCCGAGCTGCGAGTCAATATCAATGAGGCCATTTAGTTTTTCGATATGACTCCGTACGATGTCCATCCCTACACCTCGACCGGAAATATCCGTAATTTTCCTCGCAGTCGAAACGCCAGACTTAAATATTAAAAAAATAAGGTCCTTATCTGTCATCCTTTCGGCTTCTTCTTCTGTAATCTGCCGTTTTTTTATAGCTGCATCTTTAATTTTCTTAGGATCAATACCTCTACCGTCATCGGAAATCGTGATAACGATATGATTTTCTTCATGCGCAGCCTTCAGTACGACTTTCCCTTTTCTCGGTTTCCCTATTAACTCACGCTCTTCTGGAGGTTCCACGCCGTGGTCTAGTGAATTACGTAAAAGGTGAATAATAGGGTCCCCAATTTCTTCTATTAAATTTCGATCAAGCTCTGTTTCTTTGCCCTCAATGAAAAAGTCAATCTCTTTATTAGCCTTTTGACAAAGGTCACGAACCATACGTGGGAATCTATTAAATAATTGTTCAATTGGTAGCATTCTTGTTTTCATCATGCCTTCTTGAAGCTCACTAATTACTTGACCAATATGATTGCCAACTTCGCCAAAGGATTCAATCTCTAAATCATTAGGATATCGGTCAGCTAAGCGGCTTCGCACATCTGCTAATCTAGTTTGGTCAATTACTAACTCACCAACTAAATTCATTAAATGTTCTAACCGTTCAACATCAACACGAACAGTTTGCTGAACTTTGATCTTGCTATCTAGCTTTTGGTTGTTCAACACGGTTTCTTTCGGTTTGACATCGCTAAACTCTACCTTTTTCCCTTCACAAAAACTATCAACATTGTCCTTTGTAATTAGCGTCAGTGCAACGGTACGGATATCGGAAATACTATTAACAATATTAATGACTTGTTGCTTTGTTGCTGTCGTTACAACAATATAGACAAGGTTGCCATCAAATTTAGTGTCATCCTCGATAATGTCTGTTGGTGGAAATGAGGCAATTATTTCGCCAATCTCCTTTAAATTATTTTGAATTAGAAATGCTCTAACAGATTTTAGCATGGCTTGCTGCATTAAGCTTATATAGGTTGCCATTACTTGAAAGCCTGATTGCAACGCTTTTTCAACAATATCTTTTTGATAGAGATCTAAAACAACTTCAGGGAAAGAAACATCATCATTTATAGGTTCTGTTTTGTCGCTTTCAACATGTTTTGCGGAATCACTTGTTCCAACTGAATCCTTTATTTTCTCTAACTTTTCAACCAATGGTCCAATATTTGTTTCATCTAGGTTGCCGTTCATAATTGCTTCCCTTAAAACTTTGATATAATCAATAGAATCAAAGATTACATTGATGATTTCAGTATTGACCTTAAGCTGCCCATTACGAATAGAATCAAAAACATTTTCAATTTTATGGGTAAGCTCCTTCATCTTGTCAAAGCCCATTGCGGCGGAAGAACCTTTCAGAGTATGGGCCGCTCTAAATATTCGTTGAATGGTATCTGCATTTTCTCCGTCGTGCTCTAGATTTAATACTTCTTCATCTAAAATTTGCAGTTGTTCGTCAACTTCATCCAAAAACACACCTAGATAGGCGGACATATCAAATTCACTCATTATTTTCCACCCCCTTCTCATATTCAGGGTAAAGAACCTTTGTTTTATTTAATATTCCTATTAACGTGTCACCCACTTTTGCAAAGCCTCTAAAACAATCTTTTTCCAGTGAATTAAACATATCTAGCGTTGGTTCAAACTCACCCTCTGCAACGTACGTAACCATTACAACTTCATCGACAATTAAACCAATATGTTCCCCATCATCTTCGATAATAACGATCCTCGTTTTCTTAGTAAAAGGATCATCTGGCATGTGGTACCTTTTTCGCAAATGAACCACCGGGATAATCTTCCCACGCAAATTGATCATTCCTGATATATAGTCAGTTATTCCAGGAACTAGTGTAATAGTTTGAACACGAATAATTTCGATAACTTCTTCAATTGGCAATGCGCAAAGCTGATTATTAATTGCAAACACAACGTATTGACCTGCTTTGTTTTCCGTTACCGTATTCACATTATTTCACCACCTTTCTTTCTATACTTAACTAGTGGCACTTTTAAACAATAATGTTGTTTCGTTTCAAAACGTAAAAATTGCATACCCAAAAACACCATCGAAAATTTGAATTATACATTAATTTATGGATGGTGCTTTTCTTCAAATATGGATTCGTAATTTCTAAGATGGAATTAGCCTTCAGAAAATATGGAAGATATGTAAATGAGAGGATATGTGAACGATTAAGTTGTTACTAATTTGTTGCAAATTTTTCCTTAAAATATTAGATAAATCAATAAATATACTACAAAATTCACACTTGTTTTTACGTGATATATTTCACAATTTAAGGACATAAATATACATAAAATAACAACAACTTCAAATTTTTGTAACAATTTACTAGAATGGCTATTCCTTTGACCAGTTTCTAAGCATTACATTTGCTAAGACACTGTTAAATAATTAGTTGAATTAGCTGAAACCTTAGCCAAAATAACTATTATTGTAAAATTTTCTAAAACGGCACGATATAGCCTTGATTAAATTTACTATTTATAATCGCAACATGATAAAATAAACGCATTAGATTTGGTAAAGTAGGGAGAAAAATGCGAGTCGTATTTGGCTTTTTTATAATATTTTGTTTCATAATGGGTTTTTCGGCATCACTAGCAGGGACTATGAATCAATACAATAAAACGGTTTCCGTTACAGAAGTTTTAGATGAGGCTGTTAATATAGAAGAATTAAAGGTTTCGCAAACAAGCTTTATTAAGGATAGCAACGGACAAATTATATCAGAAATTTATGAAGCAGATAACCGCATCATACTTCCATATGAAGAAATTCCTGAACACGTTATTCATGCATTTATTGCCACAGAGGATCAGCACTTTTATTCTCATCAAGGCTTTGATCTGTTTGGAATTACTAGAGCACTTCTAGTAAATGCCAGGCAGCACACAATTGAACAAGGCGGAAGTACGATTACTCAACAGTTAATAAGAACTGTTTATTTAGGAACGGAAAAAAGTTATAACCGCAAACTTAGCGAGCTCTTATACGCTTATCAGCTTGAAAAGGAACAATCAAAAGAAAAAATAATCGAAATGTATGTAAACACGATCTATTTCCAAAATCACGCCTATGGCATTGAGGCAGCAGCTCAGTTTTACTTCAGCAAGCATACGAATGAATTGTCACTCGGTGAAATTGCTTTCTTATGCGCAATCCCTAATAATCCAAATTTTTATAACCCGCTATTGCATTATGACAATACAAAGCAACGACAAAAATGGATGCTTTCCAAAATGTTGGAAACGGATTATATTACTCAATCTGAATATGAACAGGCGCTTAGCGAGGATATTACTCTCACTATTAAAGAAAGAACGGACTTACATCCAAATTTCGTAACATTTATACACGAAGAATTGAAACAACTCATATCGCAAAAGGAAGGATTTAAACAACAATTACTTGCCGCAGCAACTAACGAGGAAATAGAAAGAATCTCTGAACAGCTAACAAATCGAATAAATGAGGTAATAAAATCTGGTATTGTAATTGAAACATCTCTTAACCCTAAACTACAACACCGGGCAGAGGCTGTCCTAGAGCAAAAACTTCGGAATACCGATATCGAAGGTGCTGTTGTAGTCATTGACCATAGCTCCCACGAGGTAGTAGCAATCGTTGGTGGCAAAACATACAAAAAGCATGATTTCCATCGTGCCTTTCAAGCATACCGCCAACCAGGTTCTGCAATAAAGCCTTTACTTGTTTATGGTCCGTATTTAGCTGAATTCGGATATTCGACGTCAAGCTCAATTAGCGCAGGTCCATTTTGCAAAAATGGGTACTGTCCAGAAAATTATGGTAACAGCCAATATGGAGCCGTATCTTTAGAAACGGCACTAAAATATTCCTATAATACAGCAGCTGTCCGCATTCTTGATATTGTTGGAATCGATAAAGCATTCGACTACTTAGAAGCCTTTGAATTTAATAAAATTGTAAAAGAGGACCGGCGGCTCCCTGCAGCTATTGGTGGATTTACAAATGGTATAACACCTTTAGAACTAACGAATGCCTACACTACCTTTGCCAATAAAGGGACATTTTTACAAGCAAGAGGAATTCGGAAAGTAACAGATTTACAAGGAAATACACTTTACACATGGCACGAGGAACCAGCTTTAGTTTGGGATGAAAAAACAAATGACAAAATGCGAGACCTCCTTCACAAAGTAATGACTGAAGGAACTGGTAAAAAAGGCTATTATTCAAGCGAATATATTGGTGGAAAGACTGGAACCACAAATGATTTTAAGGATTTATGGATCATTGGCCTTAACGAAAATTATACAACTGGCGTTTGGATTGGAAAAGACAATCCAGCCAGTATTGAAAAGGTTAATAATAGCTCCCCGCATTTAGCCATTTGGCGAGAAATTATGTTAGCTACTAAGGACTAATCGATTTTTGATTTACAAAATGGGGACTGAACACACATGTTCATCAATGTATCTACGCTATTACTATTTTAAAGTATAGTATGTAATGTGGTGTGTCTGCCCCCGTTTTTTAATTGTTTTCATTTCTTGCCTTTAATTGACAACTACATTCTTTTCTGCAAAATACTTTCTTGCGGCTAGCTCGTTAGGGAAAACTCGGACAATTGAATAAAAGCATACGATTTTAAAAATTTTTTTAATGGAACTCTGTATGTTAGAGATCACTAGTTCCTTTCTCATATTTTCTGCTTCTTTTACTGCGTTTGCAATAATGCCTAAGGCTCGACTATTTATGAAAGCGACTTTCTCGAGATTAAGAATATATCCTCTTGCATTCGATTGTAATAACCTTTGCAGAGCCGCACTAAAGCTTTCTAAATTTTCCATTGAAATATTATGACTCCATACTAATGTTTGCACCAAAAAAATATCCCCTTTCTCCCCCAAAATGACACACATATACTATTATTCATAGACTACTTGCCCGTGAACACCCCTAAATCATCGTATTATTTAGACATTTATTGCTTAAGGCAGACAAAATCATAGCTAACTTCCGCTAATTTTGTAGGAATGTGCGCAGTTGTTCCCAACAACTAAAAAAGGCGCAAGCGCCCTGATTAGCGACGTATAAACTAAGAGCGCATCGACTGAGATAAACAAAACACGTCGAGGGACTTAGTCGATGTTGCCTTATCGCAAAAGAGATGAGCGAAGTTTACTAGTCGCTAGGCGCTTGCGCTGGACGACTACTCTCTGTGCTATAGTATTTTTCCACAGGATCAAATTTTATAATTTCCTGAACAAAGAAAAAAGAGTTAACTCGAATTACTACTCGAGCTAACTCCTTTATAATTTTATTCAAATTATATAATTGGTAAACTTTTGACGAAGCTGTTATAGAGCTTTAAAACCGCAAATGCCACCGTAAATAAAAACCCGCTCCAAAAAAACAAATGAAAGCAAACGAGACCGATTTGATTGACAACTGACAAATGGTCACTAACTCGATAAATGAAAAAGATAAAATAAATTAGGCTTGCTAATAGGAACAGTGCTAATGGAACAATAATCACTTTAAAAGTGACCATGGCAACTACACTAGCTAACAAGTAAATCCATGAGCCAACACGGATTTTATTTAACGTATAACCTTCCGCATCCTTTGAAAAAAACAATAAAGAAAGCTGGACCATCGTATCAGCAATTAGCTTTAATGCGGCAATTACCATAAAAAATATTAAAACTAATAAAAAAAAGATTGTTAGCTTAATACCGCCATCTGTAAAAAATTCAAGCATTCCTTCATAAATTCCAAAGTCCCGCAAAAAGTCAACAACACGAATTTGAACATTGATCGCAAATGACATACTGAAAAAAATGATTGAAATTAGTGGAAAATAGCTTGTAAAATACGTATTTTTAATGATCATAATTATCCTCGTGATAATATCCGATGGGTATGCCATCTCATTTTTTTATAAGCTGTGCTAAAGAGCACAGTGTTCCTGCATAAATAGAGAACGCGTCACTGTTTTATTCAATGGTAAAATCCTTTTTGATTTCTTCAGCTAAAGGAATACCTGTTGCTGATTTTACACGTTTTATATAAAGCGAATACGTTTGATTTGATTTAAACGCTTCTAGTGGTTCGATCACTACATTTTTGTTTTCGACAACTACTTCTGTTGGATGAATATTAAGATTCGAGTCTAAAATGTAAATGGTATCATTATGAACAGAATTTCGATCTACAGTTTCATTAAATTCAATCGTCCAGACCTTATTTACCGATACAGTTACAGGCTCGTTGTTTCCATTTTGGCTAACATCATCATTACTACTTTTATTATTTATATAGCTAGCTGCCACATAGCCTTCTGTTCCATCATCCAAACGAACTAAATTCCAAGCAAAAGTATTAGCTTCGTTACGTTGGTCAAAGGTAAAAGTATCAAGAACGGTTACTCTATCATTTTTATTTAAGACCTTTACGATCGGACTAGATGTCGAAGACTCCTCTCGAAGTCTTACATCATTACTAGTAATATAGCCTTTGTCCATCGGCTTAAAATCGTACTTGCTACTATTAAGCTGATCAATTGGCAATTCATATTGTTTCGTCAAAAATTGAATATTGGTAGTGCTTTCTGTATTATATAAAAAGTCTGTTGTTTTAAACGGAATAGGCTTAATATCTAGTAAACTTTGTTTGCGAATAATCTCAAAAATCTTTTCTTGGTAAGCATTAACGTTCAATGAACCATCGTTTTGCAAAACAGGACTATTCATCGGCTTAATGCCGTTATATCCTAGTATTGCAAAATACCAATGTTCAATAACGTTTCTTGAACCATCATTTATTTTCGGTAAATCCTTACGTTGAAAATTATCATTTAAGATTTGAACACCAGCTTCGATGTTATAAACTAGATCATTTTTAAGCTTTTCAACGTCAAATCCACCCGTCCACGTAATTTGCATCATACCGATGCCCCCATCTTTACTAATAAGAGGCTCGCCGGTATTCCCAAATTGCTTCCAACCACTTTCTTTTTCAGCAATCGCTTTAACAATTTCCGGTGGTATATTATTTGCAAGAGCAACTTCAGTTAATAAACAATTAATGATCTGCGCAGGAGGGTTAACACCCTCATCAGGAATGTATCCGCATTTCGAATGAATAGAAGATTCAGCATGAATAACAGTTGGATTAAGTAGATTAGACACTAAGTATAGAAAACCTATGAATATAGTAAATTGAAACTTTATCGTTTTTTTCAAGAACAAACCCTCCTTCTCAACCTCACTGTATAGTATTTTACCATACGATTTAATAGATTGGTCCTGTTAAATAATAACGTTTGTATATAGGGAATTTAATAGCACGGGAAAATTAATTAGACTGTTTTAAATTGTTTTTATACGAAATACTTGTTTTTTGGATGAAACATACTATATAGTAAAAGAAACTAAATACGTTTTCTTCGGGGTCGGGTGAAATTCCCAATCGGCGGTGATGTAGTATTTTACTACTAAGCCCGCGAGCCTTTTTGGGCAGGATCTGGTGCAAATCCAGGGCCGACAGTTAAAGTCTGGATGGAAGAAGAAAAGAAAAGTGGCATTCACATCAAACTTATTGTTTGTTCATGTAGTTTTTTTGAACAATTTGGATGTATATCCTCTTAATTTGTTATGCTTTTTTGTTATGCTTTCGTTCTTATTTTCATGTACAAGTGCGAAACTTACACAATTTTGTCTACTATTTTCTTACTCTTTATAAATAGACCCTAGGAGATCCTAGGGTCTTTTTATATTGTAAAAACATCCTTTATTGTTGCAAAGGAGATATGTATGTATGACAGATGAAAACTATATGCAACTTGCCATTCAACTTGCTTTTAATACAATTGGGCAAACAAGCCCCAATCCAGTTGTTGGTGCTGTAGTTGTGAAAGACAACCAAATTGTTGGACTTGGTACACATTTGCGGGCAGGTGAAGCCCACGCCGAGGTGCATGCTATTAATATGGCAGGTGAAAAAGCTAAAAACTCATGCATATATGTAACACTTGAACCATGTAGTCATTTTGGCCGTACCCCACCATGTGCCGACTTATTAATCAAAAGCGGGGTTAAGCGAGTTGTGATTGCCTCTACAGATCCTAATCCACAAGTTGCCGGGAAAGGAATTGAAAGGCTAAAAAAGGCGGGAATCGAAGTTGATGTCGGTGTATTAAAAGAAGAAGCAGATAAGCTGAATGAAGTTTTCTTCCATTATATTTCAACTGGCTTCCCTTATGTAACGTTAAAATCGGCAACAAGCCTAGACGGTAAAATTGCTACTGTAACGGGTGAAAGCAAATGGATTACAGGAGAGTCAGCTCGTTTAGACGTTCATAAGTATAGACATCAGCATGACGCGATTTTGGTTGGTGTAAACACTGTTTTGAAGGATGATCCCGAATTAACAACACGGCTTCCATTGGGTGGGAAAAATCCTATTCGAATTATCCTTGATACAAACTTGCGAATACCACCATCAGCAAAGGTCATAATGGACCAATGTACACATACATGGGTTGTTGTTGGGCAAAATGTACCAAATGATAAGGTCGAAATGTTAAAAGCTAGAAATATTGACATTATCAAAGCTCCTACTAACAACATTGAAATCCCATACATTCTGAAAATGTTAGCAGAAAGGGGGATAACATCTCTATTCGTTGAGGGTGGTTCGAAAATTAACTGGAGCTTTATTAAAGCTGGAGCAGTTAATCAAATGATAACATATATAGCTCCGAAAATTATTGGTGGAACGACTGCTCCTACCGCGATCGGCGGGAGCGGTTTTGAAAAAATGAATGAAGTCCTTCAGTTTAAAATACAATCTATCTCGCAAATTGGTGAAGATATAAAAATTGTATCAATTCCATACACAAAGGATGGGTAAATTATGTTTACAGGAATTATAGAAGAAAAGGGAACTGTGAAAGCAATTTCAAAAGCAAGTGATGCGATAAAAATGACGATTGAAGCCCCAGAAATTTTAAAGGATGTTCATTTAGGTGATAGCATTGCCGTTAACGGCGTCTGTCTTACAGTAACAACCTTTGATAATAACTCATTTTCTGTTGACATTATGCCTGAAACAGTTAAGGCAACATCGTTACGAGATTTAACTCCAGGTTCGAAAGTTAATCTTGAACGTGCAATGAGTGCAAACGGACGATTTGGTGGTCATTTTGTAACAGGTCACGTCGATGGAATTGGTACGATTCGCAAGAAAAAACCTGTCGCAAATGCTGTATATTATGAAATCGAAGTAGACGAAGGATTGCTTCGCTATTTGTTACTAAAGGGCTCGATAACTGTTGACGGAACAAGTTTAACAATTTTTAACTTGAGCGACAAAACGTTTACAATTTCGCTTATACCACATACCCTTTCAGAAACGATTCTTGGCAGTAAATCTGTTGGAGATATCGTTAATATAGAATGTGATATTTTAGGTAAATATATAGAAAAATTCCTTTTGAAAAGTAAGGTAAAGGACTCAAATGCAATAACTGAATCTTTTTTAGAGCAACATGGATATAAATAGAAAAGTAGTAATGGAGGAAGAAAAATGTTTGATTCAATTGAAGACGCGCTTCAAGAATTAATAAAGGGAAATGTCGTTATTGTTTGTGATGATGAAGACCGTGAAAACGAAGGGGACTTCGTAGCTTTAGCTGAGAAAGCAACACCTGAGGTCATTAACTTTATGATTACACATGGACGTGGTTTAGTTTGCGCGCCAATTACAGAGGATGTTGCTCGCAGTCTCGATTTAGTCCCTATGGTAAATCGTAATACTGATCCACACGGGACAGCTTTCACAGTAAGCATTGACCATAAAACGTCTACTACTGGTATTAGCGCATTTGAACGCTCAACAACCATACAGCAATTAATAAATCCTGCTTCTAAAGCATCCGATTTTAAAAGACCAGGACATATTTTCCCTTTAATCGCAAAGGATGGAGGTGTATTAAGAAGAGCGGGACACACTGAAGCAGCAATTGACTTAGCAAAACTATGTGGTGCAGCGCCTGCTGGTGTCATTTGCGAAATTATTAAAGATGATGGAACGATGGCAAGAGTTCCTGACCTACGTCAAATCGCCGATGAACTTAACTTAAAGATGATTACAATTAAGGATTTGATTAGCTACCGTAATCGTAAAGAGAAATTAGTAACTCGTGAAATAGAGGTTAAACTTCCAACTGAATTCGGAAATTTCAAAGCCTTCGGTTATTCAAATATTGTTGATTCGAAAGAACATGTGGCGCTTGTAAAAGGGGAAATCAATAGTGATGAACCAGTATTAGTTCGCGTCCACTCTGAATGCTTAACTGGTGATGTTTTTGGCTCGTTCCGCTGTGATTGTGGTCCACAGCTACATGCCGCACTATCACAAATAGAAGCTGAAGGGAAAGGTGTCCTTCTTTATATGAGACAGGAGGGACGAGGAATTGGTTTATTAAACAAATTACGTGCCTATAAGCTACAAGAAGAGGGCTATGATACTGTTGAAGCCAATGAAAAGTTGGGCTTTGGAGCCGATTTACGGGATTATGGAATCGGTGCGCAAATCTTAAAAGATTTAGGCGTAACGAAAATGCGATTATTAACAAATAACCCACGCAAAATTGCAGGACTTGAGGGTTATGGTTTATCTATTGTTGAGCGGGTTCCGATTCAAATGCAAACAAAAAAGGAAAATGCCAATTATTTAAAAGCGAAATATGAAAAACTAGGTCACATGCTGAATCTTTAAAAGGCATGACGCTATTCATTTTGTATAAGGAGGATTTAAAAGATGGGAAAAACATTCGAGGGGAATTTAGTTGGGACAGGTCTAAGGATTGGAATTGTTGTTTCACGATTTAATGATTTTATTACTAGCAAGCTACTTTCAGGTGCACAAGATGCCCTTAATAGACACGGCGTTCAAGAGGATGCTGTTGATGTGGCATGGGTTCCTGGTGCTTTCGAACTCCCACTGATTGCAAAAAAAATGGCGGAATCAGGTAACTATGATGCGGTTGTCACATTAGGAACTGTTATTCGTGGAGCAACAACACATTATGACTATGTATGTAACGAAGCCGCAAAGGGTGTATCGCATGCAGGGCTTTCAACCGGTATACCTGTTATTTTCGGTGTCGTTACGACGGAAAACATCGAACAAGCGATTGAAAGAGCTGGAACAAAAGCAGGTAACAAAGGATGGGACACTGCTATAGCTGCAATTGAGATGGCGAATTTACTGAAAAACTTTTAATCGGTACTTTGCTATACAACAAGTATTTATAAATGGATACCAAAAATACACCCAATGGTATTTGTTCACATAATGTTCAATTTATTCAGCTGTTTTATCCATTATACTTATACTATTAAGTATGTTTACTCGGTTGATTTAAAGGGGTGTAATTATGACTATAAAATATACAATTATGATGTTAGCAACATTAGTTGCTCTTCTAGGAAGTGGGTATGCAACAGGTATTATTCGTGAAAAGTATGGAAAAACTCATGTTTTAAATTTTATACCTATTTTAATTGCAATTTTAATGATTAACATCGTATTTGCCTTAGTAGAAATGTCACGTGCAGGTCGAATTTAACAACAGGGGCGTAAACTACATTTTATGGAACTAAAAAGCTGCAGGACTTATAATAGTCCTTGCAGCTTTTTTTAATCACTTTACTTTTTAATAGTATGGTGAAATCATAATATATACAATTACACCGGTCAAACTTACATATAACCATAACGGCATTGTCCAGCGTGCAATTTTCCGATGCTTATCAACCTGCATATTAAAGCCTCTTGTAACAGAGATTAACGCTAAAGGCACTATAACAGCCGAAAAAACAATATGAGTTAATAATATAAAATAGTAGAAGTAGCGAATAGCTCCCTCACCACCAAATACTGTAGATTCAGCCATAGCATGGTAGGCAACATACGATAATAGAAATAAGGTAGTTGTCGCAAACGCTGATAAAACAAAACGTTTATGAAGCTTTATATTTTTTTGTTTAATAGTCACTAATGCAGCTACTAAAAACACAAACGTAAAACTATTAAATACTGCATTTAAAAACGGTAGAATTGTTAGATCAACATCACTAAATCCATCATACTTTGGCATAAAATATAAAACAGCTACGATTGCATTGATGGCAATGGTTAAAATAACAATTAATGGTGTAAAATTTCGTTGTTTTACAGAATTTTCATTCATCTAACTTGTCCCCTTTTAAAGAAATCAACTTATTAAAATATATTATATGAGCATTTTCAAATCTAGCTTATGTTATCCATTTCTATTATTCAACTTAAATCAGTTGAATTTTTTGTCAATTTTTTGAAACTACTAGTATTTGAATTACATATTATTTTATACCGAATAAATGTGAAATTCCAATGAAGTTTGCAGAATTTTAGCAAATTTGCTCGAATACCTGTGTCCAAAATTTGTGAATTAACAAGAAAATGTATGTATTATATAAAATATAACCTTTTTTTATTAAAGCCTGACTAGTTTTGTCGAATCTATTAAATTATTACTAGTTTTATGTATAATACATTCAAGGTATAAAAAAATTGACTGGAGAGAGAGTAATGAACCACTTCATGGGTGTTTCAATTTTGATGACACACCAACAAATAGAGAGAAAAAGAAAAGAAATGTTAGAATTAGCTGCAATTTATGGAATTAACAATCAATTAACAATCCAATGCAGCCAAGAGCTTGATCAACTTTTAAACAAATTAGATCAAAGGGTATACAATAGAAAAAGTGCATGAAATATATAGACTGTCCGTGGTTACGGACGGTCTATATATTTTTGTAACTCTTTATTAAAACCAGAACCCACCGTAGGGATAATACGGTCGCCCATATGGATAAGGGTATCCATATGGATATCCATAAAAATACGGATTAAATAGAGCACTCCCTACTAGCCCACCTAGTAATCCCCCAACAAACGGACCGCCAAAAAACGGTCTTCCATATGGCCTTCTAAAAGGTCTTCCATAAAAACGGCTATCATTTACGAATGGACTACCTACCATTAAAGAATACCTCCCTTTCATGTATCGTTAATACGCCTACACTGTAATGTATGCCAATTTTTAATTATTGTTTAGGCTTCTATCCTACTAGGGGGAAAAAACTATTTGTTAACCTAGTTGGTTTTCCGGTTGACATTAATCGGATAATTTACTATTATTTTGATTAACGGTAATTATAGGGGGAGTTTTTCTTGTCAAACAAACGGTTTCGAACAATTGATTTAACAATGATTGCAGTGTTTGTTGCTTTAATGGCAATTGGAGCGAACATTTCATCATTTCTTATCGTAGGCGGCGTACCAATCACATTACAAACCTTTTTCAGTATACTGGCCGGAGCAATATTAGGTCGACGCATTGGAGCAATATCAATGATTGTTTATATTCTTGTTGGCATTGCTGGTGCGCCCGTGACCGCGCAATTTGTTGGTGGACCAATTATTGTAATGAAGCCTACATTTGGATTTCTTCTATCTTATATTTTAGTTGCATATGTTACAGGATATATAATTGAAAAGGTCAAAGATCCGAAGGTAGGTCGCTTTATTATTGCTTCATTAATTGGAATGGCTATTAACTATGTTTTCGGTACAAATTGGATGTATTATGCATATAAGTTTTGGGCGAATGCCCCTGAAGGATTTAGTTATGGACTTGCCTGGGCATGGATGCTAGCCCCTCTACCAAAAGATATTATTTTATCAATAGCAGCTGGTTTAATGTCGCCACGAATATATAAGGCTGTACAAAAAGCAAATCATGTTTACAAGCAAGAAACGGTGTAAACATTTATCAAAAAGACATCTAAGGAATAAAACGAAACAAACAAGGATGAGTGCGCACTCATCCTTGTTTTGGCTTCTATCAATTTTTCTAACGATTCGCTGACATCCGTTCCGCTAATGTTGCTAATGTTCTTACCATAACACCGGTTGCACCAGCAGGTCCTAAATCATGCTCCCCTTTTGAAGTTGCAGTACCCGCGATATCAAGATGAATCCATGGTGTGTCCTCCACAAATTCCCCCAAAAATGCCCCAGCCATGATTGGATGGGCCTCTCGGCCTGGAGAATTACTTAAGTCTGCAATTTTACTGTGATTTCGAACCTTTTCTTTATAGTGATCAAAATAAGGAAGTCGCCACAAAAGCTCTCCTACTTCAGCTGAAGCCTCGAGCATTTCTTCAAAAAACGTTTCATTATTCGTCATCGCACCTGTTACTGCATCTCCAAGGGCCACAATAACTCCGCCTGTCAGAGTTGCAATATCAACAATATAGCTTGCGCCTAGTTGTTTTGCATAGTGAATCGCATCACAAAGCGCAAGACGACCTTCTGCATCCGTATTAAAAACTTCAATCGTTTTTCCACTCATCGAAGTAATCACATCATCTGGCTTTAATGCTTCCCCACTAATCATATTATCTGTTGCAGGAATAACAGCGATTACGTTCTGTTCTGGTTGTAATTCACCAATTATCTCCATCGCACCAAGAACGGCAGCAGCTCCACCCATATCTGTTTTCATACCAACCATGCCTTCACGAGATTTTAAGCTATAACCACCTGTATCATATGTAATACCTTTCCCAACAAGTGCTAAGACATTCTCCCATTTTTCATTACTTATGTATTTTAATACAATTAATTTAGGCGGTTGGACTGAGCCTTTATTTACTGCTAAAAGGGCTCCCATCCCTAGTTGCTCCATCTCTTCCTTTTCTAAAATCTCGTATTCCATTCTATATTTTTTTGCAATTTCAACCGCATAATCTGCTAAATCAGCTGCTGTTAGCTTATTAGGGGGTAAATTTACTAGTGTTCTGGCACTATTTGTTCCTTGTCCGTATGTATAACCCACCGTTAAGGCTGCCATTATTTCATCTTGATCTGCCCCTGTATATACAAAGGTTGATTCAAGTTCTTTTGCAGAAATATTTGCCTTACGCTTATAATGATTAAATTTGTAGCTTGCTAATGATAAAGCTTCACTAAACGCATGCGCCGCGTCTAATACTAACCCATCCTCAGTTATAAATGTATCTAGAGCAACCGTAACAGTAGCTAAACGGTCTCTGTTTATTTGTTTCACAACCCGTCCAAACGCTTCTCGTACAATAGGAAATGTTAACTCACTTGCTTTCCCGAGTCCAACAAAGTAAATTCGCTTAAAGCCAATTTTCCCTAATGTATGGATTTTTGAAATAACTTTTTTCTTTCCTTTTATATCCCCATCCTGCAGCAATTCAGATATTTGGCCTTGAAGAACATCATCTAATTCCTTTAGGAATCCGTCTATCTTTTCATGCTCAAATACACCTACTATAAGGCCTTCTTGCACCTCACTCAGCGGCAGCTCGTTTATGACTTTAAACATTTAATTCCTCCTGTCTATTTTTCTCCAAATAAATTACATGCTAATTTTACAAAACATAGTCTTATCATATGATATAATTATATATCATTGCAAAAAATAATGATTACGAAACACTAGCGAGTTCTAGGTCCTATACTTTTTTGAAAGGAAGACATGCTACTATATGGAATTATTTACAAACTTCCCTTTGTGGGCAGCACTTTTTTCCATTTTTTTTGCACAATTTATTAAAGTACCCATTACGTATATAACAACCAAAAAAATAGATTGGTCTTTGTTAACAAGTACCGGTGGCATGCCAAGTTCCCACTCAGGTGCGGTAACTGCATTGGCTACTGCAATCGCACTTCAAGAAGGATTAGGATCTCCACTGTTTGCTATTGCGACAATTTCTGGCATTATTGTAATGTTTGACGCAACAGGCGTACGTCGTGAAGCAGGCGAACATGCTACGGTATTAAATAAGCTTGTAATGGAATTTCAGAGGTTTGTGGAAGAGGCCAAAAGCTGGCCCAAAAAAGAAGAATTTGAAAAAAGAAAAGAATTGAAGGAACTTTTAGGACACCAACCTATCGAAGTTTTCTTTGGTGCACTGTCGGGTATCTTCCTCACCTTACTTTTATATTATTTAATTTATTAATAAATAAAAAGTAATAGCTCTCTATAAGCTTTACATAGAGAGCTTTTTACTTTCCTATAATCTTTTAACTATTTGCTGCCTGAACACTTGCATCGTTTTGTCTTCATTTAAACGAGCTAATTCTTCTTCGGTTAATTTACCATTACCTTTTTTAATAACATATACTTCTACTTCTTTCTTACCCCATTCCCTGTAAACATCTTCAACCGTTTCATAATAAAGATCGATTTTGTGTCCTTTTATTGCTCCGCCTTTATCTGCAACTACACCGTATCCATAATTTGGTATAAATAAAATAGTACCAATCGGAAAGACGTTCAAATCAGCTGCAACAGTTGAATAAAGATCGCGTTTCACACGTACTCCGGAATATGTAATTCCATATTGGGGATGGCTTTTTGTTTTGCCGGTTGATTCATAGCCAGCAGTATAACCGGTAGCTACTACCTGCTTTGAAGGGAATTTTGTCCAGTCAAATGCTTCTTCTAATTTTTGAGGCATTACGACTGCTTCACTAGATATCAACTTTTTTTCTGTTTTGTATCTTGCTAAAGCTTTTTTGCCTAAAACTGTTCTTTTTTCTTGATGTATTTTTTCTACATATGAATAACTTTTGTTTTTTTGTTTGTTTTGATTAAACAACCAGATTGAAAAATCCTTTGCCTCAACGCCAGAAATGGATTGAAAGGTTGTTAATAAAGCCGCAAGAAACATAATCGACATGATAGCTCGTTTTATTGGCTTTTTCCAAAAGCTCACTATTCATACACTCCTCTCTCAAACTATTTATTTCCAAAAAGAGAAGTAAATATACAAAAGAGGGTGTTATTTTTTACCAAAAAAATATAACTTCTACCTATTTCACAGGAAGAAGTTATCAGTAAACGTGTATTTCATTAAAACATTTGGTAGCCATTTTTTCGTAAAAGCTTAATAATAATCCCAGATAATAGCGCCCCTACAAATCCGCTACTAAGAATGTACACATCTGCTCCACCAAGAGCAGAAAAATCATTTACTAAAGAATTAAAAGCTACTTTTGGTTCAGTAAAATATTTAAAAAAACGAACGTTATCTACTATTAAAATTACAATAATTGGGTAAACAATTGCCATTATCCATGTTTTTCTAAGCAACATATTTAAAATAAAGCCAATTCCCAAAAACAATACAATAAATAAAAGCATTGAAACTAGTAGCTGTGGTATCCCCACTGCCTTCACCTCCGGTACACATCATAGTAAGTGTACTTAAACGGTGGGCAACAGTCAACGACTAACATTACTAATTTTTTAGAAGAAATTCAGTTTACCTTTTTTAAGGACTAAGGATAACCCACCTAGCTTCCATAGATAGCGATTATCAATCACTTTTTTCATAATAGATGCTTGTGCGCCATATAATTGTTTTTCACCAAAAACCACACCCATCGCATCATCATGTCCTAGTGAACAAACCGTGCCTTTTATATCTGGTACAAATTCTTTTAAATTGTCCTTTCCCCTAACTAGGGCAACAAGATTGTCAGCACAAGTTTCTGCCATTTGAATTGCAATCTGTGCTGTTGGAGGATAGGGACGATCTATTTCTTCATTAATGACAAGTGCACAATCCCCGATAATAAATACATGATCGTACCCAGGTGCGCGCAAATCAGAATTTACTTTTACACGACCACGCATAGCCTCAAATCCGGATTTTTCAACTATTGAATTGCCACGAACCCCAGCTGCCCAAATAACTGTGGCTGCTTTAATCTCCTCAACATTTTCATCCTTTGCTACGATGATACTTGTTTCAGTACATTCTTTAATTGCTGTCCCGATTTTGAACTCAATACCTTTCCTTTCCAGTTGATTCATCGCATACTCTACAAGTGCGGGATTAAAACCAGGTAATGCAGTAGGTGCAGCTTCAACACAAATCAACCGAACCTTCCTGCGATCAATGTCAAATTCTCGACATAGTTCAGGAATTCGATTAGCAAGTTCTCCCAAAAGTTCAATTCCTGTAAATCCTGCCCCCCCTACAACAATTGTTAAAAGCTCATCCCGTTTTTCCGACTCGTTGTTATATGCTGCAAAGCAATATTCAATATGTTCTCGAATAAATCTTACAGAGTTAATACTGCGTATGAAAAGAGCATGTTCTTTCAAGCCTTTTATTCCAAAAGTTTCAGGCTCAAAACCAAGTCCGATAACTAAGTAATCATATGTCAATTTATTGTTTTCAAGAATAACTTGTTTTTCGTTTGGACGTATTTCAATAACAGTGTCCTTGAGAAATTTTACTTTATGCTGAGTAATGACATCTTTAATTGGAATCCGGATTTGGTCCTGGTGAATAGTTCCGGCTGCCCCTTCATGCAACCAAGTTGATTGGTAGTGGTAATCATGTTTATTTATTATGGTAATATGGGCTTCATCCACACCTAATTTCTTTTGTAAATTTACCGCGGTCATGAGTCCCCCATAACCTGCTCCTAGAATTAAAATTTCTGGCTTTTTCAAAGCTATCACTTCCACCCTGTTATTTCAATTTAGTTAGTTTTTATTGTTTCCTATTTCACTCATTTCATGATCAAATCATATAATAATACTAATTGGTAGCCGAGTATTGATCACACTAATGACTAAGTAGCGACTGTCCATAAAATGTTTGTTTTTTGTAATAAAGTTTTAATATTTTGCCGTAGACATCATCTTATTCCTTTTCATACTTTTTATCAACCATTATGTAGCGAGAAACTAAAAAATGATTTTTCCTCGGAATTTTATACACATAAGTAAAAGTTTTTTATCAAAATTTAGCTCGTTAATGTAATGAAAAAGCAACATTTACATTTAACAGAGCCTAAAATTATAAAGCATCATAAAATCATGATTACTTCGGAAAAATTGAAGAATTTTTGAATTTTTTATGCTAGAATAAAACGTGATGAAAAATTGGTAAATCAAAAATTTATCTTGGGGTGAAGAGTGTGAAGGAAGATAGCAAAATTTATGATATCACGATCATCGGGGGTGGACCAATCGGTTTATTCACCGCATTCTATGGCGGAATGAGACAAGCCAGTGTGAAAATTATTGAAAGTCTAGGGCAACTAGGTGGTCAATTATCCGCCCTCTATCCTGAAAAATACATATATGACGTAGCTGGTTTTCCAAAGGTACGTGCTCAAGAGCTTATTGATCGCTTAAAAGAGCAAATGAGCAAATTCCAACCAACTATCACGCTTGAACAGGCGGTTGAAAATGTTGAAAAGCTTGAGGATGGTACTTTTAAACTTACAACAAATTCAGAGGTTCATTACTCAAAAACAATTATTATTACTGCAGGTAATGGTGCATTCCAACCGCGCCGTCTCGAACTGGAAGAGGCAGCACAGTATGAAGGTAAAAATCTCCATTATTTTGTGGAGGATATGAATAAATTTGCAGGTCAACGCGTAGTTGTACTTGGCGGCGGCGATTCAGCCGTTGACTGGACAATGATGCTTGAACCTATTGCTAAAGAAGTTACAATTGCACATCGTCGTGATAAATTCCGGGCACATGAGCATAGTGTAGAAAACCTAATGGCTTCTAAAGCAAAAGTATTAACACCTTATGTTCCCGCTCGCATAATAGGTGACGGCGACAAGATTACGCAAATTGTCTTATCAGAAGTTAAAACAGGTGAAGAAGTAACAATTGATATTGATGCATTGATTGTAAACTATGGGTTTGTTTCATCTTTAGGACCTATTAAGGAATGGGGATTAAACATCGACAAAAATTCAATTGTTGTTAATTCTAAAATGGAAACAAACATTCCAGGAATTTTTGCTGCAGGTGATATTGCAACATATGACGGTAAAGTTAAGCTTATTGCTGCAGGCTTTGGTGAAGCGCCTGTTGCCGTTAACTGTGCAAAATTGGTTGCAGATCCAGATTCCAAGGCGCAGCATTTACATTCATCAAGTATGTTTCAATAATACATTGTATAATATCACAAAACATTATATTTTATAAAAAGTGAGAGCTAAGGCTGATTTAGGCCTTAGCTCTTGTATTATCTTGTATTATATTTTCTAGAATAATATATTCAAAATTTGCCCTGCCATCATTTGCTGCATCTTTTGGGTTGCAAAATATGTTTGCTGAAATAGGTTTGCACGATTTAATTCAATCGTTGTTTTTGCTACATCCGCATCACGAATTCTGGATTCAGCAGCTTGCATATTTAAATGCTTATTTTCACTATTTGCAACCGAATGGTCTAGGCGATTAGTTGTTGCCCCAATAGATGATCTAGATTTAGAAATTTGCTCAATTGCCCCATCTATAATATTCAACGCAGCTTGAGGATTTTCTTTGAGATTAATATCATTTAAGCTAAGGCCCGAATTTGCATCTCCAAGCTGGCTAGCCAAGGCACTTGATATACTTGTGCTTAAGGTTTCTCCGTTTGCATTTGTTGTGGTTTTCATATTTTGAAAACTTCCATCTAAAATAGGCTTCGTGTTGAATTGTGTGTGCCTACCAATTGAATCAATTGTATCACGTAGTTGGGAGAATTCTTGTTGAATGATCGAGCGGTCAGCATCCGTTAATAACCCATTATTAGCTTGAATAGAGAGTTCTCTCATTCTTTGTAGTACTGAATGCGTTGAATTTAATGCCCCATCAGCAGTTTGTAATAACGATTGACTATCCCGCATATTTCGTGAAGCTATGTTTTCACCTTTTATTTGCGTTTGCATCTTTTCTGAGATTGCTAATCCTGCGGCATCATCCGCAGCTGAGTTAATTCTTTGTGCTGTCGAAAATCGTATCATCGCCAGCTGTTGGTCGCGACTTGCTACTTGAACATTCACCATAACCACCTCCCTTTTCTATTATCTATTATAACGGAAAAATAAGGAAATGGACAATCGTATTTATATGACTATTGAATTATTTTTTAGCACTCTTCTGGAGTTCCTTCATTGGTTGCCGTGCGGAACGACGAGCCACAGCCACACGTTGCAATTGCATTCGGATTATCAATCGTAAATCCGCCGCCCATCATGTTTTGTTTAAAGTCAATTTTTACACCATTAAGGATAGGAGCATCACTTTTATTGACTAATACTTTTAACCCATGTTGTTCAAACTCTATATCATCATCAGATTTTTCCTGTTCAAAGCCCATTCCATACGATAAACCACTACAACCGCCGCCTTTTACAGCTACACGCAAAAACAAGTTTGCTGATTCCTCTTCCTTCATCATTTCATTAATTTGTGAGACTGCAGTTTCAGTAATAATAATCATGATTCAACCTCCCTCTATTATGCTACTATTATTAGTATACTAAATTGCCGTTACCAAACACAAAAAATACTGCCTATTTTAAGGTATAATCATTAAAGTTATTGTTCATAATAAAGATATCCCCCCGTTTCTCTTGATAGAAACAAAAACCCTAAGTGATGAATGCTTGCTTAGGGTTCTTTGTTATTATAGGCGAAAGACCTATATTTGTTTGTAATCTCTTACATCCTCCCTAAAATAATGGTACATTAGATGTGTAACTACTTTTGGGGGATGATTTATTTATGTCAGATAACCAACTCGCGCCATTATATGATAAACACGAAACATGCGCTCTATGCAAATCCACTTTTACTTCAAAAAAAATCCGTTCAAGGTTTATAAAATTAGATCATACAGATACTGACCTTTGTCCATATTATAAAGATGAAGAAATTAGTCCACTTCTATATTTTGTTAAAGTGTGCCCGAAATGCGGTTATTCCTATTCAGATCACTTTGGTACATATTTCCCTGAAGGCACCAGGGACGCGATTGAAAATTTAGTATCGGCGAAATGGGTCCCGCATAATTACGGTGAAGAGAGAACTGTTCAACAGGCTATTCAAACTTATAAGCTGGCGTTATATTGCGCAACATTAAAAAAGGAAAAAGCTATTGTGCTTGCTAGCTTGTTAATTCGTTTAGCTTGGCTATATCGTAAAGCCGAAAACATCAAAGAAGAACGACGTTTTCTAGAACTCGCAGTCGAGAAGTTTAATGAATCATACTTAGAAGCATATTATAGCAATACCGACATGACGGAAATTCGTGTTATGTATTTATTAGGAGAACTAAATCGTCGCCTCGGAAACTATGATAAAGCAGTTGCTCACTTTTCCAAGGTCGTTGATCAACAAAATAGTACGCTGGAAAAAAAGGTCGTTGATATGGCTCGTGAGCAATGGTATACAACAAGGGATTTAATGAAAAAAGAACAAGAAGAAGAAGCACCAAATGTAGAAAGCTAGCAAAGGTGCCAGGGTAGTATCCATGGTGGTGTCCATAGAAGTATCCATAGAGGTTCTTGGCACCACCAGAAAATGGAAATTAGAACATGGGATTATCGTCCAAATATTGATAAATGTTTTTTACGAGCTCAGCTGGAGAGTCCGCACCGACAAACTCGCCATTTACTAATGCAAACAAAGACTCCGCACATTTCCCACAATAGCTAAGGCAACCATATTCAATAATATCTAAGTTGGGATCCTTCTCCAATTGTTCCCTTGCTTCCTGCGCTCCACTTGCTAAATTACTGACACAAAATTCGATTAATGGTTTTATCACGTATATGACCTCTTTCCATAAAACTTGAGACGTAGCAACGTTATATCTATTTATAGTCTATCATTAATGATATCGTCTATCCTTCTCTGAATTTATGGCTTGTAGCCTAGTTTAATTTAATGCAGGTTTAAGCCTTATTTTTGTTCAAAAATTAACTACATAATCAGAAGTGTTTGAATAGATTTTTTATGCTTTTACAATTATAATAGGGAGTGAAAGAAAGGAGAAGATATGATGAGTGAAAATACAATCTTTCAACAAGTTGAAGAAGTCATTGATAAGCTTCGCCCATTCCTACAACGTGATGGCGGCGATGTTGAATTAGTTGATGTCGAAGACGGTATTGTTAAATTACGTTTGATGGGTGCTTGTGGAAGCTGCCCAAGCTCTACTATCACTTTAAAAGCAGGGATCGAACGTGCTCTACTTGAAGAAGTTCCTGGCGTAGTTGAGGTAGAACAAGTATTTTAATACACCATATAAGAATAAATATAGCCCTCTAGGAAACTTGAATGTTCCCAGTGAGGGCTATTTTTTATACTTTATAGATTTAACCTTGTTGAAGGAGTATAACAAAAGCCATCGTAATTTGCCGCCGTGGGCAGATTACATGTTTTCTATTATTATTGTTTTACGAATGAATCTCTATTCACAACTACTCCTGTTTGATCAACCTTAAGGAGCTCGATACGGGCTTCTGGATAAGCATGTTGTAAATGAACCTGAATTGATTTACCTTTACCGCTTGGAGCAAAACATATAATCGTTGGTCCTGCACCACTTAAGGCAACTCCATAAGCACCTAAATCATCGGCTAAGGAATTAATCATTGCAAGCTCAGGGACAAGCTCGCCACGATACGGCTGATGAAACAAATCCTTCGCCATCATCTTCCCAGCTAACTCCCAATTTGAGGTTAATAACGCTGCGACAAGAACATTGCTAATTCCACTTGCTAAAACTGCTTTTTTATATGCCATACTCTCTGGGAGTACACTTCTTGCTTTTTCCGTCTTCAATTCATATGCAGGTATATAAACTACCATATCAATGTCAGGGAACCCACCATGTACCATATCTGTTCCATCACCTCGGTGGCTACCAATTATTAGCCCCCCATACAAGGACGCTGCGACATTATCTAGGTGACCTTCAAAAATACTTGCTCTTCTTAATTTCTCCTCATTGGATAATTGAAGATTTAGCAATTGGTTTGCTAGTTCGATTCCTGCTACAATCGCCGCGGCACTACTGCCCAGCCCTCTTGAGAGCGGAATGTCACTTGTCACCTCAACCCTGCAGGCTGGCAATGTGAGCTTGTAATCATTAGCTACAGACTCTGCAACCTTATATATTAGATTTTCTTCATCCTCGGGTACCCCGTTAAGATCACTTGACATCGGTATAAAGCGCCAAGTATCATTTTCCATTACATCTAAAATTAAATAACGATTTACAGCCATTCCTACTGAATCAAAGCCAGGCCCTAAATTGGCTGTACTTCCCGGAGTTGTAATTCTAAAAGGAATAAGCTGCTTCATTGCGTCACAACTCCTTGAATTTGATCAAAACACCACATTATAGTGTACCCTCTCCTTCAACTCTATAGCTGCTTTTCACTTTATATACAACGTCTAGCTTCATGAGCGTATCCATAATATCATTATAAGCTTTTTGACTAGCCTTGTGGGTTACAATAACGATCTCTGCCAGCTCCCTTTTCTTTAATGGCAGCTGTAAAATCTTCTCAAAACTCACATTATAATTTGAAAATAAAGTAGTAATTTCAGAAAGTGCACCGGCTTGATCCTTTACATGAATCCTCATAAAGTATTTTGATAAAATCTCATCAGCAGATTTTAAGCTTTTCGGATATTGAGGCATGATCGCATTACTTCCATTTACACCTAATCCCATATTTTTCATTACAGCAACTAAGTCAGATACAACTGCAGTTGCCGTCGGCAATTTTCCAGCACCAGGACCATAAAACATCGTTTCGCCGACAGCTTCACCATAAACATAGACTGCATTAAATACGTCGTTTACGGACGCTAACGGATGTACATTTGGAAGTAGGGTTGGTTGCACACTGACCTCGACCTTATCGTGATCCTTACTTGCTATACCAATTAATTTAATTGTATAGCCAAGCCGTTTGCTATATTCTAAATCTTCTTCAGTAATCCCTGAAATACCAGTCACTTTTACATCGTCCAAGTCAATCGGCATTGAAAAACCTAATGTAGCAAGTATCGTCATTTTTCGGGCAGCGTCAAGTCCTTCGACATCTGCAGTAGGATCAGCTTCTGCATATCCTAAGCTTTGGGCTTCAGCGAGAACCTCTTCATATGCACGGCCCTCCTGAGTCATTTTCGTAAGAATGTAATTTGTTGTACCATTCACGATCCCCATGATTTTTTTTATCCGATCTGAAGCAAGACCTTCGGTCAAACTGCGAATAATTGGTATACCTCCCGCTACACTCGCTTCATAAAATAAATCGCAACCATTTTCCGCCGCTACTTTAACAAGCTCAGCGCCATAAACTGCCATTAAGTCTTTATTGGCAGTCACGACATGCTTTTTGTTACGTAGTGCTTTTAATACGTGATTGTAAGTCTCTTCTATACCGCCCATGACTTCAATGACAACATCAATTTCTGGATTTTCAATTACTTCATATGGGTCTGTTGTTAGTTTTACAGGATCAATTTCAATATCACGTTGTTTATTTAAATTTTTTACGGCAATCTTCGTAATTTCAACCGGACAGCCAACCTGATGAATTAATTTATCCTGATGACGTTCCACAATTTGAACGACACCGCTCCCTACAGTTCCTAGCCCCAACAATCCGACAGAAATTGATTTAACCATTAGACTTCTCATCCCTTCTCTTTGTCTACATCCGAAATCCACCTGTTTTTACTTTACGGACATTATAGATGGATTTTCTTTTCAATACAAGGCTTTTTTTAAAGCCTTAGTTTGTTCATTTATTATGATTCAGCTATTTTTGCGAAAAACAATAACTGAGCTGTCCAAGAAGTCACAATGAATGATTTGTTGATCAGCCGCCATAAATTTTCATTCTATTTTTTATATTAACACAACTATGCTAGATTTTAACCCTATAAAGCCAATCTAATTTAGGAAGCTGTAGTTTTTTTACAGGCAGTTCAATCGTTTTATAAAAATCTCTTAAAAAACTTTCTTGATCTTCTGCATGATTAATGAATTCATAAAATTGTGTTGCACACCTCTCTTTAATTGAATCCGTTTCTGCACTATAGTACTTTTCAATCAGTTCAAAATATGGAAGCGGAAATAATAAGCGACCATAGATCTGTCTAATATTGATAAAAGTAAGAGGTGTTACTTTTTCATAATCCTTCAAGAACTTACTAATTTCTTGCTCCTGTGATCGTTGTTGCATGCTCAAGTATCGTATCCCCTCTGCAACATCACGTGTAGGGTGATCAAATACAAATTCAATTGGCAACAAGTAAGAATCCTGATTTAGCTGTGGAGTATACTTAACGTAACATATTGTCCCAAATTGTGATTCTTTACGATGATCGTCCCATTCACAATCAGCAATATACTGAATTGCATTTTCTGTTAACCCTAAATAATAAGGAAATGTTTCAAAAAATATTTTTTCAAAGCGATTTTTTGGCCGGTTTTGAATTTGTTTTCCCCACCAACTTTCCAATTGATCAAGCCTTTGTCCCCATAATTGTCGCCATTGGCCTACCCTCGATAAAGTCTTAGGTGGATAAGGTATAAATCTTCCTTTTTGATGAAACGTTGCTAATGCTTCCCCCTCTGATGTATACACCTTATTTCTTTTGTTACGGTGGATATTTGACCTAGTATTATGGACTTGAGCGATTTTAAAAAGGACAACCTGCTCACCATTTACTGTTGCTATTAACTCTTCAGTAGTTGTTGGAACAAATTCGGCAATGCGTTCTGTTTTTTGGAACCTTAAATAATCGCTCATTTGTTTTATTTCCAATAATTCAGCTTCACTAACATGTGGAATTGGAACAATTATATACAAATCTCCATTCTCCTCAAATGCTTGAAATCCTTTATAGTTAATGAAATACGGTCGATGGAACCGATATTGCTCATACAAGTCTCGTTCAATCATCAGTTCTTCCTCCTCTTTTGGCACTTACCTTCAATCATATATATGACTAAAACAGCTATATTTTGAGTATGAATCTAGAATTACGGTAAATATTAAGGGAATATTATATTTGTCACATAAAAATATTGTTTACGTATAATTATGTTAAGAAAAGGTGAGAAAAACAGATGAAGGATGGAAAAACAATGGATGCAATTGAAAAAAGAGCTAGAGAATTACTAAGTGAACGTGGTGTAACCCTTCATGACATAGCAGATTTAGTTTACTATCTCCAAAAAAATTATCATAAAAATTTAAAGATAGAGGATTGTTATGAAAATGTCGATCGCGTCTTATCGAAACGCGAAGTTCAAAACGCTGTTATTACGGGGATTGAGTTAGATAAATTGGCGGAGAAGAAACAAATTGAAGAACCTCTCTTATCAACGCTCCTAAATGATGAAGGCTTGTACGGCGTCGATGAGATAGTTGCCTTATCGATCGTTAACGTCTATGGCTCTATCGGATTTACAAACTACGGCTATATCGATAAACAAAAACCCGGAATATTAAGCAAAATTAATGAAAAACACCCCGGTGTTTGTAATACATTTCTTGATGACATCGTTGGCGCAATTGCTGCAGCAGCCTCTAGCAGGCTTGCACACCGCGCTGCAAATGCCGAATAAATGTATCAAGGGGTCAGGTTGGTGTCCATAGAGGGTGCCATAGTGGTGTCCATAGAGGTTCCTGCCCCCTCCAGAAAGTGGAATTATAGTTTCATCGTCCACTCCTCTAAAGTGTCGGCTGCGTATGTTGGTTGAACTTTATATTCGTTTAGCTTTTCTTTTGATGTAACACCTGTATGGACGAGAAGTGTATCAATACCGGCATTTATACCTGCTAAAATGTCTGTATCGTAGTTATCGCCAATTAATAGTGTATCAGCTTTGTTTAATCCTAATGTCTGCAGTGCTTGTTCAATTATGATTGGTTCTGGTTTACCAATAAATAATGGTTGGACTCCAGTAGATATTGCTAATACTGATGTCAATGAGCCATTCCCAGGAAGTAATCCGCGCTCGGTTGGAATGGCCACATCTGCATTTGTTGATATAAACTTTGCACCATTTCGAATTCCTAAGCATCCGTTGGCCAATTTTTCATATGTTATTTGGCGATCAATACCGATCACAACATAATCAGGATCTTGATTTACTAATTCAAAACCTTTTTGTGCCAGTGCTTGTCGAAGCCCTTCTTCCCCAATAAAACAAACCTTCGCATTTTGTTTTTCTGCCGCTATGTAATTTGCTGTTGCCATACTTGTCGTAAAAACTTGCGTAGATGTAGCTGGTATATTAAATGAGGACAGTTTATCTGCAACCTGTTCAGGTGTTCTTGAAGAATTGTTTGTTACAAAAAGATATGGTACTCCATTTTCATATAATCTATTAACAAATCGCACGGCTTCCGCAATACTTTCCTTTCCACGATACATGGTGCCATCTAAATCAATTAAATACGCCTTATATTGCTTCATATTATAGTTTCACTCCTATCCTTCTCCTTTGACGTTTTCCCCCAATTTCATCCCTACACCTATATAGTATAAACAAAAAAGGGCCTAGCTTCCCTTGAAATAAAAAAGAGAACACTAGACACTATAGAAACAACATCAATTCCTTTTTTTTATATGGTAGTGGCAGCAATTATCACCGGAACCTAGGCACTCGTGTCGCTCAACTGTTGCCGTCTCTAGTACCTCCCGAAATAATTCTAGCTCACAGCTACACGCTTTTTCAAATCGATCGGCAACCTGAGCAATCGGACAATTAAATTCTTTAAACTCATAGCTCCCGTCTTTTTCTTTTTCTACACTAACCATATAACCATTTTCATTTTGAATTCTTACTAATTCTTCAATTTTTTCCTCGAAATTTTTATTTTCCATGCGTTGAAGTAGCTTATCCTTTATGCGTTCCTTACGTCTTTCAAATAGCTGATCAACAACTTCTTTTCCACCGATATCTTCGATATCATCCATAAAATCTAAAAATACATTTTTATAATTACGTGGAAATAACTCTTCTCCATCACTTGTGAGCTGATAAATATTTAACGGCCTTCCCATTGCTTGGCGGACAAGAATCGTTTCTACATAACGGTCCTTCTCAAGCGTATTTAAATGACGCCTTACAGCCATCTCTGTTATATGTAACTGATTAGCCATTTCAGTTACAGTCATCCGTTTCTGATATTTTAACATTTTCAAGATTTCATCGCGTGTTGAAGCGGTCTTAGTTTGCATATACTCACCTTCCACCTTAAGAATCGCTTATATTTCAGATTTACTAAACTATAATGTATAAAATATTCCGTAAATATAACTATGATGGTATAAATGCAGATATTGGACCCAATTCATTATCTAAATATTGTCTAACCTTTTTCGGAAAGCGTTCTAATATCGGCAATTGCATAGTCATACCGTCAATTATTGCAGTATGGTCAATATATAAGTAATTTTGAACAAGCGATTTGCGATAAGAAATTATCGCCTTTAACGGGCCCTCATCTTCAGAAGAAATTACTTTTTCATCAAGTAAAATATCAATTATATCCTCATAACTCCCAGGATCCCTCATAATAAAGCCATCGATCATTGCATTTCCCACATCTAATATGGACTCAATGATAATGTACACGATCCGCTCTAATGCAAGCTTTTCAATATTTGTTCCCCAGTTAAGCTGTCCTTTAAAAATAGCCGTATCTTCTTCTATTAGTGTCAGCATTTCTTCAATTCTTTGGCGATCTACAAAGTACACAGAATATACACCTCTCTTGTTGCCCTTTCACAGGTTAGAATCGGGTTCTTTTTTATATTTTAGCATAGGACCGTAAAGAAACGATACTTTTTTGCATAAAAACCGACATTATTCTACATCACCACCGAAAAAGTACAATTATGAAAGGCGTATGGTTGTACATGAAATGATAAATAGATTATTGTAAAATATACAGAACGATATTTTTTGAATAAGTCTTGGCACAACCAAGTAAAAAGGAAGGAGCGATTTTTATTTCTGATTTTTTTTATTTGTACGATGAAACAGTCGAAGCAAAAACAAGATTTGTTAGCTTCATGGGCTCTAAGCAAAGGTTTGATTTAGCAATACTACAAACCGATCGATATTACGGGAAAATAATCGTCCTAGATACTCAGAGTCATCGCTTTGCCATCATTGGCTCTGACGATTTGAATGAGCCCGGTTATCTTGAACATATATATAACCTAGATGAGGAAGATGCTGAAGACCTTCGGACGTTTCTTCAAAAAATAACACCTGTATAAAATTATAAACCTCATACAAGTTGTTAGCCTAAAAAAAGATTCAAGTAAAACATAAGGATCGCGCTCATTTCGCAACAATAGCGGTAATTCATACCCCTAAGTCTTGTTCATTTGAGCTCGATCCCTTTCGTTTTTAATAAAATTCATACCGTACATTCAATTACTGGAATTCCTGACATTAAGTAACAATTATTACTTGTTACTTAATTTTTTTCAAAACAAAATAGGCACAGCCAAAATTACAATATTCAAACAAATACTCTGATAAAACGCTTATTTTCGTCTCAGGAGTAGCTTTTTGATTTACATCCTCAAAGAATCCTTTTAGGCGAAGCTGGCTATAACCCCAATCCCCCACTATATAATCGTATTTATTTAAAATATCACTATAACGCTCTTTAAAAGCTTCTTCATTAAAGCCATTTCGATAATCCTCAACAAGCTCATATGTATGACCATTTATATACATGTTCTCACCTCAACCTTATTTTACCACACTACGCCTCTTTTTTTGATATATCATTATGAGTAGCGGACCGGACCTGTTCATCAGCATGATAGGACGAGCGCACAAGCGGTCCTGATTCGCAATGTGTAAAGCCTTTCTGCAAAGCAATTTCCTTCAGATGATGAAATTCTTCAGGATGATAATATTTTTCAACTGACAAGTGTTTTTTTGACGGTTGTAAATATTGGCCGATTGTTAAAATATCGACATGATTTTCTCTTAAATCATCCATTGCTTCTATGACCTCATCCACCGATTCCCCTAAACCGATCATAATACTTGATTTTGTCGGTATCATTGGTTGAAGCTGTTTAGCATTATAAAGAAATTTCAAGGATCTATCATATTTGGCTTTCGAACGAACTCTGTCAGATAGCCGGCGCACCGTTTCTATATTATGATTTAAAATATCAGGCTTTGCTTCCATCAATATGCGTAAGTTCTCAATATTTCCTCCCAAATCTGATGGCAGCACTTCAATCGATGTTAACGGAGAAGCTTTTCGAACCTCTTTAATAGTTTCAGCAAAAATTGACGCACCACCGTCATTTAAATCATCTCTTGCTACAGCCGTAATGACAACATGCTTTAAGTTCATTGCAAGTACAGATTCCGCAACTCGCTTCGGTTCCTCATAATCTGTTTTTGTAGGAACCCCTGTCTTAACAGCACAAAACCGACAAGCTCTTGTACAAATATCGCCCAAAATCATAAAAGTAGCTGTTCTTCTTGACGCCCAACATTCATGAATATTTGGGCACCTTGCTTCTTCACATACTGTATGTAAACCCTTATGACGCATTAGCTTTTTTAAATTTGTATAGTTTTCATTTGTGTTTAACTTAATTTTTAACCAATCTGGTTTTCTTTTAAATTGTTCTTCATTCATCATTAAGTCACACCCCAACTATATTGTAATACTTGTCAATTTAACATAAATAAATAGTCATTTCTAGTTTTCCCTCATTGTCCTGCAACAAAAATTTTCCACCCATTAATTTTAGTTTTCTTCGCAAACTAAAATTATGATTTAAATTTTTGAAAGGAGAATAAACGTTGTGAAACGATCGATTATATTTATGCTCCTAATATCCTTTTTACTATCAATAATCCCAATACTCCCACAATCTATTCCTAAAGCAAATATAGATAAGATCGCTATTTATTCCGAAAGGATGGCCTTATATAAAAAAGTAGAAGCCTTAACGCATATTCCATGGTTTTATTTAGCTGCAATAGATCAGTATGAACGAAATATCCGCCATGCGCGCCGTGATCTCCCAAATGAAGAAGGTTTAATTGGTATTTATTTTTCACCTCGTCAATGGGTTGGTCCTCTCAATCCTAACCTAGATGATAAAAACGCAAACTCTATCAAAATCTTTGGTGGAATTGGCCTAGATGGTAATGGGGATCAGAAAGCAGATCGGAACAATGATGAGGATATTTTGTTTACATTTGCAAATTACATTTCAACTTACGGGTTTGATAAAAATCATATAAAAATTGCATTATGGGATTATTACCAGCGTGATAAAACGGTGGGTATCATTATGAATATTGCTTCACTATATGAGAAATACGGTCTAAATATAGAAAAAAATTCCTTCCCCATTCCGTTAAGACGAAATTATTCATATAAAAATACTTGGGGTGACCGAAGAGGCTGGGGTGGCGTTCGCATTCATGAAGGTACTGATATTTTCGCCAGCTATGGTACTCCAGTCCGCTCAACTACATTCGGAGTAATTGAATTGAAAGGCTGGAATAAGTATGGTGGCTGGAGAATCGGAATTCGAGATATTAATAATGTATACCACTATTATGCACACCTTTCTGGCTTTGAAGGGAAATTAAAACCCGGACAAATCGTCGAAGCTGGACAAGTAATCGGTTATGTAGGTAGCTCCGGATACGGACCACCTGGTACATCCGGAAAATTCCCGCCACATCTTCATTACGGAATGTATAAAGATAATGGTATTTCAGAGTGGTCATTTGATCCATATCCGTCGTTGCGATTATGGGAGCGTAAAGAAAGAAAAATGAAAAAGTAAAAGAGGGCCTGGCACCTTTCTTGTACAGCTTGGTTACTATTGCTGTTAGCGAAAGCGCCAGACCCTCAATATTTTTACTATGATAATCTTTTTGCCTTTGATTTTTTAACTGCATGAGTAATACTCGCTGCCAAGCCACCCCAAAGAATAACCATACCTAATAACATCATAAAAATTGCACTGCCAGCCATTATTTAGATACCCCCTTATTGTATCCTTCTAATTTTGCAACATCCCACTTCTTGATTGTAAAAACAAAACCTAGAATAATGACTACCGCTGCAACACCCCAGCCAAATTTTAACAGAAATTCAATTGGATAGTCTCCATACGGAACTGTGATATCCTTCATTACTGACTTGAACATCATAAAACCTAATACAACTGGTGTCACAAATCTTAAGCAAATATTCCACCAACTTCCAAGTCGAATATCTGATAATTCATTTGCATGATTTTTAAGATCTTTTAGATTTTTAACAAACCACGCAATCGCCACTACCTCTACTAAACCAGCTAACGCGACTCCGTAGTTATTAATAAACGCGTCGACTACATCAAGGAACATTAAGCCACCTTGTGTTGCATATAGAAGTGAAATAACCGCTGATAGTCCACCACCGATAATAACCGCAGTTGTCCTCTTTACTTTAAACTTTTCTTGAATACCAGCAACATAAGTCTCAATAATTGACATAAGTGAGGTTAAGCCAGCTAATACAAGTGATGCGAAAAATAACAAACCAAATAACCCATTTAATGCTGGGAGCTCGTTAATAATCGATGGGAAAACAACAAACGCTAGTCCAACACCACCAGCTACAACCTCATCAACACCTACTCCTTGCTGCGTTGCCATAAAACCTAGGATACTAAATACACCAATCCCTGCCAATAATTCAAAGCTTGAATTCGCAAAACCAGTAATAAATGCATTATTTGTAATATCACCTTTTTTAGGCAAATAGCTTGCATAAGTAATCATAATTGCAAAACCAATGGATAAGCTGAAAAATATTTGCCCATAAGCTGCAACCCAAACGCTGCCGTCCATAATTTTATCCCAATTTGGTTGGAAAAACGCATTTAATCCGGTTGCTGCTCCAGGTAATGTAATGGCACGAATAACAATGATTGTGAATAAAAAGAGAAGTAATGGAATAAAAATTCTATTCGCTGCCTCGATACCTTTTTTAACTCCTTTTACAAGAATGACCAAAACAACAACCCACACAAGTACTAACGGCAAAAATACATTCGGAACTATACTACCCATTTGACCTGGGTCAACGGACATTTTTAAATAATCTCCAAACAAAAAGCTCTCTGTATCTGTGCCCCAGCTTTGTTTAAATGCAAAAATACTGTATGACATTGCCCATGCGATAATAACTGCATAATACGTTGAAATAACAAAAGATACCCCTAACTGCCACCAACCAATCCATTCAGCCTTTTTATTTAATCTCGCAAACGTCAATGGAGCTGATCCGCGAAATTTATGACCTAACGTAAATTCTAGTATTAATAAAGGAATACCAGCAGTTAATAAAGCAAATAAATATGGTATAAAAAATGCTCCACCACCATTTTCATAGGCTACTGCTGGAAATCTCCAAATATTCCCTAAACCAACCGCGGAACCTATTGCCGCCAAAATAAACCCTGCTCGTGTACCCCATTGTTGTCGATCTTCCATTTTTAAAAAACCTCCTCATCAATTGCTACTCGTTAAATTCCAAAACTACTTTTTCAAGAAAAGGAATTTAATTATTAACTTTTTTCAGATAATTTTAAAAGTTATTTTTAGTATATCTATATAGCATTATAATGTCAAAACATTCTTGCAATTTTATCTGAAGAAAACTATAGCAACATAGGTTAGTTTTACTAATTGCACCACTTGATAAATACGGAATTTTTGTTTATATTTTACTGTAATCATAATTAAAAAAGGCGAAGGACGTATGACCCTTCACCTTTTCTAATTACGACGCAATCCTCGTTCGTTTTAATAGTAGTATAATAATCATTACAACTATTGCAATAGTGGAGATCATCCCTGTTACCCAGCTATTTGTTATACCAGTTATTATATAACCAATACATGCAGCTAGTGCTGAAGTGAGTGCGTACGGTAATTGTGTAAGAACATGATCGATATGATGGCTACCCGCTCCTGTAGATGACAGTATAGTTGTATCAGAAATTGGTGAGCAATGATCACCAAACACTGAACCAGCTAGAACGGCTGCTAATGTGGGTAACAATAGAGTAATGTCCGTAGCCGCAACAATATCTCCAGCTATCGGTAGCATGATACCAAATGTCCCCCAGCTTGTCCCTGTTGCAAACGCCATCAGTCCAGAAATAACAAATAATATTGCTGGTAAATACGATATATTCATATTTGAATTCTCTACAATCCCCGCTAAATACTTCCCTGTTTCTAAAGAGCCGATTATATCAATAATGACCCAAGCAAATAACAATATATAAACTGCAGGGAGCATTGATTTAATTCCTTCCCAAACACCTTTTGGCAAAACAGCTGCCCTCATATTGTGTCTTAAGTACATGAATATCGTTACAATAACACCAATAATACCACCATAAAAAAGTGATGTAGCAACATCCGTATTCTCAAAAATAGCTAAAATTGTAACGGTCCCTTCTGTTGCCTTTGCCCCTGTTAAAAACATCGAACCAACCGTTCCAATAACAAGCACCACAATAGGGATCACTAAATCAGCAATTTTGCCTTTATTACTAACCGGTAAATCCCCTTTTAATTCTCCTGGTATGTCCTTCCGTTCGGGATCAACAACCTCTCCTGTTTTTAATGCACGAGCTTCGTGAACTTTCATCGCTCCAATATTGATATTAAAAATACTGACAGCGAATATTAGAATAAATGCTGCAATAACATATAAATTCATAGGAATCATTTGAACAAAAGCCGAAAACGCACTCACATCGGCAACTTGATGAGTGACTAACAAGGAGCCTATTAAAGCAATTATATATGCGCCCCAGCTCGAAATGGGCGATATCACACAAACCGGCGCAGAGGTTGAATCTATTAAATAAGCTAGTTTTGCTCTTGAAATTTTATGACGATCAGTTAGCGGGCGACTTATTTGCCCCACTGCTAGAGCATTGAAATAATCATCAATAAAAATTATAATACCTAAAAACACCGTAACTACATGTGCTCCCATTCTTGTTTTCACACGTTTCATTGCCCATTCTCCAAAAGCACGGCTGCCACCTGTTATCGAGATAAAGGCTGTCATAATACCTAAAAGCAATAAGAATAAAATAATGTATATATTCCACGTATTCGCTTCAAATGCACTTGTTTCCTCGTTTACACTAGCAAAAATTTCGATAGCGCTTTTCATAATCGTATCAAGTGTTCCTATTACCGAAAAATCATTTAGCAACAAGGCCCCTGTTAAAATTCCAACACCGAGTGACAATAAGGTTTTTCTTGTTAAGATAACCATCACAATTGCCACTAGTGGTGGTAATAATGAAAATACTGTCCCTTCCATCGCTTAGCCTCCTCAATTTGGTTATTAAATCCCTACTATAATATTGAAATACCATTAAAAAATAAAAAAGAGCTAACGATAGAAAATAACCTATCATTACCTCTGTAATGTCATGTTATCCTCCATCCCGATCAGTAGCTCTCCGCCGTGAACTTAAATTGATGTTTACAGCGACAATATTACTCTTATTTAAAGTAATACCAGTAGAAAATGATCCGACATCAAATTCTACTTCGGCACGCAACCCTTTCGCTAGCAATCATCGTTGTCATCCTCATACTAGTTACTAATGTTACATGCACCTCTACCCCATCGCAATGATAAGGTCGATGTATTTAGTTTTATTGATATTCCAATATAGTATACAAGAATACTAACCATTCCGCAACGAGAATTTTTATAGAACAATGGAACATATCTTTATTTTTATTATGGTAATGGCGCTTCAATGGAAGCCTCTCCACCTTCACCGGTATTATAGAAATAAGGTACCTCTGAATGAATTCCACGGATATCTAAAGGTATTTGCGTTGATACCTTAACAGTTGAAGACTCAAACGGAATGGTAACGCGAACATTAACCTCGACTAAGATGAAAAGCTCTAGTAACATATTATTAATGCCCCACTCGGTTAGATTTTTTACAACATCAGTATTCACATCACCCACAACGGATAATCGTACCGGGACGACTGGACCAAGGTTAGCTAATAGAACATTTTGTGTAGCTTGACCTAAAGGTATTTCGACAATAACACCTTTTTGCTTCGATTTTGATGGCACTTGACCCTCATCAGGTGACAACGCCGGTGGCGGAACTATGCCCTCTTCAATATCATGCAAATAGGTTTGAACAGTATTTGTCACTTCCTTTAGGAAACTCCTCATTACCGCCGTATTCCAGCCAATCGTAGATACTCTACCATCTTCAGATTTTTCTATTATCACTAACTCTTCAATATTTTCGTCCTCTAAAAGTTTATTATAAACGGCTTCATTGATGGCCATCGTAGCAATTTGGTGTGTCTTACTTTCGGCTATGCTCATTAAAGTAGGCTGTATTCCTTTATTAATGATCCACAAGCCTTGAAAAGTGAATAGAAAAAAAATTATGAATGTAATTATAAAAACATATCGAAAAGGCAAAGGTCCTTTTCGGGGTAAGCGCCTCTTTATTCTCGCCAATGGAAATCCCCCCTCTAAACAAGTGTATGTTTGAAAAGGGGGGACTATTTCATTTTTTAGACATTAAAGAAGTATCAGTCTCAACGATAACTACTGCTAATTCATCCTTTAAATCCAGCTCATACGTTGCTTCGATAATTTTTCCATCATGATCAAAAATCCTTATTACCGGGCGATCACTTAAGCCGGGATTTTGGCGAATAACAACACCCCTTCGACCATCACTTAAGCGAACGGTTAACCCTACAGGATAAGCAGCAATTGCACGTCTAAATGCTTCTACCATATGGATCTCAAATTTAGTGCCCGCCCCCGCATACAATATTTCAAGACCTTCTTGCGGAAGCATCGCCTTTCGATATACACGATTGGATGTAACAGCATCGTATACATCCGCAATCGCTAATATTCGACTATAATAATGAATATCTGCACCGGCTAAACCACGCGGATATCCACTCCCATCCAATCTTTCATGGTGCTGATAAGCACAATGGGCTGCTGTTAACGGAATGTTAGGAACGTGGCGCAACAAACTAAAACCATCTTCGGCATGCTTTTTTATGACATCAAATTCATCATTTGTTAGCTTTCCCGGCTTGGATAAGATTTCTGAAGGTACGACCCGCTTTCCAACATCATGAAGCATCGCTCCCATCCCAAGTTCTTCTAATTGCCTATAGGACAAATTAAGCTCCATTCCTAAAGCAAGGGAATAAATCGTAACATTTAAAGAATGTGTAAAAATATAATTGTCATATGCGCAAACATCAGCTAATAAAGAAATTACATCTTTGTGACTTTTCACTTGTGACAAAATATCCCTTACAACAATCGAAAACTTCTTAGCAAGCCTATCAAAAACAAAGGTTTTCGCTAACCGTCGCTCATCCTTGACAATATCAAAGGTTTCCTGTATCGTTTCGATCGCTTCTCTACGAGAGCGCTCAGAAATTGGCTCATGTATCTCTATATCATCAGTTTGTGGATCCTCGATGTATACATAGGTAATTCCTAGGTCTATTAAACGATCAATCATTCGTTTAGTTAGTGGTACACCCTCACTTATAAGAACCTGCCATTTTTCATTAAAAATTGACTTCCCTAATGTCATGTTTTCTTGTAGATAATTCGTTGATATTAATCTCATATATTTCCTTCCCCAAGTTGAAGCTATTCATGAGTGTTTGCTTGTTATTAACCTGATGCCAGTTTCAATAACTCACGTCTATATATTTTCTATTTAGTATAATTGATATTATACTAAAATTGTCTACACATTTCGAAATTTATCGAATCTTGTAGAAAAATGGGTTTGTTTGTATAATTAACTTACAAAATATTTACCATTATTACTATTCTAGTAGCATTTACTTAGGGGGAATTTAAAATCCTGTTGACGAATAACATATCAAACAGAACCAACAGGAAATAATTTGTATATTTTTGTCACATTTTCTCAAATATTGTAAGAGTTCTTTCAAAACCATATCACTAAAGCATTTTTAGCATAGCTTCCTTCCCAATCATGCCAGCTGTAATTCCGTGTTTTTCGGCCTCGATAGTAACTGACTCTAACGGCGCTTCTAACAGCTGTTCAATTGTTCGCACCCCAACAGCACGACCAGCAATAATCCCTCTATCCTTCAACTTTTCATTTAACAACCCAATATCTAAAGCCCCACACATTATATAGCCATTATCACAAGCTACTGCCAATAAATTGGTTTTCGGTAATGCCACGGTAATCGCAGTAAATTGTTGATCATTTATTTTAATCGGCTCCATTTTAATCATGCTTCTCTAGCACTCTCCTTTCCACTATACTTTATGTCCAACTCAAAAAAACGTGTGGGTGTTTGTCCGTTTTCCATTTTTTGCCGGGGTCAGGAACCTCTATGGCTACCTCTATGGACACCGCCCTAGCACCTAAACAACAAAAAACTCGAGACCGGTATTCCAGCCTCGAGTTTTGAGTAGCATATTATATTTGTTAACCAATAGAACCTTCCATCTCGAATTTGATTAAGCGGTTCATTTCAACTGCGTATTCCATTGGAAGCTCGCGCGTAAATGGTTCAATAAAGCCCATTACGATCATTTCAGTTGCTTCTTGTTCAGAGATTCCTCTACTCATCAAGTAGAATAATTGCTCTTCAGATACTTTCGAAACCTTCGCTTCGTGCTCAAGCGAAATATTTTCGTTTAAAATTTCATTATACGGAATAGTATCTGATTTTGATTTATTGTCCATTATTAGCGTATCACATTCGACATTAGAACGAGAACCGTCTGCCTTACGTCCAAAGTAAACAACCCCACGATATGTTACATTTCCACCTTGCTTTGAAATTGATTTTGAGACAATCGTTGATGATGTATTTGGCGCTAAATGAATCATTTTCGCACCTGCATCTTGGTGCTGTCCTTTTCCAGCAATTGCAATCGATAATGTTAATCCTCGGGCACCCTCACCCTTCAAAATGCAAGCAGGATATTTCATCGTGAGCTTTGAACCAATATTGCCGTCAATCCATTCCATAATCCCGTTTTCATCAACCGTAGTACGCTTCGTAACGAGATTAAAGACGTTGTTCGCCCAGTTTTGAATCGTCGTATAACGACAGCTAGCGTTTTTCTTAACAATAATCTCAACAACAGCACTATGAAGTGAATGTGTTGTATAGACAGGTGCAGTACAACCTTCAACATAATGAACGGAAGCATCATCATCAACGATAATTAATGTCCGCTCAAATTGTCCCATATTTTCAGAGTTAATACGGAAGTATGCTTGAAGTGGAGTTTCACATTTCACACCCTTTGGAACATAAATGAATGATCCGCCTGACCAAACAGCTGAATTAAGAGCCGCGAACTTATTGTCTGCAGGTGGAACAACTGTTCCGAAGTACTCTTTGAAAATATCTTCGTTTTCGCGCAACGCAGAATCTGTATCCTTAAAGACAATTCCTAATTCCTCAAGGTCTTTTCTCATATTATGATAGACTACCTCAGATTCGTATTGGGCAGACACCCCTGCTAAATACTTTTGCTCTGCTTCAGGGATTCCTAACTTATCAAACGTATTTTTGATTTCTTCAGGTACTTCATCCCATGACCTTTCCGACTTCTCAGAAGGTTTTACATAATACGTAATTTCATCAAAATTTAATTCTGATAAATCGCCACCCCATTGTGGCATTGGAATTTTATAAAATAAGTCTAATGATTTTAAACGAAAATCAAGCATCCATTGCGGCTCGTTTTTCATCTTTGAGATTTCTTCAACAATCTCTTTCGTAAGACCACGTTTTGATCTAAAAATAGATACGTCCTTATCCTTAAAGCCGTATTTATAATCACCGATATCCGGCATTTTTTTTGCCATCGTTAAGGTCCCTCCTTATGCTAGTTGATACAACAATTTAGTACCCCCAAAAATAACAAATTTGAAGCAAGCAGTACTAGAAAACAAGCTTTCGAGTAACAAAGTGTACATTTGGAAGGGTATATGAGTAACTCAGAAAAAGCGCAGTTGACAACGTAATGCAGCTTATCATTCGTTACCGAGACCTTTTTCCATCGCTTTCCAAGCCAACGTTGCACATTTGATCCGTGCTGGGAACTTCGCCACGCCCGATAGCGCTTCAATATCTCCTAAATCAAGGTCATCGTTATCCTCAAACTCTTTTCCTTGCATCATTTCGGAAAAAATCTTCGATAGCTTCAAAGCTTTTTCAATTTCTAAGCCCTTTATCGCTTGTGTCATCATCGAAGCTGAAGACATGCTGATGGAACAGCCCTCTCCGTCATATTTCACATCTTTCACAATCCCGTCTTCAACTTTAAATTGCAATTGAATTCGGTCGCCACAGGTTGGATTATTCATGTTAATTGTTACATCTCCATCTTCCATCTCCCCGCGGTTACGTGGATTTTTGTAGTGATCCATAATAACCTGGCGATAAAGTGTATCCAAATTTATATTTCTATTAATAGAGGACATTTCCAAAATACTCCTTTGTTTTGGTTAACCCTTTCACAAAAATGTCAACCTCTTCTTCAGTATTATATAAGTAGAAGCTTGCCCGAGCTGTTGCTGAAACCTTCAACCACTTCATTAACGGTTGGGCGCAGTGATGACCTGCCCGTACCGCAATCCCTTCAGCATCAAGTACGGTTGCTACGTCGTGCGGATGGACATCATCAAGATTGAAGGTTACAAGACCAGCACGATGCTTCGGTCCATAAACTGTCACACCTTCAACTTTACCCAACTGTTCAAGCGCATACTGTGCAAGCTTATGTTCATGGTCCGCAATATTATCTAAACCGATTCCTTCTAAAAAGTCGATTGCTGCTCCTAAGCCAATCGCACCAGCGATTATTGGTGTGCCACCTTCAAATTTCCAAGGCAGCTCCTTCCATGTAGAATCATATAAGTCTACAAAATCAATCATTTCTCCGCCAAATTCAATAGGCTCCATTTTTTCTAGCAATGCTTTCTTTCCATAAAGAACGCCAATCCCTGTTGGTGCACACATTTTGTGGCCAGAAAACGCATAAAAGTCACAGTCTAAATCTTGAACGTCCACCTTCATGTGAGGCGTACTTTGGGCACCGTCAACAACCATTACCGCACCATTTTTATGTGCAATCGCTGCAATTTCTTTAATTGGATTGATTGTGCCAAGAACATTCGAAACATACATCACAGATACTATTTTCGTATTGGCTGTTATTGTGTTCTCAACATCATCCAAAGAAATCGTGCCATCCTCTTGCAGTTGAATATATTTCAATGTCGCCCCAGTTGTTTTCGCAACCTGCTGCCATGGAATAATATTGCTATGGTGCTCCATTGGTGTTATCACGATTTCATCGCCTTTTCCCAAATTCGCACGTCCATAGCTAGCAGCGACTGTATTAATAGCTGTTGTTGTACCGCGAACAAAAATAACCTCCGCTGAAGATTTAGCATTAATAAACTTACGAACCTTCTCCCGAGCTCCTTCATAACCATCTGTTGCTAATGTTCCAAGCGTATGTACGCCACGATGAACATTAGAATTATATTCACGATAATAACGATCTACAGCCTCAATCACTTGGATTGGCTTTTGAGATGTCGCGCCATTATCTAAATACACTAGCGGATTATTATTAACTTGTTGGTGGAGTATGGGAAATTGCTTGCGAATTTCTTGAATATTCATTAGCGTACTTTCCTTTCAATGACTTCAATTAATTGACTCTTCACACTATCAATTGCTAGTTCATTGACAACAGGTGATAGGAAACCATGAATGATTAAACGTTCAGCTTCCTTGCGAGGGATTCCACGACTCATCAAATAATAAAGCTGTACAGGATCAACACGGCCTACTGAGGCAGCATGACCTGCCATAACATCATCTTCGTCAATTAATAAAATCGGATTCGCATCACCGCGCGCTTTTTCACTTAACATTAATACTCGTGATGTTTGTTCAGCATTTGACTTAGATGCACCATGTTCAATCTTGCCAATACCATTAAAAATCGTAGCAGCTTCATCCTTTACAACACCATGATTTAAAATAAAGCCTTCTGAATGCTTGCCAAAATGAATAATTTTCGTTGTGAAATTTTGTCTTTGTTCACCGCGACCAACAACTACTGTTTTGGAATCAGCAAAAGAACCGTCACCTTTTAAATTTGTTGTGTTATCAGAAATTGTATTACCATCATTCATTTGACCTAAAGCCCATTCAAGACGTCCATCCCGTCCGACAACACCTCGACGGTTGACATATGTTGTCATTCCTTTAGCAAAATGGTCAACAGCACCGTAATGTATCGTAGCATTCTCTCCTACAATAACTTCTGCAACGATATTAGCGATATTTTCTTTCTCACTGCTAGATAAGTAATTTTCTATATATGTTAAAGAACTGTTATCTTCTGCTATCAAAATTACATGGTTAAACAATGCAAATTCACTATCCTGCCAATTAATTACTTGAATTGGCTCTTCTACTTTAACGTTCTTTGGTACATAAATAAATGTCCCACCGTTTATAAGCGCAGCGTGTAAAGCTGTTAATTTGTGTTCATCCAGTTTTACTGCTTTTGTCATAAAATATTTTTGCAAAAGCTCGCTGTGTCTTTTTACTGCTGTTTGCATATCGGTTATAATAACACCTTTGTTTGCAACCTCTTCAGAAATCACAGCATAGGCTAAGGAACCGTTACGTTGGATCAGTAAAGTTTTAATTTTTGAATCAACTAACGCTTTTACTTCTGCTGGTAACTCATCAACAGAGTTAATCATTTCATCCTTATGTCCATGTTTAAATTTAGTAAAGTTCCAATTATCTATTTTCGTTTTATCAGGCCGTGGTAATGGCAGCACTTGAATCTTCTCCAAAGCATGAAGCCTCATAGAAAGTAACCATTCAGGTTCCCCACGTTCCTTTGAAAAATTACTTACATACGCAGCATCGTATGGAAGCTTTATATCTACTGTCATCAATTGTCCTCCTCACTATTAGAGGTTATTCAAAACCAATTTAATAAATCAGGCTTAGAACAATCTCTATTACGCTTCTAGCTCTACAGTTTCGTCTTCAATCCCTAGTTCTTTTTTAATCCAGTCATAGCCTTCAGCCTCTAGACGCTCAGCTAACTCTGGACCACCAGATTTGACTACGCGCCCTTGCATCATGACATGAACAATATCAGGCGTAATATAATTTAGAAGACGTTGATAGTGGGTAATCATCAAACATCCAAAATCCTCGTTGCGCATTTCATTAATTCCCTTCGAAACAACCTTTAGGGCATCAATATCTAAACCAGAATCGATCTCATCTAAAATTGCAATTTTCGGTTGCAGCATCATTAATTGTAAAATTTCATTACGCTTTTTCTCACCGCCTGAAAAGCCTTCGTTTAAATAGCGTTGAGCCATATTAATATCCATATCTAAAAATTGCATATTTTTATCCATTGTTTTTATAAATTTCATAAGAGAAATTTCATTACCTTCACCACGACGAGCGTTAATAGCTGAACGTAAAAAATCTGAAGTCGTTACACCGCTAATTTCACTTGGATATTGCATTGCTAGAAATAAGCCAGCGCGCGCACGCTCATCGACTTCCATCTCCAACACGTTTTGACCATCTAATTCAATACTGCCTTTTGTAACGACATATTTTGGATGCCCCATAATAGATGATGCTAACGTGGATTTACCTGTTCCGTTAGGCCCCATAATCGCATGGATTTCTCCACCTTTAACCTCAAGGTTTACACCTTTTAATATCTCCTTGCCTTCAATCTCAACGTGTAGATCTTTAATTGATAAAGTTGACGCCATGAATATACCTCCAATTTTATCGTAGCCCTTTATTTTCAACGTTTAAAATAAATGACTTTTCATTCTCAATCTATTCTCATTCTAATCTTATAACATCTGAAAAAACATATCAACCTACAAGATTTATGAAAATATATTTTTTAAACAAAAATGTTTAAAAAATACGCTCTATGTATGAAAAGACCACCTTCCTATGATAAAACATTTTAAATAAAAAGTAAAAAGTGATCTGATGGTAAAATCAGACCACTTTTCTAAAGTACGTAAAGTAAAGTTAATTCGATCTATTATTGTGCAGCCGGAATTACGGCACCATTGTATGTTTCATTTATAAATGCTGCAATCTCTTCTGATTGTAAAACTTCAATTAAAGTTTTAATCTCCTCACGGCTCTCATCCCCTGACCGAACTGCTACAAGGTTTACATACGGATTGTTTTCAGGTGATTCAACTGCAATCGGATCTTTCGCTGGATCTAGGCCAGCATCCAAAGCATAATTTGAGTTAATTAACATCGCATCGCCTTCACCGTTTAAATAGGCTTTTGGCAAAAGACCTGGTTCTACATCAGCTATAAATTTCAAATTCTTACTGTTTTCTACAATATCATCGATTGTTGCTCCTGTTATATCAATGCCTTCTTTTAGCTTGATTAAGCCTTTTTCCTCAAGCATTGATAGAATACGTCCATGGTCTGAAATGGAATTACTCATAATAATTTCAGCACCTTCCGGAAGCTCCTCAACAGATTTATATTTTTGTGAATATAAGCCGATTGGCTCAATGTGCACGCCGCCTGCATTTACAAAATCATATTTAAAGTCTTTCTTTTGTTTTTCTAAATATGGTACGTGTTGGAAATAGTTTGCATCAATTTCTTTATTTTCTAATGCTTTGTTTGGTAAAACATAGTCTTGGAATGTAATAATTTCAAGCTCAATACCCTTTTCAGCTAAAAGCGGTTGTGCAAATTCTAAAATTTCCGCATGGGGAACATTTGAAGCACCAACTACTAATTTAACTGGCTCTGTAGATTCTACCGGTTGTTCAGTACCTTCCTGACTTTCCGTCGCAGGAGCTTCACTTTCTTGTGTAGTGTTGCCACCCCCGCATGCTGCAAGTGCAAAAATTACGAATAACGCACTTAAAGTAAGTATTAATTTTCTCATTTTTTGTTGCCTCCCTTTTTTCCTTTTATCTTTTATCTATTTTAGAAGTGACAAAGTCACCAATAAACTGAATAACAAATACAATAATCAAAATTAATATCGTTGACACTACCGTTACATCGTTATGATTGCGTTGGAACCCCTCCATATAAGCTAAATTTCCGAGACCGCCTGCCCCGATAACTCCTGCCATAGCTGTGTAACCAACTAGCGCAATTGCTGTAACGGTAATTCCTGACACAAGTGCTGGCATCGATTCAGCTAACAATACTTTAAATATGATGGTGCTTGTTTTGGCACCCATCGCCTTTGCAGCTTCAATTACACCTTTATCAATTTCCCGCAAAGCAATTTCAACCATACGAGCATAAAACGGGGCGGCCCCGATAATTAATGCTGGTAATGCTGCCTTTGCTCCAAACATTGATCCTACTAAAAATGTCGTAAACGGTATGAGTAATATAATAAGGATAATAAATGGTATTGACCGAAAAATATTTACAAACGCTGCAACAATTGAATTAATCAGTTTGTTTTCCCACATATTTCCTTTTGATGTTAAAAACAGCAGTAGGCCGAGTAAAATACCAAGAAAAAACGTTGCAGCAACGGAAACAGCTGTCATGTACAAGGTTTCAACTGTAGCCTCCCACATGTTGTCCCATTTTACATTTGGAAGTAAACTCTCAATCATTTACAATCACCTCCACTTCCACTTTGCGATCGTGGATATAGGTAATTGCTTTTTCTATTTCAGCATGATCACCATCTAAATGTATAAATAGCGTTCCATATGCTCCATTTTGTGTTTGTGAAATTTTGCCTTGAAGTATATTTACATTGACATTAAATTTGCAAATAATATCATTAATTAATGGCTGTTCCGCATCATCGCCAACAAAGGTCAACTGAATAACTTGTCCGTTCGGATACTTTGATAGCAAATGCTCAATCGTTTCTTTTGTTTCCTCAGGCTCCGTTACTTGTTTCACAAACCTTTTTGTAATCGCTTGGGTAGGCTTCCTAAACACTTCTAGCACTGGACCTTGTTCAACTATCCTACCATTTTCCATAACCGAAACACGATGGCAGATTTTGCGAATAACATGCATTTCATGCGTAATTAATACAATTGTTAACCCCAGCTTTTCATTAATATCGACTAGCAAATCTAAAATCGAATCTGTCGTTTGCGGATCCAGGGCTGATGTTGCTTCATCACACAAAAGAACCTTAGGGCGATTGGCTAACGCTCTTGCAATACCAACACGCTGTTTTTGACCACCGCTTAATTGCGAAGGATACGCATTTTCACGACCCTCGAGACCAACTAGATTTATTAATTCATTGACCCTTTTGATCCGTTCTGCTTTACTTACTCCAGCAATTTCTAATGGAAAAGCAATATTATCACGAACTGTCCTTGACCACAGAAGGTTAAAGTGTTGGAAAATCATCCCAATTTCTTGGCGTGCCTTTCGTAATTCACTACCACTAATATTGGTCAAGTCTCTACCTGCAACTTCAATAGCTCCAGCTGTAGGCTCTTCAAGTCTATTTAACAATCGAATTAATGTACTCTTTCCTGCACCACTATAACCGATAATGCCATATATTTCGCCTTGATTAATTGTTAAATCCACGTTATCAACTGCTTTAACATCACCACTGGCTGATTTAAAAACCTTTTCAATTCCCCTTAGTTTAATCATGCTGTCCCTTCACCTTCTCTCATTTCAGTTTTCGACTTGTTAGTTATTAAAGGTACGCAATTACAAAAAGCCTTTCCACAGATAAGTGGAAAGGCATAAAATAGCTTTCCTCTCATCTTTCAAAGTTGGATACTTTGTGTGAATTGGCACCATTTCAGGGTCAAACTTGACCTTGACGGTTGCCGGGCTTCATCGGGCACTTCCCTCCACCTCTCTTGATAAGAGTATATCATTTTTATTCTATTAAAACGTACCGAACGACTAGAACATGAGCACGGATGAAGTTTAGCATGGATAGAATAAGGTGTCAATACTATATCTCAATTATAATTTGATGCGTTATACCATCATTAACGAACAAGTTAACTAATTTGATAATTGAACACGGTTAGAAGCAATACCTGTTGCTTTTTCAATCGCTTGCTCTAAATCGTCTAAAATATCATCAATATTTTCAATACCGATAGATAGACGGATTAAGTCCTCTGAAACGCCTGATTTTTTCAAATCTTCAGAGTTCAATTGTGAATGTGTTGTACTTGCAGGATGAATAATCAAGCTCTTTGCATCACCCACATTCGCAACATGTGACCACAATTCAACACTGTTAATTAATTTTGCACCTGCCTCACGTCCACCTTTAATTCCAAACACAACGACAGATCCTGCACCTTTTGGTAAGTATTTTTCCGCTAATTGTTTTGCTGGGTGGTTATCAAGCTCAGGATATAGTACCCATTCAACAGCAGGATGGTTTTCTAAGTATTCAACAACCTTTCTTGTGTTGGCAATATGCTCTTTCATCCGAACATGTAACGTTTCAAGCCCTAGGCTTAGTTGGAATGCATTAAATGGACTTAATGCAGCACCCATATCTCTCAGTAATTGCACCCTCGCTTTTATAATGAAAGCCGCAGCACCAATCGCTTCTGCATAGACAAGGCCATGATAGCTTGGATCAGGTTGTGTAAAACCTGGGAACTTTGGTGAATTCCAATCAAATTTCCCACCATCAACGATAACACCACCCAATGTTGTTCCATTACCACCAATCCATTTAGTTGCAGAATGAACAACAATGTCTGCACCAAAATCAATAGGTCGTAATAAGTATGGAGTAGCAAATGTATTGTCAACAATTAGAGGAACACCTGCTTCATGAGCAATATTCGCAACAGCTTCAACATCTAAAACTTGTAAACTCGGATTACCAATTGTTTCAGCAAAAATAGCCTTCGTTTTCTCAGTAATTGCCGCACGGAAATTTTCTGGGTTTGACGGATCTACAAATGTGAATTTAATTCCATATTTAGGAAGAGTGTTTGCGAATAAGTTATAAGTACCACCGTATAGTGTTGATGCTGCAACGATTTCGTCTCCAGCTTCAGCTATGTTTAATATCGCTAATGTAATTGCTGCAGAACCACTCGCTAATGATAGTGCACCAACGCCACCTTCTAGTAAAGCCATCCTTTCTTCAAAGACAGTACATGTTGGATTGTGAATTCTTGTATAAATATAACCAGGTTCTGCTAAAGAAAATAAATTTGCGGCATGATCTGCATCTTTAAATAAGTAGGCATTGGAAGGATAGATGGCTGTTCCTTGCGCACGTGTCCCTTCGTCTAATTGCAATCCCCCGTGAATTCCTAAAGTTTCAATCCGATAATTTTGTTTTCCCATTACTAATCATCTCCCATTTCAATTTTGTTTCATATTCCTTCTTTTAAAACGTAGCGCCCCCGATAAGAGATATTTGCTATTGCGATGATAGTACCAGCCTAATAATGCTTGATAGTACCAAAAACCCCTCTTCGATAAGAAGAGGGGTCAACAATAACAGTCTCTGCTTATCTTTCAGAGTGTATACACACTCTGTAGGAATTGGCACCGTGTTTTTTGTAAAAACCGGTTGCCGGGCTTCATAGGGCCAGTCCCTCCACCTCTCTTGATAAGAATAATATTAACTTTTTGAAAGCAAAAATTTAAAATGCATTTTAAATTATGGTAATCTTATCACCTAAGTTGGTCTTTGTCAATTTACTTTTTCAAAAAATATTTTAGCAAATTTCGCCATTATTTCCCAAGAAATAATTTGAGCAAAATTAGTTAGCTTTTTTGTCTGTTTTTGAATTTCCGTTCGCTTTCGGGTTTGCTTTTGTGTCTATCTTCGTATTCCCATTCGCTTTCGGGTTTGCTTTTGTGTCTATCTTCGTATTCCCATTCACTTTCGGGTTTGCTTTTTGGTCTACTTTGGAATTTCCGTTCGCTTTCGAGTTTGCTTTTGTGTTTGCCTTCGTATTTCCGTTCGCTTTCGGATTTGCTTTTTGGTCTACTTTGGAATTTCCGTTCGCTTTCGGATTTGCTTTTTGGTCTACTTTGGAATTTCCGTTCGCTTTCGAGTTTGCTTTTATGTTCTCCTTCGAATTTCCATTAGAATTTGGATTTGCTTCAAAGTCCACCTTCATATTATCATTAGGATTCGATTCCGATTTCGGTGTCGAATCTGTCTTCGGACTTGAATTATTGTTATTTCTATTTTCTTTATTTGAAGCTTTTTTATCCTGACCAATAATATTTTTTGTTGAGCCGTTATTATTAGTCTTTCCGCCATTTTTCAGTTCATTATTACGTTTTAATGTGTTGTTTTTAATATTTTGCTCTTTGTTAATTTTAGAGTCTTTTTGACTATTATTGTTTTCTGGTTGATTCCCCTTACTATTAGCACTATTTATAGCAGCATTTTTTCTACTATTTTCGAGTACACTTTCTTTTTTATCCGGACCCAGCTTTTCGTATATTTCACTAACGGAAAGATCCTTCGCTTCCTCTAAAGTGAGAGTTGTAGTTTGAACTGCTTGCTTGTATATTTCGTACTTTCCTGGTGAAATCCCAACATTTTTTGCTTCCTCACGTGTTTTTTCATCTGTTATTAATTCCTCTACCACGATTCCTTGTTCACTTACCTCTTGCTTTATTGCTTCAATATTCGTTTCAATTGTCTCAACTGTTTGTTTATCTATTGCTGTGGCTGTTAACAAAATATCTTTTTTATCATTTAAATAGCCCTGTTGCTTCGCAATATTTATCGTTTGATTAACAAATTGTGTTAACGTTAACTCGGTAATATCTCCTTCGTAGCTATCGACTATTTTTTGACCATCTTCATTTAAGGGGGTGACTTCTACTATATGAAGGTGCTTATCTACCCCTACCTCCAAACTAGGATTTATATCTAGGTTTACATAAGCAGCAATAACCATATTATTATTTAGATTAAATGGTAAAAGCTGACTCGCTAAAAAAATTACAATAATAGCAGCTGCAGCAGCTAGCGCTAGTGACTTTGAGCCAATTTTAAAACGAGTAGTTTTGGTTGGCATCACTATTTCCGCGCCAACTTCAACGTGCTGACCATTTTGAAGCTTCACATTTTCAAAGGATCCTTCCTTTGTTAATACAATGGCATTTCTATTTTTGATTTCCAGCACAACACCTTTCATTTTAATCCCCCCTCTGGCTCAATATAGGATTTTAAGGTTGTAAAATTACCTATATAAATTAGCGCCATAGCAATAATATACTTCCGATTTCTTTCAATCGTTTTTCTGCTACAAGCTACAATATCTTCTAATTCACTTACTGGCAAACGTCGTTTTTCTTCCAAATACGATCGAATATGATGATTTTCATATACTACTTTAGCTATTTTTTTAGCATTTTCTCTTGCATCTATATGTTTAGGACATTGTGAAGTTAAAACTTCAAAAGTAATATCGTAGGTTAATAGTAGTTTTTGGTATTCGAATATTTCCTCGGCACGGGCCTTACTTTCTAGCTCTATTTCATACTTTTCTATAGATGTTCGTCTCTCAATTACATTTTCTTGAACGTTCCCTTCCTCGTCCTCTTCCTCATTAAGTAACACATAATTGTGCCTGCTTTCTTTGCGGATATGATCGATAATTCTTCTATGTATAACTACACTCGCAAAAGTTAGAAATTTATTCCCTTGCTCTTTATCATATTGATCAATCGCTTCATTGAAGGCCAACAAGCCAATACTATATTCATCCATAGATTCTGATATATATCGCTTACAAGCTTTAGAAGCTACTTTTTTTATAAATGGCCGGTACTGTTCTAATAAATCATGGCGAATGCATTCATCCCCATTTTGAGCTTTAGAAACTTGTGTTTCTAAATCGCTTCCTAGCTTTGAATGCTTACTCTTGAACCAAGATTTTATGCGGATAGGCCCCATGCTTACACCTCATTCCCCATAATAATTCGAAAGTATATATATTTTTCTGGGGTTTAATTTAAATTTATATATAATTTTATAACATAACTATACTAGTAGTTGTTAGATTTTAACTAGTAAATGAGGATGATTTATCCACCTTTGCCTCTAGTGCCGATTAAAGACTAAGATTTAATTTTTCCTTTTATATTTCATAATAACATCATAAATGTTAGTAACTGACTGAAAGGCATATATTTTTTCAATGACTTTTCCACCTTGCCACACTGTCAAACAAGGGACGCTTTCTATTTCATACTGCCTCGCAATTACTGGCGTGTAATTTACATTGCATTTATAGAATATGATATCGCGAATCGTCTCGCTTACTATTTCAATCATTTTGCCTGCAAGCTGACAAGTCCCACAAAGAGGTGTATAAAAATAAACAAATTGCACCTCTTGATCGCAAATTATTTCAGCCAAACGACCTTTAGCTATTTCCACCATTTTTGTAGTTTCAGTCATGTTTATGTTTCTCCAAATATATTGGATGCACTTCAATATTTTTGCTAAGTAATTGTAGAGCAAGGTGATATTCCGGCGTAGTTTCAACTTGACGATATACTTTATCAATATAAATGTGGGTTGCATTAGGAAGCTCACGTTGAAATTGTTTTCTAAGCTTTTCGCCCGCTTCGTCTGCATCAGCAAATATATATACATCCTTATACTCTAATCCAAATTCATCCACGATATTTTCAATTTTTTCTGTGCTGACAGTACCATTTGTGCAAATAATTTCGATCGGTTCGGAAATGATTGGGGCAATTTTATTCTTATCTGATTTTCCTTCAACAATAATTACTTTTTGTGGTTCTGTATGTTTCATTAATTTCCCACCCTAAAAAATTATACTTATTTTACATGTTATAACAAAAACGCGCCGCCTGCCATTCAAGACAAACGCCGCGCTTTGAAAATATATTCTTTTGAATTTTAATCTCCTAGACTATTTGGTTAATCTTCGTTAATCATTTCCTCGTATGCTTGTGCTGTCATTAAATTATCCAATTCAGACATATCAGATGGCTCTATAACAATCATCCACGCCTTTTCATACGGAGCTTCATTGACCAATTCTGGACTATCCTCAAGCTCTTCGTTAATTTCAACCACTTTTCCACTTACAGGTGCATATAGCTCTGATACTGTTTTAACAGATTCAACACTCCCAAATGGTTCATTAGCGGTAAGCTCCGCGCCAACTTCTGGAAGTTCAACGAAAACAATATCCCCTAGCTCTGATTGTGCAAAATCAGTAATTCCAATTCTTACTTTATCGCCTTCCACCTTTGCCCATTCATGCTCTTCCGAATAACGTAAATCTTTAGGTAAATTCATACTAACCCCTCCATATGTAGTTCTATACTTTTTAATACTTTCCTAAAAGGACAAGATATAACCATTGTTTAATAAATAATAAATATACATTCATTGAAACCAGTTTCTTGGTGTTTTATGAACAATAGGTCTACCTATATTTTATTTCTATTTAATACTTTAAGTCTATAACCATGTATCTTTATATTGCTGTTCATTAAAACCTACAGTAACTTTTGTCCCATCTGTTAAAATCGGACGCTTTATTAACATCCCGTCTGAGGCTAACAATTCGAATAGTTCTTCGGCGTTAGCTTGAGCAACCTTGTCCTTTAACCCAAGCTCACGGTATTTTTGTCCACTTGTATTAAAAAATTTCTTTAATTCCAATCCACTTTTTTTATAGAGCTCTGCAATTTCATTCTGTGAAGGCGGATTTTCAACAATTTGTATTTCATTAAAGTTAATATTGTTTGCTTCTAACCATTTCTTGGCTTTACGGCATGTCCCACATTTAGGATACCAATAGAACGTTAATGCCATTTCCAACCTCCCTTTCCATATTAAAGATATTTTATCATATAGACGTATGATTTCATAACTTTTTCTAAGGATAATCAGTCTATCCTTTTAGCTTACAGACATCAGGTACCCTTATGCAAAAAGTCCAAATCACGATGTGATTTGGACTTTTAATAGCTGCATTTGTTTTGTTTCTCCATGATTCAGAACTACTTATTGGTCATTAAGGCTCTACGAAGCTACAATTATTTTGTTACTTATACTATATATTTTTGTTCCTCAATGATTCCAACCGCCACTTCACGTTTCTTCGCGATTACGTTAATTGGTGTATAACGTGTAAGCTTACGCAGTGCAGAAAGCATCATTTTTAACATATCGCCTTCTTCTGAAGCAATGATTGTTTCTTTTGCATGGGCTTCGATTTCATTGAACGCCTCTTGGCAATATACTTGTGTGTACAACACTTTTTGCTTGTTCTTTTCTAATCCACTGTTCGCAATTGCTTTTTCCGTTCTTAATACAGCAGATTCCATTGCATAAATGTTGTTGACAATATCAGCAATATTAACAAGAATTTCTTGTTGTTTATCAAGGGCTGGACCGAATTTTTGGACAGCTACTCCAGCAGCAAGCAAGGCAATTTTTTTAGCGTTTCTTACTAAATATTTTTCTTGCTCAAGAACACCGTCACCAACCTCTTCTGGCATCATCATCATTAATTCGCCTTGAAGTGCTTGTGCTTTTTGGAGTAGTGGCAGTTCACCCTTCATTGCTTTTTTCACTAAAGTACCAGGAACGATCATGCGGTTAATTTCGTTTGTTCCTTCAAAAATACGGTTAATACGAGAATCACGATAAATTCTCTCAATCTCGTACTCTGCCATGAATCCATAACCACCATGAATTTGTACACCCTCATCGGCAGCATAATCCAATGTTTCGGAACCGAACACTTTACCGATTGAGCACTCAATCGCATATTCAGCTATTGCCTTTGCCACTGCTTTAGGGTCCTTTTGCTCCTCATCAGATAATGCTGCAAAGCGGTCTTCAAACAATCCAACCGTTCTCCATACAGAGCTTTCTAGCGCGTATAACTTTGTCGCCATATTTGCAAGCTTTTCTTGAATTAAACCAAATTTAGCAAGCGGTGTTTTAAATTGTTGACGTTCGTTTGCATATTTTGCAGCAAGCTCAAGTGCGCGCTTTGTACCTCCAATTGTTCCAACCGCTAGTTTATAACGACCAACGTTTAAAATATTGAAGGCAATCACATGCCCTTTCCCGAGCTCACCTAAAAGGTTTTCTTTCGGCACAAGTGCATCCTCTAAAATTAGCGTTCGTGTAGAGGAACTCTTAATACCCATTTTCTTTTCTTCTGCACCAGTTGATACACCTGGGAATTCACGCTCGACAATAAAGGCTGAGAAATGCTCGCCATCGACTTTAGCGTATACAACAAATACATCAGCAAACCCAGCATTAGTGATCCATTGCTTTTCTCCATTTAAGATATAATGTGTTCCTTCTGCATTCAGCTTTGCTGTTGTTTTTGCGCCTAAAGCATCAGATCCAGAGCTTGGTTCCGTTAAAGCATACGCTGCAATCTTCTCGCCTGTTGCAAGTGCTGGAAGATATTTTTTCTTTTGCTCTTCGTTACCGAAAAAGACAATTGGTAGCGAACCAATTCCAACATGAGCTCCATGGGAAATAGAAAATCCACCCGCTCTAGAGAACTTCTCCGCAATTAACGCTGAACTTACTTTATCTAAGCCAAGTCCACCGTACTCCTCTGGAACATCAACGCCTAATAGTCCAAGCTCGCCAGCTTGCTTTAATAGTTCAACTGATTTCTCAAATTTATGAGCCTCTAGGTCGTCTACATTTGGCAACACTTCATTTACGACAAAATCCTCTGTTGTCTTTGCAATCATTTTATGTTCATCAGAAAAATCCTCTGGTGTAAACACTTGCTCGTATGAAAAGTCTTCAACTAAAAATTCTGCCCCTTTAATTAACTTATCAGTTTGCTTTGACATTTTATATTCCTCCCATAATAATTTAAATTTAATTGTCTTATTAATCATGGCGCTTAGATTCCAGTTAAATTCCCGGTAGGCGATCTTACTCAACCACAGGAATCATTCTTCCTGAATCTTAATGTCTCAAAATAGCGAGATACAATTACTACCTTCACCGCTAATTAAATGAGCTCGAATACTCCTGCTGCTCCCATTCCGCCACCAATACACATTGTGACAACACCAAACTGAACATTGCGGCGTTTCATTTCGTGAATCAAACTTAAGGTTAGCTTCGTTCCTGTACATCCTAATGGATGTCCTAATGCGATAGCACCACCATTTACATTTACAATATCCTCGTCTAGACCAAGCTCGCGAATAACTTGAATGGATTGTGATGCAAATGCTTCATTCAATTCAAACAAACCAATATCAGCTACTGATAAACCTGCCAATTTAAGCGCCTTTGGTATGGCAACGATTGGGCCAATACCCATTAATTCTGGTGGAACACCGCCAACTGCAAACGAGCGAAACTTCGCAATCGGCGCAAGCCCTTCTGCTTGTGCTTTTTCACGATCCATTAATAATACACTTGCAGCACCATCACTCATTTGTGATGAATTACCAGCTGTAACTGAGCCTGCAATATTGAAAGCTGGCTTCAATTTACTAAGTCCTTCTATGGTTGTATCCGCGCGGACCCCTTCATCCTGACTGAATAAAACTGTCCGTTCCTGCACCTTGTTATCGGCACCGATAGAGCGCATGACTACTTCAACTGGTACGATCTCATCATTGAATTTACCTTCTGCTATCGCTTTTGCTGCACGAGCATGACTTCGGACCGCAAAATCATCTTGTTCCTCTCTGCTAATCTTGTATTTATTAGCAACGGCCTCTGCTGTATGCCCCATTGACATGTAGTATTCAGGTGCACTTTCAACAAGCTTTATATTTGGTTTAATCACATGGCCTGCCATTGGAATTAAACTCATCGATTCTGCGCCACCAGCAATAATCGTATCGGATTGCCCTAGCATAATTCGCTCCGCACCATAAGCTATCGCTTGTAGACCAGACGAACAATAACGATTAATGGTGATTGCCGGCGTTTCATAAGAAAGCCCAGCTAACGCTCCAATTTGACGCGCCATATTCATCCCTTGCTCAGCCTCAGGCATCGCACAGCCAATAATGACATCATCAATATTTCCTTCGTAATTTCCTGCACGCTTTAGCGTTTCTTTTATTGTTAATGCCCCTAAATCGTCTGGGCGAACATTAGCAAGTGTACCTTTTTTTGCTTTTCCTACTGGTGTTCTAGCACCAGCAACAATTACCGCTTCTTTCACACCTTTCCCCTCCTTATAAATTTCCTGCAAAATCTACATTTCTTATAAAAATATAGCCAAAGATTCTGCATTAAAATTGCTGCCCGCAAACCATTAGTTTCATAGTTTCGTATAGTGTCGTTTGACATATGCATCGCTTAGTTAAGATGAATTAGTTACGAAGAGGTTTCCCCTTCACAAGCATGTGCTGCATTCTTGCCTGTGATTTCGGCTCAGCAATTAAGCTAAGGAATGCTTCTCTTTCTAAATCTAATAAATATTGTTCATCAACTAACGTTCCCTCTGGAACACGACCGCCTGCAATCACGTGAGCTAATTTCCCAGCTATTTTTAAATCGTGATCCGAAATATATCCTGAGTTTTTAAGATTTTCTGCACCTAACATCATTGTTGCTAGGCCAGCTTCGCCGACAACTGGAATCTTCTTTCGCTGTGGTGCATGATAACCTTTTTCAAATAAACTAAGTACAGTTTGTTTTGCATCATGCAACAAGTGGTCACCATTAAAGCTAATACCATCTTGAGCACGTATGAAACCAAGTTCCTTCGCCTCATGAGCAGATGTTGAAACCTTTGCCATTGCCACCGTTTCGAAAGTACGGATTGCGATTTTTTGCAGGTCACTATGACTAGCTTCCTTAGGTAATTTTTCGAAATGGCGAATATACAATTCTTTATTTCCACCGCCACCCGGGATCAGCCCTACACCAACTTCAACAAGACCCATATATGTTTCACTAGCGGCTTGGATACGAGCGGCAGGTAATGAAATTTCAGTTCCACCGCCTAATGTCATTCCAAATGGTGCTGATACAACAGGTCGACTGCTATATTTAATATTCATCATCGCATTTTGGAATTGACGTACAACGAAATCTAACTCAAAATAGTTTTCGTCCTGCGCTTCCATTAGCATCATCGCTAAGTTAGCACCAACACAGAAGTTCTTGCCTTGATTCCCAATAACAAGACCTTTGTAATTTCGCTCAACTTCTTCGATCGCAAAGTTTACCATTTGGATAATATCTAAACCGATCGCATTATTAGGAGAATTAAATTCAAGTCCAACTACATCATCACCAAGGTCAATTAAGCTTGCACCGCTGTTTTTCTTAATGACATCCTTTTGCTCTTTAATCCGCTTTAGATGAATCACTTTCGGGTTTTCTTTCAGTACTTTGCTCTCACCTTGATGGTAGTATGTTACCTCACCATTTTCTTTCCCATAAAAAGACGTAGCTCCTGAGGCCAATAGCTTTTTAACCCAAGCAGGAATTTGTTCTCCTTCTTGTTCCATTTTTGCAATAGACTTTTCTAAACCAATTGCATCCCAAGTTTCAAACGGTCCTAGCTCCCAGCCAAAGCCCCATTTCATTGCTTGATCAATAGAAACAATATCATCTGCAATTTCACCAACTAACTGCGCTGAATATAGTAGTGTTGGCTTTAAAATATTCCATAAAAATTGTCCTGCTCTATCTTCGGCATAAACTAAGGCACTGAGCTTATTTTTTAAGCCTTTTACTTGCTTTGTCATCTCTGTTGAAGCCGTTTTCATTTTTTTGCGTGGTTCATACTCTAATGTTTCTACATTTAATTCAAGAATTTCTTTCCCTTGCTTTAAGAAAAAGCCTTGACCAGATTTACTTCCAAGCCAGCCTTTTTCAAGCATCTCCTTCATAAAGGCAGGCACTTCAAATACTTTTTGCTCATCGCCTTCAACTTTTTCATACACATTTTTGGCTACATGTGCAAACGTATCTAACCCAACAACATCGAGCGTTCTAAAAGTTGCACTTTTTGGTCTACCAATCATTGGTCCAGTTACAGAATCTACTTCTCCGACACTGTAGCCACCTTTTATCATTTCGCGGACAGTTACGAGTAAACCATATGTGCCGATGCGATTGCCGATAAAGTTCGGTGTATCCTTTGCTTCTACAACGCCTTTACCAAGAACATTTTCTCCAAACGTCTTCATAAAGCTGAGAACCTCTGGATCTGTACTCTTCGTCGGAATAACTTCAAGCAGCTTTAAATAGCGTGGTGGATTAAAGAAATGCGTCCCGAGAAAATGCTTTTTAAAATCATCTGATCGTCCTTCTGCCATCGCTTCAATTGAAATACCTGAAGTATTTGAGCTTACAATACTTCCAAGCTTACGAACTTGATCTATTTTTTCGAACACCGCTTTTTTAATATCTAATCGTTCAACAACAACCTCAATAATCCAATCAACTTCACTTAGCTTCCCAAGATCGTCCTCCATATTCCCAACTTCAATTAAATGAAGATTTTCCTTTGAAGTTAATGGAGCTGGTTTTTGTTTTAATAATTTTTGCTTGGACTCAGCTGCTAAACGGTTACGAACCTGCATATCCTCTAATGTTAAGCCCTTTGCTTTTTCTGCTTCAGTTAGCTCCCTTGGTACAATATCAAGTAGTAATGTCGGAATCCCAATGTTGGCTAAATGTGCAGCAATGCCAGACCCCATTACCCCTGATCCTAAAACTGCAGCTTTTTTGATCATTCGACTCATTTTTTCTCCTCCCCTATCCCTATTGAATGAACACTCATTCATTTTACTGGTAAAAAAATAAGATAATTATTACATAATTTATCTCCTGTAGTTATAACTATAAATTATTTTTAAAATTTTATCAATATTTTAAATAAATATATTATAAGCTTTTTAACCAATATTATTTAACATTTTATTATTGATCATTAAGACAAGTTTGCCATGTTTCCAAAGAACCAAAAAAAGTGTCAACCCATCCTTCTAACTTGACAGAGTTAGTAGTATGACTCTTTCTTTAGTTCAATGGAACACTAAAAATTTCGGATATCATACAAGATTTCTATATTTATATTGAAGATTCATAGATAATCTTATTAAATACCGACCCAACTTACTATATAAACATAGAGAAAAGCCATCCCTGTTAGTGTTAAAAAATACTTACCATTCCACCTAAATGCTACAGTTAAACCATTTTTTCTAACGCATTGGCTAATAATGATATTCATTGCATTTAATGGAGAAATTGCAGATGATAGCATCCATGTAAAAATACACATAAACGCTATAATAACTGCAGATATATGAATTTCTGAAAGATTCAATGATGTTATAATTAGCGGAATCACAATGATTTGATGAACACCTAGGAATGCCATTAGTGTAACAAAAACAATAATGAAAAGAAATAAGATCCCGACTGACTTTGTTGCCGACCATTGCATAATCTGTTCTAAATGCCCTTTAATTGGTGTATGAGAAATCGCATTGCCAAATAAACCGGCACTTAAAAATAGACAAATCTCAGTTTTTTGCATAATGACTCGATCTTTATATTGAGCAACCTCCTCCATAATTACATTGGTCCTTTTTCTTAATAATACCCATATAATTGGAATAATTAAACAAACAACGCTAACTAAAAGAAGCATTGACTTATTAGTTAGTTGTTCCAACACGATTAATAACGCTACGAGACCAAAAACAAATACGATTAATAAGGATAAATGTTTTTTTTGATGAATGTTGAGTGGCACTTCCTGTTCTCTACCAGTAACGTTATTTGAATTTTCAAAGCTTCTTGGTCGAAGGATCGAATACCCAATAGCAATTTGGATAAGTGCAAATATCGCCCCAACTGCCACATAAGAAATATAAGTAATATCAAGATAATAGACAACAATTCCTACGGAAGCAAAAAATGGTGACCACATAACAGCTGGCGTAAATCCATAATAATACGAATTAGATAATATGTTAGGTGTAATTTTAATTTTTTCAACAAATCCATGAACAATCCTCAAAGCACCCATATTTAGTATAGGTGCAAGAATTAACATAAATGAGCTAATTCCATAAAAGATATTGCGGGGATTATTTTTCAATCCGTTTAAATAAAAAACAACAGTGTCCATCACTCCTTCTCTTTTTAATGGAACTGATAGCAATGGCGCTAATACAAGGATAGCTAGAAGAGCCATATTTTGAGTGATTCCTTGAAATAATGCAATTCCACTATCTCCTACAAAAAAGTGAATGACAATCCCTGTTAAAAATAAAGTTAGAGTGAATTTTTTCTGTTTGTGATCCAAGAGGGGAAATAAAAAAAGATAAACCATTACAGCTACGATATCAAATACGATAATTAACCCATCACTTTTAATAAATGATTGGAGAATGTATAGAAAACATAAACTCAATATTAACGAAAATCGCACCATTTTGCTCTAATCCATTCCCAAATTACTACACTCGATCACTACATGTAGTATTTTTAAAATGATTTGCTAAAGATTGTAGCTGAATTTCATACTCAGTAATGACTTCTTGAATCACTTCTTGGACACTTTTTATCTCATTTACTAGACCTACCGTTTGTCCTAAAGCTAAAACTCCACGATTATCATTACTAGTTGATATCAATTCCTGATAAGCTTCCCCACTTATAAACGGAAAAATTTCCTCAAATGATGCCCCATTCTCTTCTAACTTCGCAAGTTTTATGGCGACATCTGTTTTCATAACTCGCGCTGGCTTTCCAATTGACTTTTTTACTATTATTGTGTCCGTTTCCTGTAATTGGAGTAATCTACTTTTTAATAGTGAATGTAGTTGTACTTCCTTCGTCGCTAAAAATCTAGTTCCCATTTGGATTGCTTGGGCACCAAGAGCAAAGGCAGCTAACATTGATTTCCCAGTAGAAAATCCACCTGCTGCAATAACTGGTATAGACAACTGTTGAACAGCCTTTTGTACTAGGATAAGACTTGTTACTTCATCCTTGCCAGGATGACCACCGCATTCAAATCCAACGACTACAACCGCGTCACACCCAAGCTTTTCTGCTTTTTTTGCAAAGCGAATTGATGGAACGACATGAACTACCTTGATATTATGTCGTTTGAAAAGATCGATATATTTTTCCGGATTATTACCAGAAGTAAAAACGACTGGAATTTCGGCTTCAATTACACCTTCTACAAATTCATCCATCGGTTTACGTACACCAATTGTAATATTCACGCCAAACGGCTCTAATGTTAGTCTCCTTGTCGCCTCAATATCTCGAAGCATTTCTTCTTTCGATGAATAGCTTCCTGCTGTAATAAGGCCAAGACCACCTGCATTCGAAACTGCCGCTACAAGCGATGATGTACCAAGTCCCTGCAAACCTCCTTGGATTATCGGATAACGAATATTAAACATTTTTGTTATTGTTGTTTCTAGCATAGCGTTAAAATTCCTTTTGAATCTTTAAAAGCTCGCCACATAGAATTCCAAACTGAATTTTCACTAATTATAAATGAGTATTCACAAACCATAACACTACCGCCTTTCTACTCTTTCCACCATTTCCCTATTCAAAAAAGCAAGTGTGATGCGAAAAAAATATAAAAGAAAACCTCCCTGGTTATATAATTGAAGGACCTAATACCGCAACTATTCAACGCTGATCCACATGATTCCAAGGAGGCAATTATTGTTTAACATACTATGTTTGAAAATGTAATCTCTTTAATGTAATCTCTTTATAGTAGAATCCTCCTAAACTTGAAGGTTTTCAATAATAGTGGATATCCCTTGGCCACCACCAATACAAAGTGTAACTAATCCATATTTCTTGCCCCTTCGTTCCATCTCATGGAGAAGCTTTGTCATGATAATCGCCCCTGTTGCCCCAATAGGATGACCAAGCGCAATTGCTCCGCCATTTACATTAATTTTATCGATGTTCATGCCCGCTTCTCGGATTACAGCTAATGATTGAGCAGCAAATGCTTCATTTAATTCAATCAAGTCAATATCATCCATCGAAAGTCCGCATTGTTTTAAAGCTTTAAACGTTGAAGTAACTGGACCAATCCCCATAATTTCAGGGGAAACTCCACTTACCGCTTGAGCAATTATTTTTGCTTTAGGCTTCAATCCATAATGATTCATCTTTTCTTCTGTCATCATTAAGACTGCCGCAGCTCCATCATTACGTCCACTAGAATTACCAGCCGTAACACTACCATTTTCCTTAAATACCGCCCTCAGTTTTGAAAGAGATTCAATTGTCGTACTTCGCGGGTGTTCATCGGTATTAAATATCGTTGTAGCTTTCCTACTTTTTATTTCGATCGGAACAATTTCCTTTTCAAAACGGCCAGATTCAATTGCAGCATTTGCAAGCTCTTGGCTACGTAATGCGAATTCATCCTGATCAGCTCTTGAAATATTGTACTTCTCCGCTAAATTTTCCGCCGTCATTCCCATCGTTAAGTTTCCGTATGTTTCAATTGGCTGTGAACATGGTTGACTCTCTGTATTCGGGTCTAAAATAAGGCTATTGCCTGCCTGAATACCATAGCGAGCATTGCGGATGTAATAAGGAGCCGTACTCATACTTTCTGCTCCACCGGCTACTATTACATCAGAATATCCAAGTCTAATTTGCATATCTGCAGTGTTAATCGCTTGAAGACCAGATCCACATTGCCTATGTATGGTGAATCCAGTTGTTGTTATTGGTAATCCGGCTTTTAAAGCAGCTAAACGACCAAGATTGGAAGTATCCGCACTTTGCTTTGCCTGGCCTAAAATGACTTCATCCACTTCAACTTCTGGATTTGATCGAACTAGGACCTCTCTTATCACTTTCTCAGCAAGGACATCTACAGTGATATCCTTTAGTGTGCCTCCCATTCTACCGATTGCTGTTCTGACCGATTCAACGATATATGGTTGCTTCATCAATTATACCCCCACAATTTCACGTTTTAATTCATTTGCAATAATATTACGTTGAATTTCTGAAGTACCTTCATAAATTTTTGTAATCCTTGCATCACGGTAATATCTTTCAATTGGATAATCTCTCATATATCCGATTCCACCATGGATTTGCACAGCTAAATCAGCTACTTTGTTGTAAACTTCTGAACCAAATAATTTCGCAATCGCTGCTTCCTTTACAACCCTCATTTTTTGATCAGTCATCCAAGCAACACGGTAAGTGATCGATCTAAGTACTTCAATTTGCATACTCATCTCGGATAACATATTTTGAACCGTTTGAATTTCAATAATTGGTTTCCCAAATTGCTCACGTTCCTTCGCATATTGTAATGAATACTCAAGAAGCTTTTCACAAGAGCCTAAGTTTCTTGCAGCTAAACCAGCACGACCATTGGCAAGTATTTTTAATGCATTAATATATCCTTGGCCTTCAGCTCCAAGAACATTTTCCGCAGGAACTTCTAGATCCTCAAAAAACAGCTCAGCAGAATGGGAGCCTCTTAAACCCATTTTTTTCTCAACACTTCCGACAATAAAACCAGGAAAATCCTTTTCAACTATAAATGAAGTGATTCCCTTTGCACCTTTTTCACGGTCTGTAACAGCCATAACTGTAAAAATATGACCATCAACTGCATTCGTTATATAATGCTTAGAACCATTAATAATATATTTGTCACCTTTACGAACTGCAGTCGTTTTTAACGCTGCCGCATTTGAACCCGCACTAGGTTCTGTTAGAGCAAAGGCACCAATCCATTCACCAGTTGCCATCTTTGGCAAATACTTTTTCTTTTGTTCTTCAGTACCAAGTTCAACTATTCCGACAGATCCAATGCCTGAATGGGCGCCAATCAATGTTGTATAACCGTTATGAGTTTTTCCAAGCTCCTCATAAATCGCACACTTCCCAACCATGTCCAATCCAAGACCACCATATTCTTCAGGTATACTAAGTCCGAATAGTCCCATTTCTTTAGACATTTCCACTATCTTTTCTGGGATATGGTCATTTTCTTCAATTTCCATTGCAAAAGGATCTACTGCTTCCTTCACAAATTTCCGTACGTTACTTCTTAAAAATTCAATATCCTCTGAAAAACTAAAATCCATCCTTAACCTCTCCTTTTACAGATTTACAAACGTTGCTTTCCTTTTTTCTAAAAATGCTTCCGTTCCTTCATTTTTATCTTCCGTTCCAAATGCAATTGCTTGAGATAGCTTTTCTATTAACATTGCTGTTTCTAAATCAACATCAAAGCCTTTATGAATTGCTAATTTTGCTAGTTTTACAGCTACAGGTCCTTTTTCAATGACTTTATTGGCAACTGATTCAGCCTCTTCCTCTAACTTTCCTTCTTCAGCTAAATATGTAGCTAGTCCAATCCTTTCAGCCTCTTCGCCATCAATAATTTTCCCTGTAAGGATCATGTCTAAAGCTCTACCTTTACCAACAATTCTAGTAAGGCGCTGGGTCCCCCCTGCTCCCGGAATAATCCCAAGATTTAATTCCGGTAAGCCAAATTTCGCTTTTTTCGTCACTACCCGAATATCGCAAGCCATCGCCAGTTCACAGCCCCCACCAAGAGCGTAGCCTGTTACGGCTGCAATCGTAACCTTGCTACATTGTTCAATTTTCTTATAGAGACCTTGCATACCTGGAATTAGAGCATCTAGCATTTTCCTTTCACGAAGCTGTTTTATATCGGCTCCAGCGGCGAAGGACTTTTCTCCAGCTCCTTGTACAATAATAACTTTTACTTCATCAGTAGATTCTGCCCATGAAAAAGCATCCTCTATATCCTGTAACGTTTCCTTATTTAAAGCATTTCGAAGTTCAGGACGATTAATTGTTAACCACATTAAACCTCGTTCAACACGAACGAGAAGATTCTCATATTGTTGCATCTTATAATCACCCTCTTACGAATAATGATAGAAGCCACTACCGCTCTTTTTCCCTAGCCTTCCAGCTTTTACATACTTGAGAAGTATCGGGCTTGGACGATATTTTTCACCCAAGGTTTGATACAGATATTCCATATTTCGCAAACGCGTATCTAGACCAACTAAATCCGCGAGCTCTAACGGCCCCATCGGATGATTAAGTCCTAGTTTTATAGCTTTATCAATGTCTTCAGCTGAGGCTACCCCCTCCATCAACATGTTCATCGCTTCGTTTCCTATTAAACAATTCATACGCGATGTAACAAAGCCAGGGAATTCATTAACTTCAACTGTTTCCTTATTCAATTTTTCTGATATTTCTTTGACAATTCGAACTGTTTCATCTGATGTTTCTAGACCTCTAATCAATTCGATGAGTTTCATTTTATGAACTGGATTAAAAAAGTGCATTGCAATGACTTTATCTGGGCGAGCTGTTTGTGCACCAATTTCTGTAGGACTCATTGTTGAAGTATTTGTCGCTAAAATTGTGTCTGGTCGACAAATTGCATCCAACTTTTTAAAAATCTCAATCTTTAAATCTATTTTTTCTAATACTGCTTCAATTACTAGATCAGCATCCTTTGCAGCACTCTCTAAATTTGTTTCGAAAACTAGATTTTCTTTTGCTGTAGCAAGTTGCTCCGCTGAGATAAACCCTTTTTGACAACTGCCTTCCAAAAGTCCATATATATCTTGTTTCGCTTTCTCTAAAACTGTTTCGTTAATATCATTTAAAAACACTTTAAATCCAGAAATAGCACTTGTATAAGCGATGCCCTTCCCCATTACACCCGATCCTACGACGGTAATTATGTCCATTCCTTCTCCTCCTTATCCTGCAATTGGCTTATTGACGTCGATATCTTTTTTAACAAATTTCTGAAATACAAATACTGCTGCAAGAATAACAATACCGATTACATCCGAGGTGAATCCTGGGATAACCATTAATATCGAACCACTAAATAAAATGACCCTCTCATACCAAAAAGCATGACGTAACATCCATCCTTCTGCCGCAAAGGCCAAACCTATGATTCCGATTATCGATGTAACTACCGATAGAGCAATATCAGCAGCCCCTCCAACTAGAAGAAGGGTTTCACCATAAACGAACATAAATGGAACAATAAAGGCCGCTAATCCAAGTCTTACGGCAGTCAATCCAGTTTTCATTGGATCTGCTCCTGCAAGACCAGCACCTGCAAATGCAGCAAGGGCAACTGGCGGTGTGATTGCCGATAAAGCAGCAAAATAAAAGACAAACATATGGGCCGCAAGTGGTGATACACCAAGTTCAACTAATGCCGGTATAGTTAATGGCACCTGAACAATATATGCTGCAACTGTCGGGAGACCCATACCTAAAATAATGCTTGTAATCATAGTGAAGATAAGGGTAATAATCAAAATACCCCCTGATAATTCGATAATTATACTGCTAAATTTCAGGCCTATTCCAGTCAATCCAATAATCCCAATGATAAAACCTGAGGCAGCACAGGCAATTGCCGTCTCAATTGATGCTCTAGCTCCTAGTTCCAAAGCCTTAATAATTTTTGAAAAGGATAATCGGGTTGCTTTTTTCACAGCCGCAGCCACTATCGTTACAACGATTGAAAAAAGACCGGCTCTCATTGGAGAAGATCCACCTACGAGCATGACAACAATTACAATCAGTGGTATAAAGAACAGAAAGCCACCTTTAAATACATTCCAAAAATTTGGCAACTGATCTTTCTTAAGCCCAACTAACCCATTACGTTGAGCCCTTAAATCCACTTGGAAATATAAACACAAATAATAAAGCAATGCCGGCACGATAGCTGCAATCGCAATATCCATATACGGAACACCTAAATAGGAAGCAATGATAAAGGCCGATGCTCCCATAATAGGCGGCATTATTTGACCACCAGTTGAAGAAACAGATTCAACTGCAGCAGCAAAGTGTCCTCTATAACCTGTTTTTTTCATAAGCGGAATCGTAAAAGCCCCTGTCGTGACCGTATTCGCTACCGCACTACCAGAGATTGTTCCTAAAATTGAACTAGCCACAATAGCAGTTTTGGCTGGTCCACCACGATATTTCCCCATCCCTGCTACTGATAAATCTATAAAAAATTGTCCCGCACCCGATACCTCAAGAAACTTTCCAAACAAAATAAAGAGGAAAATAAAGGTTGCGGATACTCCTAATGGCGTACTAAATATACCTGTTGCAGTGTAGAAAAGATGATCCACGATCCACATTGTTGTAAATTCACGATGAGAAAGTGTCCCAGAAAGGAGATGGCCCCATACACCGTAGACTATACAAACGAATATAATGATTACTAACGTATTTCCAATGACACGTCGAGTTGCTTCTATTAATAACAACCCAGCAACTATTCCAATCCCTATCTCATATGGAGTCAGTTTTTCTATATAGCTCATTCGAGATGATATTTCTTGAGCATTCATGACAAAATAAGAATAAGCACCTATGGAAAGTGCGATAAACAACCAATCATACCAAGGAATATTTCCGTCCTTAACAACCTTTTTTGTTGGTTTGTAAATGGCAAATGTTAAAATTAATGCAAAAGCTAAGTGGGCTGAGCGTTGCAAAATAGACTCAAATACTCCAAAAAAAGCAGTATAAAGGTGAAATAGCGACATGATTACTGCAATCGATGCGATGATTATACCAGCTGCGCCCTTTAAAGAGCGCAGCTTTCCATGTTGTACACCATCCTCATCATATTCACTTTCAATATTATGATCTTGTACCTCTGTTTGACCTTTATTCATTAACTCACCTTCTTTTCAAAGAGGAATAGATTGTTATTATTGTAATGCCCCAATTTCTTTATAGTATCTTTCTGCACCTGGATGGAGATTCCCAACGTTATTTACTACTGAATATTCAGCATCAAAATCATTCATAATAGTTGACAAAGTTCTCCAAGTTTCAGCCTCTTCAACCATCATTTTTGTAAGTTTATAAACAGATTCTTCATCCATAAGATCATCGTTAACTAAAAGAACGGTATAACCCGCAACTGTTTTAATATCATCTTTTACGTTTGGATAAGTGCCGCCTTTAATTGTGTACTCTAAATAACCTGCATTTTTTTCATGTAATTTGCTAACAACTTCATCGCCTAATGGAATTAACCGGATTCCTACTGTTGTATCTAGTTCTTGGAATGTGGAAACAGGCGCTGATAGCATATTTGAAATCGCATCTATATGACCATCACGAAGCAAGTCAGCTGCATCTGCCGTACCAATATACTCAATTCCTCCAAGATCGTCATAAGACATACCAACTGCATCTAAAGCATCAATGAAAGCTAGCTCTCCACTATACCCTTTAATTCCAGGGCTTACTTTTTTACCTTTTAAATCTTCTAAACTATAAATATCTGAGTCTGCACGAACAGCAAGATGAAGAATGTTTGGATATAATGTTGCTACTGTACTAACATTTTCAATTTTTTCTTCAAACGGCCCAATTCCATTTAGCGCTTCTGGAACAGTTTGTCCATTACTAAAACCAAGCGCAAACGTACCTTGACTTAAACCGATAAGATTGGCAACTGATCCACCCTCAACCACTGTTACAGAAGAGTCAGGGAAAACTTCTTTCATTTTTTCTCCCATTGCTCCAGAAAGTGTGTACCAGAATCCACCAACTGTTGCTGAACCAAACGCCATATCTTTTGGTGGTCCTACTGGTTCTGAATTGGCGTCTCCATTGTTATTAGTACTAGCCTCATTATTGCTAGCCTCCTCTGAAGAACATGCAGCAAAGATCAATAAAAATAGTGACAACATAACGACTAATAATTTTTTCATTAAAAAATCCCCCTTAAATAACATTTGATTGTATTTGTAATACTTCAAAGCTTGCTTCTGTTATATCCCTTAATTCTTCAATAGATATATTTGATATGATTTCAACTAAATACATTTTCCCTTCTCTAAATTTGAAAACGGCATGTTCTGTTATCACCATATCAGCCCTCCGGTTCCCACTACTTGGGAACGTTAGCTTTTTTACTAGCTTTGGCGAACCGTCTTTAGAACAATGTGTAGAAGCAATAATCATTCGCTTTGCTCCTGCAACTAAATCCATCGCTCCACCAACACCTAGAATTGTTTCCCCAGGCACTGCCCAGTTTGCCACCTCGCCGGATTCATCGACCTGTAGCGCTCCTAAGACTGCCACATCAATATGCCCTCCCCTTATCATTAAGAAGGAGTCAGAACTGTCAAAAAGTGAGGCACCTACGTCAAATGTAATCGGTTTCTTGCTTGCACTGATCAAATCCATATCAACATCTACTTCTGCGGGAGTTGGCCCCATTCCTAAGAGACCATTTTCAGATTGAAGATACACTTTTTTCTCACCTAAAAAATCAGGAATGAGAGTTGGAATCCCGACACCTAAATTTACTATTTCGCCTTCTACTAATTCTTCTGCAACACGCTTGGCAATTTTGATGCGATCAGACTGACTCAACATATCTCCCCCCTTTTTTGATATATTTATTTAAAACTACATAATCCACATATACATGGGGTGTTACAATTTCTTCAGGAGAAAATGTGCCAACTTCAACAATTTCATCTACCTCTGCAATTACAGTTGTAGCTGCAGTAGCCATGACAGGATTAAAATTTCTCGCTGTTTTGTCATAGATTAAATTCCCAAGAGTATCAGATTTCTGTGCTTTAATAATCGCTACATCACCTTTAATTGCTTTTTCTAAAATAAAGGTTTCACCATCGATTATTTTTTCTTCTTTTCCTTCAGCAAGTTTCGTACCAACAGCCGTTTTTGTATAAAAGCCGCCTATCCCAGCACCGCCACAGCGAATAGCTTCAGCTAAAGTCCCTTGAGGTATAAGTTCTATCTCGAGTTTTCCATTTGACCATGCCTTGACAGCATCACGATTTGTTGTAAAATACGATCCCATTGCTTTTTTTAACTTACCAGCTACTAAAAGTTTCCCTAACCCTCTTCCCTCCTCACCTAAATTATTACTAATCACTGTTAAATCTTTTTTATCGGAATTTGCTATTTCATCAATGATTGTTAAAGGTGTCCCAGATAGACCAAATCCCCCGACAAGTAGGGTGTCGCCATTTCTAATAAATTGAATAGCTTCCTCCGAGCTTATTAATTTTTTCATTTTCTTCCCTCCCCTATTTTTGCTTGTTATATGCAAGATAGGACGATAATGCCTTAATTGCTGTATTCTCATGAAAAAAGATAGGGTATTTAGTATCTTTCAAAATCTCAGTTGCATTTTCATCTTGATAACCTTGAGACATGAAAATTGGAATAAAAATACATCTGTTTTCCATCATCAATTTTTTTATTTGGACAGATAAAACTTCATTTTCATAGTCAACTTGAAAAGGAAAAGGGACAATAATATTGTCAAAATCACCTGAGTCATACAATACATCCAGGCTGGAAGTGAGTTTCCTTAAATCGTCATAAACATAGGTTGTTAAATCTAAAGGATTCATAAATACCTTATTAATTCCTATAATTTTTGAAATTTTAGTCTTCAATTCTTCTGATAATGGTGCAAGCGCTATGCTATATTTACAACATAAATCTGCCAAATATATTGAAGTTGCACCTGCCCAAGTAAAGATAACCGTCCGGTCTCCCTTCCCCTCTCCATACGCATCAAACATCCAAGCTACCGCAACTAATTCATCGAGACTTTCTACTTTAATAAATCCTGGATGATTTACAATTTCCCAAGGAATTGCATTTTGATTTGTGCTACCAAGATGATATTTAATAGCAGTACGTGATAATTCATAGTTTCCAATAGGTAAGAAAAGAACAGGTTTTTTCCTTAAGTATGCTTCATGTAAAAGTCGAAAAAAGCGTTCTTCCTCTGTAATTGACTCAACAATTAAAATAATTGTTTTCGTTGAAGAATCATTAATTAAAAACTCAAAACAATCATTTGTGTTTATATCTAATTCATTGCCTGGTGAAAACCAATAGGTAAAGCCTAGCCCTTTTTCATTTGCATCAAGAACTGCTCTCCCTAAACTACCACCATGGCTAATGATTCCAACGGAACCTTTCACCAATTTTTTCGGTTCAAAACGAGGAGAAAACGAAATACCCCAACTATCAATAAATTGATAAAATCCAGGCGAGTTAGGACCGTAGACACTTATGTCTGTCCCTTTTAATATTTCTTTCAACTCTTTTTCCCTTGCAATTCCCTCTAAACCATTTTCAGAGAATCCTGAGCTAAGGATCATAACATTTTTCACATTCTTCCTTACACAGTCATGGATTATTTCTGAAATTCTGTCAGCTGGAATAATTACACAAACTATATCAATGTCTTCTTCAATATCTACTACACTTGGATAGGAAGGAATCCCTGAAATTTCCTCATATTTTGGATTCACTAAATAAATGCTGCCGTGAAAGTTTGATTTTTCAAGATTGACCATTACTCTACCAGCGTTTTTGTGAAAATTATCTGAGGCTCCAACAATCGCTATAGATTTTGGGGATACAATAGTTTGTAATTTACTTTTCATTCTTAAGATCCCCTTCCATATTTTTTACCTTTCTTACGATAGTAGATGGATTCACATCTAATAATCGTGCAATTCCACGATATGAGTGTTCAGTCAATGATGCTTTTCTTATTAGCTCTCTCTCTACTTCAGCGATTGCTTCCTTTAGTGGCATAACTTGATTTACTATAATAGCCTTGCTACTTTCGGCCTCTTGGTTCTTTCTTTCATATAAAATTTGTAAAACATCCTCTTCTTGAATTTCACCACTAACTGTTGTTACATAAAGTCTTTCTAGGATATTTACTAGTTCTCTAACGTTTCCAGGCCATTTATATTTAATGAGTGAACTAATTGCTCTTTTTGAAAAACTAAGGTGCTTATTATACTTAACAGAAAATATACTTGCGTATCTTTCAATTAATAGAGGAATGTCCTCCGTTCTTTTCCGCAATGGGGGGATGTATATCGGAATTACATTAAGACGATAAAACAGATCCTCACGAAAGGTTCCTTCTGTAACTAGATCTTGTAAGTTTCGATTTGTCGCTGCAATAACGCGCACATCAACCTTGATTGGTCTTGAACCACCGACTCTAGTAATCTCCATTTCTTGAAGAACTCGAAGGAGTTTAACTTGGAGTTGCAAAGGTATTTCCCCAATTTCATCTAGAAACAGCGTTCCATTATTTGCTTGTTCAAACAATCCAGCTTTACCACCCTTTAAGGCTCCAGTGAAAGCTCCGCTATCATAACCAAATAGTTCTGATTCCATTAAACTTTCCGGTATTGCACCACAGTTCACCTTAACGAATGGATGGTTAGCTCTATTACTTGATCGTTGAATAAGTTTAGCTATTTCCTCTTTTCCTACACCCGATTCACCATATAAAAGGACAGTTACATCTACTTTAGCAACTTGGTAAACCGTTTCGATAAGTTTTATCATTTCTGGCGAATTCGCAATAAAATGATCTTTATTGCTGGATAAATTGACGTTTTCAAGGATGAATTTTGCTTTTTCTAGTTCATTTCGTAACGCATCGATTTCAGTTATATCTTTAACATTTAAAACTATACGTTCTATCATTCTTCTACTATTTTTTAAAGGAACCGCAGATATGATTAAGGAATTTTGATTCTTCTGATTTTTTCTCATTACATTAAAGGGCTTACCTTTTCTAGACACTTCCATTACAATATCTTTGAAAAAAACAGGTACTTGATTCGACAACTGATTTTCGGGAAAAATTTCAATGAACCTTTTGTTTCTCTTTATAATTTTCCCGCTTTTGTCCATAATACAGATTCCATCACTAGAATTATTAAAAATTGTATCCTGTTCTTTTAGCAGTTGCTTAACAGACTCTAATTCATCAGCCATAAATTCAATTTCAGAGATATCTTGAAATACTCCAACTGCTCCAACAAGTTGTTCACCATCAAAAATAGGTGTACGATGTGATAAATACATTCGATTGCCTACTTTATATTTTTCCGAATGTCCCTTTCCTGTTCGAACAACTCGTAAAAGCCCGCCATTATGGACAATGTCTGTTAAAAAGCTCCCGATAGCCTTCTTTTTCTTTGTTAACGCCATTCTTTCTGCTGCAGGATTAATAGAAGTTATTTTGCCTTCTTGATCAATAGATAAAATTCCGTTGTGGGCAGAGTCAAAAATTGCATCTAGATGACTTAACTCTACCTTCGTGACTTTTAAATAGGACGTAAGATATTGTTCCTTTGTAATAAATCCTGTAATATGGTTGTTTTTATTTTGTACCGGCAAAACATCGTTTTTAAGATATTGAACTATTTTTAGATCATCATTCTCGTTGATAATATGGAGTTCCTTGTTATAAATCTCTTCTAAAGTTTTCTTCCCATTGATAAGACCTTTTAACAAATCACGTTCTGAAAATGTGCCCTTTAAAGCACCTTTTAGGCTATATACCAATCCACCTTTCATATCATCTCGCAACAATTTTTTAGCAGTTTCTTCAATGAAATCGTTTTCGTAAAACTTCGCAGATGTTCTCGTCATTATCCCTTTCACCAACATAATCCATACCCCTTTGAGATCACTCGTATTTTTATTATGCAAGAAGTGTGCCAATATAAAATATTTAAAAAAATACTAATATTTTAAATACTTCTTAAATTATATAATAATTCAAAGTTCCCAAAATTTGTTGCATTTTCGCAACATTTGTTGCATTTTGGCAACATTCGTTGGAAAACCTTTGTTGTTCTTTGTATAAAATTGTCGATTTCTCGCCGTATCATTAATTAGGTGTTGCGTTTTTGCAACACGCTGTTTTCAACTACAATTAGAAAGGGGTATATTGCAAATAATAAAAAAGTACCTTTCTAGTGGAATTAGTTTGTTTGTTAGTTAGTTGACAAACCAATACCAAAGTAAGGTACTTTAACTTTAAATAGATTAAATTGATAGTCTATCACAGTGTTTATCTATCACAATGATAGAAGAACATTACATGAATCCTATTCCTTCTTGGCTTTCAAAAAATGGGATCGACTTTTCAAGAAAATTAGCTACTTACACTACTTTTAATTTCTTCAATTAACAGTGGTACAACATCAAATAAATCGCCGACAATTCCATAATCAGCTACATTGAAGATGTTTGCTTCTGGATCCTTATTTACCGCAACAATTACTTTTGAATTAGACATACCAGCAAGATGCTGGATAGCCCCAGAAATACCTAGAGCAATATAAAGATCAGGCGTTACAACCTTACCTGTTTGCCCAATTTGTAATGAGTAATCGCAGTATTCCGCATCACAAGCACCACGTGAAGCACCTACTGCTCCACCCAATACATTCGCAAGCTCCTGTAACATTTTAAAGCCTTCGGCACTCTTAACACCACGTCCGCCGGCAACGACTATTTTCGCTTCAGAAAGATCTACACCTTCAGACGCTTTGCGTACGACTTCTTTAATTACTGTTCTTAGATCCTTAATTTCAACGTCTAATGATGCAACGTTTCCAGAACGTGACTCATCCTTTTCCAGTGGAGCAATGTTGTTCGGACGAACCGTTGCAAAAATAATACCGTCTGTAACAATCTTCTTTTCGAATGCCTTCCCTGAATAGATTGGACGCGTAAATATAATATTCCCGCCTGCTTCCTCAACATTAACACAGTCAGAAATCAAACCAGACCCAAGCTTTGCTGCAATTTTAGGTGATAAGTCTTTTCCAAGTGCTGTATGACCCATGATCATTCCCTCAGGATTTTCAGATGCAACAACAGCCAGCAATGCCTGCGCATAGCCATCTGGAGTATAATTTTTCAATTGAGGATTTTCAACAACTACGACACGGTCTGCGCCGTGTTGAATCATTGCATTTCCTTGAGATTGAACAGACTCTCCCATTAAGACAGCAACAACTTCTCCACCTTCTGCAACAAGCTTCCCTGCTGCAATGGCTTCAAATGATACATTACGTAAATTTCCGTCGCGAACTTCCCCTACTACTAAAACTTTTCTAGCCATCTTTTTCTCCCCCCGCCTATATTACTTTTGCTTCAGTTTGAAGTAATTTTACTAATTCTTTGACTTGATCATTAAGCTCACCAGACAATACTTTCCCTGCAGCTTTTTGCGGTGGCAAATAGATTTCAAGTGTTTTCGTTTTCGCAGCCACGTCATCTTCATCAATATCTAAATCATCAAGCTCCAACTCATCTAAAGGCTTTTTCTTCGCCTTCATGATGCCTGGTAAAGATGGATATCGTGGTTCGTTTAAGCCTTGTTGTGCAGTAACAAGCAGTGGTAGTGATGCTTCCACCACTTCACTATCTCCTTCCACATCACGGCCAATTACCGCAGTATTGCCATTAATATCGAGCTTTGTGATCGTTGTTACATAATTGATTTGTAATGCTTCTGCAAGGCGAGGTCCAACCTGACCGGAACCACCGTCAATCGCCACATTTCCGCCTAGGATGATATCATACTCTTGTCCTTTGAAATACTCTCCAAGTACACTTGCCGTTGTAAATTGATCCCCATCTTCAATATCATCTTCAATATTGATAAGAACAGCCTTGTCTGCTCCCATAGCTAGCGCAGTACGTAGCTCTTTCTCACTGTCTTCATTACCAATTGTTACAACAGTCACTTCCCCGCCATGTTTATCCTTTAGCTGAATCGCCTCTTCAATTGCATACTCATCATATGGGTTAATGATAAATTCAGCACCATCTTCACTAATCTTGCCATTGTTTATTACAATTTTTTCTTCTGTGTCAAATGTTCGTTTCATGATAACAAAAATTTTCATAACTACTCACCCTCGCTATTCTCATATTTAAGCCCTACTGATAATCCTTAACTCAGTAATTATTCATTGGAAGTTGTACTGATTCTTTTTATTAATTTGATTTAAAATTTCCTACCCATCCACCCACCAATTTTTCAAACCGAAAACTAAACATTAATCATTTCCCCCCATCTTCTTCATTCCTCACTATGTTCTATATGCAATTTTTATGCCACATTTCAAACAAGAGTCATTTGCATTTGAAAAATTATTTGACTTTGTACATTGAATAGAAGCGATGGTCTGAAAAAAGTTGAATATCCTGAAGGCTTTCGTGGAAAAATACGGACGAAAATAATTTGTTTATATTTTTAAGTAGTAACCTAATCTAAAATCAAATAACATAGGAGGAATCTACATGCAGCAGCAACAAAATATGCAATCATTACAGGGAACTTTAAATCAACAAACATTTATGGAACGCCCGCCAACAATAATTTCAACGAAGGATGAGCTTTATTTGAAGGATATGCTTTCCTGGAACTTACTTGCGATGAAAAAGGCGCACTTTTATGCAGCACAATGCACCGATCCTGAGGTTAAAGCCGAGCTTGACAAAGCTGGACAAATGCACCAGCGCCACTATCAAAAAATATTAAGTCATTTACAAAATCCAAATCAACCAACTGGCCAAATTCAATAAGGAGGTCCACATATGAATTATCAAAATCAAAACCAGAATCAGGCACTAAGCCAATCTCAAAATCCTAATCGAATCAAAAACCCCAAAACACAAGTGCCAGAAACACCACAAATGAATGATCGAGATTTCGCAAATGATATGCTTGCCACCGGAAAATATATGACAGATTCCTATTCAACTGTATTAAATGAAGCAAGTCATGAAAGTTTATATCAAGATTTATCAATGATTTTCAAGGAAACACAAGACTGCCAGCGAAATTTTTATAATTTAATGTTTAAAAAGGGTTGGTATAGTATTGAAGCGGCGCCACAGCAAAAGCTACAGCAGGATTATCAGCAATTTCAGGGCTATTCAACCCAATTCCCCTACAACAATAATACAATGCAATGAATGAAAAATTTTCATAAGGCAAATAGTAGAAAGACATAAAACAAAAAGGCATGGTCCAACATCGCACCATGCCTTTAAATAAAACTCAAAGTATATTTTGTTTTATTCCTCAAATTCATCTAGGAATCTAATTAAGTCACCTTGAATGACTTTATCTGATAGACGAAGCTCATGATCAGCTAAATCTTTTAATTGGCTACAATATTTATCTTCTGTCGGATTGCCATCCCAATTTTGGTAGCAAATGCCTTCAGTGTAAGAATAATAATCCGCTACAAAACTGCCATCTCTTAGAACTGCAAAATCTCTGCGGTTCTCATTAAATAAGTCTTCACCAAATTGAATATCTTTACCTGGTTTAATACCTAGTAGATTTAAGATTGTCGGTTTTACGTCAATTTGCCCACCTACAGTAGTCATTTCCTTGCCATCCATACCAGGAATATGGACAATAAACGGCACTTTTTGAAGCTTTAAATATTCAAAAGGTGTTACTTTTTTACCAATTACACTTTCCATTGCTCGATTATGATTTTCTGAGATTCCATAGTGATCCCCATATAAAATAATAATAGAATTGTCGTACAATCCGGTTTCTTTTAACTGCTCAAAAAATAGCTTTAACGCCTCATCAAAATAACGAACGGTTTGTACGTATCGGTTAACAGTTCCGCTACTTGTTTGTAACGTCGGAATCATAATATCCTCTTCATCAAGAACAAACGGATAATGGTTTGTTAGTGTAATAAATTTCGCATGGAATGGCTGCTTTAAATTTTGTAACTTCGGAATAGACTGTTCAAAGAAAGGAATATCCTTTAAGCCATAATTCACTGAATTTTCTTCGCTTACTTCAAAATATGTTTCATCATAGAAAAATTCATATCCTAAATTTTTATACATTAAATCACGATTCCAAAAGCTTTTATTATTGCCATGGAACGATGCAGTAGCATAGCCATTTTCATTTAAAATTGCCGGCAAGCCTTTATACGTATTTTGTGCATTCGTTGTAAATACAGCACCACGTGATAATGGATACAATGAATTATCAACTAAAAACTCAGAATCTGATGTTTTCCCTTGACCTGTTTGCTGGTAAAAATTTGTAAAATAAAAACTTTCTTTAACAAGTTGATTTAAAAACGGCGTTACTTCTTGACCTTCCACTTCATAATTAATGACGAAATCTTGAAGTGACTCCATTGAAATTAAGATTACGTTTTTATCCTTTGCAATACCTGTAAATTCATTTTCCTCATCGAAACCATCACTTACATAGTTCTCTACTTCGATAATATCACTGCTCTCCGCAAACGCCCTTTGAGCGGATGCTTTGGAATGCATGAATAAATCATAAGCATGGTAATTATATACCCCGAGATATTTGACAAGCATTTCACGGTCAAACGTTCTTGTTAATAGCTGTGGCCGTTGTGTTTCAGCAAGCATAACATTAAAGACAAGTAACGCTGCCGCAGCAACAACTAAAAATCTTCTAGCAAGCTTCGGAACTACAATCGACTTAATCCCTTTTTTTCGTCCGAAGAATGAAAGTATAAATAAGTCAACAAACAGCAAAAGATCCCAAGGATTCATTAATCCTTTGGCACTTCCACCTAAGTCTCCAAAGTTTTGAACCTGAAACAATACAGGGATTGTAATGAAATCATTAAAAAACCTGTAATACACTAAATTTGCATACAGTAAAAAAGTAAAAAGTAGGCTTAAAACAAAAATGCCTTGTCTACTCAACTTTCTTCTAATCACCAACGCTCCAATAAATAAAATCAACACAGAGCTAATTGGATTGATTAGCAAAATAAACTCTTCAATCGCATTTTCCAGCGGTAAATCAAAAATAAATCGACTTACAATATATGATTTTAACCAAAGAAATAATATTGCTACTCCAAGAAACTTCTGGTCTATATTTAAATGAAAGCTTTTTATTTTATCTATTAGTACTTTCATTTAATCTCCCCCTTACATAATTTAAAGCAAGTTTTTTTATTTAAATTTCAATAAAATATCATTATAAAATCATTGTAAAAAAATAGCTCAATGAAATGTATCTTACTACGATTCATCTAAACATGCAACAATTTATTATAGTAAATTTGTTAGTTACTTCTAGTTTTTACCAATAATAACCATTTCAACTCCTTTGTTTTTCACCGACAAAAAATTACATATTTATAGACGATTTTCAAAAAGAAAAGTTTCATTTTTTCTAATGTAAATATTTCCCTACCCAATGTAAATATTTCCCTAATGATCTAATTCTAACAATCAATTATACTCCTCAAATTTTAAAAAAACAAAAAAAAGCAAACCCATTTCCTGTTTGCCGCTCTGGGAATTTAGTGACTTAGCAAAAGTTTGAACCTATTTCCCACTTTTTCTAATTAATTTCATACCAATATATCCAATTGTAAAAAATATTGATGTAATGATAACAGGTTCAATATAAGGTGCGGCAACCTCATCAATGTGCTGCCAATTTTCTTCAAGCTTTACACCTATATATAAGAAAAAAACCGTCCAAGGGACAATTGCACTAATCGTATAGAAGGTGAACTTTTGCCATGACATTTTGGCTATCCCAGCAGGTATTGAAATGGCATGACGAACGACTGGAATAAACCGCGCCGTAAATATTACACCCGGTCCGTACTTTTCAAACCATTTTTCAGCTATTGTAATGTGTTTTTCACGAATAAAAATGTATCTTCCGTACTTTAGCAAAAATGGTCTTCCACCATAGAAGCCCGCCCAGTATAAAAACAACTGTGCAAAGGTACCCCCGATTGTTCCAGCAATTACTGCTCCAAAGAAGTTTATTTTCTCTTGCGAGACTAAAAAACCCCCATATCCAAGTACAATTTCACTCGGAATGACTTCAATCATGAGGCCAACAGCAATTCCAACGTAACCAAGGCTAGCTAAACTATTTAAAAATATTAAGATGAACTCATCCATAATTGCTCCCCCATTACTATAGGAAAAATGAAGGTTACCTTTACATGAATAAGAAAAACGCGAATTCACAAGTAAAATGGAAAAATTCAATGTTTTTTTATAATTGGCTTCGTTAATCAACAGACAAGTTTAACAGAGCCTTATAATTAGTCCATTTACAAAGTTAAACTAACTTAAGGAAAAAATAAGAGATTGACCACCTGTGCTTGTCACATTTGTTGGGTCAACCTCTATTTATTTATGATTCTTCATATAAAAATATGACTGTGATTTTTATAGGCAAGTTTGTCCGCTTATTTGCATATGAATCTATTATGGAGCCACATCTAATAAAATCGATGGGCAATTCTACATCTCGAAATGTGTGTATTTCGTAATGCTAATTTGTTTAGTCTTGTTCCGTTAACAAACTTGAAAAAAAATTGGAGTATGATCATGATAATTGCGTTGTTCGTTGTCTTTATTCTTGTCCTGTTATTTCCATTTACGCTTAAAGCCGTTGAGAAAAATCTAGAAGTATTTTTATTTATTATGGGTATTATTGCTGCATTAATAAGTGGTGTATTCGATGGGCCGTTGTTTGTTAAGGCCGCTAGTAATCCGATTAAAATTACGTTAGCAGTATTTATTGCCGGACTTTTATTTAAATGGCTACAGCAACCGTTAGAAAAATCAGTAACTCGTATGAGCAGGATCATTCCGTTTCGGCTTTTTATATGTATTGTCGTCATCACTCTAGGCTTCATTTCTAGTTTAATTACCGCTATTATCGCCTCCCTTGTACTTGTCATGATTGCTAGTTCACTTCATCTTGATCGCGACTCTGAAGTTCGTTTTGTTGTCATTACTTGTTTTTCGATCGGCCTTGGTGCAGCATTAACACCACTTGGAGAACCATTATCAACCATTGCTGTAAGTAAACTTCATGGTGACTTCTTCATCCTTTTGCGGTTAATTGGTACAAAAATTATTGCAGCCATATTGATATTCGGATTGCTAGCAGGATTATTAGTACATCCACCCAAAAAAAATCTTGCCTCTTTCCAGAAGAAACTTAACATCGAGAAGTATGAAGATATTGTTATTCGTTCTTTAAGAATTTACTTTTTTGTAATGGGATTAACCTTTCTTGGAAGTGGCTTTGAACCCCTGATTAATCGTTATTTGCTCGGATTAGACCCATTGCTACTATATTGGGTAAATATGATTTCAGCTGTATTGGATAATGCGACACTTGCGGCAACAGAAATAAGCCAAGTCATGGACCACTTTACAATTGAAGCAATTTTACTTGGTCTACTTATAAGTGGTGGTATGCTAATCCCCGGGAACATCCCTAACATCATTGCAGCAGGTAAACTCCAAATGACTAGTAAAGAATGGGCAGTTGTCGGCGTTCCAATTGGAATTGTTTTAATGATTCTATATTTTTGTATTTTAGTATTTTCATCCTAAGCGGTAGGTTCCCTGCCCTTGGGATTTTTTATGGCTGATGCTTGTTTCAGTTTCTATTGAGCTAGAAGAGTGGAATATGCAGGGCGGAATGTGAAACCGTAAACGGGAATGTGAAGGGTGGAATGTGAAATGAAAGCGTGAATTATGCATTGAAAGTTCGGAATATTGAACACGAGACAATTGAAGTTTCATTGGTTCCTTGTAATAAGTTTCTATTGAATCACGTATCGTTATGTAATAAAATAAAGTCCTTGAGTAAATTGTTACTCAACGTGGTTCGAAACCATCCCACGAAAAAAAACTAAGGAGCGAATTTAATATGAAAGTAAGAGTGCTTGTTGGTAATGGAATTTTAGCAGCGCTTTATATTGCTGTGTCCATGCTTATCCAACCATTTGGGTTTACCCAGGTTCAGTTTCGAGTTTCTGAAATGTTTAACCATCTTGTTGTGTTTAACAAGAAATATTTTTTTGGAATTGTGCTGGGCGTATTTTTAACAAATTTATTTTTTTCACCAATGGTTGCCTATGACTTAATTTTTGGAGTGGCCCATTCGGTGCTTTCATTAGGAATTACAATTATTTGCAGCCGTTTTATTACAAGCATTTGGAAACGGATGATTGTAAACACCGTTGTTTTTACGTTTATGATGTTTTTAATTGCGCTAGAGCTTAAGCTTGCATTTGATTTGCCATTTATGTTTACATGGCTTACAACAGCAGCAGGTGAGTTCGTAGTTTTGGCTGTTGGTATCCCAATAATGTATGCTCTGAACAAACGAATTGGATTTAAAAAGTTATTATAGATTTAGGCACGGACTACGATTTGGATAAACCACCGAAAAAACGCAGGAAATATCAAAAAACATTAGAACTGTATTAATTTTTGAAAAGCATTTGTGAATGTGTTCCAAATGCTTTTTTTATATGGCAAAAAATTTTTACGGACATCAGTTCCGTTATTGCCTAAAATTTCTGCACTTTAACATTAATTCCGGACATCAGTTCCGTTATTTCTTAATAATCATAAGGAAACTGCCTTAAACTAAATAAATAGCGGATCTCATGTCCGATAAATTTGAAAAATAAACCTTCTTCGACAAATAACGGAACCATTGTCCAGTTAATATAGAAAAATTGGAATACATGAGAATTTGAGTTAAAAAAATTTTAAAAATTTTAGTTTACAACTGTTCGTTTCTCGCATACAATAATTTACAAGTTTCCTCAAGGAAACATTGTTTTGTTAGTTTAATACTTTTATGTATGGTAAACATGGTTGTTAAATTAAGGAGGTTATAATTAAGAATGACTGAGAATTTACTACTAGCCTTTGGATTAACTTTGATGGCAGGTCTTGCAACGGGGATTGGTAGTGTTCTTGCTTTTTTCACATCTTCTACTAATACAAAATTTTTATCACTAGCTCTTGGGTTTTCTGCAGGAGTTATGATTTACGTCTCTATGATTGAAATTTTTGTAAAGGCACAGGATGCACTTGTTTCAGCAATCGGTGAAGGATTAGGGAACTGGCTGACAGTGGCAGGATTTTTCGGCGGGATGATTTTAATTGCATTAATTGATAAATTTATTCCAAAGCAAGGGAATCCTCATGAACTTAAAAAAGTAGAGGACATGAATAAACCTGACATAACGAAGGATACACAGCTTTTGAAAATTGGCACATTTACAGCTCTAGCTATCGGGATTCATAACTTTCCTGAAGGGATTGCGACGTTTGCATCTGCCTTACAAGATCCAGCTCTCGGTGTCGCCATCGCAATCGCTATTGCGATTCATAACATTCCGGAAGGGATCGCGGTGTCTGTCCCTGTTTATTTTGCTACAGGAGATAAGAAAAAAGCATTCAAGCTTTCATTTTTATCTGGCCTATCTGAGCCAATTGGCGCGCTTGCCGCATACTTTGTACTACTGCCATTTTTAAATGATATAGTGTTCGGGATTATTTTTGCTGGTGTCGCAGGGATAATGGTTTTTATTTCTTTAGACGAACTTCTGCCAGCAGCTAAAAAATATGACGAGGCCCATATTTCTATTTATGGTTTAATAGGCGGCATGGGTGTTATGGCATTAAGTTTGTTATTATTTATTTAAGGCTGGATAGTACGTTCTTTTCGATAAATAAAAATCTTACGTGTATGCGAATAAAAAAATAATTGCCATTTGCATAATTACTAATCGATGCTTGTCTGCCCATTTTTACTCACGTATAATAAAAGGACACTGAAGTTAAAAGGTGGTATTATCATTGCCTACACCTAGTATGGAAGATTATCTTGAGCAAATATATATACTTATGGATCAAAAAGGATATGCACGGGTTTCCGACATTGCTGAAAATTTATGTGTCCAACCCTCTTCCGTAACAAAAATGATCCAAAAGCTAGATAAGGATGAATATCTCATTTATGAAAAATATAGAGGCATTGTCCTTACTGCAAAAGGAAAAAAAATCGGCCAACGCTTAGTTTACCGACATGAGCTACTGGAGCAATTTTTAACATTAATCGGTGTGAAAGCTGAAAATATTTATACAGACGTAGAGGGGATCGAGCATCATTTAAGCTGGAATTCAATCGACCGCATCGGCGACCTTGTTCAATACCTGGAAAATAATAAAGATTTCGAGAAGTATTTAAAAGAACTGCAAAACAGTGAGAAGAAATAATTGCTTGAAACTTTTGAAAGAACCATTCTATTTGATGGTTCTTTTTTTGGTTCTTTGTCAAATGGTATTGGTGAATAATTTTATTGACATTAGCCGGTAAAATGTAATCAATTAGCTTAGAGGTTGTTTATTTCCTCTAAGCTCTTTTTATTGTCGCTAAATTTTGGGTAATGAGAATCCGATTTTTGAAATGGTAGAAACATCTATAACCAAATGCGATTCGCTTAATTACTTTAGTTTTATTATTAATACCTTCTAAAACACCGTTATTATAATCGTATGTAAGGGTGTGCCCCACATAGTTTATGTATTTCCTAATTGTATTGATGGCCGTTTTCATATAGCTAGAAACGCTCATATATTTGGTAACTAAAGCCTTCTTCAGAAGCTCAAAGTCTTTGTTTTTCATGCAGTAACGCACGTCATGATATAGCTCATATGAGGCTTTTAATTCTGGGTCAAGCTTTAATAAATAATGAATGATATCAATTTCACGCATTAGCTTTCTAAAGCAACGATGGTACGTATAGTTGGTATAATCAATTTTTGTTTGATCTTTTAGGATGAGCTTCCAGTATTTCTTTAACTTGTTATAATGCTTTTTATCTTGATTCATTACTTTGATTCGAGTTTTGTTTAAAGCTCGACTAAATAATTGAATAATATGGAACTTATCAATGATGATCTTAGCTTTAGGGAAAACATCTTGAATCAATGATATATAAGGACTATACATGTCAATCACAATCGTTTGAACAGAGAATCTTGTCTGTTTTGAATAACGCAGGAAATAATCTTTCAGAACATGTAGTCTTCGATCTTCAATGATGTCCACAATTTTTCCTGTTTCAGAATCACAAAATATAAAGGACATGGCACCAGCCGCTGACTTTACTGACTTAAACTCGTCAAAACACAAGTGTGTTGGGAGATAGTTATAATTTGGCTTGTTGTAGGCATAAAAACTATCAATCACTCTACTGACAGTGGAATGAGATACATTATGACTTTTCGCAATATCCTTCTCAGATATTTTTTCTTTCGCCTGAAGGGCAATTGCCGATTTCGTATTATTGGAGATACAACAGTTTTTATCAACCACATCGGTTTGTAAAATAAAAGTTGATTGACAATGTTTACAGAAATATCGTTGTTTTCGAAGATTTAGGTATGTATCAAAACCAGATACACTAGGTATTTTAATGAAGGAAGTTTTAAAACCATGTTTAATAATGCGAGCATCAAAAACATGACCACATTTGTAACAAGCCTTTGGCTGATAAGTCAAAGTGCCATGAAAAACCTTTGATTTAACTCCTTTTATCGTTTCTTCAGAACAAAAATTTTCATCAAAAAGGATACTATTACCTTTTATATTTAGTAAATTAGTATAGAATTATGATGAGACATGTAACATTACTCCTTTTAAAATGTGGTTTGGCGATTACATTTTACCAGAGTTTTGTCACATGTCTCTTTTTTGTGTAAAAAAATTGGTGCTGGTTTAACCACCAACACCAAAAATTATAGAGCCTGCGAATTGTACTCCTATAAGTGTTCTATTTTTTGTTTTCTCTTCCTTTTAAATATCAATTATAATATTTCGCAAATTTTCAAGCATAAGCTTTCATGTTGCGAAAATTTATGGTTGAAGTCTCATCGAGCAAAATAAAAAACCACCAACTATGTATTGGTGGAGACGGTGGGAATCGAACCCACGTCCAGAAATAACGGCACTTAAGCTTCTACGAGTGTAGTCGATATATTAGTGTTTCGCGATTTTTTCTGCCTATCGACGGGCGTCCAAATCGCTAGTCTGATTGTTCTCTTCCTTCATCCTCAGACTGCGGAATCCGGCGTAGCCCACTAAGAGTGAGTCCCTTACCCTACCACATGGGCAATGGAGGGAGGAACCGCTAAGTGCCTATTAGGCAGCTAAAGCGAAGTTGTTTTGTTCTTTGCCAGTTATTGGCTTTGACGTTTTAACGAGGCCGATCCCCTCGACTCGCCACTTAAGCTCGAACTATCCCTGTCGAATCCGTAGCGTCCCCATATATAAAATAGAGAAAGAGCTACTATGATTAAAAAAATTACTTATGAGATAGATTTAGCTTGTTGACTTATTCAATTAGCTTACGTGTTTAATTATAACATATCAGCAGCTACGTTCAACTGCTAATAAAAGAGTAATTCACTAGTATTTTACAATTTGTCCTAGTAGGTCTAGGATTGAATTTATTATTATCCCTATAATATCGTCGTTGTAATAATGACAAAGTTACACCAATGAAAAATAAGTGATTTATTAAAATACAAACTCAACTTAAGTTGAGTTGCATTAGATCCAACTTGCTTCTATTTATATTCTCTACGTTATTATATATTCTCTACGTTATTATATATTCTCTGCGTTATTATATATTCTCTGTGTTATTATATATTCTCTGCGTTACATTTTCTGTCTTTCTCTAAATGCACGCTCGACTTCACGTTTTGCTTCTTTCTTTTTCATATCCTCGCGCTTATCATATTTTTTCTTACCCTTTGCGAGACCAATCAAAACCTTTGCATAACCATTTTTCAAATAAAGCTTTAACGGAACAAGTGAATAACCAATTTCCTTCGTTTCACCAATAAGCTTGCTAATTTCTTTGCGGTGAAGAAGCAACTTTCTTTCACGGAGCGGATCGTGATTATAGCGGTTCCCCTGTTCATACGGACTAATATGCATTCCAATTAAATATACTTCCCCGTTATGAATTCTCGCGTACGCATCCTTTAAATTCACTCGTCCAGCGCGGATTGATTTAATTTCTGTTCCTTGAAGAACGATCCCTGCTTCGTATGTTTCTTCGATAAAATAATCATGATATGCTTTTTTATTTTGCGCAATAACCTTCCCTGCACCTTTAGGCATAAAGATTCTCCTCCTACACCAACCAAAACAACTTTACTTTTACTATACCAAATGAGTTAATGATGTATCAAATTGTTAATTAACCACCATTTAATATACGCTAATATTGCTGAAAAAAGCATCAGTAGCAATTAGGCTACGGGTATTATATTAAAGCAACCATCAAAATGAATAAACTAGCAACGATGAATGTTAACTCGTTACTATCTATCATGAATGTCGTACAAATCATGCTTTGGTGATGATAAATCGCTTTTATCGTCACGTAAAATGATTTCAATGCGTTTTGCTGATAATAAACCGCTTTTATCGTCACGTAAAATGATTCCTGCGAGTTTTGCTGATAATAAATCGCTTTTATCGTCACGTAAAATGATTTCAATGCGTTTTGCTGATAATAAACCGCTTTTATCGTCACGTAAAGTGATTCCTGCGAGTTTTGCTGATACTAAATCGCTTTTATCGTCACGTAAAGTGATTCCTGCGCGTTTTGCTGATACTAAATCGCTTTTATCGTCACGTAAAATGAATTCAATGCGTTTTGCTGATAATAAACCGCTTTTATCGTCACGTAAAATGAATTCAATGCGTTTTGCTGATAATAAACCGCTTTTATCGTCACGTAAAATGAATTCAATGCGTTTTGCTGATACTAAATCGCTTTTATCGTCACGTAAAATGATTTCAGCGCGTTTTGCTGATAATAAATCGCTTTTATCGTCACGTAAAATGATTTCACCGCGTTTTGCTGATAATAAATCGCTTTTATCGTCACGTAAAATGAATTCAATGCGTTTTGCTGATAATAAATCGCTTTTATCGTCACGTAAAGTGATTCCTGCGCGTTTTGCTGATACTAAATCGCTTTTATCGTCACGTAAAATGATTCCTGCGAGTTTTGCTGATACTAAATCGGCCTTGTCTACGAACAACGATTCAAATGATGCTCTTGCGCGTATGCGTATAAATCACTTTCATCCACCATCAACGATCGTTCCATTGAGTATAACGACAGATAATATCCAAGACCTTTACCACTTTCAAGGTAAAGGTCCTCTGTTCTCATTTATTTCATTTTACCATGACAAACACTCTATCACTTTTTCTTCTTCTTTTTCTTTTTACCGATATTTCTGTATTGCGGTTTTTCCTGTTTTTTCTTGTTGCCACTTTTTTGTTTTTTATCACCATTAGACTTGCCTTTGCCACGACTATGAATAACCTTTGGCTTTTGTTTGCGTTCTGGGCGTCTTGATCCTTTCATTCCAACAACTTCAAAGTCAACAATGCGTTCGTCCTTGTCAACATTAATGACGCGAACGGTAATTTCGTCACCAATTCTAAAAATGTTACCTGTCCGTTCACCAATCATTGCATATTGACTTTCATCATAATGGTAATAATCATCAGTCAAATAGCCGACGCGAACTAGGCCCTCTACTGTATTAGGAAGCTCGACGAAAAGCCCAAAATTTGTAACGGAGCTAATGATACCATCGTACTCTTCACCGATTTTATCTAACATATATTCGGCTTTTTTCAAATCATCTGTCTCACGCTCTGCATCAACAGCTCTTCGTTCCATGTTAGAAGCATGCTCGGCAATAAGCGGTAGTTTCTCTTGCCAAGACTGCCTTGTTCCTTCATCAACTTTTTTCTCGAGCAAGTAGGTGCGAATAAGTCGATGAACAATTAAATCGGGATAGCGACGAATCGGCGATGTAAAATGAGTATAAAACTCAGCTGACAATCCAAAATGGCCAAGGCTTTCCGCTTCATAGCGGGCTTGCTTCATTGAGCGTAGCATAACTGTAGAAATAACCGTTTCTTCCGGTGTATCTCTAACATCCTCCAAAATTTGTTGGAGCGCACCTGGATGCACTTCGTTCGCCGATCCTTTTACTACGTAACCAAAGTTTGTTATAAACTCAAAAAACTTTGATAATTTTTCAGCCTTTGGCTCTTCATGAATTCGATAGATAAACGGCACATTCATCCAATGAAAATGCTCGGCAACCGTTTCATTGGCAGCTAGCATAAATTCTTCAATTAGGCGCTCAGCAACGGAACGCTCACGCAGAACGATATCTGTTGGCTTTCCTTCTTCGTTGACAAGTACTTTCGCTTCCTTAAAGTCAAAATCAATCGCGCCACGTTCAAATCTTTTTTTTCGAAGAATTTCAGCCAGTTCCTCCATATGTTGAAACATTGGAACTATTGGTTCATACCTTGCCAAAACATCAGCGTCTTTATCTACTAAAATTTTATTTACATCTGAATACGTCATACGCTCAGTCGTTCTAATAACACTTTGAAAAATTTCATGGCTGACAACTTGTCCTTGAGAACTTATCTCCATTTCACAGGACATTGTTAGACGATCAACCTGTGGATTCAAACTACAAATTCCGTTTGAAAGCCGATGGGGAATCATCGGTATAACACGATCAACAAGGTACACGCTCGTACCACGCTCTAAAGCCTCCCTATCAATCGATGAATTTTCGGTTACATAATGGGATACATCCGCAATGTGCACACCTAATTTATAATTCCCATTTTCTAATTTTGTTACCGTTACAGCGTCATCTAAATCTTTTGCATCCGCTCCATCTATTGTAACAATAATTTGATCGCGCAAATCACGTCGATTTTTTAATTCACTTGGGTCAATTTCATCCGGTGTTTCATTTGCCTGTTCCATAACCTCTGGTGGAAATTCACCAGGTAAGCCGTGCTTGTGAATAACCGAAAGGATATCAATGCCTGGATCATTTTTATGTCCTAGGATTTCAATAATTTCTCCTTCAGCATTCATGCGTCCTTCTGGATATTTTGTTAATTTTATAACAACCTTATGGCCATCAACGGCTCCATTTTTTGCTTCAGTGGCAATAAATATATCGCTTACAATTCGCTTGTCATCTGGAATAACAAATCCAAAATGTTTATTATCAACGTATGTACCTACTAACTGTTTGACACCACGTTCAATAATACGAACAATTGCCCCTTCGGGACGACCTTTGCCAGGTCGACTATCGATACGAGCAAGGACAATATCACCATGCATAGCACTTCTCATTTCCGAAGGTGGAATAAATATATCATCTAAAGATTTATCCTCTTGTTCAACGAAGGCAAATCCTTTTGAATGCGCAATAACTCTACCACGGACCATGTTCATTTTTTCAGGTACACCGTACCGGTTACTTCTTGTACGGATGACAAGACCCTGCTCTTCCATAGTCACTAGAGCTTTTACAAATTCTTTAAATTCACTTGAATCTTCAACCCCAAAAGCCTCTTCTAGTTCTTTTACTGTAAGCGGCTTATATGTTTCTTCACGCATAAATGATAACAAACGTTCAATATGCTCTTGACTCATTTCATTCACTCCTTACTAAATTTACATCTTTAAATATTGATTAGACTGTATTCCTAAGTAATAAGTCAACTATCTTCCTTAAATTAAATTGAATTAAAATTTTGTTTGATAGGTTTGGTTAAGAGTCCGAAAGCCCGATCTGAATTCACCAATTTACTTTTTCTAAAAATTGATAAATATCCTCGTGTAGCTCGTCCCTTTCTTTATCTAGTGTTATTACATGCCCTGATTGTTCGTACCACTTGATATGTTTCATATCTGCTTGGACTTCATTAAAGATAATATTGGCACTCTCGGGGTTTATCATGTGATCATGCCGCGCCTGAACAACGAAAGTGGGCGCATAAATGTGATCAACATGTTTTCTGACATCTTCGATAAACTGTTGTAATGCAGATAAAGTATTCATTGGCGTTTTTTCAAACCGCTCCATTTCAGCTTGAATTTGCTCACTGGATTTTCCTTCCTGCGTTTTATATTCTCTAGCAAATTGTAAAATCCCTTTAAACATTGTTTCCTCACTTTTGATATACATTGGAGCGCACATCGGAATTATTGCTTTTATTGGCTCAGTATAACCTAATTTTAGGGAGAACACTCCCCCTAAGGAAAGACCGCAAACTGCTATTTTTTCATACCCCATGTCCTTTAAGTGACGATAACCGATTACTACATCGTGCCACCAATCATCAGGACCTGTTTGAACCAATTGTTCAGGTGGCACACCATGTCCCTTATAAAGAGGTGCATGACAAGTATAGCCTTTCTTTTCAAGAAAACGGCCTAGCATTCTAACATCTGCTGTATGCCCAGTAAAACCATGGAGCAAGAGAACGGCTCGATCACTTGCTTCTGCTTCAAATGTAAATGGCTTTGGCACGATCATTTTCATGAAGATTGAACTCCTTTTCTTTAATGAAGGAATAAGTGAATGCATAGGGTAACCGATAACATTTATGCATGGAACTAGTAAGTAGTATGACAATTCAATTGCAATTCAAATCAATCTAACTGGTAGGATGTCCCAGCTTACTACTACGATGTCCCAGCTTACAGACGAGATGTCCCAACTTACAGACGAGATGCCCTAACTTATAGACGAGATGCCCTAACTTATAGACGAGATGCCCAACTCATAATCGAGATGACTAAACTTTCAGTCGGGATGCTCAACCTACTTCAACTTTCGTATATCTTATAGTTTGCACAAAACCTATGTATAATAAGCAAAAAAGCAGCAGGCATCATCCGCCTGCTGCTTATTATGCTCTCATTAAATTAAACTTCAAGATAGGTTACAGCGATTGCTAGAATAAAGAATAAAATTGCTAAAACAATCGTAATCTTATGGAAGACTGCATCCATTCCGCGTGCTTTTTGCTTACCAAACAACTGCTCTGCACCACCAGAGATCGCACCTGATAAGCCCGCGCTTTTTCCTGATTGTAATAATACAACGACTATTAAACAAATAGATACTATAATTAACAGCGTTACAGCGACTGCATGCATTGCTATACCTCCTACATACGCACTTTGCAATACTACAACTTTACCATACCTTTTCAGAAATAACAAGTAGAGAACTATAAGTGATTTCCATTTTTTGCCGGGGTCAGGAACCTCTATGGCTACCTCTATGGACACCGCCCTGGCACCAACCCCGGTACGGCTTAGGGACCGGGAATAAATAGAAAGAAAAAGCTGGGACTCGCTTCATTTACAGCGAGTCTCAGCTCTTTATTAGAATTTTTATTTTAAGTTGTAGAAAGCCGCTGCGCCAGCGTATTTGCTTACTTCGCCGAGTTGGTCTTCGATGCGAAGCAATTGATTGTATTTTGCGACGCGGTCTGTACGAGACGGTGCACCTGTTTTGATTTGGCCTGCATTAGTTGCAACTGCAATATCGGCAATTGTACTGTCTTCTGTTTCACCAGAACGGTGTGAGATGACAGCTGTGTAGCCGGCACGTTTTGCCATTTCTATTGCATCAAAAGTTTCAGTTAATGTACCAATTTGGTTTACTTTCACTAAAATTGAGTTGCCTACTCCTTTTTCAATACCTTGTGCAAGCTTCTTCGTATTTGTAACGAATAGGTCATCACCAACAAGTTGAACTCGTCCGCCTAAACGTTCTGTTAATAGTTTGTGGCCTTCCCAATCATTTTCATCCAAGCCGTCTTCGATTGAAATGATCGGATACTTATTGCAGAGATTTTCATAAAAATCAACCATTTCAGCAGATGTTTTCACAACACCTTCACCACTTAAATGGTATTTTCCGTCCTCTTTGCTATAGAACTCAGATGACGCAGCATCCATAGCAAGCTTTACTTGTTCGCCTGGCTTATAGCCTGCTTTCTCAATCGCTTCGATAATCGTTTGAAGTGCTTCTTCGTTTGAACCTAAGTTTGGTGCAAAACCGCCTTCATCCCCTACAGCTGTATTTAAGCCTTTGCTCTTCAAAACTGCTTTTAGGCTATGGAAAATTTCAGCACCCATTCGTAATGCTTCACGGAAGCTTTCAGCCCCTACAGGCATAATCATAAATTCCTGAATATCAACGTTGTTGTCGGCATGAGCCCCACCGTTAATGATATTCATCATTGGAACTGGTAATGTTTTCGCATTAAATCCACCTAAATATGCATATAACGGCATTTCTAAATAATCTGCTGCCGCACGAGCAACAGCCATTGATACACCAAGAATTGCATTTGCACCTAAGTTTCCTTTGTTTTCAGTTCCATCAAGTTCGATTAAGCATTTGTCAATTGCAACTTGTTCTGTCACATCATAACCGATTATTTCTGTAGCTATTTTTTCATTCACATTTTCAACTGCCTTTAAAACACCTTTCCCTAAATAACGGCTTTTGTCACCATCACGTAATTCAACTGCTTCATATTCTCCAGTAGATGCACCGCTTGGAACTAAAGCGCGCCCCATTGCACCTGATTCTGTATAAACTTCTACCTCCACTGTCGGATTTCCGCGAGAGTCTAGCACTTCACGAGCATACACATCAACAATAAATGGCATTTCAAAATCTCTCCTTTACACTTTTTATTAAAATTCTTCTATATTGAATGTCAATTGATAGACCTCAAATCAACGCCTTTCGACGGACCTAAGGCTATGTTAGCAAATTCAACGATCATTTTTTTATCAGTGATTTCCCCGTCATTTCTTTTGGCGGATCAACATTAAGCAGGTCTAATAATGTTGGTGATAAATCCCCTAAAATCCCATCCTCACGCAATGTTAATCCTGCGCGAGTCACAATCACTGGCACGGGGTTCGTCGTATGAGCCGTCATTGGATTCCCGTCTATTGTGATTACCTCATCCGCATTTCCGTGGTCTGCCGTAATAATAGCTGCTCCACCTTTAGCAATAATAGCGTCAACAATTTTCCCTAAGCATTCATCAACCGTTTCTACTGCCTTAATGGTTGGTTCAAGCATACCTGAATGGCCAACCATATCCGGATTAGCAAAGTTCAAAATAATAACATCATGTTTATCCGCTGCGATTTCCTTCAAAAGTGCATCCGTTACTCCATATGCGCTCATTTCCGGCTTTAAATCATAGGTTGCAACCTTTGGTGAATCGATAAGGATGCGTTCTTCGCCTGGAAACTTATCCTCACGACCGCCACTGAAGAAAAATGTAACATGCGGATACTTTTCCGTTTCCGCAATTCGCAGCTGCGTTAAGCCATGCTGCGAAACGACTTCACCAAATGTATTGTCTAAGTTCACTGTTTTAAAAGCAACATAGCCATCGACAGTTTCACTAAAATGAGTTAAACAGACAAAATATAAATCCTTTGGCGCCCTTAGGCCACGGTCAAATTCGCGAAAGTCTTCATTCGTAAATGCCCGTGAAATTTGAATGGCACGATCTGGTCTAAAATTATAAAAAATGACCGCGTCGTTCGAATCAATTTTGGCAACGGGCTCACCATTTCCACGAACGATGACAGACGGAATGACAAATTCATCGTAAATCCCATTTGCGTAAGAATCTTCAATACATTCACTGGCAGATGAATATGTCGGCCCTTCTCCGTAAACCATAGAATCGTAAGATTTCTTAACTCGATCCCACCGTTTATCTCGGTCCATTGAGTAATAGCGACCGGAAATGGTGGCAAACTGACCAACACCTATTTCCTTCATCTTTTGCTCTGCGTCTGCAATAAAGCCTTTCGCTGTTTGCGGGCCAACATCACGTCCATCTAAAAATCCATGAACGTATACACTTTCTAATCCTGCTTCCTTTGCCATTTTCAATAATGCATACATATGGTTTATATGACTATGTACCCCGCCGTCAGAAAGTAATCCAAAAATATGAAGGCTTGTACCATTTTGCTTTGCATGCTCAATTGCTGCACAAAATGTTTCGTTGTTGAAAAATTCACCTTCGCGAATTGAAATATTGACACGGGTTAAGCTTTGATAAACGATTCGGCCTGCACCTATGTTTAAATGCCCCACCTCTGAATTCCCCATTTGGCCTTCTGGTAGACCAACAGCCTCACCACATGCCGTTAAAGTTGCATGTGGGAATTCATTCCAATACCTGTCAAAATTCGGCTTTTTCGCCTGCGCGACTGCGTTCCCTTTTACCTCATCACGCAAACCAAATCCATCTAAAATAATTAAAGCATATGGTATTTTACTCATTTTTAATTGCCTCCAAAAGCTTGAGGAAGGATCCGGAATCTAAACTTGCCCCACCAACTAGCGCTCCATCAATATTCGGTTGTGCCATATATTCCCCAATATTCTCCGGTTTGACACTACCACCATATTGGACCCGCACAGCATCAGCAACTTCTTTTGAAAAAAGCCTAGCAACAACAGCACGGATATACCCACACACTTCATCCGCATCTTTAGCTGACGAAGATCTCCCTGTGCCTATCGCCCAAATTGGTTCATAGGCAATAACAACTTGCTTTGCCTGCTCTGGAGTTAAATTCGCTAGCCCTTTTTCAACCTGCGAACCAACAATCTCATTCGTTGTACCCGCTTCGCGCTGTTCGAGCGTTTCACCACAGCACATAATTGGTAGAAGCTGGTGTTTAAAAGCTGCATGTACTTTTTTATTAACCGTTTCATCTGTTTCTGCAAACATTTCTCGACGTTCAGAATGACCGATAATTACATAGTCGACATCTATATCCTTTAATGCGACTGGACTAACCTCACCAGTAAAAGCACCACTGTCTTCGAAATGCATATTTTGTGCGCCAATTTTCAAATCACTACCGTTTGCCGCCTGAACTAGACGATCCAAAAATAAAAACGGCGCACACACGACAGAATCAACTTGATCAGGACGAGGAATGGAGCTCTTTACTTCGTCCACAAAGTGAATTGCCTCAGATAAAACCTTGTTCATTTTCCAGTTACCTGCAATAATTGGTTTCCTCATGCTAGTGAGCCCACCTCCATAAATGTATTTAAATATAGGCTATGCTAAAGCACAACTTATAAATTATTACTTATCATTAAGAGCAGCAACCCCTGGTAGCTGTTTTCCTTCCATAAATTCAAGTGATGCTCCACCACCAGTTGAAATGTGATCCATTTTATCAGAAACATGAAACTTTTCAACAGCCGCTGCAGAATCACCACCACCAATAACTGTGTAGGTATTTGGTGCTTCAGCTAAGCTTTTCGCTACACCGATTGTCCCATTTGCAAACTTTTCAAATTCAAAAACTCCCATTGGACCATTCCAAATAACTAGCTTAGAGCTTTGAATTACTTCACGGTACTTGTCCACCGTTTTTGGACCAATATCTAAAGCTTGTGCATCCGCAGGAATTTCATCGATATTAACAACCTTCGCTTCCGCATCTGCAGAGAATTCATTAGCAATGACTGCATCTACAGGCATGACAAAATTCACACCTTTTTCCTTCGCTTTTTCAATAAATGACTTAGCTAATTCAATTTTGTCTTCTTCTAAAAGCGACTTACCAATCTCATAGCCTTGAGCTTTAATAAACGTATAAGCTAGGCCACCTCCAATAATAAGATTATCTACCTTCTCCAACAAATTTTCAATAACACCAATTTTATCTTTAACCTTTGCCCCACCGATAATTGCTGTAAAAGGTCGTTCAGGATTCGATAATGCTTTCCCTAAAACTTCAAGCTCTTTTTCCATTAAAAAGCCTGCAACCGCTGGAAGATGGTGGGCGATCCCTTCAGTTGATGCATGGGCACGATGTGCTGCTCCAAAGGCATCATTCACATAAATATCTGCTAGGCTTGCAAATTGACGAGCAAGTTCAGGATCATTTTTTTCTTCACCCGGATAAAACCGGACGTTTTCTAATAATAGCAAATCTCCATCACTTAACTTGCTAATTGCGACATCAACTTCAGAACCAAACGCTTCATTTGTCTTGATAACGTTTTTGCCTGATAGGTCTGTAAGCTTTTTCGCGACCGCATCCAAGCGCATTTCTTCTACTACTTTGCCTTTTGGACGACCTAAGTGGCTGGCAAGAATTACTTTCGCACCATTTTCACTTAAAAATTGAATCGTAGGCAATGCAGCCCGAATGCGAGTATCATCGGTAACTTGACCATTTTGCATCGGGACATTAAAATCCACGCGGCAAAATACCTTTTTACCCTTTACATCGATATCTCGTATCGACTTTTTATTCATATTTGCAGCCCCCTTTAAATTAAATGATCATTTCGAATAATAATTGGCAGTTTGCCACTATCTCTCATCGATATAATGGCTATGTACAGAAAAAGAGGGAAAATAATGGTCATTCTGCTTAATTCTCCCTCTACTACCTATATTTGATTATAAACTTTTCACGTTATCAGTTCACTAAAGATTCTTTACTTTTTCTAACTTTTTCTTATAAAAAATTACTTTGTTAAATTCCTTTTTTAGCAATGAAATCAATTAAATCAACAACTCGATAGGAGTATCCTGTTTCATTATCATACCAAGATACAACCTTCGCCATATTTCCGTCAATAACCATCGTAGATAAAGCATCAATCGTCGATGAAGCGGGTGAGCCATTGTAATCTCTTGAAACTAATGGTAATTCGCTATAATATAAAATACCTTTCAATGAACCTTCAGCTGCTTCTTTAAGGGCTGCGTTTATTTCTTCTACTGTTGTATTTTTTTCAAGCTCTACAACTAAATCCACCAAGGATACATTTGGGGTAGGCACGCGCATTGCCATACCGTTCAATTTCCCTTCAAGCTCTGGAAGGACCTTTGAAACCGCTTTTGCTGCACCTGTTGTTGTTGGAATTATTGATTCAGCTGCAGCCCGAGCACGACGATAATCCTTGTGCGGTAAGTCTAAGATTTGTTGATCATTCGTATAAGAATGAACTGTCGTCATCATTCCTCGCTTAACACCAAATTTATCATTTAAAACTTTTGCAAATGGAGCTAAGCAGTTCGTTGTACAAGATGCATTTGAAATGACATGATGATTTGCAGGTTCATACTTATCATCATTTACCCCCATTACAATTGTAATATCTTCATTTTTTGCAGGAGCAGAGATTACAACTTTTTTCGCACCAGCCTCTAAATGCTTTGCAGCATCTTCGCGCTTTGTAAATCGCCCTGTTGATTCGATCACAACGTCGATACCTAACTCGCCCCAAGCTAACTTAGCTGGATCACGTTCAGCTTTAACGATGACTTCTTTTCCATCAACAACTAAATTAGTGCCGTTTACTTCAACTTTAGATTCAAATGTCCCGTGAACTGAATCATATTGAAGAAGATGTGCCAGCATATTTGCGTCTGTTAAATCGTTGATGGCAACTATATCAATATTAGGGTTTTTACTAGCTGCACGAAATACTGTTCGACCAATTCTTCCAAATCCATTGACTCCTACTTTTATTGCCATTCTATTTCCTCCTTATCATTTTGAAGCTTTGTCTTTATTTTTAAGAGATTGCTCTCTTATTATTTTTTTCGCTGCACCTTCATCAGTAATTAAAATATGGTCTTTCCCTTGCTTCATAACAGCCTCGATTGCATTAGCTTTTGAAGAACCGCCAGCAACTGCGATCACTGTTGTTGCATTATTCAAATCATCCAATTGGAGCCCGATGGTCCTAATTTTATGAACAATTTCCCCTTGCTCATTAAAATAATAACCAAATGCTTCACCAACTGCATGACCTTTTACTAGTTTTTCGTAACAATCCTCACCCGCCTGACGGCGGTTTGCCATTATAATAGCATCCCCAATTCCATGCACGACCATGCTAGCCGATTTAATTAAATCTAATGTTGATTTAATTGAAGGTTCTTCAACAATTGATTCATACATCTTTTCACTGACTTGATCTGGAACATGGAGAAGCCGATAGTGACCGCTACTGTTTTCAGCCATTTTGGCACAAATATTATTCGCTTGATTCTCAACACGCTCCCCAAGCCCTCCTCTTGCCGGTACAAATAAGAGATCCCGATCATTACCATCAGGGGTAATCATTTCAGCAGCTGCAGCTAACGTGGAGCCACCGGTAACAGCAATAATATTATTTGCTTGAAAGCAATCCTTCATTCGGTTTGCACATGCCCTCCCCAGCTCTCTTTTCACTAATAGATTTTCATCGCTGTCACCGGCAACAACAATGACTTCCCCAACATTTAAAAGCTGTTGAAGCTTCTTCTCCAAATCCTTCAACCCAAAAATATTATTCATCAAATCCTCAAGGTCAGTTATTAATGACATCCCTTCGACAGTTAAGCTCATCCCGCTTGTATTCACATCTAAAAATCCTTGTCCCTTTAAAAAAAGTACTTCTCCACGAAGAATTCGTTCGGTCATCCCTAAATGTACTGCTAAACTCCTTCTTCCAATCGGCTGTAGCAATCGAACGTATTTTAAAATTTCATAACGTTTTTGGAAAACCTCGAGAAGCTCTGGTATCAATTTTTTTTGAATTCTTAATAATGTTTCCACTCTTCACGCTCTCCTTAAATGGTTATCACCGTCCGTGACTATATTAGTCCCGCGTAGACTCATTATGTCCCGCTATAGGTAAAAAAAACCATTTCTGTTACAATTCCCATTTTAACAGGTTTTTTAAGATGATTCAACTATGTTTCGTCATTAATATGTAAATTTTGTAAATATTCTCGTACAATATCCTTTAAAATAGTACCGTAATCGACTTGTACTCCTTCAATTTCGACAACTGGTATCATTAGTTGGTATTTTTCAAGGAGTTCATCATCCTCGTATATATCTATTTCCTTTATTTCAATTGGATATTCATTCTTTAGCTCTTCTAATATTTCTTTAGCATGGTCACACAAGGGGCACACTGTTCTTGTATAAAAATTCACCTGGATTGTTTTATTCATAAGTCAATGCTCTCCTTATTTAGTACACCGTAGATAGACTGGATGCTTACTATTCTTTTCGCTATATGAAGTCCGGTCGCTGTTTTACTTGGTTTTTAAGTATCTGGATGCTTACTATTCTTTTCGCTATATGAAGTCCCCCTATTTTTAAGACACGTTAAAATCGCTTTCGTTTTGATGACGGAAGTATTTTAAGCTGATCACGGTATTTTGCAACAGTTCGTCGCGATATTTGCAGACTGTGCTGTTCTTTCAATATACTTGCAATTTGTTGGTCAGAAAGTGGTTTTTTCTTATTTTCCTCATCAATCATTTTTGAAATGGCAGCTTTTACCGATTTTGAAGATGTATCCGCCTGATTAGGTGCTTGAATACTAGATGAAAAAAAGTATTTTAATTCAAACACACCTTGCGGGGTTTGCACATACTTTCCATTTACAGCTCTACTTACGGTTGATTCATGTACACCAATGGCGTCGGCAATTTCTTTCATTGTTAAAGGCTTAAGCTTTGATTCATCATGGTAAAAAAACTCTTCCTGCTCGGCAACAATTGCCGTCATGACTTTTTTCATCGTATTTAACCTTTGTTCAATCGCACGCTTAATAAAGTGAACTTGATTAAGCTTATCCTGTAAATATTCATGGGAATCATGTTCCTTCATATTAATATATGGTTTATATTCAGCTTCTATTTTTATTTTCGGGATTAAATGCTCATTCAAAGTAATCCGCAAACTACCATCCTCTTCCGAGACTATTAAATCCGGGATAATATATTCTGGCTTTGTATTAGAAAAACGACTGCCAGGACGAGGATTGAGTGATTGAATTAAATCGAAAGCACCTTGAACCTCTTCTACTGTGGCTCCTGTTTTCTTGCTGATTTCTTTCCATTTCCGATCCGCGAGAGCTTGTAAATAATTCGCTACAATTAACTCGGCAAACTCATTTCTAGGTTGTCGGTTTTGAAGTTGAATTAACAAGCATTCCCGTAAATTTCTTGCGGCAACACCAATTGGCTCGCACTCTTGAATTTTCCTCAATGCAAGCTCCACTAAAGGTAAAGTTACATTCAACTTTTTACTTACCTCTTCTATATCACCGTAAAAATACCCATGTTCATCGATTAGTAAAATTATATAGTTCATCACTTTCCGTTCTTGTAGGCTCACATTTAATAATCCAATTTGTCTAATTAAATGGTCTTGAATCGTCATTTTAGACTGATCATCAGCAATAGGAATTTGTCGTTCAGTAGCATGGATTGTCGTCTTTTTTATCCGATCAAATTCTAGATTAACTGAATCAACACATAATAGCGGATTTTCAATCGCCTGTTCTTGAAGAAATTGAACTAATTCAATGCTGGAATATTGTAATAATGAAATTGCTTGGCGAAGTTCAGTTGTCATTATTAGCTTTGTAGTTTGCTGTTGAAATAATTCCTGCCTCATGTTGATCCCCCCAATCAGCATGATGATATTTATTATTATAACTCAATCTATGTGAAAACGCTTTCTGAAATTTTGCTATTTCTCAAATTCCTTTTGCACTATTTTCGCACTATTTTTGCACTATTTTTGCACTATTTTCGCACTATTTTCGCACTATTTTCGCACTATTTTATATATAAAAAACACTCTTCAATATTGATATACCAATATTTCAGAGTGTTGTTTGTGTTTTTTGTTTGTATTTATTAGTCAAACAGAGTTTGCTATGAATACGCCCTCGGAGGGAATCGAACCCCCAGTACAAGAACCGGAATCTTGCGTGTTATCCATTACACCACGAGGGCAAATGTATGAAGTGCGTATTTTCTTAGTAAGAAAGAGCACGCATTTAATTATATGAAAGAACAATATTTTTTGCAAGGGTTAGTGGCGCTTTATTTAGTAGAGCATAATATTATCGCATTGCTCATACTGTAAATTATAATTAGAATATAATCACGATTATCGTAGCTCTTCGTTTTCAATATATAAGTTTATATAAGTTTATTTTTTTCTAAAAAAGGTTATTATTAAGAAAGGCTTAATATGAACAATAATACGAAGCATCTTGTTTGACCTTTTCTGACCTTGCATGTATTATTTAAATTAGAAGTATTTATTGGATAAAGGAGGATTTCTTATGCATTTAATTCCGACAGTTATTGAACAAACCAATCGCGGTGAAAGAGCGTATGATATTTACTCAAGGCTATTAAAGGACCGCATCATTATGTTAGGAACAGCAATCGATGATACAGTTGCCAACTCGGTTGTGGCCCAGCTGTTATTTTTAGCTGCTGAAGATCCTGACAAAGATATCTCATTGTATATTAATAGCCCGGGTGGTTCAATTACAGCTGGTATGGCGATATATGATACAATGCAATTCATCAAGCCAGATGTATCCACAATTTGTATTGGTATGGCAGCATCAATGGGTGCATTCTTACTTACAGCTGGTGCAAAAGGGAAACGTTTTGCACTACCAAACAGTGAAGTTATGATTCATCAGCCTTTAGGTGGAACTCAAGGTCAAGCAACTGACATTGAAATCCATGCTAAACGAATTATTAGAATGCGGGAAAAGCTAAATCAAATTATGGCTGAAAGATCGGGTCAACCAATTGAAGTCATTAATCGTGACACAGAACGCGATAACTTTATGTCAGCAGAACAAGCTAGAGAATATGGATTAATCGATAAGGTGATTACTTCTAGCCCTACTCCAGACAAAAAATAAGTCCATATTTCATGTTCATTATAGTACGAAAAAGGCTTCCACTAACACGCGGAAGCCTTTTATTTACCATCATTTTTAATCTTCTTTTTCAATAAATCTCATAAGGGAGAGAATTGCCTCTTGCTCATCATTCCCATCAGCGATAAGTGTAACCTCTGCACCAGAGTTTACAGCTAAACTCATCAATCCCATAATGCTTTTTGCATTTGCCCTTTTGCCATCTTTTTCCAAAAAAATATCAGATGAAAAGCGATTTGCTTCTTGTACGAATAGTGCTGCCGGACGCGCCTGCAAACCCGATTTTAATTTAACTGTAATCGTTTTCTCTTTCATTCATACTCCTCCTAACATACACAACACCATTTTAACCTATTATGATAGTAGTGGCGATAAAAATTGTTTCATCATTGTTACAAAAACAATTCTACCCTTTAGCCTATTGTTATTTATAATATTATCTCGATTTCGGACTGGAGACCATTTCGCAATCTATATAATAATACGCTTAGACTTAGGAACCATTTCACTATCTATATATATTAATATGCTCAATTTCAGACATCTTTTCACTATTTATATATTAATACGTATAGACGAAGGCACACCCGTTCACTATCTATATAATAATACGCTTAGGACTTCGGCAACGTTTCACCTAAACGTAATTTATTTGCAATTTCATCAATTTTTCTAAGCCGGTGATTTATTCCTGACTTACTAATCCCACCACCTGATAACATTTCACCGAGTTCTTTCAAGGAGACATCTTGGTAAGTAATTCTTAACTCAGCTATTTCCCGTAATTTTTCCGGCAATGTTTCAAGTCCAACGGTCTCTTGAATGTAACGGATATTTTCTACCTGCCTGACAGCAGCACCAATTGTTTTATTCAAATTCGCCGTCTCACAATTTACTAAGCGGTTAACAGAATTTCTCATATCACGAACAATGCGGATATCTTCAAAATGAAGCAATGCTTGATGCGCTCCTATAATATTTAAAAACTCACTTATTTTTTCTCCTTCTTTTAAATACGTAATATAACCTTTCTTACGTTCTAATGATTTCGCATTTAAATCAAAAGTATTCATTAAATCGCATAATGAATGATTGTGCTCTTCGTATAAAGAAAAGATTTCTAAATGATAGGAAGAAGTTTCTGGATTATTTACCGAACCCCCTGCTAAAAATGCCCCCCTTAAATAAGAACGTTTACAGCACTTTCTCATTGTAAACTGTTTTGATATCGTTCTAATAAAAGTAAAACCGTCACCAAGGATCCCAAGTTGTTCAAGTAATTCTTTCGCGTGGTCAATCATTCTGACAATATAGACATTATTTTTTTTCAATCTCATTTTTTTACGAACTAACAGCTCCACTGGTATATCATATTCTCTTTTTATAAGGGAATAAATTCTTCTAGCAATGGCCGCATTTTCAGTTTGCACATCGACAACTACTTTTCGATTCATAAATGACATTGAACCGTTCATCCGGATTAATGCGGAAAGCTCTGCCTTTGCACAACAGTCTTTAATATCAAGATTTGTAAGTTCTTTTTTCGTTTCAGAGGCAAAAGACAAATTTTCGCACCTCCCTAATACCATATTTTAGGTAACACGCATTTAGTATATATATTGAAAGATTATTTTTTCGAACAAAAATTATCTTCTCAACAATTATTCAGCAAATGTTGCCAGATTACTGATAATTTAGATTAACGAATAAATTAATTTTGCTATTTTTTCTGTATCATGGCGGATAACGCCGTTTTCAATATGAACTAAATCTCTATTAATAATTTTCAAACCATACTTTTGCAGTTTTTCATGATCATATAAAACAGGCTCTGCATTTTCCCGTTCATAACGCACAAGCACGTCGGCTGGGATTTCCGTATCATTAACGATAATCATATCCAAGAATGCGCATTTTAGGTGGTCGTATAAAGCTTTGACATGGTCACTGGCAGTATAACCCATTGTTTCACCCGCTTGCGTCATTACATTACAAACATAGATTTTTTTTGCGTTTGAATGGCACAACTCATGGCTTATTTTTTGAACGAGTAAGTTTGGTAAAATGCTTGTATATAAACTCCCAGGACCAATGACGATAATATCGGCTTTTTGTAATTCAGTTAATGTCTCTGATAAAGGCTCGACATCTTCAGGTGTTAGAAATACACGATTTATTTTTTTCTTTTCAGCTGGTATTTTTGATTCACCTGTCACAATTGCCCCATCTGCAAACTCGGCATGAAGTATGATGCCGCGATTAGCCGCAGGTAGCACTTTTCCCTTCACATTTAAAACTCTGCTCATTTCGCGAATAGCACTAACAAAATCACCAGTTAATGTTGTCATTGCTGCTAATAATAGATTTCCTAAAGCATGGCCGGATAAATCATTGCCATTATTTTTAAAGCGATGCTGAAATAAACCCTCAACTAATGGTTCAACTTCAGATAATGCTGCTAATACATTCCGAATGTCGCCGGGCGGTGGGATATCCAAATCTGTACGCAATCTTCCGGAGCTCCCCCCATCATCGGCAACTGTTACAATTGCAGTGATGTCAATTGGATAGCGCTTTAATCCCCGAAGCAATACAGGCAGACCTGTCCCGCCACCTATAACAACAACCTTAGGTAGCTTTTTCCATTCCATTATTTTTTATCCTTTCTTTTCTGAATATCTCGATGACTACAACTTACTAAGTATTCTTTTTCATAATACTCTCCTAGGTGTTCAACCAATGTAACGGAACGATGCTGACCACCTGTACAGCCAATTGCTATGACGAGCTGACTTTTCCCTTCACGTTTGTATAAGGGCAGCATGAAAGATAATAAATCCTTGAGTTTATCTACGAACTTTTGCGTCTCTGGCTGCTTTAGTACATAGGCGGAGACTTCCTCATCTTGACCAGTTTTTGGTCGAAGTGCATCAATATAATGAGGATTCGGCAAAAAGCGCACGTCAAAAACTAGATCCGCATCGATCGGAATACCGTATTTAAATCCAAATGAGATGATATTAACATTAAATACTTGCTGTTTTCCCTTTGAGAATCCACTAATAATTTTTTCACGAAGCATTCTTGGCGTTAGCTCAGAAGTGTCAATGATAAATTGCGCCCTTCCTTTTAACTCATCCAATATGTCGCGCTCCTGCTTAATTCCTTCTAAAGGTAACCCACTTTTCGCTAGCGGATGCGATCTTCTTGTTTCTTTATAGCGGCTTACTAAAACTTGATCACTAGCATCAAGAAAGACAATTTGCGGCGTAATCCAATTTACTTCACTCATACTATCAATTGCATCTAGTAATGTTTCAAAAAATTCACGCCCACGCAAATCCATAACAAGGGCAATTTTGTTCATTTTAAAGCCAGACTCTTTCACTAATTCCATGAACTTCGGCAGCAATGTTGGTGGCAAATTATCAATACAAAAGAACCCTAAATCTTCAAAGCTTTGGACTGCTACCGTTTTCCCTGCTCCACTCATTCCTGTAATTATCACTAATTGGACTTCTTGATTTGCTACAACCATCTTCCATCTCCCCTTTGATTTGTAAAAATAAGAACTTTTTTTGTGAAAAATTTGTTTATTAAGATGGGTTGTTCTTTGCCAATTATTTAGAATACTTCAATCTCAGTTTCTTATTTGTAAACTGGGCTTACACTCTTTATTTACTATTTTCAGATGAAAGATGAAGAGAGATTACTTAGTAAATATACTCTGCGATGGATCTAAACGATATGAAATTCGTTCAAACGTTACAACCGCTGTTGCCCCGTTTGTACTTGACATCTACGATGGATCTAAACGATATGAAATTAGTTCAAACTCTGGTGTATATGTGAAACTACCATACATAACTTCATTTCCGTTTAAACAATAATCAATGATATGATAATCACCTGGCGCCATTGGCAGTTCGGGTATTTTTTCGATTGGATGCCATTCGGTTTTGCCTTCCTCTGAGTCAACATTAATTCCATCAAACTCATCAGCAAAAAATGTGAACATCATCCATTCTGAAACAATCTCGTCGTTATTCTTAATTATTATTGTAAAAATCCCTTTTATTTTTGGGTTTTTTATATATATTCCGGTTTCTTCACGATATTCTCGAATAACAGTATCCCTAATTGATTCACAAGATTCCATCTTCCCACCAGGGGCAACCCACCAGCCACGTCTCGGCTTTTGAAGGAGCAGGATCTCATTCCCCTTCCGTAACACACAGTTTGTAACACGTTGCAACATTACCACCTCATCACACGAACACATTGTTTTCATTACTAATTATACTATTATTATAAATTGGTAACAATGAATCTCATCCGATGTCGTGTTGAACTGAGATCGTAGGGAAGCTATTGACTCTATGTGGAACTGGTATCGCCTAGAAGCTATTGAGTTCATGTGAAACTAAGATCATCGAGCAATTTTGGACTACATGCGGAATTGTCATCGTCGAGAAGCTATTGAGTTCATGTGGAAATGAGATCGTCGGGAAGCTTTGGACTACTTGCGGAATTGTCATCGTCGTGCAGCTTTGGACTTTATATGGAACTGGTAAGCAAAAATTTTACAAAAAAAAGAGGCACCACCGTTCTGTGCCTACTCAATCATAATAGAAATTAAAAGGGGGTCAAATCTTATTTTTAGAATACCCCATTTATATTTCACACATATTACAAAATCATTAAATGGTTGTTAATTTTTGCCTGCTGTTTCTTTTATTTCCTCATCAAGGGATTCAATATAATACTGGGCACTTTGGGCTGCGATGCTTCCATCACCAGTGGCTGTAACGATTTGGCGAAGCATTTTTTCCCTAATATCACCAGCTGCAAAAATGCCTGGTATCTTTGTTTCCATCATCTCATTTGTTACAATATATCCACCTTCATTGGTAATACCAAGGTTTTTGAATGGCTCACTTAACGGAACAAGTCCTACATAAATAAAGATTCCGTCTGTCTTAAAATCACGTTGTTCGCCCGTTTTCACATCTTCAATTGTTATGCTTGAAACTTTCCCATCAGTGCCGTTAATTGCCTTTGGTACATGGTTCCAAATAAACTCAACTTTTTCATTTTCAAATGCGCGCTTTTGGAGTATTTTTTGCGCACGTAGCTCATCGCGACGATGTATAATTGTTACTTTTGAAGCAAACCGGGTTAGGTAAATTCCTTCTTCAACTGCAGAATCACCGCCACCTATAACCACTAACTCTTTATTTTTAAAGAATGCACCATCACATACCGCACAATACGAAACACCGCGTCCACTAAGTTCTTTTTCACCAGGTATGCCTAGATGCTTGTGCTCAGCACCTGTTGTGATAATTATCGCTTTTGTTTTATATTCTTTATTTCCACAAACAACTGTTTTATAGGGCTTATCATCTATAATTTCCTTTATTTCACCGTACGCATACTCAGCACCAAATTTCTTAGCATGCTCAAACATTTTTGTGGAAAGATCAGGACCTAAAATACTATCATAGCCTGGATAATTTTCTACTTCCTCTGTATTAGCCATTTGTCCACCCGGCATTCCCCGCTCAATCATTAGCGTTGAAAGGTTGGCGCGAGATGTATATACAGCTGCAGTCATTCCTGCCGGTCCAGCACCTGCAATGATAACATCATAGATTTTTTCTTCACTCACAACAATCACTCCTTATTGGATTAGGTCAACTTAATTGAGGTCCGAAGCATTTCTGTCTTGAATATCTTTTTCTGCCCTAAATACCCCATACCCTATATTTTGTATCCTACTTGATTTCGGCTGTTTCGTCTATTTTTTTGCTCAAAAAAACCATTTACACTAAATTGGTAACCAAATTCATGTATTTTCTTAAGGTTGAAGTTGAGATTTGATATTTTTCGGCAATTTCCCGCTGTGTGACATTAAACTCTTCAGCACGTAAACAGCAATATTCAATAGCCGCCGCCCACGCCTCACTATTTTTAAATCTGGTTTCCGCCTTTTTTCCATTTAACAACACGCGGAACCAGAGCATATAACATTTTTGCTCAATCGCTTGCGACCAATGAGCATGGTGGGCCAAGGTATCAATAACTTGAAGACCGTCGCCAATCGTTGATGATACTTCATGATTATTATTCGTTAGTTTGTTCAACATTAAGTTCACAAATTCTTGAACATAGGGAGCTTCTTTATTCGATAAGATATATGTTTGTAACTCCTGTAATGATGTTACATTTCCAGCTCTCATTAACAATAATAGGATTAAAAGCTTCTTTTCCTCATTATCGCTACCTTTAAATTGTTCAATTAACGAATATTTTTCCGTCTGATTTTTGTCGTTTGTTTTGACCTTCAACCATGGCTCGGCTCCCTTTTTTTCAGGATTTAACTTAATAACCTTTTGCCAAGCATCATAGGCAAGCTGTTTGCGGTTTGTATAATACGCAGATACGGAAAGCCAATAATAAAAGGCGGCATCCCCATCGTATCCATATTTTTGTAACCAACGTAGCCATTTGAAGGCTTCCTCATATTTTCCAATTAATGCGTATGTTACTCCTAACTTTGAACGATGATCCATATCGATTGGGTAAACAACCGCAAGTGATTTTACTAAAGTATCGACTTCGTGCCGACGTCCAAGAAAATGATAAAAAACAGCCAAATTACAAAGCGCATGGAGATTGCCAGTATTTTTTTTCAAAACATCTTGGCTTAATTTAATCGCTTTATTTACGTTTCCTAGATAAAATTGTGCCAATGCTAAATTATTAAAAGCAGACCAAAACTCGGGATATTCTTTTATAAGTATTTGCAGTTCACGACTTGCTTCTTCTAATTTCCCATCCTCAAGTAGTTTACGAGCATATTCCTGCTTTATTATTAAGTCGTCCTCATCTTCACTCTCGTGAGTACCATGTAAAATATTCGATTCAATACTTAATAATTCTAGTAAATCCTCCGTATCTTCATAAAATTCTCCATCCGGGGAATACTTCAAATATAGCTTTGCGTATTTTTTCGCTTCGTGAAACAAACCTAAATAAGCATAATTATTAGCAAGAAAATAATAACATTCATACATTTCCGGTTCGAGATTTTCGACAACTTGTATTAACAATAAGTTAGATTCCTCAAACTCACCTAATTCAGCTAATACAGCGGCAAGCTGACACAAAAAAACGGGTTCCTGTGGGTCAAAGCTAACAGCTCGTTGAAAATATTTTTTTGCTTTATATAAATCACGGTGGCGATAAAATTTTATTCCTTTATTAAAAAAATACTCTCCATCCTGGGCAAAACAAACAATTTGACCAATTGTTTCGGTTTCCCCAGACTTAGATTGTTGTCTTCCCATATGTCCTCCATCGATTGTTACCATATCGTTTATCACTCCCTTTAAGCAGCCGATTTAATGCAAAAGCGCAATGTTTCTAACCCATACCAATTAGGCTGAAAAATTTAGGTTAAAATGAAATCGATCAATAAGATTAGCACGATGAACAATGAGCTAATTTTAGGATAAATCGAATGATAACAATAATAATTATTCAACTATATAGTATATCATACTTGATAAGCTAGAAGGAAGGCAGTATACCAACACAATTACCAATGATGGGACTTTGTATGGTGGAACTTTTAGGAGGGACACAGTAGGTGCCAGGGCGGTATCCATAGTGGGTACCATAGAGGGTGCCATAGAGGTTCCTGACCCCGGCAAAATTTGGAAACAAAAAGTATGATGTATTTGTGACTGCTGACTAACACATCATACTTTATTTATTGCTCGAGCGGGGCCACACAAGAGCTGGACTAATTTATTTTTTATGATGCCGTTCTGCTAACACTTCTAAAACAACGTCTAACGGAAGCTTTTGTTCTCGTAGTAAAACTAAGAGGTGATAGAGTAAATCTGCAACCTCCCATTTTAGCTCTTCGTGACTGCGATTTTTTGCGGCGATAATAACTTCGCCTGCTTCTTCACCGACTTTTTTGAGGATCTTATCAACGCCTTTTTCAAATAAATACGTTGTATAAGCACCTTCTGGCATTTCAGCTTCCCGTTCAGCAATGACTTTTTCAAGCTCATTAATGATGGCGAAGCGATCACCGTTTGCTTCACGGCTAACAGCGGTCGACACTTGCTCAGAGGCATGCGCTCCATCTTTGTCATGGAGTGATCCGCTAAAGCAGCTATATGTACCTGTATGACAGGCCGGACCAGCTGGTACAACTAATACAATTAACGCATCTTGATCGCAGTCATACTTTATATCGATAATTTTTTGCGTGTTCCCAGACGTAGCTCCTTTGTGCCAAAGCTCCTGTCTGGAGCGGCTCCAAAACCACGTTTCTTTTGTTTCGAGTGATTTAGCCAATGATTCCTCATTCATGTATGCTAACGTTAAAACTTCTTTACTTACAGCATCTTGAACAATCGCCGGTATTAATCCATTTGCATCAAACTTTAATTGTGAGGAATTCATCGCACATTCACTCCTTTTCTTCTAAGATATTCCTTTACCTCTTTAACTGACGTTTCTTTATAATGAAAAATTGATGCAGCCAAAGCAGCGTCCGCTTTCCCTTTGATAAAAGCATCGACAAAGTGATCGGCATTACCGGCTCCACCTGAGGCAATGACCGGTACAGAGACAGCTTCACTTACCGCTCTCGTTAACGCTAAGTCAAACCCTGACTTTTCACCATCTTTATCCATGCTCGTTAATAAAATTTCACCTGCGCCTCGCTTAACTACTTCTTTTGCCCACGTAATGACTTCCCACTCTGTCACCTTTCTACCGCCGTGCGTATAAACGCGCCATGAGCCAAGCTCGTCGTCATACTTCGCATCAATTGCAACGACAATACATTGTGAACCAAAAAAATTAGCACCTTCAGTAATTAATTCAGGTCGTAAAACAGCCGCTGTATTCAACGAAACCTTGTCAGCACCAGCACGTAAAATTCGCTTCATGTCGTCTAACGTATTAATACCGCCACCGACAGTAAACGGAATTGCAAGCTTAGCCGCCACACGTTCAACAACATCAACCATTGTTTCGCGACCTTCATGTGAGGCAGAAATGTCTAAAAATACTAACTCATCAGCACCTTCTTGATCATAAAACTCTGCCAATTCAACTGGATCACCTGCATCACGAAGCTGAATAAATTGAACTCCTTTTACAACGCGACCTTCCTTCACATCTAAACACGGAATAATTCGTTTTGTAATCATTTCCCGTTCACCTCTCTTAATGCTTCACGAACAGTAAACTGCTTCGTATATAGCGCTTTTCCAACAATTGCTCCAGAAACACCTTTAGCTTCATACTGTTTCAAGTTCACTAAATCAACTAACTGACTGACACCACCAGAAGCAATCACTTGCTTACCTGTTGCTTCAGCCATTTCGGCATTTGCCGTCAAGTTCGGCCCAGATAACATTCCGTCTGTTGCAATATCAGTAAAAATAAACACTTCTGCTCCAGCGTCAGCTAATGTTTTGCCTAGCTCTGTCGCTTTTACATTTGAAGTGTTTAGCCAGCCCTCCGTTGCCACATAGCCATCCTTGGCATCAATGCCGATTGCAATTTTTTCTTTGTATTTTTTCAACATTTCTTTCACGAAATCTGGATTTGAAATGGCCGCACTCCCAAGAATGACACGGCTCACACCGTTTTCTAAGTAAAACGCTACATCATCCTCAGAGCGGATACCACCACCAATTTGGACCTTGACATTTAAGTTATTTGCCACTTGCAACACATATTCATGATTTACACGCTTACCGGCTTTTGCCCCATCTAAATCGACCATATGAATCCATGATGCACCCTCGTCGGCAAATACCTTCGCCATTTCAAACGGTGAATCTCCATAAACCGTTTCTTTATTATAATCCCCTTGCAACAAACGCACACATTTTCCCCCACGCATATCGATTGCCGGATAAATCGTAAATGCCATCGCCTCTCTACCTTCCTTCCACGATACTTAAAATTTTTCGTGGTAAAACTCTTCCACTATTAACACTTTGTAATTTTTTGACTTTATTCCTAGAGTAACTTCCTAGACCAACTTTCTAGAGTAACTTCCTGTTATGATATTTGAAACCCCTTCCCTTTGGCAAACTTTCTCCCAAGTCCCGCTCGTTACGATTCCTGAATCCTACCCTTCAACAATACTTGCAAAATTCATTAAAATCGCTAAACCAATCTCGCTACTTTTTTCCGGGTGAAATTGGGTTCCGTACACATTCCCCTTGCCAACGATAGCAGGAACTTCTACGTCATAGGTGCTACTTGCCAAAATGACATCCTGATTGCCCGGAACTGCGTAATAGGAGTGAACGAAATAAACGTGACCTTGTTCAACACTTTTAAGTAATGCTGATTCTGGATGATGGAAGTTAAGCTTATTCCAGCCCATATGAGGAACTTTATAACTTTCCCCTGAAGCTGTTGTCCCTGAAAAACGAACAATTTTCCCTTGCAAAAATTGCAATCCAGTTGTAATGCCATTTTCTTCGCTTTCATCAAACAATAATTGCATACCAAGACAAATCCCTAAGAGCGGTTTCCCTTGAGCAACCTCATCCTTTATGAATGATGCCAAACCAGTTTCATTTAAAATCGTCATCGCATCACGAAACGAACCAACCCCTGGCAAAATCAAACCCTTGCAGCTATGGAGCTTTTCCTTGTTGTCCGTGACAATATAATTATAATTCATTCGTTCTAGCGCCTTACTAACGCTATACAAATTCCCCATTCCATAATCAATAATACCAATCATTCTAACAATCCTTTCACTGGTGGGACTACGCATATTTTCCAATTATTGCCAGGGTCAGGAACCTCTATGGCACCCTCTATGGCACCCTCTATGGCACCCTCTATGGACACCACCCTGGCACCACCGCGACAAAGTTATACTAAGTTGGCTCTCCTTTGGTAGACACCCAGGACTACATAAGGATTTGCCCACTATGCTATTATACGCCTATAACATTCCTTTTGTAGATGGAACTCCTTTAATACGTGGATCAATCGATGTTGCCTCATCAAGTGCTCGACCAAGCGCCTTAAATATTGCTTCTATAATGTGGTGTGTATTTTGACCGTAATGAACAATAACATGCAAATTCATTCTTGCTTCTAGTGCAAGCTTCCATAAAAATTCATGAACAAGCTCAGTGTCAAAGGTTCCTACTCGTGAGCTTGGCATTTCTGCACGAAATTCAAGATGAGGTCGATTACTCAAGTCGACAACTACTTGTGCTAATGCCTCATCCATTGGAACAAATGCATTACCATAGCGCTTAATTCCTCGTTTATCACCAAGCGCTTCACGCAAGGCATGTCCTAAACAAATGCCGATATCCTCAGTTGTGTGGTGATCATCAATTTCAACATCACCCATTGCATCAATCGTTAAATCAAACTGTCCATGCTTAGTAAACAAGTCAAGCATGTGATTCATAAATGGTACACTAGTTTCTAATTGGGCAATTCCTTCTCCGTCAATTGAAAAAGAAAGTTTAATATCCGTCTCATTCGTCTTTCGTTCAATCTTTGCCTGGCGAATATCTTCAATCATCACATGTCCTCCTTTTATATTTGCTGTTATATTTTCGATTTCATTACCTGCTTCTCGTCAACATGCAACCTATTCAAAATATTTGTCTACGTTCTACTTCTATATTTGTCTACATTCTGCCTCTATATTTGTCTACATTCTGCCTCTATATTTGTCTACGTTCTGCTTCTATTTTAATCGTTGTTCAACAGCTCGTGCGTGCGCTTCTAAACCTTCCAGTCGTGCTAACGCAGCAATTTTATGACCGTTATCAACTACTGCTTTTTTACTATATAAAATAATGCTAGATTTTTTCACAAAATCATCGACGTTTAACGGGCTTGAAAATCGAGCCGTTCCGTTTGTTGGTAACACGTGGTTTGGTCCCGCAAAATAATCACCGATTGGCTCAGAGCTATTTTCACCGATAAATATTGCACCTGCATGGCGAATTTGACCAACTAGGTTCATCGGGTCAGCAGTCATTAACTCAAGATGCTCGGGTGCTAATTCATTCACCGCTGCAATCGCTTGTTCCAAAGTTTCCGTGACATATATTGCCCCATAGTCGCGAATCGCGGGGCTAGCAATGCCTTTTCTTGGTAGTGTTTCCAGCTGCTTTTTTACCTCCTCAGCAACTTTTTCCGCAAGCACGCTGGATGGGGTTACGAGTACAGCTGAAGCTCGAATATCATGCTCAGCTTGGGAAAGTAAATCAGCCGCAATATAGCTTGGATTTGCATGTTCATCTGCTAACACTACTATTTCACTTGGACCAGCAATCATATCAATATCCACGTCACCAAATACTTCCCGTTTTGCAAGTGCAACAAATATATTGCCAGGACCAGTAATTTTATCAACGGCTTTAATGGTATTAGTACCATAAGCCAACGCTCCAATCGCTTGTGCGCCGCCTACTTTATAAATCTCCTTAATGCCACACTCATTTGCAGCAACTAATACACCAGCTGGTAATTTCCCATCCTTCCCCGGGGGTGAAACCATGGCAATCCGTCCTACACCTGCTACCTGCGCCGGAATGACATTCATCATCACTGATGACGGATACGCAGCTGTCCCCCCAGGAACATAAACACCAACGGCATCAAGCGGAGTTATTTTTTGCCCCAAAATCGTACCGTTTTCTTCAGTTGTTAGCCACGATTGGCGAACCTGACGGGCATGATAGCTCCGAATATTTTCAGCAGCTTCTTTTAAATAGCAGACTAACTCAGGAGCAATTGCTTCATATGCATCCTCAATTTCCTGTTCGCTTACCTTAAGGGAATTAAGCCTCACGCCATCAAATTTTTCCGTGTATTGAAATAACGCTTGATCCCCTTCGCTTTTTACCTTTTCAAGTATTTCTAATACTGCATTTCGTTGTTGTTGTGTACCTGAATCCAAATCTCTTTTTAGCGATAATGAATCAGTTACCTTGACGATCTTCATTTCACTTCGCTCCTTTTATTTTTAAAGCAAAAATAAATGAAATTGAGCTGTTTGTATACTCCCATTCTATTTTGCTCCTTCTATTACAGCTGAAAGTCGCTCAACCATATCATCAATATATTGATCCTTCATACGATAGCTGACTGGATTTACAATTAATCGGGATGTGATATCTTGAATCCGTTGTAGCTCCACTAGCCCATTTTCTTTTAACGTACGTCCGGTTGAAACAATATCAACAATTCTCTCTGCCAGACCAATTAATGGTGCAAGCTCGATTGAACCATTCAGCTTAATAATTTCAACCTGTTCACCTTGCTCCCGAAAATAGGATGAAGCAATTTTCGGGTATTTCGTCGCAACCTTTGGAGCTACGCCATATGTCGTATCAGGTAAGCCTGCTACGGCTAAATAACAAGCACTTATTTTTAAATCTAAAACTTCATAAACATCGCGGTCCTCTTCAAGCATCACATCTTTCCCTGCTATCCCAAGGTCAGCCACACCATGCTCAACATACGTTACGACGTCCATCGGCTTGGCCAAAATAAATCGTAAGTTCTCTTCAGGAACATCGATAATTAGTTTTCTAGAGTCATCAAATTCCGGCGGAAGCTTATACCCTGCTTTTCGCAAAAGCTCAGCAGCTTCCTCAAAAATCCGACCTTTCGGCATCGCTATCGTTACCATCGTTGCACTCATTGCCCGTTCTCCTTTATTGAAAATACTAGTTTCATGTCCATTAATTGTCATAGAGCTATATCGCACTTCCGTTTTGTTAATTTTTTTTTACTAGTTAAACTAAACTACTCACAATATTCGCTTCAATATTTTTGTTATATATCGTCACATCAGTTATATTTATCTAAACTCTAATTTCCCGCAATTTTCTATCGAATTACGCTTTGCCTTGTTTCCCGATAAAATAAACTACATCTTCATATCGACTCGTAAATAAATCGACGTCCTCTATTCCTGTTATATCCTGTAAAACAACACTATCTCCACATTTTCTTTTTTCAAGAGCGAGCTGAATCGCCTCATGACGATGTTCTTGACTAAACAAAATTAAGGAGGTCGGTGCTGACCGATGACCATTACCTAGCGCCTCAACAAGGCGGTCAAGTCGAATTCCAAAGCCTGTTGCGGGTGCAGCCCGATTAAACTTTTCAAGCAATTGGTCATAGCGACCACCATTACAAAGCAGAAAGCCCAAATTTTGCGCATACCCTTCAAATAAAATACCTGTATAATAGCTCATATGACTAACAATATTTAAGTCAATTTTTACATAATCTGTAACTCCATAAGACTCTAGCTGACTCCATAATAGGTCTAGTTCTTCAATAGCTTTACGCGCATCTTGGTTTTCCGTCATCTCGCGTGCCTCGGCAATTTTTTGATGATCTCCACGTAATTGTAAAAGCTGTAAAAGCTGCTGTTTATCAATCGATGACAACGGTAAGTTTTTTACATGCTCGCGAAATCCGACGTAATTTTTTTCATATAGAAAGCGGCGCAAACTGTTAGCACGTTCTTCATTTCCTAAAATCTCAACAAACAACGCGTTCACAAAGCCAACATGACCAATGGCAACAGAAAAATCTTCTAAGCCTGCATTTTTTAAAGCTGCAATCATTAATGCGATAACCTCTGCATCAGCACTTGAAGTTGAATCGCCAATTAACTCAATCCCAACCTGTTCAAATTCAGCAGGACGCCCACCTTCACGTTGCTGTGCCCGAAAAACATTGGCATCATACGCTAATCTCAATGGATATCCTTCTTCCTTCAGTCTTGATGCTGCAACGCGGGCAATTGGTGCAGTCATATCCGGCCGTAGCACTAACGTATGGCCTTGTTGATCTAGCAATTTAAAAAGCTGGCGATCTTGTATGGCCGATGCCGCCCCCACCGTTTCATAATATTCTAATGTTGGCGTTTCAATTGTTTGATAACCCCACGCGCTGATTTCATCTGCCAGTTTCGTTCTCACATGCTTTTTAACTTCATGGAGCTGTGGTAACGTATCTCTCATACCAAGTGGTTTTTCAAACATAAAAAGCTTATTCATTGTTGACACACCCTTATTTTAAAATTTTATATATTCACTACTTCCAAAAGTTTAATTACTAGCTTACAAAGGAGTTGACATTTCCTTATTTTAATAAGTTAATATGTTCATTACTACAAATAGTTTAATTACTATCTTACGTAGGCGTCTAAACTGCCTTATTTTAATAAGTTAATATGTTCATTACTACAAATAGTTAAAATAATCGCTTACAAAGATGTTGATACTGCCATATTTAAAAATTTTATATATTCACTACTAAAAAGGTTTAATTACTAGCTTACGTAGGCTTCTAAACTACCTTATTTTAATAAGTTAATATGTTCATTACTACAAATAGTTAAAATACTCGCTACAAAGGTGTTGATACTGCCATATTTTAAAAATTCTATATGTTCACTAACAAATAGTTAAAATACTCGCTACAAAGGTGTTGATACTGCCATATTTTAAAAATTCTATATGTTCACTAACAAATAGTTAAAATACTCGCTACAAAGGTGTTGATACTGCCATATTTTAAAAATTCCTTAATCCTTAATACTAGATATAATAACTAGTTCTTATGCTTTAGTTCGCTAATGTGCTAACAAGTTAAAATGTAATTACTTGTTAGTCTACATCTGAATTGTTAAGGCGTCAATATGAATATAAAAAATGCTTTATTTATTATTTTGACAATTGGAACAACAATACCTTTGAAAAATTTAGTTTATATCATACAGTTACCCACAAATAACCCATTTTTCATTCAAAATGATAGAAATCAACGGTAAGCGATAATATATTGAACGAAACATCATTTTTTAGGGTTAAATGTAAGCCGAAATATGTATAAGAAATGTTGGAATCACTAGTTGATAATGGTTATTGTCCGAATACAGCAACTTATCAACTGGATTCGAAGATTTATTGACCAAGTTTCCTATTTTATTAGCCAAAATCAACTATTTATTAGCCTAGTGCCTTTTTATGGAAGTAAGTTGTCGTCGTTTCACTATTTTATAGATAAGGAAATTTTCTGAACAATTGATCTAAACAAAATAGGCTTAGTTTCACGACTAAGCCCATCAATTACTATTGATAATTTAACTATAGAAACATCCGCCAATCGAAGTACCGACGATTATGGCCAACTACTATTTGAAAAATGCAACTATAAATACCTCGCCAAATCTCGAAACCGACGATCTGTCCGTCTTCGCCAATTTGCCCGCATCCTCCTATTGCTTACTATCCGGATCTCCAACTACTATTTGAAAGCCCCACCTTTAAATTACGCCTACTCTCGTTCCTTTGCTTCCATTTCTTCTTTTGTATAAATGACTCGCATTGGATTGCCGCCAACAAACGCGCCTGCAGGCACATCCTTATGCACAAGTGTTCCTGCTGAAACAATTGCCCCATTGCCAATCTCCACTCCTGGCAAAATCGTTGTATTTGCACCAATCATAACGTCACTACCAATGACCACTTCGCCTAAACGGTACTCTTTTATTAAATACTCGTGAGCTAAAATCGTTGTATTATAGCCGATAACCGTATTATTTCCGACTTTTATTTTCTCAGGAAACATAATATCAAGCATAACCATTAATGCAAATGACGTGCTTTTCCCAACCTCCATATGGAGAAAGGTGCGATAGAGCCAATTTTTCAACGGCAAAAACGGAGTATAACGGGCCGTCTGAATTACAATAAAATTTTTCACAACCTTCCAAAACGGTACTGTTTTATAAACATGCCACAATGAATTTGCCTCGGTTACACGATAACGTGTCGTACGCCTCACGCTTCTATTCCCCCAACAATCTCAATAAGATCTGACATTTTCTCAAGCATAAAATCCGGATTATATTTTTTTAAATAGTCAGGACCTTTAAGCGACCATGTCACACCAGCTGTTAATGTTCCTGCATTTTTCCCCGCTTCAATATCATGATGATTATCGCCAACCATAATCGTATGTTCAGGCTTTGACCTCAGCTGCTCTAAAGCCAAAAAGATTGACTCTGGATGAGGTTTAGCATGTGCTACATCATCTACTGTAATAACCACTTCAAAAAATTGCTTAAGTCTAGACAATTTCAAACCCATCTCTACGGTATTCCGTGTTTTTGAAGTCACAACACCAAGCTTATAGCCTTTTTCATAAAAGTATTCAATCGTTTCATACACTGTATCGTACTCTTTAACAAGCTCGTCATGCTTTTCCTTATTAAATTTCCGGTAAACTTCGACCATCTCTTGTGCTTTTTCTGGATTCAACATATGAAAGCTTTCATATAAAGGTGGTCCCATAAACTTCAAAATATCTTCTTTTTTAAATTGACTCGGTGAAAAAAACTGCCCAAGAGTATGCATAAATGACTCAATAATTAAATCATTTGTATCAATTAACGTACCATCTAAATCAAATAGTAACGTATCAACCTTCATAACTCGAAATCCCCTTTCTCGCACCTACTTCTATACGATGCCAAATTGACGCCACCAAAATTGTTAGGAAAATTGCAACACTTAAGCGAATTACTAGCAAAGGCCAGACCGGGATTCCAAGCGATAAAAATATGAGGGTATCCTCGATGACTGCATGACAAGAGACAAGAAAAATAAACGCTAAATATAAGTCCTTTTTGGAAACGCCGTCTTCCCGTACCGCTTGAATCATAACACCTGCCCCATAGGCAAGACCAAAAGCAACACCAGCCGCCAAAGTAGTTGCTGTATTTTCCTTCATTCCTAACAATCGCGTAAAAGGAGCCATCATTTTTGAAAAACGATCAATCCATTTCAAATCCTTCAACAGTTGGATAAAAACCATTAATGGAAGGACAATAATCGCAATTTGAACAATCCCTATAGATGCTTTTGTAATCCCATCCCATATTATTGCACCAATCCCAGTTACAACCTGTTCAGATTGATTTGAAATAAGTCCATATTGAGCCAGTTCATTCCCACCGTTCCAAAGATGATGGATGAAGAAGCCCGACACTAACGCAAGAATAATTCTTATTGACGCTACTACCCAAAGCTTTACGCCAACCTTAGCAGCAACAGTTGATTCTACAATTAAATTATGGGCAAATGACATCATCATCGCTAAAATAAATACTTCTTTTACAGTAAAGTCAATTGTCAAAATCGCACCAATTCCTGCGTATAAGTTTAAAAAGCTAGCTAATACCAATGGAATCGCAGCATCTCCTGGAAGACCAATCCACCCCATAAACGGCTCGATTAGGTTTACAATCCATTGTAATAATGGTGTATACTGAAGTAATGTTACTAGTAACGTAACTGGAAATATAACCTTACCCAATACCCATGTTGTTTTTATTCCGACGAGTAAACCTTGCTTAATTGTACGCAAGACCCTTCCCCCTACTCTTGGTGTATAGTCTTGATGAACTATTCACACTATCTTATATGCATGGTGATAAAACTAAACTCTTTTTATCGTGAAGATGAATGCTTGAATGCTTGAATGCTTGTAAAAATAATATTATATACCCACAAGTTTGACTAACAAATTAAACAAAGATTATCTAGAATGAAAGCTGCAAACTCCCCTAACAAAAACCTGCTACATTTTTAAGAGAAATTCCAATCTCTTGCGTTTCCATATTTCAATATTTTTGATTTGGTGATTACTTTAATCTATTACTATTACGGGATGCTAGTCACATTGAATTCTCATTATCTAAATAGTTCGCCTTTGCATAACCCTTAGAGCGACGATACCACCATGTAGACACAGCAAATATGATTAACAAAATTGATATAAACTGTGCCATTCGTAAATATTCAGTTAGCATCAGACTATCTGTCCGCAAGCCTTCAATAAAGAAGCGGCCAATTGAATACCAAATTAAATAGCTTAAAAATATTTCTCCACGCTTTAAATTTACTTTTCGTAATGACAAAAGAACGACAAAGCCTAGTAAATTCCAAATTGATTCATATAAAAAAGTAGGCTGGAAATAGTGACCCTCTATGTACATTTGATCGATGATGAATTTTGGCAAATGAAGGTTTTCTAGAAACGAACGAGTCACCTCTGCACCATGCGCCTCCTGATTCATAAAATTTCCCCAACGACCAATTGCTTGAGCTAAAATGATGCTAGGAGCCGCAATATCAGCAAGTTTCCAAAATGAAAGCCCTCGTTTTTTTGTAAAAATATACCCTACTAAAAATGCACCAATCAGTCCCCCGTGGATGGCAATACCACCCTCCCAGATTTTTATAATATCACCAGGATTTTGTGAATAGTACTCCCATTTAAAAATAACGTAGTATGCTCTTGCTGCCAGAATAGCGACTGGAATTGCTATAATAACTAAATCAACAAATGTTTCTTTCGGAAGTCCTCTCCGAACACTTTCTTTTGTTGCAATCCAAAGTCCTAGCAACGCTCCGAATGCAATGATGACGCCATACCAATATATTGTAATAGGACCAAGCTCTAAAAACACCCGATTCAGCTGTTGAATTTCCGACTCCATATATGCTCACTTCCTTTTATTTGCTAGTGCTTCGTTGCGTTGTGATGCAAATTTCAATTAAAGATTATTACTATCAAAGAGGGAATACCTCATTGTAAAGTTGTTTTCTGCCTAATTCGTTTCAATCACTTTGAAGGTTCGGACACAATTTTGCTACTTCGGCCGTTTTCTGTCCGAACTACCACCAAGTTCGGACACAATTTTGCTACTACGGTCGTTTTCTGTCCGAACTACCACCAAGTTCGGACACGAATTTGCTACTACGGCCGTTTTCTGTCCGAACTACCACCAAGTTCGGACACGATTTTGCTACTACGGTCCATTTCTGTCCGAACTACCACCAAGTTCGGACACAATTTTGCTACTACGGCCGTTTTCTGTCCGAACTACCACCAAGTTCGGACACGAATTTGCTACTACGGCCGTTTTCTGTCCGAACTACCATTGAGTTCGGACACGAATTGCCTTTTCACAACACTTTCTGTCCGAACTACCACCAAGTTCGGACACGAATTTGCTACTACGGCCGTTTTCTGTCCGAACTACCACCAAGTTCGGACACAATTTTGCTACTACGGCCGTTTTCTGTCCGAACTACCACCAAGTTCGGACACAATTTTGCTACTACGGCCGTTTTCTGTCCGAACTACCACCAAGTTCGGACACAATTTTGCTACTACGGCCGTTTTCTGTCCGAACTACCACCAAGTTCGGACACAATTTTGCTACTACGGCCGTTTTCTGTCCGAACTACCACCAAGTTCGGACACAATTTTGCTACTACGGCCGTTTTCTGTCCGAACTACCACCAAGTTCGGACACAATTTTGCTACTACGGCCGTTTTCTGTCCGAACTACCACCAAGTTCGGACACAATTTTGCTACTACGGCCGTTTTCTGTCCGAACTACCACCAAGTTCGGACACAATTTTGCTACTACGGCCGTTTTCTGTCCGAACTACCATTGAGTTCGGACACGATTTTGCTACTTCGGCCCTTTTCTGTCCGAACTACCACCGAGTTCGGACACGATTTTGCTACTACGGCCGTTTTCTGTCCGAACTACCACCAAGTTCGGACACGAATTTGCTACTACGGCCGTTTTCTGTCCGAACTACCACCAAGTTCGGACACGATTTTGCTACTTCAGCCCATTTCTGTCCGAACTACCACCAAGTTCGGACACGAATTTGCTACTACGGCCCTTTTCTGTCCGAACTACCACCAAGTTCGGACACGAATTTGCTACTACGGCCGTTTTCTGTCCGAACTACCACCAAGTTCGGACACGAATTGCCTTTCACAACACTTTCTGTCCGAACTACCAACAGATTCAGTAGAGAGTCGCAATATTTAATTTAGAAGCCTATCACTTTATAAATCATCGTGTTCCCTTTCTTCAATCACATCTGTTAATCGATTTGAAAACTGTTCCGCCGCGTTAACACCCATCCGTTTCAAACGGAAATTCATCGCGGCCACTTCAATAATAACAGCTAGGTTTCTCCCTGGTCGTACTGGTATCGTAATTTTCGGAATATCCGCATCGATGATTCTCATTTTTTCTTCCTCAAGTCCAAGGCGGTCATAAACCTTTTTTGGATCCCAGAGCTCTAGCACAATAACTAATGATATTTTTTTTGAGTTTAGAATAGCACCAGCGCCAAACAGTGTCATTACATTAATAATTCCTAAACCACGAATTTCTAATAAGTGTTGAATTAACTCGGGTGCACTTCCTATTAATGTATCCTGATCCTCTTGCCTAATTTCAACACAATCATCGGCCACCAATCGATGCCCCCGCTTAACAAGTTCAAGGGCAGTTTCACTTTTCCCTACTCCACTTTTACCAGTAATGAGAACACCAACACCATAAATATCAACCAAAACTCCATGAACAGCTGTAGTTGGCGCAAGCAGGCTTTCTAAATAATTCGTCACACGACTTGATAGTCGCGTTGTTTTATAGTGAGAACGGATAATCGGGACATCACTTTCCTTTGAAGCCTCAATTAACTCCATTGGAACCTCTGCACTTCGAGAAATCATAACTCCAGGTGTAATATCTGTGCATAACATTTCAAAGCGCTCCTTACGAACTTCAGGCGCTAATGCATTAATAAAAGATAGCTCTGTCCTTCCTAATAACTGCAGCCTTTCTGAAGGATAATGCGCAAAATATCCAGCCATTTCAAGACCTGGGCGGGAAATATCACTTGTCGTAATAGGGCGATGAATTCCTTCTTCTCCACAAACAAGCTCGAAATTAAATTTTTCGATTACATCCTTTGTTCTCACTTTTACCATTGCCGCTTCCCCCAATAATGTGAATGCTGGTTACTATTTTATCATTTTTTTAGACAAACACGAAATATGCGGCTTATTTTTATACAGAAAAACAATAATAGTAGGAATACATCTATCCGCACACCTAGAAGGAAGATTATAAGGTGTGACCTAACTCCTCATCTCCCAAACTTATTCTTAATCGCTTATCTAAAGCTACCCTTACAAAAATAAAAACGCCCTTCCGCAAGGACGTTAGCTTTACAACAGTATTAAGTTAATAATTGCGTTGCTTTTCCCTTTTCTACGCAAGGACGTAGCTGTGCCAAATTAGACAAGCTACTCGAATACAATTTTAATCAGTTACATAAGTTAGTCTAGCTTTAAGTTAGTCTAGCTTACTTACAACAGTACCTTTTTGCCATCCAAATGCTTCTTCTAAAAAATTTGAGTTACTAATGTTTGTTTCCAACAGCACGTTTTACAATTTATTTTTCTTTCTCATTTAACGGTTCAATGACAACCTTTTGGATTAGCATGTTTAAAATAGAAATGACTATAGCTGCCAAAATTGCCGCCCCAAAGCTTTCAATTTCAAATGCTGCCCCCATCAATTCATCTGTGATCATAAGGGTAATCGCGTTAATGACAAATAAAAATAGCCCAAAGGTAATGACAGTAAATGGAAGTGTTAGCAAAATTAAAATCGGCTTAACGAAAACGTTTAAAATAGAGATGATTAAACTCGCAACAATTGCAGCCGAAATTCCATCTAGGTAAAAAGATTTAAAATAACCAGCTACAACAATTAGTACTATAGTATTAATTAGAAGGTGTATTAGCCATCTCATTAGCTAATCACACCATCATCATTCGGTATAATAAAGGCGCAAATCAAATAAGCAAGAGCAAACGGAAAGAACACTGTTACGATCGAAAGGATGACAAATAATACTCGTAATAATGTTGGATCGACGCCTAAATACTCACCAAATCCTCCTAAAATACCCGCGAGTTTGCGATCGGTGCGTGACCGATATAATTTTTTCCTCATCGTTACCCTTCCTTTCTATCAGATCTTTCAATACTCTTAATTTTTTAAGTTTCTTGTCACTTAAGCGTACTTTACTATTCGAATTGCGAATTCCCTCTTAAGTTTTCAATAATTTGTAAGTTCCTTGTTACCTACTGAGATTTACTATTCGACTTGAAAACTCTCTTAACTTTCAATAATTTATAAGTTCCTTGTTACTTAAGCGTGAATTACCATTCGACTTGCTAATTCCAGCTTAAGTTTTCAATAATTTCTTGTTACTGTTCAATCCTCTTGACTACAATTGAGCCCGTTCTTGATTCTGCATCTACGTATAGCTTCCGTTCTTGACCACGATTTGCTACAAAACTCATTTCCTTTTGGACTACATCTTTTTTCTCATCCAAAATTTCTAAGTTTGTAAGCTCACAAGTAAATCCACCTATATTTGATTTTAACTTACCATTAACCTCAAGATTCGTATTGTCAGCTACAAACAAGTCAATGCTACCTGTTTTTGACTTCACCAATACGGTTTCGCTCCTTGAATCAAGAACCTCACAAATAATATTACCACTAAAGCTCTGTAAATCTGTTTTCACAAATGAACCGTTAGCTTTGATTGTCCCATTTAATGTTTCAGCCTCTAATTCATGTGCACGACTATTTTCTACTCGTATATGGCCATTTGCTGTCTCAAATTCAAAGTCGTTCCCACTCAAATTTGAAAATTGAATATTACCATTTGCCGTTTTTGCCTTAAACATTTTTACATTAAGATTCTCCGCCTTTATATGACCATTAAACATACGAATTGTAATTTTTTCATAAAGGAACCTAGGAATATAAAAAACCGTATTCATTTTAATTTGTTTTGGCTCAACTGAAAACCTCATGGCATCCCCATCGATCGAAAAATACACACTTTTTAAGAATTCCTTCTTTGCTTCCTCCTGTGAGGATACTTTGTAAACTTTAGCCTGACATTCAACACGCACATCACGTTCATCCCAAGGTAAAATTTTAATATCACCATTAGATATATCCAAACTCATATTAACTAAATAAACATCACGGTGCTGAAAAATATGATTTACTTCTTTGTGAGGACCAAAATTAAAATCTAAGTCGACATCTTTAATTTTTTGAAATGTACTATCAATGAAGTCTGTAAACTTATCCATGAATGATGGACGCTTATAGCTTTTGTTTTCGTAATTGTTAGACGATGATGAATCAAAATTCACATGTGGTGAAGGTTCAGTCGTTGTTTCCGATTTTTTAGTTGGGTTTTCCAAAGCCTCAATTAATGTAATCGCCTCCGCCGCCGTAATCTTACCTTCTTCAACCATTTTCAAGATCCGTTTCTTTTCTTCCTGCATGTTTTGCCCCTCCTTTTAAAAATTTGAATTGTGTTAAAGTAGACGATTGATTTTTAATTAGTCAATTAAAATTTTAACCCCTTTTACAACATTCCAAATCAGAACCCCGATATTAATAGCTCCTATTAATAAAAACGCAAAGATTCCACCTACTGCTAGCATTGTCGGTTCTCCACTTGAAAGTAAAACTGGAACTGCTACAATTGGCACTGTAATGATGGGTATTAAATGAGAAAGAAATGACTTTTTCGCATGGTTTTTCACTTCTGAATGATCCACGATAAAATAGACGATAATTGGAAATAAGAACGGTGCAAAAAACAAACTAAAATAACAAAGTGATGAAACGATACGATTGGTATCCATATACAATCCTCTCCTTTGTTAATATATACGGATTGTTGCTTTAAGACGTTTCACAAAAACGTGAAATAAATAAAAATCAGTCTCAAGACGGAGTCTCATATTTTTTGTAGCTACAAAAAAGACATGAGTCGGTACCACTTAAAGCCTTACTTTGAGCTTAAAGTACTAAAACGTCCTCATGTCCAATATACAATATTCTACTAATATTATCTTAATAGTTAAACGGAATAATTGTAAGTTAACTTTTGTTTTGTCAATATCGCTTCTTTTACAATATTATCTTAACAGTTAAACGGATCGATTGTAAGTTAACTTTTGTTTTATCACAACCAATTCTTTTACAATATTATCTTAATAGTTAAACGGAATAATTGTAAGAGTTATACAAATATTTTTTGAGATTTATATACATTTCTAGTTAAGCGTTAAACGAATGTTTTTACTTTGTTATGGAATACTGTCGTCCGATTTCTTCCATCAGTTTTCGATTGATAAAGGGCAGAATCTGCTCGTTCTATAATCTCTTCCGGATGTTTGTCTCCTTTTTGATACTCAGTAATCCCTAATGAAATTGTTATAGCCTCCCCTGTAGGGCTTGCCGTTTCTGCAATTTTCTCTCTTAACTGCTCAGCAGCTTCAAACGCAGACTCTATATTTTTATTTTTCATTAAAATTACAAATTCCTCGCCACCATAGCGGAAGCAATACATTTCATTTTTGCAAACACTGTTAATCATCCCTGCCAAGTATCGTAATACGTCATCACCGACAAGGTGCCCAAACGTATCATTTACTCTTTTGAAACGATCAATATCAAGAAGTATGATTGAAAATGCAATATCTTTTTCGACCCATTCTTTCATAATGGAATCGAATGCTTTACGATTAGACAATCCTGTCAAACCATCGATTTCAATCTGCCTGTTTAATAAATTCAAATAATTATTCATATGGTGATAAAGATGATGAACTTCAAAAATATGTGAATTAATTTTCAGTTTTTCAAACCTGACGATTTTATTTTCATGAATGGCATTTTCGGAATGCTTTGCGATGACGTTAAGTGGTCTCGAAAGATTGTTTGCTAGCACCGAAGCCAACAATAATATCAATAATAATAGTGGCAAGCCCTGAAAGAACATGCTTTTTCGAACATTTCCTAATGGTTCTGCAATAATGCCTGTTGGAGTTTGCGATATAATTCCCCAGCCACTCACTTTTTCAAAGGCATACCCAGCATAAAATTCATTCCCTTGAGTATTGACAACTTGTGCAGACCCACTTTTCCCTTGCAAAACGTTACGGACTGCTTCATTTTTGGTGACAATATCATTTATCCGGCTAGGGTCAGGATGAAATATAATTCTGCCTTTTTGATCAACAACATAAACGTAGGAACCATTTGCATATTGATGTTTATCTAACGTATTCTTTATTACATTTTCACCTTCAAGGTTAATCGTTCCTGCAACTAAGCCTTTAAACGATCCGTTATTATCAAAAATCGGCGCTGAAACAAGTAATACTCTTTGGCCAGATAAGTCGTTATATGGTTCCGAAATTAGTGGCCTTTTCAATTCTAAAGCATTTTGTATAGCATTTGAAACTAACTTCGTGTTTGCTTTTACTTCAGGCCCTTTGTTATAACGAACCACGGATGGACTTATGACTTGGATAACCCCATTTGGGTCCGTGATTAATAACGCACTAAAATAACTGCTATTAGTAATTCGATATGAATCTAGTATATCTTGAGAAAATGACTGTCTTCCAACAAAGACAGCAATCCCGTTAATATGCTCCTGCATATGAATTAATAAATCACTCGTACTTAATGACAACTTATTAGCATAATTGCGATTGCTTTCTAAATAATTTTCCGCTAACGAGTGTTTTAATGCGTTTGTTGCAGAATACCAGCTTACACCCGCAGTTAATATTACTGTCATAAGCACTAACAACCCAATTGCATAGCGAAGCTTAACTTTTCGATCAAAAGGCATTACATTTTTCGACTCCCTAAAATTAAAAATCAATTCATCTTATCATACCAGAGAAACATTGAATTACCAATATATTTTTTGTAATAGTACGAATTAATTAACAATTTGAAATATTATATTCAAAATATGTCATACACACGTATTAATTCAATTTCCGACACCTGAAATCCCGGAAAAACTTTATGTATGAGGATTTATGTATTTACATAAAAGAAAGACCATCAGCTGAGGAATGAAGATCACCTCTCTACTGATGGCTTACTTATCTTTTGTTTTATTGTTGTTCGATCTACTGCGACCGTTTTTCTACTCTATCTTTAATTTTTACCTTTGGGTATATTTCATACAGTCGTTTTTGAAATATCAAGAAAGAGATAACCTGATGATTTATTATCCATACTTTTTTATTTTACCGTTGCTTCGATCTACTGCGACCGTTCTTCTACTCTATCTTTAATTTTTACCTTTGGGTATATTTCATACAGTCGTTTTTGAAATATCAAGAAAGAGATAACCTGATGATTTATTATCCATACTTTTTTATTTTACCGTTGCTTCGATCTCCTCAAGGCGCTGTACCATTCTGGCACGATCACGATCTAACACAGGATTTAAGTACTTTCCAGTATAGGATGCCGAAACCTTACAAATTTCCTCAGGAGTACCGGTTGCAATGACCTGACCTCCATTTGCGCCCCCTTCAGGTCCTAAATCAATGATATAATCAGCAGTCTTAATTACATCAAGATTATGTTCGATAACAAGCACTGTATCGCCATTTTCTACTAAGCGCTGCAGTACCTTCAATAACCTGGAAATATCATCAACGTGCAAGCCCGTTGTCGGCTCATCTAAAATATACAAGGAACGACCGGTCGAACGACGATGGAGTTCTGAAGCGAGTTTTACACGTTGGGCCTCTCCACCAGATAGCGTTGTTGCTGGCTGGCCTAATTTAATATATCCTAAACCAACATCAAAAATTGTTTGTAGCTTACGTTTTATTTTTGGCATATTAGCAAAAAATGCTAACGCATCCTCAACCGTCATATCTAAAATATCAGAAATATTTTTATCTTTATATTTTACCTCCAACGTTTCGCGGTTATAACGTTTCCCATGGCAAACTTCACAAGGCACATAGACATCGGGTAGAAAATGCATTTCAATTTTAATAATCCCATCACCACGGCAAGCCTCACAGCGACCGCCTTTAACATTAAAGCTGAAACGGCCTTTTTGATAGCCGCGAATCTTCGCTTCATTTGTTTGCGAAAAAACATCACGTATATCATCAAAAACACCCGTGTACGTCGCGGGATTTGATCGAGGTGTCCGCCCGATTGGCGACTGATCAATGTCGATTACTTTATCAAGCTCCTCAATCCCTTTTATTTCCTTGTGCTCTCCTGGTTTTTCTTTTGATCGATATAATTTTTTGGCAACGGCTTTAAATAAAACTTCATTGACTAGCGTACTTTTCCCAGAGCCGGAAACGCCCGTTACACAAACAAAAGTACCAAGCGGAATTTTCACAGAAATATTTTTTAAGTTGTTTTCCTTCGCTTTCACAATTTCTAAGTAGCGATCGTCACCTTTTTTCCGTTCAAGCGGTAAGGGGATGAACTTTTTCCCTGATAAATATTGGCCAGTCGGTGAATTCGGATCCTTCATAACTTCACTAGGTGTACCTTTTGCTACAACTTCACCACCGTGAACCCCAGCTCCAGGACCAATATCTATTAAATAGTCGGCTGCGAGCATTGTATCTTCATCATGCTCGACAACAATCAGCGTATTGCCAATATCACGCATATTTTTTAACGTATCAATAAGTCGATCATTATCACGCTGATGGAGACCAATTGAAGGCTCGTCTAAAATATACAACACACCTGTTAATCTTGAACCAATCTGGGTAGCTAAACGAATTCGTTGCGCTTCCCCACCTGATAGTGTTCCTGCTGTTCTCGATAGCGTCAAATAATCCAACCCTACATTTACTAAAAAGCCGAGCCGTTCAACAATTTCTCTAAAGACTAAGCGGGCAATATTCATTTCTTTTTCTGTAAGAGTAATCTTTTTGAAAAATTCCAATGCTTCTGTAATTGAAAAATTTGTAATTTCTCCAATATGTTTATGATCCACTTTCACAGCTAGCGTTTCTTTTTTTAAACGATGTCCTTTACATGCAGGACATGACTTTTGCACCATATATTTTTCCATCTGTTCGCGAATATAATCCGAGGTAGTTTCTCGATAGCGACGTTCGACATTGCGAATAACACCTTCAAATTCAATATGATTTTCGCGGACTTGGCCAAAATCATTTTCATAATGAAAAAAGATTTTTTCACCATTACTACCATAAAGAACTTTGTCTAATAAATGCTTAGGAACATCTTTTACAGGAATTGTCATATCGACACCGAAATGGTTGCAGACACACTCTAACAGCTGTGGGTAATATTGTGAACTAGTTGGCTCCCAAGGTGCAAGCGCATTATCCTTTAATGAGCGCTCCCAGTCTGGAATCACAAGATCTAAATCAACTTCAAGCTTCGAGCCTAAGCCGTCACAACTTGGGCAAGCACCGAATGGGCTATTAAATGAAAACATTCTAGGCTCAAGCTCCCCGATTGAAAAGCCACAATGAGGGCAGGCATGATGTTCACTAAACATCAATTCCTCTTCCCCAATCACATCGATTACAACATTGCCTTCGCCGAGCTTTAACGCTGTTTCTAATGAATCAGATAAGCGGGCGGAAATGCCATCCTTAATGACGATCCGGTCTACAACTACCTCAATAGAATGCTTTTTATTTTTCTCTAATTGAATTTCGTCACTAACCTCATGCATTTCACCATCGACGCGAACGCGAACATAGCCTTGTTTTTTTATATCCTCAAACGTTTTAACATGCTCACCTTTTTTCCCTCTAACGATTGGTGCTAGAATTTGCAGCTTTGTCCGTTCCGGATATTCAAGAATTTGGTCAACCATTTGTTCAATCGTTTGTGATGAGATTTCAATGCCGTGCTCTGGACAAGTTGGCCGTCCAATTCGAGCGTATAGTAACCGTAGATAGTCATAAATTTCTGTGACGGTTCCAACGGTAGAACGAGGATTGTTACTTGTCGTCTTTTGATCTATTGAAATCGCTGGTGAAAGCCCATCAATCGAGTCAACATCGGGCTTATCCATCTGTCCCAAAAATTGCCGAGCGTAAGCGGATAATGATTCTACGTACCGGCGTTGCCCCTCAGCATAAATCGTATCAAAAGCTAACGACGATTTCCCCGACCCTGATAGCCCTGTTAACACAACGAGTTTATCGCGCGGAATTTCGATATCAATATTTTTTAAATTATGGGTACGGGCACCCTTTATTACAATTTTATCTACTGTCATGCTTGTCTCCTTTCTAGAAATAGACCTAGTGGCAACGCGAATGATTTTTGGACTAGATTGGATCTCCCACGAGCTGAAACACTTCGCCACATCATCTGCAATCATCGCCTACCTAAATAGGTTAAATTGCTTCGTCCGTCGCACTGAAACACTTTGCAATCTCGTTATAGTACGAAGTCATCTGCTGAATTATTGTTGAAATTGGATTGGTCCTTACATGCGCTAAAACATTTTACTACCCTGATACAGTATACAATCATCGATTACAATATTGTTTAACTTGGATCGGCGCTTCATAACACTAAAACGTTTTGCCACCTTGATACATCTGCAGTTATCAACTGCCATAGTGATTTACGCTTAAGCTCATCCGCTCATGCTACCCTTCTGCCTTCAATTCTAGTAATAAGTCACGAAGCTCTGCAGCACGTTCAAAATTAAGCGCTTTTGCCGCTTCCTTCATATCTTTTTCAATTTGAATAAGGAGCTTTTCACGCTCTTGTTTTGTCAGCTTCGTTGGTTTTACAGGCGTATCATACACTGCTTCATCCTCAGCGGCCATTGTCGCGCGAATGACATCGCGAATTTCTTTTTTAATCGTTTGAGGTACAATTCCGTGCTTTTCATTAAATTCCTCTTGAATTTTTCGACGACGTCTCGTTTCGCTAATTGCAACTTCCATCGAATTGGTCACTCTATCCGCATACATAATAACATGACCGTTCGCATTACGGGCGGCACGACCAATTGTCTGAATAAGTGAGCGCTCCGAACGAAGGAACCCTTCTTTATCTGCATCTAGAATTGCCACCAGTGAAACCTCAGGTATATCCAACCCTTCTCTTAAAAGATTGATTCCAACGAGAACATCATATTTGCCAATCCGTAGATCGCGAATAATTTCAATCCGTTCTAACGTTTTTATTTCTGAATGGAGATAGGCAACCTTAATACCGATTTCCTTTAAATAATCAGTCAAATCCTCAGACATTTTTTTCGTTAACGTTGTAACTAATACTCGCTCATTTTTCTCGACACGCGCATTAATTTCACCGATTAAATCATCAATTTGTCCTTCAATTGGCCGAACGTCAATCACAGGATCTAATAACCCTGTCGGACGAATAATTTGTTCGATTACATCTGGTGCATGCTCAAGCTCATACGGGCCAGGTGTAGCCGAAATAAATAACGCTTGATGAATCACTTTTTCAAATTCGTCAAACATTAACGGACGGTTATCTAGCGCTGACGGCAAGCGAAAACCATGATCAACTAGCACTTGCTTGCGCGCTCTATCGCCGTTATACATTCCGCGAACCTGCGGTAATGTTACGTGTGATTCATCGACAACTAGTAAAAAATCATCAGGAAAATAATCAAACAATGTATACGGTGTAGATCCTGGTGGTCTAAGCGTTAAATGACGCGAATAGTTTTCAATCCCTGAGCAAAATCCCATTTCCCGCATCATTTCTAAATCATAGCGTGTCCGCTGCTCAAGGCGCTGTGCTTCAAGAAGCTTGTTTTCCTCACGAAGCTCCTTTAACCGTTCCTCTAACTCTGCCTCAATATTTTCAATCGCTACCTTCATTTTTTCTTCGCGGGTTACGAAGTGGGATGCCGGAAAAATAGCCACATGCTCACGATCACCTAATATTTCTCCTGTGAGCGCATCCACCTCACGAATCCGATCAATTTCATCGCCAAAAAATTCAACGCGAATGCAATGCTCATCACGTGATGCTGGAAAAATTTCAACAACGTCACCTCGAACTCTGAAGGTTCCCCGCTGAAAATCTATGTCGTTACGGTTATATTGAACATCAACAAGTTTTCGTAGCAATTCATTACGCTCAATTTCCATCCCGACTCGTAGCGATACAACCAATTCCTTATATTCTTCCGGAGAACCTAAACCGTAAATACACGATACGCTGGCAACAATAATAACATCCTTCCGTTCAAATAAAGAGGATGTTGCTGAGTGCCGTAGTTTATCGATTTCATCATTGATGCTGGCATCCTTCTCAATAAATGTATCTGTCTGTGGGACATATGCTTCAGGCTGATAGTAATCATAGTAACTAACAAAATATTCAACAGCATTGTTAGGAAAAAATTCTTTGAATTCGCTATATAACTGACCGGCTAACGTTTTATTGTGCGCAAGGATCAAAGTTGGTTTATTCACTTGCTGAATAACGTTTGATACCGTAAATGTTTTTCCCGTTCCCGTTGCACCAAGTAATGTTTGGTACTTTTTCCCGGCGTGAATGCCTTGAACAAGCTTTTCAATCGCTTTAGGTTGGTCTCCTTGGGGCTGGTATTTAGATTTAAGTTCAAATTGACCGTTCATTTTGAAGCCTCCGTTCATTAGCATAAAATCTATTTTTAAAAGCATCACTGATAACTAGTGTCTTTGATAACATCATTGATACCGAAATTGATAGCGCCATGTTAGTACCACATCGGTAACGCCACATTGGTAGCGCCACTGGTAGCGCCATGATAGTACCGCATCGGTAACGCCACATTGATAGCGCCATGTTAGTACCACATCGGTAGCGTCACTGGTAGCGCCATGTTAGTACCACATCGGTAACGCCACACTGGTAGCGCCACATTGGTAGCGCCACTGGTAGCGCTATGTTAGTACCACATCGGTAACGCCACATTGATAGCGCCATGTTAGTACCACATCGGTAACGCCACACTGGTAGCGCCATGATAGTACCGCATCGGTAACGCCACATTGATAGCGCCATGTTAGTACTACATTGGAAGTACCACATTGGTAGCGTTATGATAGAGACCTTGATTGTGGCACTAAAAGATTGGTCGGGTACTCTGGTACTCCATTTATTATTCAGTCAGCTACATGTAGCCAAATATTCCGTTTTCTATTAACCTGTAGCAAAAGTTCTTCTTCTAAATTCTGTAATACATTGTAACACATCGATAGTTCAGCACGCCAATTTTAACGAACGGATATTCGATTTATTCTCTCCGATCTTTTTGTCACCTAATTATTTCTTGCTTTCATCATCAAAAATCAGGGTTTTTATTAAAAAAATCAGGGGGCCATCGTTGGAATGTATTTATCATAGCTGAGTGTCTGTTAAACCATGCATTTTTTCCAAAATTTAGTTAACAAAATAGGGGACGTTGATCGAAAATATCTTTCAAATTCGCATAGCTTTTTTATTGAGAATCGTTATTGTCCAGAAATGCATACTTATTGTCCGAGATCGAGATTTATTAGCCGATTCCTTTTTTTATTGTCCAGAATTAAAGATTTATTGTCCGATTGCCGTTTAATGGAAATTATCCTTGTGATTCATGTGTTTTTTTGTCTCGCTCCTCGATTCATTATACTTTTACTTGCCCATTAAATTTCAATCAAGTTTGCGCCGGGCAATATATTCCATCAAGTAAAAAAGCATGAAGATTTTGCATTTCCTATTGCAAAACCCCATGCTTTGAGCGTTAAATATCCTTGTCAATAATCTCTACTTAGAAAAAAGAACTCCAAAGTAGCCACTGAGCAGCTACGAATATTTCTGCTTGTTCTTATCCTTTAACTTTTTCATCATTCGCGCTGAGACTACAAAGCCCGCAAGAACTGAAAATATCCAAGTAATCAGAACTAAAGTTGGTTCGCCATACCCTTTAAAAATAGCTAATATAATTCCTAATGTTAAAACTGTAGCTATGTAATGATTAAACGTTACCCGTGTAAAAAAAATAATCATTAGGAATGGTGCGAAAACTGCTAGGATGATTTTTGTCACTATAAAAACTTCTCCTTCCAACCATTAACAAACCCAATGCCAGTATATAAGTATATTTAGTCAAATTCTTCAACAAAAATTTGGTGTAGCGATGTATTCTCTTTTAAAACCAAAATTCGAACACCTATTAAACTAAGCTTGCAACAAACTAAACTTCCTGCACCTTTTAAAACTAAACTTCCTGCACCTTTTAAAACTAAACTTCCTACATTTATTAAAACCAAGCTTCCAACACCATTGGATCCGAAAACCGAAACCTTAAATTCTCTGTTGTCTACCTATTTGGTGAAAATGAAGATATTAAAATGGATATAAAAGGTTTTTATGTAATCTATTCGATTGTAGCATGAAAAGTACGGTCTGGACAGGGAAAAACTTTAAAGACCTTTTCGAACTCGACTATTGAAAAAAATTATATTCGAATTTAAAAAAAAATTCATTTCCTACTTTACCGATTGGTTTTATTGTATTATATTATAATTATTCTTCTGAGAAAGGAGAATCGTCTACTCTTCCGTATCAGAAAGACACAAAAAAAACTTTAATTCCACATCTAGGAGGGAACTATTTTGAATACATTTCTTGTTACCGTTAATATCGTGATACTTGTAGCGATCATTTTTGGATTATACACGATGCAAAAGAAACATGTCACATTCTCAAAACGTGTATTTGCAGGACTTGGTCTCGGTATTTTATTCGGGTTTATTATTAATCTTTTATATGGTACTACGTCTGAGGTTACGTCTACTACGATCCAATGGTTTAATATCGTCGGATCGGGTTATGTTAAGTTGTTGCAAATGGTCGTTATGCCATTAGTTTTCATCTCTATTGTTGGAGCGTTTACAAAGGTAAAGCTTTCAAAAAATCTTGGTAAAATCAGCTTTTATGGTATTGGGATTTTATTAGTAACAACAGGAATCGCTGCATTAATTGGAATTGCATCCACTTTAGGCTTTGGTTTAGATGGAATTGAATTGCAAGCTGGGGAAGCTGAAAATGCTCGTAATGCAGCACTTACTGAACGAGTTGCAACGGTAGAAAATATGACGATACCTGAACAAGTGCTTTCCTTTATTCCAGCGAATCCATTTGCAGATTTAACTGGTTCGCGTCCAACATCTACAATTGCAGTCGTTATTTTTGCATCATTCATTGGTATTGCCTATTTAGGTGTCAGACGAAAACAGCAGGAACAAGCTGAATTGTTCGCCAAAATTGTTGATTCTCTTTATGCCATTATCATGCGAATTGTAACATTAATCCTGCGATTAACGCCTTATGGGGTGTTAGCTTTAATGACAAAAGTAGCTGCAACAAGTAATTATGAAGCAATCATTAGCTTAGGTAAATTTGTTGTTGCTTCTTATGTAGCATTGATCGTTATGTTCCTTATCCACTTATTCATTATCAGTTTTGCAAAACTAAATCCTGTAACTTTCGTGAAGAAAGGTCTTCCAGCCTTAACATTTGCGTTTACATCTCGTTCAAGTGCAGGAACATTACCACTTAATATAAAAACGCAAACAGATGGATACGGTGTATCTGAAGGGGTAGCTAACTTTGTTGGCCCATTCAGCTTAACAATTGGCCAAAATGGATGTGCAGGCATTTATCCTGCGATGTTAGCAGTTATGGTTGCTCCCACTGTTGGTATTAATCCGTTAGATCCCGGCTTTATTGTAAGCTTAGTCCTTGTAATCATGATAAGTTCTTTTGGAGTTGCAGGTGTAGGCGGCGGAGCAACATTCGCTTCCTTAATCGTTCTTTCTGTATTGAACTTACCTGTCGCTATTGTTGGTTTATTAATCTCTGTAGAACCTCTGATTGATATGGGGCGTACAGCACTAAATGTTAGTGGAAGTCTGACTTCTGGTATTTTAACAAGCAAAATTACAGGCGATTTTAATGAAGATGTATATAACAACCAATCTAGCTTAGATGAAGTTGTTGAAGCGTAAATATATTAGATAGACACAAATGATCACACAAATTGGCGGAATTACTAAAGGTATAAGCTAAACAAAAACTAGGTTTTCTAATATACTTCCTAATTTGAATAATAAACGGGACTGTCCAAAGGTTATATAAAATGATCAATCTTTGGGTAGTCCCACTTTTTTAGAGAGCGATTAAATTAAAACCAATATGTAATTGTATCAAAAATTCCAAGAACAATCATAATCAATCCTGATAACTTTTGGATGATGGCCCCAACTTTTCGACCTTTCTTTTTCATTGTGGAACCACTAATACCGAAATACCAAATTAAGAAAATCGCAAATAGTAATGGCAAGGAAGTACCTATAGCAAATACGCTTGGTAAAATCACTCCGTATGATGTAGATAATACAATTGGCATTAATGTTATAAAAAACAGGATAAACATGGTTGGACAAAATCCTAGCGAAAACCCAACACCTAAAAAGAATGCTCCTAGTTTCCCTTCTTTTAATCTTTCAGGAATCTTCCCTAAAGTAATGAACCAATTCATCTTAATAATGCCAATCATGAAAATACCAATAAATATGAGAAAAGGCCCCACTGTTTTACGAATCCAAGGAAAAAATAATGGTAATTGGTCTTGAAATTCCCGTCCCAACAACCATACTAATAACCCTAACCCTGAAAAGACCATAATTTTCCCTAGGATAAACCAAATTATATTAAACCAAGGTATTTTGTTCTGTAGTGAACGGTTTCCATATATTGTAATAGCTCCAAGATTTCCTGTGAATTGACAAGGTGCTACAGCGCCTACTAGCCCTAAGAAAAGAGCAGCTAATATCGGAATCCCTTCAAATCCATATGCTAATTTCATAAACGGTTGACTTAGAAACCCACTAATTTGACTAAAAATCTCATACAATTAAACTCACCCCCTACTAATTCTTTCCTCGTATATCGGAAAAATGTAATTCCATACACCTACCATTCAGGTCAATAAGATTTTTGCTTGATTTGATCAAATTCATCTTCTGTTATTTGGCCCCTTGATAACCGTTCTTTTAGAATGTCAATGTGTGAACCATTTTTCATATTCTTACCGTTCATAAAAGTCTTTAAGAAATAAATTCCGAGAAAAATGAATAATCCCCTAAAAAATAAGCATACCTATCATCATCCCGCCCCTTGAAATCATAAACACTGATCAATCCAGTTCATCATTGTATATCCTCTCCTTGCTCTTTATTAATTCATTGTATCTCTTAAATGTGCAGATTTTTGGGAGAAAGAATCCAAGGGGACAGGTTCCGTGGCTGAGAGCCATGTTTCCTGTCCCCTTGGTTATAGGATGCAGCTTCTATAAGAATAAAGAGTATCCCTTTTACCTATCTATAACTTTTTATAAAATAGTTTTCAATCTGCAAAGTTTCTGGATATATACAAGCTATAATTAATTCGAATAATAAAAGGAGGTGGATTAGAATGGTAAAAAGGAAAATGATTGTAGGTATGCTTACTGCTGGGCTTGTTTTTGGTGCCATTGGTAGTGTCGCACTTGCAAACGAGAATCCAACTAAAGAGAATATAAAGCAAATGTTCGAAAATGGAATCCCTTCTTTTAGTGAAATGCTACCTTTTATGAAGGAAATGCATCCGAATTGGTCTGAAGAAGAATTAGAAGAGATGTATCAAGCATGCCATGGTGAAGGCGGAATGATGCAAAATCCTGATTCAATGCCCCAACAAAGTAAAATGGTGAATAATTTTTAACTATGCTTTCAAAAAATGAAAGGCTTGCGCCTTTCTTTTTTGTTTTATTTATTCATTTTTACCCTTGTATCCAATAATAAATAGCTAAAGACACCACTATTAATCCAATTATGACAAAATCAATTTTGATAAAGTCGCTCTTAGATTAAACAGCCTCGTTTGTCCACTCTTTATTATCCTGAATAAATAACAATCCTAACTCATGATGTTCCCCATCATATAATGCTCGCTGTACGAAACGAACTTCTCCATTATAATCAAGAACCTCGAGCTTACAAAATGCCCGATTAATTTGGAGTGCTTCATAAAATTCTTTTTCACTTCGAACTTGTTGCCCATTAACTCTTGTAATTGTTTCGCCAACTAGGATCGCCATTTTTTCTGCTGGAGAATCTGGTATGATTCCTAAAATAACCATTCCTAAATTACGACTGGCAAAATATGAAACATGATCATCATCGCTCATTTTTTGAATGACATTTATTAATTCACGTCCAATGATTGCGATAACAGCCGCAATTATTGCCAAAAACGGCAGCCAATACGCCCCAACTGTTAACGCCGTTACAAGTAAGCTTAAAACTAATACTCTTCTTCCAGTCAGCTGGATCGTATCTTTCGGTAAAGCGGCTTGGACTTGCTGTTGAAAACCAATTGCAAACGGTACGACTAATAAAGAATACGTTTCGTGAGGTGTTTGTAATACTGGCCACCAATCAACGAAGGATGAAAGTCCTTCCCCGGGGATTAACACTAATAGTGGAACCATCCATAACTTCCTTGCCTCGTGAGCACCGATTGGTTTTCCACGCTTACTTTTCTTCATGACTGGGGACGTATGGTTTGCTCCTTTTTTTAAAATAAAAAAACCTTCTACAACTAATAAAAGTGATAAAATCACGGCAAAAAACTGCAACGGAACCGTTGAAATTTCCGACATCAAAGTAGAAAATTGCTCATTTTGAATTGACAAATTTGGAACAACCAAAGCAACCAAAATCGAAAGACCAATAATATTAGCGGGTGACAACCAGCGTGTCTGTAATGTTAATAAAAGTGTAAAGGTAACAATGGCTGTTAAAACAATAAATCCATTTGGTATTACAAGACCTAAGCCGACGATTAATACGGACAAAAATAACCCGACAACAATGCCTGGTGATACTAAATCGGCTATTCCTAAAAATGATGAATGAATTCGGATATTAAAATCTCGTCGTTCTCGTTTCACCCGCCGGTATCCTAAGATCCAGGAGAATAAAAATAATATGTATAAAAGTGGATTTAGGAATAAACGAGCTATTCCCCACAATATTTCTGTCAGCCAAGTCTCGATCATAAAGGGAGCACCATCCTAATAAGATTACAATCTAGATTGAACAAATTGAGCTGGGATATATTTTATAAAATAAAATACAAGGTTCCACTCATTCAAACTACAACGGACAACTACTATAAATATAGTCTATCACAATTATTTAGTTAGGGTGATAGGTCCCTGTTAATTCCAAAAAAAAGAAATATACCCGAATTTCGATACGGATATATTTCGACACGTTTCTTTAGACTCCTGCCAAATTGACATTATCTGTATGGCGATTTTAAGAAATCTTAAGGTTTATTTAAATAGCATTTTTATTGCTGTTTGGAGTTGGTAGTCGTTTTTCTCATCTTTTACTTGTTCAATAATTTTTTCTTCAAGCTTAGCAGCCGTTTGTTTATCAATTTGACCGTTGACGGTCAAGCCGTTTTCCTTTTGGAACGCTTGAACTGCCACTTCTGTTTGCTTGCTAAAATAGCCGTCTACCCGACCAGGATCGAAGCCAATTCCCTTCAGCATTAATTGGGCATTTTTCACTTTTTCGTTATTCATGTCAAAAGCAAGTGCTTCCTCTTCAAGCTGGATTGGACTTGAATAAAAATAGTCAGGTTGCTTTACTTCAACAGTTGGCTCTACACCTTTTTCATGAATCCAATTTGAATCAGGTGTTAACCATTTAAACAATGTCAGCTTGACATTGCTGCCATCACTTAGAGGTACAGCCTGCTGCACCGTACCTTTTCCGTATGATTTTTCACCGATGATTTCATAGCCGCCTGCTTCTTTTAGTGCACCTGCCAAAATCTCAGAGGCAGAGGCGCTTCCATTGTCTATCAAAACGGCAATTGGATATGGCTTTTTCTCGGTGAGGGAAGAGAAGAACCGCTCTTTTTCACCATTACGATTTTCAATTTGCACATATGGCTTATCCTTTGTAACTAAGAGCTTCAAGATTTCCTCAACACTTTGTAAATAGCCACCTGGATTTCCACGAACATCAATTACTAAGCCAGCAATGTTCTTCGTTTCAAGCTCTGCCAACTGGGTCTCAAAATCAACAGCGGTATCCTCTGAAAAGCTTGTGATTTCAATGTAGCCGACTTTTTTATTATTATAATCCTTAATCGAGCTATAAACCGTTTCAAGAGGAATTTCATCTCTAATTACCTTTACTTTAAAAACCTCTTTAACACCTGGTCGCTCTACTTCAAGTGTGACAACCGAGCCCTTTTCCCCTCTGATTTTTAACACGGCCTCATAAAGGTCTAATCCAGAGAGGCTTTCACCATCAACCGTTAAAATTTTATCATTAGGCTTTAGACCCGCTTTTTCAGCTGGGGAATCTTTAAAAGGTGCAACAATTGTCACTTTGCCTTCTGTCATGCTAACCTCTGCACCGATTCCTTCGAATGTGGAATCTAATGATTCTTCAAACTGATGGGCTGTATCTTTATCCATATAAACGGAATAAGGATCCTCGAGTGTATTAACCATTCCGGAAATAGCCCCTTCAATAAGGTCCTTTTCCTCTACCTCTTCAACATAGTTTTCTGAAATAAGGTCAAGCACTTGCTTAATTTTTTCGATATCCTTTTCCGTTGTTGTATTTGTCCTCGCCATTACGTTCCCTGATTCCTTGCTACTGATCCCGGTTGCTAAGCCCGTCCCATTAAAAAAATAAGAAAGGCCTGCACCGACAAGTAGTGATAAAACCATAAGAACGATGGCATATCTCATGCGAATCCTCAATCCAATCACCCCAAATTCTGTCTGTTAAACAATATATCCTACTTTTTGAAAAATACACGCTACTTTCAATTTGACTATATAACTATATGAAAAAAAATAACGTTAGTCCACCATGGAGCTTAAATTAGGGACTTACATTGCATCCAAAATCGCAACCTAAATTAGAGCCTCTCATTCCACCCTAAATCGGAACCTTAAAATAGAGCCTTTAATAGCGCCATTAATCAGGAGCTTAAATTAGGGACTTACATTGCATCCAAAATCGCAACCTAAATTAGAGCCTCTCATTCCACCCTAAATCGGAACCTTAAAATTGAGCCTTACTTAAAATAGAGCCTTACATAGCGGCTAAATATAATAATTTCTATTTTAACATATTTGCTCGGAAGGATGGAAAAGGCATCACACCCTATCGTGCGATGCCTTGAATAACCTATCACTACTATATGCCTTGCTTGTACAATTTATGATTATAATTGAATACTTGTATCTATGTTTTGTGAGCATGTTAGTGGGATACGTACTTCTACATGTTCACGACAATTATCAAATGAGTTTACTGTATTGTAAGGTTTTGATTGTCGCTCCACAAAATTAAAAATTAACATACTTCTTCGGATCAACCGAATTCGATTTTTCATAATTCCAAGGGCCTTCATGGATTTCAAAATGCAAATGCGCTCCATATGATTGACCTGTGTTTCCCATATAGCCTATCAATTGACCTTTCGAAATCGTATCTCCTTCGGAGACTTTGCGGCTTTCCATGTGGGCATAAACAGTTGTGTACATTTTACCATTTAAATTATGAGATAAAAAGACAACATTCCCATAGGAGCTTGAATAATAGGAGCGGAATACAATTCCGTCAGCTGCAGCAACAATCGGCACATCGGATCCACGCTTCCCAATATCAATCCCGGCATGAAGCTTACCCCAACGTTTGCCATAATTTGAAGTAACAGGGCCGGTGGCAGGTCTCATAAATGTACCATCAGTGACAGGTGGTTTTTCCCCACGCTTAATGGCTTCCTGCTGTTCTAACCATTGCTGATACATCTTTTTGTACGCTGCTTCTTGTTTCGCCAGAATTTCATCTTGTTCCTGTAAGCTTAGAATTTCAGCTTCAATTTGTTCTTCTCTTTCCTTAAGCTCTTCCATTAGCTGTTCTTTTTCAGCTTTTTGAGCAATTAATGTTTTACGATCCTTTTCAAGGGTAGCCTTTTTTTGCTCGAGCTGGGATTTTTTATTTTCCGCTTCAATCTTTATTTCTTCTAAAGATTCTTTATCAGTGACATGGGAGCGGAGAATTTCTTTATCTTGTTCAACGATGGTTGAAACGGCATTTACGCGATTAAGAAAATCACCAAAGCTTTTTGATCCTAACAAAACATCTAAATAGCTAACAACGCCACCTGTCTCTTGAACAGTCAAAACTCTAGTTTTTAATGCCTCGTCGCGCTTTTTTATCCGTTCTTGAAGCTCAATAATTTCTGCTGTAAGCTTATCGATCTCAGCCTGTGTCCTTTTAATATCCGCTTCTTTTTGACGAATATTTTCAGCTGTCTCTGCCACAGCTAAGTCTAAGCGCTTAATCTCATTGTTCACGCGTACTTCTTCATTTTCAATTTGATTGACGAGATTTTGTTTGTTTTTTGAATCTTGCTTTAAATTTGCCCGCTTCCCTTGAACCTGGTTGATTTTCGACTTAAGATCTTGGTTGGCAGATGCGAAATCACTATATAAAGTGACACCACTTATAGCAATAATCATTGATAAAATTGCATATAAGACTTTTCTCATATTTGCAACCACCTCTTCTACCTTTTCTTAGCAATTATTCAAACGAATAGCTTTCTATGTAAAACTATCAATCTACGCTTTTAGAAATCTGCGTATTGACATTAAACTTCCCCATACACCAATGAAAGCACCTATTGCCACTAATATCCCGGCAACTTGGTATACGAACGGTGAAAATGGCAATAACGTTATAAATGTATCGCTTAGCTTAGGGCTGAGCGTTTCATATAAATAATCATAGGATAAGGAAATTAATAAAATTGGAATAATTGACCCCAATACCCCTAAAAGTAATCCTTCTAGTAAAAACGGCCAGCGGATAAAATTATTCGTTGCACCTACTAATCTCATAATTTCAATTTCTTTGCTGCGTGCTAAAATCGTAATTTTAATTGTGTTAGATATTAAAAACATCGCTGTGAAAATCAGACCGATGATCAAGCCCACACCAATATTTCTTGAAATATTGACAAATTTAAAAAGCTTTTCAACAGTTCCTTGTTCTTGTCCATAATTAACAAGAGCTGCATTTTCAAATTTCTCAATGATTTTAGCTACTGCCGGTGTATCCTGCGGATCCTTTGTTTTGACAACATAAACATCTCGCAAAGGATTTTCTTCCCCTCGCAACGATTCAAAAGCCTTTCCTTCTTCACCAAAGCTTTCAATAACAGATTCCAATTCTTTATCTTTAGGTGAAAACACAACCGATGCAACCTCAGGGATTTTTTCTATTTGTAATTTCAGTTCCTTTTGTTGAAGCTCATCTGCTACTAAATCTATATGAACGCGAATCTCGACATCTCTTTCAACTGTCGACGCAAAACTATTCAAATTCATCATAATAACTAAAAATATTCCAACTAAGAGCAGCGTTACTGTTACTGCACTGATCGAAGCAACCGTCATCGAACCATTACGGCCTATGTTTTTTACACTTTCTCTAATATGTCTCACCAAGGTATTAGTGGTCATAGCCGTAATCACCTCGGTTCTCATCTCTAACAATCCGACCATTTTCGATTGCAATTACTCGGTTTCGAATCGTATTAACAATCTCACGATTATGTGTCGCCATGACAACAGTTGTGCCTCTATTATTTATTTCTTCAAATAAATCCATGATTCCCCAAGACGAATCCGGGTCTAAGTTCCCCGTTGGTTCATCGGCTATCATAATTTTCGGGAAGTTAACAATTGAACGAGCAATCGAAACACGCTGTTGTTCTCCCCCAGAAAGCTCAGAAGGAATAAATCTCGCCTTATGTTTTAATTTTACAAGGTCAAGAACCTCCATAACACGACGTTTAATATTGCGAGGATGCTCTTCAATTACTTCAAGGGCAAATGCAACATTTTCATATACCGTTAACTTCGGAAGGAGCTTAAAGTCTTGAAAGACGACACCTATATTCCTTCGAAATAATGGCACCTTGCTTGGCCTAAGCTTTGAAAGGTTAATGCCATTAATCATTATGGTTCCTTTTGTCGGCTTTTCCTCACGATACATCATTTTTATAAAAGAGGATTTACCTGCCCCGCTCGGACCGACAACATAAACAAATTCACCTTGGCGGATATGTACATCAATCCCATTTAGCGCAAGTACGCCATTCGGATACTGCTTATATACACCTTGCATTTCTATCATTTAATATCACACCTAGTAGTTTAATCTTTGCTATTATTCTATTAAATGGAACGTCCTACAAATATCGAAATCTTGTACGGTATGTACGAGACCTGGGCTGATAGTAAAGTGTCACACTCTGATTTTGGAAAAAATCGTTCATAAAGAAATCTTAGGTTGAAGTGAGTGTTCACTGCATCGGTACGCACAAATCTGAGTGAAAATAGGTTTCATAAATTTGTGCACCAAAGTCTAATTATGTAAGACTATGACTTGTCCGATTATCATATAGCGATAATATAATATCAATTCTGACACCAATACTGCCATACCCAGTAAAATTTGCACATTCAAGCATATTGGTAGAAAAATTGCCAAAAAACGATATGCCTGACACACCTTTTTATTATACCATCACTATTTGACATTTTGAGGCAAAAAATATTAAATTTATGTTTCAAAGGGCAACTATTTATCGACAAAGGGGAAAAACATAGTATTTTTAGGGATTATAGAAAATAGTGGGAATATTTATAAATAAGATGTTTTAACGCAAACTGCAATAAGTAGGATATGTCAACGCAAACTGTTATTAGTAGGATGTGGATGTGGTAACGCAAACTGCAATAAGTAGGATATGTCAACGCAAACTGTTATTAGTAGGATGTGGATGTGGTAACGCAAACTGCTAGTTTCTGACAAACGAAAAAGAGCCTTCTATAATTATGTAGAAAGCTCTTTTGCATATATTGATTAAAATTATTTTTTAGTAGATAACCATTCAGCAACTACTTTCGCATCATCACCTGAAATTAATCCAGCAGGCATTGCACCCTGTCCATTAAGGATTACATTTTCAATTCCTGCAGCATCTAATTTGCTACCAATATTTGCAAGTGCAGGGAATGAATCTCCAAGACCTTCTAGATTTTGGCCGTGACAAGTAGAACAATTTTGTGCATAAAGACCTTCTGCTGCTCCAGCACTTTCTGTTTGTGCTGCTTGATCTCCGCCGTCAGCTGGAGCAGGCTGCTCAGCAGTATCTCCACCGCCGCCACATGCGCCAAGAACAAGTGCAGAACCCATAAACAATGCAAGTAACTTTTTATTCACTAGTTACTCCCCCTTTATTTTTGTAAAGAATTGGATAGTGTACCATAAATGTGTACACCCACCTATTATAAACAATACTACTACATTTTAAAACCCTCTGAGTTTGATTCTCATCACAATTCCGTCATATTTTTGACTATAATGTGAACAAAACTTTCAAAAATTGCTTGTTAGCAGTTTTGGATCCCATAATCTTCCTTCTGAATACTGACCGCCTATTCGTTTTAATCCCTGGATGAACGTTACAACCGGATGAATATCATAAAATATTTTTTACTGCACCAATAGTATTTACCTATCATCATAAATATATACAATTCTTGCAGATACTTTTCGCTTTTTGTTTCCAATTTTTGCCGGGGTCAGGAACCTCTATGGACACTGCTATGGACACCGCCCTGGCACCTTGGAAACAAAAAAACGGCTGATGTCGCTGTTATGCAGACAAAAGCCGTATATTTTGGTATTTAGTTTGTTCAAGTATAGGATTCAATGAAACCTAAAACAGAAATTTACGAACGTTTATAACCGTTTTATTGCAGTTGTTTAATTAAGTTTTGAGCGTAGATATGCATCAATGAATGGGTCAAGCTCGCCATCCATTACTGCCTGCGTATTTCCAACCTCGTAGTTTGTACGGTGATCCTTCACTAACGAATAAGGATGGAATACGTATGACCGGATTTGGCTGCCCCAGCCTATATCTTTTTGCTCACCACGAATTTCAGCAAGTTCAGCTTGCTGCTCTTCGATTCGCTTTTGATAAAGCTTTGCTTTGAGCATTTTCATCGCTTGCTCTCGGTTTTTAATTTGTGAACGCTCTGATTGGCACGTTACGACGATTCCTGTTGGTATATGTGTAATCCGTACAGCTGAATCTGTCGTATTTATATGCTGACCACCTGCACCACTTGAACGATACGTGTCAATTTTCAAATCAACATCGCGCACATCAATTTCAATTTCGTCATTAAACTCGGGCATTACTTCACAAGAAACAAACGAAGTATGGCGGCGACCTGATGCGTCGAAGGGCGATATCCGAACTAAACGGTGTACACCTTTTTCAGCCTTTAAATATCCATAGGCATTGTGACCTTTAATTAACAAAGTGACACTTTTGATTCCGGCTTCATCACCTGCTAAATAATCAAGCGTTTCAACCTTAAAGCCCTTTCGCTCAGCCCAACGAGTGTACATCCTTAGGAGCATCGAACCCCAATCCTGAGATTCAGTCCCCCCTGCTCCCGGGTGAAGCTCTAAAATTGCATTATTCTTATCATAAGGTTCACTCAATAAAAGCTGAAGTTCAAAGCCTGAAAGGTCCCTGGCCAACACTTTAATTTCAGTCTCAAGCTCCCTTTGTAGTTCATCATCTGGCTCTTCCTTAATCAATTCGAACGTTACCTCAAGATTTTCGAAACGATCGCTTAAATCATTAAAGGTACCAGCTGACTCCTTTAATCCATTCGCTTCATTAATCACTTGCTGAGCTTTGTCTTGATCATCCCAAAAGCTAGGCATTGCCATCAATTCCTCTAGCTCAGCAATCCGCTTCTCTTTCTCCTCTAAGTCAAAGAGACCCCCTAAATCCAGCTAACTTCTTAGCCATTTTTTCAAGCTCTTGCTTAATTTCTACAAAATCCATCGTTATCTATCACCTCAAAAAAATTGGGTTGCTTAATCTTAAATAGCATCGCTCTCTGATTCCGTTGTTTGGAATTTAATGGAGGGTCAATGCGGGTGCCAGGGCAGTATCCATAGTGGTGTCCATACAGGTAACCATAGTGGTAGCCATAGTGGTAACCATAGTGGTAACCATAGAGGTTCCTGGCACGGAGCCAGGGTAGGTGCCACCTAGGAGCCTGACCCCGGAAAAAATTGGTAAAACATTACCGTACCACTGCTTTTCAATTCAAACAAATTTCGAACAAATTATTTACCGCAGCATTGTTTATATTTTTTGCCACTGCCACATGGGCATGGGTCGTTTCGACCTAGTTCCATACGCTTCACATAAGGCTTACGTTTTGTTTCTTCTTCACCTTGGTTTGGCTTAACCGCTTGGCCTTCCGCGACTTTTTGACGCTCAAGGTTGTTACGGATTTGTGCTTTCATGATAAATTTCGTTACTTCCTTATCAATCGAAGCAATCATTGCTTCAAACATTGCGAAGCCTTCCATTTGATACTCGCGCAATGGGTCAGTTTGACCGTAGGCTCGCAAATGAATTCCTTGACGGAGCTGATCCATCGCATCGATATGGTCCATCCACTTTGAATCTACTGCACGTAACACAATAACCTTTTCAAATTCACGCATTTGCTCAGACGAAAGCTCAGCTTCTTTTTCGTCATATTTTACTTTTACCCGATCTAAAATAACATCGACAACTTCTTCGGGCTCTTTTCCTTTAATATCTGCTTCTGTTAATTCACCTTCATCAAAAAGATTGCCTTCTGCAAACGTAACAATACCTTTGAAATCCCATTCTTCAGGTAATGCGTCATTTGGCATATGGGCATCCACACTACTCTCAACCGTCCGACGAATCATATTTTCAACGACTTCACGAAGATTTTCTGCATCTAACACTTCATAACGTTGCTTATAAATTACATCACGTTGCTGACGTAGAACATCATCGTATTGAAGCAATGTTTTCCGCGCATCGTAGTTGTTTCCTTCTACACGTTTTTGTGCAGATTCTACCGCTTTTGATACCAGCTTACTTTCAATTGGCATATCATCATCCATGCCAAGGCGCTCCATCATCGCCTTCATATTATCTGAGCCAAAGCGGCGCATTAATTCATCTTCCATTGATAAATAAAACTGAGTAATACCAGGGTCTCCTTGACGACCAGAACGACCACGGAGCTGATTATCAATACGGCGGCTTTCATGACGCTCTGTACCAACAACCGCCAATCCACCAAGTTCAATTACACCTTCTCCAAGCTTAATATCGGTACCACGACCAGCCATATTCGTGGCAATTGTAACTGCACCATGCTGGCCAGCATTCTCAATAATTTCAGCCTCTTTTTCATGGTTTTTCGCATTTAATACATGGTGGCGAATGCCTTTTTTCTTAAGCAATTGTGAGATTAATTCAGACGTATCAACATTAACCGTACCAACTAGCACTGGCTGTCCCTTTTTATGCCGTGCTTCAATATCAGCAACTACTGCGCGAAACTTCCCTTCCATCGTTTTATAAATTAAATCTGGACGGTCATCACGAGCAATTGGTCTATTCGTAGGAATCGCAATAACATTCATATTATAAATATTGCGGAATTCCTCTTCCTCTGTTTTCGCTGTACCTGTCATACCGGATAACTTTTCATACATCCGGAAATAGTTTTGGAAAGTCGTTGTCGCAAGTGTCATGCTTTCGTTTTGAATTTTCAAGCCTTCCTTCGCTTCGATCGCTTGATGCAAGCCTTCACTATAGCGACGCCCCTTCATTAAACGCCCGGTAAATTGGTCAACGATGACAACTTCTTCATCCTGGACAACATAATCCTCATCGCGATGCATACTTACATGCGCCCTTAGCGCCTGATTAATATGATGAACTAATGTTACATTGGCAATATCAAACAAATTCTCAATGCGAAACGCTTTTTCAGCCTTCTCGATTCCTTCTTCAGTAAGCTGAACACCTTTAGTTTTTACATCATACGTATAATCCTGTTCTCCTCTAAGAGTTCGAACAAACGTATCAGCTGTTTGATACAATGACGCGGATTTTTTTGCAGTACCAGAAATAATTAACGGGGTACGAGCTTCATCAATTAAAATTGAGTCAACCTCGTCAATGATTGCATAATGAAGCGGACGTTGCACCATATGCTCTTTATAAAGAACCATGTTATCACGCAAATAGTCAAAGCCAAATTCATTATTAGTACCATATGTTATATCCGCATTATACGCTTCCTGCTTTTCCTCTTGAGAAAGACTATTCAAATTTAAACCAACCGTTAAACCTAGAAATCTGTGGACTTTCCCCATTTCCTCAGCATCACGGCGAGCTAAATATTCGTTCACAGTTACGATGTGAACACCTTTGCCTGTAATAGCATTTAAATAAGCTGGCATTGTCGAAACAAGCGTTTTACCTTCCCCTGTTTTCATTTCGGAAATATTCCCTTCATGCAATGAAATTGCACCGATTAACTGTACAGGATATGGGCGCAAGCCTAATACACGGACTGATGCTTCGCGAACAACTGCAAATGCTTCTGGTAAAATATCATCTAATGATTCACCATTTTGAAAGCGAGCTTTAAATTCGTCCGTTTTGGCACGAAGCTCATCATCGGACAGCTTTTGCATATCCGGCTCAAGCGTCTCAATGTGATCTGCAACTTTTTGATATTGATTTAAATACCGTTGATTTCCATCCCCAAAAACCTTTTTCAAAATCCCTAGCATTTTTTACGCTCCTCTATTCATTTCATTATAATTGTTCAATTGTTAGTTATAAGGTAAGGTTTTTACCAAAACTAGCAAAACCCAAATTCCTTTTATGAAAAACTTTAGTAGTAACCGTAAAGGCATGTCCATATTATACAAAAGCACTAGCAAATAACGAAAAAACATAAGTGTGAGGATGCGCTTTTAACATCCAAACATCGTTATGACTTCATACCATCATACGCTTAACGCATAAAAAATATTAATAAAGTCCTATCTTTTATAATAACATTTTCTTAAAAAGTATTACAACTAATGGCTTAATTGGTTTTAAACATCGAATATTGAGGGAAGTTCGGAAGAAGCGATCGGAAAAAGGTTTTGAAAGGTTTGTAAATACGTCCCAGTTGAAAATCCGCCACATGATATACAAAAAACAAGCCAAGAACGAGCGAGATTCGTAGGTTCCTGACTTATTTTTATGCTTGTGCTTGGGATGCCATTTTCTTTTCTATATTAGCAAGTTGCCGTTCGTGAAACAAAATTTTGCGATGGGCAAGATCAACGTCTGTTTGCAAAACAGTAATTTGACCAATTAGTGTTGTTACTTTTTCATCCGTCTTTTGTTGATTAAGTTTTAGCTCAGTAACATCATGGTTGATTACTCTAACGGAATCTTGAAGTTGACTTATCATTTCTTCATTTTTGTCGAATCTAGTGTTAACTTCAGCAAACGCTTGTCTTACTTCTTGTTGGAACTCTAACGATTGTTCTTTGAAGTCTGTCATTTCTTGCTTGAAGCCAACCATTTCTTCCTTAAAGCTCGTCATTTCTTCTTGGAAACTTAACGATTGTTCTTTGAAGTCTGTCATTTCTTGCTTGAAGCCAACCATTTCTTCCTTGAAGCCAACCATTTCATCTTTAAACTCGACAAACTCCTCCCGGAAATCTGTTAGGAAATCCATAATTTGTTTTGTCTCTTCACTCATCCGATTCACCACCATTCGTATTATATTTTAACCCCAGAAAGGTAATTTTGTCACACAAAATCTTGCCCGTTAATAGCTTCAAAGACGCATATAAATTATATATGTAAGTACCTTATATCTTTATTGATGTACTACTATTATAACATAAACGCCGATAAAAACAAACGTTTGTTCGCCTTTCGTCGGCCTTTGTGTTGTCGAAACGATCAGACTTCACACTTAACATTATCAAACTACTACCCACATCAACTAAAAATAGCGAAAGACGCCGTTCAATTACAGAACAGCGCCTTTACCTTCTTAGATTTAAATATGTTACTGAGCTTCAATCAAACCATATTTTCCGTCTTTACGAGCGTAAACAACGTTTGTTTGGTTTGTTTCAGCATTTACGAATACGAAGAAATTATGACCTAACATGTTCATTTGTAGAATCGCTTCCTCAGCATCCATTGGTTTTAAATCAAAGCGTTTTGTACGAACCACTTCGATTTCATCATCTTGACCATTGTCCGCATCTTTGTCATTATCCGTAAACACAAAGCTAGGTGCGTTATCCATTTGACGGAATTTACGGTTTACCTTTGTCTTGTGCTTGCGAATTTGGCGCTCAAGCTTGTTAGATACTAAGTCAATTGCTGCATACATATCAGTATGGCTTTCTTCAGCACGAAGTAGCAGGTTAGGCATTGGAATTGTGACTTCTATTCTTTGCTCATCATTATATACACTCATGTTCACACGAACATCAGAAGTTGGAGTAGAATCAAAGTATCTTTCAATATTTCCAATTTTTTTCTCCACATATTCCCTTAATGCTGGAGTAATCGTAATGTTCTCCCCGCGAATGTTGAAATTCATAGGAACCCCTCCTTGATAAATAAAAGCTATGTAATATCATTTCTATTTTACCCTATAAAACTCCTGCTGAAACAGTAAAAATATTTCCGGTTGTGGAGAGAATGTGACATTTTTCGCACAACTAGCACAACTATATTTATAGAATATTCTGCCCCATTTTATACAGATAGATGGTTTTATGGTTTTATTTTGGGCTCTTCTATCCTGATATTGCGGTGGATTATCATTGTTGAATTTAAATGCGCAAAAAGATTTTCCATCTCGTCTGTTAACCTCGTGTGCGATCGTTGAAAGTCATTGATTGCTGACGGAAGTCAAAAACGGTTTCTTCTCTGGATGATCCAAGTGAATATGAAATCCGTATTCTCTTTACAATTTCAAATCAATCGTTCCCCCAAGATGCGGCTGAGCGGCACGTTGTATCGCACTAACATTAGCTGATTCAAGCATTTTCGTTAAACCATCTGCAGAAACTTCAGCTTGATTCATTGCCTTTTTCATAACAGCTAATGAAACTTGTTGTCCTAACTGACTTTGGCTTAGCGACATTGACATTATTGCTATATCCATTCGAACACATCCTTTACTAGTTTGTGCGACTACTATTTTATGCTTCAAATTTCGAAATCCTGACCTAGCAAACATTTATAATTTTTGCTAGGGTTCCTAATTCCTTTATAAAAAGTTTCCCCCTGATTCATCTTCGTTACATTAGCATAAGCTTTTCTAGTCATCGGGGAGCAATAATTTTAATACCATTTGAGATTGTTGATTTGCTTGGGCAAGCATCGCTAATGCCACCTGTGATAAAAGCAATCTTTTAGTATATTCCATCATTTCTTTCGCAATGTCTGCATCTCGAATTCGTGATTCGGCAGCTTGTAGATTCTCAGCTGTATTGTTTAAATTATTAATGGTGTGCTCTAGACGGTTTTGATAAGCACCCAGTCGAGAACGTTCAGATGATACTTTACTAATTGCTTCATCAATCCGATCTAATGCAGATGTCGCTTTATCATGAGTCGAAACGTCTAAATAAAACTCACTGTTCGGATCATTACTTAACCCTAAAGAAGCTAAACCAATATTTCCAATCTCAATCGTCATCGTTTGCCCTGCATTTGCCCCTACTTGTAGTGTAAAAGTAGATTTTGCACCACCATCAGCGCCATTTAATAATGGTTGAGTATTAAACTCTGTCGAATCACTAATTTGTTGAATTTCTTCCAATAGCAGATTAATTTCAGTTTGGATCGCTTCACGTTCTGCTTCACTATTTGTGTCATTTCCAGCTTGTACGGTCAATTCTCGAATTCGTTGCAAAATAGCATGTGTTTCATTTAAGGCACCTTCTGCTGTCTGAATAAGCGAAATGCCATCCTGGGCATTCCGTGCCGCTTGATTCAAACCTCGAATTTGCGCTCTCATTTTCTCAGAAATCGCCAAACCAGCAGGATCATCAGCAGCACGATTAATCCTTAAACCCGTAGACAATCTTTCCATCGATTTCTGAAGATAACTTTGCTGCCGTATATAATTATTATACGCGATAAGAGCGGTCGAATAATAATTTATTATCATGGAAATGACCTCATTTAAATGAAATTGAAAGCTCTCCGTTTCCCTTCATCCATTTTCTAACGGAGCATATTGTTTGCACTCACTTAATAATCAAATGATATGTGAAATAATCCCCACCTTTGAAATGAACCATTTTTGTTAGACATAACAAAAATTAGTGGTGCCGTTCATCTAAAGCAGGGATTATTATCATAATAATAAAGGAATTGTAATTATTGATCTATCATCGACGCTTGTCCAAAAAAGTACCGTCTAAATTTGACGAAGACTCGTATGGATTAGAATATTGTATATTTTTTTTCTTCCTTTGGTTAATTCGTTTTAAATCGTTTTTAATCAACTGTAAGCATTGATTTAATCGTTTGTCTATTTCCTTATTGCTTTGAATAATTTGACTCATTTCAGCACGATCAAAAGCAGGATCAGTTTCTTTTAATTTTATAATAAGTTCCTCACGTTCTTCTAAAAATTTATTAATCTCCTCAATGTACGAATCCCGATTCTCAGTAGGAAAATCCTTATTCAAAAAATCAAGAAACTGTTTATTTAAATTTAATAAGGTTGAATAGCTTGTCACTATACATTGCCACCTTGATATTTTTGCTGCCTTACTTGCTGAATCACTTCTTTCCATGTATCCCTGAATTCAGTTGCGTACACTTCAACTTCGTCTAAAATAGAAATATCATTTGTAATATTCGCTTCAACTAGTCGTCTATTCATATAATCATACATTTTTAACATATCTTTTGCGACCGGGATATCCATATTTAGAGTAACCATCAGCTCATGAATGATATTTTCCGCTTTAATAATATTTGTGTGTTTTCCTTCAATATTTTGGTTATCAATATCTTGCTTTGCTTGTTTGATAAACTTTAAGCAACCATTGAATAGCATCAACGTCAATTCACCTGGCGAGGCAGTTTCTACTGAATTCTGCTTATATGTCTGATATGGATTTCTCATTGCCATCTTATTACACTCCCTCTATTTACATACTTGAGAACTGTTGCATTAACCATCCGCTTTGTTCATTAGCTTTTTGGATTGCTTTCTCCATTGCGGTAAATTGACTCCAATAGCGAGATTCAATTTGCTGTAGGCGGCGTTCAAAATCATCAATACTATCATTAATGTCGTCGATATTTTTTCCAATCGTATAATTTTCTAACTCACTATATTGATTTCCAGCCTTCTCTTCAATTCTATTAATTGTGTCATATAAAATATCTCTCATTCTAACTACTAGGCCAGATTCATTAAATTTTTCTTGCCGTTCTGCTGAAGTTAAATCCTTACTGCTTTTAGATGATAAATCACTGTCTGTTGTTTTTGCAAACAGTTCATACACTGCATTTGGTTCAGTTTCGAGTGCTTTACGTAGTTTTGTTTCATCGATTTCTAATTTACCACCGTCGAGGTAATTCTTAGTTGTTGTTATACCAATTTCGCTTAAAATATCAAAGTCCGAATTAATCCCTTTATCACCTGGTTGAACTTTTGTATAAAGCGCTGTTCGAATACTGGAAAACCCACTTGAAAGGATTGGATCTCTTCTTAAATGTCCACTTTTTGCGCGTTCTTCCCAAAGTTCAATTTCTCTATCACTCATTGCTTCTTTTTGCTCATCGGTTAGAGGACGATAATCCCGATATTTTGTTTCATTTAACTTTCCATTTACCTTATCTAGCAAATCATTGTACTTATCTACAAATTCTTTGATATTTTCAATTGCTAAATCTACATCAGTCTTAGTTGAGATCGTAACATTGCCAACATCTTTCAATGTATAGGTTACACCACTAATCGTAAATGTATTAGACTTTTGTTTTGTATACATTCCATTTATTGTTAGCTCTGCGTCTTCGCCATCTTGAAAACCTGTTAAATAATTTGAAGCGTCTGTTTGGAACCCTAGGTTACTCATAAATGTATTTGTATTAGCATCTTGAACAGCAATTTCGTAGTTACCAGAACCAGATGATTTATTTGTAAAGACGATTGTTTCCTGCATCGTGTCATCATCACGAAGAAAATTACCTTTCATCGCTGTAATACCTAAGGATGAATTATTAATTTTGTTTAAAACATCGTCTACAGTATCTGTTTCATTTATTGTAATATTTATTGTTTCAGATTCTACACCATTTGCATTAGTAGTTTTAAAAGCAAATGTTGCCTTTCCATCAACAAAATTAATCCCCTCACGCCAATCAGTTTTTACGGCACCTTCTGATGCCCATCGAGAGGAAGTTGCTAGTTTTGTAACTTGAATAGATGAAGTCATATCAGGCGCATTCGAATTAGCAGTTGCAGAAACAATTGTCGAATTACTACTTTCAACGTTTTTCGGTACAAAAGTATTTTTCTTTAGCATCTTATCAAACAAGTATGTCCGAAATTGCTCCATTTCTTTATTTAATGTACGATAATCGTCCCGTTGCCATTCCAAAATCTTCTTTTCTTGTTTAAATCTGTCTAATGGTAGCCTCTCTACTTGCATTAATTGTTTTACAATACTGTCAGTATCCATTCCACTCGCAAGACCACTAAAACGAATTCCATTCATAAAATTATCACTTCCTTCATGTATTACTTATATTCTTTTATCTACAACAAATCCTAACAATTCCTTCATAGCTGCATATATATCTAATAATTTTTTCGGTGGTATTTCTCTAATTACTTCTTTAGTGTTATTGTCAACCACTTGAACGTAATATTCACCTAATTTGTCATGTAAGGAAAACTTCAAAGATGAATAACTCGGTTCCAAAAATTTATTTATACTATCAACAGCATTTTGAATTTTTTCTTTAATAAGCTTGTCTGTTTCAAGTTCGTTTTCCTTTTCTTGTCTAAACGGCTTAACAATTTCCTCCTTTACTTCACTTATGGGTCTATTTTCATTTTTAGGCACATGAGATGTTGAAACAAATGATGTTGATGCATTTTCAATCCTCATGAGGATCCACTCCCATTATATATATTATTAATCTATATATCGGTATTTATGGGATAAATTTTAAGTAAAATAATTTTATTAAATCTACTCCATACAAAGTGAATAGTAAACATATAAAATAGATCTAAAACATTTTCTCCTAAGTAGTTTCTTTACTTTAAATAATACTCTGCAACCTTTTTTACACCTTTAATGACAGATTCAATATCTAGTTTTGTCATCTTCGGAAATAATGGTATTGTCAATACCGTTTCATACCATTGTTCTGCAATCGGACATAATCCTTTTTTATAACCTAATCTCTGATAATATGGATGTAAATAAACGGGAATATAATGTACATGAACTCCTATATTTTCTGCGCGTAAAGCTTCAAAAATTTCTTTTCTTCCAACATGAAACTTCTCTAACTCTAAGCTTAGAATATATAAATGCCAGCTCGAGTTTGTATTATTTATTTGGTAGGGAATCTTTACACCATTTAACTTTGAAAATTCCTGATTATAAATATTAGCAATTTCTCTTCTCTTTGTTACAAACTTGTTGAGCTTTTGCATTTGTGATAAGCCTAAAGATGCCTGCAAGTCAGTAATTCGATAGTTATAACCTAATTCAACCATTTCATAATACCAAGGACCTTCATCTCTATATAAAATATCACTTCGGATACCGTGGGAACGGAATAAGCGTAGTTTTTCATAATATTCTTTTGAATTTGTGGTAATAATTCCACCTTCTCCAGTCGTTATATGTTTAACTGGATGAAAACTAAACATTGTCATATGTGCTAACGTCCCTACTTTTCTCCCCATATAAGTAGCACCCAAGGAGTGAGCAGAATCTTCAATCACGACTAAATTATGTTCCTGAGCAATTTTCATAATCTTATCCAAATCAACAGGTTGCCCTGTAAAATCTACAGGTATAATAGCTCTGGTTTTCGATGTTATTACACATCGAATTTTATCTGGGTCAATATTATAAGTTTGCTCATCAATATCAGCAAATACTGGTTTTCCACCACAATAAAGAACACAGTTACTACTCGCTGCAAATGTTATTGGAGTTGTTATGACCTCATCTCCACTACCAATTCCAGCCGCAAAGCAAGCTCCATGCAACGCAGCCGTTCCATTTGCAAATGCTACAGCATACTTTGCCCCAACATAATCAGCTATTGATTGTTCAAACTCTACTATTTTAGGACCTTGCGTTATAAACGGACTTTGAAGTGTATTAACTATAGCATTGATATCATCTTCATCAATCCATTGTTGTCCATAAGATAAATATGTATCACGGACAGGTTTCCCACCAAAAATGGCTAACGTCATAATTACTCCTCCAAACAGGCACTATAAAACTTATAGTAAATCCCAAGATAACGGGGTTCCTTTTTTTACATCTTTTTGTACCTTTTTCCCTAGCACGCTTTTAAAATGTTTAGGTGGCAATCCATGTCCTGGACGAATCGCTCTAACATTTTCTTTAGTAAGCGTTTCACCGACTTGAATATCTTTAACTACATATAAGGAACGGCGATCCTTCAAAGATTGTATCTCTGCATCGGTTGGACCATAGCTTACCGAACCCAAACTTTCCCATGCTCGTTCCGTTTCAACTACTAACACTTCCATTTCTTCCGGTTCCATTGAAAAAGCAGCATCCGTTCCACCTTCGGCTCTTGAGGTAGTAAAATGTTTCTCAATAACTGAAGCACCCAAAACCACACTTGCAACTGCAACCCCGGTTCCCATTGTGTGATCAGATAATCCAACCTCACATTGAAATAATTCTTTCATGTGTGGAAGCGTTAAAAGATTTGAATGTTCAGGGGATGATGGGTATGTACTTGTACACTTTAATAAGATCAAATCTTTGCAACCAGCCATTCTAGCCGCACGCACTGTTTCATCTAATTCTGCAACTGTAGCCATTCCCGTTGAAATTATTAATGGTTTCCCAGTTGAAGCAGCCTTTTCTATCAGTGGGATATCTGTATTTTCAAAAGAGGCAATTTTATAGCATGGAACATCCAATTCTTCTAAAAAATCAATTGCCGTCTCATCAAACGGGGAACTAAAAGCAATTAACCCCAACTCCTGACAACGCTTAAAAATTGGTTCATGCCATTCCCATGGAGTATATGCTTCTTTGTATAACTGATAATAGGATTTACCCTTCCATAGACTATCCGGGTTATTAATAAAAAACTCATCTTCATTTATGTCAAGCGTCATCGTATCCGCTGTGTATGTTTGTAATTTAAGTGCATCCACTCCAGCCCTTGCAGCAGCTTCAACAATTTCTAATGCTTTTTCCAACGATTGATTATGATTACCTGACATTTCAGCAATAATAAAAGGTTTGTAATCAGAACCAATCAATCTTCCTTGTATATTAATTGGATTTTTCACCTTTTTAAGACCTCCAATATTTCTTGAACAACCGGATGATTCCCCTTTACGATATATGCATGCATTAATTGTAATGATTTTTCGGACATTTTTTGTAATACATTTGGCTGATTAATTACCCTATTAATTATATCGACAAGATCGGCTGTTTTTACATTTTCATGCCATCCTAAATTCCATACAGCTCCATACATAGCAGCAGCTTCCGTAGATTCTTGTTGATTTTCTGCAACAACAGTCACTATAGATGGTAGTCCCAAAAAACAACGTTCCCACATCGTTACCCCACCTGCACCCAAGGCTAAGTCACACATTCTCATTAAATCAGCCATGTAGTCAATTTGTAAATAAAACTTGTATTGACTTTTTTCACATTTCCTTCGAATTAATTCCCTATTTGTGTTCGATAACCCCACAACAACATGAACAGTTACATCCAACAATTTTAGAATATCCATGGCTTTTATCACTTTTAGAGTTTCATTAGTTGGGTCAGATCCCCCGTAAAAAATTAAAATATTTTGAATAGGTTGTTTTATTTCAACAACGTTGTTTTTCGTGTAAAATTCTGGACGTAGCAATAAATAGTGGGGTCCTAAGAGTTTCCTACAATGATCAGGCACTAAATGCTCATATCGATTATTAAAATTGATGAAAAAATTTTGGTCTAAAAGTAAATCACAATCATGTTGTCTATTAGCAAGATCATCAATAACCATCACTTTCAGATCTAAAAATGCTTTTTTTATAATTCTCTCCCATCTGTAGTCAATTTGATAGTGATCAATTATTAATAGATCAGCTTCATTTCCCATTAAAATTTCTTTCGTAACATTTGCATCATTTATAATATTATTTCTCTCAGATAAAGCTTTTACTAGAAAACCTTCGCTTATTATAAATTCAATTAGATTCCCTTTTGTTTCCTTACAAATAAAAATAACCTTAGCACCAATTTCCTTTAAGTAATGAGCTAATGTTAGGCACCGCATAACATGTCCTGTTCCTATTGTAATCGAGGCATCTACTCTAATAAAAATATTCATTTTCTCACACTACCGGTTTCTGTTTTATATGCGCATTAATACTAGCAATTTCAGGATTTTCTTTCAAAAATTTAACTACTTTTTCTGTAGGAACAAGAATATCTTCTATATAGTAATCTGCAATTTTTTTACAAAGCTCATAATCTTCTTCTGTATCTAATGTAATTCGTAATTCTGGCTGTTGAATAGCTTCACAAGCCTCAATTGTATCCCAAGAAAACTCCTCTTTAAACTCATAGGCATAATATGTCACGTGCTCCCGATGGCGTTGCTCTTTACCATGCTGGTTCATATAATTAAGTGAATGATACGAAAACAATTCAACTGCCAATCCTCTTGGTAAATCCCCGATAATACTCATGAAGTCACACCTTGTCTCGTTCTTTTTTTCTACCATTTTCGTAGCTAGCTGATAATCAACAAAAGGACAATCTGCAGTAACTCGAATGACATATTCGGGATTATATTCTTTTGCAGCTTCGACATAACGACTTAATACATCTGTTTCAGACCCCCGAAAATAAGAAACGTCCTTCCGTTTACACCACTCTTCAACCACATCATCCTGAGGCAACAGTGAAGTTGCAACAATTACTTTACTAACGCCTTTAATTTTTTTAGATCGCTCCACAACATAGGTGAGAACATCAAAACTGCCTAATGGCTTCAATATTTTTCCTGGAAGACGTGATGAACCCATTCTTGCCTGAATAATTACGATAACATTCATCTCTACACAACCTCTTTGCTAAGCAGCCATATTTTGAAATAACAATTTCTAAATCACTTCTGGAATATATTTTACATATCTCTTTCCAAAATCTGTCCACATTTTTTTAGTCATTTCGAATATATAGACATTGTGATATTTCCCATATTTATAAATATGCTCGGTTAAATAACCAACTTCTCTAGCACCTTGCTTCAGATGAATCTTGCGAATACCTCCATTTTCTTCCATGACCTCACCCATTAATTTATTCATGCCGAGGTTTTCAAAAGCGTAATTGTACATGTATGGACCTATAAAACCTCCTAACATGCTATATTCCTGCTCTCCTATGTAAAAGTTCCAATAAGCTCTTTTATCTCTTAGATTTATATTAGTTAAAGATACTAGCCCAATTGGTTGATTTTTATATACTAATATCCAGTAGCAACTATTGGAATCATTTTGAATAGACTGAAACCACTTTTTCTGTTCCTCCATGTTATTCTCTATATCTGTATACATGTAACGAGTGACAAATTCTGATGTACGCCATTTCAAAATTAATTTTAAATGTTTTTCCTCAACAGTAACAAATTGCATATTCATCACCTAAATCATCCTAATTATAACTTTTTACATAGCTAAAAATTATTATCATTTCAATTATTATAAATTAATTGTTTATTAAATAACCATAATCAACCTTCACAGTTATAACCTACCGTATCACAATCTCTCTTGTTAAATAAAATAATAAATCATACCCATCCCATATCCCTTCAAAATTTAGGGCCTGTCCAATTGGAACAATTCGATCAATACCTCTATTTTGTAATTTTTTAGCAAAATCAACTAATTCTGTACGTTTAAAACCATAATAAGATAATGTTTGATCCTTATCATCTAAGTAAGGAATTAAGTCATTCAACTTTTGAAGACTGAGTTCTATAAAAAGGCCTCCACCACAATGTTTTCCTCTTATCTCTAAATCAATACTGTCTACTTTTATACGCGAAAAATTTTTTTGATGTGAAAAATATTGAACATTATCACTACCACTTAGCAAATAGCCCGTTGCTAATTTTTGTACTTGTAAGGCTGGTGAATAATCTATAAAATGCGTATTAAGATAATTATCTATTCCGTTCCAAAAAAGTTCTCCTGCAGCTTTTATAGCTTGATCATTTCCGATCCATACAATTAATCTTGGTGAAGAACAAGCCATTTGAGCAAACCAAAACCCATCATTATAAAAACGATGAATAAAATCAGCAAAATCCTCTTCTCCTGCTTTCAAAATTGTATTGGCTTCAATAACTGATAACGAAAAGCGATCAGGAAAAGTCAATTCGATTGCTAAAGGAGCCAATGGAATAGCTCGAATTGCTTTTACGGTATTATCTCCACCCCATATAATACGGACATCGCATCGTTCAGATAAATATTTACTTGTTTCAATATCATGATCATAGGTTAAAATCACTGTTCGATTTGCAACCTCTTGATATTTTTCAAGGCCTATCATAATAGCATGGAGTAATAACTCAGTTTGAACTTGCTTTTGTCCAGAAATTCTAATGATATTGTTATTTCCAGCGAGCATGGATAGTACCCAAGAATATACAAAAATCGTATCAACATTTGAGGGGGCAAAATGTAACGCAACTCCCCTTGCCAAAACAATTTTAGAATTTGTTTGGTTATTAAATAATTCCTGCATTTCAACTAAATGAGCTTTTCTTAACCAATATGCTAATGCAATTAATTCAGGAAAGCGGCGATAGGAGCGATCCCCAAAAATTGTTTTTGAAATTGAATCCAAAAATAACAATACTTCAGGATGAAAAGGTTTAAGCGGATTCATTGCTACAACTTCTTCAATTGTTTCTTGCCATTTAGTTTGAAAAGATGTTCCAACTTCATCTTGATTTCCGCTAATTTTTCCATCACCATTTTTAGGCCAAAAAAAATTCATTTCCCATCACCTGCTTTCAAATCAAATGCAAACGTATCACTGCATCCCCGTAATTCTGCTTTCGGAATACGGCCATATACGGTAAAATACTTTCCTTTCCAACCGCACGGACAGTCATCTTCTCCGTGAACAATGCCTAAGTCTTCTGTCAACAAACTATGTCCTGGATAGCTCTTCGGTAAAACGCTAAGTACTTGAATCAATCCTTGTTGACCAAACATTAGTGGTTTGAATGAAATTGGATCACGTATAATAACATCCGCATAAATTGGCGTATGAAGGTGACCTTGCGTACACTCTAAAAAAATTGAACCTATTTGTTCGACCATCCCATAATAATTATGGACATTACGTAATCCAAATTGATTTAATAATGATCCTTTAAAGACATCATTACTAACCGCTTCCTCTCGTAGTTTTTTCCAACCACCACCATGAATAAGTATACTGTTACCCAAGTCAATTTGAATACCACGCTGAACGGCTTCTTTATAAAAATGCTTCCAAATCATAAAAGTAAAACCAAATAATAATATTTTTTCGCCTTTATTTTTTTCTAAAAATCCCATTAAACCAGTCCAATCAACACTCATGTCCTCATGAAACAAATAAAATGGGCTCCTTCCAAAATTTGCAAAACCTAATATACCAGCACCTCTTGCACTAAAGGATTTACGATCCTTCAATATACTTTTCGTGTCAATAATGATCATCGGGAGGCGTTTGGAACCAATTAGTGGCTTCATGACAGTAACAAGTGCCCTTGTTTGTGCGGATGCAGTTTCTTTATCTAAAAAAATTTTTGAAACCTTCTGACCAGTCGTACCACTTGAAGTCAATATTTTAAAGATATCTTTTTTATTGACGGAGTATAAATCCATCATTTTGAAAAGCTGCACAGGTAAATACGGAACCGTTTCAAGTGAGTGTACCAATGTTTTTTGTCCCGCTTTATTTATTATGTTTCGATATGGCTCACAATGATCATAATGAAAACGTGTTAACGTATTCAGTTCCGTTAATAGATAGGATTGTTTCATTGTTTTCTTTGTTTTATATGGTTCCATTTAATATCAATTCCTTTTAAGCATCATAATTATAATATGATAGATTGTTACAACCACAACTAATAAAAGCTAGTGTGGCATCTGTCTTATTTAACATATAGAAAACCCTTAACATTACGGTTTTAGAAAACTAAATCCAATAGAATTTTATAATCAATTTTCCCATTAGCTAGCCTCGGAATGTCTTCTATGACTTTCACAACGAAGGCACTGGGATGTAATTTATATAAATCTTCAACTATCTCTTGAATTTTATCTTTCATTTCCATATTTCGAACCACTATTGCCATTTTATTATCTGTTCCAACGCAAACAACATTTGTCCCTAATCTGGATTCGATTTGCTTTTCAATATCATCTAAATTTAATCGTAAGCCAAATAATTTAATAAACCGCGTCAATCTGCCCTTTAAATAAAAAAAACCTTCCTCATCAAGGGTTGCAAGGTCGCCAGTACGTAGATATCCTCTTAATTCGTCAATCTTCGCTAAATCTTCTATGTTTACCGCATAACCCATCATTACATTTGGTCCTTCGTATATGAGCTCGTTTGTTTCCGGATCTAGATGTAGATTACCACCTGGAATCGCTTTTCCAATACTTGTTGGCTTCTCTAACGTTTTATCTGGCGGTAAATAACTAATCCGAGCTGTCGCTTCAGTCTGGCCATACATGACAAAAAATTGCTTCCCTTGTTCCTTGGCGTACTCACCAAATAAACGAACAAGCTTCTCATTTAAAGCTCCACCCGCTTGTGTAAAATAACGTAGGTGGGGGAGTTTCATTTTATGGAAACCAACCCGATGCAACATCTGGTATGTGTATGGAACACCAGCAAACGATGTCGCCTTTTTGCTTTTCATAAAATCCCAAAAAGACTTTGTCATTACGCTTTCGTTTGTTAACAAAACAGTCGATCCTGCTAGAAGGTGACTATTAATAATTGAAAGTCCATACGAATAATTTAGTGGCAAATTGGCTAAACCGCGATCTTCACTTGTAATATTCAAGTATTCCTTAATCGATTTTGCATTTGCCACAATATTATTATATGATAACCGTACGAACTTCACACTACCAGTCGTTCCTGAAGTGCTTAACAATAATGCAAGGTCGGGATTAATGAAATAGGGGATGGTATTTTTTCTTCGAGTCCAAATTTGGCAATATTCGTATTGTTCACACTCGTATCTATCAGAAAAATCAAATCGTTGGTTTACTGAAAAAATCCAGTTAGGTTTGTATATTTCAAGAATTTCCGAAAGTAGCTGCCTATTTAATTTTTCATCAAGTAGCATAACAGCATCCTGCTTTTGCAATGCTGCTAAGTAAGCAACCAACGGCCCAACTTCATTTCTACATAAAATCAGCCCATGTTGTTTTCGATCACAACTGGGTAAAAGCTTTTTTACAGTTTGAACCTTTTCGTCAAGAGAACTATAAGTAAATGAACCATATTTGTTATCTATTATGGCAATTTGATCAAATTTAATTTGCAAATTCCAAAAATACATATTTATCACACACCTTGTTACTCTAATATTTCTATCGGAAGAATTCTTGTTTTGTAAACTACAACTTAATCAAAATTAAAAACAGCACTTTTCTTAAAAGAACAAGTACTGTTATTTTCTCAAATTATTGCTTTTTATACAATCATACCCCCATCAACCCCAATAACCTGTCCCGTAACATAAGAAGACAAATCTGATGCAAGGAATAACATTGTGTTTGCTACCTCTTTTGGTTTACCAATTCGATTCATTTTTATTGATTCCATTCTTTTTTTATATTTAGCTTCTGACAGTCCTCTTATCATCTCTGTCTCGATAAAGCCGGGGGCAACAGCATTCACACGAATATTGGAAGGTGCTAACTCTTTCGCCGCTGACATGGTAGCACCAATTAATGCTGCTTTTGTAGTCGAATATGCAACCTGTCCTGCTTCCCCAAAACGACCAAAAATTGAACTTACATTAATGATTGATCCTTGTTTCTTTTGTGTCATTATTCTTGAAGCTAATTGCATATGGAGAAGTGAGGCAATTAAATTCACATTCAAAATTTCTTCAAGCTTTTCAAGTTGAATCATTCCTAGTAAGCTATCGTAGAGTGTGCCAGCATTATTTACTAGTACATCTAACTGACCAAACTGCTTATGTATCTGTTGAAAGGCAGCTTTCATTTCAACTATATTGGACACATCATATGGAAATACAAGCACCTTTTGGCTGGTATTCTTATTAATTCTTTCTGCTAGTTCTAATAAACGCTGTTGATCACGTCCATTAATAGCAATCCTCGCTCCTTCCTCAGAAAAAACAAGCGCAGTAGCTTCCCCAATCCCTTTCGATGCTCCAGTGATGAAAGCAATCTTCCCATCAAGTAATCCCATAGTTAAAATTCCACTCCGTATTTCTTTAAAATCTCTTTTGCTTTTGCAAATGAACTCAACTCAATGACATCGTCAGTATCCATCATAATTTCAAAACCATCGTCAATTGCAGAGACCAAAGCCATATGAGCAATAGAATCCCACTCTTCAATTCTATTATATTGAAGATCATCCGTTACTTGCGCTTCCGGTATCCCTAATGTCTCAGCAAAGATTCCACGTAATTTATGTAGGTTCATTGTATTAATCCCCTTTATGTATTTTTTAACATAATTATTTTTAGTTGCAATACTATATATCAAATTTATTAATAATTTTTACTTTCTTTAAATATTATTCCTCATCCCTAGTATAAGTAAAGGATAGATCTAAGGAAGTAATTTTTTCGGATTAGTAACACCGTTAACAAGTTAAATCCTTATTCTCATTCTTACCACATAATATTGTTGACATAATTGTTAAATAATGAATTTTTTATAATAATGTTTTGTCCTGATACATTCCCAAACTCGATATATCCAATCAAGGTTTTTGCCAACTATTACTATATAAACAAAGGAATTTATACTGCCTACTAAGCATAAAATTGATAATAAGAAATACATTGTAAAAATGTCAAAGGCAGGAATCATCCCTCTATCAATAAACCACTTTTTCCAAGATGCACGGACAAGTGGGTGTTTTTTCATAAAAGGTAAAACATATTTATGAACGACAATTATATCAAGCATAAGTGTTGTTATAAATATTATTTTAAAAATAACCTGAACATTCGTTCCGAATAAAATACCCAACAATAAACTAGTTCGAACTAAACGATCTAAATGCAAGTCCAGTTTTGCTCCTATAGCTGAAGATGTTTTCGTTAGTCGTGCTAAATTACCATCGACAATATCTAAAATTTGATGGGCAATAATTAATAAACCAGCGAAAACTAAATTACCATTATAAATACATATTCCTGCCAACGATCCGAAAGTTCCTGAAATAATCGTTGCCATATTTGCAGAAAGTTTAAGTTTTAGAAATAATAATGTTACATAAGGAACAACAGTATACAAATAAAACAGGTTTGTAATATAATCTAGATTTCGATTAGAAGCATTTAATCTATTAAAAAACTCTTTATATCTTCTCCATAAATCTTTCATTCTCGCCACCGCTTTATATTTCCCATTTCATCACCGTTTTACCGTATGGTTTTATACTATCCATTTCAAACGCTCTATGGATATCAGTAATTGAATGTACTGTTAGTTGATTTGTAACTAGCATATTTAAATAATCGTATATTTTATTTTCAAGAATAAATTCAATCGTATCTGTAAAATCCCTAGTGTTACTCCTACTATTTCCAATAAGGACAATACCCTTTTCTAATACTTTTCGAACATTGACTTCTACTTTTTTTTCCGAAACGCCTAAAATTGAAATAGAAGCCCCTGGTTGTACAATGTCTATGATTTTATTTATTACTTCACTTTGTGCTTCACCGCCTACGCATTCAAACATGTGATCAATAGTTATAAACGTTGGGTATTGATCAATAAAATATCTTTCATCAACAAAGGAGAACATCTCAAGTTTATTTGGGTGTTTTCCAAATACAATAACTTTAGTCGAAGGCATCTTTTTCTTAAGTAAGAGGGCCATTAAAAAAGCGACATTCCCATCTCCCCAAACCCCAATATATTTATTCTCACCATTTGAGTAATAATAAAATCTTTTAAGGGCGTGCATACAAACTGATAATAATTCTGTAATTGAAAAAAGATAGTCATTAGAATTTTCATGTATTTTAACAACAAGGCTTTTTGGTTGCATAATCAATTCTTGCATAAAACCATCGTATCCACTAGATCTAAATTTACCTTGTGGACAGTAATTTTCGCCAATTCTATCATTTAATTCACTAACTGTTTTAGGTAATCCTATTAAATAGCCTGGTACATTGGGCACTAACACAACTTTTTCACCAGACTGATATTCATTTGAAGGGTCATATAACACTTCTCCGATCGCCTCATGGATTAACGCCATTGGTAATTTCTTTTGCAGCACCTCTTTGTCACGAGTCCCTTTGTAATAACGTTGATCAGCGTGGCATATCGACATATAAGAGGGCCTGACAATTAAGTATTCCTTCGAGAAATGTACACTTTCCATTACAGTTTCAAACATTTTAGGTTGAATTAATCTAATTACTTGATTGATCAATAGTGTCAGCCCTTTCTATCAACGCCCTGGCCATTGATAAATCAAATGGAGTAGTTATTTTAAAATTATTCTGTTCACCCATTACTAAATATACTGACTTATTTAACAAACGATATAATTTAGCAACATCAGTTGTTGATTCGAGTTGTTCATCTGTGAATTGGCTATAAACACTAACCAGTTCATTAATGAAGAATGATTGAGGTGTCTGACCTTGATAATATTCCTCTCTCTTTGGAATTTCAGCAATTTTAAGACCATCTTTTGAATATACAATTGTATCTACAGCTGGAATAACTGTATCAACAGCACCCCATTTTTGAGTACCTTTTATATTTTCTTTAATTATTCGGTAGCTAACAAACGGGCGCACTGCATCATGTGTTAAAACTACATCGTCATCTTGAGGATCGTAACTCTGTTGAATATGTTTCAAACCAATTCTCACAGTACTATGTCTAGTAGTTCCTCCTGTGATCACTTCAAAATATGAAGATTGTTTTTTGAAATTTCTACTAATTAGATCCCGTGTATAAGCAAACCACGTTGGATGTGTAGCAACAATGACTTTATCAATTTCATGCCGAAAAACAAAAAATTTTTCTAAGGTATGCAATAAAATCGCCTTATTATCCAAAATAAGAAATTGTTTTGGCATATCTATATTCCCCATTCGCTGACCTGAACCACCAGCAAGAATTAAAGCAATGTTCATGTATACCCTTCTCTCTATTTTAAAAATTTAAAAATTTAATTATTCGACGGTAAAGCATACAAAACAGTATCAAATAAGACATCTTTATGATGACCAACAAAATATTTATAACCTAAATCGAATTGCTGAATTACATCAAACACCTTCCAAAAGTGAGTAATATCATGGTAGATACTAATTGCTAATATAGGTTTATCTTTCTTTATCAGTTGTTCACCACCTTTTAATGCTTCTACTTCAGAACCTTCAATATCCATCTTAATAAAGTTTATTTTTTGATTTGAATTGAGACCATTTGCAAATTCATCAAGAGATATTGCCGAAATAGTGATCTCCCCTTCATCTGAAACTTTATTAGTCATAGCAGCATCAAAAGTTTGGAACTTAAGGTTTGTGCAAGTAGACCACAAGCATTTATCAAGTAGTGTAATCTCCCCAAAGTTTCTTTTTTCTTTATTAATCATTTCTTTTATTTGAATCAGCTTATCTTTTGTAGGTTCAAAAGCATATAAGTGGTTCAAATTTGAGAATTGACTAAAAAATATTTTAATTGTGTCCCCATTATACGCTCCAGCATCTATAACTGTATTTACCTTATTCTTTTCTATAGATGGATGAATGTATTGATCATAATTAGAAATCTTTATAAGTTCTCTATCTCCGGTAGCTCTATATGCAAGCATTCTAATATATACTTCTTTAGATAGATCATCCTCTAAATTATCATATACATTTTTATATTTCTCAGCATTTTCCAGCACTTTAAACTCCTCGATAATTTTACAATTATCCCATTCAAATAGTTCAAATGGATACACAATATAGTTATAAAAATCCTCGTCATTTAATTGCCTAATTATTTCTTTATACCATTGACTTGCTATTATAATTTGCATGTCTTTGATTTCTCTTTCCTGAAAACCCATTACCTTAATTCCATCAATGCATGTATTCACCTTTTTTTCATCATTATCGATAAATGCATGCACATTAGCCATTCCCTCAATTGCTTTCTTTACCTTATTTCCAGCTAAACCCGCACCAAATACATAAACATCCTTGTTTATTTTATTGTTGAAATCATTAATGTTATTGCTCTCCAAACACCGCAATAGATAATCCCAATTATATTCTTTGACCATAATATATTTATCTCCTCATAGTATCGAAATAGTAAATATTGAGTATATTATTTTTGAATCATCAAACCATATTTTATGAATATGACATATGGCTATAACCTACCCCACCAAGGATTCGATTCTAAATATTACTGAATTAAGGATCCTACATATCTTCTATCAATGATTGCAGTTCTTTTACAGATAACCACTCATTATTCTTATCACTTGTATATTTAAAATCCTCTGGAAGTGCTTTTCCATTAGTTGTTCTTTCTTTTGACCACCAAGGAAACTCTGGCGTAATTACATAGTAATCATCAAACTCTATTGTATGTCTTGCATCATCTTCTGTAATCATTACTTCATGTAACTTTTCTCCTGGACGAATTCCTACAATTTCAATTTCAGCATCAGGTGCAATAGCTTTAGCAAGATCAGTTATTTTCATACTTGGAATTTTTGGAACAAAGATTTCCCCGCCGCTCATTCTTGATAAACTATCAATAACAAATTGAACACCCTGATCTAACGTTATCCAAAAACGGGTCATTCTTTCATCGGTGATTGGTAGTTTACCTGTAGAAGCCATCTTTTTAAAAAAGGGCACAACACTGCCTCTACTGCCAACAACGTTTCCATAACGAACGACAGAAAATCTTGTTTCTTTATCCCCAACATAGGAATTTGCCGCCACAAATAATTTATCTGATGCTAATTTTGTGGCACCATACAAATTTATCGGAGCTGCAGCCTTATCTGTACTTAAGGCAATGACTCGCTTTACCTCTCGATCTATAGCTGCCTCAATTATATTTTGAGCACCATAAATGTTGGTTTTTACCGCTTCAAACGGGTTATATTCGCAAGCTCCTACATGTTTTAATGCCGCCGCATGAACTACAATATCTACCCCATCAAATGCTCTATAAAGCCGATTCCTATCACGTACATCACCAATAAAAAAGCGAATGCGCGAATCTGTAAATTCTTGTGCCATTTCATATTGTTTTAATTCATCACGACTAAAAACTATTATTTTTTTTACATTAGTTTTTAGCGCTTCCTCAATAAACCTCTTCCCAAAAGAACCTGTTCCACCCGTTATGAGAATGGATTTGTTACGCATATCCATAATTTCACCAATCCTTATTTTAAAAAACACATAAAAAAATTAATTAAGCATAATTTGTTCTAAGTTATTAATTTTTTAATAATACTGACATGTAACTCATAGTTATGTAGCGAGATTCTTTTAACGATTCAAATATACTTTTCATGTATATTTTATTGTGGCCTATCTCTTTTTCAATTGACTGTATTAATTTAATTACTATATCAACATTAAGCCCCTTGCGGTAACCAGACATTCCAATCAAGTGTACTTTTATCAAAGCATAGTGCAAAACCATGAATGTATAGTTATCAAACAAAGTATCACCAGTTCCTAAAGGAAATGCATTTTGAAATATGTAGTTCACAAGATAGTTTTCCAATATAAATTCATTTTGATTCATAAATGGTGAATAGTAATTAGAATGACATTCTTTATATATTGATTTTGACTCTTCTAATGAGTGTTCTTTATCAAAACCCAAACCATTTAAAAATTCCTCAAAACACTCTGAATATCTCTTCGTTTTAATATTCTTGGAATAATTTACAATAACGCTGTTCAACATCATCATTTGGGCTGAAATCTTTGTTGGAATATCCTTTATCAAGTCAAAAGATTCTACTTTTTCTAGCAAATTTTTATATGATTGAATAAAAGTAGGTATGCTTAAGTAATTACTATCATCTATCATTTTTTGTAACTTATTGTAAAACATCCCTAGTATTATTAAACGTTCATAAAGTGGATATCTTCTATCTTGGATTGTCTTTATTGAAAAGACCCTTAGGTCCCAAAAATATTCCCATATGGTATCTGATTTCAATACCGAGTTATCTAAATGGATATTTTTTTCTGATATTAGTACTTTTTTTGACTCTTCAACATAATTAAATGACATCGGCTCTGAATTTAATAAAGCAATCCGTGCAACTTCAGGACACGACATTGTTGCAGAAATTTCAATAGTGTTATCAATCTTATTGATTATTCTAGGATAAGTTGCACAAACTGGAGATAAGTAATCCTCACCAAGATTCAACTGCACTTTACAAAGTGATTTTTGAGATAATAACGGGCAACGATTATTTTCATCTAATCTAATTTTTGCATAAGTAGCATTGGTTGGGTTTGAGCGATTACGTTTAATTGCCTTGTTTAATAAGGGGCGAATCTCACTGTCATTTATTCTTTTATACTTTTTATAAGTATTCTTATCTATATCAATATCCCAGATAGCACAACAAGTATCCTCGCAATTTGATCCTATACATTGAAATTGTTTAAGATACACAGGCTCTAAAAAGTTTGTTTTTTTTACACCCATGATTCTCCCCTCTTTTAATTATTTGTAGTAGTTTCTTTAGATGACAATTGATTATTCCAATTTCTGAAAATTGGTAGCACCTGATATTCTAATATATCAGAAACTGAAACATAATCATTATTTTCTAACAACTCAATAATTTCTGCTGATCTAAAAGCTAACTCTTTAACATCCTCAGGGAATAATTGTTTTATGGTTGAATTACTCAAAATTACATCAAACATCTCAGATAGCAGTTGAATTCCTTCTGCATTTTTATCATTATATAAATAGCCAACTGTTATCTCAATAATTTCTTTAAATGTTTCAGTTAGATTATGCATTTGTACAGCAATTTCCTTATTCATGTTCATCACCTTCTCCAACATTAATTGCCGAAAATAAAGTATTAACGATAACATCATAAAATTCATATTGTTTTTTTATACCATTTAACAATAACTCATATTTCTCTTTTAATTGACCTTCCGTTTTACTTTCTAAAGAGTTATAAGAAGTTTGTCTTATAGCTAGATTAAATGCTGCAACAATAGGTTGTATAAATTTCTTGTGAACCTCTAAATCTTCGATTTTCTCAGTTAACTCTTCTACCATATCGAACTCTTTTGTAAACTCTTCATACATTTCTTCTGCCACCGTTGTTAATAACTGTTTTATCTTATTAATCCTTTTTTCACTTAAATCTAATATTACTTCAGCTTCTCTTTTAATGTATTCTATAAAATATTTTAGCTTTAATTCATAGTTAACTGTCTCGTTTTTTAATAATTCCTCATTATATATTGAAGTAATTTTTACAAATAAGTCATCAGGAATAGTTTTTAATGTTTCGATAACTTGGGAAACGGGAATATTAATCATACCTTCAATATTTAGCCCACCGTCAGTACAATTAATATATTCAACACCCTGGTGTTGATATATATAATTTTCAAAATATGACTTATAAACTAGAAATGCTGATTTTGTATAGATATCATTCCCATATTTATCTTTTGTTAAAATTCTATCACCATTATCGGTATGCATATTAATCTTATGAACAGCACCAGTAGCATAGAGTTGATCATTGGTATATGCCAAATCCTGCCCTATAAAAATGAGTTTTTGACAACCAAATTTACGAGCAATATCCATTGCTATGTTTGCACAAGATGGGCCAAATTCAACTTCCTTTGTATTAATTCCAACGTAGTATTCATAAAATTCAGTCGAGTAATCTACATCCCCTTTCATCCATACTTTTTTTCCTTTAAAAGAATCTAAAGCGTTATAGTTAATGGTATGTCCATATAACAATGTTATCTGATCATAATTTATTATATTCTTAAATATCCGTTGCTGTGCATTAGCACCATCAACCGCAACTACAAAGTGTGGAATTATTCCGATTTTTTCTAGTATATTCACTGCTGAGCCAGCAGCTATTATTAGAAATTTATCTTTGTTTTCCAATATTAGTGACAATTGGTTACTTAAAGAAGGCCCTGCCGCAACAATTAGTGCCGGCATATTTAGGAATCTATTAAAATAACTGTTGATGTTAATATTATCAATATTTACAACATGTAAATTTCGTGTATTATTATACACCCATTTTTGCGAGTGCACATATTCTGTCGTTATATTACATCTTAATGTTTTTAATGTATCATTTATGCTCTTGTTTAATTCCAAATAAAAATTTGAAAAATCCCTTCTGTAAGACATTAAAATTGCCAAATCAAAGTTTTGAAACCCTTTGGCTATAAGCAATTCTGCTAGAATTAGTGAGATTTGATAGGGATTATTTAATTGCAGTAAGAGGATTCTATTATTTGTTAAATACGGTTGCATATTTATATTTTTTAAAGCAGATAAAAATATCTCTTTGCTTGGTTCAATAATAATTATTTTTTTATTCGGGTATTCTTTAATTAGCTCTTCAATATGATAGTAATAGCCACCACCCACTACTACTACAAGATTATTTTCTAATTGAGAAGAATCAATCCATTTCTGGGCTTCACTATAGGGACAATAATTACTATGCAGATAGTATTGCTTTGGACCATTTTTTATTAATAAATTTTTTTGCCCTTTTTTTGTTAATACTTGTTCCAAGTTTAAACTTTCTTTCATATCGTTAGAACATTTTGTAATATCTATATATATTTCAGGATAAGTGTCCTTAAGTATTTGTAAATTCCTTTCAAACATTCCCGGTATCCCTTTCTCTTTTAAAAAGAGCTAGCATATATTTATACGCTAGCTCTTTTTTTCTTTACTAGTATTATCTTAATAATTGTAGTACAGCTTGTGGTTGTTGATTAGCTTGTGCAAGCATTGCCTGAGATGCTTGATTTAAGATATTTGTTTTTGTAAAGTTCATCATCTCTTTAGCCATATCAACATCTCTAATCCTTGATTCAGCAGCTTGAATATTTTCAGAAGTATTATTTAAGTTTTTAATTGTATGTTCTAAACGGTTTTGGTTTGCCCCTAGCTTAGAACGTTCAGTAGAGATTGTTTTAATCGCTAAATCAAACTTTGCAATTGCAGAAGCGGCATTCCCATGAGATGCAAAAGAAAAACCAGTTAAAGATAATTTAGCTGCTTTCATAGTCGCAATTTGAAGCTGGATCTTAACGCCTTTATCAGCACCAATTTGCAAATTACCTACTGCCTTTGTTAATGTTCCATCTAATAGCGTCTTTTCATTAAACTTTGTAGAATCAGCAATTCTATCTACTTCAGTGATTAGTTCATCAATTTCTGCTTTGATTGCTGTTCTATCAACATCAACATTAGTATCATTAGCCGCTTGTACAGCTAATTCTCTCATTCTTTGTACAATTGCTTGAGTTTCTTGTAAAGCACCTTCAGCAGTTTGGATCAAAGAAATTCCATCTTGAGCATTTTTGGATGCCATATCAAGACCACGGATCTGCGCACGCATTTTTTCTGAAATTGAAAGACCTGCTGCGTCATCTCCAGCACGGTTAATGCGAAGACCTGAAGATAACTTCTCCATAGACTTTGCACCAGAATTAAGGTTAATACCCATGTTACGATGTGCATTCATTGCATTTAAATTGTGATTGATAATCATTTTATTTTCCTCCTTGAATTGTAAGTATATTCACGTCCTTGTGAATATTGAATTTGGTTAAGTCGCTTTTAAAGTCGGCCGCCTTTTATTGCTCACTTAACTTATACATTCTATATATCGACAAAGATTTTATTAGTTTAATAGTTTTAATAAAATTTTTTTGCGATTTTCATTCCTTTTTTTAACAAATATAAATATCCACCTAGATTTATTTTGAATCTAAGTGGAATAGTGGAGACGAATTATTTTTTTTGTATTTGCATGGATAAATTTTTCAATTGATCAATTGAAACTTCTGATGCTTGGCTGTTTTCTTCTTGGATTGCTAAATAGATTTCTTTTCTATGGATTTCTATTTGTTTTGGGGCATTAATACCTATTTTTACTTGGTCACCTTCGATGGATAGGATCGTTAGCTCAATGTCTTCACCGATTTGGATCGATTGGTTTTTCTTTCGGGATAGTACAAGCATTATTGGCCCCCCTCGTTTGCTGGAGCTGGCGTTTTGATAATAGGATGTTTTGTTGTGAAGCTTTCATCATTTACTATTACTTGTTTCCCTAATCGATGCTTTACATTTATTACAATCGGTCCTCTTAAGTTAGCGGTAGTATTTTCGAACGGATCTTGCACCGTTAATATCACATATAACGCTACTTGATCTTTGTTTTCGATATTTAATTTTGTTAGCGTTGAGTCGGATAGTTCAATTGAATAGTCGTTAAAATAGTCAAATGGATTTACAATAACAAAGCCTAAGCTAGCTGTTTTTATTGATTGAAGAATCAGAAGCGGACTGTCTTCCCCTAGTGGAAGTACAATGAAGCTCTTTTCGTCTTCAAAGCCTGGGATCCCTTCTTCAAATTGAATCATTCCTTGTTCGTCTATTTCAAGTTCACCGTGATATTTTGTTTGAAATTTCATATTGTCACCATCTTCTTATTATTTGCATTTTACACAAAAATGCTACAATTAAAACTATACTTGTACGAAATCGTTTAAAATCAAAATCTAATTGCACCGACTGCAACTTTGTTAAAAATTTTTTAATAAAAACAATTGAACCCAATTGAACCTCTATATCCTACGATTATAAATTTCTATCCACATTCAAGCCAACAGCCCTAAATTGTATCGATTCCTTCTGTTTAACATAAATATTAGTTTGTCCAGGATGATATTTCATTTCTGGCGGATTTGCTTTGAATTTTACGATTGGTTTTTCTGGATTGACTTCTACTTTTATACGCGAAGGCTCATAATGGAATTTGACTTTAAATATGGACGATGGAACGTAGCCAATATTAAAATCTTGCCTTTTTGGCGTAATATTCTGCCTTGCGATTTGTGGAAAGGCATTCCCACCATTTTCGATTCTCATCATTTGATCGCCTTGCTGGACATCTATCGCTACTGCTTCACGAGCTTTTTGAAGCGATTGCTGTATCCACTCTCTACTTTTCCTTAAAGGGTGCTTTAGACCCGCATCGGCAAATGCTTCCGACTGATCAATGTATAATTTCCCTTTTGTTTTGATCATCTTAACGTCTGCGGGTGGTTGTTTGATCATCACGTCAGCATGTCTTTGATGGATTTCAAGATGTGCCCTTTTTTGTCGAATACCTAGCTGGGCAAAATGATTTGTAATTTCAAGTCGAGGAAGCTGCATCCTTTCATCACTCCTCTATATCATTATAGAAAAAAGGCTGACCCAAAGCAATGAGCCAGCTATGTTGTTGCTATTTCTATGAAAATATACAAAGTCACCTTTACGATTTACGAAAGAAAGCGTATGAACGATACATTCACTGTAGAATGTATCGACGTTTTCAATTCATTAACGGAGAAAATCCATCAGTGTCGGCTGAATAATACGCGCACCTGCTGCTAGTGAGGCGCGATGAATGCTTTCCTGTGTCTTTAAATCAATGATAACTTTTTCAAAGTCAACATCTTCGTTTTTTGACATTTGGTCCCGAGCGGTTAGCTCTTGTTGCATCAGCCTATTTTCAACCATTTCGACTCGATTTGTTCGTGCCCCGATTTCACTACGTTCCGAAATCACAGTATTAATTTGCGCATCTAATATATCCAAGAAATCGTCAATTTCCTTGGTTTCTGTCGTGCTATCTTCTAATTTATTCGCTAATTCATACAATGCACCAAACAGTTTTTGCGAGAATACTTTTTGCGCATTTGCGTTAACCGGCATATACACACCCTTCAGTACTTCCATTTCGATAGATTGGTTGTTTACTGCAATAGCAGTTTTATCGAACAGGACAAATTCATCTTCTGTTAGTTCAGTGGTGGATTGGGCCCATGCCGGTGGTTCACTATATTTATTATATCCCCAAGAAGTATATTCAATTGTAAAGTCATCAGAATCAATCGGAGATTCTGTAATTGTAATTGTGTCTACACCATCATCTGTATCATCATCTGGATCTTTTACATTAGGTATCGAAAAGACCCATTCTTTTTTTTGTGGACCAGTGGGATCATTAATTGGATCAATAGGAACAGTAGTTACGTGGTCGAATTTGTACTCTTGCCCTTTATAAATAATTGAATGGTCTTCTAGAGTAACGTTTGCTCCCTTTAACACTTTTGCGTCTAAATCAAAGCCATCTGTATTGACAGGCGGTACAGATGTATCTGAACCATTAAAAATGTATTTCCCATTAAATCTAGTGTTCGCAATCGAAACGATTTGCTCATTTAGCTGCCTTATCTCTTTCGCAATATTGGCTCTTTCTTCCGGACTATTACTGTCATTTGAAGCATTGACAGTGAGGTATCGAATCCTTTGCAATGCCTGAGTTGTTTCTTCAAAAGCAGCATCTGCACTATCCATCCAGCTATACACTTCATTAAGATTTCGTTGAAACTGTTGAACTTCAGCAACTTGGGAACGATAACGCATCCCTTTCATCGCAATGACAGGGTCATCAGACGGCTTTGTAATTTTTTTCTCCGCAATCAATTGATCCTGAAGCTTCCCTAATCTCTCATAGTTTTTACTAAGATAACTCAAATTGCTATTTGTTAACATCATTTGCGTGACGCGCATAATGGTTCACCTACCTTCCAACTAATCCCATGTTGTTAATAATTCGATCAAGTGTTTCATCTACTAGTGTTATCATTCTAGCCGCTGCATTGTACGCATGTTGAAATTGAATCATATTTGTCATTTCTTCATCTAACGATACATTGCTCACTGAAGCTCTTTTATTTTCAACGCTATCTCTCAAAATGCCTGTATTTGTTGTCATTCGATTAGCTTCGTATGCTTGAACACCCATTTCACCAATCACACCTTGATAAAAGCTTCGTAGCGTTGTACGACTTCCACCAAAATGAAGCTGAGCATCGCTAATGACTTTCCCTAATTCAAGAGCGTTTGAACCATCACCTTCGCCCATTTGCGTGAGATCTAAAACTGGCTCATATATCTCATATTTAACCGTATAAGGCTCTGGATATTTTGATGGATCCTTAATTGTGACTGTCAAGGTTTCTGGATCGATTGTATAATCAATCCCATTTTTTAATTCTTCTGTCCCCGAATATATCGCTTCTGAACCAATTAAGTAGTTTGATTTATTGTCTGTTGACGGATCAGCATCATGATCATACCCGGGTGGGTTTAACGTAAATGTTACGCCAGTTTTATTATTTTCCTCATATTTGGAAATGATCGGTGCCCCCGCTGCGGCAATATTGCTTAAATCAGCCATAATACCAGAACCAATACGAATATGATATGCGGCCCCTTTGTAATCATATCTATCGGTTTTTACTGGATCGAATTCAAAAAAATCGAAAGATGTATCATAGTCGTTGCTTCCTGCATTAATTTCCGATAAACTCCATCCTAATCTATTAATTTCGTTAAATCGCTCCGCAAAAGAAAACGCCATATGGTCTAGTTCATCGAGTATTTGTGGTAGGTCTCCTTTCACGTTACCATTATTATCAATATATCCATACGTTTCTACAAAAGACTTCAAACTTCCTGGCGAATTAAAATCCTCAATTTTTAAATTGAAACTTGATTGAGCAACAGCACTACTATCTGTGGCGAAATCTACCTCGTTCCCATTGGCATCTGTCGTTTTTGTTGACAAACTTCCGTCTTTGTTTCTATTCGTAAAATGAATATGTTCTATCGGATTTACATCACTTGTATCAGGGAGTTCTGGGAAGGATATTTCCACATATCGATCTGTCTTGCCGTCCAATAATTTAAAATCATAGTCCCCAGCGTTATCTCCATCTGTATCTATATTTATTCTTTTTCCCGCATCATCTAATAAATAAATATTAAAATACCCATCTGCAATATCTTTTGAGAGTCCGCCACTTGGTTTTTTTTCAACCTCAATATTCATATACGTGGAAAGTTCATCAACTAATCGATCACGCTCATCATATAGATCGTTTGGTAAATATCCGTTTGGTTCAATTGATTTAATCTGTTGATTGACACTGTTTATTTGCTTTATCAATGAATTTATTTTACCTGCGGTCACTTTTATTTCATTTTTATAATCCTTCTGTACTACTTGTAATTGTTCACTTAAATAGTTAAACGTATCCGCCACGGCAATCCCTTGTTGAAGAACAACACGACGGGTTCCTTCTTCATTTGGCTCTGTTGATAAGTCCTGTAACGCGCTCCAAAATTTATCGATTGTATTCGCAAGCCCTTCATTGTTGAGTTCATTCATAATATCTTCGATTTGACTAAAAGCGTTAGCTCTAGCCTCCCAATAACCTAACTTGCTATTTTGACCTCGGTATTGGATATCTAAAAAATGATCTCTTATTCTTTGAATTTCTCCAGCTTGCACACCTGTCCCCAATTGTCCAGGGATGTTCGGACGATTCCTTGATGGTGCTGGATATGCATCAGTCGTTTCAAAGTTAACTCGCTGTCTAGTATAGCCCGGCGTATTGGCATTGGCAATATTATGACCTGTTACATATAGTGCCGATTGCTGTGTCATCAACCCGCGATAAGCTGTATTTAAACCATGAAAAGTCGAAACCATTTTATAACCTCCACTTATGCTTTTGAATCAAAAACAGAACGACCTTCCTGCCCAGCTTGCTGATTTTGTCCTGGTCGATCATAATTAAACGAATCTATATCCGGCATAATGATGTCTAACGATAAATTAACAAATTGTAATGATTGCTCAAGCATTTGTTGATTTAAGTCATTTTGAAACTTTAATTCTGTTATTTGATTTTCTAAAGCAGTCTTTAATTGTGTTAGCTTCGTTTTATCTGTTTCATTTAAAAGATTTATGCAATCGTTCAACGTGAACTCACTACTTGTATAACCTTTTTGTTCGAGATACTCTTTTGTATTGTTCATTACTTCTGTCTCAAATTTTTTAATTGCTTGAATATGTCGAGTTTCGTCCTTTATTAGAGAACGAATGGCTTCGATGTCCCCGGTTTTAATCATTTCCGTCTTTTGCTTCGCTAGTTGGTATAAGCTTTTATGCAAAAGAAGTAGATTTTCAAGAGGCTTCGTTATCCTTTCAGTAGACACTGATTACACCCCTTTTTTAATTATTCCAAAATTCATACATCTTCTTAGCTATTTCTTTTGGGTTTACTTGGTAGTCACCGGATTGAATTTTGTTTTTCAATTCATCAATCTTAGCTTGGCGTTCAGCTTCGATTCGACTGCCTTTTTGAAGCTCCATCGCTTCAGTAGAAATTTGAATTTTATCAGTATGAGCAGTTCTTTGTAGCTTTTCAGCTTTTTCTATTTGTTTTTTATATGGGTTTGTATTAATTGACCCGATATTATTTATTTTCACCTTCTACACCTCTTTCATTAGAAAAACACGACTTTCGCCCATAACAGCGAAAGTTGATGTCCTTTCTTATACTATCGACCTAATTATACGAATTGGGATAGTACAACAAATCCTTATTACTAGTATCGGCAGTTTTTAGTAAAAGTTTACTGAATTTATTGGACTACAATTAAAAATTAAACCCCATCCTCTAAACAATGAGACGGGGTTACCAATAAAAATCTATGAACGTATACTATAATTTGTAGTTTCAGTCAATTTTTATTCTGTTTATTAATCACGTTTAATCTTTGTATCAACCGAATAGTACGTATGGGCAGCCTTCTTTTCAGCTTCCTCTCGCTTCTTTCTAATCTCTTCCGTTTTTGTATGCGCTTTGAGATCTGATTGTATATTTTCTAAGCAATCCTGACATAGCTTTCCTTTATTAATAAGCCTTCCACAACGTTCACAACGATAACCAAGATTAGGAAACTGTGTTGTTCGAAGCCGTCCTTCCTTTACGAAGCGCATAATAGTATCCTCACTAACACCTGTTGCTTCAACGATTTGCGCAATACCAGCAGTGCGGTTTTCACGCTTTCTTATAAACTCATATACTTTTTCAAACAATTTGTCTTCTTCTTTTCGACATACATCACAAATTCCGTGTATATTCCGGACATATAAACGTCCACATTTAGGGCAGTTATCTAATTCAGGCATTTTATTGTCCTCCTTGCGACCTTTTCTTTATTGTTATTATAACGTGTAATTTCGGAAAAGTTTAGACAAAATTGGACAATTTAGGGAATCATTTAGGCTTATTTTAAGAAAGTTTCATAAATATTTTAACTTCTAGCTAAAGTTAATGAATAGATAGCTTTTGGTGATAATGGAGTAAGTGCTTTTGCAGCCTGTCTTAACGTTGTCCCTGTAGTATATATATCGTCAATTAATAATATTGGTTTGTTGTGATACTTTTGTGGGTCATTTAGTTGAATTAAATGAAAGGGAGATTGCTTGTGAATACGCTCTTGTCGCGTCTTTTTACTCTGCTTTTCCGTGTGAATTCTAGTGAGAATATTATCAATTGGTACATTTAATAATTGTGCTAGTGAATTAGCTTGATTAAAACCCCTCTCATATAACCGTTCCGGGCTAAGGGGTATCGGGACAATGAAAGGTAGTGATTTTTGATGAAACATTTGTTTGAATTTGCTTTGAACGTGTGTCGTAAAAGCTTTTACGATTTCATGATCGCCACGAAACTTAAACTGAGCTAACAGTTCTTTTAAAAAGTCATTGTAATCAAAAATTGATATGTTTCTGGTTAATGTTCCCGTCCACTCCACGTCTTGCTCCCAGCGGTAACAATCGTGGCAAATATCTTTATTTTGAAATTCTGTTGGTAACTTCGAAAATGGTCGACTGCAAATACGACATTGCTCTCCGTATATTTCTTCTAATTTCGAACTGCAAATTTTGCAAATTTCAGGATGAACTGGACTTGATAAGAAAAGATGCTCCCAGCTTATGATTTGGTCAATTGGGTTGTGGCATAGTAAGCAATACAATTTGTTCACCTCCTTTCCTCGTTTTCATCGCTTCCCCTTAATCTACCAATCCTAGCTTTTGCCCTTTTTGATTCATTGTTACGATTTGGTTTCTAGCTGCGTTCATTGCATGTGTTTTTCCATAGTGATAAAAAATCACTTCACCAGTTGGATATTTAGGGCTGCGCCCAACTCTTCCTGCTATTTGTACAAGTGCACTTTCGGTAAAAATATCATCTTCCGCTCCCAAAATAGCAACATCTGTATTCGGAACGGTAACCCCTCTTTCTAATATTGTTGTAGTCACGAGAATGGGAATACTCCCTCCACGGAAGGCTTGGACTTTTTCTTTTCTGTTTGGGTCTTCGGCATGAACACCTTCTATGTTTGAGTTTTGTTGCTTTAATATTTGGACGACTTTATATTGTGTTTCGATATGTGGGACAAAGAGAAAGGCTTGTTTTTGTTGTTGTAAGTGGGTTGCGATCCAAGTGATGACATTTGGCGGGAGTTGCTTCTGTTTCTTCATTCTTTTTTGCCAGTTGCCACACCATTTGAATATCGGAACTGGTAGCGGCTGACGGTGATAGCGGGCTGGAATGGTGACCGTTGATAAGGTCCTTTTCTTTGCTTGTAGCTGGAGAGTTTGATCAGGTGTTGCCGAAAGGTAAATTGTAGCTGAATGTTCTTTTTTTGATTTTCTTACTGCAAATTTTAACATCTCGTCAACTGAATATGGGAAAGCGTCGACTTCATCAATAATAACAACATCAAAATTCCGGTAGTAGCGCAAAAGCTGGTGTGTGGTAGAAATCGTCAGTTGGGCGGTCTTTCCACGGTCTTCACTTCCACCATAGAGTGGGATAATATTTGTGTCAGGAAAGGCTTGCTTCAGTCGAGGTGTTAATTCGAGGACAACGTCAGTCCGTGGAGTTGTAATACAAATACGTTTGTTTTGATCTAGTGCTGATTGGATCCCTTTAAACAGTACTTCCGTTTTCCCAGATCCACATACGGCCCAGACTAATAAATCAGTATTCGCATTGATCGCATTCATAACAGCATATGATGCTTTTTGCTGACCTAGTGAAAGTTGACCGTGCCAATTTAGAATATGTTTTTTACGTTCAGGCCCCTGGAGATGCCAAGAAGGATCCTGCTGGGTTTGTGAAGGATTATGAGATTTAAACTGTAACTCCACCGAACGCGATGAGGCATCAAGCTGATTTAGTGAAGGTATATTATTTTTATAAACTGTAGGAGGTCCAGTCCAAGTAATTAAAGGAGTACATTGACTTACCCTACCCATTGTGATGCATTTTCGGCAATAAACACAATCGTCATTGCATCTCGCACAATGAAACGAGGCGAATAGATGCTGAGACTCATTGCCGCAGCGACAGCAGTGATATAGGTTTTGGTGCGTTGTCATTCCATGATTTATTTTTAGGTATCTATTTAAATAGTGTTCGTGGAATTGTTTAAGGTCATGCGCTGAAATAATTCCGTGATTATATTTTAGATAACCATTTAAATAATGCTCTTGAATTTGTTCAATTGGAAATGGTATTTCATCTAAAAGGAGCGCTTTGCCTTGCAGGTATGTTTGAAGGTCTTCTGAGAATTTATATTGTAGGTTTAGTTTTTGTTGATGGAGATTTTTAATGTGATAGATTGATTGAAATATAAGTTTCTGTTTTTGGTCATAGGTTGTCAAAATTTCAGGCAACAAAAATTCTTTGTTATTCTCTTTAAAAATAGCAAATCTCATTGTATTCATCACCTTTCTCTCTACTTTAATAAGCAGAACAAATGTTCTTTATTTGCTTGTAGTTCTTAATTTACATTGATATAATAGATTTTAAGGAGGTGAAACTAGTGGATAATGAATTGAAAGAAATGAACGCATTTAGGAAGGAAACAAATGAGAGATTTGATCATGTTGATCGTCAACTTAGATTTTTCGATGCAGATTTAGAAGGAATGAATCTTGAAATTGCTACACAAAACCGAGAAATAAAAAAATTAAAAAATGTCTAACGAGAAGCACTAACAGAAATAATCCTGTCAGTGCCTTATTTTTTATACCAACCTAGACCAAGTGCTCCTTCTCCTAAATGAGTACCGATTACCGCACCAAAATAGCTTATATCGACTTCGACATTGTTATATGTTAATTCGATTTGATTTTTGAGTTCCTCGGCCATTTCCGGACGATTCGCATGAATAACAGTCGCTTTAATTGGTACTCCTATAGTCGCATCCTCGGCAAATAGCTCTAAAATTCGTTTAATTGCCTTTTTCTGTGTTCGAATTTTTTCAAATGGAACAATTTTTTTATCCACAAAATGTAATAACGGCTTTACTTGAAGCAAGCTGCCAATTAAAGCTTGTGCTCCGTTTAAGCGACCGCCACGCTGTAAATGTGTTAAATCGTCAACCATAAAATAAGCCCGCATTGATTGCTTCATTTCATTGAGACGATCTAGTATTTCTTCAGGATCTTTTCCTTTTAATGCCATTTCAGCTGCTTCAAGGACGTAAAACCCTTGTACCATCGCACTTATTTCTGAATCGAATGAATAAACTTTAATATCCTCAACCATTTCACCAGCTGTAACTGATGCTTGATACGTTCCGCTAATTGCACTAGATAAATGGATCGAAATAACTGCATCATACCCTTTATCCGCTAACATTTTAAACGTTTCCGCAAACAAACCAATTGCTGGCTGAGATGTTTTTGGTAGCTCTGTGGCTGTCTTTACTTTTTCATAAAAATCTTCTGCACTTATTTCGAGTTCTTCTTGGTAAGACTCTGTGCCAAAAATAACATTAAGCGGGCATATTTCTATATGTAATTGTTCGCGCAATTCCTTAGGTATGTAAGCCGTACTATCCGTAACGATTGCTGTTTTCATCGTTTACCTTCCTTTAACTAAATACTTTTAAATTATTTGCTCTTCATTACCAATAACTATATTTTACATGAAAGAAATTAAGATTTCATCTAATAATCTACAAAACAAAAAGAGGCTTTCACCTCTTACGTATTATATATGAATAGCTTTTTAAATAAGAATAACTATTTAAGCATAAAAAAGCAATTTCGTACTTCAGGTTCTCTTCTCTTACGCATATATATTAATTAGTAACCCTTTTATTTCACCAACCATCCCTAATATATCTAAGCTGGTTTTTTCTTTATCCAAAACCGCATTTGTTAAATCAATTAGTTTTTTATCTACTTCTTTGACAATTTTATAAATTTTTGTGCGTCCGCGGCGGTTGAAGCCTCGGCGTTCTTCAAGCTGCAAGCCGTTCTGTACAGCTTCATCCATAAATTCTTTTACCATTTTCTTATATTTGCGCAACTCATCAATTGTTCTTGACTCCGCGAGGACCTTGCCTTGGTCTTCAATATCTTGAACAAGTTGGGTTAATTTCTCATGGACCATTTGTTGACGGTTTTTACCCATTACTTCTTGGAAGGAAACACTTTCTGTTGGTCCAGTACTTTTCGCTTTAACTTTATTTAGGCTGGTTCTCCCAACTTTTTGTACATCCATACTTACTACCGCCTTTATTCTTTGTTTAGGGTGTGTTAGAAGACAAACTATCTTTTTCACTTTCGGTTGATGAATTAGACTTGATCTCGTCCAGCTTAGGCATTGAATTCTATTATCTATTTTGCAGCACTCTTTATAACTCTTATTTCCACATCTTGTTTTTCAATTTTTTGCTCAATTCTTTCTATTTTCACTTCAAGGGTGGATAGCTTTTCATAGGTTTGTGTATATCCATCAAATAATGCTTTTTGGTTTGCATCCGTTTTATTTTCAAACAGAATTAATGTCTGCTCAAGTTTATCTACTTTGTCCTCTACTTTAGCCAAATCTTGTTTGGTTGCCATGTTAGATTTAATTTCTTGCATTTCAACATACATTTTTTCTAGCAAATCAAAAGCCTTTTGTTCCATAGAAGAACCACCGCCCAATTTACTTATAGATTTATTATAGCATTTACAGCTTTTTTGAGTGAAATCTTTTTAATTGGATTTGGATAATTCATCGAACCTGACTAAATATACTGCCTTCTCAATGAAGGTTAGATTTAAATAATTAAAATTGGGACAAGGTACCTGTCCCCTTGTCCCAAAAAATTAACCTTGTAATAATTGAAGTACGCCTTGTGGCAATTGATTCGCTTGTGCAAGCATAGCTTGCGCTGATTGATTAAGTATATTATTCTTTGTAAACTCCGTCATTTCCAACGCCATATCAGCATCGCGAATACGAGATTCAGCTGCTGTTAAGTTTTCGTGCGTTGTTTGTAGGTTGTTAATTGTATGCTCTAAACGGTTTTGTGTTGCCCCAAGCTTAGAACGAACTGCAGATATTTGGTTGATTGCTTTTTCAACGTTAAAGATTGCTAAATTCGCATCTTTGTTAGTAAGTACACTAAGTTCGTCTATTCCTAATTGAACCGTACTCAATTGTGGCACATCAATGTTTACGTTTTGACCAGTATTGGCTCCAATTTGGAATGAAAGTGCTTTATTTGTTAAATCAAATTCTGATTTACCTTGTTTCGCATTTACCCCAAATACCATTTCTAGGCCGCCATGATTAATTTTGCCATTTCTAGTTGTTAACTCTTTCTTAAATGTAATTGGAGTTGGGTTACCATCTTCCATTCTTGAAACCGATACTTCCATATTAACCTCAACTTGTACTTTCGCTGTACCTGCTTGAGTGATTTGTGAAGTATCTATTGTTACTTTTCTACCAAACTCAGTGCCAATAGTTTGAACGGAACCTTTTTGGGCACCAACCTCCGCAGCTAATTTCCCAATTGAGAATCCATCTGGATCAAATACTTCAATTGTCGCACTACTTGATTCTTCATTATAATTTGTTACGACAATTGCATACTCACCTAAAGCTAAATTACTACTACCAACTTCGAACTCACTAACACCAGTCTTTGTAGCTGCATACATGTCTAATGAAAATTGACCATCTATATCTAATTTACCGTTAACAGTTGTCGCGCCAGAAACGGTTGCAACATCATTGCCGTCAGCATCCTTTATCGCAACGGTATATGTTCCTTCAACAGTTATGGTAGCTTCACCATCTTTTGTTATACCACTAACATCAAGTTGTACTATTTTATTTCCACTTCCAAAATCAACTGTAGTATCTCCGTCAACAACACTTTTTGTTCCAATCAGTTGATTATTAGCATCAAATATAGATACTGTTGCTGACCCTAAAGCTCCAGAACCATCATCAACAAAATCTTCTACAACAACCTTGTATTCGCCTAATGGTAATTCCGATGTTGCTGGATCTTTAATGAATTTGGCGTTTGTTCCAATATCAACGCCAGGATCAGTAGCATCATCAATAGTAGCATCTTCAACTTGGGGGGTACCAGTTACATTAACAGTATATGTCCCAGGCTCTACACCCGTCTGATCAGTAATTGTTGGTGCATTCACAAGATTTGTTTTTGCAGCTTCATCCTTTTTAAATTTTGAATCTATCATTACTACATCTAATACTGTATTTTGGCTAATTCCTGCTCCTGGCTGATTCAATGAAAATTGAAATTCCGGTGTGCTTTCAACTGAAATTTCATATTGACCTGTTTGTAGTGAAGGATCAGTAACAATTGGTACTTTTTTAATATTCGTATTTTCCATTTCTCCTACTCGATATTGAGTATCAACTGCACTGGAGCCATCTAATAATTTACGAGTGTTAAATTCAGTTTTTGCCGCAATACTATCAATTTCTAACTTTAATTGGTCGATTTCTTTTTGAATCGCTTCGCGATCTTCTACAGTATTTGTATCATTGGCAGCTTGAACAGCTAGTTCACGCATACGTTGTAGCATGGAGTGGACTTCTGTCATTGCACCTTCTGCTGTTTGCATTAAAGAAATACCATCCATGGAGTTTCTTTCAGCTTGATTTAAACCACGGATTTGCGAACGCATTTTTTCAGAAATTGCAAGGCCGGCAGCATCGTCTGCAGCACGGTTAATACGCAAACCAGATGACAATTTTTCTAAATTTTTTGATGTAGATGATTGGTTTAAATAAAGATTACGATATGCATTTAGTGCTTGAATATTGTGGTTTATTCTCATTTTCACAAATCTCCTTTTATCTTTGTTCTATCGTTCTATATGTTTGGATATTATTTTTCATCCATTAAAATATTTTTTTCATAAGCCATCGCTTTTTGTCTAGCTCCAGTTGAAGCCGGGTTATCTTTTTTCTTCAACGCTTCATTCCACGCCATTGCAACTGGTTCTAAAGCTTTTATTACTTCTTCAATAATCTTCGGATCTTTTTTATAGTTTGCTTCAACGACTTTATCTGCCATATAGTTGTATAAAGCATCTAGCTGATCTGCAATAATACCTGCTTCATAATTTAAGCCAGCTCCTAAGCGATGCAAAATGTCATTTGCTTTTTGCAGCTTTTTATTGGCAATTACAAAGTCTTTATTATTGATATTTTCGATTGCTTCTTCTAAATAAGTTAGGCATGCTTCATATAGAAGAGCGGTGATTTCTTGAGGTGATTTCTTATATAGTGCGTCCTCTGTTAATATGCCAGTCACGGAATGTGCACCTCCAGTTTTATTATCTGTTCTTTTTATCGGCGAAAGATGATAGAGTTTAATAGTTATCATTTGAATTTTTTCACTTAATTAGTTGAATACATTATTTTTAGGTATTTGTTGTTTATTCAAAATTGTTTACGAAGCTCGATTCATCCATCCAATTTATTAAATATTTAGTCTAGGGGTCCACTTGATACAGACATTATCCCAATGGTTGATCCGCCACTAGTAGTTCTTTTCCATTTCTTCAATAAGTAGTAATATTTCTGCCATGACTGAATAAAGTTGCGGCGGAATGTTATCCCCAAGATCCATGTCTAAAAGATTCTCAACCAGACTTGAATCTTCTTGCATATGAATATTGTTCTTTTTAGCTAACTCGATAATTTGTCGAGCAACTTGTCCCTTTCCGTGTGCAACGACAACAGGTGCTTTACTTGAGTCTTCGTCATATTTAATAACCGCTGCTGACGGACCGTTGATATCTTTCCGTTTTTTCTGATTGTAATATTTTGATACTCTCATATTTTGAAGTCCATTCCCTTCTCGGTAAAGACTGGTCTTGATGGATTTTGCTGCTGGTTACCCTGTAGTTGTTCTTGCTGTTGCTGTTGGAATGTTTGGCTAACGACAGGTGTCATTCTTGTAAAATTAATACTGTTCACGTTGTATCCAATTTCTTGGAGTTTTTCCTTCGTGATTGCTGCGATCGGCTCCATTTTTTGTTTAAAACCTACTTTATCATTTTTGATCGTGATTGCTAGGTTGCGATCTGTCGATGATAGCATAATACCAACATCGCCAAGCTTTTTCGTTTCAATTAAAAAGTAAAGATTACAGTTTTCCCAATCGACTTGTTGTCCTTCATTTTTCGAATTCACAAACACTTGAAGGTTTTCTGGTTTTTCCCCTAGTAATAGTGGTAGGTTAAAAAACATACTTTGCAACGAGTTTCCTGAATCCGATTTGCTTAGCAGTTGCTGCCCTGTTAAATTGGTAAGGGCTTGTTCAGCTTGCTGAGCTATTTTCGTTGTGGCTTCATCCCCATCGATTTGTGCAAGCTTCATGAGGGCCGCCTTTAAGTTTTGCTGCTGTTGCTGAGCTTGTTGATCATGTTGATTTTGCTGATATTGCTGATTTGCACCCTGGTAGTTTTGGCTCTGGTTTTGAAAATTTGGTTGATTTGTACCTTGATGAATTGAAACTTGATTATTTGATTCGCCATTCTTTTGGAACACTAAAGATTTAGCTAAGTCACTGTCATGATTGAGGCCAAGTGATCGTATCATTTCAAACATTTGGCGAGCTGACGGTTCATGTCTTACATAAGAACGTGCCGTTTCATCAAAACGATTTAAAAGTTGTTGCGATGGTGAACGGTGTTCAAGGTTTTGACTTTCTTTTGTCACGTAATGCATGATTTTTTGCTCTGAAGGTTTGAAATTGATTTTATCCATTAGCATTTTAATGTCATGAACGATTTTCGCTGCTTCTGTGTGATTTCCTTTTGCGAGTAGTTTTTTTGCATCTGCCAGCTGCGTGCTTGCTTGCATTAACTGTTTTTCTGTTCTCATATCTGTAAATAACATCATTTCACTTTTTAAGATTGCATTGTCGAGCTTGCTAATCGTAGTTTCTAGGATTTGCTTTGCTTGCGGATAAGCATTTTTCTTTAAAGCGTTGACTAACCGCTCAATGTTATCTAAATTCCTCGTAATCTCTCTTTTTAACTCACGGAAATCATGAGTAGCTTGGGCTAGCTTTTGTGTAACTCTAGTTACGAGAATGTCTTTAGATTGTACTGGTAGTGTTTGCAACTGATCGTTCAAGTCGAAATTGTCAATAGTTTGTTGGACTGTATTTTGTCTGTTCGTTGTAACAGATTGTTTCGGCTCTGTTTTTGCAAGCTCTTGTTCTAGCTCAGTTAAAGCGTTTGTAATGTGCTGACGTGCACCTAGTTCTCGTCCTTTTTCTTGTAGTTGTGATGCCCGTTCTATAGCTTTTTCTACTTTATCGATTGTTTTTAAGTCTAAGTTTGGATCGCTTGACGTTTCTTTCCTTACATGATTTAAAGCTTTTTCTAGATTAGGTTCTTTTTGTATATGCTTAAGTAGATCTTTCATTAGCTCAGTTGGACGCTTTTCGGTTGATTGTGCTATTGGATCTTCTTCAAACATGTTAGGTAGTATGGTGCTTTGTTGATTGGTTACTGGTGTTGTTTTTGCTTGCTTTTGTTGGTCATGTTGATTTTGGTTTGATTGAGTATTGGATTGATTATTTGTTTGATTATTTGTTTGATTATTTGTTTGATTATTTGTTTGATTTTCTGTTTGTTTCGCTTGTACTGCTTCGTTTTGCTTGAGTATCTGCTCAACCTGTTCGAGCATTTTGGTAATTCTTTCGCGTCCCGCTTGATCCAATTGCTCTGCTTGATTAACCATTCGATCTATGTTACGAGAAATTTCAGGATCAATATTTTTATTATTAGATAATAGTTCACGGACTTTTTCGAGTGCTTGTTGAAGGTTTGGATTACGTTGAACTATCTCTTTAGCTTGGTTCACCGTTTCGCTTGCTCGTTGTTCCTTAGTATAATCAGGTTGCGTTGACGGCTGTTCCACTCTTAGTTGTTGCTGTTGTTGTTGCTGACGCGTTTCAATTTGTTTTAATTCACGTTCTGCTTGTTCTAGAGCTTGGGTTAAGCGTTCACGACCTATTCCTTCTCGGCCAATTTGTTGTAGCTGACGAGCTTCGTTAACAGCTTTTTCAACTTTTTGTGCTACTTCTCGGTCTATCTTTGGATTATTAATAACTTGCTCGCGAACCTTTTCAACGGCACTTGCAAAATTCGGATCACGTTGAAAAGCTTCTTTTACTTGCTTGACGGTTTCACTTGCTGATTGCTCCGTTGGACGACGTTCTAGCTGAGTTTGCATTTGTTGTTCGGTTGAGCGCCTCTCTAGTTGTAGTTGTGCCTGTTGTTCGGTTGAGCGACGTTCCTGTTGAGCTTGCGCCAGTTGTTCAGTTAAGCGACTCTCTAGTTGTGGTTGCGCCTGTTGTTCGGTCAAACGGCGTTCTACTTGTGGTTGTGAGTACTGTTCGCCTGAACGACGACTTGGTTGAATCTGTTCATGTTGTTCCGCGCTACGGCGTCCTGGATTTTCTTGCTGTGATGGCTCTCCCTTTGGTTGCTGCTGTGGTGATAAAGTATCTGTCACTTTTCCTTGACTTGGCTTCGTTACTTCTATAGCCTCTAATTCGTTCTCAATAGCTTTTAATGCATGTACTAACGCTTCCCTGCCTGTCGTAATACGACCTTGTCGCTGTAGTCGAGTTGCTTCATCCACAGCTTGGATAACTTTTTGGACAACTTCCTTCGGAAAACGAGGATTTTCAATTATTTGGCTTCGGACTGCTTCGATAGAACGCTGAAGATTAGGAGTTTTTGAAACACCTTCTTTTACACCTTTTACAATCTCACTTACCGATCCATCCCGCGCAGTTTCAAAGTTTGCACCTCGGCTCGACTGTGTCGAGTTCAATCGAGTCTGTTCCGCCGTTTGTTGTTCCCGTCTAACAAGCTGCTCTTCCGCTGTTTTAAGTGCTTGAATAAGACGTTCCTTGCCAATTGATTGTAGCTTCTCGGCCTCATGAACTGCCTTTTCTATTTTTTGAACCATTTCTCGTTCAAGTGAAGGGTTTTTTAATAACTCATTACGCAAACTTTCTATTGCTTGTTTTAGATCGGGCGATTTCTCAATTAGCTCAATAGCTTTTCGAAAAGCCTCGCTTACTTGATTGTTGAACTGAAGCTTACTACTAGTAGCTTGAGTAGAATTGAGTTTGTTTGCTTCTACTATTTGAGTTTGTCGTTCATTGCTAGTTGTTTTTCCTTCAGATCCCTGAGTCTTAGACGCATTTTGATTCGCCTGCTTTTCAATATCGTGAGATTTCGGCGCTTGATTTGTGTCCGCTTCCTTTTTTGACTGTTGAGCATTTCCAGCGTTTTGCTGTGTTGCTCGTTGTTCTGCTGCCTTTTGCTCATTTTTCGCTAAGTCAAATTCTGGATCAATCTCTTTTGCAAGTTTTGTTAAAATTTCGTTTAACGGCTTCCCATGGAGCGCCTCATGAATAGGGCGAAGATGAGCTTGTGTGACTTCTAATCTTTTATTCACTAGAGCTTTTACAGTATCTAATTTTTCGGCAGCTGTTCCTTCTGTTTTTTCAAAAAAATCTCTTAGTTCTTGAACAGACTCTTTCGTAACAGGCATACCTTTATTTAACAAAATCTGAACACTTTGTTTTAATTCCGGAATGTCCTTCATTGTAATTCCAACGCTTTGGAACACTTTCGTGTCATTTTGTTGGTTTGTTTGGTTCGTTGCCTGCGAAGAATCAACTGATATTGCTTTCACTATTACAGTTTGCTCTTTTTGCCCAGAGATTTGCACATTTATGCGGTCTTCACTAGGGACCGCGCCTTCGAATTTTGCCGAAATTTCCTTCCCTCTAATCTGTATAATAGCTTCACTGTCTGAAATTCTTTCTTTTATTTGAGCTCTATATAGTTCCCCTTGCTTCAATTCAAGAAGTTTATCTGTGGTAGTTGTTTGTAATTGATTCGAAGATGATAGCTGTTGATTGTTGATCTGCATACTTCTCCACTCCCGATGGTTTTTTGCTTATATTCGTTATACGGTGAACTTAGTATTTTCTGAGGTAAAGTTCATTTTTAAAATTTACAATTATTATCAAAAACGCCGAGTAAATACTGGGATAAAATATATTTTTATAAGTTTTTTTGCACTACCGATATTGGATTTAAATGGATACCGAGATAAGATTCGATTTTACAGTTATTTCTAAATAAACCTGAGTGAATACTGGAATAAGGTTTGAACTTTATAAGTTTATTTGTATTACTTATATCGGTTTAAATTGGGGGATTTTAATGGAGATTTATTTTCCAGATAGTAGAATCAGTTACTCTTTTTATGGAATTTATTTATGTGGTTAATATCAATCCTTTATTTTTCAAGTAATAGTTTGATAAGATAAGAAATTACTAATTTCATATTTAATCATCAAATAGTAGATCGTATGATCTATCCTTATAAGTTCCTGTATATTTCAGGTTCAATGAATGAAGAATGTTATAGGCTATTGCATTTGTAGGGAGTTTTAAAAAGGTTTTTAGCTGATTATTTGAAATCGAAGGTTGAATTAGAAGAGAATAATCTTTTAAGGAATTTAGATGGGCATCTTTAGACGAAAAAGAACAATTTGGGCAAATCCATACTCCTCTTTCATATTTCATAAGAAGTGAAGAACAGTTCTCACAATAAACACCATTTAAGATTTCCGACTTTTGAATATTATATTTCGTAAGATAATCAGGACAGGATGGAGTATGATTTTTCACTAATAGATTTGTTAGTCTTTTTAGATCTTTACCGTTTAACTCAGCTGTTGTTTGTCGTTTATTGAATTGATCAATTTTGGAAAGTAAACCCGTGCTTCGAGTTACTCTTTCCATATAGCCTCTTTTATTACTTGCGCATTTTATGATAGTGTTCGGATTAGTTAAGACAACAATCGTCTCAATTGGAATATCTTTATAGTTTTTCCGTTTTATCCATTCCTGCAATTGGTATTGTTGATGCGTGACTTGCCTTATTGGATCTGGAAGTGCAATATCGACGCCGGAATGTGAATTAGACCAAATAACTTGATCAAAGGCTGGATCAAATATAAGAGTTCCAGATATATTTTTTACTTCTACTATAAGGAAAAAAGTTTGTGAAAGGAGTAGAATGTCGATTTGAAAGTGAGTACCAGCGGAGTTTGAAAGGCGTAGATCATGTAAAATAATGTATTGCTGCGTTGGTAAAAAGTCAAAATAGTAGTCTAAGGATTTTTCTCCTTTGTATCCTGAAAAACTTTTTGCGTATTCTTCAAGGATTTCTTTCCGTTTTGGGTGATCTTCTGGAATTCTTCTTACTAGTGCTTGTAGTTTTTTAAGCTTCAATGGCATTTTTAATTCTTTCTTAATCATTTTAAAGGCCTCCTTATAAAATTCTTGTTAAAATACTGAATTTTAGTCCTATTTCTTTGTCACCGAAACTACTTTTTTGCTTTGGATTCGGATAAAAAAATGATTTACCCACATAATTTGGTAAAATACCCATATAATATTTAGAAATACCCACATAACGTAATACATTACCCACGAGAAACTCTAATTTACCCACGAATTTAGGACAAATACCCACATTTACAAACAGCTTTCAAAAATGAGTAGCTCTTAGTGATAAGAGTCATATCGCTAAGAGCCAATATCTATAAAAGAGGTATAAAAATCTATCTAACTCTATCAAAAAACTATTTCACCTGCACCCAGCCGTTTTTTATTGCGACGACTACGGCTTGTGTACGGTCGTTTACATCCATTTTCTGTAGAATATTGCTTACGTGGTTTTTCACGGTTTTTTCGCTAATAAATAACGTTTCACCAATTGCACGGTTGCTTTTTCCGTCTGCAAGCATTTGTAATACTTCACACTCTCGGCGTGTAAGAATATGTAGAGGTTTACGATATTCAACATCCTTTAATGTACCGATCGAATGGCCTGAATCTCCAGATGCAAGGCGGCGGTACTCGTTTAATAGGTTGTGAGTCACCTTTGGATGTAAGTATGATCCGCCAGCAGCAACAACTCTTACTGCTTCAATTAAAGAGTCAGCATCCATTTCTTTTAATAAATAGCCCATTGCGCCAGTCTTGAGAGCATGTGTTACATAGCTTTCATCGTCATGGATTGATAAAACTAGTACTTTTACGTCAGGGAACTTTTCAACTAGCTTGGCTGTCGCTTCAACACCGTTCATATGTGGCATATTGATGTCCATTACAACAACATCCGGATTGTATTGTTCTACTAAACTGACAGCTTCTTCACCGTCATCTCCTTCTGCAACAACTTCAAAATTCTTCTCTAACTCTAAAATGCGTTTTACTCCTTCTCGAAATAGCTGATGGTCATCAATGATTACTATACGTGTTGTATCATTCATTGTTAATCCCTCCTTAAAGTAAAAACCTTAAATAAAATAGTGGAAGTTTTTGATAATTATTGATTCTTTTCAATCTTATGTTAATTCTTTTAACTTTTTTTCTCATCATCCATTAGCGGTACCAAAATCATGATGAGCGTACCCTTATTGATTGCTGAGTCGATTGTCATTTCTCCTTTTAGGAGTTCGACACGTTCTCGCATGCCGACAAGCCCAAAGGATTTTTCTTTTTTCTCATAGATATCAAAGCCTTTGCCGTCATCCTTAATGATTAACGTGCATTTTGATTTCGTAATTTCAATTTTTACTTGAATTTCTTTAGGGGCCGCATGCTTTACTGCGTTTTGAACAGCCTCTTGAACAAGCCTGAATAACGCAACCTCCAAACGAGGTGATAACCGTTTGTCTTTCCCCATTGTTAGGAAATTAATTTGAATATTATTATATTCTTCAATTGTTGACAAATACCTCTTTAATGTCGGAATTAAGCCTAAATCGTCGAGTGCCATTGGTCGTAGGTCATAGATGATTTTTCGAACCTCGTATAATGCAGAACGAACCATTTGCTTCAAATCCTTAACTTCCTTCAGCGCCTCCTCCATTCCTTTTTCGCGTGAAATGCGCTCGATCAGTTCGGATCGCATCATCACATTGGCTAACATTTGCGCTGGCCCATCATGAATTTCACGTGATAGCCGTTTCCGTTCCTCCTCCTGTGCTTCAATAATGCGCAGACCAAATTCTTGTTTAACCTTGGCATCTTCAAGCATTTCATTTACTAGCTTTAAATCACTAGTTAAATAGTTTAATACAACTGATATTTGACCGACTAAATTTTCGGCGCGGGCAACCGTCTTCTCGAGGTTTTTCAAACGGCGTTCTAGTTCATTGCGTCGCTCGATTAGCATTTTTTCATTTTGACGTAGGAACGATAACTCCATTTGAAGTTTATGTGCTGCTTCATACGCCTCGCGAATTTGTTCTTCAGAATATTTTTTAAAATGCTTGCTAACTTCGGATAAACGCTGGCGGGAGAACTTTTCACTAATCTCTAAGCGCTCGCCTTTTTCAATTGATTCGACTACTTCTTGGCGCGTTCGTTGCAGCTCTTTTGTTAAAATTTCAAATTCCTGACGTGATTGCTCACCAATTTCAAAAATTTCTTTTTTGCTATTGGCAACCGTTTCGATCATTTTTTCTAAAATTTTATCTAATACTTTTTCATTCAAGCGAATTGACATTTATAACGCCTCCGGCAAGTGCTATATGAAGCCTATTGTATTAAAGCTTTATGTTTAAAGTCAGTTTTACTTATGTAGATTTAAATTTGATTTACGATTGCATACTTTTAAGTGTGGTACCTTTATTTGAGTTAAGAATGCCCATTTGAGTGGTAGCTTTTATAAGGTAGGACTCACAATTTTAATGTGTACCCTTGTTTGAATTAAAATTGCTCACTTTTATTGGATCTTCTATTTGAGTTTAAAAACGTATTTCTTAATGCACTCTTGTTTGAGTTAAATTGCGTATTTCTTAATGCACTCTTGTTTGAGTTAAATTGCGTATTTATTTCTAAATGGCCCACTTATTTGAGTTTTATATGGGTCAAAAATGCAGCTTTTCACCTTTAATTTCTAATTAATTTTAAAAAGTATGATTATAGTACGGTCAATTGGCTAAATTTTGCTACTAAAGTCTTCGTTACTTTGACCCATTGTTTGGGGGTAGTATTAAAATTTTTTTAAAAATATTGAAAGCTATTTTTGAGTTGCCTGCGTAATATAATGATTTGATGCATAATCCATGTATATTTATAATGGAGTTATTGGTCTATTAATATTTTCTATATTAATCTTCGCTTATTTATCAGTCGAATTTCAATTTAATTCGTCACACATTGTATATATTTTTAGGGGGACAACTATTTATGCTACTACAATATTATACCGTAAAAGCTGCGGGTGAACATGAAATAGTCATTGAAAAATCAAGATTTATTGCCTATTTTAATCGGGCAACAACCGAGGAAGAAGCACAATCTTTTATTCAGGAAATTAAAAAAAAGAATTGGAATGCAACCCATAATTGTTCAGCATATTTGATTGGTGAGCATAATCAAATTCAAAAGGCAAATGATGATGGCGAGCCAAGCGGAACTGCTGGTGTACCTATGCTAGAGGTTTTAAAAAAACGTGATTTAAAGGATACAGTCGTTGTGGTTACTCGTTACTTTGGTGGTATTAAGCTAGGCGCTGGCGGTTTGATTCGTGCTTATGGTAAATCTGTATCGGAAGGTTTAAACGCGATTGGGATTGTTGAACGCAAATTAATGCGTATTATTCATACAAAAATTGATTATTCTTGGCTAGGTAAAATTGAAAACGAGCTTCGTGCTCATCCAACTTTTATTTTAAAAGAAATTCATTATTTGGATTCGGTTGAGGTTGAAACTTATGTTTTGGAAGAACTGAAAGAAACCTTTGTAGAGTGGATGACAGAGCTGACGAATGGCCAGGCAGAAATCCTTGAAGGCAATACGGAATATTTAGAACAAGATATCGTGTAAGCGATAACGATCGTGCAATCCAGTGCAAAATAGGCAAAGGGTCCTATGCTTGTTATCGCAGCATATTCGTTTAAGCGGCAGCGGTCGTCCAATCCGTGATTAACAGCAAAAAAACGGGTAAATAGAATTCCGAGCTTAACATTCGGCAAACTAATCGCAATTGGAGAAATATGGCTGAATAATGTAACAAAAAAGACATAAGAATGTGTACGAAAGTTGAATATTATTAATTATAGTAGTATAGGGTAAACTATTAAATATGATCGAATTTTGCAAAAGCTAGCTTGAAACTAACAATATTACAAGACAAGCAATGTTTGATACTTGAGCATTTGCCCAATAGTTCCATAAGGGAGTATATATTCATGACAGAACAAAAGCAACGCCCAATTAAAAAAATTTTGCTTCTTATTCTTATTCCAGTTTTGTTGATACTCATAGGGGTAGCAGCGTATGCATCCTATTTAACAAATACAGCAAAAGAGGTTGTTGAGAACTCGCAGCATAAGTTAAGTAGTCGCTCTCTTGAGGAAAAATCAAAACTACGCGTTGAAAAGGTAGATCCAAGAGTTGATAACATTTCAGTACTATTTATTGGAGTCGACGCTAGTAGTGATGAAATGGTTAGTGGATCCACACGGTCAGACGCCCTTATTTTAGCTACCTTTAATGAAAAAGAAAAGTCGGTGAAGATGGTTAGTATTCCACGAGATTCTCGTGTTGAACTCGTTGGACGTGACCGCATGGACAAAATTACACATGCTCACGCTTACGGTGATATTGAAATGACAGTTGATACAGTTGAAAAGCTATTTAATGTTCCAGTTGATTATTATGCTAGATTAAATTTTGATGCCTTTATTCAAATAATTGATGCCCTTGACGGCATAGAAATTGATGTTCCTTTTGCAATTGTTGAGCAGGATAGTCACCGGAAGAAAAACGCGATTAAAATAGATGAAGGCTTGCAAACATTAACTGGTGAACAAGCACTTGCATATGCCCGCACTCGAAAATATGATGGTGATCTTGAAAGAGGCCATCGCCAGCAGGAAATTTTGAAGGCTGTTATTAATAAGTTACTATCGTTTAAATCTGTTTCAAAATATAGTGATGTAATGAAAAGCATTGGAGAAAATTTAACGACCAACATGTCGTTCGATGAAATGCTAGCGTTTCATGATTATGCATATGAAGGTTCAAATATTGACATAGAGATGTTGACTTTAAATGGAAAAGCAGCAAGAATTGACGAGCTTTATTATTATATATTAGATGAAGAAAACTTAGAAGAAGCAAAAACAAAGCTTAGACAGCATTTGACACTTGAGGAACCCATTGAAAACAATGCTACTAATTTCAAAGAATCTAGTTCGGATATAGAATAAAACAATCCATAAGTGGTCGTCCCTAATTTGTTAGCTATATGATTTGATCTCTATTGATTTAGAATAAAACAATCCATAAGTGGTCTTCGCTAAATTGAGTAGCTACATGATTCGATCTCTATTGATATAGAATAAAACAATCCATAAGTGGTCTTCCCTACTTGAGTTATATATTGTATAAAGCATGTCCTGAAATATAGCAAAAAACCAGTCATTCCATTTTGTAAATGACTGGTTTTTTATTTTCACTCATAAAATTCGACGAATGTATCAAACAATGCTTGAGCTGCCTTTTGGCGGAATTCATCTGATTTCAACAGTTTCTCCTCGGAAGGATTTGACAAAAACGCTAATTCGACTAAAATTGCTGGGATTTCAGTTTCACGGATTACGTGTAGGCTTTTGTCATTTGATCCTCGATTTTCTGTCCCTAACTGTGAGGTAAGTTTTTCAATCGCGATATCTGATAAAAGCTTACTTTGTTGCCAGCTAGGATTTTTACCGGAATGATAAAACGTTGTTGATCCTTTTGAAGATGCTTTAAATGAATCTGCATGCAAACTAATAAAGACATCTGCTTCATTATCATGAGCAACTTCCACCCGTTCCTGCAATGATAAAAATGTATCATCCTGCCTTGTTAAAATAACATCAGCTCCGGCTCCGCGGAGTAAAGCTGCTAATTTATGTCCAACATCAATATTGACTTCTTTTTCTCTTAGCCCTGTCGCTCCAATTGCACCTGGATCATGATCGCCATGACCAGGGTCAACAACAATTCGTTTTCCTTCGAGGCCATTGTTCAATAAAATGACTTTTACTGAATCAGTAGAGTGCCGGACAACGAAATGATAGCCACGGTTAAAGTAAATGCGTATTTTTGATCCATTGGATGCTTCATGATAATCAATTCGATCTATAGCCGGGTGATCCTCATTATCCCATTTCTCTATATTTGAAGCACTTGTTTCGATTTCGACACCGTTAGCGAATATGCGATGGGATGTTGTAACTGCGCCTAGGAAACCCCATTGTAAGAATGACCTATCATCATCTTCTTCTAAAACAGGTTCAATTAACACTGCATAAGTTTGGTTTCCCTTTTGCATCTTTAAGTAAGCAGTGTGAATATAGCCCCATTCATCATCGTATTTGATTTTTGCCCAATTTCCGTCTAATTCATAGACTAAGACTACTTGGTTCTTTATAAGCTTTGCAACAATATCTGACTCTGTATCTGGTGATTCACGAATGTTTAATACGGTTGCCGTGACAGTAGCTTTAATTGTTTCATCTAATGGTCGAATTGAGTCAGCGTCTATATAACCAATTTCATCATCAAAATCTATTTCTAACCATTCATCATCAAAATCGTCAGCTTGAGGGTATTCATAAATTTTAACTGTATCGCCTTCCTCTAGCTTGCCTAATCTATCGCTTTTTTTAGATGGCTCTTCATAGACTCTTACGTCGTCTTCTTCAATTAATGCCAATACAGTTGTTATAATCTTGTCAGGTATCTTTGGTGTCTCAGGATTAGGCGAACTAAGAATAGGATCGTCTATAATTAAGCTTTCATCAACTGTATCAATGAGTACTACACGTTCCTTCTGATCCCAGCTAACACTAGCTCCATAGCTTTCCGCAAAAAAGCGGAGTGGGATTACTGTCGAATTCTCAACAATGGTTGGTGCTGGGGTCAAACTGACTGTTTCGTCATTAACTTGAACAGTAGTTGCTCCAATAGTAAATAAGACTTTCTTATCCGAGCTAATCGCCTCAACTTGTCTTGTTTCTGGTAGCCAACTCACCTTAATACCAAGTGTTTCTCCAATCCCACGGAAAGGAATTAATACGCGGTTATCAATGATTGGCGGGTCAACCGGTAGCTTTAACTGTTCCCCATTTACAATTACCTTCACAGGAGCTGTTGCTGTGGATGACTTTGCAGGCGAAGTTACCGTAGTTTTTGATGGATCAATTTTTACGTATAAACTATGAACATAACCCTTGCCTAGCTTTGATGTAATTTTTAACCATTCTCCTGCGTGTTCAATGACTTGAACTTGGTCACCAGTATGTAATTTACCAAGGATTTGTCCTTGCAACGAAGGAGTACTTCTGACATTTAAATTATCTGCCGTTATGTGAGCTGCTTCATTTGCACTAGCCGAATTTAAAGGAATACTTAAAAAAACAAGAGCAATGACGAACGTACAAATGAAGGAAAATATAAATGACTGTTTCGACATATAATTTACCCCCCTTCTAGTTAGTTTCGGTAACTTTTTTTAACTTCATTTCAAATTTAATAGTTTACTAGCAAAATTTCAATATGATTAGCACATTTTCTTAGAAATTGAGACATTTGACCTGATTTTGTCATATTACTGTTAACATTGTATTATTTCCTAGGAAATAGTCGAATTTATTCCGCGATTTGTTACAAAGTTTTACGAATTTTTTTAGTAAAGGGGATCGGAATTTTATGTTCGACATAAAAAGAGCGGCTCCCAACCAAAAGCTCGATTGAAGGGATCGCTCTTCTTTTCTATTATATTTTCATTCAATTAACATTTTTTGTACTGCTGAATGAAACGCTTACTTTGATTTATTTAATAAAACTTTAACAACTGCTATTTCGCCATTTTCTACTTCGCTGAACTAGAGACTCTTACTTGGATTTATTTATTAAACTAAGCACCTTTTGTGCAGTTTCATTTGCATTTTGTTGCAGCGGCTTAGCTTGTTCTTTTAAAAGAGTAGCTTGTCGCTGGTGATTTTGAAGCTGATCTTGAATCATTTCATAAAGCTGTTCAGGAGTCCAGTCTCCATTAACATTGCCAATTAACGGCTGGTCGATTTGATTAATAAATGAATCAATTTTGGGATCATATGAAATTCCAACCATTGGTGTATTTGCAATAGCTGCAAAAATTAATGCATGAAGCCGCATACCCACCAAAAGGGTAGAATCACCAATGAGGGAGATTTTCTCAGAAATGGTTGCATCATATGGAAAAATTGCAACGTCAGCATTCATGCGTGATGCCCATTCCCTGGATGTCTCGTCATCATCTTCACCATGCATCGGTAAAAATACAATCTTCTGACCATTTTTCGCACAATCATCTAATGCTTTTATAACTTTTTCTGCAAAATTTGTGCTAGTGGGCCACTCCCGAATTGCGACTGTAATAAAAGGCGAAGTGAGCCCCTCTTTTGTTAACCACGATTTATTTAAGCCTTTTTTATAAGTCATTCCCATTACAGGGTCGGGAACCAAGTCAATCGGCTGGCGTACACCAATTTTCTCCAACAATTGTAAGGATTCTTGATCACGAACAGAAATATATTTTGCTTTGGAAATCGCAAATTTTACAAGCTTCTGACTTAACTTTCGCTGTAATGGTCCAATTCCTTGAGCGTAAATGAAAAAAGGTTTCCCAAAAAAGTAAGCAATCATCATGATCACGATATAGTAAGGAACTGTCTTCATTCCTGTTTTATCCTGTAGCAAGCTTCCACCACCGCTAATAACTCCATCTGCTTGGCGAATCGCATTCATTACTTCTGACATCTGCCAGCGATCAACGGCGTCTACGTTGTAAGTTCCCTTAGTATAATCAGGATCATTTGAAAGCACCGTAATTTCGATGTCTTTATTCTTTTTTCGTAAGGCGGTGATAATCGCTTGAAGTATTGCTTCATCACCTACATTATGAAATCCATAATAACCCGACAATACAACTCTCATTTTAAAACCCCACTTTAATAATTGACTAAACGATTTTTTAAGTATAGCTTCTAGATTTTTTCGTGTAATCCTCTAGATTTTTTCGTTATAGCTTCGCTTGAATAAGCGGCCAGTATTTTTTCCCTAGCTTGTACATCCAAATAAGTACGATTCCTAATAATGCACCGATTGCAAAGCCGTATATGGTTCTCAATACTGAAATATAAAGTGGTATATGCAAATGGGTAAATGTATTTACTGTTGATAAAAAGCCGATTGCTCCACCTGCTAATAGGTATTTGCCAATCCGTTGTTCCCATCCTTTACCTTGATAAATAATAAACATCGCTAGTACAAACAGTGGATATCCAATCAAAAATTCCTTTGTTCGTGGTCTTACAAACATCAAGTCCTCTAACCCTTGTCGTAACATTAGTTCCGCACCTGATACAATTTCACCAGCATCGTTACCTGAGCGCAACAGTAAAATTGCCATCCCTGCCGCTAATACGGCAAAAATTATGAAATAATAATTTCGGGTAAAGGCCAGAGCTAGTTCTTTTACATGATCACGAATAACATGTAAGCCTGTTAATACAATTGGCAATAAAAATAAAAGTTTCACACCTCTAAACTCATCAATCTTCACTAAGAATAAGTTGCCATATAACAATGCTGTAACGAACCATGCACCGATTAATGCGATTGCAGCCGCTTTAACAAACTTAATAACCATTTCTTTTTTACTGTTTATATATTCACCTGTAATTGCAGCCCATGTAGCCGCAACAATTGAGACCGCTAATGCCGCCGCCTGTAAAAATAAAATTGATCCTGTTACGATATAGCCTGCTGCTACAACGAGCATACCACCAAACGTAAGCAGTGCGATTTTTTCGGATACCATCAGCGCAGCAACGGCTATGAACGCTGCAACACCGATAAGTGCGGCTAGTGTCATCCATGTTGATGATTTTAAAATATTATAGGATTGAGAAATGCCCGGCTGATGCTTGTCCGCCATTTTTTCTTGAATTGCATCAATGCCAATCGTAGCTACTTCAAATGATTGATCAGCTGTAATCATTTCTGCTTCTAACCGTTTTATATCAGCAATATGGATGTAAAGAGCTCGGATGTTTCGTTCTTTTACGGCACGAGTTGCACGGTCCGTATAGCCACCTCTACCATCAAAAAAGTCAATACTATGCAGTCTCACGATTTTATTTTGAAATGTTCGTGCATAGGTTTGCAGTCCGTCTTGATCAGTGAATTCAATTGGCATCAAGACAAAGCCTTCATTTTTCAATCTTAGAGCGTATTCTTCAGCATCAGTTATTTCAAGATCCTCATGTGGAGATACACCTAGCATCGCATTACCTGTAAATACGATTTTATGTGCATCAAATTGGTCGGAAAGCTGTTTCATTTGATCTAATACAAAGCTGTTTGCCTCACTCACATTATTTCCAATTCGAAAAACTGGCTCAAAACCGTAAGCAGCGTACTCTGCTATTACTTCTTCGTCATACCCAATTGGTTTTGTTAAAATTGGATTCGATACTGTTGTGGTACCTTGCAAAAGCTCTTGTTTGTTCAAACCACTAATAAAATAAAGTGATTCTCCTGTAAGAGTTGGCACATCTTCAACTTTTTCGATTCTGTCCTTAAAGGTTGTTAAAATTGCTCGTTCCCATCGTTCATCTAAATCATTTCGTAATAAAATATATAAACCATTTGCACGAGAGTATAATACATTTTCACGTGTTACTTCATCTTCATTTTGCAGCATGCTGAAAAGGTCACTCTTAGTTAACGTCATAACTTGACCCTTTTTCTCAAGGTCTTGAATTCCGGTTGGTTCAAATGAAATACCTTTTACACCAAGATCCGCAAGTGTACTTAGCATTTCTCCGGTGTCTAAACCTCGATTTTCTAACTCACGAATTTCCTCATATGGGACAATCATTTCATATGTATCATTTTGCCATTCCACTTTGGCGCGGTTATAAATTAGTGGTGCTGTTAACAATATCGATAGTGCTACAATCGCCATTAATATTTTTTTCAATGAATCCAACATCCTTTCCTTACTTACATGAGGTCAGTGTATTTACAATTACGCACAGTATATTTGAAATTTGATCCGATATTTATGGTTTAACGACTATGTTTGCATTTCGTGCAAGTATTTATATATCTACAATCTGTCGCTTCATATTTACAATTTCAATCGAAAATTTTACTATTACACGTTAATTTCTATAATTTTACATTACATAATTCCAATTACACATTTTAAAAATAACCTTTACTAAGAACAAAAGCTATAGGCGCCCTGATTAGCGACGTATAAACTAAGAGCGCATCGACTAAGATAAACAAAACACGTCGAGGGACGAGTCGATGTTGACTTATCGCAAAAGAGATGAGCGAAGTTTACTAGTCGTTGGGGGCTGGAGCTGGACGACTTCTCTCTGTGCTATAGTATTTATCCACAGGACCAAATTTTATAATTTCCTAAACAGTTAAAAAGGAAAGCTGGATCCAGCCTCCCTTTTCATATTAATTAACTAGCTTTTACCGTAAGTATCGCAAGTTTCGTTATCTTTTACTATTTGCAAATTTTCTAACTAAGTTTAACATAGGTCGATAATTTTCATGAATTAACCCAACACGTTCAACGATAAACTGTACTGCCAATAATACAATAGTAATGATTAATGCCGCACCCCATAAGGTTGACTTAGAAAGCATCACAGCTGCCACTCCAAAAAATGCACTCATTGAGTATATGATTAATACTGTTTTACGGTGAGAAAAACCTAATCGTAATAAACAATGATGCAAATGCGATTTATCTGGAGCTGATAACGGTTGTTTATTGACAATTCTGCGGATAATCGCAAAAAGCGTATCTGAAATTGGTACACCTAGTATTAACACAGGTAATACTAATGAGAATACCGTAATATTTTTAAATCCTAAAATTGAGATAACAGAGATCATAAAGCCTAATAATAGTGCTCCTGTATCTCCCATGAAAATTTTTGCTGGATGGAAATTGTATACTAGGAACCCTAATGTACTCGCTAATAAAATTGATGCGACTATGACAACAAACATGCTGTTACCCATGATAAGTGCCATTGTGACAATTGTAATTAATACAATTGATGATACTCCAGCAGCAAGTCCATCGAGACCATCAATTAAATTAATCGCATTTGTTATTCCGACAATCCATAAAAGTGTGAACGGAATACTGAAATAACCTAAGTCAATCGTTCCACCAAATGGAAGGTTAATAAGTGGAACTTGAACTCCCCCATATATCACAACTGCCGCTGCTAGTATTTGTCCAAGTAACTTAACCTTTGGAGAAATTTCAAAGCGGTCATCGAAAACTCCTGTTAAGACAATTATTGTGGCTCCAATTAGTAATGGCCAAGTATATTCACTATGTGGCTGGGCGATTGCAAAACCTAGTAGCATACTTATAAAAATTGCTAATCCACCTAACCGTGGCATAATTTTTTCATGAACCTTCCGTTGATTAGGTTGATCAACAGCGCCGATCTTTATTGCAAACTTTTTAACGATTGGTGTTAAAGCTACCGAAGCTAGAAAACATATAATTGCCGTTAATATAAGCATATTTGAAGACACTCCCCAGATATCCGTCATTCCTACTAACTATCCTATTGTGACTTATACATTTATTCTTACTGCAAATATTTCTAAGAGAATATGATTTTGTTTAATTTGCCTTTTATTTCTAGCATCACATGAGATTATACCATATCTATTAGTATAGAGTAATCTTTTTTGCGACAAAATGCGATTATGTTCGTTTTTTCGTTGATATTTTTCATGACTCTATATGTATTAGGTTAACTCAATTTTGCTGTTGTAATTTGCTGAAATAGCGGCCAATTACTGGCAGCGATTGTAACTCTTCTTTTTTTAGACCTTTCCCTACTATTACTAGGGCTGCATAAATGATACCGCCAATTGGTATCATAACCACGATATACACTAATGACTGAAGCCTTGACCAATCAGTCTCGACAAAATATAGTAATGGCGAAAAAACCACAAATCCCATTATAATACTTGCTCCAATAAATACAAGCGTTTCTTTTCGCCAAATGCTGTAAGCTGTTGTTTTAAAAATAAACCAAACGTTCACAAACATCAGTATTACGTAAATTAAAAGTGTGGAGTAGGCTGCTCCTATAATACCTGATTGGGAAACAAACAGGATATTGAATAACCCTTTCAGCAACGCACCTGCGACAATAATCCATGCTGCAAGCTTTACACGATTAATCCCTTGTAATATCCCCGTTGTTAAGACCGTTAATGATGTGAATACAGAACTAAAATTGATGATAGCTAACACATCACTACCTTGAAAATCCATGAATAATCCCTTATTAATAGGTAATGTTAGTACGAGTAAGCCCATCGCTGCAGGCCATGAAACTAAATGTGCGAGCTTTAAAGAACGTTCTATATATGTATTCGTTTCTTTCATATCGTTTTTGGCAATAGTTTTTGTAATCATCGGGATTAACGGCAAAATGACAGCACTCGAAAATACTGTTGCAATTTGCACAGTTGATAGACCGCGTCTGTAAATACCGACTTGCTCTTGAATATCACCATCTGATTGTATGCCTGAAAAAACAAGCCCGTGAGGAATCGTAACGGAATCAATCATATTTAGCAACGCCATCGTTAGTGACCCGACTGCAATCGGAATCGATAGTGTTAAAATCTTCGGTGCCCACTGCCTAAATATATTCAAAGAAAAAAGTTTCATTCCTTGTGGCCGCGACTTAAATTTTACAAAGCGTGTACGAAGATAAACAAGCGATAAAAGTGCTCCGATTGAGGAACCAACCATTACACCACCTGCAACTTTTTCGCTTGACGCCCCTTGATTCACAAGGTAAAGCGCGATCGCGATAATAAGACCGACACGAACAAGTTGCTCAATGACTTGTGATGCGGCCGTTGGTTTCATATCTTCAAATCCCTGGAAAAAACCGCGATATACAGCCATGTATGGTGCGATTAGTAACGTTATTGAAACAATCATAACAGCTGGTTTCGTAAATTCCCCACCTAAAGCTATGGAAATTTGATTTAAAAAAATCATCACGATCGAAAAGCTTATGATTCCGAATAAAATTGCTAGCGCACTGGCGGAATGAAAAATTTCTGCAATTTCGTTATCACGATTTGCTTCCTTCGCTTCCGAAATTAATTTTGAAATTGCTAGCGGTATTCCCGCTACAGATAGTATTAGTACTACCATATAAACTGGGTATACGAGAGCATATATTCCAAGTACCTTGTTCCCCGCAATATTTTGCAAAGGAATTTGGTAGATGCTTCCTAGAATTTTGGAAATCAGCGTTGCGATTGTAATGATAACTGTTCCTTTTATAAATGAAGATTGACTCATAATCGAGTTAGCTCCTGACTTTGGTTTCATTGGGTAAATTTTGATTAAAAATTTAAGACTCTCTGAGCGATTAATTAAACGTTTGTTTAACTAGGCCAATTCGAATATTTAATTGTTTCTTAGATGTTTTTTAATTTTTTTTTTGATAGTTGCCATCCACTTTGCTTGTTAAATGGTTGCTAGCAGTTTATTATACTTTTCTAAAATTTTTACAATTAACATTATTAATTTTTGCCGTTACCAGTTATTTTTTGCTCATATACTTTAAGAGCAAAATGAGGCAATGCCAGCATCCGCCGCCACCTTGAAGGTTGCTTTAACAAACGGTATAACCATTCTAAATTCAGCTTTTGCCAAAACGCCGGTGCCCGTTTCACTGTACCAGCAAGAACATCAAAGCTGCCGCCAACGCCAATAAATACACCTTTTTCCACTGTGTCAATATTCTCCGCTATCCACTTTTCCTGACGAGGTACACCTAAAGCGACTAAAATAAGATCCGGTTGTTTTTCGAGGATTTCATTTATCATCGCTTGGTCCTCCCACTGAAAAAAACCATTATGATAACCAACAAGATCAATTTGTGGGAATTCTATTTTTATTGTTTGAACGGCCTTTTGAATCGTTTCTTCTGTAGCGCCTAGCATATAGAGCTTTAATTTTTTTTCGTTCACGACAGTTAAAAGATTTCGCATAAGATCATAACCAGCAACCCGCTCTGGCAATGGGTTCCCTAGAATTTGTGCTGCCTTCACAACACCAATACCATCTGCTGTAACATAATTTGCTTTGTCTATGTATTGTTTGTACGTTGAATCCTGAAGAACTTTCATGACAATCTCAGGATTTGCTGTTACAATAAACGTCTTTTGATGGTTCAATAAGCGTTGCTCAATTCTCGCAACCATATCTTTCATATTTGTATCAATAAAACTCACGCCTAATATAGAGACGAATTTATCAGCCATTTGTTTCACCAACTTTTTGAATTATATAGAATTTTATATTTGATTTGCGATATTGGACGTTTTTCATCTATAACTGTGTTATGCAAGTTCACCATATATTAGTGAAACACTTAATTCGTTAATGATTTACTAAACTTTTAGTTAAGTTTGATGAAAAATAAAAAAAATCAATCATTATTCAACTAATCACTACATCAGACTATATCAAATTAAGTTAAAAAAGGGAATGGAATAAAAAAACGATCGATTTTCTTGCAGAAATCTTGAATCCTCATTATAAATTTAAACTTATTAGCGGGATACGACCATTTATTAACCTCAGCCTGAATTTTATTGTCCTGCTAGGCTAACTTTTTGTCCGACTAGACCATTTTATTAGCCGACTACCATTATTTGGATATTTGGCGATTTCTAGACTACTTGACTTAATCTTAGCTCATGCACCACTTAAACGTATAAAAATCCCATAATTGTTTGTCCAAAATTGTTCCAAGTGCCAGGGTGGTGTCCATAGAGGGTGCCATAGAGGTGTCCATAGAGGTTCCTGACCCCAACATATTTTGGTAACTAAGCAAATAACTACCATACGGAGGTTGGTGGCTAGTTAATGAAAGAATCCCACCGCGTGGGTGGGACTCTATTATTTGTTTTGCAATTTTATGACGCGCTCCATGAAGGATGAGAATTCGGCACGTGTTGTTGGTTTTGATGGCCTGTATGTGCCGTCCTCAAAGCCGCCAGTAATTCCGTTTGCAGCAAGTGCGTTGATTGCCGCGCTTGCCCAATGGCTAGTGCTAACATCAGCAAAGGTTTTATCTGTTTTGCCTGATAAGTTGTAAGCCTTCACTAATACGGCTGCCATTTCTGCACGGGAAAGTGGTGCATCTGGTGCAAACTCTGTTGCTGTTCGGCCGTTAATTAATCCTTTTTCAGAGACTGCTTTTATAGCATTATATGCGTAATGATTAGCTTTTACATCGGTAAATTTCAGCGGATTGTCTGACTCAGTCAGGTTAAACTCACGCGCAATCATCGCAGCCGCCATTGCTCTCGTAATTTCTCCACTTGGTCTAAACGTTCCATCTTCAAAGCCGCGAATCGTATTTCTACTACTTAAGAAACCGATTGATTTATATGCCCAATGGTTGCTTGGAACATCCTTGAATGATACAACTACAGGTGGCTGAGGTTCTGGTTGAACCGGCACCGTTGGATCAGTCGGCTGAGTTGGATCCACTGGTTGCGTTGGCTGCGTGACAGCTCCACTATCACTGTGATTACTTACATAAGCTGCAATTAATCGATCAATATAAATTTCGCCTTTATTTTGTTTTTCCTTTACGGCTTCTGCTACATATATACGATCAAATTTCACTGGTGCTAGGAGATTAGCTGGCATTTGTGCACGGACATATTTCCAGCCCTGCCACGTCAAACCGCCTTCTTCAGTAAAGTTAATGGTATGCTTTTTACCTGTACCATCTATAACGCTAGCACGTAGCCAATGTTCTGCTCCATCACCGTAAACCCAAACACCTAACTCCTTTGGATTCCCTTGAAGCTGAATTGGTGTTTTTGCTGCAACATAGGCTGCTTTAATACCTTCTTCACTAGTTGTAAAATCATATGATAATTTTATTGAAGTTTTACCATCTTTTACTGGTTCACCATTCTCTGAAAGCCGAACTGATGCAGAAGCCTTCGCCTGATCGGCAGACCAGTTTGCAATACTTTCAAATCCATCAATTAAAACTGGATCCGCGCCAACTTTGACTGGAATTTTTGCCGTAATATTTCCGTATGAAGCTACAATGTTACCAGCAGCTTTTTCACTTCCTGCAGTAAACATGCCGTCAGCGGAAATCTCACCAATTCCACCTTCAACGGACCATTTGATTAATGAGCGATCATACAGTAGAGCTTCGCCACTGTTATTAAGAGCATTAGCAGTTAACTGGATAGCTTCATCAACCCCAATGACAACTGACTTCGGTAGAATTTCAATTTTATCAAACGAATCAACTACCGTTATCGGAAGCTCACCATAGGCGTCATCATATTTCGCAATAACTTTCCCTGAACCGGCCCGTTCCGCGGTAAAAGTCATGTCGTCAACATCACCAATGCCACCATCTACTGACAATCTAATGTCATCAACGTCTATCGAAACCGGATTCATATATTTATCAATCGCATATTTAAATGTTAACGGAACTTCTGTACCTTTTAAAATTTTCCCGTCAGGCTTTGTAAGCTTTAATGTTTTCGGCTCACTTGTTGGTGCCGTACTTATCACTTGAAAAATAGTTGATACCTTTCTTTCCGTACCACCTGATGGATTGTTGACAAGCGTTGGCTTCTGACCACCTAATTGACGAACAACCATCGCTGTTGAGCCACCGCCATCAAGATTAATAGCATGATAGGCTCCTAACGAAATTAAATAATTTGCTAAATCACGCAAATTCGCACCGCTACTAACACCATTTTGTCTACCATCCACAGTGATTAAAAAGATTTCATCACCTGCTTTATTTGTAGCAATTGCTGTACGCGGATGACGGTCCTTCGCAAAAGATTGTGACTCATCCATCGAGATGGATACTTGGCCATTTTTCACTAACAACGGGCCTGTACCGATTATATATTTTGCATCCTGCCAAACATCACCTAAGTTAAACTGAATAGTAGCAGAATCACCCTCGTTAATATTTTGAAGTTTTTCTGCCCACTCTTCACCATGAGCAGAAATTACAAATCCATTGGCTGGAATAGTAGCATTCCCACCTTCTCCAAATCTAGTAATCTTCGAAACTATACCAGTCATGGATTGTCCAATCGTAAGATTTTGCGGAGAAGGAGTAACATCAGAAATCACAATTTCTGTACCCCATTCATTTGTTCCAGTAGTCTGTTTTGGTCTCGTATAAAAAACGACCGCACCATCCTCACGCGTTGTATTTATCTTTGTTAGTTTTTGTGAAAAATCACCAACGGAAACATCAAAGTTCAATTCATATTGTTCAATAATAGCTTTGCCGTTACTGTTCAAGCCGAACGCAATTGGGGCATTTGTTGGACTTTTTTTCGTTAACCCAAAGACACCCAAATTAATCAACTGGTTGTCTTTAGCGATTAAATTTACCGGATACTTCCCATTCGTATCAAAAAATCCACCATTTGTTGCACCAATCACAAAATTGCCTTCACGATGATTTTGTGCGGCATGTTGTGAAACAGTAGCGGTTGCATTTAATGGATATGGAATACCTACATCTAAAAATGTAAACGGATCATTTAAATCTACATTCAGTATATTAACCTCTTGTTTTGTAGTGCTGCCATTGAATGTTTGTTCAACATAGGTTACTCCAGGTGAAAGCTGAGTGCTTGTCTCATCCACTTTCTTCCCAAACACAGAAGCACTCGCTAGCGTTGCACCAGCAAAGCTTTGAAAAACTAATAAAAATGACAGTATGACAGCCAATCTAGTTCGTTTCATTTTACCTCTCCCTTTACCTACTGTGCTTTTTTATCTCTATCTTATATTGTCGTATTTGGCTATGAAATAGTTTCATTTTTTTTCAGTCTAGCAAAATATTATTTTGTTGTTTTTGTAAAAACTCTACCCTTAATTTACTGTGGATAACTGTTATTTCATTCAATTTCGAGCTAAATATTTACATGGTTGTCTATTAAAGGTGGATGTTGAACATTAAACCACAACAGAGCCTTTGTAAAAAAAGCCTCATTTTTTCAGTCTGGCGATTTTGCGAGTGTAAGACTTTGGGTTGTGAAACTTTCATATCCGTTCCTTTTATTATTTTAACATAATAGTATAAATCAAGTATAATATTTAACTGTCAAGCGCTAATCAGCCGTTCGCAGTTCATAATTCTGCCACGTTAGTATTTCATATAGTAGTGGGTCATTTTTTTTACAAGTAATTAACTACTATTTCTTAAATTTACCACGTTAATATTTCAACCAATAAACTAGCAGTTTTGCCCATTCGGTCAAAACAATTTGCTGTTTCTCAGAATCCTTCCACCATTCTTTAAGACTATCAATCCGCTCGTCCGGTGCAGTTGCATACGTCAAACGAACCCCAGACCCTTTAAAAACATTATCGAAAATAAACTGACTTCGTTTCGTATGCCATTCTGTCGTTACTACAACCGCTGAAGTCCAGTTATTTTCTATCATCATTGCTTTTGAATAAAAAGCATTTTCATATGTACTGCGTGAATCGGTTTCTTTTACAATATCCTCTTTTGGAACATTTAGATCAAGTGCCAAAGCTACCATTTCATCAACAGCTTTTGTACGCCATGATAAATCGGTTCCATCTGAAAAAATCAGCTTGTCACCATGACCTTGATTGTAAAGCTCGACCGCTTTTTTCGTACGTTCTCCAGTTATTTCCCCACCGAGAACGATTATTACATCGCTTTTTTTCGCAGTTTCCTCCGCAACTAAAAAATCCGCCACTGCTTGCAGCAACGGATTTTTCCCAATAAAACCGATAACAATCAAAACGAATACAATCCCAAAGAACAGCTTGAGCTTTCTCATTACTTTGCCCTTATCGATTTCATTTGGGAAATCATTTCTTGAACCATTTCTTTAGGATTATTAATAATTGATTTTTCACCTTTTTGATAAGCAGATTGAAGGATTTCTAACAGCTGCCCTTGATTCAGTTCACTAACTTTTTGTTCATTCATATATAGTACTCCTTTAAATCTTATACTAGTTACCTATAATACTAAGAAACTCGTTGTGAGAACATATCAAATTTTTGGTAAAAGGTTGCATCATTTGACAGTACTTCATATTATTCGGCAAAATGAAGCGTTTTTTGCCCCTTCATTATAGCATACATATACGTAACAAATTATGAAGAATTTCCAATAATTTTCAATTATGAATTATGATGATCCGGTACACTCATTAATTATTAGTTCCGAACTTAACGACGATTTGAAATATATATCCGTGTTTCAACAAATTGCAGGTACACTCATTAATTATTAGTTCCGAACTTAACAACCCGGTTCAGGTGGAGGTGACGATAAGAAGTTTACTCGGTACACTCATTAATTATCAGTTCCGAACTTAACAACTCTATTTTTCATGTTGTATACGTATTTTTCTAAACATAAAAGGTATCAAATTGTAGCTGCCCTTTAATTAGGTTAATAGTATTTGAAAAAAGGATTTTCATTTTCGTATTTTTTTGTATCAATTAACCTCTTTAAAATCTAACTAGAGCTTAAATTCTATATGCGGCTAATAGTCTTTATTCTTTTTTGATAATCAATCATGATTTTAATTGAGATCGGAATTAGCAATACGGTTAATGCGACAATTCCTCCCCAGCCGAATGAGGTCCACAAAAGACCTGTTGCGGTACCACCTGATGCAACACCAATATAGTAGCTTACTAAATATAGACTTGATGCCCCACCTTTATGATGTCTCGCTTGCATATTAACATATGCGGCTGCCATTGAATGTGTGATAAAAAAGCCAAGACATAGGACACATAACCCAATGACGATCATCGGAATTGAGCTAAATAATGTCATAAGATCGCCAGCAATCAAAATCACAACCCCAGAAATAATTAAAGTACGGTGACTAAACGTCTGAACAAGCTTGCCTGCTATTGGCGAACCGACCACGCCAAGTGTGTACGCTAAGTACATTAGTGAAATCTCCTTCATTGATAATGAAAAAGGTTCAGCCCCTAAATAAAACGGTAAATATGTCCAAACACCTGTAAAAGCCAACTGTAAAGCAATTCCCATAAAAAAGGCATTCACTAATACGGGATCTTTGAGATGTACTAACATTCCTGTAATGTCCTCTTTAATCTGCAATTGACTCGGCTCAAAATTTCGCGACTTAGGGAGCCAAAACACAAATATTAATAAGATGAGTAAACTGATGCCACATAACGTCCAAATTGCTATTTGCATGCTTGTGATGTCCGTTAACACCCCAATAAGGACTCTTCCACCCATGCCGCCGATTGCGTTACAAGCAATATAAATCGTAATCCCTAGTCCTATGCTCTTATGTTCTATTTCCTCACCAATATAAGCAATGGCAGCCGCGGGTAATCCCGCCATAAAAAATCCTTGCACAGTCCTAATGACTAGGAGCAACCAAAAGCTTTCTACAAATGGAATGAGGAATAAAGGAATGACCGATAAAAGCATCGTTACCTTCATCAATGTCGTTCGACCATATCTGTCAGAATAGAAGCCAAAAAACAACAGACCAACAATTAATGCAATTACAGCAACTGATAAAGAAAGACTTGCAACTGTTGGAGTAATGTTAAACCTCTCTACAAAATCTGGCATTAAAGGATGGACAAAATATAAATTTGCAAAAGTTAAGATTGAACCTAAGCCGAGTGCTGCTATGGCTAACCAAAATTGGCGGTCCTTTGGCGTTAGCCGCTCTTGTCTGTTAAAATGTACTGCGTATGCTTCCACTTACCCCCACCCCTTGTAAACGACTTTATGATGATTTTTTAAAATAAATTGTCGCACTTGAAACCATTAATTTCAAGAAAAATTGTTTGCCGGGATCAATAATGCTAGTTTTTTACATAAAATGTTTAAAATGTTGTAATTGTTAATAAACTAAATACACTATTTTTTATGTTTAATAGCTGGGAGTTTTGAAAACTCGGTGAAGTTCTGTCTGATGTAGCATGGCGAGGATGAAATAAGAAAAAAGTGTCTGACATCATTGCCATATTTAGTATGCTACTAAACATGATCTACGAACAATGCCAGACACGCTATTTCAAAATTTTCATTACTTTTATCAAATTTCTTAATATCTATTTTGTGTGAATGATGATGACACTTTCAATTTTTCCCCACTTTATGCCATTTCGGTTTAAGGAATTTTTATGATTACATGCCGCTTGGACTTGCTACTCTATAAATCTTCACATGATCGAAATATTCGCTTTCGATTTTTTATAGTTACATGCCGCTTGGACTTGCTACCCACGGTTTTTCATAAGTCATTTTTAACAATTCAAGCTGTGCCTCAATATCAAACATTTGTTTTTTGATTCGTTCGACCCCTATATTTACTTCCAGAAGATTAACTAACGGAACCATACCTAAGTCGTATCTAGCCTTCATCGCTTTTTGGTTTTGTTCAAGATTGGCCAAATTCGTTTTTAATATTTCATATTTATTTTCTAGATCTTTAATTGCATGGTATGTTTGTCTAATTCCATCTTCAATATCTTTCTTTTGTTGTGAAAGCGATAGCTCTGCTTTATCAACCTCAAGTTCATTGAAAGTATATGATTCTTGTGGAAGTCCACTATTAAATGTATATAGATTTAATCCAAGTTTAGCTAACTTAAGATTTTCTTCAGCAACATATATTGCAGTACTATCGGATATTACTTTTGCAACCTGATAGTCAACATTCTCTTCAATTGGTTCATCACTCTTAGGTGTATCTGTTAAATTAAAACGTTTATCTTTTGAATATCCTAAAAGATGATTTAGTGTATCGTACGCCTTATCCAATGCATCTTCAGCTGCTTTATATTGTTTTTGAGATTCTATCAAAGTATTATCTGCTGTTATTTTTTCAATATCACTTATTAGCCCTACAGCTGCTTGCTGTTTTTTAATATTATTTTGAACCTTAGCAAACTCTAATTCTTTTTCTGCTAGTTTTAAATTTTCTTCAGCTTGTAATACACTATTATATGCATTTTTAGCCTGATAAGTCAGAGTCTCTTTTAATATTTCAATTTCCTTTTCAGCTTTACGGATGCCAGAATTTATTTTCTGTATTCCTAAAGCTGTACTTCTATCTGCTGCATCCTCTGGACCATTTCCATGGTCTGTTGGAGAAAAATCAATACCGTTAGTAGCATTATCATGCTTATCTTCAAGCTGTTCCATCCCAACATCAGCTGCTCTCAGCTTCGTACTATTCTCTAGGGCTTTTTTTATAGCTTGATCTGCAGTTAATACCGGTAGAGATGAAGATGCGTCGTTGTCGTTGTTATCATTGTTGTCGGCTTTACTTGTTTTCCCAGCTTTGTCGTTCGTTTTGGCATTTGCGGATTCAGCATCCTTTTCTCCGGACGCTTCTAAAGGCGAAGTGATTTTTACAGTTCGTGTAGCTTGATCCCAATCAACTTTCGCTCCAAATGATTCTGAGACAAACCGCAACGGTACCATTGTGCTGTTATTCATAATCATTGGTTCCTGTCCTAAAGAGATTGGCTTATAATTTTTAAATGCCTGTTTTTCGCCAATTTTCAATTCAACGACATCACTACCTTTATTGGCAGTAACCTTTTGCAGCTTTTCATCCCACTCCACTTCAACACCAAGTGCTTCAAAAATACCTCGTAACGGAACAAGTGTTAAATCGTTGTATACGACTGCCGGCTGAGAGAAGTTTTGTTTTACACCATCCATCTCAATATCAGCAGTTGGATAATTCTCTGCAGCTTGAGTCGTATTTATAGCAGGAAGAGCAAATATTGACGCAGCAACTACTGATGATAGTAGCTTTTTATTCATTTTAATCTCATCTCCTAATAGTAGGCTTTTTGTAAATATGTAAGGGGTAAGGCTAGTATAACCCGTCGTTGATACCCTACCCCGTATAATCCATTTTACCACAAAAACATATTTACATCTCTATAAATTGCTCATCAAATTGATCTATATTTTTCGCTTAAGCTAGTTTCCATTTTCCGGAGGGACACAGTGGTGTCCATAGAGGTTCCTGACCCCGGAAAAATTTTACATTTCTGCAGGAGTATCTTCGGCAGGTTGCTTGTTCTTTCTACCGAGTTTGCCGATTCGGCCGATTTTGCCGCCAATTTTCTTAAAGAATTTGTTCAGCCATTTTGCATTGTCTTCTAAGATTGTGTACATAACTGGTACGAATAATAATGTAAAGCACATTGATGCCGATAAGCCGAAGATTATAACGACTGCTAACGGTATTTGCGCTTCGCCCCCTTCTCCAAATCCTAGTGCAAGTGGGATCATACCTAGTACTGTCGTTAATGTTGTCATCAATATCGGACGTAGACGAGTTGGACCTGCTTGAAGGATCGCTTCTGTACGTTCCATCCCTCTACTTCTTAAAATATTGATATAATCGACGAGCACAATCGCGTTATTTACAACGATACCCGCTAGCATAATTACCCCGATAAAGGCTGGAATACTAAACGGCTGACCTGTTATGAATAGGCCGAAAATAATTCCAACTATTGTTGTTGGCATTGCAAACATAATAACAAATGGGTTAATAAGAGATTCAAATTGTACAGCCATCACAACATAGACAAGGAAAATTGAGAATACTAATGCTAACGCCAGCTGTGAAAACGATTCATTCATTTGCTCAACTTCGCCACCCATTGAATAGCTATACCCTTCAGGGAAGTTCATACTTTCCAATGCTAACGTAATGTCTCTTGTAATACTTCCTAAGTCGCGTCCACTTATATCGGCTGAAACATTAATTTGTCTTTGTTGATTTTCACGAGTAATTTGTGCAGGACCTTGAAGTTGTTTTAATTCTGCAACAGCTGAAAGCGGTAATAGTGTACCGTTTGGTGTTTGCATAAACATGTTTTCTAGATCGCTAATTTTTACTCGCTCTTCCTCTGGTAAGATAACGCGAACATCGTATTCACTACCATCTTCACGGAATACGGTTGCCAGTCTACCATTAAACCCAACTTCAACCTCACTCATAACCTGCTGATACGTGACCCCATATTGCGCTGCAACATCCTTGTTCACTTCAACGCGAATTTCAGGTCGACCTTCAGATATTGAGCTTTCTACATTCGTCGTTCCTTCCACATCTTCAACGACCCAAGTGATTTGTTCAGCAATTTCTTCAAGGATATCTTGTTCTGCACCTTGAATGCTAATGCTAATTGGTTTACCAGAGCTTAAGCCTGCTGACATTTCTGCAACTTTTATTTCTGCACCAGCAATGTCTTCAACTGCCTTTGACAATTCGTTAACAAACTCGTCAGTTGTTAAATCCCGCTCTGATTTTTTTACTAATTGGATTTGGAAATTACCAAAGTTTGTATTTCCTTGACCGCCAACATGGCTAGCACCAATCGATAAATAATTCGTTTCAAGTATTTCTTTATAAGGCTCCATTCGTTCTGCGATTTGGTTCGCAATATCATTTGTTTCCTCAAGCGTTGTACCAGATGGTGTTTCAAACGTTATTTGAAGCTGTCCTTGGTCTGAAGCAGGAATCGCTTCTGCTCCAAGAAACGGCGTTAACGTTAAACTTCCAATTAATAGTAAGATCGTTACTCCCACCGTTGTTTTCCTGTGGCGGAGAGCCCAGTCGAGTGTTTTTTTATAAAAATCATAAAATCGCTCAAAAAACTGTATAAACTTGCTCTTTTTTGTTTTTTCAGTCACGACCGGCTTCGTTAATAGCTTTGATGCTAAAACTGGTACTAACGTAATCGCAACAGCTAAAGAGCCAATCAGCGAGAATGATACAGCTAACGCTAATGGTGTAAATAGTTCAGAAGCAATTCCATCAACGAAAACGATTGGCAAAAATACAACTAAGCTTGTTGTTGTTGACGCAACTACAGCGGACCCTAGCTCTGATGCCCCTTTAATCGCAGCTTCCTTTACAGAAGCTCCTCTTTGACGATAGTTAAAAATATTTTCCAAAATAACAATCGAGTTATCAACCATCATCCCGACACCGAGCGCCAAGCCACCGAGCGACAGAACGTTTAAGGTTTGACCAGCAAAATACATCATTACGAACGTGGCAATAACCGCAAACGGAATTGACACAGCAATAACTAACGTTGGACGCATACTACGCAAGAATACCAATAGCACAAAGATCGCTAATAGGCCACCCGTAATCATATTCGATGAAACAGAGCTAATCGAATCACGTATAAACGTTGATGTATCAAATACATTTATAATCTTAATACCTTCCGGTAGCTGTTCATTAATTTTCTCCATCGATTCATAGACTTCATCTGCTACTTCAACTGTATTTCCATCTGATTTTTTCAAGACGGAAAGAACTAGCGATGATTCGTTGTTTACAACTGATACAGACGTTTGCTTTTTATACGTATCATTTAACGTTGCAACGTCACTTACTTTCACATGCCCACCAGTAGGAAGTGAAATAAGTGTATTATTAATATCATCAAGTGACGTAAATTCCCCATCAATTCTAATTTGTAGGTCCTGACCACCTTTTGTGATCGTACCACCTGAAGCTGAACGATTTTCTGCCTGTAACGCTTGAACAACTTGATTTGGGGTTAGCTTATAAAGCGCAAGCTTCGCGCGGTCTAGCTCTAACCTTATTTCCCGTTTCTTTCCGCCTTCAATCGATACAGAGGCAACCCCTTCAGCCCTTTCTAATAAAGGTTGAACCGTTTCCTCAGCGATATCTTGCAGCCGGACAATGTCGTCACCTACTAGCCCCAGCCACATTACTGGCATTTGTTGTGGATCAAATCGTAAGACAGACGGGTCATTACCGTCTGCAGGTAACATCCCTTTTACTTGATCTACCTTTTCCCTTACTTCTAGAAGTGCATTATCTAAATTTGTTCCCGACGTAAACATTAAAACGACTAGTGAAGAACTAGGTATTGATTGCGATTGGATTGTATCCACACCTTCAATCGAAGTTAATGCGGCCTCCATTGGTTTGCTTATCATTTTTTCAACTTCTTCAGGTCCAGCACCTGGATAACTTGTAGCAACAACAGCGATTGGTAAATCAACCTCTGGATACAAATCAACCTTTAAATTTGAAAATGAAACAAAGCCTAATGCTAAGATGGCAAGAACAATCATTAATACGCCTACAGGGCGACGGACAGAAACATCTACTAGTTTCAAGATTAATTGTCCTCCTCAATGATTTTTACAAGATTTCCATCCACTAATGTGAGTTGACCTTTATATACTACTTGGTCATTCGCTTTTACATCACCTTTAATAGCTGTGAAATCTGTTTGGCTTTGAATGATTTCAATTTCTTTTTCAACTGCTTTGCCATCTTCAACTATAAATATTTTCGAAACGCCGCCTTGTTCAACTATGCTTGAGGTTGGAACAATGATTGCTTTTTCAACTAAAGTTTGATCAATCACAAACTTTCCGATCATACCTGGCTTAATTTCTTTATTTTTATTTTCAATTTTTGCTTCAACAACATAAAGACCTGATTGGTTGGCAACTGGTGAAATAAAGCTGACTTCGCCAATAAATTTTTTGTTTAAGACTGGTACGTCAATATTTACCTTCATACCCTCTTTAAACAAGCTTAATTGACCGGCACTAACCGTTGATTCAATGATCATTGGATCAAGAGAAACGATTGTAAACAGCGGTGATTGTGGACCAACTGTATCTCCCACTTTTGCATTGACCTCCACAACCTCACCTGCTTGAGTTGCTTTTATCGTCGCATCCTTTAAACGATCCTGCGCCTGTTTGACAGATAGTTCTGTTTGCTTTAATTGAGCTTGGGAGCTTTCAACACCGATCTCAGCTTTTTCAATATCAATTTTTGCTTGTTCATATTGAAGTCTTGAATTTTGCTCCCTAGTAATAGCTGCCTCATATTCAACCTTTGAAACGGCACCGTCTTCATATAAAGCTTTCGTTCTTTCAAGGTCTTTTTGGGCATTTTGCCAATTAATCAGCGCTGCATTTAAAGCTGAATCACCCGCAGTCACTGTCGTTTTCGCAGCTTTTTCACTTGCCTTTGCAATTTCCAATGCTGCTTGCTGAGCTTGCAACGCTGCTTGTTGTAATTGTAAAGTTGTTTGCAAGTCACGATCATCAATTTTCCCAAGTACTTGCCCTTTATCTACTTGATCTCCTTTTTCTACATTAAGAGCTACTAATTCACCAGACAGCTTCGGCATAATTGCTACATTGACATCAGCCTTCATTGTCCCGACAATCTCGGTATCTATTTTTAGCGAGCTATTTTCCACGTTCACTACTTTTACTGGAGTTTGTTTCTCCTCCTGTGTAGCTTGATCTACCGGCTTACCCGAACACCCTGCTAGAGCTATCGTGAATGTAGCAAAAAGTGCTACCCCTATTTTCAAGGGCTTTATTAAAGTTTGTTTCATTATAAAACTCCTTCCTATTGGTTGGCACTGCAATTTCTAATTAGTCCAAAATTCTTGTTTGTCATGTTCATTACCAAATTACGTATGAACAAATTACCTATGATTCTATTTCCAGTAAAAATCCCCAATTATCATTGACGAATGAACATATAAAAAGGTTTCGTAATATATAAAAAATTTTTGCGAGAAAATTAATCAATACTCAATTAATCTCAACGTTCACATTTAAAATTACCTTTTAAGCTTTAAGAAATTAGCTTAATTTCCAACAAGTCGGCAATTTGTTGACGGCTATCTTCTAGTTCTGAAACGCCATGAAAATTAGATAGCATCCCTTGAAAAATAATTTTTTCAGGTTCTTCTTTCTTTACTTCCTTTAACAGAAAATCAAGTGTTTTATCCAAATCTTCGAATTTAGTTTTTTCCAAAACTAAATTTGGTAACCTTTCCTTCATATCTACTAAAATCGTATTAACCTTTTCCCTCAATTCATTTCGGTCGTTTATTTGATATAGAGGCTTAAACATTGCTTTATTTAGTTGCGGTTTTTCTTGTTTATTGAGCATACCTCTAATCACATCATCCGCCCTTCTGGCAAGGAATTTTGAAAACTCCTTCAAATCTAAATCTACACCATCAAACAGAATGACCTTCATATACGAATCTACTAATCCTTCAATTAAAATAATGCCATCTACGATAAATGGCTTTACTTCGTCACCGTAAATTTCCAATAAATTTTTCTCATACCAAGCATGGGCCTCAATCCTCATTTTAAAAACAAGAACCTCCAGCTCTTTATGTATAGAAAAATGTTCTTGGAAATGCATAATAATAAATTCTTTTTTTCTCATAAATTCTTCAAAAAACACTTCAATTTCTAATTCAAATTTCTGCCATGGGCTTAAATCTGTACGCGCGCCAACTTCATCCAGACGATTCTTCACCGTATCATAGTAATACCTATATATCGCGACTGTAAAATCCTTCTTCGACTTAAAATGAAGATAAAAAGCTCCCTTTGATATTCCACAATGATCGGCAATTTCTTGAATGGACGTACTATGAAAGCCCCTTTCCGCAAAAAGCTTCATACCCACTTCGATTATTTGTTGTTTCTTATCATACATTTAATCACTCCTTTAAATAAAGCAGCATTCTATTTGCCATTTACCAAATTTTGCCGGGGTCAGGAACCTTGGTGGTACCCTCTATGGACACCGCCCTGGCACCGGAATATTATTAATTGTCTAACGTCTGACCGGTTAGTCAGCAAGTGTACTTCATAACTATATATGTTTATTACACTTTTTTCAAACATAAACCCACAATTTTTTTATTAAATTTTTGTAAAGATTGATATGGGAAATTCCACCCCAATATGGGTAAAAGTTAGATCGTTAATTAAACTAGCAAGATGTAATTTGATCATTTTGGTACAAATTTTGTTTAGATGAAAGGTCTAAATTTAATCTACGGCTGTTTTAGGTTATAATAGAGGGATGGTTTGCAGTTTGAAGTGGTGGTGTAAATGAATGTTAATAAAGCAACTTCCAAAAGCGAAGGTTACCGACAGTATTGAAAAAGTTTTTTCAATACTTGATCCGTGTGATGAGCATATAGTAAAAATTGTTAAACAATCACTTTTCTTATATCGAAATGGTGCTGTTTATAATGCTTCCGCTTCTGATGATACGATCAAAGCAACTGTTTTAGATAACGGCCGACAATTTGATGTGGAATTGGTGTTTGATTTTATTGAGGTAAGTTATTGTCAATGTGAGGAATTACTCTTTTGTGAACATAAATTAGCTACTTTGTTTTATGCCTTTTCGTTGTTTAATAGCCCTGGTGAATATTTTAACGCCTGGAAAAACAGTGGGAAAGATATGTTGCATCAGCAAAAACAAATATTTTCTTCGGTGCAGGATGATGTTGAGTCAATAAAAGATGAAGCGAAGTTGAAAAAAAGTGGCGTTGAGCTCGCTGGAAACAAAGGTAATTTACTGCAAAACAACACTTGGGTTGGGAAAAGCGATACTGGATTGGTGCAAAATGATAATAGTTCGTTGGGAAACAATGCTGAATTAGAGAAAAATGATAATAGTTCAGCGGAATACGATACTGGATTGATGCAAAACAGCACTAGGTCGAGAAATAACGATGCTCGTTTGATGAAAAATGGTTCTAGATCAGCGGAAAACCATACTGGATTTACGAAAATTAATTCCGTATTGACTGGAAACAATGCTAAATTGATGCAAAACAACACTGGAGCCGAAAAAGGCGATGCTGAAATACTACCGAACAAATACGATGCTAAATCAAGACCAAACGCGCGAATACTACCGTATGAAGAATATTCCTTAGAAAATTGGTACAGCTTTTTCAATAAAAATTATGAGTATTTCCAAAAAAGACAAGAGCAAAAGACATCATACTTTTGGAGCTATAATCGAAATACAGTTCTAGTTACAACTATTTTTGAAGAGTTTTATCCTACTTTAGGGAATGCTCCAAAACCATCGTCACTCGTTGGGTCGATCTTATTTGAAATACACGAAGCTATTTTTACGTTTGAAAAAATTCTCGAGTCAGCTAGCAATGCTCCTGTCTCTATGTACGCCCATCAATACACAACAAAGTATTTAGACGAACTTTGCCATGACATTGATGACCATATTGTAACAATTCAGGAAAAAAGCCTTATTCCTACCGAGCAGGATGAAATGATTATAAGTAAAACTCCAGAGCGAATGCTTGAGCTTTTATTTCTCTCTAGAGATTTTCAATTTGAACGATTTCGTCTTTTTCAATATTTATGCCCGCTCCTATCGTACTCAAAAAATTTAATTGAAGAACTCGAGCAAAAATTATCTATTCGTATGAAAACGGAAGAACATCTGAAAAAGTTAGGAAAAATTAATTTTTCGTCAGAGTGTCGATTGGCACTGGCCCATCTATCATTTTTATTAGAACAAGACAACGAAGCAATTAATAGACTAACAAACGGAAATCATTATGAGCTTTATTTTTATACAACATGGGTCAAAACCCTGGCACATTATAAACGATGGAACCGTTTTGAAGTTTGGCTACCATTTATCAACAAGCGAATGGGAGAATATATTCACCAATATGGCGATCAAAAACATAAACGAGAGTTGGCAGACTTTTATTTATATTTTATAAAGCAATATAGTGATGAAAATAATTTGGAATCTGTTTATTTTCATACATTACAGGCATGGCTCCCATATAGCTTCAGTGATTTTTCCAATTATTTAATGGAGCATAAAGATTACCGAAGCTGGGTGGAGCTGCAGCTTTTTAATGAAATATCGATTGAATATATAGACGAAGATGATATGAAAAAGGTGGAAAGTGTTGATCGTTCTTGCCTTTTACCTCTCTATCACAACGCTATTGAGGAACAAATTAATTTGAAAAATCGCAATGCTTACAGACAAGCTGCAAAGTATTTGCGCAAATTAAGAACTCACTATCGAGCTTTAAAAGAAGAATTGATTTGGGAGAATTATATCAACCATCTAGCATTAAAATACAAAAGATTAAGAGCCTTTCAAGAGGAGCTGCGAAAAGGGAAAGGAAAATTAATCAATGATTAAACAACAACTTCAATATGAAATTCAAATTGATTATATCGATTCGAAACAGTTTTTTATTTGGGCAAACTATGTTGATTATAAAGGGAGAAGAGCACCTCTTCAGGCATGGAAGAAGCTGATGTTTTGTTGGCATAAGGAAAGCTTTTATGGTACAAATTTTCCCGAAATGAATGAAGGGGTTCTCCTGTCTGCATGGGAAACATTGCATTATTTTTCACGTTATTATAATATCTCTCTTTTCGAATTTCAATCTAGCCATCGCGTCGAATGGCTACAAAAATGGGCTCCTGTTATTTATAAGGAGATTTCTTTAGGGCGATTTTCACCTGACTTTGAGCAATGGAAAGAAGGACAAATTGGCTGGAAGCTGCTTCTGGAAAGTGAAGAAATAGAGTGTGAAGATTCTTTATTTATGATGTCGTTTGTAAAAAAGTGGATATCGATTGCGATAACAGAATATATCCAAAATGACATAGAGCTACGTTCTATTTGGGCTAATATATTAGAAAAATTCCCGCTTCTGTCGGCAAACAAGCAAGGTGATTCCGGTATATCCTTTCATGAGGACTTGTGGTTGGAGAGAATTGGCTGGAAGCAGGATTTGACACCGTTTACGATCGAGCTTCGCTTAACCGAGCCGCAGGATGATGTTAAGACGCTTGATTTTGGTCAAAATGACAAAATGTCAGAGTTTGATAATACCGTTGAATCGTTCGCACTTGCGGATAATGCTAAAATTCCTGCGGTTGATAGCGACGATGAGGCGTTCGCACTTGCGGATAATGCTAAAATTCCTGCGGTTGATAGCGACGATGAGGCGTTTGGACTTGCGGACAATGCTAAAATTCCTGCGGTTGATAGCGACGATGAGGCGTTCGCACTAAAGAGTAGTGTTCATGATGGTCATGATACAAATGACTTAACAAATACTTGGACATTAGATATTATTTTACGAGACAAGAAAAATCCAAATTTCTTGATAAATTGGAATGATGATCGGGCCCTTTTCTTGATTCCAACTGAATGGTATGACCACCTTGGAAAAATTGAAAAAAGCAAGCAGATTTGGTTTGAAATTGTTCCGTGGTTACAGCTTCCAGTAACGTCCAATGAACTTGATCTTGAGAATTACAGCCTTGAAACCACCACGGACTTGCAAAATAAATCCGATGAAGATTCACTCCTTCCAGCAAATGATAGACTACAAAAAATAATTGATGAAGATTCACTCCTTCCAGCAAATGATAGACTACAAAATAAAATGGTGCCAAGGTTGACAGAGGGTCCTGCAAATTCTAGCAGCCATTCAAGAATGATTCATTCTCTACGTGAAGATGAAGCCTGGACATTTTTGACTGAATCGAGCATTCAATTAGCTGAGGCAGGTGTTGAAATTCTTTTGCCATCATGGTGGCAAGAAATTAAAGCGCTAAATCCAAAGCTTAAAATTCAGCTTCGCTCCTCTGTTGGATCAGCACAGCAGTCTATTCTAGGATTGCAAGCAATTGGTGACTTTGACTGGAAGCTCGCAACCGGAAATACTGAATTAGATGAAACTGATTTTTTGAAAATGGTTGAACAAAACCGACGGTTAATAAAAGTAAACGGCCGATGGATGAAGCTGGACCCAACTTTCATAAAACAAGTCAAAGAAATTATGACAAAAGTGAAAAAAGAGGGACTATCCTTCCAAGATATAATGGCACAGGAATGGCTGAAGGCTGAGGAAATAGCAACAAACCATAGTGAAGAACGTGATAACCCGCTCTCACAAATTCAAATTGAACTAAACAAGCATATGGAAAAGCTGTTATTCCATTTGCATAATGTTAATTCTATTCCGTCAATCCAAATCCCTGATGATTTACATGGTGAACTCCGTCCATATCAAAAGCAAGGCGTTGAATGGCTTCTATTTTTGCGAAGGTTTGGCTTTGGTGCTTGTCTTGCAGACGATATGGGCCTTGGTAAAACAGTGCAAATGATCACTTATTTTTTATATGTAAAAGAGCAAGAAAAACCTAAGATGCCTGCACTAATTATTTGTCCAACCTCCGTACTTGGGAATTGGCAAAAGGAACTAGAAAGGTTTTCTCCATCATTACAGGTTTATTTACACTACGGCACATCGCGTAAAAAAGACGGGGATTTCCAAGCTACTATAAAAAATTATGATATCGTCCTATCATCATATGGGTTAGCCCAAATTGACGAGGATGATATGAAAAATAGTATGTGGAGTACGATTTGCCTAGATGAAGCGCAAAATATAAAAAATACTTTTACAAAGCAATCAAAAGCAATTCGTAGCTTTAAAGGTAAGCATCACATTGCCTTAACAGGAACACCCATTGAAAATCGTCTTACAGAGCTGTGGTCCATTTTTGATTATATGAATAGGGGCTATTTAGGGAGCTTAACTTCATTCACAAAAAGATACGTGGCGCCTATTGAAAAAAGCAATGATGAAAAGAAGATTAAGCAAGTACAGCAGCTTGTTAAGCCATTTTTATTACGGCGTACAAAAAAGGACGAAAGTGTCAGCCTAAATTTACCGGACAAACAAGAGCAAAAAGAATATATTCCGTTAACTGTAGAGCAGGCTTCGTTATACGAACAGCTAATTCAAGATACTTTTGAAAAAATCGAAAAGCTATCTGGCATGGAACGGCGCGGCCTTATTTTATCAATGTTGCTAAAATTAAAGCAAATATGTAACCATCCGGCCCTTTATTTAAAGGAGGATTTATTGAAAGGGACATTTGCAGCTCCTTCTTATAAAAATGGCACTTTGAATGATTCCCATAATGTCACTTTGAATGATTCCCATAATGGCAATTTGAATGATTCCCATGCATTTCGCACTCTTACGGACGACTTGTTGGATTCAGACGTTGGAGTTCAATCACATAAAAATGATTTTTCTAATATATCTTTTGTAAACCGTTCTCATAAAACGGAAAAGCTAATGGAATTAGTTAGAAATATATTGGATCAAGGTGAAAGCTGTCTCATTTTCACTCAATATATTGGAATGGGGAAAATGTTGCAAACGTTAATTAGCGAACATTTTCAGGAAACCGTCCATTTTCTCCAAGGAAGCTTAAAAAAACAGGAACGAGACAATATAATTGACTCCTTCCAAAACGGTGACCAAAAAATTCTCATTCTTTCCTTAAAAGCAGGTGGCACAGGGCTTAATCTTACAGCAGCAAATCATGTGATCCATTATGATCGATGGTGGAATCCAGCTGTTGAAAACCAAGCAACAGACCGCGCTTACCGAATTGGGCAAAAACGGTTTGTTCATGTCCATAAGCTGATCACCACTGGGACATTAGAGGAAAAGATTGATGAAATGATTGAAAAAAAGAAATCGTTAAGCGACGACATCATTTCTGGGGAAAATTGGATTACGGAACTCTCTACGGATGAATTACGGGAGTTATTTGCACTTCGCAATGATTGGAGCGAGTAACACGAGCAGCCGGCGATTATCAAGTACATTCAAGCAACGACTATTTTGATTGGAGAGGTAAGCCAAATGAAATCGAAGGAAATAACGAGGCAAGATTTAAATAATAAAGCTATAGAAAATCCCAACGCTATAACAACCCAGCCTACTTCAAATCGTTCTAATTTTATTAATAGAATGGAGCCGTTATGGCAAGAATTATATGAAAAAATTACTGAAAAATTAGCTACTTAATAAAAAGGAAAAAGAACAGGATGGATAAGCTTCGACCAGCCCCCTGTTCTTTTTTACTCTATATCAATCCCTACACTTAGTAAACAATGATTATTGATTTTTTACTATTCTTTTTAGATCTGAAATATCAGCTTCATTTTGTACAGATCGTTTTGATAAAAGCTCGATAAGGCGCTCATGTCTATCGATTTCGATGCTATTTCGATTAGAGCTGCTGCTTACAGTACGAAAGCTATTTTCTATATACTCTTCTAGATTAGCAAAATAAGGTGCCAATCCCTCAATCGTCTTCTTATGGATATCATCAACTTTTTGCTCAAGAACATCAAATCTGACTTCAAGACCATCAAATCTGACTTCAAGACCTTCAAATCTGGCTTCAAGACCATCAAATCTTTGCTCAAAACCGTCAAATCTTTGCTCAAGACCGTCAAATCTTTGCTCAAGACCGTCAAATCTTTGCTCAAGACCGTCAAATTTGACCTCTAGACCATCAATACTTCCATCGATGTTGTCTAATCTGCCCTCAATTCGATCAAAACGATCACCAAATTGATCAATTTTGGTCTCCGCTCTTGCTTGCCCTTTTACAATTTCTTCTAGTATTTTATTTAAATCATTCATCTAAAATACCCCCACTCTAAGTCCATCTTACCATATCTCCCGCTTTTTCGTGATAATAGATTTTTATATAGTGGAAGGTACCTGCCCTATTGGCCAACATCTTGTGTTTCCAGCCTTTCTTCCTCTTTTTTGGCTTCAGGATTTTCAGATTTACTCTCATTATTTTCAGATCTATTCTCAGCAGTTGCATTGTGGTTATTTTTCAGAGTAATGAACCTGATATCTTCAACTAATACCTCCGTCAAATAAACTCGTTTTCCCTCTTGATTTTCATAATGTCTTGACTGAAGGCGCCCCGTTATCCCTACTAGAGAGCCTTTCAAACAATAGTTTGCTGTACTTTCTGCTTGTTTCCGCCAAACATGACAATTTACAAAGTCAGCATCATATTCACCATTAGCATTTTTATAATTTCTATTTAAAGCAAGTGTAAAATTTGCAACTGCTACACCATCTGCGGTATACCGCAATTCAGGGTCTCTCGTCATTCTACCAACTAATGTAACTTGGTTAAACATATTATTCACGTCCTTTTATTATTTTTCTCACGCTTTTCTCGTATCCTTTTAAAAAATCAAAATGTAAGCACTCGTGGTTATGAAATTTAGTATTTCTCTCATTTAATTATTTGGGGTGTTCCCTCTATATGAATTTTCAATCTGCAAAATGCAGAATCGTGGGGACCGATTCTATAAGAGCGGAGACTTTCATTTTGAAGATTGAAATATAGAAGGAACAAGATGAGGATCTTTTTGAGTGGTTAGGTTGAAAAGCCCGCAAATTACAATTTTCTTAGAATTCTTTCAAGTGTTTTTATCAATAAGGAATTTGATATTTAGGATTGTGATTAGAAACAATAGAATATCTATTTTTTGAAATTATTATAATTAACTCTATGGTGTGAGTTGACGGGTAAGATTAATTATCTGAAGTATCTCTTTCGTTTGAACTTGTAGGACGCTGAGGAATAAATATAACTCGGTTGCCTCGTAGGTTTGATGATTTAGCAACTTGAATCGAAATAATCTCAATTTGTTTTTGTAGAGCTTCATATTCATCATTTGAAATTGTGTTTTTGCGTAGTATTTCAATTTCCCTACATACGTAATCTAACTTAAGTATTATTGTATTAATTAATCCATCGATAACGCTATGCATTTTAAATACCCCTTTCATTAATTGAACTCCTGTAATCAATGTTCATGACGAAGTTATTCTTGATAGCATTTAAAATATCCCTTTCATTAATTCGACTGGCTTATAATTTACTACGCTTATGACAGACTCTGGCTTTATATTGTATCGGTCAGTCAATAAAAATAACCCATTTTTTAAAATGACCTCCTCTCTATTTAATGTTGGATTTCTATTAAAATGTTCCTTTGACAAACAAACATAGGTCACAATTTTATGGAGTTGTTTGTTTGGCATTATGACCAAAAAGGAAACATCATACTCTTCAATTTCCATGATTTCACTCCTTTAATAGCCTTCTAGCTTTAGTAGAAACCAAATCCTTTGCATAGTCCATGGTATACCTATAGTCTTTGAGCCAGCTACTATTAAAATACTAACTATTACGCAAGGACGCAAATCAACAAAATTACAAATTCAAGAGATAAACGAAGTGAATTCTTAAAATTCTCGTATGAAAATTGAAAATTCAATTTCAAGATCGAATAGATATTTTATATTTTCCCAAAATTAAATGTTTCAAATTTTTTTAAAATAAATTTTGACCATTGCTAGCGAGATAAACTTTTATGAAAAATCATGTTATAATCTCCACAAATACTAGTGCGTAAAAAAGGGGGAACAAAAGGTTGAAAACATTTCGACTTTGTTCATTAACGGTTTATATTGAAAATAATGGTATGACAACGCGCCATTCCATTCCTCTGCAAGATGGCTTAATTATTAATAAGGAAACTCAGGATGATCAGTGGTTAATTGAAGGTATAATCCACAAAGACTTTAAGGGATTTTTTGACAAATTGAATACGAAAAATGAACTTATGCTTGTCGAAGCAACAATCACGTATAAAGATAATCCACCAGCTTCTTTTGTCGCGACTGTTCGTGAAAATAAGTTTATTGAAGATGACGTCCATCTTTTGTTGGATGCTAAAAGGCTGATCAGAAAAGAAAATTATTCTGAAAAATTATTGAAAAGTCTAATTGAAAAAGGATTTTCTGGAGATGAATTATTGAGAGAATTTAAACGTCTAAAAAAAGAGCGCGGAACAGCTTTCCAACTGATGGTTGGTCAAGAAATTAAACACTATAAGTCAGAGTCAGATGAGTAATACGAAATGGGCTTTTTCCTTCGTTAATAAAATTCATTTGCACTATTTTTTACTGCCATACAGACACTAAGCGCCGCTGGGGCTATTGTGGTTCTAAGTCTAAGTAGTCAGAAAATGGTATGATCGAAATTCCGCAATCTAAAGGGAAATGGACAAAAGACTCTTGATTCAAATTACGCAGTCTGTTGTGAAATGGGCAACAGACTCTGAATTCAAATTCCCATAATTTATCGAGGAGTGGATAACGAACCCTTGACTCTCAAGTCCACGTTATTGTGATGAGATAAAAAAACAGAGCTGAATGAGGGTCTTCATCCAGCCCTACTAGAAAAAGAGTGTGTTTAGTAGACACAAGATTATGAATTTCAAATAATGATGCCTTGTATGGAATCACCACACAAAACATTTTCCAACTTTTCCTCTAACATTGTACTTAATTAGTGAGAGGTTGGCAGACTAGTTGGCTTAATCTCATGGTCGAATGAGATTGCATGTGCTGAAGCTCCAAAAGCAAGAACACCTACCGTAAGCAAAACCACTATTAACTTTTTAATAGGACTCACCTCCAGGATTTTCTTAGGAATTTCTGAAAAACTTGCCATTACAACTATACAAAAGTAGCGAAATTATATAAAACGCCAAATTCTTTCAATTTTCGACATTTTTCGTCTTTTCAAAAAAGGATTTTTAAATTCTCTGCCGTACTATATAAATATATATTCTTTTAGGAATAAATTTTATCACGGAGGATCTTTTGATGATGAATGAATTTGATTTTTCAAGAGTCGGAAAAGAAATCAAACGGCTTCGATTAGCGTTAGGTTTGTCGCAAAACGATCTGTTGGACGGGGATTTACGACAAAGTACTTTGAGCAAAATAGAGAATGGAGAAATCGCAAATATTCGGATGGTATCATTTTTGACAATTTGCGAGCGACTAGGAGTTGAGCCAGACTATTTTATTAAAATAGCTATGATTGATAGTTATCCTTATATCGACGAAGTTACAAAGAGGATGGACTGGCATCGCAGAAGAGATGAATTTGAAGAACTATATCAAATTGTTAAAGCTGAAAAAGAAAACCTCTACTTCCAACAACAAACGAAACCTAGGCAATATATGCTCTGGAATGAAGCGATCTGCATTTTTACTATCGACCACAATTTTGAGCTAGCTTTGAAACAACTAAAAGCAGCACTCCGCCTAACACATAAACCCAAAAAAAATTACAATGAAAGAGAAATTGAAATTTTAGTAAGTATAGCCGGGATTCAAATGGATCAGGGCTATAGCAATGAAGCAATTGCCAATTATGAGTTATGTTTAGAACATCTTAATAAAATAGAGAAACTTTATAACAGTGATATAAAAACAAAAGTATACTCAAATATCGTCAAATGGAAGGCAAATCACCAGCAAAATCATAAATCGATTGATTTATGTTATTTAGGAATAGATTGGTGCCAGCAAAATGACAGCTTATATCTTTTTGATAATTTCCATTATTATCTTGGTTATAATTACGACTTACTAGAAGAGTACGACAAAGCTATCAATTACTACTATCAATCTCTTGAAATGTTTGAAAAAAAGAACAAAACCGAGCATATTAACATCGTTCGTGAAAAAATTGAAAATTTGAAGGACAAGTTAGAGGATAACCAGTAATAGCATTTGCACGTTTTTTTATTTGGAAAAATGACCAATATTTAAAACGCGCTTGGAAAATTAATGTTTTATGTTACGATTTCCATCCAAGCGCGTTTTTGGGGATTAGCAATATTATATTTACTTGTTATTCTTGGCCACATCGCTAAAATTTATAAGTTATTACCTTTTATATAAAAATTCACCATTAATTTTAAGTTTTCCGTGTAACTCCATTAAAAATATCAATTCCTCTAACTCAGGCTTTGAAATTTGCAGGGTATGACATATTTTCGATATTTTAAGCGGCCCTTGATTAAGAAGCTTTTCTAACTGAAATTCTATGGAGTCTATTGAATTGATATTTTCTTTTTGTTTGATAGTACCTGTGTTTGTAGTTTTGCTTTCCGCTAGTTGAGTTCGTTGGTTAATTTTTAATGAATTTATTTTTAAATAAGGCTTTGCAATTGTTTCTAACAGTGCATTTGTACCCCACCCTTCAGGCACATCAATTCGATTTGGTACGGCATAAATTTCCCGTTTATATTTTTTTGCAAATTGTGCTGTTGTAAGGGCTCCACTTTTTTCGCCAGCTTCGACAATGATAAGCTGCTTTGACCATGCGCTTATAAGGGCATTTCGTTGCAGAAAAAACTTCGGCAAAGCAGGCGTCTCGGGTGGATATTGGGAAAGTACTGCACCATTTCCAATTATTTTTTCATAAAGTTTATGATGCTCTGTCGGATAACATTTATCAACCCCATTTGCGAGAAATGCTAGTGTTTCGCTTCCATTTTGTATAGCAGCCGTGTGGGCGTAGCCATCTATTCCTTTTGCCAGTCCACTGATAACAGGAATATTATATTTTGCGAGGCTTTCTACAATTTCTGCTGTTATTTTTTGACCATATTTTGTGCACCTTCTTGATCCAACAATACCTACTGTATGTGTGTATGTATTAAGGCTGCCTTTAAAATAAAGAACGGTTGGTGACTCTGGACAGGATTTTGCGAAGTCTGGATAAATTGGGTTTTCAAATGTTAAAATTTTAATTTCTTTCTGTTTTGATTTTTCGAGAATGCGCTTTGCTTTTTCTAGTGCTAGGTTGCGATTTTCTACTATTGAGGAAATGGCAGTGGATGGCAGGCGTAGTTCTTGAGTTTTAGTTTTTATGAGATCCTGCTTTGAGCATTGAAAAATAGCCTCAGGGGATTTGAATTTTTCTAGCAGACGCTTTTGTGTAATCGGGCCAACATGTGGTATTGTTGAAAGCCAAAGCCAGTAAAGTGTATCCATTGCTTAATTATCACCCTTTTTTTATATTTTCGCCTCAGTTTTGGGTCATTTGATCACTAGTTCTATTTCACGATGTTGAAGATCTACTCATTTATTTTGGATTAATGGTATTTTTTGTATTTGATATTAATTATACAAGAACAAAATCGTAAGCGCCCTGATTAGCGACGTATTAACTGGAGCACATCGACTGAAATAAAGGAAACACGTCGAGGGACGAGTCGATGTTGACTTATCGCAAAAGAGATGAGCGAAGTTTACTAGTCGCTGGGTACTGGAACTGGACGACTACTCTCTGTGCTATTACCAACAAAATAATGACAAATACCAATGTTATGACTGGGTGCTGGAGCTGGACGACTACTCTCTGTGCTATAGTATTTATCCACAGGATCATTTTTTTAATTTCCTAAACAACAAGAAAATCGCGCTGCTCTTTGTCTAAATCTCGTGACATTAGGCTATTAATTACATCAATTTTGCGAATTTGCTCTGAACCTTCCAAATCCGCAAAAGTTCGGGCTACTCGTAAAAATTTATGAATTGCCCTAGCGCTATATTGAAATCGCTCATATGCCGATTGGAGTAGTTGTTCCGATTCAGCATTCAAAGGGCAAAATTGCTGGATGTGAACAGGCTGCATTTCTGCATTGCTTTGAACGTTGGGTATGTTTTTATATCTCTCATGTTGAATTTTTCTAGCACCTTCTACCTGCTCCCGCAATTGTTGAGACGTTATTTTAGTATTGTTTTTTTCAAAAAGATTAATAGATGTTACATGCTTTTGGATATCAATTCGATCCATAATCGGGCCTGAGAGTTTTTGCCGATAACGTTGAACTTCGTAATCGGTGCAACGACATTTTTCATTCCCGTAATATCCACAGGGGCAAGGGTTCATAGCTGCCACTAGCATAAATTTTGCTGGATATGTATGCGTATAATTCACCCTCGCGATTGTCACTTCACGATCCTCTATCGGTTGTCGTAGTGCATCCAAAGTATGCTTCGTAAATTCAGCAATTTCGTCTAGAAAAAGGACACCAAAGTGTGCTAACGAAACCTCACCTGGAGTGGAATTTTGACCGCCCCCAATAAGGGCTGGTCCTGATATATTATGATGCGGTGCTCGAAAAGGTCGATGAGTTATGAGACTCCCTCTTGTTTTAAGTAGGTTTGCAACGCTATAAATTTTCGTAACCTCTAGCGCTTCCTCTTCAGTCATTTTTGGAAGTATGGTCGGAATTCTTTTGGCAATCATAGATTTTCCACAACCAGGTGCACCTGACATTAACAAATTGTGATTGCCCGCTGCTGCAACCGTAATATATTTTAACAATTCCTCATGACCTTTTACCTCGGAAAAATCAAGCTGGAAATTATTTAGGTTTCGCTCGTTTTTTGGTGCCTTTTTTTCAGGAAGAAGCGAACGGTTTCCTTCTAACAAATCCACTGCGTCCTGCAAGGTGGTTGCACTATGAATTTTGATGCCATCGACAAGTAAAGCCTCTGGAACATTTTCATATGGAACAATTAAATGACGAATTTTAGCCTGCTTTGCTTTTATAACCATCGGTAAAACACCGGCACAGGAACGAACCTCAGCATTTAAAGAGAGTTCACCTATGAACCCGAATAACTTTAGTTGCTCGCTTGTAACATGAATTTGATCCGATCTTGCTAGTATGCCGATTGCCATTGCTAGATCAAATTGTGTGCCACTTTTTTTAAGATCGGATGGTGCTAGGTTAATCACTAGTTTTAGCATGGGGAAGGTGTATCCCGCGGCGGCTATTGCTGATGTTAGTCGTTCCTTTGATTCCTTGACGGCTGTATCTCCTAGACCAACGATGGATACTGAGGGTAGCCCATGAATAATGTCAGTTTCAACTTCTACAAGTGAGCCATCCACGCCTGAGATGTTAAAGCTGTATGTTGTTGACGCCATATTATAGTCTCCTTTTTTGGGGGATTTTTTTGGGTTTTGAAAGTTGTTTGGTTTCTGGTAATTTTTTGGGGGTTAGGTAGTTTTGGGATTTAGGTAGTTTTGGGATTTAGGTAGTTTTGGATTTTGAGTTTCTGGATTTTGAGTTTTAATAATTTGAATTTTGGTCTGGTTAGTTTTATGGGACATTGGTAGTTTTATGGATTTTTGGAGTTTTTTCGATTTTGGGTAGTTTTTATTTTGATAGTTTTATGCCTTTTGGAATTTTTCGGATTATTGTTCTTTTAAATTTGATTTTTTGTTTTGTATATTTTTATATTAGAATAGTATTGGATTGAATATTTTCGTTTAGGTATGTAGTGATAATCGTATTTTTCAATCCAATTGGATACTGAGAAGTTTAATTCGGTAGAGCTCTAAATCACGTCAAAGGGGCTCGTATCTGAAGTTAGAAAATGCTCATAATTGCTTATTTGCGGTGAGGGAAAATAAGAAAGCATCGCTTTTATCTCCTCCCCATCAATTAATGGATCGAGCTTTCTACCAGCATAAGCATGATAGCTACTCCAAGGATAATCATTCAAATTGTTTACGATATTTGCCTTCAAAGGATTCATATGAATATAGCGATTGACCTCAAGCTCATAATCAGGATATTGAATGAGTTCTGCCTTATACCTGCCTTGAAAGACATGCCCCACTAATTCATATTTGTCATTAAAAAAGCGCGCGTAGTGTGAATGAATGTACCCAATAATCCTACTAATATTCGTATTTTCAGTTTGAATTTGAAGGTGAACGTGATTGGACATTAAGCAGTAGGTTTGAAGTTTAAAGGAATAATTGGTTTTTGCTTCGCAGATGAGAGAGAGGTATTTCACAAAATCTTGGCGGTCGTAAAAAAGTAACTGTTTCCGATTCCCACGGCTAAACACATGAAACTTAGCACCCGGGTACCATGTTCTTCGCTTTCTGGGCATTATTACAAATCCTCCTTTTTTAGTTTAAATTCACATTCAGTATATCTATCATTCTTCTGATAGTAAAGGATTGAAAAGTGACAATTTGGTGCCAGGTTAGTAGGCATAGTGGTAGCCATAGAAGTTGCCATAGAGGTAGCCATAAAGGTTCCGGGGAAGAGCCAGGCACCTATCCAGAGCAGGTGCCAGGGCGGTGTCCATATTGGGTGCCAGGGCGGTGTCCACATAGGTGTCCATAGAGGCGCCTGACCCCTCCAAAAAAAGGGAGACCATTAGTTAATGATCTCCGCAAATTCACCTTTTTCTCCATTTGCATAAATATAGCCAAATTCGTAATCTGGATGATCTGATTTAATTTTGTACCATGTGCCGTCACTCGTTTTTTCTTTATCTACTACAACCATTGCAATACCAGCATATTTGTGCTCGTAGATTACTTTATCGTCCATGCTTGGACCCCTTCTTACATTTAAAGATGGAACGGTGCTTATTGCTAAGCGATAGTTATCCAAATCGTCTCCACCTAGGAAACGGTCGATCCGATACATATACCCAGAGATTTTTTGGCCCCAGTATGGGTCTGAAGCGTAAAAAAGATTCATCCCAACTCCTTTATTCCCTAAAAACGAACCGGAATAATATGAGCTTGGCCCCGGGGTTAAATACCGATCTTTTATATAGTTGGCCGCATATAATATACATTCTTCGAAGCTATCAAATTCCATTGCACTATTAAAAGCATCGACATCAACGGCGCGCAAACCATAGAGGTTATATTTCTCAGTTGCAATTTGACTAAAACCCCACGCACTTTCGTGAATCGCATGCGCTAATAAGTAAAGCGCATTAACACCAGTTTCTTCTTCGACCTCTTTGAAAAATTCCCCTAATCCAACAAGTGGCGATGCTGGGTATTGTTCCTCAACAAACTCATCCAACTCCCTTGCTGAATAAGAAGTTTCCGTTAATAGCGGAAGGTAGTTAAAGTATTGATAAAACGTTCCTTTTGAAAAAGTCTTTCCATCAAAGCTATACTCTTTGTCACTACCTTTAAAAAATGACGGAACTTGACCAAAAATATAGCTTTCATACTGACCATTTCTTGCAACGTAATGGCGTAAATAATCGTTATCTATTTTATAATAAGATCGAACAGCCTCATCTTCGCCAATTAATTCTACTTCATCTTTGTTCACATAGCCAATTACTCCTGCTACCTCTACCTTAATTTCATCTTTTGACTCATCTAAAAATTTCATCTCAGTTCCAGCGTTTACATAAGTCCTTTTAATACTATTTACTTTATCTTCATAAACGTGTAAAAGATTTTTCGCTATAACAATCGGGTTAAAAGGTCGGTCTTCACCTTCTTCATCAGAGTCACGATCGTGATCTTGATTGTTGTCTCGGTCCTTATCTCGATTGGATGAATCTTTTTCCTCAACAATAGTTTCACGGTCAAGATCAAGTATATCCACATCTAAATCAGGATCATATACCATATCCTGCTCTAGTTTTTCCTTTTCAATTTGTTCGAGCAAATTATACATTTTGTAAATAACCGCTGCCGTTTGCGCGCGTGTTACGCTTTCCTGAGGGCGAAACGTTAAATCGGAATTCCCCCCCATAATACTATAAGCAAAAACAGGCTGAACCTCGTTTGGATACTTAAATTTGTCAGCATCAATAAATGGTAATGGCATCGGCTCGGACGTCAACCCATGGGACGTCAAAACCCGGCTGATAATGACAGCCACTTCTTCCCTTGTCAGGTCTCGATCAGGTAAAAAACTGCCATCACCAATTCCTCCAAAAACACCCGCAGCAACCGCATTCCCTATTTCTTTCTCGTGTATATGCCCCATCGTATCAGTAAAAGGTTCTACTTCCACTGCTGGCAGCTTCAACGCTCTGTTTAGAAATGTCGCAAACTGAGCCCTTGTCACATTTTTATTCGGCATATAAAGCCCCTTGCCATCACCTTTCATAATCCCCAATTCATCGAGACTACGAATTTGGGTTTCAAAGAAATGTCCGGTAATATCATCTTGAGCATCTACATAGGAACTGAAAGTACTACTTCCAACTACTAGTAACATTGTTGTAATTATGGGCCATTTTCTCATTCTTTTTAACCTCCAATTGGGGTTGAGTCGATCGTTTCCATCCATTGCAAATTAAAATATTCCCTTCATCATCTCTTAAGGTGCCAGGGCGGTGTCCATAGAGGTATCCATAGAAGTGTCCATAGAGGTTCCTGACCCCTCCAAATGATGGGAAATATAGCGGCAGTAAAGCTTGGTGCTACTCTTCATTTGATAATTAGTATGTTAGATTCATATTGCTACTCTATTATTCTATTGATTGAACGACAATTTCATTTTCGCTATTTTGGTTCACTATTGCGCGATATAGAAAGGTTGCAAATTCTCCTCGAGTTACTGGCTTTTGAGGAGAAAAGGTTGCTTCGGATGTCCCGCTAGCAATACCATTTTGGTACACCTTGAGAATATCTGCTTCAAATGGCGAAGCCTCAATATCCGTGAATAATAGATTGTCCGAGATTTTACTCGTAAGGTCAAACGCTCTTGCTAAAAGAGCCGCCATTTCTTCCCTTGTTAAAATTGTTCCCGTCCCAAATTTTTGTGCTGATTTACCCTTCATAATTCCAGCATCATTTACAGCAACAACTGATGAATAAAAATAGTCACCTTCTTGAACATCCTTAAAGCTCAATTCTAGCTGGCCTACATTCTCAGTTTCTAAGCCTAGCGCCCTTGTAAAAAACACAGCCGCCTGCTCTCTTGTTACATTGGAGTATGGAGCAAACTTTCCATCATCAACTCCTTTTACAATGCCTTCGCTAGATAAAACCTTTACAGAACTTGCAAAAAAATCATCCGCCATCACATCTGCAAAATTGGTCTCATTCCCTACTTTTTCATTGATTTTATCAGATGTTTGAAAATCTAGTATATAGTCTTTTGTTCCTGAATCTATTAATAATAAATAAGTAGAGTCTATATTTAAGTTTTCTTTCGGCGCAATTTCAAAAGTTCTTAACGAGGTTGGCCTTATAATTAACTCAATCTCTCTGTCGCCAAGTTGAATAAGCTTCATCCGTTTCATAAGCTTCTCGGCAGAAACTGGATCTTCTAGCTTAATCGTAATAATCGGATTTCTTGCTAGTGCCTTTGCAAATCTACCATTTTGATTAGTAAAATTGACTATACTTGCGACACTACCTGCTCCCTCTACATTTTCTATATTATCTTCTATATTCGCTCCAGTGCTATTCGCACCGGTGCTATTCGCTCCAGTGTTATTTGCTCCAGTGCTATTCGCTCCAGTGTTATTTGCTCCAGTGCTATTCGCACCGGTACTATTCGCTCCAGTGCTATTCGCTCCAGCGCTATTCGCTCCAGTGTTATTTGCTCCAGTGCTATTCGCTCCAGTGCTATTCGCTCCGGTGCTATTCGCTCCAGTGCTATTCGCTCCAGTGCTATTCGCTCCAGTGCTATTCGCTCCAGTGCTATTACCAAGTCCGTCTTCCTTCTCAGAACGATTGGTGCTGCCGCCTTTCAATCTATCGTCTACATTGCCATCCTCTTCTGTATCAAATCCAGCATCATCATTACCCTCATCCTCTACTCTGGCAACCAAATTTCTATCATGACTAGTACGCAAAATTAAATCGCGATGAGCCGTAATGAGCTCTTCTCCGAATTCAGTTTCTATATTCGGAGAAATTCCAATATTATTAATAACGTGCCCTTTTGGTGTATAAAATTGGGCAACAGTCATCTTAAACATATTTCCACTTGATAGCATAAAGACTGATTGCGCTAATCCTTTTCCGTAAGTAGTTTGCCCATAAAGCTGGGCCCCATTTTGATCTTTAACAGCACCTGCTAATATTTCAGCCGCACTTGCAGTTTCTGAGTTTATAAGCATAATTACCGGACCAGTAAATTTCATATCTTGTTCAGTAGATAAGTAAATTCTCGGCAGTTTATCTTGTCCTTCAACTGCAACAGCAGCTTTAACATTTTTGAAAAATCCCGCAGCGTCTTGAGCTGCATCTAAATATCCGCCACCATTATCACGAATATCGACAATCCAACCATCGACACCATCAAGAAATTGAATAGCTTCCTCCAATTCAGGCACTAACTGCTCATTAAAGCTTTTTAATTGTACAAAACCAATGTTCCCACCTAGCCAAGCTGACTCAACGGTTGGAGCAATTTCTGTTTTTTCACGAGTAATAGTAATTGTAACCGGTTCATTTTTACTAGACCGATAGACTTTCAGATTAACTATTGTTCCTGGATCGCCTAATAAATATTGCTGTGCTTCATCGATCGTTTTTCCTTCAATGTTTGTGCCATCAACCTCAAAAATAATATCATCAACTTGCAAGTCGGATTTAATCGCTCCACCTGTTTCAAACAAGTGAAGTACCTTTACACCCTGTTCATGTTGCTCACCGAGAATGCCGATTCCAACATAGTTCATATCTATCGCTTTTTTAAATTCTTCAAATTCCTGCTCTGTAAAAAATTCAGTGTAAGGATCATTTAACGCCGTTAAAATTTCCTCAATAGTAGTTTTTTGTAAAATTTGTTTGCTAACAGGCTTATAATATCCTTCCTCAAGCATTTGTCGTATTTCTTCTATATCACCTGCGAAAGTCGTAGTTTGAAAGCCAAATAAAAGTAAAAATAGAAGTAATACACTGATGCAGTTTTTTATGTATCGTAAATTACTAGATAATAGGTCACCGGATAATATTTTTATTCGTCTTCGTCGCAATTTTTGCATTAAGTTGACTCCCTCTCATTTTTTCGGATATCCAACAGAACTATTTTACCATTAAAATCCTTATATAACTGTATTCGCTAGTTTAAATTTATAACAAATATCGATTTTTTATAAAAATTTCATAGGATTGCATCCTTTCAATAGATTTGTAGGGTGAATAAAAAATACCACAGCATAAATGACGATGGCTGTGGAAGATAGTATGCACTTCCTCTCTATAATGTTTAAAATTGCCTGGTAGATTTCATGAATCGTAGTTTTTGTAGCAAAGTGCTGCAACTCCAGAAGTGGTGAACAAGGATTCCTTCAAATTACCATAAAAAGGGAATCCGCGATTTAATTCTTGGTTTTTTTGTCCGAATTTGGCTTGAGTTCGGACTCAATTTTGGCTTTTGCTGCGTTTTCTGTCCGAATTTGGCCTCAGTTCGGACACAATTTTAGCTTTTGCTGCATTTTCTGTCCGAACTTGGCCTCAGTTCGGACTCAATTTTAGCTTTTGCTGCGTTTTCTGTCCGAACTTGGCCTCAGTTCGGACACAATTTTAGCTTTTGCTGCGTTTTCTGTCCGAACTTGGCCTCAGTTCGGACTCAATTTTAGCTTTTGCTGCGTTTTCTGTCCGAACTTGGCCTCAGTTCGGACACAATTTTAGCTTTTGCTGCGTTTTCTGTCCGAACTTGGCCTCAGTTCGGACACAATTTTAGCTTTTGCTGCGTTTTCTGTCCGAACTTCGCTTGAGTTCGGACTCAATTTTGGCTTTTGCTGCGTTTTCTGTCCGAACTTGGCCTCAGTTCGGACTCGACTTTGGCTTTTGCTGCGTTTTCTGTCCGAACTTGGCCTCAGTTCGGACTCAATTTTAGCTTTTGCTGCATTTTCTGTCCGAACTTGGCCTCAGTTCGGACTCGATTTTGGCTTCTGCTGCGTTTTCTGTCCGAACTTGGACTCAGTTCGGACTCAATTCCCGCTTCCGCTGCATTTTCTGTCCGAACTTGGCCTCAGTCAGACTAATAGTTTATTAAATATATCCTTCCTTTTCCAAGAAGTGCAATACTTCATGAACAGATTGAGCTAATGTTTGGCGATCCGTTTCAATTACTAATTCAGGATGTTCAGGGGCCTCATAAGGAGCATCTATTCCTGTAAATCCAATTATTTCTCCGTTTCTTGCTTTCTTATATAAACCCTTTGGATCGCGCTTTTCACACTCATCGAGGGCACACTTTACATATATCTCAATAAACTCTTCATCCGTCATTAACGCTCTAACCATATTGCGATCCCTGCGATACGGAGAAATAAAGGCAGTTAATGTCATAATTCCAGCATCACAAAATAGCTTCGACACTTCACCAATTCGGCGTATATTCTCTGTACGATCTTCAGGCAAAAAGCCGAGATTTTTATTTAATCCGTGACGAACATTATCACCATCTAAAATATAAGTATGAATACCCCGCTCATACAGTTTCTTTTCAACGGCAACCGATAATGTCGACTTCCCAGCCCCGGAGAGACCTGTAAACCATAAAACTGCACTTTTATGTCCATTTAATTGCTGACGATCCTGCTTCGTAATTTGTCCTTGATGCCAAACAATATTTGTTGATTTCATAAAAGTTCACCCCCTTCTGTTAGTCATTTATTAAGAGGTATTTATAATAAATGATATTGTAAAGGTTTTTGGTAAAAGCTTTTGTCATAGGTTACTATAAAAGTTTGTGGAAATTTTTTGAGTAATATCTTTGGGCGCAGGTTTGTTAAGTAAATCTCTTTAGTTTTGGTAAATCTATTAATCTATAGATTTTGGCAAAAAACGCAATTTATGATATTGAAAAAGTTTTTTCACTCAAGTAAGGAGCAGTTATTTAGAAACACCTTCATTTCCTCATTTCCCCATTTTCATGCCGCGAATTAAAACTTCCGCAACTTCGGGTCGGGAAAACTCTGCTGGTGGTTTCACACCTGAACGTAGCATTTCGCGCACCTTCGTCCCGCTCAAATGAACGTGATCCTCCTTTGAGTGTGGACACGTTTTTGACGTCCCCATGTTGCCGCATTTTTTACAAAAAAAGCTATGTTCAAATTTTAAAATCTCAATGCCTATTTCATTTTTTTCAAATATGTCAAAAATTTTCTGGGCATCATATGTCCCATAAAAGTCACCGACTCCGGCATGATCGCGACCAACAATGAAATGCGTGCAGCCGTAATTCTTCCGAACTAACGCATGCATAATCGCCTCCCTAGGCCCTGCATAGCGCATTGCTGCTGGGTAAATAACTAAACAAACACGCTCACTAGGATAGTATTTTTCTAAAATTACCTCATAGCTTTCCATACGAATTTGTGCAGAAATATCATCACTTTTTGTCTCGCCAACAAGTGGATTTAGCATCAAACCATCAACTATTTCTAATGCGCTTTTTTGAATATATTCATGGGCTCGATGAACGGGGTTCCGAGTTTGAAAACCGACGATAGTTTGCCAGCCTAAATCAATAAATAGCTGCCTTGTTTCTGCAGGGTCCTTGTAATATTTTTCGAAAGGCTGGTGAGAAGGGCGATTCAACAAAGTGACTGGCCCGGATAAATATACGTCACCTTGGTCAAATATCTTTTTTACACCGGGATGCGCCTCATCAGTTGTACGAAAAACTTTTTCAGCTTCTAAAAGCTTGTCATAATGATATTTCTCTTCGAGGTGCAAAATCCCATAAATAATTCCGTCTGTTCCTTTTAACGCAACGCTTGAGCCAATCTTAAGTTTTGCAGCTACTTCATCAGCAACGGGTAGCGAAATCGGAATGCTCCACACAAGTCCATTGGCCAGTCTCATTTCCGTAAGAACACGTTCGTAATCCGCTTTCCCCATAAAACCGGTTAACGGGCTAAAACCACCAATCGCAAGTAACTCTAAATCAGAGATACTCCAATTTGATATCGTTAGCGACTGAAATTCACCAGCTTGCTGCAGCAATTTCTCGCGCTCAGCCCCCTCTGCAACTCTGTTAATCAATTCCCCACCATGAGGAGAAATCAAACCATTCTTTTGTATAATCTCAACCGGCATTTTTTATAGAACCTCCTCGATTTCAATTTAAATGAACAACACGATTGCATAATTTCAATGTACAATCTCGGTGTACACAATCTCAACGCAAAGTCTCATAGCATGCTGATCATTGACTACATCAATGCAAAGTCTCATAGCAAGCTGATCTTCGATTACCTCAACGTAAAGTCTCAAAGCATGCTGCTCATCGACTACCTCAACGCAAAGTCTCATAGCATGCTACTCATTGACTACATCAATGCAAAGTCTCATAGCAAGCTGATCTTCGATTACCTCAACGCAAAGTCTCATAGCATGCTACTCATCGACTACCTCAACGCAAAGTCTCATAGCAAGCTGATCTTTGACTACATCAATACAAAGTCTCAAAGCACGGTACTCATTGAACAACGTCAATGTTAAGCCTCAAAACGAATTGCTACATGTACAACCCATTACTCAATCACGGTGTATACTCTCATTTTCTTACTTCAATTCGGGGTACTATTATTGCTCACACCAACGCTCAAACTCAATTCATACAATCTCAGTGTGTCTTTCTTACTATTCAACCTAAACCTAAATAAACAACCTAAGTAAACTAATCTTCAATTCAACCAGCTCAGCCTAGTATCGATAACCATAGTAATAGCCTATGAAACCTTGGCGAAAAGTTACCTTGTCACAACGCCCAAGTTCTAAAAGTCATACAATAATGCATGACATCTTCTGATCTATTGCGCCTGTTTGGTTATCCACCGTATCAAAGCCCAAACAACTACATTAAGGTGCGACACCTTAACACGTACATTTAATAAGTATATGATTCTCAACGTAACAATTATTGTGAATTAGGTTTACTAGCCATGTAAAGGAGAGTGAACAACAATGGACTTGCAACCAGTTGTAACAATTGTTGTGAATTAAATTCACCTAGCCATGTGCCATTTAAAATCTTCTTGAATTTCTTTCGGTAGCCAACCAATAATGAGTACTTAACCAATCGGGCCTGTTTATCCAATTAATGGAGGGGTCAGGAACCTCTATGGACACCTCTATGGACACCGCCCTGGCACCTATGCGTTACTTTTACAAAATTGGGCAAGCTATAACTATAGAAATACTTTTGTTCTATAGGATGAGTTATAGGATGAGTTATTGGATGAGTTATTGGATGAGTTATTGGATGAGTTATTGGATGAAAAATCGATATGTGGCTTCTATAACAGTATTGATTGGAGTTATTTTTATTTTTGTTTTCAGTTATGCTTCAGCAAATTTTATAGCAACGAAATCAACAATAGCTCCGAAGCTCAGGACAATGGATTTTTTCGATGGGAAATTCAATTCACAAACAGCACAGCTTATAAATAATAGCCGTTTTGATGTCATTGTAATTGGCAGTGATCCCGAAGCTATAACATCAGCGATTGCTGCTGCCCGCGCAGGAGAAAAAACACTATTAATTGATAAAAACCCAATTGTCGGCGGTTTATTTACGCTTGGAAAGTTAAATATGTTGGATCTGAGCGTCGCTCCAGCCAACGAGCTATTAACTAAGGGGCTGTTTTTAGAGTTTTATAAAAACATTAACAAGCGTACATCTTTTGATGTCAAACAAGCTCAAGTTGTATTTGAAGATATGCTTGCAAATGAAAAAAATTTAACAGTACAGTTGAAGGCTAAGAACATTAAACCACTTATTGATGATAACAATCGACAGCATAAGCCGCGGTATAAGCATATAGATGGTTTAACATTTTTAGATTCCTTTGATAACACCAAAACAATATATGGAAAAAAATTTATTGACGCTACACCAGATGCGGATTTCGCCTACCTAGCCGGAGCAACTTTTTCAATTGGCCAAGAGGATTATCGTAACGAGCAGAAAATGATGGCAGTCTCCCTCGTGTTTGAATTAGCCGGTGTCGACTTCCCAAAAGTTCAAGCTCACCTTAATTCAGATGATGACCCTTATACAGGAGCAGATCAATATTCTGCGTGGGGATACGGCAAGCAAATGGCTAATTACCATCCCCTCGAGGATCATGTTCGCATCCGCGCCTTGAACATCGGTAAACAAAATAACGGTCACGTGTTAATTAACGCTTTTCAAATACTTGGTGTCAATGGCTTAAATCCCGAAGAACTTACAGTAGCAAGGCGGAAAGCAACCGCTGAGCTCCCTAGAGTTACAAAATTTTTGCGCGAGAATTTAGAAGGCTTCGAAAATGCCAAGCTAGTTGGAACTGCGGACCATTTTTACATAAGAGAAACAAGGCATTTAGATGCCGAGTACCAATTAACTGTTAACGACATTTTGGAAAATCGAGATTTTGAAGATCGGATTGCATTTGGTAATTATCCTGTCGATGTTCAAGCAACTGTTCTAGAGGATGGTGATGTTGTCGTCGGCAATCCAACCCAATACGCTATTCCATTCCGTAGCATCGTACCAAAAGGCTTTACTAATTTACTTGTGGCAAGTCGAAGCGCTGGGTACGACTCATTGGCCCATGGAAGCACCAGAACAGTCCCAATTGGAATGGTTGTTGGTCAGGCAGCAGGCGTGGCCGCCGCTTATACGAATCAAGAGGATATCAATTTCCTTATGGTAGTCCAAGACAAGTTGCTTACACATATTCGTAATATCCAACGAATTTTAAATAAAAATGGCGCCGATCTGAAAAAAATCCCTCAATATGATCATCCGATTGTCACTCATTGGGCGTATGAAGGGGTAAAATTTTTAAGAAGATTTGCACTTATTGAAGCAGGATATGAGAACAATTACAGGTTAGACGAGCCACTAACCCAGGATGAATTCCGTGAGCTGTGCGAACTAGTGGCATCCTACTCTAGAGTACCTTATAAAATTGCATATCCACCAGTCCAAGAAAAAAATAAACCGATGACGCAAAATGATATTATCAACTTTTTAAAAGCAAACAGGCTTTCAGAAACTGATTTAACTGCTGCCACAAAAAACTACTTGATGGAACAAAACGGTATTATTAGTAGGGACATCCTTTATATGGTTATCTACGATTTTTTTAAAGCAAAAAACAAGCTGTCATAACGCTAGTTTAAGAACTGGGCCGACCACGAGGTAGTTTATGATTTGGCCCGTTCTTTTTTTGCATTTTTAGACACTTTTTTCCAAGATTATTGTAAAATAGAAAAATAACCACTCCTTCAAATAAGTAACTTCTAAAACGTGGTGGTTATCTTATACAATTGACAATACGATCAATCATCAAGGGAGGATTTTCATGTTTATGAGAAAAACTTTTACAGTAGTTGTATCACTTATTTTGTTGATGTTACCATCATTATCGTCCTATGCAGCAAACGAAGAGGTATCTAGCAAGCTTGTAAATATAGAAAAATATGAATCTAGCAAATCTACTCTTGTAAAAAAAGTGTCGGATTCTGCTATTAGTGAGGCAAGTGAGCAAAGCTTAAATAGAAAGGAAAGTGCTTCTAGCGTACATACTAGCGGAAACGATGAAAGTGCGCCGCTCAGTGATAAAACTAGTGCAAACGAAGAAGGAGCGTCCATCGTACATACTAGTGCAAACGGAGAAGGAGCGTCCAGCGAAAATACCGGTAGAAACGATTCTAGCCTGAATTCTGAAGGCGACAAATCTACGTTAAATAATGAATCTGTTCCACCACAAATAAAAGAACTAATTTTAATCGTAGATTCACAGCAAATGTATAATAATGGTGTTTTAATAATGGCGCCAGAAAAAATTATTATTAAAGATGATGCTACCTATGTCCCTGCAAAAGCTGTCAGTCAGGAGTTGGGAGCGACGGTCACATATGATGCCAGGACAAAGACAATCATTGCAAAAAAAGGGGATTTCACATTAACATTCAAGGAGAACGCAAAATCATACACTATCAATGAGGACACATTTCAAACAGCTCAAGCAGTTGCCTACACTGAAAAAGACATTGCTTTTGTACAAGCAAAAATTTTAGCAAAGGCGTTTGGCGAATCGATTCAGCAAATTGAAAAAAACAAAGTTGTCATTACCTATGGCCCTGCTATCATCATTCCAAACGACCCACCGGTTGCTAAATTTGAAACAGACAAGGATTCATATAAAATTGGTGAACCAATCCAATATCAAGACTTCAGTACTGACGATAAAGAAATCGTAGAAAGTGTTTGGACTAATAAAGAGCCTGCTTTTTTTGAAGCAGGAGACGTTACCATAACTTTGAAGGTCAAGGATAAAGAAGGATTAACGAATACCGCTTCAAAAACAATCACCATTGACGAGGAAATCATGTATACCGAAAAGGAATTCGGACTTACATTCGCTCCAATCGGTGGAAAAATTAAAGGGCTTGGCAGAGAAATTCTTGAATTTCCAGAAATAGAACCAAACGATAGTAAACAAGGCGGCGCACCTCTAGTTCGGATTAATAGCCCTGAACGAATTACTGGAGAATTGGTCCATTACACACAAACATTAGAGGGCTCATATCGGTTTACGATTCATAAGCAAAACGCCCTGAAATCAAATGTGAACTTATATTTTACTGCCCATAATCCGACAAATGAAGTAGCTAGAATCAAAGTAACAAAATTAGGAGTAGGCGGCCCAGCTTTGTATTTATACCAAATTGGCAAAGCTGCGGTAGGGAATTATTTGTTAGCTGTTCAAAAGCCTAATAGCTTTGAAATTGTCCTACAGCCTGGTGAAACGAAACCAATTTTACCGAAAAAATATCAAACATTGGCACCAAACTACTCATTGACGGCGTATGCAGACATTTATTCAAATGTGCCTGTTACTTATACTGTTGCTAGCTTATTGCCAACTAGCTCTCTTGAAAAAATTCCATCCTTGCCTGTCGCAGCACGTGATGGGAACCATAATCGTGGTGTGTTTACTTATTCAGATAAGGAGAAGACGATTAACAGATTAGTTGGTGAAAAAGAGGAACGATTAATCATCGGTGATGGCACGATTGACACTTATCAAATCGGTTACGATGATCTTTCAAAGGAAGAGCAAATCAATAAAGGGAATCGTGGCGTTTTATATACGGTTACGTTTAACAAGGTTGCACCAAATACTATTATTACCGTCAACGCTCGCGGGGGTCAATATGCCGGTGCTTTTTCCGTGAATGGCAATGTCGTACACGCAGTTGAAAATGGGTTGCTAACAAATCCAGCGGAAGCCGCAGTACTACACCGTACAGGTGAAGAGGAAGAACGGGTAAAAATTCAATTCATCCCGGCGTCTGGCAGTAACCTCCCTATTAATATTGTATTTTTTAAAGCTTTAGAGGACGAAGACAAAAACTAAGTACTGCTGTAAAAGTAGCAATAAGATGTGGCTTAATTGATAATGTATTTTTTAAGTGATAAAGGACGCGGACAAAACTAGCTACTGCTGTAAAAGTAGCAATAAGATGTGGCTTAATTGATAATGTATTTTTCAAGAGAGAGAGAATGCTATTTTTAATACTCTAATCAATATTTATTGCGATATCGATAATATTTTAAAGTGATAGAGGCAGCTGAGTGAATACCTAAATAAATCAATACAAAAACCAATCCCATTTGAAACGTGAACGTGGGATTGGTTTTTTTTTACAAATAATTTATTTAATCATGGACACTAGATAATCTCCTGTAAATCTACCATCGGCAGTGTAGCGTTTTAATTTCATAGGAGAGTTGTACTTCGTATTTTTACCTTGATCAATCGTAAATCCAACTGTGTATCCTTCTTGTTTTAGCAAATTAACAACTGCATCGCTGTATACTCCATAAGGATAAGCAAATGCGTAAACCTTGTTGCCTAGGTTTTCTTCAATTAATTGCTTTGACGTCCTCATGTCTTCCTTTATACGGGCTGCCCAGGTTGTATGGTCCTCATATGGGAGTTTATCAACTAAAGCATACCCTCTATTTGTACCATTTTTGGGAAGCTGGTAATGCAAATCATGGGTATGGCTTTGTATATCCATAACACCTGAATCCACCATTTCCTTCATTTGTTCCCAGTTCATATATTGCATATAACCAGGCTTCGTTTCAGCTTTGCTTGTTGTCAAATAAACGGTAGCTTTATAGCCTTCCTCTGCTAAAATCGGAAAAGCCTCTAAATAGTTGCTTTCGTAGCCATCATCAATTGTAATAATTAACGGTTTTAACGGTAAATCAGTGTTACCTTGTTGATAATTTAGGTAATCTTGTTCGGTAATCGTTTCATAGCCTTGCGCTTTTAACGCATGAAGGTGCTCTCTAAAACGCTCTGGACTTATTACAACACCGTTCGCGGCTATACCATCCTGAAAATGATGGTACATTAGCGAAACAACCTCTTTTGGCTTATATGCATACATTGACGTTTCCGGTTTAATGTAAATGTATAAATCCTGGTTGTCTCCTGAAAGTTCAATCCAATTATTTAGTTGGTTATGATAATAAGGAATATCAAATGATTTTGCTATTACATTAAATGGGACATAATTTTGGCCACTCACCATAAAAATTTTCGTTTCAGCAACATATTCATTGCCATTTACGTAGTATTTATTGGACCCAGGAATAAACTCTACCGTTCTGACAAAATTTTCAACAATTAATCTACCATTCTCAAATTTAACTTGTAAATCAAGATATTCAGAGATCGTTCGGATTGGAACCATTAAACGGCCATTTGACGTGTAGCCACTTATGTATTTCTTTGTTTTTTGATTAATTATTGAGAGGTCGTTTGTAGGATCTAGTTGTGTTTCGCTGTCAGTTAGTTGATCGGAAGCAGTCTGATCACCTTCAGCCGTTTGCCCGTTTGGATCCGTTGTTGACTGATCCTCTTCAATTGTTGAATCGAGTTGGTCGGTTGTTGGGTGATCTCCTTCTACTGTTAAATCGTATGGATCGGTTGGTAGTTGATCCCCTTCTAATGTTAAATCGTATGGATCGGTTGGTAGTTGATCCCCTTCTAATGTTAAATCGTATGGATCGGTTGGAAGCAGGCCGTCTTCGGTTGTTATGGTAGTTGGATCACCTGTTTCAGTTAGCATACCGTCGCCTTCAAGCGTTTGGTAATCTAAAAGTTTATCACCAACTGGCACTTCTATATAACCTTCCCCATAGTTTGTCATTGATTCAAATACAAGCGAGTCATAATAAGCAATGTAGTGCTTTGCAGAAGTTGAATTTGCATACCCTAAATTTGCATACCCTAAAGAAAAAAATAAACCTAATGCCAAAATAAAAAATACTTTAATTCTATTATTCATAATGCAGACTCCTCTCGAAGTATATGTTTAATAATAATAGATATTAAAGTATTAATCTAGGAAAAATTTTGCAAGAAACTATTATTTTTGTTAATTCGGACAAATAATAGCATGCACGAAAAGCAATATTCGGATTCCAATTTTTAACAGGGTCAGGGCGGTGTCCATAGAGGTGTCCATAGAGGTTCCTGACCCCGGGAAAATTTGGTAATTAGTCGAGTGTGCGGCTGTTGCGTTCTTCGTTAATGCGAAGGTCGAGTCCGGTGATGATGTTGTCATTTTCGTCTGAGATTGCTGCACGTTGTTTAACATATTCACCGACTAGGTCTTCGACACGATTGCTACCGAGATTGACGACTAAGCAAACTTTGTCACCATCTTCTACAAACATTGAGTCAATTTCAAATTTCTTACCATTACCGATCATAAATGAAAGGCGTGTTAACGTAGATTCATCAATGTCATCAGTGAACTTAAGGCTAACAATTGCTTTTGATGAATCGTTACGAACAGATTGAACATATACTTGTTCTGTTCCACGATATGTTTCAATTTTCGGAACGATACCATCTTCAACACGTAAGTTCGTGAAATCAACTTCTTGGCCGAAACGATTTGTTGTTTTGACATTTTTATTCGTCGTTACATAGACAAAATCACCACGATACCGCCCATCGCTATCTAATTCATCATCCTCAAGCTTAATTGTAATTACAGATGAACCATTTTCGGTTCTCATCGACATTTCCGCATCCAGTTCTTCTCTTGAGTCAAAGCGTCGATCATTATCGCGATCCGCAAATACGACAAAGTCATCTGCATCGAAATCCTTTAATTCATCATCGAATTCAAGCTCAATCGTGTCAAAATCTATTGCTTCAGCTGTCACTTGGTCCTTATCGAATTCACTTTGTACACTCAGCTTGACTTCATTTACAATGTTAACGGTCTTGTTATCATTTTGATCGGCAACTCGACCAACAATTAGTTCGAGATCATCCAAGTCCTCATCATCAATTGCATCGGCAAGATTATCAAAGAAATCATCCCAAGCATCGACTAATTTGCCAGTCTTTTCAATCAAAATTTCTACTCTTTGTGTCTCTTGATTTGTGCTAATTGAAACATCTAAACCATTCACATCATGTAAATCATCTAAAAGAATCGTTTTACTACCAACACTTAATTGATATTTCTCCAATTGTGTGACAGAAAAATCCCCAGTATTAGCCATCTTCTTTCCGAAATCAACTAGGATCATGACTTCATCCTCACGGTCGTTTAAAACCATCTTCCCTGTAAAATCTCCAGGCGGTTTCTCGCTGCTTGCCGTAAAACTATATGAAAGTTCACGAGATTTATTTCCCATTAAATCAACAAGTTCATCTGCATTCATTGTAAAACGTTGACTTGGGACGTCACCATAATATTTATCGATTGTAAAGGTAGCTACGTTGCTGTCTGTTGAACTATTATCAAATGTAATATTTCTAATTTGGATTTTATTCCCTTGCTGATCTTCTAGCTCATAACGGTTGATATCTTCAGCAACATCTATTTTAACAGCTTCCGAAAAGGTAACCTTCATCTTAATATAACTGCTACTAGCAACAGTGCTATCTATAAACTGAACATTTTCGATTGCTGGCGGTGTTTTATCATCCTGAATTTTGATAGACTTCGTCAGCTTACTATTTTTATTGCCCCACAGATCTTCGATGGCACCACTATCAAGAATGAGGTCTGTTGACTTTGTAATAAGATCCTTAGAATCAAATGTTAGCACAAGCTCATTCCCATTTTGCACAGTTGCTTTGCTAGGGTAATGACTGCTCGTTGTGTGATAAATATAGCCTCGATATCGCATTTTGATAAACTTATCAAACACTAATGTTACTTGATTTGGCTGAACATTTTTTACATCTAAAAGCTTTGGAGCAGTTTTTTCAATTTTCATTGTAAAATCTGCAGACGATGTTTCAAGCTCATGGCCTGCATAATCTTCAAACCATTTTGTTTCTATAATCTCAAGCTCATGTTCGCCCTCGCGAAGATTTACTTCTAATTCAATATGTAATGCCTGTCCATGCTGTAACACTGTTATTTTATCAATCATATAATTTAATCCATCGACTTCAAAGGAATCGAGTATGTCTTTATCATTAAGCCTCTCGCCATTTCCAACGCCAAAGTCTAATGGCTCAGAAAAAGTAATTAAATAAGAGTTTTGTCCAGTAGCGGTGACACTCTCGATTTCAGGCGCAGAGTTATCACTGAAATATAAATCAAATTCTTCTTCATTACCTGTTACATCAGCAGCAACCACTAACTCCGCGTTCGTACGACTGTTAAGAGCTTTTTCAAGCGTTAAAACAATTTCTTTCTGATTTAAAGTAACATCTGCAATTTTAATAACATTGCCATTTTCATCTTCAATAGTATAGTGTTGCGGGTTCGTCAATTGCTCTTCGTTAGAGATTGAACGATTGGTTGTAAGCATCACTTGTTTTAAGTTTAGAACATCTGTATCTACTATCTCAAATTGAGTCGTTTCTTCTTTTTCCTCTATTTCGGTTGCCCCATCTTCAAATTTTGCCAATGCCCGTCTCATAAACGCAGTGAATTGAGCGCGCGTGACCGCATCTTTTGGTCCAAATGTACCATCCGTTTTACCGCCGATAATTTTATTCTGATATAAAATTTTTACATTAGGAAGGTCCTTACTTGAAATTTGATTAGCATCCTTGAAAGGAACTTTATCGTCACCATCCTCAGAAAAATCAAAAGCGTTAACGAGCCACGTTGCCATCACTTCACGAGTTAGCGGGTTTTTAGGACCAAAAGCTAACGATTCATCCTCTGAAATTCCTGCATTAATAAAAGCCGCCAACAGACTGGCACTCCAGCTATCTTTTTTTATGTCAGAATAGCGTTCTATAATACTAGTAAAATTAGCAGGCGTATCTAGTTCTAATGCACGTACGAACATTGAAGCAGCTTGCTCGCGAGTAAGCGGTTCATTGGGCCGAAAAGTCTCATCCTCAAAGCCGCCGATAATACCTTTACTTACGAGATATTGGACATCATTGTAATAAATCGAATTTGAACTTAAATCTTTGAAACTAACAGAATCTGCTTGCGTAACTGCAGGAGTAGCAATCGAAGTTACTAACGCCGCAGCAATCGAGCTTGATAATAATTTGGTAGATTTCATTATGTAAACCTCCCATGTATAATTTTTTGGGTTAATCGCTAGTTCACACTGAAACAGGCGACGATTTTCTGAACAATTATTATATTTTTATTCCGATAATTCATAGCAACACTTATAAAGTAGTTGTCGAAAAAACAAGCAAAAAGTTTCAACAAAATGCAAGTTTTCCCAACATAAGCTTACACTATATTTACATAAGGGTCAAAGAAGAATTGAGTGGGAAAATGAATGAGCGAAGTTGGTTGTTTTGTGATTTTTTCTCTTGGAGACAGTGTCGAAGAATTAAGAAAAATGCATTCTTATTTAAATTGAATATTTGCGGGTTAAAATTTGTAGGATTTGTGAAGAATTAGCGGTACTTTTTGTAAATATCGCCACGTGGTCCAATATATAATACAAGGATGACAAGTTCATTACTTACTATCCTATAAATGATACGAAAATCTCCAAATCTACAACGATATTCATCATGTTCTGAACCCTTCAACTTTTTTATATTTGATGAGGTATAAGGATTCGTTTGAAGCCTGTCCAATATTTAAATAATTTGTTGTCTCCGAACTTTATCTTGTTTTATAACGAATTTTTAAGCAGTCTTGGCAGTCTTGGATAGAATCAATTTATAATTCATCTTTAAGATCCTCCCATTTAACAAATTCGCCCTTTTTAATTTCTTTTTCTGCTTCTCTTACTAGTTCTCTTTCAGAATCAGTTAATGGGGAATCATCGTATTCAATTTCCATTTGATCTACTCCAAGCATTTTGTCAGCCAGTTTCTGCAAAAACTCATAAACAAATTTATTATGTCTTTCATCTAGCAAATCAATTAATTTATGAAGATCGTCCTTACGAATCGCCATCATAGACACCTCCAAAATTTTATCTATATTATATCACTTTTACTTCCAAAACTTTAGCAAGCATTTATATCGTAACATGCATACCGTAGACATACCGTGTGGTAATTATCCATTTTTTGCCGGGGTCAGGAACCTCTATGGACACCTCTATGGACACCTCCCTGGCACCTTATCGTGTTTGTAGTTTTTCTTTTTGTTCTTTGTTATACTATAGTGTAGAATTTTTTAACTTATAATTTTTCAACTTATAATAAGGTACTTTTTTGACGAACATTTATATATAGAATAGTTCGACAAAAACACTCAATACATATCCAAACTGAAAATACATATCCAAACTGAAAAATTCGAAATTCATTCAACAGCTACCAAAGCTTTCACATTAATAAAACTAACATACGAACACACGAAATTTGCGAAATACATACACGATTCCCATGAATCACGATACATACGAAATTCATGAAATAGTGAAATTGACGAAATCACGTATTACAACAAATCACGAAATAGCGAAATTCCTGAAAAGCGAAATCACGAAATTAAGAAATTTATGAAATCGCGAAATTCTTGAAATCACGAATCACAAAAAACTCACGAACCACTCGACGCAAATCAAATTAATTTAAATGCACTAAAAAAAGGAGAGAACTGCATGCTAAATGCACTGAAAAAAATCATCGGTGATGACCAACAAAAGAAGCTAAAAAAATATGCAAAGATTGTCGATCAAATTAACGCACTTGAGCCTGAAATGGAAAAGCTATCAGATGAAGAGCTGAAAAATAAAACGGCCCAATTCAAAGAGGAAATAGAAAATGGCAAAACGATTTTCGACATCCAAATTGAAGCGTTTGCGGTTGTCCGCGAGGCTTCTAAGCGTGTGCTTGGAATGCGCCATTTCGATGTTCAGCTTATTGGCGGGCTCGTGTTGACTGAAGGAAACATTGCCGAAATGGCAACTGGTGAAGGAAAAACATTGGTTGCTTCACTTCCTGCTTATCTCCGCGCTCTTGAAGGAAAAGGCGTACACATCATCACGGTGAACGATTATTTAGCAAAGCGTGACCGTAACTTAATTGGAAAAATTCATGAATTTCTTGGGCTAACAGTTGGCCTTAACGTTCCAATGCTGGAGCCTGATCAGAAGAAAGCAGCCTACGCTGCTGATATTACATACGGAATTGGCACAGAGTTCGGCTTCGATTTTCTCCGTGACAATATGGTTCAAGAGCTAAACCAACGTGTACAGCGCCCTTATCATTATGCGATTGTTGACGAAATCGATAGCGTTTTAATTGACGAAGCGAAAACGCCACTCATAATCGCAGGTAAAATGGAAGCAGCGGCAAATCTTCATAATATATGCGCTCGCCTCGCTAAACGTTTCAAGCGTGATGTGGATTATACGTTTGACCCGGAAACGAAAGCGACAAACTTAACGGACGAAGGCATTACCCAGGTTGAACGAGCATTTGGCGTTGATAACCTTTATGATTTACAGCACCAAACATTGTATCATTACGCAATTCAAGCATTGCGAGCTCATGTCATGTTCCAGCGTGATGTGGACTACATCGTTCAGGATGGAAAAGTCATGCTCGTTGATATGTTTACCGGCCGGATAATGGAGGGCCGGACGCTTAGTGATGGTCTTCACCAAGCGATTGAGGCAAAAGAAGGCTTAGAAATTACTGAAGAAAATAAATCCCAAGCCTCCATTACGATTCAGAACTATTTCCGGATGTATCCGATCCTTTCAGGAATGACAGGAACAGCAAAAACAGAAGAAAAAGAATTCAATATTACGTACGGCATGGAAGTTATCCAAATTCCAACGAACAAGCCAGTGATCCGCGACGATATGCAAGACCGTGTATACAAAACAAAGGATGAAAAATACGTAGCAATGGCTCAGGAAATTAAAGAACGCCATTCAAAAGGACAGCCTATTCTTGTCGGCACAACATCGATTATTCAATCGGAAAAAGTCGCAGAATACCTCGATAAAGAACGGCTGCCATATGAAATATTGAATGCAAAAAGTGTGGAACAAGAGGTTCGCCTTATCTCACTTGCCGGACAAAAAGGGCAAATTACAATTGCTACAAATATGGCCGGTCGCGGTACAGATATTATGCTTGGCGAAGGCGTTGCTGAAGTTGGTGGATTGCATGTTCTTGGTACGGAAAAACACGAAGCTCGACGCATTGATAATCAGCTTCGCGGGCGTTCAGGACGCCAAGGAGACCCTGGGTCAACCCAATTCTTTATTTCAATTGAAGATGATTTGTTCCGTCGCTTTGCCCATGATGAATTGGAAAAATTAACACCAAAATTGCAAACGGATGAAGATGGGCTTATTTTAAATAAAAATATATACGAATTTGTTGAACGGACTCAACGCATTTGCGAAGGTAGTAACTATGCGATTCGCGAATACAACCTAAAACTCGACGATATTGTCAATGATCAGCGAAAAGTCATTTACAACCTGCGAGATCAAGTTTTAGAAAAAGATGATATGTTATCGATTGTGCTTGAAATGATTCCAAGGTATTCTCACTACTTAGTTGATAAGTACTGTACCGAGGATATTTTACCTGAAGAATGGGAATTAGATCGGCTCGCTAGTGAGTTGAATCAATTGATCGCGGAACCAAAGGTGCAAATGCCTGCTGAAGTGGAGGAAGCCGAGGATGTACACCGCGCAGTTGCTGAGGCAGTCGAGCAATATTTAGAAAACCTTGAGGAAGCAAGAGATAACAGCAACATTCAGCAAGTTTTAAAACGCGTCCTCGTCATGGTCATTGATAAGCATTGGGTCAATCACCTTGAAACGATGACACGAATCAAAGAAGGAATTGGTATGCGCCACTACCAGCAAGAGGATCCGCTTCGTTTATACCAAAATGAAGGACTCGAGGTTTTCCATAACACGTATGCGCTAATTGACCGTGATGCTAGCCTGCAGCTCGCTCGGCTCGCCGCACCTTTATTTAAAAAAATAAAGGAACTAAAGCAAGAAAATCATAGTGAGGAAAATAGTAGCACTGAGGCTGAATAGAGCAAATTTTATCAGGATTAACCTGATTTTAAGAAGCTTGAAATAAGGGTCCTAAAGCCTATGAATGACTCGTGGCCATAAAAGGTATATCTTAATTAGAGGTTGATTATTAGCAATAGGACTTGCAGTCAACCTCTTTTATTTTTAAAATGAACAAGTAAGCAGTGACTTGTGCTTGCAAGAACTTTTTGCTCATACACGAAGCACCTAATGGCAAAATAAGCCTACATATTAAAAATTTACACTACATAGTAAAAAATAAATACAGGAGGGTATAACATATGCTATCTTTTTTCAAACGAAAAAAAGACACTGAAGACTATAAAAATACTGGCAGCGACAATTCCATTTCTGCAAAAGATTTAGTAAACGTTGAAGGCAGTGGCGAAGGAGATGAGAACGAAGAGGTCTATACGGAGCTATCCATTCATCCCGAATGGAACATTCCACAGGAACAGGAATATGTATTCCGTTTCCTTAACAACGAGCTTAGCCCTCTTAAACGCGATGAAGTCTCATTAAGCGGAATTGAAATTGAAAAAACAAAAAAAGAAGTCATTTGTACGGCATTTGTACGAAGTAGCATTAACCAAGCGATAGAAATTGGGACTGTAACGCTTATACTCATTGGAGAAAATGAGATTTACGGCCGTAAAGAGTTTGATTTCACAGAAATTGGACACCTTCCTGCTAATAGTAGCCGCCCATGGCAATTCGTATTCCAGCAACAAGATTTATACAAACCAATTGAGAAAATCGAGACAGAAACTTGGGGGCTGGCGTTCGATCTACAAAGCGAAAATCGCAACCATACCCTTGACCTAGCTGAAAGCTGGGAAAAATCGCTTGCCGACGAAGACAAGGAAAAGCTACGCAACATGGTAGCCTCGATGACGCCACCAAAGCCTGGTGAAGTCCAATTTGTCGGTCTACAATCAAAATTCCGTGAAGACGGAAAACTACAGGTATCTGTTTTGATTCAAAACGGCACAGATCAAAATATTAAACTGGAACAACTACCATTAGTCGTCGAGGATGCAAGCGGCGAAATCGTTGCCCAAGGCGGCTTTGTGCTCGAGGACTTACAAATAAAGCCAAACACAAGTAAACCGTGGAATTTCGTATTCCCAACCTCACTCTTCACAAAAGACAGAAGTGAAATCGATCTTACCACTTGGCGGGCCTACCCACCACAGGAGTAATTGTAAATTAATGGAGGGGTCAGGAACCTCTATGGACACCTCTATGGACACCGCCCTGGCACCTGGCAATATTTGCCTTAACAGCGGCGTACTAATAAATAAAACAGGATTAGGCCTGAACCTGATCCTGTTTGTTTTGTGTTTGTGTATCATTTGTATTGGATTGAACATCCCATTTATCACGCCATTTATTTCTTCGTTCCATCCGATTCCCTTTATATAAGTGCTTATACTTCTTCCAATGGACCTTCCACTTTTCACGTCTTTCTGATCTCATAACAATAAATACACCCCTTAATTAAGCATTATTTCATACTGAATAAGTTTCGCGGGGTGACCTGTCGAATCCTTTGACTTTTTTTGTCGTAAGGCTTATTAAATATCGGGAATTTCCGCTTTCATTCTTCTAGTTTCTTAGCTCTTTAAAAAAGCACTTATTAGAAGGGTACGACTTTTGACTTTCAAACTCGGACTTTTGATTTTCAAACTCGGACTTTTGATTTTCAAACTCGGACTTTTGACTTTCAAACTTAGACTTATGACCTCCGACTTTTTACGTTCGACTTTCGACCTTCGACCTCGGACTTTCAACTTTTAACTTTCAAACTTAGACTTATGACCTCCGACCTTCAAACTTAGACTTATGACCTCCGACCTTCAAACTTAGACTTTTGACTTTCTTAAGACATCAAAAAAGCGGCCCCGATCAAGTGGCCGCCTTTCCGTTTTATATGTTTACTTACACCTTTTCCAATACTAAATCTTGCAGCTCGTTCTCAAGTACGCTCGCCATTTCTCTTGAGCGACTGCTCACACTTGCCGGTGAAGCATCATAAAGCTCCGCTGCTTCCTTTTGTGTAAGCTTTTCCTCTGAAGGAACTTTATCAAGTACTAAATAATGAAGGGCTGCTGCATAGATTTTTTCATTTTTAATGGCAGGCTGTTTCTTATCACAGTAGCTTCTCCATAGCATGTAGCCCGCCTCAACGATATATTTTCCTACATCTACACGTTCCAGTTGTTCACCAAGTAAGCTTGCAACTGTTTTTTCTTGCTCATTATTCCACTCGATTTTATCGATCGCGTTAGTAGAAGTATTTTTCTTCTTTACAACACGTTTACTTTTAGAAGTTTGTTCTTTTTCGGCATCAACAGCTACAGCTACTTTCGGATTAGCTTTTGCTTTTGTACCTTTCGTGCTTTTTTCAGCTTTCGCATCAACTACTTTGCTTGCGCGGCTCGCTTTTGCATCGACTTTACTGGTACGACCTGCGCCAGATCCTTTTGCATCGACTTTACTGCTACGTTCTGCCCCAGCAACTTTCTCATCGGCTACTTTGCTTGTACGACCAGCCCCAGCGGCTTTCTCATCGGCTACTTTGCTTGTACGACCAGCCCCAGCGGCTTTTGCTCCTGTACCTTTTTCCCCAGCACTCGCACTAGTTTTCGAAGCTTTACCTCCACCTTTATTGGCAGGCTTCGCACCATCCACAACTGCCTTAGAACCATTGCCATTGATTACATCATCTGGCTCCTCATCAGACATGAACAATTCAAGCAAATCTAAAAAGCTTTCCTGCAAGAAGGATTCCGGTGTTTTCTCAGCCTTGCCGCCAGTCCGAGTATTCCCTTTCTTGCCTAAGTACTCTTCATATTTTTGTAAAACAACTTGTTCAATCTTATCCGCAACCTTCCCTTCAAATGACAGAGCAGAAGTGAAAAAGATTGAAATATCATCAACAAAAGGCACTATGTATCCTGATAAAAGTGCACCTTTTGCAGGAATTTCCGTTAATTTATCGATAATCTTAACCTTCTTCGTTTGCTTTGTAAAAATATCAGCAACCACTAGATTTCTATCATCGACCTCAACCACTTTTACTGCAGCTGGCGCTTGTCCAATCCAAGACTGAATAATAGCCTGAAGTCCTGGCCGCAAGTTCGACCCACCTGAGCCCTTTGGTCCTTTTCCATTTACAAATAACTCAACTGCTGTTTTCCCATTCGCAATTGTCTTCGTAAATAACGCCCAAATTCCGACAAAGAAGTAAAAAGTATTTCTCATATCTGTTTCGAGCTTGTACTTAGCAAAATTCTTCTGAACGGCTTGAGAAAAGGCAGAATATGAAAAAGCAAAGCGAAGGATCTCTGACTGCACATCTACAGTTTCCCGTTCCAAAACCGCTTGCTTGAGAGCATCACTTTCTTTCACTCCGCAGCATTTCTTATATTTTTTGCCGCTGCCACAAAGACAAGGCTCATTTCTTCCAATCGTTTGCATACAAAAAATGTCTCCCTTCAAAACAGACCAACATCCATGGACCTAATTCAAGATGTAGAAATTCTCAATTCTCAAAACGACAAATTAAACTGTTAAATATAGTATAACCTATTTTAGTGTAGGGTATTTTTCAAAATCAAGCAACGTTTTTCAGGTAATCTACCCTATAATTTTTCATTAAATTACCACATTTGACAATTTTTCATTTGATTAGAAAACTTCCCTATTATATACAATACCTCTATTATAGCGTTTTCATTCTTTTGATAAAAGGTTTTCTTTAACCGTTCCCCAAAAACCATCTTTTGCAATACTGACAAATACTTTTTCAAGATCGATTAAAAGCAACAAAATATCGTTTTCCTTGAAAAATATAATTTTATACTCGTCCACCAAATTTAATAAGGACAGTCTTTAACATGTTCCCATACATATTGAACGACAAAATAACTAACTCCCCTTTTGGAATTTCAAGTTTTTATCAATTTTTGTTTTTGTAAAAAAGTCCACATGATAACATTCGAAGGGAAGGACACAAACTTACTCATATGTGAATGCTCGTTAATGAATATAAATGTATGTTAAAAAAAGGAATTTTTACTATCATCGCGAATATTAATACCTTATAGGGTATTTAATAGAATGGGGATTTGTCCAGCAAAAGGGGGTGTTTTATAATGGAAATCTGTCCATCAAAAGGATCAATTATTCATTTGATTGCCGGCATATTTGTTTTGGGTAGCGTATTTCTAAGTATCTTTGTTCATAGTCATTGGATCTTTTTCACTGGGTTTGTCGGTTTTATGTTAATCCTCTCTTCCCTTACCGGTTTTTGTCCAATGGCTCTCATTTTAAAAGCAATTGGTGTAAAAGAAAACAAATGTTGTGCTAAATAAAAAATTTCTACCCTTCAAAATTTACAAATGAAAATCACGGCAGGTCAATATGTTCTTTTGATTAAAATTTTAGATCAATCTTTAGCCGTCGTTGAATGCTAAAAAGGAAAGTGGTACACACACTCTACAAGTGTACCACTTTCCTATATTTTCTGTAATTTTACATTTTCAACAAGTGACAGGCACCTCTATAAACGATATAGAAGTTTAGCAAGCTCTTTGTATATTTTAAATAATTGCATCCCGCTTCCTTAGATTAGAAGGTTTTCTCTATTTACCTAACAAGCTCTTTCAATTTGTTTACTAAAGAATCAAATATTGTTACATATTCATTTTTGATATTTTTATATATTTCTAATGCAGTTTCTTCGTCGTAAGTGTGAAATGTTCTGTTTCTGTCTTCTAACATTTTCAGCCATTTCTCTCCCTCAGTTATTAAGCCCACTTTAAATGCTTCTTTTATCACTGTCCTCGGACTATTTACTCCTAAATGACCATTAAATTCCAAGTGACTTTTCAACAGTTTCCATGAGAGCTCGTATGTGAATTCAAACCGTTGAATCGTTGCATCTATTACAAGATCATCCTTAATAGGATCTCTGTCTATACTTCGATGGAGTTTTTCTACAGCTCTTTCCAAATCAGCTAGCTTATCCAGTATTTTATTCATACTGACAATCACATTTCCATCCGAATTAGTCTGAAAAATTATCTTTCCTTCTGTATTAACATAATTCTTTAGCTTGTTATTAGAATTTTTTCATAATCAATAGCGTCAAATGTGGAGATAATATTTAATTGAGAAAGATCATCAATTATTTTATACAATTGGTCATTGCCTTTTCTAAATTTGATCGCAAGATCAATGTCTGAGGTCATTTTATAATCTCCTCTTGCTCTCGAACCAAATAAGGTTACACATTCGATTATTTCTGCATATCGCTCTAAAACATTGATAATCTTATAGAAAACTACTTTGCCAAGACCATACATTCCTTCTTTTCTCAATCATTATCACCACACAATTCATTTATTAGATACTATTATTTTATACTAGTTTCATATGAAATAATCAATGTACGATGAATTTTACAACAATTAAATTGTTTTTCTTTCTTTACCGCCGTTCGGCCTATAGCACATTCTAACTATATTTGTGCTTGTAACATTGTATCAGGAAAAATTTCTTTGCATTGACTTATTTCTAGTCGAATTTGGCCAAATCTAGGATCGGATTCGGCGCAAACAAACGGACTCCAGATCCGTTATTTGTTCAAAACCCTATGCTACAGCTATTTTGCCGGACACCAGGTCCGTTATTTGATGAAAAATATACATAAACAGCTCTTAGAAACGCAAATAGCGGAACGTGTGTCTGTTAAATTCAAAATACAAGCCTTTTTCGCTAGATAACGGATCTCCTGTCCGATAATTTTCAAATACCCATTGAATAGGATCTTTTTAATTCTTTTACGTGACCAACAGGGCACCTCGCCCTTCCCATTTTGAGAGCAAATCTAGGATCGGATTCGGCGCAAACAAACGGACTCCAGATCCGTTATTTGTTCAAAACCCTATGCTACAGCTATTTTACCGGACACCAGGTCCGCTATTTAATGAAAAATATACAAAAACAGCTCTTAGAAACGCAAATAGCGGAACGTGTGTCCGTTTGATATAGCCATAGGAAAACTGTAAATTTTTTGAGCAATAAGTCACTTTCAGCATTATTATCAAATACTTTTGACACACAAAAAACATCAAATAACTATTGAAATTTTCAGACATAATACTATAATAAAAATCAGTAAGTGCCATGATTAATTTTAGTGATTTATCTTTTTTTATGCAAATGTCGACTGAATTACTCAACAATTACACTGCTCCAATTGACGTGTTCAAGCTTATTCTTTACATGCTTATTCTTTACAAGCTTATACTTTAATTACTATTTTGACTTGATCAGCTTAATAATGTGTTGTCTATCAAATATCCTTTAAATATATACTATTTAATTATAACTAAATGTCGACCAGATCACTCGACATTTAAGCGAGGTGCAAAAATGAAAGTATCTAGTAAAGGTGAATACGCCTTACGTGCACTACTAGTATTAGGGCAGCAACAAGGGAAAGTAATTCCTATCCAGGAAATATCTGAAAAGACTCTTGTTACGACACAATATCTCGAACAAATATTACTTCAACTAAAAAAACTTGGCTATGTCGAAAGCAAAAGAGGATTGATGGGAGGCTACTTATTACAAAAAAACACAAATGAAATTATTATAGGAGAGGTAATTCGAAGTCTGGAAGGTCCATTATCACCAATGGGATGCGCTTCAGTAACAAAGTATGAGCCATGTGTATTGGAAGAAGGGTGTCAATTAAAACCTTTATGGTCTTTAATACGAGATACAATCGCTTATATTCTAGAACGAACAACACTTGAGGATTTACTACAAAATAACATCAAATTAAATGTAGGGGATGATTTAGTTGTTATCAAAAACTCAAATTGATAATGAGATTATTGAAAAAATAATCAGCGACTTGGAAAGTCTAAAATTTGGAACTATCCAAATCACAGTTCATGACTATCAAATTACACAAATCGAAAAAATTGAGAAACATCGTTTTCAATTACAAAAGACTCAGGACTCGAAAAAACATGCTAATTAATTTGAATAACCACAAATCAATACAATGCCGATCGGACACCCGAAGGCCCCTTTAGATTCCATTGTACTCATATGTACAGATGTCTATAGGGGCTTTTTATATTTTAGTTGCAAATTCAAAATGGGAGAGATTAATAAATGCTAAAAAAAACTCTAACTGCCTTAATAATACTGACCTTTCTTATTGGAATTGCGGGATGTGCTAATCAAAGTACGAAGGTAGATAAAAAAAATAATCCTTCAAAAAACGCAGTCGAGATATTGAACGTTTCATATGACCCAACAAGGGAATTTTACGAGGAGTTTAACAAAAGTTTTTCAGAATATTGGGAAGCAAAAACAGGTCAGAACGTAACAATTAAGCAATCACATGGTGGTTCAGGAAAACAGTCACGCTCTGTTATAGATGGTCTTGAAGCTGATATCGTGACGTTGGCACTTGCCTATGATATTAGCGCCATTGCTAAAGCAGGAAAACTATCAGAAAACTGGCAAAAAAGGCTAGAATACAATAGTTCGCCATATACATCTACAATAGTTTTTCTCGTTCGAAAAGGAAATCCGAAAGATATTCGGGATTGGAATGATCTGGTTAAAGAGGATATATCAGTCATAACTCCGAACCCTAAAACTTCTGGTGGAGCAAGATGGAACTATTTAGCAGCTTGGGGTTATGCTTTAAAGAAATATGGTAATGATGAACAAAAGGCTGAGAAATTTGTCACTAGCCTATTTCAGAATGTACCTGTGCTTGATTCCGGAGCCCGTGGAGCAACAACTACCTTTGTCGAAAGAGGCATAGGAGATGTATTAATTACTTGGGAAAACGAAGCTTTTCTTGCATTAAATAAGATTGGTAAGGATAATTTTGAAATTATTATTCCTTCTATAAGTATATTGGCAGAGCCACCTGTCACCATAGTGGATGAAATTGTGAAAAAACATGGCACCGAAGAAGTTGCAAATGCATATATTAATTATTTATACACTAAAGAAGGGCAAGAAATTGCCGCGAGAAATTACTATCGACCACAATTAAAAGAAGTCGCTGACAAATATGCAAATCAGTTTCCAGATATCAACTTATTTACGATTGATGAACTTTTCGGTGGTTGGGAAAATGCACAAAAGATTCATTTTGATGACGGTGGGCTTTTTGATAAAATTTACAAACCGTAGTTTATTCAAGAAATATTTAAAGTTTTACAGTCTTTTTGTAAAAACGGAATAAGGAGAACACCCTATGATTCATAAAAAAATTCAGCGCCATATTTTACCTGGTTTTGGTCTATCCCTTGGCTATACAGTTGTTTATTTAACTCTAATTGTATTAATTCCAATTTCACTCTTATTTTTAAAAGCTTCAGCAATGAGTTTGGAAGACTTTTTGACTACAGTTACTGACCCAAGAGTTGTAGCTTCCTATAAATTAAGTTTCTACACTTCTTTTATTGCTGCTCTTGTAAATGTTCTATTTGGTACATTAATTGCTTGGGTCTTAGTGAGATATGAGTTTACCGGAAAAAAGTATGTTGATGCGATGGTTGACCTGCCATTTGCGCTACCAACCGCAGTAGCTGGTATTGCTCTAACAAATATCTATTCTCCGAATGGCTGGATTGGGCATTTTTTTGATCAAGTGGGTGTGAAAATTGCGTATACGCCCATTGGCATTATGATTGCATTAACATTTATCGGACTTCCTTTCGTTGTTCGTTCTGTCCAGCCTGTATTACAAGATATTGATTTTCAGTACGAGGAGGCTGCGGCTTCACTTGGCGCCAATTCAACTCAAATTTTTTTGAAAATTATATTGCCCACCATCTTCCCTGCTATTCTAACCGGTTTTGCCCTTGCTTTTGCTAGGGGTCTCGGGGAATACGGCTCAGTCGTTTTTATATCCGGTAATATGCCAATGAAAACAGAGATAGTTCCACTCCTAATTATTACGAAACTAGAGCAATTTAACTATACAGAAGCAATAGCTATTGCTACAGTAATGCTTTTGTTTTCGTTTGCAATATTCTTTTTAATCAATGTTTGGCAGTCAAACACTATTAAAAAACAAAAGGCACTTTGAAAGGTTATTGATAAATATGATCAATAAAGAAAATAACAAAAGTATAAATAAGGAATATTTACATTTTCATCATGAGCAATTAACAAAAGTAGGATTGATCGGAATAGCTCTTAGTTTTTTAGGATTACTTATTTTAGTACCTTTACTTGCAATTTTCGCGGAAGCTTTTAGAGAAGGTTACCGAGTCTATTTTTCATCATTAGTAGAGCCGGATGCAGTAGCAGCAATTAAGTTAACTTTATTAACATCATTAATAGTTGTAACGCTAAATACAGTTTTTGGTATTCTAGCAGCATGGTCAATAGCAAAATTTGATTTTAAGGGTAAAAACATACTAGTCACTCTTATTGACATTCCTTTTGCTGTTTCACCAGTTATTTCTGGTCTTGTTTTTATTTTATTATTCGGTTCCCAAGGCGTATTTGGATCATTTTTAGAATCTAGGGAAATTCAAATTATATTTTCCACTCCTGGAATTATTTTAGCAACAATCTTTGTAACTTTTCCATTCGTTGTAAGAGAATTGCTTCCCCTAATGCAAGAACAAGGGATAGAAGAAGAACAGGCAGCGCTCTCGTTAGGAGCAAACAGTTGGCAAATGTTTTATCATATTACTTTACCAAACATTAAATGGGGACTACTTTACGGAATTATTCTTTGTAATGCTAGAGCAATGGGTGAATTTGGTGCTGTTTCTGTAGTTTCAGGGCATATAAGAGGGTTAACTAATACGATTCCTCTCCATGTAGAAATTTTATATAACGAGTATAATTTTGCTGCAGCATTTTCAGTTGCTTCCCTACTCGTATTTTTGGCACTTATAACATTATTAATAAAGACCATTGCGGAATGGAAATCAAGGAGAATATAAATTTATTCATATTCGAGCAAATAGGTATTGGGGGATTAACATGGGTGTATCAATTAAAGATGTAACTAAGTTATTTGGAAAATATCCAGCAGTTAAAGATATAAATTTAAATATTCAAGCAGGCGATTTTGTTGCCCTATTGGGGCCTTCTGGTTCAGGAAAAACAACCCTTCTACGATTAATTGCAGGACTAGAAAATGTAGATTCAGGTAAAATCCTTTTTAATAACATTGATTATACAAATAAAACTGTGAAGGAACGTAAAGTTGGGTTTGTTTTTCAACATTATGCACTATTTAAACACATGACTGTTTTTGAAAATGTATCATTCGGCATAAAAGTTAAGTCCCGAAATTTGCGACCTACAAAAAATGAAATGAAAGAAAGGGTTTTTGACCTATTAAAGCTTGTACAACTAGAACATCTTGCTGATCGATATCCTTCTCAACTTTCTGGTGGGCAACAACAAAGAATTGCTCTTGCAAGGGCACTTGCTGTTGAACCAGATATACTCCTTCTTGACGAGCCATTTGGTGCCCTCGATGCAAAAGTACGCCAAGAATTAAGGCATTGGTTAAGGGATATTCACCAAAAATTTAATATAACTACCGTTTTTGTAACCCACGATCAAGAGGAGGCTCTTGAAATGGCTGATACAATTGTCGTGATGAACAATGGTAAAATAGAACAAACTGGGACTCCAGAAGAAGTCTATCAATACCCAAAAAATTCTTTCGTTTATAGCTTCCTCGGAAGAACAAATACCTTCAAAAATAATTCATTAGAATTCGGAAAAGGTGATTCAAATAATCAGGTTACTGAATATATACGTCCACATGAAATAAAGTTAAATAAGTCATTATTAAAAGATTCCTGGGTTCCATCCCAAGTGAGCCGTCTTCAAAAAATAGGAGCAATTATTAGAATTGAATTAATTCGCTTGGATACTGATGAGCTTTATGAAGTAGAGATGAGTAACGAGCAATTTCGAGAATTAGGAGCTTTGGAGAAAAGTGATATAGTGTTTGCAGATTTTAGTAATATTATGGTATTTGAAAATCAACATTAATTTAAGTGGTTACAACCAGGAGTATAAAATTAAATTATTCAAACCATTATATGGGAAGGATTAGTAGCGCTTCTTCTTGCAGCCTCTACTGTTAGGGTATGGTTGCCAAAAATATTTAGTTTTCCGAGAACCACCCTTTTGCTTGTGACGGCGTAGGGTGGTTTCTTGATTTCTACTACGTTTTTCCGAAAGAAATAGATGCTTGTTTCACGCAATATCTCTTTCAGATTTTCTCGTAAAAATTCATGAAACATCTCCATGATTATCACCCCTTTCCTAAAACAGAAAGAAGAGCAACAACGAAACCACCCTCACAATATTCAGCTACCTCTTTATTTTACCACACTATGAAAACCCCTTATCTCCACATTATTAGACAAATTTCAACAGTGACAGGCACCTAAAACTAGTACACTATAGTACGTTATTTTGGCAATACTTGTGTTACAGAAATTTTCGAGGATAGCTACCTTGTTATTCCCGCAAAATCCTCTGTAAGCAACTTTTGCGATAGACACCAGGATTCCGCTATTTTGGCAATATCATCTGCTGAGGCATCTTTTGCAACGGACTCCAAATCCGTTATTTTGCTTAGATCCTCTGCTGCTGCCATTTTCGCGGACTCCAGATCCGTTATTTGTCCAAAACTCTATGCTACAGCTATTTTGCCGGACACCAGGTCCGTTATTTGATGAAAAATATACATAAACAGCTCTTAGAAACGCAAATAGCGGAACGTGTGTCCGTTAAATTCAAAATACAAGCCTTTTTCGCTAGATAACGGATCTCCTGTCCGATAATTTTCAAATACCCATTGAATAGGATCTTTTTAATTCTTTTACGTGACCAACAGGGCACCTCGCCCTTCCCATTTTGAGAGCAAATCTAGGATCGGATTCGGCGCAAACAAACGGACTCCAGATCCGTTATTAGTCCAAAACCCTAAGCTACAGCTATTTTACCGGACACCAGGTCCGTTATTTGATGAAAAATATACATAAACAGCTCTTAGAAACGCAAATAGCGGAACGTGTGTCCGTTAAATTCAAAATACAAACCTTTCACGCTAGATAACGGATCTCCTGTCCGATAATTTTCACATAATCATTGAATTGGACGTTTTAGAAGGAATTTGGCGATATACTAACAGATTATTTGGTTGCAGATTTGAAATGGCGGTTGACTGTAAGAGGAATTTTTAGCATCTGAAAATTTATATGCAATTCAACTTCTAAGTCCCCAGCTAAAATCCCACTAAACCGAAAACGGTCAACCTATTTTTCTATAAAACTCCGAGAATATTTCCTTCGCAATTTCTGCAAGGCATCCCGGCGCCATACCTTCACATGGCTTACAGGGACACCTTCAAGCTCCGCAATCTCCTTTGGCTTTTTATTTTCGATAATCCCGTAAATAACCCACTTTCGCTGATTAGCAGTTAACCCATGGCAATACGATAAAACGATTTCCCTTTCTAACATCTGACTCGGGCTAGGATCGGCCACAACCTCAAGCATTTCATCACTTAATTCCGCTTGATGCTCGGCATGACGATTCTCTTTTTTGATGTGAGTGAGCAGCTTCCCTCTAACGGTCGCTTGTGCAAACGGTGGGAATGGTCCTTTCTCTGGATTATACCGGCAATAGGCTTCCCATAAACCGATTAAACCGATTTGAAAAAATTCATCGTGATTTTTATAAATCCGAAGCGCACTTATTTGCTTCTTAACGAGCGGCTCAAATTGCTGCAACACCTCTTCGAATGACTGATTTTGATACGGCAAGAAATGGTCCTTTCCAAAATGCGCACTTTCGTGAATTCCGCGGTACCTATACTGTAGTCGGACAATTTCCATTCGTCATTCCGGTAAACTTTGAGTATGTGGCTATTGAATAAGGCCAAACTTGAAGTTCAACTTAGGTAAACTTAAAGTTTAACGACTCTCGAACAACTTGTTTATCAATTTTTTATATAAATAAAAATTTTTATAGAAATAAAAAATAACATCCACTTCATATCTAACCTGTTCAAAATAAATTCCTTATTTTTACCAGTTTCTTACATTTTTAGTGTCTTAACACTTGGTCATCTCCTTGCAAATGGATAAATAATGATCTTAAAAGGAGTAACCACTAGATGGATAAGAGTCTGGAAAGAAAAATAATTTCAGAAATTATTGGCAAACACATTAGACTTGCCAGAACTGTTAAACATAATCTGACACTCGAAAATACAACCGAGTTAACAGATCTTGACTACAACAATTTGGCCAAAATCGAACGTGGAGAGCAGCTTCCATCTGTTCCAACGCTAGTAAAGCTATACGAAACCCTTGGCATCAGTTTTGATGAAATTTTTGACGAAATCATAAAAGCATTAGCTGAAATGAGGAAATCATAATAAGTATTCCTACAAGTTCGTTGTTTCCCGCTTGAACTTTCCGATTCGATATTTACTTCTTACTCCGTTTTATGCTGTTTCCTACTGGAAGTCCGATTCGATATTTACTTCCTACTGGAAGTCCGATTCGATATTTACTTCCTACTCCGTTTTATGCCGTTTTCCGCTTGAACTCTCCGATTCGATATTTACTTCTTACTCCGATTCATGCTGTTTCCCGCTGGAAGTCCAATTCGATATTTACTTCCTACTCCATTTCGTGCTGTTTCCCGCTTGAATTCTCCGATTCGATATTTACTTCCAACTCCGTTTAGTGCTGCTTCCGCTTTTTCCCATGATTGTTTGCGATTTGTTATCCGCGTTTTTTTTAAATCCCCAGCTGTAAAGGAGTGCAATTCCGAAATGAAAGTTGTAGTGGAAGATTATGAAGTGAATAAAAATACAATGGCGTTACTTTCAGCAGCAAACATTGACTTCGCCACGATTGTTATGGAACAACACCGAATGCTTTACGTAAAAAAACCGCCGCTCAAGCTCATTCAAACAGCCTGTTTAGACGGCGGCGCCACCTATGAAGGTAGACGAAAAGCAATGTGCTATCATACCGGTGCAAAACAAAAAGTCCCCATTCCAATCAATCCCCGTGATCATATCTTTGCGTTTCCGACGCTGTCACCAGAAGCCTTTAACTGCAATTGGATTTTCTACAACCACGTAAAGTCCATTCAATCCGTTCCATCCACACATGAACAGCCAGCCCAATCGATCATTACTTTCCAAAATAATCAACAAGTTACATTACCCGAATCCGTTTACACATTAGAAAAACAAATGCAGCGAACCGCAATATGTATTTTATTGTTTAACCCCCCGGCGTTTACATAATATTCTCATCTTCGTATTGTTGAACAACAGCGATCTCCCGTTTTATGCGAATACTCCCCGAAAGGTCGGTTAAGGAAATGAATATTTGATATAAGTCATAAGAAAATGACCCCATTTCAATCAAATAACGGAATCCGCGTTCGTAAGATTTAAAATACAAACATACAAGCCTGTTTTATCGATTACCGGATCTCCTGTCCGCTTATTATCACATAATCATCGAATTGGTTTTCTTAACTTGTCCTTCAGCAACTTGCGCCACGAGGTGATTATGAACTAACTTTTTCACAGTTAAAGGAACCCATAACCAATACTTGATAACAATAGTAAAGGGTGTTAAAGAATGATTAAAACTGAAAGTGCCTATCGCGAAGCCGTTGAAAGATTAAAGCAAGATCAAGAATTTATTAAACAGCAAAAATTAAAGTTTACTGAAATGGGTTTAGATTCTGATCATATTGAATTTGCACTTCAACCCTATATTTCGTTTCACGAACAATTAAAAGAAGAAGTTGAATATTACGAACAAATCAAAAGGGGGGAATTCGAGCCTATTATCAATCTAAATACGATAGGAAAAACACTTATTGCCTACCGCATATATTCCGGAATGAGCCAACAGCAATTAGCGGAAAAACTACAAGTTAGTCCTTCTCAAGTATCAAGAGATGAAAAAAATGAATATTATGGTGCAACGATAGAAAGAATCAGGGACGTAATGGAAGCGTTAGGTATGGTTTCTATAACTCGAATAGACCCTCAAGGTATAGTGTCCGCTTAAATAACAATAAAATATTTAACTCGTTAAGAAAAAAGACAAGTAGTTTGCCGTGTCTGGCAAACTATGCACATCACATGCAGGCGCCAATGGCGTCTGTATTAATAAATTCCTTTAAACATAAAATTTCGACTAAATGTTGCTTCAAATGGATTTCAGTTACACCAGTCTAAAAATTATGTCTTTTAATATTAAAAGGCTGCAAAAAGAAATTATCTGTTAACAGCTTCAGATCTATATTTACATCATTAAACACAGACTTAAAAAGTAATAAATAGTGTACTAAATTTAAACTCTATACTTCAATCTAATAATTTCATCTTTCTCATCATTTATGCTGTATATTGTAATATCCGAAAAATATTGTTCTTTAATATTTAACGCTTCCCTAGTATTTTTAAATATTAATTCCCTTAACACTTCTGGTAAGGTAACCCATAATTTATAATCATCCCTGCCATAAGGCGTAATTTGGAGTTCGAGTAAATTATTATCAGGGTAAGACTCGTTAATATTTATTTGATGAGTTGGATTATTTATTGCAAAATCCCTAAATTTTTTAGGGTCATCCGATTTTAAAACTAGTAAAAATGGTCCGTTTGCCATTCCAACAAAAAGTTCATTATATTTTTTAATAACATCTATCATTTCTTCAAAAATACCCTCAAATGCTGTACTATTAAACAGACTAAGATTGATATAGGGTCTAGACACTTCTTCTGGCAAAATATTAAATTTTGATCTTAAATAATGTCTGATAGTTCTTACAAAATTACTCCTTGTTGTATAACCGCGACTACCGTCTTCCATTTCTTCACTACTAGCAGCAAATTCATCATCCTCTTGAAAACTACTTATAATTCTGGTTGCGGTATCTTTAATTACTTCCCTTAATGAATAAAATTCACTACCACTTAAATCTATTAAAGAAATCTGGTGTGCAGTCGCCATATCAACTGCATTTTTGCTGAACCCTGATGTCGAAAAGATTGCATAATTATAACTGTATCTCTTAACAGGCAATCCTGACCTTTGATCCTTTAAATAGTTCTGATTTAAATCATCAGTTATTCCTACTGCATTTCTAACGACATCAATTCCTGTTTTTGCTTGTCTAAATTTCGCTTCTACAAAAATTCTGATTGGATATGTAAAAGCTGGAATCCATAATAATTGCCCTAATACATCTGCTTGATGCTCACCACCTCTCCCTTTAACTACAAGACCATTTCCACGGTTTTTCAATTCGGTTGGATCTTGACTTTCGTGGACAAGAAGCTTATAGCCAGTATTTCTTATCAAAAATGCTAAAGCTTCCTCTAATAAATATCCCATTAAAGATTCTTTAGAGATTCTCATATTGATATCAGCTTCTATCAGAAGGAAATTATAGGAATATTCTAAACGATAACCATTTGCTAGTTACTAAATATTTCGATAATTTTATGTCCTAAGATTAACATTTTTAATTTAATAGTTAGCACAGTATAGCCGGATTTTAGTATTTGTTATTAAAAATCCCTTTATTTTTTGTAATATAAAGGAAATTTATGTTGATTTGTATAATACATAGTAATAATTGAATTAATTCACAACATAGATAAGTAGTAAATCTCTGAAGGAGAAATAAAATGAATAAAACAAACCGTAAAAATCTAGCAAGCTTAGTTTCGGGATTATTTGCAATTATATGCCTTTATTTATTTTTTATTGTTTTTAAAAGTACCAACTATTTCATATTTTTTGGAATTATTTTGTGTACAGCAATAATAAATGAATTAGTAAATCGTTTATTACCTAAGAAGAAACGTAATACTCTCTCAACAAAGAAAATCGCAACAAAGCAACAATCAGCAACCAACACATATTCGACTTCTAATTTATTACGTTCAGATGAGGAAATATTAAAAATTCCACTTCAAGAGCTTTCGTGGCGGGAATTCGAACGGTTGTGCTACCTTTATTTCAAGACTAGAGGTTATAAACCAAAAGAAACATCAGAAGGAAAAGATGGTGGTGTTGACTTAATCTTATTTGATCGTCATCATGACGCAAACATTGCCGTACAAATAAAGCATTATATTAATTCTTCTAATCAAATAACTGTTAAAGAAATTAGAGAACTAAACTCATCCAAGCGAAACCATAACTGTATGCTAGCAATGTTCATTACTAACTCGACATACACCAATGATGCTTTGCAACAAGCAGATAAATTTAAAATAGATTGTAAGGATATAAACTGGGTTGAAAACCATATTTTAAAATGGCAGCAAAAGGAAGCGAAAAAGAGGACATAGAGCCACCATAAAATGCCAATCCATAAAGGAATACTTAGTAATACACCTCATCGCACATGTAACAAAGTGGTCTCTTTTAGTTGGAACTTTTTTAAGAATGTCTCCCTATGTGAAGGGCATCCCCACCTCATATGTATTCGAGCAATATTCTTTCTTCCGGTTAATCCAAGATCACCATTTGGTCCGCCGATGCCAAAGAACTAGGACAAGTAGGATTTAAAATGGGACAGTGAACCTGTCCCACCTGATTACGATGCCAACCTATATATTACTGGCTGCAAGCTATTAATCTTTACTTCTTTTATGTTGTTTGCAGAAATTTCTTGGATACTCCCATCTGATAAATTCCAATATTCAAAAGACTTCGTAGAACTTGGGAGTGATTTTTCTGCATAAAAATTACACATCACTTTCATAATTCCGAAATCCGTCCCAATGTTATTGCTTTCCCCATATGATATTATGATAAAGCGATCACTACCTACATCATATAAATAATGAAATCTTATTGAAATTTTATCGTAATAGCAACCCGGCGTTTCAACTACTAATTTATTTTGACCGCGAATAAAATTTTGATAAAATCTTTCATAGGTATATGAGATAGTAAGAAAGTTCTCCAAAAACTTAGCAGTCAACGCATACTTGTACTCTTTATTTAAATAATTAATTATAGGTGTCTCCGATCGGCTAACAAACGCTTGACTAATTACATTTTCAGTAGCACTAATAGCCATACCAAAATTCTTTCGCTGTTTTAATGACAATCGTGATTCCTTTCCGTAATACACTTGATAGAAAGGATAAAAAGAACTCATTGGTTTTGTTTTTTTCGACATAATTTTCCCCCTCTATTTTTATTTTTTTGAAGGAATCGGGGGATTTGTATCGAATATTCTATAATGGATACATATAAAATAGGGATACAATAATCCCGAATCCTGTAAAGCTCATTGTTTCTGCCAAAACAATGGGCTTTTTAATTTGGTGTTGAACGACGATGTCCACGGACCTTGACTTTCTTATTGCCAACTGTTTTCGTGTGCGACTTAACAGGCACAATCTTCTTGCCTTCTTTCGTTTTAGCCATTCTCTCACCTCCAAACCCTAACTTTACTAGAGGTAAAATATTCCTATTACTCTAGCAATCTTATTATATTCTGAATTTTCCGTTCAGTCAACTTTCACAAAATAGCGTGACATAATATTATTTTCATTATCATCTAATAAAAACGGTTATCTATTAAATAACTAGACAATAACTGTTTATTTATTTTATATTAAAAGTAGTGTGACATTATTTTTATTGAAATAATTTAACTGACTGGTAGCGAGGGAATTGTATGAGTGAACATATAACAAGTGAAGACTATTGTGTGAGAATACTCAATGAGAACGGCCCCATATTGGGAAGTCATCTAAGTAAACAATTGCAAAACGAATTAAAAATAAGTCCCGTAAATGCTCGAAAAATTATCCAGCGTGCAACAAATAAAGGAATTATTCTGTCAACTAAACCCGTATCATTTCGCCATGGACAATTTTTATATTATTTACCCCACCAAAATATTTCAGAAGTATTAACTAACGTATTGAAGCAACAACGTAAAGGTTTAAGTCGCGTATTTTCAAGTCTACTTCATAATAATGGAGTGATTTTACGGGATGAAGCAATTAAAATTGCTGCTAGTATTACAAATAGTGACTTTTTCCCAAAAAATCAAAGCCTAGATAAAACATTAGATGACCTTAAGCAATTACATGTCATTAGCAATGTAGTAACTTATAATCATGTATCTTTTATAAAAGCATCGACAAGATTTTTAAATAATATGGATATTGGATTTGCACATTACCGCCGACATATAATAAACCGGCTTTTTACAATAGACGCAGTCCATTGGTTAGAACAAATGAATCTTCTCTCTTGGAATCAAACTCAAGTTTTTGATACCACTCAAAAGCGGGTTGATTTCAATGGTCATTTGTGGGATGTTGTTGGCTTTACCTATTTATATGGGCATTATGAAACCAAGTTTGAAAATACTGAACTAACTAAAATTCCTTCATTTGTTTTTATTGAAGCAATATTTCATCGGCAGACATATTTGGAAGATGTTATGGGGTTTATGACAAGAATTGAAATGCAAAGTGCGAGGATGAAAAATTTCAAAACAGGTTCACGAATTACTCCGATTTTGTTGTATATTTATTTGAATAAAGAGGCTTTTGAATTCTGTAAAGCAAATGGAATTATGATGATCAACAGTAGGGGGTGGCTTGGGGAATTCGCTCCTGATTTATTCGAATTTCTTTCACACCCAAAAAACGATGACGTTGTAAATACATGTGATTATTATATTCAGCGACTATTAGATCGTGGCTTTGATAAAAGTCATTTAATGCATGAATTACTTGTTATAAAACATTTAAATCCACTTATTGCAAAGGGATGGAAAAGCCAACGACACGTTCATTACGAGTATGATAATATTCTATATTATTTTGACTGGGTTATGTATGACTCTAAAAATACTCCTTATATATGTACTGTAATATTTAAAGATGCTTTAGTAGAGCAAAAAATTAAGAGTTTCGTTGCTAATGAATATCAAACATTTAAGAAGGTTTTTAAAGCTTATTTTAACTCAGATCAGGAGGTCAAGTTGATGATATTTGATGAGGATGGAAAAATACATGAGGAGTAAATGGAAAAAATGAAGTACACTACATCGAAAATACAGCAAATTTTATAGGGAGCCGGGTTGACCCAGCTCCCATTGCCACTATCCGCAGACCTGAAGTAGTCGTTTTCAGTTCAAAACTATTTTCATTCATAAAAAATGATTACTTCTTTATCCTAATGTTAAAACAGGCTGTATTTATTTCATCATCAATTTTCTTATACACTCAATAACCCGCTCTTGCTCGTCTATCGTCATATTTGTCCCAGAAGGCAAACAAACCCCATATTCAAATAAACGGTCAGATACGCTTTCGTCACCGCTATGAGGATAATAGGAGCAGCCCTCAAACACCGGCTGCAAATGCAATGGTTTCCATACTGGTCTTGCTTCAATATTTTCAGCAGCCAAAGCATCAATCATATCATCCCTACTAAAGCCACATTTCTCTGGGTCGATGGTTAAAGTTGTTAACCAGCGTGTTGATCGACCATAGCTAGGTTCTGGCATGAAGTCAAAACCTTTTACATTTTTAAAAGCTTCAACATATCGTTCAAATATTTCTCGTTTCACTCTTACCCGCTCGTCCAGTACTTTTAACTGACCGCGACCAATACCAGCTACCACATTACTCATGCGATAGTTATAGCCAATTTCACTATGCTGATAATGCCTTGCCTGATCACGAGCCTGTGTAGCCCAAAATCTTGCCTTTTTCAACGCTTCAACATCATCAGAAACAAGCATACCACCACCAGACGTCGTAATAATTTTATTACCATTAAATGAATAAATCCCATATTTCCCGAACGTACCACTTGCTTTGCCTTTATATGTAGCACCTAATGATTCTGCTGCATCTTCTATAACTGGAACGCCATATCGGTCACAAATCTCGATAACTTTATCCATATCTGCACTCTGCCCATATAAATTAACAACAATTACAGCCTTAGGCAGTTTCTCCTCGTTCGCTGCATCTACGAACGCTTGCTCCAATGCATCAGGAGACATATTCCAAGACTCAGGCTCCGAATCAATAAAAACTGGCTCTGCTCCTTGATATAAAATTGGATTTGCACTTGCGATAAATGTTAGGCTAGAACAAAACACACGATCTCCCTGTCCGACATTTAACAATCGTAGCGCTAAATGGATTGCGGCTGTCCCGGAACTAAGCGCTGCTCCACCTTTAGAACCAACAAATTCTGCAAGTTCCTGTTCAAATGCATTTACATTCGGACCCAGTGGTGCAATCCAATTCGTATCAAATGCTTCTTGTATATATTTCAATTCATCTCCACCCATGTGAGGGGAAGAAAGATAAATTCTATTTTCTGTCATATCGATACCATACTCCTATTTATAAGATTAATTACTCTATATTAGAAAAACATCAATAGAAAGGGACCATGCTAAAGTCATAGACTAGTATATTTACTTATTTATTCTATAAAACCTTCTCTTCTTACGATAAACCAAGGGTTTAATAAGTTCTCTTTATTATAATTCAATCTATCCCTAGTTTCTGTATGGACTACTGTACCACCTGCTTGTTCAACGATTGCTTGACCAGCTGCAGTATCCCATTCCATGGTTGGTGCAAAACGAGGATATACATCAGCCTTTCCTTCAGCTACCAAACAAAGCTTTAATGAGCTACCTGCAGATTTAATCGATACCTCTCCAAATTTCGATCTAACTTTATTAATATAGTCTTCTGTTTCCTTCGACATATGCGAGCGGCTAGCAACAGCTGAAATTTGTTCGTTTTTCATAGCAGGTAATTTAATAGCAACTTTTAAGATTTCCGCTTCACTAGTCAAATTACTTTTCATAGCATTATTTATTTTAAAAGAACCTATGCCTTCTTTGCCAAAATAAACAATATCTAAAATCGGCGCATAAATAACCCCTAACACTGGTGCTCCATTATGTATAAGAGCGATGTTAACGGTAAATTCACCATTCCTTTTAATAAACTCTTTTGTCCCATCTAATGGATCGACAAGCCAAAAATACTCCCATTTCCTGCGGTCTTCATAGCTAATATGCTTGCCTTCTTCACTAAGAATAGGGATACCATCAAACCGACTTAACAATCCTTTTACTATCGTTTCATGCGATTGTTTATCTGCAAGTGTTAGTGGAGATTGATCTTCTTTACTTTCAACTTCAAATTCTGTTTCATATATATCTAAAATCTTTTCACCAGCATCCATTGCAATTTTAATAACGTCAACTATATTGATCTTATCTAGCAAAAGAAATCTTCCTTCCCTATCAATAATTTTAAAATTATTATAACACACCTTCATAATGAAAAAGAGCAAACCCATTTAACGAGCTTGCTCAAGAAATCAGCTAGAATTTAAAGCCAAACCATATATACAATCGACACCGCTACAACCATACATAGGAGATTTAACGGAATCCCTACTTTCATGTAATCCTTGAAATGGTAACCCCCTGGTCCATATACTATTAGATTCGTTTGATAGCCTATCGGGGTTGCAAATGCTGCAGAAGCAGCAATCGTGACAAGAACAATTACAGACATTGGGTTAATACTTAATTGATTTGCCATTTCTACCCCAATTGGGAACATCATGACAGCTGTTGCTGTATTAGACATAATTTCAGTAAAAATATTTGTAATCAAATAAATAATAAGTAATACAAAAAACAATCCTAGAGGCTCAGTAAACGAAACAAGACCATTGGCAATCCAAGCAGCTGTCCCTGTATTTAATAAAGCTGCACCGATTCCAAATGAACTTGCAATCAAAAGCAACACATTAAATTGAATCGACTGTTTTGCTTCTTCTGGCGATACGATTCGTAGTAACAATAATATAATTGTCGCCAGTGCCATCGCTTTAAACATCGATAAAACATTAAAAGTTACGAATATAATCATTACTAGCATTGTAATTAATGCAATTAACGCACCTTTAGTATTATCTTCAACAGTTTTAGGCGTTTCTAATGGAGTTACGACATAAAAATCATTATAATGATCGCGTTCTAGAAAATCTGAACCAGTTAATAGCAACAATGTATCTCCAGGTTTTAATACGATCTCGCCAATTTTACTTTTTACACGTTCATGATTACGGTGCACGGCAATAATAGCTGCATCATATCTGCCCCTAAATTGTGTATCTCTAATTTTCTTATATACTAGTGGTGATTGATCAGATACAACTACTTCGACAAGCTGCGAATTCCCATTTTTCAATGTTTCAAGTGTTAAATCCGTACCGGTTTCAATCGCCAAGCCTTTTCTTTGTTGAAGTTCAGCTATTGTTGATAATAACCCGGCAAAGATTAGGCGGTCTCCGGCTTCTATTTTTGTCGTTGATTTAACAGGTGAAAACTTCATATCGTCTCGAATAATCGCGACAAGAAATAGGCCTTCTAAGTGGCGAAGCCCTGCTTCCCCAACTGATTTGTTAATAAATGGATAGTCGCTTCCAACGACAAACTCACACATATAATCTCGGGTTTGTTCCTTTAATTTTTCAGTTGGTGATACTTTATGATTCGGTAATACTTTATGACCAATTGTTAAAAGATAGAGGATACCAATAATTGTAATTGGTATACCAACAACAGCCAGTTCAAACATTGAAAATCCTTTCATGCCATAATCAAGCATTAAACCATGAACGACTAAATTTGTAGATGTGCCAATTAATGTGATCGTCCCACCTAGAACTGTGACATACGAAAGAGGTATGAGGAATTTAGATGGTGATAAGCCATTGTCAACGCACCACTTTCGAAGCAATGGAGTAAATGCCACAACAATTGGTGTATTATTTAAAAATCCAGACAGACCTGATACTGGAACTAATATTTTAAACAATGACATTTTTTCCGATTTCCCAGAGCCAAGAATTTTTCGTATCGCACTTTCGACAACACCACTCTTTTGAATAACACCGGCAATAATAAAGAGAAGGGCAACAGTTAACATCCCTTCGTTTGAGAAACCTCTCAGCGCTTCCTCAGGTGTTAAAATACCAAAGAGTAAAAAGATCGTGACTGTTCCGAATACAATCATATCAGGACGGGCAACCTCAAAAGCTAACCCCGCCATCATCAATATGATCATAACTAGTACAAATATCATTTCGAATGACATAAGAATGTCTTCCTTTCAAACCTAACTTTATAAAAAGCTAGATATAAATTAAGAAAAGCTACTACCATAATACTATAGATAGTAGCTATTTCGTTTGCTAATCTAAATATTTCATAATTTTCTTCACAACGTAATCTGTTGCTTCTTCTAAAGAATATCTACTTGTATCAATTTCTATTTCTGGATTTTCAGGTGATTCATATGGGCTAGAAATACCTGTGAAGTTCGGAATTTGACCTGCACGTGCTTTCTTATATAAGCCTTTCACATCTCGTTTTTCGCACTCCTCAAGGGGCGTGCTAACAAAAATTTCGATATATTCTTCACCAATGATTTCTCTAGCATTTTTACGATCACTTTCATATGGTGAAATAAATGAAGTCAATGTAATAAGTCCTGCGTCATTCATCAGCTTTGCAACTTCTGCAATGCGACGAATATTTTCAATCCGATCGCTTTCTTTAAAGCCTAAGTTTTTATTTAAACCATGGCGAACGTTATCTCCATCAAGTAACATCGTATGATAACCCATTGAAACTAATCGTTTTTCCACTTCATTTGCTAGAGTAGATTTCCCCGAACCTGAAAGACCTGTGAACCATAATGTTAATGGCTTCTGTCCTTTTTGCTGGGAACGAATTTCTCTCGAAATATCAGTATCTTGCCACACAATATTGGTTGATCTACGAAGGGCGTGATTAATAACCCCACAGGCAGACGTCATATTCGTGACACGATCAATTAGGATTAAACCACCTAACGCTTCATTATTTTCGAAAGTATCAAATACCATATTTTCTGATAAAGAAATATCACATTCTACTAATTCATTTTTAAAGGTGCGATCTGCAGGAATTTGCTTCCCGGTATTAATATCGATTTTGTGTTTAATCGACATAACAGTACCTGGAAGAATTTTTGTTCCTACTTTTACTAAATAGTTTCGACCAGAAACAAGCGGTGCATCATCCATCCAGAGAATTGTAGCTGTGAACATATCAGTAACTTGAATATCCTGCGCTGTTGTTAACACACAGCCACGAGAAACATCGACTTCACGATCTAATTGAATCGTTACAGGTTGTCCAACAATTGCAGCGTCCACTTCTTTATCTGTCACTAAGATACTCTTTACTTTTGCTTTTTCATGACTTGGAAGAGTTGTGACCTCTTCACCAACTGAAATCCTTCCAGCCTCTATTTGGCCTTGGAAGCCGCGGAACGTATGGTTTGGTCGACTTACACGTTGTACTGGCATTACAAAGCTTTTTTGTTCATTTTCTTTACGAACGTCAACACTTTCTAAATATGGTAATAATGGTAAGTCATCATACCAAAGTGTATTTCCAGATTTTTTCGTAATGTTATCCCCTTCTGTAGCAGAAACAGGAATGACTTGAATACTTTCAAGATTAAAGCCATACGTCATTTGTATAAATTCTTCTTTGATTTCATTAAATCGTTTTTGATCAAAACTGATCAAGTCCATCTTGTTAACGGCTAATACAAGATGCTTAATTCCCATTAATGAGCAAATCCGTGCATGGCGTTTTGTTTGCGAGATTACCCCTTTTGTTGCATCAACAAGAATAATGGCAAGATCAGCGAACGATGCACCAACCGCCATATTGCGTGTATATTCTTCATGACCTGGCGTATCAGCAACAATGAAGGAACGATGATCAGTTGTAAAATAGCGATAAGCTACATCAATAGTAATACCTTGTTCTCGCTCAGCCATTAACCCATCTAGTAAAAGAGAATAGTCAATTTCACCACCACGACTACCTATTTTACTATCAAGCTCTAACGCTTCCGCTTGATCAGCAAATAATAGTTTTGCATCATATAGCATATGACCAATTAAGGTTGATTTCCCATCATCTACACTACCACAAGTAATAAACTTTAATAGACTCTTCATTTTAGAAATACCCCTCCCGCTTCCGTCTTTCCATACTGCCAGCGCCTTCGTGGTCAATTACACGACTAGTACGCTCTGATGAAACAGCACCAAGGGTTTCTTCAATGATTTCATCAAGTGTATCAGCTTCAGACTCAATCCCGCCAGTAAGAGGGTAGCAACCTAGTGTACGAAAACGAACTTTTTTCATGACTATTTCTTCACCAAGTTCTAATTTCATCCGATCATCATCTACCATTACGATATTTCCATCACGGTAAACAACCGGTCTTTCTTTCGCAAAATATAATGGAACTATATCAATATTTTCTCTACGAATATATTGCCATATATCTTTTTCCGTCCAATTTGAAAGTGGGAAAACACGCATACTTTCGCCTTTATTAATTTTTGTATTATAGAGCTTCCACATTTCAGGCCGTTGATTTTTCGGATCCCAGGCATGATTTTTATTACGGAAGGAAAATATCCGCTCTTTCGCACGAGATTTTTCCTCATCGCGTCTCCCACCGCCAAAAGCAGCAGTAAATCCATACTTATCCAATCCTTGCTTTAACGCTTGTGTTTTCATAATATCGGTATAAGCAGCACCATGATCAAATGGATTAATACCTTGTTCGATACCTTCTTCGTTCATGTGGACAATTAATTCAATCCCTAATTCTTTTGCTCTACGATCGCGAAATTCAATCATTTCTTTAAACTTCCAAGTTGTATCAATATGCATAAACGGAAATGGTGGCTTTTCTGGGTAAAAAGCTTTCATCGCTAAATGCAGCATGACAGAGCTATCCTTACCAATCGAATAAAGCATAACTGGATTCTCACATTCTGCCGCTACTTCACGAATAATATATATTGCTTCAGCCTCGAGCTGATCGAGGTGTGTTAGTTCTTTCATTGATGAAGTGCCTCCTATTAGCTAATAAATTAGTTTATTGATACCGAAATCTTCTTAATACTTTTCAGGAAGATTTTCTTATATTACAAATATGTTTTTTTATCACTTTGCATAGACTGTTAAAATATAATCTCTTTATTTATTCAAGTGTATTGAGTATTCTATTTACTATAAAACACTAAGGTTCAAGTTTAATTGTATGAACAGCTACACCAATTTCTCTTGGAAGTAAATCATTAATATTAATCTCATTTTTAACTATATTAAAATCCTCATTATATATTTTTAATAAACAAACATTATTACTTCCGCGACTAGGGGTAAAACCAACAATCCAACTATCATTCACTTTCTCAAGTCCTCTAATAAAGTAATTTTCAGGTTTTAATTGAATCCGCTCTATTTTATTATCCGAATCTTTCCAGGCGATAGAATTATTGTCGGCTTCAGTTACATAATATTTACCATTGAAAAAATATCCATCATGTGAACCTATAAAGCCTCCAGGTTCTACAAAAAACTCTTCTTCTAATGAATCTATATTTAACTTAATAACAGCACTAGTCCTTGTGTCAAACCAACCTTTCGTATTAACATACAAGTGACCTTGGTTATATGTTATGTTATTCATATGATGTCGATAATAAGAAGAACATGTTTTATGGATATATCTTGATTCTATAATTTTATTAGGTGTGCGCACATATTTTAATATATTTAAAATATTATAGATCTTTCGCTGATAACGATTTTTTACAATTGGTAAAAATTTAAAACGGCCTCCCTTTAAAATATTAGAATTCGGCGCTCCCCAATACCATTTCCTTTTCAACGTACTTAGTTCAAAACAAGATATTACTTCACTTGCTGTAGATACTACGTATAAATGATCATCAACAATTTCAAGGCTATGAACATCTGAAAATTCGGGTGAAGAAAATGCATCAATAGTCGTAAAAGTATCTAAATCAACAATAGCAATGTAATTCCAAAGGCCTACATATGCAATACCATCTTTTAAAACCAAACCTTGTGCATTACTTGTCATAAAAGACTTATCTGTTTTAAATATAGCGGAAGGAAATTTTAATAACTTTTCTACTTTTCCACTTTCTAGATTCACTCTAGCAATTCCAGCGTAAGAAGCTTTTGGATTCATGTAAGATACCGGTTTAAATGAAATAATAATATTCAAATTAAATCGCTCCAGTTCAATATTTTAAAAATTTTTTTGGAGTAAAGGGTATGGTAACGATATTTAATCTTTTATAGACCAGAAATGCTAAATAAAGATTCCAAATTACAGTACTTATTGCAGTAGCAATTGCAGCTCCTTCTATTTCAAGCAAAGGAATCAGTATAAAATTTAGAATAATATTTAGTATTGCTGCAAGAGCTACACCTTTTGCTACATCTTTTTCGTTTCCAGTCATTGTCAGTATCAAAGCTACACTACCTAATGATGCATTAACAAATTGACCAATAGATAAAATTATTAATGCGGAATAACCATTAGCATACTCCTCTCCAAAAGCATGATATAATATTATTTTTCCACAAATAATAAACAATACTAATATTAAAGATGAATATACCGTGATAACTCTTGTTGCATTTGTTACAACTTCTTGCATTTTACTAAAATCATTATTATAAAAGTATCTAGAAATTATTGGAGCTAAAATAATATTGAAAGCAGATAAAGCAAATAAGACAACTTCTCCTACCTTACCAACGATTTGATAAACCGCAGTTATTTCAGAACTTGTAAACATACCTAGCATAATAATGTCTGTTTTTGTATTAATAATTTTCATCCCTCCAGCAATTAACAATGGGATTGCCGGGAGTAACCATTCTTTAGTTTCATATTCTGCAGTATGACCATTTACATAAGTTGGAAATTTTATCCAAACAAAATACTGACCAACAAGAAAGGCGATTAAAGCTGCGATTACTGTAATTATCATCACATGTATTCCTAGAATATCTACACCCATTAGATAATAAATTATTACGGAAAATGCCAGTATCAATAAATTTTTAATAATCAGATCCGGAATTTGAGATAAGTAGATACTTCCTACGGAGCGTAATAGTGACGTTCTAATTTTTGACAATGCTAAAAGGATTATTAGTGACAATGAAAGAAAGGCAGTATTCTTATCTAAAGCAGGTATCATACTATGCGCTTTAACAATTAGCATATAACAACCAGTAATTATTATAATAGACATGATAACTACTATTTGATTTAATCTAATAACAATACCTTTTAAAAAACCCCATTTTTTTTCAACTATATACTTAGAAGAAAATCGAATAAGAATGTTAGGTAATCCTAGCACGGTAGGAACTGTTGCTATAGAAACTAATGCCATTGCAAAGAAGTAATACCCTAACTGTTCAGGAGTCACAATTCTAGTTAATATAAGAACAACCATCAAATTCAGCACAACAGAAGAGAAGTTTATTGCAAAACTCCCGATAAATTTTTTAAATATGAAATTTTTTTTATTTTGGCTATCGTTTAATTTTTTCATTATCAAATTAAATGGTACCTCTTTCTATTCAATGAATTAGAAAAACGTATAATAGTATCTTAGACTATGCCAATATTTTATCTTATTAAAATTATATCGATACATTAAATATTTAATAGATAGCTAGACAAAAGCATGCCTCAGTAATAAATATCATTTACTATCAACTTTAGTAATATACTATGAGTTTATAGAGGTTAATCAATAATAACTGCTAAACAAAAATAAGATTAATTTGACACCTTTTCATTTAATTCATTACTATACAAACACAATGACAATACTATACCTAAAGAAAGTGGTAATAAACCTATCCCTCCAAACGAAAAGTTTCTAACCATTGCATTAAATAAAAAGAATACAATTATACTCATATTATAACGGTTAATATAGAAGAAATTTTTCACTTTACCAAGATTATAAATCAGACAAACAACCATTAATCCATAAGTACAAATAAACAGAGTTAAACCTCCACGATATAGTACAGTTAAATAAGAATTTTGAAACGATCTTTCCACTCCATATAAATTAATAAAATCTCTTGCTTTAAATTCCATTGATCCCCAACCTAAGAAAGGTCGTTCTTTAAACCTATCGACCCATACCCCCCATAAATCTTCTCTACCATTTAAACCACGATTAAATCGTAAATCTTCTAAAATAAAATTATTAATGTATTGGAAATTTTGCGTGACCCATACTACTAACAGAATTATTAAGACAATCAACCCAAGAAAAATTTTAAACTTTTGTAACGTACTACTGTAAAAATAACTGATAATAACAATAGTTAAGAGAGATAGAAACAAACCAAGAAGGACTCCACGTGATGACCCAAAAAAAGAGCTTACAAAAATTAACATCAAGAGAGGGGAGTCTGTTCTATTATATTCTTCTTTTGAAATATATTTAAGTAATATAATAAGTAGTAATAATACTACTTGAGTTGTTGAATAATAGTTTACATTATTATTTAATCCTGTAGAAGAAGGGATGTTTGTACCAAAAATATATCTTCCAGTCTCAATTTCTCCGAATAAAGGAATGCTTGAAATAATTCCAAATGAACCTAAAACTGCAATAAAACCATTAATTAAAGCTAAAATCAATAAAACTCTCTTGATTAAAATTATATTAGTATATAAAATCCTGTATCCGTAAAGTAATAATATAAATATATTTATTGGATAAATTACACTTTGTTGAAAATCAGTAAAGGTAAAATACTTCGATGTAAGAAAGATTGGAATTAATGAAAATATACCTATTAATGATGTAAATGTAAAAACTAAAATAAATTTATTTAACGATTTAACAGGCCAAATAAGTACCAGTAATATTATTCCTAAAAGGGAGAGGATATACCCTCCGAGTTTAATTATATCCATTGAATCACCGAAATAAGACAAAACACCACCAAGAAGCATTATTATAAATGAGATTGTACTGAATTTTTTTTGAAATTTACTTGGTTGATCCTTCATAATATCTTCCTCAGCTCTTCAACGTAATTTTCGTATAACAGTTCCTTCATTGCAAATTGTAATGCATTATGTTTCATTTCATTAACAAAAGAGTAATTTGCACATATTTTAATAATAGAATTAGCTATTTCTTCATTAGTAAAATTAATCAATATCCCTCCTTTAGAGTTATTAATAAATTTTTCTTGTAGCTCAATTCCTTTACTTCCAATAACCATTAAACCATGACTCATATATTCTACTAATTTTGTAGGTGATGATTCTGCATATATATCATTACATGGAATAATACTTAATCCTACATCATAATGGCGTAATTGTTCTAGTAACTGTTTCCTGGGAATCTTTTCAATAAATTGAATCATCCCATTACTCTCGTATTTCTCAGTTCCAGCTATTTTTCTTAGTAGATTAACTTCTTGATCATTACCACCAACAAATGTAAATACAGCGTTTACTTTCTGCGAAAGTGCATTAGTAATACCTTCTAAAACTACTTCTAGTCTTCTCGAAGATGCGTGAGTTCCGATGTATATAAAATGAATAGGATCATTTCCATTTTTATTAATTAATTCATCGGTACTTATTAACTCTTTTTTGTTTATCAATAGAGGTATATACATGTTATTTGTTGAATTTGGAAAGAATCCTTTTAATCTCTCTAATCCTTTAGGACTAACAGTTACTATTCCGTCTACTTTATTTTTCACTAAACTAAAAATTGTTAGTGTTACTTTTTTCTTTAATAGATTTGTACTTGCTCTTTCATGAGGGAAACTTTGTTGATATATTAACTTATCTACCTTATTTCTTAGCAAGGAAGATGCTAATAAATATACAGGCTCATTTCTTACAAATAAAATTACCCTTTCTTTTTTATTTATTAACTTCACAATAATATTATATACTATAAAAAAGTTCCAAAATCTGCTTAAACCTTTTCTCTTACATAAAGTTGTAATACAGGCACTGTGAAAATATTTTTTCACATTTTTTTTTGATTTACCTTTAGAAACAATCAATATAACTTGATAATCTTTATTTGGCAACACATTTGATAACATACCATCAACAAACGAGTGACTAGGTGGAAATTCTTTATCAAGTATGCTAATCACTGTAGTTTTCATTAATCCATTCTCTCCAATTCAATAAAATAGTTCGTTTAATTATAGTAAATGAATTTTTTAAGCAAATTTTTTGTGAGACTTTATCTATCTTTTCTCTTGGTATAAATAGTTTGTTCAAGAAAAAAGTATTTTAGTAAATATACCTCACCGGTGAATATATTTTCTCCCTTTAAAATATCATTCCCATTATCACTAGCTTGATAAACAACAGGCTAGGCAATGAACAAATATTTATTGAATTCCATAACGATATTTACAACTTATTCTTATACCAATCTATAGCAACTTCAATACCTCTCTCGAAACTCCAATCAGGATTGTAATCCAACATTTGTTTCGCATTAGTTATATCAGCATTACTATGTTTAATATCACCCTTACGTTCTGGGCCAAAAATCGGCTTAATATTTTTTCCTAATAATTTACACAACACATCATAAATATCAATCAAATACTCCCTACCACCATATGCAATATTATAAGCCTGACCAGCAGCTTCCTGATGCGCCTTACAAGCCTTTAAATTAGCCTCGATAACATTCTCAATATAAGTAAAGTCACGGCTTTGTTTTCCATCCCCATTGATAGTAGGCTTCTCATTATTTAATAAAGTCTTAATAAATTTAGGAATTACAGCAGCATATGCCCCATCGGGATTTTGTCTTCTTCCAAATACATTAAAATAACGAAGACCATAGGTATCAAGTCCATACAACTTAGTATAGAGTTTTCCATATTCCTCATTTACCTTTTTAGTTAAAGCATACGGTGATAATACATTACCCTCTCGTCCCTCTTGTTTCGGAAGATTTGGTTCATCACCATATACTGAAGAACTTGATGCATATACAAATTTCTTCACGGAATTTTGTCTTGCTACTTCCATCATATTTATCGTACCTTTTATATTAATCTCTTCATATAACAAAGGCATCTCAATACTTCTAGGAACACTGCCCCATGCCGCTTGATGTAAGACATAATCAATACCTTCACATGCTTTCATACATGTATCAAAATCACAAATATTCCCCTCAATAAATTCGTAATTTGAATTACCCAAAAATTCCTCCACATTTTCCTTTTTTCCAGTTGAATAGTTATCAAGTCCTATAACTTGATATCCTAATTTTAGTATTGCTTCTACTAAGTTTGAACCGATAAAGCCCGCTGATCCAGTAACTAGAAATTTAGTTCCTTTTGGAAACTTAATATTTTCATATCCCATTTTATAGCCTCCAATATAAAAAGCCCTCATTCTCAGCTTCTTTCCTATCAAACATTCCCTTAATGTCCATAAGTACACAATTATATCTTTCATCGTTAACATTAAATTCCGATGCTACAGCAACTTCATTCATTACTTCTAATTTATTCAATTTTCTTCGTCCACACAACTTCTTTAAATCATTTAGGTTTAAAGCTTTAAATTCTTCATGAGGAACCGCAAGTATAAGCGCATCTATTTCTTTAATTTCCTCTACTTCACAAAGTTTTATTCTATATTCATTCCATAAATCTTCTTTATCCGCTACTGGGTCGTAAACTTTGACTTCTACCCCATACTCTTCTAATTCCTTGATCACATCCACAACTTTTGTATTTCGAACATCAGGACAGTTCTCCTTAAAAGTAACACCCAATATAGCAACTTTTGAGCCATTTATTTGTTTATTGGCTTTTATCATTTTTTTAACTGCGCTTTCAGCTACATATTTACCCATATTATCATTAATTTTTCTACCAGATAGAATGATTTGAGATTGATAACCTAGTTGCTCCGCTTTGTATGTTAAATAGTACGGATCAACACCAATACAATGACCACCCACAAGTCCAGGAGAGAATTTCAGAAAATTCCACTTTGTCCCTGCGGCTTCAAGTACTGCTTTTGTATCAATATCCATTTTATTAAAAATAATAGATAACTCATTCATAAAGGCAATATTGATATCACGTTGCGCGTTTTCAATTACCTTAGCTGCCTCTGCTACCTTAATACTTTTAGCTTTATAGACTCCAGCATCTACAACTAATTCGTATACATTAGCAACTATATCTAGCGTTTCCTCATCTAAACCTGAAACTACTTTTATAATAGTTTCTAATCTATGTTCTTTATCACCTGGATTAATTCTTTCTGGAGAATACCCAACTTTAAAATCTACTCCACATTTGAGTCCTGATTCCTTTTCTAGGATTGGAACACAGATATCTTCTGTTACACCAGGATAAACAGTAGATTCAAAGACTATAATCGAACCTTTTCTTAGGTTTCTTCCAAGAATTTGACTCGCAGATTCTACTGGTGACAAATCAGGTGTATGATCTTCCTTTACAGGTGTAGGGACCGCAACAATATGAAACTTTGCCTCCCTTAGCCTTGTTTCATCTGATGTAAAATCAACCGAAGTATTGGAGATTACTTCATTACCCACTTCTTTTGTAGGGTCTATCCCCTTTTTATAAAGTTCAACCTTTTCCATATTAACATCAAAGCCAATTACATCAACTTTCTTAGCAAAAGCAACAGCTATTGGCATTCCAACATAACCTAATCCAACTAATGAAATTTTTTCTTCTCTATTAACAATTCTATTATATAATTCCATACAATAATCCCCCTTTTTAGCTGCTTATCCTATTTAATTCATTAGCCCTTTGGTATACTTCCCATGTAATGGCTTTTACCTCTTCAATTTCTTCTTGACTTAATTGCTGGTACCCTTTACCGATACTTGTTTTTTTCACTGAATCAACTGCAGTTATTATTTTATTTTCATCGATATCTATCTTTAAAAATGTTATTATTTTTTTAAGATAATGATTAGGGTTATTAATGAAACTGTTATATTCAATATTAATTACTCTATTATTATCAATTTTAGAAAATGAATTAACTGATTTTTCCACACATTTTCCCCATTGGTATGCACAAATCTTATGCAAAGGCATATCTTGAATTAAAACTTCTCCCATATTTTTATACACAGGTCCCCAACTTGAAAGTCTGTTATTCTTATTTCTTATTTTATACATTCTATTTTTAAGATATTTAAAACCATAAATAGGAAAATCACTCAATGGAACATATTTTGCCTTTTTCAATATATATGGTATGTCTAAATCTGCAGTCCATCTTTTCATCGCAGAGGCCACAGTGTCTATAGGATCTCGATATATATGGATATAATAAGGTTTATCTAAAACTTCTTCAATAAAGTCTACCCTGAGTGAATTAGCACACGTCTTTTCAACTATAATGTCACAACTTAATTTCTTTTTCATTTTATTAAATTGTCCATTTATATATTCCTTTACTTGAGGTTTTGCACAATTTTCATCTAATTCATCATGGGGGATTCTAATATTTCCATGTTTCCAAATATAATTTATCTCATCACACGGCCAAGTACCTAATTCATCAAATGAAACAAGAATATCCCTTAACATATTAGTACCTGATCTGCCAGCCCCTACAATAATTACTTTCATATTATTTTTCTCCTAATGAATAAATTTTCTTAAGATATGAATCCACAACATGTCTTTTATCAAACTTTTCTACAACAATTCTCCTTGAATTTTCACTCATATTTGCCCAGTCATTATCACCTTGATTTATTAAACTATTAATTGCTTTAACTAGCGAATCTGTAGATCTAGGTTCACATAAATATCCATTCAAATTGTGTTCAACAATCTCCTTACAGCCAGGTATGTTTGAAGCAATTAAGACCCTCTTCATTGCGGCGGCTTGTAGCAATACATTCGACATTCCTTCTGTATAGGAAGGTAATACTACACAATCTGCTTTACTAATTTCTTTTCTTACATCATCCGAGTAACCTAGATACTCTATTGTTCCTTCTGCCTCTAGTTCTTTTATTAGGTTATTAATTTCCTCTTGTTCTTCGAATTTTCCTAATAATTGAAACTTAACATTGTATCCTTGCTGCTTTATTTTTATAGCAGTTTCTATATATTCCATAATTCCTTTTGTTCTTATGAATCTCCCTATAAACAAAAAGGTTTTTATTCTATTTGGTTTAAATGATTTAGAATAGTTGAAATATTCTACATTGACACCCGAACCAGTTACCAAAGTATACTTTTTTAATTCATTAATCTTGTTATTTTTGAAAATCTCTAAGTCATATTTATTTTGAAAAAATATAGATTCTGTTTTCTTTAGTGCAAATTTATACATTATCAAGATTAATTTTGAAAAAAACCTCTCACCAGGACTATTACTATTCTGAGATGCTTTACCTAATCCAGTGATAGTAGCAATAGTAGGAATTGATTTTATTCTACCTATAGTACTCCCATATAATACAGGTTTAATATTATAAAGCATGATTATATCAGGTTTAACTTCCTTAATATTTTTTAAAAGTTTTAAAAATAATCCGATATCTTTCAAAGGGTTTTTGCTTTTCCTAGGAATAGTGAGGTTTTTATAAATACACCCCATATCAACTAATTCATTATTTCTCGAATTTTCATTAACAGAAAAATAAACCTCTTCACCATTCCTTATAAGCTGTTCTATCAATTCTTTTCTATTGTTATAAAGTCCTGTGAATTCATTACCGATGAAATAGATCTTCATTTTAACCTCTCATTTTGTTGAAATTATTAATAGATAGAGAATTAAATTTTTATTTTAATTAATGATTTAGCTTGATTAATTTTTTCTTGGTACTCACCTAAGCTAATCTTTTTTTCTCGTAATAAGAAATCACCAAGATCTTCAGCTGTTTCCATTCCTTCCGCACTAATGCCGTCTCTATTAAATACTTTACTAATAGTCAAAAAAATTATTTCCCAATCTTTTGAAAACGAAACTTCCCCAAGATATTCTAGATCATAGGATAATTTCTCTTCCCATGTTACACAATTCCTTCCGTTAACCTGAGCCCAACCGGTAAGACCTGGTAAAACAGTATGTCTTTTCCTTTGTTCAGGAGTCATAAATACCATATCACGTACTAACTGTGGTCTTGGCCCAACAATTGACATTTCACCTTTTAAAATATTATAAAGTTCTGGAAGCTCATCAAGGGATGTAGAGCGTAGGAACTTTCCAAACTTTGTCAACCTAATACTATCAGGTAACAATTGACCATCCTCATCTTTTTCATCATTCATTGTTCTGAATTTATACATCGTGAATATCTTTTCATTAAGTCCTGGCCTTTTTTGTTTAAACAAAACTGGACTACCTAACTTCACTCTTACGAGTATAGCAACTAGCAAAAGTACTGGGATTAAAACTATAATAGCAATTAATGAAAGTATAAAATCCATCGGTCTCTTTATAAACCTTTTATATATACCGCCCTTTCCCTGTCGCTGAGGGGATAGCTTTATAGTTGTTTTAATGTTGGTTTGCATATTATTTCCACAGCCCTTTTATAATCTCTACGATTCTATCTATATCCTCATCCGTCATCTTTGTATCGGATGGTAAACAAACTCCGTTTTCAAATAGTTGCTTTGCGACATCATTTCCAATAAAATCATAGTTCTCAAAAAACGGCTGCATATGCATCGGCTTCCAAATAGGTCTAGACTCAATATTCTCATTTTCAAGAGCAACCATGACATCAAGCGGCCTAACATTTCCAGTTAATATCATTGAACTTAACCAATAATTTGGTTCATTCCACTCATTGTTTGGCATAAACTCAACACCATCAAGTTCACCTAATTCCCTCTTATAAAACTCAAATATATATTTTTTCTTGGCAACTCTTTGATCTAACACTTTTAGCTGCCCGCGACCAATCCCAGCCACAACATTACTCATACGATAATTAAACCCTAACTCGCTATGTTGATAATGTCTTGCCTGGTCTCTTGATTGAGTCGCCCAAAATCGAGCCTTCGCAATTCTTTCTTCATTATTAGAGACTAACATACCACCGCCCGAAGTTGTGATAATTTTATTTCCATTGAATGAAAAGATTCCATAATCCCCAATAGTTCCAGTATGGTGGCCTTTGTAGTATGTTCCTAGACTTTCAGCAGCATCTTCAATTACTGCAACATTATGCTTTTGACAGATTTTCATAATTTTACCCATATCAGCTGACAGTCCATAAAGATGAACAACAATAACTGCTTTTACTTCTGGATACTTCTCAAATGCTTTTTCTAAGGCTTTCGGACACATATTCCAAGTTTCATAGTCACTATCTATAAAAACAGGAACTGCATTTTGATAGATGATTGGATTTGCAGTGGCAGAGAAAGTTAGTGTTGGACAGAATACAATATCCCCTTCTCCAACTCCTGCTGCTTTGAGAGCAAGATGAATTGCTGCTGTACCAGATGCTAATGCTGCAGCAGCTTTTACTCCAACTTTTGCTGCCAATTCTTTTTCAAACTGATTTACATTTTCCCCAAGAGGCGCAATCCAATTCGTATCAAATGCTTCCTTTATATATTGCATTTCATACCCTTCATCACTCATATGGGGTGATGATAAGTAAATTTTTTCTTTATACATAAGATTTCCCCCATAGGGACAGGTTTGTTGTCCCACTTATTGACTTACAATTACGCGTAACGGTTACGATTCTTTTCTTATTTTTGCTAGTTCGTCCTCTGAATTCCACGCCACTATAGCTCGTTCACTTACGAACTTATCTTTTAAATTAGCAAACTCTTGATCTTTCAGTACAAGAGTGCGGATTTTACGATGAATTAGCTTTTCTGATTTTTCGACCAATATATGTAAATAGGATTGATCAATTTCACCGACAATGACAAGATCAATAATCCCCGAATCAATCCCATTCGCATAATCCCCAGTAATAAGCGCAAGCTCCACATTTCCAAGCTTCTTAACGACTTCTTCAATAATTTGATCAATACCGAGGAACTTTTTTACGATGCTGTGAAGCTCGTTGTATAACGCATGTTTTCGATTAGCCTGATATACCTTTGTTCTGCCTTCCGTTTTCGATTCTAACAGGTCGGCTTCCGTTAATCGATTCAATTCAACACGAATCGAATTGGTCGACTCATTAAATTCCTCAGCAAGCCCGCGAAGATACCCCTGTGTATTTGGATTCAAAAAAAACTTTAACAATAATTTAATTCTCGTTTTTGAAGTGATTAATTGTTCTAACAAAATTGACAACTCCGTGGGGACAGGTTTCGTGTCCCAGTTATTGATTAGGTGATTGATTGGCTACTTTGCGTTTCGTGGCTAGGGACAGGTTTCGTCTCCCACAAAAGGAAACCATAAAAAACACCTATTACGAGTAATATTCTTACTCATGATAGGTGAAATGTCAATGGTTTGGCGAAAATTGTTAGGATTTGTTAATGATTTATTATGGGAATAGGGACAGGTTTGTTGGCCCACTTTAGCGGGACAACAAACCTATTACTATACTAAATGCTGTATTACAATTTCCTCCTTTGTATGTTGTTGTATATACTCAGCTAGTAATCTTCTATGACAATGATGCGGCTTATCCTCGCTACACAAAAAGCAAACCGTTTCATTTGCCATATGATGATGAACAAGGTTTAGAATTTGCCTTTCTTCTAACAGACTTAAATAGGCTTTTTCATATTCTGACCATGCCATTTCTTTCTTTTTATATTTTTTTAATATATCATCAGTTGGTGCCAAGCGAGGTTCATGCACATATTTGATACCGACAAGTTCCATAATATAAGCAAGATCATCTTTCTTCGCAAATCCTGCAAGCTGTGAGGTATTGTTTAATCTTGTGTCAATCAGCTTTGTAACTCCACCATCTTTAAGAAGCTTTATAAATGTTTCCAAAGACTTTTTTTGCAAAACCGATAGTACAAATTGTTTGAGGCATAGTACCCTCCTAAAAAAGCGCTATTTGTTCTGTTTTTACTGGATTCAACTCAATAGCTTCCACACCGTATTGCTTAAAAAATTCGCCAACTAATCTTCTATGACAAATACGATGATCATCACAAAAACAAATTAACACAATATTGTGACCTATGAGCAGACGCTTATAGATTGCACGTAAACCTTTCAGTTTTTCTTCCGTTTTCATTTCATTCATAAACTGCTCTTCGTAAAGAGGCCACCATTCTTCGGATGGTTTATGTCGCCACGTTCTAACATAAGATTGAAACAGTTGATCAGAGGGTGATAATTCTTTTACTCTTATTGTATTGGAGAGGTCGGGCCCCGCACGCATAATTTGCCAAAGTTCAGCTTCTTCTTTTATAAATTTTAAACCAGCAGGATTAGAAGTATACAATTTACCAGTTGGAACAGATGGTATCAAAATTTCACGCCTCCTCGCTGATGGGGACAGGTTTGGTGTCCCATTGAAATGCAAAGAATAGATACTTACTTAGTTCCTACTCCTTGTCGACGTTATAGGACATGGTGCCTGTCCCCCTGTCCACTCCCTAAATCACCTCTAGTAATCTACTTGTTAATTGATATACCGTTGTATAAGGATTTGCATTTTTGTATTTATTCTGGCTTAGATTTTGCTGTTGGATATGTTCTAGGTATTGTGCATTTTGAATTGCTGTAGTTGTTTTATCAGAAATTTGATTATAAATATCCTTGCCTTTTTGATAGTTTGGTAGGTAGTTCTTCAAGCGATTAAGTATTTCAGTACACTGCAAGTGAGTGCTGCACTTTTCAAAATGTATAAGAAACCATAATTCAAAGCAAGGGTTAGAATAGGCTACATTTATGTAATTTTTCCTAGCATTAGTTATATTTTGTAAAATCTTGTTATCTTCAGGCTCTGTATCAATGTCATATATGCACCAAGCCTCATCTATACCGGATCTTACATATAGTTCGTCGTCTTTAATCTTGCGCAGCATTTCTTTTATCATGCCATCTGGATTACGGAACTTTGCTCTTTGTGATATTACTTTTATATTCACTCTCCTCGATTTGAAATTTTTAATGTATTTTACCTCTGTTTGTCCTTCACATAAGATCAAAATTCGTTTCCGCGGCTCCCGGTGGCGAGGATTCCTAAATGTTTCCAGTATTTTACGTATGCTTTTTTTATCGTGTTTACGCAAAAAAATCACCCCCGCTGATAAAAGGAATCGCCCCATATCTACCCATTAAATACCCTTTTTGAAAATTTTCATCCTTATTAATTTTTAATTCCACTAAGGAATATAGATCGGTAGCACCAGTATCACCATATTTTTCAGTTAACCAGATTTGATCTCTACGAAAAAGCCCCTTATTTAATAGATTTGTATCATGCGTTGTAAAAATTAGTTGGGCATTATATTTATTTGTTGAAGGGTCATGGAAAGAATCAATGATAAACTGAGTTAACAATGGATGCAAACTTCCTTCTAACTCATCAATGCAGAGAACCCCACCTGATGCTAGTACATCTAGAATTTGTACAATTAAACTAAAGAACCGCCTTGTACCTTTTGATTCTTCATCTAAAGAAAAAGCCGTTATAAATTCCTTATTTTCATCAATGTATGCTTTATGGAAGGTCGTTAAGTCATAACTAAGTAGTTCTTTCAAATTTTTCGGTAAATTTTTTGGAAATCTCGTTTCATCAAAGTCTATTTCAATCGGTTTTATATTGTAAATACCAAAATCAGCAATGTTTAATATTTCTTTTGATAAAGCTTGCAAGTCCTCATTTTCAAAGACTTCTTTTATTGCGACTTTCTCGAGAAGCGGCGTTGACTCAATTGAGCATTGTAATATCCTTGAAAACCATTCAAATGGTTTCGTTACAAGAGGATAATTTAACTTTGCCGCCATTGTGAAGTAAAGTGTATTTTCAGCAGTAAGCTCACTAATCGTATTTTGTTTTGATTTATCCTTTACAAAACGGTACTCATTTGTTTGAAATCTCTCAAAAACAACTCGCTGTTTCCCATGTGGCCAATAGTACAGATACTCTTCTATTATTTTATTTTCATTTAGCATAAAACCATATGCATATTTAATACTCTCATATATAAATTGAACATCAAATTTAGAAGGAAGTTCAGAATATTGCGGATGTAGTTTAAAAGGTGTTATATCAATCTTTTCATCCTTTTGATAAAGCTGGCTTTTTTTAACTAGCGTACTCATAAACTCTAAAGCCATTAAAAGATTTGTTTTGCCAGAAGCATTCGCACCGTATATAACAGCTGATTTTAATAGAAACTTATTATGGCTATATTCAAAATAGTTTTCTATTTCATTTTTTGTAAATCTATCGAAAACCGGAATCATGCTTAGCGTAACTTTCTCTCTAAAAGATTTAAAATTTTCAACACTAAATTCTACTAACATACCGCTACACCTCCTTGGGGACAGGTTCGTTGTCCCACTTTAGAAAAATCTACCTTTATTAAACCACTATTTTTACTTGATCTCAATATGGCACAGGTTTGTTGTCCCAATTCATTTTAATGTCTAGGGCGTGTATTAAGCTCAATAGGGATATGGGTTTGTAATCGTACTTCAAATAGTGGTTTTAGGGATGTGTATAAGGTCAAGAGGACAGGGTGGGGCGGGTATTATCGCGGATATACATCAGGTGATAAAATCCTGTCCCTCAGTCCCACTTTTCAAATCCTTCTCCAATACCCATTCCTGAAATACCAATCCATTGATTGCCTTCAGGATCTTTAAATGATACCTCAATCTTATTTTTATTTCTATTTTCGGTTATGAAGAATGTTATATCCTCAGCTTGAATTATTGATTTTGTCTTCGTTATTTTATGGTCTAGTAAATAATCTCCTTTCTCATATAACGGCTTTCCATTAGCATATATTGCTACAATAAAGTATTTGTATAATAATACTAGCACTTGAAGAGAATCGCCAATTACTGCATGGTAAGCATTATTTAAAATATTCGGTACTGATAGATTTTGTGAATGTCCTATTCTTTGATATTGCTGTAAATTTATTAATTGCGAAGGAATTTGATCGCAATGATTAGGTAGAGGTTTATTATTTTTATATACCTTTCCACCCCAATTTCCAAAAGCCATGAATATATTCTCCCTTAATATTTTTTAGTAATATTGTTTCCATATATTAGGTATATATTCACTTGTTTTGAATGTATGCAGGGACAGGTTTGTTGTCCCATTTTAGGTTTTAGAAAAATCTACCTTTATTAAACCACTATTTTTTCAAGATCTCAATTGTATCGGCAGGTTCGGCAATAGTCTTAGCCGTGGTCTCTAGCCTTTAACATTTGGTTTGTAGCTAAAAGGCTTGCTGCCATCCGATATTCTTTCGACTTGCAAATATTATATTCTCGGTTACGCCGGATCGTGGTGTTGGGTGGGACGCGGAACCTGTCCCTATGCACGGTCAATGACACTTTTTGATATTCCGGTTACCCTTGACAGCTGTCTTGTTGAGATACCATCCATAGCTTTGAGTGATGATATTACTGTATTTCGTGCTTGTATGTCCATTTGCTGCAACATACTAATATTCGCAATTCCCATTTCATGAAGAAGATCAGCAACTTCCTGATCAGTCCACCGTACTAATGACTTGTCATCTAGACAGTGATCGTCATCATTTTGTTCCTGCATGAATTCAATAAATAGATTAATAGCCTTATCTTTGTCTGGGGAAAATAATTTAAGCACAATTTCTATATCAACGAGGCTCTCTTCGAGGTTAGGTACACCGATATACTCATGGATACTTGTCCACTTATTTTCAAATACATTTTCAGCGAGGCCTGCTTTGAGTGGGTTCTGGTGGATATACCTCAAGACTGTCAAGAAATACCTTCTATTTTCAACACATTCGCTTCTAAACCGATCCTGGAATAAATGTCCACATCGTTTGTACTTTGTATTGTACCAGTGGACATAGCTTGAACTAATTCTTTTTATTGATTCCGATATTGTTTCGTCCTTTTCCTTCAACAATAGGTGAACATGATTATCCATCAAACAATAGCTGAAAAGCTGGAATTTACTAATCTCTTTATATTTTTTAAGCGTGTCTAAAAACCTCGTTCTATCTACATCATCCTCAAATATCAATTGTTTGTTGATTCCACGAAGAATAATATGATAAATACCGCTACTACTTTTTTCCCTCGGCTTTCTTGGCATTAAATCACCTCCAGGGACAGGTTTCTTGTCCCACACTATTCGAGTATTGCGAGAGACAAATCTTGTCTCAGCATTATCACTGCTATAGTTGGCTGGTATCCCGAACCTTCCCTAACGCTATCTGCTTAATATTCCTTCAACCAGCAACTGGGACACTGAACCTGTCCCTTTTGCGATTTTCCCATAAAGGGTGGATAGTGACAAATGCGAGATTTTCAGATTTGGATGGGGACTTTGTTTGAAATTTTGTTTTTTCTATAGAGAGAAATTGAGTTTTGTCCTTAAATTACGAGGAATTTTATCAAAACCTATAAATGTTGAATATTTTCCAAATCAAATGAGGCGGGGACTGGTTTCATGCTTTCGGTGTAGACGGGACACAAAACCTGTCCCCACAAAAAAAAGGACAGAAAACCTGTCCCTACCGATTTGCCACTAGGCTAGTATCTATAATCCGATTATTTGCGATATCCAAAAGCGTTGTCCGTATCTCGTCCTCTGGCATTTCTACAAACCGTTCCATGAAATCATGGCAAATTTGTTGTTGGACCAATGAGGCTTTCCCGATAAAAATTTTCGGGAAGACTTGCTTTGGATAAATTTCGCTTTCGTTTAGAAGCTCTTCGTACATTTTTTCTCCTGGGCGAATGCCGGTGAATTCAATTTTGATTTCTTCTTCGGTGAAGCCTGATAGTCTAATAAGATTGCGGGCTAAATCAACTATTTTTACTGGGTCACCCATGTCAAGAACGAAAATTTCGCCTCCCCGAGCAAGTGCTCCAGCTTGAATTACGAGTCGTGATGCTTCCGGTATCGTCATAAAATATCTTGTCATGTCAGGATGGGTAACAGTAACTGGGCCCCCTCTTCGGATTTGCTCTTGAAATACTGGTACAACACTACCGCGACTACCTAGCACATTCCCAAACCTAACAGCAACAAATTTTGTTGAGCTTTTTTGGGCAAGATCTTGAATAATTATTTCTGCAAACCGTTTTGTAGACCCCATGACGTTTGTTGGGTTAACCGCTTTATCAGACGAAACCAGCACAAACGTATTTACCCCAAACGCATCTGCAGCCTCAGCAACGTTCCTTGTACCGAAGATATTGTTTTTTACAGCTTCCGCAGGATTACATTCCATTAACGGAACGTGCTTATGAGCAGCAGCATGGAACACGAAACTAGGTTTATATTTTTCAAACACTTCAAAAATACGCTTTCGATCCTGAACATCAGCTATAACTGTTGGATACTCAATATGCTTATATGTTTTCTTTAACTCTAACTCAATATTGTAAATACTATTTTCTCCATGACCTAGCAAGATGATTTGAGATGGATTAAACAAACTAAGCTGGCGACATAGCTCTGAGCCGATTGAACCACCTGCACCTGTCACAAGAATCGTTTTGTCTTGAATTTGCGAGGCAATTCCTGCTGTATCAAGTTTTACCGGCTCCCGACCAAGAAGATCCTCAATTGATACGTCGCGGATTTGGTTGACAGAAATATTACCAAGCACTAAATCTTCGATCATTGGAAGTATTTGCACATTTTTACATAGCCTTTTCGCATTGGTGACAATTTCTCCAATTCGTTTTCGATTAACGGATGGCATCGCAATGATAATATGCTCAATCCCTTTAACGCTTACAATTTCATCCATTTGGTCTACTAAACCATACACATTGATCCCCGATATTTTTAATTTTTGCAGTGATAGATCGTCATCAAGAAATGCTACCGGGGATAATTCTGATTTTGGATTCTCGCGAAGCTGTCTTGCCAGCATACGGCCAGCTGAACCTGCTCCAATTATGAGCGTTCGTTTTTGATTATACCTTTTATGCTGCCCATACAATGGCTTGAATGAAATTTTATATAAATTATAATAGCGCCATGCAAAGCGAACACCGCCGATCAGCAGCACATGCACCATCCACGTTATTATCAATGCACGCTCATATACATTTCCCCATGTCATTGCTTGAACTGCGGCAACTAATAGAATGGAAGACGACACAACAACAATTATCCCAAACAACTCTTCCAAGCTTGCATAACGCCAAGCACGCCTGTATAATCCTAAAAAATATGAAAACACATGGTGACTTAGCAATAATAAAATCGAGCTTATTAGAATTACCTCATCAAACTTCGCTCGATATGGATTTAAAAAAAAGTGCGACATGTATATAGAAAAAACAACAATCAATGAATCAATTGTAATTAATCCTAGTAATCTATATTTATAGTGCATATCAATTCCCCCAACAGGTGAAGTTTAATTGGTAAATTAAACTATAAGCGTATAAAATTCCAAATATACGTTTTGCTCATTATTCATATAATAACATAGATACAACACAATGGGTATAAGGATGAAAAGCTTTGACATAATCTTACAATCTTTTCGTCCATAAAAAAAACAAACCTTATTGAACTAACTCAATAAGGTTTTTCTAGAGACGCTTTCGCCTGCTTTTACTATAATTGACAAGGACAGATTGTATTATACTGACAATCCATTACCACCCTGTTCGCGGTTTAATTGGGACATGGAACCTGTCCCCGTGTTTCGCCAGTAAGCGCGGAAGAAGGCTACAAATACTCCAAGCATTAAGCCAACAACCGTAGCAATTGCTACATTTAACACTTTTTTCGGTGCAACTGGGGTTTCTGGTGCAACTGCTTCTACTAACGGTGTGATTTTGTTTTTGGCTAGAGCAAATGAGCTGATGCTTCGTGCTTCTTCATATTTTTCACTATAGCCATTATATAACTTTGTTAGTTTTTCAATTTTTGAATTAATTTGGTTTAGTTCAATCTGTTTTGTTTTATCGAGGTTCTGGAGTTCATCAAGTATTTCCTTATTTGTCTCGATTACAAATTGTCCCCCACCAATTGCTTCTTTAAAAAGAACGATTGACGGCAACCCACTGCCAGCTTTTAATTGGTTATATTCCTCGATTGCCTCGTCTAATTTTTTTTGTTCATTTTTCATTTGAACTTCATACTCTTCTAGTAAAGAGCCAATTTTCCCGCCTATTCGTTCAGCTGTATAAGCAGTTGAATGCTTAATTATACTATTAATAATAGTTGCTATTTCTTTAGGGTTTTCGCCTTTTAACTTAATTGAAACTAGGTCTGTTTCTTTTTCAACCTCAATATTCAAAGCGTTTCTTAATGCTGCTGAAGTCCAACCGGACTCTTCAAGACCTTCACTCTCTATCACTCGATCTATCAAAACAGGCGACTTTAGGCGTTCTGCATAGATGTTAGGTGATACCATTTCATTTACATAACTATCCAAGAAGCTTGGTTCACTTTCTTGAATAGCATTAATCATAATTGTCGCTTCAGCTTCATATGTTGGTGAAATAACAAAGAAACTAACAATCCCACTAATAAGAATTGCAATCGCTGTAATTGCGGCAATTATCCACTTTCCTTCTAATAACGTTTCAATTATCTCTCGTAAGCTAATTTCTTCTTCCATTTTAAACTCCTTTTGGGACAGGTTTCTTGTCCCGTTTTTGGTCTTTCTGACTCTGTATCACTCTTTTTGACGAAGATACTGAATATATCGAATTACGGGGACTCTTACCCTATTCCTTATGTGGGTTCCCCTGTCCTAAAGTCATTACTTTTAATTTGGGACACTGTTCCTGTCCCTCTTCCCCACCGCTGAAACAAATGCTCCTAATAAAATCCAGAAAATAACTGCAGAGCCGACTACAGAATCGTTGACTAGACCTTGTATTAAGTACGCGATTGAAGCGGTAAAAAAGGCAATGGTTAATGGTGCAATTTCTGCTTCAATCTTTTCACGGTTCCAAATGAATCGAGCTCCATTTAGTAATACGCTGGCCACAAGTAGAACAAACACCAATAATGCTATAATTCCTGAACCTATTAATAAACCTAAATACAAATTATGCGGTTTATCTACTACTACATTGTACTTATTTAAGCCTGAAATTTTATCAATTTCATCCTGAGGAAACACATACGTAAATGTATCTAAACCATATCCGAATATTGGTCGCTTCATAGCCGTTTCAAATGTCTTTTCCCAAATGTATTCACGCCCTGAACCTGAACTTCGTCCTCTCTCTGGTAAAACAGGAATTTCGAATTTTTGTATCTCATTATTGATTTCATCTTCAGCGTAAACTCTATATGGGTGAAATACATTTCGTATTCCATTTTCCAATTTTAATTCATTACTATTTTTCACATTATTGAATTCAATTTGTTTATTTAATAGGCTATAATTTATTGCTTCATTCTTATTTTCCACTTTTACTGTTGCTTGCTGTTTTTCGAATGGGTTTTCTATGGACATAAATCCTAATGTTTCACGCCAAACTCTAGGATTCTCTTTTACCATCGGAACATATACAGATGTTGCTAAAACAATAAACGCGGATAAAACAACAAACGATTGTATTTTCCTATTATGAAGGAAGATTAAGATTAGTACGATTGGTAGTAATACCAACATTGTTAAAAATCCACTTGTTGAAAATGATGTTAACACCGTTACAAACGACATTAACGCTACTACAACATTTACAGCAGATCTAATTTTGTTTTTGTCGAAAATTGCCCATGTCAAGAAAAGGACTGCCATTACAGACCCGATACCACTAATATAGTTTGGATTACTTACAGTGGCCCATAGTTTTGCGCCTTCTGAAACCTGTGCACCTTCAGGAATGGATCCAAGAATAAGACTTGTTATCCAGCCAACTTCAAGTAGATCCTTTTCATTAAACAGTGCTAATCCTAAGATCATATTTATGATTACAAATGGATAAAGGGTGTATAAGAATCCTTGCATTTGTTTAACTGAAAACTTCATATTTGCTGCAACAAAAAACAAAGCAAAGTAACACATAAACGTTAACGTTCCTTCATGACGATTATACATGCCGTGGAGTGCTAAACTTTTGTAGGGTGAAAAAATGGCAGATAGTATAACAACTACTGCAAGTATACCTATGAAAAGGTTCGTATAGCTTTTTTTTATTTCATATTGCAGAAACATAATTTTATATATGAATAAAATTCCAATTATTACAGTTATTATGGCTAGAATAATATATTTGTAGTATGAAAATATATCTGCTTGCATACCCGAACTCAGAAATGTAAGTTTTGGGCTTACATATTCAAAAATGTGCGCTTTTATAAATAGAGGTACTATTAATAAGGCTGTTAGCAGCAGTATATAGATCGTTTTATCAATGGTTACTGATTCTTTTAAGTCTATATTTTGATCTCTTTTGTCTTTTTCTATTTTTACTTTTTTATAGTACTTATCATATCCCATAAGTATCTCCTCTAAGATTTTAATTGTTTATTAATTTGCTTAATCAATTTCTTTCTTTCTTTTTCCAATTCTTTTGGCGCTTTTCTAGCTTGCAAATATTCTCTTGCAATTTCTAGTTCTTTCATATTGTATAGACTTTCTCCCATTCTATAGGTAAAAGTCCCGTCTTGCAGAAGTGCAGGTCTAATATCAATAGCTTGTTGATAGTGAGTAGCAGCTTTCTCGTAATCCTGCTTAGCACTATATGCTAGTCCAAGATTATAATATAATTTGTGTTCATCTGGATATCTTATTATTAAATCTCCTAATATCTTTATTCCTTGTTCCAGCTCATTATTTTGAATAAGCTGCATTGCCTGTTGGTATTGCAAAAAATCTTGTTTAAATACTTCATCTTGTTTCTTTCCAGCCACATTCGTATATAATAGTCCAATAAATATAAACAATATAATTCCAAAAAATATATATTTCACAGTGTTAGGCTTCATCATCCAAACTCCTCTAAAAAAAACTTGTAAACATAAATAAATTTTAGTTGATTTATAGAAATAGTTCAACCTTTCATCGATATAATACGACAATAATCTTCTGGAAAAAATGAAAAAGCAACTATCCTTTACTGTCTAGCTAGGAATGTTGCTTTTTTAAATCTTCAACCTAAATCAAAAGGCTTATAATTATTTCTCTCAATTTATTTACTTATTAATTGCGCGTTGAATAACCCAACTTCAGATGTTTTTTCTGAATCAAACGATGTTACAATTCGAAGCTGAATAGTTTCCTTTACGTCTAATTCAATGCCTGCTGGTAATTCTCCTCGTTCAATTACACCAGCATAAACACGTTTATCATCCGCATAAATATTAACAGGTATTGTACTATCGATCATGTCATTTCCTTTTGTAAATCCAATATTAGCAGTAAACTTTGTATAGTTTTTGTTTAAATTAAAAACAAATTCACCAGATGGTCTTTCTGTCATAGTTGGTTGATATTTAAATAATAAATAATTAATATACTCGTTTCCAAGATTGTCTGTGACTTTCTTAACACCATCACCATATTCAGAACTAAGAGCAGTTGCTTTATGCTCAATATGTTTGATGTCATTACCAAAATAAATTAATTCACCATCAAATTCACCAATAAAAATAGTTTGTGTTGAGGCATCGTATTTTATTGGCTGTCCTAACTTTTCTGCTATAAAACGCAAAGGAACAAATGTAGTTCCCTTATACGTAAACGGTTTTTCATTAGGCATTTGTGACACCTTATCAATTTTAATTTCCTTGATTCCATAGTTCACATCAATGAGTTCAGCATTTGAAGAGGTAGCGCCAACTGTACCAAATAGAATTATTCCTATAATTAAACCTTTAATTAAATTGCTTCTCAATCTATACACCTCCTAATATAATATATATTTTAATTCGACAAAGTATCATTAAATCCTTTATATATATTATAGAAATTAAATTATTATCAAACAAAAATAGCCTCGTAACTATATTTGTTACAAGGCTGTTTAAATCATATAACAATCTTATATCATAAAATTAATATTACCATTCAAAATCAAAGGTATATTTTAATACTTTTGGATTAATTCCAGTATTTTCAACTACTTCAACATAGAATGTCCCTTGCTGGTCATCTTCTGATATTTTTGGTAACATAATGTAACCCTCAACTTCTTCATCCTCATCTATATCATTAAACCATGCAACATCTTTCCAATATAAAATATTTCCTCTAATATTTTTATGTTCATATACTTCTGATACTGATTCAAATTTTGCTGAATCTTGACTTAATTGATATTTAATATCAGTTGTATTTTTAACGATAACATACATTTTTGTAAAATTATTTGTTGTTTCTACTGAATATACCTCTAGCCGCACACCATCAATCGTTTTTGATACTGGCAATTCATCATAATCCAGGTCCGGATTGTCTTCTATGTCCTCATCCTCTTCATCATTTATCTCAACATCTGGTACCGGGTTTATGTCTAGCTCATCCATAGTGTCTTCTTCTTGAATAGGATTCTCTGTTATATTTTTTCGGATTTCCACTGTGTTTGTTGTTGAATTCCAATATACCTCAGCATCAAGTTCTTCAGCTAGAAAACGAGCAGGAACATAAGTTCTTCCTTCGTAATTTAGCGTAGTATAACCACTTGGCAATTGTTTTTCAATTCCGTTGAATGTATATTTAACCCAATCAGTAATCCTTGGCAAAGAGTCGGTATTTGCTAGTACATTCCCCCCGGAAATTAAAACAGTAGCAACAATAGCACCTGAAATAAATTCTCTATAGTTTTTCATGATGAGTCCTCCTTATTCGTATTAATATTTTTTTAAAATATGAACATTAAATGCAGATATAAAATGAGGGAATTCCAATGATAGTCAAGAAGATTTTTGGTTCTCTGTCAAATGTGGTGGTGGAAAATTGATTCCACCATCTCTTTTTGACCACTTAAATCATGATTTGTTTAACCTCTTGATGCCATAAGATTTTGTTTCTTAGTCGATTGAAATCTTTAATACCGTAAGAGTTTCGTTTTAAAACCTTAATTGTATTGTTTACTCCTTCGATATATCCATTACTAAATGGATACACAAAAGATTGTAATATCTCTGTCTTCCAACGTCGAAACGTCTTACTGACTTCACGAAATGACTCTATACTAGATGCTTCCATTGCTTTTAGACAAACTTCTAATCCTTCCTTTGCTGTGGTTTCATCACTCTCTTTGAACCATTTATCTATTTCGTTTTTCAACTCATAAGCTGCCTCAAGTCGAGGATGAACGGCTAGTAGTTCTCTCACTTTTTTCTTGTCATCTTCTGATAACTTGTACGGTGATTTCCATAATAATTTTTTACTTCGTTTCATGCGAATTCTGTCTGTCTTGCTTAGATCACGTTGTACTTCACGTCGAACTTCATCCAGTGCCCAATATACTTGTCGCATATAATGAAAGCGATCTGCAATGATCAACGGATCTCCTAATGCTTTTTTTACAGCCTGTTTAAAAGACTTTGATAAATCCATGACGACAATCTCTACAGCTCCCGTGTCACATGACTGTAGATATTTCATGATTGTTTCTACCTTTCTATTCGGTAATATTTCAACAATCTCTCGATTTTCTACATCCGCAATCACGGTTTGGAATCTTTCTCCACCTGCATCCCCTTTAAATTCATCAATGGAAATGGTTCGTGGTAGCACTATTCTTTTCTTAATATCGCGTTTATCAAAAAGTCGTAATAACCGATTGGTTGTCATTCCTGCTAGTCGGGCTGCCGTTGTAAAAGAACCCATTGCTGCATACGTTAGTGCGGTTGTTTGTAAAGATGTTGTACAACGTTGATAATGATCCACCATCTGGAGTCGCTCAAAAAAGGTATGCTGACAATCTGTACATAAATACCGCCGCTTTCTTAAATGGATTTGAACTCGTTTGTTAGATACTATGGGCCCTTGTATTATCTGATTTCGATATCCATGAATTCGTTTAGTGATCCCTTTACAGGAAGGGCATCTTTGCCTTTTAACCTTTGTATCTAATTCTACGATAAAAATCCCGGACTGCTCACTAATACTCCATACATCCACATGTCTATCTTTAATCCCCAACAATTCTATGATAAAATGATTTTGCACTCTTTCCCTCTCCTTTTGCCTTTTGTCTAGTCAACTTAAGGTTATCAAAAAGAGAAGGGATTGAGTGTATTTTTTTATATCCTTTTATCCCTTGTTGGTATTGGGGGCACCACCACATTTAGTATAGAGCCGATTTTTATAGATCCTATCCTTTATATCAAATACATATATTTTAGTAAAAAAGGCCCCCTAACGGAGGCCCCTTTTATTAGATTTGTGTTATTACTTAACTGTTACAGTTTGAGTTGCTTCGTCCCATTGAACGTCAGCACCTAGTGCTTGAGCTACATAACGAAGTGGTAATACAGTACGACCTTCAACTGTTTTTACTGCAACATCCATTGGAATGTTAGCACCATTTACAGTTAATACATTGCTACCAAGTTTTGTTTGAGCAACACGATCACCTTTAATGATTGTTACTGTTCCAGTAGCATTGTCATAAAGGATATTAGCATCTGATACACCTAATGCGTTAGCAACATAACGTACTGGTAAGAATGTACGTCCAGCTTCAACGAATGCTGCTACATCCATTTCAACTGTTTGACCATCAACTGTGTACATTGTTGAACCGATTGTAAATTTAACTTCATTTACTGTTGCATTACCTTCTGCTGGTGTTACTACTGTTGCAATTACTTGTTTAGTAACGAAATCTTGGTCAAATTCACCTGCGTCAACTTCGCCAGTTAAATTGAACTCTGTTTGATCAGGGTTTGCTTGATTATAATTATCTACATATGTTTTATCACCGAATTTGATGTTTGTTAAAGCGTTGTCTGCTACATTTTCTGCTCTTGCAAACGCAAATCCATCTTCAAAGCTAGAGTTTTGTACAATTGCGTCACCACCAACTTTGATAGTTACATCGCCTTCTGGTACTGAACGAGAAAGGTCAAGTGATAAACCAGAAATCACGATTTTACTTGCTCTTGTACTTTCGCTACTAACGTCAAATGTTAATTCATTACCATCAATATCAATAGAATCTTGATCTATTTTAACATTTCCTTCTTCTACTGTGATTGTTGGTTCTTCATCAGTAAATACTCCGTCTGATAGTACAATTCTTACTTGTTTATCTTCTAATAATGCACCTTTTACTGCTTCAGTAATAACAATGTCATTAAGTTGTTGTTTTTTAATACCAGTTCTTACATCAACTTTTTCAGTTTCAACAGTCACTGGAGCAATTACTTTTGCAATTGTAGTTTCTGGAATTTCAACTCCTGCTCTGCCGCTAACTTTTACTGTTAGATCTCCTTCAGCGTCGGCTTTAGTAGAAACGTAGAATTTAACCTTAAATTCTTTTTTACTACTACTTGCATCTAAATTTGGAATATCGAAGTTTACCTCATTGCTATCGCCTTCAATTTCCTCATTTACAATCGCAGCAAGATCACTATCCCCTACTTGGTTTCCGCCCATCTCAATGTTTTTAACATCAGATACATCAACACCTAGTACTTTAACCCAAGATGGGAATTCTACATCAACGCTACGATTAGATAACCAAGAACCCGCGATAGATTCTTTAATTAGAACTTCAACAGTCTCTACATCTACATCATCATCTGTTAGGCGACCTGCTAGTAATGTTGGAACATCACCTTCTAATTTTGGAGCAGTTCCATAGTCAGCGTATTTTGCAATGACAATTGTACCACTTGATACTTCATCGCCATCAAGGTCAACTTCAATATCGCCGTAATCAGCGTCTTTGTCTGCATCAATCGCTAAATTTTCAAGATAGAATGTTCCTAATTTAGACGGCACACCTGTGAAAACAAATGTATAAGTAAGTTCATTTCCGTCAATTGATACCCCAAGTTGTGTACCAGCAGCAGCACCAGTAGGGTCGATTACACCATTACCATCTACTGTTCCTTGATCTGCTACGTTACCAACAAAACCGCCAGCTAGTACGACACCGGATCTACCAGCAACAGGTCCTGTTGTAATTAATTGCCAATCAAAATCTGATGGTAATGTTAGTGTAATTTCTTGTACACCATCATAATTCGGGCTTGTTGTATCATATCTATCGGAATAAAGAGATCGAATAGATGTTTCATCCAAGCGGATTGTATCAAGTACCCCATTATCACCAATTGTTTTTACAGTATCGATTGAAACAGCTGTACTACCTGCTCCAACAACTGCAATTGTGTATTGGCCTGATGAGAACGTTGAACCTCTTGGATCAAGAGTTACTTTCACTTCACCTTCTGCTCCATCAATTTCAAAGTATAACGGGATATCGTATTGTACATTCACAGTGTTTACTTCCAACTCTAAATCTCTGTCAGATACTGAAACAACATCTAATTCACCACTAGAAACTGCTACGCCATAATCACCTTTTGACCACTTAACACCACTAGGTAATGACAATCTAAAAGTTTCACCAGTAGTGAAAACAACATCATCTTCTTTAATAATGAAGTTGTTATGTCCAGTAGCAGCACCTGGATCTGATACAAAATCATCGTCAACATACATTACTCTGTCAACTAAATTCGTACTATTTGCACTTACTGTATCAACAGCAACAGGTGCAACAACGCCAGCTAATAAAGCTGCTGAAGTCATAACTTTTAAAGTTTTACTCATTATTCTTTTCCTCCCTATGATTGGATATTATTTGTATATTTACACTAAACCAAAAGGACAGGTTCCTTATGTACTAAATAGGTTAATAGAATTGTCCCCTTGGGTTAGTAAATACCAAGAAACAAAGTTTCATTGTGTAGTATAGTATTGAATATTACAATTGTCAACTCTTAACAGTAGTTTGTATGATTGAAAGTTTGACAGATTCTTGACAATTGCGCGTTTAAATACTACAGTTTGTGCCATTTGAAAATTTTTACTTTCATCATGGTACAATCATATTATAGGATGATAGTACAACAGGATGCAACAAATTTCTGCAATGTTACAGAAATGTAATATTGCTAGTGTTATTTTTCATTGGATGCCAAAGTTCTAACTTGGTACTTTGATAAAGTTGTATATTCGTTGTGATACTTATTGTGAAATGGAAAAGCCTTGTCAATTGGATATTTCCACGGCCTTTTTTATTTGGACGATACCCTTCACAATATTTATCTATACTTGATTATAATGGAAATTATGCTTTATAAATAGTTAAGCTTTGCTTACTTTGTTTACAGGAATGTTACAAACTTTATGGTGTGTCGTTGATGGAAATATGCAAAAAGACAGACCTTTTCGGATCTGTCTTCGTGGATGCATATGTGGTTCATATGTGGTTATTTAGATTTTGTAAAGGTATTTGTATTGGTATTGGAATTTCTGGTTTTTATAATTTTAATTTATTTCTCTTCCTCATCGTCTTCGGTTGGATCCATTCCTACTCCACCCTCTTGGCCACCGGTATCTGTTCCAGTGTCAGTTCCTGTATCCGTTCCTACACCATTATCGGTTTCGGTTCCGTCATCCATCTCCATTCCTTCGTCTGTTCCCATTTCTTCTTCATTATTCATTGTACCTGTGTCTTCTTCCATTCCTCCCTGCTCTTCTGTGCCAACACCTTGATCTTCATCCACCGGTTGTTCCTCATTCGTCGCACACGCTGTCACTAGTGATAGTGCTAATAATCCTGCTGAAAGTTTAAATAACCAATTGTTTTTCATTTTGTTGCCTCCTCAAGTAATTTACTAAATTGGACCGTTATGTAGTGGTCTTATTTTAGTTTTGCCAAAGGAGGAAATTGTTATTATATTTTTTTCGTTTAATTTTGCAAAAAACCAGATTGTGGAAGTTCGTTCTAACTTCTTCCTATTATATCGGTATTTTTCAATTTTGGAGCGTTATATAGATTTGCATTCTTCTTTCTATATGTTCTATTGTTTATCCCCTAACGCAAACATCATTTCAAGCTCGCATGCTATTTCACCTTCAACAGTTGCCACCGCTTTCCCTTTGCCAATTCTGCCTTTTGCTCTTGTGATTTCGACTTCAAGACGGAGCTGATCTCCAGGGTAGACTTGTCGTTTGAAGCGACAGTTATCGATACCAGCAAAAAAAGCCAATCTACCTTGATTGTCCGGAAGCTTAAGTAAAGCCACTGCTCCTACTTGTGCTAACGCTTCAACAATTAACACCCCTGGCATCACTGGAAATTCAGGAAAATGCCCATTAAAGAATTGTTCATTTGCAGTTACGTTTTTGATGCCAACTGCGCGTTTTCCATCCTCCACTTCGATGATACGGTCGACTAACAGGAATGGATAGCGATGGGGAATGATTTTTTTGATTTCATTAATATCTAACATATGTATTTGGCTCCTTTATGTTTATTTTTGTTAACTGCTAAGTTAAAGTATAGCAAAAATTTAAGGTGTCAGGCACCTCTGGTTTTACATTTAGCTGTAAGTAGAATTTGTTACAGTAAATGTTTTTTCCCAGAGTGAGCCAAACACCTTAAAAGCCAGCCGCCTATCCTATTCCTGTTTCGAGTTTGTTGGAATTTTAAAATGTCCTCTTTAGATATTTCTGTAAACTTGATGATGCTATCTAACTTTGACTTATGGGACGATGAACCTGTCCCTACATCCCATGCACATCGTCAGCACATTGGATGTTTAACTCTTTGTTTTTGCGGTGCTTAATTTTTGCCCGTTTTGTTTCGACCATACAGTATAACACTGGAATCACAAAGAGCGTTAGGACTGTTGAAGCGATTGTTCCAAACATAAGCGAAATGGCAAGCCCTGAAAATATCGGGTCAAATAAGATTACGACCGCCCCAATGACAACAGCTGCTGCTGTTAACACGATTGGCTTTGCCCGCACAATCCCTGCTTCAATGACGGCATCCGAGAGCTTAGCACCCTCTTCACGGCGCATGATGGTAAACTCAACAAGTAAAATTGAGTTCCGAACGATAATCCCCGCCAGGGCTATGACCCCAATCATTGAGGTTGCTGTGAAAAAGGCTCCGAATGCCCAGTGCCCAGGGATGACACCAATTAACGTTAATGGAATTGGTGACATGATGATGACAGGTGTAATAAATGACTGGAACCAGCCTGTCACAAGCAAATACATAACGATAAGTGCAATCGCAAAAGCAATTCCTAAATCACGGAACACTTCATAGGTGATTTGCCATTCACCGTCCCACTTCATTTTAATATCATCCTCAAGCCATGGCTGGTGAGTGAGATACTGTTCAATTTTTGTCCCTGATGCCGTTTCAATACTTGCAATCTTATCCCACATTTTCGCCATTGCATAAGCCGGACTTTCTTCAAAGTCTGCGACATCGCCAACGACATAGGTGACGCTTTGTAAATTTTTCCGATAAAGTGGTTGTTCAACGTCGCCCTCTTCGATTTCGACTAGCTCGCCGAGCGGTATCAACTTTCCATTGGCCGTTGGAATTTGAATACTTTTTATATCTTCAAGATTGGCGCGATCCCCTTTTTTCGGTTGTACTTTTATCTGTACTGGAGTTAATTCATGCTCTGGATGAATTAATCCAACCACCGCACCATCGATCATCATTTGAATGGTTTTGACGATTTGTTCATCAGAAACCCCATTCAGCCTAGCTTTATCTTGAATGGCAAACCGGTATTCGGTTTGAATATCCTCCATATACGTATCGACATCAACGACGCCTTCGGTTTCCTTGAAAATCGCTTCCGCTTTCTTTGCCACTTCAAATTGCTCTTCACGATTGTTTCCGTAAATTTCTAATACTAACGTTGATAGTACTGGCGGACCCGGTGGAACTTCAACCACTTTCGCATTCGCACCGTATTTTGCAGCAATCGCTTGAATATCCGGTCGAATACGTTTTGCAATGTCATGACTTTGATGCTCGCGATGCGTTTTTTCAACTAGATTGATTTGTATATCTGCCTCGTGTTTGTCAGAACGCAAATAGTAGTGACGAACAAGACCGTTGAAGTTAAACGGCGAGGCCGCCCCAATATACATTTCATAATCGGTTACTTCATTTATATTGGATATATATTCACCGATGGATTTTGTAGCTGCTGCTGTTGATTCAAGTGTTGTCCCCTCTGGCATATCAATAACAACTTGAATTTCGCTTTTATTATCAAACGGCATCATTTTCATCGGTACTGCCTTTGTGTAGAAAAAGCTAAACGAACCAAGCAGCAACCCGACAATTCCAAGTAAGAATATCGTTCTTTTTCCTTTATTAAGCAGCATTTGTTGAATCGTATCAGCATACCATTTCGAATAGCCTGTTAGGCGATTACGGTCAAACGTCGGTTCTTCATGACCCGGTGTCTTCTTTAAAAATCGGTAAGCAAACCAAGGTGTAACGATAAAGGCAACGAGTAATGAGAAGAACATTGCGACCGATGCATTAATTGGAATTGGCGCCATATACGGACCCATGAGACCGCCAACAAATGCCATAGGCATTAGTGTTGCAATTACGGTAAAGGTCGCCAAAATTGTCGGATTCCCAACCTCATCAACAGCTAAAATTGCTGCTTTCAATGGTTTATGCGTTCCTTTTTGGAACCACCGATGGATGTTCTCTACGACAACGATGGCGTCGTCCACAAGAATTCCGATTGCAAAAATTAGCGCAAATAGCGTAACCCGGTTTAATGTATAGCCGTACATCTTACTTAGAAATAATGCGAGCGAAAGCGTAACTGGTACGGCAATTCCGACGACAATTGCTTCACGGACGCCGAGAACAACCCCAATTAAGAGAGTAACAGACAATGTTGCGATTAATAAATGCTTAATGAGTTCATCGGCTTTCTCCTCGGCGGTATCACCGTAATTTCGCGTTGTTGTCACATGGAAACCTTCCGGAATGACTTTCCCTTCCATGTCTTCTATCTTTTTCTCGATATTATCAGCAATCCAAACAGCGTTTGTATTTGGCTTTTTCGATACAGCAATCGTGACAGCAGGAAAGATCTCTCCTTGCTCCTTCTCAATTCCTTTTTCCTCAGCCATTGGACCGACACCGAAAAGAACGTAATTATCAACCTCTTTCGGTCCATCTTTGACTTCGGCGACATCCTTCACATAAACAGGACGATTTTCATAAATGCCGATAACGAGGTTTTCAATTTCAGTTTTATCTTTGAAGTATTGGCCGGTCTTTACTTTATATTCTTCGTTGCCTTGGTCGAATGCTCCCGATGCTAACGATATATTCGCTTGCCTGATCGTTTGTTCTATCGCAAGCGGTGACAAGCGGTAGCTCGCAAGGCGGTTAGGATCAATTTGGATTGTAAGCTCTCTTGAAAGACCTCCAATGACTTCTGTTTTCGATACATTTTCAATTTTGTTAATTTCATCAGCAATGACATCTGCAACCCTTTTGATTTCGTAATGGGTATACTCGTCACTCCAAACCGTTAACGACACAATCGGAACATCGTCGATTGTAATTGGTTTCACTAACGGTTCCATCGCCCCTTCTGGGAGCTCGTCAATATTGGACATGAGTTTGTTGTATAACCTGACTAAGCTTTGGTCTAAATCGCTTCCAACTTTGAAGCGCGTAATAAAGTTTGCCATCCCTGGTGTTGATGTGGAGTAAATGTATTCAATCCCATCAATTTCCCAGAGCTTTTTCTCGATCACCTTCGTAATTCGGTTTTCGATATCCTCTGCAGTATGTCCCGGATAGGCGATATATACATCCATCATCGGTACGGATATTTGCGGTTCTTCTTCGCGCGCTGTGTTGAGAACAGCAAAGACGCCTAGTAAAATTGTTGCTATTACGAGTAATGGTGTTAACTTTGAGTTGATAAATGCTTTTGCAATTTTGCCCGATAGGCCGATTTTTTCGTGATTGTTTTTGTGATTGTGTTGATTGCTGTCGTGATTGTGGTTGTGATTGTTGTTGTAATTGTTGCCGTGATTGTTGCCGTGATTATTATTGCGATTTTGTTGATTGTTGTTGTGATTGTTGCCGTGATTGCTGTTGTGATTGTGTTGATGCTCGTTTATGCGTTCGTTCTTACGCTTACTTATGTGTTCGTTTTGAAGTTCATTTTGTTGTGTGTTTCGGCGCAAGTTCGGATCCTCGTTTGATTGCTGGTTTTGAGACAAACCATCGTATTCGCTTTGATTTAAGTTTTCGGACAAGCCCCCGTCCTCGCTTTGATTTCGGTTTTGGGATAAGCTCTCGTCCTCGCTTTGATTTTGGTTTTGGGATAAGCTCTCGTCCTCGCTTTGATTTTGGTTTCGGGACAAGCCCTCGTCTTCGCTTTGATTTTGGTATTGGTGTTCATTTTGCTGATCTTTTTGAAGTTCATCTTGATGTTCATTGTGGCTCAAATTTTGGTTCTCTTGTTCGTTTTCATTTTTGTTTATATCATGGCGTTCATTTTCGTGATCGTGTCCGTTTTTGTTTTTCACTCAACGTTCACCACCTTGAAGCCATCCTTTACTTTTTCAACATCAGTAACTACAATGAGCTCACCAATATCCAGCCCGCTTAACACCTCAACACGACCATCATTTTCTTCACCGAGCTGCACATAACGAAGTCGGGCGATGCCTTCCTCATCAACAACAAACACCGCTGTTAGCTGTGACCAATAATAAATCGCTGTTGTAGGTATAAAAATTCCCTTTTCGTCCGTTTCCGGAAAAACAGCATAGCCAAACATCCCGCTTTTTAAACTTTCTTGGTTGTCATCGATTTCAATTTTTACTTTAAAGGTGCGGCTTGCCGGATCAATCTTCGGTGTAACCTCCGCTACCTTGCCTTGCAACGTTTTATTGAGGGCATCTATTGTCACTGGGATTTCTTCACCAAGTTCGATTTGGTTTTGCTTTCGCTCATCCACAAATACCTCAAGAAAATACGGCGATTTTTCTACTGTAATCAACTGCATCCCTGGATTTACCATATCACCAATATCAACTAACGTTTCAACGACAACCCCATCAAACGGTGCTATAATGGTTGCATCTGCTGCCGTAATACTTGCAGAACTGTAAGCCGCTTCAACCACGCCTAAATTCGCGATGACTTCAGCACGATTCGCCTTTGTCATTTCTAACTGCGCTTCTGCTTGAGCAAGCTGAGCTTTTGCCGCAAGGTACGCTGTTTCTGCTTCTTCTTTTTCCTGAAGGCTTGCCGCACCTGCTTCGTATAAGCTATTTACGCGTTTATAGCTTTTTTCCTTCATCGTAAAATCCGCTAATGCTTTTTGTACAACTGCTTCGACTTGTTTAATCGTTTCCTCAATGCTTGTTACCTTTGCTTTTACTGTGTCCACACTTGCTGAAGCTTGACTTAAGGCTGCGTCCACTTTCTCTTTGTTAAGTTGTACTAAAGTTTGCCCTTGTTTCACATAATCCCCACTTTTGACGAGGACATCACTTACATCGGCCATAATTTCCGACGATATCTTAGCACTTTCATCGGATACGGTTGTTCCATAAACCTTATTCCCAGAATCATAGTTTTCATTTTTGATTTCAACGACTTTAATCCCGTCTATTTGCTTTGCCTCTACGGCCTTCATTCCAGGCTCCACTTTTTCAATAAATACCCCAGATAAAATTAATAAAAATACTGTAACTGGAACAATTAGAAAAACAACTACCTTTACCCAACCCTTCATTCAACTTCCCCCCAATGTTTGATTTTTGTGTGTTGGATGTAACATTGCTTGAAAAGTAAAACTGTTGACTACTGCGGTTTGCAAATCCCCCCCATTTGCTTCACCGCTGAATCTAAAGTATCTAGGGCTACTAAGTAACGCCCCTATGTACTATTAACCCCATTTCAAATTGGTTAACCTTATACCCATAAGGGTATATTAATATTAAAAGTATTAGAAGTCAACTTTAATATATCGACAATTTTAGATTTTGGTTGGTGAGATAAATGATGCAATTATTATGATTACGAATATTTTTCAAAGAGGTAACAAGTAAGAAAAAATGGGCTATACAAAAAAAATAAGAGAGCTTTTTTTCGCTCTCTCTGAAATACTAGTCTTTTTTTTTAAAATGTTTTTTCATTTCTTCTAACCCAAGTGATTGGCTCAATTTATATATCATATATTGATTTAGAGAAACCCCTTCTTGTTTTGCTTCACCAGCTAATCCCCAGTGTAAAGTTTTGGACATTCTTAATACTATTATATATGAAATTTTTAAAGGAAAATAAAAAGACAGGTTTAAAATTCTCCTGCCTTTTGTTCCAGATGTATTTTAGTTTTTCGGTGTGTCTTTTTCTACAAGGTCGATTAAGTGCGACCAAGTGGATGTTTTCAATATATCGATGGCTTTGCCATCACCAATGACACCATAGCCAAACATTAAGCCTGCGGTTACACTGATCAGCAATAAAAAGGCAATAATTAGCAAGCGAGCCCATATTGGAATGAGACGTAGCTTTGGACGTCTTTCGTAGCTTGACTCATTAGTTTGGCTTTCTGATAGTTGTTCTTGTTCTACTTGGGCAGAAATCCGGGCTTGCCTTCGCTCTTGGCGAAGCTGTTTGCGTGTATTCCGTTCGCTTTGCCTCATATTTTCAAATTCACTTGCCATTGGTTTGTGACTCCTTTTAGTGCAGATATTATTTTGCAGGTAAATGATGCATGTTCTGTTTGGCTTGTCTTAGGCGACTGTGCGTTTATTTCTCGATTTGTTTGTTCGTTTAAGGTGGAAATTATTATTGCATAAGTTGCTATCATAAATATGATTGGCGTTTTGTTGCTTTCTACCATGTTCGCATTAGAAGATGGCCTTTCTCGAAAGCAGGTTATGTTTCTTCTATTATATAGAAGGTTTATTTTCGTATTTTATTTTATCTTAGGCTTGTGATTAATCCAGCCATTTGATCAGAGATTGAGATTGATTTTGCATTGAACTGATAAGAGCGTTGCGCTGTCATTAGTTCGGTCATTTCTGCTGCGAAATCAACGTTAGACATTTCTAGCGCACCTTGTTGGATTGAACCTTCGGTCGGATCGACATATTCAAAGACTTCTTCTTCAAATAGGTTTAATGCTTCAAGGTCAGGTAATCCGTATTGATTATCACCCGTTGAAAGCAGAAGCTGTGGACGAATTACACGCACGAGCTGAAGCTGACCGACTGATTGTTCCGTATTATCGTCGTTTGTAACAATAATTTCCCCAGTTTCAGTAAATTTTATATTTTTATAGTTGTCAGGAAGGTAAATCGGTTCACCTTCGCCATCAACGACATAATCACCTTTGCTAGTTACAAGGGCAAGCTGGCCTTCCTCTTCTGTAGGTGACAAGTAAAAGGCACCGTCTCGCGTATAGCGTGTTAAGTATTGACCGTTTTCCTCTGTTAACAATTCAAAAAATTCATTCGGTCTTGTCAACGCCAAATCTAACGGGCGCTCTGTGATGTTGAGCGCACCTTGTTCCATGCGGATATTTGTTTCTGATAGCTTTGCGCCACTGCCTTGGCGAATTCCGTCTGGTGTGCGGCGACCAACTTCCTTCGGTGCGTCCGGTTGGTTATTGATTTGCTGGAAAAGAAGGTCGTTGAAGCTTGTTTCTCTTCGCTTGAAGCCGTTTGTATTCGTATTAGCAAGGTTTTGACCAATTGTATCTATTTTTTTCTGTAGCTGCGCCATTGTGGAGCTAGCTGATAATATTGAACGATTCATTGATCATCCCTCCTTAGCGAATTCGGCCGATTTCGTTAACCGCTTTTTCCATGCTTGAATCATAGGCTTTTAAGATTTTTTGATTGGCTTCGAACGTGCGGTATGCCATCATCATTTCGGTCATCGTTTGTTCGATGTCAACATTCGAGCGCTCGATGAATTTTTGCTTCACTTGAAAAACAATTTCAGGATCCTCGATTGCACTTGGCAGCTCTTGGCCCGCGCCTTCAACACGGAAGAGGCCATTGCCTTCTTTGACAAGGTTGTCCGGATTTTCTGCATAGACGATGTTGAGCTGTTGATCGGTATCTTCGCCATCTTCAAAGAAGCGACCGTCAGATGTGATCGTAAATTCATTTCCGTAAATGATAATCGGGGCCCCGTATGTATCAGTGACATAGTAGCCATCGTTTGTTGTAAGGTATCCTTCTCCGTCAATGGTGAAGTTGCCGTTGCGGGTATAGCGCGGTTCACCATCGGCGTTTAGTACTTGTATGAAAAGCGCACCAGGTCGATTTGTTTCTTCGTTAATCGGAAGATTGACGTCAACGAGGGCGATGTCGGTTTGATTGCCAGTTTCTTGAATATCACCTTGGCGGAATTTCGGCTGCGTTTCTTGCATGTATACGCCCGTATTAATTGGACCGACTGTGTAGGCGCCTTTAATTTGGTAGCGCTTCGTGACAGGCAGTGTTTCGGTATTCATGCTTGTGATCAGCATTTCCGGGAATGCACGTAAACTGCCTTGGTCTTCCTTGAAGCCCGGTGTATTAGCGTTTGCAAGGTTATTCGTTAGCATTTCTTGGCGGCGTTGCTGCGATATCATACCGGCTGCCGCTGTATAAAAACCACGGAGCATGTTAATCTCTCCTTCCGGGGACAGGTTTGATGTCCCATTATTTAAGAATCACTGGGACAAGGAACCTGTCCCTATGTCTTTTATCGACACGTTTAGCCCCAACGTTTACTTGGAAGTTTATCCATGTTATCGAGCATGATGCCTGTGCCGACGGCAACGCAGTCTAGTGGGTTTTCGGCTATTAGCACTGGTACTTTAAGTTCTTCGGCTAGTAGCATGTCGATGCCGTGTAGTAATGCGCCACCACCTGTTAGGATGACGCCACGATCGATGATGTCGGCTGATAGCTCTGGTGGCGTCCGTTCGAGTACGCTCTTCGACGCTTGGACGATCATTGATACTGGTTCGCGTAGTGCTTTTTCGATTTCTTCTGAGTAAACGGTGATCGTGCGCGGTAGGCCTGATACCATGTCGCGACCGCGAATATCGATTTCTTCTTTGCGTGCGCCTGGGAATACAGTGGCAACGTTGATTTTGATGTCTTCGGATGTCCGTTCACCGATAAGGAGCTTGTATTCTCTTTTGATATAGGCGAGGATTTCGCTGTCGAGCTTGTCCCCTGCCATTTTAATTGAAGAGGCGGTGACGATGTCGCCCATGGAAAGCACTGCAACATCTGTTGTTCCACCGCCTATATCGATGACCATGTTTCCGCTTGGTTGAAATATATCCATGCCTGCCCCGATGGCAGCTACTTTTGGTTCCTCTTCAAGGAATACTTTTTTACCGCCGCTTTTTTCTGCTGCTTCGCGAATTGCTTTGCGTTCGACTGATGTGATGTTTGTTGGGCAGCAAATGAGCATGCGTGGCTTTGAGAAAAAGCCTTTGACGTTGATTTTTTCGATAAAGTATTTGAGCATTGATTCTGTTACGTCAAAGTCCGCGATGACGCCGTCTTTCAGTGGGCGGATCGCTACAATATTTCCTGGTGTACGTCCTACCATTCGTCTTGCTTCCTCACCTACTGCGAGGACGCGACCTTGATCACGATCAATCGCTACTACTGATGGTTCGTTCAAGACGATTCCTTTTCCTTTGACGTGTATTAATACATTGGCAGTCCCCAAATCAATTCCAATATCCCTAGCAATCATTTATTTGTTATCCTCCTTAAACATTTCCATGCCTGGACGTTGCTTTTATTGTTTGTTTTCGCTCGCGGTTTACCGGTTTGCGTGGCTAAATTTAATTGAGTTCGACTTAACGTTCCATTTGTTTCGAGTATTTTTTTGCAGCCGGTCCGTTACGTTAGTATCTAAGGTTATATTTTAACATATTTGGGCATGGTTCGTCATTGTTTGTTTTTAGAATTTGGTTGGTATTTGGAATATTGGGTGTTGCGTTTGTGTTTCGGAATTTCGGGCTTTGGATTTTGGGTGTTGGGTTTGGGCTTTGATTTTTTATTTTTGGAACTCTGTGTGTTGGGTTTGGGCTATGATTTTTGATTTTTTGGAACTCTGTGTGTTGGGTTTGGGTTTTGATTTTTGATTTTTTGGAACTTTTTCTTAGTGTTAGGCTACGTTTTTGATTTTTGGACTTCGACTGGTGTTGGGTTACATTTTGATATGATATTGAGTTTAACAAGTGTTAGGTTGCGTGTGATTTTGTTTTTTGAGTTTGAATACTATTCGATTACATTTTTGATTTTGTTTATTGAGTTTGACTGGTGTTGGTTTGCATTTTTACATGAGTTTGACTGGTGTTGGGTTGCATTTTTACATGAGTTTGAATAATGTTTTTCGGTTACATTTCTTTATTAAGTTTTGCTTAAAATGGTCTGGATTCTTTGTTTACTAGACGTTTATTTGATTGGCTTTGGCTTGGCTCGGGCGACTTATTTCACTAGCTCACCTTCGGCTTTGTCTGATTTGTATTTCTGTTTTGTTGCTTCACCGCCTCTGAGGTGTCGAATTGATTTATGATAATCGAGGATTTCTTTTACTTCATTCGCTAGTTCGGGATTAATATCAGGTAGTCGCTCTGTCAAATCCTTATGGACAGTACTTTTGGAAACGCCAAATTCTTTCGCTATTACACGAACTGTTTTCTTTGTCTCCACGATATACTTGCCAATCTTGATAGTTCGTTCTTTGATGTAATCGTGCACACCGCTCGCCTCCCTAAGTTGGATGTGAGATGGGTGAAATGAGACTTGCGCTCACCTCAAACTCTCTTTGTATGGTTTATATATGTTTATTAGAGAACAAGTTGTATTATGCTAAAAAGTCAAGGGGGACAAGGGATTTGTTTGAATATTTTAAAAATTCGTTGGTGGGGTTGAAGTAAATAGGGGAGAGTTTGGTGGGAATGGGAAAACTTTAAGGAGCAATATATACTGTTATGTTTTCAGAACCTTTTCTTAAAGTGAAATTTTCGTGGTTTTTCTGAGGTTGTTATGAATAATGAGTTTACACATAGAAATATGAGATTTATTTTTGTTTTTATGTAGTAATCGTGGCGTTTTGGTGATTTTAAGCGTTTTTTCTTAATTTTTAGTTAGTTGGTAGTGGTTCTATTGGCTACACTGGCCAATTTTTCAGTTTGAACTTACTGATTTATTTAGTTTTTATGGATTTTTTTACTAATATTTACTAATTTTAATGAGGATTTTTATAATTGAGAATGTTTATTGTCCGGCTGAGGGGTTTTATTGTCCGCTGGCGGAATTTTATTAACGCGGAATGGAATTTATTGTCCGAGAATGGAGTTTTATTAGCCGATTGACAATTTGTGGAAATCCGTGGCTCGTTTTTTTTTATTGATTCAATGAAGAGGGTTTTTTTCGCTGTTTTTTAACCGAGGGTTTGTGGTTATTTTTGTAAAATCAAATTTTAAAGGAGCAGCTTCACACTTGCGTGGACACCACTCCTGTTTTTTTAGTAAATATTTTTGGCGTACTAGGATGAATTTTTTCTACAGATATTTCTTTTTTCTATATAGGCCGTAGCATGGCGTGCTTTTGTGAACCTCATCTGCCAAATGAATTGGTGGCGGAAATGAAGCACCTGATTTTTTTTTCAAAAAATTCCTCAACCTAAAACGTTGCCAAGCGCGCCTCTGCATCGCTATATTTCAGCAATTCTCCCCATGTGCGATAGCCGCGGTCGACAAATTGCTGCAGTAATTCACTGAAAAGGTATGCTGTCGTAAGTGCATCTCCCAACGCAGAGTGTCGCTCATAAATTCGCGTTCCAAATGCCATGGCGTACCTCTCTAAATCGCGCATTTCCCAAGATGGACTAAGAAAACCGATGACATCAAGGGTGTCAACTGTTCTCGGCTTTTTAAGAGCTTGTTTCGCTCGCCGTAATTCTTGTCTGAGTACCATTATATCGAAAGAGACATAATGCCCAACCATCGCCACACTATTATTATTTCCAATATATTCAAAGTACTCCATTATTGCTTCAAGTGAGTCTGGAGCGCCTTTCACCTTCTCTTCGGTTATTCCCGTGAGTTCTGTTATCTTCTGCGGGATATCTCGTTTTGGTTTAACAAATGTTTGAAACGTTTGGTGTTCAAGTACTTCAAAGCCTCTCATGTTAACAGCACCTATCTCAATTAAGCGATCGGTCGTTGCTACTTGAAAACCAGTGGTCTCTGTATCATATACAGTAAAAGGGAGTTCTTCAATTGGTGTCGATAAAGGCACAGAGTCATCTAGTGGACATGAAATTGATTTTCGCAACCAGAACAAACATAGGCCCCCTTTCTTCTTTCTTCCTTCCTAAAGGTGTTGAAGGTTGATGCTGAAATATCACTTTCAATTACCCCCCTGTAATTGAAAGGATCGTTTCATTAAGTTTTGTATTGTTGTCCATTTATGATAGAAATAGGTTTCCGTTACAAATGGATAACTGTCGTTTAGTACTTTACTTATGTTCGTAAGCTATCAATGCACTGTATTTTTAACTTTTATTTAGGTTGATTCTTTGCAATTTTTAGGTGTAAGTAGATTTGTGAACTCTAGCTAGATTATTAAAATATTAGTTTTACATTTTAATAACGCCACAGAAACTTCGTAGACCAACTCTTACGATCAAAAATATTTAGATGACCATATAATATTCATTTTTTCTTACTTTGTTTCCGCTTTCATTTATAGTTGTGATTCTTTATGCTTTAATGAGCTTCAATGTGATTTAATGCTCTTGCTTCAAATGTGCTTCAATGTGCTTCAATGTGCTTCACTTCAAGTGCTTCATTTCCTTGAATCTACTTCAAATGTGCTTCAATGTGCTTCACTTCAAGTGCTTCATTTTTCTTGAATCTGCTTCAATGTGCTTCAATGTGCTTCACTTCAAGTGCTTCATTTCCTTGAATCTACTTCAATGTGCTTCATTTTTCCATATTTTGCCTCATCATTAATATTTTTCCACCCAATCGTTCCCTCTATCCAAACGTAGGCGAATTCAATTACTCTGAACTGTTTAGATACGGCCGATTTTTTCATAAAAATCTAGCAACTGATGTGACTGATAAATCCAGATAGACACCCTTGGTACCATGGCGTTGACCACAGAGGTAGCCAGGGCAGTAGCCACCAAGGAGCCTGGAACCCTACCAAGGTGGTAGCCACCCCAGTGTCCATAGCGGTATCCATAGCAGTAGCCACCAAGGAGCCTGGAACCCTACCAGGGTGGTAGCCACCCCAGTGGCCATAGCGGTATCCATAGTGGTGGCCATAGAGGCGCCTGACCCCTCCAGTTATTGCTAGATTGAGAATTCTCCGAGCATTTGGCTTTGGAGTTCGCGGAATGTTTTGAGCGTAAGGATGAGTTCTTCTTTTTCTCTTGTGGTGAGGTGTGTGAATGTGAGTTTCGAAGAGGCTTTTTCCCCGCGTTTGTACCCGCCCCATTTTTGTTTAATATAGATCATCATGACTTGTTCGAATGCTGTTTTTAAGTCGGTTGCAAAGTTTTCGGTGATGATTCCTTTGCGAACTAGGAAATCGATGCGTTCTTCTGGTGTTCCAGCCACAATTAAGTGTGATAGTGTTAAGATTTGCAGGCTGTGATGGAACGGGAAGAGAATTTCCTTTTTAATATCAATATGCTTGCGGTCCAATCTGAATAATGACCGAATTGGATGGTCAAGGTTTGGTATCGTACGTTCCTTTTCTTCTGATGCCATCCGATATAGGAATATTTTTGCGCGCTCAAGCTGCTGAGCGATTTGGTTCTCAAATTTTTCATTTAAGCGCAGGCTTCCATATAAATAGCGGAATGAAAAGAAGTTTTGCGCCAATAAAATATTATCGTTTGTTGCTTGGAGCATCCACTGGCGTTGCCGTGTTTCCCATGTTTTAAGGGACCCGCGCCAAATTGGATTGTTCGACATCATATGACCGATACAACGTGCGTACCCCGCTCTTTCCATATAAATAACTATTTCTTCACCGAGCAATGCAAAATATTCATCTGTCCGCTCGCGCTGACCTGCCTCACTATCTTCATATACTAAGAAATGATCCTGGTCCGTCATCATAAACTGTTCACCACGACCTGAGCTTCCCATTGTGTACCAACAGAAGTCAACTGGTGGCGTTAAGCCTTTATTCACGCGTAGCGAATCAACTGCAAGCTGAACGCAGCGCACGGCCAAACGATCATAAAGAGCCGTGATCACTTCTAAAATGTGAGTCGCTGGCACTTTATCTTGTATTAATGTTTCTAAAACTAAATAGATTGCTTCTTTAATAGATGGTAGATTCTCTTCATCGATTTGTTCAATGCGACGAAGCGTTCTTACTGTGTTTTCGTTTTTCTTCCGCAGCAAATCACCTAATGATACAATGCCAACTACTTCGTTTGTCTCCTCGTGGACTACCGGCAAATGCTTAAACCCTTGCAGCAACATAGTTGTTAAAGCAGCATAGTAATATTCGAGCCTTGAAATTGTACTTGGATTTTTCGTCATCACATATTCAACCCGTAAATCATATGGCTTTGACTTAGCCAGTACACGATTTACAAGATCTGTTTTTGTTATAATTCCGACTAGCTTCTCTTCCTCTAAAATAACAATTGAATCGATTTTGTTTTGCGCCATTAAAGTTGATACTTCTTGAACGGTCGCTTCCTTCGTTACAGAAACTGCAGGCACCATAATATCCTGCAAACGAACAACGAAATGATTGCTTTCTGATAATTGACGCGTGATTTTTACTTGCTCAGCTAACGACATGTAAATATCCTTCAATCGCATTGCCGTTTGCTGCAATAAATAATCACGAACACCTTCATCTTCCCAGCGCTCTTGGATCACACCAAAAGGTATTAACACACCATAACAAGATTCTAGCGCTCTCACTCGAACCATTTCTTCATATTTATTTGATTTAGACACGCCTAAAAAATTCGCTAACGTCGGGAAGCCGATTAACTCGCCTTTTTGAATAACCTCTAGCGCTTCAATCCGGTCGTGCTCCTCATCATAAATATAAACTTCAGCAGACCCTTCTAGTAAAAGTAAAAGACCATCGCGCCGCTGATTTGCCTGATAAATTAATTCCGTTTGCGCATATTCCTTTATTTCACATAGTTCAAATAGCTGTTTTTCCTCATGCAAAGGCACCCCTTTAAAAAAGGGGTGTCCTTTAATTTGTTCATAAACTTGTTGTTTATCCAATCTTTGCTTCGCTACCTTCATCCATCCATACCTCGCCATCTTTGTATGTCATTTGCTCTGGATAACGTAGATCAAGTACTTCTTCTTGGCTCTCAATTGATGGTGCTGGTGTTGCAAGTGATACAAGGATATTAGCTAAGAAACCAGCTGCAGCTCCAAACAGACCTGCCCCTGTATCGATAATACCTGCGACTGTAAAGCCGCCATATTTTGCTGCAAAAATATAAGCTAATGTTACAGCAAGTCCGATTACCATACCCGCGATAACGCCTTGTGCATTCGAACGCTTCCACCATACACCTAGCATAAGTGCTGGGAAGAATGAACCTGCTGCAAGCGCGAACGCCCATGCAACAATCTGTGTAATAACCCCTGGTGGGTTTAATGCAACTAAACCAGCAATTACTGTCGCGATCAGGATTGACCAACGACCAACTAAAAGACGTTTTTTCTCATTTGCCTTTGGATTAATTGTACGATAGTAAATATCATGTGCCAACGCAGATGAAATTGTAATCATTAGACCACCTGCTGTTGAAAGTGCCGCAGCCATTGCTCCAGCAGCTACTAAACCGATAACGAACATACCAAGGTTTGCAATTTCTGGTGTCGCCATAACGACGATGTCGTTAGCGATAACAAGCTCTGCCCATTGTAAAATTCCGTCGCCATTTGCATCTGCAATTTGCAGTTTACCAGTTTCAATCCATGATCCTGTCCAAGCCGGTAAGTTTGCCATTTGTTGACCAGCTACTTGAGTCATAAGGATAAAACGAGAGAACGCTGCGTATGCTGGTGCTGATAAGTATAACAACGCGATGAACAATAATGCCCAAGCACCAGACCAACGAGCTGCTTTCATTGTTGGAACTGTATAGAAACGTACAATTACGTGCGGAAGTCCCGCTGTACCAGCCATTAGCGTAAACATTAATGCTAAGAACTGTGCTTTTGTACCATTTGTAAATGGTGCAAAATATTGTGATACACCCAATGCTTCATCAAGCTCTTTAAATTCAGATACGATATGACCATATGATAACCAAGGAATTGGGTTACCAGTGATTTGTAATGACATGAAGATTACCGGTACTAGGTAGGCAGTGATTAATACAATATACTGCGCAACCTGTGTCCAAGTGATCCCTTTCATACCACCCATTGTAGCGTAGAAAGCGATTAATACAACCCCGATTAATGTTCCTACTTTTGCATCTACCTCTAGTAGACGTCCAATTACAACCCCTGAACCTGATAACTGTCCGATTGAGTACGTAAAGCAGATAATGATTGTTGCAATCGCACCGATCAAGCGTGCTTTATCACTTCTGTAACGGTCACCTAAGAATTCAGGTACTGTATAACGACCGTACTTACGAAGCTGTGGTGCTAGAAGGAAGGTTAACATTAAGTAACCACCTGTCCAACCCATGATATACGCTAAACCATCATACCCTAGAAGCATGATTGTACCAGCCATACCGATAAACGATGCAGCACTCATCCAGTCCGCGCCAATCGCCATACCATTCCAAACTGGTGATACTCCACGTCCTGAAACGTAGAAATCAGATGTAGATTTCGCTGTATTATAAATGGCTATCCCGATATAAAGTGCAAATGATGCCAATATAAACGCCATTGATACTATAAACTGTTGATCCATATAGACCCCCCTGTATTTTTAATATTTTTTGTTACTACTTACTACTTTCTCCCTATTTAAAAAAGTATAAGATTAGTAATCGTTGCTTTCACAATACTTATAAAAGATTGCTATATGCACATTTATTTTTCATTCTTCAATTACTTATAAAGGATTGTTTAATGCTCGACTGTTTTTCCATTACTTAAAGCTTCATTACGCTTCTCGTCAATGCCAAACTTTTTGTCGATCTTATCACTAACAATTGCATTTATAAATAATAGAAGTACGAACGTTAATACTGCACCTTGTGCTCCCATGAAGTAATGGAACGGCATTCCATTAAAAGTCATTCCTGCAAATGCTTCTGCAGACGCAACAATAACGAATGAAGCAATGAATCCAATTGCTAAATAGATAATAATGTTTCTTGTTCGTGCTTTGAAATAAGCATCTGCAATACTTTTGTCAATCTTCTTCATTCAAGATTTCCCCCTTTACTTATTTGCTAGCCAAAAAAACTTTCTCCCCTTGTTACAAAAAGCTACATTATCCATGATCCTCTTAGTAACACCACCTCCTTAAAGTAATTTTGTTGAAACTATCGATTCATACTCTAGTTGCAAAGTTCTCGCCCCTTGATTATCTCTCGGAATACATGATCTTCTTTCGAACTCACGACTAGCTTTCGAACTCATGATCATCTCTTGAGCTAATGATTATCTCTCGATGGAATTGATAATCTTTCGAATCATGACTTACTTTCGAACTCTTGATCATCTCTTGAGCTAATGATTATCTCTCGATGGAATTGATAATCTTTCGAATCATGACTTACTTTCGAACTCTTGATCATCTCTTGAGCTAATGATTATCTCTCGATAGAATTGATAATCTTTCGAATCATGACTTACTTTCGAACTCTTGATCATCTCTTGAACTCACGATCTTCTTTCGAACACGATCATCTCTGAAACTACGATTATCTCTTGAGCTTCGATTATCTTAGATCGAAAATAAATTGGACCGTCTCCCAAAATGGTAATGGAACCATTAATATTTTGATAAATAAGTAGCCAAAGATTCCTAAAAACGGTACTGACAATAACGCTAGCTTTTGTTTCTTTATTGCGAAAAAGACACATAAAACAGTGATAATTCCATATAGAATGACTAAAAACATCGAGATCCCCCCAGACCTTATTCATAGTTGTTGGTCCGCTATTACAATTTGCGGAAATGCCTTTAAGACAAGATTTTATAACTTTATTACATGTAAGCGTATTCAATTAGCGAGGCAAATTTTTTATAACTTTAAAAAATGATAGGGAGCTTCCTGATCTAACTTTTCTTTAGGTTGTCCCTTTTATTCAGGTTGTCCCTTTTATTCACTGGAAGACATGTAAATGAACTTTTTGGCCGAAGACTTTAGTACTATGCTAAATGGCTTTCCACTGTGACTTTAGTATGAAATTGCGATGATCTTTGAGGTAAATACTAGCCTTTTTTCATAAATGTATGTGTTTTAGTATTATGACAGTACCATCTGTTTTATAACACAAATTTTTAGAAAATTCATATATTTGTATTTAAACAGATGAATTTAGGTATCGTCAAGCAATTTATTGAAGGTTTTCTGCATTTTTTTGTATGAAACTACTTTTTATTTTAAAAAAAGCAGCTCTATCATAGCTACTTTTTCTTCGTTTTAATTTTGTTATAATAATAAATTATTAGTGAGACTACTAGTAAGAAAACAAGGAATAACAGTATGGTAGTAAGATCCATATTCGAATTTGTAAGTGACACATCTTGTGAGCTTGTCAAAATTTTCGTTGGCATTGTGCTACTCGTGGAGATTTTGCTTGAAGAAAAAGTTGATAACATCCAATCGAACCAGCCAAGTTTAGAGCCTTCATAGATTACAATTGACCAAACAGAAATACAAACTATAAATAATAGTAATATAATGATTTTTAATCTGTTCTTCATTTGGCTCACCTCGCTCATTTTTTTCAAAAAATCACGATGGGAAACAACGGCATTTTGTGATGATCAACAATTTTTGCTATTTTGAACCTATACTGTTCATGTCAATTATAACAGTATTCTAGTAACTTAGTGTGTTTCGCGCTATATTTACTGTATTTATAGCAAATTTTCGACTGGACAACTAGGGTACTTTGACCGATTGTGCAAAAAAATAACCTTGGATTAAATTTTTCCAAGGTTTCGATCACCATTTTTTGATCCGAGAAAATTATTAATTTTTTGTAGAAAGTAATTTGTTAAACTGAGAACCTTTGTATTTTGATCTAAACACTTGTTTGTCAGTTTTGTCATCAAGACTTGATTGTCTGATTTAATATGAATTATTTTCAGACTGAATACTGATTCTTCTTCATCTTAATGTGAATCATCATCAACTTGATTGAGAATCTTCAGCTTGATTGAGAATCCTCAACTTGATTGAGAATCCTCAGCTTGATTGAGAATCCTCAGCTTGATTGAGAATCTTCATCAACTCGATTACAAATCTTCTTCAGCTTAATGTGAATTTTCAGCTTGATTGTGAATCTTCATCTTAATGTGAATCATCATCAGCTCGATTGTGAATTATCTTCAGAAGCTTCGCCTTCATCGGCATTTTCAGCACTGTCAGCTGCATTTGCCTCATCTACATTTTCATTCGTAGCTTCTGTTTGTTGCTTTTCATTTGCAGTATTTGCTTCCGATTTTTCATTCACAGCTTCAGCCTCTTTTTCTTTCTTGGCTTCATTTTTTGCTGCTTCAGCCTTAACATCTATTGAAGAAAGTGGCTTGTTGAAAAATTCAATCGGATTTACTGGTTCATTGTTTTGACGTATCTCAAAATGGACATGCACCCCGGCATCCTTGTCATAAATGCTTGTCCCTGCTGTACCAATGACTTCACCTTGAACAACTTCAGTACCTTGCTCAACATGCATTTCATCTAAACTTTGATAGAATGTCACGACATCGTTCTCATGCTTAATTTCTACTACATTACCTAAAATTGGATCGTTTTCAGCTCGAATGACTGTACCACTAAGTGATGCGGCAACATCAAAGCTTTCGCCATTTTCCATGGCAATGTCAATTCCAGTGCTAGGATAATAAGTATTATTATAGACAACGAGAGCAGCTTCTTGTTCTTCACTGGATGCATTATTATCATAGAATTGCTTTTTAATCTTCACTTCGTTTTCGTCTAGTACAGGCATTTTGAAGTTTTCTTCTAGAGCGTTAACCGGAACGGCTTCCTGTTGATCCGGATATTGCGAGAGTTGTTTATCTGCTACATCCTGAACGTTGTCAGTTTCATTTCCAATAATATCATCCGTTGCAGCCTGGTACCAAAGCACTCCTGTTAAAATTAGTGCTGCACTCCCAAGATAGATTGCTGGTAATACCCATTTCTTTTTTGTGATACGTTTCCACTTTGAACTTCGGGAAGTTAGTTTTTCTTCCTCTTTCATTTTTTCATCACCTCAGCAACCATTCTGAACAATTGTCTCGAATTCTATACATCTTTTAAAAAAGTTTTTTTGGATTATTTTTCGACAAATCGCGCAGAATTATGCATGGGGGAAAGGTTTTTTTTAGTCATTTTGTGTACGGTTGGCTTATCTAGTTCAATAGGGAAAACAAATGAGGTTAAAATTTATAATTTATTTTTATTAAGTTGCTGTTTTTGCAGAATTTCGATCCTTCATTAGTTGGCTTTTCATTAACATCGTTACTATGGGATTCTATTGAGAATGGTTATTGGCGCGATTTGGTTGTTTATTGTCGGGGTGGGGACATTTATTAACCGGACCTGGGGATTTATTGTCCTGATTTGGACTTTTATTGTCCGACTGCCTTTTATTTACAATAAATCAGTTACTACTAAACCAAAGTATAACTCCCATTCTCCAAAGTATAACTCACATTCTCCAAAATATAAGTCCCTTTTTAAATGAGAGTCGTTATTAATAATCATAATGCTGAATCATACTGGATCGTAGGTTGATTACATTTTCTTTCGATATTAATAAAGTTAAATTTATCCCTCTAGCTCAGGTAATTGATAGTATCTTCCTTTTCGTTCCCCTATCTTTTTACAGTTTAATGAATTTAGTAATTTATTGGAGATTGAAATGGAGCGTAAGTTGAGAAATTGGCGTAGTTGCTTATTCGTAATCATTGGACCATATAGCAACGAATAATCATAAATAGAATTAATATGAGCATCAAGGCTGTTCGTTTTACAGTTTCCACAAAACCATATACCTTTCATTCTAACCATTGGTAGATGGTTACAATTAGGACAATGAACACCCGTTAATATATCTGATTGTTTAATTTGGTATTTATTAAAATAATTTGGGTTATATGGGATATGGCACTTTACTAGTTGACGCGCAATTTTTTTCAAATCCTTCATCGGAATGATTTCAACCGAGTATTTACTATGTAGCTTTTCGATTTCATTCCATATTAATGCTAAATGAATGACTTTTTCTTTCACCACTTTCGCATAATGGGACTGTGTTTTGATAATGGATAATGGATTGCTGATTACAACTTTTGAGGTAATCGGTATTTGAGGCACCTTATATTTCGCTAACCATGATTTCAACTGGGACTCTTGACGTTGTATTTGCAGGATTGGATCTGGGAATGCTTCCTCTTTCTCGTCTAGTGTTCGAATTAGTTGGTGAAAATCTTGGTCAAAAAACAATGTTCCTGAAATATTTTTTGTTTCAAGGTTAAGGATGAAATATGGGGTTAAGATGAGAGTATCTAATTGAAAGTAGTATTTTTGGGAATTGAGCAACCTTATGTTATGGAGTATTAGGTGTTCGAATTCCTCAATGAAGGTTAAATGGTAATCCAGAGCTTGTTCACCACGGTAGCCTATTGTTGCTCGAGAGTACTCCTCTTGTAGTTGTTGTATTTTTGGATGATTTTTTGGTAATCGCCTCAACATTACCTGCAATTTCTGAATACTTAGGGGCGGTTTTCGTTCTTTTATTATCATATGGTTCACACTCCTTATTTATAGTGATTAGTTTCGCTAACTTAAGGCCAGTTTCCTGTGATTATCGGAGGCTATTTTTAGAATTTTTTATGACACTCTTAGTTAATACGAACTTTTCTAAGGGCGGAAGGGCGGAGTTTTATTGCTACTTATTATTTATTTAGATTTAGGTCATTACCGTTTTTTTGAACGGCAACTTGGCGTGATAATTTAGCATTGAATTGTGCATTTTATGTATTTTAACCGTAGTCTTATTTAGAATAGCAATTAGGGCTCATATTTTGACAAAAAATTGCCCGATTTGAGCCCTTATGTGTGTGAATGGTTATCAAATTCATTATAGGTTACGAAATGGAGAGATAATTTATAATTTATTTTTATTAAGTTGCTGTTTTTGCAGTATTTCGGCCCTTCATTAGTTGGCTTTTCATTAACATCGTTACTATGGGATTCTATTGAGAATGGTTATTGGCGCGATTTGGTTGTTTATTGTCGGGGAGGAGACATTTATTAACCGGACTTTGGGATTTATTGTCCTGATTGGGACTTTTATTGTCCGACTGCCTTTTATTGGAGGAATTAGTAGCTTAAGTTTGGCTCTCCCTCTTTGCCGGAAGCTCCATTGCCTTAATTTTTCCATAATGCTTTTTATTTTACCTAAATATGCTGTTTTCATTTATAAAGCTCCCCAATTGCACGGGAGCTTAGTTTTTGTTTCTATATATAAATACTGTTCGAATTTATAAAATTCGGTTATACGTCAAATGTTTGGATGATGACAAAATGTCGTCACCCTTATTCGTCACCCTTATCCAATGTGAACCTCATCCACTAAATTAATAAATTTGGAAGAGGAATTCGTTACCTGTTCTTTATTTCAAGTTCAAGTTAAACTCGAATTCCGGTTTATTTCCTAGCTACGATTGTGTCTTTTAAATATGGGTCGACATTTGAGATTGTTGTACCTTGGTAGTAGTGGGTAATAATGTCCTCGAAGCTTTTGCCTTCGGTTGCCATGCCGTTTGCACCATATTGACTCATGCCGACACCGTGTCCATAACCTTTAGTTGTGATTATAATTTGGTTGCCTTGCTTTTTCCAAGTGAAGTCACTTGATTTTAGTCCGAGGAGCTCACGAACCTCCCGACCTTCAAATATTTTTCCATTTATGTCCACTTTGGCAACGCGGTTTCCTTTTGTACGAGCGATCACTTTTCCGACTAATTGATCACTAACTTTAACACCTAATTTTTTTTCAAAATCTGGTACTGAGATAACGGCTTGATTTTGAAATTTAGGCGAGGCTGTATCCCATGGGCTTTCAACACTTCGTAAGTATGGGAATGAGTTTTTCCAGTAATCCTCTGAATTTTCCGTATACCCATTGCTTGTTGAAAAAAATGAAGCGGTGATTGGCTCATTTTTATAAGTAATTATTTGCCCTTTTGTTGCTTCTACTGCTTCAGAAATTCGTGCCATTTTCCATTCATAATCTGCGGCGCCCCATATTTGTTTTAGTTCAGCTGGGCTTTTGTAAACTTGATGAATAACTGTATCGGTTACGTCCGCTCCTTCTGGGGTGCTAATTTGCTCATTCGTTACCATTTGTTTCACGATGTATGTTCGTGCCGTTAGTGCTTGTGCTTTTAAAGCTTCAAGTTCAAATTCTGCTGGCATTTCTGACGCAACAACGCCTTTTACATAATCCTCAAGCATAATTTTATCGATTTTCTTCGTATTGCTTCGATATACGGCAACTTCAAGAGTTGGTTCTTGGAGTATAGATGCGGCTGATGCTTCTACTGTATTGTTTGCCGATATTTGTGTGTTGTTTTGATTGGCTACTAATGAATTTTTTTCTGTTGTAAAGGGTAACACTAATAGGGTGGGTACGACTATGATGATTGCAAAAAGTACTGCCAATATGAAAAATAGTGGTTTGATTCGTTTCATTGTCTCATCCTCCAATTTTTATTGCTATATTTTTATTTTTATGGGGATGGACAAGCATTTAGAACTTTTAAATTAATTTGTAGGACAAGCTGTTTTATTTTTCTAGCACTTGTCTTTATAAAAAGTCTGATTTTCTTTGTAATTTTTTGTTCTATGGTTTGAGCAAGTACATATATTTTTTAAAAATGGCATATGTATTTTCGGATGTTTTTTCAATGATGAATGTTGTGAATTAAGGGCCGATTTTTATGGTTCAGAGCTTTGATTGTGATTTTTACTTTCTATATATAAGACGGGGAACAGCTCGGTTTTCTGTTCAACATTTTAAACGGTAGTAAAAACAGGGGCTAAAATTTCTGAAAAGGAAAAAGGAACCTAACTAAAGGCTCCTTAATTGTAAAAGTTTTGTTTTGGTCAGCTAGTAGCTGCGATGTAAGAAATACATGCACATTGTGACTTCAGTTGTAATATGTCTACAATTTTGGTCAGCTTTACGCTAAACGACCTTCATGTTAAGCCAAATTAGAGCGAATATTGACGACGTTGCTTGACTTCTTTATCGTTTCTTCGTTAACACGCTCAATGTCAGCACCTAAGCTTGCTAATTTGCCGGCGAGGTCAACGTAACCTCGATCTAAATGGTGAAGCTCAACTACGCGGGTGTACCCTTCAGCGGCAAGACCAGCTAAAATTAAGGCGGCGGCGGCACGAAGATCTGTCGCGGCCACTTCGGCTCCTTGAAGATACGCAGGACCATTAATAATCGCTGAACGACCTTCAATTTTAATATTACCGTTCATGCGGCGGAATTCCTCCACATGCATATAGCGATTTTCAAAAACCGTTTCTGTTATCATGCTTGTTCCATCGGCAACGAGGAGCATTGACATCATTTGGGATTGCATATCGGTAGGAAAACCAGGATATGGCATTGTTTTTACATCGACGGCTTTAAGACGTTCCGGACCCATTACACGAATGCCATCCGCCACTTCTTCAAACCGAACGCCCATTTCCTCCATTTTCGCAATCAATGCAGTTAAATGTTCAGGAACAGCACCTTTGATCGTAACATCCCCTTTCGTAATTGCAGCGGCAATCATAAACGTACCCGCTTCAACCCGATCAGGGATTATGGTGTGGTTGGCACCTTTTAGTTTTTTCACACCTTCAATGCGAATCGTACCCGTGCCAGCACCTCTTACCTTTGCTCCCATAGCATTGAGGAAGTTCGCTAAATCAACAATTTCTGGCTCCTTCGCCGCATTTTCAATTGTTGTTATACCATTAGCAAGCGTCGCGGCCATCATTATATTCTCTGTCGCCCCAACGCTTGGGAAATCCAAATAAACTTTTGCTCCTTTTAGTCGTCCGTTCACTTTTGCCTCAATAAAGCCGTTGCCAACTTGGACGATTGCTCCCATTGCTTCAAAGCCTTTTAAATGCTGATCGATCGGGCGAGAGCCGATTGCACAACCGCCAGGTAATGCGATACGCGCTTGACCAACACGTCCTAAAAGTGATCCCATTACTAAAACGGATGCACGCATTTTTCGAACATATTCAAAAGGCGCCTCTGTATTTAACGGTTTTGAAGCATCAACTTGAATAACATTGTTGTGAAATACGACGTTTGCATTTAACAAACGAAGTACTTCGTTAATCGTGTAAACATCTGCAAGAGAAGGGACGTCATATATATAGCTTTTTCCTTCACTAGCGAGTAGACTTGCTGCGATGACAGGCAGTACAGCATTTTTCGCACCTTCTACTTTAACAGTGCCCGACAACTGCCTACCACCACGGACAATGATTTTATCCAAGGTATTCCCCTCCGCGTCCAATTTCTATATATTAATATTCAGACGTTATGATTGGTGTGCCAATTACCACAGTAGTTGAACCGTCCAATCCATTATTCCGTAATGCTATTTGTATATTCATTTCCCCATTTATCCCAGGGATGTTGTTCTTCCAATTTTCATTATATGCAGATACCGAGACAAATGCCTCCTCTTGTAACGCTTCAATTGGGTTGGCAGAAAACTCGCTTAATATTTTAAGGGCTTGATTATACAAAACACCTTCCATATTATCACTTGTTTGTCCATTTATACAAGAGAATATTAGAGGATATTTATCGAACAATTTTCCTATTTTTAACTGGTAAGTTTTTGAAAGAAGATGCATTTTCTCATTACTCCAGTTATCTCCGCTCACAATATATATAAGATACGTTTTATAATGGTCTTTATGGGGGTAGGCGACAAATTTTATCTGTTCTTTTATCAATGCTTCTGTGTTTTCGTAAGCCCCAACACTTTTGAACAAACCATCTTCCCTCGTTTCTTCCCAGGAAAAGTCCGGAAAAAGGTTCCTGTACTTCGTAACCTCTTCTTTGTACTGATGGAAGTTTTCTACTTTACCTACATCTTCACGAGCATACATTGACCAATTGCTAATATCAATTTTGTGTTTATTCATTACCTTGGCGATTTCAAGTAAATATGTTATTTCCTCTGGCCCTTGATCTTGATATAATGGCGAATTCAATGACTGGGACTTTAATTCATCAAATACACGGTATGCACGGGCGTGAGGATCATTAGTAAATGATTGACTACTTCCGGTTTGGTTCGCAAGGAAAAACACTATATAGGTCAAAGCTAAAAGAACAAAAGATAACTTTTTCATAAAATTTTTTCTTCCTCTCCCATTTTCTCTGTAGCACGGGCAATTGTGGTTATTTGATTTAAAATTTTAATCCAATTTGCCTTGAGCTTTTTCTTTATATGGCAAGTCACCTACGAAGTTTTCTTTACTAAACATTTTTGCCATTGCATGAGCTATCATACGTGGAAGAAGTCGTCAGATATCGACACCTATATTTATACTCTTTATGGGAAGACTATATTTGTTGAAAATGAGCGTATTTAAATGAGGAATTCACCTAATATATGCAAGGCAATATAACTTGAATAAAGAATTCAAACTTATTGTGGTATTAAACTCTAATGAGGGTATTAAACTTTTAATGAGGGTTTTAAACTTTTAATGAGGGTATTAAACTTTTAATGAGGGTATTAAACTTTTAATGAGGGTATTAAACTTTTAATGAGGGTATTAAACTTTTAATGAGGGTATTAAACTTTTAATGAGGGTATTAAACTTTTAATGAGGGTTTTAAACTTTTAATGAGGGTTTAAAAATAATGGGGAATTAAACCTCAATAAGGAATTCAAACATTAATGAGGAATTTTAACATTAACATTAACGAGGAGTCCTGAAAAAAGCCTCGAATTAGTTCGAGACTTTGGTGGTTGCGTTGATTGCACTCTATCGTTCAGACTTAATTTAGTGCCTTTTTGCCTAGCAACGTTAATGGTTACCAACATTAAAATAAATACTTCAACTGTTGGGCCCATAGGAAATAATCTAAAAAGAAATTGCTAACGGTGGATCCGATTGAGATTGTAAGTAATATTAATAATACTTTGGCATGTCCAGTCTTCCCTGATTTGATCAATAAGTCTATACGTAATCCTTGCAGCGTCCACCACGTGATGACAAAAAACATTAAATGAACAATCATACTAATCATCGAGATTTGTCCAAAATTTTCAACCATTAGGTTTTCCTCCCCTTTCGGCAACAAAATTATTTCCCGGAAAATACATGATACGACATATTTCCATTTTAGTACGAACTATCCTGAATGAATAACAAAATCTGTTGCGGTTCGGTTTGTTACGTTACCGACTGCCCTCTGTAGCGTTTCCGTCTTCTCTCTCTTGCCGTTCTATGGTTTTGGTCTGCCGCGGTTCAGCCTGCAGTCTGCCGCGGTTCCGACTGTTGCGGTTCTATTTATATCGTTTCTGTCTACCACGGTTACTTCTGATGTCTTTGCGGTTCTATTTATATCGTTTTTGTCTGCTGCAGTTCAGCCTTCAGTCTGTTTCTGTTCGGTGTGTTATAGTTCTTTCTAGCGCGGTTCGCATCTATTGGAGTTCCGCATTTATCGTAGTTCCGCATCTAGCCCGGTTCCGTTTTCTAATGCGCCGTCTATCGTAGTTCCACACCTATCCCGATTCCGCGTCTATCTCGGTTCCGGGGAAGAGCCTGGAACCCTACCAAGGTGGGTGCCAGAGTGGTGCCCACAGAGGGTGCCAGGGCAGTGTCCATAGTGGTGTCCATAGAGGCGCCTGACCCCGGGAATAAATGGAAAAAGAGACACGGGGTCTCTTTTTCCATTTATGTTTATATTACATGCCTAGTAGTGTGTAGAAGAAGTCTAGTGCTAAGCCTGGTGCGATTCCGAATAGGATTGTGCCGATTACGCAAAGGCCAACGACGATTGAGATACCGATTGGTAGTTGTGAGCCTGTAGCGGTTGTATTCTTTTGGATGCTAGCTCCTGTTGTAACTTGCTTGCCATCCGAGACTGCAGCAGTAGATGCATCTTCATCGTCTGATCCTTGTAATACTTGTTGTGATTCTGTTGATGTTGATTCAGTAGCGCTAGTTTCAGCTTTAGAATCTAAATTAAGTGCCACATTGTTGATCCCAACCACTGCCGGTTGGCCACTAAACATAACCTTCATGACTCTGAAATAGTAGAAGTATGAGATTACAGTTGTTGCCATCATGATGCTGACAAGTACTAGATGTCCTGGGAATGGGCCAAATGCGGTAATTGGTCCTAAGGCACCGATAAAAATGTTCAATTTGCCGATAAAGCCTGCTGTTCCTGGAATCCCTGCTAAAGAAAGCATGAATATAGCCATGGCAACAGCGATTATTGGTGCGCGCTTATATAAGCCATTAAAGCTTGACAATTCTTCACTGCCAGCCCGATCCGTCACATGCTGAATAATGGCAAATGCGCCAAGATTCATCAATAAGTAAGCAACTAAATAGAACCAAATTCCTTCAAGCCAAAGTGGTGATAAAGAGATAAATGGTACTAATAAGTAGCCTGCGTGAGCAATACTTGAGAAACCAAATAGCCGTTTAATATTTGTTTGTCTTAAGGCAATTGTGTTTCCTACAATCATCGTAAGAGCTGCCAGTACCGCTAAGAACGGCTTCATTGACCATAGCAAATTATAGTCTTCTGTCGTTAATCCTGGCGCACTATTAAATGCTGTTATTAACAGCCGAATGATAATGACAAATCCAGCTGTTTTGGACACGACGCTTAAAAACGCGGTCACAGGTGTAGGTGACCCTTGGTAAACGTCAGGCGCCCACATTTGATATGGTACCGTAGCGATCTTAAATGATAAACCAATAAACGTGATGATAAATGCCAATGCTGTTAAAAATGCTAAATCGCCAACCATAATGTTACCAGTGCGCTCACCAATTTCGTATAAATTAGTTGAGCCTGTTAAACCATAAATGTAGCTCATCCCAAATATAGTGATCGCCGATGCAATTCCACCGTTAATCATATATTTCATTGCTGCTTCGTTAGACTGTAAATTCTTTTTACGTAGTCCTGCTAAAATAAATGATGATATGGATAAAAGCTCAAGGCCAACAAATAACGTGATTAAATCTGCACTTGATGCCATGATCATCGTACCTAACAGCGCAGTCATTAACAAATAATAAAATTCTCCGCGGTATTCAATTCCACCGCTTGGCTCATAATGATAGCCCAGTAATAATACAAAGGCCGTTCCAATTAAGAAAAGAAACTTAAATGCCTGAGAGAATGGGTCAAAAATATATGTGCCATATAAAATATCAACTGGCTCATGACCGATTTGACTAACTAAGAAAATTAACGCAATAATGATTCCTGCTAACCCTATTAAGGCAAGAGGTTTTCTGCTTTTCTTAGCTCCCATAAATAAATCAATTAGTGATAGTAGGGTAGCCATACCGAGAATCACAAATTCTGGAGCCATAATTCCCCATTCATAGCTTAACAATGTCTGTAGATCCATATGAGCTTACCCCCCTATCCCTAGTCGTATAGTTTCTAATGTCATAACAATTGCTTCAGTTAAAATATTTGGGTAAACGCCGATTAAAATGATAAATCCAAGTAATACAACGACTGGGACCATCTCAACAGACTGGATTTCTTTAATTCCCGTTAATCGAGTTGGTGTTTTCCCAAATGTCATTTTTAATACTGCTCGTAAAAGGTAAGCTGCTGTTAAAATAATCCCGAGCGCTCCTACTGCAGCAATGACAGGCTCTACTTTAAATAAACCTAAAAATGCCATAAATTCACTCACAAAGCCTGACATCCCTGGTAAACCTAACGATGCCATTGCAGCTGCAAGTAAAAATCCAGCTATAAGTGGAGTTTCCTTTGCTAAACCACCGAGTGAATCAAGCTTCGAGGTACCTGTACGTTCATACATGACACCAACAAGGAAGAATAACAATGCTGAAATTAAACCGTGTGATACAGCTTGGAAAATAGCCCCTTGAATCCCTTCGATATTCAATGCTCCGAGGCCGATTAAAACAATCCCCATGTGCGAAATACTCGAATACGCAAGTACCATTTTAAAATCATTTTGGACAAATGCTAAAAATGCTCCATATAAAAGGTTAATGACACCAAGCACAGCCAGTAGTACCGCAAGACGCGCAAATTCAGCCGGAAAAATTTCTAATCCAAAGCGGATTAAACCGTAAGCACCGATTTTCAATAGAATCCCCGAATGGATCATAACAATCGAAGGTGGTGCTTGAACGTGAACGCGAAGCATCCAACTGTGTAATGGAAATATCGGTAATTTAACCCCGAACGCAATGATTAACGCAATCAGAACACCTAAGCGGAAGCTTTCAGTAATCCCTATTGTCGCTAATGCTTCTGGTGATTCCATCATAATGAGCTTTAATTGCTCAATGTTTGAAGTGCCAGTTTTCGCAAACAATAAAGCAAATACAATCAGCATAATCGCAGAGCCGAGACCGTTATAGATTAAATAGCTATACGCAGCCTTTTCACGCTCGTCGTAGCCCCACTTCCCGATAAGGAAAAACATCGGAATTAACGTTACTTCAAAGAAAATAAAGAATAATACTAGGTTTTGTGCTGCAAATACACCTAAAATTCCCAGTTCAAGTAATAGGAATAACATGAAATAGCCTTTCCATTCTTTTTTAATATGAATGGATGCGACTGCGGCAAGTGCAGCAACGACTGTCGTTAATAAAATTAACACTAAAGATAAGCCCGTTAATCCAAGCTCATAATCCACAACAAACGGGAAGTCTCCACCTAAGTTAAAAGCAATCCACGAATGCTTCTCCGTTAATTGCACTCCTTTTTCAAGGAAGTCAAATTGAGCGTAAGCCACTAATGATAAAAGCAAAGGGACTAATGTTGCGAAAAAGCCAACCCATTTTATCGCTTTTTCATTTGTTTTTGACATAAATGCAAGAATGACAATCCCAAGCAAAGGGGAGAATACTAGTAATGAAAGTAAGCTATTGCTCATCCAAAATACCCCCCCGAAAGCGCGATAATCACGACAATTACTGCCAACCCAAAGAATGCAACCGTACCAGCTGTTTGTATTTGGCCGTCTTGAAGCTTAGAGCCTGCTCGGCCAATTCCTTGTGTTAGTGCGGCAGTACCTTTTACAAGACCACCGACAATACATACATCAATAAACTGCAAAAGATAGCTGATTGCTTTTGTTCCCATGACCACCGTACTGTTATAAATTTCATCGATATAATATTTATTGAAAAGAAGCTTATAACCTGCTGGGAATGGACGTGATAGCCAATCACGTGAAAGAGACTTTTTACCATAAATAAGCCATGCTAGCAATATCCCGAACAATGATACCCCTGTCGCTACAAACATGATCCAGCTTGGGCCTTCAATATGACCATGACCTAATGTTTCTGAACCTTGTACTAACCAATCCCCCAAAAATGTACCAAACCAAGGTGTGTTCACGTAGCCTGAGACAATCGCTAAGATCCCGAGAACGATCATCGGGAAGGTCATCACACCTGGTGATTCATGAACGTCATGCTGAGCACCAGCCGCTGCACCATGCTGCTCTTTTTGGTGAGCTCCAGCTTGCGCATCATGTTGTTCCCCTTGTGGTTTCCCCGTAAACACAAGGAAGAATAATCGAAACATATAAAATGCTGTAAAGAACGCTGCAATAACCGCTAGCCAGAATAAGCCGTAACGACCATCTGCCCATGCAGCAATGAGAATTTCATCTTTACTAAAGAATCCTGACAAGAATGGGAATCCACTAATTGCAAGTGTACCAATTAAGAACAATGGTGCAGTTAGCTTCATCTTGCTCCATAAACCGCCCATTTCATCAATGTTTTGCGTATGAACCGCATGAATGACACTACCTGCTGCTAAGAATAGCAACGCTTTGAAAAACGCGTGTGTCATTAAATGGAATACGCCGGCTACATAGCCTGCTGCCCCTAAAGCAAGCATCATATAGCCTAATTGACTGACTGTAGAATAAGCAAGAACACGCTTAATATCTTTTTGTACTAAACCGATCGATGCTGCAAAAATGGCTGTAAAGCCACCGACAACCGCAACCGTTGTCATTGCCGTCTCGCTTGCAGCAAAAAGCGGAAACAGTGAAGCAACTAAGTACACACCTGCAGCAACCATTGTTGCGGCATGGATTAATGCTGAAACTGGTGTTGGTCCCTCCATCGCATCTGGTAACCACGTATGAAGTGGAAACTGACCCGATTTACCGACAGCCCCAATAAAGATTAATATTGCCGTTAATGTTATCATTCCGGTAGAAATTGTTCCCGCTTCAACCGCCTTAAAAATTTCATCATATTCAAAGCTTCCTACCTGCCAGAATAATAAAATCATTCCGATAAAGAAGCCAACATCCCCGATACGAGTTACAATAAAGGCTTTCTTCGCTGCTGCCCTTGCTTCCTCCTTGAAAAAATAAAACCCAATTAACAAGAATGAGCCAAGGCCTACTAGCTCCCAGAAGATATACACTTGCAGTAGATTTGGTGAAATAACAAGTGATAGCATTGCAAATGTAAATAATCCTAAATAGCCATAAAAGATAGGGAAGCGTTCATCCCCATGCATGTAACCCTTCGAGTACATATGTACAAGAAAGCTTACGAGTGAAACAATAAATAGCATCAACGCGTTTAATTGATTGACTTCAAATCCAGCTGTTAAATTTGTATTCCCGATTGTTAACCATGTTCCCTCAATCTTTACATTTTCCCCTTGCAGTCGTTCTAAAAGCACCATGATCGACATTACGAGCGAGGCAAGCGTTGCCAACATCCCAACAAGCGCACTCGATTCTTTTAATTTCCGACCAAAGAGAAGTAGTAGGACGAAAGACAGAAGTGGAAACAGTGGGATTAGCCATGCATTTTCCATCATCTTATCACATTCCCCTTCTGAGCTCACAGGATGTGAGACATCTTTAATTCAGGTTTCTAATTGGTTAATTCATTATGCAGTGTGTTTGAATATCCCCTTAGCTTTAAGGTTGGTATAGTTCCCTGTTGTTGACATCGGACAACTATTCTGGACATAGATGCACGCTACATTTTTCTGTTTATCTAAGTTTACGAATTCTCGATTAGCAATGAAATATTCTCGCTTAGCAATGAAATATTCTCGCTTAGCAATGAGATATTCTCGCTTAACGATGAGATATTTATTTTTTCAATAAATCCATCTCATCGATATTAACAGTTTTACGATTTCGATATAACGAAATTAAAATTGCCAACCCAACTGCAACTTCAGCTGCAGCAATCGCGATCGTAAATAATGAAAAAACCTGTCCTGTGATACTCGGATTTACCCCATATTTGCTAAATGCAACAAGATTTAAGTTCGCAGCATTTAGCATTAATTCTATCGAAATCAACACGATTACTGTATTTCTTTTTGTTAATGCACCGAATAAACCGATACAAAAAATTGTTAAAGCTAGTACGAGATAGACAGATAATGGCACACTACTCAACGTCTCCCGCCTCCCCGTCATCTTTTTTCGAAAGAATGATCGCACCGATGAGGGCAACTAATAATACGACTGATGTTAATTCAAATGGAATAATATATTTGGAATATAGCTCTGTTCCAATTTGCATCGTATTGTTTTCATGTAGGTTTGTTGCTTGCTCACCTAATGACAAGTCATTGATTGCAAAATACATTGTTAAGAAGAAGCCGATTACACCGATCGATACAAAGAATGTTTTCCAAAATCTTGGCTTATTCACTTCTTGATCATCATGCTTCGTTAACATAATTCCAAACAAAATAATGATGGTTATCGCACCTGAATATATTAACACTTGAACGGCTGCGACAAATTCTGCTGATAACAGGACGTAAAGTCCGGCAAAAGCAAGAAAGGTGAATACTAGTGATATAACCATGTGAGTGACTCTTGTTGTGTTTAGCATTAGCACTCCTCCACCAATTGCAATAAGCGCGAGGATAAAAAAGGCTATTAGTTCTCCACTCATGGTTTATTCACCTCTCTTATGTTTTCATCGTTATTATCAAGCCATGTTAAATCTTTGTATAAATTGTCGCGACTATATTCAGCTAATTCAAAGTTGTTCGACATGATAATCGCTTCTGTTGGACATACCTCTGTACATAAATCACATAAAATACAGATCTCAAAATTAATTGTATACGTATCGATGATTTTCCCCTTTTGGTTTGGGTCTGGATGCTTTTTCCCAGTTAGCTTAATACAGTCCGTTGGACAAATATTGGCGCACTGGTTACAAACGATACATTTTTCCGGATAAAATTTTTGAATCCCGCGAAAACGGTCCGGTAAAGCCAATGGTTCATTCGGATATTCATATGTGACTGGCTTCTTTGTTAATTCTTTCAGGGTATATTTTAAGCCTTTAACTAAGCCCTTCATACTTCCACCCCATTCCTTTTGTCTATGACTTTGTCATTGATGTTTTTATTCATAGACAATGCTTTTTTTGGCATACGTCATTACTGTTTATTTTTTTATATATTGACTTGATTTATTTTAAAAGAATAACTCTTTCAGTAACGCTGATAAAAATAGGTTTGCTAACGCGATTGGAAGGAGAATCTTCCAAGCAAATTCCATTAGTGTATCTGCTTTGAAGCGTGGGAATGTCGCACGGAACCAAACCATAATATAGACAATCAAACTAAACTTAAGCGCGAACCATACCGCACCCGGAATAAAATCTAAACCAGGAATCGGATTCCATCCGCCTAAGAATAAAACTGTCATTAGGGCTGACATTGCAAACAAGTACACATACTCTGAAAGCATGAAAAATGCCATCCTGAAGCCTGTATACTCTGTATGATAACCAGCTACTAGCTCAGATTCAGATTCCGGTAAGTCAAATGGAATACGTGCTAATTCAGCATTCGCTGAGATAAAAAACACTAAAAAGCCGATCGGCTGCAATATGATAAATGCCCACGATTCCTGCGCTGCAACAATATCATTCAAATTAATGCTCCCTGTAAAAAGAACAACCCCAAGGACTGACATCACAAGTGGGATTTCATATGAAATCATTTGCGCTCCCGCACGCATTCCACCTAATAATGAATATTTATTATTGGACGCCCACGATGCCGTAACAGTCCCGACAATTGAAATTCCTGAAAGAGCAATATAATAAATTAACCCTACTCCTAAGTCAGCAAATTGCAGTGCATCTGTAAATGGGATCGTTGCAAGTACCATGAAAGACGGCGCAAAAGCTAAGACCGGAGCAATAATGAACAGCGGTTTATCGGCCGCTTTCGGGATTGAGTCTTCCTTTGCTAAAAGCTTCAATACGTCTGCCACAGTTTGCAGCAATCCCCAGCGGCCCCCTAATTGGTTTGGACCAATACGTGACTGCATAAATGCTAGTACTTTACGTTCAGCTAAAATTGCGTAGGTTACAAACCCAAGGACAACTCCTAATAATGCGGCTGCAAGTCCAAAGAAGATTCCGAAGTTCATCCAGCTTGGAGCAGATTGTAAAAGTGAATCTATCATTAGCCATCAACCTCCCCGAGAACGATGTCAATGCTTCCAAGGATCGCAACCATGTCAGATATATTTTGACCCTCAATTAGCTTTTTAAAGATTTGTAAATTGTAAAAGCTTGGTCGACGGAATTTCAAACGATATGGCTCTTTTTTGCCATCACTTGCAATATAGCAACCAATTTCACCACGAGCCCCTTCAATCCGGACAAATGCTTCGCCCTTTGGAGCTTTGATGATTTTTGGAACCTTCGCCATAATTGCACCTTCGTTCGGAATCTGTTCAACGGCTTGCTCAACTATTTTCAAAGACTCAGCCATTTCCGCCATCCGGACATCATAGCGTGCTTTTGCATCTCCAGCTTGCGCAGTCGGTACATCAAAGTCAAAACGGTCATAAATAGAGTATGGCTCATCCTTGCGGAGATCCCATTTTACACCTGTACAGCGAAGACACGGGCCGCTTAATGAATAATTTAGCGCATCCTCCTTCGTGTACGTTCCAACACCTTTGACACGTGTTAAAAAGATTTCGTTACCTGAAACGAGATCATGGTAGCCTGCTAGTTTTTCACGCATATAAGGCACGAAGTCTCTTACTTTTTCAATCCATCCTTCTGGAGCGTCCCATTTCACACCGCCAACCCGCATATAGTTAAAGGTAATACGAGCTCCAGATAATTCATTTAATAGATTGAGAATCATTTCACGTTCTCTTACAGCATATAGAAACGGACTTGTCGCACCCATATCCATTAAAAATGTTCCAAACGCCATGAGATGGCTAGCAATTCTACCTAGCTCCATTGCGATCACACGTAAATATTCAGCCTTTTCTGGAATTTCTAATCCCATCATTGTTTCAACAGCATGTACAATTACATAATTATTCGTCATCGCTGAAAGGTAATCCATACGATCAGTGTATGGGATAATTTGTGTGTATTGTAGATCTTCTGCTAATTTCTCAGTACCTCGATGTAAATAACCAATGACAGGTGTAGCTTCCTTAATAATCTCACCATCTAGTTTTAGAACGACCCGGAATACACCGTGTGTACTTGGATGTTGAGGGCCTACGTTAAGTAGCAATTCTTCTGTTTTATAAGCCATTTGCTACACCTCCACATCATATTGCTCGTAGTCTTTCCGGAGAGGGTGTCCAACCCAATCGTCTGCAAGCATGATTCTTGTTAAATTTGGATGGTTCAAATACTTAATTCCTACTAAATCGTATGACTCTCTTTCAGGCCAGTTTGCCCCTGCCCAAAGCGGAGCCAATGATTCAATCTCTGGATTAGCTCGATTTATTTTTACTTTTAATGCGACTGATTGGCGATTTTTATAAGAATACAAGTGATTATAAACTTCCATATGAGTCTCGAAATCTGAGCCATGATGCTCGGATAAATAATCAAAGCCCAGTTGCTCGTTGTATTTTAAGAACTCAGCAATTTTGTAATATGTTTCAGGCTTCGCTACTAGCGTAGGAACATCCTTTGAAAGCCTATTAATGTAAGCATCTTCAAGTACATCGGTGCCTAAGTGATCCTCAATCACTTTTATATATTTATCTAGAAATGGTTGATTCGGAGATGGCGCTTCTGCTTGACCATCGTCGCTTGAAGCTGTACTTGCAGCCCCACCTGCTTTTGCCTTTGCGGCGGCTGCGGCTTTTGCTTTTGCAGCTGCGACTGCTTTTGCCTTTTCATCGTCTCCAGCTGCGCTTCCCCCTGCTGCTTTTGCCTTTGCGGCGGCTGCGGCCTTTGCTTTTGCAGCGGCAATTGCTTTTGCCTTTTCATCGTCTCCAGCTGTGCTTCCCCCTGCTGCTTTTGCCTTTGCAGCGGCTGCTGCTTTTGCCTTTGCTGCGGCGGCAGCCTTTGCTTTTGCAGCGGCGGCAGCTTTCGCCTTCTCATCTGCTCCAGCAGCCTCTGATGATGAAGCAGATCCAGTTTCAGTAGCAGATGCTTCTGTAACGTCTGCTGACGCCTGCTTTGCTAGTGCTGCGGCTTTTGCCTTTGCAGCGGCGGCAGCTTTCGCTTTTGCGTCTGCAGCGCCAACGCTTTCATTTTTTTGTTCAGCTTGCGAAGCAGTTTGATTTTGTTCACCTTGAGATGATGATTCACTTTGAGATTTTGATGCACTTTGCGATGATGATGTATTTTGAGATATTGACTCACTTTGCGATGATGATGTATTTTGAGATATTGATGAACTTTGCAATGATGATTCATTTACCTCAGTTGATTTGCTATCAGTCGTAGTCTGAGCCTGTGCACCATTCTTCTCAGCTAGCTTTCGCATTGCAGCTTCTTTTGCTTTCGCTGCTGCTTCACGTTTCAATTGTTCTAAATCCTTTTCACTCATGCCCTACATCACCCGCTTTCCTGTCTTAGCTTCATAGCGGATTTTTTCCTCTAATTTATGCAAGCCATAAATTAAGGCAGCCGGATTTGGTGGGCAGCCTGGTATATACACATCTACTGGTACTATTTGGTCAACACCCTTAACAACTGCATAGGATTTCACATACGGGCCGCCAGCTGTTGCACAAACGCCCATTGCGATCACCCATTTAGGTTCTGGCATTTGATCATATAAGCGTCTTAAAATAGGCGCCATTTTCTTCGTTACCGTTCCTGCAACAATCATACAATCTGCATGTCTTGGTGAGGCACGGAATATTTCTTTACCAAAGCGCGCAACGTCAAAATGCGCTCCCCCTGCTGCCATCATTTCGATTGCACAACAAGCAAGCCCGAAGGTCATTGGCCATATAGACGCACCGCGTGCCCATGCTTTGATTTGTTCAACAGTTGTCAAAAATACATTACGATTTAGTTCCTCGCGCTCTTCTGGTGTAATATCCTGTAACATTAGATCCATTTTAACACCTTCTTTTTCCATGCGTAGATTAAGCCAATGATGAGCATTAAAACGAAAATTAACATTTCTATTAACGCAAAGATGCCCAATTTATCATAGGCGACTGCCCATGGATATAAAAAGACTGTCTCTACATCAAATATGACAAACATTAAAGCGAAAATATAATAACGAACGTTAAACTGTACTCTGGAATCGTGGAAAGGCTCGATTCCGCTTTCATAAGTTGTCTGTTTTTCTTCGCTAGGCTTGTTCGGCCGCAAAATTCTACCAACTGTAAGAGCTGCAACCGGTAAAATAATGCCTAACAATAGAAAAACAACTACAATTAGGTAATTATTCTGGTACAGATGCAATGTGTCCATACCTTCCCCCCCAAATCTTATGTTATCTATTTTTTTGTAGCCGCCCCTATTATAGCAAATAGGTAAATTTGTGTCGACAAACGTTCACAAATATCTTAAAAAAATATGAAAGATAAATATTTTCTATTGACAAACTATTTTGACTTGTTCTTTGTATCATCAAATACGCTTTAATTATGGTTGTTTCCACTCAATTTACAGGTGTTTTATATAAATTTTTTATAAAAATAGTCTCCGTTTACACAAAAAAATAACCAAAAGAAAGACCAATCGGATCTTTCTTTTGGTTAATTAGGAACGGCCGCCTACGTTTAGACGGTTAATTGCACGTTTCAATGCAAGTTCTGCACGTTTGAAATCAATTTCATCCGCTTTAGCTTGCTGCATGCGACGTTCTGCACGCTCTTTTGCTGCACGTGCGCGGTCAACATCAATATCTGACGCCAATTCTGCTGCTTGAGCCAAAACAGTTACTTTATCAGGTCTTACTTCAACGAATCCACCACTAACAGCCACTAGTTCAGTTTTTCCACCATTCTTGAGACGAACGGCACTAATGGTTAATGGAGCAACTAATGGAATATGACCAGGTAAAATACCTAATTCACCACTAACAGCTTTTGTACTAACCATTTCTACGTCTGTTTCAACTACAGGGCCATCAGGAGTAACTACACTGACTTTTATTGTCTTCATGAAATAACCTCCCTTACTAGAGGTGAGATATATGATGTGAGAAATAAGATTAGCATAATTGCTTCGATGATCACAAATACTCTTCATCTCTCATTTCTCTTTCCTAACTTCTCTAGATTTATCCCGTAATAACATTCACTAAGACCCCACCTCGTCGGAAAGGTTCAGAGATACTTTCGTTATAAATTGAAAGTTTTCCTTCGCTTAAAATTCCTGGTGGGGAGCTAGTGATTTTTACAACTTAACAGGTTTTGCTATAAAGTAGATTTAGTTACACTTAACCTGTTACATTTCTTAATTTATGCTTGCATTGCTTTTGCTTTTTCAACAACGTCTTCGATAGGTCCAACAAGACGGAATGCGTCCTCTGGAATATCGTCATATTTTCCTTCAAGAATTTCTTTAAAGCCACGTACTGTTTCTTTTACTGGCACATATGAACCAGGTTGGCCTGTAAATTGTTCAGCAACGTGGAAGTTTTGTGACAAGAAGTTCTGAATACGACGAGCGCGAGCTACGACTAGTTTATCATCATCAGAAAGCTCATCCATACCTAACATTGCAATAATATCTTGTAATTCACGATATTTTTGTAATGTTTGCTGTACTTTACGAGCAACATTATAGTGTTCTTCTCCAACTGTTTCAGGTGCTAATGCACGAGAAGTTGATGCTAGTGGATCCACCGCTGGATAAATACCCATTTCAGAAAGCTTACGCTCAAGGTTAGTTGTTGCATCTAAGTGAGCGAAAGTTGTAGCTGGTGCTGGATCCGTATAGTCATCCGCTGGTACGTAGATTGCTTGAATTGATGTAACTGACCCTACGTTTGTAGATGTAATACGTTCTTGTAATTGACCCATTTCTGTAGCAAGTGTTGGTTGGTAACCAACGGCAGAAGGCATACGTCCAAGTAAGGCAGATACCTCTGAACCTGCTTGTGTGAAACGGAATATGTTATCGATAAAGAATAACACGTCTTGTCCTTGCTCATCTCGGAAATATTCAGCCATTGTAAGACCAGTTAAGGCAACACGTTGACGTGCTCCTGGTGGCTCATTCATCTGACCAAATACCATCGCTGTTTTCTTAATAACGCCTGAATCGCTCATTTCATGATAAAGGTCGTTACCTTCACGAGTACGCTCACCTACGCCGGCAAATACTGAAATACCACCGTGCTCTTGAGCGATATTGTTAATAAGCTCTTGAATTAATACTGTTTTACCAACACCGGCACCACCGAATAATCCGATCTTACCACCCTTAATGTAAGGAGCAAGAAGGTCTACTACTTTAATACCAGTTTCAAGAATTTCTACTTGTGTTGATAGATTTTCAAAAGTTGGTGCTTGGCGGTGGATTGGATCTCGACGAGATTCAGCAGGAATTTCTTCCTTAAGATCGATCGCCTCTCCTAATACGTTAAATACACGACCTAGTGTTACGTCACCAACTGGAACTGAAATAGGTGCTCCAGTATCTACTACTTCAATGCCACGAACTAATCCGTCCGTTGAATCCATCGCAACTGTACGTACTGTATCATCACCTAGATGTAGAGCAACCTCTAAAGTCAAATTAATATCGACTTCTGATTCAGTACGCGCTTTATGTTCAATTCTAAGGGCGTTGTATAGTTCAGGAAGCTTACCGCTTTCGAACTTAACGTCTACAACCGGACCCAAAATTGTCGTTACGCGTCCTTTATTCATCGCTTTCCCTCCTAACAAACATGTTACAACTAAATCCGTTCTATTCTAGTGCAGCTGCACCGCCAACGATTTCGGTAAGCTCTTGCGTAATCGCAGCCTGACGTGCTCTGTTGAATGAAAGTGTAAGACCAGAGATGATCTCTTCTGCGTTATCAGTAGCACTTCTCATCGCTGTCATCCGCGACGCATGTTCACTTGCCTTTCCATCGAGCAGCGCGCCATATATTAAACTCTCAGCATACTGCGGCAATAAAACTTCTAATATTTCTTCTTGAGATGGTTCATATTCATATGAACTTAAAGATGATTTATCATCTGTAATACTTGTTAATGGTAATAACTGTTTCTCAGTAACTTCTTGCGTTATTGTATTCACAAAATGGTTATAGTACATATGAAGCTCATCATATGTCTCATCGATGTACATTTGAACAGCTTGGCTAGCAATCGCCTGAATATCCGAAAAAGATGGCTGATCCGCTATACCAATAATTTCTTTAATTACAGGCATATTGCGTTTTTTAAAGAAATCGCGTCCCATACGTCCAATTGCGATAATCGCATACTCATCTGTAGATGAGTGTCGTTCCTTAATAACCTTAAATACAGTTCGAAGAACGTTGCTATTATAAGGTCCAGCTAAACCACGATCCGATGTAATCACAATGTAACCCGTCTTTTTGACTGGGCGACTTTGAAGCATTGGATGTTGTACGCCTTTACTACCCATTGCTATACTTGAAACGACCTCTTGCATTTTTTCCATGTATGGTCCAAATTTTTTGGCGTTACTTTCAGCACGGTTTAGTTTAGAAGCTGATACCATTTCCATTGCTTTTGTGATTTGCATCATTTTCTTTGTCGATGTTATTCGAGTTTTTATATCACGTAATGAAGCCACTCGTTTTCACCACCTTATTATATAGTGGACAAGGGGCAGAGCGGTGCTCCACCACCTTTTTGATTATTTAGGCGTTGACCAAGGGCCATATCGCCATATTTGGTTCGAATGGTAGGGTTTACGCCCCACCAACTTTATCAAATCAAAATTTTATATATGACAAAATAGTTTTATTCAGAAACTGCAAATGTCTTCTTGAAATCATTGATCGCAGCTGCCATGTCATCATCACTAGCAAGTTCTTTCGTTGTGCGAATATGATCTAAGACCTCTTTGCGATTAAGCTCTAACCATGCGTAGAATTCTTCCTCGAAGCGAGCGATGTCAGCAACTGGAATATCATCTAAGAAACCGCGTGTAAGTGCATATAGAATGGCAACTTGCTTCTCAACTGCAAGCGGCTTATGAAGACCTTGTTTAAGAACTTCAACTGTACGCTCACCACGGTTAAGCTTTGCAAGTGTAGCTTTATCTAAGTCTGAACCAAACTGAGCAAACGCTTCTAGTTCGCGGTATGATGCAAGGTCTAGACGAAGAGTACCCGCAACCTTTTTCATACCTTTAATTTGTGCAGAACCCCCTACACGTGATACCGAAAGACCTGCGTTGATCGCTGGACGTACACCAGAGAAGAACAAGTCAGATTGTAAGAAGATCTGTCCATCTGTAATTGAAATTACGTTTGTTGGAATATAAGCTGATACGTCGCCAGCTTGCGTTTCGATGAATGGAAGTGCAGTCATTGAACCGCCACCTAAATCATCGCTAAGCTTTGCTGCACGCTCTAATAAGCGTGAATGTAGATAGAATACATCCCCTGGATATGCTTCACGACCTGGAGGACGACGTAATAATAACGAAAGTTCGCGGTATGCTGCCGCTTGCTTTGTTAAATCATCATAAATGATAAGCACGTGCTTACCGTTGTACATGAAATGTTCGCCCATTGATACCCCAGCATATGGAGCAAGGTATAATAATGGAGCTGGTTGTGATGCAGATGCAGTAACAACGATTGTGTACTCTAATGCACCATGTTTACGTAAAGTTTCAACAACTGTACGAACTGTAGATTCTTTCTGTCCGATTGCAACGTAAATACAAATCATATTTTCTTCTTTTTGGTTAATGATTGTGTCGATTGCAACCGCTGTTTTACCAGTTTGGCGGTCTCCGATAATTAACTCACGTTGTCCACGACCAATTGGAACTAGAGCGTCGATCGCTTTAATACCTGTTTGTAATGGTTCATGAACTGATTTACGAGCCATAACACCTGGTGCTTTTACTTCAATTGGACGAGTTTCCGTTGTTTCAATTGGTCCTAATCCATCAACCGGTTGACCTAATGGGTTCACAACACGACCTAGTAGTTGTTCACCTACAGGAACCTCCATGATACGGCCTGTACGACGAACCTCGTCTCCTTCACGAATATCAGTAAATGGTCCAAGAATAACGATACCAACGTTGTTTTCTTCAAGGTTTTGGGCAAGACCCATCACGCCGTTTGAAAATTCAACAAGTTCTCCAGACATTACGTTATCTAGACCATGAGCACGTGCGATACCGTCACCGACTTGGATTACAGTACCTACATCATTCACTTCGATTTCCGACTGATAATTTTCAATTTGCTTTTTTATCAGCGCACTAATTTCTTCTGCTTTGATGCTCATGAATTTCACCCCTATCTTCTAGCTTTTTACAGATAGTAATTGACGATTGAGCGTTTACCATTTTCTAATTGGATGAGGTCAGCTCTTTATTTCGCAGCTAACAACTGACGTTCAATACGTTCTAACTTACCTTTTACACTGCCATCATAAATTGTATTTCCAATTCGTAGCTTTACGCCACCAATAAGACTGTTATCAACGATGTTTGTGATGCGTAATTGTGATTTACCTACTTTTTTCGCAAAAACCTCTGAAAGGGCTTTTTCTTCATCGCTCGTTAATGCACGAATTGAGTATACTTTTGCATCCGCAATTCCGCGTTCATCATTTGCGAGAAGGAAATATTCTTCAACAACTTCAAGCAGGATGTCTTCACGTTTACGATCAATTAATAGAAGAATCGTATTAAGTACGATCGTTGAAGCATCTTTAAATACTTCTTTTACCAACGCTTTTTTAGAGTCTTTAGAAATCTTAGGTTGCTTTAGGATCGTTAGAAAGCTCGGATTCTCTTCCACTACTTTCACAACAACCTTAAGTTCTTCCTCTAACTGATCTAATTGGTTTTGTTCTTTTGCTAACTCAAAAAGAGCAACGGCGTAGCGAATTGCAACTGCGTCTCGACTCATCGCTCTTCGCCTACCTCTTTGATATATTCATCAATAAGTTTTTGTTGATCTTGTTCACTAAGCTCTTTTTCAATAACTTTTGATGCAATTAAAACTGATAAAGAAGCAACTTGCTCACGTAAAGCAGTAATTGCTTGTTCTTTTTCTTGCTGAATTTCTTTCACAGCAGATTCTTTAATTCGATTAGCTTCTGTCTTAGCAGCTTCGATAATATCTTTTTGTTGTTGCTCGCCAAGCTTCTTTGCGTTTTCAATTAGATCATGAGCATCCTGGCGTGCAGTTTTTAAAGCTTCAGTTTGCTCTCGTACAAATTTTTCAGCTTCTTTACGACTTTTCTCAGCCGCATTAATTTCGTTTGCAATATGCTCTTCGCGCTGCTTCATAATTCCCATTAGCGGACCGAATGCATACTTACGAAGTAATAGCATAAGAATAATGAAAGCCGCAAGCTGATAGAGGATGTCGCCAATATTTATGCCTGTTGCATGTGTACCTGCTTCAGCTGATGCCAATACTAAAAAGTCTAACGACACTGTATTTCACTCCTTTCAATACGTGCCCTGCTCAAAATAAAAATACAGTTAACAGAATGCTAGATGTTTTTAAAAATTCGACTTATCGTCGCTAAAATGTCTTTGACCTATGGATACATATAAAGGAATGGCGAAGGATCACGCTTGTGATGCGATCTTCGCCATTATGAATATGGACCATGATCCTTGAAATGCTCTTTGATTACGTATGGGTATGTAATTATTATTGACCTTGACCCATTACCATGAATGCAATAACTACACCGATGATCGGTAATGCTTCAACTAACGCAACCCCGATGAACATTGTAGTTTGAAGTGTACCGCGAAGTTCTGGCTGACGAGCAATCCCTTCTACTGTACGACCAACGATAAGACCGTTACCAATACCAGCACCTAGTGCCGCTAAACCTACCGCAATTGCAGCTGCTATTAAATTCATTTAAAAGTCCTCCCTTTTTCCATTGAAAGTAGTTTATTATAAGGAAATTTTTATATTAATGGTCATGACTCACTTTGTGTGCCATATATACCATTGTTAACATTGTAAAAATAAATGCTTGGATTGTACCTACGAAAAGACTAAAGCCTTGCCATGCTAGCATCGGAAGAGCTGCACCGATACCACCAGCTAATCCACTTATGCCTAGTCCTGCTAGTAAACTAAATAAAATTTCACCTGCGTAAATGTTACCGTAAAGACGCAAACCAAGAGTTAATGTGTTTGAAAACTCTTCAATAATCTTAAACGGAAATAAGAACGGTAGTGGAGAAACGAATGTTTTTCCATACGCCTTTGTACCATTTAACTTAATGCCGTAATAATGAGTTAAACCTACAATCATAACGGCTAAAGTTAACGTAATTGTCGGATCTGCTGTTGGTGATTTCCACCAAAGCTCTCCATTAACTTGCACTGAAAACGGTAGACCTAACATATTGGAAACAAATATGTACATAATCAGCGTTACACCTAATGTTAGGAAGCGTCCGCCAGTTTTCCAGTCCATTGTACTTCCGATAATATTTTTCACAAAATCCAATACCCATTCGAGGAAGTTTTGCGCACCTGTTGGACGAAGCTGCAAGGATCTAGTACATGCAATCGCTATCAGGAAGACAATCACCGAAGAAACAGTAATCATAAGGACATTTGATAAGTTAAAATTAAGCCCATTAATTCCTAAGAAATTCTCTAATATTGGAGCACCATGTCCCATGTTCTCTCACCTCTCTTTCAGTTGTTCAATAGTGACTCTATTTATTTTTTATAGATTGGAAAAATAAATCTATCATAATGACGAAATGATACGTCATTAATCCAATAATCACACTTACAAAGTGGAACGTGTCCGGATATCGCATAGCAATAACAACTGCTAAGGCAGCAGCTGCTAGTCGTTGTAAAGAACCAAGTGATCTCACTTTCTTCTTTTTCTCATCTTCTTTTTTTGCGAGATTCTCAACGATAGTTTCACCAAGGCGATTTACTTTACTATGCATGGTCCATAGGTTATAGGTACTGAGGACGGTTCCAAGAATTAGTCCTAGAAAAATAGTAGGATAAGGTGTAAAACCCCATCCAATCACAAATAAAGCTAATAAATTTATGATCATCTTTAATTGCCGGATAAACATTTGATTGTATTCTTTAGTAAGCTTCTTGTTCATCTCGTTAGTCTCCTGAAAAACGCCGGATAAGCTGGAGCATGCTATAAACTCCTGTTCCAAGTCCAATTAAAAGACCGATTATTAAAAACAGTGGTAACGTATCCAATGATTCATCCAGCCATTTTCCTAAGAATATTCCTACTAAAATAGATCCGACTAGTTGGGCGGTAATGCCCGTCATTAAAGCGTAGGCTTTTAATGGGTATTTTTGCCGTTTATCATCACGCATTTCAAACGCTCCTTCGGCTATTATACAACGTTTTCATTTCATGCAGTTAGAGAAAACACGTTGTAAAATTAAGGGAATAATTAGGGAAATAATTAAGAAAATAATTAAGAAAATAATTAAGAAAATAACTAAGAAAATAACTAAGAAAATAACTAAGAAAATAACTAAGAAAATAACTAGGGAAATAATTAGGGAAATAATTAAGGATATATTCAAGAATTAATCTTAGGATATCATCGCATTTCTTCCCTACAATTTTTGAGCCAGTTTTCCCTGTCGTTTTTTCTATGTATATGTAACTTTTTTAAAGGGAAAACGCCGTACCTTATGGTTATTTTCGTTTTTCAAATGAATGGATTTTTATTCCTTTTTATCAGAAAAAGCCCCTGTTTTCACACCCTTTGTAAGCATACAACAGGGTACTTTTAATGTCAATCCATTTTAGGTGAAAATGTTCACACATACGACATAATTGTCACAATATTGTAAACTGCCTTAATTTTTAAACTGTAGCTTTCACGACGTGTGAATTTGTGACGAACAACAACGTTTTCTCGGGCAATTAGTGTGATTGGTTTGCTTTCCGTGATAATAAAACCTTATTTATCGTAAGCTAATCGTGAATTCGGCTGGTTTGCTGATAGTAAACCTTATTTATTGTCAGCTAATCGTGAATTCGGCTGGTTTGCTGATAGTAAACTTTATTTATTGTCAGCTAATCGTGAATTCGGCTGGTTTGCTGATAGTAAACCTTATTTATTGTCAGCAAATCGAGAATTCGGCTGGTTTGCTGATAGTAAACTTTATTTATCGTCAGCAAATCGGGAATTCGGCTGGTTTGCTGATAGTAAACTTTATTTATCGTCAGTAAATCGGGATTTCGGCTGGTTTGCTGATAGTAAACTTTATTTATCGTCAGCAAATTGAGAACTCGGCTGGTTTGCTGATAGTAAACCTTATTTATTGTCAGCTAATCGCATCTGAATCAATTTTGGTGATAATAAAACAGATTTATCGTCAGCAAATCGAGATTTCGGCTTTTTTACTGATAGTAAACCTTATTTATCGTCAGCAAATTGAGAACTCGGCTGGTTTGCTGATAGTAAACTTTATTTATTGTCAGCAAATCGAGATTTCGGCTTTTTTACTGATAGTAAACCTTATTTATCGTCAGCAAATCGGGATTTCGGCTGGTTTGCTGATAGTAAACTTTATTTATCGTCAGCTAATCGCATCTGAATCAATTTTGGTGATAATAAAACAGATTTATCGTCAGCAAATTGAGAACTCGGCTGGTTTGCTGATAGTAAACTTTATTTATCGTCAGCAAATCAGCCCCGATTCACTTTTCATGCTAGATGACAGTGGATTACTTACTGTTTAATTCGAGTTGGCTATGTTGGATCGATTCAATACCACCTTGAACCGCGTATACAACAACATGATAAACTCCGTCTTGGTATGGGATTTCTTCCCTAGTTAATAATTGCTCAAATACCCCGCGGTCAACATTGTTCCTCTGTATTAATAAACCAACATATTTTAATGTAGCTGGCTCAAATAGAGCGACTCCCAGTTCCTCTGCTCCCTCAGGCAAATAGAGTTCACATTTGTAAATGCTATTTTCCGCATCATCCTCCTCAAATGAAAACCCGCTTACGCGCGGATGATTTGGGTCACCGATGACATACAAGTACGGTAAGCTGATACTGCTTGTACTTGTGTCAACGGTGATTGTTCCAAAATGCAATCCGTTCGTTGCTTCCGTTGGGTCCACTTCAATTGCGATGGCCACTGTCTTTTTTTCATTTGGAGCTATATAAAAAGACAACGGCATTGTCCATCTTAATCCCTTCTTATGACGAGGTTGTCGGAACGTGACCTTTTCTGTTTCCGTTGATTTGTTTTCCAACGTTATTTCTATGCTTTTTTTTACAAAATTAGTACTCGTCCTCTCTTTCGAATCAATCGAATCAATTGCACCGAAGGCTAACGAGCCCGGATACGCTAACACAGTCGCCGCAATCGCTTTGTCCACTTGAATTCGCCCAGCCCCCTGCTCTGAGGGAATGTATGGATTTCCATTTTCAGCTTGGAGTGGTTTTGCCGTGTTCATTAATGCTGCCTTCACTTGCATCGGGGTCCAATCCGGGTGAGCTTGTTTTATTAAAGCTGCAGCACCAGCAACATGTGGCGACGCCATGCTTGTACCCCTTAGTGCTAGGTATCCATCAGGAATTGTGCTATCGATTTCAACTCCAGGAGCTACAACATCAGGCTTAATGGTCCAAGAATGGGTGACGGGGCCACGTGAACTGAAGTCAGCAATTTGATCCTGAATTTTTCGAGTTTTTGTGTCTAAATATTTTTTACCTTTTTTTAATTCTTGTTTTATAAAAACTCCGTCTTCACGCGATATCGATCCCGCAGGAATTTCTATCTTTTCTTGGAGCGCTCCTGTGAAGCTACCTTTTTCATTGTTAAAAATCAGAACAGCTTTTGCACCCTTTTGTGATGCATTTTTTACTTTTTCAGAAAAAGGAATTTTCCCTCTTTCCATAAGAATAATTTTTCCTTTAACCTCTGCTTTCCCCTCAGCCTCAACTTCTGTAAGATCATCAATTGTTCCTAAACCGCCATCGATAATTTCGTAGTCTTTCGTTAGATTCCATTGAGCTGCCCCATGTAAAGACTGCATAGATATCACTTTTTCAGGGATTGAATTTAATGTGATATACGGAATTTTGATAGGCGGTGTTGAAGCTCCTACTGAAATTGCTTTTTGCGAGGTGCCAGGTGAACCAACCGTCCAAAGATTCGGTCCAGAATTTCCATTCGACGTCACGGCGATTACACCTTTTTCAACTGCTCGGTCTAAGGCAACACTTGTCGGATAATCAGGACCATTTACGGCACTGCCAAGAGAAAGATTAATAATGTCCATGCCATCATCCACTGCTTTTTCAATCGCAGCTATTACTTGATCTGATGTTCCAATACCACCTGGACCAAGAGCACGATATGCATAAATTTCCGCCTCCGGCGCAACCCCTTTTACTCTACCGTTTGCTGCAATAATTCCTGCTACATGCGTTCCGTGAAGCGTCGTCTCCCCTTGCGCTTTAACCGTTTCCATCGGGTCATGGTCGTCGTCTACTAAATCAAAACCACCTTGATAGTTTTTTTGTAAGTCAGGATGATTGTAATCAATCCCCGTATCAATCACTCCAACCTTGATCCCTTTTCCGGTTAAATGTTGTTGATTGTTGTCAAAATAATGACGGATTGCATCGCCACCGATAAACGGGACACTTTCGTCTAGTTTTGCGGTGTATATAGTTGTTGGATGGATCGATTTCACGCCCGGCATTCGCTTTATTTTTTCAAGAATTGCTACTAAGTTAGTTTGTGGCTGTTCCATTGATATTGAAAGGCCGTAAAACACTGTTTGAAACTCTTTTTCAATTTTTATATTTGGATAGTTTTCGTTTATTTCATCGACTAGCCTTTGGAGATTGGTCCTTATAATAGAAGTATTTGTTATGGATTCTTTTAATTTACTAGTAGTGTTGGTTTTATGCAACTCCAATTCATTAGGGTTGCTGGTATTGAGTTCAGCAAATTCACTAGGGTTGTTTGTTTTGGTTTCTTCTAATTTACTAGTGGTGTTGGTATTGTGTTCTTTTTCTACCTCAATGATAAATTTTTGGGGGGTATTCATTCCAACGCCTACTTGCGAATCTACTTCAATACTTATTGGATCTAGGTGCTGAACTCCAATTTGACGATGGATTGGTATGTAGACATCACTATCTAATTGCGATCGTTTCAATTTAAAATGTTCTTTTTTAGTTTTAACGTTTGTCTGATTAGTTTGGTTTGTTTCAAAAGCGAAAGGTGTTTGTTCAGTTGGATCCGACCATATTGAGGCTTGCACTTTCCTAAAAGTTAGTGCTTCGTTTTGAATACAAGGCAACGAACACAAAGTGGATGTTATAACAATACTCAAAATCGATAGTGATTTGATTTTCTTTTTCACTGATGTTTTGCTCCTTTACGAAGTGCATAATTCCTGTTGTAAATGTTATTTTTCAGTTAATGTATTGAACTTTTTCTATATATAGAAAATGACCTCTCGTACATTTATTATTGATTATTTTCCCGCTGTGTTGGAAATTTTATACAAAACAATTGGTTCGAGGACCATGATTAAGCTGCTATTTGTTGGAAATTTTATACAAAGTAATTGATTCGTGGACCATGATTAAGCTGCTATTTGTGGGTAGTTTTATACAAAGCAATTTGATTCGCGGACCATGATTAAGCTGCTATTTGTTGGTAGTTTTATACATAGCACTTGATTCGCGGACCATGATTAAGCTGCTATTTGTTGGTAGTTTTATACATAGCACTTGATTCGCGGACCATGATTAAGCTGCTATTTGTTGGTAGTTTTATACAAAGCAATTTGATTCGCGGACCATGATTAAGCTGCTATTTGTTGGTAGTTTTATACAAAGCCCTGATCCATGGGGCCATGAGACGAATGCTATCTACAGATAAATGAAAGCATAAAAGAAGGCTGAAACCAAAAGGTCTTTATTTAACAACCTTTTAGATCAGCCTGTTTTTAACTATTTAAAATCTAATTATCTAATCCAAATCTAATCTTCTGTATTATCAAACGCCATTTCTCATAACCTCTAATGACTTAAGTCGCAGGTGATCAGGGTTAGGTCTTAAATTCCAATAAATGCAGAAAAATCCAAATTGATTATGCTTTAGCTCTTTGTGCTACTTAATAAAACAAACGTCTATGGACGTAGTGCGGCTTAGCCTTCGGTTGTAAACAGTGCTGCTTTCTCATTTGCAAACTTCGTTAACTGGCTAGGTGTAGCGCTAGCTTAGCCTTCGGTTGTAAACGGTGCTGCTTTCCCATTTGCAGAGACTTCGTTAACTGGCTAGGTGTAGCGCTAGCTTAGCCTTCGGTTGTAAACGATGCTGGGCGTTCCGAAGTTTGCTTAAGGTGATAGCGGATTGCCTCAGCGATGCGGTACGAAGCTTTGCCGTCACCATAAGGGTTGGATGCTTTCGCCATTTTTTCATATGCTTCGGTATTTGTTAATAGCTCTGTTGCTAGCTCGTAAATCGTTCCCTCATCTGTCCCAGCCAGCTTCAACGTACCTGCTTCGATTCCTTCTGGTCGTTCGGTTGTATCGCGCAAGACTAGGACTGGAACTCCCAATGATGGCGCTTCTTCCTGAACTCCGCCTGAATCTGTTAGAATTAAATATGAACGAGCTGCAAAATTATGAAAATCAATCACATCTAAAGGTTCGATCAAATGGATACGATCATTGCCGCCAAGTATTTCTTGGGCAATTTCCCGAACAGCCGGATTCATATGAACCGGGTATACAACTTGAACATCCTCATGCTCTTCAACAAGTCTATGAATTGCACGGAACATGTTTCGCATTGGCTCGCCTAAGTTTTCGCGCCGGTGCGCCGTCACCAAAATAAGACGACCTTTGCTTGCTTTTTCTAAAACCTCATGATTGTAGTCTTCTTTTACCGTTACGGATAGTGCATCAATCGCTGTATTACCGGTTATAAAGATTGCTTCCTTCTTTTTATTTTCATTCACTAGATTTTCATACGACTTTTCTGTTGGCGAGAAATGAATGTCAGCAATAACACCCGTTAATTGGCGATTCATTTCTTCAGGAAACGGAGAATACTTATTCCATGTTCTGAGACCCGCTTCAACATGGCCTACTGCAACCTGATTATAATAGGCAGCAAGACTCGCAATAAATGTGGTCGTCGTATCTCCATGGACGAGCACGATATCAGGCTTAACCTCTTTTATTACGCGGTCTAATCCTTCTAGTCCCCTTGTTGTTACATCTATTAATGTTTGGCGGTCTTTCATTATATTTAAATCATAATCTGGTTTTACATTAAAAATTTCCAAAACCTGATCAAGCATTTGCCGATGTTGTGCTGTTACAGCAACTATCGATTCAAATTGTTCTGGACGTTTTTCTAACTCAAGAACAAGCGGACACATTTTAATCGCCTCCGGTCTTGTTCCGAAGGTTGTAAGCACTTTAATGCGATTTGACATCTTTTTCACTCCAATAATTTTCCTGCATTTTAAAAAAAATGACGCGGCATATAACGCGCCATTTCCTTTTTAAATTATGGTCATTCCTAAAAGCCGCTAATTATAAGGGCAGCTTTTATTTTGCTTGCCAATTTTTTATCCAAACAAATCCAACCTCAGATCGATCTCATTTTATTTCACTACAATTATTTTGTCCCGAATAATCGATCTCCAGCATCCCCTAAGCCTGGGACGATGTAGCAATGATCATTCAATTTTTCATCTAAGCCTGCAATATAAATATCTACGTCTGGATGTTCTCTTTTGATAAAATCAACACCTTCAGGTGCTGCAATGATGCACATTAATTTAATATTCACAGCTCCGCGCTTTTTTAGCCCAGAAATTGCTGCAGCCGCTGAACCACCGGTAGCAAGCATTGGATCGAGGACAATTAACTCACGCTCTTCAATATCAGAAGGTAGCTTAAAATAATACTCGACAGGTTTTAATGTTTCAGGATCACGATATAAACCGATATGACCAACCTTTGCGGCAGGGATTAGCTTTAATATCCCATCTACCATTCCTAGGCCAGCACGTAAAATAGGGACTAAACCTAATTTTTTGCCAGATATCATTTTGCCCTTTGCCGTGGCAACTGGTGTTTCAACCGTTACATCCTCAAGAGGCAAATCGCGGGTAATTTCAAACGCCATTAAACTAGCTATTTCATCAACTAGTTCACGAAATTCCTTTGTACCCGTGTTTTTATCGCGTATCATTGTTAGTTTATGTTGAATAAGCGGATGATCAAATACGTATACCTTTCCCATTAAAAACCTCTCCTTTGCTTTATTTTTTAGCGTTTCTTAGTTTGTTTGTTAGCATCAGTAAAGTTATCTAAGATGCCTCAGAGCTACCTTATAATTGTAAACTTTCACATACCAACATAATATTTTGTTGATTTTGGTCAAATTATGTATTTTTCTTGCTCTCTAAAATTGTATAAGAAATATGTAGACAGTACAAGCAAATTAGAGAAGTATTCTTTGGATATTGTTATAAAAGCTTTAAAATTACGAGGACTGTCAAAGTTTATTGAGAAAGTTTTTTAGGCATACAGTATTTGTGATAAGTCTACATTTTGTAATTATGAAAAAGATGTCATCATGGACAACGTCACAGGGGTAAATTTGTGATAAGTCCAAATCTTGAAATTAAAAAAATTTAATCATGGACAAGGTGACAATGGAAAATTTGTGATAAGTATACATTTTGTAATTATGAAAAAAATGTAATCATGGACAACGCCACAGGGATAAATTTGCGATTAGTCCACATTTTGTAATTATGAAAAATTTAATCATGGACAAGGTGACAATGGAAAATTTGTGATAAGTATACATTTTGTAATTATGAAAAAAATGTAATCATGGACAACGTCACAGGGATAAATTTGCGTTTAGTCCACATTTTGTAATTATGAAAAATTTAATCATGGATAAGGTGGTTGCAGGAATTCGTGAGTAGGCTACTTTAATATAGAAAAAGAAAGGCCAAATCTTTTTTCGATTTGACCTTTTGTTTGTTACAACCTTTTTAATTTGTTTTGCAACTATTAATATTGAACGGCATTCTTTAATTACAGATTTGGATAAAGTGGATACTTAGCTGTAAGCTGTTCAACACGCTTTGCTGCTTCCGCAAGTTTTTCCTTATTATCAACATTCTTTAATGTTAACGCAATGATTTTTGCGATTTCATCCATATCTTCAAGACCTAAACCTCGGCTTGTAACTGCTGCTGTACCAATACGAACACCGCTTGTTACAAATGGGCTTTCTGGATCATATGGAATCGTATTTTTATTAACTGTAATACCAACATCATCTAATGCTTTTTCGGCAACTTTTCCTGTTAAGTTTAATCCTCGAACATCAACTAATAATAAATGATTATCTGTTCCGCCTGATACTAATGTTAAGCCTTCAGCTTGGAGCGCTTCACCTAAACGTTTTGCATTTTGAATGATTCCGCTCGCATACTCTTTAAAGCTATCTTGAAGGGCTTCACCAAATGCAACCGCTTTTGCAGCAATGACGTGCATTAGTGGGCCGCCTTGAATTCCTGGGAAAATTGCTTTATCGATTTTTTGAGCAAATTCTTCTTTACATAAAATCATACCGCCGCGAGGTCCGCGTAATGTTTTATGAGTTGTTGTTGTTACAAAATCTGCATATTGAACTGGATTTGGATGTAAACCAGCTGCCACAAGTCCGGCAATATGAGCCATATCAACCATTAAATACGCGCCAACCTCGTCAGCAATTTCACGGAATTTTGCAAAATCAATAATACGAGGATACGCACTTGCACCTGCAACGATTAACTTCGGCTTATGTTGCTTTGCTTTTTCTAAAACATCATTGTAATCAATTTGGTGTGACTCCTTGTCCACTCCATAGGCAACAAAGTTATATTGAAGACCGCTGAAGTTTACCGGACTACCATGTGTTAAATGGCCGCCGTGGGATAAATCCATTCCAAGGACTGTGTCACCATGCTCCAAAATTGTAAAATAAACAGCCATGTTTGCTTGGGCACCAGAGTGCGGTTGAACATTGGCATGTTCTGCACCAAAAATTTCTTTCGCACGATCCCTCGCAATATTTTCAGCAACATCAACATACTCACAACCGCCATAATAACGGCGACCTGGATAGCCTTCAGCGTATTTGTTTGTTAAAACAGAGCCTTGCGCTTCCATTACTGCCTCACTAACGAAGTTTTCTGAAGCAATCAATTCAATTTTATCTCGTTGACGTCCTAATTCTAGTTGAATTGCATCATACACAGCTTGATCCTGTGCTTTTAATTTTTCCATCGTTCTCCTCCTAAAAAACATATATTATATTACCCGCTCAAATTCACACTTCACAATAGGGCATATATGAACGGTTTTATTACAAAAATATAAGCTCTCTTTGTGGGTGACCCTCTAAAAGATTCGTAGCTTCCCATTCGATGAGGAACTGACTAAACTGATTAAAAAATTCCATATTCTTTTTAAATTCCGAATAATTTATTTACCCAATCATTGTATCATAAATATTTTTAAGAAAAAACTACTAAATTTTGAGCTTTAATAACTTTTTGTACGCTCAATATCCGAATGAACAAACATATTGTTCGCCTAATTAAATTATGTTGCGTTTTTTGTATAGCCGCCATGACTTCTACATTGTGTTAGAGACACCGTTTATTGTGCATTTTGTTTAATTAAACAGCCACAAAATATTTGAATGAAGAGTTCCAACAACTACCCACTACATTTTTTGCCTAATTCATTATCTGAATAAACCGCCCGCTCCCCACCAATTAATTTTGGTCTTGTTGTCGCAAGCGTAACATGAGCCTGCCCAATTTGTTTAATTTGACTACGAACTGGTACTGCAACATGCTTTAAGTGCATCCCGATTAAAGTATCACCAATATCGATGCCCGCATTAGCTTTGATAAATTCTACAACTATTGGATTTTTAATGTGCTGAAAAGCGTATGTAGCCATTGCACCCCCTGCTTTTCGAACAGGAATGACGGAAACCGGTTCTAATCCTTTCGCAAGTGCCGTTTCCTGCTCAACTACTAAAGCACGATTCAAATGCTCACAGCATTGGAAGGCCAATTGAACACCCGTTTTTTCTTTGAAATCGCTGAATACCTCATACAAAGCTGCTGCAACCTCTTCTGTTCCAGATGTGCCAATCCGTTCTCCAATGACTTCACTTGTGCTACAGCCTATCACTAAAATCTTTCCAGATGATAACTCGGCCACTGCTTGTAAATCATCCAATACCGTCTTTAATTGGCCCTTTAGCTTTGGTATTTCAATTTGCATTGCCGATGTTCCTTTCTACATTATCTTATATGCATTTTACCACGTTAAACTAACTATATCCTAAACCTCTCATGACTAAAGTCACGGGGGCTGGGCTATTTTATAAAATAAAGAATGGCATGTAAAAACCCACCATTCTTCTTGCTTTTCTACTTATTTTCGTAATCGCTAATTTTGCCGATGCGGTTTGCATGGCGGCCGCCTTCGTAATCTGTTGTTAACCATACTTTTGCAATTTCCCTTGCTAAGCCAGGACCAATTACGCGTTCGCCCATTGCTAATATATTGCTATCATTATGCTCGCGAGTTGATTTGGCACTGAATACGTCATGTACAAGAGCACAACGAATTCCTTTTACCTTATTCGCTGCAATTGACATTCCTATTCCTGTTCCACAAATAAGAATTCCACGGTCAACTTCACCGCTTGCAACTTTTTCTGCTACTGGAAACGCATAATCAGGATAATCTACTGATGTGTCGCATTCACAGCCAAAATCCTCGTATTCAATTCCCATTTCATCCATTAATTTTTTGATTTCTTCTCTAATATGGATTCCACCATGGTCAGATCCAATCGCTACTTTCACTTTTACATTGCCTCCTACTGAAAAATTGTTTCTATATTTATTATGATGTTATTGCCGTTATCCAAGCTCCACTCATATTGGCTACTCTTGCACTCGTTTTCTAAGCTCATCCGCATTGGATGCTCTTGCTCTCGGTTTCTAAGCTCATCCGCATTGGATGCTCTTGCTCGTATTACAAGCTCATCCGCATTGGATGCTCCGATTATTTTCGATGCTCCACCGAAACTTAAAACCCGGTCTCTATTATAAAATTTAGTTAATAAAAATGCTAGCTTTTCGTATTGCTTTATTTTTATACTGTAGTTTCATTTAGCCTAACATTTAACGGACATGAGATCCGCTAAACATGTGTAAAAAGCATAATAATTTAATTTAGTGGACACAGGTTCCGCTATTTGAGTAAAAAAGAGGCATTTACTATTTATTTTCGACTAATAACGGATCTCCTGTCCGTAAAAGAGACTACAGTACTTGTTATTTGAAAATAACGGATCTCCTGTCCTTTAAAGCTGGTGTTCCAAAAACTTGATAAGCCGCAGTACTTGTTATTTAAAAATAACGGATCTCCTGTTCTCTAAAGCAGGTGTTCCAAAAACTTGATAAGCTGCAGCACTAGTTATTTGCAGAATAACGGATCTCCTGTTCTTTAAAGCTGGTATTCCAAAAACTTGATAAGCTGCAGCACTAGTTATTTGCAAAATAACGGATCTCCTGTCCGGAACTTTTTGGATTACTATCATTTACGACCAATTTAATAAACTACGAACCTTCATTAAACTAAATTCACCGCAAAATAATAAGCTCTATTTACACTAATCTCTTATAAACAAGAAGGATTGCGCAAATAGAGCTATATCGCCTTTTTATTTGATGCTGGCTATCAACAAAGTTGTATATCAGAACCTATTTTTTTGAAATTGAAAATTGACTAATGGTTTTCTTTAAGTTTTTAGCTTGGGTTGATAATTCAACTGCAATTTCAGCTACATCCTCAATAATAGAAGCCTGCTGATGGGCTGATGCCGCAACTTCCTGGGAACCGGCAGATGTTTCTTCAGCAATTGCAGCAACCTCTTCTGATTGTGTAGACGTTTGATGAATACACTTCATTTGTTCTTGTGCTAACGTCGCAATTTCTTTAACGGCTGCTTCCATTTGCTGTACTGATTCTGCCATTTTTTCAATGGCAGTATTTGTTTCAGTCCCTTTTTCAACACCTTTGTTCGCATAATCAACTTGAGCCAAAATCTGTCCAACTATATTTTTTACTTCCGTCTGCATATTCCCAACTAAACTTGAAATTCCTTGAACAGCTTTTGCACTTTGATCGGCAAGCTGACGAACTTCTTCGGCTACAACAGCAAATCCCTTTCCATGCTCACCGGCGCGCGCAGCTTCAATTGAAGCGTTTAATGCTAGTAAATTCGTTTGGCCGGCAATATCGCCTACTAAGGAAATGATATGTTCAATCTCTGACGCATTTTTTTCAAGCCGTTGAACAACCGAAAGGGATGATTGATTGTCAGTAGCTAATTTTTCAATACTTTCTACTAAACTATGAATAACCTTTTTGCTATTTTCTAACGTAGTTACCATTTTGGATGACAGAGTTTGTGATTCCGTTGCATGATTTAAAACCTCTTGAGATATTTCCGTTACCGTATCAATAGATTCAACGGTGGCCGTAATTGCTAACGCTGACCGTTCCGCGCCATTTGCGATATCCTCAATGGTACTTGAAATATTCTCTGCCTGCATCGCAGCTGATTTTGATGCCTCAGAAATCTTATCAACACTTGCATTTGTACTTTGAAAATTTTCCTCAATATTAATGACCATTGTCCTTAGACTTTTCAACATATTATTAAAAGCAAGACCTAAGGAGCGAATCTCATCATCGGATTTTGTCACTTTTGCATCTTCATCAATTTGTCCACCTGCCGCACGATGAACAGCTGCCTCGAGAAGATGTAATGGCTTCGTAATAAATCCCGCTGCAAAATATGCTAAAATACCAGACCACATGATTCCTAATAATAAAGTGATAATTGTAAATAGTTCTTCACTCATTGGCAAAAAGTCTTTAGCGTAGTCATAGACTACATAAATGAAAAATCCACTTGTTGAGTACGTAATAATGGAGACTACAGTGATAAACGCAACTAACTTCATCCGTAAACTAAATCGATACTTCTTCTTCACTTAATGTTCCTCCTCAAGTGTTAATTAAGCTATCTCTATTGATGGGTTTTTAATTTCACTAATAATTGTTTAATCGCTTCATCTATTTGCTCATAAACCTCTCTGTAGTCTTCGATCGTTCCGCCAAACGGATCAAAAATATCAGCTGGACTATTTAAGGCAAATTCCAATAAGCTATAAACCTTGTCAGCAGCCTTAGGATACCGCTCCAATATAAGCTTCTTATGGGCATTAGTCATTGTTAAAATTAAATCCGACCATTCAATCAATTCGTCGTCTAATTGCGCTGATTTATGATTGATAGGAATTGATTGTTTTGTTAATACCTCTACTGAATTTTGAGAGGCAGGACTTCCTACATGGGCAAATACACCAGCCGATTTGACTTCATATTCACTATTCGCTTTATGTCTAAGAACGGCTTCTGCCATTGGGCTTCGGCATGTATTTCCCGTACATACAAAGAGAATATTCCTCATAATCAGCTCCCTCTCCAAGTTTTTATACCTTTCATGTAAAAATACAATTATCTATACAAATAAACTTATTACATACTTAGTATAGTATAAAACAAAGCAAATTTTTCTAATATAGATACCAACAAATTCTTCCTAAATTGTCAAAAAAGAATTTGAAAAATCGACACAATTCGACATTCCCTAAACCTCTGACCTTTTTAAGTCATGAGTTTCTTACATAAAGAGTCCTAATAAAATAAAAAAGTACTTTCCAAGCATAGGAGTAGTACTGTTTTTAAATATACGCTTCATAATATAGGTGCTGTTTGTATATATAAATTCATCAACGATTATAAGACTTTTTTGAATGTAGAACTATTATTTTAAAAAATCTTTACTTAGATTTTATTTTTAAATTGGTAGTAATAGCTTTAACCCACAAGCAAATAGAATACTCCCACCAAGTGCTTCGCCATATGAACCGAGCCAATGCTGAACCTTTCTACCTAAAATTAGCCCAGCCCACGCTAAAATCATACTGAAAAAGCCAAATAGGAAGATTGCAAGTAATACTCTTGCCCCAAAAATTCCGAGACTAAGTCCGACTGAAAAACTGTCGAGGCTGACACTTAGGGCAAATAAAAACAATCCAAAGCCTATTGGTGTTATAAGGCGGTCTTGTGCTGAACCTGTACTAAATGAGGAAATTACCATTTGAATCCCTAATAGTAATAAAAGTGCTCCACCAATATATGTTGCAATGCCACTAAAGTGAAAGGATATAAACCTGCCAATCCATATCCCTAAAAGCGGCATAATAAAATGAAACAATCCGATTGTTATACCAATATAAAATATTTGTTTTAATCGCAATTTTATCATGCCCATTCCTAGTCCTAGCGAAAAAGCATCCATTCCTAGGGCGAGCGCTATCATAACTAATGTTAAGATTTCACCGACTAGCTCCGTTACTCCCATTATTTTTCCTCCTTGGACTTGCTTATATAACTTATGCACGTCCAATTGGATTTAGAATAAATAATGGGACTGATTTAACGTATAGCACTCTTAATATCTCAATCAACTTATGAACTACCCAATATGTGATAACGGTTGTTGTTATACTGTAAGTGCTTTTATGCATAAAAAACATGTGCTTTCCGCGCTTTCAGAAAAAATTGCACTGTTTTTTTAATGTTGCTATTTAGTAACCGTTGGCTCTTTAATTATTTGTCCACCTGCAGCTTTTGTTAACCTGTTCATTAAGGCTTCGCCAACATCTGAGTACGGGAAAGCTTCGCCGTAGATTATGTCTACATCCTGGTCATCAAACCTTCGCAGGCTATCATATAGATGGTGGGCAACTGTTTTTAAGTCTCGACGATATCCACAGGCAACAACGACATCAGCCTCGTAGGTATGTTTATTTTCCTCAGTTGTTAACACCGCCACCTTTTTCCCAAGCTTCTGTTCCTTCTCTACTAAACTTTGCAAAAATTGAGGCGACCCCTCAACAAGTATAAACGGAGCTTGTGGTGCATAATGGGTATATTTCATTCCTGGTGATTTAGGTGCATGAGCCGTTACCGTCTCGTCATTTGGTAGCAAGGCTTTATCAACAACAACAACGCCGATTACCATTTCAATTTGCTCTTTTGTTATTCCGCCCGGACGTAAAATCATTGGCGGATTGCATGTACAATCTATAACAGTTGATTCAAGCCCTACACCTGTTGCACCCCCGTCCAGAACACCTGCAATTTTCCCTGTTAAATCTTTTAATACGTGTTCTGCCTTTGTTGGGCTCGGTTTTCCGGAAAGATTTGCGCTAGGCGCTGCAAGCGGCACCCCCGCTTCTTTAATTAATGCTAACGCGAGTGGATCATCCGGCATTCGGATGGCAACCGTTTTTAGACCTGCTGTTACTCTAGGAGATACGGATGAATCGCCTTCAAATACAATCGTCAATGGTCCTGGCCAAAATTTATCCATTAATGTCTTAGCTTTTTCCGGGATACCTTTCACTAAGTTATGTAGTTGCTCAATTGTTGCGATGTGGACAATTAGTGGGTTATCGCTCGGACGTCCCTTTGCTTTGAAAATTTTACTAATTGCCCTGTCTGATAAGGCATTTGCACCTAGCCCATAGACGGTTTCTGTCGGAAAGGCAACAACTTCATCATTAGTAATCCACAATGCTGCCTCTTTTACTTGTGGATTATCTGTGAGTATGTCTGTTTTTTTGTCCACAATCCAATGCTTTGTTTGTAAATTATTCATAGGTCTTCCCTTCTCTTGCCATATCACTAATTTTCCATATTATATCTTAAAAAATATGTTTTTTAAAACAAAACTATCCACATAATGTGGACAAATTGAACAAAAAAGTGGATAACTTTGTGGATTTTATCTTAAAACGTGTATTTCATGATAATCGGTTTCTCATTTTGGATCATTTGGAAATGGTCAAATAATTGGATATCAATAGGAGTATTCTCTTCTATCTTAAAACCGATCATTTCGAACAAGGCTATTGTTGAACTATGTAGTGTACATAAATATAATTGCTTAATTCCATTATTGTTTGCGTATTGTAGAACTGCTTTGATTAATTGTAATACCGTCACGTGGTCTGATTGATCAGACATTACAAGGGACCTTAGCAGACCTATGTTATTGTGCAATTCAAAGCCTACAACAGCAGTAATTAATTGATCATACCCATTTTCCATTATTAAAAAATTCCCGATATTTTCTGTTATCCCATTCGTTTGTAGACCTGCTTGTCCAACAACTTGTTCAATTGCAGCAATATCATTGCTTGTTGCTTTACGAATAACCTTCAATGCATTTCCTCCTAACTATTAAGTCATTTCTATTAATGAATAGTAGGTTAGCAATAAGAAGGCACTATTAATTATAATTAAGAAGACGCATTTCTTAAAGTGCTTCTTAGTGTAAAAATGTGCTTTCAAACTAGCTGAACTCCTACTATATTAATTAACTCTATGACTAAATCGTTCGGTTCATGCTTAAATCTAGTAAATTTTTTAACTACTATATTTTTTGATTTTTCGTTTAAAAACAACAGGGCGCTTTTACATTAGCATTTTCCCTAAATTCGAACTTCTCACGACTAAAGTTATGAGATGCCTGCGTAAGGAGTCCTAATAACTTTCAACTGCCTTTATTTAATTAAAGACTCTTTTAAACTTGGTAATACATTTTAGTTCCAGATATTTCGATTTCCGCGGGCTCGCGCTAGGTGGACTCGCGTCAGGCGGGCTCGCGTCAGGTGGACTCGCGCTAGGTGGACTCGCGTCAGGCGGGCTCGCGTCAGGCGGGCTCGCGTCAAGCCGCCTCGTTCACTTCGTTCGCTGTGAGGTCTTGGACTGTCTCGCTGTCCCGCAGGAGTCTACGTGTCTGGAACACAGACGAGATACTACTAAAATCAACATTGTACTTTAACAAAACTTAATAAAAAAATGCAATTCTTTAATTAAAAATTTTTTTGAGCAGTTCCATTAGAAATGATTTTACTTCTACTGTTTCGGTTACCTCATTTGTTTCATGATCTTGTTGCTTGTTAGTCTCACTACTTTGTGGATCGTTTAAATTGTCATCTTGTAGATTGCTTGCTTTGCTACCTTGTAGTTCATTGACTTTGTCATCATCGAGAATGCTGTCTTTGCCACCTTGTGGTCCATTGACTTTGCCATCGTCGAGAACGCTGACTTTGTCACCTTGTGGTCCATTGACTTTGTCATCGTCGAGATTGCTGGCTTTACCACCTTGTGGTCCATTGACCGCATCACCGTTGGAAAAATCAAGAAAGCATAGTGGCGGGAATAATACACACCACCAATTTGCGCCTGCTCCATTTCCTATAGTAATTAAAATTGCTTCATATTGACCAGCTGGGTAAATAAAGTTGCCGTAAATTTTTGTAGGAAAGCTAACATTTTGATCATACTCAACTTGTACCGTTTGTTTTATCCCTCCATCAACTACTACTTTATTAGCAATTTCTTCAACTTCAGCAACCCGACTAGCAATTAATGTTCTTGCTGCTTCAATTGATGTTAAATCCTCAACCCATGTTGTAATTTCAGCGTTTACAGCATCTCGAACTTTTCTTTTTAACTCTTGATCACTAGGAGAATCACTATTAGCTAAAATACGCAAACGAATTGCTTCATCTGGAATTACGACCGGTCCCTCTGCTTCTACAATCGCTCTATCAAAAACTTGGATAATGTTCGCTCCTATTACTAATAAAAGTAAATAAATAATTGCTTTGTTCTTCATTTTGTCTCCACCGCCCCTTCACTAAGACAGTGTGGACAAAATATAATCATCTTAAACTAGCATTTTTAATTTTTTACTAGATTTATTATTTTTGAGAAAGAGAACAGTTGATAGCATAGTCACTCACAAGTTTTTACAATGTGCTGGATAAAAAAGGAACCGCGGCGCAATCCGCTCCACCGATAGCATAGTCACTCACAAGTTTTTACGATATGCAGAAAGTAAGCGTTCCCTCGTTTGTTTGGTGAGCGTACCGGAAATCGCTGTTTCTTTCTTTTTTTACTTTGTAAGAAAGGTTCAATACGCATCACCATTAAAAAGTTCCGTATACCATCCGGTCCTTGCCATTAATGTCATTGACAACTTCAACATTTATTCCTTGTTTATCAAAGGTTTCTTTCAGCAAAGCTGCAACGTCCTGACCTTGCCCTGCTCCAACCTCGAACGCGATAAGCGCATGAATTTTTACGACAAACGGCAATTGCTCCATAAAACGACGATAATAATCTAAACCATCCGCTCCGCCGACTAAGGCGCGTAATGGTTCATGATCTTTAACCGTATCGGCTAAGCCTTGGATATCACTTTCAGGAATATAAGGTGGATTAGAAACGATTACATCAAACTTTTCTCCATTTTCAATAAAAGGAGATAACAAATCAGCTTGAACAAATCGAACATTCTCCGCACGAAGTTCAGAGGCGTTTTTTTCGGCAACCTCCAGCGATTCCTTCGCAATATCAGTTGCAGTCACTGCTAAGCTTGGATCTTCAAGCGCAAGTGTGATCGCAATAATTCCACTACCTGTCCCTACGTCAATAACTGAAAGCTTATTTTCCTCTTTAAAGTGCTGCTTTATCCTTTGTAAAACACCTTCAATTAACTCCTCAGTTTCAGGCCGAGGTATTAAAACCTCTTGATTCACCGCAAAAGTTCTGCCATAAAATTGTTCAGACCCAATTAAGTATTGGACTGGAATCCCATTTCCAAAGGCAAAAACACTGTCAATATACTCTACTTTTTCTGCTTCATTTTTCCATTCATCCTGTAATGATGCGTATAGCTCAGTCCTTGACATTTTAAGGTGATGTCTTAATAAAAGTTCAGCCGCAAAAACTTCACGACCTTGGTTTTTTAAAAAAGAAGAAGCCCAATTGAGGGCTTCGTGAATTTTCGTGATGATTGGTTTCATAATTGGGTTTTCTCCATATCCTTTCATGTTTTTCTCAACTCACAATACTGTGCTTTTTGCTTGCAGGCCGTGTATTTTGTAATACCGAGATTTTAGTCACATCTTATATGAATCACGGTTCAGCTAGGCGAGTTTGTTCATGTTCTACACACTAAAGCATACAAGTTCATTCGCCTACATCATATTTTAACCTCAGTCTATTATGAATTTCAGTCTTAGACTATTATAAATTACAGTTTAGCGAGGCGAGTTTGTTCATATTTTTACATACTAAAGCAAACAAGTTCATTCGCCTACATCATATTTTAACCTCAGTCTATTATGAATTTCAGTCTTAGACTATTATAAATTACAGTTTAGCGAGGCGAATTATTTTAGAACTCATGTAGTTTTATCAATATGGACATTGAGTGAAATTACTCAGCCTGCTCCATTTTCCTTGCTTGATCGTCCATAATTAATGCATCTATGATTTCATCAAGCTTTCCTTGTAAAATTTGGTCTAACTTTTGAATTGTTAAGCCAATACGGTGATCTGTGACACGATTTTGCGGAAAATTGTAGGTGCGAATTCGCTCTGAGCGGTCCCCTGTTCCAACAGCTGATTTTCGATTTTCATCGTATTCCGCTTGAGCTTCCTGTTGGAATTTATCATAAATTCGTGCACGTAAAACCTTCATTGCCTTTTCCTTATTTTTGATTTGCGATTTTTCGTCCTGACATGATACAACAACACCTGTTGGGATATGTGTTAACCTGACCGCTGACATCGTCGTATTAACACTTTGTCCTCCTGGCCCGCTTGATGCGAACGTATCAACACGAATGTCTTTTTCATGAATTTCAACTTCAACCTCTTCTGCTTCAGGAAGAACAGCAACTGTTGCTGTAGATGTATGAATACGACCTCCAGATTCCGTTTCTGGAACCCGTTGAACGCGATGCGCACCATTTTCGAACTTCATTTTTGAATAAGCGCCATTTCCATTTATCATAAAGATAATTTCTTTATAGCCACCAATACCAGTCGTGCTCGCTTCGATAACCTCCGGCTTCCAGCCTTGTGCCTCCGCAAAACGGCTATACATTCTGAATAAATCACCGGCAAATAGTGCTGCCTCATCGCCACCAGCTGCTCCACGGATTTCAACAATAACGTTTTTATCATCATTCGGATCTTTTGGTAGCAGTAACACTTTTAACTGTGCTGCTAACTCTTCTTCACGATCAGAAAGCTCATCAACTTCGTCTTTAACCATTTCACGCATTTCTGGATCTAATTTTTCTTCAAGCATTGCTTTTGCATCTTTTAATTGTTCAGCGACACTTTTATATTCACGATACACTTGTACGGTTTCTTCAATATTTGATTGCTCTTTTGAATAATCACGTAATTTATTGCTATCATTAATGACTTCAGGGTCACTAAGTAATTCATTCAATTTTTCATAACGATCTTCGATTGATTGCAAACGATCTAACACGTTCATTCACCTCATTAAATAGTCCATAACCATTAAATTATAGTATACTCAGGCATCTTAGTCAAAAAGTTATGTAATTTTTTTCAATATCTTAAGCTTACTTAGTGAAATTTCCCTAGCGATCTTAGTGATCTACTAAAGAGTTGAGTTATTTTACTGGTCGGTGAATGAGTGAAGTAAAAAACTCGACCATTTGATCGAGTTTTAGCGTTCATTCACTATAACGTCTATGTTGTACCTAGGTACAGCTTCCATAATTTTATCGTGCAGACCATTTCTATATCTTCCAAGGTCTTTCTTAGATAGTTTCTTTTTGGGTGTCACGTTAACAACCATATTTTCCCCATTTACAAAGATCATACCGGGTTCAAACAGTGTTGAGTTTTTCACAATTTCTCGTGCCTTATCCTGATAATAACCATGGTTATTATGCGCCTCATTTTCTGTGTTTAAATCTAAAAAATTAGGATTCAAATCGGCGATATCCGTCATTTCACCTTCCAGTAATGTCGTTTCGGATGTTGTCACGTTTGAATTTTGGAAATCATCAAGGTCATACGGTTGTTGCCCTTGCTCGTTTGTGTTTAGCGCGCATCCAGAAAAGAGAAGTAACAAAATTAGTAGTAAAGGCTTGTTCATAGTGGCACCTCCCTACAAATAGGGTGCCTACATTTTTTGAAGATCATACTTGTATTCGATTGGAAAAACTGTGTGGAATGCTCTTTGCGGTTATCTACTGTGAGCGCTTGGGCAATTCTCTTTTGATGGTCGCGGTTTAATAATAGCTCTCGTGTCCATAATTGCTGGTTTTGTATTGTTAAATTTGATGATGACTATTATTTTATCCGCACCAAATTGGTTCTAATTCCGTTTTGCTGATGATAAATCGTATTTACTATCAGCAAATTCGCTCTGCGTTCGTTTTGCTGATGATAAATCGGTTTTACTATCACCAAATTGGTTCTAATTCCGTTTTGCTGACAATAAATCGGATTTACTATCACCAAATTCGCTCTGCGTCCGTTTTGCTGACAATAAATCGGATTTACTATCACCTAATGGGCTCTGCGTCCGTTTTGCTGGTGATAAATCGTATTTACTATCACCAAATTCGCTCTACGTCCGTTTTGCTGATGATAAATCGTATTTACTATCAGCAAATGGGCTCTGCGTCCGTTTTGCTGACAATAAATCGGATTTACTATCACCAAATTGGTTCTAATTCCGTTTTGCTGACAATAAATCGGATTTACTATCACCAAATTCGCTCTGCGTCCGTTTTGCTGATGATAAATCGTATTTACTATCACCAAATTCGCTCTGCGTCCGTTTTGCTGATGATAAATCGGATTTACTATCACCAAATTCGCTCTGCGTTCATTTTGCTGATGATAAATCGTATTTACTATCACCAAATTCGCTCTACGTCCATTTTGCTGATGATAAATCGTATTTACTATCAGCAAATGGGCTCTGCGTCCGTTTTGCTGACAATAAATCGGATTTACTATCACCAAATTGGTTCTAATTCCGTTTTGCTCGTGATAAATCGTATTTAACTATTTAAGTACGACTATGAGTACCACTTCGAAAACCATTTAATGGTAGATAAATCTGTGCTTTCTATCATTTGCGTCCCTCATCACTGATTTGGTGATGAATGTCCAAAATAGATACTCCTTCACCTATCTGACATCAATAGTTTTGTTATTTAATGAATTAGTATATATAGGTGCGTGTGGTACTTCATGGCAGTGACGACAACGAGGTTCATAGGACTCTGAAGCACCAACTAAAATTACCGGATCATAATAGGAAGCGGGTTCGCCATTAATTAGTCTTTGTGTGCGACTCGCTGGTGATCCGCATTTTACACATATGGCCTGAAGTTTTGTAACCGACTCTGCCAAGGCCATTAACTGTGGAACTGGTCCGAAGGGCTCCCCACGAAAATCCTGATCCAAGCCGGCACCAATCACTCGAATACCTTGCTTTGCCAATTTACTAACAATAGCTACAATATTCTCATCAAAAAATTGTACTTCGTCAATTCCAACTACATCTGTATTCGTTGTAACTAGTTCAATTAGTTCTTCAGAGTTGGCAACTGGTTTTGCAATTACAGTAGTACCGTTGTGGGATACCACCTCAGAATGACTATAGCGGTTATCTATGATTGGCTTGAAAACTTGGACCGCTAACTTTGCATATTGCGCTCTACGAATTCGCCTAATTAATTCCTCTGATTTCCCCGAGAACATACTACCACATATTAATTCGACCCAACCGCTTTGTTTCATGACGTACATCTTTTAGCCCCCTTCAAGCGGTATATGTATTAACTTCCCTTTTTTCTTTCTTCCTTTAAATACTAAATATTTCCGCTACACTTTTAAGTAGTTCATTTTAGTTACGAATAATAAACATTTTTAGTGTCATTCTATTATTACTTTTTAAGTGTAGGACAATGTATTTTATTTCATTTATGCATTCTAAAAATTTTAAGCGCTCACCTTCAAGTAGGAAATGGTTTATTTTATATCACATTAAAATATATTAACCCCCAATAAAATCGGAATTACCCCTAATAAAATCGGAATTAATTTATCAAAAAACTCCATGAGCATCTATTTATACAGATAAAAAGCAGGTCCGGGACTTAACCCTACCTGCTTTAAATTTTAAAATTATTTAAGAACCAACTTCGATAATATCCGAACTAACTAATTAATCACAGTATAATACTTTTCCCTACTATTTGATTAATAGTAAGAATATCATTACTTCCGAACCGTCTAGCTAATCATTAAATAATAATTACTTCCAATTCGTACTATACTGGTTAAATAGCCGGAAGATATTTACTTAAGATTGTATTTTTTCTTGAAGCGATCAACACGTCCGCCTGCATCCGCAAACTTTTGACGTCCTGTATAGAAAGGATGGCATTCTGAACAAATTTCAACTTTCACTGCATCCTTAACTGATCCGCTCTCAAATTCATTTCCGCAAGCACATGTCACCTTAACAGTCTTATAATTAGGGTGAATTCCTTGTTTCATGAGTTTCATCTCCTTCCGCCCTGATTCCTGTGGAAACAGAGTTATAACTTTGACACATGAAAAGATTATATCAGGAATAGATCCTAGATGCAACCTTTGATTTTTGACTTTATTATGCCTAAATTTCAGCAACCTGCAACCTTTGATTTTTGACTTTATTATGCCTAAATTTCAGCAACCTGCAGCCTTTGATTTTTGATTTTGCAATGCCTAAATTTCAGCGAAAATGCAGCCTTTGATTTTTGATTTTGCAATGCCTAAATTTCAGCGAAAATGCAGCCTTTAACTGACCTGCGGCCTTTGATTTTTGACTTCATTATGCTTGAATTTCACCAATATGCAGCCTCTAACTACTGACTTTATTATGCCTAAATTTCAGCGACCTGCACCCTTTGACTTTTGACTTTGTAATGCCTGAGTTTCAGCGAAATACAGGCTCTTGGGTAGTCAATTATCTCTTGCCTGAAATTCCACGCATTTCTTCTTCCATTTTTTGAAAGAATTCTTCATTTGTTTTCGTGTTTTTCAAACGTTTTAAGAAGCGCTCTACGAAATCTGGGCTATCTGTCATAGTTTTACGAATTGCCCATAGTTTATCCAAATGATTCTTCGGCAATAATAACTCTTCTTTACGTGTTCCGGAGCGACGAATATCAATAGCTGGGAAAATTCGTCGTTCTGCAAGGCTACGGTCTAGATGCAGTTCCATATTCCCTGTCCCTTTAAACTCCTCGTAAATAACATCGTCCATTCTTGAACCTGTGTCTACAAGTGCGGTGGCTAAAATGGTTAAGCTTCCACCTTCTTCAATGTTTCGGGCAGCACCAAAAAACCGCTTTGGACGATGAAATGCTGCTGGGTCAATACCCCCTGATAATGTCCTGCCACTTGGAGGAATAACAAGGTTATAAGCACGCGCTAAACGAGTAATACTATCCATAAGGATGATAACGTCCTTCTTATGTTCAACTAGACGCATCGCTCTTTCCAAAACAAGCTCTGCAACTTTAATGTGATTCTCTGGAACCTCATCAAATGTTGAGCTTACCACATCGCCTACAACGGATCTCTCAATATCCGTTACCTCTTCTGGGCGTTCATCAATTAATAAAACAATTAATTCTGCTTCTGGATGGTTTGTTGTAATGCTATTTGCAATTTCTTTAATAAGGACCGTTTTACCTGCCTTTGGCGGGGCAACAATTAAACCACGTTGTCCAAAACCTACAGGAGCTAATAAATCCATAATTCTTGTTGAAATATGCTGTGGCGCTGTTTCAAGAACCATTTGGCGGTCTGGATATAAGGGGGTTAGCGCAGGAAAATGAACACGTTCTTTTGCAGTTTCCGGATCCTCTCCATTTACAGCCTCAACATGTAATAATCCGTAATACCTCTCATTTTCTTTTGGCGGTCGAACTTTTCCTGATACTTTATCTCCATTACGTAAATCAAATCTTCTAATTTGTGAAGCAGAAATATAAATATCCTCTGAACTTGGAGAATAATTAATCGGTCGTAAAAATCCGAATCCTTCAGACTGAATGATTTCTAAAACGCCTTCCATAAATAAAAAGCCATCTTGTTCTGCTCTTGCCTTTAAAATAGAAAAAATTAATTCTTTTTTATTTAACTTGCTATAATACGAGACCTTAAATTCACGGGCTAGCTCGTACAATTCTTTTAATTTCATATTTTCTAATTGTGAAATAGTAACTACCATTGTGACACCACACTTTAATTTTTTTTTAGAAAAATAGGAAATGAGATCAGGAAAGTTTGAAAGAGAGAAGGGTATAACTAGAATTGTGAAGTAAAAAAATTGTAGTTGTTCTCTATTTTATAAAACAATTCTATTTTAACCAAAAATCATCTATATATTCAAGTATATCATAAAATTAAGATAAATCAAACATTTGTTCTCTTCAGAAAAACGGTAGATTGCGGCTTCCGCATCCATATTAAAGCATTTGTTAAAGTTGATTGTGAATTTTCATTCTAAGCACTTCGCTCACATCATGCCGCCTACTCACATCATGCCGCCTGCTCACATCATGCCGCCACGCTCACTTCAGATCGCTATGGGGTCTTGGACTGTCTCGCTATCCCGAAGGAGTCTATGTGCTTAGAACTACGTACTGAAACGAAGATTTTAGAACTACCAAAATCAACATTGCGCTTTAACAATGCCAAATATTAAAGCGGAAGCCGGATCACCCTACTCTATTTGATTACTAAATTAGGTTTCTTTTTCAGACTATGAGTCCCATCAATAAACCGAACTGTACCTGACTTGGCACGCATTACAACTGAATGAGTTGTAGCCACACTACCTTTGAATTGTACGCCTGTTAAGAGCTCACCATCTGTAATACCTGTTGCAGCAAAAATGCAGTCATCCCCAGACACAAGATCATCCATTAATAAGACTTTATTTATATCGCTTATACCCATTTTATGACATCTTTTCAGTTGTTCATCATTTTCAGGAAGAAGCTTTCCTTGGAGTTCTCCGCCTAAGCATTTTAAGCCAGCAGCCGCTAGTACACCTTCAGGTGCCCCACCGATTCCAAATAAAATATCTACACCTGTAAAATCAAATGCTGTATTTAAAGCTGCTGCCACATCCCCATCAGATATAAGTCTTATACGTGCTCCAGCTTCACGTATTTCGGAAATAATTTTGTTATGACGTTCACGGTTTAAAACTGTCGCCACAACATCCTCAATATCTTTTCCCTTCGCTTTCGCAACTGCCTTTAAATTTTCTGTCACGGACGCATTAATATCAATACAGCCTGCTGCATCAGGTCCAACTGCAATTTTTTGCATATACATATCGGGAGCATGTAAAAATTTCCCTTGATCTGCTACGGCAATAACGGCGAATGCCCCCCACGTTCCTTGGGCAACAATATTTGTACCTTCAACAGGATCAACTGCGATATCAACTGCAGGCCCGTGACCGTTTCCGACCTTTTCACCAATATAAAGCATCGGAGCTTCGTCCATTTCTCCTTCACCAATTACTACCGTCCCTTGCATCGGAACTGTATCTAACACCTTACGCATAGCAGTAGTTGCTGCACCGTCAGCTTCGTTTTTCTTGCCGCGACCCATCCATCTTGCCGATTCGAGCGCTGCTGCCTCGGTAACTCGAACTAACTCTAACGTTAAGCTTCTTTCCATTTCTAAGTCCTCCCCAAATAGTTCGTATATGTCTATAATTCTTGAAGATTCAATATAGTTTCTCTCGTAATTCCATTTGATTAAAATCCGCTACGCAAGATTCCCGTACATCGCACATTGATTCTATGTCCAATAATTATTTAAACAGTAAATTAAGCAAAAAGAATTATGAATTCTGGAAGTTCTTAATCTCTTCTTTTGTCATTTGCTCACGCCAAATAACAGCACCTAAACTCATTAACTTTTCAACTAAATTTTCATAACCACGATCAATATGCTCTAATCCAGTAATTTCCGTAATTCCATCCGCCATTAACCCTGCAACAACAAGGGATGCACCTGCACGTAAATCAGTTGCTTTTACCTTAGCCCCTTGTAGCTGGACTGGCCCAGAGACAATGGCTGAGCGACCTTCAACTTTTACGTTCGCACTCATCCTTCTTAATTCATCTATATGCTTAAACCGTGATCCGTATATTGTATCTGTAACAATACCTGTTCCCTCAGCAGCAGTTAGTAACGAGGTAAATGGCTGTTGAAGATCCGTCGGAAAGCCTGGATAAACTAATGTTTTGATATCGACCATTTCAAGTCGTCGGACCTTTGATACAAAAATTTGATCATCATTAATTTTTATTGATGCTCCCATTTCGCGAAGCTTCGCTATTAATGACTCTAAATGCTGAGGAATAACGTTATCAATTAAAACACCGTCACCCTTGGCAACCGCTAAAATTAAGTATGTACCAGCCTCAATGCGATCAGGAATAATCGTATGTTGACATCCATGAAGACTTTCAACACCTTCTATCCGTATGACATCAGTTCCTGCACCTTTAATTTTTGCTCCCATACTCGTAAGTAATGTTGCAACATCAATAATTTCAGGTTCCTTTGCGGCATTTTCAATTAACGTTTGGCCTTTTGCGCGTACAGCAGCAAGCATAATATTAATTGTTGCCCCAACACTTACTACATCCAAATATATGCGAGCACCTACTAATTCGTCGGCACGTAAATAAATAGCACCTTGTTCGTTTGTAACTTTTGCTCCTAGTGCTTCAAATCCTTTAATATGTTGGTCAATCGGGCGCGGGCCAAGATGACAACCACCCGGCAGTCCAATAACCGCTTGTTTAAAACGACCTAACATTGCTCCCATTAAGTAATAAGATGCTCTCAGCATTTTCACTTTTCCGTTCGGCATCGGCATTGATACCATCTTAGAAGGATCAATTGTAACTTTATCATTTTCTAAAGAAACGGTACCACCAATTTCTTCTAGTAAACTACAAAGTATATGAACATCAGATATATCTGGTAAGCCTTCAATTGTTACAGTTGAATCTGCCAAAATGGCAGCCGGGATTAAGGCAACCGCACTATTCTTCGCTCCACTAATTCGAACGCTTCCCTTTAATGTGTGGCCGCCTTCAATTTTCAACTTTTCCATTTGCCACTTTGCGCCTCCTTTTTCACGCCATAGTGCATACGTTATTTATTTTACCTATTAGTTTACACTATAATACGTCCTTTATGTTTGCAATTCAAAAAATTTGGAAGGCATTGTGTTGAATTGTCGAAATTCGTATAAAGTATAATGATGGTTTCCCATTACAAATTCCAATATTTCTTAAAAAGTTAAAATGATGGTTCCCCATTACAAATTCCAATATTTCTTAAAAAGTTAAAATGATGGTTCCCCATTACAAATTCCAATATTTCTTAAAAAGTTAAAATGATGGTTCCCCATTACAAATTCCAACATTTCTTAAAAAGATAATGTTGGCTTCCCAATATAAGTTCCAACGTGTTTAAACGTGACTATCATCATCTTTTCAATCAATTATTCAACGCTTATATCTATGGGTGTATTTGCTGGAAATGACTCTAGTTTTGAGCATCTACTTGTTCTTATTCCAATCTGCTAAAAACTTCTCAATTCCGTTTGCAGTTAGTGGATGATTGAATAGCTGCATAATTACTTTGAAAGGCACCGTTGCGATATGGGCACCCCTTAATGCACTTTCTGTAATATGCATCGGATGACGGATTGATGCTGCAATGATTTCTGTCTCAATACCATGAATTGCGAAGATTTCTGCAATTTGAGAGATTAGCGCTAACCCATCATGGCCAATATCATCTAATCTTCCTAAAAATGGGGAAACATAGGTGGCACCAGCGCGCGCGGCTAATAATGCTTGGTTTGCGGAAAAAACGAGTGTAACGTTTGTTTTAATACCTAGTTCCTTAAAGGTTTTGACTGCCTTTAGACCATCTGGCGTCATTGGCACCTTTATTGTAATATTTGACGCAATGGCAGCTAATTCCTTCCCTTCAGCAACCATTTCATCTGCTTTTAAAGAAATAACCTCAGCACTGATTGAACCTGCTTTAACTTCATTAGCAATTTCACGGAGACGGTCATGAAATGATACATTTTCTTTTGCCACTAAACTTGGATTTGTTGTAACGCCATCAATAACACCTAATGCATTAGCCTCTCGAATCTCATCTATATTTGCTGTATCGATAAAAAATTTCACTAATATCCACTCCTAATTCCCAATAACTGGATTTTATTAATTTCAATATTCGCTTAAGATAACATCAACTGAGCATTTTCTAGTAAACAAGAAAATTTCAGCTATCTATGAAAATTATTAAATAGAGTTATGACAAAAAATGCCCTGATGAAAATAATACCGTCTTAACAAACAACAATTGAGGCTGTCTTTTAAGACAGCCTTATTTATTATACGTAGGGTACTTATTTTGAATATAACTGGGTACTTATTTTGAATATAACTTAATTATGCTTTATTTGAAGAGCCAAATTCACGAATTTTCGCCATTACCGTTTCTTTGATGGTATCTCTTGCAGGACCCATAAATTTACGAGTATCGTATAGCTCTGGTTTTTCTGCTAAAATTTTACGAACAGTCTTTGTAGATGTAATTTGGTTTTCTGTATTTACATTAATTTTCGCTGTTCCTAATGAAATTGCCTTTTGAATATCTTTTGTCGGAATACCTGTACCACCATGCAATACTAAAGGTACACCTGTTAGCTCCATTACTTCCTTCATCCGATCAAAGCCAAGCTTAGGCTCTCCTTTGTACGGGCCATGGACTGAGCCTAAAGCTGGTGCAAAGCAATCTACTCCTGTTTCACGTACTAACTGATCACATTCAGCCGGAATTGCATACATTGCTTCAGCATCAGACACTACTAAGTCGTCCTCTTGACCACCAATTCGTCCTAATTCAGCCTCTACCGAAATGCCTAGTGCATGGGCTACATCGACAACCTTCTTTGTAATCGCAATATTTTCTTCTAATGGATGGTGAGAGCCATCAATCATGACAGATGTAAAACCTGCATACATAGCTTCTACGCATTTTTCAAAGCTTGAACCATGATCTAGATGGATAGCAACTGGCACCGTAATGTTATAGAAATCCATTAATTCTTCAACAATTGCTACAACTGTTTTGAAACCACCCATATATTTCCCTGCACCTTCAGATACCCCAATAATTAGTGGAGACTTTTCCTCTTGCGCTGCAAGTAAAATTGCTTGAGTGTACTCTAGGTTGTTCGTATTAAACTGACCAACAGCATACCCTTCGTTCTTTGCTTTGTTTAACATTTCCGTCATCGATACTAAAGGCATTTTGAAGTCCTCCTTAAATTCAATATTAAATTATGTACATACCAAATATAGTATAGCATACATAGATCAATATGCTATACTATTGCCCTATTATTATATAATACCCAGACGGAAAAATTTTACTTATTTTGTAAAAAATAAACACGTTTTGTGAATTGCCGACTACCATTGTCGTAATTTTTCAGCAGATTTCGACAGGTTTTCTTACAACAACCTTTCGTACTAAATTATATCCGTTTTCAGCGATTAAGTTACAGCCAACTCCACTTCGTTGTAATTTCAAATTGGCCGTTACTTTTCGGTGTTCAATTGCATTTACTCAAATACTTAATAAACGTTTACTCTAATGCTTACTATCGTTTACTCTAATGCTTACTATCGTTTACTCTAATGCTCGCAGAAAACATACCACTTTAGTGATGTGAGGCTCAATTCTTTAATTGTGTTTCAATTGGTACAATTTCCTTTACTGCTGCCCGGAGCTCGTCGATATCAAACGGCTTAGAAAAATGGGTGCGCGCCCCTAAGTCGTTTGCTTTTTGAATCATGTCTAATTCTCCGTACGCTGTCATAATAAACACTTCAATTGTATTATCAATTTCCTTTAATCTTTTTAAAATTTCAATGCCATCCATCCCAGGTATTTTCATGTCAAGCAATACTAGGTCTGGTCGATCCTTTTCAATAATTGATAATGCTTGGATTCCGTTTGAGGCTTGAAACATTTCATAACCTTCTTTGAGAAAAACCTCATTTAGTAAAATTCTAATACCGTATTGATCATCAACTATTAATATTTTTTTTCCCATTTTCTGTCCACCTCTAGTTTTGTCTATTAATATATAATAAATATTTATATATTTACTAATAGATTAGCATTATTATAGTTATCAGAATTTTCTAAGTTTTCTTCTTCGTTGTATATTATTCTCTAAACTTTTTCTATCTCCTTTATTTTATTTCCTATTTGTTATCGACAGATTTTTTAAATATGTAAAGTTGTTCCAATATAAATAGGCTGTTTGACTCATGTTGATGTCTAAGCTTTTAATTTACTAGCATGAGATGGATATCTATCATCATCTAAAAAATACAAAAAATAGCACCCCCATAGTTGAAGGTGCCGTTCTACAATTATTCGCTTGAACATATTTGATCGATTAACTTAATTAATGGTCGATTAACTTAATTAAAGATATTGATGGCTTAATTATTAGTATTTATAAACCTGATCACTTTACTTGCTGCTTAGTTTGTATTAGATACCTGATACTTTACTTGCTGCTTAGTTTGTATTAGATACCTGATACTTTGCTTGATGATTAGTTTTTATTTGTAACCAAATTCTTTACTTGATGGTTAGTTTGCATTTGATAAATGATGCTTTATTTTGATAATTAGTTTTTATTTGTAAGCGATGCATGGACAAATTCTCTAAATAAAGGCTGCGGTCTTGTTGGTCTTGATCTGAATTCCGGATGGAATTGAGATGCTACAAACCACGGATGATCTTTCACCTCGATAATTTCAACTAGGCGGCCATCTGGACTAGTTCCAGAGAAAATAAAGCCTGCATTCTCCATTTCTTGACGATATTGATTATTAAATTCGTAGCGATGACGATGACGCTCGTATATTAGCTCATCTTCATATGCTTTATAGGCAAATGTGCCTTCAGCAATTTTACATGGGTAAAGACCTAAGCGTAATGTACCCCCTAAGTCTTCAATATCCTTTTGCTCCGGTAGTAAATCAATAACAGGATATGATGTATTAGGATTAATCTCCGATGAATTTGCCCCTTTATACCCTAATACGTTTCGTGCAAATTCAACAGATGCCAGTTGCATACCTAAACAAATTCCTAAGAATGGTACTTTATTTTCACGAGCAAACCGAATCGCTTCAATTTTCCCTTCAATACCACGATCACCAAATCCACCGGGCACAAGTACACCATCGACATTTTTCAGAAGATCGTTGACATTCTCTGCTGTAACCGTTTCTGCATTAATCCATTCAACTTTAATTTTCGCATCATAGTTATAGCCTGCATGACGTAATGCTTCAACGACTGAAATATAGGCATCTTGAAGCTCTACATATTTCCCGACTAAACCGATTGTTACTTCTTTTGTAAGGTTTGAAACCTTTTCTACTAACGCTTTCCATTCAGTCATGTCTGCTTCTTTTAAATCGAGCTTTAAATGATCGCAAACAATTTTATCTAAATCTTGTTCTTGTAATGTCAGAACAATTTCATATAAGTTTTTTGCATCTCTAGCTTCAATAACTGACTTGGCATCAATGTCACAGAAAAGAGCAATTTTGTCTTTCATATCTTGAGATACTGGCATTTCAGTGCGAACGACAATGACATCCGGTTGAATACCAAGACTTCTTAGTTCTTTAACACTATGTTGAGTTGGTTTTGTTTTCATTTCGCCAGCAGCTTTTATATATGGAATAAGCGTACAATGTATGTACATTACATTTTCGCGACCAACGTCGCTTTTAACTTGGCGTATCGCTTCTAAAAATGGCAACGATTCAATATCGCCAACCGTTCCGCCAATTTCAGTAATGACCACGTCTGCATTTGTTTCGCGACCACTACGGAAAAGTCTTTCTTTAATTTCATTTGTAATATGAGGGATTACTTGAACTGTTGCTCCTAAGTATTCGCCTCTACGTTCCTTTTTTAGAACTGAAGAATATATTTTACCTGTTGTTACATTGCTATATTTACTCAAATTAATGTCAATAAAGCGTTCATAGTGTCCAAGGTCTAAATCTGTTTCCGCACCGTCATCCGTTACAAATACTTCCCCATGCTGGTAAGGACTCATAGTTCCTGGATCCACATTTATATATGGGTCAAACTTTTGTATCGTTACATTTGCACCACGATTTTTTAAAATACGACCTAGTGAGGCTGCTGTTATCCCTTTCCCAAGTGATGACACGACTCCTCCTGTCACGAAAATATACTTCGTCATCCTATTCCCCTCTTTTCCAAAACTTTTAGAAGGTCGATCCTTACCACTTATTATTGTGGTAGTTGATGCCCTTCGTTATACTATCATCCACTGAATATTGATAGTACAATGCAATGTTGTGATCATTTCTTTTACTACTATTTGATTATTTTACAATAACTAGAGGATAACACTATTATATAGTATAACCAATAGGCCTTTAGCTTCCTTTCAATCTTTATGCTTTAGTATTGCATATTCAATTTATCGGGCGTGAATACTTAATATCCCCATTAATAAGCTTACATTCTAAAGCAAATATTCTAATAGTAGAAAGCAAAAAAAGTGCCACCCTTAAACAGGGAGCACTTTTACATTCATACAAACATTTTACTGTTTTATGAGAGCCCAAGATAGATTGTACCGATTTCATAAATTAAAGTCAAGATAGAAAACTGTCATGAATCGACTTTTCTATTTTCCTTTTCCGAACCTCTCATGACTAAAGTAAGGCGTGTTCTGGGCTAAGTCATAAAATAAATCGCAATATATATTTATTCATCTTCTTCTTCGTCAATTAATAATTCATCCTCTAAGTCATCGTCTGAATCGTCATTTGAATCATCAAAATCATCATCTAGATCAAATTCATCTTCATCGAGGAGATCTTCTTCACTATCATCGTCCTCATCAAAATCATCTAAGTCATCGAAGTCCTCATCGTCTTCAATATCATCATCTTCTTCGTCTAATTCTTCCTCCAGATCTTCTTCGCTGTAGTCATCGTCATCATCATAGCTCTCATCATCAAAATCTTCATCATAATCATCAAAATCTTCTTCATCTTTAATAGGCTTTTTCTTGCCTTTTTTCTTTTTAGGCTTCGCAGGCACATGTACTTCTTCATCAATTTGATCATATGGGTACCATTTTTTTAGACCCCAGCGGTTTTCACCAATGCTCAAAAAGCGGCCATCTACATTTATGTCAGTATAAAATTGTGCAATGCGTTCTTCTTTTTGTTCCTGTGTTAAGCCTTTTAATTCTGCAACTTTATCAAATAGTTCATAGAAACTAATTGCCTGCTTTTCTTCTTCTAAAAGCAAATAAGCAATTTCAATCATTGCCAGCTCTTGGATTTGTTCACTTGTTAGCTGTGAAATACTCATTATTAGGCAACCCCTCTCAATTTATTTACATGAAAAATTTAAATGTATGTATGTTCCTACATGATTTCATGAGATGTATTTATTATTATGAAAATCATACCATTCATTATAAACAAATCTACATATAATATGCTAGAGGAATAGTTAGTTTTTTCGGAAAAAAATTGGTTTATTTGCTTTCACCCTATTGGTCTCACTCGAGCAGTCTTGTAGTTGTATAATTTTGTGGAGTTTTTCGCCTTTCCTTGGGCAAGTTGTTTTTCATTTTATTTGACTAGCATTAAGAAGAGGGAAACCTTACAAAAATTATAGGTTCCCCTCTCTAAATTTATATAGAGCTAAAAATAACGAAGTACTCTTCAACAATTGTTCATTGTCTACTTAATGCGTATACTTTCATACTTCTTTGGTATTGGCCGAAATACTCACTACTACATATTTCTGCGGTATTGACCGCCAACCTCATATAATGCTGATGTGATTTGTCCTAAGCTTGCAACTTTAACCGTTTCCATTAGCTCTTCAAAAATGTTTCCACCAGATACTGCAACTTGTTTTAGCTTTGCTAATGCTGCATCCACTTCACCGGCATGTGCTTCTTGGAATTCTCGTAGGTTATTAATTTGCGTTTCCTTTTCTTCCTTCGTAGCACGAGCCAGTTCAATGCTGTTCATTTCCTCTTCTGAAGGTGGATTTGGATTCAAGTAAGTGTTAACGCCGATAATTGGTAGTTCACCACTATGTTTTTTATGCTCATAGTACATTGATTCCTCTTGAATCTTGCTACGTTGATATTGAGTTTCCATTGCCCCAAGTACGCCACCACGGTCGTTAATGCGTTCGAATTCTTGTAATACTGCTTCTTCAACAAGATCTGTTAACTCTTCAAGAATGAATGAACCTTGCATTGGGTTTTCATTTTTTGTTAAGCCAAATTCTTTCGTAATAATCATTTGGATCGCCATTGCCCGTCGTACAGACTCTTCGGTTGGTGTCGTAATCGCTTCATCATATGCATTTGTATGAAGTGAATTACAGTTATCCATAATCGCAATTAACGCTTGGAGTGTTGTACGAATATCATTAAAGTCTATTTCCTGAGCATGTAAAGAACGACCAGATGTTTGGATATGGTATTTTAACTTTTGGCTCCGCTCGTTTGCGCCATACATTTCCCTCATGACAACAGACCAAATTCTGCGGGCAACACGACCTAATACTGTGTATTCAGGGTCAAGACCATTAGAAAAGAAGAATGATAGATTCGGTGCGAACTCATCGATATCCATGCCGCGGCTTAAATAGTATTCAACATATGTGAAGCCGTTTGCGAGTGTGAAAGCAAGCTGAGAAATTGGGTTCGCTCCAGCTTCAGCGATGTGGTATCCGGAAATGGATACAGAATAATAGTTACGAACCTTATGGTCAATAAAGTATTGCTGAATGTCTCCCATCATCCTAAGGGCAAATTCGGTTGAGAAAATACACGTATTTTGACCTTGGTCTTCTTTTAAAATATCAGCTTGAACGGTACCACGAACTGTTTGTAATGTACATTCTTTAATTTCGATAAATTCCTCAACAGTAGGGATTCGACCATTGTCCTGTTCAAACTTTTTCACTTGCTGATCGATTGCCGTATTCATGAAAAATGCAAGCATGATTGGTGCCGGGCCGTTAATCGTCATCGATACTGACGTTGACGGTGCACAAAGGTCAAAGCCGTCATATAACTTTTTCATGTCCTCTAACGTACAAATACTAACTCCACTTTCGCCAACTTTTCCATATATATCTGGACGATAGTCTGGATCTTCTCCATATAATGTAACAGAGTCAAAGGCTGTACTTAGCCGTTTGGCATTATCATCCTTCGATAAATAGTGGAAGCGACGGTTTGTGCGTTCCGGCGTTCCTTCGCCAGCAAACTGGCGCTTTGGATCCTCACCCTCACGTTTGAAAGGGAATACCCCAGCTGTATACGGGAAAAAGCCTGGTGTATTTTCTTTATAAACCCAGCGTAAAATTTCGCCCCAATCTTCATATTTCGGTAGCGTAACCTTTGGAATATCAAGACCAGAAAGGCTTTTCGTTGTTAATTCAGTCCTGATTTCTTTATCGCGAACCTTTGTGATAAATTCTTTTCCACTGTATTGCACAAGACGGCTAGGCCACTCTTGTAAAATTTTCTTAGACTCTGGTGTTAATCTTTCCTCAATTGAGGCCTTCAAAGCCTGCAGAGATTGAATAAGGTCTTTGTTTGTTTCACGAGCAGCTAACACCTCAATTGTTCCCTGTACTTGGAATAATTGGCGTGCGATTATTACTTGTTGCTCTGCTTTTTTATGATAATTACGAACAGTATCAGCAATATCACGTAAATAGTGACGACGGCTATTAGGAATGATGACATTTTGTTTCGATACATCTGATGTTTTTTGAAGGTTCGTGGACCATTCACCACCAAATTTTTGCTGAATAGTTTCTAGAAGTGCTACAAACAATGTATTTGTGCCTTCATCATTAAATTGACTTGCGATTGTACCGTAAACTGGCATTTCCTCTAAATCCTTATCAAACAAGTTATGGCTGCGTTGATATTGCTTGCGAACTTGTTGAAGTGCATCCTCTGAGCCTTTACGTTCGAATTTATTAATCACAATTAAGTCAGCGTAGTCAATCATATCGATTTTTTCGAGCTGTGAAGGTGCTCCAAATTCGCTTGTCATCACATACATTGAAATATCTGTTACTTCTGTTATGCCAGCGTCTCCTTGACCAATTCCGCTCGTTTCAACAATAATCAAATCAAAGCTCGCTGCTTTCACAACTTGAAGTGCTTCTTTAATTGATGATGATAGCTCTGACTTTGATTTTCGAGTAGCAAGACTGCGCATGTAAACACGAGGATTAAAAATAGCGTTCATTCGAATGCGGTCACCTAATAACGCACCCCCCGTTTTTTGCTTCGTCGGGTCAATTGAAAGAATTGCTACTTTTTTCTCAGGAATTTCATTTAAGAAACGGCGAATTAGTTCATCTGTAAGCGAGCTTTTCCCCGCTCCGCCTGTTCCTGTTATCCCAATAATCGGAACTTTTTTCTCTAATGTTTTAATTTTTGCTAAAGCTGTTTGAGCGGCAGCAGCAACTTCTTCATTTGCTGTTACCATATTCTCAGCAAGTGTAATGTATTTTGCAATTGTCTTATGGTCGCCTTCCTTGATTAAGTCAAGGTCTTCATTTTTTAGTTGTGATTCTGTTTGGAAATCACATTCCTGAACCATGACATTAATCATTCCCTGTAAGCCAAGTTCACGGCCATCATCCGGTGAAAAAATGCGAGCAATTCCGTAGTCATGGAGTTCTTTAATTTCACGTGGAATGATAACACCCCCGCCACCGCCGTATATGCGGATATGGGATGCTCCTCTTTCTTTTAGAAGGTCATACATGTACTTGAAATATTCAACATGTCCACCTTGATAGGATGATATCGCGATGCCTTGAACATCTTCTTGAATTGCTGCATTAACAACCTCCTCTACTGAGCGATTGTGACCTAAATGAATGACCTCGGCTCCACTTGACTGAAGAATTCTTCTCATTATATTAATTGATGCATCATGACCATCAAATAGGCTTGACGCCGTTACAAAACGAACATGATTTTTCGGACGATAAATTTCTACTTCACTCATCTCCTACTCCCCCTTAGAGTTAACCATAGTATCCTTTACCATTATACCGTGTAGTAAATGGTTAATTTGCAGCTCCGTGTATTGTTCTAGTGTATACATATTTCTTAATGCCCAACGGCGAAATCCCCACATTTGACCTTGAACAAAAATATTATGGGCAACTAGCTTAATCTCCTGTTCACTGAGCTCAAATTCTTTATTTTGTACACAGCCGATAATAACTTTTTCAAACATTGATACCATTTCAAGCTCTTTTTGCAATACATATGGAAGCGCATCCTTTGTTAATGATTTTGCTTCCTGATACATAACTAGAACTTCATCCTGTAATTCATCCATGACCTTAAAATAAGATCTTACTGCCTCTTTTAAACTATTAATCGTGCCACGCTCCGTGTCAATGACTTCTTGAAGTCTAAGCTGAACGTGATCATAAATTGAGTCACATACTAAATAAAGTACATCCTCTTTTTTTCGGATATATTCATATAGTGTGCCAATGCTAAATCCAGATGCCTTGGCAATTTCTCTTGTTGTACTTCGATGGAAGCCTTTTTTTATAAAAAGCTTAACAGCGCCTTTTATCATTTGGTCTCGCCGTTTTTCAATAAGCTTTTCATCTTTCACGGACGCGGGCACTTCACGTTTATTCAAAATTCCCACTCCTTTCGAGCAAGGATAGTTGTCGATCATTAGTCAGCAATCAACATTCTGGAAATAACAAGACGTTGAATTTCTTGCGTTCCTTCGTAAATTTGAGTAATTTTCGCATCGCGCATGAAGCGTTCAACCGGATATTCCTTTGTATACCCATAGCCGCCAAACACCTGGACAGCATCAGTTGTAACCTTCATGGCTGTATCCCCTGCCATTAATTTAGCCATTGCAGATTCTTTCCCGTATGGAAGTCCTTCAGACTCTTTCCATGCTGCTTGATATGTTAAAAGTCTTGATGCCTCAACTGCTGTTGCCATATCTGCTAGCTTGAAACCGATTCCTTGTTGAAGAGCAATTGGTTTGCCAAACTGCTTGCGTTCCTTCGCGTAAGCAGTCGCTGCTTCTAATGCACCTTGTGCAATCCCTACCGCTTGGGCAGCAATACCGTTACGACCTCCATCAAGTGTCATCATCGCAATTTTGAAGCCTTCGCCTTCTTTCCCTAATAGGTTTTCTTTCGGTACACGACAGTCTTCAAAAATAATTTCTGTTGTAGGTGACGAACGAATACCTAATTTCTTTTCCTTCTTACCAACTGAGAAACCAGGGAAGTCTTTTTCTACTATAAACGCACTTACACCTTTTGTTTTTTGCTCTGGATCTGTTACAGCAAATACTACAAAAGTATCAGCAACACTGCCATTTGTAATAAAGATTTTTGATCCATTTAAAATATATTCATCACCAACAAGCTTTGCGTTTGTTTTCATACCGCCAGCATCAGAACCTGCACCCGGCTCTGTTAAACCGTATGCCCCAATTTTCTTACCTTCTGCCATTGGTTTTAAGTACTTTTGTTTTTGTTCTTCAGAGCCAAATTTGTAAATTGGCCAGCCTGCTAAGGAAACGTGCGCAGAAAGTGTTACTCCTGTTGATGCGCAAACACGTGAAAGTTCTTCAACTGCGATTACATATGCTAAATAATCAAATCCACTTCCACCGTATTCCTCAGGCCATGGAATTCCTGTTAAGCCAAGCTCGGCCATTTGATCAAAAATCTCGCGATCAAAGCGCTCCTCTTCATCACGTTCAGCAGCTGTTGGAGCCACTACTTCATTTGCAAAGTCCCGTACCATTTTTCTTAGCATTTCATGCTCTTCAGATAATTGAAAATTCATGTTATTGTCCCCCTAATTATTAATATTTATATAATTTGTCATATGATCACTTTCTTTTTGCTTCGTTTGTCATGTGAGCTTTCTTTTAGCTTGGTTTGTCATGTGATCTTTTTTTTGCTTCGTTTGTCATGTGATCTTTTTTTTTGCTTCGTTTGCCATATGACCGCTTTCTTTTTGCTTGGTTTGCCATATGATCGCAAAACTGAAGGGTTTAATGTTTTTTCGTCGCTTTCATCTAAATGAGTTTGACAGTTTTTTGGAAATTTCATCAATTGTCATTGGTCTGCTTTCCAATCGCCTGGATGTCATACTATTTCTTCCTTTTTTCGCTTCGAACCGTATTTATAATTTGCGGCTGATAACAAGCCGTTGGATCTCACTTGTACCTTCATAGATCTCAGTAATTTTCGCATCACGGAAATAACGCTCAACTGGATACTCTCTTGTATAGCCATAGCCGCCAAATACTTGGATTGCATCTGTCGTTACCTCAACAGCTGTACGCGAAGAAAATAGCTTTGCCATTGATGCTTCCTGCCCGCACTGAAGATTATTTGCCTTAAGATTAGCAGCCCGATAGACTAATAGCTTTGCGGCCTCAACTGCTGTCGCCATATCAGCAAGCTTAAAGCCGATTCCTTGTTGTAATGCAATTGGTTTGCCAAATTGCTTACGATCCTTTGCATAGTTAACGGCAGCCTCTAATGCTGCTTCGGCAATTCCCAATGCTTGCGATGCTATGCCTATACGTCCTGTATCTAGGTTTGCCATCGCAATTTTGAAGCCCTCGCCTTCTTGACCTAGTAGGTTTTCAACCGGAACCTTACAATCTTCAAACGTTAGCTGAACCGTTTTGGAGCCATGGAGACCCATTTTATTTTCATTTTTTCCTACGATAAACCCCGGTGTATCCTTTTCGACAATAAACGCCGAAATCCCTTTACTTCCTTGCTCTGGGTCTGTAATTGCAAAGGCAATATAAATATCTGCTTCTCCACCGTTTGTAATAAATACCTTTGAGCCATTTAAAATGTAATGGTCGCCTTGTTTCACCGCACGGGTCTTTAAACTTCCAGCATCAGAACCCGCACTTGGCTCTGTTAACGCAAAGGCGCCTAAATATTCTCCCGTCGCAAGCTTAGGTATATACTTCTTCTTTTGTTCCTCATTGCCAAAATATAAAATCGGGTTCGTTCCAACTGATGTATGCACTGATAAAATTACTCCGATTGTAGCGCTTACTCTTGAGAGTTCATTAATAGCAATAATGTATGATGTAAAATCCATCCCGGCACCGCCATATTGTTCAGGGATCGTAATCCCCATTAAACCAAGCTCGGCCATTTTATTTAAAATTTCCCGTGGAAATTCATGATGCTCTTCCATTCTTTCAATAAATGGTTCAATTTCAGTTTGAGCAAAATCACGGACCATTTTTCGCATCATTTCTTGTTCTTCTGTAAATCGCAGTTCCATCGATTTCCCTCCTTTATTTCATTTCTCAAATTCAATTGGTAGCATCTATTAATAAACTATCGTTTTCAATGACTTTTTTTCATAACCAGTTACGTTGTATCTAGCTTCTTTTCTATTTCGTCCAGTATGCGTGACTAGCATATTGTCAGAATGAACTTTTCCCATGGATGCGTGAGAGTCATAGCCTGTTTTGTTTAATAGGGCAATGTTGTTTATCTAGTTATTTTTATCATAAATATTATTCGTATTTATAGAAGCCACGGCCTGATTTTTTACCTAGCCAGCCTGCTTTTACATACTTTCTTAGCAATGGACATGGGCGGTATTTTGAGTCACCAAAGCCTTCATATAGAACTTCCATAATGTATAGACAAGTATCTAAGCCAATAAAGTCTGCGAGCGTTAACGGACCCATCGGATGATTCATCCCAAGCTTCATCACATCATCGATTGCCTCTTTTGTTGCTACACCTTCGTATAATGTATAAATTGCTTCATTAATCATTGGCATTAAAATTCTGTTTGAAACAAAGCCTGGGAAGTCATTTACTTCAACAGGTACTTTATTTAGCTTCTTCGTCATATCCTCGATTGCTGCATATACTTCATCAGCTGTTGCTAAGCCACGAATAATTTCAACGAGCTTCATAACCGGTACTGGATTCATAAAATGCATGCCAATTACTTTCTCTGGACGATTTGTTACTGCCGCAATTTCTGTGATTGGAAGCGAAGACGTGTTTGACGCTAAAATTGCATGTGCTGGAGCAATTTCATCTAGTTGCTTAAAAATTTTACTTTTGATATCCATATTTTCGACTGCAGCTTCAATTACAAGGTCTACATTACTAGCAGAATTAATATCCAATGAAGTCGTTAAGTTAGCTAGGACTGCATCCATTTCTGCTTGCGTCATGCGATCTTTATCTACTTGGCGCTGTAAGTTCTTTGAAATGATCCCCATGCCACGGTCTACGAATTCCTGTTTTAAGTCTTGTAAAACAACATTGTAGCCTGCCATTGCACATACTTGTGCAATCCCAGATCCCATTTGACCTGCACCAATTACCATTACTTTTTGAATACCCATTGTTTTGTCCCCCAATTCTTTTTTTGTACTAGATTTTCTATGTTAATTATTTTTAGTAGTTTGATAGTTTTTTCGACTTAATTTTTTGTATGAAAAAATCAAACGAAGTGGAAGTTGGCCTGAGTTCGGACTCGATTTCGCTTCTTTGGCCTTTTTCTGTCCGAATTCGCACGTAGTTCGGACTCGATTTCGCTCCACCGGCCTTTTTCTGTCCGAATTCATACCTAGTTCGGACTCGATTTCGCTTCTTTGGCCTTTTTCTGTCCGAATTCATACCTAGTTCGGACTCGATTTCGCTTCGTTGGCCTTTTTCTGTCCGAATTCATACCTAGTTCGGACTCGATTTCGCTTCTTTGGCCTTTTTCTGTCCGAATTCGCACGTAGTTCGGACTCGATTTCGCTCCACCGGCCTTTTTCTGTCCGAATTCATACCTAGTTCGGACTCGATTTCGCTTCTTTGGCCTTTTTCTGTCCGAATTCGCACGTAGTTCGGACTCGATTTCGCTTCTTTGGCCTTTTTCTGTCCGAATTCGCACCTAGTTCGGACTCAATTTCGCTTCTACGGCCTTTTTCTGTCCGAATTCATACCTAGTTCGGACTCGATTTCGCTCCACCGGCCTATTTCTGTCCGAATTCGCACGTATTTCAGACTCTATTTCGCTTCTACGGCCTTTTTCTGTCCGAATTCGCACCTAGTTCGGACTCAATTTCGCTCCACCGGCCTTTTTCTGTCCGAATTCATACCTAGTTCGGACTCAATTTCGCTCCACCGGCCTTTTTCTGTCCGAATTCGCACCTAGTTCGGACTCAATTTCGCTTCTTTGGCCTTTTTCTGTCCGAATTCGCACGTAGTTCGGACTCGATTTCGCTCCACCGGCCTTTTTCTGTCCGAATTCGTACCTAGTTCGGACTTCGATCTATTAACCCTATTTAACCTCTATCATGATGGCATCACCTTGACCGCCGCCACTGCATATTGCAGCAATTCCAAGACCTCCGCCACGACGTTTAAGTTCGTGGATCATTGTTAAAATAATTCTAGTACCACTGGCACCAATTGGATGACCAAGCGCTACGGCACCACCGTTTACATTCACTTTTCCAGGGTCTAACGAAGCAATTTGACCGCTTGCAAGTGCTACAGCTGCGAATGCTTCATTGATTTCAAAAATTGCGATATCATCAACCGTTTTGCCAGTTTTCTTTAATAATTCATTAATGACGATACCTGGTGTTTCTGGGAAGCGGTGTGCTTCGATTGCAATTGCTGCATGACCAACAATTGTTGCCATTATTTGTTTGCCTTCTTTATTTGCGCGCTCCTCAGACATTAACACAAGTGCACCTGCACCATCATTAACGCCTGGAGCATTACCTGCTGTAATCGTGCCATCAGCACCAAAAGCAGGAGCAAGCTTTGCCAATTTTTCTAACGATGTATCCGCACGTGGACCTTCATCAGTATCAACTACAACTGGGCTCCCTTTACGTTGCGGGACCTCGACTGGAACAATTTCATCTTTAAATTTACCTGCCTCAATTGCCGCGATTGCACGTTGATGACTACGATATGACCATTCATCCTGTTGCTCGCGTGTTAAGCCAAATTCAGCAGCTGTACTATTGCCATATGTGCCCATATGAACTCCTTTAAAAGTACAAGTTAATCCGTCATGGACCATTAAATCAACAAGCTTCGCATCACCCATACGAGCTCCCCAGCGAGCTTTCGGCATAAAGTAAGGGGCATTACTCATTGATTCCATTCCGCCCGCAACAACTACTTCTTGATCACCTAAGCGAATAATTTGATCGGCTAGTGTCACACTTCTTAAACCGGAAGCACATACTTTATTTATTGTTTCAGTTTGAACCTCCCACGGAAGACCAGCTTCACGTGCTGCTTGGCGTGATGGAATTTGACCTTGCCCCCCTTGCAAAACAGAGCCCATAATAAGTTCGCCAACTTCAGTACCATCAACGTTTGCACGTTTAAGTGCTTCCTTAATTGTTATCCCACCTAATTGCGATGCAGTTAATGAGCTTAATGCTCCACCAAATTTCCCAAATGGTGTTCTTGCACCACCAACAATTACAGTTTTTGTCATGCTATTATCCCCCTTTAGTTTTTCGGACTTTTTGCAATACAGATACTATCTTCTTTTTCACAAAGCACACAGATTCTAGTTGAGCTACTGTCATAAATATTTCATGAATTTGCTGAGATTTTTCTATAAATAATTCCTGAGAAGCCTTATTAAGGCTTCGTTTTTTCATGTGAAAATTCAACATTTCTTTGGTTTATCAAAAGTCTGCTGAATTCAACTTGTTTTACAGAAAACGTCGACCGAACGCTCGCTCAACCATTGAGCATTTTAGGAGGTGCACTTATAAAGCGCACCTTTTTAACTCCCAATTAAGCTCTGCACTATAGCCTACCTTTTTACCTACTCAATTAAGCTCTGCACTATAGCCTACCTTTTTACCTACTCAATTAAGCTCTGCACTATAGCCTACCTTTTTAACTCCCCAATTAAGCTCTGCACTATAGCGCACCATTATCCGCCAAATATGCACTAAAGCAACTACCAAATCAAGATATACACGGCGGTGAACATAAAAGGCGCACCACCCACGGGCATTTTAAGATTTTCACTAAAAGCACACCTAATGTAAATTCTATTATTAAACTCTTATTTTTATTCGATTTTTTTCTCTTTTTTCCTTCAAAAAGCTGTTATTAATAGTTTTATCAAATCAAAGGCTAGCTTCGAAGGAGTTATAATCTATTATTATACTGCTCTTTCTTCTGTAACTTCAGGCTGCTCTTCTCTCCTGTATATAGACATTTCTAATAGCTCTGCCACATCATATGTTTTAACCTTGTCTTCGACTTCCTTCGCTTTTGTTCCGTCTGTTAACATGGTTAAGCAGTATGGGCAGCCGCTTGAAATTACAGTTGGATTTACCTCTAATGCTTGCTCAGTTCTCTTTACATTAATACGGTCGCCAACCTTTTCTTCCATCCACATTAATCCACCACCGGCACCACAACACATACCATCTTGACGATTACGGGTCATTTCAACAAGCTTCACACCTGGTATCGCTTTTAAAATTTGACGAGGCTCTTCATAAACTTCATTGTAACGTCCTAAGTAACAAGAATCATGGAACGTTATTGTTTCATTGACTTCATACTTAGGCTTTAAGCGACCTTCAGCTACTAGCCTTGCTAAAACTTCTGTATGATGATAAACGTTTGCTTCTAATCCAAAATCAGCATATTCATTTTTCAGTGTATTGTAAGCATGTGGGTCGATTGTAACGATCTTTGTTGCCCCGCTTTTTTGAATTTCATCGATATTACCTTGGGCTAGCTCTTGGAATAAAAACTCGTTTCCTAAGCGGCGAGGTGTATCGCCTGAGTTCTTTTCCTTATTCCCTAAAATGGCAAACTTTACGCCAGCCTCATTCAGTAGCTTCGCAAATGATAACGCAATTTTTTGACTGCGATTATCATATGAACCCATTGAGCCTACCCAGAATAAGTATTCAAATTCTTCATCAGCTTTCTTCATTTCTTTTACTGTTTTTACCTCAACATCTTCGCGAAGCTCGCGCCAGTTTTCACGCTCTTTGCGGCTGATTCCCCATGGGTTGCCTTGACGTTCGATATTTTGAATTGCCCGCTGGGCATCACTGTCCAATTTCCCCTCAGTAAGAACAAGATAACGGCGAAGATCAATGATTTTTTCAACATGTTCATTCAGTACAGGGCATTGGTCCTCACAGTTACGGCATGTTGTACAAGCCCAAATTTCTTCTTCAGTAATGACATCCCCGATTAAACTTTTATTATAATCAAGTGCTGCAGCTGACTCGCTTTTGCTTTGTGCAGCAGATTGCATTGCCAATTGATTGCCAACTGTATTTGCAAATGCAAAGGTCGGAACCCATGGTGCGCGTGATGTAATCACGGCTCCTTTTTCTGTTAAGTGGTCACGCATTTTCATAATTAAATCCATTGGCGATAGCATCTTACCAGTCCCTGATGCAGGACACATGCTTGTACAACGCCCACATTCCACACATGCATAAAAATCAATCATTTGATACTGTGTAAAATCTTCAATTTTCCCAACACCAAACGATTCTTGACTTTCATCTTCAAAATCAATTGGGCGCAGCTTTCCAGGTGCATCTAAACGATTGAAGAAGACATTTAACGGTCCGGCAATTAAGTGGGCATGCTTTGATTGTGGTACGTATACAAGGAATGTTAGTAACACAATTAAATGAATCCACCAAGAAAAATAAAAAATCGTTGCGGCAATAGGCTTACTAAGGCCGGCAAAAATTGTTGCAATAAAGCCTGCAACCGGTTCACTTACGGATGGTTCATGACCTTGCCATATGAGGTCCATTCCATTACCAAGTAATACTGAAATCATTAAAGTTCCGATAAAAATAAGGACTAGGCCGGCTTTTAAGCCGCGTTTAAGACGAGCAAGCTTTTCAATATAGCGACGATAAAATGCCGATATAACTGCTACTAAGATTACTAACGTTACGATTTCTTGGAAAAATGTAAAAGCTGGATAAAGCGGACCTAGTGGCAAGTGTGCTCCCGGTGCTAATCCTTTTACAATAAAGTCAATTGCTCCAAATTGAACAAGTAAAAAACCGTAAAACATCATAACATGAATAAGTCCACTTTTCTTGTCCTTTAAGAGCTTCTTTTGTCCGAACACCATGACCCAAATTTTATCAAAGCGTTCTTTAAACTTACGGTCAAACTCTACTTTTTTCCCTAACTTAATATATTCATATCTAGTTCTAACAAGATAAGAAAATAAATAAATTCCGTAAGCAGTTACTAGTAAAAATGCAATCCAATTTAAAACTAACAGCATTAAAGTTTCCCCTTTCCTCTCGGTGTTCTTCCGTTGGTAAATGAATAATAATGTTTGTGCTCGCCCTTAGCCTTTGTACTCGTAGTAGCCAACTTTGCCAGACTTTCGGAATTTAAATGCGAAAGTCGATGACTTAGCACTACTTTGTAGTATCCAGTTGCCCCTATTTATTGGCATATTACTTGTTTTTTTAAAATTATTTTTAAAGAATTAATTTTCAGAAATTATTATAACATATATCTATTATGAATGAGCATTCAGTCGACTACTTTTTAAAAAAAATTTTTTCTTAATAACCTTTAATATGGGTCATACTACATAGTACGATAAGTTTTTATCATTGAAACCTACTAATTTTTTTGCTGCTATTTTGCGTTGGGCTTCGAAAAAATATTTTGCCTGTTGGTTGTCAGAAATGAAATGGAGCTATGAAAAAACAAGGAGTTCGATTCATGACTATATTTTTATTAGTTTTTCTATTGTTTATCGGATGGCTTTTTATTGATTTTCGTTTAGGTCGAAAAAAACACTTACAAACAGCATCTAAAAGGCTTTATCCAAATAGAAACGGAAAATGGATGTTATTTGGTGATGGGCAAGAGCTTTATAGGAGCTATTTTCAGGATATATCAGATGCTAAGCACCATATTCATATTCTTTTTTACATTGTTAAAAATGATAATGTTGGTCATGAATTTTTCAGTTTGTTAAAAAGGAAAGCTCGCCACGGTGTAAAAGTTCGTTTATTATTAGATCGGATTGGAAGCAGAAATATCTCAAAGAAAGAAATTACTGAGCTTCAGAATTGCGGAATAGAATTTGCATTTAGTAATCGGCCTGTGTTCCCTTTCTTTTTTTATAGCTTAAATTATCGGAACCATCGCAAAGTTACTGTCATTGATGGAAAAATTGGTTATTTCGGTGGCTTTAATATTGGTAAGGAATATTTAGGGCAAGATCCACAGCTTGGATATTGGAGAGATTATCATTTAAAGCTTTATGGAGACGGAGTTCAGGATTTGCAGACTGAATTTCATTTGGATTGGAAACGTGCAACAGGTAAATATGTACCGAATGATTATCGCTATTTCCCAAGTCTTATAAAAGGGTCGTTACCATTGCGCTTTATTCCGACTGATGGCGCGTTTATTAAGGAATTCTTGCTAGAGTTAATTCAAAACGCCAAATCGGAAATTATAATTGGAACACCTTATTTTATTCCAGGAAGTGAAATTCTTACTGAAATTTTGAATGCTAGTTACCGAGGGGTGAGCGTTACTGTATTAGTCCCACTTAAGGCTGATCACGCTTTCGTTAGAGAAGCTTCCTTCCCTTATTTTAAAAAGCTCCTTGCGGCAGGCTGTAATATTTACCGTTACACACACGGGTTTTATCATGGCAAAATTGTTTTAATTGATAATGAACTATGTGATTTTGGGACAGCTAATTTTGATAAGCGGAGCTTTTTTATTAATGATGAGCTTAATTGCCTTATTACCGATCCGCAATTTATTTCCAAAATTCAGGAGGAATTTAAGAAGGATTTATATATGCATTCTGAAAAGCTTACTATTTCTGCTTATAATAAACGTCCTTGGCTCCAGCGTAGCAAAGAGGCCTTTTCATCGTTTATCTCAGATTTGTTATAAAAGCATTATAAATCGAAACTCTTGACTACCTTATAAATAAATGAAAGTGCGGTTAAACATTGATTATTTTCAGGGTTGAACTAATAAATAACGGCAAACCGCACAAAATTGATTCTGCACATCCAATAATTAATTTAGATTATCTCGACAACTTGGATGCCGTTAAAATCGTGCGGTTCGGTTTGTCTCGTACAGGCTAGCGAACTTACTAGCAACTTACTAGCGAACTCATTGAAATAGTATTTGAAACAATTTAAAGCCCAAATAAATTCCAACTATACCTACAATACCTGCCAATGCTGGCGGGGCAGGTATCGGTAATCTAAGAAAAGCAAATAAAAAGCCAACAATTGCACCTGTTACTAAGGATAGTAATACTTCCTTCAAATTTTCCAACTCCTTTACATATCCTTATCGTTTCATCCTACATTGTATTTTAATCATTTTTCTTAATTAGCTTTCACGTTTAAAAGAAGTTTGTATCCCGAAAATTGTAGGATCATACAGCAATTCAGCAGACACACATGAAAAAATCCCTAGTCGAGAGGCTAGGGTTTTGTTTTCGTTTCCATTTTTTTCCGGGGTCAGGAACCTCTGTGGACACCACCCTGGACACCACCCTGGCACCGTCCCTGGCTACTGCCCTGGACACGTGCCAGGCTCCGCCCCGGGACGAGCCAGGAACCCAATTAAGGAACCCAATTATTACATTTTTTCTGGTGCGGAGACACCGACTAAGTCTAGGGCATTTTTTAATGTGATTTGCACTGCTTTGACTAAAGCTAAACGTGCTTTTGATTTTTCAGGCTCTTCTAAGTTAATTACTTTTTCAGCATTATAGAAGCTGTGAAGAGCAGATGACAATTCATAAATATAGTTCGTAATTCGGTGCGGCATTCGTTTTTCTGCTGCTTCAGCCACAGCCTCTGGAAATTCCCCGAGCTTTTTCAATAAATCAATTTCTTTTTCGGCTGAGATTTGCGATAAATCCACCTTCGTCGCATCTCCGAAGGAAAGGTTTTGTTCTTCTCCTTGACGAAGCATGCTGCAAATGCGGGCATGTGCATATTGGGCATAGTAAACTGGATTTTCGTTGGATTTTGACACTGCTAAATCCATGTCAAAGTCAAGATGGCTATCCGCACTCCGCATTGCAAAGAAATAGCGCATCGCATCAATTCCAACTTCTTCCATCAATTCGCGCAATGTAACAGCTTTTCCTGTCCGCTTGCTCATTTTCATCTTTTCACCGTTTTGGAAGAGGTTCACCATTTGAATGATTTCCACCTCGAGTGTATCCGCATCATAGCCAAGTGCTTGAATCGCAGCCTTCATTCTTGGGATATAACCATGATGGTCGGCACCCCAAATATTGATTAGCTTTTCAAAGCCGCGAATTAATTTATCCTGATGATACGCAATATCAGGTGTTAGGTACGTGTATGACCCGTCGTTTTTGATAAGTACGCGGTCTTTATCATCGCCGTATTTAGTTGATCGGAACCATGTTGCACCGTCTTCTTCAAAAAGTTCGCCTTTGCTGCGAAGTGCTTCTAGAGCAACATCAATTTTGCCATTTTCATATAAAGAGGTTTCTGAGAACCAGTTATCAAATTCAACTCGGAATTGCTTCAAATCATCACGAAGCTTAGCAAGCTCGAATTTTAAGCCATATTCCCGGAAATAGTTATAACGCTCTTGTTGGTCTTTTTCTAACAATGAATCGCCTGCTTCGTCGGCAAGCTTTTTCCCTATTTCAATAATATCCGCACCATGATAGCCATCCTCTGGCATTGGTGCATCTTGGCCAAGTGCTTGCTTGTAGCGTGCTTCAACAGAAAGTGCGAGATTGTGAATTTGATTGCCTGCATCATTTATATAATATTCGCGGGCAACATCATAGCCTGCTTTGGCAAGGATGTTGCATAAAGAATCACCAACTGCTGCACCGCGTGCATGTCCTAAATGAAGGTCGCCAGTTGGGTTAGCTGAAACAAACTCTACTTGAATTTTCAGACCATTGCCTGTATTGGTTTGACCGTAATTTTGACCAGCTTGTAAAATTGTCGGAATTAGGTTTGTTAAGTAACTGTTATTCATGTAAAAGTTAATGAAACCCGGACCGGCAATTTCAATTTTTTCGATTGATGCCTTTGTTTTGTCAAAATGGTTAACTAGTTCTTCCGCAATAACACGCGGCGGCTTTTTCGCAACTCGCGCAAGCTGCATTGCCATATTTGTAGCATAATCGCCGTGAGCCTTCTCCTTAGGTAGCTCTAAAACAACTTCAGGCAACTCTTCCTCCGAAGCTAATCCCGCTTTCATAACTGCTACTTTGATTTCCTCTTTTATACGATCCTTTACTTGTTCAACGATGTTCACCGTCGACTCCTCCTTACTTATGTAACTGCTACACAGGCTTTATTACTTTCATTTTTGAACATATTACATTGATGTTTGTATTGTCTGTAAATTAGAAATAACTCTATACTTTCTGTTTTCAATGACAAAATGGTTGATGCAAATTACGTTTTTTTGCGGAAGACCACTGTGTTTTGTCTTTTAATTAAATATGTATTTTATATCTCTTTTATCATAAAAATTAAGCGATGCCGACCTACTGCTTCTCCTTGCATATGTAATTGATATGCGAGGGTCAGCCTTCCTTTCTGCGAGTTTGTCCTATAGACATACTCCATATTCTCCGTCTTCGTGAGCATTTCTAATGAACCATATGGGCCATGATATGTACTTATTGTTGTTTGACCTGTTCGATATGTATGGTTCATTGATATTCCACCTGAACGAATAATCGTTAATTCATCCCTCTTGATTTTAACAGTTGTTGATACCTTTCCGATACCCTCCATCATTTCCTTGTAGGATATGTACGTTGCTCCTTCCTTACCATACAACGTACCATCAGCTTCCATTGTTAGCATTTCTTTTCGACTGCCATCACGGATTTCCGTTACCAGCTTTAATCGAATTGGCCTTTTACTTGGCTCATTTTCTTGCATTTAGACACGCCCTCTAACTCTAATTGAAGCTTAAAACTTCGATAAAATATTGAATGTATTACGTTTTTCTTTCGTAATCAACTTTGTTCAATTGTATCTTATAACTTAACTATTATATAGATTGTCAACATTGTTATCAAGTGGAGTAACCTATTTGTAATGGTGATAATTTGGTCCTTCGACTTATTTTCTGGAAAAGAACAAAAGCTATAGGCGCCCTGATTAGCGACGTATAAACTAAGAGCGCATCGACTGAGATAAAGGAAACACGTCGAGGGACGAGTCGATGTTGACTTATCGCAAAAAAGATGAGCGAAGTTTACTAGTCGCTGGGAGCTGGAGCTGGGCGACTACTCTCTGTGCTATAGTATTTATCCACAGGATCAAATTTTATAATTTACTAAACAATAAAAAAGCCAGCCTAGTATCTACTAAACTGGCACAGAACTATTATCGACTGTAGCTCGAGTCGAATAACGTAAGCTCCAAGACTACTAAAATTTAATTAAAATGTTGTTCAACAAATGGTGGCGGCGTTTGTAAGCCTTGAATTACAGGATCTTCTTCGTCTTTAAAGTAGATTGCAATTACATATTGCTTGTTGGAAGTTCCCCATGTTGTTTGCCACAAGCACTCCTCAAGTTGTTCCGGTTCGACGATTTTTAGCCCGTTTTCGTTCGTTACAAAGAATTGAGTTGCTTCCTCGATCATTTTATGCGGTGGAGTATCCTCAAGATATTGATCGTTTTCAACGACGATCGCATAGTCAATGTCTTCAGGAACAACTCTTGCCTGTGCGATTAATTCGTTTTCCTGCATCCAGCGATCAAATGCATAGTACGATTTTTTCCACGGCACGTGCACCCATTGATTATTTTCTAGTAATAACTCTATTTCCGCCCATTTTTCACGGTCATCAAACATATCTTCGTACGTTTCTTCAAGCATTGCTTCCTTGAGCGCTACCATCATTTCATCAATTTCTGTCTGATCTAACGTTTCGTATGATTTTGAAACTCGGCTATGTGCCGAAATTTTTATTTTATCTACTGATATATTTTTGTTTAAGCGCAGGAATTCATTATTAGAATTTTTATATTCATGAGATTCATAAATAGGTTTTAAGTATTCCTTATAAGCTTCATGCGTAATTTCATATTGGCGTATGATTGTCGAGCCGTTCTTTAATTCATAGCCAATGCCGATGGTCCAATAATAATGGTTGTTATTATGAAGCTCTTTTTTATCTTCAATTACTTGCTGATGGAGCTTTAGGATTGAATTAATATTTTCGGCATCAACAAAAAAGTAACGATCCGTTTCCTCAAATGTATTGACAATTTCTGATCCTGTATACGGATCAACTCCAATTGTAACATTATCATCACGGTGATTTTTCTCATTAAACCAGTGTATGCCGTCACCAAAATAGGCTCTTTCAATATCAGTAGCTACTGGCATTTTTTTCTCATATCCTGTAATATCTGCATTTAATAAAATGCCAAATACAGCGACGATAACGCCGTAAACAACATACCATTTTAAGCTGCGAAATACACGCCATGTTTTTTGCAACACCATTTCGGCAATAACATAGCCAATGACCGAACCAAAGAAGTAACCAAATAATAGCCAGCCATAATCGCCTTGCTGTGTTTCGGCAAAATACACCCCACCTAATAGCATTGAACAAAATGTCACACCATATTTAAAAATAGGCTTTAAATAACGAAAAGCAATTGCTTGTGTTGCGCCTTCAATATGACGTTTGTTATAGGCGAAGAGGCCCAAAACGTAAAACACAACAGTCAAAAGTAAATATATTGTTATTTCCTTTCCAGATAAGGCTTCACTATAACGGAGTTCGACCATTCTAATGATCGGTGATAGTAAATATACACTTCTATCAAAGAAATAATCATAGGCAAATCCAAAAATAAAATACTTCATATTAAAATAAAGCAAAACCATAATCCCTGCAGGGAAAATTAGAAAAATATACGTTAGTACAGCTTGCACAGCTGATATTCCCGAAACCGTTCCAATTAGTGCTGTCAATGCAAACACAAAAACATTCATCATAATTGTAATCCCAGCCCAATAGGCAATGTCACTTACTTGGAAGTAGCCGCTGCCCAGTTCTAACACACCATGGACGATTCCAGTAATAAGAGCTGTTATTACGACCGGAACCACGAGAAGTAGCAAGCCAATCAGCAAATGATGATGGAAAATCGAACTACGTTTAACTGGCAAACTATGAATAAAATCGGCTGAAACTTTTACTTGCATATATCGAAAAAGAACAACACCAAGTAAAACCGGCACGGTAAACATTAGTAAAACTTGAACCTCTTGTAACACTTGAAAAAGGTTATGTGATGACTCTACCGCATGGTATGGAATTGAATCTGTTTCGTACATCATGATGATTTGTAACGGTAAAGCAAACAGCAATGCAATTTGATAAATAATGCCGATCCAACCGACTGTGCGCAAATCTTGCATGAAAATGCCACGTTTAAGCCATGATACTTTCGATTGCATAACCGACATCCCCCATTTCGTAAATAAAAATTTCTTCAAGTGTTAAAGGTAGCAAATCAAATAATACCGGATGGAACGCTGCAATTTTTTCTGAAACAGCCGTTTCATTCCCTCTTACAATACATAAAAGGACACTTCCCCGTGTTTCTTGGTAAAGAACATCTAAGTCTTGTAAAAACTTCTCAGGTATCGCCCCTGATTTAAACGCCACTTGAATTTTATGAATATCAGATTTTAGATCATCTAAGTCTCTTTCGATCATCATTTCTCCGTGATGTAAAATTCCGATGTGATCACAAATGTCTTCAACCTCACGTAAATTGTGCGACGAAATGAGAACTGTCATGTCACGGTCGGCAACATCTTGGACGAGAAGGTTTTTTATTTTTTGCCGCATCACAGCATCTAAGCCATCTATTGGTTCATCCATGATTAGCACATCTGGCATCGTTGAAAACGTAAGCCAAAAAGCAACCTGACGCTGCATCCCTTTTGATAAGCGGTGTATTTTTTTACTTGGATCAATCGGAAAAACTTCCGCTAATCTTTCGTACCTTTGTTCGTTCCATGTTGGATAAATGCTACGGTAGTAATCAGCCATTTGTTTAATCGTATATTGTGAGAAAAAGTAAAGCGTATCCGGGAGAAAAATAAGCCGTTGTTTGATCGCTGTATTTTCAAAAACCGGTTCGTTGTCAATGCGGATTTCTCCGCTATCTTGCTTATATATCCCCGCTAGGATTTTAAGTAATGTTGTTTTGCCCGCCCCATTGGAGCCAAGCAAGCCGTAAATTGATCCTTTTTTAATATGTAAACTGACGTTTTTGACTGCTTCCAAATCTTCAAAGGCTTTGCGAACATTTTTAATAGCAATCATTCTTCTCGCCTCCCTTTTACAGACTTTTCAGCGTCATCAGACTTCACATGATCCCCTTGATCCACATGATCTCCAAGATCTCCATGATCCTCGGATTTCTCTGCTTCTTCTATAAGTGAAATTATTTCTTCTTTTTTCACGCCAAGAAAAATGGCTTCTGAAATTAGCTTTGATAATTCTTGCTTCATCTTCTTCACCTTTTCCCCCTTGTTAATTTCTGACGGCGGTGCGACAAAGCTCCCTTTGCCTGGTACGGAATAAATATAGCCTTGATGCTCAAGCTCGCGATATGCCTTCTGTATCGTGTTCGGATTAACGGTTAGTTCCTTCGCGATTTGACGTACAGACGGCAGCTGCTCATCAGCCTTCAAAACTTCATTGATAATGAGGTTCTTAAAGTTTTCAACAAGCTGCTCATAAATCGGAATGCGACTACGAATATCTAATTGGAACATGTCAGCGTGTGCCTCCTCTCGCTTAGTAGTATTACTTTATCGAATAGTATTGAATAGTGCGTTGTATTATTCGTTGTATTATTCGTTGTATTATTCGTTGTATTATTCGTTGTATTACGCGTTCTAACTGTATTATATATCATAGTACAGTGTTGTCAATGTTTTGTTTCCATTTTTTGCCGGGGTCAGGAACCTCTATGGACACCTCTATGGCTACCTCTATGTACACCGCCCTGGCACCTTTTGTAAAAAAATAACGCTTGAGGAACTGTTCAGTAAGCCTCAAACGTTAGTTTTTTTCTAGACTATAATCGTGATTACACACGTCGTTAACCTTCCATCTTCCATAATGAAAAAACCAACTCATTTGGTAAACTCCAAACGAATCGGTTTTGTATCACTTATTTTTGTATTTGTGTTTTCTAAGAAAATTTCGCTTTGCTACTTTAGCTTCTTTTTTGCACCCAGCCGAGAATCATTTCACGGAGCATTTTACTTGCAGTATTTGCTGTTTGTTCAGATGGATCATAAATTGGCGCAACCTCCACTAAATCCGCTCCAACTACTTTTACATCCGATTTTGCAATCTCATGAATGGAAGCAAGAAGTTCTCGAGATGTAATTCCGCCAGCATCCACTGTACCCGTACCAGGGGCAAAAGCAGGATCTAACACATCGATATCAATCGTCACGTAAACAGGTCGCCCAGATAATTTCGGTAAAATCTCCTTCAGCGGTTCAAGTACCTCGAATTTTGCTATATACATACCAACATCCTGCGCCCACTGAAATTCCTCTTTCATTCCAGAGCGAATACCGAATGAATAGACATTCTTTGGTCCGATCAATTCCGCTGCTTTTCGAATAGGTGTGGAATGTGATAGCGGCTCGCCTTCATAATGCTCCCGAAGATCTGTATGTGCATCCATATGTAGAATAGCTAAATCTGGGTATTTTTTATACATAGCTTTAATAACCGGCCATGTTACTAAATGCTCTCCACCCATTCCAAGGGGAAATTTATCCGCTGTTAAAATTCGGTCAACAAATTCTTCTATCATTTCAATACTTCTTTGTGGATTCCCAAATGGTAACGGAATATCACCTGCATCGAAATATTTTACCTCTTCTAGTTCACGATCAAGATAGGCACTATATTCCTCTAAACCTATCGATACTTCACGAATTCGGGCTGGACCAAAACGTGAACCAGGACGGTAACTAACTGTCCAGTCCATTGGCATTCCATAAAGGACCGCTTCACTTTCTTCAAAGTTTGGATGGCTCTTTATAAAAACATTACCTGAATAGGCTTCATCAAATCTCATAAAATATGTACCTCCTAAACTAAAGTATAAATTTGAATCTGAACTGATGCCAAAGGGCATTGGCAAACGAAGGTGCCAGGGTGGTGTCCATAGCAGTATCCACAGTGGTGTCCATAGAGGTTCCTGACCCCTCCATAATTTGGTTATTTTGTTAAATTTTCTACAAAGCGAGGCAATACGAATGCGGCTTTGTGGAGTTCTTTTGTATAATATTTTGTTTGAATATTATGGAAACGACTCTCTTCAACAGCTAACGGATCATACTGTTTTGAACCAATTGTAAAAGTCCATAGTCCGCTTGGATATGTGGGTACGTTTGCAATATAAAGTTTCACAATTGGGAAAATCTCTTTGACATCGCGTTGGACATCACGTATTAAGTCGGCCTTAAACCAAGGATTATCTGTTTGAGCTACAAATAAGCCGTCATCTTTCAATGCTTTTGAAATTCCAGCATAGAAGCCTTTTGTAAATAAGTTAACCGCTGGACCCACAGGCTCAGTCGAATCAACCATTATAACATCGTACTTATTTTGACTTTCAGCAATGTGCATAAAGCCATCGCCTACTATCACCTCGACCCGTGGATTGTCAAGCTCACCTGCTATTTCAGGTAAAAACTTCTTTGAATACTCTATTACTTTACCATCTATTTCTACAAGAGTTGCCTTTTTTACAGTAGGATGTTTCAACACCTCACGGATAACACCGCCATCACCGCCACCTACAACGAGAACTTGTTCTGGATGTCGATGTGTGAATAACGGTACATGCGCGACCATTTCATGATAAACAAATTCATCCTTTTTGGTTGTCATGACCATGCCATCTAATACGAGCATGTTACCAAACTCTTCTGTTTCAATCATGTCTAGCTTTTGAAACTCCGTTTGCTCTGTATGTAAAGTTTGTTTAATCTTTGCTGTAATTCCGAAGCTTTCTGTCTGTTTTTCTGTGAACCATAAATCCATGTCCACTTCAATCCTTTCTAGTAATTTTTAGTTAGTAAGAAGCTTTTATTTTTATTTAGAAAACAATTTTTTCTATTTTTTAATGTCCCCAATACCTCTGATAAAAACCACAAAAGCTTCGCTAAAAATATAGAAAGTAACAAGTAAAGAGTATAGTTGAATCTAACAAAAAAGCAAGAAATTTTTTCTAAAGGACTCAGTTGGTGTTTATTTTTTGTAAAACATTCCAATACTATCTAATAAAAAAAATCAATTATATGATTTGAAATGAAAATTCACATTAAAAAATTGCAGGATTAGTCGCTGAAATAAGAATTTGCTTCTGGAAATTGCAAAGGTAGTGCCCAAATATAAATTTCCTTCTAAAAATCACAGTGTTAGTTCCCAATATTGGAATTTGCTTCTGAAAATTTCAGGGTTAGTTCCCAATATTGGAATTTGCTTCTGAAAATTTCAGGGTTAGTTCCCAATATTGGAATTTGCTTCTGAAAATTGCAGGGTTAGTTCCTAAAATACAAATTTGCACCTGAAAACCACAAGGTTAGTGCCTAATATTGGAATTTGTTTCTAAAAATTACAGGATTAGTGCCTAATATTGGAATTTGTTTCTGAAAATTGCAGGGGCAGTATCTGAAATAAAAAATTTTTTCTACTATAACACGGTTAGTGAACGACTCTAGTAAATTTATTGTCCTGCTACAAGGATTTATTGTCTGGAAACCAACATTTATTGTCCAATTACGAGGATTTATTGTCTGAGAAACAATATTTATTGTCCTACTGACATTTTTAACCAAAAATCCAACAGCAAAAGATCAACAATCAATAAAATATTACCCAACTTAAAAACTGAAAGGGGGGAAGCCAATTTGGAGCTCATAAGAGAAGAAACACTGGAAAAAACTCGAAAATGGTTTCGTGCTTTTTTTGTGATCGGTATTATACTATTAATCTTATTTATTATCGGAATTATTAGCCTTGTTTCATACGGATTAATTAAAGGACCGCCGCCTTTAGCTGTCCCGCAAACTACGATATACTACGCGAATGATGGCAACACGATTATTGGGGAAAGCGTTCATAACGGTGAAAACCGTTATTGGGTTTCATTAAATGAAATATCTCCTGAAGCAATTAAAGCAACAATTGCGATTGAGGACCGGAATTTTTTCGACCATTACGGTTTTGATTTGAAGCGGATTGTTGCTGCTGCCCTTGCTGATCTTAAAGCAATGGCTAAGGTTCAAGGAGCCAGTACCATTACGCAGCAATATGCTCGAAATTTATTTCTAGAGCATGATAAAACATGGAAACGAAAAATACAGGAAGCACTTTACACTGTTCGACTTGAAACGAATTACAGTAAGGATGAGATTTTAGAAGGGTATTTGAATACTATTTACTATGGAAATGGTGCTTATGGTATTGAAGCTGCTGCCAATTATTATTTTAACAAGCATGCCAGCGAATTATCCTTAGCTGAAGCGGCCATGTTAGCCGGCATACCGAAAGCTCCAAGCTATTATTCTCCTTTTGCTGATGAAAAAAAAGCCACCGTACGGCAGCAAATTGTTTTGCAATCGATGGTTACAAATGAATTTATAACTAGTGCGGATGCGCAAAAAGCGCAAGAAATAGCGCTACAATACAATAACCAAGGTCGAAGAATTACTCAACAACAAGTGGCACCATATTTTCAAGATGCTGTAAAGCAAGCCTTGCGAGAAGTAGTAAAGCTTGATGAACGTACAATAGAGCTCGGTGGTTTACGCGTCTATACAACATTAGATACTGAAATTCAGGAAAAAGCAGAACAACATATTAATGCAATTATTGATCCTAATTCAAAAATTCAAGTATCATTGCTATCACTAGAACCATCAACTGGAAAAGTGCGCGCACTTGTGGGTGGGCGAAATTATCTGGAAAGTCCATTTAATCGGGTTACGCAAGCGGAACGTATGCCTGGTTCAACTTTTAAGCCATTCCTTTACTATACTGCTTTAGAAAATGGGTTTACCCCATCGACAATTATGCGTAGTGAACCGATGAGTTTTTCGTATGACGAAGGACGGGCAGTATATCAGCCTGATAATTTTAACAATTATTATGCAAACGACTTTATTACAATGACGCAGGCCCTTGCGTTATCCGATAACATTTATGCAGTCAAAACCCATATGTTTCTCGGAGTCGAAAAGCTTGTAGATGCTGCAAAAAACCTTGGCATTACGAGCGAATTATTGCCTGTCCCGTCACTAGCTTTAGGTACTTCTTCGGTTAAAATGATTGATATGGTAAAAGCTTATGGTACCATTGCCAATTACGGCGCACAAGTTACTCCTGTTTTTATTGAAAAAGTAGTTGATCATACTGGTCAGGTTATTTATAGCCATCAATGGGAAACGAAACAAATCCTTGATCCTGCACTCTCCTTTGTAACTGCACACATGATGACAGGGATGTTTGATTTGCGGCTAAATGATTATACATCGGTAACTGGACGAGCAATTGCAAATCTACTTACTCGTCCTTATTCGGGAAAATCTGGAACAACACAAACAGATAGCTGGATGATTGGGTTTAATCCTCAGCTTGTGACAGGTGTTTGGACAGGTTATGACCGTGATGAAACCATTGATAAAGTTTCCGAAAGATCTTATGCGAAGCGAATTTGGGCAAGCTTTATGGAGGATGCATTGAAGGATAAACCAATTGTTACGTTTACACCACCAAAAGACGTTATTGCTAGGACTGTAGATCCAAAAACCGGTTTATTGGCTACTAGTGATTGCCCGGCGGCACGTTTAACTTATTTTTCGAAAGGAACAGAGCCAACTGAATTCTGCTCTATTCACTTACCAAATATAGAGGAACACCAGCATGACACTGAACAAAAGGAGAAAGGTGAAAAATACCCAGGTTGGTTTAGTAAATGGCTCAAATGGTGGTAATGATTTTGTAGTCGTGATTTTGTAGTCGTGATTTTGTAGTGGTAATTTTGTAGTCGTAATTTTGTAGTCGTGATTTTGTAGTCGTGATTTTGTAGTGGTGATTTTGGGTAGTGATTTTGCTGTAGTGATTTTACTGCAATGATTTTACGAAAATGATTTTACGAAAATGATTTTACGAAAATGATTTTATAGTAATGATTATGTACTACTATTAGCTCTATATATGCTACGGCTTCCAAAGACTGTATTTTTATTTTCCCTATTTTTTTGATGACAGGAGTATGCGGGAGTATTGTTATTTGGATACTTATCGCTTCTATGTAACTACGATGTAACTACGATGTAACTACGATGAAAGTCGAAAACCCAAGCGGTCCTTTACTAACAAGGATGCTTGGGTTTTCTATGTCCTAGTCTATGTGTGTGTTTAGACCATAAAAATAGTTTACTTTTTTCATTTCAAAAGCTCAAGGTTTTCACATAATGTTCACAGATTTTTCAAAATATGTCATTTTTTTAAAAATTTTCAGATAAAACCTATTGCAATTATTATTTTCCCAATTTTAAGAGCTTATTCAAGTCTTAATGCATCTTTCAGCTCAATAGCTGAATTGTCCCACATTTCGTGGTTGTAGCTCTGTAAATATTGTCGTAAAACTTTTTTTGATTCCTCATCCATAATATCAACTATGACTCGACCTTTAATTGATTTATCCATATTATTAACGTGTTGTGGCATTGATTTATAGCCACGTTTTGCCTCAGAGTCTATGAATAACTCACATGCGCCTAAGCCGTGATAATACGGACCCTTCTCATTCCGATGCACGGTGACCCAAACAACCCAATATACTTTACCATTTGGAACACCTTCACGGTTTGGGATCATCTTGATTCCCTTTTCAACGGCACTACGGGCGTGTAATGCCCCCATATCAATAAACGCCTCTTGTTTTTCAGAATCTATAATTACAGGTGTTACGTTATTTAAACTTATTGCGCCAACACCGTATCCGCCATGTCCAGAAGTTGAGTCATCTTTAATAATATTAAAGCCCATGCTTTTCTTTTTTTCCATTTATTTTCGCTCCTTTTCTATTTTTCGCTTTAAGCTTCCCTGTTTATGCGCTCGTGGTAAAATCGATCATACAATCATTTATAACTTAGTGTTCTGTGGAAAAAATTTGTTAGTTTAATAAATTCTGCATTTTACAAATTAAGATGATTATATGTTTATATTTTTTGCTAATTATTAGCTTCGTCTTCATCTTCATTGTACTAATTGGTTCCATTGTTCGTTTAACTATTTTTGCTAATTACAAATTGTATCTTCATCTGCATTTTACTAATTAGGTCCATAGTGTTAGGTCCATAGTGAGCTTAAATATCTCAAGCTTTATTTTTCCCATATTTTGTATGGCCGAAACTAATTACCCTTATTTTAGCATAATTATCCTTTCTGCTTCAGCAAAGACATCTTGTAAATTCCAACATATTTATTGGAAAACTGTGCGCGAGGCTTAACATTTAATCAGATCGCAAATTTTGCAGGAATTTTTCCAGAAAACAACGAAATGATATGAATAGGTTTACAAAACTAACTAGCGGAGAAGGAGCGAGTCAATATGCCATATGTCACAATTAAAATGTTAGAAGGTCGTTCAAATGAGCAAAAAAAAGCTTTAGCGGAAAAAGTAACGGCAGTTGTAGCAGAAACTACCGGCGCACCACTTGATCGAATTCATGTCATGATTGAGGATATGCCAAAAACAAATCATGCAATAGGCGGAAAACTCTCAAGTGAGCAATAGCATTGGAGCAAAGGCTATTAAAAGTCACACAAGAACTAAAGCGCAAGTGCCCTGTTAGCGACGTAAAAATAAGAGCGCATCGACTGAGATAAAGGAAACACGTAGAGGGACGAGTCAATGTTGACTTATCGCAAAAGAGATGAGCGAAGTTTACTAGTTGCTGGGCGCTTGCGCTGGACACTACTCTCTGTGCTATAGTATTGATCCACAGGATCAAATTTTATAATTTCCTAAAAACAATAAAAAAAATCAGAATCCTTGGTTCTGATTTAAATGGCTAGGGCTTATACAGTCCTAGCCATTAATGTATGTTCACGAAGCTCATTTATATAGCTATAAGCTTGTTCTATTTCATCGATTGTGTAGCGCTGTTTGCTTTTTAAAGTAAATACTTTTTCAATCACTTGATCTTTTGGAATATCTTCAAAATAAAGAATTGTCGAGACAAGCTCTAAAAACCTTGAGCTTTGTTTATTCATATTTTTCACTAACGGCTCTAAGTAAGGTATATTCTGTTGGAAGTGCCGTAAAAATTGCTTCCCTTCCTCTGTTAATGAATAGCGATAATGAACATAACCGCCCTTTTTTTCTTTACTCTCGCCTAAAAACCCATTGTTTTCAAGCTCCTCTACCCGTAACGTGAGTTCCTCAGAATATGGGCCAAAATAGTGAAAATTAAATTTTTCATTAAACGGAAACTGTAGCTTTTTCGCAATGAATACCATCTTTTGAAGTTTTTTCCGTCCAACAATTTCTCCTGCACATGCAAACATCTGCATTAGCTTCGCGTGATCCTGTAACACTTTTAGGTCACTCCTATCCATGTTCAATATCTCTTTATATTTGTCATAACATCTCAATATCTGAGTTTTGTGGGGATCAAGGTCACCCTTTAATTCTCGTTTGGCCTACTTTTTCTGGTTTGCGGCAATCATTGCACCTTTTAAATCCCCATTCAACCTACTTTTCTCAACAGTGTCGTGTCGATTCCTTCTAGCCATGCAATATCTCTTTAATCCTTTTTTTAACATCACTATTGTCCGGAAGGTCTTCAATTAAATCAAGCGGATAGTAAAGCTTATGATCTGTTCTTTTTTTACCAGAAATAGACTCAACAATCTCAGATTCTCTTGATAACTCTCGTAACTCTCCATTCGACATTAATAAATATATAGGAATCCGTTCTCCCTCTTCACCGGGCCTATAAAAATCATATGGTAAATCGGATGATGAATCGACCTCTAAATAATAATTTGTGTCGATTCCAGCTTTTTGAAAAAGATTTATTAATTCCACTAATTGCAGGTAGCTTGTATTTGGATTGAATTCTATATATTTAAACAGTTTGCGATTAATAAAACGAGTACATAAGTCTCGTAGGATTGAATCCTTCTCATTCATCCAAGCCTGAAAATAATACATCATTACGGATTCATCCAATGACAAGTAATCTTTTAGGCTAACATCACTTTTAAATAACGAAAAAAAGTGTGTAGGTTGTTGCGCAAATTCATAACCAGCCTCATAAATTTCCTTTGCACGGTGAAGAATTTTTGAAAGAATAACCTCAGCACTTCTTGTAACTGGATGAAAATATACTTGCCAATACATTTGGTAGCGGCTCATAATATAATCTTCAACCGCGTGCATCCCACTTTTCTTAATAACGACCTGATCTTCGGTCGGTCGCATCACTCGAAGAATACGTTCCATATCAAAATGGCCATAGCTGACACCTGTATAAAATGCATCACGTTGCAAATAATCCATCCGGTCGGCATCAATTTGGCTAGAAATCAAGCTGACTACGAGTTTATTTTCATATGTTTTTGCAATTACTTCGGCAACCTTTTTCGGAAAATCCTCACTTACACGGCGCAATACCTTATTAATTTCCGTATCGCCAACAATAATGGCTCTTGTCCACTCTTCATGGTCAAGCTTAAAAACCTTTTCAAATGAATGAGAAAAAGGCCCATGACCGACATCGTGCAATAGCGCAGCTGAAAGTGAAAGCAAACGTTCGTTATTATCCCAATGCTCCCTGCCTTGGAAATTTTCAATAATTCTGCGTATTACCTCGTATACCCCAAGAGAATGGTTAAAACGGCTATGTTCCGCACCATGAAATGTAAAAAATGACGTACCAAGCTGACGAATTCGCCGCAGCCTTTGAAATTCTGCTGTTCCTATGAGGTCCCATATTAATCTATCCCGTACATGCACGTAGCGATGCACCGGGTCTTTAAAAACCTTCTCTTCCTCCAGCTGTTCATTTATGTAGGTCATGAAAGGTCCTCCTTTCATCCTTCACTATATTTTACTATCTTAATTTGGTTATTGTTTTTTTAGATGTTAGTTTAATTCAGTAACCATTTTATATAGATAAATTGGTGTTCTTCTACTATAAACAGGAATGATACCATAAGTCATAAGTATAATAGGCATCTTCATTTAACACTTTAGATAAGCCATTTTCACTAAGCCACTTTTTTAACTTTGGGGAATTTTGTATGTTTATTGTAATTATTGTTCTTTGTTTTGTCTTTGTGTCCTTCTAAATTATACATCCGAACATCGCAACAAAAAACAAATTTTTTGGGTGCCAGGGCGGTGTCCATAGAGGTAGCCATAGACGGTGCCACCAAGGTTCCTGACCCCGGCAAAATTTGGTAATCGTTACTTGAGTTTCTTTTCTAATTTCTCAATAAGCTCGTCCTCTGACGGCGCTGATATAGGACGATTATTTAGAAAGGCGAATGATTTTTTGCGGCCAGGCCCACAATATGATTGACAGCCAATAACAATGGTTGCGTCTGGATCTAGCTTTTTTAACCTTGGTACTAATGTCTTTATATTTGTAGCTTGGCAATCATCACATATCCGAAACTCATTCTTCGCCATAACGCCCACCTGCCTTCCAATCCATGACTAATTATAAGAAAGGTATTTAACCGTATTTTCACATTACTAAAGTAACCTCACATGCTCCCTCGCCTCTTCACCAACAAACTAACGGTGTAATGAAGTTTCTTTCGTACTGGCTTGAAGCTAACCTATCAGTCCATTTATATAACGGTATTTACAACCTCAAATTTCACTTTATCACTTCCGCCTATTTGTATCAACAGAAGATGACAAGCAAGGTGCCAGGGCGGTATCCATAGCGGTGTCCATAGCGGTAGCCATAGAGGGTGCCACCAAGGTTCCTGACCCCGGTAATATTTGGAAATTGGTGCTATCCTCTATCACACTCTTATTTTATGTATAAATAATTTCGTTCTTGGTCATCCTGTTAGTAACAGAAATTTTATATTTCATTCTACTTTATTACTAGAAAAATAACTAAGGAGTGTAAAAAGCATGAGCATGATTCAAAGACAAGATGCATGGTCTGAAGAGGATGATCTATTGTTAGCGGAAACCGTGCTCCGTCATATTCGTGAAGGGAGCACGCAACTTAATGCATTTGAGGAGGTAGGTGATAAACTCAACCGCACTTCAGCTGCCTGTGGTTTCCGTTGGAACGCAGTTGTTAGACAGGATTACATAAAAGCTATTGATTTAGCAAAAAAACAACGGAAACAACGACAAAGGGCATTAGGGCAAAAAACAAAACCATTATACACACCGCCAGTCCCAACGTTAACGTTTGAGGCAGGTGAGGAATTTATTGTTCAAAAAGATAATCCTAATCAAGAAAACACTCACCCTGTGCGGTCGACTATAAAAAATCAAAGTGGTTCTCTAACAATTGACGACGTTATCCAGTTTTTAAGAAGCTTTGGAATGAATAATCAAGAGTCGACTAGTGTTCAATTCGAAAATGATAGATTGAAAAAGGAGAACAAAGAGTTAAGTGAGGAAATCGAGGCTCTTAAAAAGAAGGTTGAGCAAACCGAAAAAGAATATGAGCTTGTTCAAGAGGATTATCAGGCACTGATTAAAATTATGGATAGAGCTCGTAAGTTAGTTTTATTTGAGGATGAGGAAAAACCGTCAAATACATTTAAAATGGATAAAAACGGTAACTTGGAGCGAATCGCAAAATAAATAAATTCGTTCAATCTAGTTTTTAGTTTAAATTTTCGGATTTTTGGACAAAATTAGTTACAAAATTAGTTGCTAAATATAATATGATATTCATTCGTTCGAGCAACGTGCAAACGAGATTTGGACACAATACAATATATTATATTGTTTGAACTACGAGTTTTTTGGAATTGAACTTCCAGCTATCAGCATATACAAACTCATAGTTCATGTAAACTAGCGATATAAAAAAATAGCGAAGCCTATTCGTGCGCTTCGCTTTTTCTATTTAATCATTAAAGTAATCAAAAGCATTATCACGATTATCGAGCATGCCCTATACCTATTTTTTAAAAATCTACTCCTGCAGACGCCTATTTTCTACTCATGCTATAATTATTAAAATTATTATAAAAAATCCCAAAACTTTATTCACACTAACATAATAGGAATGGAGATAAACAATGATGGTTTCCGCAAGTTCACTATTACAACAAAAGGTTTGGCGGTATATTGATCATTCAAAGGTTGGCCTAACTTTTAGTGCTTTACAGTCGTTTGCATATGATGATACGTTTTGCGCCTCGGTTGGAGGCGGGGAATCAGATCCAATTTTTCGGTCATGGGTTCATGCGCCAACCATTGTTTTAGGAATTCAAGATGGGAAGCTTCCATTTCTACAAGAAGGTATCGCTTTTCTAAAAGAACATAACTATGAAATCATTATTCGAAATTCGGGCGGTCTTGCTGTTGTACTTGATGAAGGCATTTTAAACCTTTCCTTAATTCTTCCAGAAGGAAAGGGAATTGATATCAACAGTGGCTACCAGGCAATGTGGAATTTAATTCAACTAATGCTAGCAAGGTACCGAGTTCCAATCGAAGCAAAAGAAATAATTGGCTCTTATTGTCCTGGAAGCTTTGATTTAAGTATTAACAATCAAAAATTTGCGGGTATCTCACAACGAAGACTTCGCAACGGTGTTGCCGTGCAAATTTATATATGTGTAACAGGTAGTGGAAGTAAACGCGCGGAGTATATTCGAGAGTTTTATAATATATCATTACAAAACGAACATACTAAAATGGTTTATCCAAAGATTGTCCCAAGCACGATGGCTTCTTTGGCAGAGCTACTCAATGTGAATCTCTCAATCAGTGAAGTAATAACATTAGTATTGGATGCGTTAAAGAAGCTAGGATCATTAATCATCCCTACTGAGAAATTAACTGAAAATGAACAAGCTCTTTTCACATTCAATTATAATCGTATTCTAAAGCGAAACCATGTCATTCATTCTAATAAATAAAAGGAAGTAACACTTAATTCTTTCTTAAATGCACCATTTTGCTGACGAACATAGCCTGTATTTATAAAAACAGACCAAATGCAAAAAGAAAAATCGAATACACCTTCAATAACTTCCTAAATGACCAGCTAAATCGTATGATAAAACATGGCTGATATTTATTAAAGGACATAGGATCCGTTATTCTCCGCATAAAAGCTTATTAGCTGATTTAGTGGACACACGTTCCGTTATTCGATTGTGTAGGAGTCTTTTTCTTATGATTTTTGGCAAATAACGGATCTGTTGTCCGCAAAAATTACTTTTACTATAGGTTTTTGTAAAATAACGGATCTGTTGTCCATATGACAATCATTCACTATTATTTTGAGCATTTTTAGTTTTTTTATGCCTTTTCTTACAACGCTTGTATTTTAAAGCTAAGCATCCAACCGAATAGTAAGTCCTTTTTTTGCGGAATCTTACGACAGTTGCATCTTTAAACGCTAAGCATCCGACCTAATTGTTAGTGCCTCTTTTTGCATTACTTTACAACAGTTAAATCTTTAACGCTAAGTATCGAACCGAATAGTTTATCCTTCTTTTTGCATTACCTTACAACATTTAAATCTTTAACGCTAAGTATCCAACCTAAATCGTTAGTATTTTCCCACTTTTTTACAATGCTTGCAACGCTGTTATTAATGCAAGATTATAAACATCATCCGTATTGCAGCCGCGTGATAAATCATTAACTGGTCGATTTAAGCCTTGGAGAATAGGTCCTACTGCTGCAAATCCCCCTAAGCGTTGTGTGATTTTATATCCAATATTTCCAGCATCCAAATTTGGAAATACAAATACTCTCGCATTGCCCTGAATTACGGAATCTGGTGCCTTTTTCTCGGCAACAGTTGGTACGAACGCTGCATCAAATTGAAACTCTCCGTCAATTACTAAATCCGGATATTGTTGTTTTGCAATTTTTACTGCCTCAGCAACCTTTTCCGTTTCAGGTGTATCTGCTGATCCTTTAGTCGAAAAACTTAACATGGCTACTCGCGGTTCAATGTCAAATAACTTTGCTGACTCTGCACTAACCTTTGCAATTTCTGCTAAATCCTGACTATCTGGCGCAACGTTAATCGCACAGTCAGCAAAAATATATTTTTCATTCCCTCGAGTCATAACAAACATCCCCGATGTTTTTCGGATACCCGATTTTGTTTTAATTATTTGGAGCGCAGGTCTAACGGTATCTGCAGTTGAATGGATTGCACCACTTACTAAACCATCAGCTTTTTTTGCATAGACAAGCATAGTCCCAAAGTAATTTTCATCCTTAATAATTTTTCTCGCATCATCTTCAGTTGCTTTTCCTTTGCGGCGCTCCACAAAAGCAGACACAAGCAAATCTTGCTCATCGTATGTTTCCGGATCATACACCTCAACGTCGTCTAACGATACGTTTAGCAATCGAGCTCTAGCTTCAACTTCTTTTCGATTCCCAATCACAATCGGATTTACAACATTGTCCTTTACTAAACGGCTAACTGCCGTTAAAATTCGTTCGTCTGTTCCTTCGGGAAACACAATTGACTTTTTTGCTGACTTTACCTTCTCTTTAATACTAGAAAAAAGTTCATTCACAGTTGTCGACCTCCTAGTTGTGTTTCAACTCAAAATTCTTGATGATTTATTTTTCCCTGAAACTAAGCAAAAAAATCCCTTGTTGGTCTACTCATAACTAAAAAGTCATGAGATTTCTGCAATAAAGAAGCAACCTTAATATACTGCGTATTAAAGAAATAAACTCGATGGTGATTTCCCACAGGAGCAACTGTAATAAACTCCGTATTAAAGATTAAACTCGATGGTGACATCCCACAGGAGCAACTGTAATAAACTCCGTATTAAAGATTAAACTCGATGGTGACATCCCACAGGAGCAACTGTAATAAACTCCGTATTAAAGTTGAGGATGTTTTGGACCTCGCACGACTTAAACACGAGTATTGTCGCTAGAATAATAAATATAAATTCGCCAGGATATGCTGCAATTATTAGTTTAATACCACGCCAATGGTGGTGAAGAGCATAAAACTTTCCTATCTGGAAATCTATGTTATATTAGTAAATGACATGTACATACTGAAAATAGGTTTAACTAAGACGAGCAATAACAGTTAGACAATGATGTACAAAAATATAAAAATTAAAGGGGTCGAAATATATGAGCGAAGCAGCAAAAACACTAGATGGATGGTACAGCTTACATGATTTTCGTACCGTAGATTGGGCAGCCTGGAAAACTCTTTCAAGCGACGAGCGCTATACAGCTATTGCAGAATTTCAGGCATTTCTAGAGAAATTAGTGGAAACTGAAAACGAGAAAAAAGGTAGCCATGCACTATATACAATTGTTGGTCAAAAGGCTGATTTTATGCTAATGATCCTTCGCCCAACAATGGAGGAACTAAACGAGTTGGAAACTACTTTTAATAAAATGAAGTTTGCTGAATTTTTAATTCCTGCACATTCTTATGTATCTGTTGTGGAATTAAGCAACTATTTGCCTTCTGACCAGGATCCATATCAAAGCCCTGAAGTCCAAGCAAGATTATATCCAATCTTGCCTAAATCAAAGCATGTTTGCTTCTATCCGATGGACAAGCGACGCAACGGAAATGACAACTGGTATATGCTTCCTATGAAACAACGCAGTGAGTTAATGCGCTCTCACGGAATGATTGGACGTAATTATGCCGGTAAGGTAAAACAAATCATAACAGGTTCCGTTGGTTTTGACGATTGGGAATGGGGCGTAACATTATTTTCAGACGATGTCCTTCAATTTAAGAAGCTTGTATATGAAATGAGATTTGATGAAGTAAGTGCGCGTTATGGTGAATTTGGATCTTTCTTTGTTGGAAATATTTTAAAGCAGGAAGATGTAGTGAAATTCCTTCACGTTTAAAAGCGACTTCTTTTTCGGCAAACGTGTTATTTAAGGCAATTTAAGCTATTAATGAAAAATAAGTGTTTAATTACCGCTGTATAAGTTTTTTAGCATATATATAAGTGTTTAATTACTTCAATATAAAAAGAAACTTCCTGACGTTTAGCAGGAAGTTTTTATTTTTTCATCACAAACTGGGGGTTCTTTATCATAAAAGTCTATTCACCCTCATAAAAATTTAATATAATCTGCCCCAATGTTAACCGCAAATATTCATAAATCATATAAAAGCCATTTCTAAAATCTTATAAAATGAGTCACCATTTTCTACACCTGCAATATGTTAGTAGGGTAAACGTCTTTAAGCGAGGTGAGATAATGGCAGTTGTTAAACATACAGAAGAAGATGTAAGACTTCTAGCACGATTAATGCGAGCTGAGGCAGAAGGTGATGGAAAACTTGGAATGTTAATGGTTGGCAATGTTGGTGTTAACCGTGTGATCGGGGATTGCCTTGATTTTAAACAAATCAGAACTTTACGAGACATGGTTTTCCAAAAACCTGGAGGCTATGAAGCGGTTGATAAACCTTATTTTTATCAACGTGCACGTGAACAGGACATTAGGCTTGCGCGTCAAGTTATAAGAGGTTGGAAGTATCACCCTGCTACTTATTCACTTTGGTTTTTCAGACCTGAAGGGGAGTGCCCCGCACAATGGTTTAATCAGTGGAACACAGGGCGATTTAAAGCACATTGCTTTTATACTCCTGACCGTGCAGATTGCCCACAAGTGTTTTTTTAAATCAGGCTGAGCAGTTTGTATTACAGTTTTATTCAGTCATTATTTTTATATAGTGATGAATATCAAAAGGTTGTCCCTATCATCTATTCGAGGAGGAAGTAAAATGGCAAAAAACAATCCTTATCAAACAACGATGTATGGCCAATATCCTCAATATGGCTTTCAACAGCAGCAACAAGTCCCAACTTATTCAGGTGGTCCAATCCCGGGACTTGGCGGTTTCCCGCAAACAGGTACCCCTCAAGCACCTGTTGCACCTACAACACCTTCAATCCCTGGTATGCTACCTGTAGAAGAATCATACATTGAAAACATTTTAAGGCTAAACAGAGGAAAAGTTGCAACGGTTTACGCAACCTTCGAAAATAACACCGAGTGGAATGCCCGAGTTTTTAAAGGTGTGGTTGAGGCTGCCGGGCGCGATCATATTATTTTAAGTGATCCAGAAACTGAAATGCGTTTTTTAATTCCAATGATTTATTTAGATTATGTGACGTTTGATGAAGAAATTGAGTATTATTATCCGTTTAACGGTGGTCGACCACCTTTAGCTTCTTTTCCGCCAAGAATAAAATAAAGGAAAAATAGGAGTAAGCTCGAGAACATGTTTGTTCCAGCTTACTCCTTTATTGTTATTGTTGAGTTAGGTGTATCGCGAAATAGATAGATACGCCGTACGCTTTAATTGTTTGCCGTTTAAGGTAAATACCGATTTAAATCGTTTTTTTATTTTTTGCTGCTATAAATACGGCAATACATAACAGCGATTAAGCATTTTTATAAGCAGTGCTAATAACATCCACTGACTATTATGACCAATATAAGCAAGCGGTCTTTAAGCACTTTTATAAGACGCTAACGCTAATAACGTCCACCGACTATGACCAATATAAGCAAGCGGTCTTTAAGCACTTTTATAAGACGCTAACGCTAATAACGTCCACCCTGCTAAAAATGATACACCTCCAAAGGGTGTGATCATACCTAAAGGTGTGATTCCTGAAGTACTTAATACATATAAGCTCCCTGAAAATAAAAGAATTCCAATTATCATCATGATTCCTGACCACTTAATTAATGAAGAGCCTTGCCACTTATTTGCAGCAAAAGCAACAATAAACAGACCCATTGTGTGAAACATTTGATAATCGACGGCTTTTTCCCATGTATCCATCATCTTTTCTGACAGCTTATGCTCAAGACCATGCGCCCCAAACGCGCCTAAAGCAACTGCTAAAAATGCACTGATTGCCCCTATAATTATGAATCTCTTCATCACTATTTACCCCTTTATCTCTAAATATTAATTTCGGTCCATATTGTACCTAATAGAGTCCCGAAAAGTCTCCCCTCAAACCTTGCTAATCCGATACCTTCATCTTAACGAATCTTGTCGTGTTGTGCCATTAAAAAGGATTTTTTATCTTTTTTTAAACTAAATAACCTTTACAAATTATAAGCTTTAAGCGTACTCTTTAAGTAGATTTAAGGAATATTCTGCATTTTCTAGTAATTTTGAAGCGGGGGAATAAATAAATGTCGATCACTTCACATTTAAAAAAGGTATCTCTTTTTGAAAAACTATCGACGGAGGAACTGCAACAAATCGAAAAAATCGCGATGAAGTCCGGCTATACAGCAAATAAAGTGCTCTTTAATGAAGGCGATAAAGGCGACTTTCTTTATATCATCTTAATAGGCTCGGTAAAAATTTACTCCATAGTGAAAGGAAAAGAAAAAATTATTACAATTTTAAAAAAAGGAGATAGTTTTGGCGAGCTCGCATTAATCGATGATCAACCACGTTCTGCTACAGCCGAAACACTAGAGGATTCTGTTTTACTATGTATTTCGAAGCAGTCATTTATGAAATTAATGCAAGAAAATTTTAACGTAACACAAAAAGTACTAATGCAGCTGTCAGCGAGACTTCGGAAAACAAACGAGCATGTAACAGATTTAGTATTTAATGACGCGAAAACAAATGTTATTAAAGCACTCATTCAATTATCAATTGATCACGGTAAACGTTTAAATGATATTGTTGAAATTCATGTCAAAATATCAACTAAGGATATAAGTAAAATGGCCGGTATCTCTCCTGAAGTAGTGGATTACGTCATTAAGGACCTTGAAAATAAAAACGTCCTGTCCTACTATCAACAAAAAATCATTTTGAATTTGCATCATCTAAATTCAAGAAGAGGGGAGCTAATTTAATTGTTGCGGAAAATAGTGTCAATCGCCATTATTTCCATTGTGATTTGTTTTTTTTATGCAAGAGACATGTTTTTTATCGTAAATGAGTATGTTTCAGACCGGTTAATCAGAGAGGAAAAAGAAGTCTCAAGCAACATTGTTATATTAGCTATTGATGATGAAAGCTTAGCTGAGGTTGGAAAATGGCCGTGGCCGCGTGGAGTAATTGCCGAAACGACAGAAAGGCTGGCAGAAGCAGGAGCGAAGGCAATCTTTGTTGATGTTCTTTATTCCGAAGCTAGTCAGGATGTTTCACAGGACCAAGTATTTGAACGAGTTGTAAACGAACATGATAATATTTATCTCGCCGCAAACTTTGTTTTCAAAGGTAAACAGGAAAACGTAGGTGACTTAGTATTTGAATCTATAAATAGACCCGTGTTTTCTATCAACCAAAACCAAATTGGACATATCAATGTAAAAGAAGACCGCGACAGTGTTGTACGCCAAATCATGTTAGGTATCCCGGATGAGAACAATGAAATTTTACCTGCGATATCTGTTAAGCTTGCAAACCTTTTATTAGAAGAAGAAGGTCGCGAAATAACATGGAATGAAAGCAATGAGTTTTTTCTAGATGGACAAAAAATTCAAACAGGTCCAAATAACGACATCAATTTTACGTATTCAACACAGCCGCACGAGGATTCCCAAGAGGTTATTAGTAAAAAATTTGATACAATCCCTATTTATCAAGTTATCAATGAGGAATATCCACCTGAGTATTTTGAAAATACCATTGTATTAATCGGACCATATACAGCCGGCCTACAGGATCAATATACAACCCCTATGAGCCAAGTCACAAAAATGAACGGAGTCGAGATTCACGCAAACATTATTCAAAGCTTTTTAGATGGAAATATTTATTCGAAAGCAAATGCTACAACTAGTTATCTGATCATTACTTTGCTAACAGCGTTATCCTATTTAACGATTGATCGTTTAAAAGTAAAATTAGGATTTCTTGCTTTACTCGATTTTATCGGCATTTATTGGATTGCAACCATTACCGTGTTTTCTGAAATGCATATTTTACTGCCGTTCTTCTATGTATTGCTAGCGCTAATCATCGTCTATATTACCTCTGTTGCACTGCAATATATCGCAGAACGAAAAGAAAAAGCACGTGTTACTGGACTATTTGGGCGTTATGTTTCCAAAGGTGTTGTTGATGAAATTTTAGCTTCTCAGGAAGAAGTAAAGCTCGGTGGGGTACGGATGGATGTTAGCCTTGTGTTCGTAGATATTCGTGGCTTTACTCCGCTCTCTGAAAAAATGCAGCCGGAAGAAATCATTTTAATTTTAAATGAGTATTTGGATTTATGTACTCGTGCTGTATTCAAATTTGAAGGAACCCTTGATAAGTTCATTGGTGATGGCGTTATGGCAATCTTCGGTGCCCCTATTGAACAACCTGATCACGCAGAACGCGCTGTACGCGCAGCCTTGGAAATGAAAAAGCATTCGTTTGAAATGGCAAAACGTTTAGAGGAAAAATATGGACGAGCTGTCTACTTTGGTGTCGGCATTAACTCGGGTCCTGCCGTTATCGGGAATATTGGTTCAACCGACCGCCTTGATTATACAGCAATTGGTGATACGGTAAACCTTGCTGCTCGACTTGAATCGAATGCGAAGCCACAACAAATTTTGATTAGCGAAAATACGTATGAACGAGTAAAGGATCTATTTGAAATTACCCCGCTAGAACCAATTAAAGTGAAAGGGAAAGAAAAGCCTGTACAAATTTATCAGGTCGAGGGCGAGAAATAAACTTATAGCTGCAAGTTCTATGTAATAAAATGTAATTTTATTACACTATTCGACAGACAATTTCAAATTTTTTAATTTTTTAACAATTAACGGAGATTGTTTGAAAACTTTTGCTGTACAATAAGAGAGAGGATTTTACTCCTCTCTCTTCATTTTTTTTAAGGAGGAAAATTATATGAAGCGGGCAAAAGCGCTTGTTTCATTTCTACTCCTTTTTTCGTTACTAATTCCTGCCTTTTATCAAGCTAATGCAGCACGAGTTGCCGTTATTAAAGAGGTGAGGGGTGAGGTCTTCGTAAAAAAGGGAAATGGAACGCGCGAATTCAATGCAAAGGAAGGAATGAGCCTTTCCGAAGGGGACTCTGTCCGTACTGTCAAAAAAAGCTCGGCCAACATTGTCTATGATGACGGATCAAAGACAACGATTGCCCCAAGCTCCAAGCTTACTGTTGCTAAGTTAAAAAACAAGGATGCTGGCAATCAAACAAAGGTTAAAGTCGTATCAGGTAAAGTATGGAACAGTGTCAAGAGCCTTTCAAACGCCAATGACGAGTATGATGTTGAAACCCCTACAGCAGTCATGGGCGTACGCGGAACTCATTTTCTTGTAACAACCGACCCAATTACAGGACAAACAAGCGTATCAGTATTAGACGGAACAATAGGTGTAAGTCAAAACAGTGATATTGGAAACAGTTCTGGCTCTAGCGATGGACCCGGTGATCGAACTAATACAGCCGAACAACTCGTTACATTTAATCAAACTCTATCCACAGAAACGATTCATGCCCCGCTTTCGGATGCAAAAGAGTTAGACGTTCAACAGCTTGTCGAACAAGTTGAACCCGAAGTCATTGTTGAAATCATCCAAGACCTCACCAAAACAATCCAAGAAAAACAAAAACAAGCACTTGAAAACCATGAATTATTTGAACAGACAGAGCAATTTGATTTGCTTGAAAACGCACTAGAGTTATCTAAAACAGCTGCAGAATTAGCAAAAATTCAAGCTAATGTATTATCCGAGATTAATCGCTCTTCTGCTATTAGGGAAGAGGTTGAGCAATTGTTACAATCACGATTTAACGAGACTATTGCAAGTGTTATGAGAGACAATCAGGAGTTAAGGTCATCAACTGAAAGCGCGCGGGGACAAATAACGGATTCTGCTAGTAATGCGGGTATGTCAGAAGAGGAGATTAATGAATTTGGACCGGAAGATGTGCCGGTAACTCCGCCAAGTCCAGCACCGGATTCAAATGGTGGTAGTTCTGGTGGTGGTGGCGGAAATGTTGACGAACGCCCAAGTGCACCGAGAATTTCCGGGGAAGGTGATGGAACGAATTTCTATATAGATGTTTTCGATTATGACCCTGCAGCAATTTTAAAGTTATATCAATTGATAGGAGATACTTTTTCGCTTTATTTTGAAATTGACTTAACCATGAACGAATTCAATTATTTTACCCTGCCATATGACGGTATGAAATATTACGTTACGCAAACGGTAAACGGAACTGAAAGTTTGCCTTCCATTACTGTTACAGCTGGGGAAGAACCGATAGAGGGATTAGCAATAGTTAGTAGTAATGCCATTGAGGACACTAATGAATTTACGATTACTTTTAATAGCCAGCTTGATCCATCATCTGTTCCTTCTTTGGATGATTTTGAAATATACTCTAAGGAATCCTATTATGATGGGGAAAATTTGACATATCAATATGATCGGATTTATGTGTCTAATATTATCATAAATGAAAATCAACTAATACTATCATTATCATATGATTCTCTTGGTGAAAGTGGGATTTACATTGAGTACCCTATCATACTTTCAATAAAATATACAAAAAATATGACAAATCCAATTAAAGATAGTAACGGTTTTACATTAAATGATCAACAAATAGATTATGAATCAACACAAACAATCTTTGATCGTGACAAAAACGGTGATTTTGAGTATTCGATTTATACTAGTAAATATGGTTATACGGAGCCGTTTGAAATATATTCGCTGCCTTATACGTTAAACTTTAAGACTAGGTTTGAAAATAATTTTGTGCAAGAGCTTTCTTATCAAATATATAATGGTGATAATCCAATTAAAGAGTCTGAAATTTATAGTAATAGTGATGGGGTATTCTCATTAACTCTTGATGAATCTTTACCTTATGGTGAATACTCAATTGTCCTTGGAATTGCAAAAAATTCTGATTTCCGTATAGTCAACTCCTTTGGAATAAAATACGTTGACTATGAAGCTCCAAAAATTACTAACATAAGCTATACAACTACACCGGCAACAATTCAGTTAGATTTTGATGAGCTAATAAATGAATATATCAATAAAGATGCAGATGATTTTAAATTAGTAGAAATTCAAGGCACTGACCAATATGGTCAACCAATCGAAGAAGAAAAAACCATTGCAAGTGTATATATTATTGATGACAATAATAAATCTTCTCTTAAGTTCGAACTTGTACCATCAAATTATGATTTTAATAAATTGCGCCTTACCCATAAATGGAATGATAATATCGGTGACATATATAGTAATTACATTCCTCTTACTCTTAATATTAAATTTGGGCAATACGTAAAATTTTCTTTAGATACACCAAATGAAATGGCTATTTATCATACACCTATAAAGATTGAACCATATAAGGAAGCTTTTAAGGTTTATTTCCAACCATATTTTAATGGAGTCGCTATGACAGCCAATACAGTTGATCGAATAGAAGTTGAGTCTAATTATTACGATGGTACAATTACCCCACCTATGATAGAAACTGATTCACAAGGAAATATGTATTTCACTATCGATCCTACTGTTTGCATACCAGACTATACAGGTTGGGTTGGCTTTTACGTTATCCCAAATGATTCTTATTATGATGATCAAGATTTTTTACAGTCATTTGAAATTGAAATTCTTGATTATACCAGACGAGATATGCCGTAAATTACCAAATAACGCAAGCGCATGATGAAATTGTTTGTAAGTTATATTTCTAGACAAATAATTACAAATAAACTAAATTTTTAGCAAATTTTAATGTTTATTGCGACAATAATACTATAATATTAGAGAGAGGAATAATTTCCTCTCTCTTCTATTTTTTTATTTTTGCAAGGAGGACTCGATATGAAGTTAATAAAAGTATGGGTATCAATTCTATTACTTTTTTCATTGCTCCTCCCTGCCTTTTTTCATGTAGATGCGGCTCGTGTCGCTGTTATAAAAGAGGTCCAGGGTGAGGTATACATAAAAAAGGGGAACGGATCACGGGAATTTAAAGCGAAGGATGGAATGAGCCTTTCAGAAGGGGATTCGGTACGTACAGTTAAAAAAAGTTCCGCTAACATTGTTTATGACGATGGCTCAAAAACAACTGTTGCTCCAAGCTCGAAGCTTTCCATTTCAAAGCTTAAAGACAAAAACAATGGAAAGCAAACAAAGGTAAAGGTTGTTTCAGGAAAAGTCTGGAATAGTGTCAAAAGTCTTTCAAATGCCAATGACGAATATGATGTTGAAACGCCAACAGCCGTTATGGGTGTACGTGGAACACACTTCCTAGTTACTACAGACCCGATAACAGGAGAGGCATCTGTTTCTGTTTTAGATGGTATGGTTGGGGTTAGCCAAAATAGTGATAATGGAAGCAGTTCAAGTGGAACAAGCAGCAGCACTGGGCAAGTTGGTCAATCAGAACAGCTAGTTGGATTTAATCAATCACTTGTTACACAATCCACCCAGCAACCAATATCTGAAGCAAAACCAATTGACGTCAAGCAGCTCGTTCAACAAGTTGAACCAGAAGTGATTGTTGAAATGATTCAGGATTTAACTGAAACAATTAGAGAAACGAACCAACAAGCTATTGAAAACCAACAAATGTTTGAACTTTCAGAACAACAGGAAATGCTCGAAAAAGCAATTGAGCTATCAAAAACTGCCGCTAACTTAGCAAGCATTCAAGAGACTGTATTAAATGAAATTAACCAAGCAGTAATCAAGTCTGAGGTTGAGCAATTATTACGATCACGCTTTAACCAAACACTTGATAATGTAGTTAATGAAAATAATCAGTTAAAAACAGAAACGCAAACTACTCAGCAACAAGTTACAAATGCAGCTAAAGAAGCAGGCATGACGGATGAGCAAATCGAAGATATTGGCCCACCACCAGTACCTGAAAGTCCGACTGAGACAACTCAACCAGCTACAAATACTGGGGGTGGTGGCGGTGGTGGCACCGATGATCCTGTTCCATTACCACCAACACCAACTATTTTCGGGTTCGCTGATGGGAATGATTTCTATATTAATATCCAAGGACATGAATTTTCTTCTACTTTGAAGCTATATGATGCAAATGACAATTCCCTTGTTGAAACTATTGATAAAGCAAGTGAACTTGAGCGGTTTATCGTCACTTTGGACGGTAAAAGTTATTATGTTACGCAGACAGTAGATGGAAAAGAGAGTAATCCTTCAAATATAATTGTTTCAATTGGTGATCCTTCAGAAATATGGATTAACAATCTTCCAGAAATGGCACCTGGGAATAATAATTTTGTATTTGATATTGAAGTTAAAGATCAAAATGGTAATTATATTAGAAATTTGTCTCCATCCGATTTCGTATTTAATGTTACTGATCAAGAAGAAAATCAACTTGGGTATCTAAATATCGTAAAAATTGAGGAAAAATATTTTGGAGATTCTCAGTACAATAATCATTACTATCAAATTACAGCTAATTTCAATCTACTTGGAAGTTTTATAGTAATACCAAATGTGCAAGATATTTCTTTCTATGATCAGATGATAAATATAGAATTTGTTGAAAGTGCAACCATTTCTGGAACAGTTAGCTTACCACCTGGTCTTATTGGGCTTTCAGAACCACTAGAGGTTTCAATTACTGCTGATAGCAGTAGTTCAGCAACAATAATATTGCAGCCAAATACAACTTCAGCTATATATGAATTGGCTATACCTGCTAATATTGATATTATGTATATAAATTACGAACTTCCTAGTTACAACGGATTTGAATTATTTTCCTATGGTTATATAGAGTTAACTAACATTATTAATTTATCACCTTCAAATACTCAAGCAGTTGATATCACGCTTGAAAAAGTACCAGAGATTAACAACCTGATATCTGAACCAATGAATGATTCTATTACTTTGAACTGGGACGAATATCAAGGTGATTATGGAATCCCAGCTAATGGATACCATATATTCCTAAATGACATATTACTAACAGGCAATCATATAACAGATAATACCTATATTAGAGATACTACCTATACAATAACAAACTTAGCGCCAAATAATAATTACAATATTCGCATTGTAGCCGTTAATGAATTGGGTATTGCAGCTACATCTATTTTAAATGTATCTACAAGTGAGCTTCCTATCATCCCAAATACACGATTTAATTATGTGTCGTCTTCATCATTCGATTTATCATGGGATTCTTATATAGAAGCCACCAATTATAACGTATACTTAAACGATACACCTCATGAAGTTACAACAAGTGATACAATTAGATTTAGTGATTTAGACCTATATGAAACATATGTTGTTCGAGTCGAAGCAGTTGATAGTAGTGATGATACAATTGCTGGTTCAACAATAAGCATAAAAACGCTAGATGATGAATTTGATCTTTTTGAACACTATGACAGCGGCCCAGATTATATAGGATTAAAATGGAATTTTAAATCATACTCTTGGGGCTATAATTATATAATTCAATACGGAAGAGACGGTATTTTAGATAAAGAGCTGTTAGTATACGTAGATGAATCGGATTGTGATGCTGATGGTTCTACAGTACATTACGTTGAAGAGTTAGATCCTTCAACTGAATATACATTCCTAATTACTGCCTATTATAATGATGAACCTGACGTGTTGGAACCTATAGGTGCGGCAACTGTTATATTATCTACGAGTAATTAATTTAATTTTTTAATAAACGATATATAACCAAAAATATTAATGGTTTTATATCCAAAATCAAAAGGAGAGAAAATCACTACCTAAGTGATCAGCTCTCCTTTTTTTCTATATGAATCACATTTATCTGGCCAAAACTACTAGTTTTCGTGCTATAGTCTACCTTTTTTACAATCAAATCTGCAACGCCAGCGCTAACGTCAATAAATGAAACACTTGGTCGGCCATAATGATAAGCCAGCCTGATTCTTTTCCTTTTGCTGTCATTATCGTGCGAACCCACCAAACGACAAAAGTACGGCGATCAAAGAAACTATGCAAACCAAATACTAGCAGAATTCCCCAAATTGAGAGTCCGCCAAAGCCAATCCATGCCACAATTCCAACAGCAGCTGTATAGACAAAAGCATGGGTGAACAACGCTGTCCAATTTTTCGCCTTATTGGCTGCCATCCAGCTTGTTTGGAACAAATAGTCCCCGATTAAATGACCTAGTAATAGAACATCAAATGGACTCATCAATAGTTTCCTTTCATCAATAAAATAGTTGCACATTTTCCAGTTGAATTTAAAATAAGAACATTTCAGAAAAAACTTCTATCTTATCAAAACAACTCTTTCATTTCCTAACCAATCAACTTGGAGGTTAAATGCTTCGGCAATAAATCGAAGCGGTACGTAAGTTCTATTTGTTGTTGCTTCTACCTCTGGCGCAACATCCATTGTAAACGTATTCGTTCCTTTTACATTTTTATCGCCTACTGTTAATACAACCGTTTGCTCACCGTTAATAATTGTGATTCCTTTTGTTTCTGCGTTCCAATCAACCTCATAACCAAATGTTTCTGTAACAGCACGTAATGGTATTAACGTACGGCTATTCACCATTTTTGGCTTAGCATCATCAAATTGGATTGAACTATTATTATAAACGACTCCTATATCATCTCCGCTTGTTCCAACACCTGCTGGGAGCTGATACCAATCTATCATTCTTAGTTTGTTATTCATTTGGTCTGCTACTAATAGTTTGCCATTTTTTAAAACAGAAACATCAGAAGGGCGATCAAATTGTGCTGTAAATTCCGAGCCAATTTTATTTCCACTTTCTGAAGCTATTCCGGCCACAGTTGAAACGTTCCCGGTTGTTGTTATCACTCTAATAACGTGGTTCAACGTATCCGCAACATATAAATTCCCTTCTTTATCAAAAGCTAAACCTGTTGGGAAATTAAACTGTGCCCGTGCCGCATCTCCATCAGCATAGCCGCCAACAATATAACTTGTATCTGTCATTTTCCCAGCACCAGTCCCTGCAACTGTTGTTACATTTCCTGATGAATCAATTTTACGAATACGTTGATTTCCGGTATCTGCTACATAAATGTCCCCATTAGCGGCAATTGCCAAGCCAGATGGCTCATTAAATTGTGCAGCAGCACCTTGTCCATCTGCGTAACCACCTACTAGCCAATCACCATCGTTACGATAACGACCGCCTGCTAGTACAGAAACTTCACCTTGTTCCGTTACTTTTACAATCCGATGATTCAATGTGTCACTGACAATTAAGTCTCCACTTTCAGTGATTGCAATATCAGATGGACCTTGTAAATCACTAGTCACTGTATGTACGACACCATTATCAATTGCTCTTACAGCGTTATTCCCTGCATCTGCAACATATAGCACACCTGAAGCTGACAATGCCAGTCCTTTCGGCTCATTAAACATTGCATTACCTACATTCCCATCTCTAAAACCACCAACAGCAAAACCATATTCATCTGTTTGAGATGTTGTCCCTGCAAAAGTTTTTACCTGGTTATCTTTCGTAACCAATCGAATTCGATGATTCTCCGTATCTGACACATAAAAAGAACCATCACCCGCTTCAATTGCAACAGATGGGCCATTAAATTTTGCTATAGTTGCCGCCCCATCTTGATAGCCTAGTTCCCCTGAACCTGCCACTGTTTTTACATTTGCTGGTTTATAAGCTCCATCTGCGATTGATGTTTGAAAGCATAACGATAAGCTAATTATCCCCGCGGCAACCAGATTTTTCCACTTATACCCTTTCATCTTTTCATCTCCTACATGTAACTTTTTCATCCATAATATTCTATTAATCTACTATTACTATAACAAAATTCTCCTATTAATTGATATAAAGTTTTATTAAAATCTTTTAAATAAACAGAAATGTCTTAACATGGGGAATAGTTTGGATTATTCTTAAATTATAAAATAGGCTTGTATTTAGGGAGTGATCGTCATGCATGAAATGATGAGTATATCAGAACCAAAATTGCGAAAAGAATTGGCACCTGATGAAATGCTTCAAGTTATTTTTAAATATGCAGCAAAAATTTCCGGGGAAAAGGATTTAGACAAATTGCTTATGCTTATGGCTGATATGGGAAGGGAGCTTATTGTTTCAGACCGTTGTACTGTTTGGCTTTATGATCAAGAAAAAGATACACTTTGGACGAAGGTTGCACATGGGGTTGATCGAATTGAAATGCCATCAACAAGTGGACTAGCAGGTCATACTGTCCATACCGGTGAATCAATTATTATTGAAGATGCTTATAATGATAAACGTTTCAATCAAAATGTTGATAAACAAACAGGATATCGTACGAAAGCAATGCTCGTCATTCCATTTCGAAATCATGAAGAGGAAATCATCGGTTGTTATCAGGCAATTAATAAAATGACGAGTATTGGTATTTTCTCAGAACAAGATTTAAAAAATCTAGAGATGGCTGCTACTTATGCAGGAAAGTCACTAGAATCGGCATTTCTTCAATATGAAATAGAAGAAACACAGAAAGAAATTATTTATACAATGGGGGAGATTGGCGAAAGCCGTTCGAAGGAAACGGGGAATCATGTCAAACGTGTTGCTGAATATTCAAGGATATTAGCTGATGGGCTAGGAATGAAAAGAGAAGAAACGGAGCTAATTAAAATGGCTTCGCCGATGCATGATATTGGAAAAGTTGCAATACCTGATGATATTTTAAAGAAGCCTGGAAAGCTTACGGATGAAGAATTTGAGATTATGAAATCCCACGCAAGCATTGGCTATAACCTCCTTAAAAATTCAAAACGCCATATTCTTAAAGCCGCTTCCATTATTGCGAATGAGCATCATGAAAAATGGAATGGGCGCGGTTATCCAAACGGCAAAAAAGGTGAGGAAATTCATATTTATGGAAGAATCACTGCTATTGCTGATGTTTTTGACGCTCTCGCCAGTGACCGCTGCTATAAAAAAGCTTGGGAGCTTGACCGTATTTTAAATCTTTTTAAAGAAGAACGAAATGAGCATTTTGATGGAAAGCTTGTTGATGTCTTTTTTGATAAGTTAGATGAATTATTAAAGGTACGCGATACGTATAAAGATGTGTAAATTGTTTTTTAAAAGGGATATGTATTGAATCTAAGTCATAATGATTTGTAATATGCCATATGAAGAATAACCTTATCCGAGATAAGTTTGGGTAAGGTTTTTTTATTTTCATGGATAATATTCACAACTCCGATACATATTAACAATGTAAAAATACTTATTGGAGGTTTGAGTCATGAAGAAATTCACGATTTACTTGTGTGCTTTAATTTTATCTGTAGGATTATCACTTCCCGTGTTGGCCGAACAGGACATGAATGGCACGGGTACTCCTGAAACAAAGGTTGAGTTAACAGAGAAACAGCAAAAGCAGCTTGAAAAACTTCACAAGGATATGCTTAATAAGAAAAAGGAACTAATTGACAAGCATGTCGAATTTGGAGTCATGCCAAAGGAAAAAGGTGACAAAATAAAAGAAAAGTTAGACAAGCGCTTTGAAAAAATGAAGGAAAACGGCTTTATGCCTAGCTGCCACAGCAAGTCGAAATGGAAAGACAAAGACGAAGACGATTATGATAACAACAATGATCATGATAACAACAATAACAGCGCAAACAATGAAGATTCCTATCGGCTCAGCACGCCATAACCGATAATAAAGCGGCAAAGTGCACCCAAACAAAAAAGGCGAACCGTCTTAAACCAAGACATTCGCCTTTTTTACATTTCTCAGGAAATATGGGAATTATTGCCGGGGTCAGGAACCTCTATGGACACCTCTATGGACACCAACCTGGCACCTTATCCGAAACATCAGTCATAAATGGATAAATACATAAGAGGATTGTACATTCACACTTATTTTGACTAACACTATTTATTATCTTTCTTCTGTTACAGTACCTATCAGCTATAATTATGTGCAATATTTATAATAGCGCTAAATTCATAATGTTAGTATCGAAACAGCTCCTCAACGCTATGCTGCTTCCCTAATAGAATGTCGTACTGGAGTCGTAAATACATGTCTTCCATTTCCTTGAACTCTTGTGGTGTTTCTTTATAAAGGGTCCCTTGAGGGTCAGTTTTCACAGGTACCGAAAGTCCTGGCAGAACCTTACTAAATTGTTGTAAAAATTGATAAAATAACGGCTGCTCCAATCCTGCTAAATCAAAAATATACGGTGCTAAAAACGACGGGCTGATTGTACTTGGCATTTCAAGTTTCTGACCTGATTCTAAATAATTAGACCAAATTACCAGTGGTGTAGTTCTCATCCGGTGATATTCCCCTAGCGACCAGTTTTCACCAGCTTCATTGTTAATATAGCCTGCCTCTTTATAAGCTAAATAATCCGAGCCCAAAAACGGCAAGTGATCGCCAAAAAAGATGATAATTGTAGGCTCTGCTGAATTTTTATAATACTGAATCAACTCCCCGAACGCCTGATCAGCTTCTACAACTCCTTGTGTATATGTTTCTAATGAATAAAGCGAGTTTTCAGAAAGCTCTTTGCTTTCAATCGAGATCTCATGCTGACTATAGCGATTTTTTTCATAAGGACCATGATTTTGCATTGTTACCGCATAAATAAAAACCGGTTTCTCTATCTGTTCTGTTTTTTCGAGAATTTTTTTATTCACTTCATTATCGCCTATATATGGCCCCCGGTATTGTGCATCCTTAAATTGATCTAAGCTTATAAATTCACTAAAACCAATTAGGTCATAAACCTTATTTCTGCTCCAAAACCAATCGTAGTAAGGGTGAATTCCAATTGATTCATAGCCTTGATTTGACAATACTGACGCGAGCGACGGAACGGGCTGTCCGATAAACTGCTGATACGCAATCGAACCGGCTGGTAAAAATGAAACATTCAAACCTGTTAAGGCTTCAAATTCTATGTTTGCTGTACCTCCACCAAATTGCGGAGATAGCAGTAAACCACTCTGATTTTGTCGTACTGCAGGCATTGGATCTCCACTAAACTTCACAGAGCTTAGCAGTGTCGGATCCCAAAATGCCTCATTCATGATAAAAATAATATTCGGCTTTTCTAGTAACATTTGCACGGCATGCGCCTGTTTCTTAGGAGTTGAAGCTTTTATATTAGCTAAAATTTCCGAAATATTTTCTTGGCTATAGCCTTCTGGGGCAAAAACAAGCGTACTTTCCGTATTTAATACAAAGCTTAATAAAAAGCCATTGATTCGATAATTTACAGCTTGATTCCAATTCCGATTTTCTATTTGCATATTTGTAAATAATTGATTCAGCGGAGTTTGCCGAAAAACAAAAAAAGAAACTAACAAACTTAAGCTGACAATTAATAAACCAACTCTACTAATAACCGTTAATTTGAAATTTAAAAATACTATCCTCTTTTTTAGAAAAATAATAAAAACTATTGATATCACCAAACCTATAACAACCAATCCAGCAATCTTCATGTCCACATCGCCTATAAGCTGCGGAAGTAAATTGAATAATTGCTGATATAGCAGGATGTCCCAAGGATATAAATACTCTCCTAAAAACAAAAATTTAAATTTATTAATGACAGTCAGAGCACCAATTATAATTGTGTACATTAACAAAGTTATTAATAAGTCGTTACTAATTCCGAAAAGGACGAGAAATATTGTATATAATATTACATAATTCAATAGAAACGGATTGCGATTTTCAGTAAACCATATTTTTGTCTCTTGGAAATTCCCTCGAATAAATGATTCTATCGTAACCAAAAGGATTCCGGTTATGAACATTGATACAACAACTACAAACAACAACTGCAATAGAACCCTTGTTTTTTTTCGTTGTTCCTTTACTTTTTGTCTGCTTTGCCTGTTGTAATTGAACAATTTGAACCATCCTCTATAACTTTTTTATTATTATTTTTTCTATAACTGCTAAAATATAGTCTTTGATCAAAGAATTACAAGCATGGTGCCAGGGTAGGTGCCATAGAGGTGTCCATAGAGGTTCCTGACCCCGGGAATTTTTCCCATTTGCATGAGTGATGCTTGGTGGGATTTTTTCCAAAATAAAAGAGGGTGCCGTTTGGCATCCTCTTGCCGTTTGGCATCCTCTATTGATTTTTGAATTATGCTAAGTATGCTTCTTTTATATGGTCATTTGTGATTAAGTCGTGGCCTGGGCCGCTTAATGTGATTTCACCATTTTGGATGACGTATCCGCGGTGAGCGATGCTTAATGCTTGGAAGGCGTTTTGTTCGACTAGTAGAATGGTCATTCCTTCTTCATTTAGCTCTTTTATTATTTCAAATATTTGCTCCACAATGATAGGTGCAAGTCCCATTGACGGCTCGTCTAGCATAAGAATTTTCGGCTTCATCATGAGGGCACGGCCGATTGCTAGCATTTGCTGCTCGCCGCCACTCATGGTGCCACCCTGTTGGGACAAACGTTCTTTGACCCGTGGAAAATAATGAAATACCTGCTCCATTCGTTCCTTTATTACTTTTTTATCTTTTACAGAGAAGGCACCCATTTCCAAATTTTCCTTAACAGTGAGCTTCGGAAAGATCCTTCTCCCTTCAGGAACATGAGCGATTCCCGATAATGCTGTATCATGTGGTGATCTAGCGGATATATCCACTCCTTCATATAATATGGAACCACTTTTTGGCTTGACAAGACCACTTATTGTCTTTAACGTTGTTGATTTGCCAGCCCCATTACTTCCAATTAATGTAACAATTTCTCCAGCATCTACATGAATAGAGATTCCCTTCAACGCTTGAATTCCACCATAAAATGTATTTACATCGGTTAACTGCAAAATATGCTTAGTTCTCATCTGTCTGCCCCCTTATGAAACCGATTGGTCCGCTGAACTTTTTCCTAAATATGCTTCAATTACTTTTTGATTTGTTCGTATTTCATCAGGAGTTCCTTCAGCAATTTTTTCGCCATGGTCTAACACAACTATGTGCTCTGAGATTTCCATTACAAGCTTCATGTCATGCTCAATTAAGATGATTGTTAAATCAAACTCATTACGCATCGTAAAAATTAAATCCGTGAGTTCCTTTGTCTCCTTTGGATTCATACCTGCTGCAGGCTCGTCTAATAAAAGCACCTTTGGTCTTGTCGCAAGGGCACGGCCAATTTCTAAACGACGTTGCGCACCATAGGAAAGGTTACGTGCCTCTTCATTTACAAATTTACTAAGCCCGATGTAATCTAAAATATTGTACGCTTCCTGCTCTGCATAATTTTCCTGCTTTTTAAAAATAGGAAGATTTAAAACCGTGCTAAGTAATCCTTCTCTTAAATGGGTATGCATACCTACCATTACATTTTCTAATACCGTCATACTGCTAAAAAGACGAATATTTTGAAACGTCCTTGAGATACCGCGCGTTGAAACAACATGTGGCTTAAGTCCTACAAGTGATTTTCCATCCATAAGAATGTCTCCGCTAGTAGGCTGGTACACACCCGTTACCATATTAAAAAAGGTCGTTTTCCCCGCTCCATTTGGGCCAATTACCGCAGTAATAGAACCTTTTTTTACATCCATACTTATATCATTATTGGCAACAAGGCCACCGAAGGCTTTCGTTAAATTTTTAACTGTCAAGATGGACATTTTGCTCCGCCTCCTTCGTAACAGTTGCATTCACTCCAGAAATACTACTTCCAACCTTGCCTTTGCCTTTCATTAGCTTTTCAACGTCAAAGATCGGATTTTTTGCCGGTAAAAGTCCTTGCGGTCGGTACAGCGCAAAACCAACTAATATTGCTCCAAAGATGAGACGTTGCATTTTGGCCGGAGAAAGCGCATCCGGTATCGAAATAACACCTTGAAGGCTTAACTGATTTAGCCAATTTGTAAATTCCGTTAACACTTGAAGATTTAAAATTGTCATTACAGCTGCACCTAAAATAACACCAGGTACGCTACCCATACCACCAAGCAGAACCATAACAAGAATTGTAATCGATTCAAGTAATGTAAAGCTCGTTGGGTCGACGAAAGTTTGTTTTGCTGCAAAGACAACTCCCATTACACCAGAAAAAGATGCCCCAATTGCAAATGCTAACAGCTTTGTTCTTACTAGAGGAATACCCATTGCTTGTGCGGCAATTTCATTTTCACGAACTGCTTTCCACGAACGTCCTAGTTTTGAATACTCTAAGCGGCGTACAGCAAAAACAGTGATAATTAAAATCCCAAGAACGATATAGTAAAATTGGCTTGGATACATAAACTCAATTCCAAATAGTCGCGGTGGTTCAATGGATATTAACCCCATTGCGCCATTTGTAATGTTAACAGGACGATCTAAGTTATTAAATACAATCCGAATAATCTCACCGAATCCAAGGGTTACAATCGCTAAATAGTCTCCTTTAACACGTAATACCGGAACCCCGATTAGTACGCCTGCAATCGCCGCGGCGATCCCACCAAATATTAAAAACAGCCAAAAGCTTTCACCTGGCAAAGGAAACTCACCAAATGATAAAAATTCCGACGCTTGCGTTGTTGCAAAAATACCGTACGTATAAGCACCAACAGCAAAGAAGGCTACAAAGCCTAAATCTAAAAGACCTGCTAGTCCAACGACTATATTTAGACCAAGTGCCATCGCTACATATATTCCTACAAAAGAAGCAACCTCCATGTAGGATTGATAGGCCGGTCCCTGACTAGCTGCAAAGGGTAAAATTACAATTAAAACAGCTCCTGCAATGATCCATTTCTTAAAATTGCTTAATCCTGTAAAATGCAACAGCAATAATGACGCCAACAATAATAGAAAGGCGATAACAGACTTTTGTGCAATTATTAGACTTAACGCAGTTAGAAGAATATAGGCGATAATCAGGATTCCTTGGTACTTTTTATTTTCTTTAACGGTTTCGAGAAATTTTTTCATGTTTAGTCACCTACACCTTCTCTGTTGTTGCTTTACCGAATAAGCCTTCTGGCTTAAAGATAAGCACTAGGATTAGGATAGAGAACGCAAATACATCTTTATATTCCGCACCAAACACACCATTTGTTAAGATTGTTAAGTTTGCTGCAGCAAACATCTCAAGCATTCCTATAAGCAACCCGCCAAACATTGCACCGCGAATATTACCAATGCCACCAAGAACAGCTGCTGTAAATGCCTTTAATCCAAGAATAAAGCCAATATAAGGATCAATCGTTCCATATTGAACGGCAAATAATACGCCAGTAGCGCCGCCAAGTGCGGAACCAACAAAAAACGTAATAGCAATTACTTTATTAACGTTAACAGACATTAATGAAGCCGTTTCACGGTCTTGAGCAACAGCTCGCATTGCCATGCCCCACTTTGTCCGATTTATAAAAAAATCTAAGCCAACCATTAAAATAATTGCTGTGATTAACACAATAAGAAATGAGGATTTAAATGAAGCATCACTAAATACGGGAAGGATAGACGAAGTCTTTACAACGATTTGATCATTAAAAAGACTCGGCCCCGTTAATATGTAATTTCCTTTTTTTAGCTCTGTAATAAAGCGGACTAAATCTTGTAAAACAAAGGAAATACCAATTGCTGTAATTAAAGCAATTAATTTTGGGGAATTTCTTACTGGTCGGTATGCAACTCTTTCAATCCCTACACCCAAAAGCCCTGTCAACACGGATGTAATTAAAAGAACGATTATAAGCGCCAATAGCGCAGGCATAGCAGTCATCAATCCTAAGCTCGTAAAGGAAATTAAGATTGCCGTACCTATAAAAGCACCGGACATAAAAATTTCACCGTGAGCAAAGTTAATCAATTCTAAAATTCCGTAAACCATTGTATACCCTAATGCAACAACTGCATAAACGGCCCCTAACGTCAATCCATCTATTAATACTTGCGGGAGAGTACCTAGGACTTCTGTTAACATCGATGTCACCCACCTTTTCCTGATATTTTGTTATAATTTTTGATACTGTAATTTGTACGAAAATTGCTTTTACCGCATATTACGAAGTGAGTAAGGGTTGTATAGATTTTGCATTCAATTACTCGTACATAAAGAAAGTAGAATAATTTCAATCTTAACGATAACATGAGAAGAAAAGGGTAAAGACAATAGTCAATACCCTTTTATTGCATCTAATCTGCTCAATTCCACCCTTTTGTTTGGCGGACATTGATTATTTTTTTGAGTGTTTACATTAATATCAAGCCCTACCTTGATTATTTACTAACCTCATCAACTTGTGCTGCAGGATAGCTAGCTTCTTCGAATTTGTAGATGAAAATTTTTGCAAAATCGTTATCACCGATGTCATCGAAGCTTACTTTTGTAACTACACCTTCGTAGTCTTTTACATTACGAACAGCTGTTGCAATTTGCTCACGAGTTGGTAATTGATTGTTGTTTGCTTTAATTGCTTCTTCAATACCTAGAAGAAGTACACTCATCGCATCATATCCATATGCAGAATATGATTCAATACCTTTGCCAAATTCAGCTTGATATTTCTCAGCAAATTTTTGACCTGTTTCAGTAGCAGTTGTAACACCCGCTGCTGAGGTTATATATGCGTTAATAACAGAGTCACCAGCGATTTCAACTAGTGTTGAGGAATCCATTCCATCCCCACCCATAATTGGGCCAGTAAATCCTTTTTCACGAGCTTGCTTAATAATTAAACCGCCTTCCGTATACATACCACCAAAGTAGATTAGATCAGGATTTTGCGCCATTGCAACGTTCATTACACCGTTGAAGTCCTTCTCACCAATCGTAATACCTTCAAAGCCAACGATCTCTGCACCTAGCTCTTCAGCAGCACCTTTGAATGCTTCTGCTAATCCCGTACCATAAGCTGTTTTATCTTGAATAACAAAAATTTTCTTAGCTCCAAGTGTATTGACAGCAAATGCTGCACCTGCTGGACCTTGGAAATCGTCACGAGCAACAATACGGTTCACTGTTTTCAAACCACGATCAGTAATATCAGTTGCCGTATTTGCAGGTGATACCATTGGTAGATTATATTTTTCATAGATTTCTGAAGATGGTATAGCTACACCAGAGTTATAGTGACCAACAACACCTAGGATTGCTTCGTCAGAACCCATTAGCTGTGCGTTTGCAACACCCTTTTTCGGGTCAGCTTGGTCATCGTAAGGCACTAATTGTAATTCAAAACCTAATCCCTTAAATTTTTCAGCGTTTTCATCCATAGCAAGCTGTGCACCTAGTTTAATTGATTCACCAACTGTTGCACTTCCACCAGAAAGAGGACTTTGAGTAGCGATTTTAATAACTTGAGTGCCCCCGCCGCCTTCTGTTGTTGCTGCAGGTTCACTTGCTCCCCCGCTTGTTTGCTCTTGTCCACCTCCGCCACAGCCAGCTAATAAACCTAATGCTAGTGTTGCTGTCGCAAGAAATGATAGCGATTTTTTTAACATGTAGTTACCCCCTTATTTCTTTGAAAAATATTTACAAAATTAAAACTATTTAGAATATATTACAATATTACCCAAATTACAATACAAAATTTAAATATTAAGATAATTTTTTGTCCTTGCTTTCAAATAGCTTGTTTTAAATTTTATTACAGTAGCAAAGCAAAAGTTGTCGAAATTTTGTAAGAAAAATAAAAAAAAATCCACATTTCGCTATGGCAAAAAGTGGATTTTTTGTACTGTTTTCTTCACTATACTAATAATAGTAATTTGTAGTAGGAATTGAATTACATAGTTATCGTACAAATTTTCACAAAACAATTCAGATCGTTAATTGTTATTATCTTACAATTAAATTTTTCATCAGCTTTTGTAAAACGCTAGTCTACCGTTGATTTACATTTTAGATCGTCGGATTATTTGATTAATTACCTCTGAAAAAACTAGGCCAATTGCAATAGCGCCTGAAATTACAAATGCCTTTGCTGCGAGTTGGATTGCTAAATTGTAGTCATTTTCAACAAAGTGGCGCATTGCATCGTAGGCCAAACCACCTGGGACAAGCGGTATGATTCCCGAAACATTAAATACGATTATCGGTGTTTTATAAATTTTTGCAAAGAATTGACTGACAACTGCAATAAAAAAGGCTGCAATAACTGTTGCAAGGGCGGTATCAAACGCATACTGTCTTTCTAACACAATATAAATGATCCAGCCTACCATTCCTGCAAAGCCACATTTTATAAGTGCTTGTTTTGGTACATTAAAGATTGCCCCAAATGCTGCCGAAGCAATGAAGCTTGTAAAAAGCTGCGCTATCATCTATAAATTCCTTTCTACAGTAGGTTTCTACATTAGGTTGTACAATAGTTTAAACTTTTTTTGGATTTGAATTTTAAGAAAATGAGAAAACAATCGCAATACCGGTCCCAATCGCAAACGCGGTTAAAAATGCTTCGGCACCTTTTGACAAACCAGACACTAAATGACCTGCCATCAAATCCCTGACAGCATTTGTAATTAACAGACCGGGTACGAGCGGCATAACAGAGCCAATAATAATTTTATCCAGTTCAAGTCCAATTCCTGTCGTGACAAATAAAACTGATAGTAAGCCAATGATTAACGATGATAAAAATTCGGCAAAAAACTTGATTTCCACCAAGTTCTGAAAATATACGACACTTAAATACCCCAGACCTCCAGTTATCATTGCTGGAACAAAATCATACCAGCCACCGTTAAACATAATTAAAAAACAGCCACTTGCAATTGCTGCAGCAATGACCTGTGTATAGATTGAATACGCATGCTTTGTTGCATCAATTTGTTTTAGTTCTTGTAACGCTTCTATATGTGTTAAGTCCCCACTACTAATTTTTCGCGACACACTGTTTACCATTGTCACTTTTTGCAAATCTGTTGACCGGTCTAAAATGCGTATTAGCCTCGTCGTTTCTAATTGATCAACAGAAAAAATAATGCCTGTAGGAGTTACATAACTGTGCGTTTCTTCAATTCCAAATGAAGCCGCAATTCTCGTCATCGTATCTTCAACACGATACGTTTCAGCCCCGCTTTGCAGCATAATCTTACCCGCAAGCAAACAAAGCTCAACGATCTCATTTTGTTGTTTTTTGTCCAAGGCACATCTCTCCAAATTTTTAATAAAGCATCCAGATTTTTCCCGATTTTTTTAATAAACCATAATTAAAGCATAATAGAAGTTTAATGAAAAACTGTAGATTTAACAACCATTCAATAGAAGAAAAGATGATGTATATATTTTGTGTATCATATCTCCAGTAATTGAACTATTCCGCCGAATAAAAAAATTCTAGACGGAGAAATTCCAGCTAATTTCTTTTCGAGAGGCTTTTAACGCCGAGTTAAGCGGAGAAATTCTGATTCCCTTCCTTAAATAAGACAAAATCCTAGGTTTGGATAAAATATACGGAAACCCCCCTTTTATTTTTAGGAAATATCAGTATTTTACAATATTATCGGAATTTTTCCGTTTATTTTTCAAGGATTTAGCCACTTTACCCATGAGTTTGGCTACTTTACCCACGAGTTTGGCTACTTTACCCACGAGTTTGGCCGCTTTACCCACGAGTTTGGCCACTTTACCCACGAGTTTCAAAAAGCTCTTTTCGTAGATCCTAAACAAACAAAAAGGCGCAAAAGCGCCTCATTCCATAATAACAACTATTACATTAAATCTAGCGTAATGACGACTTTGAATAAATCACCATCAACATAAATATCTAAATTGCCTTCGTGAAGGTCAACGATTGATTTTGCAATTGCGAGCCCAAGACCGGAGCCTTCTGTATGCCGCGATGTGTCGCCACGCTTGAAGCGCTCAAATAATTCATCGATGTCACCACCAAGCTCATATTTTGCTACATTTTTAAACTCGATTTCTACTTTACGAGCTGACGGTTTCATTGAAATATACACTCTAGTGTTTTCTAAAGAATATTTCAAAATGTTGCCGATAAGATTATCAAACACCCGCCATAACTTTTGTCCATCTACATGTGCATATAGCGGTGTATCTGGCTTTGTAATCCGTAGCTGCAAGCTTGACTCACTAAGTGCTTCATCATGCTCTGCTAAAGTTTGCTGCAGAAGTTGAACTAAATCAACCTTTTCCTTCACAAGCTCCATATTGCCACTTGCCATTTTTGATGCCTCAAATAAATCATCAATTAATACTTTTAACCGTTTCGATTTGCGATCTATGATTTCAATGTATGAATTACGATCTTCGTCAGTTAAATCTGGAGTTTTTAACAGCTCTGTGTACGTAATAATCGACGTTAACGGTGTACGCAAATCATGGCTTACATTTGTGATTAGCTCGGTTTTCAGGCGCTCGCTTTTTGCTTGTGCTTTTTGCGAGACCTTCACACCGTATTTTAAAGTATTAATATTTTCAGCTAGTTTTGCTAATATTGATTTCCCGTTAATTGGTAAATCTGGTTCGTAGTTTCCTTGTGCTAATTCACTAGTATTATGGACAATCTGATTAAAATAACCAATACGCTTCATTAGTAATATGAAAACTGGTATACCTATTACTAGTAAAACAGGTACATAAATAATGAGAAATACTGGATCCAGCAAAACGATAACTGCCCCTATGCCACACCCAAAAATAACCGCCAAAAGGATTATCATTTGTGTGCCAACACGCCGATTTAAAAACGCTGACTGCAAAGCCCCAACTATTCTCCAAGCTAAAGATTTCTGGAAGTCAGCTTTTACATTTTTGCTGTCTAACAATCTTGTAACGACCATTTTCCCTAGAACTAGTGATAATGCAACAAAAATTGCTCCACCACCAAGGTAAATCACCATATCATCTAATTTATTATAAAAATAATAATCATAATAAATATAATGCGAACTTGTTAATGCTAACAATGCTGCTAAACAAGAAACTAAAAAGACAACTATTTTGACATCGATTGGCACACGCATGTAATATCGCTGCCACTTTTCGAAAGAAATTGCTCTGATCCAGTTCGTTTTCTTATAAATTAACAAGCAGATAGCAAGAGCTGCCAGACCAGTGATTACGTGAATATAAAACACTAGCTGTTCCTTTTGATAATTGTAGTAGTTTTGCAATTCCGTTCTTCCTTGTGGAGCAACCTTTGGAATCGCGATTTGTCCCTCATATTTTTCGACCGATCCATTTATAATAGGGAGCATAATATCGTCATAGCCAATCGGATATCTCCCTTCGGTTGAAAGAAGGTCATGATTTGAATAATCTCTAATAAACGCCATATTGCCCTTGTTAATTTGGTCCTCTACTAATGAGTTCTTAATTTTATCTGATGTATTGCTATCGAATTGGATAGCTTCTAAGTTTGAATAAACCTTGCCTGTTTTCGTATTTTTGAGATAATACTTAAATGTATTTTTATATTGTAAAAATTCTTCTTTTTGTCTCTCAAGAAAGGTGAAATATTCATCAATATGTGCTTCTTTTTCTTTAATAATTTTCGCACGAACGTGGTCATCGCTTTTGAAATTATTTGTAATATCCTCTATTTTTTGATCACGTTCTGCCATATAAATTTGGGCGACCTCTTCATTGTTGCTCGCTAATGCCTGTTGGATCTTGTCTTCATACTGTTCTTTAATATTTGATACTTGAGCTGATAGGTCTCCATAACGATAACGGTGCTCGTCTATCTCAGCATTCGTAACGGTAATAAGCTTCTTTGCTTTTTCTGCTGTAAGCTCGCTTAATTCAAACCCTGATAATAAGTCTAGAAAACGGTGATAGTCATCTTGAAATTGAACAGTTTGAAAATAATCTCGTTTCGCATAATAACCGCTATTGTTGAACCCTGATAACAAACCGCTTAGTCCAAATGTTAACAACACAATCCAAATCACAATGGGAAGTAATTTATTTTTCAATTTTATAGCCAATTCCCCATACCACCTTTAAAAATCTCGGATTTTTCGGATCAATTTCTATTTTTTCACGAATTTTACGGATATGAACAGCGACCGTATTTTCAGCGTTATAGGAAGGTTCATTCCACACTCGTTCGTATATTTCCTGAATTGAAAATACTCGTCCTGCATTTGTCATTAGTAGTTCCACAATTTTATATTCAATGGGTGTTAGTTTGATCGGTTCGCCATTAACGGCAACTTCTTTTGCTGATTGATCGAGCGTCAAGCCGTGAAGATCAATGAGCTTTTCTGCGCCTTCATATGTACCTAACGTCACGTACCTGCGCAGCTGGGATTTCACGCGAGCAATGAGCTCAAGTGGATTAAACGGCTTTGTTACATAGTCATCAGCGCCCACTTGGAGTCCTAGAATTTTGTCAGTATCTTCACTCTTTGCACTGAGGATAATGATTGGAATATTCTTTTGCTCACGAATTTTAAAAGTGGTAGAAATTCCGTCAAGCTTTGGCATCATTACATCTAAAATGATAAGGTGAATTTCTTGCTCATTAAGTACTTCAATTGCTTCAATGCCATCCTGTGCCTTAATAACGGTCAAGCCTTCATTTTTCAAATAGATTTCTATTGCATCGCGAATTTCTTTTTCATCATCGACTACGAGTACGTTATAATTGCTCATTATTGATCACACTCCTTTCCAAATTATAGCATGCATATTTTTCCGGAAAAATAATTAGTGGTGGACAACTCCCCGCTCCTTCGCTGTACGCAAAATAGGTTTGCATTCGTAAGCCAACATCTTTTTAGTTACAACCCGATTCCTTGCTATGTGTTCTCTAGGCTGATTCCATTGTAACGAGCAAATCTTAACATTCATTTATTAAAAATCTTAAGAATTTCTTAAGATTGGACAATTTTGTTAATTGTTTTCCGTTATTTAGTATTACTCTGCAGTCTGTTTAAATTTAAAATATAATTAGCTATTAAAATTTTATAAATATATTATAGTTCCGTGCGATATGGCGCTTGATTCACAAGGTTTTCCTCACTGTTTTTATATCGATAACCACATTGAGAACGGTTATTATCCTGAAAAGTACTTTTATTAGCGGATAAAGTAGATTTATTAACCGGAACGGGCATTTTATTGTCCTAAATTAAACTTTTATTGTCCTACTGCCATATTTACCCATCCCCCCGCTTGTTGAGACCAATATCGTATTCCCACTTGTTTAGATGATGGCCATAATTACCCATTTTTTTCCTCCCGGTCGAAAATCTTTATCAGTCGTTGATTCTTATAGCAGCAAAAACAAAAAAAACCTTCAACTCGGGATCACAACTTCCGATATCGTGATTTCCCGAACTGAAGGGGTTAATAGTATTTTTTGCTATTATATCTGACTCATTACCATCTTATTGTATCTACCTTTTTGTGACATCAACTCATCGTGAATTCCTTGTTCAACAAGCTCCCCATGATCAATGACCATAATTTTATCTGCATCTCGAATCGTATTTAGGCGATGGGCGATGATAAAACTGGTCCGCCCCTCCATCACATGCTGCAAGGCATCCTGAATATGATGCTCTGTACGAGTATCTACACTGCTTGTTGCTTCATCTAATATTAAGAAGGCAGGCCTTGCCAAAATAACGCGCGCAATTGCAATAAGCTGCCTTTGTCCTTGGCTCAAGTTCCCACCATTTTCTGATAAAATCGTCTCGTATCGATTTTCTAAGCGATTGATGAATACATCAGCATTTGCAAGCTTTGCCGCCTGCATAACCTCATCATCCGAAGCATCTGGTCTGCCATATTTAATATTTTCTTTAATTGTGCCGGAAAATAAGTATGTATCCTGGAGCACAATTCCGAAGCTTTTCCGCAAGCTATCCCTTGTATAATCTCTAATATCACGACCATCTATTAAAATCCTGCCACTTGTTACATCATAAAATCGCGTCAGCAGGTTTACAATTGTCGTTTTCCCTGCTCCCGTCGGACCAATCAAAGCCGTACTAGTACCGGCTTTTGATTCAAAGCTAATATTTTTCAAAATAGGTACATCTTCCCGATAGCCGAAGCTCACATTTTCAAATACGACATGGCCGTTGGGATTTGTTAACGGAATTGCTGTAGGTGGATCTACAGGGTCCTCTTGTTCGTCTAAAATTTCAAATACCCGCTCAGCTCCGGCAACTCCTGACAAAAGTATATTGTAAATATTCGCTAAATCATTAAGCGGCCTAGAAAATTGCCGTGAATACGTTAAAAAACTAGCAATTACACCAACCGTTATAAAGCTTTTCACAGCAAGAATACCACCAACAATTGCTACTACTGCGAATCCGAGATTACTAATAATATTCATAATTGGCATTAAAAATCCAGACCATATTTGTGCTTTTAATCCAACTTTACGAAGCTCTATATTTAATTGTTCAAATTGTTCTATCACTTTTTCCTCGCGGTTAAAAGCCTTTACTACATGAAGGCCAGAAATTGTTTCCTCAATGTGGCCATTTAACATCCCAAGCTTTTCCTGTTGCCCTTTAAATAAAAGACTTGTTCTTTTCGTAATGGTTTTTGTCAGTAAAAATACAAGCGGAATCGTAATTAAGCTTGCAACCGTTAATAATGGACTTAGGATGAGCATCATCACAAACGAGCCAACTAAAACAATAACACCATTCATTAATTGTGTCGTAGATTGAGAGATGCTACTACTGACATTATCAATGTCATTCGTTAACCGACTCATCAGTTCACCGTGTGTTCGTGTATCAAAAAATGCGACTGGCAGCTTTTGCAGCTTTGCAAATAATTCCTGTCTCAAGCCCCTCACGATCCGTTGGGAAACTCCTGCCATCATCCATCCTTGAAAAAAGGTAAGAATTCCGTTTCCAACATAAGCAACAAGCAACGCGATTACAATAACTTGAAGAAGGTCAAAATCAACTGTACCAGTTGTTGTCCCCATAGCATCAATGGCTTTACCAATTAAGTAAGGTCCAACTAAAATAAGGCCTGCATCAAATAAAATAAATATAAAAATAAGCATTAACCGCTGCTTCTCATTCCCAAAGTAATGCCATAACCTTCTTAAAGTTGCACTAAAGTTTTTTGGTTTTACTACTGGGCCACGATGATGCTTGCCAAATCCACCGGGGCGTCCTGGAAGTTTTGGACCGTTATTCAATTTTAATTCTTTTTCCTTATATGCTGATGACATAATTTCCCCTCCTTTCAATACTACTGAACACGAAATTCCTGCAAGGGCGCTCGAAATAATCGGAAGTTTCAAACTGATTCATTTATAGATTTAATTAAAAACTTCTTCGACTAAAATTTTCTTATGTGCCTTTCCCAATTTGTGATTCATAAATTTCCTGATAAACGCGACAATCCTTTAGCAATCCATGATGACCGCCGATCCCAGCGATCTTTCCTTGTTCAAGAACAATAATTTTGTCTGCATCTATAACAGAAGAAATTCGTTGAGCAATAATAATAGATGTAAGCTTATCTGTATGTTTCTTTAGAGATTTTTTTATTTTTGCTTCCGTTCCGACATCTACAGCGCTCGTACTATCATCTAAAATTAGGATTTCAGGATTTTTTATTAGTGCTCGAGCAATGGAGAGCCGCTGTTTTTGTCCACCTGATAAATTAACACCGCCTTGACCAATATTTGTATGATACCCTTCTGGGGAGTTGGCAATAAATTCATAGGCTTCAGCTATTTGCGCTGCTTTTATTACCTCTTCATCCGTTGCATCCTCTTTTCCCCATTTAATATTGTCAATAATTGTTCCAGTAAAAAGCATTGTATTCTGCGGCACGATGGCTATTTTTTCTCTAAGCTCCTTCACATCCATTGTTCTAACATCAACACCATTGATTTTAATGGACCCACTATGAACATCGTAAAACCGTGGAATTAAACTAATTAATGTACTTTTCCCTGATCCAGTTGAACCAATTATTCCAATTGTTTCTCCCGGTAAAATTGTAAAAGATATATCCTTTAATATGGGTTCACTTTTCCCGCCACTGCTATAGGAAAAAGAAACATCCTGAAATTCGATGCTCCCATGGGCGAAGTCTTTTTCTATGTTGGTGGCAGCATTACTAAGCAATGCTTGACGAGAACTATTTTGAGAATCGTAGAAAGCATCGTTATAAGAATTAGATTTAGCGGCGAAACGATAGTCGTATCGATCATCGTTATCTGAGTCGCAATTTGAGTCGCAATTTAAGTCGCAATTTAAGTCGTATTGAGAATTATTTTTATAATCATCATTTGAATTATTATATGCATCGCTAGTAGCCTCATAACCGTGCAAATCTAACAGATGATCTCCGGCAAATACCTCTCCAATCCGTTCGGTCGATGCTCGAGCTCGCACAAACATGTTAAAAACCATAAAGATCATCATTAATGAGAACAGAATTTGAGCCATATAGTTTGTGAAGGCGATAATCTCACCAACTTGGATTTTCCCAGTTTGAACACCAAGTCCACCAAACCAAAGCACTGCAACAATCCCAATATTCATTGCCAGAATAATTACCGGCATGAACACAGACATTATTCGAATAGCAGCTGTTTGTTTTGCTTGCAGGTCTTCATTAACATTGCTGAACTTAGAAATCTCATAATCAAAACGGTTAAACGCCTTTACAACACGAACCCCTGATAAATACTCACGCATCACACCATTTACCGCATCAATCGCTTTTTGAACCTTTATAAAAAATGGAAATCCTATTTTCATATTTAAAACAATTAATATCGCAATGATTGGAACGATAATCGCAAGTATAATCGCTAGTTGACCATTAAGCCGTGCTGCCATTATAATTCCACCAATACAAAGCAGTGGAGCCTTTACAAAAATACGCATAAGTCCATTCACGAAAACTTGGACTTGAGTCACATCATTTGTTAATCTTGTTACTAGTGAGGCACGATCAAAGCGGTCGATGTTTTGGAACGATAAACTCTGAATTTTTTTAAAAAGATCTGATCTGAGCTCTGTTCCAAAGCTTTGTGACACAAAGCTCGAGACAACATTTCTAGTTGCAGCAAATAATGCTCCAATTGCTGTTATCGCAAGCATAACCCCGCCCATTTTTAACACATAGTCTAAATCTCTATTGGCAACGCCGACATCAATAATCTTTGCCATAATTGTAGGCTGTAACAGATCACATATAGCCTCAAAGGTCAAAAATAAAATGGCGAGCGTAAACGGCTTCCAATATTTTCGCACGTATTTATGTAAAAATTTCATAATTAGCTCCACCTTTGGATGAGTCCAAACAATTTTCTTTTATAAAAAGGTGCTGTTAAAGTTTGATGTTGATTTCCGTTGCAGGCACTTCGCTTTCCGTTTATCCCCGCGCCAATTCTCTCGCTCACTTCGTTCGTTGTGCGGCCTTGGTCTGCCTCGCCTTCCCGCAAAAGTCTACATTCCTTCCGCTCCAATCAACGAGTTAAAACAATCAACATTATGCTTTAACACAGCCATAGAAAAAAATAACTACATTGTTGTCATAAATAACGACAAACTACTCTATAACCCCAATAATCTAAGTATACAAAAATAAATGATTAAAAAGATATAATTATGCGTTTTACTTTAAATTAGATATTCCCCACAAAACAATTCTGGATTAAACCCATAAAAAAAGACCGGGATCATTAATCAAATTATCATCACCGGTCTTTACATATTTAAATATCGCTTTAAATCATTATAAAAATTCTCACGCGGCCCAATTAATACTAAGAGGACTACATTGCCACCTTCATCTATTTCTATCTTATAGCACAATTCATAATTAGTTTTTAAATGAATGATGTCAAGTGAGCTATAACCTTTTAAATCTCCTCTTTTAGGCTCCCCGATCGTAGGGTCTTGTCTTATTGCTAAAATACCCGCTTCTATTTTTTCAAATAAAACACGATCAGTTTTTCGTATTTTCTTTAATTGTTTAATTGCCCGATTACTAAGTCGATATGGTACAAGCTCACTCATCTTCGTTATCGTCCTCTAATGAATCCAGAAAGTCACCCAAGCTTTCCGCAATTAATGGATTTTGCATTGCTTCCTCCTTCATACGGTCTATAGCTTTTGGTATCTCGGACTTAATACGAGAAAATTCAGATATCAATTCCTCACCAGTATACCCTTTACGAACAAGATCCTTTAAAATATCCTCCGAAAAATCAACCACCTCATATTTTGCTGGGCGGATTATGATTTCTTTCCCATTAAACTCAATTAAAGCTTCATCAGTTAAACGCAATGCATCATAGAAATCCTTTGGGATATTAATTTGGCGTTGCTTAGACACCTTTACACGCCTAACAGGCTTACCATACAATTTACTCATGGTTCCTCTCCCCTTCGATGTCGTGGCTGTTACCATAAGTTATGCCCCCTTTATAGAAAAATACACCCTTCTTTAAAACTTTATTCTTTTATAACTTTGTTTCTTTATTATATTTATTATATAGTCTATAATGTGCGATTTCAAAGAATTGAAACTATAACAAAGCCACATTCACTTAAATCAGCAATTGCTCAGCAAAGTTATCAATCTTTTCCTCTGAAAGAGCAAATTGGCTTTCAGTGATCCCAACGATTTTTTTCACAATAAATTTTTCAATAAAGTTTAATTTTGATAAATCGAATTCATGGCCAAAAATTTCTTTTACAGTCGCATGGTTTAATAATGCCTCAGGGAACGCATCATGTAATTCCTTTCCCAACTGCTGTTCATCAGGGTGTCCCGCACATAAAAACAACCCTACTTTTTTCGTTAACAATTCGTCAAGATGGTCATTTGTATACTTCATTAGTTCCTTTTGGACCTTCCCTAAATAAATGGATCCACCAATTATCACCGTGTCATAGCCTTCAAGTGAGGGAATTTTGTCAACTTTTACATGAAATGAATGAATTGATGCGCTAGCTTTTTCTTCCAATCTCTCAACCGACTTTTTGGCTGTTCCATGCTTTGACGCATAAATAATGATTGTGTTCATTGTTCATCTCTCCTTTTTGGTATTTATAAGCAAACGGTATATGAAAAATTTTAGTCGATCATACCTTTATTGAATGGTGATCTAAATTTTTTATGGCTCATCTTTTTATTCCACCTTTTGCACCTCAGTAAGTGGTTCATCCCCATTTTATAGTTCCAGCTTCTGTGGTTCATCCGGTAGTTCATTCACATTACTTAGAATAAGAAACATAAAAAATACAAACAAAAGATTAATAATAGAAAAGATAATTACTTCACTATAGCTTGTTTGAACACCAGAAAGTATCATCGTAATGGCCATAACCGTAACAGCAGTTCCTAATGTGAAGCCTTTCATAATCATGATTGGCGCTAATAAATATCCAATGGAATTTTGCTTGATTACAAGTATTCCGGCTAAAATAGCTAGTGGAACAACAAAACCTAAATCTAGCGCTTGGATTACGAGTGTCGTATAAATTTCTAATCCATAAGGTATTGTCCCATTCATTAAAGACGGAATTATTCTTCCTACCCACATAAGTAAAATTAATATTCCGACTGTTATGAGGAAACCACCAATTAATTTCGTTGGAAGTTTTCTAGCAAAATAACTACTTAAATTGTTTATATCGAAGCACATAATGGAAAGTATAAATGCGAAAAAACTAGCTGACATAAGAGCAACATATACTAGGAAGAAGTTGTTATACATTAACAAAAAGGAGTAGGAACTATACGTATACAAGAAATAAGCTAATGTACCTGTGAGCAGGAGATGACCTTTGACAGACTGCCTTCTATATAAATAAATGGACAGCAAAAGCAGCGGGATCCCAATAATAATCGTCACAACATCTTGAGCTAAAACCTGAACCGCTCCTGATAATGGCTCATGTTGATAAAGTCCTTTTCCGTACAAGATAATTTCATCCTCTCCCCGGAATGACGGCACTGCATGCTCGCCTGGACCATCCTTCGTTAATAGACCGAAAAGGGCGACTAGTAGAGAGGCAATTGCGATCAATATAGAAAGGATACTAATCGATAATTTATACTTCGCCATCTTTATTACTCCTCATTTGGTAAATTAAGGGATACATACAGGTCAAAAAACCTTTTGTAACCCTCATACTGTCGATTTTTTCTATTTGCTATTCAGCTTCATCATACCGATTTTTTCTATATGAACCAATTGAAATTACCATAATTCACAAAAGATTAAAAAAATCACGAATAACGGGGCAATAAAAAAGTTGGCCGTAAAGTATTTGGATACTCGCTACTAGTACGAGTCCATTACTAAACGGTCAACTGTGCATGCTACATGCTTTAGTTTATTAAAACCACACCTTTTTCATAGAAGGCTTTACGTACAACAATTTGTATAGATAAAGCTTTATTGATGAATTTCAACTTCACTTCCTTTTGCATAAACTAACTCATCAAAATGAGTTAACGGTAATAACGATGTATCAATTACCTCTCCATCATCCCAAGTATGAGCAATAAATACCTTTGCAAGTAAATGCTTACGGTCACCTTCTGACTCAACATCTGTTAAAGCGACGGTGCACAAGTAAATATCAGTCATTAAGTTAGCTACCGACTTAATATGATATGTCTCTTCTTGTTCACTTTTTGATGTAACATATGCAACGGTTTCTTTCAGCTTTTCTAGTTTTTGTTTTACAATCCCTGCCTCCGCATCAAGATAAGTAGGTAAAGATTCAAGCTTACTACTGATCATATTCATAAAATCTGAATGAACATTAAACTTTTTGAATAAGCGCAGAACTTCAAGGCCAAGTATATTGGCTGTTCCCTCCCAGACAGTCAACACTTGAGCATCTCGCAATAGTCTTGGTGTTACAAAGTCCTCCATATAGCCATTCCCACCATGGATTTCGATTGCTTCATGAGAGAAATCAATTGCTTCCTCGGCTGTTCTTGCTTTTAATAACGCAATCAACAAGCGATTCATTGCTTTTTCCTGTTTCGTAGCTTGCGAAAGGTTTGTCATTACACGATCAAATAATGGAATTAACTCAAACACTGCACTTGTTTGTACTTCATAACGAGCTAATAAATCGACTAATGTCTTTCGCACCATCGGATAGGTAATAATTTTATTTCCAAACGCTTCACGCCACTCGGCATAGTTTTTTGCTTCGACATAGGCACGGCGCATAATACCAATCGAGGCAACCGCATTGCATACACGCGATAAATTGAGTGCCTCCATCATATAATAGAAGCCTTTCTTTGGATCACCGATTAAATAAGCTGTGGCACCATTAAATACAATTTCCGCTGAAGGAACAGCCCGGACTCCAAGCTTATCCTTTAAGCGACGAACTTCAATACCATTTAAGCTACCGTCATCTTTTTTCCATGGTACTAAAAATAAGCTTAATCCTTTTGTTCCGCTCTCGGCACCGTCAATTCGTGCTAATACGGTGGCAACTCCACACATTCCAGCATTACTGGCAAAATATTTCTCGCCAAATAATTGATAGTGATCACCGCACTTTTCAGCTCTTACTTCATTCGCACCAACGTCTGACCCACCTTGTCTTTCTGAAAGGAATGTAGCGCCTTCATACAATTCAACCTCACCCGTCGAAATGACATGTGGTAAATAGTTTGCTTTCAGTTCTTCATCTGCAAAATGTTCAATTAAATAAGCTGTTGCCATTGTTAGCGTAACTGGACAATAAAAGCCAGGCTCTACTTGTGACAATAAATAACCTTGCGCATACGACAGCATATAATTTCCTTTTCGGTTCAATTCTGGAATCGTTTTATGAACGTAGCCAACAATTCCGGAGTTATACGTTTGTTCGACTGTTTTCTTGTAGCCTTCATTAACCCAAATATATGATACATCGTCACCTAACTTATTATATTTTACTAACTTTGGCTGCCCTTCCCGATCCGTATGAACGGCCCGTTCATCAAATTCGTTGTAACAAAGCTCATGAAAATTATTTAATGGTTTTTCAGCCCATGTTAATAGCTCTTCGTCCATGGATTTCTTTAATGCATGATATAGCGCCAAATCATCCTTGAATAACTTCATTATTTTCCCCCTTTTAAGTTTAATTCAGACTGAATATTTAGAATTTTCCTAATATTATAGGTTCGCCTAGAGTTAAAGTCAAGCACCAATCCACTCAAATTGGAAGGGGCTCGCCTCATATTGAAGGATCTAGTAATTTAATGTATGACTTTTCAACACTGTGATATTCCACCCATACATGTTTTCCCGCACTACTGGTTACATTAACTGATAGCTCGTATTAAAGGAGGAGAACTACGATGGAAAGTACAAGCGAATTTGTTAAAAAGGTGCAAGAAACTCAGAGGAAAGCTGAACTAAATCGCAAAAAAGGAAGTGGCAACCCGGATAAAAGATTGCCTAACAATCAACATCACCAAGGACATTAGAATTAATTACCCCTTATTACAGGGAAATTAAAAGTGCCAAAGAGAGCAATTATTCTTTGGTACTTCTTTTTTCATACTGCTCATGTAAATTTCTCAATTTATGTTTATTTCAAAATAATATTATTATTTTAATAAAATAAAATATTGTCAGAGATCTGTTGAAATTCTTCGATATATCCGTAATTTCCAAATATTTATTTTGACAATTTGCAATAACGAAATTATTATAAAATAATATAAAAGGAGGCTAACTTATGTCAGAATTTAATAGACAGAAAATTGTTGAAAGTGTCCCCCAGAAAGGGTTTTTCGGACATCCGAAAGGATTGTTCACCTTATTCTTTACTGAGTTTTGGGAGCGTTTCTCCTATTACGGGATGAGGGCAATCCTTGTTTTCTATTTATACTATGAGGTTTCAAATGGTGGATTAGGGCTGGATGAAACTACTGCTCTTGCAATAATGTCCATTTATGGTTCATTAGTATATATGTCTGGGATCATTGGTGGATGGTTGGCGGATAGAATATTTGGAACATCGAAGGCTGTTTTTTACGGTGGTATTTTGATTATGTTTGGTCACATTGCCCTTTCTATTCCAGGCAATGTTGCTATGTTTTTTATTTCAATGGTTCTAATTATCCTTGGTACGGGACTATTGAAGCCGAATGTTTCTAGTGTAGTTGGGGAAATGTATGCTGAAGATGATAATCGCCGTGATGCAGGCTTTAGCATTTTCTATATGGGGATTAATCTTGGAGCATTTTTATCTCCGTTAATTGTTGGTTCAGTAATGGATTATAGCTTCCACTTAGGCTTTGGTATTGCTGCAATCGGGATGTTTGCTGGTTTGGTTATGTTTGTATTTACGAAGAAAAAAAATCTTGGCCTTGCAGGTACAACTGTTCCAAATCCGTTATCTGCTACCGAAAGAAAAAAGACTCTCACTTATATTATTTTAGGTATAACAGTCATTGCAATATTGTGCGCAACTTTAATACCTGCTGGTATCTTAACAATAGATAGCTTTATTGCCCTTGTAGGGATTCTAGGAATTATAATTCCAACGATGTATTTTATTGTGATGTACCGCAGTCCAAAAACAACAGCTATTGAACGTTCTCGAATCCTTGCTTATATACCACTGTTTATTGCAGCAGTTATGTTTTGGTCCATTCAAGAGCAAGGTGCAACAATTCTTGCAAACTATGCAGATAAAAGAACACAACTTGATTTTGCTGGGATTCACATATCCCCTGCATGGTTCCAATCTTTAAATCCATTATTTATTATTACTTTGGCTCCACTGTTTGCATTAATGTGGGTTAAATTAGGAAAACGCCAGCCTACAGTCCCACAAAAATTCTCATTAGCACTACTTTTTGCTGGGTTATCATTTATTGTAATTTTATTACCAGCGTATTTTGGCGGCACAGATTCTTTAGTCAATCCACTATGGCTCGTTCTTAGTTATTTGATTTGTGTCATCGGAGAATTATTATTATCACCTGTCGGCTTATCAGCTACTACAAAATTAGCCCCTGCCGCCTTCTCTGCACAAACAATGAGTTTATGGTTTTTAGCAAGTGCTGCTGCACAGGCTATTAATGCACAGATCGTAAAATTTTACAGCGCTGAAACAGAAATGGTTTACTTTGGAGTAATAGGCGGAGCATCTATTTTATTAGGTATTTTGTTATTAATTATTTCGCCTAAAATCCAATCTTATATGAAAGGTGTTCGCTAATCCTACTAAGAAGAGACATAACTTAATCTAGACAAGACAGAGTATTATCATATATTCCGTTTCTTCTTGGATTTTTTTATAAAAATACCAACCTAAAACAACACCCGTAAGCAAGTAAATTGCTATATGGGTGTTTGTTTATTCATCTCATTTCGACATTGTTATTATTCCAACTATATATTGTTTCAGCTAATATTGATATTTAAAATAGATCGTATAGTAAGCGTTTCTTGGACATTTTCCCTAGTTGGTGATAAACTACTTACCATCACAATTTTTGAAGATAATTTAGAAAATATATTATTTTTCACACTTAGGAGGAAGAATTGATGACAAATCAAATTAAGATTGGAATTGTTGGTTACGGAAATCTTGGAAGAGGGGTAGAAGCAGCGATTAAACAAAATGATGACATGGTATTAACAGCTGTGTTTTCAAGAAGAGATCCGAGCAGCGTAAAGGTGGCTGATTCGAGTGTAAAGGTATTACATATTTCTGAGGCTGAAAAATATGTTGATGAAATTGATGTCATGATTTTATGCGGTGGTTCGGCAACTGATTTACCTGAACAGACACCGCAATTCGCTAAATTATTTAACACTATTGATAGCTTTGATACACACGCTAAAATTCCTGAATTCTTCGAAACGGTTGACGCCTCAGCAAAACCAAATAACAAAACTAGTATTATATCTGTTGGTTGGGATCCAGGTTTATTTTCGATAAACCGATTAATGGGAGAATCTATTTTGCCTGAAGGTTCTACATATACATTCTGGGGTAAGGGCCTGAGCCAAGGTCATTCTGATGCGATTCGAAGAGTTTCCGGTGTAAAAGCCGGGGTGCAGTATACAATTCCTGTTGAGGAAGCTGTAGAACGTGTAAGAAATGCTGAGAATCCTGAGCTTACTACTAGAGAAAAGCATACACGTGAGTGTTATGTAGTAGCTGACGAAGGCGCTGATTTAGCGCAAATTGAAAGCGAAATTAAAACAATGCCAAATTACTTCTCGGACTATGATACAACTGTAAACTTTATTACAGAAGAAGAATTAAAGCAAAACCATAGTACGATGCCGCACGGTGGATTTGTTATCCGGAGTGGAAAAACTGGTGAAAACTCAAACCATATTATTGAGTATTCGTTAAAGCTAGATAGTAACCCGGAATTTACATCTAGTGCTCTTGTTGCTTATGCCCGCGCAGCATATCGCCTTAATAAGGAAGGACAATTCGGTGCGAAAACGGTATTTGATGTTGCGCCTAGGTATTTATCACCAAAATCGGCAGCACAATTACGAAAAGAATTACTTTAGTAGCTCAAATATTATATATAAAATAACCGAGAAGAAACTCTCGGTTATTTTTTCACCTTAAATTCATATGTTCCAATCAAACTCGACCTGTGTTCCCCCAACAATCTCCTTAACGTGTTGCTGCAACTGATTATATTCACTCATAAAATCCTCACCTGTAAGTGGCTCACTAAACAAAAAGCCTTGAGCCTGGTAACACCTTTGATTTAATAAAATCGTAGTTTGCTTTAACGTTTCTACACCTTCAGCAATTACCTCTAGATTTAGATGGCGCGCCATAGAAACAATAGTAGATATAATTGTCGAATCACTCTCGTCGCTTTGCAAATCACCTACAAACGATTGATCAATCTTTAGTCGGTCAACTTGAAGCCTTCTTAAATATGATAAAGACGAATAGCCTGTACCAAAATCATCGATCGAAACATGGATTCCTATTTTCTTTAGTGCTTGTAAAGTCTCGGTTGTATGTTCAACATTCATCATCATACTTTCTGTAATTTCCAACTCTAAATATTGAGGAGATAGATTTGTATCTTCTAATATTTCCTTAATCATACTGACAAGATTTTGCTGATAAAATTGGCGGATTGATAAATTTACTCCTACAAAAAGATTTGAAAGACCTTGTTCATGCCACCGCTTCATTTGACTGCAAGCTGTGCGTAATACCCATTCACCTATAGGGACAACCAAGCCATTATCTTCTGCAATCGGAATAAATTCCTCTGGCGAGATCCATCCTTGCGTTGGATGCTTCCAGCGAATTAATGCCTCTACTCCGATTATTGCACCTGTTTGAATATTAATCTGTGGCTGGTATACAACGTGTAGTTCACCTTTTTCAAGGGCATGGTGTAAATCATTTTCTAACACTAAACGCTCTAGCGCTATACCATCTTGTGACGGATCATATATTTGAAAGTTATTCCGTTTCTGTTGTGCTTCAACAAGGGCAAGGTTTGCACGTTGAATAAGCTCATCAACATTTGTACCATGTTCAGGATAAAAGGCAACCCCCGCACTAAGTGAAACGTTTAGAAATAAATCTTGGGCTCGTAATGGCTCTTTCATTTCGGCTTGAATCTGTTCTGCTAACTCATGAATATCACTCGTTTCCATAACGTCTGTTATGACAAGGGCATATTCATCGCCTGTTAGCCTAGCTACTAACTTACTATTTATATTTTGGAGACGACTTGCTACCTCCTGAAGAATTAAATCACCGAATGGATGTCCTAGTGCTTCATTAATATTTTTAAATCGATCAATATCAAGTATAATGATAACAATTCGCTCTTTTCGATTTATCATTTCCAATAATTTTTCTTTCAGGAAACGAATATTGGGAAGCTTTGTCAATTCGTCATAAAAAGCCATATTGTGAATCTTCTCTTGATCTATTTTTTGCTGTGATATATCCCGGAATACCATGATCGCCCCTGTTACTTCTTCATTTTCAAATATTGGGGTTACGACATATGAGACCGGAAACAACGTCCCTTGCTTCTGAACAAAATAATCCTCTCTAATGCGATAATGCCTTCCATATTTTATGCTTTTCATGTTTGGACACTCTTCTTTTGGACAAAGACTACCATTACCCTTACGATGAATATAGTCGTGTACATTTTTTCCTAGCAATTCCTTTTGTGACCATTTTAGAATTCGTTCAGCCTCTATATTCATGTACGTAAGCTCTCCAGCTTTATTAAGGACAATAAGGCCTTCACCCATATTCGTTGTTATTGTTTGTAGAAATTTTTCATTTTGCAGCAGCTGTTGTTCGGCTGCTTTTTGCTTTATAAAAGGCTCCTCAACGGCAGTATGAAAAACAGCTCTTTGTAAAAAGTAAAAGCCCGCTAGTTTAAACAAATGGCCGACAAAATTATTAATATCATACATCGTTTTATATGTTGTAAAATAATAATCTGACATCATTAAATACACAAACGAAATAATGAGCATAACACTAAAAACATCACTTAAGCGAAAACGAACAAAAACAATAGCAATAATAACGAACCTAATAACAATTGCTCCATATTCAAGAATATTTTTTGTCGCTGTCGTCCCGACGCCGTTATCTACTAATTCAGGTAATAACGGAACGGATGAAAATATCGCCAAGAACCACATACCAAAATAAATTAATGCAACACTGTATGCATACCATCTTCTTCTTGAAGCAACTAAACGATCGTTTGAGATAACAATTGCTAAAATAGCAATAACTTCAGTGTACCTTGCTACTAAATTAAACCATGCCGTTCTATACTCTGAGCTTTCCGCGATAAAAAATGGCATCCCCGTAAATGTGAGTGTATGGGCTATCTCTAATAAACCAACTGCAAAAAACAAGGCACCAAGCCACAGCCGATAACTAGACAAGCTATGGGGGAAAATCATCCAGGTTTGTATTGCGATCATAAAGGCAATTGTGATGATAAAAAGTTCAATAATTAAATGTATACTTATATAGTTTTGTTCTCCTAAAACCCCATATAGCTGTTGGCGAAATAACAAAGCCATAAGTAATATGACAATTGATATAGCAATTATGATTCGATTATGCTGCCAAATTTGTTGAGTATCCTGTTTCATTTAAGAACCTCATTTCAAATATCACATTTATTAATACATAGGCCATGGTATTTTTGATTTTTTAATTTTCGCTATAGGCGACTAGTTCAGAAAAATATACACATCTAATCTCATTTTACATGAATGAATTTATCTAATCTTAAGATTTTTTAAAATAATAGTGACATTTAACAACCGCTTTAAAAACACTAGCACATTGCTTTCGCAAAAGAAAAATGCTTGGCAATCAAACGATCCAAGCATTTTCATCATTTTTATCTTTAATAGATGTATTAGTTTTTAGCGAACGTGCTTGGCATTACAACAGCAATGACCTCTCCGCGGGCACAAAGTGTATCATTCGCATAAACTTCGGCATCAACCTTAAATTTTTTCGGATGGATTTCCTCTACCTTACCGATTGCTTTTAATGGAACTCCGTGCGGTGTTGGCTTTAGGAATTCAACCTTTAACGATGCTGTTACGAAACGTGGCGGCTCTGCTCCATCTCCAATTTCATGTCCATTTTTACGATGTAATGTTAACGATGCTGAGCCTGTCCCATGACAATCAATAAATGAAGCAATTAGTCCTCCATACACAAATCCTGGTAACGCTAAGTGCTCTGGTTCCGGGTTAAAAACCGTTACTGTATGATCCCCTTCTATACCCGTACGAAAATGGTGGCCCTTTTCATTTAAGCGACCACATCCATAGCACCAAGCAAAATCATCTGGATATACATCTTGAATAGCTTTTGAAACATTTTCTACTTTAAGTACACTTTCCACTATAAATCCCCCTTTTTTTCAGAATATTATAACATATAAGGATAAAAAAGGAGAGGAAAAGTTAACTTTTTTGCTCTTTTACGGGCACTTCCACGCTACTATTTATAAAATAGCCCAGAACACTCGTGACTTTAGTCATGAGAGGTTCAGAACTTGTCATGGAATATTTTGATTCGTTTCCCTTCTACTAAACCTTCTAGTTGAGAGTTTTTAATGATGAAATCACCTTTCGCTAAACCTTTTTCAATAACAATAAGTTCATCAGTCTCCAACCCGGTTTCCACTTTTTGAATTATTGCCTTCCCATCCTTCACAACCCACAAAGCGTCACCATCCTCATAAGGGAATAGAACAACTTTGGGCACAGCTAGTTTATTCTGCTCGACAAGTGTAGTAAATAAAACATCAAGAGCATATCCTGGTCTTAATTCCGCCATGTTCTCTTCTGGGGTAATCGTAACCTTTACTTTCTGCTCTGTTAATCCGAGCGCTGAAACCTTTTCTTCTGCTGCAGGAGCAATTGATTTTACTACACCCTTAAATGAATAGTCCTCATCTCTTCGTTCTTGAATAAGCTCGACTTTCATTCCTTCTTTTACAGCTAAAACATCCTCTGTCAAAAGGTAAACTTCTACTTCGAATTCACTTTTCGAGGATAGTGCCAGCAATGGGGATTGCGGTGTTACTAGCTCTCCCTCTTGAATATTTAATTGCTTAATAACCCCATTAATTGGTGAGGTAATTTCGCTATTTGTAATTAAATAATCTACATAATTAATTTGTGCTGTTAACGTATTAATCAACCCCTGATAATATTGATCTGTACCGGGTAAAGGGGCTGCTTGCTCTTCAATTAACTTTAATGCCTGTTGTTGCTGCAGTAAACTATTTTCTAACTGTATCACTTGATTTTCAGCACTATCCAATTCTTTTTTTGATACGGCTCCATTTTCATATAATGTCTTTATCCTCTCGTAATCCTCTTGACCAATATTGAGGAGCCGCCTCGTATCTTCTATTACAAGCTGTTGCTGTTTAATTTGTGCACGATATGGACTTTTATAAGACTGCTTTTGCTGGCCTTGAACACTTTGTAATTGACCTTTTAATTCACCTAGCTGTGCTTCAAGATCTTTTGATTCTATATTAACTAATAGTTCGCCTTGTTTAACCGATTGGCCTTCAACAACTGGTAAGTCCTTAACCGCACCATTTACTAAGCTATATACTAAACGCTCCTGGGCTGAGGTAACGATACCTTCTTCTTTAAATGTTTGCGCTACTGTTTGTGGTTGCACTTCGATAATAGTTGTTTCAAGGGGTTTTACAGATGAATATATCGAATATCCACCAATACTTACGATTACAATAATAGTTATTAGCCATTTCATTTGCTTTTTCATAGCTTCCCCTCCTCTATTCTCTTTCTTTTAGTACGCCAACCAAATCTAGCTGTTTCACTTTTCGAGCTACTGATCGTTGTGAAATCCAAATCGCAAAAATTGTTCCAATAAAGGCTAACACAATTGCATCTGGGCTTGTTAAATCTGGAATTGTGTATAAATCACTACTCATGCTTTTCGACATCGCTTTGTTCATTGCAATTGCAAGCGGAATTCCTGTAATCATTCCTGCAATCCCAATAAACCATTGTTCAATAGAGATAACCTCCATTACCTCCCTAGGCGTCATACCGATAATCCGTAATGAAGCTAGCTCCCTTTTTCTCTCAGCTAGTGAAATGATGCTGGAATTATATACAATCGCAAATCCTGTCACAATTGCAATAATAGCCATTACCCATAATGAGTAAGCAGTCATTTCCATCAATTCATAATATTTATCAATCATTTCCTGCCTAATTTCGATTGTACTGACAAACTTTGAAGTATGATAGCGGTCTTTCAAGTTAGGTATACTTTGTTTGTCAATAGCAATTAATGCAGATGTCACCATCTCACCTTGATCTAATATATTTACCAACGTTTCTTGACTTAAATACACATTTGCTCCTAGATATTGAGGAACAATCCTTTCAACGATGATGTTTCTTTTTGTATCATTAGCAAGATTGCTCTCTAATTGAAGTACATCTCCAACCTTCACATGTAGCTTATCAGCTACTTGCTCAGAAAGCATAATCCCTGTTTTCGGTATGTCAACAAGATTTCCTGCTTTATCATAAATATTATATAATGTAGTATTATCACTTATCCCTAGGGCCACCACATCTTCTTTATGATTGATAAATTTTAGAGACACCGGGATTTCGAGTAATGGTTCAACTAGTTTTACCCCATCAACATGCTTCAACTCGCGAACTGTTTCTTGAAGTGGCAAAGGCTGTGAAAAAGTTAACTTAGCATCTTGCTTTTGCACCTTCGTGAACTGATCTAACACCATCATTTCTGCCATATTTCCGAGTGAAAAAAAAGCAGCCATCATACTAAAAGTAAAGACCATTCCAATAAATGTAAAGAAGCTTCGGTTTTTATTTCTAACTAAATTTCTGATTGCCATTCGTCCTTGCACATTAAACATTGACCAAAATCCTGGTATTCTTTCTAACCAAGTTTTGTTCAAAAAGGTAGGTACAACAGGATGCATTGCTTCTGCAGGTTGAAGCTTGATAATCCCACGTACCCCCTGAAAAGACGCCGCCAGACTAAAAAGAGCTGACATAATAATTCCAAGAAAAAAATATTTTAATGAAAATTGCGCACCAAGGTTTGGCAAGCTAAAAAAAGTTTGATAAACCTCCATCAAGGAGACTGATAACGCCGTTCCTAATAGACCACCAAATATTCCACCGACAAGTCCTATAAATAGGCCATATCCTAAATAATGGAATAATATTTCCGTATTTCGATAACCAAACGCCTTCAACGTTCCAATTTGGCCACGTTGTGATTCAACTAAGCGCTTTAACATAATGTATAAAATAATCGCTGCGATAATTAGAAAAATTACAGGAAGACTGCTTGACATTCGTTCCATTTGTTTTAATTCTTCCGATAGCATTGCATTGCTAAGCTGATCCTCTGCGGAATACAAGCTTTCAAGCTCATATTGTTTTAATTCAGACTTTAATTTATGTTCAATATCAGCAAATTCAATACCAGGGTCTAACGTAAACGATATATCATTCACTAATCCTTTTTGGGTAAATAGCTGCTGTAAATCTTCATAGGGCATGTAGGCAACTTCAAATTTCGCCGGGTCATTTGTAAGACTTTGGAGGTCCTGCAATGCATATACATATTCCGGGCTCTGTCCGCTTCCACTTACAGATAGCTCAACCATTTTACCATCAATAATGACTTTAATCTTATCTCCAAGCTGTAAGTCATGGGCATGATAAAATTTTTCTGCAAGTAATATTTGCCGTCGATCCTTTTCTGGCAAGGCACCCTCGAATACTTTAATTCCATTCAGTTCATTCCCTGCAGGAGTGTGCAATGAAATTAGCCTTAGATAAACATTTTCATTCGTGCTTTCCTCCATTGATACTCTTACATCTTTCACTAAGCGTCCACTAACTTCGTTGATTCCTTCCATTTTTTCGAGCTCTTTTGCGATGGAAAGAGGAATTGCTTTTACCATTGCAAAGCCATCTGCAAATTTATATTCTTGATAAAATTCATCTTTCGCAATAAATAAATTATCCTTTGCCATCGACATCGCTGTATATGCCATAAGTCCAATCGAGATCACAATCGCACACGCAAGATAAGCAACTTTATTTTCGAGAATATCTCTGATCATTTTTTTCCATAGCATCACCAGGATACCTCCTCTGGCGGTAGAGGCTTTTTATTGACTGCCACCTTCTCAAGCATCCCGTCCTTAATATAAAAAACGCGATCAGCCATAGCGGCAATGCCGGCATTGTGAGTAATTATCATGACCGTTTTGCCATAGGTAACATTGAATTGTTTAAGTAGCTTTAAAACTTGTACCCCAGTTGCAAAATCCAATGCACCCGTAGGTTCGTCACATAATAGAATATCCGGGTTCTTAGCTACCGCACGTGCAATAGCAACCCTTTGCTGTTCTCCACCAGACATTTGCGCTGGAAAATGGTCTTTCCGGTCAGCTAACCCAACCTGTGATAAAATATCTTTTACATCTAGTGGATTTTTTGCTATTTGCGTAGATAGCTGTATATTTTCATAGGCTGTAAGATTTGGCATTAAATTATAAAACTGAAAAACAAATCCTATCGAGTTTCGTCTATACTCAGTTAAAGTTTTTTCAGTAGCTTGATGCAATGGCTGCCCACGATAATATATTTCACCTGTGCTGGCTTTGTCCATTCCACCAATAAGGTTTATCATAGTACTTTTTCCCGACCCACTTGGACCAAGAACGACAATAAATTCACCTTGGTAGATTTCAAAGTCAATGCCTTTTAAAGCATCCACTCTAACCTCACCCATTTGATAATATTTCCCTACTTTTTTCGCGGTTACTATTACAGTCATTTCATGATTCCCCTTTTGTTTGTAACGCTATAGCTTCATCATAACAAATCATTTAGCCCATCACATTATCATTGTAAAATTGCATAATAAACATTGACAATTTTGTTAACACAATTCTTTCACTCCCATAAAAATTAATTGAATTTGCAGGCTTTTCCTGTATAATTTATTGCGAATTACTTAATAATTCTTTTATTTTCTACATGGATGCCTTATTATGTAATTCTTCGAAACTATTAATAAGAGGGAGGTTACCATGACAAACGTTCCAATTATTCAATTCAAGCATGTAACAAAACAATTTGATAACGATCCAGTTATTCTGGATGACGTTAGCTTTGTAATTGAGCGTGGTAAATTTTATACACTTCTCGGTCCTTCTGGATGTGGTAAGACGACTATTCTCCGCTTGATTGCCGGTTTTACAGAAGCCACTGCAGGTGAAATTTTTTTCAATGGAAAAAAAGTAAACGATATCCCTGCTAATAAACGTCAAGTAAATACTGTATTTCAAGATTATGCACTATTCCCTCATTTAAATGTTTTTGAAAATGTTGCGTTTGGTTTACGGATTAAAAAATTAAGAAACTTAGAAATTGAAAAGAAAGTCAAAGAAGCGTTACAGTTTGTAAACCTTGCTGGGTATGAGCAACGCGAAATTAAAGAAATGTCAGGGGGACAACGGCAACGTGTTGCAATTGCCCGGGCAATTGTCAATGAACCAGAGGTTATTCTTCTTGATGAACCTTTATCTGCATTAGATTTAAAGCTGCGCACTGAAATGCAGTATGAACTAAGAGAATTGCAGCGTCGCCTAGGAATTACGTTTGTATTTGTTACCCATGATCAAGAAGAAGCACTTGCAATGTCAGATGAAATCTTTGTTATAAATAAAGGGAAAATTCAGCAGAGTGGGACCCCTACTGATATATATGATGAGCCTATTAATCGTTTTGTTGCGGACTTTATTGGGGAATCTAACATCATTAAAGGTAAAATGATTAAAGATTATGTTGTTGAGTTTGTTGGCAAGCAATTCGAATGTGTGGATAAGGGCTTAAATGACAATGAACCTATTGAAATCGTAATTCGCCCTGAGGATTTAGAAATCACAACGTTAGAACGAGGGAAGCTACAGGTTGTTGTTGATACGCAACTATTTAGGGGCGTTCATTACGAAATCTGTTGCTATGATAAGGACGGAAATGAATGGCTTGTTCACTCCACGAAAAAAGTAAATGTAGGCGATGAAATAGGACTTTATTTTGATCCAGAAGCTATTCACGTTATGCGTCTCGGGGAAACTGAAGAGGAATTTGACCGCCGCTTAGAAGCATATTCAGTCGGAGATAGCGATGGAAAATAAGGTTACACGTAATATATACCTAATTCCTTATGCGTTTTGGATCGTTTTATTTGTTATTGCGCCTATATTACTTGTACTCTATTATTCTTTTTTTGATATTGAAGGTCATTTATCCCTTGCCAACTATCAAAAGTTCTTTACACCAGTTTACTTAAAAATGACATTAAGCTCATTCTGGTACGCTTTTTTAATAACTTCCATATCGCTTTTAGTTGCTTATCCAACTGCTTATTTATTAACAAAAACTAGACATAAGCATCTATGGCTATTGCTAATTATTACGCCGTCATGGATTAATTTACTTTTGAAGGCATATGCTTTCCTTGGGATTTTCGGTACATATGGAATTACGAATAGCTTTCTAGAGATTATCGGCATCGGTTCAAAACAACTGCTATTTACTGATTTCAGTTTTGTATTTGTATCTGTCTATATCTTTATTCCATTTATGATATTACCTATTTTTAATTCGCTAAATGAGTTAAATCCAACACTTTTAGATGCTGCAAGTGATCTTGGTGCATCGAAGTGGACTACTTTTCGTCGCGTGATCCTACCTTTAACAATGGATGGCGTGAAATCAGGCTGTCAAATTGTGTTTATTCCATCTCTTTCGTTGTTCATGTTAACAAGATTGATCGCAGGAAACCGTGTGATAACCTTAGGTACTGCGATTGAACAACACTTCCTTGTTACGCAGGACTGGGGAATGGGTGCGACGATAGCCGTGTTTTTAATTATTTTTATGTTTATCATTATGATTGTTACCGGCAACCGAAAGCGGGGTGGATTGTAGGATGAAAAAAAGAATATCACCTTTATCAAAGCTTTATTTAGTCGCGATTTTTCTAATCCTTTATACTCCGATTTTCTTTTTAGTATTTTACTCTTTTAATAGTGGCGGAACAATGTATGATTTTGAAGGGTTTACCCTTGACTGGTATCGAGAACTGTTTCATGATACAAGACTGCTTATTATTGTGCTAAACACGATCGTTATTGCCTTATTATCAGCATTAATATCGACGATTATTGGCGTTCTTGGTGCTTTAGCCATTCATACCGTTACGAAAAGACAAACAAAAAATGCGTTATTATCATTAAACAATGTTCTTATTGTAAGTCCTGATGTAATAATCGGTGCTTCATTTTTAATATTATTTACAATCGGCGGGATTAAGCTCGGATTTTATTCAGTGCTTCTATCCCACATTGCATTTTGTATCCCGATTGTTGTCTTAATGGTACTGCCGAAGTTAGCAGAGATGAGTCCATCTTTACTTGACGCCGCAAGAGATTTAGGTGCTAGTCAGTGGGATGTCCTCACTAAGGTTATTATTCCATATATTACGCCCGGAATATTAGCTGGCTTTTTCATGGCATTAACGTATTCCTTTGATGATTTTGCCGTTACGTTTTTTGTAACCGGCAATGGTTTCAGTACTCTTTCTGTTGAGATCTATTCATTGGCTCGGCGTGGTATTTCCTTAAATATTAATGCGTTGTCTGCCCTTCTATTTATCTTTACTATGCTGTTAGTTGTCATTTATTACTTTATTACACAACGCAACAAGCCTAGAGGGGTGGGAGTTAATAGATGAAAAAATTAATCCACGCTTTTCTAGTCGTTATGCTAGTTTCAATTGTCCTATTGGTCATCATTTCAAAATTAAATTCTTCTCATGGATATTCGAGCGGGAACACGGTTACGATTTACAACTGGGGCGACTATATTGATGAGGAATTAATCGAACGCTTTGAGGAAGAAACTGGTACGAAAGTAATTTATGAAACGTTTGATTCAAATGAAGCAATGATGACAAAGATTGCTCAGGGTGGCACTACATATGATATTGCCGTTCCGTCTGAGTATATGATCGATAAAATGCGTGAAGAGGACTTACTTATTCCATTAGACCATTCAAAGCTTCCTAATTTACAATATATAGATGAGCGCTTTATGGATTTACCATTTGATCCGAGTAATAAATATTCTGTTCCTTACTTCTGGGGAACAGTCGGCATTGTCTATAATCCAAAGCTACTTGAGGACATGGAGATTTCAAGCTGGAACGACCTCTGGAATCCTGAGTTAAAAAATCAAATTCTTTTAATAGATGGAGCAAGAGAGGTAATTGGCATGGGCTTGAATAGTCTTGGCTATTCTTTAAATGATACTAATAAAGACCATTTAATTGAAGCTAAAAGAAAACTTGATACGTTGACTCCGAATGTTAAAGCAATCGTTGGGGATGAAACAAGAATGCTGTTGGCAAACGAAGAGGCTGCTATTGGACTTGTATGGTCAGGAGATGCTGCCGATATAATGTGGGAAAACGAAGATTTGGACTATGTTGTTCCTATTGAAGGATCAAATCTTTGGTTCGATAATATGGTTATCCCGAAAACTGCAAAAAATATCGAAGCGGCCCATCAGTTTATTAATTTTATGTTAGATCCTGAGATAGCGGCACAAAATACCGAGTATGTTTCGTATTCAACGCCTAATAAGGAAGCGCTCAATTATATGCCAGAGGATATGGTTACGGACGAGCGGTTTTATCCGTCACCAGAGCTTACAGAAAAGCTTGAAGTGTATGAAAATCTTGGGCTAAAAAACTTAGCTTATTACAATGAACTGTTTTTAGAATTTAAAATGCATCGAAAATAAGTACAAAAGCTATAGGCAACTTGATTAGGGACGTATAAACTAAGAGCGCATCGACTGAGATAAAGGAAACACGTCGAGGGACGATTCGATGTTGACTTAGACTTATCGCAAAAGAGATGTGCGACGTTTACTAGTCGCTGGGGGCTTGCGCTGGACGACTACTCTCTGTACTATAGTATTTATCCACAGGATCATTTTTTATAATTTCCTAAACAACAAACAAGGCTGTTCAAAAATCATTGATGATTTTGAACAGCCCTATTATTTTCAACCGTTTTTCTATTGGTTTGACTATAGTCCGCCAAGATAAGCCTCTTTAATTTGTTCGCTTGCCTGTAGCTCCGCTGCAGTACCAGAAACAACAACACGTCCTGTTTCAATTACATAGGCGCGATTGGCAATCGATAAAGCCATATTTGCATTTTGCTCAACTAGCAAAATCGTAGTTCCTGTTTTATTGATCTCTTCAATAATATTGAAAATGGTTTTAACTAGTAGTGGCGCTAATCCCATTGATGGCTCATCTAGCAACAAAAGCTTTGGTCTTGCCATTAGAGCTCTACCCATCGCTAACATTTGCTGTTCGCCACCCGAAAGAGTACCTGACTGCTGTTTTTTCCGTTCAAGCAAGCGCGGAAAAAGTTCATATACCTTCTCAAAATCTTTACGAATTTCCTGCTTGTCTTTCCGTAAAAACGCACCTAATTCAAGATTTTCTTCAACTGTCATATTTGCAAATACACGACGTCCCTCTGGAACATGTGAAATCCCATTTTTCACAATGCTTTGGGCTGGTTTACCAGAAATTGAGGAACCGAGGTACTCAATTTTCCCGCTTTTTGGCTTTAGTAATCCAGATAACGTCTTTAACAATGTACTTTTCCCAGCGCCGTTTGCACCAATTAGTGTAACAATTTCTCCTTCATTTACCTGTAACGAAACTTCCTTAAGGGCTTGAATATTACCATAATATACGTCGATTTGGTCAACTTTAAGCATTGTTGTCACTAACCTCCTCTCCCAAATAAGCCTCAATGACCTTTGGATGGTTGCGGATTTCTTCTGGTGTTCCTTCTGCAATAAGCTGGCCATGATCTAACACATAGATTCTTTCACAAATACCCATAACCAGTTTCATATCATGCTCGATTAAGAGGATTGTTAAGTTAAATTCCTTACGAATAAACGCGATTAACTCCATTAATTCATGCGTTTCTTGAGGATTCATCCCTGCAGCTGGCTCATCTAATAACAATAGCTTCGGACCTGCTGCTAACGCTCTGGCAATTTCTAATCGTCGTTGCTGACCATAAGGTAAATTTTTCGCTTTTTCATCCTTCAACTTATCTAGTTGAAATATTTTAAGGAACTCTATTGATTTTTCCTCCATTTCCTTCTCACCTGAGAAATGTGATGGTAAACGAAGGATCGAACTCACAATTGTATGTTTTGCTAAAGAGTGATAAGCAACTTTTACATTATCTAGCACAGATTGTTCCTTGAAAAGCCGAATGTTTTGAAAGGTACGACTTATTCCCTTTCTAGTAACTTGATATGGCGCAAGTCCATTGAGACGTTCTCCTGCAAAGAAGATATCACCTTCTGTTGGAACATATACCCCTGTTAACAGGTTAAAGCATGTAGTCTTCCCTGCTCCGTTTGGACCAATAAGCCCAATTAGTTCCCCCTGGTTAATTTCCATGTTGAAATTTGAAACAGCTTTTAGACCGCCAAATTGAATTCCAGCGCCTTTAATTTGAAGCAATGGACTATTTCCCATATTTAGTTACCTCCTTTCGCGCTTTTCCACTTACCAAAGTAATCTGTGATTTCACGAGTACCCATTAATCCTTGTGGACGATAAAGCATCACTATAACTAATATAAGGCTATAAATAATCATTCGTGTTTCAGGATAATCCTGTAAAAACGTCGATACAACCGTTAATAATACTGCTGCTATAACAGACCCCGACAGACTACCAAGTCCACCTAATACAACATAGATTAAAATGTCAAAAGATTTTAAAAATCCAAAGTTAGTAGGTTGAATGATATAAAAATTATGAGAATACAAACCGCCTGCAACCCCTGCGAAAAATGAACCAATTGCAAAAGCCGCGACCTTATAATAAGTTGTATTAATTCCCATAGAATCCGCTGCTATTTCATCTTCACGAACGGAAATACATGCCCGTCCATGGCGTGAATTTGTAAAGTTGACAATGACTAACACCGTAATAAATAAACAAATAAATGAATATGACCAATTCGTTAAATGCTTTACTTGCATTCCGGCAGCACCGCCGACATAATCAATATTCAAGAATATAATCCGAATGATTTCAGCAAATCCTAGTGTCGCAATTGCCAAATAATCACCTTTTAGGCGTAAGCTTGGAATTCCAACGACTAATCCTGCTAATGCCGCAACAATCCCACCAACAATTAGGGCAACCGGAAATGGGAGTCCAAGCTTCATCGTGAAAATTGCTGAAATATACGCCCCAACAGCTAAAAATCCTGCATGTCCAATCGAAAACTGCCCCGTAATACCAATTACTAAATGCAAACTAACTGCTAATATAATATTAATAATCATAAAGATTAACGTATTCGTATAAAATGGGTTTAAAACTGAAGTCGATATAAGGAATTGAACAACACTGTAAATGATGATAGAAAGCACTACAAACAGCCAAAATCTCTTATTCTTTGTCATCTCTATTTCACCTACACTTTCTCTCTTGTATTTTTACCAAAGATGCCCGACGGTCTAAAAATAAGAATTAGGATTAAAATAATAAATGCTGCCGCGTCTCTCCATAATGAATATCCCAAAGCACTTACGATCGTTTCAACAACTCCTAAAACGAGTCCGCCTACCATTGCCCCCGGGATAATCCCGATTCCACCTAAAACGGCGGCAACGAATGCTTTCAAGCCTGGGATGATTCCCATTAATGGGTCAATCTTTGTGTAATATACACCGAAAATAACTCCTGCAGCGCCTGCTAGCGCTGATCCAATTGCAAAGGTAGCTGAAATAGTAGTATCAACATTTATTCCCATTAATCTTGCGGCATCTGCATCATGGGATACAGCTCGCATTGCTTTACCGATTTTTGTTCTATGAACGACAAATTGCAATATAATCATGAGAATAATTGAAACTGAGAGAATTAAAAGCGATTGGCTGCTCACTTGTGCACCGAAGAAATCAAAAGATTTATTAGAAAATACACTAGGATAGGCTTCTGGTTGTGCACCGCGGATATAAATCATTACATACTCGATTAAAAGAGATACTCCAATTGCCGTGATCAGGGCTGCTATTCTTGTTGCATTACGAAGCCGTTTATAGGCAATTCTTTCGATAAGTACACCAAATACAGCACAAACAGCCATCGACAGTAAAAGCGCTGAGAAAAAGTCTAGCCCCCATCCCGCAATAGCATAAAACCCAATAAATGCTCCGATCATAAAAACATCGCCATGGGCAAAGTTAATTAATTTTATAATTCCGTAAACCATTGTATAGCCTAATGCTATTAAGGCGTAAATACTGCCGAGTGATATGCCGTTTATAATTTGCTGTATCCATTCCATTAATTCTCACTCCTTATTCAATCCATAGGTGCTCAAAAATTTGGAATGGAAGGATTAATCCCCCCATTCCAGTATAACTTTCATATTAAGGATTAACTTTTGTTTTGAAGACTTGCTTTCCATCTACATATTCTAATACTGTAGCCGATTTTACTGGGTTGTGATTTTCATCTATAGTCACAATACCTGTAACTAATGAAAGATCAGTTGTTGCTGCAAGTGCATCCTTGATTGCTGCTGGTTCTGTGCTTCCAGCACGCTTGATTGCGTCTGCTAAAAGATAAGCTGAGTCATATCCTAATGCATTAAATGCGTCAGGAGATTTTCCTTCATACTTCTCTTGGAACTTCGTTACAAAGTTTTGAATTGTTTCGTCTGGATCTTCTGAAGAATAATGGTTTGTAATAAATGAGTTATTTAACGCTTCAGCACCAGCTAATTCTACTAGCTTTGGTGAATCCCAGCCATCAGCACCCATAAACGGAACTGTAATACCCATTTCGCGAGCTTGTTTAATAATTAAACCAACTTCTTCGTAGTATCCAGGGATAAATACGAATTCTGGGTTTTTAGACTTAATGCGCGTTAATGTTGATCGGAAGTCAGTGTCTTTTGCAACATATGCTTCTTCAGATACGATTGTACCGCCCGCTGCCTCAAATGTTTCCTTAAATGACGCTGCTAGACCTTTCGCATAGTCACTTGCACTATCCGCAAAGATAGCTGCATTTTTCACCTTTAATTCATTTGCTGCAAAGTTTGCCGCAACTGTTCCTTGGAATGGATCAATGAAGCAAATGCGGTAAACGTAATCATTTACCGACCCATCTTCATTCACTGTTACATTTGGACTTGTACCAGATGGAGTTAAAAGGATTGTATTTGTATCATTTGCAATTTGAGCTTGGGCAACTGTATTACCACTAGTTGCTGCACCAATAATCGCTGTAACCTTGTCTTGGCTCGTTAATTTAATTGCTGCATTTGTAGCTTCAGCAGCATCTGATTTGTTATCTACCTTGACTACTTCTAATTGCTTGCCATCAATACCGCCACCCTCGTTGATTTCTTCAACGGCTAGCTCTAATCCTTGAGCAATTGATGAGCCATAAGAAGCAACCGCTCCAGAGAGCTCTAGGTTTGCTCCAATTAAAATTGTTTCTGCATCACCACCAGCTGTTTCACTGCCGCCTGATGTAGAAGTTGATGTTGATGGTGATGTTTCACTTCCACCAGAACAGCCTGCTAGTAGACCTGCAAATAACGTTGAGGCCATAAGAAGTTTTGAAAGTCCTTTCTTCATTCCTAAAAATCCCCCTTTTTTGTTATTTAACTATTCTGAAAATATGTAAGATATCTTAATTTATTCTACTAAACTAGTAGTGAATACATTACCATTTTGTTTATCAGAATAGAAAAATAATTTTTAATATTATTTCAATAATAGTATTGTAAATCAAAGACTTGTTTTCGTCTAGCATATATTTTTATATTTCTGAATATTATTTAACTATATAAATATACTACAAAAGTTCGCAATGAGAAAAAGAACAGCTTCCGATTTACTGTTCTTTTAAATTGCATTTTTTATTGGTGCTTTATAATTAAATTAGCCGCCTTTCACATCGTAAAAACCATTAAACAACTACTATTATAAACTACTATTATAAACTACGATTATTTAATAATGATCGCGGGTTTTCCAATTGGATAATACTCGATTGCTTCGCAAGCGGTTATCATTTCCTCTTTCAAACAGTTTCTGCCATCATACACAATTGGTTTTGCCATTTTATTGATTATGCATGAGAGATCTAAGTTTTTAAATTCATTCCATTCCGTTACAATAAATAAAGCATCTGTATTCAACACGGCCTCATTTACCGACTTTGCATATTTTATTGTATTTCCTAGGATTTTCTTAGCATTGTTTGTTGCAACAGGATCATACGCTACCACTTCTGACCCTAATTTTGTTAATAACGCAGCAATTTTGATTGATGGAGCTTCTCTCATATCGTCAGTTTCTGGCTTAAAGGATAGACCAAGCATCGCTATTTTTTTCCCATTTAAATCTCCAAAACGGTTCAAAGCCTTCACTACTAATAGTTCATGTTGGTGTTCATTTATTGTAATCGTTTCCTTTAAAAGTGAGAAATTGACGTTGTTATTATTTGCAGTATGAAGTAAAGCCTTCACATCCTTTGGAAAACACGAACCACCGTAGCCTATTCCAGCATATAAGAAAGCTTCACCAATTCTTTTATCCATTCCCATTCCTTTGGCAACATCTTCAACATTTGCTCCGACTGCTTCGCATAAATTTGCAATTTCGTTTATATAGCTAATTTTTGTTGCTAAAAATGCATTAGAAGCATATTTAATCATCTCTGCACTACGTAGTGTAGTTATAATTATCGGTACATTTAATGGTCGATACATTTCTGCAATTTTTGCGGCAGCCTCACTATTGTTGGAACCAATTATAATTCTGTCAGCATGCATCGTATCATGAACGGCTGAACCTTGTCTTAAAAATTCTGGATTAGAGACAATTTCAATTTTCGCATTGTTGCTACACTCATTTTCTAATACATTTTTAATGTGATCATTAGTACCAACAGGGACCGTACTCTTTATCACAACGATAGCATCATGGTTTAAATGGGCGGAAATATCCGTTGCCGCTTGCTTTAAATAAAATAAGTCCGCTGCTCCATCGCTCCCCTGTGGTGTCCCTACTGCAATGATAATAATTTCTGCTTCAGATAATCCCTCTTGGTGCGATGTTGTAAATAACAAGTTGCCCGCCTTACTATTTTTTACTAACATAGGCTCAAGACCTGGTTCGTAAATTGGTGATATACCTTGGCGAAGATTATTTATCTTTTTCTCATCAATATCAATACATGTTACTTTATGACCAATTTCTGCTAAACATACTCCTGTTGACAGGCCAACATATCCCGTCCCTACTATTGTAACGTTCATATTATTCTAGCTCCCTATTCATATTCTGGATGTCTTCACGTTTACACACGTCTTTTAAATAGGAGAGGAGCGCTTCTCTAGTATCATTTCTTTGAAGAGCAAAGTCTAAGGTTGCTTTAATAAATCCATTTTTATCACCAATATCATAACGAATTCCTTCAAAGTGATAGGCTAAAACAGCTTGATGTTTATTTAGTTCATTAATGGCCTCTGTTAGTTGTAATTCGCAACCAGCTTTAATTGGCAAATCTGCTAAAATATCAAATATCTCAGGGCGTAAAACATAGCGTCCCATGATTGCATATGTGGAAGGAGCTTCATCTATTCTTGGTTTTTCAACTAAGTAATCAATATGGTATAGGTTCGGCTCAATGTTTGCACCTTTTGGTTTGATGATTCCATACTTATATACCTCATTTTCAGGAACAGCCTGGACTGCTACAACCGAGCTATTGCAATACTCAAATACATTTATGATTTGCTTTAAGCATGGTATTTCCGACCTTACAATATCATCCCCTAGCAAGACCGCAAACGGCTCATTCCCTATAAAACTTTTTGCGCAAAGAATAGCATGTCCTAACCCTTTTGGCTCCTTTTGACGAACATAATATATGTTTACTAGGTTCGATATTTTTTGAATCTCCGCTAATAAAGCCAGCTGGTTTTTTTTTAATAACGCATCTTCTAGTTCATAGGATTTATCAAAGTGGTCCTCTATTGATCTTTTACCTCTGCCGATGATGATGACTATTTCTTCTATCCCTGAAGCGACCGCTTCCTCCACAATGTATTGAATCGTAGGTTTATCAACAATCGGCAGCATTTCTTTAGGTTGTGCTTTAGTTGCTGGTAAAAAACGAGTGCCAAGCCCTGCGGCTGGTAAAATTGCTTTCTTGATTTTCATAAGCTGCCTCCTTCTTGAATTTCCTATATTTATATTCAAAGCAGAGGCATAGGTCACGTTAGTAGCCTATGAAAATTGTTTAATTCTACAAATGATAAAATAGTCTAGTTGTGAAGGCTTTTGTATACTCTTTTTATAAATCTCGACATTACTTTAGGTAAAATTTTCCGTCGACGATGTAATAAAGTACTTACCATCGCCTTTTTTTCCTCCTTAGAAACAAACCAGTCCTCCGGGATTAATTCAACAATTTCTTCTATTAATAGAATAGGAATTGTTTGAATAATTTCTAGTTGTTCAAGAAAGTGTTCTTCATTTTTGATAAAAGACGCCATTAGTTGATGTGTTGCACTTTTGATAAGTCCGTTTGGCAACAAATCTAAATCAGTAAGCTGCCAATTATACGTTCCAAAAACCTCTGCATGGTCAATAATCCATAATTTGTATGTGTCTTTTGCATCTTCTTGTAGGAGAATATTTTTTCGCGTACGGTCGGTGTTGCATAACCAATAATCAAATAAAATAACTCCTGCTAATTCATGATGATTCGTAATTTGTGCAATATTTGTAATTTGATGCCCATTACTACAATTTGGTATATATCGAGAGGCAAATTGAAAACAGCTATAGTTCTGCTTTAGATGTTCTAGGATTAGCGCATTCTGCTTTTCGAGTTCTGATATTTGTGCATTCTCCTTTTGGAGTTTCGGTATTTGCGCATTCCGCTTTAGGAGTTCTGTTGAATTTTGCTTTTGGAGTTCAAGTATTTGCGCGGAGAATTCAGTTGGAATTTCTACTATTTGTGCGAATGAAACCGGGAGTCCGAGATAACGTGCTAAACAATACGAGACCCATTCATTTGGTAATGATTTTTCAAACCCTGGTTGGAAATATTTCACTACATAATCATTTCCATCGTTAAAAGTAATTAAATGTGCATTCGATTTCCCTTCCAATTTCCTTTGGTAGGCAACGGGTTCCATCATTAGGATTTCACCTCACTATCAGACCCTTCATCTTGCTGCACTAATTGCATTAACAAGTCCACATATTGCTTTGCCACAACTTCAATTTCAAAATGTTTTAAAACGTGTTCAATCGATGCTTTTGACATTTTCTCATGTAATTCACGGTTATCGATAATTTTGTAGAGCTGCCTTTTAGCATCATCTACATTTTGGCCCCGATATAGTAAACCTGTATTTCCATTTTTTACAATTTCGGTAACAGGCATCATTCTTGAAGCAACTACCGGGACACCACAAATCATTGATTCAATAAATGTATTACCAAATGATTCAGATTTAGTAGTTGCAAGCGTACATCCACCTGATTCGCGTATTTTGGCATACATATGCGGCATTTGCTGATAATGAATAACAGGAAACCATTTTATAATATCAGTGAGTTGTTCCTCCTGCCATTTTGCTGCAAATTCTTCGCGCTGAACACTTTGCGCCCCTCCAACTACCCATATTTCAATATCATTCCGTTCGTTTTTTATTCTCTTTGCTATTTCTAAAAGCATTGGCCAATTTTTCCTTTTATCTAATCTCCCAATATAGGCAACTACTTTTTTATTTTTTGGTAAAATAGGAACGCTTTTATAATCAATTTCTTCGTGTGGAATTGCGCGGAAAAACGATGAATCTACACCGTTATATATTACATGAGTCGGGATAGAATCAACGAGTATTGAGACTAACCGTTTTTGATAGAGGGAGGGGACTATTATTGAGACCGGTTGAATTCCTCTGAATTTTTCTAAATGAGGTTTTAGTTTAATAAGTTCTGGTGTACGTGCTTCTACAAATATCGGGCCTTTAAATTGTGCTTTTGTAATCCATTTATACGCACTAGCAGTATCAACAACAATGATCGCATCATAACTATTTTGTTTAATAATGTTGACGATTTCATCTTCATCTTTAGATAAATAAACTGGGGCTATATCCTCCATGATATGAAGGCCTCCATGATCAGTGGTATAAAGAAATTCTGTATGAATACCGTGTTTTTTAAAATATATTGAACGATTGCGCCAACCCGCATTTACCCCCCCGACAGTGAGCAAACGCCAAATTACAAGTACCTTCATCATAACGTCTCCTCTAGTTTATTTAGGGTCCTCCTCATTTTTTATTTTATTAATACATTAAGGTTTTTTAATTTTATAACAGTTGCTACTCTATTTTTTTATTTTTGGAATTTAATGGTTTTATGCTAATTCAGCAATATTTTTATTACTTTTTTCTTTTTTTTCGTTTTTCCTTATTAGTTTGTGCTTTATTCTCATTATTTTTTTTCTTTTTGCTATCCTTGTCTTTTTCCTCTGATTTTCCCTTAGCTTTTACCTTAGCTTTTACCTTAGCTTTTTCTAACCGTTTTTTTCGTTTACTCAAGTTTCTTTTGTTGAGGTTACCGTTCCCTTTTTGCTCATACTTTTCCCAGTGTTTATCGATTTTTTCCATTACAGCATCTGGATCATATCCCTGGGCAAGCATAGTTTTAACCCATTCTTCTTTAAAAACTTTATGCATTAACCCTTCTAATTGAATAACATACTTCTGGTCATCCTTTGTTGTTAATAATGATTTTGTACGCTTTTTATTTTTTTTATTAATTGACTTCTCAACAATTAGACCTTGGTATATTTGCCGTGAAAGTTCTTCCATGCGAATATAGTGCTTCCACTCCTCATATAGCTCTGGTGCCATTTCTTGAACATGAGTTAAAAATATTTCCTTATTTTCTTCACCTAAAGAAGTTAATAGCTTACGAGGATAAGGATAAACCCTGTCCCGCCAAACTGTTCTTGCTACATCAATTACCTTCAGATTACCGTCTGGTTGCAAATATATTTGGCGCTTATGGTGATCAATTCGCTCAAAGCCTATTTTTTTAAATATGATTAACATCTCTATTAGTTTTTCCGAAAGCGCCTTAGTTAATGGTTGCGATTGGAGATATTCACGTACATCTACACCTTTAACAATTTCCATAGCAATGTATAATGGTCCTTTAGCATACAATTTAGGAAAAAGACTACTTTTTTGTCCTAGTGATAGCGCGTAATATTCACGTTCACAATCCTCCTCATTCCCAAATACTTTTACGCATATATCATCAGTAAATTGAAAAACTGCGCCTTGTCTCCCTTTTCCCATCATCTTTAATGGAGACTTATTGACGACTTCCACATCAGCATTTACCATATTTTTTACTTGTATGTTTTTTACGCACTTTTTTAAATACAGAATGTCCATTTATTCACTCCCTCCCTTTGTTCCCCTCGACCTTGATACTATTTATCACAACCTTATTAGACTTATTATCAGGAGTAATTGCGGGTATCCCCGCCAATCTAAATTGTAGTATCCGTTAAAACCCTTCTATTTTTTATAAAACTTTAGACCCTACCCTTCTGTTCCTTGGGACTCAAACACTTCCTGATAATTTTTTGTAATTCCCGCTTTTATTGACCAGCTTATTTATCTACCCTTCTATATTTAATTCAAATTCTTAAGAAACGTACAGGCAATCATCCCAATTATTAAAAAAGGACTGGTTAAAATTTTACTTAAATTTAACAAATGCCCTAAAGCAGTCGTAAAAAAGAAATTTATAATGGAATTGTATACTATTATTTAATAGTGAAGAGGGATGGTACATATGAGTCAAAAGGAATGGAGAGGGTTTCAAGATAGGCGCCGCGGACCTGATTTTTGGAGTAAGGCTCTAGTGGTTGCACCAATTATTGCTTGGATATTATTATTTTTGATTCTTTCAGTAATTCATACTGCTCAACCTGAAGCATATACTTTTTTTGACCGTATTCTTAATCTTTCGCAAAGACGTACTTACTGGGATTCTCATGTTTTAAAATCAGCCTTCTATACAAGCATAATCTTGTTAGTTTTATCCATTTTCTTTTTAATTGTTAATAAATATCGGCATAAGCGAAAAACTGACCGATATAGTTATTCTTTGATCATTACAATGATTTTCTCATTTGCTATGATCCTATTTTATTTTTTTAAAATTTAGTCTCTACTTTGAGGTAATTAGGCTTTTTCTATTTTGCAACGTCTGAACTATGGTCAGGTTCGGACACCATTTGGTACTTATGCTAAAATCCTGTCCGAACTACCACCAAGTTCGGACTCCAATCGCTGTTTATGCTAAAATCCTGTCCGAACTATCGCCAAGTTCGGACACCATTTGGTACTTATGCTAAATTCCTGTCCGAACTACCACCAAGTTCGGACACCATTTGGTACTTATGCTAAATTCCTGTCCGAACTATCGCCTAGTTCGGACACCATTTGGTACTTATGCTAAATTCCTGTCCGAACTACCACCAAGTTCGGACACCATTTGGTACTTATGCTAAAATCCTGTCCGAACTACCACCAAGTTCGGACACCATTTGGTGCTTTTGCTAAAATCCTGTCCGAACTACCACCAAGTTCGGACACCATTTGGTGCTTATGCTAAATTCCTGTCCGAACTATCGCCTAGTTCGGACACCATTTACTGCTTTTGCTAAAATCCTGTCCGAACTATCGCCTAGTTCGGACACCATTTGCTGCTTTTGCTAAAATCCTGTCCGAATAGTCTCCCAAACAGCAGCGCCTATTTTTAAATCAATATACCTCGCTTCAACATTGATAATAAGTATTATTTGTACTACCAATAGTAGTGTAGTTTTTCTTTAAAATCCTACAAATTGTTCTTTTACTTACGTCCAAATTACACCAATCATAGATGCTTTGAGTAGTTACTTTTTGTTCAGGGAAAAGTAACATAAATTCACGTGCACTCCGCAAAATCGCTGTTTCAATCTTTTCTTTTCCACCACAATTACTACATAACAAAATATTATTTTTTTTGTAAACTTTAAATGACTTACAAGTATTACAATAAATGCCCTTATGCAATTGCTCATAATTGTACTTGGGCAATGAGGTAAATGGATTCTCGGTTTTGTGTAATGACACAATACTTTGAGCTAATTTTTTGTGACTTTCATTTAATTTTGATGGAGTTTTATTTAAGTCTTCTAAAAATCTATTAACTTGGGTTGGAAATATAAAAGGTTTGTCCATTGAGGCATGATATAAGGTGAATTCAGGATTGATGAAAATAACAGAGGCTTCTACTAGGAAATTTTGCCTGAGGTTTTGAAGAAATTGACGGAAAAGATTAGCACTTCTATTTAATTGATCTATTGGATTCTTGTATTCACGCTTAGTTGCCACGGAGTATAGTTTATTGGCCTCAAAGTAGCAATCACCATGATAATTTTTTATATCCAGTATGTGAATAACTCCCTGTGAGATCATTAAACAGTCTATTTGAAAAAAGTTGTTATTTACTTCAAGTAGCAAGTCATTAATGATATACCTTTCTTCTTTAAGACTTTTCGCTAGCAGATCAAATTGCAATTCTCCTTCATAACCCTTTTCCAAGTTTAAATAATGATACTTTTCCTTTTCCGTAAGCTCCATTCTCCTACTTAGATATCGCAATGCCAATAATTCATTTGATTCTAGTCTACTTTTTAGTAACATAAGCTCCATCCTTTCCTTGATATTAAACTCATTATACAAAAAACAAATTAGTATTAATTTTTTGAATATGATTATTTTGTTACATTTACATTGTTCATTTCACCGACTAATAAATTGATATCCTCTTCCTCTACTTCTATTTCATAAAGCCCGAGCCTAGATTGTCATACTTTTTTCAAAATGTTGGACAGGAATATGCTGGCCTTACATGAAATAGTTTAAGAGAGAATGTTAATTTATATTTTAAAAAAATTTATGCGGGAGGGAAATGGCATGAACAATAACTTGGACCAGCAGCTCCTTGGTGAAATTTGTACGTTAAAGTATGGTCAGGAAATATTAGTTGGACAGATTGTTCAAATAGATGAGGAACATTTTACGGTAAAACTAGTGGAAGGGGAAAAAAAATCTTCTTTTTTAGAAAAACAGGCTTTTAAAATTACAATCGAAACGCTTGATCGTAAAATTCGTTTATTAGATGCAGAATTTGTTTCTGAATCTTCTCAAGATATGAATCGATTATTATTACTAAAAGCCACATCAGATATTCAATTTCAAAGTAAGCGGCAAGGTCCACGTCTTCCATGTACAACTCCTATAGATATATTATATCGGGTATTCCCACCAATTTATCATTCTTGGAAAACCGGTAGCTTTTTTAATATCAGTACTGGTGGTGCTCAATTTATTGGTGATATGTATATTGCTATTGGCGAACTTATGGAGGTTAAACTTGGTCCACCGTTCTTTGCTGAAAATGAGATTGTCATAAGCCGAATTGTTCATGCTTCAAGTGAAAAAGGAAAGTATACGTTTTCGATTCAGTTTCTAAATTTGCAGGAAACTCATAAAGAACAGCTTAATAACTATATTAAAGAAACGCTTTCTGCGTTAAGAAAATGACCAGTTATTCGCAAGACTCAAGACGACTTAATCCACGAGTGTTTTCTCTAGTGTAAAAATATTTTATTAGATAAGGGGGCTGTCCTAAAATAGGGGCTGTCCCTATAATATTGTAGCTTTTACTTCTTTTTCTGACAAAATTCGGTATTGGGTTTGAATAGAATTTGACTTTTGCTTCTATTCGAGCATTTCTCCAGATAGATAAACCGGAAGTGGCTCATCCAAGACGATTTCATCCTCTCCGACAATACAGTCATAGGCTAAAATTTGTACTCCTTGTCGTGAAGCTTGTATTAAGGCATCCGTAAAAACTGGATCTATTTCCCTATTAGGTGCAAAAGCACGGCAACCTTTCATTTGCACTATAAACAAGATTGTACAAGTGTATCCTTCTTGAACGGCTTTTACCAATTCTAATACATGCTTTGTCCCCCTAGATGTCGGTGCATCTGGAAACATTGCGACTCCATTTGTCTCAAGTGTGACGCCTTTTACTTCAATAAATCCTTTTCCATTGTTGATATGCAGACCCTCTCCATTGTTGTTTTGCACATGGTTAGTATGCAGGCCATTTCCATTGTTGTTATGTAAGGCACTTCCAATGTTGCACTTTCCTCTCTCATTGCACTTCAAACCCTGCTTATCGATGTGCAGCACCTGCTTATCGATGTGCAGCACCTTTTTATCGTTCAGTTCAAAATAAATATCAAATCGGGAATCACCATAAGTAACTTCCCGTTTTACTAAATTTACCGAACCAAACTCCGCTAATTTACCGGCTTTAAGTAATTCAAATGCAATTAGATTGGGAGCCTGAGAATCAACATTCACCCATCCGTTATTTTTTGCTGCTGCTATTAACGAAAACCTTGTCTTCCTTGCCGGATTATCACTCAGCTCCAATAAAACCTCAGTATCCGGTAGCAGGAGCTCTTTTAAACGTCCGGTATTTTTTACATGTACCTGTTCTATTTTCCCGTTTATAAAAACTTCGGCAATAAATCTATTAACCCGCTTGTGCAGTCGGGCATGTACAATTTTTCGATATTTCATAGCTTCACTTCCAAGGAATCTTTTTCCCATATTACCAATTTGATCAAAAAATTCACAGTTGTTTCTCTTTATTTTATTGTTTATTCACATAGTAATGGTATTTTATATATATTTCAAAGTAAAATAAACATATAGTCATCCATTTTAACTAAGGAGCGAATTCATATGATCATCGTAACGACTGAGAATATTGCTAATCATAAAGTAAAAGAAGTGCTAGGTCCAGTATTTGGATTAACCGTAAGGGCAAGAGGAATCGGCAAAGATATCGTTGCCTCTTTAAAAGGGCTTGTTGGCGGAGAAATCAATCAGTACACGGAAATGCTGGAGGATGCCAGAAAACAAGCAATCGATCGTATGGTAAAGAACGCCTCTGCTATGGGAGCCAATGCGATTATTATGATGCGCTTTGATTCTGGTGAAATTGGCCAAAACATGAGTGAAATTGTCGCTTATGGAACAGCTGTTATTGCAGAAAAGGACTAAAAAATGAGCTGGATTTTTGGATTTTACGGCATACAATTCTTGATTTTACTTATTTTAATTATTGGCTCTTGGTTCATTTGGGACCGTCGTTTTAAAACAAAACATGGTAATCTAGTACCTAAAGGCTTCGTCCGAACGAACGAGATATCAATTGATCCAACCACAAGCAAAAGATTAATTGTATATTTTAATCCGGAAACTGGAGAGCGCTTTTATAAAGAAGAATAAGTATAATAAAAAGGGGTCTGTACTTTATCATAACAGACTCCTTTTCATCGCAATTAATGTAAGCCTATCTAGCACAATCCTACTTTGTAAAATGAGGAACCAAATATTCATACGTTTTCCATCAATAATTCGAGATTCTTTTTACATAGTCTAGAGCAAAATACATTGATAGCGTCAAAAGGATAAGTTCCATCTATCTTTTATCCCTTAAATATAAATCCCTTGTTTTATACCGGCATATGTAAAACAGCTACTTTTTCATACTTTTGTAAGTTAAGCTTTTGTACTAATGTTTTTGTCATTGATTACTCACCTTATTTTAATCCACTAATGAACGTTTCAATTTCTTCCTGCGTTTTGCGATCTTTGCTTACAAAGCGGCCTAATTCCGTGCCATTATTAAAAGCAATAAAGCTTGGGATCCCAAATATATCAAGCTGCTGACATAGATCGATATATTCATCACGGTCCACGTGAATAAAAATATAGTCCTTAAATTTTGATTCTACTTCCGGCAAAAACATATCAGCAAATCTGCAGTCAGGACACCAATCTGCCGAAAAAACAAATAAATGCTTCCCCTCTTTTTTTAACTGCTCAAACTGCTCTATAGATTCTAAGTTCCTCATGTATTCCTCCAACCTTGTAATAAAATTATTTTGCCATTACTCTGTCTGTATATACACCATCCTTATTTTAAAACAACTTATTCATAAAATTCTAGTTTTAGCTTGCTCATCTTTCTAATTATATTTTTGTTAAGTCCACAATTGGCGATACTTAAGCTGGTGTTGCCGTACATTTTTTTTACAAAACAATACTTACAATGACAGCTGATAGTACACTTACTAATGTTGCACCATATAAAAGTTTTAAGCCAAATTTAGCCACTACATTTCCCTTTGACTCATTCAGACTTTTTACAGCACCACTGATTATGCCTATTGAAGAAAAGTTAGCAAAGGAAACAAGGAAGACAGAGATAATCCCTAATGTACGCGGACTAAACGTTTCTGTCATTTCTGCCAAATCCATCATCGCTACAAACTCATTTGTTACAAGCTTTGTGGCCATAATACCTCCTGCCTTGACTGCCTCTGAAAAGGGCACACCCATAATAAAGGCAAAAGGTGCAAACATATACCCTAGGATTTCTTGAAATGAAATGCCGATAAGTAATTCAAATAAATTATTTATTGCAGCCATTAAAGCAACAAAACCGATTAACATGGCACCGACAATCACCGCTACTTTAAAACCATCAAGGATATATTCCCCTAACATTTCAAAGAATGATTGGCTTTCAGCGTCATGTATCTCCAGAATATCCTCCTCTGGATCAACAGTATACGGATTAATAATGGAGACAATGATAAATCCCCCAAATAAGTTTAAGACGAGTGCCGTTACTACATATCTCGGTTCAATCATGGTCATATAGGCACCAACAATCGACATTGATACCGTTGACATGGCCGATGCACAAAGAGTATATAAGCGAACAGCTGGCAAAAAGCCAAGTTGTTTTTTTACTGTAATAAATACTTCGGATTGTCCAATCATGGCTGATGCAACTGCATTGTAGGATTCCAGCTTCCCCAAACCATTTACTTTACTAAGCAATAAACCAATTGCTTTCATAATAAACGGCAGGATTTTTAGGTACTGTAAGATTCCAATCAGGACAGAAATAAATACAATCGGCAATAAGACATTAATGAAGAATGGAGATTCTCCTTTATTGGCAAGACCACCAAACACGAAGGATATTCCAGCACCTGCGTATTCCAGTAATTTCTCAAATACAGTAGCAAAAATTTTAATTAATTCCAGACCCAATACTGTATTTAATAATAAAGCAGATAATATTATTTGAATAACGACCATAAGAATAATTGGTTTTACTTTGATGTCTTTTCGATTATTGCTTGCCAAAAAAGCCATACCAAACACAACAAGCAACCCGATAACCGAAATAATATATTTCATCGTTTTCCTCCAGATGGTGTAAAAGTTCTTAGCTGATTAGTCGTATCCATTACTTTAAAAAACTATTGCTTTAAATCCTTCGCATAAAAAAATCCAGGCAGTAATTTATCAATAGTTGTCTCTACTTTATCCCCCTTTAAATTAGCTAAAATAATTTTTGTATTTATATCACAAAACTCAGCTATTACCTGACGGCAGGCTCCACATGGTGAAATAGGTCCTTCTGTATCACCGACCACAACTATTGTGTCAATTTCCCTTTCTCCCTCAGAAACTGCTTTAAAAATAGCGGTTCTTTCTGCGCAATTTGTTAACCCATAGGATGCATTCTCAATATTGCTTCCTGTAAAGACTTCTTTATTTCTTGTTAATACGGCAGCACCAACTTGAAATTTTGAATAAGGAGTATAAGCATTTTTTCGAGCCTTTATTGCTTGATCAAGTAATGATTGAGTATCCATTGTTTTATTCTCCTTTTAAATCGTGATTATTGAAGAGAGTAACGAGGTGGTGATTTGGAATTAGTCTTTTGCCGTCCATTAATAAGAAGATAAAATGTCGCCGTTCATAATTTTCACACCTATTTTCATTCCTAATTACATTTTTTATAGACATCCCTTAAGATACAACAGATAAAAAGAATTTATTCGTAATAACAAAGATTCGCATAATTGAAAAAGGGAAACAGCTGGGAAGGCTTATGGAACCATCTCTGTGGCTACACCGGTCAAACATTAGTGACTAGTCAAGGATAAGGCCCATATATACAAGAAAACCGCACCTATTTATGGTACGGTTCACCTCTATTTATCCGAAATGCCCGGTATACTTGCTCTACCAATATTAATCGAATTAGTTGGTGAGGAAAAGTCATTTTTGAAAACGACAGCGCAAAATCTGCCCTGTCTTGGACCGCTTTGCTCAACCCGAGGGAGCCGCCAATTACAAAGGAAACTTTGCTTTTGCCATAGGTAGCAAGGCGGTCAAGCTCAGCAGCTAGTTCTTCTGAATATAGCAATTTCCCTTCAATTGCTAGGATAATCACGTATGAATCATCGGAAATCTTTGCGAGGATCCGTTCCCCTTCTTTTTCTATTACTTGCAACATTTCCGCATCACTTAAATTTTCTGGGGCCTTTTCATCTGCAACCTCAACTATATCTATTTTTGCATATGGCCCTAAACGTTTTACATATTCTTCAATGCCTTGCTTAAGGTATTTCTCCTTTAATTTCCCAACACAAATAATCGAGATATTCACACTAATCCACCTACTATAAACAAGTTATTCACAATAGTTATCCACATATCCACATTTTTATCCTGTATGTTGTGGACGAATGCTAGTTCGATACAATATATACAGCGTTTTTTTCGCAATATTCACATGTTGTGAATAACTCTGGATAGTTATCCACAGATATTTTATCTATTTTTGGTGCTACTTCATATTCATCGACAATCGTATCAATTGCCACATCTACGTGTTCTTCACAACATTTAATCATCGTATCTCAACCTCTCAATAATGGTCTTACATTAGCTACTTTATGTTACTAATTTCCATTCCTTATTGTACATGAACTAGTATTAGAAAGACAGAACTTAAAAAGGAGACCATAATCCACATTGATCGCGTGGATGTTTGGTCCCCTAGTAACAGCTTACCTTTTCTCATTGTATTGTCGACTTTTACACTGTAGATGTTTCCATAGCAACTTTGTAGGTGTCTATTACTTTGAAGCTTTTTACATTATAGTTTTTTACATTATAACCTTTTACATTAAAGCTTCTCCCTTTACATTACAACCTTTTACATTTAATTAGAATGTATTTTCACCGACTAAATGCATCTGAGTTTTATATTTTTTTCCTTCGCGGTAATATATTACATCCATCGTATCACCAATATTTTTTTCTATATATAAATGCTTTCTAAGTTCCAGTACATCAGCTATCGGTTCGCCATCTAATTCAACGATGACATCCAATTCCTTCAATCCAGCGATTGCAGCTGGTGAATTTGGCACAACATTTACTAGGAAAACACCTTCATCAATTTGTTTAGGTAATTTTAGGGTTTCTTGCCAATGATAGCTAGGGATTTCATTTAATGATCTTAAACCTACTCCCATAAATGGGCGTCTAACTTCACCGAAATTCTCCAAATCCTCTATTATTGGCATAGCCATATCTATTGGGATAGAAAAACCAATTCCTTCGACAGCTTGCTCTGCAATTTTCATTGAATTAATTCCGATCACTTGCCCTTGAATATTTACTAGAGCACCACCACTATTGCCGGGATTAATTGCTGCATCTGTTTGTAAAACCTCTGCTTGCCAATCTGGTTGTCCGTCTCCATTAAGGTCTTGTGGAATCGTTCTTTCTACCCCGCTAATAATTCCCTGTGTTACTGAACCGGAGAACTCCAGGCCTAATGGATTACCAATCGCAATAACCGGCTCCCCAACTCTTACGTTTTCTGAGGATCCAATTTCAGCCACCGTATTAATTCGATCGCCATCTATTTGCAATACTGCTAAATCCATCATCTCATCACTACCTAGTACTTGAGCTGGGATACGAGTTCCATCACTTAAGCTGACTTCAACGTTTGACGCACCAGCTATAACGTGATGGTTAGTTGCAATAAAGGCCTTGCCTTTTTCTTTTTTATAAATAACACCAGAGCCTGTCCCTGCCTCACTTGTATCATTCCAAAAGCCTGTTTCCTGGATATTAATGACGCCAACAACAGCATCCGATACTTTATCAACAGCTTCAGTTACTCCAGAAATAATATTCACATTTACTTGCGATTGAATAATTTCTTGTTGATTCCCCGTTCCGTTAACTGTTGTTTGATTAGACTCTGGGCCTTTAGGAATCAAATTATATGGTAGAATATCATACTTTAATAAAATCGGAATTGTAAAAATTACAATTAATGCCCCCAAAGCGGCTCCAACTAACGCAGTTAAAAACAATCCACCACGGTTGCCCTTTTGCTTACTGTTATTTTGTTCGTAATTTTGATCATAGTAGCCCACTAATGTCACCAAGCCTTTCCTTCTGATGAATAATAATATTTGTCTAGGATGTACAGTCTTGGTTGCTAATAAACATATTATACTTATTTATCAGCCTAACTTCTATTTTGACGAACTGCTAATTTATGTAGCTTTTGTGACTTTTCAAATCACGTGTTTATACTTATACATAAGCTAGCTTTGTTGGTATTTTAGGATCCGTATCATATAGCTTGAAAGACTCACCTACTGAAAAGCCTTTTTCTTCCAATGTTTGTGAAACTGCCATTCGCGCTAATTCTTTAATGTTATTATCTTTGCTTAAATGCGCCAAATAAATTCGTTTTGTTTTTTCGCCAATACATTCAGCTAGCGCTAGACCAGCATCTTCATTTGACACATGTCCAACATCACTAAGAATACGACGTTTAACATTCCAAGGATAATGACCCATTCTTAGCATCTCAACATCATGATTCGCTTCAAATATAAATACATCTGAATTACGAATTGTACCTTTAATTCGATCACTAACATAACCTAAATCTGTGGCAAGCGTTACTTTTTTACCTTGGCTATGAAAAACGTAAAACATCGGTTCGGCTGCATCATGTGAAACACCAAATGATTCTACATCAATATCAGCAAATGTTTTAATCGAACCCATTTCAAAAATAAACTTTTGCTCTAGCGGAATAGCGCCAATTAAGCTTTCCATTGCCTTCCAAGTTTTTTCATTTGCAAAAATAGGAAGCTTGTACCGTCTTGCCATGATTCCTAGTCCTTTAATATGGTCACTATGCTCATGGGTGACTAACAGGCCGTCTAGCTCACCTGGATCCAAATTTACAGATTCCATTAATTGCTCCATCTGCTTTCCGCTAAAACCAGCATCAACAAGTAGTTTAGCTTTATCTGTTGCGATATAAAAGGCATTTCCTGTGCTACCACTTGCTAATACGCTAAAATGTAAGCTCATGCACTTCCACTCCATCTTCTAAGTATTCCATAATTTGTCCTTCAAATGCATTCACAAAATAATTCTCACTATTATCAACAATAATATGCCATGTAGGTGCAAAAAACTGGATATCATCTGACAAAGGTATATTTTTGTAATAACCAAACTCTATATTTGTGACCTGGCTACCTGGTGACAAATAATCGTTTTTATATAAGTTTTCAATTGCTTTTAAAGGTGGCAATATGTCCTGATTCGAGCCTTCTTCAGTTATTTCCTTCAAATCAATTAATAAAGTCTGTTCGTACCCGATTACTTGATTTTCTTCATTTAATTGCATTGATAGCATCGCGTGTTCATTGAAATATAGCGGTTTATTTTTAAACGTTTGAAAAAATAATAGCTTATTTGTTTTTTTATTCAATCCCCAATATAAATACTGGCCACCAGCATAAACATCTTTCTCAAGAATTTCGTTTAAAAAAGCTTCAACATTAAAGGCAGGAAGAGTTATTGGTTCATTAAATTCAGAGACAATCCATTCTTCTGTTAGAAATGAGATCCTCTGGTCTTCCAAGCTTTGGACTTCCTCTTCGGTAAACTTCTTGCGCTTCCCTGTAATATAGGTTTCATTGCGATCTACTTCAGGAAGCTCCACGTAAGAAATGTCTTCAGCCTCTAGCTGTTCTTCTATTGTTGACTCAGTAATATAATCAAGCTGACTGCTAGTGCGTTTCTCCATGAATTGAAAAACCAAAAATAAATCAAGGATAAGAAATATTAGAATAAAAATGGTTTTAGTTTTACTCCACTCCAAAATCATTTCCTCCTTGACCTATAATCGTGCTTGGTATGAAAATCTCTTCCCATTTTCCGGCATATTTTATAAACCATCTTGGCTGAACAGTTATTTCATAAACATTTGGGTTCTCAATAACAAAATCAAATCCTATTTCAGCTTTTTCTAAAAGATCTAGATTAAAGTCCGGTTTGATTTGTGCCAAATAACTTAGTAACTCTCTGCCTGATGGGATTTTAATCTGTTTTTGTTCATTTTCAACAGAGAACCTTAAATTAATTAATGACCGCTGATATTCATAGATCTCGCTATCACGCCATGATTGATAGATCGATGTAGAGCGATTTTGATCGAGCAAATTAAATACAGGATATCCTTTTATCATCAAACCAAATGTTACTGTTTGATCATTCTTGCTCCAGTTCATTAAAGAAAATGAATCTGTCCAACCTGAATGATCATTAATAAATTCAATTGATTTAAGGATCATTTCCGCTGATTCCATTTTTATAGTTTCTGATTTTGCAGGATTAACAAAACTCAACATACTTTGGTTGCTTGTAATTTCAAGTGCCTTTGATCCATCTGTATAAGATTCTTCACCGTTTAATAGGCTATATTGCTTAACCCGATTTGGGTCGGTAAATAAAGCATTCTTAAATTCGGATGCTGCTATATTTTGTGTTGTAAAAGTAAGTTGGTCTAAAATAAACGGGTTCTCAGGAAGATATATTAACTCCCCATTTCTAACCTTTATTGAAAAATAGACTGTATAATTTTGATTATTGCTTAGTATCTTTTCTTTAATTATATCAATCGTTTTATCTTCGATTTTCATTTTGATCACACTATCATTTTTCGAAGATACAAAGTATAGTGCCGGTTCTTTGTGAATACTTAAAGCGATTCTATCAAAATATTCTATTTCATACTCTTGTCTTAACGGAACCATTATATAATTACTTAGCTCCATTGGAATAGCAACAGGGAAAATCATTTCTACTATTCCATTCTGTTGTAAAAATAAATTTAATTCCTCATCAGACGAAAATGTTTCATGTTTAATCTCAGTAACATTCAAATCCATAACCATTTGATACAATTCATTGTTTTCAATATAATTAGTAAACCCAAAATGTTGATTATCCTTATGGTAAATAAATTGTATTGGTTTTATTACTTCATTGAATTGCCGTTTTTCACCTATTGTTACATTTTGAATATTATTTGTTGATTGAACAAACTCATTATGCGGTTGATAGGTCCATAATCCATAAGTTAATAGTAAGCTCAATGCTACTAGTAAAAAGAGTACGACTGACTTTGACATCTCCTTATTCATGACAGCTTCTCCTCTCGTTGATTTTCAAGAGGAAGTGTAAAGGTTATCGTTGTGCCTTTACCTTCTTGACTATCTGCCCAAATAGTACCTTGATGTACTTCTATAATTTCTTTTGCAATAGCTAAGCCTAATCCAGTCCCACCCATTTTCCTCGTTCTAGCTTTGTCAACTCGGTAAAATCGATCAAATATTTTTGTTAAACTAGCTTCAGGAATCCCCATCCCTTCGTCACTAACTCTTACATGGAGAAGGTTTTCCTTTTGAAGCAATTCAAACCTAACCTTGCCACCTTCTGGAGAATACTTAAGTGCGTTTGAAATAATATTATCCAATACTTGTGTAAGTTTGTCTTTATCTACTGCCACATAGCGATCCCGATGCGTAAAGGCTCTCTCAAATACAAAATCTGCGCCCTTACTCATTTCAAAACGATCAATAATATGCTCGAAGAAATCTGTAAAATTAATAACTTTCTTTTCAAATTTATAATCCTTGCTATCAATTCTTGAAAGCTGTAATAAATCGTTAACAAGACGAATCATTCTTTCTGTTTCTGTTTGCGTAACATTTAGAAAGCGAGGAGCCAATTCTTCATTTTGCCACGCACCGTCTGCTAAGGCCTCTAAATAGCTTCTCAATGTTGTTAATGGAGTTCTCAACTCATGAGAGACATTCGCAACAAATTCTCGACGCTCTAGTTCGATTGTCTCCTGTTCTGTTACATCTCTTAAAACCGCAATGAGGCCTGTTGGTTTTTCATTATCATCTTTTATGGCTGAAAAACTAGCACGTAATATATATTTTTTCCTTTGCTCACTTAAATCTAATAATAAGGAATCTTGATTATCGTAAAATTGTTCTATTGATGCTGCAGCCTCCAAGTTAAGTAATGAAAAAATCGAGGTATTATGCAACGTTTCACGTGAAACACTTAACATTCTTTTAGCTGGTTCATTCATAAGAATGATATACCCTTCACGATCTGTGGCTATGACACCATCTGACATATTAGCTAATACCGTGCTAAGCTTCCGACGTTCACCTTCAGTTGTTTCTTGAGCAATTTCAAGTTTGTTTGTTAAATCATTAAACGTTGCGGCAAGCTGGCCGATTTCATCATCCCCATAAATGTTTACCTTTCGGGAAAAATCCCCTTCTGCCAGTACTAAGGCTTGGGTTCTCATATCTGCAAGAGGTCTTGTAATTGTCCGTGCAACAAATACACCTAAAAACGCCGTAATTGCCAATGCCATCACAGTTCCAGATGCTAGAATGCCGTTAATAACTCTCATTTGTTCATAGACCTTTTCCATTGAAGCAACAAGATAAACAGCACCAATTACTTCCTCATCTACTTTGATTGGAATGGCTTTAACTAACATTCTATTGCCTGTTCTTTGATCAAGTAGTATATTTTCAGATTCTACCTCACCGATAATTGCCTTTTTTACCCGCACCTCTGTTGTTCTTTTGCTTATTACCTCTTGATTATATGGATTTGACGTACCAATTACTCGAAAATGACTATCTGCAATTTGAACCTCTGTTATATCATCAGAAAGGAAATCTTGCAAAATTGTATTAATCTCTTCTTCAAGATCCAATGACTTGGCGTTGCGTTCTTCATTCATTTCTTGTCCAATATTATAAACTAATAGGCGTGCACGTTCATTGACTGATGCTGTGAAATTTGTAACAAGTTGTTCCTCGAGTTGGCGTACAAAATATACACCAATTACTTGCATCGCAATTAAAATTAGCAATACGTATATTAATATAAATTTAAAATGGATCGATTTTAAGAAACCGACTTTTTTCATTTTTTTACTCCTGATCTGGATTTCGCAAATAATACCCCACGCCGCGCCTTGTTACAATCCACGTAGGATGGCTAGGAATATCTTCAATTTTTTCTCTTAATCGTCTTACAGTAACATCAACTGTTCTTACATCACCAAAGTAATCATAACCCCATACGGTTTGCAATAAATGCTCACGTGTCATAACTTGGCCAATATGCTTTGCCAAATAATGAATCAGCTCAAATTCTCTATGCGTTAACTCTATCGGTTCTCCCCTTTTCGTTACCGTATAAGCATCTACATGGATGATTAGAGAACCTATTACAATTTCATTTAATTCATTTTTATCTTTATCAGCTTCTTGAAAATGCCTTCTCAAGTTTGCTTTCACCCGGGCTATTAACTCTCTTGTGCTAAATGGCTTTGTAACATAATCGTCAGCCCCAAATTCTAACCCTAACACTTTATCAATCTCTGAATCTTTAGCTGTGAGCATAATAATCGGCATGTCATATTTCTTTCTTACCTCCCTGCAAACTTCCATTCCATCCATTTGCGGAAGCATTATATCCAACAAAATCAAATCTGGTTTCATTTCGTCTACTTTCCTTAAAGCCTCTAAACCATCATAAGCACAAGTAACCTTGTACCCTTCTCTTTCTAAATTAAATTGGAGAATATCAGCAATTGGTTGCTCATCATCAACAACTAAAATGTGCTTTTCCATTATCTATCACTCCTTAAGCATTTAGAGGTTTCCTACTATATAATTTATCATTTATTGACGTTTAAAGCACCTATTGACTTAAGTAATGTAATATATTGGCATACCAAAAACGTTAACGCCTTTATCGAAACCTTGCTCAAGCCTCAATCGTGATTTTAGTATAGAGCTAATTTTACATTTCATTGAAAATAACAAAACCCCTAGTCCGTTTTGAACTAGAGGTTGTCGTTGTTGCAATTAATCTATAAAACTTTTTTCGGATTTACTAAACTACCATTCTTATAAACTTCGAAGTGTAAATGAATTCCAGTTGAATTTCCTGTTGTGCCCATTATACCAATTTTAGATCCTTTGGAAACCGTCTGACCAACTTTTACACTAATTTCTGATAAGTGGGCATACACAGTTTTCATCCCATTATTATGATTAATGACAATCTTATTTCCATAGCCGCCATCCCAGCCAGCAAACTCAACTGTTCCATTGTCCGCTGCCATTATTGTACGGTTGCTTGGTCTTGCAATGTCCATTCCTTTATGCTGCTTACCCCATCTGTAACCAAAATCACTTGAAACGTAGCCGCCAACCGTAGGCCAAGCAAAGTCCCCTGTTCCGCGTGAAGGAATGACCTTCGTCCCTTTTATCATAATTTTCTTTTTTGGTTCTTTTAATACTTTTTCATTCGTAATGGTCTTATATATATTTTGACCATTTTCCTGAATAATGGAGTATGTTGCAAGCCTTTCTCCGTTTACACCTTCTTGTTTTACTTTTGTAGTTCCTTTAAACATGTTTTTATCTTCTTCTACTTCAATGCCAAAAGGGATTACTTCTTTACGAATCGCTTCCATTTTAACCTTTACAGTTACAAGCGGCTTGTAGGCAGTGACATTGATCTCATCACCTATATGAATCATCTCTTCTTCATCAAATTCAGGATTAAGCTGAAGCAATTGTTTTAAAGTTAAATCGTAATCATTTGCGATTTGACCTAATACTTCTCCTTCTTGAACTTCGTGTATCTTAGGCTGTAGAGTTCCTTTTAACAGAAGTTCAACTGCTTCATCAACAGATAAAATATCTTCCGGAAAAACTTTCCCTTCTGAAAATGTAACATTTTCACTTAATGTAACGTCTTTGTATATGTAATCATTATGTTCGACTCCATCAGGGTTGATTGCTAGCTTTAAAAGAACTTCTTCTGGAACATATTTCATCTTTATTTTCTTCAATACAACATCTGCATCCTCTTTAGTTGAAACAAATGCAACAGTTTTTCCGTTTACAACGATCGCTTCTGCCTTAGCTGAAATATCAAATTTCTCATTAAGCTTGTTTACAGCAACGCTGTTATTATGTGTAGACGTATATACTTTCTCAGGTATGTATACAATTTGATCTTTTACTGAAATATCATAGCCTTGATAATCTAATTTAGCATCTTTAACTCTTTCTTTTACGATATTATCAATAATCGATTTATCATTTATTGATCCGATTAACTCGCCTTTATGGTAGACATGATATATTGTCGATACATCTTCAGGATCTTTATCAGTATTTGCTGCATAAACCGAGCCTATTGATAATGTGGCAACAGCTGTTGTTGCAATGATCGCTCTTTTTATGTCAATTGAATTATGTTGATTTGGCTGAAAAAAACGTGCCACTTTAGATGAGACTGTGTGAAATTGGACCACGGTTCTTCCTCCTATGAATACTCTACAATAAATAATATGTATGATATTTTCTGAATATTTAGTTAAATTAACCAAAGGTTTTTACCTACTTACTTTACCATAATACAACATAAAACTCTACTATTAACTAAAACTTGTAACATTTTTGGTTATTACTGGTAGTAAAAATTTCATAAAAAAATTCCCTTGTCATTTAAAGAAATGTAGACTTAAATCCTTTAAATAATTTAAAAACCCTGAAGGATAAACAAAAACTTTTCCTAAGTGAAAAGACATAAGGACTAAATAGCCTTATGTCTTACTAAATTAATATGAACGATTTGTTTCATCTATCACTTAATAGCCAAATTTACTTATTTAGGTGCATATACACTACGAACTATATTTGTTTGATCACGGTCAGGTCCGACTGAGAAAATAGAAAGTGGTATTCCCGTTAGCTGAGAAATGCGCTCAATATAGTGTCTTGCATTGGCAGGGAGCTCATCAAGTTTTCTTACTCCTGTTATGTCTTCTGACCATCCTGGTAATTCTTCAAAAACAGGTTCACACTCTGCTAGAATTTTCAAGCTAGCTGGGAATTCTTCAATTACTTCACCCTTATACTTGTAAGCTACGCATATTTTAAGCGTATCAATGCCTGTTAAAACATCAACACAGTTTAATGATAGGTCCGTTAATCCGCTTACACGGCGAGCATGACGAACTACTACGCTATCAAACCAGCCTACTCGACGCGGGCGCCCTGTTGTTGTCCCGTATTCGCGACCTACTTCACGAATTTGGTTTCCTATTTCGTTATTTAGCTCTGTTGGGAAAGGTCCATCGCCTACTCGGGTTGTGTAAGCTTTACACACACCAACAACATGATTGATTTTTGAAGGCCCAACGCCTGCACCAATTGTTACCCCACCAGCAATCGGATTTGAGGATGTAACAAACGGATATGTACCTTGGTCAATGTCAAGCATTACACCTTGTGCTCCTTCAAATAATACACGTCTACCCTCATCCAACGCATCATTTAATACTACAGACGTATCACATACATATTTTGCAAACTGTTGACCATAGTTATAATACTCGTCTAAAATGTCTTCTATTTTAAAGCCTTCAGCATTATAAAGCTTTTCAAAAATGCGATTTTTTTCCTGTAAATTTCGTGTGAGCTTAGCTTCAAACTCTTCGCGGTCTAATAAATCAGCAATTCTGATACCAATTCGGGCTGCTTTATCCATATAAGCAGGTCCTATCCCTTTTTTAGTTGTCCCAATTTTATTAGCACCTTTGCTTTCTTCCTCAAGCTCATCTAATTTAAGATGATATGGTAAGATGACATGGGCACGGTTGCTAATACGTAGATTATCTGTATTTACTCCTTGATCATGTAAATATTTTAATTCTGATACTAATGCTTTTGGATCAATAACCATACCGTTACCAATGACACATATCTTGTTACTATAAAAAATACCAGACGGAATTAAGTGTAATTTATATTTTTTACCACCAAATACAATTGTGTGACCGGCATTATTTCCACCTTGATAACGAGCAACTACTTCTGCATTTTGTGAGAGAAAATCAGTAATCTTCCCTTTTCCTTCATCGCCCCATTGTGTACCAACTACAACTACTGATGACATTTTCTTGCACCTCCGGAATTGAAAACGGCTTAATTTTATTAAAAAATGACCAAAGTAAGTGTATCAATTTAATGCAGTAAAGTCAATAAAACACGAACGTTATTTTAAATTATTAATGTTTTGTTCGTAAAAAAATATTTGATCACCTATCATTTCCCTTCCTAATGAATAGTATTGATTAAAATTGAGTTTATATTAAAGCTTTTTGAAACAGCTCTATCGTGGCTCTATGAACAAAAACTATAAGCGCCCTGATTAGCGACGTATAAACTAAGAACGCATCGACTGAGATAAACAAAAAAAGTCGAGGGACGAGTCGATGTTGACTTATCGCAAAAGAGATGAGCGAAGTTTACTAGTCGCTGGGCGCTGGAGCTTGACGACTACTCTCTTTGCTATAGTATTGATCCACAGGATCAAATTTTATAATTTCCTAGACAATTAAAAAACCTGATGCTTATTAAGCACCAGGCTGCATATGTTCCTCACGTCGTCGTTCTAAATTAACAAATTTATTAAACTCTTTTACAAAGGCTAATTCGACAGTCCCTACCGGGCCATTCCGTTGTTTCGCAATGATGATTTCAATTATATTTTTGTTTTCTGACTCCTTATCATAATAATCATCACGATATAGAAAGGCAACAATATCCGCATCTTGTTCAATACTTCCGGATTCACGAATATCAGACATGATTGGTCGTTTATCCTGTCTTGATTCTACACCACGTGATAACTGAGATAATGCAATGACTGGTACATTTAATTCACGAGCGAGAGCCTTTAATGAACGAGATATTTCTGATACCTCCTGTTGGCGATTTTCTCCAGATCGACCACTTCCTTGGATTAGCTGTAAGTAATCAATCAAAATCATTCCTAATCCTTGTTCCTGTTGGAGGCGCCTGCATCTTGAACGTATTTCACTAACTCTAATACCAGGTGTATCATCGATAAAAATCCCACCATTTGATAAGCTTCCCATTGCCATCGTTAGCTTTTTCCAGTCATCCTCGGTCATTTTTCCCGTTCTTAACGATTGTGCATTAATATTGCCTTCGGCACAAAGCATCCTCATTACTAATTGCTCTGCACCCATTTCTAAGCTAAAAATAGCGACATTTTCATCTGTTTTTAAAGCAACATTTTGGGCAATATTTAATGCAAAGGCAGTCTTACCTACTGAAGGACGAGCTGCAACAATAATTAGATCGTTTCGTTGAAATCCTGCAGTTATCCGATCTAGATCAACAAATCCTGTAGGGATTCCGGTTACATCACCTTTGCGATTATGAAGCACTTCAATATTATCATACACATTAACTAATACGTCTTTAATATTACGGAAACCGCTCGTGTTTTTTCGATTTGAAACCTCTAATATTGACTTTTCAGCATCATTTAGTAATGATTCCACATCGTCATCACGATTGTAGCCGTCGGTTACAATTAAGGTTGCTGCCCTAATTAAACGCCTTAATATGGACTTTTCCTCAACTATCCGTGCATAATATTCGACATTGGCTGCTGTTGGTACTGAATTTGCCAAATCACTTAAATACGTAACTCCTCCTATTTCCTCTAGAAGCTTACGATCTGCAAGTTCAGCAGTAACTGTAACTAAATCTACCGGCTCACCTTTTTCAAACAAATCAAGCATGATTGTAAAGATTTTTGTATGTGACGAGCGGTAAAAGTCCTCAGGAAGCAATATTTCTGATGCAACTGTTAAGGACGATGGTTCAAGGAAAACAGCCCCTATAATGGCTTGCTCGGCTTCAATATTATGTGGTGGTGTTCGATCAGCAAATACATCACTCATTGTCGTCTTCCCCCTTTCTATAAGGCGAGGAGTTGAATTGTGCTATCCTTGCATCCCATTTCATCGATGAAACGGACTATAATTCAATAAAACAGTATAAACGAGGTTGACCCAAAAGTGTCAACCTCTATATCTTTAGATTATGCTTCTTTTACATGAACCTTTAATAGTGCAGTTACTTCATGGTGTAGCTTCACTGGTACATTGGTTACACCTAATGAACGAATTGGTTCTTCTAACTCCATTTTACGTTTATCTATCTTTATTTTATGGACCTTTTCTAGCTCTTCGGCAATTTGTTTTGAGGTAATAGAACCGAATAAACGTCCACCTTCACCAGATTTAGCAGAAAGCTCTACTGTAACCTTTTCAAGTTTCACTTTTAATTGTTTCGCTTCCTCTAATTCTTGGGCTTCCTCGCGCTTTTGTTTTTGCCTCTGTGCTTCTAATGATTTCATATTTGTCGTATTAGCTTCAACCGCTAAATTATTCTTAAAGAGGAAATTATGAGCATATCCATCTGCTACATTTTTTATTTCGCCTTTTTTTCCCTTACCTTTTACATCTTGTAAAAATATAACTTTCATTATTGTTTTCCTCCTTCTAAATACTCGTCTATTGCTTGTTTTAATAGTGTTTCGACCTCTTCTATTGATTCACTATTGATTTGAGTAGCAGCATTTGTTAAGTGGCCGCCACCATCTAAGCTTTCCATGATGAGTTGTACATTCACATCACCTAATGATCTCGCGCTAATGCTAATTTTTCCATCTGGTCGTTTTGAAATAACAAACGAAGCTAGCACGCCATTCAATGATAATAATGTGTCAGCAGCTTGAGCAATTAACACTTGGCTGAAAATTTGGTCTGGATTTGCCTTTGCAATTGCTATTCCTTTTTTGTATAATACTGTATTTTCAATAAGTCTAGAACGATTTACATACTGATCTAAATCTTCCTTTAAAAACTTTTGAACTAGAATTGTATCCGCTCCTTGTGCCCGAAGGTAAGAAGCAGCGTCAAACGTCCGTGATCCAGTACGTAATGTAAAGCTCTTTGTATCTACGATTATACCAGCTAGCAATGCTGTTGATTCAAGCATATCTATTTTTAGCGTTTTCGGCTGATATTCTAATAGTTCAGTTACTAATTCAGCAGTAGAGGATGCATACGGCTCCATATAAACTAATACTGGATTATCAATAAATTCTTCACCACGGCGATGATGGTCAATGACGACTACATCATCAATTTTATTAAGAATTCGTTGGTCAATTACTAATGATGGTTTATGGGTATCAACAACAACTAATAATGAATTGTCTGTTGCCATCTCTAATGCTTCTTCAGGCGAAATAAAGCATTGCCATAATTCTTCTTTTAATTTGATTTCCGTCATTAATCTTTGTATTCCCGAATCAATCTCTTGCTCTTTAAGAACAATATACCCTTCTTTTTGGTTTGCTTCAGCTACTTTAAGAATACCAATCGCAGAACCGATCGCATCCATATCAGGAGATTTATGCCCCATTATGATGACTTTATCACTAGCCATAATCCATTCACGCAACGCATGGGAGATTACACGAGCCCTAACACGTGTTCGTTTCTCCATTGGGCTTGTTTTCCCACCATAAAACTTCACTTTCCCATTTGTGTTCTTAATGGCAACCTGGTCACCGCCTCTTCCAAGCGCTAGATCCAAGCTTGATTGTGCTAAATCTCCAAGCTCCGGTAGATCTGAAGACCCTGTTCCAACGCCGATACTAAGAGTAAGTGGAACATTTTGTTTTGAAGTTAATTCACGTACCTCATCAAGAACACCGAATTTTGATTTCTCTAATTGAGTTAATATGTGTTGATTAAAAATTGCAACAAACCGATCAGATGACGTTCTTTTTAGGAAAATACCAAATTCACTTGCCCAAGAGTTTAGGATAGATGTTACCTTACTGCTCATTTTACTTTTCGATTGATCATCCATTCCTTGGGTAACATCGTCATAGTTATCTAAAAATACAATGGCTAAACTAACTTTTTCTTCCTCATATAATCGTTCAATTTCTGTCTGTTCTGTAACATCAAAAAAGTATAGAAGCCTTTCATCCCGTTTCATATGCATTCGAAACTCGCGCATATTTAACGTCAATCTTTCAATGTCTTCTTCACCCTTTAACATAGGGATAATCGTTTCTGATATTATGTTTAAATGGTGGCCAGCTAACGTGTTTTCCATAAAAAAAGACGCTATATAAGGATTTGCCCATTCAATTTGGTGTTCCTCATTATATAACACAATGCCAATTGGCATTTCCATTAATGCTTCTTCGCCGACCTTTTTAACACGATAAGAAAGTGTAGAAATATATTGTTCCATCTCATCATGTAACGTAAGCTCATATTTAAATAAAAAATACAATATGACCCCAAGTATGAGTAGGCTAGAAACTCCTAATATCCATTGGTAATAAGTAATGACAGCAACCATTACTATCGCTAATATTAATAAAACTATAAATGGATAGCTGCGCCAACGCTTTTTTATTGAATTTGGCATACTTTTCGCTCCTAAATTATTATGAACGTTTCATTCGCTTACGCAAATCAAATCCTAAATCAATTATACCTAAGATTCTAATTATAGAAAGTAGAAATGGAAGTAGCAGTGATACTACTAAAATGATTACAGGTATAGCAGATGAATAATTATTTCTGTGAGAATAGAAAAAAACAAACGAAAATCCTTGAATTGTCATAATAATCTCTAAAACAATTAAGAAATTAATTACGATAGTAAAAAGTATCGTCCCTTGTTCTACACCTATCATGTAAAGGATCATAACAATTAAATAGTACCATAACATACTTTTTGGAAAATGCCATTCCCGTATTGGCGGAAATGGATGAACTGAAAAATGAATTCGATTTAAAATTTGATTTCCAACTAGTTGCGTAATGAAGGCCAAGCCAACGCTTACCATCACCATACCGCTTGGAACAATATAGGAGATCAATTCAACTGATTCATACATAAGTTTAAATTGATCTGTAGTAGTTTGACCTAATGCAGTAACCATCTTTTCTGCAGCTTCAATTGATTGATACATCATTTTCTTCGTATCTTCAATAAAGTTAATATTAAAGAATACAATTGTAATAATAAACAACAACACAAAATTTATTAAAAAGCTTAAACTACCGCCAGCTAAAATTGCAAAGGAGCTTTTCTTTAAGGAATAGATATACCCCATAACCATTCCAGTGCTAGCGAACATTAACGTTAATGGCAGGGCCATAACAGAACCGATGATATATGTAATGAATAATGCGGCAATTAATAATAAAAAGCCTTTTTTAATAGAATGTCTTACAACATAAATCAAAAACGGAATAGATAAAATAAACATAAAAAGTGTTCCAAGAATCGGTAAATAAAAGACCGCTAGTAGAAAGATGGAATATAAAGCTGCTAATATAGCTCCTTCTGTGATAGAACGAATTGGATTCACATCTTCACCCCAAAATAGTGATAAATTTAATTAAATTATAGAGTATAAGTTAATTTTATTTATAAAAAAATAAAGTTTCAATTATAAACAGTCTACTCTAATACAGCTAATAAAAAAAGACAGCATGTAAACTGCTGCCTTTTTGTTATTAATCGTTTACGTATGGTAACAACGCCATAATTCTTGCGCGCTTAATAGCAGTTGTTAATTTACGTTGGTATTTAGAAGATGTTCCAGTTACACGACGAGGTAAAATTTTACCACGTTCAGAAATGAAACGTTTTAATAGATCAACGTCTTTATAGTCGATGTGTGTAATTCCGTTCGCTGTAAAGTAACACACCTTACGACGCTTTGCACGTCCGCCTTTGCGACCTCCGCCCATTGCCATTTAAATTCCCTCCTTTTCAATATTAAAATGGTAAATCATCATCAGATATGTCAATTGGTTGACCATCATCTTTAAATGGATCATCATCAATTTTTGTATAGTTTCCATTTGAGCGTTGATTCTGATTTTGTCCATAACCGCTATTAGCAGTTTGGTAATTACCACTTGGTTCGGTTCCGTATCCACCATATGGATCGCCTTGGCCTCTTCCTTGACCTGAACCTTTAGGCTCCAAAAACTGCACGCTATCAGCCACAACTTCTGTTACGTAAACCCGACGGCCATCTTGTCCTTCATAATTTCGGGTTTGAAGACGACCTTCAACACCAGCCAAACTACCCTTTTTTAAAAAGTTCGCAACATTTTCAGCTGCGCGACGCCAAACAACACAATTAATAAAGTCTGCTTCACGATCACCTTGCTGATTAGTAAATGTACGGTTAACTGCTAGTGTAAATTGGGTAACAGCTACTCCATTTGGAGTATAACGCAATTCTGGATCCTTCGTTAGTCTGCCAACGAGTACCACGCGGTTAATCATCAGAAACACTCCTTACCTGGAAATTCAATCATACAAAAAGTTTTCATTATTCTTCTTCACGTACTGCGATGTGACGAATGATATCTTCGCTGATCTTCGCTAAGCGATCAAATTCATTGATTGCTTCTGGCTTTGCCATAACGTTAAGAAGCATGTAATATCCTTCACGGAAATCATTGATTTCGTAAGCTAAACGACGCTTACCCATTTCAGTTGACTTCACGATTTCAGCACCTTGATTCGTTAAAATGTCATTAAAACGATCAATGACTGCTTTTTTAGTGTCTTCTTCAACGTTTGGACGAATGATGTACATAATTTCATATTTACGCATATCTTTCACCTCCTCTTGGACTAAACGGCTCACCCTTTAAAAGGGAGCAAGGAGCAATATTTAATATAATTACTCACGAAATAAAATTATAACACTAATGTAAGTGTGATGCAATAAGGTTTGTTTGAATCTATAATTTTCAGCTTCCCTTCACACCTTATTTGAGAATGAACTCGCTTTCCGCAGGCAATCCTCAAGCTTCCTTGATGAGCAAGCTTGTAACGCACTTACACGTTAAATCTAAAGTGCATGACGTCGCCGTCTTGGACTAAATACTCTTTACCTTCTAGGCGTACTTTGCCTGCTTCACGTGCAGCTGTCATTGATCCTGCTGCAAGTAAATCTTCATAAGAGACAGTTTCCGCTCGGATAAAACCTCTTTCAAAATCTGTATGAATAATCCCGGCACATTGAGGTGCTTTCATTCCTTTTTTGAATGTCCAAGCTCGAACTTCTTGTTCACCTGCAGTAAAATACGTAGCTAGACCTAATAGTGAATACGCCGCTTTAATTAACTGATCTAAACCAGATTCCTTAATACCAAGCTCCTCAAGAAACATTTGTTTCTCCTCACCATCGAGTTCAGCGATTTCTGATTCGATTTTCGCACAAATTACAATAACTTCTGCATCTTCTTTGTCTGCAAATTCACGTACTTTTTTTACATATTCATTATTAGACGGATCCGCAACTTCATCTTCGCCAACATTTGCAACATATAACATAGGTTTAATCGTTAATAAGTGTAAATGCTTTACAATTTTTAATTGTTCATCCGTAAATTCTATCGTTCGCGCCATTTTCCCTAGTTCAAAAGCTTCTTTAAGAATCACAAGGACCTCATGCTCAGCCATTGCATCTTTATCCTTTTGTTTTGCCATTTTTCCCACACGATCAATACGCTTGTCCACTGTTTCTAAATCAGCTAGAATCAATTCTAAATTAATTGTTTCAATATCTGAAATAGGATCTACCTTTCCAGCAACGTGCGTAATGTCATCATCTGCAAAGCAACGAACCACCTGACAAATTGCATCAACTTGACGAATATGTGATAAAAACTTATTTCCTAAACCTTCACCTTTGCTTGCCCCTTTTACAATCCCTGCAATATCAGTAAATTCAAATGCCGTTGGGACAGTTTTTTTCGGTTTTACTAATTGTGTTAGTTTATTTAAACGCTCATCTGGCACTTCAACAATTCCTATATTAGGATCAATTGTACAGAAAGGATAATTTGCCGATTCTGCACCCGCCTGTGTTATCGCGTTAAAAAGCGTTGATTTTCCAACATTGGGAAGACCAACGATTCCAGCTGTTAAACCCATTATTTAGTCACTCCTTAAGAGAAATCTCATGTAATCATTCTTTCCAATTATAGAAACACATGGAAGAAAGTGCAAGAAATAATCGAATTTTCTAGACTTCACTACTCCTCATGCTTAACAAGAATCTTCTTCATTTTCCTTGTAAATTCCTTGCGAGGTATTAATACACTATGGCCGCAACCTTCACACTTAATACGGATATCCATGCCTACTCGAATAATTTTCCATCTATTCGCACCGCATGGGTGTTGTTTTTTCATTTCGACAATATCATTTAAGTCAAAATTTTTTTCAACCATAATGAATCTCACCTTTCTCGTTAAGCACTAATAAAATTGATTTCACCCATATGTGTTTGTTCATAATTATAATAAAGTTTGTTTTTCTATAAAACTATAATAGCAATAAATTCCTACCATTTGTAGCGATTTGCAATAGGATAAAGTAAAATCGCAGCAAGAACATACAAATTAAGTAAACCATATAAAGGATATAGAATAGCTACAAGCGTTGAAAAACCAACTGTAGTAAGTGGGGCCATTACTAATAATAAAAGTAAGGTCATTATCCATAAAGGCAGTGATATCCGTTTTCTAAAACGAGATGTCAAGCCTAAAATTCCTGATGCCGCAGTTGTATAAATAGCTCCCCAAAGCATAATTGACATAAAAATTAGCATTGAATAATGATACTGTTGCAGGATTGCAAATAATGGAATCTCATACAATACAATTTCTGATGCAATTTGCAGTAAGGACTCATTGTATAAAAATGACAATGCCCCCAATAATAGTCCACTTCCAAAGCTTGCAATCCAAATTTCACCTTTATGCTTAATTTTTTGTCCAACAGCAGCTAAAACTGCAACTAAAGGTAGGATATTTAACGCTGTAAACGTAAAAGCTGCAGGCCAATTTTGTTGTTTACTCCAATCAATTATCCATGTCTGTCCATTTTGTAATGAAAATGAAATTAAAACCGATACAAGACCAATCATTAATAAAGGGATTAGTAAAGAATTCATCGACACCATACCTTGTACATCCCAAATAAATAATACAACTAATAAAACAATCATAATAATGATTCCAGCCCAATATGGTATAGAAAACATTTCTAGGGTAGCCCCGCCCCCAGCTAGCATCACAATCGTAACGGTTAGTAAGTAAAAAATTATGATTAAATCATAAAATCGTGCCAATCTTTTACCTAATAAAGCCTCCAAAATCGGTAAATAATGAATGGTTTGTTTTTCATAGCTGATTTTCATAATAATGTAACAGCAAATCGAAAATAATACCATAAACAAAATTATAGCAAGTCCACTATCATCCCCAAAAAATTGCCAAAGCTCTCTCCCTGACGCATATCCAGCCCCAATCATTGTTCCTAATATCAAAAACATCCACTTTAATCCACCTGTCCACATAATTTTCTTCCCCTTATTTTATTTTTTATTAGCAACTTATGTATAGGAACCGAAATTCCTCCGTATACTGTTACTACTATTAAAGAGGAGTGAATACTATGAATCTAAAACCAAAGTTTTTCGAAAAAAAAGAACCCTCCTCATACAGAATCTCATTTGAAGAACAAAACGCCCCTTTATATATAGGACAAAACTTAGTAAAGCTTTTACCAACATCATTAAAAAAGCCTATAATAATTGCCTGCATTGGTACTGATCGATCTACGGGTGATGCTCTCGGACCATTAATCGGTAGTTTATTGCAAGAGAAGCAAATACCCCATTTTCATGTTTATGGGACACTAGAAAATCCTATTCATGCTGTTAATCTTGAGGATCAAATGAATGAGATAAAAAAAATGCATATTCATCCTTTTATTATTGGTATTGATGCTTGTTTAGGAAGGTTAAAAAGTGTTGGTGATATCACTATCAATGAAGGTGCTTTAAAGCCAGGGGCGGGTGTCAATAAACAGCTTCCCCCTGTTGGTGAGGTACATTTAACCGGGGTTGTAAATGTCAGTGGATTTATGGAGTTTTTTGTTTTGCAAAATACAAGATTAAATTTAGTTATGAAAATGGCTCGTACGATTGCAGATGGGATTGTTGAAGCTGATAAATTATTACAGTTGCAAAAAATTGAGACAATATACAAAAGACCCCTTCTATTTTAGGATAGAAGAGGTCTAGTTTTTTGGCTATTGTGCTTTAACACAGCTATTTTTTTAAAAAAGGATGGTCCAAAAATATTGCGCGGTTACAATTATTGCTACAACTAAAATTGCCGGAAGCATATTTGCTACGCGGACACGTGTTATTTCAAGCATATTTAATCCTATAGCTAGAATCATAATACCACCTGTGGCTGTCATTTCAACAATGAATGAATCCATAATGGGTTGAGGAATCCATTTATCAATTTGCGTCGCAAATAAAGCTATCGCACCTTGATAAATCATGACTGGAAATGCCGAGAATAACACACCAATCCCAAGAGTGGTTGCTAATACTAAACTCGTAAAGCCATCTAGTAAAGACTTTGTAAAAAGAACACTATGATCATTACGCAAACCACTATCTAGCGCACCGATAATCGCCATTGCACCAATAGCAAAAATTAAGGTTGCAGTTACGAATCCTTTTGCAATTCCTCCTTCTTCCTTTGCACCCATCTTTACCTCTATCCAACGCCCTAACGCATTTAATTTACGATCTAAATCGATTACTTCACCAATAATGCTTCCAAATAATAAACTTAAGATTACAATTAAATATTGTTCACTTTTAAATCCCATTTGTATTCCTAATATAACAACAGCTAACCCAATTGATTGTAAAACTAAAGTTTTAATTTTTTCTGGAATGCGGTGAAGAAATTTGCCGAAAAAGGTTCCAAAAATAATCGCAATTCCATTCACAATTGTTCCTAATAAAACCATGTACACTACTCTCCCTAAATTAAATATCCTGCTCTAATTTCCTCAATTGCTTGTACAAATTTTTCAACTTCTTCTAATGTATTATAAATACCAAAGCTTGCACGTAGTGTCCCTCCTATTTCGACTGTACCTATTGATTGATGAGCTAGTGGGGAACAATGTAATCCAGCCCTTACAGCGATTTGGTAATGTTGGTCTAAAATCATTGCTACTTCTTGGCTATCAATTCCTTCTATATTAAATGATATAACAGCTAAACGATTAGAAGCTATATCAGGACCGTATATACGAACACCCTCAATTTTATTAAGACCTGTAAGACAAACTTCAGTTAATGTTTGTTCATGTTTAAATATTTGATCAAGGCCCGTTTTCTCAATAAACTTTAATCCTTCTAAAAGTCCTACTATCCCAGGTGTATTCAATGTTCCGCTTTCAAGCCTTTCTGGTAGTTCACTTGGTTGTTCAATTTGTTCTGATTGTCTTCCTGTTCCGCCAGTTACTATTGGCTTTAATTCAATATTATTGTTTACTAACAACGCTCCTGTCCCCTGTGGTCCCATAAGTCCTTTGTGCCCTGCAAACGCCAGTAGATCAATTCCCATTTCAGTCATGTTAATTGGTAATATTCCTGCCGTTTGTGAAGCATCAACCATAAAAATTAAATTTTTCTTTTTAGCTATTGCACCTAATTTTTCAATTGGGATAATTGCACCTGTTAAGTTAGAACCGTGTGTAACAATCAATAATTTTGTTGTTGGTTTAATTGAATATTCCAGTTGTTCAAAATTAATTTCACCATTACTAGTCGGCTCAATATATGTAATTTCAATACCTTTTACACGTTTTAAATATTCTAATGGTCTACGAACAGAATTATGCTCATACGAGGTTGTAATTATATGATCTCCAGATTCCAATGACAATCCTAGAATTCCTTGATTTAACGCTGCTGTTGCATTTTGTGTAAAAATAACATGACGTGGATTATGAAGTCCAAAAAAGTTGGCTAACTTAACTCTTGTATCATATATTTTAGCAGCGGCCTTATTTGCCAATGTATGGCCACCTCTGCCGGGATTTGCACCATATTCATTTATTGCTTCAGCTACAGCCTCTGCTACTTCCTTTGGTTTAGGAAATGATGAAGCTGCCTGGTCAAAATAAATCACTGCCATTCCCCCTCTTTAGTTGTAGAGAAAAAGAAAAATAAACCACCTTGTGATGGCTTATTTTACATTATATTGCTATTTATTTCGATAGGCAAAAAATTATTTTACTATCATTCATCTTCTAATAATTCAAGAATACGATTTAAATCATCTGAAGAAAAAAATTCAATTTCAATTTTACCTTTATTTTTATTTTGTTTTATTGTAACTGGTGTTCCAAAAAAGTCGCGAAGTCTTGATTCCTGCTGCTTTATAAATACATTCTTCTGTTTAATTTTCTTTTTTGTTTCACGTGGAACATTTTCATTTAATTGTTGAACAATCAATTCTAATTGTCTTACATTTAAGTTTTCTTTTTTTATTTTTTCTACTAAAGGCAACATCTTACTTTTGTTTTTTAATCCTAAAAGTGTTCGGCCATGACCCATTGATAATTCTCCATGTTCGATTAGTTTTTTTACCGATTCCGGCAAAGTTAGTAATCGAAGATGGTTTGCTATATGAGGGCGACTTTTTCCTAGGCGATTTGCAAGTTCGTCTTGTGTTAACTTCAGTTGTTCTATCAAGGTCTGGTAAGCAAGTGCTTCTTCAATTGGATTTAAATCCTCTCGCTGAAGATTTTCAATTAATGCAAGCTCCATCATTTGTTGTTCTGTGTAATCTCTAATAATAACCGGAATCGTTTCAAGATTTGCTTCCTTAGCCGCCCTAAAACGTCTTTCCCCTACAACAATATCGTAGCCTTTAATACTTTTGCGAACAACAATCGGCTGTAGAATTCCATGACTTTCAATTGACTCTTTCAATTCCTTAATAGATTCCGGATCAAACGTTTTACGAGGCTGATATGGATTTGGTCGACATTCCTTTATCTTAATTTCCTGAATTTGATCAGTTTGTTCTAGTACCTCTGGAAAAAATGCACTTAATCCTTTCCCCAATCCTTTAGCCATTAGAAATCACTTCCTTTGCAAAGTCTAAATATACCTCTGCTCCTCTTGATTTTGGATCATAAAGAATAATTGGTGTGCCGTGACTAGGTGCTTCACTCAATCTTACATTACGCGGAATAATAGATTGATAAACTTTATCTTGAAAATATTTTTTAACTTCATCAATAACTTGAATTCCTAAGTTTGTTCTAGCATCTAGCATTGTTAATAATACACCATCTATTTGTAATGAGTGGTTTAAATGTTTTTGTACTAATCGTACAGTATTTAACAGTTGACTAAGTCCCTCTAACGCATAATATTCACATTGAACAGGGATAATTACTGAGTCTGCAGCTGTTAATGCATTAATCGTTAATAAACCTAATGATGGCGGACAGTCAATAATAATATAGTCGTAATCACTTGAAATTGTTTCAAGTGCTCGTTTTAGTCTTACTTCTCTTGAAATAGTTGGAACAAGCTCTATTTCGGCCCCGGCAAGTTGAATTGTTGAGGGAATGATAAATAAATTTTCGACATTAGTGGGATGGACGACTGTTTTTGCCTCACCATCTTCTACTAATACATCGTAAATACAGTGGTCAACGTCTGCTTTTTCAACTCCACAACCACTCGTTGCATTACCTTGAGGGTCGATATCGACAAGTAATACCTTTTTACCTAAATAGGCAAGGCATGCACTTAAATTAACAGATGTGGTTGTTTTTCCAACCCCACCTTTTTGATTAGCAATCGCTATTATTTTCCCCACGGTGTCTCACCTACCTTTTAAAAAGAGGAATGATATTTTGGCTTTGTTATATTTTTTAATAGATTTTTTTCATACTAAACTATTTTATCATGAAACTTTGTTATTTTTGTTTAAAAAATAAAAAACCCATCTATTTTTTTTGAGATGGGGATCATGATCCGTTATAAATCTATTTTTTTGGTATTTTAATTGTAAATTGAATAAAATCTTCATGTTCTTCTTCTTGACTTTCAATCTTCATTCCACTGCTTTTTACCATTTGTAATGATTGTCGAATAGTATTCATCGCAATCCTTGTATCTTTACTAAATGCTCTTCGTTTTACTTTTGGCTTTTTAACCTTTTCTTCAAGCAGCTTTACAATTCTCTCTTCAGTTTGTTTTACATTAAGATGTTTTTCAATTATTTCCGAAACTAATTTTTCTTGAAGCTGAGGGTCCTTTAAAGCAATCATTGCGCGAGCATGCCTTTCAGTAATTTGCTTTTTTAATAGTGCTTCCTGAACCGTTTCTGGTAATTTCAGTAGTCTAAGTTTATTTGCAACGGTAGATTGCCCCTTACCTAAACGTTGAGCAAGAGCTTCTTGTGTTAAATTATGTAGCTCTAACAATTTCGCATAAGCAAGGGCTTCTTCTAATGGAGATAGTTCTTCTCTTTGTAAATTCTCTATTAAAGCAACAGAGGCTGTTTCTGCATCATTAAAGATTTTTATGATTGCAGGTATGGTATCCCAACCAAGCATAGAAACTGCTCTCCATCTTCTCTCACCAGCAATAATTTCAAATTTATTTTGATCATATTCTCTTACTACAATTGGTTGTATGATACCGTGTGTTCGAATGGTTTGTGCAAGTTCTAATATTTTTTCATCATCAAAAACAGTTCGTGGTTGAAAACGATTCGGGATAATATTATGAATGGGAATCCGCTTAACTTTTTCATAATCTTTTATTAATTCATCACTTTTTTCTATCATTACTTCTTCCATTGGTTCATCAACTTTATCACCAATGTTAAAAAAACGGGAAAAAGTATTTTTCATCTTCTTTCACCACCTTTTTTATACGTTTAAGAATGTATAAAATTGCAGCAAAGATGTATTTCGATGTAGTGCAGTTTTAAAAAATAAATAAAAGCGCAACTACGCCTCTGTCTTCGCCTTTAAGGCTCGCCTATTTTGCGAGTTTTCTTTTAAACCACAACAAACTAGAAACTAACATTAATAGTTAGTTCTCTACCGTACTTAAATATTCCTGCATGTTCCACGTGAAACATTGCGATAATTTAAACTTAACAAATAGGATTTTTATTTGGTGTACCAGGCTTTCTCGGGTATTGTTTAGGTGTGTTCTTTTCTTTTTGTATAATGACAATATTCCGTTCACTATTTTCTAATGGTAATTGAAAGTTTTGTATATTCATTATAGTTCCACCTAAAATTCGGATTGCCTTTTCACCAGCATCCATCTCTTCTGTTAGGTTAGCACCTTTCATTCCAATAAAAAACCCTCCAACTTTTACAAGTGGCAAGCATAATTCGCTTAATACTGTCATTCTTGCAACTGCTCTTGCAAGAACGATATCAAATGATTGTCTCATTTGAGGTTTTCTTGCAAATGTTTCGGCACGATCATGGTAAAACAAAACATCTTCTAGCTTTAGCTGTGAAGCTAATTCATTTAAAAATGTAATTCGCTTCTGTAATGAATCTACAATTGTAATATTTAGATGAGGAAAACATATTTTAAGAGGGATACTTGGAAAACCAGCTCCAGCACCAACATCACACACTTTATATTTCTTTGTAAAATCAAAATAGAATGCAGCCGTGATTGAATCATAAAAGTGTTTTAAATAAACTCCTTGTTGATCTGTTATGGCTGTTAAATTCATTTTTTCATTCCACTCGACTAACAGTTTAAAGTATAATGCAAATTGATTTAATTGTTCAGATGTTAAATTTATACCTTTTTCTTTAAGACTGTTTTGAAATAATTGTATATCCATTTTTGCTCCCCTTTCTTAAGGGTTCTGTTAAACTAATTGATGAAATTCGCTATAATCTGCTCCCTTTCCGCGGACTTTCGCTCATTTCATTTCCATAATTAATCAACAGCGCTTATTTAAAAGCTAAAATTATTTAAATTCGGGCTATTCTTCCTTGTTCTAGATACACTAGTAGTATTGATATATCCGCCGGATTTACCCCTGAAATTCGTGATGCTTGCCCGACCGAAAGCGGTCGAATATCCTTAAGCTTTTGTCGTGCTTCAGAAGCTATTCCATTAATTGCATCGTAATCTATATCCTCTGGTATTTTTTTATGCTCCATTTTTTTCATCCGATCCACTTGTTGTAAAGACTTCTCAATATAACCGGAATATTTGATTTGAATTTCAACTTGTTCTATTATCTCTTCATGTAATTGTTCCATACCAAACCCTAATAGTAAAAGGTGATTATAAGTAATTTCAGGCCGTTTCAATAAATCTGCCGCTCTTACTCCATCTTTTAATAAACTTCCACCGAGATCTTGAATTAGCTGTTGAACTTCTTCATTTGGTTTTATTATTATACCTTCAAGTCTAGCGATTTCTTTTTCAATTTGTTCCTTTTTATTCATAAATTTTTGGTACCGTTGTTCTGATATTAAACCTGTTTTATAGCCAATTTCAGTTAGACGAAGATCAGCATTATCGTGACGAAGTAATAAACGGTATTCCGCTCTTGAAGTAAGCAATCGATATGGATCAATTGTGCCTTTTGTGACTAAATCATCAATTAAGACTCCTATATATGCATCAGAACGCTCTAGAATAACTGAATCTTTATTTAATACTTTACAAGCAGCATTAATTCCGGCCATTAAACCTTGTGCAGCTGCCTCTTCATATCCAGACGTACCATTAATTTGCCCAGCAGTAAATAAATTTTTTATTATCTTAGTTTCTAATGTAGGCCATAATTGTGTAGATCTTACAACATCATACTCAATAGCATAGCCAGCTCTCATCATTTCAGCCTTTTCTAATCCAGGTACAGAATGAATCATTTCTACTTGTACTTCCTCAGGTAAACTTGTTGAAAGTCCTTGGATATACACTTCTTCCGTGTTTCTTCCCTCTGGTTCGAGGAAAATTTGGTGACGAGGTTTATCATTAAAGCGTACAATTTTATCTTCTATTGATGGACAATACCTCGTTCCGATTCCTTCAATCATCCCTGAATACATTGGTGAACGATGAAGGTTCATATTAATTATTTCATGTGTTTTAGGGCTAGTATAAGTTAACCAACAAGGAATTTGATCGGTAATAAATTTTGTTGTTTCAAATGAAAAAGCACGTACTACATCATCACCCGGTTGTATTTCTGTTTTACTATAATCGATCGTTTCACTTTTAATACGTGGGGGTGTTCCGGTTTTGAATCGAGCTAAACTAAAACCTAATTCCTTTAAGTGATTTGACAATTGAACTGAAGGACGCTGATTATTTGGTCCACTTTCATAAGCTAAATCACCGATTATAATTTTTCCTCTTAAAAACGTACCTGTTGTAATAATAACTGTTTTCGAATAATACATTGCTCCTGTTTCCGTTATTACACCTTTACATTCATCATTTTCGACGATCAATTTATTAACCATGGCTTGCCTTAAAATTAAGTTTTCTTCTTTTTCTAACGTATGCTTCATTTCATTTTGATATTGTGATTTATCAGCTTGTGCTCGTAATGCTCGTACAGCGGGACCTTTCCCCGTGTTTAACATCCTCATTTGAATATGAGTTTTGTCAATATTACGTGCCATTTCTCCGCCTAAAGCATCAATTTCGCGGACAACAACACCTTTTGCTGGACCACCAATTGATGGATTACAAGGCATAAATGCTACCATATCTAAATTTAAAGTAAGTACTAGGGTTTTTGCACCCATTCTTGCTGCAGCCAGTCCAGCTTCACATCCAGCATGCCCCGCACCAACTACGATTACATCATATGAACCAGCATTATACTCCATAAAATTTATAGCCTCCTAATGAACAAACATAAAACTTATTTCCCTAAACAAAATTGTGAAAATAACTGGTTTATTAAACTTTCATGGACTGAATCACCAATGATTTCCCCTAATATTTCCCATGTTCTAATTAAATCAATTTGAACAATATCGATTGGAACCCCTTCATCAATTGCAATAAGTACATCATCTATTGCCTTTTTTGCCTGATTTAACAACGCAATATGGCGTGTATTTGACACATATGTTATATCCTTAGCATCAATTTGTCCTTTAAAAAATAAGCTTGAAATTGCCTCCTCTAATTGGTCAATTCCTTCTTCCTCTTTTATTGAGATTGAGATAATTGGATTTTTATTTGCAAGCTTTTTAACCCCATCGATACTTATTTTTGCTGGTAAATCAGATTTATTTATTATAACAATAACGTCCATTCCTTCAACAACTGTAAATAATTTTATATCCTCTTCCGTTAATGGTTCTGCATTGTTTAATACTAATAAAATTAAATCTGCTTCTTTTAAAACCTGTTGAGATCTTTCTACACCAATTTTTTCCACAATATCTTCCGTTTCTCTAATTCCGGCTGTATCAACTAACCTTAATGGCACACCACGAACATTTACATATTCTTCAATCACATCTCTGGTTGTGCCAGGAATATCCGTCACAATTGCTTTATTCTCATGAACTAAACTATTTAATAAGGATGATTTTCCTACATTCGGCCGACCAATAATAACAGTTGATAAACCGTCACGTAATATTTTCCCTTGTTTTGATGTTTCTAAAAGCTTATTAATTTCTCCTTTAATATGTATTGACTTCTCTTTTAATAATTTATGAGTCATTTCTTCAACATCATCATACTCTGGATAATCAATATTTACCTCTATATGGGCTAAAGTTTCAATAATAATTTGTCGCAAACTACGTATTAATTGTGAAAGTCTTCCTTCCATCTGCCCAATTGCGACATTCATTGCACGGTTTGTTTTTGCTCTAATTAAATCCATTACTGCTTCTGCTTGTGATAAGTCGATTCTACCATTTAAAAATGCCCTCTTTGTAAACTCTCCTGGTTCAGCTAATCGTGCCCCTTGATTTAATACTAGTTGTAATACTCGATTTACAGAAACTATGCCACCATGACAATTAATTTCAACTACATCCTCACGAGTAAACGTTTTTGGAGCTTTTAATACAGAAACCATTACTTCCTCAATTTTTTTATTTACATCAGGATCTATAATAAAACCATAATGAATAGTATGGCTTTCTACCTCTTTTAAATTTTTTCCTTGAAAAATAGAAGCTGCAATTGAAATTGAATCAGGTCCGCTCAATCTAACAATTGCAATTGCACCTTCCCCCATTGGCGTTGAAATTGCAGCAATCGTATCCATATCTATTCACCTCACTTATAATATTTTTTAAAATCAGTCAATTTTTTACCTTTAATTACACATTATTAAATTATCCACTGTGGATAACTTTTTATTTTTTAACTTCCTTCTTTATCTTAAATAATAAAACTAGTTTATCTTATCCACAATGTGGAAAGCAACTTTTAGTATAATAAAAAAGCACGGAAAACGTGAAATCTTCACATTTCCATGCCAATTAATTATACTTTTTCATAAAAGCTATACCATTATTCTGGAACAATCACTACATGGCGATTAGGATCGACACCATCAGAAATGGTCGATATACCATTCACATCAAATAAAACAGTATGAATGATCTTTCTTTCAAATGATGGCATAGGCTCTAATACTACTTTTGTTTTTGTTTTCATTGCTTTATTTGCTAATCGCAACGCTAAATTTTCTAATGTTTCCTTGCGGCGCAAACGATAATCTTCTGCATCAACGACAACTGTCAAATATTCTTGAGAATATTTATTTGCAACCAATTGAACTAAATATTGCAAGGAATTTAATGTTTGTCCACGCTTTCCAATCAAAATGGCGATTTGTTCACCTGATATTTTGAAGGTTACTTCTCTTCCATTTCTAGTAGTATCAATATTTGCTGTAATTCCCATGCTTTTTATAACACTTTCAAGGAAGGACTGAGCCTCCATCATTGGATCAAATTTAACTGTAAGCTTCACAATTGCTGGCCTTGACCCAAAAACTCCAAATAATCCTTTTTTACCTTCATCAATAATTGAAATATCTACCTTTTCTTTCGACACTTTCAAATCATTTAATGCAGATTCAATTGCCTCATCAACTGTTTGTCCTGTACCAGTGGCCGTTACTTGTTTCACTTTTTTGCTCCCCCTGTATTTTTTGCCTCAATTTTAACTGGACTTTTAATAAAATACGTTTGAACAATCATAAAAATATTACCAACAACCCAATATAGTGATAATGCAGCTGGGAAAGAAACTGCAAAAACAATGATCATGATTGGCATTATATACAACATCATTTTCATTTGCGGATTATCATCCATACCCGCCATTGACATTTTTTGTTGTAAAAAAGTTGTTGCACCTGCTATTAAAGGCAAGATAAAAAATGGATCTTTATCACCAAGATCAAACCATAGGAAATTATGATTTGCAATTTCTTGTGTTCTCATAATGGCATGATAAAAACCAATCAAAATTGGCATTTGAATAAAAAGTGGAAAACATCCAGCTAACGGATTTACACCATGCTTCTGGAATAATGCCATCGTTTCTTGTTGCAGCTTTTGTTGAGTTTTTTGGTCCTTTGATGCATACTTTGCTCGAAGCGCTTGCATTTCTGGTTGAATAGCTTGCATAGCTTTGGAATTTTGTGTTTGCTTTATCATTAAAGGTAAAATAACTAAGCGAATTATAATTGTAACAACTATAATAGATAATCCATAACTATTTCCTAGTAATTCTGCAAAATAAACAATTAACCAAGACAAAGGATAAACAAAATACTTATTCCAGATTCCTTCACTTTCTGCAGTTATAGGTACATTTATTTCCGTACATCCTGATAAAACCGCTAAAAGACCAACTATGGTCATTATTAACGCGATTCTTTTTTTCAAACCTTCTTCCTCCTCTTTTCACCAAGTTATATATGTAAAAAAATCTATCACAATTTTACATTTACTATATAACACTACTTTATGAAATCTTTGTAATATAATCAACATATTCCTCATTATTATCAATAAAGTAACTGAGTTTTCACTTATAAATACTAAATATGTTGATCTTCAAACTAATATTTACTACGTTTCATTGTAGTTTTAAGTTTCATCATTATAATCATTTATACATTATTTTTTAAATGCTTTTGCTATTTTTAATACATGAATCAGACTTTTTTTTGTTTCAAAAAAATCCATTGTAGCTGTAGGCATCCTAGCAATTATAACATAATCAACATCTTGTTTAAGTTCTTCTCTTAAATCTTGAATAGCTTGTCTTATATATCTTTTAATTTGATTTCTAACAACAGCTTTTCCAATTTTTTTACTAACTGATAAACCAATTCTCAGTTGTGTTTGACCTGGTTTATCCAACATATAAATTACAAATTGCCGATTAGCGACAGAGCTTCCACTTTTAAAAACTTCTTGAAATTCTTCATTTTTTTTTATTCTATTCCTCTTGTTCATATTCTTTCACTCCTGTTTAAACAAACAGTCGAACATAGTTAGCTAGAAAAAAAACCACTGATCTTTTCAGTGGTCTATGCTGATAATACTTTTCTTCCTTTGCGACGACGACGAGCTAGAACATTACGTCCGTTTGCAGAGCTCATACGGCTACGAAAACCATGTACCTTTTTATGTTTACGTTTATTTGGTTGATACGTACGTTTCATTTTATTTGCACCTCCCTGAGGAAAAACTCTAAAAAGACAGTCTTACTAATTATAGTTAAGCAAAACTATATTGTCAAGATTTCTTCAATTTTTGCATATAATGATTGCTTTTCTAGCCTACAATAAAGTTTACTACTATTTCAAGAACATTTTATCAACATGTGGATACTTTTTTCGACAATTTTTATTTATTTATAATTTATCTACACCCTTTACACAAAATATAGTAGTGTGGATAAATAAAATCCACAAGGTGTTGTAATTGTGGATAAGTTTGTAAAACCCATTGCAATACAAGGTTTTTTTTGATATTATAGTTGTGTTTTCCTCTTCTTTTAAATTCATATTATCCACAAATGTGGACAACATGTGGATGACTTTATCAACATCAGTTAAAAACTTTGTCCACATTTCTTTATTAAAGTCGAATAAACCACTTTTCTACTATATTATTATTTTATTCACTTATATTGTGGAAAAATGGCGGTTGACGTCGTACCGCCTTTATTTAATTTGCCCTCAATTATTTAGTTGAGGTGTTTTTTACTAATTGATTTAGATAGGCTCTACTAATAAGTATCCCTATTATTTAATTATTATTCATTTTTAAAGTGTATATGTACTTATACATACTACTTTTCTGTTAATAAGGAGGGGCTCTAAGATGGAAAACATCGAGGATTTATGGTCCAAAGCTTTGGAAACGATTGAAAAAAAACTAAGTAAACCTAGCTTTGAAACTTGGTTAAAGTCAACAAAAGCTCACTCACTTCAAAATGATACACTTGTTATAACTGCACCAAATGACTTTGCTCGTGACTGGTTAGAATCACGTTATTCCAACTTAATCTCAAAAACAATTCTTGATATAACAGGTGCCGAATTAGAAATAAAATTCGTCATTCCTCAATACCAACAAGAGGATGAATTAAATTTTGAAAATACTACAAAGCCAAAAAAAGTTGTTGAGCCTACAGAAGAAATGCCACAAAGTATGCTTATTCCTAAATATACTTTTGATACATTTGTTATTGGTTCTGGCAATCGATTCGCTCATGCTGCATCACTTGCTGTTGCTGAAGCTCCAGCAAAAGCATACAATCCCTTATTTATTTATGGGGGTGTAGGCCTTGGAAAAACACACCTCATGCATGCAATTGGTCACTATGTTTTAGAACATAACCCAAATGCAAAAGTAGTTTATTTATCATCGGAAAAATTCACTAATGAATTTATTAATTCAATTCGTGATAACAAAGCAGTTGAATTTCGCAATAAATATCGAAAAGTAGATGTTCTCTTAATTGATGATATTCAATTTTTAGCTGGGAAAGAGTCAACACAGGAGGAGTTTTTCCATACGTTTAATGCTCTGCATGAAGAAAGTAAACAAATCATCATTTCTAGTGATCGGCCCCCTAAAGAAATCCCAACGTTAGAGGATCGTTTGCGTTCAAGGTTTGAATGGGGATTAATTACAGATATTACACCGCCAGATTTAGAAACAAGGATTGCTATTTTGCGAAAGAAAGCAAAAGCAGAAGGATTAGACGTTTCTAATGAGGTGATGCTATATATAGCAAATCAAATTGATACGAATATCCGTGAACTAGAAGGAGCTCTAATACGCGTTGTTGCCTACTCTTCTCTAATTAATAAAGATATGAATGCTGAATTAGCAGCAGAAGCTTTGAAGGATATTATACCAAGCGCAAAACCAAAAATTATTACGATTCAAGAAATTCAACGTGTTGTTGGTGAATATTACAATATAAAATTAGAAGACTTTAAGGCTAAAAAAAGAACCCAATCAGTTGCTTTTCCGCGTCAAGTTGCAATGTATTTATCTAGAGAGCTTACCGATTCATCCTTACCAAAAATAGGTGAAGAATTTGGTGGAAGAGATCATACAACGGTTATTCATGCACATGAAAAAATATCAAATTTGCTCCAAACAGATATAGAGTTTCAAAGGAAATTAAATGATATACGAGAAAAACTCAAAATATAAACCTTTGGATATTGTGTATAACTTGTAATAGATTTTACACAGTCTATCCACATGTGGATATTCTTTCTACTATTTGTAAAACTACAGTTATCCACAAATCCACAAGCTCTATTACTATTACTACTATTATTTTTATAATTAATAATAATTAGTACAAGATATGCCAACCGTTTTGAAAATATGACAAATAGGAGGCATTTTATATGCAATTTTCTATTCAAAAGGATCAATTAGTTCAGGCAGTAAATGATGTTATGAAAGCAATCTCTTCTAGAACAACAATCCCTATTTTGACGGGAATTAAAATTACTGCTACTGAAGATGGAGTTACTTTGACAGGTAGTGATTCAGACGTATCAATTGAAAGCTTTATACCAGCAGAGGATGAAGAACAACAATTTGTAGATATTAAAAAAACCGGCAGTATTGTATTACAAGCCAAGTTTTTTAGTGAAATTGTGAAAAAGTTACCAAAAGAAACAGTTGATTTAGAAGTACAAGATCAATTTGTAACGAAAATTATTTCTGGAAATGCAGAATTTAATTTAAATGGATTGGACCCTGATGAATATCCTCATCTCCCACAAATCTCTGATAATTCAGCTTTTCAAATGCCAATTGATTTGTTGAAACAAATGATAAGGCAGACAGTGTTTGCAGTATCAACATCAGAAACTCGACCGATATTAACGGGTGTAAATTGGAGATTAGAAAATGGAGAAATAATTTGTGTAGCAACAGACAGCCATCGTTTAGCGCTTAGAAAAGCACCAATAGAAGGTGGAAATATTTCAACATTTTTTAATGTTGTTATTCCTGGTAAAAGCTTAAATGAATTAAATAAGATTTTGGAAGAAAAAAATGATCTCATTGATATTGTTATAACTGATAACCAAATTTTATTTAAAACAAAAAATTTATTATTTTTCTCAAGATTATTAGAAGGGAATTATCCAGATACATCTAGATTAATTCCAACTGAAAATAAAACTGAAATTCAAATGGTTGCAAAAGAATTTTTACAAGCTATCGATCGTGCATCCTTATTAGCAAGAGAAGGTAGAAATAACGTTGTGAAGCTTGCAACATTAGAAGACGAAAAAATTCAAATTTCAACTAATTTACCTGAGGTAGGAAAAGTTGAAGAAGATATCCAATGTGAATCATTAATAGGAGAAGAATTGAAAATTTCATTTAGTGCTAAATATATGATGGATGCATTAAAGGCACTTGATAGTACAGATATTAAAATTAGTTTTACTGGTGCAATGAGACCATTTGTCATTCGACCACTTAATAATGATTCGTTATTACAGCTGATTTTACCTGTTAGAACGTATTAGCTGATCAGGAGTATTATTATAGAAAAAAATCATAATATTTATTTCTGTGGATTAGTTTTGCAAATATCAGTAATCCAGCGCCACCGCCTAGCCCTTCGGATAAAATTTCTTCCCACAATAAAGTCCAGTTTTGACTTTGTTGTGGGAAGAGCATTTTTCTGTTTGGTCTGTTCAAGGCGCTGGTGCCTTTTTTATTCCTGTCACTTTCTTTTATATTGATTAGACTTTTAGTAAAATAGAGGTAAGAGCTTTATAACAAAATTTAATTTTTTAAATCAAACGAATAGGTGTGAAAAGATGATACAAGAAGTCTCGATCTCAACAGAATATATTACGTTAGGGCAGTTTTTGAAGCTTGCTGGAATCATTGATACTGGTGGCGCAACAAAATGGTTTTTGAGTGAGAACGAAATATTTGTTAATGGTGAACCAGAAAATCGTAGAGGTAAAAAATTAATTCAGAATGATGTTATTACAATTACTGGAAAAGGCTCTTATAAAGTAATTTCTGCAAATAATTAAAATATATAGAGATAAAAAGTGGGTGTCTCTCTTTGTTTTTAACCGATTTAACAATTACGAATTATCGAAATTATAATAAAGCATCAATCGCTTTTGAAAATAAAGTGAATGTGATATTAGGAGAAAATGCCCAAGGTAAAACGAATTTGCTCGAAAGTATATTTGTTTTAGCTATTGCTAAGTCACATCGAACTTCTCGAGATAAAGAACTTATCAAATGGAGTCAAGAATATGCTAAAATAGAAGGTAAGGTTCAAAATAAACGACATTCATTAGCATTAGAGCTTATTATTTCAAATAAAGGGAAAAAAGCTAAAGTTAATGCATTGGAACAAAAGAAATTAAGCAGCTACATAGGTTCACTAAATGTAGTGATGTTTGCACCTGAGGATTTAAATCTTGTAAAAGGAAGTCCTCAGGTGCGAAGACGTTTTATAGATATTGAAATAGGTCAAATATCGCCTATATATATGTATGACCTTAATCAATATCACCATATTTTACAGCAAAGAAACCACTTACTAAAACAATTTCATAGGGATCCAGAAAAGAATAAAGTAATGTTAGAAATTCTAACAGCTCAGCTCGTAGAAATTGCAGTCAAAATAACGACTAGGAGGTATGACTTTTTACAGTTATTGCAAACCTGGGCCGAACCGATTCATAACGGTATATCACGAGGTTTAGAAACATTGAAAATTAAGTATAATCCGTCTATTGATGTATCAGAGAATATGGACTTGTCAAAAATGATAGAAGTATACTATGAAAAGTTTGCAAAAATTGTTGAAAAGGAAATAGACCGTGGAATAACATTGATTGGCCCTCATCGTGATGATATGCAATTTTTTGTAAATGACATGGATGTTCAAGTATATGGATCACAAGGGCAACAAAGAACAACAGCTTTATCTATTAAATTAGCTGAAATAGAGTTAATTAATTCAGAGGTTGGAGAATATCCGGTTCTTCTTTTAGATGATGTATTATCTGAACTTGATGATTATCGACAATCACATTTATTAAATACGATACAAAACAAAGTTCAAACTTTTGTAACGACAACAAGTGTAGATGGAATTGACCATGAAACATTAAACAAAGCTACTAAATATCAAGTTTCAGAGGGTCAAATAGTAAAGTCAAAATAAGGATGGAGAAACATGTTTATACATTTAGGTGAAGACGTTATTATTCAGTCTGATAATGTTGTCGCGATTATTGATAGTAGTTTAATGAATTCAATTATTTTAGAAGAGTTTGTTAAAAAAAATTATGAAAATAATAATATTGTTGAAATAGTAGAAGGTGCAGTTAAATCTATTGTGATAACAAAAGATTGCATATATTTTTCACCATTTTCTACCGTTACTTTAAAAAGACGTTCACAATATATTTCAGAGTTAGAGATGTAATTTAAAAATAAAAGTGGTGTGAGCGCTAGCAACGCTCCTTTTCTAGCGGAAAGTGAAGGTGATTATTGTGGCTATAGATGAAAAGCAAACAATCGTGGAACAAAGCTATGATGAAAGTCAAATTCAAGTGCTTGAAGGTTTGGAGGCTGTAAGAAAACGCCCAGGGATGTATATTGGTTCTACTAGTGCAAAAGGTTTACATCATCTTGTCTGGGAAATTGTTGATAACAGTATTGATGAGGCATTAGCAGGTTATTGTACGGAAATTAAAGTGAAAATTGAAAAAGATAATAGTATTACAGTAACCGATAATGGTCGAGGAATTCCTGTTGGTATTCAAGAAAAAATGGGTCGTCCAGCAGTTGAAGTTATTATGACTGTACTTCATGCTGGCGGTAAGTTTGGTGGTGGTGGCTATAAAGTTTCTGGTGGTTTACACGGTGTAGGTGCATCTGTCGTAAACGCACTTTCAACTGAGCTAGAGGTCTTTGTACATCGTGATGGAAAAGTGCATTATATGAAATTTAATCGTGGTGTAGTGACTGAAGAATTATCTGTAATTGGTGAAACAGATAAAACAGGTACAATTGTTCACTTTACGCCAGACCCTGAAATTTTTGATGAAACGACTGAATATGATTTTGATACACTAGCTACACGGCTTCGTGAATTAGCTTTTCTTAACCGTGGTTTGAAAATTATGATAGAAGATGCACGTGAAGATGGAAAATCGAGTGAATGGCACTATGAGGGCGGTATAAAATCATATGTAGAGCATTTAAATCGATCACGTGAAGTCATTCATGAAGAGCCAGTATATGTAGAAGGTGAAAAAGACGGAATTACCGTTGAAATTGCATTACAATATAATGATAGCTATGTTAGTAATATATATTCTTTTGCTAATAATATTCATACTTATGAAGGTGGAACACATGAAGCTGGATTTAAAGCAGCTTTAACGCGAATTATAAATGATTATGCCCGCAAAAGTAATATTTTTAAGGATGCAGATTCTAACCTTACTGGTGATGATGTTCGCGAAGGTTTAACAACTATTATATCTGTTAAACATCCTGATCCACAGTTTGAAGGACAAACAAAGACAAAGCTTGGTAATAGTGAAGTTAGGGCCATTGTTGATTCTATTTTTTCAGATCTATTTGAAAAATTTCTATTAGAAAATCCTACGGTAGGGAAAAAGATTGTTGATAAAGGTTTAATGGCATCAAGAGCAAGAATTGCTGCAAAAAAAGCTAGAGAGCTTACAAGGAGAAAGGGTGCACTTGAAATATCAAGTTTACCTGGAAAGCTTGCCGATTGTTCTTCAAGAGATGCTTCCATTAGTGAATTATATATAGTTGAGGGAGATTCAGCAGGTGGTTCAGCTAAATCAGGAAGAGATCGTCACTTTCAAGCGATTCTTCCGCTACGAGGAAAAATTCTAAACGTTGAAAAGGCACGTTTAGATAGAATTTTATCAAATAATGAGATTCGTACAATTATTACCGCACTTGGTACCGGTATTGGTGAAGATTTTGATATTGCAAAAGCAAGATATCATAAAATTGTAATTATGACCGATGCCGATGTAGATGGTGCACATATTCGTACACTACTCTTAACATTTTTCTATCGTTTTATGAGACCTATTATTGAAAATGGTTATATTTATATTGCTCAACCTCCTTTATATAAAATTCAACAGGGGAAAAGGATTGAGTATGCTTATAATGACAGACAATTAGAAAAAATATTAGCTGAATTACCAGACAATCCAAAACCAGGTATACAACGTTATAAAGGTCTAGGAGAAATGAATCCAGAACAGCTGTGGGAAACAACAATGGATCCAGAGGTCCGAACATTGCTTCAAGTACAGCTTGAGGATGCAATAGAAGCGGATGAAGTATTTGATATTTTAATGGGGGATCAAGTTGAACCTCGACGTGAATTTATCCAAGAAAATGCCCGTTATGTTAAAAATCTAGATGTATAGAGAGGAGGGGCACGAAGTGCAGGAAGAACGTCGACAAATTCAAGAGATAAATTTAAGCACTGAAATGAAGACATCGTTTTTAGATTATGCGATGAGTGTTATTGTTTCACGTGCTTTACCAGATGTAAGAGATGGTCTAAAACCAGTTCATCGGAGAATTTTGTTTGCGATGAATGAATTAGGTAATACTGCAGACAAAGCTCATAAAAAGTCTGCTCGTATTGTTGGTGATGTAATCGGTAAGTATCATCCACATGGAGATTCTGCAGTTTACGAAGCAATGGTGAGGATGGCTCAGGATTTTAATTTTCGTTATATGTTAGTTGACGGTCATGGTAACTTCGGATCAGTTGATGGTGACCCGGCAGCTGCAATGCGTTATACAGAAGCAAGAATGTCTAAGATTGCAATGGAAATGCTACGTGATATAAACAAAGATACGATTGACTATCAAGACAACTATGATGGTTCAGAAAAAGAACCTGTTGTTATGCCTGCGAGATTTCCAAATCTATTAGTGAATGGAGCTTCTGGGATTGCAGTCGGAATGGCTACTAATATACCTCCACATCATTTAGGTGAAGTAATAGATGGTGTTTTAGCTGTCAGTCATAATCGTGATATTACAATAGCTGAATTAATGGAAATTATTCAAGGTCCTGATTTTCCTACGGCAGGACAAATTTTAGGACGTAGTGGAATTCGTCGTGCATATGAAACTGGAAGAGGTTCCATTACGATTCGAGCTAAATCGTTGATAGAAGAAAAAGCAAATGGAAGACAGACAATAATCATTAACGAAATACCATATCAAGTCAATAAAGCAAAGCTTATTGAAAGAATAGCAGAACTTGTGCATGAAAAGAAAATTGAAGGTATTTCTGACCTTCGTGATGAATCAGACCGCAATGGTATGCGTATAGTAATTGAAGTAAAACGGGATGCAAATGCCAATGTTCTTTTAAATAATTTATACAAACAAACAGCTTTACAATCTAGTTTTGGTATCAATATGTTAGCGCTTGTTGACGGTCATCCAAAGGTTTTGAATTTAAAGCAAATGTTAAGTCATTACCTTGATCATCAGATTGTCATTATTCGTCGTCGAACTGAGTTTGAACTACGTAAAGCAGAAGCAAGGGCACATATTTTGGAAGGATTAAGAATCGCTCTTGACCATATTGATGAGATTATTTCATTAATTCGTAGCTCGCAAACAACTGATATTGCAAGACAAGGATTAATGGATAACTTTAACCTTTCGGAAAAACAAGCACAAGCAATTTTAGATATGAGATTGCAGCGTTTAACAGGGTTAGAGCGTGAAAAGATAGAGGAAGAATATCAAGAACTTTTAAAATTAATTACTGAATTAAAGGCAATTTTAGCTGATGAGGAAAAAGTATTAGAAATTATTCGAGAAGAGTTAACTGAAATAAAGGAAAGATTTAGCGATAATCGTCGTACAGAAATAATTGCTGGTAACTTTGGCGATATTGATGATGAGGATTTAATTCCAGAACAAAATATTGTCATTACGTTAACACATAATGGATATATAAAGCGTCTACCAGCTACGACATATAAAAGTCAACGCCGTGGTGGTCGTGGAATTCAAGGAATGGGTACGAATGAAGATGATTTCGTTGAACATTTACTTACTCCATCAACTCATGATACGATTCTTTTCTTTACAAATAAAGGAAAGGTTTATCGTCTTAAAGGCTATGAAATACCGGAATATAGCCGGACAGCAAAAGGACTTCCAATCATTAATCTATTAGATATTGATAAAGATGAATGGATTAACGCAATAATTCCTGTAGAGGAATATCATGAAGATTGGTTCTTATTCTTTGCTACAAAAGATGGTATTGTGAAACGCTCGCCACTTTCATCTTTTGCTAATATTCGTAAAGGCGGTTTAATTGCCCTAAATTTAAGAGATGGTGATGAAGTTATTTCCGTAGGTTTAACTGATGGCACAAAGGAAATTATGATTAGTACTCAAAACGGGATGTTAATCCGTTTTAACGAGACAGATGTTCGTTCAATGGGACGTACCGCAACAGGTGTTAAAGGGATTACATTAAGAAAAGGCGATCAAGTCATTGGTATGGAAATAATTGAGGGAAATATAGATGTATTAGTAGTAACACGTTATGGTTATGGAAAACGGACACCAATCTCTGAATACCGTTTGCAAAGCCGTGGTGGAAAAGGTATTAAAACATGTAATATTACAGAGAAAAACGGTCCATTGTCTGCAGTAAAGGCAGTTAAAGGCGACGAAGATTTAATGGTTATTACTGAAAGTGGCGTTGTTATTAGAATGGCAGTGGATGGCATTTCAATAACCGGTCGTTGTACACAAGGTGTTAAATTAATGCGTTTAGATGAGAATCAAGTTGTTGCTACTGTAGCGAAGGTAAATCGTGAAGAAGAAGAAGACATCGAGTTAGATGAAGATAACATCGATGGAGTTGAAGATCTTAATCAAGATGAATAAAAAAGGAACAAATTCTTGTACTATCAATAACTTTATGAATAGAAAGGTAGTATAAGAAGATAATCGACTTCCTCCATTCTAAGAGGAAGTCGTGTCTTTTTAATGCTTCTTTTCCAAAAAAATAGTAAAATAGTAACAAGAAATATTTATTTAAAGAATAAAGGAGAAACTTTTTATGAGAATTAGAACAAATCAATTAAAAGAGGGGTGTATATTAGCTGCTGATATTAAATCACTCACCAATCATCCAATTGTTCCTAAAAAGACAGTTATATCTCATAAAAACTTAGATATTATTAAAGCCTTTTTAGTAAAGGATGTTCAAGTTGAACCAATTCTTGTTAATGGGGACCCTTTTAAGCCTAATGAAATTATAAAGGATGATAGTGAAGAAGCGATTCAAGCAGACGATGTAATTAAGCCAATGTCTTCCCTTTACTTAAAAGCTGTACAAGATTATAAAAAGCTTTTTAAAGGGTGGCAAGCCAATGTTTCGATAGATATGCCGGCTGTACGGACAATAGTAGTACCAATAATTGAAGCAGCACTTGAAACACCAAGGGATATTTTTAGTTTATATCATTATTCAACGAAAGAAGATTATTTATATCATCATGCTATAACGTTAGCTGCACTTTCTGCTGTTCTAGGTAAAGTATTAAATTTTTCAAAAGGTGATTGTATTCAAATTGGTATTGCAGGTGCAATGTGTGATTGTGGAATGGCAAAAATTGATCCGAAAATTTTAAATAAAAAAGAATCGCTATCTAAACATGAATTTGATGAAGTGAAAAAACACCCCATTTATAGCTTTACGATGCTTGAACAAGTAAAAATATTAAAGGATGATGTTAGAAAAACTGTTTATCAGCATCATGAACGGATTGATGGAAGTGGATATCCTAATGGATTAACAGCTGAGTATATTCATCCTTTTGCAAAAATAATTGCAGTGTCTGACGTATATCATGCGATGACATCGGAACGAAACTATCGAGGAAAACAGTCACCTTTTAAAGTGTTGGAATCTATTTTGCAGGACCAGTTTGGAAAATTCGATCCAAGGGTTGTCAATGCATTAACGAAAGTAATGACAAACTTCTCTTCAGGTACAAGAGTTCTATTGTCTAATAATGAAGTTGGGGAAATTGTATTTATTGAACAAAAGTATCCAACAAGACCAATGATTAAACTTGAAAGTACTGGTGAAATTATTCAACTGATTCAAAATCGACAGCTCTTTATTGAAGAAGTATTGTAAAAAGAAAGGGCTTTAAAATCCTCTTTTTTAAAAGTTTTGATTTAAATATTCATAAATTAAATAGGGGACTTTATTTAAGGATATTGTTAAAAAATTACAAATGAACGGATAATCTAAGCTATCATAGCTATGTAATAATTCTCCCCACCATTCAGTTTCATATCTACTAATCATACTTAAATTGTATAGCAGTAAATAATGTGTCATTATTTCAGGGAAAATAGAAAATTGTTCTCGATTAATTGGAATATAAAGAGTTTGTTCAAAAAAATGATATTGTAAAGGTGAACATTCATTTATATTTATTTTTTTATTAATTAGAATTTTAATGAAATCATTATGATTCGTTTCAATACTAGTATGTAGTTGATGCTTGAATGGAAAAACTTGCTTTAAAAAGTCGATGAATCGTGAATGGGTCATGTTAAGATCATCTAATATACATATAGGGATATAAAGATATTCATTATTAACCATGCCAATTTTGTAGCTTTGAATTTTTTCAAAGCTTTTTTTGAAAAGATCATTTAATTCTGGGATTCTAGTTAAAAGCCTTTCCATCGTATACTTTTCTGCTTCAAGTTGTTTAATTTTAAAAATTTTTTCAGCAAAATGAGGAAAAAGACCGTTTTTTTGAATTTTTACTTCATCATTTAAAAAATCATAATTTTTTTTCTTCCGCTTTCTTGTTGTAACACCATGAGCTAAAACAATAGACGAATCTGGATATTCAGGGTCTACTGTCAATAAGCAAGCTTTTAGTAGCTGTATCATTCCATAAAACATTAAAATGGGTTGAATGGAGATAGGTGATTGAACAGCAAGCTTATAATAGCTTTTAGCATGATTAAGATAGTATATAAATGGATAACAATTATTGTAGCTCTTTTTCTCTGGGTCGATTAGACCTATTTTGTTATATCTATGTAAAAGATATTTTTGGACATAAATAGAAGAATGAAAGATAGAAAAGGATTGCCAAATAGAGTTCATGATGACTGACCTCCAAAAATATATTTCTTTTATAAAAAATAAACAAAGTAGTTTTACTTCCTTGACAGTATTGTGTCCAATTGTTAAGCTACTAATAATATTTTGAGGAAAATTAATGAGAGGGATGAATTTAGAATGTGGGAAACTAAATTTAGTAAGGAAGGATTAACTTTTGATGATGTGTTATTAATACCAGCTCACTCATCTGTACTACCAAAAGATGTAGACGTTAAAACAAAGCTATCGGATACGTTAAAGCTTAACATTCCTCTAATTAGTGCCGGTATGGATACTGTTACAGAAGCAGATATGGCAATTTCTATGGCAAGACAAGGTGGAATTGGAATTATTCATAAAAATATGTCGATTGAGCAGCAAGCTGAACAGGTTGACAAAGTAAAACGTTCAGAAAGCGGAGTCATTACAAATCCTTTTTATTTAACCCCTAAACAACAAGTTTTTGACGCGGAACATCTAATGGGAAAATACCGTATTTCAGGTGTACCAATCGTGAATAACAACGACGAATTAAAGCTTGTTGGAATTTTGACAAATCGTGACTTACGATTTATTCAAGACTACTCCATTAAAATTTCAGATGTAATGACAAAAGAAAATTTAGTGACTGCTCCTGTTGGAACAACACTTGAACAGGCTGAAAAAATCCTACAAAAATATAAAATCGAAAAGCTCCCATTAGTAGATGAAAACGGAACATTAAAAGGCTTAATTACGATTAAAGATATCGAAAAAGTAATAGAGTTTCCTAATTCGGCAAAGGATTCACATGGACGTTTGTTAGTAGGTGCGGCAGTTGGGGTAACGGCTGATACAATGCTTCGTGTTGAAAAGCTTGTAAATGCACATGTTGATGTCATTGTAATTGATACGGCTCATGGTCATTCAGAAGGAGTTTTAAGAAAAGTTCGGGAAGTAAGACAAGCTTATCCAGATTTAAATATTATTGCAGGTAATGTTGCGACTGCAGAAGGAACAAGAGCATTAATTGAAGCAGGTGTAAATGTTGTTAAAGTTGGAATTGGTCCAGGTTCAATTTGTACAACACGTGTTGTTGCAGGTGTAGGAGTACCACAAATTACAGCTGTATATGATTGTGCAACAGAAGCTCGTAAATACGGTGTACCAATTATTGCAGATGGTGGTATTAAATATTCAGGAGATATAGTAAAAGCACTAGCAGCGGGAGCGCATGCTGTAATGCTTGGAAGTATTTTTGCAGGGACAACTGAAAGCCCAGGTGCAACGGAAATTTTCCAAGGAAGACGCTTTAAAGTATATCGCGGGATGGGCTCAGTTGGAGCAATGGAAAAAGGTAGTAAAGACCGTTATTTCCAAGAGGATAATCAGAAGTTTGTTCCTGAAGGAATCGAGGGACGTGTACCATATAAAGGTCCATTAGCTGATATGGTTTATCAATTAGTTGGTGGCTTACGATCTGGAATGGGATATTGTGGTACAAAAGATTTGAAAGATTTGCGTGAAAATAGTCAATTTGTCCGGATGACAGGTGCCGGTTTACGTGAAAGTCATCCACATGACGTACAAATTACGAAAGAATCTCCAAACTATTCAATATAGCTTTATTAGTTTACCATTATTTCCAAACGGAGGAAGTTTTTCCTCTGTTTTTTTTATCTTAAATTTGATAGAATTACCCTTGTCTAACTAAGTATTCGGAGGGGTTTATTATGAATAAAATAATTAAGAGTATTTTTATATATAGTTTACTATCATTACTTATTGTTTCAACACTTGTTGTGAATTTCCCTACAAAAGCAGGTGCAGTTGAGCTTGGTTTAGAAGCTGAAGCTGCTATTTTAGTCGATGCCAAAACGGGAAAAATCTTATATCAATTAAACCCTGATATAACATTGCCACCTGCAAGTATGACAAAAATGATGACTGAATATTTATTGTTAGAAGCAATCGAAGATAAGAAGCTTACATGGGAAGATGAAGTATCGATTTCAGACTATGTATACAAAATCTCACAAAATACTAGTCTTTCAAATGTTCCTCTTCGAAAGGATGTAAAATATACTGTTCATGAGCTTTATGAATCAATGGCTATTTATTCTGCTAACGGATCAACGATCGCTTTAGCTGAAAAAATTGCCGGATCAGAAACGAATTTTGTGCAAATGATGAATGATAAAGCGAAGGAACTTGGCTTAGAAAATTATAAGTTTGTTAATTCAACTGGTTTAAATAATGAAGATTTACTTGGTAATCATCCAAAAGGTACTGGAGAAACAGAAGAAAACATGCTTTCTGCACGCGACACTGCAAGGCTTGCTTTCCACTTAATTAATGATTATCCAGAAGTATTGAAGACAGCGAGTATTCCTTTTAAAAAGTTTACAAAAGGAATTGACGGTGAAGGAATTAGCATGCTGAACTGGAATGCAATGCTTCCTGATATTCCTGGTTATTTACAGCAATATGCGTATCCTGGTGTTGATGGAATTAAGACTGGTTCCACTGATTTAGCAGGTTATTGTTTTACAGGAACAGCTGAAAGAAACGGAGTACGGTTAATAAGTGTTGTAATGAAAACAGATTCATTATATGCACGTTTTGAAGAAACGAAAAAGTTATTTGATTATGGGTTTAGTAATTTTGTTGAAAAGGAACTTTATCCAGTTAATTATCAAATCGAAGGCCAAGATCTCCTAAATGTAGAAAAAGGGAAAGAAAAAGAAGTTCAAATTGCTAGTAAAGAGTCTCTTAAAACGTTAGTGAAAGCGAACGAAGAGGAATTATATGAACCAAAGCTAATTCTTGATCAAAAGCTACTTTCTGAGGGTGGTAGTTTGATAGCACCAGTAGAAAAAGGTCAAACAGTAGGGTATTTAACGTTTGAATATAAAGGTGAATCAAACTATGGATATTTAACTAGTGCTGGTGAGACGAAAGAAAAGGTAGAGGTTGTTACACTTTCACAGGTTGAGAAGGCAAATTGGTTTTCACTTACCCTTCGTGCGATAGGTAGCTTTTTTGGGGATATTTGGACGAGTGTTTCTAATGGAATAAAAGGTTTATTTTAACTATTACCAATATTACCATAAAAATTATTATGAATTTCTTAGTATTCATAGTGGTTTTTATGGTTTTTTTATAATATTATATAATTTAAAATAGGAATTTTTCGATTTTTAGGTTAAAATAATGGACAGGTCTTTATTTGTACACTTAAAATAGAGAAATAATAAAATGTATCAAATTACATATAGGAGGAATTATTAAATGTCACAAAATATTGGTACAGATCGTGTAAAACGTGGTATGGCTGAAATGCAAAAGGGCGGCGTTATTATGGACGTTGTCAATGCAGAGCAAGCTAAAATTGCGGAGGCAGCGGGTGCAGTAGCTGTTATGGCACTTGAGCGTGTTCCGGCTGATATTCGTGCAGCTGGTGGAGTTGCTCGTATGGCAGATCCAACAATAGTAGAAGAGGTTATGAAAGCAGTGTCTATTCCTGTTATGGCAAAGGCACGAATTGGCCATATTGTAGAAGCACGAGTATTAGAAGCTATGGGCGTAGATTATATTGATGAAAGTGAAGTATTAACACCTGCTGACGAGGTCTATCATATTAATAAGCGTGAATTTACAGTTCCATTTGTATGTGGATGCCGTGATTTAGGTGAAGCTTTGCGTCGTATTGGGGAAGGAGCTTCTATGCTTCGCACAAAAGGTGAGCCTGGAACTGGGAATATTGTTGAAGCTGTTCGTCATATGCGTGAGGTTCAATCACAAATTCGCAAGGTTGCTGCCATGTCTGAAGATGAATTAATGACGTTTGCTAAAAATATTGGTGCACCATATGAGCTTGTTCTTCAAGTAAAACGAGAAGGTGGCCTTCCAGTTGTTAACTTTGCTGCAGGTGGAGTGGCAACGCCAGCAGATGCAGCGCTAATGATGCAATTAGGAGCAGACGGCGTATTTGTAGGTTCGGGCATTTTTAAATCTGATAATCCTGAAAAGTTTGCGCGTGCCATTGTGGAAGCAACAACTCATTATCAAGATTATAAATTAATTGGTGAGCTATCAAAAGGATTAGGAACAGCCATGAAGGGTATTGAAATTTCATCATTACAACCAAGTGAGCGTATGCAAGAGCGCGGTTGGTAATTATAGTGAAACTATTATCAGATGGATCCCCGATCCATCTGATATTTAGTTAATCGAGTGAATTCCTTAGCGATAGTAAAAAGGAGAAGTGTTTAAATGGTTAAAATTGGAGTTCTTGCATTGCAAGGAGCTGTAAGAGAACATATTCGTGCTATTGAAGCATGTGGTGCTGAAGCAGTTGCTGTTAAGAAAGTAGAACAGCTTGAAGAGATTGATGGTCTTGTTCTTCCTGGCGGTGAAAGCACAACTATGAGACGTTTAATTGATAAATATGGCTTTTTTGACCCATTACGTGAATTTGGACAAAGTGGGAAGCCAATGTTTGGAACTTGTGCGGGGTTAATTTTGTTGGCTAATCAAATTGAAGGGCAGGATACTGCTCATTTAGGATTAATGAATATGAAAGTCCAGCGTAATTCCTTTGGCCGTCAACGTGAAAGCTTTGAAGCAGAATTAATGGTGAAGGATATTGCTGATGATTTCATCGGTGTATTTATTAGGGCACCAAAAATAGTAGAAGTAATGGAACCAGTAGAAATTCTTTCGAAGCATCATAATGCCATTGTTGCAGTACGCCAAGATCAATATTTAGCTTGCTCTTTTCATCCTGAATTAACGGATGATAATCGAATTACTGCCTATTTCGTAAAAATGGTAGAAGAGGCAAAGAAAGACTGAAATCATAGGACAATCATCCAAAATTATTAATTATTTCATATTCATGAGTGGATATTATTTTAAAACTAGCGTAAAATAATGTTATAGATGTAATTAATCATAATTTAAAGTGTAGACGGGAACTAGTAACAGTTATGCTTTTTTTAGAGAGTCGATGGTTGGTGGAAATCGATAAAAGGTAATTGTGAATCCATCCCTGAGCAAAATATTGAACGGCTTTTCTATTTAGGCTTAGTAAGTATTTTCGGTTTAACCGTTATCTTTTTAAGTGGAAAAAAGCTTTGCTTTTTTCAAACAGGGTGGCAACGCGGGTAACTCTCGTCCCTTTTTGGGGTGAGAGTTTTTATTATGCTTAAAAAAGTGTAATTTTGAATATAAAAATTTAGGAGGAAGAGCAAAATGCTTGATTTAAAGTTTTTGCGTGAAAACTTTGCAGAGATTAAAGAAAAGTTAAAGTATCGTGGTGAGGATTTAGGTGATTTTGATCGTTTTGAAGCATTGGATCAAAAGCGTCGTGAATTAATTGTGGAAACAGAACAGTTGAAAAGTAAACGAAATGAGGTATCCGGTCAAATATCCGTATTAAAACGAGAGAAAAAGGATGCAGACCATCTTATTGTTGAAATGAGAGAAGTAGGCGATCGCATCAAAGCTCTTGACGAAGAACTTCGAATTGTGGAGAATGACTTGCAGGTTATTTTATTATCTATTCCTAATATTCCCCATGAATCAGTACCTGTTGGTGAAAGTGAAGATGATAACATTGTTGTCCGTACATGGGGTGATATTAAACAATTTAACTTTGAAGTTAAGCCTCACTGGGATATAGCGGATGAGCTAGATATTTTAGACTTTGAGAGAGCAGGTAAAGTAACTGGAAGTCGATTTGTATTTTATAAAGGCTTAGGTGCTAGACTTGAAAGGGCATTAATAAGTTTTATGATGGATTATCATGCAGACAACCACGGCTATACAGAAGTATTACCACCATATATGGTAAATAGAGACAGTATGACAGGAACAGGTCAGCTTCCTAAATTTGAGGAGGATGCATTTAAAATTGATGGTGAGGATTATTTCTTAATCCCAACAGCAGAAGTTCCAGTAACAAATATGCATCGTGATGAAATTTTAAGTGGAGAGGATTTACCAGTTGCGTATGTAGGCTATAGTGCTTGTTTCCGGTCAGAGGCTGGTTCTGCTGGTAGGGATACGCGCGGATTGATTCGCCAGCATCAATTTAATAAAGTTGAGCTAGTTCGTTTTGTAAGACCTGAGGATTCTTATAATGAATTAGAAAAATTGACAGGCCATGCCGAAAAAATTCTGCAATTATTGGAGTTACCATACCGGGTTATGAGTATGTGTACAGCAGACCTTGGCTTTACAGCTGCGAAAAAATATGATTTAGAGGTTTGGTTACCAAGTTATAACACATACCGGGAAATTTCTTCTTGCAGTAATTTTGAAGGCTTCCAGGCTAGACGAGCTAATATTCGTTTTCGTCGTGAACCAGGAGCCAAGCCAGAGCATGTTCATACATTAAATGGTTCAGGGTTAGCAATAGGTCGTACAGTGTCTGCCATTTTAGAAAATTATCAGCAAGAGGATGGTAGCGTTGTGGTACCAACAGTGTTACGACCTTATATGGGAAATATAGAAGTGATTAAAACTATTGGAAATAACTAACGGTTGGTTGGGGGCTTCTAGCCCCCAAAATATATTGACACTTAATTTTCATTATGTTAAATTATTAATTGTCTGACACGGAGGAATACCCAAGTCCGGCTGAAGGGATCGGTCTTGAAAACCGACAGGCGGGTTAAACCGCGCGGGGGTTCGAATCCCTCTTCCTCCGCCATACATACAAACAAATTCGTTGCCACTAGGTAACGGATTTTTTTATTTAATTTTGGTTTCATTTCATATAGAAACGACCACTATTTACCATAGTAAATCCACCCCATCGTTGGTAGATTTGAAGTAGACAAAAACATAGGTTATGGAGGGGATTATTTGCTTAAAAGAAAGATGAAAATTTCACTACTAATTTCAACGGTTTTCTTTCTCAGCATGTTTTTACCATACATAAGTGTAAAGGCAGCTGATTCAAGTAAAGAAATAGTAGAAATGAACGACTTAGTTGTTTCAATCAATGGCAAGCAAGTATTGTTTGATGTACCACCGATTATTAAGAATGGCCGAACTTTAGTACCTTTACGGGCAATATTTGAAGAAATGGGTGCTGAGGTAACATGGAATCCAAAAAGTTACACTGTTCAAGCCCACAAAAATGGCACAACCATTACGCTTGGAATTAATTCAAAAATTGCTAAAATAAATAGCATTGTGAAAAAACAACTTGATGTACCTGCAATGCTTTATCGGGATCGGACACTAGTACCATTACGTTTTGTTGGGGAAGCATTTGGTGGGACGGTTGATTGGAGCGAACAAGACCATACTGTAAAAATTAAATTAGTAGATTCAGATTCAAGTAGTTTACTTGAAAGTATGCCAGTTTATTTGAATAATAAACTGCTTCATTTTACTGAAAATAAGCCAATTGTAAAAAATGATACTTTTTACATTCCAATGGTAGAATTTTTAGATAACATTCCTGGTGATGTGTATTGGTCAAGAAATTTGGATACGCTACAAACACAAGTAGACGGGAAAATCGTAAACCTGTATATTGGTCAAAACTACATTTCGGTAGATGGAAAAACAGTAGAAATCAGTGAAGCTCCGATTGAAGCTGATGGTATGATTTATGCTTCCCTTAACACGATAGTTAAGCATTATGGTGTTCAATCATACTATGTTGCAAATGACAAAGAAATCAAAATTTATATTACAAGAGAGAAATTTAAGCATCCATTTTTGCAAAAAGAAACCATAATATTTTCAGAGCCTACAAATGTGGTAGATACACAGTTTGTTGGAAATCGACGGATCATGGTAAGTGACAATCCCGAAAATTTAAATGCACGGACGGTTCCAGAAGTGTATGCAACATTATGGCATGATGATGTTCAAACAGAAAAGTCTGCATTAGATCATCGTATCTTTGGCTGGCATATAAATGAATTTAAGCAAAATGTTCATATTGGTATCACAATTGAAAATCTCTCAACAACAAATGAATTAGAGATCGTCGACTTAAAAGGTGCTCATCGAAAATCACCTAATACTTGGGTTAATTATGATGTAGGTTTACCTCTAGCAGAATATGTATTAAGTGATACAATGACAAACGTTAACCTAAAAAATTCAACTGTTAAACAAGGAGAGACAGTGTTATTAAATTCCTTTGAACTACAAAGTAAGTATACAATAGGTTTTTCATATGATTTTACTGTGAAGAAAAAGTCAGGGACAGGAGAACTTAAATATAGAATTCGGACGGTGCTTAGTAAAAATAACATTGATTTAACAACAATTCACGACGATCCTGTTAATATTGACGAAACTGCACGTCATCCGCGAGGCATCTGGAGTGGGTCACAATTAGAAACTGAGCTACCACCGTATGAGGCAGGTAGTGATGATATTTCTTTCCAAATTTCAAATGGACGGACAGATAATTTAATGTCTGTTGAAAATGGAATTGGCGATCAGACACAAATGATCCGAAATCCCGGACATTTTGGAGCCTCCTATATAGTGAAGATACCAATTGAAAATAATACAGGCGAGCGAAAAACGGTAAGAGTTCGGTTTGGAGCCCGTGGTGGTATTTATAATGCCGCAATTAAATATAATGGAAAAGTATTTTTAACGCCAACTCTGACACCAATGACAGAGGTTGTGAATGTTGTAGATTATGAGGCAGTAAGTTCGAAGGGCTTGATTGAATTAGAAATCATGCATGCCGGTGGATCTGCATTGCCGCTAGCAATTGAATTGGTTACGTTGGAATAAATGAATTTCCTCTAAAAGAAAACTCACTTAGTTTAAAGTAACTAGGTGAGTTTTTGGCATATTGTAAAAAAGTTAGAAAGATATAGTGGATGTAAATTAATAGAATCATTTTGAATAACAAAAAAATAATTGGGAATAAATATAAGGGTGAAGAATAGTATTACATAAAAAGTGAATGAGTGAGAATTTAGAAGTGGATAATTTTAAGAAAGACTGGATTTTGTTTACTAAAGTGGCCTGTAAAAATTGTGGTAGAAGTGGTATACATTCAATGACAATTAAAGGAAGCAACTCATTTAGAACATGTAAATGTGGTTGGATAATAAAAATGCCTAAATGACAGAAAAATTATACTAATTAATTTTAATTTTGTTGTTTTTTATTATAATTAATAATTAAAACGGATGTCAATGTTATAAAAAACCACAATTTTATAACATTGACTGTTGTTTTTCTGGTTAAATGGGATATTATTATAGTAAATACTAGTTTTGGAGTGTTAAAAATGAGACACTTGTATAAGATATTTCGAGAAACTAACTTTGGAGAGTTTGAAGACTATTATCAAAGAAGAATTAATTTTGAAACAACTATTAAATTACCTTTCAAAATAAAACCTATTAATCAGTCGAAAACTTTTCAATTATACTATGTTCCAACAAATGAGTTAATTAATAAAATTAATGAGATATATAAACAAGATTCATTACTTAACTCAATAAATGAGACTTTACCACCAATCGCCCAACAAAATTTTATTTTTGATTGTTTAATGGAGGAATTACATAATACGAATGATTTGGAGGGCGTTAGAAGTTCTAAAGAAGAAATAATAAGAAGTGCAAAATTAATAAATAATACGAAAGTCAAAAACAGATTTAGTAGTATGATTTCTTCTTATAATAAACTTTTATCGGATGAACTAAAAAGGTTAGAATCTCCTGAAGATATTAGAAAAATATATAATCATATAGTTGACGAAGAAATAGATGATTTTGAAAAGCCGGATGGAGAGTTATTTAGAAAAGATATTACACATGTATATAAAAAAAGTGGGTCAGAAAAGATCATTCATAGAGGGATTACACCTGAAGATAAAATTATAGAATGTTTACTAAACCTCATTGATTTTTTAAATAATTCAAATGTTCCAACCTTGATAAAAATTGTTATCGGCCATTATTATTTTGGTTATATTCATCCTTTCTATGATGGTAACGGCAGAACATCAAGATTTATTAGTAGTATTTATTTAAATTATGAGTTAAGCAATCTAACTGCCATTTCACTTTCAAGAGGTTGTAATAAATATAGAAATAAATATTTAACTGCTTTTGAAATTACTAATAGTATTGCTAATCGGGGAGAGATGAATTGTTTCATAGATGAATTTTTGGAAATCATCTCGAATGAACAAAAACATATGATTCAAGAAGTGAAAGTAAAAAAGGAGCAGTTGGATGGATTTACTGAAAAATTATCAAATGATGAAAGGCTAAATGACAGAGAAATGTATTATGGTATTATGTATGTTCTAGGTCAAAATTACTTCTTTTCAGTTACAGAGAAGGGACTTACAGTCAAAGATTTAGCAATTATTTCAAACAAGTCAAAACAAAGTATTAGAGATGCTTTGAAAGACTTAAATGAAATGGGAATTATCAAAATGGAAGGAAAGAGACCTATTATTTATTCAATTGATGAAAAATATTTTGAAGAAGAAATTTAATTGAAGCAGGCTGCCTTAATTTTATTGGCAGCCTTACTTATGTTAAGTTATGCTTTATAAATTTTCCCTATTGGGAAATTTACCAGTTATTTTAAGAACTTTTAGGTTTACTTTTTTCCACCAGACGCTATAATTTATAAATGTAATTAAAATTTTAATCTGGCCCCGTAGCTCAGCGGATAGAGCGTCGGTTTCCTAAACCATATTTTACCAATATAATAAAGTTCAACGAAGCCCGTCGTTTCGGGCTTTTTTTGCGTTTTAGGGGATATAAAATATGCAAACATAGTATTCTTTTCGTGGCGGGCTGTTTGCAATATGTTGTTTGCGCCTTGTTTGCAAATTGTTTGCAAGCTGTTAGCACCTTAAAGAGAAGTGTCTTCACCCCTTTTAACAGTATATTAGAATAACAAATAATTGACAATATTTGTATGTTTGTGTTACAATAAGAATATAAAACAACAGACCGTTTAGCTTTAAAGTTCAGTAGTTTAACAGTAGACCGCTTAAATCCAGCCAAAAGAGGGGGAATATGATCGAACTCAAACACTTTCTTAAAACACTAATAGTTTTAGGTGCACACCTAAACGGTTCACCGAACCGCTTTGACTTGTTACCCGTGCATTTTACCGAAAGCATAACGCCTTAAAGCTCTCCACAAAGAGCAAGGGCGTATTTTTATTGGCGTCTTATTACCATAGGGGGTTCAGGTATTCGTTCAAACATGCGAAGCTCCCTGCGGGCGGTTATCATGAGTCGATTGACTTTGAATACGGGGGTTGATGTCTAATAGAGCCAGTTCTTTTGTTCATTGACAATTGAATAGCTCATTTTCACACTAATTTAACTACGGGAGGTTTTATCATGAAAGGTTGCGTTACTAAACGAGGAAAGACTTGGGCTTTTGTCATTGAAGTCGGCAAACACCCTGTAACAGGCAGACGGAAACAGAAATGGCAGTCAGGCTTTGCGACAAGTGAAGAAGCAGAAGCAGCGCTTGCGAAAGCTCTTGTCACATTGAACCAATCCACGAATGCGGGTGAATCCTCTAGTACAAAGGAGACTGTCGCCGCTTACATGGAATCGTGGCTAAAGCAGAAGAAAGCACAAGTTCGACCTGGCACTTACAAGTCTTACAACTGGATCGTTAACAAGTACATCATTCCGCAGCTTGGACATCATCCGCTAGACAAGCTTAATCCGATGCAATTACAGAACTTCATTCTTGAACTACAACAAGACACCAAGCTTTCCAACCGTTCCATCAATCACATTCGGACTGTGTTACACAACGCTTTGGAGTCAGCTTGTAAGTTTGAGCTAGTCACAAAGAACGTCGCTAAGCCAATCACAGCGCCAAAGGTAAACAAAGTTCATGTTAAAGTTTGGGACGAGCAGCAGCTTAAGACGTTCTTAACTGAGGCAAAGAGGACAAGGTACTACATTGCTTTCCTTCTAGCAGCCACGACAGGAATGAGACTAGGGGAAGTGATAGGAGTGAAATGGGAAGACGTTGACTTCAACAGACAAACGCTTTCCGTAAAACGCTCGTACACACGTGCACACAGTGGCTATCAGTTCAACGAGCCGAAGACAGCTACAGGAAACAGAGTCATTGCGTTACCAAAGGCGGTTTTAGAAGAGTTAGAGGCTCATAGAGTTACACAAGAAGCTGAGAAATCTAAGGAAGGGTACAACGACCACGGGCTGGTTACACAAACAACAAACGGGACCCCAGTAAGCCCGAGGAACCTGTACAGACTCTGGGCAAGTATCGTGAAACGAGCAGGCTTACCTAGGATTCGCTTCCATGACTTACGACACACCCACGCCAGCCTTTTACTAAAACAAGGTGTGCACCCTAAAGTCGTGGCTGAAAGGCTTGGGCACTCAAACATTCAACTGACGCTGAACACGTACAGCCACCTGCTCCCGAATATGCAGGAAGAAGCAGCAGCAAAGTTTGGAGAGTTTCTAACATGAGGCTCTCCTTCCTCTTAAACACAGCCACAAGCCCTCTGCAACCACAAGCAGGGGGCTTCCTTTATGGTTTGAGCCACAGCACCGAAAGCGATAATCGCACATGAATCTGCACTCGAACCCCGACACCCCTCACGCTACAGCCACAAAGATGAACACTCGCACTCATTCAACAGTTTCTGAGACCTTTCGCTCACACAATAGCCACAAGAAAAGCAAGCGTAAACAGGCAGGCTCTAGCTCTTTAACCTTGCCACACTCACACACTTTAACTCACCCACTGCGCAGATAAAGCGCATTCGCTAAAGGAATTGCGGCAGGGTACTTAAGGGTGCCTATAGGGTGCATACATCTCTCGCCCCCTCGTAGCGATCAAGGTGTAAGGGTGCATAGGGTACTGTTAAAAATATAAAATACTAGAAAACTAGAAAGCTTTTAATGCTGAAACAGTGTACATGTTTCGGGGCGTACCCACAGTACCTTAGCCTCATGACCGCTCACAGCGTGGATGAGTTAACAGCACCCTAGGGTACCCTTAAGGGGTGAACAGTTCCTGTGTGCCTTGCTTAACATTCTGTAGTTCACCTGCACCCAAACATACAAAAAATAGAAAACTTTAAAGAATTTCTTACATACAGATCTCCGTTCACAATATTGTAAGAAATTAAACGAGTAACGCGGGCGGGGAGTGTGGCTGAATTTATTAATGGAAATATATGTAAAATTCAATAGCTGAGCTATTGCTTAGGTGGTTTTAGTGGTGGTATAAATTGCATGTGCTTCACTTGTTCTTTGAAAATGTTAATAGCAGTGGATAGGTGAACATAGTTTCTAAAAATAATTTTAGGAGTGGTTCAGATGATAGTAAAGATCAAAACAAACGCATTAATTGTAAACCCTTTAGCAAGGGCAATTAATCTAGGAAAGGTGGGACATATGGATTATCTCACAGTTATTCACTTATCAAATTTAAGAGAGCTGGCTGAATACTTACAACTTCGTAATATTGCTTTCAACATGTGGATGGACAATCCAACTGAATACTTACACGAAATTATCGTTGTCCATGATAGTAATAATGATAAAGAAGGGATTATCTATCGAGTTGATGATGTAACGACGAAGCTTGATTATCTAAGTGCACCAAAAATAAATTTAAAGAAACTTAGACTAACTGAAGCTTCAACAATGACCACAAGCCAGATTCAAAATACTCTAAGCAATCTTGAATTCAATTATCAATCTTATCAACCGCAACATACTAATGCAAATTCAAATGTAACACTTACAAGTGTTGAGGTTATTCATAATAGCGAATCTATTGCTAAAGTGAGAAATCTCAATAATTCAAATCTCACCTTATTGAATGATTCTGTAAAAATGACTTATAACATAGCAAATAAAGATAACTCTATTAATCTCGTATTTATTCTTGCATTTAGCAATGGTAAAGCCTACAAAATTCCTTACACTCTTTCGAGTGAGGATATAAATCACCTTTGTATCTTCCGACTTCTACGAAGTTACTGTGACTTGATGAAGAATTGTATCTTTCTGTTTGATAAAGTAATTGTTCCTTATATGAATCAAGTGCAGCAAGATGCGTTAGAAATCAGCGACTTCAATTGGTAGATTCTAATTATACTAAACTTCCAAAAAATAGGTGATTCACCGCAACCGCCGTGGGCAGTGTTCCCGTGGGGGCTTGACGCCGCTGTTAAGCGTGTTGTAAGATGTGCTATCTTCTCATTCGCTCTTTGAAAACTGAATAGCAATCAATAATTGTAAGAAATTGGATGTTGGTGGTAAAATTCAAACGCAAAATTGGAAGGGGGTGAATTCATGCAGTTCCTCATGCGAAAACAAGACTTTGCGAGAGAGCTTGAAATCAATAGATTCACAGTAAACTTATTCATCAATGACGGAATGCCAGTCTTGAAACCAACTCATGAAGTGACGCTGATTGACTTGCGAGAAGTCGAAAAGTGGCTATGTGAACAGACAAGCCCGAAAAGAAGAGAATTAAAGGGGGTGGTTACTAAATTAATCATGAGTAAAAGCCAAGAACAAAAATAAAAGCGGATCTCTCACCATCCGCTTTTATCAAAATGAGGCATATACAAAATAATTGATGTGTCTATTGTAACATTCTAGTTTACATAGACACAATATATGCCTCTTAAAATTCACTGAGGAGGTTTATAAAAATGGCTCCATCCATTGATGAATTATTACAAGAACCGACAAAACCAGTAAACTTAACAAATCCAGAAGAGTTCAAGATTCATATTTCTAAATTACAAGACGAACATTTTGACGAAGATATGTTCAATCTTGTCGTTAGAGTTTTAGTTAGTAATAGTGAAAAGAGCGCTCAAATTTCAGTTGTAAAATCTTATGTAGATGAATTAATTAAGCGAGGAATTGCGGATGAGACTGACCGCAAAGATCTTGGAGCGGAATTAAGAAGTAAAGCTAAGAAATTGAAAGAAACAATTATTACGGAGAAACGTTACTCACATTTCACGGAAGAACACGACTTAAGCAGTGTTATTAATGACTTACCCGTGAAAGTATCGCTTAGAATTCCCGAAGGTTACAGACTGGATAAAGAATGCGGTATTCTGAGAGCCACCAACAACGGTGGTTATTTGGAAGTTTGCCCTTACATCATCCTACCAGTTCAAATAGTCGTGGATAAAAGTGATACGAGTGGGGACAAGCTTTGCCGAATTATCCGCTGGAATGAACAGTCACAGAAATGGCAGTACCATCCATACCCAATTTCAATTAAACATTTACAAGAGCCACGAGAGATTACTAGACTAAATGGGGCGGGAGTCATTGCAATCGGAACAAAGTACAACAAAGCTTTAGCTGACTTCTTCGTGGATTTTATTAACTGCAACAACATGCTTACGAATCTACCCACAAATGTGGCGATTCATGCTTGCGGCTGGACTGAAGAAAGATTGTTCTTCCCTTTCACCACCCAAGAGAAAGGAGAGGATTTAATATTTACAGGAAAGCCAAACACGACGGTAAACGGGATCAAATCAGCAGTGGAAGAACTTCCAGTTGGCAGCATGGATGAAGCAAAGAACATTATCAACACATTAAGTGGCAACCCTGTGTTTGCGGTTATGCTGGCAGGTTGTTTAGCCTCTCCACTCGTTCCTTTTATGAAGGGAATTCTGGACGAGAACATTGGAATAGATTTATACGGAAAGACTACCTCTGGCAAAACAACCATCCAAATTTTTGCCACTAACTTGATTTACGGACTTGGTGATGAGTTAAAGACTTCTTGGGCAAACGCTAAAGTAGCTGGAATATGGAGAAAAGCAGAAGCTATAAATAACTTACCTTATTGTATAGATGACAATCATCGCGCAGGGGAGCATCTCGCAGGAGTTTCTCATGACCTTATCAACCGTCGAGAAGGGGATAAGAGTGCGAAGACTGGGGACAGTTGGAGTTCCAAAGATAACACCAAGGATCAGTACACGGGTGTGATTCTTTTCAACGGTGAAGTTAGCATAAGCACAAAATCTCCACAGGATTCAGCAGGAATTTACGGAAGAATAATCATGATTAATCAGAAGCCCTTCCCTAGCGATTATGATCATTTCAAGGTTGAAGCGTTAAAGAATCGAGTTTATTCAAATCGTGGGCACTTCGCCAAACCTTGGATTGAGCATATAGCCAATATTGATAGTAATTCACTAAAGAATGAAGTCGCATTTATCAGCGAAGTATTTGAAGACAAAGACGCAGATGCACTTTATGGGCGTTTAGTAACGAAAGCCTCTTTACTCGTTTGGTGCCTAAAGGAGTTCAATAAGCTGTTTAACATGAATGTGGACGTGGATAGAGCGATTGAACTACTTAAGCAGTCTATGAATTCAGCCACAAACAACGTGAATGTAGCTGATAAAATCGTTAAGAGAATTGTTGAAAGCGTGTTTCAAAGAATCGTATATTATCAAGCTCAGGGATATTCAAAGTACATCATGTTCAATCACCTTCCGAATGAGAGGAATGGTAACATCAATGTCGTGTATAAAGACAATGACTATTTAATCATCACTCTCGATGTTCTTAAGGAAATTTTAAAGGGTACTTCCCACTCGGAAGAAAGTGCAAGAAATTTACTAGCATCTGCTGGTTATATTGAAAAGGCTGCTTCTAGGAGACATTCACGCCCAAAGCAATCACATGAATCGCAGAAGGCACACATGACAGGCTTCAAATTCAAATATGAAGATATTAAAGACTTCATTCCAGAAGAAGCAGATTATGATGAAGCAGATGATATTATAGCAGACGTGCCTATCATGATTTAAACAAAACTAAGGCTCTTCTTTAACTTGGGAGAGCCTTTAGTGTATTTCCTCATTTATTTCAGCTACAAGATAGCTCTAACGAAAACCTCAAACAAACAGGGTTCCATAGGGTACATATAGGGTGCATATTAGGGTGCTTATACCTCATTAACGCCACGGACGGTTATCTTTAAAGGGTGCATAGGGTACTGTTAAAAATATAAAATATAAAGAAAAGAAGAAATATGAACACAAGAAGAAGTAGTATATTCATTTTAACAGTACCCTCAGCACCTTATATCTCCTCACCGCTCACAAGGTGGATGAATCATATGCACCCATATCAGTACCCTATGAGTACCCTTCCACTTGTACTTCTAAGTAAAGAGCAGGAGAAACGGAACCCTTTACACTTCCCCCTAGTTAGTGGCTGAGTTTGTTGCTTCCTTTGTGACTTGTTACTTCCTTTACACACATGAAGAGAGGGCACAAGACCGTCGTCCGTACCCCCTCTTTTTACCTTTGCTTTTTATGCCTGGATTTTATCACCCTCGGAATCCACTCGCAATTCCCCCTATTCTCTTACACCTAGCGAAGGGTTGTGCTCACTCCCTGCTTGTGGATGTGCTTATGTTGCCGAAAGCGTTCTAGCACCTTCTCCTTGTTAAAAGGGCTGACAAACTACCTTTAGCTGCATTCTCAAACTCAAACTTCAACTCTCGTAGATTCACATGGCAATCCACCCTCATGAGCACACCTAGTTAATGAAATAGGGGTCACAAGGCTCCTTCGTAAAGTAAACAGGGGTTGTCAAAGCTTGTATTCCTAACTGGGTCCTAGGCTTGGCGCACTCTTCTTGCCCTCAACTTTGTGGATGACTTCTACTAAAAGAGCTTTCTAACTATTGCCGTACCATGTCGATTTATAGGGAATAATTGACAGAAAATTTAAGCAAGTGTTAAAATTTTCTTAGGAAAATAATAACATTTGGGGGTGTTGGGGTGGCTACTTATGATAAACGAGAACTGTCGGGGTTACTAGGAGTTAGCAAGCGCACCTTAGAAAGGTGGACAAATGAACTCGGCTTGCCCTGCCAAAGAGTGGGTGAGTTAAAGAAGTGTTATTTTGACGAGGGACAAGTCATGAATTGGATGGAACAACGAACTAAGTTATTTAGAGGGGGAAACTAGGAAGATGAATCTTAAGAAAGTTATTGTAAGTTCAACGTTAGCTTTATCATTAGCATTATCAGCTTCACCAAGCGGCTCATTAGCTGCAACTCCTGCGGATGTAAAAGGACATTGGGCAGAAGGTGACATCAACGCAATGGTCGATAAAGGGCTTATAGGTGGTTATCCAGATGGGACATTTAAACCAAATGCTCAGATTACTCGGGCAGAATTCTCAGCTATTTTAAACAGATCCTTAGGCTTTGATGCGCAGGCAGGCTCAGCTTTCTCAGATACAAAGAACCACTGGGCAGCCAATGATATTAACACTCTTTTCAAGAATAACATCATTCAATCAAAGGACTATGGAAATAAGTATGTACCTAACAAAAATATTACTCGTTTGGAAATGGCTCGTATGATTGCGAGATCACTAAAGGAAACAGCAAAGGATAATGGTGCTTCAAAATTCAAAGATGTGGGTAAGGTTAGTAGCGAAGACTTAAAGCATATTAGTTTGAATGTGGAAAAGGGTGTTATCGGTGGTTATCCTGATCAAACTTTCAAACCAGATCAAAGTGCCACAAGAGCCGAAGCGTCTAAAATGTTGAAGAAAATGCTTGATGTGAAAAATGGCGGGGCAAAAGTTGAAGTGCCCAAACCTGAGCCAAAACCTCAGCCTAAAACTGAGAGCTTTATTCCTGATAATCTTCGTGCGGAAGTAAAAAACCCTAATCCAAAAACTGCTGCTGAGGTTCAAGAGAACCTAGAAGAATCAACATTATATAACTTTACTGGTGATCTAAAAAATGCGGATCATAAGTGGGCAGACACTAAGGATGTATTGCTGGACGATAAGAATGGTAGGGTTAAGGGTATAATTCGTATGAAGTTGCCAGCAAGTGATCTCAAAATTGAAGTTGATAAGACTCTTGGATATAACATGCTGGTGTCTAAAACATTGGAAGAAAAAGGTTTTATTCATGGCGGAGACCTAATTGATGACGGTAAGATTATCGATCCTATAGGGTATGTAGGTGGTGGTCGTTACGGCGTCGGTAAAATCTCAGATGGTAATATTTATAAGGCTGATTATATAGCATTCACAAGACAAGGCTCAGAAATACATTCCAGTTTAACAGGACCTCTTTTCTACGTAATTATGGAGAATCCATTTAAAAAATAACTATCAAGGGGCGTTGGTCTTATGGACTAGCGCCCTTTTTATATAATTGTGCATCTGACCATCTTGAGGTTATAATTCTTCTGTAATTTCTCTTGCATTATCTTTCCCTTTAAGTTATCTGAACCGCATCCGATTCATATACTTACTCACCACCTCCATCATCTTCATTCACATTCATCTTAAATTCTCGTCTGTATATTCATTTTGTATTTCTCTGCTTATGTGGCTAGTGCAATAGTTGCAAACGTTCGTTCGATTTAACTACAACTTTAGCTAATACCCATTGTTCCCATATTATTTAACAAGTTTTCTCCGTGAACTTTGTGGTTCAATTGCAACAGTCCCCTTCACAAAGTGCCAGAACAAACATATATTACAAGTCGTCTTCATTCATTTTCCCTATGAGCTTCTTTTAATCTACTTGTGACTTGCTACAATACCCCTTCAAAATAATAATTGTCGGGGTATAAAATTAATACTGAGCCACAGGACTAGTTTGTTCATGTGTGTCTGTGAGGTCTTTCTCGGTCATTTGAACATATTTGCGACACATCTGGATATTTGCATGCCCCAATATCTTTTGAAGCGTAAAGACATCCCCGCCGTTCATTATGAAATGTTTAGCAAACGTATGCCTAAACGTGTGCGGTGAGACTCTTGCCGAAGTAATTCCAGCTCGTTCCCCATATACTTTAATCTGAGAATAAGCTTGATGATAGGTGAGCGGCTCCCCGTTGTTGAGCAAGAAGACGAACGGAATAACTTTGTTGAACTGCTGCTTGTTTTCATCCACAAGAGTCTTAATTAATTCGCTAGTTTTGCGAGTAATGGGAACAGTACGAGCTTTGCCGTTCTTTGAGTGACTAGCAGGAATCTGGATAAGTAGCTTATTATAATCAATGTGATTAACTTGCATTTGAAGCACTTCGTTAATTCTCATCCCCGTATCGAGTAAAAGAGTCATTAACACATAGTCACGAAAACCCGTGTACTCACGTTGATTCGGCTGACTTAACAGAAGCAGCATTTCCTCTTTTGTGAAAGCTCCGATTGTGTCCTCATCTACCTTCTGCAACTTCATACGCTTCGCCAAGTTCTCCTGCATGTGCCCCTCATCAAACAGAAATTTCAAGAAGCACTTGAGCGTACGAGTGCGGATGTTAACTGTCGCAGGCGAAAGACCTTGTTTGTGGCTGTGCTTTTCAAGAGTTGGGTGATTCTTGTACTGTGTCCGTTCGTTCAGCATGTAATGAAGATACTGGCGCACATGATCAGCCGTAAGCTCTTCAAGCTTTAAAGTTGGGTACCTTTCGACTAGCCACAGCTTAAAGTATTTGTAGTGACTTTCATGGTCTTTCAAGGTGCGAGACTTTAACCCCTCTACCTGCTTGGCTCGGATGAAGATTGAGAAGTAATAGTCTAGTGGATGGTGTAACGTGTTGGTGACGTTGGTCGTTCTCATTCGTTTCATTTGGAATTCCCCCTATAACGTAAAATATCCACCGCTGTGGGTGGATTAAAATAATTTATTTTATAATTGAGAAATATAAGCGGTCAAGTATAAATGATACTATTCTGAATGTTGGTTTTTAAGCACTTTCATTGAGGTTGTTGTTTGCAAATTGTTTGCAAGACCCCCTTCGAGGGGGGATCTGAGAGTATTCTTTGTCGGTCATCTTCCTTAATTATTCCAACCTCAAGAGTGTTTACTTTTCGGGCATTTTTACTATAATGGAATATGTGAATTAATTTAATATCTGGCTCCGTAGCTCAGCGGATAGAGCGTCGGTTTCCTAAACCGTGCGTCGGAGGTTCGATTCCTCTCGGGGCCGCTGTAAAACCCTTGATTTATCAAGGGTTTTTTCCTTTTTTCTAGATAAAAACATCCAATAAAAAAATCAGTTGGGAACAATTTGGGAACAAATATACAATTACCATTCAATTTGTACCTAATATAAAAACAAAATTTTAGAATCATTTGCAGTGAACCGTATTATAAGTAAATGAGGTTATAAATAAGGCCCGTATAAACAATACGGGCTTCAGAATATATAGCTTATTCAGTTTGTTTGTTTTAAATATAATTTTTTCGAAAGAGCATCCATAATTAATTTTTTTAGCTCGTCCATAACTTTAAAAGTGGCTGTTTCTATTTTCTCATAATCTTTTTCTTTTATTCCTTCTTTATGCGAACCATGAGCTACATTGTTTCTTTTATTTAGTAATTGATCTATAAGTCCTTCATAAGAAGCAAAACAGGTATGATTAAAACCTAATCTAAATAATAGCTTTCTAAGGACAATAGGCTTTAGATTTGCTTCAGTATCAACAATTTTTTCAGGTATGACGAGTTTTTGACTCCATATATCATCTACCAATTGAAGAAAATCTACCTGTCTGGAAAATTTATGTAACTTTTCATCATGAGGTAAGGGATTCTTAAAATAAGTATTCTTTTTGTCTCGATTTTCATAGTATTTAAAAGCTTCATCTAAAGAAGCTGTAGCAATGTAATAGTTAGCATCAGCTCTTGTCAAGTTTTCCTTGTTAATTTCATTTATATATATTTGAAAGACTGTTTTACAAAAGCCTTCGTAATGTGAATACAACATTACAATTAAGGATTTGCGGTATTTTTCTTTATCAGTGTCCTTTTGCATTATGGATAACTGATTCTTTAAGAACCTGATTTCATCGGATCTCCATGTTATCTCTTCTTCAATTTGTGCACGAATATCTAGTAAATTCATAAAACAGCCAGAACCTTTTCTTCTACAAATTCTATTCTAGCGTTAAGTGGTCGAGAATAATTTTTCCCTCCACCAGTTGTTATTTGCTTAAATTGGGGATCATTTTTAATCTCAAGAAAAGTCTCTTTTATTTTATTAATTGTCTCATCGTTCATCGGATCAATTTTGTCTAAAGCTTTTTGAATTCCTATGGAAAAGGCTTCGAAATGATATGTTAAGAATCTTTTTACTAAAGTACCCTTGGTGTTAGTCCCCGAGAAAACTTGGTCTCCTAATGCTTTACTTAGAATTAAGAACGTTTGTGTGAATATTTTTTCCTCTTCTTCATAATTAAAAGTAAATTCATTACTTTCTGGATCTGAAACCTCTTCTAGGTAATCTGTTAAAAAATCCCCCACATCATGCTTATACTGTGTTCTATTATTCTTAAAAGCAAAAAAACGCAGAACTAATTCTTGATCATAGCGTTGTTCATTCTGTTCTGTAGAGATATTAGCTATACAATCCTTAAATGCTTGAACCTTACTCATTTGTATAATAAATTGGTTAAATTCATCGTTTAATAATTTAATAACACTGTTTCTAATTTCTTGATCTGATAACTTCTCCCCACCAGTATTTAATCTTTTAAACATATAGTATCTCAAACGTTGGTCACTTTCTTTTCGTAATATATCTACACGAATAAAATTCCGCTTAAGTTTTATACTTAATGCCTGAGGGAGTTGATCATAGGTCATGCCATTAAGCTCAGGAACTATATCACAATCGGTTAGTTCAAGCTTTTGATAAGAACCATCATCGTTTTTCTTTAATTCATGCCTTCCTCGAAAGTGTAAATAAGAAGAAATACGCTGTAAACCATCTATAAGTTCATAAACCCCTTCTGAACGTTCAATAAAAAAAATTGGGGGAACTGGCATTTCTAATAATAAAGACTCAATGAACCTTGATTGATTTCCTTCAGACCATCTGAATAGTCTTTGATAATCTGGAGAAATAATAAGTTCGCCATCTTGATACATATCCATAATTTCATTGAAAGACAAATCCAAACTCCTTGTTCTAACTTTATCAATTTTCTTATCAACCGCACTTATTAAATCAATTCCTTGAGACATTTAATAACCACCTCTTTATTTAGTTTTTTTTCTTAAATATTAATACTGTTTCATCAACTTTGGAAGATTTTCTATATTTATTGTTATTTTTATGGATTCCAGCGATGGTATTTTTTTTATATGCAAATTTATTGTCAAGAACCCAAGAAAACTGTTGTGTCATATCTATAAAGACTTTTGATAAATCGACTAATATATCCTTATAATAAGAATTTTGTACTACAAACACACAATAGCTGTTTGGTTTTAACACCCGATTTATTTCTTCTAAAGAACTATAAATAGAAGAAAAATATTGGAAGTACACTTTATAGTAATACAACTTTGATGCTTTAGATTCGTGTTTGGAAATAAGTTCTAATATATTGTTTGCTGATTTACCCCACATTTCATGGGGTTCACCTATTAAGCGTGAAATTGTTGGTGTGCCTATCATTTTGTCCCTAAGGGTTTTAAGTTTTTTATTATCAGAATAACCGAGAATAGCTAATTCCAAAATTGTAGCAATAGCATAGTCTATTCTAGTGCAATAAGGTGGTGAAGTTATTACGGCATCTATAGAATTGTCATGTAATGGTAAAGATACTGAAGAGGCTAATGAAATGTTGCTATTTCCAAAACCACATGAATCTTCTTCGGCATTATTTACTGCATCTATCATTTGGTTTACATAAAATGAAAAAGTATTATAAACATCAATACTGTTAATATTGATTTTTTCATTATTATTTTTAGGACGTTTTATCCAAGTAGGGTTAGAAGATCTAAACCCACTTAATAATTCTTTAACAGTTTTAAATAAAGCGACATAATAAAAAGAAATTAGGTTAGAAATTCCTTCGTAATTATTTGAACTTAAGTCCTTTTTACTACAATTATTAGCAATTAAGAATGCAGTCTCTATTTGCCTAAACGGAATAACACTAGAAGGTTGTAACCATGCACTTAAGGGATCATTTAATACTTCTAAGTCAGAAATTCTATGTGCTTTTGCGAGATTAATTATTGAATCAGTTTTATTTTTTAGACTTTGAAGAGATGGGTAATCAATTCTTTTTGCTTTTGCAACTATTATCATAACAGGATTAATATCATACCCTATTGATTTATAACCAAGTTTAGAAGCAATATGAGTTGTAGTTCCGCTACCATTCCATGGATCAAAGATGATAGAATTTTTTACAGGATTTATGTATTTAATAATATCTTCAACAAATTGAGTTGAATAACCTGCATAGTAATCATACCAACTAGCTCTACCTGTTTTTAAATTAAAATTTCTTTTTGGATTTCTAAGGTCTACTTTCTTCATATTTCCAATTAACTCCATTTCAAATAGCATAAGCAATATTACTTGATATAGTTGTAAAAAACTTATAAATAAAGAAAGCTTTTTACAATTATTTTACCACTTAATATATTATACAGTTTTATACTACATAACAGTTTATTAATATAAATAATCTCCAATTACTCTCCAAGTACTCATTAAAGTATGCAATTTAAACCTCATTTAGATACCTCACGGTGAACCGTATCATAAATAGTGGTAAAGCAGAGATTTGAAATTGCACTTAATGAAGAGTGGTTAAACAAGTTGATATTATAACATGGGAGAAAAGAATCAATTATAGAGTTAATTTAACTTCGCTGTAGTTTTCTATATTTATTCACCTACCCATTAAGAAGGAATGGTATTGTTATTTAAAAAGTTTTTAAAATTGTAGAGAAGCAGAAAAAAATATATATTATTCTTTTGAACTGCCCCATTTCAATTTATATAACCAGAATCAAATTTGACAAATATATGTTTACAAAATATCATAATTGGTAACAGGTTTAATTTCGTTAATATTATTATAATCGTTAATTACTTTTAAATCCTCACTTTTTTTGATAACAAAAATATTAAATGAGTAACAGGAGGCTGATATGGAAGAACGTTTCATAATAAGAATATCCTCTGAAGAAAAGCAAGAGTTGACTCGAGTCGCAAACGAACTAGGACTTACATTAAGTGCTTTAGCTAGAAGCCGATTAATGGGGGAAAACTTGGAAAATCATTATTTTGAACTATTAAGAAAAAAGATTGATGTTATTCCCGATGATACAATCTTTACATTAAAAAGATTAATCCCAAATCACTGGAAGTTTTTATCTAAAGCGGAAAAGCGGTATTTGGTGGATTTAATTATGGATAAAGCTGATGAAGATGAATTACCAATTGAGGTTCACAAATTTTCTAGGGGCGGCAAGTGTAAGTTTCGAAAAGTCAGTGATTATTATGATGATTATATGTTTAGTGACTCAGATGACGAGGAGGACTTTTAATGAACGATACAATTGTATATTCTTTAGAAGACATTAGAATTCACGTAGAAGATTTGATTGAAGAATTTGACTTTAACTGTAGCGATTATGAGAATGAAATGAACAGGATCAAAAGAAAAGCTAAAGACTGGAAAGTAAAGAAAACTATACGAAGGATCCGCTTATTAGCATATGCCATTAACGGTCATTACATAGATATAGTCGAAACTCTAAAAAAATGCAATGATTATCTTTACCTAAATAATCATTTGAATAGCCAGGGCTATTCTAATATGGCTCTGGTTGATTTAGAAGAATTTAAAGATATTCGGAGAAATATTAAAAAAACAAATAAAGACAAAATAAATAAGTTGTATAGGAAATCACACTCATTGAAAAATGAGAGAAATAAGACCGCACATACAATGTGTGAGTTAATATCAACATTCCTGATTGAAAATAAAGTAGACATACTAGACTCATTAAATCAGTATTTGGAACTTTTAAATAAGGTTGCCAAAAATAAAAACGATATTAAGAAAAGAGAAAAACATAAACAATCTGTAGCATCCCAATTGGATAATATAAAAAAAATAATTGACGGCGACATTAAAACCAAAGGGGATATTAGAGTGTATTTGAACACTGATGAATCTTAAGTATATATAGGGTCTATACACACAAGGCATTATCAAGAAAGATAAAAACCTCATTTAGTTACGTCACGATGAACAGTACCATAAGTAACGGTAAACTTAAAAATGTTAAGATGGTATTAATAAAAAAATTTGTTTTGATTATCTACCACATATGCTTAGACGAGGACTTAAAAGTTCTCGTCTAATTTTTTTGTTTTACAGATTTTTCCGAAAGGAATTGAAAATAAAAAAAAATCTCTAGTATAATTTTAATAAGGAGTGAGTCGATGAATAAGTATCTACAAATAACGAAATATTTTAGAGATAGTATTGCAGCCAAGCTACGAGTTGATTTTAAGAATAATCACTATGAAATAGTACAATTAGAAAATATACAAGAAGGCATAATCGAAGAAAAACATTTTATCAATTTATTAAAGAATAAAAATGAAGATACTAAAAAAATTGATGTAATTATTGTTGCAAAGACAATCAAAACCATTTTTGTAACTCAGGAAAAGTTAAATAACATAGAAGATTTTACAGGAATTTTTTTCATTCCAGCAGTATTAAACTCAGACGGAACTCTCAGTCCTCCAGAAGGTAAGTTTCCCTGGATACCGAGAGAACATCTTTATCCTATCATTGAAGAGAAATTAGCAATTGGACATATAAATGACTTTGATGTATATATGAATGATAATCATCAAAAATTGATAAACAATTCAAGTTGGAATGTATATTATGATTTCTCTAAAGATATGTATGAAACAATCACTGGAAACAAAATTACAAATACATTTGTAAATGAAATAGAGCTTGACAATAAAGTTTATCTTTTACAAGATGAATCCATCATTGCTACAAGAAATATCTTAAAACTATATGATCATTTATTAGATGGTAATCATATAAAGTCGAAACTTTATCAAAACTTTATCAAACAAGAGTTTAATCAAAATGAGCCATTAATTAATAATAACATTAGTGCAATGAAAAAGCATACAGCTCAAATGGGGGGAGAGTATCCACTTTCTTTTTCTCAGAGAGAATGTGTTAATCACTTTAATAATATGAAAGAAGGAGAGATTTTAGCGGTTAATGGCCCTCCTGGTACTGGTAAAACAACCTTACTTCAATCTTTAGTGGCTAACCTGTATGTTGATAAAGCAATAAGAAAAGAAAAAGCACCTTTGATTGTTGCCTCTTCAACGAATAATCAAGCTGTAACAAATATTATCGAATCTTTCGGCAAAATCGATAAGAAATGGAAAAATATAAATATAGAAGAAAGATGGATAGAGGGTGTTAATAGCTTTGCAGTTTACTTCCCATCGAAAAATAAAATTAAAGAAGCTGATCAAAAAGGCTTTCAACATACTAATCCAGAAGGTGAAAAATTTTTTACTAAAGTCGAATCCGAGGAAAATATTCAGATTTCAAAAGTAAAATTTTTAAAGGAATGTGGCACTTATTTTAAAACATCGTTTAATTCTTTAGAAGAATGTGAAGATAAAATTTGGAGACTATTAAATGATGTACGATCTATGAATAACGAACTGTTAAGTATATTTAATCAATTTGTGCAGGTTAGTAATAGAGAGAAGGCAATGGACACTTTTCTAGCAGAATTAAAAGAAGAAATCGAACAAGATACAGAAGTTTTATCAAGAATACATTCTAGAATAAAAGATTGGAATAACCATTATAAAAGTATTCCTTTTTACTATCGATGGTTATCCTTTATACCGAATTTTAAAAAGAAAATTATTAACAGAAATAGGTTATCCATTCTTCCTCAAGAAGAATTTCTAGATGAGTCAATGAACATTGAAAAAATAATTTACATATATAGTAATAAATCGAAAGAATTACGAATGAAATTGCAGGAAAATGAAAAATTGTATAATAAAGTTGATGAATTAAACTCAAAGTTTAAAGTAGTAATCCAGAAACTAGTAGGTATACAAATCATAAAAGATAATAAAGTTTCATTTAACTCTATAGAAGAATTAAATGAGTTTTTGGATACTAGTTTAAGATATGTTTCATTTTGGCTGGCTGTTCACTATTATGAATGCCGATGGATAAAGGAAAAAAGATTAACAGATGGCCAGAAAGGAAAAAATTACAAAAATGTACTAGAGCAATTTTATAATAATTTAAGTATGGTTACTCCTTGTTATGTGATGACATTTTTTCAATTACCTAAACTCTTTCTTGCTTATGATGGAAAACAACAATTTCTTTATAATGAAATTGATTTACTTATCGTTGACGAGGCAGGACAAGTTACTCCTGAAATTGCAGCATGTTCTTTTTCGTTGGCTAAACGAGCAGTTGTAGTAGGAGATGTATATCAAATAGAACCAGTTTGGAATATAAATAAAGCACTTGATGTGTCATTAGCAATAGCAGCTGGGGTTATTAAGGAAAAAAATGAATTTGACGATTTAAGTAAATTAGGATTAAATACCTCAGAATCTAGTGTTATGAAAATTGCTTGTAAATGTTGCAATTATGAAAAGTTTGGGGAAAGGGGTCTGTTTCTAAGTGAGCATAGACGTTGCTATGATGAAATTATTGAATATTGTAATAAACTAGTCTACAAGGGAAACTTAGAGCCAAAAAGAGGACTGGGAAAAAATGATAAAGAGTATCCGCTAATTGGTATATCAATACCTCACTTTGGTCACATTCAGGTTGATAGTAACCAATCAAGTAAACTAGCTGGTAGTAGATATAATGAAAAAGAAGCAGAGGCAATAGCGAAGTGGTTAAGTAAATATTTTGACGATATAAAAAGGGCCTATCCGAAAGAGGATGTAAAGAACCTTATTGGTATTGTCACACCTTTTAAAATGCAAGTTTCAAAGATTAAAAAGTCTTTACCATCCGATATTAAAAATTTTGTTGATGTAGGTACAGTACACACATTTCAAGGTGGGGAACGAAGAGTAATAATTATGTCTACTGTGTATGGGAGTAAAGACGGATGTTATTTTATGGATGCAAGTAAAAGTTTATTGAATGTAGCAATATCAAGAGCGAAAGATAGTTTTATTGTTATTGGTGAGCTTGGATGTTTATCAGAAAGTGTAGCAGCACCAAGTGGATTGTTAAAAAAGATGTTAACAAATTAAAAAGCTAAGATAAATACTGAGAGCCGTACCATAAAATAACGGCAAACTTTTATTAATTTCATTAAAAATTGCTTACTGGAACTAAAGCAATTTTTTTCGTTAACAATAATGTTGAGTATAATACTTGCTAATTTTTTCTCTATTTTTAGAAAGAATCTAGTGTTTTAATAGGCTTTTTATTTTAAATTTTTTTATAAGTATTGACAAATTTAATTGAACGTAATAATATAAAAAACAACTTAATGTTACAAAAACAGACATTTTTAACAAAATTTAATAGTAACTAAAAATGCGAATCCCGCAAGTTATATACCCTATAAAGTAGGGTCTGTTTCTTGCGGGATTTTTTGCGTTACTAAAAGGAGGACAACTTAATGAGAAAAACAATGACAGCTAAAGAAGCTGCAAATCTTCTAGGGGTTTCTTATTGGCTACTACTAGAAATGGCAAAAAAGGGGCAAATTCCAAACATAAGAGCTGGAAAAAGAGTTTTGTTTAGATTAGAAAGTCTTGAAGAGTGGATGGATCAACAGGAGAAGGATTCAATTACAAAATCAGAAAATGAACAAAAACAAGGCACTTTACGAAAGGTAGATATATAGGGAGGTTAGAATAATGCAAAAAAAAATAATAGAAACACCATTTCAGTTAGAAACTTATTTTCAGAAATTATTAGAAAACTGCAAGGATCTTGAAATACCAAGCTATGTAATTGAAAAATATATTACTCAAATAAAAAATATTGAGAAGAAGAATATCTGGATGTTAAAGGATGGTGAAAAAAGGAATGTATCATAATACTTATCGAAAATTGAGACTGCCAGGAAGCAAGCCAAAGGTGATAAGAGTAAAAAGAAATTATGGAAAAGATAAAACAATACATATTCAACAAAAGCTTGATCTAAAGAAATAAATAATGAATTAAATCCGACATTTCTGTCAATTATGTATAAAAAATTGATAGGAGTGTTGTGATTGAAAAAAGGACGAGTAGTACACGTTTCATTTGCTGACGAGAATTCACCTGAAACCGAAATTTGGATGTTTAGGATTATGGAAAGAATTATATTAGACCAATTAAATATTCATCCGATTGTTAAAAGTGAGTTGTTATTTGCTAATCAAAAGCGAATAACAAAATTAATTGAAGAAAAGGGTTGTTAAGTTATGGAACAAAAATTAAGAGCTATTTCTGAAATAACAGTGCCTATTTTGGAAGAAATAAAAAAACATATTGCGGTATATTTTCGTGTTAGTGGAAGTTCTCAATCAATTGAAATGCAGGAAGCAAGAGCAAAAAATTGGGCAAAGGAAAATGGATTTTCTTGGGAACAAGATATTGAAGTTTTTAATGAAAATGCCTTATCTGCAAATAAAGTAATAATGGAAAATAGGCCAGAACTAATGAAACTACGGGAGGCAATAAAATCAGGACAAATTACTGTCCTCGTCGTATTTGCAAGGGACCGCCTTGCAAGAAATTTTTATGAGTACATGGAGCTTGTAGAGGAATTTCTTCAAAATAGATTAAAAGTAATTTTTGTAGGAGAAACAGTACCTTTTAGTTATGACTTCTTAGTCGAGGGTGTACATGGAATTCATATTCAATCTGAAGGAAAGAGTATTGCATCAAGGCTAAAAGTGGTTCAGCAGTTATATCCACCAAAAAAATTTGGTTATGTAAAAACAGATGATAAAAGAGGTTATGTCATTGATGAAAGGTATCAATTTATGATTAAATCCTTTTTTGAAGAAATCGTAGTTACTGAATCATTTGAGATGTTAAATGAGTGTCTTAAAAAATACAAAAGCATATTAAATAGGAAGAGCATAGAGGACTGCTGGCAATTATTAAGAACGGCGTTTTATGCAGCTCATTATCCAAAAAATGAAGACTTTTTTCCATTGGATTATGTTCCGCCTATCGTATCACTTGAGCTGTTCAAAAAAGCACAGGTAGTTCTAGATAACTTTGAAAATGACTTTATTAATGCAGTTAAACGATCAGAGGAAATAGGGTACTTTACACCAACATGTGGAATCTGTAATGAATTCATGAAACATAATAAAGCAAAATTAGGTCAATCCGCTATTTATCAATGCTCAAGACATAAGGACATACAAATTTCTGTCGAAGAACTCAATAAACAAATAAAAACAGTGTTAACTACATTTATCAATTCTCTATCTCAAAAAGAACTAAAAAATATTGTAGTTTACTCAGTAGAGGATGCTATTAAAAAATTAGAGCTGAAGTTGAAACAATATCAAGCAAATTTAAAAGCAGAAAGATTCTCCTTTTTTATAGAAGTTAAATCTGGAGAACCTACCCAGTACATAAAAAAGGTAAAAAAAATTGAACAAGAGATAGAGAATTTAAAAAGACAGCTTGTTGATATTAGATATACAAAGACAATTGTAAATCAGCTTATAGATTCTATTAAATTTAATTTACTTCATAAGCTTGATACTGAAGAAATGTATAATTATATTCTATTTCTAATTGAAGGCATTTACGTAATTAATCATGCCATTGATTTTAAACTGTATTGTACAGAATTTAGTAGAGATGTAGGTGTTTTAAATGCATAATTGTAATAATTTACCAATAAGTGGCAATGACATAAATATCCTAAGAGAACAGGCAATTGAAATAATTAATAATATGACAACCAAACTTAGGCATAGTGTAGATTATTATTTACCTGATCCAGAGTATAATGTTTTACTAAAACCAGCAATTGCTTATATTCGTTATTCGGACCAAAAGCAAGATAACAACCATTCAATAGAAATTCAGAAATATGAAATTAATAGTCGTGCAAAAAAGGAAGGGTACCAAATTGTATTATGGTGTATTGATGAGTCAGTATCTGCAACTCATAATCGTGCAATGGAACGACCATGGATGCAAATCCTTTATAAAGTAGCATTACTAGATCAATTTGAAGGTGCAATCTTTTTTTATGATGATAGCCGTGTTAGCAGGCAGACAACTGACTTTGTAAGGGAGGTGTATACTCCTTTAATTACATTAAAGCCTTTCCTAAAATTTATTTGCTCAGATACTCAAGGAATATGGGATCCTAACACCCCTTTTACTCAAGTTAAGTTACTTCTAAATAGAGAACATTCAGTTAATCAAAAAGGAAGGGCAATATCTTATCAAAAAAAATGTTTATATCCTGACAAAAAGGAAGACTTCAGGAGACCAGGTGCTAAACTTCCTTTTGGATACGTCAAAGGAACAGAAACAAATCCAAAAATAGACATATCTAAAGGACAGGCATATATTGTATTTCTTATATTTTATCTATCAAGTTGGGGTTATAGTAACGATGTAATAGCAAAATTCTTGAATAAATGCGAAATATTATCTCCAAAAATGAGTAGTTGGAGTCAGGGAGCTATAGATAAAATTTTGCATAATTACTTTTACTTAGGTCACACAACTTGGGATGTTAGAAAAAGTCGAAAAAAATCTAATAGAAAACCGCTTGGTCAATTTAGTCTATTTAATGATACGCATACTGGGATCATTCCACCATATCTAGAAACTTTGGTAAATCAGGTTAGAAATTTTAAAAAGATTTATGGCTTGCAGATGGATTCTGAATTTTTACTTAAGGAACTAGTTAAATGTGACAAATGTAATTGCAAATTGGAAGCTAAAAATACTACGTCCGGAAAGAGTAAAACAAGTAGGCGTGTTTACCGTTGTCCTGAGTGTAAAAATTATGTAAAAATTCAGGAAATGCACGAAATTATTTTTCAAAAATTTTTTAGCCTCATAATTAAAAATAAAACAATCATGAAAGAAGGTTCAATTAAAACTTTAAAGAAATGGGTAGTACAAACAAAACAAATTGCAGAGGAAATTAAAAACTACAAAGATTTAGTTGTTTATCAAGAAAAAACATTTAAATATGAATTAATTGGATATGAAAAAGAGTTAAAGAATGAAACTAAACAAATGCTAATGGATTTAGATAATCAACTAAAAGATATTAATGCTTTTATCGATCAAATTAATATTTTATTAAACGATTCAGAGTTGAATTTTTTATTTGATAGATTTTTTGATAGTCAAATTGATACATTAAGTAATGTTGAGCTACGTTGTCTATCATTACACTTCATATCGGAAATTAGATATGATTTTAATACCAATAATACAGCCATCAATTATAGTAAAACGCCATTTATTGATTTTGAAAAATGGAAAAGCTTATTTGAACAAGAATAAAATTACCTGTAGTTAAATTACCGCATTTTCATTAATAGATAGGGTTGGATTACCGCATGGTATAAATATTTTTCAAAAATTTTAGGTTCATATTTACTACAAAAGCCTTGGTATCAAGGTTTTTGTAATAAGATAGTGCGGTTAAGCAAATATCTATGGATACTAAGATATCCAATTGACCGCTCCTATATTTAGCATTGTAGACAAATTACCGCACCTATATACATTATGTATATCAAATATTTTTAATGTAAATTACATTACTAATGAACTGAAATGAGGTGTATTATTTTGGCGGGAAATATAGATCAAAGAGGTAAAGACTCATATCGTTTAACAGTCAGTGGAGGATATGATTCAAATGGAAAACGTATATATCATAGAAAAACTATAAAAGCTACAAGTCCGCGAGCAGCTGAAAAAGAATTAGCAAAGTTTGTAGCTGAAGTTGAAAATGGTCAATACATAACGGCTACAAAGCAGACTTTTGAGGAATTCTCAAAGTTTTGGCTAGTGACATATGCTAGAAAAAATTTAAGGATAAGCACTGTCCACGGTTATGAGCAGATGCTAAATACAAGGATATTGCAAGCAATTGGTCATATACCCTTGGAGAAATTGAAGCCAATCCACCTTCAAAGCTTCTATTCTAACCTTCAAGAAAATGGTATCCGTCTTGACGGGAAGCCTGGAGGATTATCAGCAAGAACAGTTAAGCATTATCATAATTGTATTTCTTCAATACTTCAGTCTGCCGTAGAATGGCAACTCATTAGATCAAACGCTGCTAATAATGTTAAGACTCCTAAAATCGAAGATAATGAGGCTGATTATTATACTGAAGAGGAAGTTAAAGAAATACTAGCTTGTTTAGCTAATGAAGATGTTAAATATTATGTACTCTACTCCTTGGCAATCACAACCGGACTACGTAAAGGTGAATTATTAGGGCTTGAATGGGATCATATTGATTTTGAAAAAAAAGAGCTTACTGTTAAACAAACTAGTATGTACCGCCATGGAGTAGGCATTTACAAAGATGTTCCTAAGACGAAAAAATCAATGAGAACACTTTCGCTTTCAGATACAGAAATAAAGTTGCTCAAACATTTGAAAGAAGTTCAAACAAGAATGAAAGAAGAAGTTGGAGACCTGTGGGTGGAACATAATAGGTTATTTACGCAATGGAATGGCATGCCGATGCATCCAAATACACCAAATAACATGCTTAAAAAGTTTCTAAAAAAATACGGCTTCCCTACAAAATCGTTTCACTCTTTACGTCATACAAACATTACTATATTATTGGCAAACAATATTGATTTTAAAACTGTTATCAGCCGAGCGGGACATAGTGATGGGATAATGACAATTAACCGCTATGCGCATGCATTAAAGTCAAAGGATGTATCTGCATCAAATTTATTAGAAAAAAAGCTGTTTTATTAAACGAATGGATTATTAAGTCAGGTAAAAGGAGAAGTGTAATTTACACTTCTCCTTTGTTCTTTAAGCTATTTAATTCATCAATGTTGTTGCTAAGAAAAGTAGTTAATTGTATATAGTGAATTTATTAGCATTTTATTGAAAATAAAGCAATAAGAGATTGCTCAATCATTAGTAGAGGGAAGAGCTATTTAGGATGTATCACCAGCTCTGGAAAATAAAAAAACCATGAATGTTTGTTAGCACTCTTGGGTTTTACTTTTTAAGTTTTCAGGTGAAATGCATCTTTTCGAGTAGCCCCTTACTAACAAGTGACACCTGATATTTCTCCAACTAAATTTTTATTTAACAAAACATATTTCTGAGGCTCTGGCAAACTACTAGCTAAAACATACTGCGGATTTTCAGAAAAAAACACATATATTTCATCTAAAATGTTACTCTTCAAGGAGGTTAATACTTTTATTTCTCCAATATTGAGTTTCTCACCATCAAAATTTGTTTTTAAAAATCTATTGCTTGAGAAACCATTCGATAATACTAAATCGAATATTACTTCACCTTTATAATTCATTGATTTCAATTCATATGAAATGGCGTATATTTCAGAAAGAGGACTGACGTATGATGTAGCAATAACTACTTTACGCGTGTCACTCTTTAAATCTAAGATATGATATCTTTTCATACGTCAGTCCCCCTTTAATTTATTTGTTTCAAATTATAAACTAATGATTTTTCTATGTTTTCACAAGCTTCAATAATTATTTGTAATGCAGCTTCCTTGCTTTCAACCAATTTCATACCCGCAAGAATCTGAGTAGCATGAAACATTTCATGTCGATTTTTACGTAAAAAGTCATAACAATTTACGAGAGTATCTTTAGCATCTTGAGGCATATTGCCGATACTAGGATTTATTCCGGTTACAGTATCAGTTGCGAAATCCATAGTAAAGATCCATGCGGTAGCTCTTGGGTTGGCAGTATTCGTGTAATACTTAAATCCTTTTGTTTCATCAAGTATCACACTATAGTCTAAACAAATTTTCTTGATTCTATACTCTAAAACCCTCATAACAGGCATAACCCAAGCTGCATAATCACTGAGCTTTGTATTCACTTCCACTAAAGTAAAACTATCCTTAATAAATCCTTGTAAAGTGGGTTCTAAAAAACCCCAACCTTTTGGGAAATTCATCTTTAAATGTTGCTGAACGTTATCTGCAAGTGCTTTCTCTCCAACATCTGTTTCTGAAATTGTATTCTGTAATGTTAACAAATATGATTTAATTATTGAATAAAGCTTCATTAAAAGACCCTGATATAACATTCTACTAGTTGTTTGAAAATATGTCAAAGTAACAAAATCGCCAAAGTTAGTTTTTACCCTATATATAATGCCATTGTTTCCTTTATCTTCAGCATCTGAAACCGAGATACTAGGTAAGTCCCTCAAATAATTAATCAATGATTCAAAAAACTCTCTAGACATTTTAGCGGAAAAACTGCCACTTCTAACTTCTGTATACTCTAGACTATTAATAATAGCTTGTTCAAGTTCTTGTCCATTTTGACAATTAGGTAAAACTGTAGTTGTTCCTTTTTTTGTGAAAAATACATCTAAATAAAATTCTATACTTTCTTTTTCTACATGATATCGATAAAATCCTTGTGCGGGATTTTTAAATTCTATTTGTTTTACGCTGCAATTAGCGTTTATCACTGCCTCTAATTGCTCTCTATTTATATATAAACCCTTAGCCATTTTCTTTAAACTCCTTTAAATCAAACTTGAAAACTACTTCATTACTATTTGTATTTATCTTAAATAGAATTTTTCCCTCTTCTATATCCAAAAGAGTTTTGAATTCTATGATATCTTTCAATTTTTTACCTTTAGCTTTCCATTTTTCTTTGAATATTCTATATATCTTATCGCTGTCATATATTTCATTGTCAAATATAAAATTCAAATTCACTGATTTTTTAGTAGAATTTAAATCATTAAAAACCTCATCATATAATGTGTCTAAAGGTGTTGTGACTTTTCTAGTTATTTCATAATCTTCTATAGCTTTTTTTGCTAATTGATCAACTTCATCATTATATTTATTTCCAGAATGTGATTTTACTTTTTTAAAATTGATATTTATCTTTGTTTTAACACTTTCGATATATTTTACATATTTTTGGGTAAAAAAGTTTTTTGCTTGCCAATTTTTATTGGCCCAATTCTCTATTCCGGCATAATCATAATAGATATCAATTGATTTAGCCTCATTTTTTAATGCTAGGTTAATAACATGCATTGCAGCTTTAATTTCTCCAGCAACATTTCTTAAACTAATAAGTTCACTATCTGAATCAGCATAGGAAAACTCTAATCTCTCCTCATTTTTTAAGAAAACAATCCCAGCATAACTATATATTTTTTTACTATCATCATAACTGCCATCTATATAAGCTGTTATTTCTGAAATTTGTTCTTCAATATTTTGTGAAGAACTATTATTAGTTCCTTTAATATAATTTTTGGCTTCTTCGAATGTAGCAAATGATTTATATAATGCATTAGGGAACCCATTGACTTGTTCTTTACATTCATTCCACGAAGTATAAATTCCTTCTTTTCTTCCCTTTTTTACAGCATAAAACTTGGTCATTATTTCACCTACTCTTTAATTAACATAAATAGAACACTTACATTCTACTATTATTTTATAGAAAAATCCCCCATTTTTGTAATAAAAACTACAATAATTTTTGGATTTTTAGCTATATCTTTATTTCACCAGAATCCAGGATATTTTTAGAGGAAGGGGTACTCTAATAAAGTTGGTAAATTAAGCATGAAGGCTTGTTAAATTGTCCAGTTTTCTTGTAAAATTACGAAGAATTATAAGTTTAATCCACGTTTTAGGCTCTAAATTCATCAAATTTGTATTCCCTTTTATATCAAGACTACGTGACACTCCAAAATCATAATGAGTTATCTTCAATAGCTAAAGGTCTAAAATCATGTGAGTATGATAATTTATAATCAAGGTAAGGTACTCAGGAGGCTTAAACATTGTCTTACTAAAGTCAAATTGTGTTGTTTCGGGTGGCAAGCGCTGCTATGGGAAAGGCTCTGATGGTTAAGTTTGTCGGCACCGTAAATCGGAAACATTATACGTCATGTTTATTAAATCAGGGAGGGGAAAAGTAAATGAAGTTTAAAATTTATGGATTTCTAAGTTGTTCAGCATATTTTTCAGACATGAAATTGACATCAGTAGAATTCAATATTGAATTAGTGCAAACCTCAAGAGGTCTATGCATTTCAATTGAAATAGAAAGAGATGAAACCTTTCTGGCCCGCGAGGACAAGCTTATATTAAGGGATATTAGGGCAATTGTAAATCAAGTAATTCCTTTTGTGAATGAAATATTGCTAAAAATCAAGTATTCTGATGCTCATCCCCTTATTGATACAATATCATTATTAGATTTTTATTATTTATTTGTTGAAGATCAGTCAATTAAGACTGGAAAAGAATTTGATAGGCCATTTGCGATCGAGGGATTTCCTCCTTTAGCAGGTGTTGATTATAACGATGAAATATTCATAAGAGATTATATTGATGCGATGACTAGTTATTTTAAATATAATTTAGATGATTGTATTAGAAGAGGAATTACTTCACTTGAGAATTATTTTGAGTATTTAGGCATAGAAGGGAAAAAAGAGGGATTAGTATTTAAATCCGGATCACGACCTACATTTATGTCTAAATTAGAAGAGCATCTTAGAGTTAAAGAAAATTTTGTTATGCCACCACAAGTTATAAATATTGCATTTAAAACTATTTGGTTAATATATAAGATACGAAATGCTATTGTTCATGATAAGTATAGACTACAAACTAATGAACGATGGATGTGTAACAGGCTAATTTATGCATTATATAATATCTATAATCCAAGAATAGGTGCAAAGGGATTGGGTTCTATGTATATTGTTAGGTTAGGTATTCAGTTTCAGACAATTGATAGTTTAATTAGCTGGAATGAATTTAATCATAACTACACATTAGAATTCAGTGAAGAGCAGACTAGATATTTATGTAACAAATTTGGATTAAAAATTCCTCAAGTTATACAAAGTGGAAGTTTCCCGCACAATGTATAACAATGCTTCTAAGCATGTGACATTTTTTCAAGTTTAGCTACTCAAACCGCTTTAAACGGACAAAGTTACAAAGCAATACTCAATAACTTAAATTCTACATAACTAACTAATGCATATTAGTTGAAGAAACTACCTAAACGCCGTCTCCTATAATGTGAGAAACGGCGTTTTTTGTTATTGTAATTTTTCTAGTTTAAGGCATTGCTATTCAACATTAGACCCATTAGAAACATATAGAAATTTAGTAGAGAGAATATTGGATTTATTTTTATTTATAAATTTTCTTGAGATGTTTATAACAATATCAATTATTATAACAGATGATTAAAATAAGATTTAATCTCTTTTATGCAGCCTTTTGATGCTTAACTTTTTTATTCTTTTTTGGTCTATTCTTAATAAACTCAATAAACATTATAATAAACATACCAAAGGTCAATAGTGACATGATGATAGTTAAAATAAATGTACCAAAAACAAGAATAAGGTTAAGTAGTTCTGTAGTGACAATCATAATGTTCCTCCTTAGGAAAGATAAGTTAATATTTGTTAGTTTTTATAGTATATGCAGAAAGTGTCGAAATTAAACTTTATACTAGTTTGATAAAAATAAAGATTAGGTATCTCGTTAGTTTAAAAGTTTTTTTCAATTATTAGTTCTAAATTTTTAATTTTAAAGCGGAGGATAATATCATTTTCTGTTGAAGTAATTTTTAAAATCCAAAAAAGAAAGTTTGGTTAGATGAGAATAACTATAGTAATAGGGACGTTCATAACTCTAATAATATTGGGGGTAGTGCAACAATACTTATTAAACGGATTTGACGATAACACTATTAATGGAATAGTAATAAATTTAATAACTGATGGGATAAATATCGTAATTACAGTGTTATTAATTGATACCTTGATGAAAAGGCACGAAAAAGCACAAGATAAGAAAAGAAGTATGCAAAAGAAAAAAGAGCAAGAAAGACTTATAAATGAGATTATGGGTAATAGGCTTTCTAACTTATTTAGTGAATTATCTGTAGTTTATATTAATTTCATATATAAAAAGCCGCTGCATTATTCTGAAGAAGAAATGAATGATATATTCAAAAAACATAAAGAAGCAATTGATGATATTATTGGTAATGTAGATAAATATGTTGGTGCTGGATTTAGAAGTGCACCAGTAAGAACCTTAATTATTGATAAAAACAATTTGAGCAATGTGAATTATGATGAAACAATAATGTCCTATCAAGATTTTTGTTACAGAGTATTTAAAGGGAAATTTGATTATGTGATTAGTGGATTTATCCGAAGGTATATTTCAATTTTACCGGAGGACCTGAGGGTCTCAATATACAAAATAGAAAATTCAATTGATGATTTTGTATTTGTTACTTTGTTGGAACGCGGTTTAGTTGGTCCACTACCAACAACAGAAGAAGATATAGTTGACCTTAAAAGACAGCTCTTAATTATTGGAAATGAACTTTTAAATATTTATAAAATTATTAGTAACAAGGATTAACCAATAATAAAAATGGATTTTTTCTTATTCATCCAATATATTTTAAATTCAGATCTGTAACTGTCAAATGCATGAGGTAATTTAATGGGCAAGTGATACGTTAATAAATTTTTGAGTAGTAATAACGGAAACGAATTGGGAACCATTTGGGAACAAACTTTACAAAACAGTCCCCAAAAACACCAAACTAAGCCAAGATGAAATCTTATAAAACCTTAATAAATCAACTTTTCCAAACAGAACTTAATTACAAAAAACACTAATTATCAAATTCCTAAACCGTGCGTCGGAGGTTCGACTCCTCTCGGGGCCGCTAGATGAACCCTTGCGTGTGCAAGGTTTTTTGTTTTGAAAATTTATTTTAGGTGAAAAATAAAAATTGGAAACAACACCCCTTACTAGGAGATGTTATTTCCACATAGGAATAAAGTTTCGGTTGGATTAACAAGCAGTAATCTCAACTGGTATTGATAAACAAGGCAACATGATTGGACCTATTTGCAGATTAATACATACTTGTCCACTAGAATTCAGTGTTAATGTAAAAGAAACTAGATCTGGACCCCCGCCATTAATGATTAAATTCCCCTCTACATCTACTTCTAGTATTTGGTCGCCGTTGTCCTCAAAACAAACCGGGAATCCAACAGGTTCCCCTTCAAAAGAAGCAGTTACTTCCCCAATTATTGGGATATTTGCAGAAAAAGAGGCATTAACAAAACTGTTGTCCAATGTACAATCTGGGCAAATATTGATATCAACATCAAAATTTAATGTAACATTGATTGGACCAATCGGAATAGTTTGGGATCCTGAAGCATCAACTGTAGCACTACAAGCGCAAGGAAGAACTCCCATACTTAATCACCTCCATAAGTAAGATAATACATACTATGAAGGAGATTTATTATTGTATTGGCAGATTACCTGAATAAAAATCATTAAAATTAAAGTATCCCCCACATTTTTCTAAAATACCAAAAAAATGTATCCTAAATATATAAATACACAAGTTAATTCGTTATAGTTGAAGTAAGGCTATGAATATAGGGGAGTATACTTATGAAAACGAAATGGTATTTATTTTTCCTAACCATTATTACGGTATCTTTTATTTTAAACAATCTAGCAAGCAACGAAAGTGATTCACCATATAAAATCGGTGTATTGATGATTGGAGAAAGTCGCTATGAGAAATATACTGGCTTACGAGAAGGCTTAGCGGATTTAGGTTATGAAGAAGAAGAGTTTTCGTTTGTTGTCAAAAATGCTAACAATGATAGCACTCAGTTACAGAAACAAGTAGATGAACTTGTCAATCAAGGGTTAGATTTAATTGTGACATTAGGTGCTATTGAAACGGTCGAGTTGAAGAACAAGCTTGAAACTGTAGGCGCAAATTCAAACATTCCAGTTGTGTTTGCTGGTGTTGCAGCTCCAAAGGAAGTCGGAATCATAAACGATTACCGTTCACCTAGTGGTAATTTTACAGGAATTAATAATTATCACACAAGCTTATCGGCGAAACGGTTAGAGTTACTTCGTGACCTTGTTCCTAGCATAAATAGGGTTTTTGCTATTTATGATCAGCAAATTGAAATCAGTAAATTAAGTTTACAAAATACAATTGATGCCGGGAATTTGTTAGCTATTGAAGTTATTCCATGCGATGTATCACAAGAAAACTATAAAGAAATTCTAGAAAAAAACGTGGGAACAAATGACGCATTATTTATATTGCCGGGTTACCGAATTGAATCTATAACTGAAGATATCGTAAATTTTTCCCAAAAACACCAACTTCCAGTAATGGGGATTTATGAACATGAAGTAGAAAGCGGGTACATGGCAAGCTATGGAACGAGTTTTTATGATCAAGGCTATCAAGCGGCTCGTTTTGTTAGCTCGATAATTCAAGGAAACTCACCAAGTCAGCTCCCTGTTGAGCCACCAGACACATTGCGGTTTTTAGTGAATAAGCAGGTTGTTGAGGATTACAATCTCGAAATTAATCAAAATTTAATATATATAGCAGAATTTGTTGATACCCGTGAAAAGGGGGAGAACAACTAATGAGAAGAAATCTATTCACTCGTTGGTTTTACCCCCAATCGATAAAAAATAAAGTGCTTGTGTTTGGGGTTATTATGTCAACGATTCCGCTTTTATTAATTAGTTATTTTTATTACACACAGGTGAAAGAGGATTTAGAGGGTCGAATTATTGATAAACAAGAGCTGATGACTGAAAATTTATCAAATGAAATTAAGCTGAAATTTAACCAAACGTTTCAGCAACTCCATATGTTTTCGACTATAAGTACCTTTCAAGAAGGAAAAAAAGGTTTCTATGAATTGCTACAGCAAAACGAATTTATTGAAGACATCGTGATAACGGATAAACGTGGATTCGTTGAAGAACGAGTATCACGGTATCAATTAAATGTTAGCGCCCAAGGGGAAAAATGGTTTACTGACGACATGTGGTATGCATTTCATACAGAAGATCAAGTATATGGAGAGGTAGAATTTAATTCATTTGGACAACCCGTCATGAAGCTTGCAATTCCTTTCCATACTGATGAAGGAATAAAAGGGATTGGCGTCGTCATTCAGCTACAAAAGATCATTGGTCAAATTTCATCATTACGTCAGGAGGATTCTTCTTATTTATACTTAGTCGATCAAAATGGTAGAGTTATAGCTCACCAAGATTATAGTAAACTATGGGAGAAAAATTCTACCGAAATGAAAGAGGACATGCTAAGTGTTCAAACTATTATTGATGATTTAAATTGGACATTAGTAATGGAGCAGCCAAAGAAAACAGCTTATGACCCGATAAATAAAATGATCCAAATTGGTCTTATGGCTGTCGCTATAACGACCCTTCTAATTAGTTTAATCAGTATTTATGCTGGTCTTTATTTTATAAAACCGATTGTTTTACTAGATCATGCGATGAAAAAATTACAGCTTGGCTATAGTATAGATCCGATCAAATTAAAGCGAAATGATGAAATGGGAAAGCTAACCGAGTCTTTTAATAAAATGACAGAAGAGCTGCAACAAAAATCACTTCAGTTAGAAATGGAAAAAGAAAGACTAAAGGTCGTTGTTGACGGTATTGGTGCAGGGCTTGCCCTAATAACGAAAGACTATATGATTACATGGATGAATCCAACATTAAAAAAATGGATGCACGAAGATGAGCAAACATTGCCATGCTATACATGTATCGGGGGTTATGAGGTACCTTGTCACGATTGCCCGATTACAACTCCTACTAAAGATGATAGTTTTGGGAATAAAATGATCAAACTGCGGACAGCAAACGGAGAAGAACGAATATTTCAGCATCGCGTCTTTCCTTTAAACCATGCAATTGAAGGCGAAGGAGAGTTTCTTCTAGTCATTGAGGATATTACCGAACAAAAAAATATGGAGGAAAAAATTATTCAAACCGATAAGTTGTCCGCGTTAGGATTAATGGCTTCAGGCTTTGCGCATGAGGTTAATAATCCATTAACAACTATAAATGTGTATGCAGAGGATTTAAATGATCGCATTAAGCAGAATGATGAACATTTAAATGTGGATGAAATGAATCATTACTTGAAAAAAATTGTTGAAAATACAGAACGATGCAAAAAAATAACAAGCAACCTATTAAATTTTTCACGAAAATCAAATTGGACGATTGCTTCGGTTGATATTCATGAGACGATTCAAAATAGCATAAATTTAGTTGAACATACATTAAAAAAAGGGAATATCGAGCTTTATGTGAATATTGACCAAAACTTGCCGACGATTTTAGGTGACAGTTTAAAATTGATGCAAGTACTTGTAAACCTTATTAATAATTCCGTTGATGCGATGGAGAATGGGGGGCTTTTATCAATAAGTGCGCAAAAGGAAACTGACACGATTGTGTTAACGGTAACAGATTCAGGCACAGGAATTTCTGAAGAAAAACTTACAAAGGTTTTTGATCCTTTTTATACGACAAAGCCAATCGGAAAAGGCACTGGTTTAGGACTATCCGTTTGTTATGGGATTATCCAGCAATTCGGTGGTAGCATGGAAATTGAAAGCGAACTAGAAAAAGGTACGAGCGTCATGATTCGAATTCCAATTAAGGAGGAGAAACAAAAATGATACAAACTACAAGGCTCCTACTTGTTGATGATGAGAAGGATTTACTAGAATTACTAGTCAAACGTCTAACTAGGAATGGCTATAAAGTGGACTCCGCAGAAAGTGCAGAAGCTGCACTCGTGTTGTTGAAGGAAAATTATTATGATGTAGCGATTTATGATATTAGACTTCCGAAAATGGATGGAATTACTTTGTTAAAAGAAACAAAAACAATTCAGCCAGATTCAGAAATCTTAATGTTAACAGGTCATGGAACGTTAGAAACTGCAATTGAAGCGATGAAATTAGGTGCATTTGATTATTTAACGAAACCGTATAATTTAACGGAGCTAGAATTGACGATTAATAAAGCGATCAATAATAAAAGTTTAAAAGAAAAAAATGAAAGTATGCGGAAAATTATTAAGCAACAAAATGAGTTTCAAATTATCGGAGAAAGCGAGACTCTTACCGAAGTTATCAATCTAACAAAAAGAATTGCTGATAGCGAAGTTCCTGTTCTGATTGATGGAGAAAGTGGGACAGGAAAGGAGTTATTCGCAAAAGCATTACATTATTGGAGTTTACGCTGTGACGAACCATTCGTTGCGATTAACTCTGGTGCTTTGCCAGAACAACTTCTGGAAAGTGAACTGTTTGGTCATGTAAAAGGAGCATTTACAGGTGCGAATCAAGATAAAAAAGGTTTAGTGGAAACGGCTAATGAGGGAACGTTATTTTTGGATGAACTAGGGGAAATGCCACTACCCGTTCAGGTTAAACTGCTTCGGTTTCTTGAATCTGGTGAATTTAGAAGGGTTGGCGATGTTAGAGAACGCAAAGTGAAAGTACGGATTGTTGCAGCAACAAATTGTAATTTGGAAAAGGAAGTTGCTGCCGGAAATTTTAGAGAAGACTTATATTACCGCTTAAATGTAGTAAGATTGACGGTTCCGCCTTTACGTGAAAGAAAGGATGATATTCCGTTATTGATTGAGTATTTCCTTAAGAAAATGAATCATAGTCAAAAGAAGTTATCAAACGAAGCAATGGAGGCGTTAAAACAATATCATTTCCCTGGTAATGTCAGAGAGCTACACCATATTATTGAACGAGGATTGCTTTTAGCAACATCAAATTATATTGAAGTAGAGGATTTATTAATAAAAGCAAAAGAAAACCAATCTCGCCCAAGTTTGACGTTCGATTCTTTATGCTCTTTAGAGGAAGTAGAAAAAACACATATTAAAAATGTATTAAACAAAACGGGATGGAATAAAACAAAGGCTGCAGAGATTTTAGGAATAAGCTTGAGAAATTTATATCGGAAAATTGAACATTACGAATTAGTAGAGGTTTGACAAAATGACATAGTGACTTTTCGGCATAGTATGACAAATTGGCATGGTTTAGTAGATGGACAAAAACGCAACAGTTTTTGTCCATCTTTTTTTGCCTTAAAAATTAAGAGTATCCGTACTTTTTATTACGAATTTAAAACTTGGCACGAAACTTGCAACAGTAAATATCGAAGCATAAAAAAATATAGAGAGAATAAAAAAGAAAAGGGTGAATGAAATGCTATCAAACATTGGTATTCCTGGGTTAATTTTAATTCTCGTATTAGCACTTATCATTTTTGGACCAAAAAAGCTGCCGGAAATTGGAAGTGCAGCAGGTCAAACATTAAGAGAATTTAAAAAATCAGCAAGAGAGCTAACTAGTGATATTCCAGAGGAAATTCATGAAACTAAGGAAGAAAAAATTACGTTGAATTAGGAAAAAGAGGTGATAAAAATGGGATTTTTCAATAAAGAAACATCACCAGCAGTGTACAGTAAAATGATTAATGGAATTTTACCTAATGCTGAAAAAGAACTAGCTGATTCTCCATTTGACACACAGCTTGGTTTAAATATGGCAAGGGATGCTAGGAAGGTCATAAAGGGAAGCTTAGCAATTGAGGATTTCCATAAAATTTATTCTGCTTCACTTTTGAAAGAGTTCGGCACTCATTATGCATCTGGACCAGATGAGAATACTAAAGAGAAAACAGGTCCGAAATGGGTTATGGTGATTGACTTAAAAAAATGTGTTGGCTGTGATACGTGTACTGTTTCCTGTAAAGCAGAAAATCGAACACCGCCAGGGATTTCTTATAACGTGGTTATGGAGCAATTAGAAGGGGATTTTCCAAATATAAAATCTCTTAATCTCCCAAGACCATGTATGCAGTGTGACAAACCATCATGTGTACAGGTTTGTCCGACAAGAGCAACGTATAAATTGAAAAATGGCATTGTCACAATTGATAATGACCGTTGTATTGGGTGCCGTTATTGTATCATTGCATGTCCATATGGAGCACGTTCCTTCGACTTTGGTGAAAGCTATGAACAAGAAATGGTTGGTTATAATGATGTGACAAGTCCAGAATATGGAACAGAGCGAGGCGAACGGAAAAAGGGGAAAACACCAATTGGTACGGTTCGGAAATGCAGCTTCTGTTACCACCGCTTAGAGCGTGGCGAAGAGCCTGCTTGTGTCGAAACTTGCATTGGTGATGCTCGTTATTTCGGAGATATTAATGATCCAAATAGTGTTGTCGCTAAATTAGCTGCAAGTCCAAGAGCTTTCCGTTTAAAAGAAGAATTAGGGAATAAGCCTAGTGTGATTTATTTACGATAGGAGGGATTTATATATGTCAAATGTAGCTTTGGATAGGAGACAGCACGTGAAAACTACAAGTTCTCCCATTTTTAAAATTTGGATTGCATTTCTATTTATTGTGTTTGCAATCGGAGGCTATTTCATTGTTAATCGTTTTATATCTGGATTGGATGTAACGAACCTTTCAAGCATTACACCATGGGGTGCATGGATAGCCTTTTATATTTTCTTTGTTGGTTTAAGTGCAGGCTCGTTTTTATTATCGACTTTAATTTACGTATTCGGAATGGAGGAATATGAACGAGTCGGGAAAGCAGCGTTGTTTACAGCAATTGTTTGTATGATCGTTGCGTTAACATTTGTCTTATTGGATTTAGGGCAACCATTTAGAGCGCTAAATGCTGTGATTTATTGGAATGTAACATCGATGCTTGCGTGGGAGGTCCATTTTTATATAGTATATATTGTTTTATTAAGTGTTGAGCTTTACATTGCGATGCGTGAAGACTTAGTTAAGCTTGCAAAAGAGAATTCGTTAAAAGGGAAAGTTGCAAGACTGATTACGTTTAAAAATGCAACGATCAATGAGCTTACAAAGAAAAGAGATCACTTTTGGATGAAGGTTTTAGGGACAATTGGAATTCCAATTGCGATCTTAGGTGTTCATGGTGGAACAGGTACAATTTTTGCAATGGTAAAGGCTCGGGCTGCCTGGAATACGGCGATTTTCCCAATTATTTTCGTTGTATCAGCGATGGTTTCAGGCACAGCGCTATTATTAGCGATGTATGTCATTAAGAGGAAAGTAATGAAACAAGAGATTGATCAAGGAATGGTTCAGTCATTAGCCAAGTTAATGGCAGGATTTTTAATAATTGACCTTGGTCTGCAATTTTATGAGTATTTGACAGGCTGGTATGGTTTGGAGGAACATCACTTAGATTATTTAGGAACGATGATGGCTAGTGATTTTGCTTGGTCCTTCTGGATTGTACAAATGTTTTTGGGAGCAGTGATTCCACTTACGATTGTATTTTGGAATAAGACAAATCAATCAGTCAACGCCTTATTGACTGCGGCGGTTTTAATTGTAATAGGAATTATTGGTGTTCGCTTTAATATCGTTGTACCAGCACAAGTTGTCCCACTTTTTCATGAATTGCCATGGGGGCAGTATTATCCGACATTTAGTGAATGGATTATAAGTGCAGGTGTTGTAGCAATGGGTTTATTAATTTACTCCTTTGGTGAAAAAATGCTGCCGATTGAGGAATCAGAAGCTCATACAAATGAGGTGACTAACAATGGGAAATAAAAATATGGATAGACGTGGCTTTTTAAAAGCATTAGGAACACTTGGTGCGATCGCATTTGTAGGGCCGGCTTTTATTGGCCCAGTTAAACAAGTTATAAGTAACAATGTTTTTCTTGATGATGAGCATGGAATCGGAACAAGCTACCAAGATTATACGGCGGAAAATGTAATTTTCACATCTTGTCAGCAATGTAATACGACTTGTACGATTAAAGCTTATGTCGTAGCTGGTAGTGCCGGCGGTGCATATACATCAATCGTTCGAAAAATTGCTGGGAATCAGTATAGTCCAATGAACATGATTCCGTATGGACATATCAACTATGATACTCCGATTGAACTTGCTGTAAAAGGAACTGGAGACGTTGCCAAATCAGGTAGAGGATTCCGTGGTGGACGGACATGCTTAAAGGGACAGGCAGGCATTCAAACTGCTTATGACGCTTATCGTGTCCAACATCCGTTGAAACGGGTTGGTGACCGAGGAAGTGGTGTTTGGAAAACTATTACTTGGGAGCAAGCTTATAAAGAAATTTTAGAAGGAAGTTCAGATTTAAAAACACCAGGGTTAAAAGAAATATGGAAGTATGTTCCTCAAGAAGGTGTTATGGCTGACTGGGAAAAAGTGAAAGCTGGCGAAATGACACAAGCTGATTTCGACAAAAAATATAAGGATGTATTAATCGATACAAAGCATCCTGATTTCGGACCAAAATCAAACCAAATTGCGATTATGTCTGGAAGTAGAAGGGATTTCATTTTACGTCTTGCTAATAATAGCTTAGGAACTATCAATTACTATGATCATGGTGGAGTATGTGGAGTTAATAGTGCCATCGGTAACGTTCGCTCTCATGATGCCACAAAGCAGAAAAAACGGGTTATTCCTGATTACGAAAAGGTTGAATTCGTTTTAGTTTGGGGTGCCAATCCATTAACAGCAAATCGTGGCCCAACTGTGTTTGCACCGCAAATAACAAATGCAATTGATCGTGGGATGAAAATGGTGGTGATTGATCCTCGATATAGTAAAACAGCAGAGAAAGCTCACACGTGGATTCCAATTAAGCCAGGTGGAGATGGGGCCTTGGCCCTTGCAATGTGCCGTTGGATCATTGAAAATAATCGTTATGATGAAACGTATTTGCGAAACCCAAACCAACAGGCCGCAAACTTAGATGATGAGCCAACATGGAGTGATGCTACTTATCTAGTAAATGTAAGTGATCCGAAAAGACCATTCTTAAGAGCAAAGGATTTAGGATTAGGGGATCAAGAGTTCGTTGTATTGGAGAATGGTAATGCCGTTTTGCATTCAAAAGCAAAAAATGGTGATTTAGAAGTAAATACAACAGTTAATGGTATAAATGTAAAGTCTGTATTCACTATATTCAAAGAAAAAACATTGGAGAAAAGCTTTGAGCAGTATTCGAAAATGTGTGACGTACCTGTCGAGCAAATTGTTCAGCTTGCTAAAGAATTTACTTCGCACGGCAAAAAGGCAGGGATTCATGCTTACCGTGGACCAGCGATGCATGCAAACGGCTATTATAATGCTAGAGCAATTAATATGCTTAATCATCTTATCGGAAACCACGATTGGGTTGGCGGAGATACGAAGCTAGGTGCAAAATATAAACAAACAGAAGGTCGTTATGATTTACTAAAAGTACCGAATCCAAATATATCATGGGGTATTCATGTTACACGACAAAGAATACCTTATGAAAAGACATCTCTATTTGCAAAGGATGGATATCCGGCAAAACGTCCTTGGTATCCATTAGGTAATAACTTAATTCAAGAAGTATTGCCAAGTGCCGCTGAAGGTTATCCATATAAGTTAAGAGCACTTTTAATTAACCGGACATCACCAATTGCATCGGCACCACGGTCAGACATGCAAATGAAATTTATTAAAGATCCGAAAGTAATCGAACTTGTTGTGTCGTCGGATATCGTTATTGGCGAAACCTCTAAATACGCTGACTATATACTACCTGATTTATCGTATTTAGAAAGCTGGAATAAAGAAGATATCTTCCCGTTATTGAAATATAAATTCGCTGGCGTGATTCAACCAGTAACCCGCGTTGTACCGGATGGACGACAAACAGAGCAAGTATATATCGATTTGTTAAAGGGAATGGGGCTACCAGGTGTTGGAGACAAGGCGTTGGTTGATGGATCGTCCATTAATAGCCCGGAGGATTACTATCTTAAAATGATAGCCAATGTTGCATTCGATGGACCAAAGCCAGTAAAGGACGCAAGTGCTGAAGAGCTAGCTATTTTTGAAAAAGCTAGAAAACTAGCACTTGGAAAATATTTTGATATCAATAAATTGAAAAATGCCGTCAAGCCAGAAGAGTGGAAAAAGGTTGTTTACGTTCTTAATCGTGGTGGACGCTTTGAAGCATCAGGTGATGAGCATGTAGGTCAACATATTAAATATCAACTTGCAAGTACAGCTCATTTCTATGATGATAAGGCCGCTGGGTTTAAGAGTGCATATACAGGAAAGTTCTTTGAAGGTGTCCCTATTGCTGACGAGATTAGACAATATAATGGTGAGGTTTACAAACCAAATAAACCATTCCAGTTCATTAACTGGAAATCAAGAAATATGACGACTCATCGTACTGGTGGGAACGCATGGCTGCGAGAAGTCCGTAATGAAAATTATTTATGGGTGAACCCTATAGATGCTAAAAACAAGGGGATAAAAACGGAGGATACCGTTTATATCACTTCAAATAGCGCAAAAGTGAAAGCGAAAGTCTTTGTTACGCCTGGAATTAAACCAGGAGTCGTTGGGGCTAATTTTAGCTTTGGACATTTTGGTTTTGGAGTGCAAGAAGAGACGATTGACGGGAAAACAATAAAACCAGTTGAAGGGTATGGACATACTCCGTTTGAATTTAATCGACCGTTACATGAAGAGGCAGGTTATTATAACGGAAGAGGAAAAGGGTTCTTAGTAAATGCATTAATGGATTTGGATGATAGTTATTTTGAAGGCTTCTTAGCAGATCCGATTATTGGCGGAGCAGCACAGCAGGATATATTCGTTGACATTGAAAAAGTTTAAAAAAAGGTGATAACTATGAACAAAACAAAAGAGGAACAATATGGGAAACTAGCATTAACAAATATCCTTACTACAGTTTGGTTAGGGGATTGGGATCGTTATGAGGAGATTTTTCAAAGTATGGATAAGAATTTGGAGAAACACTTCCCATTTCACATCAATTACAATCGGGAGAATGTGAAGCTATGGCATGAAAATTATTTTTCTATCCCTGGGGATTATTTTGTATCCCCTTACTTCTCATCCTACATGGACCAAAGCACGGATCCGGAAGAAAGAAAGAAAAACCTTCTTTGTTTAATCGGAGCTTATGAAAATATGGGATTCTATTTTCCATTGGATGTTGAGCTTTATCCTGACCATATTGGATGTTTAACCGCTTTTATCGGTGCTGTTCAGCAGGAAAAGATTAAAGCCTATCAAAATAAGGATTATGAATTAATGAATCAACTTTCTAGTTTAGAAGAAAAGATTGGTTTGAACTATATTATTCCTGCTGCTGAGTCTATGCAAAGGCAAGCAAAGGGCAAAATTCACCATCCATTTTTTAAACAGTTTTTAGTGTTTTATTCTACTATTATGAAAGAAGAGTATATTCAGCATTAATAGTTATAAATAAGGGGACGGTTCTTGTGTTTCTTTTTAGGAGCATGGGAATCGTCTCTTTTTTTTTAACTTTTAACATAAATAACAAACGTGCAACTGTAAAAAAATATCAAAACTAGGGAATTTTTGTAGATTAATAGGGAATTCCCTGATAGTGCATATTTAGATAGAAAATTTATATTTAAGATATAGAAAATTGCCCGAAAATTTAAAAAACGAAAATGATAAGGGGTGATTAGATGGAAAATCCAAAAAATATAAAAGCGGGCCAATATGTTGTCTTTACCATTCAAGATAAGCTTTCAGCTTTAGCTATTGAAGAAGTTATCGAAATTATCCGCATGCAAACTATTTCTAATGTTCCTGGAGTTAAAGACTATATCCCTGGAATGATAAATTTGCGGGGTAAAATCATACCTGTTATTGATTTACATAAAAGGTATAACATGTCTGATCTAGAAATAACCAAAAAGACACGTATGGTCATCGTACAGAATGAAGGAGAAGATATTGGCTTAATTGTTGATGAAGTGACGATGGTCATTGATGTAGAAGAAAAGGATATAGAACAAACGCTAGAGATGTTTAACTCCTTAGAGAAGGATTGCTATCGTGGATTTGCAAAAGTAAACGGCCAATTAATCGGCATATTAAATATTCAAAAGGTACTATATCCTGAATATGAATTGGAGGTGAACGGTGTTGAGTGATTTTGATCTTTCTAGTTATTTATCTGCCTTTTTAGATGAATTAGATGAACAGCTGCAAATATTAGATGAAAAAGTGCTTGATTTAGAGCAAGACAGTAGTAACCTTGATACAATTCAGGCTATTTTTCGGGCAGCCCATACATTAAAAGGGTCATCGGCAGCGATGGGCTTTGAAAAAATGAAAGAGCTTACTCATAAGGTTGAAAATGTTTTTGACCTCATCAGAAATCAGCAATTGCAGGTGAATACAAATATTATCAACGTCATCTTTGAGTCTATTGATTTTATAAAAGTATTAAAGGATGGAATTATATCTGGGTCTCTCGAAGAAATTGAAATTAGTCCAGTTGTGGAAAAGTTAGAGAATATAAAAAATGGCACAACTACAGTTGAGGTGGAAAAAGAAAATAATGTGGAATTAGATCCAAAAGAACATAGCAAAACGCCTAATTCTACCTCAAATGGTGTGAATCCTACTCTTAATTTAGATTTAAGTCAAATTGAAAAAATGAAAGAAGCGATTTACTCAGGATTGAACGTTATATCTGTTCATGTGAGTTTAAATCCTGAAGCACTACTTAAATCAGTACGAGCGTTTTTAATTCAAAATAACTTACTTGAGGTCAGTGAATTAATAGGTTCCTTTCCAGAAAATGAAGTGATAGAAAACGATGAAAACTTTGATGGCCAGCTAACCTATATTATAGTAACCAATTCGGCAAATGAAGAAATTAATTCAATTGTTAATAGTATTGCGGATATTCAGTCTGTTCAACTTACAAATATTTCTGAAGATAGTCTTAATGAATTTTTATGCAATGACGATAAAACAGCAACAAAAAATGAATCGACGGGTCAGGAAACTTCTGCTTCAAATGAACAGAAAGTACAAAATGGATCAGGAGCAAAACCTGAAACAAATGGAAAAACGGAAGGCAATAAATTTAAAGTTCAACAAACAGTTCGCGTTGATGTAGAAAGACTAGAGCATTTGATGAATTTAGTTGGGGAGCTCGTCATTGATCAAACACGGTTAGCGGATGTGAGAAACCGTTTAGCAGACCGCTATCAAAATGATCCTGAGATTGAGCAGTTTAGTGAAGTTGGAAATCATATTGGGCAAGTTATTAGCGAGCTGCAAGAAGGTATGATGAAAACAAGAATGCTTCCAATTGAACAGCTATTCAATCGTTTCCCAAGAATGGTTCGCGATTTATGTCAAAAGGCCGGGAAGGAAATTGATTTCAATATAGAGGGAAAAGAAACAGAATTAGATCGGAATTTAATTGAGGAAATTGGCGATCCTATTATTCATTTGTTGCGAAATTCGCTTGATCATGGCGTTGAAGAGCCAGAAGAAAGAGAACGTTTAGGAAAGCCAAGAAAAGGAAGAGTAACATTAAAGGCTTCCCACGAAGAGAATCATATTGTTATCACGATTACTGATGATGGCCGCGGTATTGATCCAGAAAAGGTTAAAGCAACTGCTCTGAAAAAAGGGTATGTAACCGAAGAAGACGTTGAGAGAATGACAGATAAGGATTTAATATTCTTGATCTTTAAGTCGGGTGTCTCAACGGCTAAACAAATCACCGATATTTCTGGTCGTGGTGTGGGTATGGATATTGTCCGCAGCCATATTGAAAAGCTTAATGGTATGGTCGATATTGATTCAAAGTTGGGAGAAGGAACGACGTTTACAATTAAGCTTCCTCTCACTCTTGCGATTATTCGCTCCTTGTTAGTGGAATTAGGAGATCGGGAGTTTGCAATTCCTCTTGCTAACGTTCAAGAGATTGTCCGACTGAATAAGGATGAAGTGAAGTCCATTAAGAATCAAGAAGTAGGTATTATTCGTGATCGAGTACTTCCACTCATCCGTATGCATAGCCGTCTAGGTGCACAGGAAAATAATTTAAATGAGAAAAAACGTTTATTTGTTGTTGTCGTTGGTTTAGCTGAAAAACGAGTAGGAATTGTTGTTGATCGAACATTAGGAAATCAAGAAATTGTAATAAAACCTTTAGGGAAATATATAGGTCAACCAAAATATATAGCAGGTGCAACTATTATGGGGGATGGTAGTGTTGCCCTTATCCTAGACATTGGTTCGATTGTTCGAGAGGAAGGAACAAAAGAATTAGGAAATCAGGAGTATGACCATAAGGAAATAAGTAGTGAAGATGAAGTTATTCAACTTGCAACATTTAAACTGGGTGCTGAGGAATACGGAGTTGAAATCGACCGTGTGAAGGATATCATTACAGTTCCGGAAATAACAAAAGTAATTAATGCGCCATACTCGGTATTAGGAATGATCAATTTGCGCGGAAGGCTTATTCCTGTTATGGATTTAAGACAACGGTTTGATATTGTTCAACAGGAGCTAGATCGGAAATCGAGGATTATGGTTGTGGAGTTTGCAAATCAATTAGTTGGGATTTTAGTTGACCAAGTCACTCAGGTTATTAAAGTACCGGTAAGAACAATTGAAGCACCACCAGATAATACGAGCCAAGTTGATGCTAAATTTATTAAAAATATTAGCAACTTAAATGATAGATTAATTATTTTACTAGATTTGGATCTAATTTTAGACATTCAAGAATTAAAACTATTAACAAATATCGTAGAAGAGACTAAGCAGCAGCTTGTAGAAATTTAAAAGGGGGACATAAATGATGAAAAGCTTGCGAAGCAAAATACTGGGGAGTTTTGCGATTATCCTATCATTGCTATTACTATTAACTATATATAACTATATTCAAACTAATAATTTTAAAACGAAGGTTGAAGATGCACTAGGGATTGAATTAGAAAAGCTTGTTTATTGGATGGAGTTAAACAATAATTTGGCCAATCGGACAGCTCAAGTTCGTGCTTATTTCTTATACGGAAATGAGGACAGTATTGAAGAATTTGAAAGATTGACAGAAGCTGGTAGAATTGTCCAAGAGGATTTAATGGCACGAAATATCACGGCAGAACAAGAGGCTATTTTTGCAAAAACAGAAGAATGGTATATGTCTGCTCAAGGATTGTTTGAAATGTATCAAGAGGATCCAGAAGAAGCGATTGCAAACGCTGCAATAATAAAGGACCTTACAACAGAATTAACGAGTGACTTCCAAGGTGCAGCGGACGAAAGTAGAGCATATATGAGGTCCTTAAGAGAGCAAGTAGTAGAAACAGGAAATACAATTATGTTTATTACGGTATTAATTAGTGTCATTGCCGTTGCAATTGGGGTTGTTGTTGCATTTGTGTTAGCTCATAAGATTACAGGACCAATTTTGGAAATTGTTCGTCGTTTAAAGAAAGTGGCGGAAGGCGATTTAACAGGTGATAAAATTGTGGTCAAAACAAAGGATGAGGTTGGCCAATTAGCTAAAGCAATTAATGATATGGTTTCATCGTTACGTGTTTTAATAGGAGAATTATTGGAAAGTGCCAATAATTTAGCCGCAAGCTCAGAGGAAATTTCAGCTAGCACTGAAGAAATCGCTTCTGGTAGCCAAATGCAAGCAAACAGTGCAAGCTTGGCTTCAGAAATGGTTAAAGAAATGGTTAATGCAATTCATGCCGTGTCTGTTAATGCTGAGGAATCAGCAGATTCATCGGAAGAAATGGTAGCTTCAGCGGCAAAAGGAAATGAAGTAATCCAAGATACGTTGCAAGGAATGAATGAAATCAGTGAAAAGATTTCAGAGCTATCTAGTAAATCCATTCAAATTGGTGAAATTGTCGAGGTCATTGATGATATAGCGGAGCAAACAAATTTACTTGCACTAAATGCTGCTATAGAAGCAGCGCGTGCAGGTGAGGCTGGAAAGGGATTTGCAGTTGTTGCCGATGAAGTTCGTAAGTTAGCAGAACGAAGCAGTAAAGCAACTAAAGAAATCTCAGAATTAATTCAATCGATTCAATCTAATACAGATGCATCAGTTGAGGCTGTTCATAATGGAAATGAGAAGGCCAATCATGCAGGAAAGGCTTTTGAAGAAATTATTTCTTTAGTAAAGCTTTCAGCTAATAAGGTTGGAGAGATTGCTGCAGCTAGCGAAGAACAAAATGCACAATCCCAAGAGGTGTTACAGTCAGTAGAAAGTATTGCTGCAGTATCTGAACAAACTGCTGCAGGTGTTCAAGAGACGGCTGCTACTGCCCAAGATTTAGCGAAAATGGCTGAAGGTTTAAGTCAATTAGCAGCTAGATTCAGAATTTAGATTAAGTAGAAATAATCTTTTGTATCGACTACCGCTTTTCAACAGCAGATAGTCGATATAAATAAAAACTATATATTATGTGTTAAAGGCAAACCAATCGAAAGGTTGGGACGCAAAGCTACGGGTCTAAAGGTATTAATACCAATGATAGCCGGGTTACCTCATTCAAAAAAATCCAACAGAATGAAGGTTGGATTTTTTTTACCTAAAATGCAGGGTCTTTTGTAAAGACTACTTAGTTTAGGGTCACTAAGGGGTACTAGCTATGTATGTAAGGGGGGGAGAAAATGTCTCAAAGTGTGTTAAATAGAGTAATCGATGAGAACTTATTTGAACACTATTGTCAACCAATTTTTAATTTAAGAAGTAACGAGCAGACAGGTGGGGAACTCCTTTTAAGGACACAGTTTGGTACTCCAGATTATATTTTTCAAGAGGCAAAAAGAAATAATAAACTTTATGAGTTAGATACGTTGTCAATAATGAATGCAATTCATTCTGCAGCAGCATTTAATGACCAATTATTATTTTTAAATGTTTTCCCTTCAACAATAAAAAATCACTCATTCATTCCATTTGTTGAGGGCTTGCTTGAAAATAGAAAAATAAATAGTGAACGAATTGTATTTGAACTTAATGAGGCAGAAAATATTAACGATATTGCATTGTTAAAAAGGGGAATCAACGATCTTAGAAAAATGGGATTTTTAATTGCTCTTGATGATATTGGCAAAGGGGAAATGGGGTTAACATATATAGTAGAACTAAATGTTAATTTTCTTAAATTGGACCGCCAATATTCAAAGGATTTAGCGATATCTACAAAAAAACAGGATTGGATTAGTGCATTATTATTTTACTGTAAATTAAACAACATCCAATTAATTTTGGAAGGGATAGAAAATGAAGAAACCCTACATATTGCAAAACAACTTGGAATTGATATGGGACAAGGCTTTTATTTAGGGATGCCTGAGAAAATGAGTTTCGGATATAACAATATTAAAGGCTAGTTTTGTTCGATAGTGATGTTGTTTTATAGAAGGAGGATAAGGAGAAAGTTGAGGAAGGAATGGGATGTTGCAGACATAGATTACTTAAAAGAATATATAGGATCTCAAAAAATTACGATGATTGCTGAATCGATGGGTCGCTCTTATGAATCTGTAAGAGTAAAGATGAATAGACTTGGAATGTCAAATACAAAAGCACAAACAGGATTATTAACAATTGGTGAATTGGCAAAGCTTTTGAAGGTGGAACGTAATACTGTAAAAGGCTGGGTAGAAAGGCACGGTTTATCCTGCGTAAAAAAAATAACTAGAAGGTCAAAAGCTTTTTATTTAATTAATCCAAAAGACTTCTGGAAGTGGGCTGAAAAACATAAAGATAAGGTTCAGTTTTCTAACATTGAACCACGTGTCATAATACCTGAGCCTGCTTGGGTAGAAGACGAAAGACAAAAAGACCAATTTGTGTGTAAGAAGAGAGTTTATAAATATTGGACAACAATGGAGGATCGATTGCTTTTGGAATTACGTAACAATAAAAACCTTTCTTTTGCAGAGATAGGACAAAAGATGAATCGAAGCTCTGTTAGTGTTGCACGACGATATAGCAGAATTCAATTAAATTCAATCTTACAATAAAAAAGCTGAATCAATGAAAGGGGTGCAGGTCATCTGGTATTACATTAAGCTTAATAATGTGCCGAAATTCCAGTGAGCTAAACCCCTCTAATGAGTCAGCGTTTATTGTATTAATCTTCTAAGTCCACATTGTGATACACTTGTTGAACATCCTCTAAATCTTCTAAAGCATCGATCATCTTCTCAAATTGTGCTTGTGCTTCTTCAGGAAGTTTAATATCATTTTGTGCAAGCATCGTTAGTTCAGCGACAGTAAATTCGGTAATACCAGCACTTCTTAAAGCCTCCTGAACGGAATGAAACTGGTCAGGTTCTGCATATACGATTACGGAATCGTCCTCTTCGATAATGTCACGAACGTCTATGTCAGCTTCCATTAATAATTCAAGCACTTCATCTGCTGTTTTACCTTCAATACCAATAACAGCCGTGGCATCAAACATATAAGCTACAGAGCCACTTACTCCCATGTTACCTCCATTTTTTCCAAAAGCAGCACGCACCTCTGAAGCAGTACGATTTACGTTATTCGTTAGAGCATCAACAATAACCATTGAACCGCTAGGTCCAAAGCCTTCGTATCGAAGTTCATCATAGGTTTCATCCGATCCGCCTTTTGCTTTTTCAATTGCTCGATCGATGATGTGTTTTGGTACATTATATGTTTTGGCACGTTCAAGCACAAATTTTAAAGTTTGATTTGAATCCGGATTCGGTTCACCTTGTCTAGCTGCTACATAAATTTCACGGCCAAATTTTGCGTAAATACGACTTGTATTCGCATCTTTTGATGCTTTCTTATCTTTAATATTATTCCATTTACGGCCCATATTAACACTCTCTTTCTATTATAAATCTAATTTTCAAAGCAAAATGAACGATCCCCTTAACCTACTTGAAACTTCTGGATAGTAGTTTAAGACAATATTCTACTGATAGCTGTGGTAATTTACCACAAAAATATATTAATACGAAATGAGCTACTTCTTCAACTTTTTTTCAAAAATGCATTTCTCAACTAGTCTAAAATATATATAGATTAAGCTATATAAATTCCGTTAATCGAGAAATCCTTATATGATTAATTGAAATTCCTATAACTAATTTCTTGTTAGGAGAGGAAGTACAAAGAAGAAACAACTCCCTTCACCAACGTTGCTTTTAACCCCAATTTTCCCATTATGAAATTCAATAATTTCCTTTGAGATAGCCAAACCTAAGCCCGCCCCTTTTCGTGTGTTTTCCTTTGAAGAGCTTTTGTAAAAACGTTCGAATACATGATCTATGTCTTGCTGAATAATCCCGCAACCATTATCAATGCATTGGATCATCACGTTATTACAATCTGCTAGTGTAAGTTTAAGAGTAATTTGTCCATTTTCTTCAATAAATTTTTGTGCGTTTGTCAAGAAATTCATTATTACTTGTTCAATTCGGTGTGGGTCAATAAAGACATAATAACTTTTTTTTGGATCTAATTCATTTTTGTAGGTAAACATAATATTATTTTTTTCTGTTTCTAACTGATATTTTCGATACAAATTTTGAAAATAATGTTGAATATCAATTTCTTTTTGGTGAAATTCAATTTGTCTTGTTTCCATTTCCGTTAAAGAATGAAGGTCGTTGAAAATTTTTGACATGTATTCGATTTTATCATAAACCAATTGAAGATATTTTTTTTCACTGGGAATAACTCCGTCTACCATACCTTTTGTATATCCTTGAATACTTGTCAATGGTGTTCCTAGTTCATGGGAAATATTGCTGAGTAATCTGCGCCTAGCCTCAGTTGCAGCTTGCAATTGTTCATTTGAAATTTTAAGTTCTGCTGTTCGTTCGGTTACTTCTTTTTCTAATGATTCATTAAATACTTTTAGATCCTTCGAAAGTTTTTCAATTTTACCAAACGCTTTTGCATAATTTTTTGATAGATTAAAGGATTGTGTTAGTAAAAAGAATGTAAGTCCAATTGACGTCATTTCAGTTGTAGAAACAAGATCATTGTAAAAAAGGACATCATTGGTTGCGACATAAATTAATATAATTATTGCAATCATATTTAATAAAGAACCTGTACGTTTTCGAATAAGAGCAATGATATAAACATATACAAGATAAAGTAAAATAAGCAAAGTAATTAATTCTAAAGCAACAACTGTCATAGTATAAACAATAGCAGGTGTTAAAATAATAAAAATGCTATAAATGGCCATCACAATGACAAGAGCATTTCGGAACGATTGCTTCATCTCTAAAGGAAATTGCGAATAAGAGTAAAGGATAAGTGATAAAACACCTAAAGTGACTCCTAAATACTCTAATTTCATAACTATTTCCCAATTTAAAAATGATAGAAGATAGCTTGCCAATCCTTCTTCAAGAATGATCCCCCTTATTGCAATTGAGATACAAAGTATACCGAAGAAAAGAAATGAAAGCTCATTTTTACGTAATGCAAATAAAGAAAAGTGATAGAGTCCCATAATTAGTAAAGATGAAACAATAATTGCTCGATAAATTATTTTTTTTACCTGATATGTATGAATGACATCTGGATCACCTAGAAGGATGGTATCCCATAATCCGGATTTTCGTTGGTGATAATTAGATGCTTGAATGATAAGCTCTACTGATTCGGAAGTAGGTAGAAATTCAATTGTTTTTGGAGTAGTTTCAGGCTTCATTGCATTTTTACTTGTGCCTACTATTCCGTTTGAAGATTTTTTTTCACCATTAATCCAAAGATTGTAGGCGGATGAAACACTTGGCATGTAGATTGTTTTAATCTTATTTGCTTCTTCATTAGGTATGTTTATGAACAAACGATATGTAGCAACCCCTTTTCTTGTAATCGATTGATTGGGTAAATCATAGTGGTTCCAATCATTGGGGACAACAACATAGTTTGGTTCTTTTTCAATGACATTATTCTTAAAGTCATCTGGGTTATAAAGGCGGTTAAAGTAAAATTCCCATTCTCCATTTAATGCCATTGGTTGTTCATGATTATATTGGTCTATTGTATAAATTCCATTGACTGCAAGAATTGAATCATTATTTCCTGTAGTTAGTTTGTTTGCTAGTATTAAAGTAATAATAAATATTAGTACTATATAAAAAAAAGCTAGAATGATTTTTTTCAAACGAATCTCCTCCAACAACACTCTAAATTAATGGCAGTAGCTTGGGAGAAAAATAAATAAATTTAGAGTTCTCCTTTAAATCTACCATTTTAGTAAAAAATTTCAATTATGAAGCCAAGCAATTATCCTCCCTTCCTGCATATATTTATATAGATGCCTATGTAAGGGAGTTGATGTGTAAATGTTTTTTCGGAACTACAGTTATGTGGTTCAACCGGGTGATTCTTTAAATAAGATTGCACAAAAGTTTGGTACGACGGCACAACGAATAAAAATCGAAAATGAATTAATGTCAAATGTTATTTATGTTGGTCAGCCATTATATATATCAACTAATGCAGAGAGAAGTATATATTTCGTTCAGCCCGGCGATAGTCTGCATACGATTTCATTAAGATTTGGAATCCCCATTAATGAACTTAGTACGTTGAATCAACTACAATCGGATGTAATATATGTAGGTCAACAGCTTGTAGTCAGCGATGAAAGTGATGCGGTATATTATGAAGTAAAACCGGGTGATAATTTACAAACAATTGCAGATCGTTTCAGAACTACTGTTGAAACAATCAAAGACTCAAATAGTTTGCCGTCAAATATTATTTATATTGGTCAAAGACTAAAAGTAGCAGAAATGCTAGCAAGACAAACTGAATATGTTGTTCAAGCTGGTGATTCATTATACGAAATTGCAAGAAGATATAATACAACCGCTGAAAGTATTATCGCTTTAAACAATCTAGAAAGCCCTGATTTGACAATTGGTCAAAGGATAACAATCCCTGTATTTTCTGAAGTAGTTGTTACGGTTAATTCAGCTAATGTACGAGAAAGGCCAGGTGCGACGTTTAATGTAATTGCCCAATTGGATCAAGGGGCAAGGCTTCCGCTCCTTGGTGTACAAGGCAATTGGTATAGAGTTGCATTATTTAATGGGAATCCAGGCTGGATTTCAAGATCGGTAGCAATGTTACGTGCTTACGATGGCTCGCAGCCAATTATCCAAATCCTGGGATATTATACATTGGAGGAAGGGCCAACGTTACCAAGCTCCTACCAATCATTTGTAACAAATAGTAACGAAATTTCTCAAACTGGTTTGTTCATGTTTAGAATTAGCGCGGCCAATCCAACAACAATTGATAAATTTGGCGAGTTTACTGATGAAGAAGTACGGCAGTTAGTAACAGTCGGACATCGTCATAATGTAAAAATGCTTGCAACTGTCCATAATCTTCTTTATGAAGAAGGGGTTGAATTAGCAAAGCGGGTCGTAGCGGAACTTGTTTCCTCTGAACAAAACATGAATGCCTTTGCACTTAACTTAGTAAGACTAATTGAAAGATATGGCCTTGATGGTGTTGATATCGATATTGAGGATGTTTTTGAAGAAGATCGTGATCGGTTGACACAGTTATACCGCGTTATCGGCCGGGTTCTTCATGAAAGGGGTTATTTCTTCTCAACCGCTGTACCTTCAAAGACCGGTCCGGAAGATCCGAGTGTATTTGCTAAGCCGTTTGACTATCCGAATTTGCATCAACCAACGGATCAATTTGTGATTATGCTCTATAATGAGCATGGCTGGCCGGGAAGTGGCCCGGGTCCTGTTGTTTCAATAGGTCGGATGGAAAAAGTATTACGCTATGCAATGACGGTAATGCCGAAGGAAAAAATTGTTGCAGCTGTATCTGTATTTGGGTTTGATTTTAATCTTGAAACAGGTCGGGCAGCTTATGCATCGTTTGACCGTGCGATGCAATTAGCGGAGCAATATAACCAAGAGATTATCTTTGATGAAGAAACACAAACGCCAATGTTCGCTTATACAGATGAGCAAGGGGTTCAGCATGAAGTTTGGTTCGAAAACCGAGCAAGTATACAAGCGAAGGCGGAGCTAGCAGGTAGATTAGGAATTAGAGGTATAGCTTTGTGGAGATTAGGCATGGAGGATGAAGCTATTTGGGATATGCTTGAGAATGAGGTAGTTGTAAGAAAGCATGGGTTAGAAACAATGGGTTAAAACTAATTAGTAAAAAGTTACTGTAGGCAAAATGTGCTTACAGTTTTTTGTTTTTATAGTGATTGCTATAATGTATAAAGAAGTACAAGTTCATACTATAAAAAGATAGAATGAGGAGTTAAGGATATTGATGATAGATCAGGATGAATTCTTTATGCAAGCTGCCTTAGCTGAGGCGAAAAAAGCAGAAATGAAGTTAGAAGTGCCAATTGGAGCAGTAATCGTAAAGAATAATGAGATTATTGCTACAGCACATAATTTACGTGAGACGGAGCAAAGATCAATTGCCCATGCTGAGCTATTGGCTATTGATGAGGCATGTCGGAAATTGGGTACATGGAGGTTATCAGAAACTACCCTATATGTTACGTTGGAGCCATGTCCAATGTGTGCGGGTGCCATTGTTTTATCGAGGGTAGATCGTGTAGTATATGGAGCAAGTGATCCTAAAGGTGGTTGTGCCGGAACTTTAATGAATCTGTTAAACGACGATCGTTTTAATCATCAAGCAGAGGTTATGGGTGGAGTTTTGGAGAGCGAATGTTCGTCTTTGTTAAGTGATTTTTTTCGAACGCTTCGTGAGAAGAAAAAGATACAATGATAGATGTAAAAATAATCCTTGTTAAATCTGCATACAATTACCTCCTGTGATTTATTGATTTTTTGGCTGAAACACTATATACTTGGTTATGCGTTAACCAAACGCAACTGAATTAGTTCTCAAATTTGTCGTGCTAGGCGGGGAGGTAGCGGTGCCCTGAACTCGCAATCCGCTGTAGCGAGGCTGAATCCCTTCTCGAGGTTGGTCGCCGTAAGGCCTGCCTTAAGTAAGTGGTGTTGACGTCTGGGTCCTACGCAACGGGAACCCACGAACCCTGTCAGGTCCGGAAGGAAGCAGCAGTAAGTGGATTATCCCGTGTGCCGTAGGGTTGCCTGGACCGAGCTAACTGCTTAAGTAACGCTTATGGCTGCCATATCGACAGAAGGTGCACGGCAGTTATTACATAACTTAACTCACCTAAGCAATTAGGTGAGTTTTTTACTTTTTAACTACATAAGGATAAGTCTGATGGTTTTCCTTTTATATTTTGGAAAAATGTTGATGAATCAGGTATAATAATTGAGTGTGCTAAATGAATTTAGATTGTTAAGATCGGAAGGTATGAGAAAAAAGGAGGCATGAGGATGGCTTATCAGGCTTTATATCGAGTTTGGAGGCCGCAAACATTTCATGATGTTGTCGGTCAAGAACATATTACAAGAACACTTCAAAATGCATTGATTCAAGAAAAGCTTTCCCATGCCTATTTGTTTTCTGGTCCCCGTGGTACAGGTAAAACAAGCGCTGCCAAAATATTGGCAAAGGCAGTTAACTGTGAGAAGGCGCCTGTTAGTGAGCCGTGTAATGAATGTGAGGCGTGTCTTGGGATCACGAATGGATCTATACCTGATGTAATTGAAATTGATGCTGCTTCTAATAATGGTGTTGAAGAGATAAGGGACATTCGTGATAAAGTTAAATATGCGCCTAGCTCTGTTCGTTATAAAGTATATATTATTGATGAGGTTCATATGCTTTCAATCGGAGCTTTCAATGCTCTATTGAAGACGTTAGAAGAACCGCCAAAACATGTTATTTTTATATTAGCTACGACTGAACAGCATAAGGTTCCACTTACGATTATTTCACGTTGTCAAAGATTTGAGTTTAAGCGTATATCCACTGCCTCTATGGTAGAAAGGATGAAGGAAATAACAGATGCGCAAAATGTAGTTGTTGAGGAAAATGCCTTACCATTAGTTGCAAAAGCAGCCGAAGGTGGGATGAGGGATGCTTTAAGTCTTCTTGACCAAGCGATCTCTTTTAGTGGAGATAAGGTAACAGTTGAGGATGTTTTATCGATTACCGGGGCTGTATCTCAGCAATTTTTAGTTGATACAGTACACGCTTTAATAGAGCGTGATGTAGTCAAGGCATTGCAGGCAGTGGATCAGCTAATTAAGCTTGGAAAAGAATCAGCTAGGTTTATTGAAGATTTAATTTTTTACTTTCGGGATATGCTTTTATTTCAAACAGCGGACCATTTAGAAGGGATGCTAGAACGAGCAATTGTTGATGAGCAATTTATAAATTTAACAAAATCGACTTCTTCAAGTTATCTTTATAAAATTATTAGTCAACTTAACGAATGTCAACAGGAAATGAAGTGGACGAATCATCCGAAAATATTTTTAGAATTAACTTTAGTGAAAATTTGTCAGCGGACTAGTTCAGATAATAGTGGGACAGATGGCTCAAATCAGCAAATTGAATCGCTAATTGAACGGGTAAGACAATTAGAAGAACAGATAAAAGAATGGAAAAAGCATGGCATATCTCCTTCTACAAGCAAAAATGTAAGTAGTGAAACAAACGCTACAGAAAAAAAGAAAAATGATTCAGCGTCATTACGTACCAAAAAAACATCTATTGGCCCGATAAAAGAAATGTTAAAGGGTGCAACTAAGCAGGATTTAAGCTGGTTAACAAGTCAGTGGGGTGAGTTTTTAGAGCGACTAAAAGGTCGAGAAATAGCTGCTCAAGCAATGTTGATTGATGCAAAATTAGTTGCCGCATCACCAACTGCCTTTATTCTTGCTTTTAAACATGAGTTTCACTGTCAAATGGCATTAACTAATAAGCGTGATATAATTGAAATGATGTTGAAGGAAACTGTTGGTAAGGAATTAAAGATGCTTGGTCTTACATATGATGAATGGGAACAGGTAAAGCAGGATTTTATCAAGGAACAAAAAGAAGATACCGAAGAAATTCAGGAAGAAGATCCGTTAATTGCAGAAGCAAAAAAATTATTTGGTTCTGACTTAATAGAAATAAAGGATTAAGGATATATAAAAGGAGGCTTTCACTAAATGATGCGTGGTGGAATGGGAAATATGAATAATATGATGAAGCAAATGCAAAAAATGCAAAAGAAAATGCAACAATCACAGGAAGAGTTAATGGCAATGATGTTTGAAGGAACTGCAGGTGGCGGAATGGTAACGGTTACCATTTCGGGAGCAAAGGAAGTTAAAGAGGTTAAAATTAATGAGGAAGTCGTTGACCCTGAAGATATCGAAATGCTCCAAGATTTAGTATTGGCTGCAACGAATGACGCTTTAAAAAAGGTTGACGAAAAAACGAATGAAACAATGGGACAATTTACAAAGGGACTAAACATTCCTGGATTATTTTAAAAATAAATTTAAAGATTTTTCAAGAAACAAGGCCTTAAGGTCATCTCTTGTATGCCTTAAGGCTTTCATTATTGGAATTTGTAATACGACGTTTTTTAATAATTTGAACAATGGCTTTTTAATTAGATTTTAGAGGGGATATAATATATGCACTACCCAGAACCAATTGCAAAGCTAATAGATAGTTTTATGAAGTTACCAGGTATCGGCCCTAAAACTGCCGTTCGTCTGGCTTTTTTTGTATTAAAAATGAAAGAGGATGACGTATTAGATTTTGGTAAAGCTTTGGTCAATGCAAAGCGTAATTTAACACATTGCTCTAGTTGTTTTAATATAACGGATCGGGACCCTTGCTCAATTTGCGATGATAGCCATCGGGACCATAGTATAATCTGTGTTGTTCAAGACCCAAAAGATGTGATTGCAATGGAAAAGATGAAAGAATACCACGGTCTTTATCATGTTCTTCATGGTGCTATTTCACCAATGGATGGAATTGGTCCTGAGGATATTAAAGTTACTGAGCTTATTAAGAGACTTCACGGCGAGGAAGTTCAGGAAATCATTCTTGCAACAAATCCTAATATTGAAGGAGAGGCTACGGCTATGTATATTTCTCGGTTGATTAAGCCGACGGGTATACGGATTACTAGAATAGCGCATGGTTTACCTGTTGGAGGAGATTTAGAATACGCCGACGAGGTTACGTTATCGAAAGCGTTAGAGGGTAGACGTGAGCTTTAAATTTTTCTGGCATACAACCTGATTTTTAGGAACATAGAGGGTAGGGGAATTTGAAAAAATAGGGTGATACATATGATATTCCATAAAAAAGGGCGACTAAAGAAAGTAACTGATCGAAAGTTATGGGACTCCTTAACACAATTGAAAGAGGAATGGATGAATAATAAAACAATTATTGAAAAAAGTGTAGAGCCCTCTGATGAGCTACTATTGCATTTGAAAGTATCAGAGGTTAAATACTTTTATTTACTTAAAGAGGCAAAAATCAGGAAATTAACAGCGGAGAAAAAATAATTACTCAGCTGTTCTTTTTTTTTAGCTACTTACATATGTATTGATTAAATAGGACAAGATATGGAAGGAGCTAGATAAATGGATATGGTTGCTTTTGAACCTTTTACAATTATTATTATTGTCGGGGGCTTAATAGGTTTGTTATTGATACTTGGGGCTCCAATAAAGCCATTGCGAATAATAGGAAATGGTGTTGTAAGAATTATGATCGGAGCTTTGGCGCTTTTTGTCATAAATTCAATAGGTACTATTATCAGTTTCCATATACCAATTAATTTTATAACAGCATCTGTTTCAGGACTTTTAGGTATTCCTGGTGTGATTGCTCTTATAGCTATTGAACAATTTGTATTATAAGATAAGATCTTTGTAAAATAGAGTAAAATAGGTGATGAATCTGTAGAACATTGATTGTAAAGGTTAATTATTAGAAATTAGTTAAAGCAAAAAGAACGTTGACTTCGTACAATTGTGGTGTTATATTAGGAAAGTCGCTTTTGAGACACATATTTAAAAGCGCCCAGCAAGAAATAAAAAAGTTTACTTGAAGGCACTTTTTGATAGTTTCAACACAGTCAAAGTGGTTAAAATAAATTGTTGACTTTTGTCGAATGATTTATTATAATAATAAAGGTCGCTAAACAGAAGCGAAAGCTTAGTTTTGACTTCTGCGAAAATACGCAGTAAGATCATAACAGTTGCTGAAAGGTAGCGAAAAGAAAACTTATTAAAAGTTATTGACTTCCACGAAACAAAATGATATGATAGATTT
>NZ_ANOK01000003.1 GCF_000331575.1 Calidifontibacillus oryziterrae
GCGCCGATGGTAGTTGGGGGCTGTCCCCCTGTGAGAGTAGGACATTGCCAGGCGAAGCGAAAGAGTAGTGGGAAAACCACTACTCTTTTTGTATAGGAAATCATAACAACATTACTGCAAGGTGCCAGGGTGGTGTCCATAGAGGGTGCCACCTAGGAGCCTGACCCCTCCATATAAAGGAAATAGAGTTTTTTGTGAATGTACAGTTTTTTGTGTGTTGTGTGAATTTTTAGAAAAATAGGTCTTAAAATTTAAATCAACACCAATTTTTATGTTAAGATAATAATGTAGGGCAAAAAATACATATTGTAAGGGAGGGATCCTTATTGAAAGCAAATTATATTACGAATGTTGATCAAATTAAACAGCTTTCTTTAGAGGAAAAAGATGCAATCAGGCCCATAACTGAAAATTTCGTATTTCGAGCGAATGATTATTATTTGAATCTAATTGATTGGGATGATCCGAACGATCCAATTCGAAAGATTATTATCCCAAATGAGGGTGAATTGCTTGAATATGGGAAATGGGATGCTAGTGATGAGGAAACAAATTATGTAGTTCCTGGCTGCCAACACAAGTATACGACCACAGCGTTACTTGTAGTATCCGAAGTTTGTGGTGGCTATTGTCGATTCTGTTTTCGGAAAAGGCTATTTGTAAATGATGAAAAAGAAGCTATTATTAACCCCGAACCTGGTCTGAATTATATTCGTGAGCATAAAGAAATCAATAACGTACTATTAACTGGTGGAGATTCACTTATGCTATCTACGAAAAAGCTTCGATCAATTATTGAACAACTACGGGAAATTGATCATGTGAAGATTATTAGATTAGGTTCCAAACTCCCTGTATATAATCCAATGAGAATCTATGAAGATGAAGAGCTGTTAGACCTCTTTAGAACTTATTCCAATTCAGATAAACGAATTTACGTTATGGCGCATGTGAATCATCCAAAGGAGATAACACATGAAGCTAAGAAAGGCTTTGATGCACTTATTAGATCAGGAGCCATAGTTGTGAATCAGACTCCAATTCTAAAAGGAGTTAATGATAATCCTAATGATTTAGCCGATTTACTTAACAAGCTTTCCTGGGCAGGTGTAAATCCATATTATTTTTTTGTGAATAGACCAGTTGCGGGAAATTATGATTTTGTTCTTTCTTTGGAAGAGGTTTACAAAATTGTTGAACAAGCTAAGGCCAAAACTTCAGGGCTTGGGAAGCGTATCCGTCTTGTCATGAGCCATAGTTCAGGGAAGATTGAGATTTTGGCGATAGAGAATGGAAAAGCTTATTTGAAATACCATCAAGCAAGGGAAGGAAATTATGGACAAGTAATTGTTCTAGATTGTCCTAAGGATGCATCATGGTTTGATGATTTACCTAGGAATGAAAAATATTGGAAGAAATCTGCCGAGATAAATGTATAAGATTAATTTTAAAAGATTACTAGTATAATAAAAAATCGACAAGTTAAATTGCACTTGTCGATTTTTTACCTATTAACAATACGTTTCAAACAAGGACTCATAATTCCGTACACAGTTTCGTCCATCCTTCTTAGCTTGATAAACAGCTTTGTCTGCGTAAGAAATAAGATCTGTTGGTGAACTATTTAAGTTAGGAATAATGGTTGCTGATCCAACACTAACAGTGACCCATTGACTTATACTTGATTCTTGATGAGGAATTTGCAAAGCTTCAATAGCAGTTCTAATTTTTTCCGCTACCTTATTTGCACCATTTTTATCGGTCTCTGGTAAGATAACACTAAACTCCTCTCCGCCATAACGGCAAAAGAAATCGGTTGATCTCTCCAATGTATGTTGTATAGCTGAAGCAACCGCCTTCAAGCATTCATCCCCACCTAAATGCCCATAAACATCGTTATAAGGCTTAAAATAATCAATATCTAGCATAATTAAAGACAAGGGTTTCGCGATAAGGTTACAATGATTCCATTCAATTTCTAATCGTGCGTCGAATGCGCGACGATTTGCAACTCCCGTTAATCCATCAATTGTTGAAAGGCGATGTAACATCGCATTTGCTTGTTCAAGCTTTTCTTCTGCTAACTTTCGTTCGTTAATATTGCGTGACACAACAATCCATTTTGTATCATTGGAGTATGTTCTAGGTAGCAATTTCACTGAAGACTCAAACCATAAATATTGTCCATCTTTTCTCCGAATACGATATGTACAAACTGTAGAACCTATCTCTAATAAAGCTTTATGGTTATTTTGAATTGTTTTGATATCGTCTGGATGGATAAGTGAGTAGGAATCAATTCCTACTAACTCCTCTTCGCTATAATACAATAGCTCTTTACATGCAGGTGATGCATAAAGATAGTAGCCGTTTTCGTCATGCATAGTAATCATATCGCTGGAGGATTCAGCAATTAGACGGAAACGTTCTTCACTTGCACGTAATTGTTCTTCAGCATTTTTACGCTTTGTAATATCATCTAAAGTACCAGATGTACCAATAATTTGTCCTTGTTCGCCCAGTGTTATTTTCGCATTTACTTCAACCCAACGTAAACCTCTAGACTTTGTTAAATACCTTGTTTCAAGGTGACAGTACTCATTTTTTCCTTCAATGAGAGCTTGAAAGGTATGAAGATTCTGTTCGAGATCATCAGGATGAATGTAGTCGAATAATGTGTTTCCTATACTTTCTTCAATTGTATAGCCAGTAATTTCCTGCCAAGCCGGGTTAATGAGAGTCCAACGTCCTTGGATATCAGTTTGAAATATGACCTCTTTCACATTTTCTACGACTAAGCGGTATTTTTCTTGCGACGCTTGAAGCTCTTTTTCCATAATTTTACGGTCAGTAATATCTTGTATAATAACTTGAAATGCTGGTTTATTCATATATTCGATTGGTGTTGCAATAACTTGTACATCAATAATTGAACCATCCATCATAACATATTTTTCATCAAGCAAACCTACAGGTGTATTTCTTTCTAATAAGTACATTCTTTCTTTCACTATTTCTTGAAAATCTGGATGAATAAATTTAATAATATTTTGGCCAAGAAAGTCATTGAGAGAATCAGCCTTTATTAGACGTATAAATGCTGGATTGGCATACACAATCTTACTATCCTGATGAACAACGATTGCGTTTGGTGATAATTCTATAAGTGAACGATAGCGTTCCTCACTTTTTTGTACTGAAAGTAAATTTGATTCGATCATTTCAGCCATACGGTTAAATGTTTTGCATAATTCTTGTAATTCGATTGGTTCATGAAGATAAGAAGTCGGGTCAATACGATACCCAAATTTTGCTTTCGAAATTGATTTTGCACCTTCTAAAACTTTGTAAATTGTATTTTCCACTTGATTTGATAACCAAAATGTAATGATGATTCCAAGGAGAACAACAATGATGAAGGGCAATGTAAATATCTCTATTATAAAGTGTTGTAGGCTTAATAATTGTTGAATATGATCCTGACTGTCATATTCATAAAGTTTTCTTCCATATAAAGCTAATGAGAAAAAACTCAAAATGACAAATAATAATATTAGAAATATAAACCAAAAACGCATCCTTCTCTTCAAACTATTAAGCTGGAAAAGATCGTACATCTTAGTTATCATGCCATTCATTTTTGTTCGCCTCTCTATTTTACTTCCAAAATGCACCATTTTAGTTTAAACTAATTTTAATTTATTAGCTAGAATATTTTTACTATTTTATTAATTTTTAAATTTAAATGCTAAAAAAAAGTATTGCATAAAAAAACAAGCAAACCAATTCAAATGATTGGGTATGCTTGTTTTTGTACCTAATATTAATTATTACTAATCATATTATTTTAAATAACATTCTCTTGATCTTGTGCCTCTGATTGATCCCAACCTTTACAAACATCGACCCATTCTTTAGCAAATGAATATTGGAATATTTCTTCTACTGTTAATTCTATAGCGGAATTTCCGCTTCCGCATGCAGGAAATAAAGTCTCGAAACGTTTCATTGATATATCTAGATAAACATCAAGTTTATGGACTAACCCAAATGGGCAAACTCCACCAATAGCATGACCAGTTTGCTCTAAAACTTCCTCCGGAGCCAGCATTCGAGCTTTTAAGCCAAATGTGTCACGGAATTTTTTGTTATCAATTTTCGCATCGCCTGCAGCAACTACTAAGATGGCTTTATCGTTCTCTCCTCTGAAAGATAAAGTTTTTGCAATTCGCGCTGGTATGACGCCAATTGCCTCGGCAGCTAGCTCGACAGTTGCGCTCGAAGTTTCAAACTCCATTATTTCATTTTCGCGATTCCATTGTTTAAAGTGTTCTCTTACATTTTCAATCGACATTTTTTATAGCCCCCTTGTCCAACCTGTATTACGTAGAATAATAACATAAAGTATCTATAATAAAAAAGCCAATACATTCATAGTATTGGCCCCTTTCACACTTACATCTTGATTTATTCCTTATTTGTTAAGTCCTCTAAATTTAAGATTAACTTTTCAAGCTCTTTAAAGCTCTTCAGAATTTCCTGAATTCGACTGTTTTGCTCTTCGATAATGCTAGCTATTTCTTGGGATGAAGCTGAGCTTTCTTGGGTAATGGTTGAAACAGCTGAAATTTCTTCTGCGATATGGTGTGTATCATGTAAGAGCGATTGTAACATTTGTTGAACATTTCTTGATTCTTCGTTCACTTGTTGACTAATATCGTGAATATTTCCGAATGTTTCATTCACACTTTTCATTGCCAATTCACTATGTGAAATAGCTTGTTCTCCTAATGAGACCTGGTCAGATGCATGATCCGTCTTTTCTTGGATTCCCTTTAAGATTGTAGTAATTTCTGAAGTTGATTCACGTGAATTTTCAGCAAGCTTACGAACTTCATCGGCAACAACGGCAAAGCCTTTGCCATGTTCCCCTGCCCGTGCAGCTTCGATGGCAGCGTTAAGGGCTAAAAGGTTTGTTTGTTCAGAAATTTGCGTAATTTGACTTACGATTTCTTCAATCTTATGGTTTTGATTGTTTAGCTCATTCATTACTTCTACAGTTGCTTTCATAATTTCATGAACTTTATCAATTTCCTTAATTAGAAGAGAAACATTTTCATTACCTTGACTAATTGTATTCATTGTATTTGTGCTTAAATTATTCATATTCATTGCAAGGTTTGTTACTTGTTCAACGGCATTATCGGTAGAATGAACAGAATTGTTCATTTCGATAACACTTGCAGCTTGTCGTTCAATCCCCTTAGAAACCTCTGTGAAGGTTGTCGTCACATTGATTGAAAGTTCTCCGGTTTTCTCAACATTATCCCGCAAATCTTTTTCAAATTGATGTAAAAATTCAACAGTCTTTTTTATATTTTTCAATAGATTTTCACTGTGCTTTTGACTTTCTAGCACTTGGACATATGTTTCATCATTTTTGATACGCATTCTTTTTCCGAAAATACCTTGAATGATATTTACACCGGAAATTAATACAATCATTAAGTCAATTCCGATAATGTCAGTCTTTTCCATTCCCACAAATGCAGTCTCATGTAATTTCAAAAAGTAATAATTTGAAATTGCAATATTAGTAATAAAGGTAATCAAAATAGGTTTAAAATCTTCATACAAAGAAATTAGTGTAACGTAAAGGACGACTAAGAAGAACATTATAAATGAAGGTTCCTGGCTAAAAACAATAAAGGTTGTCAATATAGATGAAAATACAACTAAATACATAGTTTGCATAATGAACTTTCGTTTCCAAACAAAAATTGTAATTAAAATATTTACAAACAAATCTGGCAACGAAGCAATAATACTTAGTCTAAGTCCCTCGTGAAAAAGATTCCACAAGAATACACATGTAAACGTGAACCATAAAATGGAGATTAGAAGTCTGTTTCTACTTTCAACTAGTCTTATATAATCCATGTTCGCACTCCCCGTCTAAAATCTAGTAAGCTACCTTTATAATGATGATAACGGTTTCAAATTGCAACATTTTTCGTTGAAAATTCAAAAAAAATTAAAGAATATTTTTTTATTTAAAAGTCGAATTACTTAATTTAAAAATGAAGGGGATGAAAATACTTTTTGGCTATTTCTCAATTAAATTACAAACGGAAAATTTGCTTAATATCCATTCATTGAAATAAGTAAGACTGGCTTATGGTTAAAATATATGTCACTATTTGTACTATGAAAATGTTAGAAAAATAGATATAGTAGTAAACGTTAGATATATAGAGCATAAAAGAGAAAATCCAGGGTTTTCAGGAACAGATAGTCTAAAATGATATTTGAATTTTCTGTTAAGTTTGAATATTATGAATGTTAGACGAAAGTAATAAAACCATAATAAAGTAACTAAGAGTAATGGTATAGCTAAAAAGGGAGGTGCCTTGAATATTGGTTAATAAAGTTGTTTCACTAGAACAGGCGGTTGATCAATACATAAATAATGGTGATTCCGTTGTGATGGGGGCTTGTCTGGAGCCTGTCATTCCATTTGCTGCTGCTTATGAATGTATTAGACAAAACAAACAAGAGCTGACTTTGATTGCCCCTATATCTGATATTTTATTTGACATAATGATAGGAGCTGGCTCTGTTTCAAAATTAATTACTGCATGGTCAGGAAATGTAAGTGCAGGACTTGGTTATAATTTTCGGCGTTCAATTGAACAAGGGATTCCAAAACGGATTGAAGTTGAAGACCATAGTAACTTTTCACTGGGCTTAGCGCTACTTGCAGGTGCGATGGGTGTTCCTTTCTTGCCAATGAAATCATTACTAGGTTCAGATTTACTAAATAGTAATCCTACATTAAAGGTATTTTCTGATCCTTTTTCGGATGAAAAATTAGTTTATGTTCCAGCTCTAAATCCAGATGTTACAGTTATCGGAGTTCAGCGCTCCGATGAACAGGGAAACGCTCACCTATGGGGGAATATAGGCTTAGCACAGGATGCTGCTTTAGCAAGTAGGAAAGTGGTTATACTTGCAGAAGAGATTGTTTCAAATGAAACGATAACAAGTGATCCGAATCGGATCATAATTCCAGGCTTTAAGGTAACAGCTGTTGTTCATTGTCCTGGATTCTCACATCCATCTCCGCTTCAAGGTTATTATAAGCGTGATCATTCGTTTTTTCATAATTACCATAAAGAAACGAATGATTTTCAAAGTTTTGAAAATTGGCTGAAAAAATGGGTATTGAACATTGGTTCGCATGAGGATTATTTAGCACAATTGGAGGGTCGTATTGAAGATTTGAAGATTAAAAACACAAGTCTAGCTGCTCCAGTTAACTATGCCGCCGAATAACAGACTAATTAAATAAGTGGCAGTGACTAGGTCGAGAATTAATATATAATTTTATCAAAAATTCACGCGAAAATTTTTCTGTATACATGAATGAAATGAAGGTTATTTGAAGTTATTTCAGAGTAGAGTCTAAAACATGAACAAAGGAGGATAAGAATGGATTACTCAACAGAGGAACTGATGGTTGTTGCAGCCGCAAGGGAAATTAAGGATCATGAAGTTGTGTTTGTAGGCATGCGCTTACCAATCCTGGCTTTTTCCGTTGCAAAAAAGACACATGCCCCAAATGCAATCGGATTATTTGAAGATGGAATCATTCGTGATGAGCCTTCAGCTGAACTCCTTTATACAATGGGGGACCCGCCTAATATTTTAGGATCATGCTGGTGTACATCAACAAATCATTTAATGTATTTAATGCAACAAGGGTATGTAAAAGCTGGCTTTATCGGCGGTGCTGAAATTGATATGTATGGCAATATTAACACGTCTTATATTGGTGATTTCCATAATCCGAAAGTAAAGCTACCGGGAAGTGGTGGGGCAGCTGATATTGCATCATTATCACAGCGTTTGTTAGTTATCATGAACCATGAGAAAAAGCGGTTACGACATAAGGTCGATTACATCACCTCAGTTGGTTATGGTAGTGGTGGGAGTTATCGATCAGATGTAGGCTTACCAAGGGGGGGTGTTGGTGCTTTAATAACTAACTTAGGAATTCTCAGACCGGATGAAGAAACAAAGGAATTAAAGCTTGATAGTTATCATCCTGGAGTTACGATTGAGAAAATTCAAGCGGAAACAGGCTGGGAATTAAAGGCGTTTAATTCTGTAAAAGAAACACCACCACCAACAAGCGAAGAGTTAGCAATCATTAGGTCTATCGACCCGCAAGGGTTCTGGACAGGAAGAAAAGAGAGGCGTGCTTTATGAGAAAAAATTCATTTGAAATAAGGGTAAATTGGGGAGACACCGATAAGGCAGGAATTGTCTATTATCCAAACTATTTTAAGTGGTTTGACATTGCAGGCCATCAATTTTTTAGAAGTATCGGACTATCTCCTGCAACCTTAGAAGAAGAAAAAGGTATTATACTTCCCCTGCTTGATGCAAAGTGTTCTTTCGAAAAGCCACTTTATTACGATGACATTATTACTATTCAAACGGAGGTTGCAGAAATTCATAACAAAGTAGTGAAATTAAATCATGCTGTTTATCGCGGGTCAGATAAAACTGGTTATGGGTATGAAGTAAGAGGATGGGTAAAAAAGTCAGATGGTACATATAAAGCGGTACCAATTCCAGATGATGTTGTATCGATATTAAAAGAAGATTGTGCTAATGATGTTTCTGGGTTAAATCCATTGCTAAACGCATAACGTTTTTTCCGTTTCCTTCTTAAAATAGTTTACTATATTTCAATAAAAACTATTAAATGGTAGAATATCACAGAACTCATTAATAGCTAGTAAGGAAGGAAGAACACATATGAAGCCAAGATCGTTAATTACAACATTATTTGGTGATTATATTCAATTTTATGGATGGGAGATATGGGTAGGAAGCTTAATTGAAATGTTGGGGAAATTTGGGATTTCTGAGTCATCTGTTAGGGGAGCTATCCTTAGGATGAACAAACAAGACCTTTTAACTGTTAGAAAAGTAGGAAACAAAAGCTACTATACTGTTTCTCCTAAAGGTAAACTTCGAATTGAAGATGGAGTGAAAAGAGTTTATTCAATTGGAAACAATAAGTGGGATGGAAATTGGAGAATTGTTTCCTACTCAATGCCTGAGGAAATGCGTGATTTACGTAACCAGGTTCGTAAGGAATTAACATGGATTGGTTTTGGGATGCTTTCAAATAGTGTATGGATTAGTCCGAATTATATTGAAAAACAAGTGATGGACATGATAAGTCATTACAAGTTAGAAGACTACACAGTTCTGTTTTCATCCAGTACTATTATATCTCATAAAAATGAAGAAATAATTTATAAAGCATGGGATTTAAACACTCTTTCGAAAGAGTACGAGAGCTTTATTCACGAATTCCAAGGAAAGTACGATTATTTTAAAGAAAAGGCATGGGAGGGCCGGCTTTCTGATGAGGAGTGCTTCATTGAAAGAACGCGACTTGTCCATGAATATCGCAAATTTTTATTTAAAGACCCTGGATTTCCATATGATCTTTTACCAGCTGATTGGATTGGTATCCGTGCAAAAGAGCTGTTCTTTAATATTCATCAATTAATTTCAATCGGAGCTGTGCGCTATTTTGAAACTGTTTTCGTAAAAGCACCTGATCTTGATGCGAAGGTTCAACGAGAGAAGGCATTAAGTCCATTTTCTGATATTTGATTCACTTGATGATCGGAGGCGATTATATTTCATATTGGTAGAAGCTTTATTAATGATACATCGTTAACAAATGTATCTAACGGTATTGTTGCGTGGTTATTTGGAATAACTGGCCCGTTACTAATTGTTTTATCATCCGCAGCTAAGGGCGGGCTTTCACAATCGGAGCTGTCATCATGGATTTTTTCAATCTACATAGTAGGAGGGCTTCTTTCAATTATATTATCGCTTTATTATAAGCAGCCAATTGCAGTTGCCTTTTCAATTCCAGGTGCAATTATAGTTGGTACTTCTTTAGCAAACCATACTTTTCAAGATGTAATTGGTGCGTATATCATTACCGGATTTACTATTTTACTACTAGGTTTATCAGGAGTCATTTCTAAAATTTTGAGGATTTTACCGACGCCAATTATGATGGGAATGGTATCTGGCGTATTGCTACCATTTGGAGTTAACATCATTACTGCACTCAAAGATGATTTTTTAATAAATGGAGCTATTTTCTTAACTTTTCTAATCATGACCTTTTTTAGCAATAGTTTAAAAAAGTTTCCGCCTATAATCGCGGCAATGATTGTTGCAGCGGTACTATATAGTATATTCCGCCCGATTTCTCTAATTGAAGTAACACTTTCAGTTGCTGAACCACAAATATATATTCCTTCTTTTCGCTTAGCTACGATTGGAGAAGTTGTCATTCCACTATTAATAACTGTTATAGCTATTCAAAATGCACAAGGTATAGGGATTTTAAAAAGTATGCAATTCGATCCACCAGTCAATGCAATGACAAATTGGAGTGGGATAGGTTCGATTATTAATAGCTTTTTCGGTGCCCATTCAGCATGTATTGCCGGGCCGATGACCGGAATATTGGCAGATACAAATGCTAGAAATACAGCTTACACTGGTGCTGTCTGGATGGGGATTCTCTGGATCATTTTTGGATTATTTGCCCCTATAGCAGTTACATTAACCTCGATAATTCCAGCTTCACTCATTTTATTATTAGGGGGTCTTGCCCTGTTAGGAGTGCTCAAAAACTCGTTGGAATTAAGCTTTACATCGAATTTCAAAATGGGTGCATTATTTTCATTCATGATTACCGTTTCTGAAATTGAGTTTCTAAGTATTGGTGCCCCGTTTTGGGGACTTGTAGGTGGAACAATTGTATCGTTTGTTATGGAGAAGGATGATTTTAGAAGGGTAGGGTAAAATTGCGACAATAATTATCTGAATATTCCGAAAAAACTCGCAAATCGACAAACTATTAGTAAACTTTGCTTTGGATTAAGTTTAAATGGAATTTTGAGGTCGCTGAAAAATAGCATAGCGGGATGTCTGTTTAAACAAGGTGCTAGTAATAAGGAGCTTGGTAATGGGATAGTTTACTATTTTATTAATTAATCAGTGAGTAACCTATCTTAATCATACAAAAAATCAAAAAATTAAAGGGGAGTGTTCATTTATGAAGGTGAAAAATTGGTTTATGTTTGCTCTGATTGGTTGTCTCATAGTTTTGTCTGCTTGTAGTGGTTCACAAAGTACTTTAACATCATCAAATCAAGAGAATACTAGTACAGAAGCTAATAACACTGCAAGCAGTAATGAAGGTGAAGCCACTTCTGAACCAATTAAAATTGGTGCACTATTACCAGCTACAGGCGTATATGCGTCATTAGGAGAAAATCTAGGAAAAGGGATGGAACTATATTTCGACAGTGTAGATTGGAAAATTGGCGATAGGTCAATTGAATTAATAAAAGAAGATACAGAGGCCGATCCACAGGTTGGACTTCGAAAAGCAAGAAAATTAATGGATGAGGATAAGGTAGATATTTTAACAGGAACAATCAGTACAGCCGTAGCGTATGCAATCCGTGATGAAGTAGATAGTAAAAAGGTTCCTTTTCTTGTATCTCATGCTGGTGGCAATGATTTAACAAGAGGCATGCGCAGTGACTACATTTACAGATCGTCGTTTACTTCATGGCAAATAGGTCATTCGATGGGACAATGGGCATACGATAATGTTGGCAAAAAAGTATTAGTGACCGCCGCCGATTATGCGTTTGGTCAAGAGGTATCAGCAGCATTTAAAGATGCATTTACCGCAGCGGGTGGAGAAATCGTTGAAGAAATTTATCCGCCATTAGGGAATAATGACTATGCTTCATACTTAGCAAAAATGAATAATTCAGGTGCGGATGCAATACATGCCTTCTTCGCAGGCAGTGACTCTGTCCGTTTTGTTAAGCAATATGAAGAATTTGGATTAAAAGGCAACATTCCGTTAATTGGTTCTGGCTGGTTAGTTGCGGAAGACACGCGTCCAGCACAAGGAACAGCTCCTGAAGGAATTAGAGCATCTATTTTCTGGGATTATAATTTGGATACACCTGAGAACAAGCAATTTGTTGCAGACTATGAAGCAAAATTCGGAGCTCGTCCAAGTCTAGAATCTTTAGAAGGTTATGATGCTGCACGTATCATTGTGGAAGCGCTAACATCGATTGGCGGTGACACAACAGACCCTAATAAGGTTGCAGAGGCTATTTCAAAGGTTGAATTTGTAAGTCCGCGTGGTCCGCTTAAATTTGATCCTGAAACACATCACGTCATTCAAAATATGTACATTCTCGAAACGGAGCTTATTAATGGTGCTACCGAAAACAAAGTAATTCACACAATTGAGCAAGTACAAGATCCTGGGCAATAACTTATCACTACAATAAGGAGGAGTATTTTTGGATGTACTAGCAATTCAATTAGTGAATGGTTTGTCATATGGATTTTTGCTTTTCATCATTACAAGTGGTTTGTCGCTTGTATTTGGAATTATGGGAGTTCTAAACCTCGCGCATGGTTCGATGTATATGCTTGGAGCATATATTGCGTTGTCATTGTTAACAAAAGTTATTGAGAATTTTTGGGTTGCAATTTTGTTAGCTTCTGTTTTAGTTGCATTGGTTGCACTTGTAATAGAGGTAGGACTTTTACGTCCTACCTACCATTTAGGGCACCTTTCGCAAGTATTATTAACTTTTGGTCTTGCTTATGTATTTCACGACATTGCGAAACTTGTTTGGGGCACACAAGTTATGTCATTGCCGCTGCCTGATTACTTACAAGGTTCTATCCAATTGTTCGGACAAACATTTCCTATTTATCGTTTAACGGTTATAGCAATAGGGGTTGTTGTAGGGCTTGGGCTGTGGTTCCTACAAGAAAAGACTCGTTACGGAGCAATTATCCGCGCTGGGTTAGTTGATAAAGAAATGGTTAGTGGACTCGGCATTAATATTAAACTCGTATTTACGTGTGTCTTTCTGTTTGGCGGAGTTTTAGCTGGCTTTGGTGGTGGAATAGCTGCACCAATATTAGGAATATATCCAAGTATGGAATTTCAGACGTTAATATTAGCGCTAGTTGTGCTAGTTATTGGTGGGTTAGGATCGTTTTTAGGAACGTTTATTGCTAGTTTATTAGTTGGTCTACTAGAAACGTTTAGCAAATATTTTTTCCCTGAGGTAAGTTTATTCATTATTTTTGCATTGATGGCAATCGTTTTAGTTGTTAAGCCAAACGGTTTACTAGGGAAGAAGGTGGTTTAGTGACGAAAAAAACTACAATCGTATTATCTTGTGTTATTACGGCGCTCTGTATTTTACCACTGTTGTTGTCGAGCTTTTATCTAAGTATCGCAACAGAAATATTAATTTTAGGGATTTTTGCTTTAAGTTTAAATATATTACTTGGTTATACAGGGCTTGTTTCATTAGGACATGCTGCATTTTTTGGAGTTGGTGCCTATACTGCTGGTTTAGTTGGCAAGAATATTTCAGAACATTTACTAGTTACACTTATTGCTTCACTTGTTGTATCAATCATAGTCTCATTTATCGTTGGTTATTTTTGTACGAGAGCTAGCGGGTTTTATTTTCTCATGCTAACCCTTGCATTTTCACAAATGATTTATTCGGCCTTTCATCAATGGCGTTTTGCCGGGGGCTCTAACGGTCTATCAGGTATTCCGAAACCAGCGCTGACATCAACCTTTAATTTTTCACAATCTATTTATTTATATTTTTTAATATTAATTATCTTTCTAGTTGTTATATATGCTGTTAACCGTTTTATTAAGTCTCCTCTTGGTCATGTATTAATCGGTATTAGAGAAAATGAAACACGTATGAAAGCAATGGGATATAATACAAAATTCTACAGTCAATTAGCATTTGTTTTGGCCGGAGGATTGGGTGGAATTGCAGGTTGTTTGTACAGTTACTTTAATGGGTTTGTATCACCTAATGATTTGTATTGGACAATGTCAGGTCAAGTATTAATTATGGTACTTGTCGGTGGAGCAGGTACAATTTTGGGGCCAATTTTAGGTGCCGGTTTTATAGTATTTTTGGAAACGATTATTAGTTCCTATACGGAATTATGGATGCTTATTATCGGAACAGTATTTATTTTGTTTGTTATTTTTGCACCAAAGGGAATTGTAGGGCTTGCTCAATCTGTTAAGAAAAAGCTAGTAAATCGGACTGAAGTTGAAATCATTGAACAAATCGAAGTGAGTACTAATACAGGAAATGAGGAAACGAAGTCAGTTATATAGCGATCGTCGTAAACTCTTATTAGATTTCCAGCGGGAGTGGTGGTTATGGGAAAAAATAACAGAAACTCAACTTTATTAACAGTTGACAACATTGGAAAACAATTTGGTGGTCTTAAAGTATTAAATTCAATCAACTTCGAGGTCGCAAAAGGTGAGCGAATTGGTATTATTGGACCGAATGGAGCAGGGAAGACCACGTTATTCAATATAATTGCCGGTGATCTTGAACCAACGCATGGAGAAATATTTTATAAAGGGCTTCGAATTACAAAAGTTCCAAATTATAAAAGAGTACGGCAAGGAATTGTCCGGACTTTCCAAAAAAATAATCTTTTAACTGAATTAACAGTATTGGATAATTTGCTATTAGTACTGCAACGAAAGATGAAATTAGAGAAAATTTGGTTTCAAGATCGTTTGGCAAGGAAGTTTTCTCCACTATATGAAAAGGCAGACACTCTTCTAGAAAAATGGGGACTGTCTGATCGTAAGGATAGTTTCGTAAGAAATTTATCTTATGGTGAACAACGACAGGTAGAGATTGTTTTGGGTATTGCAACTGAACCAGACGTACTTCTTTTAGATGAGCCAACAGCCGGGATGTCTAACGCGGAAACGAAATATATCCTAAATTTATTAAATAGTCTCTCGCGTGAGCTTACAATTTTAATTATTGAACATGATATGGATGTAATTTTCGGATTAGCTGATAAAATTATCGTTCTTTACAACGGCGAAGTACTAATGGAGGGTGACCGAGAAACGGTTTTATCAGATGAAAGAGTTAGAGAAATTTATTTAGGAGAGGAGGCAGCGAATGCTTCAGGTTGAAGGTATTCATACATTTTATGATGAAAGCCATATATTGCACGGAGTGTCCTTAACGGTAGAAAAGGGAAAAATGTCGGTACTACTCGGACGTAATGGGATGGGTAAAACAACGACAATCGGCTCAATAATTGGCTTTAATTCTGTTAAACAAGGGAAAATTTTATATAAAAATAATGAAATTCAAAATCTGCCCAGCTATAAAATAAGCAAAAAAGGAATTGGCATTGTTCCTCAGGGTAGGAGAATTTTTTCGAATTTGACAGTAAAAGAGAATTTAATGACAACCGCAAGTCAAAATAACGGATGTGAGTGGACAATCGCGAAAATTTTTGAGCTATTTCCCCGCCTTGAGGAACGAAAAAAGTCAATGGGCGGGAACTTAAGCGGTGGTGAGCAATCAATGCTTTCAATTGGAAGAGCACTGATGACCAATCCGGATTTGCTGCTCCTTGATGAGCCCTCAGAGGGGTTATCGCCCTTAATGGTAAAAGAAGTAATGTCAATAATAAAAAAACTTAAGGGAAAAGGTTTGTCTATGCTAATGGTTGAACAAAACTTAGCAATGGCATTAAATGTAGCGGATCATGTCTACGTGTTAAATAAAGGAGAAGTTGTTTTTGAAGGTACTCCTAAAGAGCTTTCTGAAAATAAAGAAGTAAAAAATAAATACTTGGCTTTAGGATGATTTATTTAGACATTGCATGTATTGCGGGTTTGATTTTTATGTCCTAAAAACATAATAAAAATTATTGACAGAAAATTCCGAATGTTATATATTATATTTAATAGACGATAGTCAAAAAAACATAATAAGAGGTGAAGGAAGTGGAGCGTAAGAATTCATTAAAAGAAAAGATTAAAAGTGGTTTCTGTGTAGAAAAAATCAAAGATATGAATGAGGAGTATTTAACAGCATTAAAACAAACATTGACCATTGTTGGGGATACAGAACTGTTAAGTGCGCCGCCGCTATTGTCTGTATACAATCAGGCGCCGACTCTTAATTACAAAATTACTGCATTAGCAGTAATTCAGGATGAAATTGGTCACGCGCATATCGCCTACCGCTTATTAAAGGATTTAGGCGAGGACACTGATAGTTTATTGTACGAACGTCAAGCAAACGTATGGAAAAATCCTTTTGCTTTTGACTTTAAATTGGATAATTGGATTGAATTTGGAGTCTTTAATGCATTATTTGACCGTGCTGGTTATACGCTTTTAGGAGACGCCTACGAACATACATCATTTGGTCCGTGGAAACGGGCACTCGTAAAAGTTGATAAAGAGGAACTATTTCATTTAAGAAATGGTGAGATAATCATGAAATCTGCAATGAAGGATCCAAAGACTGCTGAAGAAGCGCAGAAAGCGGTAGACTGGATGTTTTTAATGGCGCTAGAGTTTTTCGGAGTAGCTGATGAGTTGAAAAGTCGCTCAGCACAATTAGAATACAAATTAAAAGGAAGAACAAATGATGAACTACGTCAGAAATGGCTTTCAACAGCTGTACCATTCTTAGATTCAATTGGAATAAAGCACCCCGCTCGTTATGATGAAGCAATCCAAAAATACGTCCTTGATGTTCCGTTTCCTTGCAAATTTGATGTTGAAAATAAAAAATGGTTATTCGACGAGCCGGATACTTGGCAAAATGTCATTAAACGCTTTAAGGACCGTGGACCACAAAACGTTGAATTTGTTGAACAAATTCAAAAAGGACGCTTTGAATTAGAACGATTACGGAAAGAGGTGGTGTAATGATGGGATCGAATGCCGTACAAGATCAACATTATTGGGACGTATTAACGGAAGTAATGGATCCGGAATTTCCAATCAGTGTTGTAGATATGGGATTAATATATGATATCCAAGCAAAAGACGGAATTGTCGAAGTAACGATGACATATACGTCTACAGGATGTGGTTGTATGCAATGGATTGAAGATGATATCAAAAATCGCCTTCTTCAAGAGAATGGTGTAGAGGATGTTTTGATTAAGGTAGTTTGGGAACCAGCATGGACAATTGACTGCTTAAGCGAAAAAGGTAAGCAACAATTAAAGCATTGGGGGGTAAGTAGCCGTTGAGACAAAATCGTGAGGAATATGAAGTGTTTACAAGGATCGACAGAGGTAGTGATTTGATTCATATTGGAACTGTTGAGGCTGAAACAGCCGAGCTTGCAAAAGTTTACGCTACTCATATATATAATGAAGAAAACTGGGTTGAGATGTTTGTTGTCAATCGAAAAAATATCATACCGGTTAGAACATTAGAAGATAGCGGTATAGAGGAGGGTGTTGTTTATGCCTAATAATGAAAATTTACTGGCAATAATTCCAGTTGTACACACGATTGCGGACAACAAATTTGTATTAGGTGACCGCCTAGTAGAGATTGGTATTGGAGGTCCGGATATTGAAGCTACCTTGTCAGCAATCGCGATGGCTCAGGCAGAGTTAGGTCATGCCAGATTAATGTACAATTGGACATTTGATCTTGAAGGTTTGATAAAAAAGCCAGAAATTCAAGCGCAAACAGGGAGAGCTTTTCAAAATGTAGTTGCAATTCATAATTGGATTACTTTAATTGCAGCATCATATGTTGTGAATTTAGCGGTTGATTTAGTTATAAAGGAAATTATTAAGTCTAGTACAAGGCAAGTAGGAAGTCATTTTGAAAAATACTTAGTTGAACAAAAGGATCATATTATATACTCTGAAGGCTGGGCTATGCAATTGTTGAATGATGAAGGAGCAATACCGCGGAAGTTTAAAGAAGCTCTTTCCGAAGTTCAAAATGAAGTAGTCCAATGGTTAACAAGTATTGAAACTAATAAGAGTTTACTAGAAGAACAATTAATCTCACAAAATGCTAGCCTTGTTAAGCGTTTGAATGAAAGAATTGGGCAAATTACAAAAAATTCTGGGGTGACAGCTGATGTTCGTTAAAGAAGGTGGGAAAAAGCCGCATTGTCCATTTTGTGATAGCGAGAAAGCGACATTCCTATCACCGTTCGGAACTGCTCAGCTAGTTCGTCAATATTATTGCAATGATTGTAAAAGCGTGTTTGAGTATATTCGTTGGCGGGAAAGTAGCGAACTAAAGCATAGTAATGCTTAATAATTCAATACTAGATGTTGCCTATTCGAGTTGTTTTGTCGTCTGACATTTATCGATTTTAACTTATTAGGTTGAACAATCGAGATCGAGTTTTCCGCTTGCTATGTTACTCACTCTTTCATGTTAGAATTTTTATCTTACTTTGTTGAACAATCGCGATCAGGAGTTGTTCAATGCTTTCTTTTGTAAAATAACCACTATATAAACAGTGGATATATTAAAATACTAATTTCTAAGGAGGAATTTTAATGACAAACACAGTAAGTCTTGAAACAAAAACATTGACAGTAAAAAAGGATAATGGAGTGGCTGAAGTACATCTTCACATTAACAAAACAAATGCGTACGATCTTGAATTTTATCGAGAATTAAATGCTGTGGTGGATGATATTCGCTTTGATAATGATATAAAAGTAGTTGTATTAATGAGTGATATGCCAAACTTTTTCAGTGTTGGGGCAAATGTTGCATTTCTCAAAGCATCAGAGCCGCGCTTTAAAACCCAGTTCTGCTTATTCTGTAATGAAACATTAGATAAAATTGCGCGTTCCCCACAAATCTGGATTGCTTGTTTAGAAGGACACACTGTCGGTGGCGGCCTCGAAATGGCATTAGGATGTGATTTAAGATTTATGGGAGATCAGGCAGGAAAAATTGGGTTGCCAGAAGTGACGTTAGGAGTATTAGCTGGTACAGGAGGAACGCAGCGTCTTGCCCGCCAGGTCGGTCATTCCAAAGCGTTAGATTTAAATATTAGTGGTGAGTTAATCACTCCAAAGGAGGCGTTAGATATTCAACTAGTTGATAAAGTATTCCCTCAGGAAGAGACACGTGAAAAAACGCTACAATATGCCCGTAAAATTGCTAGTCAAGCAACATATGCGGTATCGAATATTAAGCTATCAATTATGAACGGAAAAGAAATGCCTTTAAATGTAGCGATTCGCTATGAGGGCGAACTTCAAAATCTATTGTTCCGTTCCAATGATGCAAAGGAAGGATTAACTGCTTTTCTTGAAAAGCGCGACCCAAATTGGACTGGACAATAAAGTAAAGACAACATAGTAAAAATAGGAGTAGCAATACCAATGTTTCATTTGGTATTGCTACTTTCATGATATAAATATAATTCGACAATTTTATTGTCTATCAATCGAAATAATGTGACAAGTAATATGATTTTTCACGTCGCAAAAACAAAGAATAGTCTCGTTTTTGCTGTAATCACTGTACTAAATTTGTACAAACAAAATAAATATTTAATAAAGTTAAAAAAAGGAGTGGTATTGTGAATATTACAACTCCACAAGTTCGTGGAATGGCAAGTAAGTATAATGCATCCTATTTATTTATTGATAAGCAGGTAGAAAATGGATTCGGTCAAGATGTAGCGATTTTTTATCAAGATGAACAAATAACATATAGACAATTGCAAGAGCGTATAAACCAGTTTGGCAATGTTTTAAAACAATTAGGAATAAATATGGAACAACGTATACTTCTAGCATGTTATGATTCACCTGAATTTGTTGCTTCATTTTTCGGAGCAATAAAGATTGGAGCAATACCAGTACCTGTTAATACGATGATGAAGCCAAAGGACTTTGAATATTTTCTCAATAATAGTCGCTCTAAAGTGTTAGTTATTCAACAAGACCTTTGGGATACGATTAAAGAGGATCGACAAAACTTTTTATATTTAGAGCACATATTTGTAATATCTACCCAAGCGGTTAACGAAGCGGGGGTAAAGGATTATTGTTCATGGGTTGAGCAAGCTTCTAGTGAGCTAAGGAGTGCGCATACTTGCAAGAGTGATGCAGCATTTTGGTTATATAGCTCAGGGAGTACAGGTGATCCAAAAGGCGTCATTCATCTTCAACATGATATGGAATATGCATATGAGAATTATGCTAGAAAAATATTAAAAATTGATAAAAATGATATTACATTTTCAGCATCAAAACTATTTTTTGCTTATGGGTTAGGTAATGGGATGTATTTTCCGTTAGGTGCAGGTGCCTCAACTGTGTTAATGCCTGATAGACCAACGCCAGATTTAGTGTTTGCGACAATTGAGAAATACAAACCAACTATTTTCTTTGGTGTCCCGACTCTTTATGGGGCAATGATTAATCATGTTGAACAATCTGGTAAAAAGTATGATTTAACGTCGGTCAGAGTTTGTGTTTCAGCTGGTGAAGCATTACCCGCAGCATATATTAATAAATGGAAAAATCTTTTTAATATAGATATTTTGGACGGAATTGGTTCTACAGAAGCGCTACATATTTATTTATCTAATCAAGTTGGGAAAATTCGTGAAGGTAGCTCCGGTTTTGCCGTTCCAGGTTATGAAGCGAAAATCATAGATGAACATGGCGCTTTACTACCACCGAACGAAACAGGTAATTTGTGGATTAAGGGTGATAGTATAGCTGAGCGCTATTGGAATCTTCATGAGGAAAATAAGGTAAAGTTTCAAGGCGAATGGTTTAATACTGGAGATCGTTATTACTGTGATGAGGATGGATATTATTGGTATTGTGGACGATCGGACGATATGTTAAAAATCGGCGGAATATGGGTTTCTCCTATTGAAGTGGAATCCTCTTTACTTGAACATGATAAAGTTCTGGAAACAGCTGTTGTAGGAGAAAAAAATGTGGACGATTTAGTAAAAACGAAAGCTTACGTAGTTTTAAAGAACGGGATGGAGCCGTCAGAGGAATTAAAGGATGAGTTGAAAGTCTTTGTAAAAGATAAATTAGCACCTTATAAATATCCAAGAATTATAGAGTTTGTTGATGAACTGCCAAAAACAGCAACAGGTAAAATTCAAAGATTTAAACTAAGAAACATTTAGGAGATTAAATATTACTACTTACACCACAAGTACTTTGGAGGAAACAAATCATTTTGACAAAGTACTTGATTTTTTATTTTTTATTGGCTATTCCCCTTAATGTTTTCTAAAAATCGCATGAGAGGAAGGGGTGATAAGTATTTGAAGGAAAAAACAAGAATACGTGTCATAATAGTTGCTATTACTTTATGTGTTGTTGCAAGTCTTGGGTTTGCGCGATTTTCCTTTGGGGCAATTCTGCCTTTTATGAAGGAAGGCCTAGGATTCGATTATCAACAAACAGGGACAGTAGCTTCAGGGATTTTTTTAGGGTATTTAATGAGTTCGTTTATATCAGGATACGTAGTTTTAAAGTATACAGCTAAACGTGTCATACTATGTTCGCTCATCTTAGTGGCAGTTTCGATGGTGATCATTTCATTATCAAATCATATTATAGTCGCTATATTTGGGAGTTTATTACTTGGAATTGGATCTGGTGGTGCCAATATACCAGCGTTAGGTCTAATTCCCCGTTGGTTTGCTCCAAGTAGACGAGGAATGGCTATGGGGATAGCCAACTCGGGTAGTGGAATTGGAATGTCTTTTAGCGGTATGGTTGTACCACTACTAATAGCTATTCATCCAGAATTAGGCTGGCGCTATAGCTGGTGGATTCTCGCTGCATTTGTAATGCTAATTATTATGATTAATAGCTTATTTTTGAAAAATGATCCAGGCGATGTAGGTATGAGCCCTGTTGGCTATTCAGCTGTTCCTACGAGAAACGAAGATCAACTAAGACCAATTAAAGATTATTCATCTGTTTATAAAAATAAATACGTCTGGACAATTGGGATTTGTTATTTTGCGTGGGGATTTAGTTATTTAACGTTTTCAACCTTTCTCGTAGATTACTTAATGACCGATGGTGGTTTTCAAAAGGAAATGGCTGGAAGTTATTTTGCGATTGCAGGCTTTGCTAGCGTTTTTAGTGGTTTTATATGGGGTAGTTTATCAGATCGGTTTGGAAGAATCCAAACGTTATCTTTTGTGTATTTTTTTCAAGCATCGATATTAGTATTGATTGTCACAACAAATAATAGCTTTTTATTGTTAAGCGGAGTAATCTTGTATGGTCTTTCCCTTTGGGCAGTACCGACGGTTACAAATGTGGGTATAAGTGAACTTGTTGAACCAAGACTTATCCCTATTGCCATGGGATTTTTAACATTATTTTTCGGGGTTGGCCAATTTATTTCACCGATTATAACGGGTGTGTTAATAGATGCAGCAAACAACTATAATACATCATTTTTTCTATCGGCAACAGTAGTTGCGGCTGCGGGTGTAATTAGTTTTTTATTAATTATTAAAACAAAAAAACAACAATTGGAAATTTTCCAACCAAAAGAATCTAAAAGTTCAAAAGATTTAAAAAATTATTGACATTTAGTTTCCGGAAGGGTATCTTTGGAATCAAACATTACATAAAATATAATGACCGTTAAAATAACGTCATACGAAAAATAGTATGACGTGTCGTTTAAATTGTAAATGTAAGCGCTTTTATGTAGTGTTTTGACATTTCTTGAATCGTTACATGTCAAATAAGGGGGAAATTGGATGATTTTGCATGAAATTGAAACAGTAAATCGAGAGGAAATCGAAAAATTACAGCTTGAAAGACTGAGAACTACCGTAGAAAGAGTATTTAATAATGTGCCGTTTTATCAGGAAAAACTAGTAGAACGCAATGTGACTCCTAGTAGTATTAAAGGTTTAGAGGACATCGCAAAGCTTCCTTTTACAAAAAAACAAGATTTACGTAATCATTATCCGTTTGGTCTGTTCGCAGTAGATCGAAAGGAAATTGTTAGAATTCATGGTTCATCAGGTACTAGCGGTAAACCAACAGTTGTTGCATATACGCGAAATGATATTAAAAACTGGAGTGAAATCATTGCCAGAGCAATTGTAATTGCAGGAGGTAGACCTGGAGAGGTTTTACATAATGCGTATGGTTATGGGTTATTTACTGGGGGATTAGGACTTCATTACGGCAGTGAAATTTTAGGGATGTGTACCGTGCCGATTTCCGGTGGTAATACCGATAGGCAAATAACCTTAATTGAAGATTTTGAACCAACTGTCATTTGTTGTACACCGTCTTATGTGTTAAATATCGCTGAGCATATGGAAGATCTAGGAAAGGACCCGCGTAAATCAAGTCTAAAATATGGAATATTTGGTGCTGAACCATGGTCAGAAGAAATGCGGAAAACAATAGAGGAAAAGCTTGCTATAAAGGCGTGTGATATATATGGACTAAGTGAGGTAATGGGACCGGGTGTTTCTGTTGAATGCCATCAAGAGCAAAACGGCCTTCATGTTGCTGAAGATCATTTCCTTGTAGAAGTTATAGATCCGGAAACACTTGAAGCCGTACCGGACGGAGAGGACGGTGAGCTTGTGTTTACAAGCTTGACGAAGGAGGCTTTTCCGGTTATTCGTTATCGGACGGGTGATATTGCTTCAATTAATAGAGAGAAATGTAAATGTGGAAGAACTACTCTTCGAATGTCACGAGTGAAGGGCCGTCTTGATGACATGATCATTATTAGAGGAGTAAATGTTTTCCCTTCTGAAATTGAACATTTTTTACTTACAGTAAAAGAATTAGCTCCACATTATCAAGTGCATTTAATTAAAAAAGGAAGTATGGATGCAATTGAGTTAAATGTGGAGATAACAGATGCTATGTATAAACAAATTAGTGGTGATATGAATCATGAAAAGGTTCATCAATTAACCAATATGATTCATCACATTATGAAAAATAGCTGTCTAGTTTCAATGGATATAAAAATACATCAGCCAAAGTCAATTAAAAGATCAGAGGGAAAGGCTGTCCGGGTAATAGACAAAAGAAATACAAGTTTAAAAGTATAATTTTTTAAAAAATCAGAAATTTAAGTGCGCTAATCACTTGTATTTTATATGACGTAATATTATAATAACGTTAATAAAACGTCATATAACGTTTATAAAACAAGAAGGGTGGGGTATAAATGGCGGTTCATGTAGTTGATTCTTCAGATGAAATTAAACACGAAGAATTTATGAAGAGAATCGAGGCAGGCGAAAAAATTGAAGCCGATGATTGGATGCCTGATGAGTACCGACATACATTGATAAAATTAATATCAATGCATGGTATCAGTGAGATTATGGGGGCATTACCAGAAAAGGAATGGGCTCCTAAAGCACCTTCTCTATATCGGAAGCTTGGGATTATGGCAAAGGTTCAGGATGAAATGGGTCATGGTCAATTGCTATTACGGGTTGCTGAAGATCTCATTAAGCCTCTAGGTAAAACGAGAGAGGATTTAATTCAGGATTTATTTAATGGAGATTTGAAGTTTCATAATGTATTTCATTGGAAGACAGAATCGTGGGCAGATGCAGGCTTGATTGGCTGGTTAGTTGATGGAGCAGCTATTATTACGCAAACAAATATGTTAGATGCTTCCTATGCCCCTTATGCAAGAGCGTTAAAACGAATTGCACAAGAGGAAGTATTCCATGCACAACACGGCGAAGCGATTTCAATTGCGTTAGCAAAAGGAACAAAAGAGCAAAAAGAAATGCTTCAAGATGCACTAGATCGTTGGTGGCCAGCATTGTTAATGTTTTTCGGACCAGCAACTTCAGAAACAACGGGCTCCTCGAAGCAAGATATAACAATCAAATATAAAATTAGAAAAAATACAAATGAAGATTTAAGGCAGTTTTATCTTACGAAATATATTCCTAGAATACAAGGGATTGGGTTAACCATTCCAGATGAAACACTTCATTTTGATGAAGAAACGAAAAACTGGATATACAAGCAGCCTGATTGGGAATATTTCAAGAAAATTATTCGTAACGATGGTCCGATGTCACAAGAAAGACTACGGTTAAGAAAATTATCATATGAAAACAATGCTTGGGTGCGTAAAGCATTAGGTTTAAAAAGCGCGGTAGTTTCATAGATTAGTTGGGTTGGATTGGATTGCTACTTTACTGATCTAGTATAACCACTATTAAAAGGATTTACTATCAGCAAAACGGCGTGAGACTGGATTTGCTGACGATAAAAAGGATTTACTATCAGCAAAACGGCGTGAGACTGGATTTGGTGACGATAAAAAGGATTTACTATCAGCAAAACGGCGTGAGACTCAATTTGCTGACGATAAAAAGGATTTACTATCAGCAAAACGGCGTGACACTGGATTTGCTGACGATAAAAAGGATTTACTATCAGCAAAACGGCGTGAGACTGGATTTGGTGACGATAAAAAGGATTTACTATCAGCAAAACGGCGTGAGACTGGATTTGCTGACGATAAAAAGGATTTACCATCAGCAAAACGGCGTGAGACTGGATTTGGTGACGATAAAAAGGATTTACTATCAGCAAAACGGCGTGAGACTGGATTTGCTGACGATAAAAAGGATTTACTATCAGCAAAACGGCGTGAGACTGGATTTGGTGACGATAAAAAGGATTTACTATCAGCAAAACGGCGTGAGACTCAATTTGCTGACGATAAAAAGGATTTACCATCAGCAAAACGGCGTGAGACTCAATTTGATGAGAATAACTTAAATTTATTTGTATCAAGCGACGGTTGAATTTATGTTAACGTTGATAAACACAATTTTAAACGTTCCGGAGCACTTGGCGGTTGTATAGCCAGATGTGCAGCTAAAGATAACTAAATGATCGTTTATAGTAGATCACATCATGTTTAATAAAATAATAGGGGGAAAGGGAATGGAACAAATGAACGAAGTTTCGATGAACGAAGTTCCATTTTATGAGGAATTTCAAGTTTTTAGCCGGAAAACGCCAACATCTCAAGTGCAAGAGCAATTTACACTCTTAGCACCTAACCATGAAATTGCTTTAGTAATGGCGCAAGAGAACTTTATGAGACGAGAGGAAGTTTGTGATATATGGGTAGTAAAACGCTCTGATATCCGTTCAATGAATTCTGAGGAACGTGCTGTCCTAAAACGAATAGATAATAAAGATTATCGTACAACAAAAGGTTATGGATATTTGGCTAGAATATGGCGGGAAGCCGAGCAAGGCATGTTTGACGAGAAGGAAATCCTGTCTTGGAGTAAGGGGCGTGTTAAATAATGAATGAAGAAGAAAAAAAAGCATTAGTCGAATTATTGTACCAGCTTGCTGATGATGATCTCCTCGTCTCTTATCGAGGTTCTGAATGGCTTGGCTTAGTTCCGCATATTGAAGAGGATGTTGCTTATTCATCCATTACGCAAAACACGATGGGACATGCAGCGATTTTCTACCAAATTCTTGAGGAGCTTGGTGAAGGAAATGCGGATCACCTAGCACATGCACGGCCTGCTACTGAACGAAAGAATGCAATTCTTTTGGAAGATGTTAATGGCCCGGGACATTGGTTATATAATGAACCGAGGTATGATTGGGCTTTTACAGTTGTACGCAATTATTTTTATGAAATTACGAAAAAGATCAAGATTGATTCGTTAACTAAATCGAAGTATGAACCACTAGCACAAGTGGCGGTTAAGATCAATACGGAGACGCTATATCACCTGATGCATTGGCGAACATGGTTCTATCAATTAATAAATGCTGAGGGAGAAGCTAGAAACAGAATGGAGCAAGCGATTGAAAAAGTGTGGAAGGATTTAGGTGGTTTATTATCCTTAGGACCAAATCGAGAAGGGATTGTTGCTGCAGGATTAATCGAAAGTGAGGATGTTTTGAAAGAACGGTTTAATTCTGAGATTAAGGAAGTATTTAATACGTTAAATCTTGATTTTCATGGTGAACTTAAAATGGAGCGTGGTGACGGAAGAGCGGGTGTTCATACGGATGACCTCGCTGAAGCACTAGCGTCCCTTTCTGAAGTGTACAATTTAAATCCGACTGTTCCTTGGTGAAAAATAACCAATTCTATGCTGTGGACAACTTTATGAAATGTTATTGAAGTCCGCAGCATATATTTTACTGATAAGGGGGTGTTTATAAATTGGAAGCATCACATTCATTAATAGAAACTGAAGCATGGAGACAATTAGATACTGTCTGTGATCCAGAGATAGACACAGTTACGATTATTGATTTAGGAATGGTTGATAAAGTATTGGTCTCCGACAATAAAGTCAGTGTTGATTTACTTCCTACTTTTTTAGGGTGTCCTGCGTTAGGGATCATAAAGGAAAATGTTATAAAAGCGATAAAACTAATCGATGAAGTGAAAGAAGTAGAGGTTAATTATATAAAAAATCCACCATGGACCTCCGATCGGATTACGAGCAAAGGACGGGAAGGATTAAAAGTATATGGGATTGCACCACCCCCGCTAAAGCTTGAAAATGATGGAACATGGAAGGTGGAATGCCCGTATTGCGGATCACCATACCATTCTGTTGAAAATATTTTTGGTCCATCAGCTTGTAGAAGTATTTTATACTGTAAAAACTGTAAAAATCCATATGAAGCAATGAAACCAATTTCTACAATGAATTGATGAACTAATTTCATTTTATGTTGAATTGGAGTAGGGAGAGGCTATTTCTATGGGATATCCTTCGGACAATTTGATACCTCTGAGATCTTAATAAACAGTCTAAATTATAAACAATTTCACCGGGATATTCTGTGGTACAGTCCGATGTCTGCACAGGGCGAAGACAAGGAACCAGATGGGCGCCGTAATTTCCAAACGAATCGCCCTATCTGATCCATCAACCTGCACAGAACGAACAAAAGAACCAGATGGCGCTTGCCCTAAGGTCCGGTTTCGCCAAGAACAGAAATTAACAAATAAGAACTTTTGGAGGGAATAAAATGATAAAATTTGTAGCTCTTTATAAACATCCAGAGGATAAAGCGAAATTTGATGATCATTATTTTTCGGTTCATGCACCAATTACAAAGAAGATACCAGGTCTGTTAAAAATGGAGGTTACAAAGTTTGTAGGCAGTCCGATGGGCGGTGAAAGCAAATATTATTTAATGTGCGAGATGTATTACGAAAGTATGGAATCCTTTAAAGCAGCAATGAAGACTGAGGAGGCAAAAGCATCGGGGAAGGATCTTATGTCATTCGCCGGGGATCTCGTCACATTGATGATTGGTGAAGAGCTGAATGAATAACTATCAATATATTAATGTATCCAGTTGTGAAGAAATTGGCTATGTTACATTAAACCGGCCAAACGTGTTAAATGCTCTTAATCGCTTTATGATTACAGAAATTGTTAATGCGCTAGAGTCGTTTGACAAAAACGATGATGTAAAAGTAATTCTCTTAACTGGTGAAGGTCGTGCATTTGCGGCAGGGGCTGATATTCATGAAATGGCAGAGGATGATTCGATACGGTTAGAATTATTGAACCAGTTTGCTGATTGGGACCGGATTGCATTAATAAAAAAACCAATTATAGGGGCTGTACAAGGTTTTGCTCTAGGTGGTGGCTTTGAACTAGCTCTTTGCTGTGATGTTTTAGTTGCAGCTGATAACGCACAATTTGGGTTTCCAGAAATTAATATCGGAGTAATGCCAGGAGCTGGCGGAACGCAACGGTTAACGAAACTAATGGGAAAAACAAAAGCGCTTGAATGGCTTTGGTTAGGTGAACCGATGTCAGCAAAAGAAGCGCTACATTATGGGATTGTAAACCGCTTAGTCGCACCAGAAGTTTTACTAGAGGAAACCGTTCGCTTTGCTAAGAAGATTGCAAAACAGCCTTCTCTTTCTTTGCGATTAATAAAAGAATCCGTTCTTAAGGCAATTGATTATTCACTATATGAAGGAATGCAATTTGAACGAAAAAACTTTTCTCTGTTATTTTCTTCACACGATCAAAAAGAAGGAATGAAAGCTTTTATTGAAAAACGAAAACCAAATTTCAAAGGGAAATAAGGAGGCTACATATGTTTGAAACAATAAAATTTGAAGTGACGAGCGGTGTAGCTTGGCTAACTTTGAATCGGCCTGATAAACTTAATGCCTTTACTGAGCAAATGAATACTGAAATTGTCCGAGCCTTAAAGGATGTAGCAAGGAATCCTGAAGTAAGATGCTTAGTTATTACTGGTGAGGGTCGTGCCTTCTGTGCTGGGGAGGATCTCGGCAGTCTTGGTGAAGAAACAAATCATGGAGAGATTCTTCGCAATCGTTATAACCCAATGATAAAGCAACTAGCTACACTTGAAAAACCAGTCATTGCTGCAATTAATGGAGTAGCTGCGGGGGCGGGTTTAAGTCTTGCGTTAGCATGCGATTTCCGTTTGGCGTCTGAAAAAGCTAGTTTAGTAGAAGCGTTTATTCATATTGGATTGATTCCTGATTCAGGGAATTTATATTATTTACCACGGTTAGTTGGGCAAGCAAAAGCTTTGGAATTAGCAATGTTAGGTGAAAAAATTTCAGCTAATGAAGCAAAATCAATTGGCTTAGTAACGAAGGTGATCCCGTTAGAAAGCTGGCACGATGAAGTTTCCTCATTTGCTGAAAAACTAGCTAACATGCCGACAAAGGCCATTGGCTTAATTAAACGATATGTCAATGATAGTTGGGATAGTGATTTAATAGAAATGCTTGAAAAAGAGGCAGTTGGTCAGCGTGCGGCAGGGGTAACAAACGACCATAAAGAAGGGGTCGCAGCTTTTCTGGAAAAGCGGAAACCACAGTTTCATGGGAATTAACGATTATGAAATTAATTTATAAGGGGTGTTGTTTGTGACAACAGCAAAAGCAGAAAAAATGGAAAAGTTAGACTTAAAACGTGATTACTATCAAATGATCATTAATGGCGAAAGAGTGGATGCAATTTCAAAAGAAACGTTTACTACATATAATCCTGCAACAGGTGCTCCGCTAGCACAAGTAGCGAAGGCTTCTAAGGAGGATGTTGATCGCGCCGTAAATGCCGCTCGCAATGCTTTTGAAAATGGAAAGTGGAGAAGATTCCCAGTCAACAAAAGATCTCGGGTAATGAATAAAATCGCTTCCTTCATGAGAGCTCGTTTTAATGAGTTAGTTGAATTAGAGGTTCTCAATAGTGGTAAATCCCTGTCTGCTGCCCAAGGTCAAGTGATGCAGGCGATTGAAGATTTTGAGTTTTATGCTGGTGCCATTGTTGGGCATCGCGGTGAAGTAAACAATATGCCGTTTGGCTTTTTTAATTATACGCAAAAAGAACCAGTTGGTGTTTGTGGTCAAATTATTCCTTGGAATTACCCGATAATGATGGCTGCTTGGAAAATTGCACCTGCCATTGCAGCTGGATGCTCAATTGTCTTAAAACCGGCAAGCCTGACACCTTTAACTGCTATCGTGTTAACGGAAATTTGTCATGAAGCAGGTGTACCGGAGGGTGTTGTAAATGTTGTACCAGGACCTGGCTCTACAGTTGGTGATGCGATTGTCGAGCACCCTGGAATTGATAAGGTAGCATTTACAGGCTCAACACCAATAGGTAAAGATATTATGGAGAAGGCTTCTCAAACATTAAAACGAGTTACGCTTGAGCTTGGTGGTAAATCGCCAAATATTGTGTTTGCAGATGCAGATATTGATGCAGCAGTTTATGGTTCCCTTTTTGGAATCTTTTATAATACTGGTCAATCTTGTGAAGCTCGTTCACGCTTATATGTTCATGCCGACATTTACGAAGAGTTTATGGAAAAATTCATCGAGAAAACGAAACAATTACGGTTAGGTGATCCTATGGATCAAGGTACTCAAGTAGGAGCAATTATAAGCAGAGATCAGCTTGAGGTTATTGATGGCTACGTTCAATCAGCAATAGAAGATGGGGCAACGGTTGTTACAGGGGGTCAAGAAGTAAAGGTTGAAGGTTTTGAAAATGGTTATTGGTATGCACCGACAATTATTACTGATGTGAATCATGACATGAAGGTCGTCCAAGAGGAAATCTTTGGCCCCGTTGTTGTTGTCATGAAATTTAGTGATGAAAAGGAAGCGATTAAGCTTGCAAATGATACTGAATTTGGCTTAGGCTCAGCGATTTGGACGAAGGACCAAGGCCGTGCAACACGTGTTGCAAACCAAATCCGCGCTGGGATTGTAATGGTGAATTGTCCGTTCTCTGCTTTCCCTGGAACCCCATTTGGTGGATATAAACAGTCAGGATTTGGACGCGAGCTCTGTATCGAAACGCTAGATCTTTATACAGAAACAAAAAGTGTACTTGCATATTATGGTGGCAAACCATTAAATCCACTAGGTGTGTAAAAAATAAATGAAATTGAGTTGACTATTAGCTAGGCGAGCACCTTTGAAATTAAGTGTGCTCGCTTATTTTTCAAAAGGCTCTATATAACATAATATTGTACAGTTAAAAACCTGTGGGTGATCATAAAAAGCGGGTTTTGTTCTGGAAGAAAACCTTAGCTGAACATGGGCCCCACAGGTAAATTCAGAAATTAGTTATTAATGAAGTACTTACGAAAAAAAGTATTCCAGTTAATAAGGAAGAAACTAGGAGTGAAAAAATATGATCGATCATTTAGTAGTTGTAGGCTCTGGCACGATGGGGAGAGGTATTGCATATGTTTCGGCTGTTGGCGGGTTCCATGTGAAAATCGTTGATGTAAAAAATGAAGCACTAGTTTCAGCAGAAATTGAAATAAATAAGATATTTGATAAGGGAGTTGAACGCGGAAAGCTTTCAGCTTTAAAGGCAGAAGAGGCGAAAAAACGAATAACATATGAAACAAACTTAGCTGATGCTGTCAAAACAGCAGATCTAGTAATTGAAGCCGTCCCGGAAATTAGAAATGTAAAGAAAAATGTTTTTGAAACAATTGATAAGCATGCGCCGGAACACTGTTACTTCGCAACAAACACATCAACGATGAGTCCTACTGAAATAGCATCATATACAAAGCGTCCCGAAAAAGTAATTGCGATGCATTTCTTCAATCCTGTCCATAAAATGCCTCTTGTTGAAATAATTCGCGGTCTAGAAACAAACGATGAAACAGCTGAAGTCGCAAGACAGGCCGCTGAAAAAATGGAGAAACAAACAGTTGTTGTAAATGAATTTCCTGGTTTTGTGACAAGCCGGATCAGTACACTTGTTGGAAACGAAGCGTTTTATATGCTGCAAGAAGGGATTGGCACACCTGAAGAAATAGACAAAGCGATTAAACTCGGACTCAATTATCCAATGGGCCCGTTTGAGCTTGTTGATTTGGTTGGTCTAGATGTACGTTTAAATAATTTAAAATATTTACATGAAAAATTAGGAGAAAAATATCGTCCCGCACCACTACTAGAACAATATGTAAAGGCAGGGCGCCTTGGTCGTAAGGTAGGCAAAGGTGTTTACGACTATTCGAACTCTGAGTCTTAAGACACGAATACTATTATAAAATATCAAGTTATTGATCAATAACAAATATGCTGGGGAAATTATGCAAATACGTATTGTTGAACTTTGAAACGTTGAAAACAGAAAGGTGCTGAAAAAATGAGTGAGGTTGTTATTGTCGATGCTCTAAGAACGCCGATTGGCAAATATAAAGGTGCTTTGCAATCAATCCGTCCAGACGATTTAGCAGCAGTGGTAATAAAAAAAATTGTGGAGCGAAACGGTAACGTTCCAGTAGATCAAATTGAGGAGGTTGTTTTCGGAAATGCCAACCAAGCCGGTGAGGACAATAGAAATGTTGCTAGAATGGCATCGTTATTAGCCGGTCTTCCAGTTGAGGTTGGGGGTACAACGATAAACCGCTTATGTGGCTCAGGATTAGATGCTGTAAATTATGCGGCACGTGCAATTATTGCTAAAGAAGGAGATGTTTTTATCGCAGGTGGAACAGAGAGTATGACTCGTGCTCCATTTGTTATGGCAAAACCGGAGTCAGATTTTCCACGGGGAAACATGGAAATGTTTGATACAACAATTGGCTGGCGGTTCACAAACAAAAAATTGCATGAAATGTACGGTTCAGACACAATGCCGAAAACAGCTGAGAATGTTGCGCAACAGTTTAATGTTACTCGTGAGGCTCAAGATTATTTTGCCTATGAAAGCCAACTGAAAGCAAAAATGGCCATTGAAATAAATCGATTTGCTGAAGAAATTGTACCTATTGTTTATTACGATAAAAAAGGCAATGAAATTATTGTTAATGAAGATGAACATCCGAGACCAGATACAACACTAGAAAAGCTCAGCAAGCTTAAGCCCCTTTTTGAAAATGGAACGGTAACAGCAGGCAATTCATCTGGTGTAAATGATGGGGCCAGTGCGTTGTTATTAATGTCAGCGAAAAAAGCATATGAGCTTGGTGTGAAACCGCTTGTTAAATATAAGGTTTCAGCAACTGCAGGATTAGAACCGCGAATTATGGGACTTGGTCCAATTTTTGCTACAAGAAAGGCACTTTCTCGAGCAAGATTAACAATCAACGACATCGGTCTCGTCGAACTAAATGAAGCATTTGCAGCTCAATCGCTTGAATGTATTAAGCAGCTAGAATTAAATAAAGACATTGTCAATGTAAATGGTGGCGCGATTGCATTCGGGCATCCGTTAGGTGCAAGTGGTGCTAGAATTTTGACGACGTTAATTCATGAAATGAAAAAGCGTAATGTGAAGTATGGATTAGCAACAATGTGTATTGGTGTTGGTCAAGGAATTGCGACCATTGTTGAAAATATTGAATAAGAAAGGATATATATTTATGCCTAATATTATCTTTGAAGTAAAAAATCATATAGGATTTGTAACGATTAATCGTCCGGAAGTATTAAACTGCTTTGATTACGAAACGTTAACCCATTTAGGGGAAATTGTTGATGATATTCGTACAAACCGAAATGTTAGAGTTGTTATATTTTCAGGTACTGGTGATAAAGCATTTAGTGCAGGAGCAGATTTGAAGGAAAGAAGAACATTAACAGAAGAACAGGTTCGTAGAAATGTAAATAAGATTCGCACGGTGTTTAATGATATTTCATCCTTACCACAGCCAACAATTGCTGCTGTAAATGGCCATGCTTTTGGTGGTGGATTTGAATTAATGCTTGCCTGTGATTTTAGAATTGCAGTTTCACAGGCTACAATGGGACTGACCGAGCTTAAATGGGCAATTATACCTGGTGCTGGCGGAACACAACGTCTTCCTAGACTAATAGGGGAAGCAAAAGCAAAGGAACTAATTTTGACAGCGAAAAAAGTAACAGCAGCTGAGGCTTATGATTTAGGTATACTAACAAAAGTAGTGGATGCTAATGATAGTTTAATTACCGAATGTTTAATACTTGTAGAACAAATGATGGAAAATGGACCTATTGCCCTCGAGCAAGCAAAGTACGCTATTAACTATGGTTTAGGTGTTGATCTACAAACTGGGTTAGCAATTGAAGCAAAGGCTTATGAAATGACGATACCAACAAAAGATAGATTAGAAGCATTGACTGCCTTTAGTGAAAAAAGGACTCCGATTTTTACAGGACAATAAAATTATATTATCTATTGATATCAAAATATAGATTGTTATGACGTTTTTTATACGAAATTGTTGATTAGTGTTTGATATCATCCGTAAAGTATAATAAGATAATATATGGAATTATCAGTAAAAAAGAAGGATGAATATAGTGACTAATATAAATACTCGTTCGATGATCTTTACACTATATGGTGATTATATCAGGCATTATGGCAATGAGATATGGATAGGCAGTTTAATTCGACTATTAGAAGAATTTGGTCATAATGATCAATCAGTAAGAGCAGCTATCTCTAGAATGGGGAAACAAGGTTGGGTGACTTCCTCAAAAAAGGGAAATAAAAGCTATTATTCACTTACTAAGATGGGAGTAGCTAGGATTGAAGAAGCTGCAAAACGGATTTTTAAATTAAGCCCGGTTAAATGGGATGGTAAATGGAGAATGTTAATGTATACCATTCCCGAAGAGAAGAGAAATATCCGTGATGAACTTCGCCAAGAATTAGTGTGGAGCGGCTTTGGCATGTTGCTTAATAGCTGTTGGATTTCTCCTAATAACTTAGAAGATGAAGTGAACCTTTTAGTTGAGAAGTATAATATAAAGTCATATGTACACTTTTTTGTTTCACAATATAAAGGTCCAGAGAAAAATGAAACAATTGTCAAATCATGCTGGGATTTGGATAATATTAATGAAAAATATGAAGAATTTATTTCTGAATACAGCAAAAAGTTTGTCGTAGACAAAAATAAAATTGTAAACGGACAAATGTCAGAGGCTGCTTGTTTTGTTGAAAGAACTAAATTAGTCCATGAATACCGGAAGTTTCTTTTTATTGATCCGGGATTACCAGAGGAATTACTACCAAGTAAATGGCTTGGTGGTCATGCAGCATCACTTTTTACGGATTATTATAAAACGCTTGCTGAACCAGCAAATCATTTTTTTGAATCAATTTTCGAGAAGGATAATGAGATTAATAGAAAAGATCGTGATTATGAAGTATTAAACCATCCATATATGGTTAACAACAATAATTAATTTGTGGATTTAAAATATAGCTGCCCAAAAAGTTTTAAAGGCTTTTGGGCAGCTTCTTTTGTTGAATCTCAAAAAAGATAAACCAAGAGTTCAAATCCTTACTAATTGTTACAACTAATTGAGGCGACAAAACTAATTGAGGCGGCAAAATTATTAACAACATATTTAAAGTGCTAACGAAAAATTAACGATACTTAAGTTCATGTTATAAAGTTATTAAATTCGAATAACAGCATAAAAGTATAATAAAAGTATAAAATCTTGTTGACAAGCAGTTCGTGAAAGCGATATCATTCTAGTTATATATCACATAAAAACCAACCGTTTTAAAAACGTCACAAGAATGTGGAGGTTGATCTATTGGGAGAGCTTTTACAATTTTTAATAACCGGATTAACGATTGGTAGTATATATGCGATCGTTGCTTTAGGATTTGTAACAGTGTATAGCGTTACAAAGGTCATTAATTTAGCCCAAGGAGAGTTTGTAATGTTAGGCGGAATGACAATGTTTACAATGCTTTCCTTAGGAATTCCCTATCTTTTTGCGTTTTTTATAACCATCATCGTAGTAGTTATATTAGGCTACCTATTAGAATTGATTATTATTAGAAGGGCTAAAAAAGCAGATGCACTGAGTCTAATTATTCTTACAATCGGGGCTTCAATTTTCGTTCGTGGAATTGCCAGTATGGTATGGGGGAAAAATCCAGTTAAAATAGCACCTTTTACTAAAAATGACCCTATCAATATTTTTGGAGCAGCAATTACACCACAAAGTATTTGGGTTATGGTGATCTTACTAATAAGTGTAGCAGTACTATACTTAGTTATGGAAAAAACAATGTTAGGAAAGGCTTTCCGTGCTTGTTCCGCGAATCCAATTGCTGCTCAACTAATGAGCATTAGCCCTGTGAAGATGTCTTCATTTTCATTTGTTTTAAGCGCTGCTCTTGGAGCAATTGCTGGACTAGCGATCGCACCAATTTTATTTCCAGCTTATGATATGGGGTCGATGCTAGGAATTAAAGGCTTTTCAGCAAGTATACTTGGCGGATTAGGAAGTGCACCAGGTGCAGTCATTGGTGGTTTGATTCTAGGATTAATGGAGTCATTAGGTGCAGGATACATAAGCTCTGGAATGAAGGATGCAATTGTTTTTAGTGTAATTCTTATCATTTTATTAATTCGTCCATATGGCATTATGGGCGAAAAGAATGTTGGCAAAGGAGGTCTCTAGTTTGAAGGGGATCCAAAGAACAAGTTGGATTGGTCTGATCGTATTTACGGTTGTCATGGTTATTTTTCCACTAATTGTTTCCCAATCATTTTATATTACTAAAGCAACCTTTGCTGGCATATATACAATTGTCGCTATTAGTTTAGGTTTATTGATGGGTTTTGCTGGACAGATTTCCTTAGGACATGCAGCATTCTATGGCGTTGGTGCTTATGCATCAGCAGTTTTAACAACAACATACAATTTTAATCCGTGGGTCGGGCTTCTTTTTTCATTATTAATACCAGGAATTATTGCATTCATAATTGGCTTTACGATGTCGCGTTTAAATGGATACTATTTAGCGATGGCTACTTTAGCCTTTGGTATTATCGTCCATGTTTTGTTAGTGGAGTGGAAATCTGTTACGAAAGGGGCCTCTGGCCTATATGGGATTCCAAAAATACAATTATTTGGATATAGTCTAAGCCAAGGCATCCCTTATTACTATTTTGTCTGGGCATTTGCTTTCGTCATCATGATCTTATCACTAAACATTATACATTCGAGAATTGGCCGTGCCCTCCGTTCTATCCATGGCAGTGAAATTGCAGCGAGTGCGATGGGTGTTGATGCGGGAAAATATAAAATGCAAATATTTGTTCTCGGCGCAATGTTTTCAGGACTAGCAGGTTGGCTCATGGCTCATATGAGTTATAGTATTTCACCAGCATCATTTACACTTGAAACTTCAATTATATTTTTAGCTATGGTTGTTCTAGGAGGAAGTATAAGTATTTGGGGAGCTGTTGTCGGCTCAATCTTAATATCATTTATTAGCGTTATAGTCAAAGTATTAGGAGAGCATATTTCGTTTATTACAAGTGATTTTGAACATGTGCTATATGGCTTAATTTTAATGTTGGTTGTTATTTTTCTCCCAAAAGGGTTGGTTCCAACAGTTGCAACTATTTACCAATCTAAATTCGCAAGCCTAAAGAAAGCGAAAGTTTCACGAAATATGTAAAACAAAGGAGGGACGAGTATTGAAATGAATCCAATTTTGGAGGTAAATGGACTTTCGAAAAGCTTTGGTGGTGTCATTGCAAATCATAATGTTTCTTTTTCTTTTAAAGAGGGAATGATAGTTGGATTAATAGGTCCGAATGGGGCGGGGAAAAGTACGTTGTTTAATATGCTGTCCGCTGTACTTGCCCCAACAAGTGGGGAAATAAAATTTAAAGGTCAAAGAATTGATAGACTTCCAGCTTATAAAGTTTGTGAATTGGGAATATCGAGGACATTCCAAAATATACAGGTGTTTAAAAATATGACTGTTATAGAAAATGTGATGGTTGGTCACCATTCAAAGACTAAGTCGGGGATGTTAGCCGCAGCTTTACGATTACCAAGTGCTCTAAAAGAGGAAAAAATTATCCTTGATGCTGCAATGGAAAAAATAAAGTTTGTAGGACTTGAGAATGTTTACGATCAAAATGCAGGCAGTCTACCGTTAGGGAAGCTCCGTTTACTTGAACTAGCACGTGCATTAGCCACAGAGCCAGAGCTTTTGTTATTAGATGAGATTGCAGCTGGATTAAACCATCAGGAAACAAGAGAAATGAGTATGATAATTAAACGGATTCGTGATAAAGGGATTTCAATCTTTGTTGTTGAGCATGATATGGACTTGGTTATGAGCATTTGCGATAAGATAATCGTTCTTGATCAAGGCAAAAAAATTGCAGAAGGAACACCAGAAGAAATTCAAAATGACGAAAAAGTAATAGCGGCCTATCTTGGAGAAGAAGTAGTAGAAAATATTGAGGTGACAGGATGAGCAAATGCCTAAATCAAAATAGATTACTAGAAATTAACAATTTGTCCTTCAGTTATGGTCCAATTAGAGCTTTAAATCATGTAACCTTCCACGTGAATAAGGGTGAAATTGTTGCGTTTTTAGGAGCAAATGGTGCAGGGAAAACAACACTACTTCAAACGATATCAGGTTTACACAAAGCTGCAAGTGGACAGATATTTTTTAAGGGGGAAGATATTACTAGATTGCCAGCTGAAAAGATTGTTAGTCGGCATCTGATCCATGTACCAGAGCACCGCCAAGTCTTTGCTACCATGAGTGTAGTTGATAATTTATATTTGGGTGCATTCCATCACTACAGTAAAACGAAAAGAAAAAATGTTGACAAGGATATGACAAAGGTATTTGAAATTTTCCCAATACTTGAAGAAAGGAAACATCAGCTTGCAGGTACGCTCTCGGGTGGGCAGCAACAAATGCTGGCAATTGCAAGGGCTGTTATGGCAAAGCCTGAATTACTTCTTTTGGATGAGCCATCATTAGGATTAGCGCCACTAATTGTAAAAGAAGTATTAACACTTGTAAAAAAATTGCGAGATGATTTTAATACAACCGTTTTATTAATTGAACAAAATGTATATGCATCTTTAAAAATTTCTGATCGGGCTTATGTAATGCAACATGGTGAAATTATTAAAGAAGGAACAGCTCAAGAACTCATTCAGGATGAAAAGGTTAAGGAAGCATTTTTGGGGCATGCGGTAAATTAGTCCAAATTAAGATTTAGACAAGAGATTTTACGTTACTAAGTTACTTTAAATAATCGGAGTATACCGTGTCGAATTTTCTGTATATTTCAAATATTTAAATAACTTTCTAACTAAAATAAAATTTTAAATTTTTGGGGGGTTCTAAATGAAAAAGTGGTTGAACGTTGGGATTGTTCTTTTATTAGTTGGTATGATCCTTGCAGCTTGTGGAGGACAGCAAACTCAACAGTCAAAGCAAGCTGAAAATACAGCTGAGCCAACAGCAGAGGGAAACGCGGAAGAAACAAATGCACCTGAAGTTTACAAGATAGGAGCCATATACTCGAAAACAGGTCCGGCAAGCCCACTAGGAGAACCAGAGTGGAATGCTACTCTCCTACTTGAAGAACAGATTAATGCAAACGGCGGTATTAATGGTGTTCCATTAGAGATTATTCTAGCAGATGATGAGTCAAAGCAGGAAAAAGCCATTGAAGAAATGAACAGACTTATTCATGATGAGAAGGTTCAAATTATTTTGGGAACATCAACAACAGGACCAAGTTTAGCAATGAAGGGTCTTGCGATGGAAAACCAAATCCCAATGATCTCTGCAGCTGCAGCTACACAAGTTGTTGAGCCTGTTGAAGAGTCTACATGGGTATTTAAAACACCACATTCAGATTTGCATGCTGTAACTCGTATTTACATGTATCTTCAGGAAGCAGGAATTAAGAATATTGCAACATTAACTGACTCAAATGCATATGGATCAGCTGGATTGGAAGTTCTTAAATCATTAGCAGGTGATTACGGCATCGAGATTACAACTTCAGAATCATATAATACAAATGATACTGATATGAGTGCACAATTAACAAAAATTAACGGATCTAATGCAGAGGCACTCGTTGTTTGGGGAACCAATCCAGGTCCGGCTATTATTACAAAAAATATGAAGGAGTTAGGTATGACAATGCCGCATATCTCGAGCCATGGTATTGCGAATAACACATTTATTGAGCTTGCCGAGGGAGCTGCAGAAGGCGTTGTCATTCCTACCGGTAAACTATTATTCCCTACCCAAATTGATGAGGATGACCCGCAATACGAAGTTATTAAAAACTTCTACGATTCTTATATGGAGAAATTCGGAAGCGAACCTACTAATTTCGGCTCCTATGGCTATGATAATGTTTTGTTAGCGGTAGAAGCACTAAAGGCAGCAGGTACTGATCGCGAAGCCATTAGAAACTACTTAGAGACAAACATTAAAGGATTTATTGGAGCGACAGGTACATTTACGTTCAGTGAAACGGATCATAACGGCTTGTCAGCTGATAGTATGGTCTTAGCAGAAGTTAAAGACGGGAAATGGGTACTGAAAAAGTAACAAAGGCTAATGGCTGTCTAATGACAGCCATTTTCCAATATGGAAGGAGATAGAACAATGGATGAAAAAATAATAGAGAAAATATTAAATGATCCTTTTGCCAATTTTTTAGGAATTTCAATTGAAGAGGTTGCGGAAGGTTTTGCAAAGGTTTCAATGAATATTACAAAAGATATGCTTAATATCCATAACACTGCAAATGGCGGAGTAATATTTTCTCTAGCAGATGTTGCTTTTGCAATTGCGAGCAATACGTACGACCAAGTAGCAGTAGGAATAAACGTCAATATTAACTTTATTTCTGCTGGGTTGATAGATGATTATCTTGTAGCTACTGCGGTTGAGGTGACAAAAAACAGCAGGCTAGGGTTCTATCATATGAATGTAGAAAATAAAAAAGGACAATTGATTGCCACAGCAGAAGGAATGGTATACCGCAAAAAGAATCGTTAACGATATTCATCCTTTTGTTTAATTTTAGGGAAAATAACTAATTACTCAAAGACTATTAGATTTATAGTATAATGGATTATGCATCAGCGTACTACGTTTCTAAAAGGAGCCAAAACATGAAAAAGACTATAATCATATTAACAATTGGACTAGCATTGACTGGCTGTGGTAATGCTGAACAAGCTAGTGAAAATCGACAAGTTGAAGTGGAAGAAGCAACGTTGCCAGCAGAAGAAAAACTACTAGAAGCAGAAATTGAAAATAATCAAGTGCAAAATCAAGAGGTGGATACACCTGTCAATAAAGAAGATCTTGATTTGGATCCTTCAGAAGAAATAAATAACAGTGCTGTGGTTCAGGTTATTGCGAAGCCCGCTGATTTACTAGTACTAGTAAATAAGAAAAATGCATTACCAGCTAACTATGTACCCAGTAATTTAGTTGCTCCAGATGTTCCTTTTTATTTTGATGGAGATGATCCAAAACGGTATTTGCGACAAGAGGCTGCAATGGCGTTAGAGGAGCTATTTGCTGACGCAACGGCAGAAAATATTGAAATTCTTGGTGCTTCAGGGTATCGCTCTTATTCACGTCAGGAGGCAATCTTTGCCGCAAACGTGCAACGACAAGGTGAAGAAGCTGCTAGGAAGGTTAGTGCCGTTGCAGGCCAAAGTGAACACCAAACAGGATTAGCTATTGACTTAACGTCACATAAAGTTGGCTTTGATCTTATCGAGGAATTTGGTGAAACAACGGAAGGTATTTGGCTAAAAGAAAATGCCCATAAGTATGGATTTATCATACGCTATCCAAAAGGAAAGGAACATATCACTGGTTATAGTTACGAGCCTTGGCACATAAGATATATCGGTAAGGATATTGCTGCTGAAGTATATAAAATGGGTCTTACTTTAGAAGAGTATTTTTCAGCCTATCCAGTAAATAGTTCTAATCAAACAGGTAATAATAATGGCAGTGAAGTTGATTCAAATGTTTTACAACAACCATCAACAACTTCCTCGACTATTAAGATTAAATGAAAATAATCGTTTTACTATGAAAAATTAGGTGACGAGCATATGTCTAACTTACAAAAAATTGTGTTAGTGCATGGCTACTACAAAACAAGCAAAGACATGCGCTCTTTAAAGGCACATTTAGAAGAAATGGGTTATAAAGGGGTTTTGGTAGATTTGCCGTTAACCTTTAAATCAATTGATTATTGTAGTTCGCTTTTTGAGGATAAGGTTTCGAAAATAATGATTGATTTAAAGTCCGAGGAAAAAGTACATCTTATTGGTCATAGTACAGGTGGTATTGTGATCCGCCATTTTTTATCTAACGAGAAAAATCAACAAAACGTACATCGGTGTGTACTAATCGCTACACCTAATCAAGGTAGCCAGTTAGCAAGTATTGCAGGGAAAACTTCTCGTAGGCTTGTAAATGTCTTTCAAACATTACGCTCTTTGCAGCCTGAGGAAATACTTGCTATGGATTTAATTAAACATAGTCCAATCGAAATTGGCGCAGTTGCCGGAAATAATAATAATCTATTGCTTGGGAAATTATTAAAAAATGATAATGATGGCAGAGTTACTATTGAAGAAGTCTATTATAAAGAGTTACATGATTTTACGATTGCGCCATTTGGTCATAAAGATATCCATTATCAAAAAGAAGTGGCGCAACTGATTCATCATTTTTTACAAACTGGGAAATTTAAATGAATAACACTGGGTTTGCACTATAGCAACCCAGTTTTTTAATCTTGATAATTTCTTAACAATTTCCAGACATTTGCTAAAAATAACTTTTCTATTATTAAGGTGGTAAGAGAAATAGCTTACTACCAATAATGGAAAGGTGGATGGGAAATATGAAAATTAAGAAAATGATTATTGCTGGAGCATTGACCGGTGGCTTTATTCTTGGGGCGGCGTTTGGTCCAAGCTTTGGATTTGCAGCAGATGATACTACGATTCAGCCCTATTTTAATGGCAAACAGTTTGCTAGGGGCGGAATGTTTATGGGCCAATATTTTCAAGGTGACATGCATGCTGTAATTGCAGAAAAATTAGGGATGACAGCGGATGAACTTTTTGAGGCACGATTAGAAGGTAAGGCAATTGTTGATCTCCTTAAAGCAAAAGACATTGATGTGGATGAAGTAGTTAACGAAATTGTTGCTGAAAGACAAGCGCAATTGATACAAATGGTAAAAGATAAAGTTATTACCCAATATCAAATGGACTATATGCTCGACATGCAAAAAGCCAATATTGAGGCAATGATTGAGGTCGAAGGTCTAGGTCAAGGATACTTTCCTGGTGGAGCGTACATGAATCCAAATGCAGATGGAAATTATAGCTATCCAAATCCGGGTATTCGCGGTGGAATGGGACGAGGAATGGCTAGAGGCATGGGCGGTTGTTGGATGTGGTAGAACGTTACAGCTCTGAAGGATGATCACTTCAGGGCTTTTTTGTTGTTTAGGTAATTATAAAATTTGATCCTGTGGATAAATACTATAGCACAGAGAGTAGTCGTCCAGCGCAAGCGCCCAGCGACTAGTAAACTTCGCTCATCTCTTTTGCGATAAGTCAACATCGACTAAGTCCCTCGACGTGTTTCCTTTATTTCAGTCGATGCGCTCTTAGTTTATACGTCGCTAATCAGGGCGCCTATAGCTTTTGTTCTCGGGCTTGGAAATGTTCGTATATTAGCCATTAAATACAAAAGCGTTAGGGGCCTTTCATTTTATAATAGGGGTAGGAGGTGGGTATCAATGGCAAAAAAAGTTTTAGTTGTCGATGATGAACACAATTTAAGAGAGACAATTGGATCTTATTTAAGGAATGAAGGCTATGAAATAGTTGAAGCTTCAAATGGAACCATCGCAGTACAACTAATAAAGGATAACAAAATTGATATGGTTCTATTAGATATCATGATGCCGGAAATGGATGGCTATCAGGCTCTTCGAGAAATTCGCTCGATTCAGAAGAAAATCCCTGTTATTATGCTGACTGCTAAAACAGATGAAGTCGATAAATTACTAGGGCTTGAAATGGGTGCTGATGATTATATTACAAAGCCATTCAGCATGAGGGAACTAGCTGCGCGAATAAAGGCAGTTTTAAGAAGAAGTATGCCAAAGGAAGAAGAAGAGGATGAAATAATAGAACGTGGTGACATGATAATTAATCTATCAACCTATGAGGTTTTTGTAAAAGGACAAAAAATTAATTTAACCCCAACCGAATATAGCATTTTAGTAACATTGGCACAAAAGCCTGGACGTGTTTATAGTCGTCTTCAGTTAATGAATAATGCATTTGGAGAAGCATATGCCAATTATGAACGTTCAATCGATACCCATGTTAGCAACTTAAGAAAAAAAGTAGAGGATGATCCCCATAATCCTATTTATATCCATACTTTATATGGTATTGGTTATCGGTTTGGTGGGGAGCTATGAAACTTCGAACAAAAATGATTGTTGCTTTTACAACAGTAGTATTGATTATGGGAATCTTTCAATATTTATACTTTCAGCAAAGGATTTCGTCACAATTTCAGCAGTTTCTAGATAACCAACAACTAGGAGTTATGACTAGATTGGAAATGTACTTTGAGGATTATTATAAGCTAAATGGCTCTTTCGCTAATATTGAGGATATTCTTAAATCCAATGTAATGATGCAAGGTATGGGTAGAAGACATGTTGGAATGCAGACGCAAGGGATGCCTCTACTATACAACTTACAGTTAGTTATTGCGGATCATAATGGTGAGATAATCGCTGACTCGCAGGATATCTACAATGGGAAACTGGCAAATCAAATCTCGGGAACACACAGGGACTTAATTGTTGATGGACGTAAAATTGGTGAATTAATCGTTATTCGTGGTCAAGATATAATGATACAAAATTTAGCATCACAATTCATGAAATCAACTAATTTTACCATTCTATTAGGTACATTAATTGGCAGTATCATTGCGGTTCTTTTAGGGGGTTTTTTTGCTCGAGAATTAACATCTCCTTTAACAAAATTAATGGAGGGAATTAAGCGACTTTCCTCAGGAGATACGACCTTCCGAGTTCAACTGTCAAAAAAAGATGAGTTTTTCCTTTTAGCGAAAGCCTTTAATCAAATGTCGGAGCAATTAAGCCATAATGAGAAATTGCGACAAAAATTAATGGCGGATGTTGCCCATGAATTACGGACACCCCTAACAGTAATCAGAGGAAAGCTTGAATCGATTCAGGAAGGGGTTATTGAAGCAAACGAAAAAGAAATAATGCTTTTAGTGGATGATGTTTACAGGCTATCAAGGTTAGTAAACGATCTTCAACAGTTAAGTCTAGCTGAAGCAGGAAAGCTGCCTTTACATAAACAACCAATAAACATTTATCAATTTCTTCAAAAAATAGTCGCGAACTTTAGCGTCTTAGCAGAAGAAAAAAATATCTCGTTAACGATTCATACAACGTCAGAAGATATCATTATATCGATTGACGAAGATCGTATGACTCAAGTAATTGTCAATTTTTTGGATAATGCACTTCGTCATACGCCTAATAATGGACAAATAATAATCAAATTAACTAATGATCATTTTAGCAATCGGACGCTTATTACAATTTCAGATACCGGACCCGGAATTGAGCCCGAGCTTTTACCTTATATTTTTGAAAGGTTTTCCCGTACTGACGAGTCTAGAAGCCGTGACCACGGTGGGGCAGGTCTTGGTTTATCGATCGCAAAAGGTTTTGTCGAGGCACATCATGGGACGATTTCTGTTCACAGCGAAAAAGGTAAAGGAACATCTTTTCAAATCGAATTACCTAAAGGGGATAATAGAACTTATAATATTTCTTGAAATTGTGACATATTTCAAGGATGCAAAATGAATAATGGATTATAATTAAATGTAATATTCGAAAAATAAAAAAATCTCATTCAATGGAGGCTGATTCCAACTTTAAAGAGAAAAACATTCATGACGGTAAGGTGTGATTTTCCTTGCATCTAATCCTTCATGATTTATGAAAGGAGTGATAAAAAATGAAAACAAAATGTATTGCCATGCTTTTAGCAGGTGGAAAAGGGACACGGTTAAAACAACTTACAAGTCATATTCCAAAGCCAGCAGTACCTTTTGGTGGTAGGTATCGAATCATTGACTTTGTATTAAGTAATTGTAGAAACTCCTCTATTAAAAATATAGGAGTTTTAACACAATATGCTCGGAATCCTCTTCATGAATATTTAGGAAATGGGAAGAAATGGGGATTAAACGGGGGATTAACTCTTTTACCTCCTTATCAATATGGATTGCAAAAACAATGGTATGATGGTACAGCAAATGCAGTTTTTCAAAATCTAGATTTTATTGAAGAACATAATCCCGAACATGTACTAATTTTAGCAGCAGACCATATTTATAAAATGGATTATAATGAGATGCTTTATGATCATATGAATGCTGATGCAGATATCACAATAGCTGTGCAAAAAGTTCCTCTTATGGAGGCAAGTCGATTTGGGATAATGATCACGAATGCCGAAGGTAGGATAATTAAATTTGAAGAAAAACCGATATATCCATTATCTGATTTAGCTTCAATGGGAATTTATTTATTCAAATGGAGGCCGTTTAAAGAATGGATCGAAAGTGGTATAAATAAATATGAAAATTCTGATTTTGGACATGATGTCATTCCAACTATGTTAATGGATGGGTATCACTTACATGCACATCATTTTAATACATATTGGCGAGATGTTGGTACAATAGAAAGTTATTGGGAAGCCAATATGGATCTATTAAAAGAAGAGAAAAATGTTTTTTTTGAAAAGAAGAATTGGGATATATATACGGACTGTTCACCTCAAGCTCCAAGATATATCAGTCCTACTGCTGTTATTCGAAATTCAATTATTAACGAGGGATGTAAAATATATGGTGAGGTCATAAACTCTGTAATATTTTTCGGTGTTAGTATTGGTCACGGGAGCATAATTAAGGATTCAATTGTGTTACCCTTTTCAACCATTGGGAAAAATGTAATAATAGAAAAATCCGTAGTAAATAGTAATACATCGATCCTCGATAATAGTTGGATCCATTCTAATACAATTACATTCGTAAGAAACGATGAACCACCTCAAACGAAAAGAATCATCACAAATGTTTTTTAGATGGAACGAAATGGTTTGTGATTGGTAACACCTCTCTGAATATCTCTACAAAATTACTCGTTTTTTCCTCATACGTTATTGCAAACACAATGATTTACAATCCATTATTATATAACGAAATTTAAACAGTGAAGGGATTCTATAAAATCCTTTCACTGTTTTTTGATGCTCAAAATTAGGGTATTTTATACTTGAAAATAAGGGTTTACCCTGATGCAAACTTTTTGTAATAAATGGATAATGAAATAAATGACAACAAATTAAAATATTATTTCATTATTTTGCCAAATACAAGTATCTATCTAATAAAATGGAGGGGGAATTAAGATGAGGAGTTTGCGGGTAAAAATATTAGGAAGTTTTACGATTATTTTAACGATAGTAATGGCTTACATGGTATACAATTTTATTCAAACAAATAATTTTAAAACAAAGGTCGAACAAGTTCTTGGAGATGAGTTGCGTGAACTCGTCTTATGGCAAAACTTAAGCTATGACTTTGCCAGTCGATTAGCATATTTGAGAGCATATGTAGTATCAGAAGGGGTTGAATCAAATAAAGAGGAATTTGATCGACTTACTGAGGAAATCCACCAAATTAAAGAGGAATTGCTAACCTTAGGCATATCAGAGGAACAAATGGATGTTTTTAAGAAAAACGAGCAGTCTGAACAAACAACAACGAGATTTTTCGAATTATTTCATGTTGATCGTGAGGCAGCCATGGCAATTGCAGGAGATCCATTAGAAAGACAGCGTAATAATGAAATGGTTGCTGCTAGTAGGGAAGCAGCAAATCAAAGTGAAGTAGTCATGGTTGAACTTAGGGAACAAGTTACGGAAACAGGTAATACTATCATGCTTATAACTGTCTTAATTAGCATTATCTCAATTGCTATTGGAATCTTAATAGCTGTTATGTTATCGAATAGAATTACAAATCCGATTGTTGAAGTAGTTAACAGAGTCAAAAAAGTAGCCTCAGGGGACTTAACAGGTGAAAAAATTGTAATCAAAGCTAAGGATGAAATTGGTCAATTAGCAAAATCAATGAATGAGATGGTTTTATCACTACGGGAGTTAATTGGTGATGTCCTTGAAAATGCTAATAATTTAGCAGCTAGTTCCGAAGAAATTTCAGCAAGTACGGAACAAATAGCTACAGGTAGTCAACAACAGGCAAATAATGCCGGTCTTGCTTCAGAAATGGTAAAAGAAATGGTAAATGCCATCCAAGCAGTTTCAGTCAATGCAGAACAAACATCTGATTCATCAAAAGAAATGGTAACTTCTGCTGAAAAGGGAAATGAGGTTATTAAAGAGACGCTGAGTGGGATGACAGAGATTAGCAATAAAATTTCAGAATTATCTAGTAAGTCCATGCAAATTGGAGAGATTATTGAAGTAATTGATGATATTGCTGAGCAAACAAATTTATTAGCTTTAAATGCTGCGATTGAGGCTGCACGTGCTGGTGAAGCAGGAAAAGGGTTTGCAGTTGTTGCCGATGAAGTGCGCAAGTTGGCAGAGCGGAGCAGCAAAGCGACGAAAGAAATATCGGAGCTAATTCAATCCATACAAGAAAACACGGATGCTTCTGTAGAAGCAGTAGAATCAGGAAATGAAAAAGCGATTAATGCAGGACATGCATTTGAAGAAATTATTAATTTAGTAAAGGTTTCCGCTAGTAAAGTTGCTGAAATTGCGGCAGCAAGCGAGGAACAAAACGCACAATCACAGGAGGTATTGCAAGCAGTTGAAAGCATCGCGGCCGTCTCTGAAGAAACGGCTGCTGGGGTTCAAGAAACAGCTGCGACTGCTCAGGATTTAGCCAAAATGGCGGAATCATTGTCCCAATTGGCTGCAAAATTTAATATTTAATTGAAAGAGGGAAAATCCGTTACCAAACTAGGTAATGGATTTTCCCTTTGACAATAAGTGTGAACAGGTATAGATTCTTATTATAGTATATTTGTAAATACAATTATTACTAATGTGATAATAATGAAAAGAAGGGTTTTTAATGTTGGGGAGCAAGGGCTTATTTTGTGGGAGATTTTCGGGGTATTCTTTGCAAGGGTTCCAGAAAGATTTAATCTCTGGTTTGGTAGTTGGTGTTATTGCAATTCCACTTGGGATGGCATTTGCAATTGCATCCGGTGTAAAACCTGAATATGGTATCTATACAACGATCATTGCAGGTATTCTTATTTCATTATTTGGCGGTTCAAGATATCAAATTGGCGGACCGACAGGTGCCTTTATCCCTGTATTGTTAGGGGTTGTAATGACATATGGATATGAAAACCTTTTAATTGCCGGCTTTTTAGCTGGGATTATTCTTTTTTTAATGGGGGTTTTCAAGCTTGGTTCATTAATTAAATTTATCCCAAGGCCTGTAACCATTGGATTCACAGCTGGAATCGCAGTCATAATATTTGTTGGTCAGATCCCCAACTTCTTGGGACTTGAAAATGTAAAAAGCCATGAATTATTTGTTGAAAACATAAAGGAAATCGCAAACCATATTGACACAATAAATATTTATAGTGTTATAACGGCAATAATTTGTTTAGTGACGATACTCATTTCACCTAAAGCATTTCCGAAAATACCTGGACCGTTAATAGGTTTGTTATTATCTGCTGTAGTAGCTAATTTGTTATACCCAAACCAAGTAGCTACAATTGGCTCAACATTCGGTGGAATTCCGAATCATTTACCTGAATTTTCATTTCCAGAAATTACATTTGAGAAGATTCAATTATTAATAAGACCGGCTTTTATTATTGCAATTTTAGGTGGAATTGAATCCTTATTATCAGCAGTTGTTGCTGACGGCATGACAAATAGTAAGCATAATAGTAACCGTGAACTTGTAGGTCAAGGTATTGCTAATATTGTAACACCGCTATTTGGTGGAATTCCGGCAACTGGTGCAATTGCTAGAACTGCTACTAATATAAAAAACGGTGCTGTCTCACCAATTTCAGGAATTATTCATGGTATTATGGTATTAAGCATCTTGTTACTTTTTGCTCCGTATGCATCGAATATTCCATTGGCAAGTATGGCACCAATTTTAATGGTAGTTGCTTGGAATATGAGTGAACGACATGTTTTTTATCATGTGTTAAAGCTTAAAACAGAAGATTCAATTGTCTTGGTGGTTACTTTTCTATTAACTGTATTTGTTAATTTAACGACTGCTGTTGAAATTGGATTGATTTTGGCTATATTACTATTCACAAAGCGGATGAGTGATATAATGGTCATTCAGAAGGCATTGCCAAATCCAAATGTAAAAAATGAAAAAATGGATTCGCACATGGTTACGGATGGGCACGATTGCCCGCAAATTAGTATTTATAATATTGAAGGTCCATTGTTTTTTGGTGCTGCCCAAACATTTGAACAAACTTTAACAAATACAATTCATTTCAAGCCAAAAGTATTATTATTAAGAATGAGTAAAGTGCCATTTATGGATGCAACAGGTGAATCGAACTTGTCCTACATTGTTAAGGATTTTGCAAAGCATGGTGTTGTATTAATTTCCGGAATAAAGCCACAGCCTAAAAGTGTTTTAGAAAAAACTGGATTATACCATTTAATCGGGAAGGACCATTTCTTTGAACATACGGGTGAAGCGATCAATTATGCGTTAAGTAGTTTAAACAAAGATAAGTGTATTGGATGTAAGCACTTTGCTTTTAGGGAGTGTAAAGCTCTTTCATGTTCAATGGATTCTATTGATAGCTCAAAAAGAGGCGAAGTTTCTTCATCATAAAAAGGAGGGGTGCCCATGTCGAAAACGAAGCTAGAAAACAATAATGATTATATCGACAATTACTCGAAAATTGCCAACATTATTGAAGCTAGACGAAAAGAGCTCGGGTTATCCCTCAAAGATTTAGAAGAGTCCACAGGCCTGTGTTCTCCAGCAATATCACGTTTAACTAGTGTAACAAACCGTCCTAGACTTGATACTTTGTATCGAGTATTAGATGCGCTAGATTTAGATCTAAAAATAGTGCGAAAAGATAAAGAAAGCACGCAAAAATATAATATGGTGACGAAAGCAAAAAATATTAACCAATATAATGTATGGGTAAAAAAAGGTACAACAATAGATCTATTAAAAGTGAAAGCTAAAACAAAATATGAAGCACGACAAATCATTAGTGAAACAAATCCAGAATGGCAAGTATGTACGATTGAATTGTATTGCAAAGGATAGTTGTCCTTTTTAATCAGTTGAAAATTTACTATACTAGGTGGTGGAGGTGAAAATATGAAAGTAAACTACGATTTAAAGACAGATGTAGATGTTAAGGAAATAAAAGAGCTGTTAAAGCCCTTTGGCGGAAGATGTGCAAAGATTGTTGAAGGAAAGCTTGAGTATCAAATAAAAGAAGAAAAAGAGGCAGAAGCATTTTCGTTTTTAAAAGAAAAAGGTTACATATCTTAACAAAAGGCGTCAATTGGACGCCTTTTGTTTTTCTATGGATTATCACTAAAAATTGGATTTAATACCAAAAATAGGGTATTTTTTACATATAAATAGGGATAACCCTGATATAAGATTTTTTTATTGTTTGAGAAAATGGACATAATAATAAACTGAAAAAATATTCATTTTTTTTAGTTATGGACATTTGGAGTGGTTGTTATGTTCTCAAAAACATTTCAAAATAGAATTGATCATTGCTTTCATTATGGAGATTTAGTGAATGAAGCTAATAGTATTATACGAACGCTGTCTTGTATAAGAAGTCCAGAAACTGAAATATGCAATGTTCTAGAACTATCTAGCAAACTTCAATATATTATGAAACGAATGAAACAGCTAAATGATAATAAAATAAAATGTTAAAACATTTCTACCTCTGTTATAACAGAGTTTTTTTTTATACATTAAATACGATTAAAGGCATATATTTTTAGCATGTCCATCCTAAAGTTGGGGAGATGCAGGATGCCTTTTATGAAAAAAATTTTTGCAATCTTATTAGGAAGTGTATTACTTTCGATTGGTATTAATATATTTCTTTATCCACATGAGCTTTTGGATGGTGGAATGATCGGTATTGGATTAATAGTTCATTATATTTGGGGATATGAAACAGGTTTGACGATTATTTTTTGCAGTATTCCGATATTTATAATTGCCTGGATTCGTTATCGATCTTATTTTTATAATAGCCTTCACGGTTTGTTAATATCATCTTTTATGATAGATCTATTTTCTAAATTACGGTCCGTTACCTTATTCGATATTGTACAATCCCCACTATTGAGTTCGATTTTAGGGGGCTTTTTTGTTGGAATTGGAATCGGAATTATGCTTAAGTATGAGACAAGTACTGGTGGAACGGATTTATTAGCTCAATTTCTTTCTGAACTATTTTCAGTAAATGTAGGCATTACCATTTTGTTAATTGATACTTTTGTCGTCTTAATTGGTGGAATGCTTATATCACAAGAAACATTTCTACTCTCAATGATCACCATATTAATTGTTGGGTTTACTACAAGTATTTTAACGTTAAAAATTATCCATTAATAATTTGGGAACGATCACTATTCATACATTTAAGGTAATTTGTTTTAAATTCCAACATTTTATGATAAATTTTATTATAATACTATCTAATGTAAGATTTTTTTAAGAAGATAGTAAGGAATGCATTTTTTCTTTTTAATTTTAGGGGGTGTAACACTCTTTGCTTTTTAAAGCAACAGAGTAGTCAATGGAAATAATAAGTTTAATAATGGTTGGTGTCTTAATCGCAATTAGCGGCTTTTTTGTTGCTTCAGAATTTGCAGTCGTTAAAATTCGCAGTTCTAGAATTGAACAGTTGATTGAAGAAGGAAATACGAAAGCAATATCTGCAAAAAAAGTTGTTGATAATTTAGATGAATATTTATCAGCATGTCAATTAGGAATTACGATTACATCGCTTGGTTTAGGTTGGATTGGTGAACCAGCTGTTGAGCATTTGTTACATCCTGTTTTTGAAAAATTGCAAATTTCACCTGCACTTTCTACTGTCTTGTCATTTGTAATTGCTTTTTCTGTCATTACATTTTTGCATGTTGTTATCGGCGAATTAGCACCAAAAACATTAGCTATACAAAAAGCCGAAGCGGTCACACTTACCTTTGCAAAGCCTTTAATGATTTTTTATAAAGTTATGTATCCATTTATTTGGATTTTAAATAGTTCGGCTCGAGCTTTTACAAAAATGTTTGGATTAGGAATTGCATCTGAACATGAAATTGCTCATTCTGAAGAAGAATTGAGGTTAATCTTATCAGAAAGCTTCGAGAGCGGTGAGATCAACCAGTCTGAATATGATTATGTTAACAATATTTTTGAATTTGATAATCGTTTGGCAAAAGAAATTATGGTACCACGGACAGAAGTGATAGCGTTAGATAAAGATCAGACGATCAAGGAAGTATTAAATACACTTCATATGGAGAAGTATACACGTTATCCAGTCATTGATGGGGATAAAGACCATGTTATCGGCCTTTTGAATATAAAAGAGATATTTTCGGACTTTGTAACAGGAGCTGTAACTGAAAATACCACAATTGAACAATATGCAAGACCGATCATTAAAATTATTGATTCGATCCCAATCCACGATTTGCTATTGAAAATGCAAAAAGAACGGATCCATATGTCTATATTAGTAGATGAATATGGTGGAACATCGGGGTTAGTTACGGTTGAGGATATTCTTGAAGAAATCGTTGGTGAAATTCAGGACGAATTTGATGAGGACGAAATTCCGTCAATTCAACAAATAGATGATGCACATACGATCATTGAAGGAAAAGTACTAGTTAGTGATGTTAATGACTTGTTCCACATTGATATTGATGAGTCTGAGGTAGATACAATTGGCGGTTGGATTTTAACGGAAAATTTCGATATTCATCAAGGAGAAAGCATTTATTTTGATAATTATGAATTTAAAGTTATTGAAATGGAAGAACAAAAAATTAAATCGATTGAAGTTATTAAACATGAATTGTCTGAAAAAACGATAGATGAAGGTGTTTAAACTGTTTTTGTGAAATAAAAAAATTAGGAGCTCATCGGGGTGATAAGCTCCTAAAGGGGTGGGGACAGGGGGCTTGATAGTGAAAAGCAAGCTACTATCAACTGTAAATATTATTATAATATTGCAAATATAAATAATCAACAAAATATTATAAAAAATGTATAAAAAATTGCTGTGTTTATTATTGGGCCATTTGGCAGTATTAGCTGGTATCATATTTTCTTGAAAAAGGGTCAATCGACCCTTTTTGTCATCCATATTATTTATTTGATAATTGAGCTTGGGCTTGTCGCACAAGCCTTTTTGTAATTTCTCCACCAACAGATCCATTTGCCCGTGAAACAGTATCTGCTGACAAGTTAACACCAAACTCTTGAGCTATTTCTTCTTTATATTGGTCTAATAGCTGTTGTACGCCAGGGACAAGCAATTGATTTCGACTTGTCATAGTTCAAACACCTCCTTGATAGTAGTTTGATTCTAAAACTGAACTATATGATTTGAAAAGCTATCCAGAAATGGAGAGCGAGCGTGATTAATCAAAAAAATGTGGACTCTTTTGGAAGAGTCCACATTTTTTAATCTTACGCTGCGATTGATTTTGAATAGTTTATGATCCACGGTTTTAGCTTTGCAAAAATTAACATAAATAGTAGCGCAACTGTTATACCCTTTATAAGGTTAAACGGCATGATCCCCAATACAATCATCCCTTTTACTTCTTCTGTTGTCATGGCAGGTGCATTTAGGAAAAATGTATAAGCTGGTAGAATAAGAAAATAATTCAGAACACTCATTACGAATGTCATCGTAATTGTACCGACAAAAAGTCCAAACGTCAGTCCCTTAGTAGAATTAATTTTTTTGTATAAATAAGAAACCGGTAGAACAAACAGTAATCCTGCTATGAAGTTTGCTGCTTGGTCAATTGGTACTCCTGTCATTGCGCCTTCGATAATATAGTGAAGAATATTTTTTATTGCTTCAACAGTTACTCCTGCCAAAGGACCAAAAACGATTGCGGCGATTAAAGCTGGTACTTCACTAAAATCAATTTTTAAAAATGGCGGCAACCCAGGTAATGGGAAATTAAGCATCATTAATAAATAAGCGATGGATGATAATACTGCAACTGTAACTGTCTGACGTGTTTTTTGACTACTTTTGTTCAACTTGAAAACTCTCCCTTTTGTCTTCGATCTAACTACATAGAGAAAGAGTATTGCTGCCAAATAAAAAACCACTCAATTCAAATATTGAGTGGGAGATTATGAAAACACATAGGCAAGCAAGCGCTTTACCATTTGAAAAATGGCAAAACGATACCCTCCATCTTCTCCCATCCAGACTATACTGTCGGCTTTGGAATCTCACCAAATCGTGCCAAAAGGCTCGCGGGCTTAGAAAAGTTATTTCAATACCGCCGGTCAGGAATTTCACCCTGCCCTGAAGATAGACCGATATAATTTTTTCTTATTATATCAATCCACGTCAACTTTGCCAATCTTTTAATGTCAAAATTTATCCGGAACATTGTGAATTATTGAAGTATCACTTAAAATAATGTCAAAACTAACTAATGGGGTGTACTAATGTCTTTAACAGAAGAATTTGAAGTAATAATAAATAAATTAAGGAATGAGGAACTGAAACAATATCATGTTACGAAAGAGAATTTTTTAATATTTCGAGACGTTTTAGTTAGGCAAAAAGACAAAGAAAAAATTCGTGGGGAAGCATTAAAAGGTGGAGACGTGATTTATACATACGATCATTCAAAATAGCATATATATACAGGAGACTATAATAGAAATGGAGGAACTAATTTGTATTTTTCTCAAAGAAAAATCCTTCCTCATTCACAGTATTTAAATCATAATGGCTGGAAATATCATTATTATTATAATCATCCTAATTACTATCGTTGCGATTTTAACTATCCTAATTTTTCTCCGCTTCCTTATTCTTATTATTCTTATCAAGAAATGGCAAAAGATAATTTAGATAAAAAAAATCGATTAGCTAAATATCCCGAAGTGGATGTAACAATGTTTAGTGAATCAGCAATTGCCTTTAAGACACTTTTACAAGAAGCGAGCGTTATATTAAATCATTTAGCAGATTCAAAAGAATTTGCTAAAAAGGTTATGGAAGCAGCCCAGACCTCAAATATTAAAGAAGTGGATCGTTTAATACTGTCTACCGGCATAAAGTCAAATTTTAAAACAACTTTTAATCCTGATGGGCTTCATCTACATTTATGGTCAGAAGTGGAAGGAACGGAATGCTGTAAATTGGATTTAGCTATCCGTTGGAGTTGAAAACATAAACCCTTTTATTTGGGTGTTTTTTTTTGTCCAAAAATCCATAAATTTCAATATAAAAAAATGTTGGATCAATCGCACGAAACATGTAAAGTAGATTGTAAGAATACTAGAAAGGGAGAAAAACAACTTATGAAGTTTTTTAAAAGGATGGTATTCATACCCTTATTAATTTTGAGCTTAGTTGTATCACCCCTTCCAGCTCTTAATGGAAATGCTGCCAATTTACCTGTATACTCAGCAAATATATATGATGCAGCAAAATTAAAGGATATTGAAAGCATTATAAAAAGATCAATGGGAAATCGAGAGCCAAGTGTTGTAATCAAATATAAGGGGTCAACAAATAGACTGTTGGATATTATAAGTGGGTATATTTCAAACATTATCCAAGAAGATGAATATTTAAATTATTCATATCGAAGCGCTAATATGTCGTATAAAGCTTATGGCTTGAATGTAACAATTACCCTTCAGTTTAAATACTATGAAACAGCTGAGCAAGTAAAATATGTAGATAAAACCGTAAAAACAATTGTAAACGAAATTATTAAACCTGAAATGAATGAACATGAAAAGGTGAAAGCTATTCATGATTATGTAGTGTTAAACCTTGCTTATGACACACAGTTAGTGAATAATTCACCATACCCTGCTTTAACTACAGGGAAAACTGCTTGTAATGGTTATGCAATGCTCGTCTATAAGATGTTAAAACAATTGGGGATTGAGGTTCGATTAATAAGTGGTGTTGCCAGTAGTTCCTCGTTTGCCACACAAAATCATGCATGGAACATGGTTAAATTAGATGGTAATTGGTACCATTTAGATGCAACATGGGATGATCCCATACCAGATGAACAGGGACGAGTGCTTTATAATTATTATTTACTAACAGACAAGGAAATATCTAAAGATCATCAATGGGGAAATGGTGGTATTAATGGGGAAGAGAAACCTTATCCATTGGCTACTAAATCTTATTTTAATGAGCTACAAGTTAAAATCAACTCAAATACTGAAAGAGATCGGTTTCAACAGCTTTTACATGCAGTTGATCTACATTATTTATTACCTGATTATACTGCAAAGAGCCTTAGAGAACTAAATGAACTTCTTGGGAAAGAATTTAATAATTATAAGAAAGAATTTACGGTTCGCTATGTAGATAAAAATGTTGAGTTAAAATCTTCATTACGAAAAATTATTTATGATAGTGCAGTTAACAAGGGGATTAAATCGTGGAGTTACAGTTATATTGATTACAATAGAGGCACTTCTCAATATGATCGTTTAATAACAATTTCAGATGTAGTCTATCACAATGCTCCCATTCAGCCGATATCTCAACAAACTATAAAATATCCAGCGTTAGGTTTTAACTCGATTGGAACCTTTCAAAATGTTGATCACTATAAAATTTGGATAATCGAGTTTTCGGATGAGATTGATACTGCTTCTGCCAATAGTAATAATATATATATGCTTGATTCAAGGGGGGCAGCAATTTCAGCATTGCAATACAATGTTAGGCATGGGAATGAACTATTAATTGAAAACAATAATGGATACCTAGCAGGAGAAACGTATTATTTATTTGTTAATGATACAATCAAAAGTAAAACTGGAAAGCGACTTACAGATGCAGTATCAATAAAATTTAGTACAAAAAATTAAAATCCCTAAGTGGGAGTACCTCTCTTATATGTTTTTTTTGTTACTTAAGCTAAATACATTACATATAATTATTTCAAAGTACGTATAGTATTAAAAACGTTTAAGAGAGGTGCATTATATGGAGTATAATTTAAGCTGTAAAGGTAGTGCGCTACCTTGTGAAGTAACTTTAGACGAGGATAATGGTCGCTATATGTTAAGGAATGCTGATTCAACTGGACAATATTTTAATACACCCCAGCAATTAGTAGAATGGATACAAGCGAATTGGCGTTCCAGCGATTTCATTAATCCTGATGAATTTACAAAAATGATGCAAGAGATGAAAAATCATTTAAATATATAAATTACTGAATTCCTAAGTATTCACTTAATTCTTACCATTTTAGTTTATTAATTCAACGTGTTAACTCCGCATTTTGAATGCATATTAAGGATGATGCTTCAATAAAAGGAGGAGTTCACTATGCAATTAGCATCACATGAATTATATGATCTTCATGAATTAACAATGAGCTGTGTCAATTCAATTACAAATATGGCATGTTTTTTAAACCAAGTACATGATCAACAGTTAAAATCAATTTTACAAAAACATTTTCCATTACATGTTCAAGACTATAATATGAAGGTTCAGTTTATAAGCCAAGCAAACGGTTCAAATCAGAAGCTACCAGTGCCGGAATTAAATAGAATATTAGAGTCCTTTACGAATACTCCGGTTCCACAATATCCACCCGTTCAACCAAGAACTGATGTGCAAACATTTAATGACCGGGAAATAGCAACAGCCTATTTATTAACACTAAAGCGGGCAGGTCGTGAGTATGCTTGGGCAGCAATGGAAGCAGCAAATCCTGATTTACGAACATTCCTCGAGGATGCTTTTAGAATGAGCTCACATCATGCGTTTGAAGTTTGGCAATGGATGGTGCAAATGGGATATTATCCGTTAGAAGCTGCACCGCAGCCAGCTTTAAATACATTTACCCAGTTTTATGAACAGGTACCTCAACATGAGCGTCAGCCAATAATGCAGTAGGGTTAATATAGCTTTGAAGCTGTCGATAAAGTCATCTCTAAAAGACTTTTAGGCAGCTTCTTTTTGTCAATGAAAGTTTAGAGAAACTTATCAGAAAACATCCTTTTTTATTACATATAATATTTAAAGAAATGGAAACCTAAAACTGTATTTATGATAGTTGGAGGTAAAAGTATGGAGTGGGATTTTATTTGGAAATCCATTGTTTTGGTTACAATTGGAACGGTACTACTTCGAGTTGCTGGTAGAAAATCAATAAGCCAAATGACAGTTGCCCAAACTGTCATAATGATTTCAATAGGATCATTAATTATTCAACCAATTGTTGAAACTAGTGTTGTGAAAACGGTGGTTGCTTCATCAATTTTTATAGCTTCTCTAATATTAATGGAGTACTTACAATTAAAATTTAATTTTTTTGAAAAGTTTTTAACTGGTAAAGCTAAAGTTGTCATTAAAGATGGTATTATTATGACTGATACTCTTAGGTCGCTCCGCTTTTCAGTTGATCAACTAGAAATGCGACTTAGACAACAAGGAATTCAAAGAATAACAGATGTCAAAACAGCAACACTTGAACCAAACGGTCAAATTGGGTATGAGCTAAAGAGGTACGCTAGACCAGTCACAATTGGAGAATTAGAAAAAATGTTGAATGAATTTATTGGGAAGAACCCTATAAATTCCATCGAAGAATCAACACTATTTGACGAGGTGAAAATTAAGGGGCATGAAATTCCGAATTATAGTAAACTCCATTAATCACTAAAACCCTCAATAATATTGAGGGTTTAGAGAATACAAAATACCGTATTAGTCTGCTCCATTTTAATAACCCCAAGCAGCTCCAACGATAATTAACAAGATAAACAAAACAACAATTAACGCAAATCCGCGTCCAGCACCATAGCCATAACCACCATAGCCATATCCGCATCCATATCCGTACATAGTTTCAACCCCTTTCGTTTTCAATCATTTGGTGTAGAGAATTTTGAAGCATTACGGATTAATAATATGCATAGCCACCTGCTCCAACGATAATGAGCAAAATAAATAAGACAACAATTAAAGCAAAGCCACTGCCATTGCAAAATCCACCTGCTGCACCACTCATTCTCTTCACCTCCTTATATGGTCATTAATTATGTTATGGATTTCGCTAATTTAATGTATAGACGTTTGCCCGTATTTGACAAAATTAAAATCAAGGCTTTGATCTGTTTAAAATAAAATAAAATCCCGCCCATTTTTGAGCGGGTGTATAAGATAAGGAGGTAGAGGATAATTTGTTGAGGTTCATCAACTATTAATAACGTACATAAGCAGAACCAACAATGATTAACAAAATAAACAATACAACAATTAAAGCAAAGTTATTACCATAACCGCCACCGTATCCACCCATAATATTCACCCCCTTCATATGTTTACTATAAATTATGCAGACACTTAAGCCATGTGTAGTTGCATGTCCTAACGTAAATAAAAAAGAATAAAAAGCCGAGTAATATTTTGGAAGGGCATAATTAAAAAAAACGGAAAAACTAACAGTACATGATCTGAACAATAGGAAGGTATTGAAATGGAGAAAGATAAAAGATGGGATATTGCATCACTAGCATCGATTCCACTTGTTATGACATTAGGAAATTCAATGCTAATCCCCGTTTTACCAACATTAGAAAAAGAACTAAATATAAGTGGATTTCAATCCAGCTTAATCATAACTGTTTATTCGGTTGTAGCAATTATCCTCATACCAATAGCTGGTTTTCTTTCCGATCGTATCGGACGAAAAATGATTATTATCCCAAGCTTACTAATCGCAGCAATTGGTGGAGTTATTTCTGGGTGGGCAGCTTGGAAACTAAATGAGCCCTATTTCCTTATCATGGTAGGTAGGATTCTCCAAGGGATAGGCGCAGCTGGAGCATCCCCAATCGTCCTACCACTTGTGGGAGATATATTTCGAGATGATAGAGATGTTAGTACAGGGTTAGGTATTATTGAAACATCTAACACCTTTGGTAAAGTATTAAGTCCGATCCTCGGTGCACTTTTAGCTGGAGTGATATGGTATATGCCTTTTTGGTCTATACCAGTTTTTTGTATGGTATCACTAGTAATGGTTCTTTTTTTAGTTAAATCACCACCTATTGCAGGAAAAGACAAAAATATAAAAACCTTCTATTATGAATTGAAGACAACTTTTAAAACTAATGGCAGATGGTTATATTCAATCTTTACTATTGGTGGGATCATGATGTTTGTTCTTTTTGGAGTATTGTTTTATTTATCATCCATGCTAGAGGACGAACATCAAGTTATGGGGGTTAAAAAGGGGATTATCTTATCAATCCCGTTAGCTGCATTATGCTTTTCCTCTTATATTTCTGGAAAAGGGATAAAGAAAAATAAAACAGTTATGAAATGGGTCACATTTTTTTCATTGCTACTATTAGCTATTACTGCCCTTGGAACTAGTTTTTCAACAGACATTTATGTTTTATTAACATCGATGTTTATATTCGGTTTGGCTATTGGAGCAACGCTACCGTGTTTAGATGCTTTAATTACGGAGGGGATGGAAAAAGAGAAACGTGGTACAGTTACCTCGATTTATAGCAGTATGAGGTTTGTTGGTGTAGCGTTGGGCCCACCAATATTTTCATATTTGATGAAAATATCACATCAAATTATGTTCTATGTTATTACAATTTCTATTGTTGTTGCTTTAACATTAACATTACTTGCTATTCGACCGGATCAAGAAGAAAAGAATCACATAAATAAAGAAATTTATCAGCCATAAGAAAAAGGGGCTCTATTGCCCCTTATATGTTTATTAATCTGTTCCTTTACTAACATCAATTGTTGGATGCATGAATGGTGCCCCATTTGGTGTTTTTTTTGATTCAACAAGCTCAATATTTTCCGCAGTATTCCAGCCAATATCATTTGTTGGATGGACCCATTCATCTCCAGCCATGATCGCAGGGTCTGTTTCGACACTCCAATTGTTCAATGGTGAATTTTTGGAATCATAAAAGCTGTCCCCAATTACAACCCCATGTTCATTTATAAATGGGGGTTTTATTTCGATTCCACTATTTTTAAACGAAGGCGAAGAGATTTGATGTGGCATTGTCTCATCAATCATAGGCGTTTTATCTTTAGCATTCTTGTTAGTCGAACGATTTTTATACAAAAACTTTCACCTCGATATTCTTCTCATTTTTTACTTGCTGTTAGTATGTCACATATATATTTAGCTATGTAAAAAAAGCTTATAACATAAAAAAGCCTGCTACAATAGCAGGAAAAACTAATGAACATATTGATGCGGTTCATAAAAGGTAATTAGCACAATTCCCAATATAAATAAAGGGAACCAACCAATGGTAAGGAAGATAAACATCCGCTTTGATGAAACTAAAACTTCTGAGATTGTAAAAAAATAACCAGAAATAATGAACCCAATAAATAAATAAATCATTAATGCCATTTGGCATTCAGCTCCCTTATTTCTACAGCCTCCTTTGTTTTACAACATCAGTATATGCATGAAAATAAAAATAGGTTAATGTCCTATAATATATAGCCAACTTTTAGAAATCAAATTATTATAGAATGATCTAGGTTGAAATGATCCATTATATAAATAGTACTATTATCAATAGCTTTAATAATGTACTTCAGTGAAAATAATAGTATTAAAATTAGTATTGAATATAAGGAGAGAAATCGAATGAAGCGGAAAGTACCTCGTGATGCTGCAATTACGAATAATAAAACACCAGTTGAAAGTATGACAAAAATGGAGTTTAATACTGAGTTTACTGATACTATGGCGTTCAAGACTGCAGAACGAGCAAGAATTTCGAATCGTATCGAGGATGAGGGAAAACGTTAAAAGAAAGGATTACTATGGAAAATAAAAAAAATCATATATAAAATCAGCCGCATAGTCCAGAATATGATTTACGTCCACAGTTAAAGCCTTCAACAGCCTATAATTGGATCGAGAAAAGTGACCTAGTAATAAATCAAGTTGTAAAAAAATATGATATATAAAAAGCAAGTGGTGGAATCCACTTGCTTTACGAATCTTTATATGTTTTTTTCAAGACACGAATATAAAAAGCTTTTTTTCAATGCTGGATTATAATAAACAAGTATTAAAGTATTATTTTTTTTCAAATCCCCATTTTTAATATAAGCTCCTATATCAAATGGTAGGATTTCAATAATGGTGTGTTTATGCATATCCTTCTCGGTTAATGAAAGAACTGAGAACTGTTTGCCAAGGGAAACGGGTCTTTTTGCGATTGTCTTAATATATTGAGATCTTGTTTTCTTATCAATTTTATCCTGCCACCATGGTTTTCGCGGTTTGTATTTTTGTGAAATTAAATAATCGTATTTCATCAATCCTTCGATGATTTCATTGTCCTTAATATTACTGTCTCTTAAAAATGTTAGTAGTCGCGAAAAAAGGTCTTCAAGCTGATGTCCAATTCTGCTCCATCCTCGATTATTCCAATATGAACCAAATGCTTGAAAAAAATCAAATGGTGAATCAAAGCTATTTTGTACTAAATATTTTATCGTATAATCCATGCGGTGATCATTCCAATATTTTTCGAGTACATCCTCTACTTGTTTTATTCGCAATATATCATGAAAAGATAGAACATTATTTCCTAAAATCTCATATGGGGAGTTATCTTGATATATATATCCAAATTCTTTTGCTTGCATCCTAAGACCAGTACCGCGAAGCATTTTTAAAAATCCTAGCTGCAACTCTTCAGGTTCGAAAGCAAAAACATCATTAAAAGTCTTTTTAAATGAATGATAATTTTCCTCAGGTAATCCAGCGATTAAGTCAAGATGCTGGGCAATTTCCCCCCCTTCTTTAACCATTGTAACGGTTCGTGCAAGCTTCTCAAAGTTCTGCTTCCTTTTCACAAGCTCGTTTGTATAGTCATTCGTAGATTGCACGCCAATCTCAAATCGAAATAAGCCAGCTGGCGCATGTTCATTTAAAAATTGAATGACCTCGGGCCGCATAATATCAGCCGTAATTTCAAATTGAAAGACTGTTCCTGGGTAATGATGATCAATTAAAAATTGGAACATCTCCATCGCGTAGCTTCTACTAATATTAAAAGTACGATCAACAAATTTAATCGTTTTGGCACCATTATCCATTAAATATAAAATGTCTTCTTTAATTTTTTCTCTATTAAAATAGCGGACACCAACCTCAATCGATGATAGGCAAAATTGACAGGTGAAAGGGCAGCCGCGACTTGTCTCTACATAGACCACTCGCTTTGAAAGACTTGGGATATCCTCAGGAAATCGATATGGAGAGGGTATTGTTGTTAAATCCAATTTTTCACGTTGCGGATTAAGAATGACTGTATCCGCATTGCGGTAAGCAATCCCAGCGACGTTATGATAATTATGTCCGGTAGTGATTTCAGTTAACAAAGACTTGAACGTACTCTCACCTTCACCAATTACAATAAAATCAACCTCAGTTATCTTTTCCATCCATTCTTTTGTATCATAAGTGACTTCTGGACCACCAAGAATAACGATTAGTTCGGGTTTAATTTTTTTGAGCATTTTGATGATTTTTATTGTTTCTTCGATGTTCCAAATATAACAGCTGAAGCCAATCACATCAGGCTTTTTCGAAAATATATCGGAAACAATATTCATTTCGGGATCATTAATGGTGTACTCTGCTATGTCTACAGTGAATTGTGGTTCAGCAAATGCTTTTAAATAACGCAATGAAAGGCTAGTATGAATAAACTTTGCATTTAAAGTCGAGCAGATAATTTTCATATACGCTTGCTCCTTCATTAGTAATTATTCTTAATTCTACCACAGTTTCCCGATGATAAATGAGAAACAAACAAAAGTCCCTTTCCAAAAATTTGAAAGGGGACTTTTCTGTCATTTTTCTACTGCTTTTTAAGGTATCATCCAGGAAAACACAGTATGTTGTAAATAGGTCATAATACAAACAATTAATACAAGGAAGATACTATGTTTAATTGTGAACCGAAATAAATCCGCTTCCTTACCGGCTAGTCCAACCGCAGCACAAGCAACAGCAATCGATTGAGGTGAAATCATTTTACCGGTAACGCCGCCTGATGAATTAGCTGCAACGGCAAGGATAGGATCCATTCCAACTGAAAGTGCTGTGATTTTTTGCAGGTTTCCGAACAGTAAATTTGCTGAAGTATCGGAACCTGTAATGAATACGCCAATCCAGCCTAAAAGTGGTGAGAAGAATGGGAATAACGAGCCAGTTAAGGCTAATGTCATTCCTAATGATGTACTCATACCTGAAGCGTTCGTAACATATGCAAACGCAACTACAGCGGCAATTGTCGTAATTGGATACTTTAATTCATCAAGTGTTTCCCCGAGTGTTTTAGTCCAATCGCTCCAAGAGATTTTCACAATAAATTTGGTTACAATTGTTGCAAGTAAAATTGCTGTTCCTGCAGCCGCAAGAATTTCTAGCTTATAAAGGGCGGCAATAGGCTCTCCAGCCCCATTTAAAATCATGTTGTGTAAGCCTGGGACCTCTGGTTTAAATGTTAAAGCATGACCGATGACATTTACAAATTGTAATAGTGGATTTGTTCCTTCATATGCTCCTACTAAAGCTGTCTTAATTGTTGGGATCCCCCAAATCGAGATAAATCCAGTTAATACTAAAAATGGTGACCAAGCTTTAAAAATTTGTCCACCCGTATAATTTTGTGTAGTACTATTTTTGGTAGTAGCGGCTGTTTCGCTTTCAAAGCCAAAACGGTAGATTGACGTTGGTTTCCAAAATCTTAAAAAGATCGCTAATGCAAATAATGATACTAATGCAGAAAGAATGTCAGGTAATTCTGGACCAAGAAAGTTTGATGTCAAATATTGGGTAATCGCGAAAGTAAGACCAGAAACTAGTATAGCTGGAAGTACTTCAATTGATTTTTTAAAACCTGTCATGATTACGACTAAATAGAATGGAATAAATACTGAAAGGAACGGTAATTGCCGTCCTACCATTTTAGAAATTTCCATTGCCGGTATACCAGTCGGACCTTCAACTGCTGTGATCGGAATCCCAATTGCTCCGAATGCAACTGGTGCTGTATTAGCGAGTAAACAAATACCTGCTGCATAGAGTGGATTAAATCCAAGTCCAACAAGTAGGGCTGCTGAGATTGCAACGGGCGCTCCAAATCCAGCAGCACCTTCTAGAAATGCACCAAAGGAAAACGCGATTAAGAGTGCTTGCAGACGACGATCTTCTGTAATCGTTAATATCGAATTGCGGATAATATCAAATTGACCTGTTTTAACTGTTAATTTATAAAGGAATACGGACGTAATGATAATCCAACCAATCGGCAGGATTCCATAGACAGCACCTTGTGTGGCTGACATCACGGCCATTCCAGCTGGCATCCCATATGCTACAATAGCAATAATTAAGGCGACAAGAAGCGTTGTGAGACCAGCGATATGACCTTTCATTCTTTTTATTGCAAGTGCCCAAAAGAAATATAATATTGGGATAAGAGCTACTAATGCGGATAATACGACACTATCTCCAATAGGAGAAAAGTTTTGCGTCCATTGCATATTATTTAACACTCCCTAAATAAAAGTTGATATTTCTAGTTTTGTTCAATTAAATATTTTTATACTTTCAAAAAATAAATATGGAAAATTTAAATATAGATTGTTAAAAATAAGCTTATTTGTACAAAATTAATATAAATAACTAAATTTTATAGATTCATCCTGAAAGGAGTAAGAATATGAAGGTTTCTTTATTTGCAACTTGCTTAGTTGACCTTTTTCAAGGGGATACCGGCAAAGATACAGTAGAAGTATTGGAGAGGTTAGGATGTGAAATAGATTTTCCTGAAAAACAAACGTGCTGTGGACAGCCGGCATTTAACAGTGGCTATGTAACCGATGCTAAAGAATCGATGAAAAATATGATTGAAGCCTTTGAGCATTCGGAATATGTCGTGACGCCTGCAGGCTCATGTGGAGCAATGTTTAAAGAATATCCACATGTATTTAAAGATGATCCAATTTGGGAATCACGTGCCAAAGCGCTTGCGGATAAAACCTATGAATTTACGCAATTTATTGTTGATGTGTTGAAAGTAGAAAATGTTGGAGCAAAGCTGAAGGGACGTGCTACCTATCATACATCTTGCCATATGACTCGTTTATTGGGTGTAAAAGATTCACCAATTACGTTATTGAAAAATGTTGAAGGATTAGAGTATATTCCACTGCCAAATCGTGAGGACTGTTGCGGGTTTGGAGGAACTTTCTCAGTAAAAATGGCTGAAATTTCAGAGCAAATGGTTGATGAGAAGGTCAATCATATTGAGGAAATCGAGGTCGATTATTTAATAGGCGGGGATGCTGGTTGTTTAATCAATATCGGCGGACGCAGCGGTCGAAAAGGTAAACCTTTTAAGATTATGCATATTGCAACCGTTTTAAATAGCAGATAAAAGGTTTGAAAGGAGAATGTAAAAATGGGCATGAAAATAGGTTCATCCTCTTTAAAAGACCGTCTTCAAAAAGGGATAAATGATTCTTTTATGCGTGGTGCTGTAACTGCCGCTCAAGGTCGATTTCGATCAAGAAAACAGCATGCAGCTGATGAACTGGGGAATTGGGAGGACTGGCGTAAGCACGGCGAGGAGATTCGTCAGCATACACTAGATCATCTTGATTATTATTTAGAACAATTGAGTGAGAATGTTTCTAAGCGGGGAGGACATGTGTTTTTTGCAGAGACTGCCAAAGTTGCAACTGACTATATTGCGAATGTAGTTAAACAGAAAAATGCAAAGAAGATTATCAAAGCGAAGTCGATGGTAACAGAGGAAATTAATTTAAACCATGTTTTATTAGATATTGGTTGTGATGTAGTTGAGTCGGATTTAGGAGAATGGATTCTACAAGTAGATGATTGGGATCCACCATCCCATATTGTCACCCCCGCACTTCATAAAAATAAAGAACAAATTCGTGATGTGTTCCGAAACAAATTTGGCTATGACAAGACAGAAAAACCGGAAGAACTAGCGTTATTTGCTCGAGAAACATTACGGAAGGAGTTTTTAGCAGCTGAGGTAGGAATTACCGGTTGTAATTTTGCCATTGCAGAATCAGGAACGATTACCGTTGTGACAAATGAAGGGAATCTTCAAATGGTTACGGCGCTTCCAAAGACACAAATAACAGTTATGGGAATGGAACGAATTGTACCAACGTGGGAGGAAATGGAGATTTTAGTCGGTCTTTTAACACGTTCTGCGGTAGGTCAACGGTTAACAAGTTATATAACTGCTTTAACGGGGCCACGTGACGAAGGTGATGTAGATGGCCCGGAAGAGTTTCACCTTGTTATCGTCGATAATGGCCGTTCAAAAATTTTGGGAACCGAATTTAAGTCAATTTTACAATGTATCCGTTGTGCTGCTTGTATTAATGTTTGTCCAGTATATCGTCATGTAGGGGGACATTCTTATGGATCAATTTATCCAGGTCCAGTTGGTGCGGTATTAACGCCACTATTAGGTGGTTATGATGAATATAAAGAATTGCCTTATATGTCAACATTATGTGTAGCCTGTACAGAGGCTTGTCCTGTTAGGATTCCTTTGCATGAATTATTAATTAAGCACCGCCAGAATATTGTTGAAAAAGATGGGCGTGCCCCAGTATTTGAAAACATTACCATGAAAGCTTTTCGAATGGGTACTGCTTCCCCAACAATGTACAACATTGGGACGAAACTAGCTCCAAAAGTGCTGAAAACTTTTGTTAAAGACGACAGAATATCTGAAGGTCCTGGACCGCTTAAGCTTTGGACAGATATTCGTGATTTCCCTGCCCCTAATAAAGAGAGGTTTAGGGATTGGTTGAAAAAAAGAGAAAGGGGTGGAATAAAATAATGGAAGCAGGTACAATTCAACAACGTGAATCATTCTTAAATAATATTGCAAAGCAATTAGGACGGGAAAGAATGAGTACAGTAGTAAGACCTGACTGGAAATATAATCCACAGCTTGAGCTCTACAAAGGGGTCAATCAGGACGATTTAGTAGAGATTTTAAAAAATCAATGTAATAATATTCATACAACTTTTCGAGAAACAACTACTGTCGATTTGGAAAATGTAGTAAATGAAGTCATTACAGAATACGAAGGAAAATTAATAGTAGCGGAAAACGATTCGCGCTTTGAAGAATTTGGTTTATCTAATTATTTACACACGGAATTACCTAAGGAACATAGGAAACTTCATCTTTGGGATCCAGGTTTAGGGCAAGAAAATATAGAGTTTTCAAAAACAGCTGATGTGGGAATTGCATTTAGTGATATAACATTAGCGGAATCAGGAACTGTTGTATTGTTCAGCAGTTCTATGAGAGGACGTTCCGTAAGTTTATTGCCGATTTCTTTTATTTGTATTATCCCAAAGAGCACAATTGTTCCAAGGATGACCCAGGCGGCTAGTGCGATTCATAAGCAAATTGAAGCTGGTGATGAGGTGCCGTCATGTGTGAATTTCATAACGGGACCAAGCAACAGTGCAGATATCGAGATGGTATTAATTGTTGGTGTTCATGGGCCTGTAAAAGTAACTTATATTGTAGTTAGTGACAAATAAAATAGTGAATAAGAAAACAATTAAAGGTCAACAAATTATGAATTTTTTGTAAAAAGTCATGTTTCTACTATTAGAAACGTGGCTTTTTTCATTGAAAGATTAACAAATTTATACAATAATTGAAAAAAAGAGGTGGAAAAATGGGCCAGCAAAATAACGATTTAAACTTACAACAAAAAACTCTACAACAATTACGTGATTTAGAGGTTGCTTTAAATGCTTCTTCTATTGTTTCGATAACTGATCATACTGGAAAAATTTCTTTTGTGAATCATAACTTTTGTGAGTTATTTAAATATAATAAAACTGATTTAATAGGGAACACCCATAATGTTGTTAATTCTGGCCATCATTCAAAAGAGTTTTTTCAACAGTTGTGGCAAACACTATTAAGTGGAAAGGTTTGGCAAGGGGAAATTAAGAACAGATCAAAGGATGGTACTTATTATTGGCTTGATACTGTTATCGTACCTTTTTTAAACAGTAATAAAGTACCGTATCAATTTATTTCTATTAGAAGAGATATCACGTTAAAAAAAGAAGCAGAATTAATGGTTACCCATTTTGCTTACTATGATTCACTAACATATTTACCAAACCGAAAATTATTTGAGAAAAAAATGATGGAAACAATCGAGTCATTACCAGATCAGAAGCAGATTTTTTCGGTCTATTACTTAGACATTGACCGTTTTAAATATTTAAATGATACGTTAGGTCATGAAACAGGAGATCAATTATTAAAACAGATTGGTGATCGCTTATCTGTTACGTTTTTAAATCAAGCTTTTATCGCGCGGATGACCGGAGATGAATTTGCTCTTTTAGTAACGAATACCATTTCAGTTAAAGACCAATTAGATAAGCTTCATTCTGCTTTTTCAGAGCCGTTTATTGTTGAAAAATATGAACTACGCATCACGGCTAGTATTGGAGTTAGTACGTATCCAAATGATGGACAAGATCCGGTGACATTAATAAAAAATGCCCATATTGCTTTAAATCGAGCGAAGGAAAAAGGAAAGGGTACTTATGAGCTTTTTACTTCAAACATGGATGTATATTCGTATAAGCTTTTTACATTAGAAAATGATTTATACAAAGCGTATGAGAGAAATGAATTTATACTATATTATCAACCTCGGATTGACATTCGATCAGGTAATATTTTAGCAGCGGAGGCTTTAATACGCTGGAAGCATCCTGATTGGGGAATGGTAAGTCCCGATGAATTTATACCGATTGCTGAGGAAATCGGATTAATTATTCCGATTACCAATTGGGCTTTAAAAACAGTTTGCAAGCAAAATAAGCAGTGGCAGGATGCTGGGTTACCTAAAATACCAATATCCGTAAACATATCAACGCAGCACTTCATCCAAAGGGATTTAATTGCTACTATTCAAACAATTTTAGAAGAAACAGGTCTTGAACCTCGTTATTTAGAAATAGAAATCACTGAAAATATTTTAATCGAGAACTCTGAAATTGTAGAGGAAGTATTGAAGAGTTTGCGGGAAATGGGGATAAAGATTGCCCTTGATGATTTTGGCACGGGTTTCTGTTCATTGAGTTATTTGAAAAACTTTTCAACTGATATCGTTAAGATTGATAAATCTTTTATGAGGAACATCCCAAATCATCCAGCTGATTCGGCAATAGTAACATCAGTCATTCACTTAGCTAAAATACTTCAAAAAAAAGTTGTTGCTGAAGGTGTTGAAAAGGAGGAGCAGCTTACATTTTTATATGAGAAGCATTGTGATGAAATTCAAGGCTACTTTTATTCAAGACCAGTGGAGGCAGACGCTTTTTGCGGCTTATTAGAAAAAGGGGAATGCATAATCAATGTTGCAAAGAATACTACTAATTCTGAATATGGTAATAGGCGAAAGTATCTACGTTTACAGCTAGATTATCCATTAAGCTCTGATATGTCGATTAAAGAATTTCGAGGAAAGGAAATTGATTTAGGGCATTCGGAGATTTTAATTGAAGATATTGGGCCAGGCGGTTTGCGTTTTGCCTCGAATATAAAACTACCTGTCAACCCGGAGATTATTCTACGAATTGAAACTTTAATTTTAGGTGATATCCTTAATGTATTAGGCCATATTGTATGGGCTCATGAACTCGCTGATGGTGTTTATGAGTATGGACTTGAATTTTTACTAACTGAATCACAGCGGACTTGGCTTATTAACGCCCTTGAGCTTTATGCAGAAAAGCTTAAGGAAAACTCGTTATTACCAAATAGTAGATTTGTGACTGACGGTGTATTAGATTATTTAAAAAAAGACTAAACAGGAGTGGAAGCCCACTCCTGTTTTTAAAAGATAAGAAAGTATAATTTTGCGCTTTGGAATCCAGCTCCAGCTTATGTACTATAATCTAAATCGCCCGACAGATTGCTTTAGTTCACTCGTTAATTCGGTTAATCGTATCGAAATATCCTTAACCTTATGCACCGCAACCATTTGTTCATCAGTTGTACCGGTTACTTCCTCAACACCTGCAGTTGTTGATTGGCTAACGCTAGAAACTCGTTCGATCGAGTTGAAAATTTCGGTACTTCTTTGCGAAATCTCATCTGATGTTGCTGCAATATCCTCGATATTATTTGTGAGATCATCTATAAATTTCACGATTTTTTGGAAGCTTCGTTCACTGTCATTAACTACTGTAGCCCCTTCTTCTACCGATCTTTTACTATGTTCCATATTTAGTAATGCTTTTGTTGAATCGTTTTGGATTTCCGCAATTAATTCGGACACTTCCTCAACGGATCGGCTAGATTGTTCGGCTAGCTTTTTGACTTCCTGGGCAACAACAGCGAATCCTTTTCCGTGTTCTCCAGCTCTAGCAGCTTCTATTGAAGCATTTAATGAAAGTAAATTTGTCTGTTCAGCAATATCATGAATAAGTTTAGTAATCTCACTTATTTGTTGGAGACGAGTATCTAACGTTTTCATAATTGTACTCGACTCAACCGACTGCTTAACAATCAATTCCATATTGGTTTTCATTTTTTCCATAGCTGTTTTTCCTTCTCTTGAAACACCTTTTGTTTCCCGGGCGTGATTAGCAATTGTTGAAATACTTTCTGACATTTTTTGAATAGAATTAGCATTTTGTTCTACGTTATTTGACACGCTAAACATATCTGAACTTAGCTGTTCTGCTCCACGGGATACTTCACCCATTGCTTCATTTACAATTTTGGATACGTTATTGGTAACTTCTGCCTGTTCATTTAAAACGGTTGAACTTTCGTTTACCTCATGGGCAAGGGTGTTAATTTTGTTGACCATGTCTCGTAAGCTATCGATCGTTTTATTCACCGACATTAATAGCATACCTATTTCATCTTTTGATTTCACATTTAGCTTTCTTGACAAGTCACCATTAGCAACGGACTCCATTAATATCGACACACTGTTAATTGGATTTACAAAATAGCGAGAAATGACCCAGCTAAGAACGATTGAAATTGCTACTAAAACAATAACTACAATGATTTGAATTGTAACGAGCTTTGCGAGATTTGCTGAAGTTGCTTCATTTGCTTGTGCGATCTTAGTACTCATATTGGTTCCGATTGTTTGTGTGAACGACTTTACTTCCTCTTGTGGAATAACAGAAAAAACGGTCCAACCGGTCTTTTCGTGAACAAGAGGAAGGTAAGTAACTTGTTCAATATCTAAAAGTATTTTACCATCATCATTTATAGATTTAAAAAACGGGAGATCTTCAATATTCTTTCCTTCTTTTACGAGTGTAATGTCTTGATAACCAAGAATAGTGTTCTCTTTATCAATTAAAGTAATAGAACCAGTATTCCCAACTTTAACCTCAGAAATTTGTTCGCTTAATTTTAGAATATCCAAGTCAGCTGATATAACTCCGAAGAAATTATTATTTTGATAGACTGGTGTACTAATGGTTATATATTGATTACCTATTTCATCTTGTTGCATATTGGAAATAAAATATTGTCCATTATCTAAGTCTTTTGCTTTTTGATACCATTCATCAATTTCTTGCTTTGTTATACTTTGAGGGTATGCAGTTAGGACACCGTTATTATTAGCAATATACATAGAAGCTAAGTAGGGATTCTCATTGACATAGCTTTCAAATAAATTTCTTTGAATCGTTTGATTTGAAATGTTTTTACTAGCAGAAAGAGAGGATTCAATTGAATTAACAATACTATCTAGTTTCTCTACCATATTTTTGCCTTCAAGATGAATGAGTGTTCCGGCATAATGGTTGGAAAACCCACCAACATCTCTTTCAACATCTTTAGACAGGCCAGCTGTTAGCTCGTCAACGTTATTAGAAAAGTTACGAACTGATATATAAGTAAACAGAGAGCATACTAAAATAATAAAGATCGAGAGAATAGCGACTCCACTAATTAATTTGGTTTTTAATTTCATATTGATCCTCTCCTATTAATGCCATAATCTTTACCTTTATTTTACATGAAAAGTTGTAAAAAGAATACATTTCAAACATTCTTTATAATAATTTTTCAGTACTTTAATAGTTTCCTACAAGATTCAAGCCAAAATGATGAAAACTCCCCATTTACGAGGAGTTTTAACTATTCAATTCCAAGTTTTAGCTGGAAGCTGTTTTCAAGCGACTCTAGTAAATTAGTAACTTCGTCTGCCGCAATTGCCTCACTATAGTAATAGCCTTGAACGATTTCACAATGATGCTTTTGTAAAAACTGTAATTGCTCTATTGTTTCAACACCCTCAGCAATTACAGATATATGTAGTTCATGGGCCATCGCAATAATAGCTTTTGTTAATGCAATACTGTTCTTATTTTCCGGAATGTCATGGATAAAAGAACGATCAATTTTAATATGATCTATAGGTAGCTTTTGTAAATAGCTTAAATTTGAATGTCCTGTACCAAAATCATCAATGGAAATTTTGAAGCCTAACGATTTAAGACTATGGATCGTGTTAATAATCGCTTCAGTTTTAAAAAGACTAATATTTTCAGTGATCTCAAATTCAATTAATATAGGATCAATGTTTGATTTAGAGACAATTTCCTTTGTTTTCCTTAACAAATCAGGATTTTGAAATTGCTTTGGTGATAGATTTACTGCTATTTTGGGAATAATTACTCCAGATTGATACCAAGTTTTTACCTGGTAACAAACAGTTTCTAATACCCATTCACCGATGCTTACAATTAGATCTGATTCTTCAGCTAAAGGAATAAACTCTGTAGGTGTAATCATTCCCAAGCTTTCATGGTTCCATCTAATTAAAGCCTCTAATCCTACTACCTTATTTTCTTTAATGTCAATTTGTGGTTGATAATAAATTTTAAATTCTTTGTTCTCAATGGCCCGTATTAAATGTTTTTCTAATATTACCTTACGTTGGACATTTGATAGGAGTTTTTCTCCAAATACTTGGTACTTGAACCCTACTTCCTTTGCCGTCGTCTTGGCTAAAGTTGCTTTTTTATATAATTCATCGGCTGTCATTCCGTGATTAGGATATAAACCGATTCCAATTGTAGCTGAAAGAAAGTAATCATCACCTTTATAATGTATAGGTGATTCGATTTGTTGAATAAGGGTTTCAGCCTCTTCTTTAATAGCCTTGATCTCATAAAGAGTGGGCAAAATAATTGCGAATTCTTTTGAGTTAAGTCTACCCATTGTTAACCCGCGATAAATAGATTGTAAACGAATAGCTAGCGTATGCAATAATTCATCAACAATTTTGTGACCGTAAGTTGCATTTAATGTTTTGAGCTTCGAAATATCTACAATAAATAATGAAAATCCTTCATCATCAGACTTTCTACTTTTTATAAAATTGTTTAGCTGCTCCATAAACATATTAAACTTTGGTAACTTTGTGCTTGTATCATAATGGGTCAAAAATTCAATTTTTCCTTCAGCTTGATGTTGAAATGAAATATCTGTAAAGACCCCGATGTAATTTGTAATGACTCCATCTTTATTTCTAATTTCAGAAATACTAAGCTGTTCAGGATAAACCTGTCCATTTTTTCGTTGGTTAATAATTTCCCCTTGCCAACGTCCATAAATCTTTAGTTCCTTTTTCATGTTTGCATAAAACTCATTTGAATGTATTCCAGAACTTAATAATGATGGTTTTTTACCATAGACTTCATCCTCTCGATAGCCTGTTGTAACAGTAAATGATGGATTTACAGCAACTATTTCTTCTTTTTCGTTTGTAATTACAAGGCCCTCATGCATTTGTTCAAAAATAGATTTATAAATATTAAGCTCGTATTTTTGATCAACTAATAAGCGGATTTGCTCATGGGCACGGTATATGAATTGCAGAGCAATGAAAAACATAATCATTGTGGTAATCAATAAAAAGACCCATTCGCGATGTGTTATAATAAAAATATCAACAATGGATATTCCTAGTGCTCCGATAATAAAATATAGAGCTGTAAATATAATGGCAAATTTTAAACCGTTCTTATTTATTATAGTATTCCTTGTCTCCGACATAGTATCACAACCTTCCAATAGATGAAGGACAAGGGTATCATCTGAAAAAACTATTCCCATTATATAATAAAGCTAAACGTTTGTTTAATTTTTTATTAATAATTATTTTATCTATTTTAATAGATTGCTTCGTACTTTGATATAATTAGGAATAACAGCATAACAATGGTCAAGATTAAACAGGAGGAAAGAGAAAACATGCATAATAAATATTATAAAGGCATTGTTATTTTATTTTTAGTAGCAATACTCGCAGCATGTGGGGCTAAGATCGGGGAGATGGAAACTTATTCCACAAATGTTGACTTTCAAGGTGAAAAAGCTTTGGACGTATCGATAAGGCTTGGGGCAGGGGACCTTACAATCAATGGTGAAACTGAAAAGGTAGCAGATGTAGATTTCTCATATAATGTCGAGAAATTAAAGCCGATTGTTGATTACAGTATTGTTGAACAAGATATAGGCCAGCTAGCAATTTCACAAAGCAACATGAATGTTCCAATCGGTAATTTAAAAGGATTAGAGTATAGTGGAATAATTCACATAAATCCTACAATCCCAGTAAATATTCAAGTGAAGACAGGTGCAGGTAATAATACACTTGAACTACAACATCTTAATTTGCAAAAAGCAGAGATTATATCAGGAGTCGGACAAACAACGATAAATATGAACGGTAATTACAAGCAAAACTTTGACGCGGTAATAGAATCTGGAGTCGGACAAACTAAAATTATGGTTCCAGAAAATATTGGTGTAAAAATTATGATAGATAGTGGTATCGGCAAGGTGGATACATTTGGATTATTGACCGAGGATGATTCAACTTATGTAAACCACGCTTACGGAAAATCAAATATTACAGTAAATATGCGAATAAAAATGGGTGTCGGTGATGTGGAAATTATCGAAGGCTCAATTAAAAACTAATGTAATAACCCTTAAATAGCTATTTTTAATGGGGGATGAAGCAGGTGGATTACATAAAATTAATAAAAGATGACGAGTATCAAATTGGAGCTTTGTATAAATTTGAAGGTGAACTTATGAAAATTACTGTAAAAGATCCAGATGTCTTTCGTGCAGGGGATCAAATTTATTGTAGTTATTCAGATATTTTGTTCGATACAAAAATTTTAAAAAAAGAAGATTACCAATTATATGTACTCGTTCCACAAACGAATGAGCATTTTCCTCATGAAAAGCGCAAGCATCCAAGGATAAAGGTTGATTTAGAAGGTACGTTATTAAACTATTATAATTATAACAAGGCTGACATTAAAGTCATCGACATTAGTAGAGATGGTTTTGGTATTTTAATGAACAAGAAAGAGAAGCAAATATTTTCTGTCGGGGATGTTTGTGAGATTAAGATTGCTATTTCTGACAATCCATTTGCTGCAAATTTGCAAATTCGGAATAATGAAGTAATAGATCAAGCCATTCGTCTTGGTTGTGAGCTTCATTCGATCTCTAGCAAGGATGAATTTGAGCTTCGGAAATTTATTTTAGCAGAACAATTGAAATCAAATATGGCTTATTAATTTAAATTTGTCGAAATTTTGACAAAAAGTACTAGCTTTTCCTTTAGAAAGCCTGATAAACTAGTAATGGTATCGTTAATTTTTAATGGTTTCATGGGGGTGTAGAGAGATGGAAGAATGGTCAGTTGTATTAAATATTTCATTTTTTTCAATCGGTGTAATGTTTATGCTTTTTAGCCTTGCCGATGTAAATTCATCTTCACACAATTAAGGTCAAAAAAACCACTGCTCATTGGAACAGTGGTTTTTTTATTGATTAGGAAATTGTAAAATTAGATCCTGTGAATAAATACTATAGCACAGAGAGTAGTCGTCCAGCGCAAGCGCCCAGCGACTAGTAAACTTCACTCATCTCTTTTGCGATTAGTCAACATCGACTCGTCCCTCGACGTGTTTTGTTTATCTCAGTCGATGCGCTCTTAGTTTATACGTCGCTAAGCAGGGCGCCTATAGCTTTTGTTCTGTCGAAATGTTAGTAAAAGCAACTGTAAATTTTATTGATTTGTGCTTTTAAATCATCGAGAACGACAAATCTTGCTTGGCGCATAACCTCTTTTCCTTCGGCGAATAGTATCATAGATGGAACAGTAAAGATTGAAAAATGCCCTGCACATTCAGGAACTTCTTCTGTGTTGATTTTTCCAAAAGCGATTTCCGGGAAATCATTCATAAGTATATTTTCAACTTTAGGAAATACTGAATGACACACATTACACGCTGGATGTGAAAAATATAGGAACGTTAGTGGCTGTTCGTTTGTAAAAGTAATAATTTCTTCAAGCGAATGTAATTCCTGCATCGTAACCAAACTCCTCTCTAATAATTATTTTAATAATCTTTTCCATGAAATTAAACAAAAATGTTTATATCAACGTGATAAGGTATGCTTTACTATTTTTGATAGTAAACACAACAAATTTATTAAAGTTTCTTACATGAAAGCGCATTAAAAACTGTCATAAATTTGAAAGATGTTTTTAACCAAATATTAAAAATAGTTCGATACAATTTAGTTAAAGTGAATAACTAAAAACAGAATATAGAAAATAAAGGGAGTAGAAGAAAGTGAATGAAATACTAGAGGTAGGCCAAAAGGTAAAGACAAATGATCTTTATTTCTCGCGCTACCACCAAGAAATTGTTGGAGAGATTGTTAAAATCGAAAGAGATAAGATTTGGGTAAAAAACCAATACAATACAATTTCTATTATTGATCAAATGTGCATAGAAAATGAAGCTATATATTTAGTAACTAAGGGCGGCTAATACTTACTGGTCGCCCTTTCTTATTTTTGTGATAAATTTTTTGTGATAAATTATAATAGCGAAAATTATCGAAATATTTTGGGAAAAAAATGCGTTAACAAACAAGGATTATTTTTTATTTGTCGAAATAATAATATATCCTTATTTTGTAAAAAAAATTGAAAGGAGAAAAATTATGATTATTAAGAAGAAAAAAGATGCTAAGGAATTTTTACAAAACTTCCTTACTGTTGCGAATTTCGATGACGTAAATAAGAAATATTATTTTGTTTTTGAAGATAAAATAAGGGGTGGCCAGTATACTTTAATGAAAAAAGATGAGCAATGGTCCACTCATGGTAAGGGTGAAGATTATTGCGAAATTGGCGAAACAATATATACGGATATTGATGAGCTTGTTAATTTCTTATGGCTGCATCGTGCGAGAATTAATCAAGTTCTCAAAGAGAATGTAGACGAAATGGTTATGATATAAAATTATTTTTTCTAAAGGGAGAGGCTTTAATTCCAATAAGGTTTCTCCCTTACTTATTTAACATATAAAGCCGTGAGATAGGCGCTGTTAATAACAGCGCCTATTTCAATGAATTTAATATTGAGAATAGCTCCTCAAGTTTTTGAATTTCATAGTCTGGAGCAATTTCCTTAAGCTTTTCCTTATTATGACGATTAATCCATACTGATTTAATACCGCAACGGTTTGCACCTAAAATATCTGTCAATAAATTATCCCCTATCATTAATACCTCATCCTTTGATAGGTTCATGATTTGTAGCGCATGAAGGAAGATCAGAGGATCGGGTTTCCCACGACCCACATCACCTGAAATAACAATTTGATCAAAATAAGGAACTAATTCAGGAGTAATCGTTAACTTTGTTTTTTGTAGATCAGGTGATCCGTTTGTTAATAGAAGAAGTTGATAATTACCCTTTAATTTATCCAATACTTGAAATGTGTCTTCATAAACAAATGGTTTATTTCGACGCATTGCCGGAAATAGCTCTGCAAGTTCGAATCCAAATTCAGGATCATCTATACCTAATGCAGCAAGACCTTTTGTCCATGCATCTTTACGATAGGTTGGTACGATTCTACTCATTTTTTGGAAATTTTCTTCCTCATCCAAAAAATTTCCCCATAAACCTTCAAATGGATTTATTCCGATCATTTGCGTAAAGGGGTATGTTTCATATGAACTGTATAGCTCGCGCGCTTCTTTACGAACAGCCTCTTCAAGAGCGCCTGGATCAACATTATATTTTTCCTGCGCTCTGTTGCAAGTTGCAACAAAAGCTTCTTTCACACTTTTTTGATCCCACAAAAGTGTGTCATCCAAATCAAAAAATATTGCCTTTACCATTCTTTTTACTCCTCTACACCTTTTTTAAAATTTTCCTCTGACTTGTGTGCTTTCTATTTCTATCATGCCATTTTATTTTAAATTTTCAAGAAAATCATTTAATATTCTTGCAGTTAATCCCCAAATTACTTTATCTTTATAAAAATAAAAATATTCTTTTTGACTACGTACACGCCAGTTATAGTTTTTTCCGCCTGGTATTAGATGAAAAGGAAAGTTATCAGCCGGAGTAGCTGTGAAATTTATATTATATATTTCGGGTTCAGATGTAATAAGGTCCGAAAGGGGAACACTAAATATTTGATCAACCTCTGCAGGATTTGGAGAGATTTCCGTAAGCTCTTTGTTAATCCAACCCACATACGGATAAATTATCATTTCGTATGGTTTAACCAAGAAATCTAGAGGACCTACAAGCGTAATTTCATCATTTTTTAACCTTAACTCTTCACATGTTTCTCTAATCGCAGCGGTATCACTTTTTTCGTTTTGATCAATTCGACCACCCGGGAAACAAATTTCACCTGGCTGCCGTCTTAGCTGATATGACCTTGTTTCAAAAAGAATGTGAGTATGTTCGTTTACCTTTATTAATGGAATAAAAATAGAAAATGAGTGACAAGTCTCATTACCTAAAACATGTGGTGTTTTATTTGTTATACGTAAAAGTTTGTTTAAATAATCTTTGTCCATAATACTCCTCTTTAAAAATTCTTTCTCATTCCTTTATTTCTTTCGTATTACAAATTATTTTACCATAGGAGGAAGATGGTGGTGATTTTCAATATAAAAACATTAACGATATTTATCGGATTAATTTTTGCGTTTATTTTGTTAAGTAATGGATTAGATAGTGAAGTAGTTCATTCGTTTGATACTTTTATTGCTTCGCGAGTTGAAGTTTATTCATCAGATCCAATGACTAAATTAATGATTGTAGTAACGTATATAGGTTCATATAGAGTGGAGTATTCAGTGTTATTTCTTTCGGTCGTATTATTTTTATTTCGTAAAAAAAACTTTTTAATTCCAATAATGCTTACAAGTAACCTAATTGGAGTTCGTTTTTTTAATAAACTATTGAAGGAACTATTTGAAAGACAACGCCCACCTAGTGAGCAAATACTTTATGCTGGTGGGTATAGTTTTCCGAGCGGACATGCCATGATTTCAATTGCGTTTTATGGATTTATTGCCTATATAATAGTAAAACAATACAACCACCAAGTAAAACAAAGCTCTGTTTACGCATTTTTTATTGGCCTATTAATATTTTTTATCGGGATTAGCCGTATTTATCTTCGAGTTCATTATCCTACGGATGTAATCGCGGGATTTTTAGCAGGTGGTGCATGGTTGCTATTTTGTATAGTTTGTTTTAATTATTTTTCTAAATTAACAAAAGAACTTCGTAAAAAAATGGAAACATAACCAGCCATCTACTAATGAGGTGAGTAAACTTCCAATGTTAAACTTTTCACAAATAGAAATAGTAGGTGATCGAATATGAAAGTTGGAAGGATACTCTTTATTATATTAGGAATAATGGTATTAGTATTAGCTCCAAATATAATACATACGAAAGCAAACTCTAATCTACAAATATTTTTAAATGAAGAGCAAATTCATTTTCAAGAGCACCTCTTTGTTGAAAATGGAAGGACATACGTTCCTGTCCGTTTTGTTGGGGAACACCTTGGCGCGGCTGTTGAATGGAATAATAAAGACCGTACAATTACTGTTAAAACACAAATAAGTGATGTAATAATATTTCATTTGGATTCAGAAATTATTTCTTTAAACGATACAAACTATACAATGGACGTAATTCCATTAAATCGTTATGAACGGGTATACTTACCAATTAGACATATATCAGAATTATTACATGTAAAGATAAAATGGGATGAACATAAGATTCATTTGAAGTCAGTACCTTTATATGAGGTTCAAGCTGGAGATAGCTTGAAATCAATTAGTGAAAATTTTAACACTACGGTTGAATTAATAAAGAAAAGAAACAGTTTACAATCGGATATTGTTACGATTGGAACTAAACTTAAAACAATTATTCCTGTAGTAATGGATAATCAAGAAGATACTGAATTATTAGCAAAAATTATTGAAGCAGAATCTGGAAGTGAACCTTTTATAGGACAAATAGCAATCGGTAATGTTATTGTTAACCGTGTTCGTGATCAGCGTTTTCCAAATTCTGTTGAAGGGGTTATTAAACAAGAAGGGCAGTTTACACCTGTAATAACTGGCGTTTTTTCTAGTATTATCCCAAGTGAAACTGCAAGAAATGCAGCAGAAAAGGCTTTGCAAGGTGAAAAACCTGCTGGTGAAGCATTATACTTTTTTAATCCTGCTTCTACAACAAATCCTTTTTTATTAGGAAGGGAAGTTATCATTGACATAGGTAATCATCGGTTTACGAAATAGAATCCAAATTTACCCAATAATGGTTACAATATTATGAAGGTAAGTTTCATTTCTCTGCAAGATTGTGGGTATATTAATTCATGTAAACGAAAACAATTTTGTTGGAGGGATTATTATGAAAAAAACATTGCTTTTCGTTTCAACTGCTGCTCTTTCCATGTCTTTACTTGTAGGATGTAACACGGATGGAAATGGGAATAATCTGAATCCTACAGGAGTTAATTATAACAATGATAGACTGAACACAGAAAATGTTCGTTATAATAACGGTAATGGCATGTACCGTGGTGATGATATGCTAGATCCTGGGAATGTCCGCTATGACATGGATAACAGGTACCATAATAACCGCGGTAATAATGGTGATGCTGATCTTTTAGATGTCGATTATGATAATGCAGAACCGGATCCTGGTGCTGAACCAAACGAACGTAATCGCGGCTTATTTAATGGCAACAATAATGGTAACTTAAATGGAAATGGTGCAATGAATGGCGCTGGGGGCGGAATGGGAACCGGCGTTGGCACACGTTAGTATTGTATTGAATGAAAACTGAGAACTATATGTTCTCAGTTTTCATTATTTTTGCCATTTTGTTCCATATAAGTTATGGTCGCTTTTCCTAATGTTTTTGCCGCAATTAACATTGAACGCTCGTCTATATCAAACCGAGGGGAGTGGTGTGGATAGACAGTATCCCAGCTCGGATTTCTAGCCCCTGTAAAGAAATAGGTTCCGTTAACATGCTGTAGATAATAAGAAAAATCTTCGCTGCCCATAATAGGTGGGGTTTCTCGAACATTTTTGACACCTGGGATAGTTGCGGCAATTTTTGCCAAAAATTCGGTTTCTATCGGATGATTAACAACAGCCGGATATCCTCGTTTGTAATCAAAAATATAACTGGCATTTGAGCCGATGCATACTCCTTTTAAAATTCTTTCGATTTCTTTCTCTATTAATAGCTGGTTTTTTTCAGAAAAGGTTCTGACGGTTCCTGTAAGTGTGGCAGTATCTGCAATTATATTATGAGCATTTTTTGCTTCAAACGAGCCAATCGAGAGAACCGCAGACTCAAGTGGATCAACCCGCCTACTTACAATTTGTTGGAGATTGATAATTAGTTGTGAGCCTATTACAATCGCATCGTTAGTTAAATGAGGTAGCGCACCGTGCCCGCCTTTGCCTTGTATTTTAATTTCAAATTTATCAGCAGCTGCCATAAACGGCCCACTTCGATATGTAATATCCCCTAATGGCTCAGTTGCCCATAAATGAGTGCCGAAAATAACATCGACGTTATCTAAACAGCCATCGTTAATCATCGCAATCGCTCCACCGGGGGCTAACTCTTCTGCATGTTGATGGATAAAGACAACGCTACCTCGAAGCTCCTCTTTCAAACTGTTTAGTACTTTTGCAAGTACTAGTAGGGTTGCAGTGTGACCGTCATGTCCACATGCATGCATTTTTCCAGGAATTTTCGACTTATAAGGCACATCGTTTTCTTCTTGAATTGGCAGTGCATCAAAATCAGCGCGAAGGGCAACCGTTGGGCCTGGCTTTTTTCCTTTCAGTATTGCAACAACACCATGTTTTCCAACTTCCGAGTGAACTTCGTGTCCAAGATTTTGATGGTATTCTGCGATATATTTCGGTGTCTTGACTTCCTCAAATGAAAGTTCAGGATACTGGTGTAAATAACGCCGAATCTTAACCATTTCGCTATATAAGTAATCCAATCGGTTATATAATAATTCCAAGGTGATCGCCTCCTTGATTCGTCTTTCTTTAATAAGTATATTCTATAGGAATAAATAGTAGTTTCATTATAACAAATTATTATAGAGACGTTAATTTCAATGAATAATAGGATTAACAAGATTTTTAAAAGGAAATGTTGAAAATGTGAACATTATATCGTTCTTTGTAAAAAAAATGTATAATAGAGTACAAAAGTCAAGTAAATCGTAATTAGCTGCCTAAAGTTTATATATTTGTCTGAAATGGAGGTACTATCATGAGAAAGTTTGACGAATTTGATGATGATTATTTTGAAGATGATCTTGATGAAAGTGTAAATAGCAGTAGATATCGATTGAAAAAACGTGGTCGAAGAAAAAATATGTTTTTATTAACGCTTATTATTGTATGTGTTATCGGTGGTTTTTCGGTTATTTATAGTTTGTTTCATGGAACCGGTACAATTGAAGAAGCTGATGAGAAATCTGATCCGCAACAGTTTGAAAATACTAATGATGAAGATCCTTTACTCGAAGAAGACAAAGACCTGTTAGCTCCAGGGATAATCGAAAATGAAAGTGAGGAGCGTTCAGGAAACCTCAATGATAGTCTCGATCATGAGAACATTCAAATTCCTGAAGAAAAAGAAAATTCACCAGAGGATGTCACACAAGCTGATGAAAAAATAATCGAACATACAGTTCAACGAGGCGATTCTTTATATCAACTCTCCATTCACTATTACAAATCACCTCAGTATCAACATTTTTTAGCTGGATTTAATAATTTGAAAAATAGTAATGAACTACAAGTCGGCCAAAGACTAATGATCCCATTTCCACCTGCATTGGAATGGCACACAGAAGAGGTTGGGGATCGTGTTATAGCCTCAACAGATGATTCAACAAATGATTCTACAGATGATGCGATAATTAATTCAATAGACGAGGCAACAAACGGTTTTCCTGTTCATATCGTTCAAGCAGGAGACACCCTTTATAGTATTTCTGTTAAATACTATAATTCAGCTAAATACCAAAATATAATAGCTGAACATAATGAATTACATAATCCTGAAGCTTTAACAGTTGGTCTTCAACTAGAAATTCCAGCAGTATCTACTGGTGATTAAATAACATATGACTTTTGAGGAGGAGTTAATTTGGATATAAATCATTCAGAAAAAGTTGTTACCTTTAAAATGGGAGCAGAGTATTTTGGTATCTCGATATTTAGAGTGATGTCCATTGAAAAAACGGAACATATTACGAGAATGCCAGATCTTCCTCAACATATAAAAGGGATACTAAATCTTCGTGGTGATATAATCCCAATTATTGATCTTCGCCAATTTATGCTGAAAACTATACCAAATGAGTATGACTCTAATCGGATCATTGTCGTCAAGGTTGATAATACTCTTGCGGGACTAATTGTTGATGAAGCTACAGAGGTTCTAGATATCCCAAATGAAAATGTTCAAGGTATTTCTTTAGCAGGCTCTGATTTAAATCGTTTCATGAAGGTTGCAAAAGTAAATGATAAGTTAGTTATGATTTTGGATATTGAAGCTTTAGTTAAAGAAAGTGATATAGCAAATGCAATAAATGAAGTGAAAGGTATCCTAAATGAGTAATATAAAAAGGGGTCAGACACTCTGATAAAACAGAGATAGTCAGACCCTTTTTTATACTTTTTGTCTTTATACTTTTCCTAACAGAGAGCCAAATTGCTTTAGTAACGGGCTTACTTGTTTCACAGTATTTGAAACCTGACCGACTGTTGTTAGCATTTTATTAAAGTCAAAATTCCCGTTTTTATCATAGAAATAGGAAAGAAAGGAGTTCAAAGGTGGTTGGGCTGGCTTATAGTTGTATCCCCATAAAGGGAAGGGCGGTGGTATTGGAAATTGGGACATTGCGTTATTTTCGTGTTTCCCAAACAACGCTGTGTATTGATTTTTACTAGGGCTTATTCCAAAATACATCAAATGATTTAGATAGTTTCCACCTGTATCTGTAATAAAGGGCTGGCTATAATTAAACATAGGATCACTATAAGGACTCCAACCGAAAGGATTTTGTCGATAATAAGGATAAGACATAACGAAATACCCCCTGTTATCATGAATAGGAATATTTTTATTGATTTATTTTATGTTACAGTTTTATAGAGGGTGTTTAAGAATATAAATGTTTCGTTCCATTATTCAGAAATTTTCCTGTTGTTATATATGAATCTGCTATTTTTAAACTATGATAAAAATTATTCGCGGTTATTGTCAAAAATTAGTAAAAAAGTACTAAATAATATTTGACAATTTTGTGAACATATGAGAAGTTTTAGTAGAAAAGATATTTTGTAGTATTTGTGGGAAAAGGCGGGAACGTTTAAGATGGTAAGTAATTTACTTAATAATATATTATTTATTCTTGCACCCATTCTTTTGTTTCAGCATTATTGGTCAGAAAACAAAAAGAGAGATAAAAAGGTAATAGTATCAATTGTACTGTTAGCAAGCGTATCGATTGTTTTATGTATGACCTTCCCATTTCAAGCAGCCAATGGTTGGTATTTTGATCTTCGCCATGTTCCGTTAGTTATTTTAACACTATATGGTGGATATCAGCTTGGGATTTTTCCTTTTCTAACGATCATCATTTATCGGTTTTTAATTGGAGGAGATGGGGTTTTTGTCGCTTTAATTACCCAGTCAGTATTTTTTATAGCTGTGGTTAGTGTATCTCCTTTTTTTAATGTACAACGAAGTAAAACAAAATTATACATTTTAACGGGAATTGCCACTATACTAATTTCATTTACGATATTTATGTCATTTATATTTATTGAAGATGTAAACGGATTTTCTATAACGTTGATTCTTCCATATATTTTAATTCAAGGAATTACTGCTTGGATTGCTACAGTCTTAATCGAACTTATTCGTAACAGAGATATAATGAAGCAAGAAATAACAAAATCGGATAAGTCAAAGCTTGTAAGTGATTTAGCGGCATCAATTTCTCATGAGGTAAGAAATCCTCTTACAGTTACAAAAGGGTTTCTGCAGTTATTACGTGATAACGATTTTACGAAGGATAAAAGAGAGCAGTTCTTTGATTTAGCTATAAAAGAGCTAGAGCATGCCGAAACCATTATAACTGATTATTTAACGTTCGCAAAACCGGATAGTGATCGAAGGCAGATTATTAACGCATATGAGGAGTTAAACAAATCAGTAGAGATTATTAAATCTTATGCTAATATGCGCTCCGTTGCAATTGAAACTGAATTTTTAGATAGAACAAGTTGGGTATTGGGTGAAAGACAAAAGCTACACCAATGCATTATGAACATTTCAAAAAACAGTATTGATGCAATGCCTTCAGGGGGATTGCTGCACGTTAGATTGGAATCTGATGATGATTTTGTAACTATTATCATTAACGATACAGGAATTGGTATGAATACAAAGCAGATTGAACAATTAGGAGTTCCTTATTTTACAACGAAGGAGCATGGGACAGGCTTAGGGATGATGGTTGTTATGAATATAGTAAAGTCAATGAAGGGTAAAATAAAATATATGAGCAAGCCCGGTGAGGGAACAACTGTGCTGCTCACTTTTCCAAAGGTAGAACAGCAGCAAATGAGTAAATTGGATCAAATTCACAGTTTAAGTTCTTCTGAGAAAGCCAGTGATATTTCAATTTAAATTGATTGAAGCACTGGCTTTTTTCTGTTTTGCATCTACTTTTCGTCTGCTAGATCTTTAAATGATTTAACTTTACCGTGGGAGTTTTGTGCCTCTTTTCGTTTTCTAAATTGCCGTTCTTTTTGACCCTTTGATTGTGTCATTATCCATCTCCTTTTTCTGACGTAATGAAACTAACATACACCTATTATTAGGTACTTTTTAATGTTTTATTCCTCAGTTAGCTCCACTGTGATAATTTGATTAGCATGAATCGACATATTGTGCCCATCAGTAGCTACAATATATAAAGTTTTTGTCAATGGATTTATCTTGTTAATGTACCCGACGGTATTTAAATAACGACCTGCCTCATAATACGTAATTTTTAATAAAGAATGCTCAGTATAGGCTAGTTGGAAAATATCGTTCATTACTTCCAATTGCTGTTCATCAATAGTTGGCATTTGTACTCTTTTATCATTATTCCAAAATTCTCTTAGTTGTTGTACGTGTTCTGGAAGCATCATTGCCGTCCATTTTATTGTTCCGCGATCTTTAATCAACAGGTTGCCCTCCTCAAATATTTGGATTCGTACTTATTTGACTATGACTATTATTATATATGAAAAAGCTCTGTGATTAAAGAACATTTGTTCTTGTTTTTTGATTTAGTTAGACTCAGTTTAACCTGGCTATTCGCGCTTTTTGATGTTTGATTGACATTTAGTTCGTACAAGGTAAACTATAAAAGAACAACTAGCCATTAGGGGATAAAAAGATGTTAAAAAATAACGAAAAGAAACAATCGAAAACTCAAATAAAATTATCATCCGTGCAATTAATTGTTTTGTTTTATGCGGCTGCAATATTTGTGTCGACATTGCTAATAAGCTTACCAATCGCACATAAACCAGGAGTTCAGTTAACGTTTATTGACGCTTTGTTTACTGCGGTCAGCGCTATTAGTGTTACTGGATTAACAGTAGTATCTACATCAGATACATTTAGTGTGATTGGTTATTTTATACTAATGTTTATGTTTCAGTTAGGCGGAATTGGAATTATGGCGCTCGGTACATTCGTTTGGCTGATCATGGGAAAAAAGATTGGATTTAAGGGGCGTCAGCTTATAAAAATTGATCAAAATCAATCAACGTTTGCCGGACTTGTTAATTTGATGAGGCAAATTTTGTATTTGATTATTGTGATCGAGTTGTTTGGTGCTGTTATTTTAGGTACATATTTTTTGAAATTTTATCCGACTTGGCAGGAAGCATATTTACATGGTTTATTTGCGTCAATTAGTGCAACCACAAATGCTGGATTTGATATTACGGGGGCATCATTAACAGAATTTGCGAATGACTATTTTGTACAATTTATTAATATGACGCTTATAATATTGGGCGCAATTGGTTTTCCTGTTTTAGTAGAGGTTAAGGAATATTTGACACATAAAGGAAAATATCCATACCATTTTTCATTGTTTACAAAGATCACTACAACAACGTACTTGGCGTTAATTGTTATTGGAACTGCTATTATTTTACTATTCGAATTCAATCATTTTTTTGCCGATAAAACATGGCATGAGGCGTTGTTTTTTTCATTATTTCAATCCGTGACATCACGCAGTGCCGGGTTAGCGACAATGGACATTAATCAGTTTTCAGATTCAACATTATTATTAATCTCAATATTAATGTTCATTGGAGCATCTCCTTCAGGCGTCGGTGGTGGGATTCGCACAACAACGTTTGCAATTATGTGTTTAAGTATTTATTTCTATGCAAAAGGGAGAAATTCGATAAAAGTATTTAACCGTGAAATTGATCCCCAAGATATTACAAGAGCTTTTGTCGTGATTACAACAGCATTTATAATTTGTGGGGCAGCTTTGACAGTATTGTCTCATTTTGAATCTTCTTCATTATTGCAGCTATTATTTGAAGTTGCTTCAGCATTTGGAACTTGCGGGTTATCAATGGGTATCACACATGAATTAACGAGTTTTGGTAAATTGGTAATTACTGCGTTAATGTTTATAGGCAGAATTGGTATTTTCTCATTTTTATTTATTATTCGTGGTCAAGAAAAACAAGAAAAGTTCCATTATCCAACGGAAAAAGTAATCATAGGATAAGTAAGAATAAACGGGCAGAGGTTCAAAGTGAACCTATTGCCCGTTTATTTTACTGCAGTTTTTATTGCTTTTTCTTCTATTCGTTTTTCTATTTTTTCCATTGCTTCTTTGTCTTTTAACAATTGTTCTTTATTTTCAGCTACTAATTCTTTAAAATTTAATTTTCTCATTTACTTTTTAACCGCCTCCTTAAATTCGTTAGCTCAAAACTATGATATCTCACTAATTATAATAATACAATTTTAAATTTTCAGAAAACAGTAGTAAATTGTGACAATTGTGTTAAAAAAGTTCAAAACATATTTTTGTCATGGAAAAGACATTGTGATTTGCTGTTTGTGGGCAAATTATGTGTTTTATTAATGTTTTTAAATCAAGCTATTTCTGAATTAGGAAAAATCTATTATAATTATAGTAGGATAAATTAAATAAAGGGGGTTAGTCCAATGCTTGTTGCACAATTGAAAAGTAAAGGATATGAAGAATATCAAGATGAGCTTGGCTACAAAAAAAAGCTTCCCCTAGGAAAAAATGTTAAGAAAGCTTTAAAAGATTATTTACGTGATTATAAAGGACATGGAGATCGTCCATTATTTCCAGCACCAAAGGTTGGGAAGCAAACAATTAAAGAGTAGTAGCTTTTCAATGGTACCCCAACAAAAAGGTACCATTTTGTTTTTTACATAAATATTTAAAATAGATGTTGACGAAAGGTATATACGGAGTTAAAATTATCTGAAAATATAGATAATTTATTTCGCAAATGAGAGGGATGACAAACATGCAAAATGCGGTTGAGGTAAAACCAGAAGAACAAAAACAAACAAAAAGTGAGGGTCAATCTGTAATTCAATATATTTGTGATCTTTACAATAGTCACCGTTAAAATTTAGTATTTTGTAGGCTCTCTTCTTACATTAGAGGGTCATATTCTTCGGGGAATCTTGAAAGCGTTTTACAAATTGCTGGTACATACTTTTAATTATATCAACTTTTTATTTTGTTAGCATCCCTAATAACAAATGTAACAGAATGTTTTATTTTTTTTGCCTAATTTGTGAATTGATTCACAAGTTTATGGTGAGGAAAAACGCAATATTATACAATTATTACGAATAAAGAATAAAAAGGGATCAAAATGAAAGGTGGCGTACTAACATTATGGCAGGTACTGCAGTACTTTACCGTAATAAGAAGGACGTTGTTGTGTACGAGGATGTCGAAAAGAAAACATTGGAGGAAATAAAAAATCAATGTGGGTGTCATCATTGTACCACTACATTAAATCATAAAAAGGTGGACTTAGGGAACGTAAAAGTTGTTGGTTACAAAGAGGACAAAGTTGACTGGGACTATGGTTATTAATAGAATGAGTTAAAATTAAAAACCTGTGGGTTTTCATGGATAACTACTTAGTTAATCATGAATCTCCACAGGTTTATTTCTAAAGATAAGAATTATATAATTTTGCGCTTTGGAATCCAGCACGAGCGCCCAGCGACTAGTAAACTTCGCTCATCTCATTTGCGATAAGTCAACATCGACTCATCCCTCGTCGTGTTTCCTTAATCTCAGTCGATGCGCTCATATTTTTACGTCGCTAATCAGGGCGCTTGCGCCTTTTTTATTCAATAGTTAATTATTTAAAAAACGTGGGAAAAGAATATTGTTTTCTTTATGAATATGCTCAAACATATCGGATTCAAGTGCTTCAAGACGTTGATATGTTAGAGTATACGTCATACATGCTCCTGCCGGAAGAGTATAATCGTTTGTTAAACTGCGTATTTGCTTTAATAAATCTCCAGCTTTATCATGTTCATTTTCTAATTCAGTAATGGCTGTTGTAACTTTCCCACGTGCTTCCTCAGTAGGATTACTTACATATGCTTTTATAAGCGGGAATATTATTTCATCTTCTTTAATGATATGTTCCATTAATTCCTTACTTAAATCATGAAAATGATGGTAAACATCAGCAAGATGAGGATGGTTCACGCCATGTACACGGTAAATTTTCGTAACAAATTGTCCAAGCTGAGGAAGCTCATCATACAAAAATGCATGATGGGTTTGTGCTACATGATCGATAATATCGTTACTTGACATATCAGACCAATTTGCTGTGTCAGCATTCATCGCTACCATTTTTAAATAAGCAGCATTTAGCTCTTCTATAATTGTCTCTTCATTTAACTTTCTTTCTTGAATCGCTTCCGACAATGGACGATTTCCACCACAACAAAAATCAATTCGTAATTTTTTAAATATATCAGCCGCTTGTGGAAACTTCGTTACGATATCCCCAACGTTCATTGCGCTATTTAATGGTGTATTCATAAGAAAATGCCCCCTTTAATTTGGATATATACAACACTATAAACAAACTATTATCGGTGAGTGGTGATTTAAATCACAGGGGGATAGGAGAAACAATGGAAAAAAATTTTCGAAATTGTCTAAAATAGTCTTTAAAAAGTTTGTGAACAATTGTACAATGAATCATATATAATAAGAGTAGGTCACCATAAGCATTGTGTTTATGTTGTAAACATCAGTGGGGAAGCTGTCGATTTTTTTATATTTTTCCCTATGATTTTTTGTAAAAAATTTCATTACGTTGCTAAGGTGTTTGTAAAGTTTTTATTTCCTTCTATCTTAACTAGTTTTTTAGATTGAAAATTATAAAACAAGATATATTTTACACTATCAAAAATATTTCTTTAGGTAGATAATAGAAGGGAATCCGTCGTAATTTGTCATTCTCGACTAATTATGTGTTTCTTTTGGTTATGAAGAGTAGGCGAAATAAATGTTTTTATTTTTCTTGCTCTGTTATATAACATGCAATTATAAGCTAAAACAAATCAAAAGGGGATTATTGAGAGGAGTGTGTTTCTTTCCTATGCACATCGTTGTTTGTGTAAAACAAGTACCAGACACCAAAATCATCAAAGTCAATCCAAAAACGAACACATTAGATCGCCGGGGAGTACCAGCTATTTTAAATCCTTATGATGGTCATGCTGTTGAGGAGGCCGTACGGATTAAAAAACAGGTTGGTGGAAAAGTAACCGTATTATCAATGGGACCTCCACAGGCTACACAAGTTATTAAGAAGTGTATTGAAATTGGAGCTGATGAGGGTTATTTAATTTCCGATCGCCGTTTTGCCGGAGCGGATACGCTTGCTACTAGTTATGCTTTATATAAAGCTCTTGAAAAAATTTCAAAGGATAATCCGATAGATCTTGTTCTTTGTGGCTTACATGCCATTGATGGAGATACCGGACAAGTTGGACCTGGGATAGCTAGACGATTAGACATTCCACCTGTTACTAAAGTTATTAAAGTTGAAGAAGTAAATGAAGGTGAAAAGTACATTAAAGTACACCGTAAATTAGGGGATGGATATGAAGTGATTCAAGCACAATTACCATGCCTGTTAACTGTTGAGAAAGAAATTAATGAAGTTGCATACTCACCACTTCCTAATATGATTCAAGCAGCAAGATATGAAGCAAACGTGTGGACTGTCGATGATCTTGAAAATGTTGATATTGCACAGCTTGGATTAAAGGGTTCACCTACAGTTGTAGGTAAAATGTGGGCTCCACAACCACCTGAGAAAGCGAAAATTTTAGAAGGTAGTTCTTCTGAACAGGTGAAAGAAATCGTTTCAACTATTCTTTCTGAAAAGAGCGAACTTTTTCAACAATAGGGGGATAAAAAATGATTGAAGAACATAAAGGCGTCTGGGTATTTATCGAGCAAAGGGACGGGGAAATTGCAGGAGTTTCCCTTGAGCTTTTAGGTGCAGGACGTGACTTAGCAAAAAAACTTGATGTACCTCTTGCAGGTATGCTATTAGGTGAAAATGTTAAAGATTTAACAAACATATGCTTTGAGTATGGAGCAGATGAAGTTTATTTAATTGATGATCCAGTTCTTAAAAACTATAGAACAGAACCATACATGCATGGAGTAAGCATGTTAGTTCGAAAATATAAGCCGGAAATCATTCTCTATGGTGCAACTTCAAATGGGAAAGATTTAGCTAGTGCGATTGCCACAGATGTTAGTACAGGTTTAACAGCCGATACAACAATGCTAGATATTGACATGGAAAACCGTTTATTGGAAGCAAGCCGTCCAGCTTTTGGTGGGAATATTATGGCGACCATTCTTTGTAAAAAACATCGTCCACAAATGGCAACTGTGAGACCAAAGGTGATGAAAGCATTACCACGTGAAGAAGGTCGTACTGGTCAAATTATTGAAGAAAAATTAGGAGTAGAAGAAAGTAGTTTACGAACAAAAGTTTTAGAGATTGTTAGAGATACAACGAAGAAGGCAAACCTAGCTGATGCCCATATAATTGTTGCTGGTGGTAAAGGCATGGGAGACGAAAAGAACTTCCAGCTTCTGTATGAATTAGCAGATGTACTTGGTGCAAGTGTCGGTGGAACACGTGATGTTGTTGAAGCGGGCTGGATTGACCACCACCTACAAATTGGTCAAACTGGTGAAACAGTATCGCCTAAAATATACTTTGCGTTTGGAATTTCTGGTGCAATTCAGCATGTTGTTGGAATGAAAAACTCTGAGTTAATTATTGCTGTGAATAAAGATCCAAATGCAGCCATTTTTGACGCTTCCCATTATGGAATTGTTGGAGATGCGTTGGAGATTCTTCCATTGTTAATTCAAGAATTCAAAGCAGCACTAGAAAATGCTGGAGGTGTAGTCGAGCATGTCTGAGAAATTTGATGTAATTGTTGTTGGTGCCGGACCTGCTGGTTCAGCATGTGCGTATACAAGCGCAAAAGCTGGTTTAAAAGTATTATTAATTGAACGCGGTGAATACCCTGGAGCGAAAAATGTAATGGGTGGTATTTTATATCGCAAGCAATTGGAAGATATTATTCCTGAGTTTTGGAAGGATGCACCACTTGAACGACCTATTATTGAACAGCGCGCGTGGTTGATGTCAGAAAAATCATGTGTAACAACAAGTGTGAAAAATGAAGAGTGGGGTGAAGCACCATACAATTGCTTCTCCGTTCTTCGCGCGAAATTCGACCAATGGTTTGCTGAGAAAGCTGTTGAAGCGGGAGCTCTTTTAATAAATGAAACTGTTGTGAATGAGTGTATCGTTGAAAACGGTAAAGTAGTTGGTGTACGTACTGACCGTCCTGATGGTGATGTATATGCTGATGTAGTGGTACTAGCTGACGGTGTAAACTCATTATTAGCAAAGCAGCTTGGGTTCCATAAGGAGCTTCGTCCAGATGAGGTTGCTCTTGCTGTTATGGAGGTAATTAACCTTCCTAAGGATGTCATCAATGATCGTTTCAATGTATCCGATAACCAAGGTGTTGCAATCGAGCTTTTTGGTGATGCTACGAAAGGTAATTTAGGTACCTCATTCATTTATACGAATAAAGAAAGCATTAACATTGGTGTTGGTACGACTTTATCAAGTATGATGAAGGAAAAAATAAAGCCTTATGAGCTTTTAGAATACGTAAAAAACCATCCGATGGTAAAACCATTAATTAAGGATGGGGAGTCGGCTGAATATTTGGCTCACTTAATTCCTGAAGGTGGCTACAATTCTATTCCGAAGCTTCATGGCGATGGCGTTCTTGTCGTAGGGGATGCAGCCCAATTTGTAAATGGTATACATCGTGAAGGGTCAAATATGGCAATGACTTCTGGAAGACTAGCTGCAGAAACAATTGTTGAGGGAAAACAAAGCGGGGACCTTTCAGAAAGAGCATTATCAAAATATAAAGACAAGGTAATGAATAGCTTTATTGGGAAAGACCTTGAAAAGTATAAGGACGCGACTCATACATTTGAAACAAATCCACAATACTTTAAAGAATACATTCCACTTGTAAATAAAGCAGCATCTAGCTTCTTATCTGTTGACGGGACATCTAAACGTGAGAAACAAAAAGATGCAATTAATACAATTAAGGGTAACAAAGGTACACTTGCTGTTGCGAAAGATCTATACCGTGCATGGAAGGTGATGAAATAATGGCTAAAGATGCGAAAACAATCGAAGAAAAACAGTATTTAGTCCGTTATAAAGCCGATTCAAAGTCGCATTTAACGATTTTAGACCATGACATTTGTGCAACAAAATGTCCTGATAAAATTTGTACAGTTTTCTGTCCGGGTGAAGTTTATAAATGGGAAGAAGCAGGCCGGATGTTTGTAGGTTATGAAGGCTGTCATGAATGCGGAAGCTGTCGGATTGGTTGTCCTCACCAAAATATTAAGTGGGAATATCCTAAAGGCGGACATGGAATTATTTTTAGATTAGCATAGTAGTATAGTAGAGAGGCTGTCCAAGTCATAATTAATGGCATTTGGGCAGCTTCTTTTGTATTTAACTCCAGTCCTTAGCCCCTTCCGCTTTTTGTTTATGGCAATCTTATGAACTAGTTTCTGAATGTTTTGTTAAAAATGTAGTAAACTAGTTTACTACCATGTTGAAAGCGCATACAATTAAAATGTCATTAAATTTTATTGCTAGAAACGGGGGACTTTCTATGATCAACCTACCAAATTACCGTGAATTTTATCAAAAAGCATTGATACCAATGAATGAGAATGATAAACATAGTTTTTGCACACAGTATTGCAAGGATGATTGTGATCATTGTATTAAAGCAAATCATTGGCTAGTTGCGCTTGAAGGTTTAGAAGATGCTGACGGAAAATACAAGTGGAGCGTCCTTGTTTATCCAGCGAAGGAGACCGGTGTATTCTGGTCATTGAAGGTACCGTATTTTAAAACTTCCTGTTCACAAACATTGGAAGAGGCTATTGAAGAAGCAAAGGCAATCGAACAAAAAATAGTAAATTCCCTAATGACTGCACAAACAATGATGGTTAATTAAATGAAAAGTCTCTTGTTGTTATTGAACAAGGGACTTTTCACATTGATAATAATGAAGAACATTTAATAAAATATTTTCACCTATTGACATGACAACATTCCTGTCGCATAATGATAGCAAATTATTTAAAAATTTGAATAGTTTAATAGATTGAGAAGCGTTGAAAGGGACTAGTAGATTGATGTTCATCTGAAAGAGAGTGGAATCCATTGGCTGAAAGGTTTCATCATGAATGATGCTTTCGAACCTACCCTAGAGCTGTTAGCGAAAACTAGCCGCTTCATCCACGTTACGGATGTTAAGAGGGCATTTAATACTTAGATATGCAGTTAATACTTCTAAGTTATAGGATAGACTAATTCCTAAATGCTAAAAAAGGTGGTACCGCGAAAGATAAGACTCTTCCGTCCTTTTAGTAGGATAGGTGGAGTCTTTTTTTAATTTGTAAGACCATGAAAGGGGTAAGGGAAGTGGGGAAGCAGCGAATTGTTGTGAAAATTGGAAGCAGTTCATTAACCAATAATAGTGGTGGCTTATCGATTGAAAAGCTGATAGACCATGTTGATGCTTTGTCGGCATTGAAAAAGGAAGGCTATGAGGTGATCCTTATCTCTTCAGGAGCAGTAGCTGCTGGATTTAGGGGCTTAGGATACCCGACTAGACCTGTCACAATTGCAGGTAAGCAAGCTGCGGCAGCGGTTGGCCAAGGACTGTTGATGCAAGGCTATACGGAACAATTTAAAAAACATAATATTATAACTGCACAATTACTTTTAACAAGATATAGCTTCATGAACAAGGAGCAATATAACAATGCTTATTCAACACTTTCAGAATTAATAAAGCGTGATGTTATTCCAATTATAAACGAGAATGATTCCGTTGCAGTTGATGAGTTAACCTTCGGTGACAATGATATGCTTTCAGCTTTAGTTAGCGGCTTAGTACATGCAGACTTTCTTATCATTTTAACGGATATAGATGGTCTCTATGACCAAAATCCGAAGATAAGTAAGAATGCGAAACGATATAACTTTTTATCAGAAATAACCGATGATTTATTACAATCAGCGTCAGCATCGGGCTCTAAGATGGGAACTGGTGGTATGAGATCAAAATTAGAGGCTGCAAAAACAGCTCTCTCATTAGGCTGTAATGTGTTTATTGGAACAGGATCCGGGAAGGAAAAGCTTGTTGATATATTAAGTGGCAAAGGGAATGGTACTTATATTGGTAATTCGAAACAAACAGGCATTAAAAATTCTAAGCAATGGATTGCTTTACATTCAAAGGTTGCGGGAAGCATTGAAGTTGATCATGGAGCAGTCGTTGCGTTATTAGAAAAAGGTGGCAGTTTATTACCGGCGGGGGTCACGAATATAAACGGGGAATTTCTTTGTGGTGATGTAGTCGAAGTTGTAAATCCTAAAGGTGAGGTAATTGGAAGGGGAATAGTAAATTACTGTTCTAGTGATCTTATCCAGATCAAGGGGTTATCAACAGAGGAAGCAAAAAGCATTGTTCAACAGGAGCATACAGTAGTTATCCATCGCGATCAGTGGATATCCTTTAAAAATAAAAATGAAAAGAAGGAGAAGGTGAAAAAATGAGTGAATTAGTAATGAAAGCAAAAAAAGCAAAAGCGTTAGCAGCATTATTAGCTGTAAAGACAACGGATCAAAAAAATGACGCATTACGGAAAATTAGTGCGCAGCTTTTGCAGGAAGTTGATTATATTTTATTTGAGAATGAAAAAGATATTGTAATTGGCAAAGAAAAAGGGTTGACTGAATCTTTACTTGATCGTCTTAAATTAACAAAATCACGAATTGATGATATGGCAGAAGCTTTAATTCAATTAACAGATCTTAAAGACCCTGTTGGCGAGGTATTAGGAGCTTGGAATCGGCCAAATGGGTTGGCAATAAAGCAGGTTCGTGTACCGCTTGGAGTTGTTGGCATGATTTATGAAGCACGCCCTAACGTTACAGTTGATGCGTCAAGCTTGTGCTTGAAAACTGGAAATGCGGTACTATTACGGGGGAGTTCTTCAGCTATTAATTCAAATAAGGCACTAATAAATGTAATCCATCGTGCCTTGGAAGCATCAGACATTCCAAAGGAAGCTGTGCAATTGCTAGAAGATACTAGCCGTGAAGCAGCAGCAGAAATGTTTAAGCTGAATGAGTATTTAGATGTTCTTATACCACGAGGAGGAGCAGGACTTATAAAAACTGTTGTTGAAAACTCAACAGTTCCTGTGTTAGAAACAGGTGTCGGGAATTGCCACATTTTTATCGATGAAACTGCTCAAGCTGACATGGCAATAAATATTTCAATAAATGCAAAAACCCAACGACCTTCTGTATGCAATGCGGCTGAAACGTTTCTAATTCATGAAAGCTGGGCTGCAAAACACTTACAAAATCTTGTATCGGCATTACAAGAAAAACAAGTAGAAATACGTGGTGATGAACGAACTAGGCAGCTTATACCAGGTTTAAAAAGTGCAACCGATGAGGATTGGGGTTGTGAATATTTAGATTTAATTGTTGCGATAAAGATTGTCAACAATGTAGATCAAGCAATTGATCATATAAATAAATATGGAACGTATCACTCGGAAGCAATTATTTCAGAAACGACTGAAAATGTTGAACGTTTTTTCAATTATGTCGATGCAGCAGCATTATATCATAATGCTTCAACTCGTTTTACAGACGGCTTTGAATTTGGATTTGGTGCCGAAATAGGAATTAGTACCCAAAAGCTTCATGCAAGAGGACCAATGGGGTTATCAGCATTAACATCAACTAAGTATATTATTAAAGGGGAAGGACAAATCAGATAATTAACTATGTTTTTAAGGGGATAGAATTATGATCATTCGTAAAGCAGTTATACATGATGTTGATGCTATTTTTGATTTAATAGATCTTTATTCAAAAGATGATCTTTTGCTGCCGCGCACACAATTATCATTATATGAAAATATACAATGCATTCGTGTTGCTGAAATGGATGATCAAATTGTTGCAGCTGGTAGTTTACATGTTTTAGGCCGTGATTTAGCAGAAATTCGTTCTTTAGTTGTTGATAAAAAGGTAAAGGGATTGGGAATTGGTAGGAGTATAGTTCATTCTTTAATTGAAGAGGCAGATAAACTTGGAGTAGAAAATGTTTTTGCAATGACCTATCAAGTTGACTTTTTTAAAAAATGTGGCTTTCATATTGTTGATAAGGAACAGCTTCCCCAAAAAATTTGGAAGGACTGCATCAATTGTCCAAAATTTTTAAACTGCGATGAAACAGCGCTTTTAATGAAGGTTGCTGATTATAAGAAGTCCATTTCTTTGCATTAACTGATTAAGCATAAAATCATTCCTATTTTTTTCTAACCTACAAAAAGTAGGTTATTTTTTTTTATATAGCTCATATACATGTACTAATCCTAATTATTTATTAAGGATATTGTTCACTTCTAGAAAGAGGACTCTTTTAGGATCAGTGAACAATCATGATCAACATTTTAAAATTAAACTGAGAAGTCTACTATGCTGGTCGCGCTTGCTAGTATAAAGTCGTAGATTTTAGCCAGTTGTATCAACATATTGTTGGTATAGCTGGCTTTTTGTTGTAATTTCATATGGTTAAGTGGGAACTGAATTTGGATGTTAAAGTAACAGTTGGCATTTTTGATTTATTTTGTAATTGAGGCGGTGATTGGGTGACTGGAGCGTTAGAAGGGATTAAAGTATTAGATTTAACGAGGGTTTTAGCGGGCCCTTTTTGTACAATGATTTTAGGTGATTTAGGTGCAGAGATCATAAAAGTAGAAGCCCCTGGTGGTAGTGATGATACGAGACAATGGGGGCCTCCATATGCAGCTACAGAAAGTGCTTATTATTTATGTGCGAACCGCAATAAGCGTGCGCTTACTTTAAATTTAAAGTCTAATGATGGAAAGGAACTATTAAAAAGATTAATACAAGAAAGTGATGTTATTATTGAAAACTTTAAAAGTGGTACGATGGAAAAATGGGGTCTTGGTTATAACGAATTGAAAAAAATTAACCCAAAAATTATCCATTGTTCAATTACAGGATTTGGTCAAAATGGACCGTATCGAAAGTTACCAGGTTATGATTCAATCATTCAGGCGATGAGTGGACTAATGAGCATAACAGGAAGTGAAGAATCTGGTCCAATGAAGGTGGGTGTTGCTATTTCTGATCTATTTACAGGCTTATATGCAAATATCGGCATTCTAGCTGCTTTACATGAGCGAACTAGATCAGGACAAGGCCAAAGCATTGATGTTTCGCTATTTGATTCACAGCTTAGTGTACTTGCAAATGTGGCAAGTAATTATTTGATTTCTGGAAAACAACCGGGATTATTAGGAAATCAACATCCAAATATAGTCCCTTATCAACCATTTGAAACAAAGGATGGAACGCTTGTCGTGGCAGTTGGGAATGATAGCCAATTTAGAAAACTATGTTCTATTCTTGAAGCTCCAGAATTAGGAGTCGATGAGAAATTTATAACTAATTCAAAACGGTTAGAAAATCGTGACGAATTAATTGGAATTCTTGCAAGCAAATTTAAATTGAAAACTACAAAGGAATTGGCTGATCTTTTGAATCAAATTAGTGTACCAGCGGGACCTATCCAAACAATGAAAGAAGTATTCAATGACCCACAAGTTCATGCCCGAAATATGGTTTGGGAGTTGGAGCACCCAATAGCAGGTCAAATAAAGCTTGTTGGAAGTCCTTTAAAATTATCAAGAACACCAGTAACTATTCGAAAGTATCCGCCATTAGTCGGGGAGCATACAGAGGAAATCTTGATACAGATGGGCTATACAAAAAATGAGATCGAAGAAATGAAAACATTAAATATTATTTAGGAGGAAACAATATGTTTGATTTTAGTTTTTCGGAGGAACAATTAATGGTAAGGCAAATGGTAAGAAGGTTTGTAGATAAAGAGATTATGCCTTTTATCGCTGAGTGGGATGCGAACCAACATTTTGAAAAAAGTATAATAAAACGAATGGCGGATTTAAATTTAATGGGTGTTTGTATACCAGAGGAATATGGTGGTAGTGGGATGGACTATAATTCACTAGCAATTGTTTGTGAGGAGTTGGAAAGAGGGGACACGGCTTATCGAACCGCTGTGTCTGTTCATACTGGGCTAAATAGTATGACATTATTGCAGTGGGGAAATGAGGATCAAAAACAAAGGTATCTCGTTCCACAAGCGAAGGGCGAAAAGGTTGGAGCTTTTGGTTTAACAGAACCTAATGCAGGGTCCGATGTTGCGGCCTTACAAACAACCGCAGTTAAAGATGGTGATTTTTATATATTAAATGGTTCTAAAACATGGATATCATTATGTGATGTCGCAGACAACTTTTTAGTATTTGCTTATACTGATAAAAGTAAAAAGCATCATGGGATATCTTGTTTTATCGTTGAAAGAACAATGCCTGGATTTTCTTCAAAGGCTATTAAAGGCAAATTAGGAATTCGTGCCGGAAATACAGGCGAAATTTTCTTTGATCATGTTAGGGTGCCTAAAAAAAATTTAGTGGGAAATGAAGGGGAAGGCTTTAAAATTGCAATGTCGGCATTAGATAATGGCCGTTTTACAGTTGCTGCAGGCGCTTGTGGAACTATCATGGCTAGTCTAGAGGAGAGCGTTAAATATTGTCATGAAAGAAGTACATTTGGAAAAGAAATTGGAAAGCATCAGTTAGTTCAACAAATGATTGCAAAGATGGAAGCTGGATTACAAATGTCTAGATTGCTAGTTTATAAAGCAGGTTGGTTGAAAAATAAGGGAATAAGAAATACTCGAGAAACTTCGTTAGCAAAGTGGCAAGCTTGTGATTTTGCTTTTCAGGCTGCTAATGATGCTGTTCAAATCCATGGTGCCTATGGATATTCAAATGAATATCCTGTCGAAAGATTTTTACGGAATGCTAAAGCGCCGGTTATTTATGAAGGAACGAGGGAAATTCATACAATCATGCAAGGAGAGTATGTGTTAGGATATCGAAAGGATAAGCCGCTATCAAGAATGCTTCCTGCTTGGCCTTATGAGACACTGAATCTTTCATGACTAAAGTCAGCTAATGATCAAACTTAAGATAATTACCAATCCTATAATTATATAGATAATTGTAGGATTTTTTTTATTTACGTAGGCAAGCATCATTTTTGAAAAGTTAAAGGAATAAGGATAGTAATGAGGACAAAATGAATTAGTGGGGGATCAATAAATGAATGGATATTATACGATTTTCATTGCAGGTCACTCTCGTCTGCCCCAAGGAATGGCAGCAAAAAATGTCTATGAAACCTTAACAGTAACAGCTGAGGTGGATTATAAGTATGGTGTCATATTAGAAGCATCATGTACATTAGCTACTAATCATGGTAGAGAGTTCATCGGTCGGTTGCTGAGAGGGTATAGTATTAAAGATGGTATTGATGAACCGATAAAAGCTATTCAAATACATTATCGCGGCAAAGCAACGAATGCTATCATTGCTGCATTAAAAGACTTGCACTATCAATTCCAACAAATGAAGCTAGAAAATATCCACGAAGGCAAGCAAAATGTGGAAAAAGCCTGATAAATTATCAGGCTTTAGTAATGAAAGCGCTTTACAATTTTATTGAGATTATTGGCTTCTTGTGAGAGTAAAGAAGCATCCTCAGCAAGTAAATGTATGCCTTCGATTTGTTTATCTACGTTAACTGCAGTCTCAGCAACAATCATTGAGAAGTCTCTAGCGATCTTATTGATTTCCTCAATTATTTGTTGAATCTTTTTCCCATCATCAGTAATGGATACTGCATATTGCCGGTTATTTGTCACTAGTTCCTTTGTTCTGATAGAGGCTAGCTTTAGATTATCAAAAGCCTTTCCTGCATTTGCAACAAGCTCAACACCTTCACCAATTGAATCGACGTTATATTCAACTTGTTCAACAGCCTCTAACAAATCAACACGAGTCTGCTCTAGTGACGATAGAATATCATGAGCGAAATCATTTGTGCCTTCAGCTAATTTTCGGACCTCTGTCGCTACAACAGCAAAGCCTTTCCCCGCATCACCAGCACGAGCTGCTTCAATTGAAGCATTTAGTGCAAGTAAATTAGTTTGTTTAGCGATAGCGGTTATGGAAGAAACCTTTTCAATCACCATATCAGCCTCACCAGAAATTTCCCTTATTTTTTCTGCAGTAGCTAATACAGCCGCTTGAATTTCTCTCATTTGTTCTTGTGTTGATAAAACAGCACGCTCACCTTCGGTTGCTGTTTCGAGTGCTTTATCAGCACCCTCAACAGCTTTTTCAACTTCGTTTTGCATATGTACAACTTGTCTCATCATTTCATCAACCATTTCTTGAGCTTCAACAACGGAATTACTTTGTTGTTCTGCTCCACCACGAAATGATTGCATTGTTGCTGAAACTTGGTCAAAGGCTGCAGATAAACTTAAGGCTGCCTGTGCTTGTTCTTGACCAATTTGGTCAACTGTTGTAGATGCTTTTTCAAATTGCTTTATTATCGAACGAAATCCTAAAATTACTTTATTAATTTCATAGCCAATTTGGTGAAATTCGTTTCTAGCACCAACTGTTTTAACCTCCGCACTTAAATTTCCTGATGCAATCGTTCGAGTGACAGAATACCAATTTCTGAGACGCGCTACGATCATTCTATGGAAAAACGAACTAACAATTGCACCACCACTGAATGAAATAAGAAAAACGATAAAAGTCTGTAAATAAGATAAACCTGATGCAAGTCCTGTAAGCGCTCCCAATAACGCGATTACAAAACTTAGACCAGCAAATATCAATCCGACAAATGGCCGATGGACCAACCTTCCCATCCGAAGATTGTATTTATTGCCTTTTTCATTTTGAAAAAGAGGACATGAAGCATCGACGAGTACCTCTCCTGTATTTCGCGGATAGAGCTGTAGGATTGGATAACTTGTTTTTGCTGCTCGCATGCCAACATCATCAATAAAAGGCGTACCTTCACGTAAACGATTCGTATGAATGACTCCACGACCGTTTTCATCAACAATAACGAAATATTCGTCCTGGTGGAGAGATTCATCTAATTTTGCTCGTAAACGATCTGCCTGATCTTCGATGGGGGTATTTGCATTCCAAATACTTTGGAGTTCTTTTGCTACCCTCTCAACCTTCTGAAGTGCAGTTTTTGCTGATTTTGTATTTAATAAACGGCTCATCTTTTCACCCCTTATATGAGTTGATTTTGAAATATTTTACAAAAATTCACAAAATGTTCACTTGATATTTAATTATTCGACCATAGTGGTAACTTTTCCTTCTATAAATAAGTAACTTTTTTATTAAAAATGCGTCTTGTAATTAAGAATATATATTTTTTGGGGGGTCAATTTTGAAAAAGCCTATTTTTCTTTTTATTTCATTATTTTTATTCTTAATGACTGCTTGTGGTAATCCGAATGTAGCTAGTAAAGCGAAAAGTAATATAGCTGTAGATCAGAGCTTTTCAAGAGAAGCGGAATTTGATGTAGGTGCAGCCGAGATTGCAAATGAGAGTAATCAAAGCAGTAATTCCAATCAACAGGCCTATACCGATAGAATGATCGCTTATGAGGCTGATCTTTATATTGCTATAAATGGACTTGAAAAGAGTGTAGAAAAGTTTCAGCAGGAAATTATTCGCACAGGAGGATATATCGTTGAGTCTTCTATTGTAAATGTTGATGAAGGAAGGAGAAGTGCAACAGTTTTTGCACGTATCCCCAAAGATCAATTCGAGCAATTTTTAATATTTGTCGAAGAAAATAGCGAAAAAATTAATGAGCGAAATGTTCATGGCCTAGATGTAACTGAGGAATATGTCGATCTTGATTCACGTTTAAAGGCTAAAAGATTAATTGAAGAGCGTCTGCTAGATTTTATGAAAAGATCTGAAAAAACAGAGGATCTACTGAAAATTTCCAAAGATTTAGGGCAAGTCCAAGAAGAAATTGAACAAATTGTAGGAAGAATGAAATATCTACAAAATCGAACTGAATTAGCTGCAGTAAAAATTCATATGGAAGATGTGGAAGTGATTGTCCCACCTTTAAATAAAGAAGATTTAAATACGTGGCAACAAGCAAAAAAGAATTTTGTTGATACGATTAATGGCTTAAAAAGCTTTACATCATCCTTCATAATATTTCTTATTGGTTTTTCACCAATATTGATTCTAATAGGTTTAATTGCTTTTCTAGTTGTGGTTATTGTGAGGAAAAGAAACGCAACTAATAATAGTAAGGATATTTAGTAGCCTCTCTAGTAATTGCCCCATTTACTATTTTATAATAAATATAGTATTAAGCAAAGCTTTGCAATTTTTGCAAAGCTTTGCAAGTTATTTGGAATTATAATAATCCCCATTGCTTCGCTGTGAATTTTAATTCATCTCTAAAATCAGGATGGGCAATATTTATTAATTCTTGGGCCCGTTTTGATAAGCATTTTCCTCGTAGTGATGCGACTCCATATTCAGTCACAACATGATCAACGTCGTTTTTAGACGTTGTTACAACTGAGCGTGGGCTAAGCTGAGGTTGTATTCGCGATACAGTTCCGTTTTTTGCAGTTGAATGCAAACAGATGAAACCTTTTCCATTCTTAGCAAAAAGTGCTCCCCTTGCAAAATCTACTTGGCCACCGGATGAACTATAGTATCGACCTTGAATCGTTTCTGAGGCACATTGGCCAAGAAAGTCCACCTCTGTTGTAGCATTAATGGATACCATATTATCCTCCTGACCGATGATCCGCGGGTCGTTTACATAGCTAACAGGAAGCATCTCAATTCCTAGGTTATTATTAATAAAGTCATATAATTTTTTCGTTCCTAATGCAAAGGTAGTTACAGCCTTCCCTTGCATTAGCTTTTTTTCTGTATTTGTAACAACACCTTTCTCAATTAATTCCATAACACCATCGGATAACAATTCAGTGTGAATACCCAAATTTTTATGGTTTGTTAACAATGAAACTATCGCATTCGGAATTGCTCCAATCCCAGATTGTAACGTTGATCCATTTTCGATACGCTCTGCAACTAATTCAGCTATTATTCGATCTGTTTCTGTTATTTCATGCTGATGCGCTTCGATAAGTGGGTAATCTACGGTAATATACCCCTCAATTTGGCTTATATGGATTTCATTACTTCCAAACGTTCGTGGCATTTGTTTATTTACTTCGAGAAAGAATGGAACCTTCCCTATGAATGGTGCCACATAATCAGCGTTCGTCCCTAATGAGAAATAACCATGTTCATCAATAGGAGAAGCAGCAGTTATTATTAGTGACATCTTCGTTGTTTTTTGAAGCAGTCTAGGCATCTCATGAAAATGGTTTGGAACTAGTGAGCATTTTCCAGCTAAAAATGCTTTTCTTGTTGCGTGGCTTAAAAAGTAAGAAACGTGGTGAAGTTTACCTGGATATTTCCCCCATATATAATCTCTTTCCTTAAGCGCATGCATTTGATGAAATTTTACATCTTGAAAACGATCAGCATTAGCTTCAATAATATCTAAAAGTACGTTAGGTTCGCCATTAGCAAGGGGCATAATAATATCATCGCCGTTTTTAATGAATGATAATATATCCTCTGGATTTTTTTTCTTATTACGATATGTTTCAATGTTCAAACTATCCGCTCCTTAATAAAAAATAGTACAAAAAATCTACAAATATTATAACATTTTAAATTTAGGAGATTTTTACACAATTTTCAATAATTTCTTGACAATTTTTTATAAGACACTATTAAAATGGCAACCTATTAAACAATCTTTGATCAATTAAATTTGTATCAATTGGACAAGCTTGAGAGTCCCGTCCGTATTGCCAACCCCATGTGGTAGCCTCACAATTAACTTTTCGAGGATTAAAGGTAGGTGCATTTTTGTTATTCGTAGCCCCAGGATCCGGTTCTGCACTCCATAAAATAGATTGGGCTCTTACTCGATTATTTTCTTGACTTGCCTGACAAAACTCTTCATTAAAGTGGCCTTCAGTTGGATCATGGTAGAAACCACTTTGATAGCCGCTCGGATACATTGTTTCTACCCAAGCGCGAATCCATTCGCTATCCACTTCAAAAAAACGTTCCACATTTGCAAAGATTGGTGTTCCATTTGGTATTCCTAAGCGACGTGCGTGGAAAATTGCATTTTGCGCAGCAACCTGACCTTCTCGATAACCAGAAGCAGATCGAAAATCGTTATATATTGGTAGCAGCTTGACTCCTCTTGATTTCATAAATTGAAGTTCATCATTTGTTAATCCCTCAGATGCATTAGCAACAGTAGTTAAATATCGTCCCCAATAATTTGGATAGCTAAAATTAGTAATAACGCATTCATATAATGTTGGAGAAATTTTTTGTGCTGAGTCAACTCCCCAGATGTATCTTGCCAATTTAATATTCCCCCGTTCATATCATTTTACAATTTCAAATCAACAATATTAATATATGTTCTTTACAAGGAATGAGTGCCTATTGATTATGATATGAGTAAGGAAATAAAGGTAATAGTAAGGATGGCTGCCCTACTGGACAGCCATCTTGTATACTTCAAGCAATTATGTTATTAATTTCGTTCCTTTAATAATTTAAATACATGTTCAACATCTTTATCCCCACGACCAGAAATATTCACAATAATAATTTGATCTGGTTTTAATTGTGGCGCTAGCTTTAAAGCATAAGCAACAGCATGTGAACTTTCAAGTGCAGGGATGATTCCCTCCGTTTTGCTTAAAGTCTGAAAAGCATCAAGAACTTCGTCATTTGTGACTGTATAGTATTCAGCACGGCCAATTTCCTTAAGGTAGCTATGTTCAGGTCCTACTCCAGGATAGTCTAAACCAGCAGCGATGGAATATACGGGCTTAGGATTTCCGTCATCGTCTAACAATGTTAATGTTTTAAAACCATGAATTATTGCAGGAACACCTTCAGCCATTGTTGCTGCTTGGTCTGGCTCAACTCCAATTAGGCGAACGGAAGGCTCGTCGATATAATGGGCAAATGCTCCAATTGCATTACTACCTCCACCAACACAAGCAATTACAGCATCAGGCAAGCGACCTTCTTTTTCTAAAATCTGTCGTTTAGACTCTTCACTTATAATGGACTGGAAGTGCTTTACAATTGCAGGGTACGGATGGGGGCCTACTGCTGACCCTAGTAAATAAAATGTATTTTTATAATTTGCAACAAAATCATTTAAAGCTTCATCGACCGCATCCTTTAATTTTCCTTGGCCTTGAGCTACGGCAACTACTTTTGCTCCAAGCATTTCCATCCGAAATACATTTAGTGCCTGTCGCTTTGTATCTTCTAAGCCCATATAAACCACACATTCCATGCCAAACATTGCACACACTGTTGCGGTTGCTACACCATGCTGGCCAGCTCCAGTTTCAGCAATTACTCTCTTTGCACCCATTCGCTTTGCTAATAAAATTTGGCCAAGTACGTTATTTACTTTATGAGCGCCCATATGATTTAAATCTTCACGCTTTAAATAGATTTTCGCCCCACCCAATTTTTCGGTTAAGTTGCGGGCAAACGTTAATGGATTTTCGCGGCCTACATATTCTTTTAAATAATATTTATATTCCTTATTAAATTCTTCATCATCTTTATATTTTTCAAATGCCTCCTCAAGATGATTTAATGCTTCTTGCAATTCAGGTGGTACGATACTACCACCGTAAACGCCATAAAAACCTTTTTCCTCTGTCCTAGCTCCGCTCATCTTAACTCCTCCTAAATTTTTTATTCATAATATAATCGTATTCTACCAAATTTTCAGAATTTTGTAACCCCTAGAAATAAGGCAAAAAATTATACAACGATTATAAAATTTTGCCGAAATAGCTTTTTTGGGTCTATAAGAGGTAAAAAAATTATTGCAGATAAAATAAAAGTATGAAAGAATTGTGACAAATATCACATCTAAGTATGTAAGGAGGGCTAGATATGCGTAGTATAAAAGCTAAATTATTATTTACATTAATCCCAATTATTATTATTGCCCTAGGTTTTGTTTCTTGGATAAACCATAATAAAGCAAAAGAGTTTCTTGAAATGGATTTTGAAGAAAAAGCAATGCTGCAGCTAGACCTATTAGATGTAACAATTAAAGATCAATTGCAGATTCATGTTGAACGACTTCGAAACATTGCAAAAAGTAGTGAAATTTCCAGTATGAACTCTGACTTACAATTGGTTACGTTGAAGGAAAGAATAAAAGATTTTCCTGAATATTTTGATTTTATCGTAGCAGATACTAGTGGAAATGGTTTTACAACGGACGATAAACAGGTTCAAATCTCTGATCGAGATTATTATCAAGAAATTTTGAGTGGCAGTCACTTTGCAATTTCAGATCCTGTTGTAAGCCAAGCAAATGGTGAAACTATTATCGTTATAGCCACATCAATTGAAAATGCAAACGGAACAGTAGGGATTTTAGGTGCATCAATTTCACTTCCTGTATTAACGGAGATCGTAAATAATGTAAAGATTGGTGAAACGGGATACGCTGCTGTAATTCAGCCAGAAGGATTATTTATTGTTCACCCAACAGAAGGCCTATTGATGAAAGAAAAGCTCCAGAATTTAGGAGTACCAGCGTTAGCAGAGGCCTATGATTCTATTAAAAACCATGAAACTGGATTTAAACGCTATACGTTCCAAGGAGAAGAAAGATATGCTTTCTATAAGGAAATCACGCTGACAGGTTGGGGGTTATTAGAAGTAGTTCCAGTTAAAGAAGCAACTGCACGCCTCTCGTATTTAGCTATGCTTTCTTTTGTAACAGCAGGTGTTGTAATCATATTTTCCATTCTCGTAATTGTCGTATTTGCGTCACGACTAGTAAAACCAATTCGTTTATTAAGTGATATCACGACTAATGTTGCGAAAGGAGATTTGACCATTCGCTTAAATCATACAAATTCAAATGATGAAGTAGGCGTACTTGGGAAGAATTTCACGGCAATGATTGATAATATGCAACAAATGCTGCAAAAGGTACAGGATGTAACAAAGCATGTTAAATCATCATCTGATACACTTGTTGCTTCAAGTAATGAAACAAGAAATGCAGCCGAACAGGTTGCGGTTACAATGCAGGAGTTGGCCTCAGGAACGACGGATATCGCATCATCGGTTACAAATACAACAAATCAAATGACTAGCATGTTAGCTACAATTGATAATATTTCAAATTATACTGATGAGGTTATTGAAACGTCTGAAAAAAGTAAGGAATCAGCAGAAAAGGGGAAAAATTATTCAACACAAGCTCTCGGAAAAATGGATGAAATGAATTCAAAGGTGCTAGAAACAGCAGAGATTATCCGAAAGCTTGATGAACAATCGAAAGAAATTGGGAATATTGTTGGAATTATTACAAATATTGCTGAACAAACAAATCTGCTAGCTTTAAATGCTTCGATTGAAGCTGCCCGAGCTGGAGAACATGGGAAGGGATTTGCTGTTGTTGCCGAAGAGGTTCGGAAGCTTGCCAATGAAACGTCTCTTTCAGCACAAAAAATTTCCTCACTTATTCAAGAAACACAGCTTGAAAGTAAAAAAGCAGTCCAAGCTGCAAATGAAGGAACGAAGGTTGTCGAGGAAGGAACCGAAACTGTAAAGAAATCTACGACAGTGTTTGCAGAGATTGCTTCCCATGTGGATGAAGTGGTTGAAAGAAATAAAGAAATCCATAAGTTTATCCAACAGCTAAATAGCTTAGCAATTGAGATCGGCAAGGATATGGAGAGTATTTCAGCTGTAACCGAACAAGCCTCAGCAGGGGCAGAAGAAGTAAGTGCAGCAAGTGAAGAGCAAGCATCAAGTGCAAATTTAATTTCCGAGGATGCTACAAAACTTGCAATGCTAGCTGAAGAGCTCCAAGATATGATGACTAATTTTAAAGTGAAATAGTATGCTTGAAGAGCTAATAGAAATTAGCTTGCATAATGAATTGCTTTGCTGTGAATTTTCTGGAAGCCTTAGTTCCATTTTGGAGCTAAGGCTTTTTTGAAAGATAAGAAAGCATATAATTTTTCGCTTTGGAATCCTGCTCCACCCGCCCAGCGACTAGTAAACTTCGCTCATCTCTTTTGCGATAAGTCAACATCGACTCGTCCCTCGACGTGTTTTGTTTATCTCAGTCGAAGCGCTCTTAGTTTATACGTCGCTAATCAGGGCGCTTGCGCCTTTTTTAAAACGTTTGTTATCAAGAGCGGTAAGTTATAATTGTTGTTAAAAAATAGATTAGAGAGTATATCACATGAATTAGTTTCAATAATTAGGAAAATATTACAATTTGTTTAAATTTTTGTCGAAATGGAAGGATAATCCCAAAAAAGTGATAGTATGTAATAGTATGTAATATAATAACTAGGATCAAAATATCGTTACTATTATTATATTATGATAAAAGGAGATGACGGCATGGCTAATAATAGTATTATGGTAAAAATGTCGGAAGAAATAGAGCAACTAAGGCAACAATTAACTGAAGAGTGGAAACAAAATCAATTGCTGTCACACCCTTCGATTGTTGTACTGAGCCAAAGTTTGGATGTAAAAATAAATGAATACTTAAAGCGAATAAGATAATAGGAGCTATTTGATAGCTCCTATTCATTTTGGCTTTTATGTTAGTTGTATTTATATATTTATTACGATTTGGTCCTCTTCATTTAATCCATATTTTCTAACGATTTCTTTTTTTGAAAAAGGAGTTTGAAGAAGAAGTTGAGAAACGAACAGTTCTATCGAAGCTGCATATTTCCCCTCGTTATCAATAATTGGGTCGATTTCATCACAATAGTTACACCATAACTCAAGACTAAAACCGACAGCATCTATCGAGTAAGAGTCCTTCATAGAATCGTAGATCATCCAAGCGACTTTTTGTTGACGATAATCCATTAATTCATCTAGTAAATAAGCTAATTCTATTTGGAATTTTTTATTAAGTTTTTCTTTCATTGTTTGAAAATATACAATTTTGTCGTTATTTGTGGAAACGCTTTCAAAAGTGTTATCCATATTACTTATCACCCCTTATTATAATCATAGTATTAATCATAACATAAAAGGATGAATTCTAAAATATATTTTCTAAAAATTTAGAAAAGAACAAAAATTAAACTAGGAATGATAGATATTTTTCTATATTCGTAATAACTATTTAAAAAATAAAGGAAATAAAATATAATAAAAGTAATATATTTCTATGGAAGGGCGAAGAGGATGAGTGAAAATAATAAAGGTATTCTACTAGAAAGTGGTACCAACGAATTAGAAATAGTAGAGTTTGGTGTTGGTCATAATAAATTTGGTATTAATGTAATTAAGGTTAAAGAAATTATTAATCCTGTACCAATAACGGTTGTTCCACATTCTCATCCATCAGTCGAGGGTATTATTACATTACGTGGTGAAGTTCTACCAGTTGTTAATATGGCTACCGTTCTTGGATTTCCACCTTCACAGGACCCAAAACAAGATAAATTCATTGTTTGTGAATTTAATAAAACAAAGATTGTCTATCATGTTCATACTGTATCACAAATTCATCGAATATCTTGGAATCAAATTGAAAAGCCAAGTGAGATGTATTCTGGCCTAGAGACACAAATCATTGGTGTTATAAAGATGCACGATGATATGGTGTTGCTATTAGATTATGAAAAAATCGTAGTGGATATTAATCCGGAATCTGGTATAAGTGTCGATCAGTTAAAAAAACTTGGACCTCGTACTCGTTCAAACAAAAGTATTGTAATAGCTGAAGATTCTCCATTGCTTCGTAAGCTTCTCGAACAAACTCTAGAAGAGTCAGGATATAATCAGTTAACATTGTTTGAGAATGGTCAAGATGCGTTGCAATATCTTGAAGAGATTGTAAAAACCGGTAAAAAGATTTCTGATGCAGTTCAAATGGTAATTACTGATATAGAAATGCCTAAAATGGATGGTCATCATTTAACAAGGCGTATTAAAGAAAATAATGAGTTAAAGGAGCTTCCAGTTATCATCTTTTCATCTCTTATAACAGATGACTTACGTCATAAGGGTGAAGTAGTAGGAGCAACAGCTCAAGTAAGTAAGCCTGAAATTGTTGAGTTAGTTCAATATATTGATAAATACGTATTATAATTAAATACAAAAAAGGGCGCAGCGATGCTGACGCTCTTTTTTATTGCTAACAAAAGCAAATAAAAACTAACAAAACTCAAAAAAACTTAAATAAAGTGATATTTTTCACTTCAATTTTGTGTTTTGTTAGGTTATGATTGTTTCGTTGACATAGTGGATTATAGAAAGAGGGCAGGGTGGATGAAAAATGGAGCGCGATTTACTCAAGCCAGAAGAGGTTGCTAGTCTATTAAAAATCTCAAAATATACTGTATATGAAATGGTCAAGCGTGGTGAACTTCAAGCAATTAGGATTGGAAGGAAAATGCGGTTTGATCCCGAGACTATCCAAAAATTCACTGAAGGTCGTCAGCATTTTGAAGGAGAACATACTACATATCGAATTGATGACAAAATGATGACTAGTTATCCACCATTGCAACCGTTTACACATGATCACTCGATTTTATTTTTAGGAAGTCATGATCTTGCAGTCGAAGAACTAGCAAATGCTATGAGAGAATCATATTCAAATTTACAGTTCTTTACAGCCTACATTGGAAGCATGGATGGGCTCATGAACTTATATTTTGGGAAAGCTGATATTGCTGGCTGCCATTTACTTGATGAACAATCCGGGAAGTATAATGAACCGTTTGTTAGTAGAATTTTTCCAGGTGAACCAATGAAAATTATACATTTTGTAAACCGAAATATAGGTTGGATTGTTTCCAAAGGAAATCCGCAAAAGTTATCATCATGGGATGACATCGCTCGTCCAGGGTTGAAATTTGTAAACCGGCAAAAAGGAGCTGGAACTCGCATTCTTTTTGACTATCATATTAGAAAACGTAATCTTTCGATCGACAATATTTTTGGCTATGACGAGATTGAGCATACACATTTTGGTGCCGCATCAAAAGTAGCTAGAGGTTTAGTCGATGTTGCATTAGGTTCTGAAAGTGCTGCGAAAGCTCTAGGGTTAGATTTTATTCTATTGACGAAAGAAAGCTATGATTTTGTCATGAAACCTGCCTTCTACGAAAGCGCCCAAGGTCAAGCATTTATAAGTGTTTTAAAATCACCACACCTACAATCAAAAATTTTGTCACTTGGTGGTTATGATTTGAATCGTATTGGTGAATTAATTTAGGAGGGATAATATGAGAAAAAGTTTGATGAATGTAAACAAAATGCTAGTAGTATGTTTAATGGCAGCTTTATTAGTTGTTTTTACCGGCTGCTCTAGTAATAATCAACCTGAGCAAGCAACACAAGAGCAAACAGAACAAACAGAACAAACAGAACAAACAGAACAAGCCACTGAACAAAGTGAAACTGAAGAAAACGGTAGCTTTGTATTGGCAACGACGACAAGTACACAAGATAGTGGGTTGTTAGATGTATTAGTGCCAATGTTTGAGGAAAAGTATGGCTATATGGTTAAAACAATTGCTGTAGGGACTGGAAAAGCGTTAGAAATGGGTGAAACTGGTGAAGCAGATGTTCTATTGGTTCATGCCCCAGATTCCGAAAAGCCGCTTGTAGAGAGTGGTGTTGCTATCAATTATCAATTAGTGATGCATAATGATTTTGTAGTTGTAGGTCCATCAGATGATCCTGCCGGAATTAAAGGCTCTGCAACTGCTGCTGAAGCTTATAAAAAAGTTGCAGATAGCGAAGCATTATTTGTATCTAGAGGAGACGACTCTGGTACACATAAAAAAGAATTAGGTATTTGGAAAACAGCAGGCATTGAGCCAAGCGGTCAATGGTATCAAGAAACAGGTCAAGGGATGGGTAGTACTTTAACGGTAGCTTCTGAAAAAAATGGATATTCGTTAACTGACCGAGCAACATATTTAGCTTTAAAAGACGAGCTAGCACTTGAAATCCTTGTTGAAGGTGAAGAAAACCTCTTAAATATTTATCATGTAATGCAAGTAAACCCTGATAAATTTGAGAAAATCAATGGTGAAGCTGGTCAAGCGTTTGTTGAATTCATGATTTCGCCAGAAGCGCAACAAACGATCGGTGAATTTGGTGTTGAAGAATTCGGTGAACCACTTTTCTTCCCTGATGCTGAGTAATAAATTCCTTAATTTTCTATCCATTGAGATTTATTTCAATATTACTAAATGACTCTCACATCTTCACTAGTGCTTTATTTGAACAAAAGTGCTTGCTGAGGTGGAACTGGGAAGGGTGAAAATTGCATGGATATGATTATTAAGGGTGTGTTAGAAGCATTCAGAATGCTTGTAACTTTTGATCCGGAAATATATAAAATAACGTGGCTGACTCTGAAGGTTTCAGGGTCAGCTACATTTATCAGCCTATTAATTGGTATACCAATAGGTGTCATATTAGCTTGGGTAAGCTTCCCAGGACGACGTATAATCATGAGTTTTGTTAATACAGCAATGGGATTTCCACCTGTTGTTGTTGGACTATGGGTGTTTTTATTGTTAGCACGAAATGGTCCGTTAGGAGACTTGGATTTAATTTATACGCCAACCGCGATATTGATAGCTCAGGCGGTCATTGCTTCTCCGATTATAATGGGGCTGACCAGTGCCGCCATTATGCAGGTTGACGATAAAATGCGGATGCAAATGAAAGCGCTCGGGGCAACAAAACTACAAATGCTTTTTCTTGCACTTAGAGAGGCGAGATTTTCATTATTAGCAGCAGTTATTGCAGGTTTTGGAGCAGTTGTATCTGAGGTTGGAGCATCTCAAATGGTCGGCGGGAACATTAAAGGATATTCCCGAGTTCTTACAACGGCCACTGTAATGGAGGTTTCAAAAGGAAATACTGATATTGCGATTGGAATCTCGGTAATTTTAATGCTATTAGCATATTTAGTCACTTTAACTTTAACCCTTTTCCAACAAAAGGACGCTAGAGGGTGATCCATTATGATACATTTGCAAGATGTTGAAGTAGTAAAAAAAGAGAAATCTATAGTTCGTGTTAGCCACTTACAAATAACCACCGGAAAAGTAACGGGCGTTATCGGGCCAAACGGTGCAGGGAAGAGCTCCCTATTAAAAGTGATGGCATTACTAGACAATCCGACATCTGGGGTTATTAAGTTAAAACAAAAGCAAGTTTTTCCTGGGAAGATTAATATAGAAGAACGCCGGAAAGTATCGGTTGTTTTTCAGCAACCTCTTATGCTTGATACGACTGTTTTTAATAATGTGGCAGCTGGTTTGAAATTTAGGCGGCTTCCTAAGGCTATCATTAAAGAAAAGGTTCAATATTGGTTAAAACAATTTGGTGTAAACCACTTGTCAGGACAACGAGCACGAACTCTTTCAGGTGGAGAAGCGCAGCGAGTATCCATTGCAAGAGCAATGGCAACAGAACCTGAGGTGCTATTTTTAGACGAACCGTTTTCGGCACTTGATTTACCAACGCGTAGGAAGCTTTTAAAAGATTTTCAAGAGATTATTAGGAATACAAAAACAACGACAATTATTGTTAGTCATGATTATCAAGAGATTCAGTTTTTGTGTGATGAGGTTATTATTATGTTTGAGGGAAAGATGATTGACAAGGTACCAGTAAATGAATTAATGACGGAATCTTTTTCGGGGGATTTATTAAACTTTTTAAAAGAGTGGATGACACCCTTAATAAATAAATAATAATCAAGGACATTTGGATTAGAAATCCTAAATCTTTAATTTATATTAGTGACTGCTCTCCTATACACCAAATGAACATTCAATGTTATAATATTTATAAAAAGAAAAATACAATTGACGCTAAAGGGACAAAATATTTGTCTCTTTGCAATTGTTATTGGAGAATAAGGGAGACCCCTCATTAAGGGAGACGTATAGTATGAAATATGCACTATTGGAAAATGTAAAGCAAGGAGAAAAGTTGGGAAGAACTATTTTTACTGGTGATGGTAGGGTATTACTTGAGGAAGGGGTAGTCCTCACAATAGGATTAATATCGAGACTGCGCCAAATGGGAGTTGGCGCTATTTATTTAAAGGATGATCGTTTAAAGGATGTTGAAGTTGAAGAGGTTGTAACAGAAACTACCCGTCGTGAGACAATGGAAGCATTTGCAGAATCGGTTCAATATATTCAAGTCGCAAAAAAAGATTTTGATATGAAAGGAATTAGCAAGACAACAGAAAAGATTATTGAAGAGATCCTGCAAAACCAAAATGTATTGGTAACATTAGCTGATATAAGAACCTCAGATAATGCACTTTTTGTTCATTCTACGAATGTATGTATCATTTCCGTTTTAGTTGGTATTAAGCTTGGATTAACACGTACTGAGCTTAAGGATTTAGCTGTAGGAGCACTATTCCATGATATCGGTAAGATAATTGATCCTAGTAAGCTCGATAGTAAATCGAGACAAGAAGCAGGATCAAATGATCATACATGGTTAGGATTTAACTTTTTACGTAAGAAGCATGAAATTAGTACGGTAGCAGCTCATGTAGCCTTCGGACATCATGAAAATGTCGACGGAAGTGGGTATCCTAGAAAAATTTCAGGTGAGAATATTCCCCTGTTTGCTAAAATTGTAGCTGTTGCCAATCATTATGATAATTTGATTACTCCGCTTGACGGGGGTATCGGGTTAAATCCACATGAAGCTTGTGAACAAATATTAGGGCTTACAAATATTAACTTTGATCATCAAGTTGTGTGGGAGTTTTTACGTTCGATCGCCTTTTATCCGACAGGAAGACAAGTGAAATTATCAACCGGCGAAACTGGAGTAATTGTTGGTCAAAATAGTGGGTTGCCACAACGGCCAATTGTAAGGGTAATCGATGTATTTAACCGTTCAAAATTTGATGATTTTGAAGTGAAAGAAATAGATTTAGGAAAAGAAACGACCATTTTTATAACTAGAGTTTTATAAAGGAAGGGGCTGTCGATAAGACAGCCCTACTCTATTAAAAGTAGGATTGACCAAGCTTTTTAAAAACGGGTTTTTGATATTTTTTAGTAGTAGGGGGATGTGGTTTATTGTCGTCTGTAGCTTCATTGAATCCTGTGTATGACTGTAAAATCTGCTTCGCTCTTGTAAGGGAAAGGTGTGTTTTTGGGTTGCGATATGATTCATTTAATTCTCCTAAATGAGGAAGCTTCTCAAAATCAATTTTGGTAGGTGGAATATGGAAATAATAATCACCAACTGAAACTAATAAATCTGATCGTTGTTGACTATTTTTTGGATTTTTAGAGTAGTGGAGTCCGCACTTTTTAGCCTTTCCTTCATGGATGAGCTTATCTAGTGCTTTTTTCTTAAGAGTATAAAGGAACTTTGGGTTTGGTGCTGTTTTGGCATGACGATTTACTACAAAGAGAGCACGAGAAAGCTCTTCCGTCGAATACTCCATTTTACATACTCCTTTCATTCTATTACCGAATAATAGTACCTGAATTAAAGATTAGCAAAGTTAGTACTAATCTAGCTTCAATGTTTTTACTTTATTATACACTTGTATGAAGTAAGCAACAACAATAATAAGCGAAGCGCAAGGCCCGCTTATTTTGAAATTATTTTCAAATCACTAATGATTTCTTCAAACGGTACATTCATTCCATCGTAATATTTAATCATATCGCCATTTGTGTCGATTAAATAAAAGGAAGTGCCATGTGCGACCTGATCAGAGTTTGGGTTGTTTTGGACTAAAGCTTTGAAAGAATTTAAGGCGAATTCCTCAATCCTCTCTTGAGAATAACCAGTTAGGAAATACCAATTAGATTGATCGGCTCCAAATTTTTCAGCAAAGTCAAAGAGCACTTCAGGTGAATCAAATTCAGGATCGACACTAAACGAAACAAAGTTTACATTTTCAATTCCTTCATCTTTAACTAGTCTTTGTAGTTTTACCATGTTTGCAGTCATTGGTGGACAGACGTCATCACAATTTGTGAAAATAAAGTCAGCGATCCAAACTTTATCTTTTAAACTTTCCATGGTTACAGTTTCATTCATTTGGTTCGTAAAAGAAAAGTTCTCGATTGGATATTGAACAGTATTTTCAATTTGTTTTCCACAGCCAGTTAGTGCTATTAATAGAAAGCTAAGGAAAGCGATTGCTAGAATTCTTCTCAAGTAAATACATCCCTTCTTTATAATCTATTAATTTAGTTAAATCTTATCATAAAGCTGTCAATTCTTTATGTCAACTTCATGAACAGTATTTGGATTGGCAAAATGATACGTGCATTAATTAATAAAACATGGTAGTATTATTTCAGAAAAACACTATTAATATATTGCAAACTTAAGGGGAGGAAAGTAGATGAAGAAGCTAGTAATGATACTTTTTTCATGTATTTTAATAGTTTCTTTGGCAGCTTGTAATTCATCCGAAAACGAAGTGGATCAAGCTTCACAAGAAGCAGTAAACATGGAAATGGAATATAACCTTGAAACGAAAGAATTTTCGCCAATCATGATGCAATATGGTACTTCAGAGTCATTAGAGGCATATACATTTGCTGCGGAACATCCTGAAGTTCTTGATTATATGCCATGCTACTGTGGCTGTTATGAGGATGATGGGCATACGAATAATACGGCATGTTTTATTGACTCAGTTGCTGGAAATATTGCCAAGCTTGATAGCATGGGTCTTGGCTGAGGTGTTTGTATTGATATAGCCCGTGAGGCTAAAGAAGAGTACTTAAAGGGTACAGATTTAAAAACAATTCGCAACCAAATAGATAAAAATTATGGTGGAAATGGTGTGGAGTCAACTCCAACACCGATGCCTGAGTAAAAAAGCGTAAGCGCCTGATTTATAGGTGCTTACGCTTTTGTTCTTGTTTATGAAATTATAAAATTTGATCCTGTGGATAAATACTATAGTACAGAGAGTAGTCGTCCAGCGCAAGCGCCCAGCGACTAGTAAACTTCGCTCATCTCTTTTGTGATAAGTCAACATCGACTCTTCCCTCGACGTGTTTTGTTTATCTCAGTCGATGCGTTCTAGTTTATACGTTGCTAATCAGGGCGCCTATAGCTTTTGTTCCTTATTCTATTTTAAATGCAGTAATGGCATCATGTAATTCTTGAGCCATTTTTACTAGTGTTTGACTAGCAACGGCTATTTCCTGCATTGCGGCATTTTGTTGTTCACTTGCCGCACTTACATTTTGTGCTGAAGCAGATGCTTGTTTCGCTATATTTAGAACATGTTCAGTTGTGCCTACTAGTTGTCCCGTTCCAGATTGCATAGTCTGCATTGTAGCTGCTACTGCTTCAAGCTGGCCGGCAACATTGTTAACAGATTGAGTAATGTCATTAAAGAACTCACCTGCCTGATCAACATATTGGATTCCTTCGTTTATCGCCTCAGAACCAGCATCCATCGAAGTGACGGCTTGTAAAGTACTATTTTGAATTTCTTGAATAAGTTCGCGAATTTGGGCGGTTGCTTCACTCGATTGTTCTGCTAGTTTACGTACTTCATCTGCAACGACTGCAAAACCCTTCCCATGTTCACCTGCTCTTGCAGCTTCAATTGCTGCATTCAATGAAAGGAGGTTGGTTTGTTCGGCAATGGATGATATTAATTGTACAATTGTCTCAATTTCAGATGATTTAGCATTTAAGCTATTTATAACATCAGAAATATCTGTTGTTTTTTCTTGAATAACATTCATTTGATCAACTGCCTTTTTGGCAATTTGATTCCCATCCACAGAGGTTTTCGCTGCCTGATTAGATATTGTGGATAAACTTTCAATTTGGGTAGTTACATCAGTTACATTATTTGATATATCCAAAGCAATTTGTGATGACGCTGCAGCATTATCTACTTGATCATTGGCACCTAAGGAAACCTGCTGAATTGATACAGTAATTTGGTCGGCAGCTTTACTAGTTTGCTCAAGGCTAGCAGTCCATTCCTCACTTGCTGCAGCTATTTGTTCAGTTGTTTGGTGTACTTTGTGAATTAGTACTTGGAGATCACTTTTCATATCGTTATAGCTTTTAGCGAGTTCACCAATTTCATCATTTGAATTATCAATTAATGTTATGGAAAAATCGCCATTTCCAGCTTTTTTTAACGCGCTAGTTACAATACGTAGTCTTTTTTTTATAAATGCTGTAAAGAAAAAGGATATAACCATTGCGATTACAATTGTTATTACAAGTACAATAGTTAAACTTACTAACACAGATTGAATTGTATCATCTACAAATTTTTGAGAAACGCCAACATACCAGATTCCAATAATCTTTCCATCTTTTCCCTTAATAGGCATATAGGCGGTTTGATACATGTTTCCTACTACGTTAGCTTCACCTACAAATAAGTTGCCTTTATCTAAAACCTCTTTTTCCACCTCTGTTGAAACAGTGGTTCCCACAGCTCTTTTGCCATCTTTAATTACATTCGTCGCTACTCTAGTATTTCCTTGAAAAATAGTAACTGTGTCATCAGTCATTTCTCCAATTTCGTCTACTATCGCAAAATTCCCATTCATTTTAACATTGCCTTTATAAAGCTCGTTACCCTTAATACTCCACTCTCCTGGAAATTTTTGGTTGATATACTGATAGGATAGCTGAAGGTCGGATTTTGCTTTATCAGCTGCTGACTTTTTCACTTCAGTGCTAATTTCGTACTGGAGGAAGAAGAATAAAATAATCGACATCAAAATAATAATACCAAGAACAAGACTATTTATTTTACCACTAATCCTAAGTTTGTTTAGCATAATATTTATAACCTCCAAACGATGATAATATTAGAAAATCAACCATATAATTCTATATTGTTATAATGAGTATAGCATATTCATACTTGTGGAAATGTGAATAATCATTGAATACGCTGACCTAAAGTAATCTCTAATAAGTTGTCTATATGATAAACGTGAAACGATAACATCATTAGTGGCAAATAAAAAACAGGATTAGGCATTGCCTATCCTGTTTTGAGAGTAAATATCGTTAATTCTGGTGGTGATAAAAATCGAAATGGTACTCTAGTTGTACCAATCCCTCGATTTACGTATAATTCGATCGGTCCAACTTTATAAAACCCTTCATAATAGGTGGTTGCACCAATTGGGGTGAAAATCGGTCCGTAAAATGGTAATTGTACTTGTCCACCATGGCTGTGACCAGAAAGCTGGACATCAATCGGGTAATTGCCTAGCTCTTTGATAATATCTGGTTGGTGTGCCAATAAAATTGTAAAGGTTTGTAATTCAACGCCTAGCAATGTTTTATCAATATCTGGATTGCCTAGCATGGCATCGTCAAGACCACTTATAAAGATATAGTCATTTCTTTTATTAAACAGCTTTTCATGTTCATTTATTAACAATTTAAAGTCTGACTCCCTCATAATATCTCGTATGATCTCAGATCCATAGCCCCCGTGATCGTGGTTTCCATAAATTGAGTATTTTCCTAATGGCGCTCGAAGTTGTTTAAGGAGTGGTGCTATTTTGTTAATATCTTTGTATTTGTTTGGTGCATCAATTAAATCACCTGTAAAAAGGATAATATCGGGTGCCTGTTCATTAATAATGTTTATTAGTTTTGTAAACTCATTTATAGAATAGTAATGTCCTAAATGTGTATCGCTAAATAGAACAATTCGTGTACCATCAAAGCTTTGAGGTATTTTAAATGAATGTAATTCGTGGTTATTAATTGAAAGATTTTTAGGTTCGATAAAGCGTGCATAGCTATAGCCACCTGCTGTGAGTAGCAGGGAACCTAAACTGTACGTAATACAATTCTTTATGAAGTTTCTTCTATTAATTTTTTTATTTATATAATTTTTTTTCATTTATATCAACCTATCTCAAATTTCTTCTATTATTTTCCATTGTGTATGGTAATATCATATATGAAATAATACAGTAGCACATAAACTTCATTATATCATGACTTCTTAATTGTAATTGAACAATTTATATTTAATCGGGGTGAACGTATGAACTATGAAATGATTTTAACTTTTATTATATTAGCTATTACTACATTATTTTTTATTAATGGCAAAATTCGCTCTGATCTAGTTGCTCTTGGCTCACTGTTAGCATTAGTACTAACAGGTATTATCACAGCTCAAGAGGCTTTAGCAGGATTCTCTAATTCTACAGTTCTAATGATTGCAGGTCTATTTATTGTTGGTGCTGGTATCTTTCGTACCGGACTCGCAAAATCGATGGGCAATAAATTACTCCCTTTAGCTGGGAAAAGTGAATTAAAATTATTAATGATCGTAATAGTTGTGACTGCAGGGTTTAGTGGGATAATGAGCAATACAGGAACAGTAGCTGTATTATTACCGGTTGTTATGAGTATGGCACTAGATATGAAGGTTAGCCCTTCAAAGTTTCTGATTCCACTTGCCTATGCTTCAAGCCTTGGGGGAGTTTTAACATTAATCGGAACACCACCAAATATGGTTGTTAGTCAAGCTATTAAAGATAGTGGATTAGGGACGTTAGGCTTTTTTGATTTTTTTCCAATAGGACTCGTTGGATTATTTGCCGGATTAATTTATATGATAACAATTGGAAGAAAAATTTTACCTGATCATATGGAAGCAACAACCTTTGATTCTGAGACTGTTTCGCCGGAAGAACTAGTTGTATTTTATAAACTTTCAAATCAAATTCATCGGGTTTGTGTTAGCCCAAATTCAAAACTTGTTAATCAATCCTTAAAAGATAGTAAGCTAAGGGAATTATATAATATTACAGTCGTTGAGATAGAGCGTAAGCTTGGTGACTTAATGTTCTCACAAACCTTGCAGATTAATGCAACAGCAAATACTGTCATTGAAGCAGATGATAGGTTGCTCCTTATTGGAAAGCGTGAAGACGTAGTGCGTTTTATTGCTGAAAATGACTTATCGTTAGTTACAATAGAAAAGAAGTCTCTTGAAGAAAATCAGCTTGTAACTAAAAGATTTGGTCTTGCAGAAATGTTAATAACACCACATTCGAAGTTTCTGAAACGAACATTAAAGGACATACGTTTTCGCGAAAAATACCAGCTTACTGTATTGGCAATCAACCGTAAAGGAACCTATATATATGATAATTTACTAGATGTAAAAATTCGTTTTGGTGATGCGTTACTTGTACATGGGGACTGGAAGAAAATTAAAATGTTTGCGTTTGATTCAAATGATGTAGTCGTTACTGGCAAGCTCGAAGAGGATGAGAGCCGTGCCTATTCAAAGGGAAAAGCACCGATTGCCGCCTTTAATATGGTTGTGATGATAATCCTGATGTTATTTAGTGTTGTCCCAGAAGTGATTGCGGTATTTATTTCAGCACTTCTAATGGTTGTGACTGGCTGTCTGCGAAATATGAATGAGGGCTATAAAAGTATTAATTGGGAATCAGTCGTGTTAATTGCTGCGATGCTACCCATGTCAACAGCGTTAGAAAAAACAGGTGGGGTAAATTTTTTATCGGATGCCCTAGTACACTCTTTAGGAACATACGGGCCGTACGCTTTGTTGGCAGGATTTTATTTCGTATCAATGATTCTTAGTCAATTTATAAGCAATACGGCAACAGCTGTTATATTTGCACCTGTTGCGATTACAACTTCACTAAATTTAGGGTTGAGTCCATATCCATTATTAATGTCTGTTGCTATCGCTGCATCGATGGCCTTTGCAACTCCTGTTGCCACTCCACCAAATGCTCTAGTTATGGCAGCGGGGGGGTATGCTTTTAAAGATTATGTCAAAGTAGGTGTACCACTGCAATTATTTTTAATGATTGTAATGTTAATTTTTATACCAATCTTCTTTCCTTTTTAATGATTTTATTATTAATGTTGTGTTAAATGTGAATGTGGATACATTAACTGAGCCATAATTAAAATGATTTCTAAATGAAAAATACACATAAAATTGCAGGTATTTATTATAAATATGTGGAAAATATGTAAATGTAGAAAAAAGGAGTGTGATTGGATTGTACAAGGAATTAAATCCACCTAACAGAGTATTAATGGGACCTGGACCGAGCGATGTTCATCCGAGTGTTCTGCGGTCAATGTCGATCCCACTATTAGGTCATCTTGATCCGGCGTTTTTAGAAATTATGAACGAAACAATGGATCTATTAAGAAAAGTTTATCAGACTGAAAATAAAGTAACGTTGGCAATGTCAGGAACTGGCAGTGCAGGTATGGAAACTATTTTTGTTAACTTAGTAGAGCCAGGTGATAAGGTCATTATTGGGGTGAATGGTCTTTTCGGACAACGAATGGTTGACGTTGCTTCAAGATGCGGTGCTGAAGTAATTCAAGTTGATGCTCCTTGGGGTGAGATCGTTCCACCAGAAAAGATAAAGGATGCGTTAAAACAACATAAGGAAGTAAAGCTTGTTGCTGTTGTCCATTCTGAAACGTCCACTGGTGTACGGCAACCACTTGAAGAGTTAAGTGAGATTATTCATGCCCATGGTGCATTATTTGTTTGTGATATGGTAACTTCAATTGGTGGAATACCAACTAAAATCGATGAATATGGGATTGATGCAGCGTATAGCGGTACACAAAAGTGTCTTAGTGCGCCACCAGGACTCGCTCCAGTCACATTAAGTACACGTGCTGTAGAAGCATTATCTAGACGGAAGAGTAAAGTGCAAAGCTGGTATTTAGATCTTTCCATGATTCAGAGCTATTGGAGCGAGGAACGATTCTACCATCATACAGCACCTATCACAATGGTATATTCCTTGCGTGAGGCATTACGATTAATTGTACATGAGGGTTTGGAAAATGTATTTAAACGACATGCTTTATATGGTGGAGCACTTCATGCAGGGCTACAAGCGATGGATTTAGAGTTGTTAGTTAAAAACGAGCATCGTCTTCATCAGCTTACAGCAGTTTGTATTCCAAAAGGAATTGATGATTTACCAGTTCGAAGGCGATTACTACAAAAATATGGGCTTGAAATTGGTGGTGGATTGGGCGAGCTTAAAGGACAGATTTGGCGTATAGGTTTAATGGGTTATAATGCCCGTCAAGAAAACGTTACGTTTGCATTGGCGGCTTTAGAAGATGTATTACGTGAACAAGGGTATCATTTTATCTCGGGTGCTGCTTTAGAAGCGGCTAACCGCTTTATACGAGAAAATGAATAATAAGTTTGTGAATAGAAGAAAAAATTGTGGAGATGTTATAAGTAATCGGACTAGGAAAAATCGAGGTGAACTTTTTGTCTCAATTTTCAATTACAATTTTAACATTATTCACAATTATGATGGTGATAGGACTTATTTACACGATAAAAATTGGGCAAACTCAGGGTCAAAATCATCGTAGTAATAATGATTCAGCAGTTGATGATGTTGTCCAAGCACACCCTTATACTAGAAATCCAATATTTTGGACATATTTAATAGGATTAGGAATAGCATTCGTATATATTCTTTATCGGATGATTTAGACAGGACAAGCCAAAAAGTGAAATGCTTTTTAGGCTTGTCTTATTTTTTGTCAAAATATCATTGGATTTTGTAGCGAAAAATCAACTATTTACCTGTCTAAATGTGATGGTATTTTACGAACGAAAACTCTCGAATAACATATACTACATTGATAGAATTTTATGTAAATATAGTATATCGAAAAACACCATGAAAGGAAGATCGTATGAAGTTTACATGTAAAAAATGCTGCAATATTATGCAAAACTACGACAATTGCCCAATTTGTGGGGAAAAGGATCATGTTGTACCAATCGAAATAAATATACAAAGAGGGGCTACAAATGAGCAGTCCTAGAACAGGTTAGAAGGGGTGGGGAAATTGAAGATAAAAAGAATTATGTGGACTTTATTTTTTTTCCTGGTAATTGGACAAGTTCAGTTTATATATGCCGAAAACAAACAACCTACAAAAAATGAAATTTTTACATTTTTACAGGAGGCCTTTGTAGCTCAACTTTCATTAGCAGAAAAGTACCGGACTCAACAGGAAGTTTCTGAGATCTTATCGCCGTTTTTTACAGAGGAATACCAGCTTTTATTTACTAAAGAGCATCTTTTCCTAGAACCCGAAGGGGTAATAATGTATGGTACAGATATTCCAGACTATTTTATTCCTTTTTATTCCTATAATGACAATACAAAGCTTTTGACTACCTTGGATAAAATCATTGTCTATGAATACTTTTTACCACAATTAGAAGGATCAATAATTTGGGATCAACCACATTATCAAATTTTGACAATTACAAAAACAACTAGTGGATGGCAAATTAGTGATTATGAAATTAGTGAGGCAAAACCAGAAGAGAACGCTTCTAATGACTAGGAGCGTTCTCTTCTTTTAATAGTGCTTCAAGCAAATCTAATTGAAATCCACGAATAACTTTTTCCCCTACAACTACAGTTGGTGTCGTGTATGATTTATATTCCTTAATCATCGTTTCTCTTGCCTTGTAATCCTTGGTAATGTTGTACTCCTCAAATAAAATATTTTCGAATGATAAGAATTCTCTAATGATCTTACTAGAGGAACAGGAATCTTGGGAAAATAAAATTATTCTTTTATATGTCATTTTATCCCTTCTCGCTTTATTAAATAATCAACTAATCCCATGGAACAAATGTCTACATCTAATTTTATAATATCGTACACGTTATGATTATCAGGGATATGATTTTCGGTTAAATATGTTTTAATTTTTTTAAAAAGCTGTTCGGAAATTTCATTTGTCAGTTGTTTTACGTCCTTCGTTTCGTATTTATTATATACTTCTTCTGCAGTGTCTACAAATATTGGTAACCATTTTCTTACTTTAGAATACACATCAGTAGGCTGATTACTCATTCCAAAATGTCCAAAATAAATATGATTTACATTTAAACTTTCAAATTTCCCAATTGAGTCTAGCATTGCCTCTGGGTTAAATTGATTTGGTGAGGTTGTCGGTAAATAAAAATCAAATTCACTAATATCCTGGTAATATATCCCACAAGTATCTCCAGTAAAAATACCATTAGAGCCGCTATCATGAATACTAAAATGATGATTGGCATGACCAGGACTATCGTAAAATGTAAGCACCCTATTTTCAAGTTGAATGGTTTCCCTATCGTGTTTAATGAGAATACGATCTTCAGGGATTGGCAAAATTGGATTAAAAAGTTCATCAAAGGACTCACCATAAACTGCTCTTGCACCTGCAATAAGTCTAGTAGGATCGATTAGATGACGAGCACCTTTTGGGTGGACAACGACCTTGGCATTTGGACATTCCTTTACTAATAGACCGGCACCCCCTGCATGATCTAAATGGATATGGGTAACGATAATATATTGGATATCTTTTGGATTAATGTTAAGTTTTTTTAAACCATCTACTATGTATCGGACAGATGGGCTTGCACTTGTTTCAATAATTGTTAAAGATTTGTCATGGATAACATACGTCCCGGTACGTTTTTCCATCCCCATATCAAATATATCAAAAAACGAAATATTATTTCCTAAATCGATTGGTCTAACATTCATATTTTTCATCCCCCTTTCAAATAATTGTAGTGAATGTGGTTGAGATTGTAAAGTTAGGTGTTTTTTTACATATACAAAAGATAAGAATGGACTTTCCATTGGAGGTTAATTATAAAAATAACATATGATGAAAGGAGAATAGGGATGTCACTACTTAATGGGGTTCTGAAGAGATTAATGTCCTTACAGGATGAAGATAATAATGGTGAGTTAAAACAACGTTTTTTTGAAAAAAATGGTGAACGGAAGTGTAGTGTTAAATATAATGATCAAACGAAAATGTTTGAATTAGAGGTATATATGCAAGGTGAAAAACCAAAAATTTACCAATTTGATAATGTTGATATGGTCGCTATTGACGTTTTTGATATCATGAGTGCTGATGATTAAAAGTACATATCCCTACAAGGCTATCTCATTGAGATAGCTTTTTGTTTAAAATTGGTTAGCTTAAATGTTACAATAATAGTTGGCAATTACGGAAAGCGTTTACATTATATATACATATTCTATATAAAATGGGAGAAGGGTTGGGGAAAGATTGTATAGCTATCAAAAAGAAAATATTATTAATACTAAAATAGAAGATTTAATGATAAAATCCGAGAAGGTGGCACATGTTCAAGTTGATAATCCTTTAGAGCATGCTTTGCTAGTTTTAACAAAATCAGGGTATTCGGCAGTTCCAGTGTTAGATCGAAATTATAGGTTAAAAGGATTGATTAGTACAACGATGATTATGGACACTATATTAGGAATTGAGTCACTTGAAACAGAAAAACTATCCTTGCTTAAGGTTGAGGATGTAATGAATTCAGATATACCTAGACTAAAGTTGAATCATGAGTTTGTTCGGGCCCTTGGATTAACGATAAATCATCCGTTTGTTTGTATTGAGGATAATATGGGAATTTTTTGCGGTATATTAACGAGAAGGTCGATCATAAAATTATTTACAAAGAATTTAACGAAATTACCTAATTCATAATTGGTTAAATGATTGACATTCATTGAAATAAGGCCTATGCTAAATTTAAGTAAATTATACTTAAAGGGGAGTAGCTGGACAATAAAGTCGTCACGACGGGATTTTCCCCGGCTTTATTGGCAACAAAAGTTTTGTTGTTAGCAAGACCTTTACCCACTGGGTAAAGGTCTTTTTTAATGCTTTTAGGAGGGGATCTAGAATGGATTTTGCATTATTAATGGAATATGGATGGGTATTTTTAATTTTAATTGCTTTGGAAGGCCTATTAGCAGCAGATAATGCGTTAGTTTTGGCGATTATGGTAAGACACCTACCTGAAAAGACAAGAAGAAAAGCGTTATTTTATGGACTAATAGGAGCGTTTTTCTTTCGGTTTGGGGCGTTGTTCGCGATCTCCTATTTAGTTGATATTTGGCAAGTTCAAGCAATTGGAGCCTTTTATCTTTTGTTTATTTCTATTCGACATATTTACAAAAAACTAGCAAACAATAAAGAACAAGTTAATTTAACAGATGAGGATAAAAATGATAATGGTTCGGGCTTTTGGTTTACAGTGTTCAAGGTTGAAGTAGCTGATATTGCTTTCGCGGTTGACTCTATACTAGCCGCTGTAGCGTTAGCAGTAGCTTTACCGCCTAGTGGGTTACCTAACATTGGAGGATTAGACGGTGGGAAATTTATTGTAGTCTTCGCTGGTGGATTTATCGGTGTGATTATTATGCGCTTTGCCGCTTCAGTGTTTGTAAAATTACTACACCGTCGACCTGGATTGGAAATTGCTGCATTTACTATTGTTGGCTGGGTTGGTGTAAAGCTAGCCGTATATACAATTAGTCATCCAGCATTGGCAATATTACCGCATCATTTCGTTGAGTCGCCTGCATGGAAAATTACATTTTACGTCGTCTTACTTTTGATTGCAGTACTCGGGTATGTATTCTCAAAGGATAAAGCTGTGGAACAAGAAAAAACTGCTGTGTAAATTCACTACCTTTATTTGCATAACTTCTATATTTTCGGAAAAAATGTAGAAGTAAGGAGGTGGATAACTAATGGCAAAAATCGGAGTTGAGCAATCACTGACAGATGTGCAGCAAGCCCTTCAAGAAAATGGTCATCAAGTCGTACAATTGAAACAAGAAAGCGATGCAAACGGTTGTGACTGCTGTGTAATTACAGGCTTAGATACGAATGTAATGGGAATCGCAAATACAGTTATCGAAGGTCCAGTTATTGAGGCGAAAGGATTAACAGCAAACCAAGTTGTTCAAGAGGTAGAAAATCATATCAATCGATCATAAGTGAAATATAAACTTCGAAATTCGCTATATTGGCGAATTTCTTGTTTTTATAGTTTACATAAAACGAAATAGGGAATATACATATTGATAGAAAAGGAGGTTATGGAATATGATGCTTAGGGATCTTATGCCCCCACTAGATGGAGCTACTGTTTGGTTAAATGGAGAAGTTGCAAGGGATGATTTAATTGGAGAAAAACCAACACTTATTCATTTTTGGTCGATAAGCTGTGGATTATGCAAGGAAGCTATACCAAGCATTAATGAGTTTCGTACACAGTATAAGGAGCAATTGAATGTTATTGCAGTACATATACCAAGGTCTGAAAAGGATTTAAATATTGAAGAGATTAAGAAGGTTGCAAAACAACATAATATCATTCAGCCAATCTATGTTGATAATGGGCATAAGTTAACAGACGCCTTTAAGAATCAATATGTTCCAGCTTATTATGTTTTTGATAAAAAAGGAAGACTGCGCCATTTTCAAGCAGGCGGTAGCGGGATGAAGATGCTGACAAAAAGAGTGAACCGAGTTCTAGAAGAAGTGGATAGTAGAATGTAAGCTAGATATATTATTATCTAGCTTTTACTATTGTTTTAGGTAAAACGAAAAATTGATTAAGACACCTGTGATAGTATTATTCTTATAAGGCGCTTGCGCCATTCGTTACATATGGTACAATTGGTTTGATTCATTCAAACGGAGGAATACTTATGAAGAAAGAGTTTGCAGTAATTGGACTTGGTCGTTTTGGTGGAAGTATATGCAGGACATTAGCACAAGAAGGAATGGAAGTATTAGCAATAGATATAAATGAAGATCGAGTCCATGAATTTTCTAATATAGTATCACATGCAGTGGTAGCGGATACAACAGATGAAAGTGTACTAAAAGGATTGGGAATTCGGAATTTTGATCATGTAATCGTTGCAATTGGTGACAATATTCAATCAAGTATATTAACCACACTCATTTTAAAGGAATTGGGAGTCGGGAAGATAACCGTTAAAGCACAAAATGATTATCATGAAAAGGTTTTATTAAAAATAGGAGCAGATCATGTCGTTCATCCGGAACGTGATATGGGTAAAAGAATTGCAAATAATATGATCTCTAACAATGTATTAGACTACTTGGAATTATCTGATGAACATAGCATTGTTGAATTAATGGCAAGCAGTAAAATGTATGGCAAGACACTTATTGACTTAGATATACGTGCAAAATATGGCTGTAATATTGTTGCAATCAAGAGAAGTAATGATATCATTGTTTCACCGTTAGCAATGGAGGCGATCAAGGAAGGGGATATTTTAATAGTGATTGGTGCTGACATGAATATCGATCGACTAGAAAAAAGTTTAGGAGATAAAGTGTAAAAACCACCTAATTAGGTGGTTTTTTAAATCGGGGCTAAGCAATCGCCCCCACTTATTAAATTTCCATAATGATTGGTAAAATCATCGGCTTCCGTTTTGTTTTTTCATATAAAAATGGTGCTAGTACATCGGTGATTTCATTTTTTATTTCTGACCACTGCGTTGTTTTTCGTTCCATTATTTTTTCTAAATGCTTTGCAATAAGTGATTGTGCATCATTTATTAGATCACTCGACTCTCTCATATATACAAAACCTCTAGAAATCAAATCAGGACCTGCCATGATTTTGAATTCCTTCATATTTATGCTAACAACAACAATTACTAAACCTTCTTCAGATAAGATCCGACGATCACGCAATACAATATTACCAATATCACCAATTCCATTACCATCAACATAAACAGAACCAGATGTTATTTTACCGCTGACAGAAGCTTCTTTATCATTTAAGGTAAGAACATCGCCATTATCCATAATAAAATTATTCTCAGGTTTAACACCACACTCAATAGCGAGCTTTGTATGGGTTGTAAGCATACGATATTCTCCATGGATTGGCATGAAATATTTAGGTTTCATTAAACGGAGCATTAGCTTTTGCTCTTGTTGTCCCCCGTGTCCAGATGTGTGAATATCATTTAATGCACCGTGAATAACTTCAGCACCTGCACGATACAGGCTGTTAATAACGCGGCTAACACTAATTGTATTTCCAGGAATTGGCGAAGATGAAAAGACAACGGTATCCCCAGGATTAATCTGGATTTGCCGATGAGTTCCGTTGGCAATTCTAGAAAGAGCAGCCATTGGCTCACCTTGACTTCCTGTACAAAGGATGGTTACTTGGTTACTAGGTAAGCGATTTATTTGTGATGCATCAATAATTGTATCCTTAGGTGCTTTTATGTAACCTAATTCTTGACCGATCTCCATCGCTGCTTCCATACTACGTCCAAAAACGGCAATCTTTCGATTATTTAATACGGCTGCTTCAACGACTTGCTGTAGACGATGAATATTAGATGCGAAGGTTGCAAAGATAATCCGACCTTCAACCTTACGGAAAATATCTTTAATGCTATCACCGACACGTCTTTCTGACATAGTAAAATCAGGAATTTCACTATTTGTGCTATCTGAAAGAAGACAGAGTACACCATTCTTACCGATTTCTGCCATTTTTGTTAAATTTGCTGGTTCTCCAACAGGAGTAAAGTCAAATTTAAAATCACCTGTATGCACTATATTCCCGTGGGGTGTATTGATAACGATTCCGTAAGCATCAGGTATACTATGAGTTGTTCGATAAAATTCTACCGACAAATGTTTAAATTTTATTATGTCGTCCTCTTTTATATCAATTAGCTTTGCTTGTCTTAAAAGACCATGCTCTTCAAGTTTATTTTTAATTAAACCGAGAGCAAGTTTTCCGCCATATATTGGTACATTAATTTGACGTAATAAATATGGTATTCCACCAATATGGTCCTCGTGACCGTGAGTAATAAATACCCCTTTAATTTTTTCTTGATTTTTCACTAAGTACGTATAGTCAGGAATGACATAGTCAATGCCTAATAATTCATCCTCCGGAAATTTTATACCAGCATCAATAACGATTATTTCATCCTGATATTGAATTCCGTACGTATTTTTGCCAATTTCTCCTAATCCTCCTAACGCAAATACTGCAACTTGGTTTTGTTTTAAAAATTTCATATACTACACATTCTCCAATACAAAATATTCTGAGCGCTTCTCATATTCTAGATGAGAGTCATCTAATGGTTGAATAAATTCTATGTTAAGATCTTTTTCCGCTAATTTTAATCGGACATCTTTTTCAGAATTTGCTTCTACGTAAACAGTTTGTGTCCGTTCACGAACAGGTACTTCCCTTTTAATTGCTTGAAAAAAAACTTTATAAATCATACTTCACTCTCTCCTTGCGAATTTCAATTATTCATCTTTGTTCATTATAGCGGAAATCAAAATGTTTTTCATGTTTTTTCTTTTTTAGCACAAATATGGGAGCCTATGCAATGGTTCGGCGTCTTAATAAATCCTTCATTTGTTCCCGAAGTTTCTTTTTTAAGCGTTTTAACATAATCAATCATCTCCGTCCTTACATTTTTTATACAACATAAAAAATGAAGTTGTTTTATTAGTATTATGTGTTGTGTTCTTCATTTTGTTTCATGGCGATTGTTGGAAAACGTCCATAGGGACCATTGTTGATTTGACAATATGAATGAAATCAAGTAATTTGAATGTTATCAATTAAAGCAAAAGACGAAGATTAACAATTAAACTAGGGGACATATACATGAGTAGACAGAAGATTGTTTTTTTTGATATTGATGGAACATTACTTGGTGGGGATGGAAAAATAAGAAAATCGACAAAAGAAGCATTACAGAAATTAAAGGAAAACAATATTATGGTTGCCATTGCAACAGGAAGAGCGCCATTTATGTTCAAGCATATAAGGAGAGAATTGAATATTGATACGTTTGTAAGCTTTAACGGTCAATATGTTGTTCTTGAGAGTGAAATTATCTTTGAACGACAATTGGAACAAAAGTCTTTAATGGAGCTCGTACAATTTTCTAAAGAATATGGTCATTCTCTTGTTTTTATGAACGAATCACATATGAGGGCAAATGAGAGTAGCCAAGCTTTCATTGCCGAAAGCTTAGCTAGCATTGATTTCCCGTACCCCCTTATTGATGCGGATTTTTATAAACATCAGGCTATTTACCAAACATTATTGTTTTGTGAAGAAAAAGATGAAGTACAGTATAAAAATTGTTTTAAACAGTTTGATTTTGTAAGGTGGCACCGGTTATCTACAGATGTCCTTCCACATGGTGGATCGAAGGCTCTAGGGATTAAGGAGATTATAAATAGGTTAGGTATCCCAATCGAGGATATATATGCATTTGGAGATGGCTTAAATGATATGCAAATGTTAACAGAAGTAGGTACTGGAATAGCAATGGGAAATGCTAAAAGAGAATTAAAGAGGATCGCTGATTATGTAACTGATGATGTAGATGAAGATGGAATTATGAAAGGTTTAAAGCATATAGGACTTATAAAATGAGACTCTGTTATTATTTATAGTTGATTTTCGCTTTGGGCGGAAACGGACCTCAGGTATTAGGCTAGCCCCGATCTGCTTCCTTCACTTCCCTCGTGCCGGGTCTTGACTACCCGACGGGTATCCCTCTGGAGCCGCCGCCCATCGCTACAATCAAAAAAAAAATTTATCTGCCAATTACAATAGCGTCTGCAGGTTCTTTGAATGGATCGTTTTTATCGATATGATCATAAAACATAACCCCATTTAAATGATCGATTTCATGTTGGAAAACGATTGCCGGCAGTCCTTTTAAACGGAGATTCACTTCTTTCCCTTCTAAATCAGTCGCTTTAACAGTAATTTTAGCATATCGTGGTACGATGCCAGGAACATCACGGTCAACAGATAAACAACCTTCACCACTAGCTAGAAAGCTTCTTTGCGTAGAATGGCTAATGATTTTCGGATTAAATAACGCATAGTTATAAAGTTTATCATTTTCGTCCGTTACATAAATTGCAATCATTTTTTTGTTAATTCCCAATTGTGGTGCTGCTAGCCCTATTCCAGGACGTAAATTATATTTTTCAGCAATTTCAGGATTTTGGCTATTCATTACGAATTCGATCATCTTTCGTAATATCTGTTTATCTTCCTCTGATGCAGGAAGTTTGACATCTTGTGATTTTTCACGAAGTGCAGGATGCCCCTCACGGACAATACTATCCATTGTAATCAATTGTTTTCATCTCCTCTTTCCTATTAAGTAAGCTTAGTGTAGCATATTTTTGTTTTTATTAAAAAGTTTATTGTTTTTTAAGTATTTAGACTAGACTAATGGACAAGCACATACAATAATGACAAGCAAGGAAATATTTGAAATTATTGTTGTCATCTAATTTAATACAACTTATAATAAGGTTTTAGACAAGGAGGAGCTTCCATTGTATTTTATAAAATATATTACCTTTATTATAGTTTTATTTAGTATGTTAACAGGGTGCGGGATGGCTGTAGAAGAAGAGATTTTTAATCATCTCGAAAAGGCTGTATCCCTCGAAGGAGTATTTGAGGAACAGCAACAGCCGCTAGTTGAGCTAGAAATGAAAGAGCAGGAATTATATGAAAAAATAATTAAACTAGGAATGTCAGAATTTAATGAGATCAAAGTGTTATCTCAAGAGGCGTTAGCTATTATAGATGAGCGTGAAGCAAGAATTGAAAAAGAAAAAGATAGTATTCATGCCTCTCGACAAGAGTTTTTACTGATTGAGTCAAAGGTTAGAAAATTAAAAGAAGAATCGGTAAAACAAAAGGCGGAAGAACTGCTAAACGCGATGAAAAGAAGGTATGATACATATGACTTATTATACAGTTATTATAAAGAGGCCATTGCTTTAGACCGCACTCTTTACGAGATGTTCCAGAGGGAAGACTTAACATTGCAACAGCTAGAAGAACAAATACGGAAAATAAATGAAATGTATGATAACGTTGTTAAAACAAATGAACAGTTCAATGAATTAACAGATACATACAACGTAAAGAAAAAAGAATTTTATGAAGCTGCAGGACTTGATGTTGTCTTTGAGCAAGCGACAGTCAGCGGTGAGAATGAAGAAGGAAAATAGACTTATCCATTTAATGGGTAAGTCTTTTTTTATGTAAAAATGATTTTAGGTTATAGAGCTATAAAATTGGGAATAGATGAATAGGAAGGATGGGTATTCTAAAGCTGTATGTATATGAATTATTAAAATAACAACTTTGTATTTGAAAGGATGAGGTGAGAAATAGTGAGTCATAATTCAATTCTCAATAAAGTTGAAGAAATGTTTAAAACGTTTCAAATCTTAAATGAAGAAGGTCGTGTTGTAAATGAAGAGGCCTTGCCGGAGCTTTCTAATGAACAGTTAAAAGAATTAATGAAACGGATGGTTTATACACGTGTCTTAGACCAAAGATCAATTTCATTAAACCGTCAGGGCAGATTAGGTTTTTATGCCCCGACTGCAGGACAAGAGGCATCACAATTAGGCAGCCATTATGCACTGGAAAAAGACGATTGGATATTACCGGGTTATCGTGATGTTCCTCAGCTTATTTGGCACGGTTTACCTTTATATAAAGCTTTCTTATTTTCTAGAGGGCACTATGTTGGGAATCAAATGCCAGAAGGAGTGAATGCTTTAGCGCCACAAATAATCATTGGTGCCCAAATTGTTCAAGCAACAGGTGTTGGATTAGGTCTGAAAAAGCGTGGGAAAAAGGCTGTTGCAATTACGTATACTGGTGACGGTGGATCTTCACAGGGCGATTTCTATGAAGGGATGAACTTTGCCGGAGCTTATAAGGCACCAGTTATTTTTGTTGTGCAAAATAACCGGTTTGCAATATCAACACCGGTTGAGAAGCAGACAGCTGCTAAAACGATTGCGCAAAAATCCATCGCAGTAGGAATACCAGGTATTCAAGTAGATGGAATGGATGTACTAGCGGTTTATTCAGCAGTGAAGGAAGCTCGAGAACGTGCTATTAATGGAGAGGGACCAACATTAATTGAAACGCTTACCTATCGTTATGGTCCACATACAATGGCGGGTGACGATCCGACTAGATATAGAACTAGTGTTTTGGATAACGAATGGGAAAAGAAGGACCCACTTGTACGTTTTAGAAAGTATTTAGAATCTAAACAATTATGGTCTATAGATGAGGAAGAAAATATTATTGAACAAGCAAAAGAAGATATTAAGGCTGCAATAAAGAAAACAGATGAGATACCAAAACAAAAAGTGACGGAATTGATTGACATAATGTTTGAACAACCTCCTAATCATTTAAAAGAACAGAGAGAAGAATATGTACGAAAGGAGTCGAAATAAAGTATGACTCAAATGACGATGATTCAAGCAATCACTGATGCCTTGCGTACCGAGTTAAAAAATGACCCTAATGTTCTTGTCTTTGGTGAGGATGTTGGCGTTAACGGGGGTGTATTCCGGGCTACTGAGGGACTTCAAAAGGAGTTTGGCGAGGATCGCGTATTTGATACCCCGTTAGCAGAGTCAGCAATAGGTGGCTTAGCGATTGGATTAGCACTTGAAGGCTTTCGACCAGTACCAGAAATTCAATTTTTTGGTTTTGTTTATGAAGTTATGGACTCGATTAATGGGCAGATGGCTCGGATGCGCTATCGTTCCGGCGGTAGGTTTTCGGCTCCAATAACTGTCCGCTCACCTTTCGGGGGTGGGGTTAAGACTCCAGAGCTACATGCTGATAATCTCGAAGGTCTAATGGCACAACAGCCTGGTCTTAAGGTCGTAATTCCTTCAACTCCATCTGATGCAAAGGGTCTATTAATAGCGGCTATACGTGATAATGATCCTGTCATTTTTCTAGAGCATATGAAGCTTTATCGTTCCTTCCGTGAGGATGTTCCTGAAGGTGAATATACAATTCCTATCGGTAAAGCGGATATTAAAAGGCAAGGAGAGAACTTAACAATTATTACGTATGGGGCCATGGTTCATTCCTCACTTAAAGCTGCAGAGGAACTTGAAAAAGAGGGAATCAGTGTAGAGGTAATTGATCTTCGTACAGTAAGCCCAATTGATACAGAAACAATTGTCGAATCTGTTAAGAAAACTAACAGGGCAATTGTAGTTCAGGAAGCACAAAAACAAGCGGGAGTTGCAGCAAATGTTGTTGCGGAAATAACGGAGAGAGCAATATTGCATTTAGAAGCACCAATTGTTCGAGTTACAGCGCCTGATACTATTTTTCCTTTTTCACAAGCAGAAGATGTGTGGCTGCCTAACTACACAGACATTATTGAAAAAGCAAAATATGTAATTAATTTTTAAAGCTATTTAATCATGAAGCATAGGAGGGAAAAATTGTGGCATTTGAATTCAAATTACCAGATATAGGTGAAGGAATTCATGAAGGTGAAATTGTTAAATGGTTTGTAAAGCCTGGAGATACAGTAAAAGAAGATGATATTCTTTGTGAAGTCCAGAACGATAAAGCTGTTGTTGAAATTCCTTCACCAGTTGAAGGGACAGTAAAAGAAATAAAGGCATCTGAAGGAACGGTTGCTGTTGTTGGAGATATCATTATTACAATAGATGCTGAAGGATATGAAAGAAATGATGCGGAAAGCTCAACAACAACAGAGGATCAATCTCGGGATAGTGCTGAATTGCAACCACCTGTTACGGTAGAGAAGGATTCTCCACAAACAAAAGCAGATTCGAATGAAGCCAGTTCCTTACAGAATGAACGGGTTATTGCTATGCCGTCGGTTCGTAAATATGCACGTGAAAAAGGGGTAACGATTAATCAAGTAATTGGATCTGGCAAAAATGGTCGTATTGTTAAAACTGATATAGACAAGTTTTTAGCAGGGGATTTATCATCAGATGCTCAAGTAAATATTGAAACAGCCGAAAGCAAAGCTCCACAACTAGATGAAAATAAAGCGATGAAAAACGTTCCTCCTAGTCAATATTTCGAGACTAGGGAAAAAATGAGTGGTGTTCGGAAAGCAATTGCAAAAGCAATGGTTAATTCGAAGCAAACTGCACCACATGTAACATTAATGGATGATGTAGAGGTAACCGATTTAGTTTCACATCGTAAAAAATTTAAGGAAATGGCACTTGAGAAAGGAATCAAACTTACTTATCTACCATATGTAGTGAAGGCTTTAGTTTCAGCTTTACGGGAATATCCGATATTAAATACTTCTCTTGATGATAATGCCGAGGAGATTATACAAAAGCATTATTATAATATCGGGATTGCAGCCGATACCGACAGAGGCTTATTAGTGCCTGTTGTGAAAGATGCAGATCGAAAATCAATTCTCTCAATTTCTAAAGAGATTAATGAGCTGGCTGAAAAAGCTCGAGATGGGAAGTTGGCACCAGATGAAATGAAGGGTAGTTCCTGCACGATTACAAATATAGGATCAGCTGGGGGCATGTGGTTTACTCCTGTTATTAATCATCCTGAGGTTGTTATATTAGGAATTGGTCGGATCGCCGAAAAACCGGTTGTAAAAAATGGTGAAATTGTTGCTGCTCCTGTACTTGCCCTTTCATTAAGTTTTGACCATCGAATTATTGATGGTGCAACAGCCCAACTTGCATTAAATCATATAAAACGATTGCTTCATGATCCACAATTATTAATAATGGAGGCATAAATCTATGGTTGTAGGAGATTTTCCAATTGAAACAGAAACACTTGTTGTTGGAGCAGGGCCTGGGGGCTATGTAGCAGCAATTAGAGCAGCACAGCTAGGACAAAAGGTAACAATTGTCGAAAAAGCTGAACTCGGCGGAGTCTGTCTTAATGTTGGCTGTATCCCTTCCAAAGCATTGATTTCAGCTGGTCATCGTTACGAAATTGCAAAACATTCTGATGATATCGGGATAACTGTTGAGAATGTAAAGATTGATTTTTCAAAGGTACAACAATGGAAAAGTAGTGTCGTTTCTAAACTTACAGGTGGAGTAGCAGCTTTGTTAAAGGGTAATAAAGTTGAGATTGTAAATGGCGAAGCATATTTTGTTGACAAAAATACAGCTCGTGTTATGACAGAAAATTCAGCCCAAACGTATAAATTTAAAAACGCAATTGTTGCAACAGGCTCTACACCAATAGAACTTCCAGCCTTTAAATATTCAGCCCGAGTTCTAGATTCAACAGGTGCATTAAATTTACCTGCAATTCCTAATAAAATGGTTATCATTGGTGGTGGCTATATTGGCATTGAATTAGGCACAGCATATGCTAATTTTGGTACTCAAATTACAATATTAGAAGCAGCAGATGAAATTTTGTCCGGTTTTGAGAAGCAAATGAGTGCAATTGTAAAAAAACGATTGAAGAAAAAAGGAAATGTTGAAATATTTACAAAAGCATTTGGAAAAGGTGTAGAAGAATCAACAGATGGTGTAAAAGTAACGTTTGAGGCTAAAGGTGAAATGAAAACAATTGAAGCCGATTATGTATTAGTAACAGTAGGTCGAAAGCCAAATACAAGTGAATTTGGACTAGAAAATATCGGGATAGAGATGAACGACCGTGGCTTAATCAAAATTGACGATCAATGTCGGACGTCAGTCTCGAACTTTTATGCGATCGGTGATATTGTAGAAGGTCCACCACTAGCGCATAAAGCATCTTATGAAGGTAAAATTGCTGCTGAAGCAATTTCTGGCCGACCTTCAGTGATTGACTACCATGCGATCCCTGCAGTAGTGTTTTCGGACCCAGAATGTGCATCTGTTGGTTATTTTGAACAACAGGCAAAAGATGAAGGTATCGAGGTCGTTACTGCTAAATTCCCATTTGCTGCGAATGGTCGAGCTTTAGCACTTAATGAAACCGAGGGATTTTTAAAGCTTGTAACACGTAAAAGTGATGATTTAGTTATTGGGGCACAAATCATCGGGCCTAGTGCTTCGGATATGATTGCGGAACTTGGTTTGGCAATTGAAGCGGGAATGACAGCAGAGGATATTGCAATGACCATACATGCTCATCCTACGCTTGGGGAAATTACAATGGAGGCTGCAGAAGTAGCAATCGGGAGTCCGATCCATATCGTCAAATAGTTCAAAAAGACCGAGCGCTTACGTTATAAAAATTGTAATGGCCAAAAAAAGAGCCGCTCTGTATGGAGCGGTCCTTGGCCATTTACCTCTTTTTTTGGTCTTCCATGGCTTTCTTAAGGTGATTCATAATTTCTCGCTTGCTTTGCTTTCCTTCAATCCGTGTTAGTACTTCTCCGTCTTTAATAACAATTAGCGTAGGATAAACACTAACATCAAATTTTTTAAGTTTTTCATTCTTATTTGTTGATTGAACAAGAATGACATCTGCCATTTCATTTGGAAATTCTTTTCTTAGATCGAGTAAGACATCATAATAATTGTTCTCCAGCTTAATTTTTTCTTCATCTGAAAAGAACAATAAATGATAGCCTTCTCCTTCCAAATTAATATCAGATATTGAATCACCGTCAACCGTATTACAGGCTGTCAATAAAAACATGGATAAGAAGATTGATCCAAGTTTCTTTTTCATGCTGATGCTCACTTCTTTCTGAATGAGAAATTATGTATCTACACCCTATGGATTATTTTATCATTGATTTTAAAAAGTGGAATAGTTGTCATCTATTTGTTACATAAATGAAAAATACTAGATATAGTTGTGACAAACAAAGATATTTAATAAATATAGTAAGAAAATTTATTGTTTACATTTCACATATAGTTGTTGCAAATCCTGAAGAACATCTGAAATGGATAAAAGCTCATATAAAATAATTGTTTGTGGTGTAAAGTGATGATAGTATTTATGATCAGGATCATTTTCATCAATGTTTGTTTTCCATTCTCTAAAAATCATGTCGACTTCCGCAATCAATTTGTAATGCTCTTCTCGTATAGTTTTTACTGGATTTTGCAATATTTCAATTAATGATTGCAATGTCTTTATTACAACCTCTCTCTCTTCGTCACTAAAATTAAGTTGATTCGCATTTACATGATTTAAATTTCCTATATGAAATGCAATAAGCTGAAGGTCATTCACCCTTTTTAATGCATGATGTAATCTTCTGATTTCACCATGCTTTTGTTTGTGATATTTAAATTCCTCACGCTGATAATAACAAAGTTTATTTGTTTTATCGATTTGACTGGACATATTGGCAAACAATTTATCAATATTTTTTTTTGTTTCAGCATTGAAAGCTGTAATTTGTTGTATTTTTAATTGAAGAATAGAGGCAGCTAACTCTTGAATATCATCAATATATTTATTAATAATTGGTGAGAATTTGGGTGGGAAAATAATAATGTTTACAATTGTTGAAATAATAATTCCAATTGATGTTGTTGCTAAACGGGTAATAAATGCCAGCAAGTATTGATCATTTGTTGCGGGTATCATTGCCACAGCTGTTATGGTTGCAACTACTATTCCATCGTCAAGCTTTAATTTATGGCAAAGGAATATCGTAAACATAGCGGAAAGAGCGTATGTTAATGCAGTTTCACCAAGCTGAAAAGTTAAAAACATAGAAATTGCTGCTCCTATCGCAGCAGCAGGGAAACGTACAAATCCTTTTTTGATTGAATCAGATGCAGTAGGTTCAATTGTTACAATGGCTGTGATGACAGCAAATATTGCAGGCAAGTGAAAAAAGTGACAAATCCAAGCGGTAATAAGCACAGAAATTCCTGTTTTTAACACTCGTCCACCGATTAAAAAAAATTTTGTGATTCTTTCCATTAATATTCCATCCAAATCGATTAATCTGATGACTTTTCTAGATGAAGCTCTTGTATTTTATTATAGTACTAAATTCCAAATAATGGGGTGAACTTTTTTTTTTAGATATATTATACTTAATAAGTATTCACTAAAAATGGGGGACTAGAAAATGAGAAAAAAATGGAGTTATTTGCTTTTATTACTAGTTATAATGTTATTTTCTGCATGCTCTAGTAATAATGATGGTGCAAATCAAGAACAAACAATTACATCAAACGAGGAGCATTCTCAAATTAATTCACCTACTTCACAACCTGAAGAAGACAGTAATGAAGAACAAACGGAGGAACTTGAAGTTCCTGAACAAGATCCAGTTACACTTTCTGAACCGCAATATAAGATAAATCCAGCCAATTCTAATGTAGTTCCTTTAGCTGATGCACCAGAAAATGTCGTAATGTTGACGTTCGATGATGCACCGGATAAGCATGCGCTTGAAATTGCAAATATTTTACATGAATTAAATGTAAATGCGATTTTCTTTGTAAATGGTCACTTTTTAGATACAGATGCTGAAAAAGAAGTATTAAAAGAGATTCATGATATGGGATTTTTAATTGGGAATCATACGATGTCACATCAACTTCTAAGAGATCTTTCAGAAGAAGAACAATATAAAGAAATTGTAGAATTAAACAACTTAGTAGAAAGTATTATTGGGGAACGTCCTAAATTTTTAAGGGCTCCATTTGGGGTTAATACCGATTACAGTAGAAAGGTTGCTGCTGATGAAAAAATGGTCGTGATGAATTGGACATATGGTTATGATTTTGAAAAAGAGTATATGAATAAAGATGCTATTGCGGATATTATGGTGAATACTGAATATCTTCGAAATGGTGCGAATCTTTTAATGCATGACCGCCAGTGGACAAAAGAGGCGCTAAGAGATATTGTTACTGGACTGCAAGAAAAAGGTTATGAAATTGTTGACCCCCATTTAATCGAAACACTATAAAAATTTCATTTAGTAAGAGACAAAAAATAACTGTATAATGAATAAAGGTAAAAGTAATTAGTTCAACTAGAGTTTACTGGTTTTTAAGGAGGATAAATGAATGTGTGGGTTTGTAGGGGTAGTACAATCTCCTAATAAAGCAATATCAATAAATGAGTTTATGGATATGAATAATGCGATCTATCATCGTGGTCCTGATGATGAAGGCTATTATTCCGATGAGGAAATTAAGCTCGGATTTCGCAGGCTAAGTATTATTGATTTAGAAGGCGGTCATCAGCCATTATCCTATAATGACCAAAAATATTGGATTGTCTTTAATGGTGAAATTTACAACTATATCGAACTAAGAGAAAAACTACTTTCAGAAGGTTATACCTTTCAAACAAGCTCAGATACAGAAGTAATTCTTGCTCTTTATCAAAAGTTGGGACAAGCTGTAGTCGATGAGCTTAGAGGGATGTTTGCGTTTGTTATTTATGATAAAGAAAAAAATATGCTTTTTGGAGCTAGAGATCATTTTGGCATCAAGCCTTTCTTTTATTTAGAAGATGAGAAGGATTTTTATTTTGCTTCTGAAAAAAAGAGCATATTAAAAGTGAAAGAGAATATTGGCTTAGATTTAGAGGCGTTACAGCATTATTTTACATATCAATATGTGCCAGAGCCTCTCACCTTATCAAGCAATATTAAGAAACTAGAGCCAGGGCATTATTTTATTAAATATTTAGGCGAGCCTATTATTATAAAAAAATATTGGAATGTTCAGTTTCAGCCGAAAGAGTACACAAAAGAACAATTGATTAAGCAAATTAGAGACGTAATGTTTGACTCTGTTGAAAAACATATGCGCAGTGATGTACCTGTAGGTTCTTTCTTATCTGGTGGGATTGACTCATCAGCGATCGTTTCCATTGCAAAGGAATTTAACCCGTCATTATTAACGTTTTCCGTTGGTTTTGAACAAAATGGCTATAGTGAAATAGATGTAGCAAAGGAAACAGCGGCAAGTTTAAATTTGAAAAATATACACTATTATATAACTCCAGAGGAATATGCAAAGGAATTACCGAAGATAGTCTGGCATATGGATGATCCCCTGGCTGATCCTGCAGCAATTCCATTGTATTTTGTTGCTCGTGAAGCGCGGAAGCATGTTACAGTTGTGTTATCGGGCGAAGGGGCAGACGAATTATTTGGCGGCTATAACATATATCGAGAGCCATATTCATTAAGGCATTTCAACAATGTACCAAACATAGTAAAAAAAGTGTTAAAGAGCACAGTGCGTGGACTCCCAGATGGTACAAAAGGCAAAAGCTTCATTGAACGGGGTTGTACGCCACTAGAAGAACGGTATATTGGGAATGCAAAGATGTATAACGAAGAGGAAAAAGAGTTATTTTTGAAGTCGTATGATAAAGGTTTAGTTTATCAAAAACTCACAAATCCCCTTTATAAGCAAATAGAAACTTACAATTTAGTGAATAAAATGCAATATATAGATATTCATACGTGGTTAAGAGGGGACATTTTATTAAAGGCGGACAAAATGACGATGGCTAATTCGTTAGAGCTGCGTGTTCCGTTTTTGGATAAGGAAGTATTTCGAGTCGCTTCTGAAATTGCGCCATCTATGAAAATTGCAAATCAAACTACTAAATACATTTTGCGAGAAGCGATGAACGGAATTGTTCCTGACCATGTGTTAAATCGGAAGAAGTTAGGATTTCCTGTGCCAATTCGTGTTTGGTTAAAAAATGAATTACATGACTGGGCTGTATCTTTAATTCATAATAGTCAAACGGATGAGTGGATTGATAAGCAATATGTTCTAAGACAGCTAGACGAGCATTGCCAGGGTAAGGCAGATAATAGCAGGAAAATTTGGACTGTGTTAATTTTCATGATTTGGCACCAAATATTTATAGAAAAGTTGTATGATTTTGATACAAGTAAAGCTAGTGATCAACAAAGAAACAATGTATTAGTGTAATAAACAAAGGGTTGTCTTCATTCAAGTACGCGATACGCCTTGAATAGACAACCCTTTTAAATAGATAAGTTTTTATTTTTTGATTTTGTTATTGAAGCACAGTGATGGCTTGTTCTCCCATTTGAATCCATGCTTCTTTGAAATCTTGTATCGGAACTTTTTTGTTTTTTGCAGCCGTTAGAGGATCATTAAAATAAATATAATCTTCGTCATATCCAGTAATGACAACAGAATGCTCTTTAAAGGTAACTTCGATTTTTCCTACTTTTGTATTCCATGTTTGGAAATATTTTTGTGGAAGCTTTTTATATTCCGTATTAATAATGACCCAAACAGGCCTCTTTTTACCGACATGATACAAAATTTCATTAAACTCTCCGTTAGAAAAGTCTCTAATTTGGCCTGGCAAATATTTTTCAGCAAGGTCTCGGATTGGTTCATGATATACGCCAAGACCAAAGTTTTTTAAGGAATATATATCTCCAACAAAACCATAATGTGGGTTTCCGTAAAGCTTTTTCCCATTTTCATTCACAACATCGATATCTTCTTTTTTTACCTCATTTGCAAGTGTAAGCTTATCAACATTTACGCCTGAATAGTTTAATAGCATTGCCAAACTAGTAACTTCGCAACCACGAGGCAATTCAGGGAGCTGTGAAATTACATCTACATCTAAAAGCATCTCTTTTTTTAAATTATCTAGGTCAGGAGTAAGCAATGTAACATCGTGAGAATGTAAATAGGCAAATTTATAATCTATATCATCTTTTGCATTCATATTATTATCAACAATCCTATTTGTAGCAATGGATTCAGAGATTTTTTGAAATAATTGATGCTCTTCTGCTAATTGATAGCCAACATAAATAAAAAGTAGAAGAAATAATAGCAAATACAGTTTTGCTTTAACCACATAACTTTTATTTATATTATTTAAAAATATGGAAATGAATAGTAGTAACGATACTAGTAAAGTAAAAAAGAATAAAACGTATAACATGGTATACTCTCCACTTAAATTAATTATGCTACTTATGATTTTAACAAAACTATTACGTAAAATATAGAAGGTAGTAAAGGAGTAATTATGAAGAAAACGTATTTAGTGATTTTTATATTCCTTGTATTCCTTTTTACAATTTCAGCTTGCGCTCTCAATAATTATAATAAAGATAAAAGTGTTAAAAATGCACCGCAAAAAATTAGTCAAAATAGAAATTTAACGAAGGAAATAGAGGAATCAAATCGATATATAAGCCAAGTTCAGATTTATCAGTTTAATAATGAATCATTTTTCGCTGTGAAGGATCTTATAGACAAAATAGGTGGGAGCTTTTCATATAATAATATAGACAAAACACTTTATATGGAAGTTGGTGACAATGAATTTTATTTCGTATACGGTGTTCCCGTTATTCAAATGAATGGCTTTTTTTTCCCGGGAAACCATTCATTTGAAATAATACAAAACAGACTTTGTTTGCCTATAAACTTTCTGAATTATATAGGGATAGACTATCATGTTTCAAATCATATAATAAATCTTAATTATAATGACAGTAAGGAGGTTACAAGTCAGTTTTCTAATATTGAGAAATTACAAGATGTAGACCAATGGATGATTTTGATTGAACAATTTAGTAGCCCGATTATTGGAGCAAAAGTGGATACTATACCTTCCCATCTACCTGGTGCAAAACGAGCATATCGTAATGGATATCATGAAGGTATGGATTGGTATGAATTTTCAGCAGGTGTTCCAATCAATCGTAATACGAAAGTATTTGCTATGGGCGAAGGGATTGTTGTTAGAGCAGACCATAGCTATGAGCCTTACAATGACGTAAGTGAACGAAATTTAGACTTATCAATAACGAAGGAATATGGGAAAACACCCGAATATATTTTAGATCGTTTACGTGGAAGACAGGTTTGGATTCAATACGATAATGGGCTACAAGCAAGATTTGCACACCTTGATCGAATTAACGATGAGATCAAGGTTGGAAGTCGGGTGGATGGTGATACACATATAGGATTTATCGGAAATTCGGGGACTAGTGGGGAGGTTGAAAATGATGATACTGAGCTACATCTACATTTAGATATTTTATTCCTTGGTGAATTATTTTGGAAAAACCTCTCACATGAAGAAATAATCAATGTATTGAATGCTGCTTTTAATAAAAATGAATGAGGGCAATAATCAATCAAATTACATTCTTTTGTAATAGGTGATTCTTGCCCCACTAGTTATATAGTTTATTTTTTATCGTATAAATACATGATTCTGCCGTTAAATAAGTGTAATTCGCCATTTAGCTTTCGGGCGATAAATTTGCAAAATTCATTTGCTTTTCCTTTATCACCATGTGTTGCCCCTTCAGGTAGAGCTACTTGAATGAAATTCTGGGTCTTAATTTGTCCATCTTCTTCGATTATTTGTTCTGATCCAACCCCAAGTAGAATATAATGATAACGATCTTTTGTTCCTTTAAGGTAAAACCACTCGCCGTTTACATCGTATTTTTCCTTAATTTCATAAGGAAAAGCACAGTCTTCATACTCCCATTCAAGCTGTTGTCCAGTTTTTGAGGTGATTTCCTTATAATAATGAAAAAGGTTTTTAAGGTCAGCTAAGGAAACTTCTTGTTTATTAGAAGCTGGAACAAGCTTTATGTAAGCAGTACTAGGCATATAAAATCTTCCCCCTTTTATCCAGTAAAACATTCTCCGAATACTATCATAGCACTATTATTAGATTGGTTACAACTACATAAATAGCAGATTGAAGTTGCAGAAACAAAATGTCTAAATATTCATAAAATAGTAACATTCATCCTTTAAACCTCTATTGCTTCAAAAAAAACTGTACGTTAAAATAAAAATAGATATTGTGAATCATTGAACATACTTAAGGAGGTGGAAATACAATGAATTTTTATCAAAAATTATATGATGAAAGTGAGAACGTTAAAGTAAGGTTTATAGGATTTACAACGGAGGATGTTCGCTATGATTTCGGGATTGTTTATACAAACATGTTTTTCGGGAAACCTCTGGTCGTTTGTATGCAAACTGGTCGCTCAACACTTTTAGATGCGGAGGATATAAAAAATTGTGAGCATTTAAAGGAAATATTCCGGCTTTCAAGTATGAAGGAAGCGATCGACTTATCAGCATTTTTTGAGGAAAAATTACCGGCAGCTTATTTAGAGCCTCAATATGATTAATGATTATAATTAGGGACCGATGAAACACGTCGGACTCTTTTTTTGTTTAAATATGTTATACAAATACTATCTTGACATAAATAGTATGACATATTATGATGAAAATAAGATAACACAATTTAATACATTTTAATTTTATTTAAGGGGATGGAACAAATGGGAATCATCGTTTGCCAACAATGCGACTGCACAATTGATCATTTTGAGGATGAAAAAGTTTCTACTCTTTACGCTAAATGTGATGGATGTTGTGATCACGACCATGAAGAAACAGATCAAAAATAATAACTTTTATAAATAGAGTGTGACAAATGTGTCACACTCTTATTTTATAGCTCGATATTCTTTAATAACCCTTAGTGTCTTTAATTCGTCATCTTCTGGCCCTTGTACAGGTAACCCAGCTTCAAGGTTTTCTTGGATGTAATCTAAATTTGTTTTTGTAATGATTTCTCCAGGAATTAAAATTGGAATACCTGGTGGATATACCATAATAAACTCAGCAATAATTCTTCCAACTGATTCTTCAATCGAAACCGTCTCTGTTTCTGCATAAAAGGCCTCTCTAGGGGATAGGGCAAGTACAGGTATATTTGGAACATGGACTTGCAACGGTTTTATTGCCTGCCTACTTTCATTTCGTGAATATGATAGTTCTTTCAGTGCATGAATAAGAATACTAGTTTGTTCATCTGTATCTCCTGGTGTAATGATACACAGAATGTTATATAAATCTGAAAGCTCGACTTCAATGTTATAATTTTCACGAAGCCATACTTCGACTTCATAACCAGTCATACCGAGATCTTTAACAGAAATAATTAGTTTAGTTGGATCAAAATCAAAGGTAGCCTTTGTTCCAAGTATTTCTTTTCCAACACAATAAAGTGATGTGATTTCATTAATTTTCGTACGAGTATCTTCAGCTAAATGTATCGCCTTTTCTACTAAATCTCTACCTTTTGTTACCAATTGTCTCCGAGCGACATCTAAGGAAGCCAATAGTAAATAAGAGGTGGACGTAGTTGTAAGCATACTTAAAATGGTTTGAACATAATGGGCTGATACCAACCCTTCTTTTACATTTAGTATCGAGCTTTGGGTCATAGACCCCCCTAATTTGTGCACACTTGTTGCTGCCATGTCCGCTCCAGCCTGCATGGCAGACATTGGCAATTTTTCATGAAAATGAATATGGACACCATGTGCTTCATCAACTAGAACGGGGACATTGTAAGAATGAGCTATATCCACAATTTCTTTTAGATTTGCTGAAATTCCAAAATAAGTTGGATTAATAACTAATAAACCTTTTGCATCAGGATGAGTCTTAAATGCTTTTCTTACAGCGTCTGTTGTAATACCGTGGGAAATCCCTAGATTTTTATCAATCGCAGGATGAATAAAAACTGGTGTAGCGCCTGAAAAAATAATTGCAGTCATGACCGATTTATGTACATTACGTGGCACGATAATTTTATCACCAGGCTTACATACGGACATTACCATCGTCATAATTGCACCGCTCGTACCTTGAACAGAAAAAAACGTATAATCGGCTCCAAATGCTTCCGCAGCAAGATCCTGCGCGTCCTTGATCATTCCATGTGGATGATGGAGATCATCTAGCGGACCAATATTTATTAAATCCATTGATAATGCATTCGTTCCGATAAAATCTTTGAATTCCTGATCCATACCAACACCTTTTTTATGGCCTGGAATATGGAATTGAATCGGATTTTTTTTTATGTGTTCAAGTAACCCCGTAAAAAGGGGTGTTTTTTCTTGATTCAAATTAGACACCTCAATTACATTCAAATTACATATAAAACAAATCAATTTTAGCAGATGATTGATTTTTTTCAAGAAAAATCGCATGTCTTTTGTTCGTTATCTTATCCATTAACTAATTAAAATACTGATTTTTCATAAAGGAATTTTACAATAAATATCGAAAATTAACGTAGAGGATAATAAAGGGGAGGTTTTTTTATTATGAAGTGGGAGACAAGATTGACTAAATTATTAGGAATAAAATACCCGATAATTCAAGGTGGCCTTGCATATCTAGCTTATTCTGATTTGGCTGCTGCTGTTAGTAATGCTGGTGGGTTAGGACAAATAACTGCTATGTCATTAAAAACACCAGATGAGCTTAGAGAAGAAATTCGCAAGGTTCGTGAGAAAACGGATAAGCCTTTTGGAGTGAATTATGCAATTGGGCAACATGGAAGAGCATTTGAGCATATGCTTCAAGTTGCGATTGATGAAAATGTGCCGGCAATAACAATGACAGGTGGAAATCCGACCCCAATTTTTGAAATGCTAAAAGGTACGAACATTAAGAAGCTTGTACTTGTAGCAGCCAGACGACAAGCTGAAAAGGCTGAAGAACTGGGAGCTGATGCAGTGATGGTCGTTGGCCAAGAGGGTGGCGGTCATTTAGGGCGTGCAGATACAGGAACGATGGTATTAGTTCCGCAAGTTGTTGATGCGGTATCCATCCCTGTTGTTGCCTCAGGTGGTATTGGTGATGGACGCGGTCTACTTGCAGCATTAGCACTAGGTGCAGAAGGGATTGAAATGGGTACTAGGTTTATTGCAACAAAGGAATGTATTCATGCTCACGATGTATATAAAAATCGATTAGTTGATGGAAGTGAAACGGACACGGTTGTGATTAAGCGTTCAATTGGTGCACCAGCTAGGGCAATTGCTAATGAGTTTACTAATAAAATTTTACAAATTGAAGAGCAGTATGGCGATTATGAGCACTTAAAGGATTATATAAGTGGAGAAGCGAATATGCGATATATTTATGATGGCAATGATTCTGAAGGATTTGGTTGGGCTGGACAAGTAATGGGTAGAATAAAGGATATTCCAACCGTTGCCGAGTTATTTGAACGCATGATTAAAGAGGCCGAATCAATTCGTAAGGCCTGGTCTTAAACATAAAAAAGTGTGGTGTAAACCTTGCAATATAGTTATCCTTTATCTTCAGAATGGAATAAACAAGAGGTTATCGATGTTATTCATTTTTTTCAATGTGTTGAGGACGCTAATGAAAAAGGAATATTACGGGAAAAGCTATTAACTGCTTATCAAAGGTTCAAGGAAATTGTACCAAGTAAAAGTGAAGAAAAACAGTTATGTAATCAATATGATAAAGCAACGGGCTATTCGTGTTACAACACGGTGAAAAAGGCACGTGAAATGAGTGAAGGGCAAAAGGTAAGACTTTAAATGTTTTGGGATTCTATTTATAAAACATGTATATTTAATTTAATTTTTGAATGATACGCAGAAGGAAAATAAAGGGTCTGTTCCAAAAAAACATAAAATATGTTTTTTTGGACAGACCATTAATTTTGTTTATTTTGCTACAACAATACTACCCTCATACCAACTATCGCCTAGAGTATAATCCACAAGGTATAAGCCGCTTACATCATAGTATAACTTTTCGTTTTTATTTTCCAAAATTGTCGCCTCAGGTATTCTACATCCATAAGGTAATCCTATTATTGGAGTTATATTCGTTACATAAAGCTTTGTTCTAGTACCCGTTTGTAAAGGAAGTATAATGTTCATATTTAAAATCTCCTCACAACAAAATATTAATATTATGCTCAAGTTGTGATTACATTAAACAGAAAATCTTTAATAAGATCTAATTTTTATTTTTTAGGTAAACGAATCAATTTTGTTACAAATCAATAATGGATTTCATAGTATATAAAAAAGATTTAAGCGGTCTGTAGCTCGGTTGGGATCTTTTATTCTGAAAATGAAAAGGGGTGTTTGCACGGTGAAACAAGTGGTGAAAATTTTAAGAAAAAATGAAGCGGAAAAGCGGATTCCTGTGCTTAGACTCGAAATTGATTATGAATTGTTGACCCTCTATGATGCAATTGTTGCAAATGATGAGGAGCAAATAAAAAAGTCAAAAATCATTCTTGAACAATTTCGACAAGAATTACTTCGTTTAGAAACATAGGTATTACAGGGACGAACCTTTTTGGTTCGTCTCATTTCTGAAACTATCAAATTTATTTCTGTGGATTCGTATCATAATGATTGTACTAAACTAAACCGTGACGTTTTTTGTTCAAGGAAGCTGACTGAGGTGTGATTTATTTTTCGATTTAGTTTATAATTATTAGAATATGACAGTTGCAGGAGGCAGTAATGGATAATATCGAAAAGCTGGAACAAATTGTAACAAACGCAAAGCAGTGGATACTCGATGCCGGTGCGCAAATTCGACAATCATTTACTACAAATACATTAGAGATCAATTTTAAAGAGAATCCGTCAGACCTTGTAACAGATATGGACAAGCAGATTGAAAAATTTTTCATTAAAAAGATTAATGAAACATTTCCGAAACATCGAATTCTTGGGGAAGAAGGGTTTGGAGATGATGTTAAGTCGCTTGAAGGAACGGTTTGGATCATAGACCCAATTGATGGAACGATGAATTTTGTTCATATGAAACGGCATTTCGCAATATCAGTTGGCATATACCATAATGGAAGCGGTGTAGTTGGCTTAATATATGATGTTGTCAATGATGAACTTTTTTCTGGAATAAAGGGAAAAGGAGCATTTCTAAATGAGCAACCACTTAAAAAGCTTCAAGCTATCGAAATAAAAGAAGCAGTAATTGGAATGAATGCGGGGTGGTTATTAGAAAAGGAACGCATTCATCCATCGATACTCCCACCACTTATCCAGTCTGTGAGGGGGACGCGTTCATTTGGTTCTGCAGCAATCGAATTAGCTTATGTGGCCTCTGGGAAAATAGATGGATATATATCACTAAGATTATCCCCATGGGATTTTGCTGCTGGCAAGGTTATTATTGAAGAAGTTGGTGGTCATGTTACTACTATTTGTGGTGAACAGTTAGTACTATTAAATAAACAAACGCCATTGTTTGCAGCAAGGCCTGGTTTACATAGTGAAATTGTAAACAATTATATAAAAAACTAAGATGCCCATTGCATCTTAGTTTTTTTAAAAGATAAGAAAGAAAGTATATAATTTTGCGCTTTGGAATCCAGCACGAGCGCCCAGCGGCTAGTAAACCTCGCTCATCTCTTTTTCGATAAGTCAACATCGGCTCGTCCCTCGACGTGTTTTGTTTATCTCAGTCGATGCGCTCTTAGTTTATACGTCGCTAATCAGGGCGCTTGCGCCTTTTTTATAATCTACCACTGTTTCTCATTTTTTTCTTCATACTAAATGAAAATCCCATTACCAATATGGTAGCAAGGCTTGCAAGAATGATCCCAATTAGACTTCCAATAGCAATAGCAATACCTATTAACATCATACAAACAACTGTTACAATCGCCAAACTAAAAAATAAGACGTTAATCTTTTTCATTTTTTCCTCTCCTAATTTGTTTTGACTATGATATAATCTTAAAGTTATTATCCAAAAGTTAGGGTAAGTTGGTAATAAAATGTACAACTTAAAATATAACACAAAAAATTAAATCAAAGTATAAATAGGAGATGACGAGTTTGAAATTAAGGCAAAATATTCGAAACATAGCGATTATCGCTCACGTAGACCACGGGAAAACAACCCTTGTGGATAAAATGTTACATCAATCTGGGACATTTCGTTCAAATGAAAATGTTGATGAAAGAGTAATGGATTCTAATGATATTGAAAGAGAACGAGGTATTACAATATTAGCCAAAAATACTGGAATCAATTATAAGGATACCCGCATTAATATAATGGATACTCCTGGACACGCTGATTTTGGTGGAGAAGTAGAACGTATTATGAAAATGGTTGACGGTGTATTGTTAGTAGTGGATGCATATGAGGGGTGTATGCCACAAACACGTTTTGTTCTAAAAAAGGCACTTGAGCAAAAGCTAACACCAATCGTCGTAGTGAACAAAATTGACCGCGACTTTGCACGACCTGAGGAGGTTGTTGATGAAGTATTAGATTTATTTATAGAACTAGGGGCGGATGAAGAACAACTAGAATTTCCTGTAGTGTATGCGTCAGCAATCAACGGAACGGCTAGTCTTAATCCTAATACTCAAGATAAGGATATGACAGTATTATTTGATTCAATATTAGAGCATATTCCTGCACCAGTCGATAATCATGATGAGCCGCTTCAATTTCAGGTTGCGTTATTAGATTATAATGACTATGTTGGCCGGATTGGGATTGGACGTATATTTAGAGGAACAATGAAGGTTGGTCAACAGGTTGCTTTAATGAAGCTAGATGGCAGTATCAAGCAGTTTCGAGTAACAAAGATTTTTGGATTCATTGGTTTAAAGCGCATTGAAATTAATGAAGCATATGCAGGAGATTTAGTTGCTGTTTCTGGTATGGAACAAATAAATGTCGGTGAAACTGTGTGCCCAATTGAGCATCAAGAAGCGTTGCCCATCTTAAGAATTGATGAACCAACACTACAAATGACGTTCCTTGTAAACAATAGTCCATTCGCAGGCCGTGAAGGTAAATGGATTACTAGCCGTAAGATTGAGGAACGTCTCCGACAACAGTTAGAAACTGATGTGAGCTTGCGAGTAGATAATACAGAATCACCAGATGCTTGGATTGTTTCTGGTCGAGGTGAGCTTCATTTGTCAATATTAATTGAAAATATGCGACGCGAAGGCTATGAATTACAAGTATCGAAGCCGGAAGTCATTGTTAGAGAAATAGATGGGGTATTATGTGAACCAGTAGAACGTGTGCAAATTGATGTACCTGAAGAATATACAGGGGCTATAATGGAATCATTAGGAGCTAGAAAAGGCGAAATGGTTGACATGGTTCACAACGGTTCCGGACAAGTTCGAATGGAATTTTTAATACCATCGCGCGGTTTAATTGGTTACTCAACTGATTTTATGACACTAACACGAGGATTCGGTATTATCAATCACTCTTTTGATAGCTATAAGCCGATCATTCAAGGACAAGTTGGTGGTCGTCGCCAAGGTGTCCTCGTTTCAATTGAAACTGGTAAAGCAACAACTTACAGTATTATGGCACTCGAAGATCGAGGTGTAATTTTTATTGAACCAGGCACAGAGGTATATGAAGGAATGATCGTTGGTGAGCATACTCGTGAGAATGACTTGTCAGTAAATATAAGTAAGACTAAACATGCAACTAACGTTCGATCTGCTACGAAAGAGACTACCGAAAATATTAAAAAACCTAGAATTATGTCATTGGAACAATCATTAGAATACTTAAATGATGATGAATATTGCGAGGTTACGCCAAAGTCAATTCGGCTTCGTAAGAAAATTTTAGATAAAAGTGAACGGGAAAAAGCAGCCAAGAAAAAGAAATATGCTGAGATTTAAGGAGAGGAGTGAACAAGATGGAGGAAGTAACAAAAATTGATCCTTCATTATTATCATCCTTTGCGGAATTAGTTGGTGTCCATACTGATATCGAAAGAGGAATGTTTCTACTCTATTTGATTATTGTTGTTTTATCCATTATTGTGTTTAATTTAGGTTTTGCGCAAAAATTATCTATACTTAAAACAATAATTATTTATGTATTATTATTAATCGGGTGCGGACCATTAGCGTTATTAGGTGTCCGCCTTCCAGTAGCAGAAGGATTGTTAATATCTGCGATTATACTAGGTTTGTATCGATTTCGTTTATATCAACAACGCCAGGAACAGAATAAAAAAGGCTAACTTAATATAATCAAAGAAAATTCATAAAAGGAGTTATTTTTGTGAAGTCTTTACAAGATGCTTTATATAATTGGTTAAGCATAAAAGTTGTTTGTGACGCAAGACCAGAAGATAAAGCGGCCAAAGAAACTTTATTGATCTTTGAACAAAAATTAGCTGAGGAACATAATGTTCAGGATGTAGTTATAAATAAGAATGAGTCGGTGTACAAAGTAACGTGCAAAATCTTTGACAATGAAAGAACATTACAATTTCCAGTTGAACTAATTGAATTTATGTTACGAGCAATTGAACGTGAGCCAAATAAATACCCAATATATAATGATTTAGAAAAATAATTGTAATTTAAAAAGCTAGTGGAACGATTTTCCGCTAGCTTTTTTACTTGTTGTTTAGGATATTATAAAGCTTGATCCTGTGGATCAATACTATAGCACAGAGAGTAGTCGTCCAGCGCAAGCGCCTTAGCGACTAGTAAACTTCGCTTATCTCTTTTGCGATAGGTCAACATCGACTCGTCCCTCGACGTGTTTTGTTATATCGGTCGATGCGCTCTTAGTTTATACGTCGCTAAAGAGGGCGCTTATAGCTTTTGTTCTTGATTTACCATTCTTCCTCATAATCTTTATGATTATAAAGCTTAAACTTTCCAGTAGCTTTTCTAGCATCCGTTCTTGAACTGATTCTATTAGAGCATTCTTCACACATATATGTATGAATCGGACGATTTCTTAATCTTTTAGCTAAAGGGGCATCATCGTCTAATTGATCAATTTTATCGCAAATAAAGCATTTTACTTTCATAATGTTTCACCTCATCAATCATTATAATTGATAAACTGAATAATTTTAAGTACAGGTTTTAAGTCATTCAAATAAAGGTATAGTAATAATTATATCTAATAAAATAAAATGAGAGGTGTGGCATTGTCATGGCTAATCAAGTTGAGCATCAATTAACAGATTCTCTATTACAGCTTTTACAAAAGGAAAGATACACATTAATTGCGACAATAGATCATGAAACTGGTGGCCCAAACGTAAATGCAATTTCCTGGGTAGTAGCTAAAGACGCAAGCACAATTTATTTTGCGGTTGATAACAGATCAAGAATTGTCCAAAATATTAATCAAAATAATAAAGTTGTACTTACAATTATAGCTTATGGGACTACTTACTCAATAAGTGGAACTGCTCTTATTAAGGTAGAAAAGCTTGGGGAAGTTCCATTGAAGCTCGCATTGGTTGAAATGCAGATAGAAACAGTTCGTGATGTTATGTTTTATGGTTCGAAAATTTCAGAGGAAATTAAATATGAAAAAACCTATGATCAAAAAGCAGCAACAAAGCTGGATAACCAAGTAATGGAGGCAATGAAAAAAGCTTAGGTTTGTCCTAAGCTTTTTGTGTTACATATTCCTCATATTATTTTTGGATTGCTTGTTTTGAATTTGATCGAGTTGTTTTTCCTCATTTTGTGGCAATTGTTCATCATTTTGTTTTGTTGGACCTGTTTTATTAGTGTTTATGTCAGCAGGAACTTGTGGCATTAACCGTCCTACGATACCTGCTAATTCCTCCATAATTCCTTCAATAGGTCTTCCGTTATTTATTTCATCCCGCATTTTATTTAATCGTTCAAAAGAATCGGCGTCCGCTACAACGACTGCATTAGCGCCGAGGGGATCGTCTTTTAGACTTTCGGCAACAGAATATTTTATAGAGCCTACTCGAGAGCGGTCTAATTCTTCACCAACGTCGATTCCAACAACAGCATAATTACCTACAACCACCGCTGTAGCGTCATGAACATTTGGAACTTGATTCGCAATTTGTACTAAATGTTGTGCAACCTGTTCTCTTGTTAGATCTTGATTCTTATTATTAGGGGGTTGATTTACAGTAATATAATTTTCATCAAGGTTATTCGATGTATTTCTCACGTCGTTTTGTGCACAAGCTGAAACAAGAAATTGGAGAGCGATAATAAAAGGGACTAATTTTCGCACCACTACTCGATCCTTTCCATATAATTTTAGTAAGAAAATGTTTATGATTTATTGTTTATTTATTCGTCTAAGATTATTCATCCATTCATATATTTTAAACAGTTTTAGTCGTCCAAAAGTGAACGACAAATCTCCTTTTACAGCTTAGAAGTGGATAATAGAAGGTCAGGAGGAGAAGGTTTGAAAAAAATTTATGTGCTCGACACCAATGTCCTACTTCAGGATCCTCGTTCAATTTTTTCATTTGAAGATAATGAGGTGGTAATTCCCGCGGTTGTATTAGAGGAAGTTGATTCGAAAAAAAGAAATATGGATGAAGTTGGTAGGAATGCGAGGCAAGTTTCGAAATTTATTGATCGCCTAAGGGTTTTAGGAAAGATTGATAAAGGCATTCCTCTTGAAAATGGAGGTCATATCCGAATTGAACTAAATCACCGTTCATTTATTAAACTTCAAGAAATATTTGATGAAAAAACGAATGATAATCGGATTTTAGCCGTTGCCCTTAATTTAAAATTAGATGAAGAAAAAAAAGCAGATGGTAGACCTGTCATAATAGTAAGTAAGGATGTCTTAATGAGAGTAAAAGCAGACGCTATCGGCTTACAAGCTGAGGACTTTTTGAGTGATCGCGTCGTTGAATATGATGATCACGTTTATTCAGGATTCCAAATGCTTTACATAAGTCGAGAACTATTAAATGACTTTTATCGGAATGGGGAACTAAAATTAGCATCACTTTCTCAAGGTCATATGACTTTCTATCCAAACGAGTTTCTATTAATGAAGGATGCTCTTGGAGGTTCACAATCAGCACTAGGTATCATCGATGCCGAAACTAAAACAGTAAAAAAGTGTTTACTTGATAAGGAACAGATATGGGGAATAAAGTCGAGAAATGCTCAACAATCAATGGGATTAGAACTTTTGTTAAGAAAAGATATACCACTCGTAACATTGATCGGAAAAGCGGGTACAGGTAAAACCTTATTAGCATTAGCTGCAGGGCTCTATCAAACCGAGGATTTAGGGAAATATAAAAAACTACTTGTAGCCCGCCCGATTGTTCCTATTGGGAAAGATATCGGTTATTTACCAGGGGAAAAGGATGAGAAATTAAGACCGTGGATGCAGCCGATCTATGATAACTTAGAATATCTTTTTAACACTAAGAAGCCGGGAGAGCTTGATGCTATTTTAGCCGGGATGGGTTCGATTCAAGTTGAAGCGTTAACATATATAAGGGGTCGGAGTATTCCGGAACAGTTTATAATCATTGATGAAGCACAAAATCTTTCCAAACATGAAGTAAAGACAATCTTAACAAGAGTCGGTGAAAATAGTAAGATCGTTTTAATGGGTGACCCTGAGCAGATTGATCACCCTTACCTTGACGAGTATAATAATGGCTTAACATACGTTGTTGAAAAGTTCAAACAAGAAAGAGTGAGTGGTCACGTTCGTTTCATAAAGGGCGAAAGGTCATCATTAGCCCAACTAGCCGCTGATCTATTATAAATACTTCCATGAAACAGTTCTCACTTGCTTTTTTGCTCATTACACGCTAATATTAAACACAGAATTGTTGCTCTCGAATAGGAGGGATAAAGGTGTCTTCTAATGTTGCATTAAATCATAGTGAAAAGGCATATGCCTTGTTAAAGGCTGATGCGGACAAAATATTAAAGTTAATTAAAGTACAGATGGACAATTTAACCATGCCACAGTGTCCCCTTTATGAAGAAGTATTAGACACCCAGATGTTCGGGCTATCCCGTGAAATTGATTTTGCTGCCCGTCTTGAGTTGATAGATGAAAAAGAAGGGAAAGCATTGCTTGAGCAGTTAGAAAGGGAGTTATCTATTCTCCATGAAGCTTCATTGAAAAGTAAGTAAAACTCAAACTATTTTTATCAATAGTTTGGGTTTTTCTTTTAATCGGATAATGATTGTATACAAATTATGAAAAAACTTGTATGTTTGACGATATGTTTTTATACTAAATTATACTTAATATACAATAATGAGTAGTTAAAAACTCATAGTAGGGATGAAGGATACTTATGATTAAAAAGATTGTTCGTTCATATGACTATTTGCTAGTGCTAGCTCCAGTTATTTTGAGCTTATTTGGACTTGTGATGATATATAGTTCAAGTATGGTTGTAGCTGTCGATAAGTACGAAGGAACGCCAGATCTGTTTTTTGTTAAGCAGGTCAAGTGGTTTTTTTTAGCACTAGCCGTTTATTTAGTGACTTTAATTCTCCCTTATAAAATATACAAGAAGCTGCTAAAGATTATCTTTATTGGAGCACCTTTGATATTGCTGATCGTATTGTTATATGGTAGGGCAACAAATAATGCTCAATCCTGGTTGGCTTTTGGTCAAGTTGGCTTTCAACCAGCAGAGTTTGTAAAACTAGGAGTCATCATATATTTAGCTGGAGTATTTTCAAATAAACAATCGTATATTGATAAGTTTTGGCCTGCTTTCGGCCCACCACTATTTTTTATTGCTGGTATTTTTGTACTTGTTTATTTACAACCTGATTTAGGAACAGCACTTCTTATATTGGCAATTTCCGGAATGATTGTTGGCTGTTCTGGGATTCGTCTCAAACACCTTGGTGGCTTGATTTTAGTTGCTATTATTGGCGGTTTACTTTTATATCCAATGTTAACAGAGGAGCAATTAAACCGGTTTACAGCGGCCTATGATCCTTTCAATGAGGAAGTTGCAAATGATGATGGATACCAACTTATTAACTCATATATCGCTATTGCTTCAGGTGGATTAACAGGTCAAGGACTTGGGAAAAGTATTCAAAAATTCGGTTATTTGCCAGAACCTCATACTGATTTTATTATGTCGATTATTTCTGAAGAACTTGGAATAATTGGTGTAAGCTTTATTTTAATTTTTTTATCAATCATAATTTGGAAGGGATTTACTGTTGCTATGAGGGTTAACGATTCCTTCGGAAGTTTACTAGCTATTGGTATTTCTGGTATGATTGGGATTCAATCAATTGTTAATATCGGTGGTTTAACTGGATTCTTACCAATTACAGGTGTTCCTCTTCCATTTGTTAGTTATGGTGGTTCATCACTAGTGCTAGTAATGGGATCAATAGGAATTTTAAATAATATTGCAATGCTGTCTAAATTTAAGCTTCAAAAAGTCGAAGAAAGTGGTAACCCAACAAAAATAAGACATACAATTACATACTAAGGAGGCAACAAATTATATGACACAAAGAAAAATCCAAAAAGTATTAGTTGCAAATCGGGGTGAAATTGCGATTCGAGTATTTCGAGCTTGTACAGAATTAGGTATACGTACAGTTGCTATTTATTCAAAGGAAGATACTGGCTCGTATCACCGTTATAAAGCTGATGAGGCCTACTTAGTTGGGGAAGACAAAAAACCAATTGATGCATATTTAGATATTGAAGGCATTATCGAAATTGCCAAAGCAAACAAAGTGGATGCAATTCATCCTGGATATGGTTTTCTATCCGAGAATATTAAATTTGCTAAAAGATGTGAACAAGAAGGGATTATTTTTATTGGTCCTGAGTCTAAGCATCTTGATATGTTTGGTGATAAAGTAAAAGCTAGAACACAGGCTGAGTTAGCGGGGATTCCTGTAATACCGGGCAGTGAGGGACCGATAAAAAGCTTTGATGAAGTCGAAGCTTTTGCTAAGAATCATGGATACCCAATAATAATTAAAGCTTCTTTAGGTGGGGGCGGCCGCGGAATGCGGATTGTTCGGTCTCATGAGGCATTAAGGGAAGCTTATGATCGCGCTAAATCAGAAGCTAAAGCTGCTTTTGGTGATGATGAAGTATATGCAGAATTGTATGTTGAGAATCCAAAACATATCGAAGTACAAATTTTAGGTGATGAAAACGGAAATATTATTCATCTTTACGAACGTGATTGTTCTGTACAACGTCGTCACCAGAAGGTTGTTGAGGTAGCTCCAAGTGTGGCGCTCTCAAAGGATTTAAGAAACCGTATTTGTCAAGCAGCTGTCGATTTAATGAAAAATGTAAATTATGTTAATGCAGGTACAGTTGAATTTCTTGTTAAAGATAATGATTTTTATTTTATTGAAGTAAATCCACGTGTACAAGTTGAACATACAATTACTGAAATGGTAACAGGAATTGATATTGTTCAATCACAAATTTTAATTGCAGAAGGCCATTCTTTACATAGCCGAGAAGTTGGAATACCAAAACAAGATGAAATCCAACTTCATGGGTATGCAATTCAATCACGAGTGACCACTGAGGATCCACAAAATAATTTTATGCCCGATACAGGGCGGATCAGCGTCTATCGTTCTGGTGGCGGATTTGGTGTTCGCTTAGATGCTGGGAATAGCTTTGCAGGAGCTGTTATTACACCCCATTATGACTCATTGTTGGTAAAATTATCGACCCACGCGCTTTCGTTTGAGTCTGCCGCTGCTAAAATGGTACGGAACTTGAAGGAATTTAGAATTCGTGGAATTAAAACTAATATAGAATTTTTAGTCAATGTAATTAATCATGAAAAATTTTTAAGTGGTCAATATGATACATCATTTATTGATACAACCCCCGAACTTTTTGTTTTCCCTAAGCGAAAAGACCGTGGAACAAAAATGTTAACGTACATAGGGAATACGACAATAAATGGATTTCCCGGCAATGCAAAAATGAAAAAGCCTTTATTAAAAAAACCTCATATTCCAAAAGTGAATCATTCTGAACTTATTTCATCGGGTTCAAAGCAAATTTTAGATGCTAGAGGAGCAGATGGGCTTGTAAATTGGATAAAGGAGCAAAAACAAGTTCTATTTACTGATACAACATTTCGTGATGCCCACCAATCGCTACTCGCAACAAGAATTAGAACAACAGATTTGGTTCATATTGCAGAACCTACGGCAAGACTTTTACCCAACCTTTTCTCAATGGAGATGTGGGGTGGAGCAACCTTTGACGTAGCGTATCGATTTCTAAAGGAAGACCCTTGGGATCGGTTGTTGAAGCTTCGTGAAAAAATCCCTAATTTGCTTTTTCAAATGTTATTGAGGTCCTCAAATGCTGTAGGATATAGTAATTATCCGGATAATTTAATTAAGGAATTTGTTAAAAAGTCAGCAGATGCAGGTATCGACGTTTTTCGGATTTTTGATAGCTTAAACTGGGTAAAAGGGATGACGCTAACAATTGATGCAGTTCGTGATACAGGTAAGATTGCCGAAGCAGCTATTTGTTATACAGGTGATATAAGCGATCCAACACGAACAAAATACAATCTCCAGTATTATAAAAGTATTGCAAAAGAGCTAGAAAACGCAGGTGCTCAAATTCTTGGAATTAAAGACATGGCAGGCCTTTTAAAACCACAAGCAGCATATTCCTTAATTTCTGCTCTGAAAGAAACCATAGATATTCCGATCCATCTGCATACCCATGACACAAGTGGAAATGGCATATATACGTATGCAAAGGCGATCGAGGCTGGAGTGGATATTGTAGATGTAGCGATTAGTACGATGGCGGGGTTAACGTCACAGCCTAGTGCAAACACATTATTTTACGCATTACAAGGAACGGACCGTCAACCAAATGTAAGTATTGAATCATTAGAGAAACTGTCTTGGTACTGGGAGGATGTGCGCAAGTATTATAAAGATTTTGAATCTGGAATGATTGCACCGCATACTGAGGTTTATGTACATGAAATGCCTGGTGGCCAATATAGTAATTTACAGCAACAAGCTAGGGCAGTTGGACTTGAAAGTCGCTTTGACGAAGTGAAAAGAATGTATCGCCGCGTAAATGATCTTTTTGGAGACATTGTAAAGGTTACACCTTCTTCAAAGGTTGTTGGGGATATGGCATTATTCATGGTTCAAAACGACTTGTCTGAAGATGATATTTATAATTGTGGGGATACGCTTGATTTTCCTGATTCAGTCGTGGAATTTTTTGAAGGCTATTTAGGCCAGCCTTATCAAGGCTTCCCTAAGGAATTACAAAGTATCATCTTAAAAGGGCGAAAGCCTATGACTGAACGCCCAGGAGAGCTTCTAGAACCGGTCAATTTTGCAGATTTAAAGGATACTTTATATCATAAGTTAGGTCGTCAAGTTACTAGCTTTGATTGCTTAGCATATGCGTTATATCCGAAGGTGTTTTTGGATTATCATGAATTCTATGAGCAATATGGTGACATGTCTGTATTAGATACATTAACATTTTTCTATGGAATGAGGCTTGGAGAAGAAATTGAAGTTGAAATTGAGCAAGGCAAAACATTGATTGTGAAGCTCGTTTCAATTGGTCAACCTCAAGCAGATGGGACAAGAATTGTCTATTTTGAATTAAATGGTCAGCCCCGCGAAGTAATAGTAAAAGATGAAGGTGTAAAATCCACAATTGTTGTTAAACAAAAGGCGGATAAAGGAAATCCAAATCAAATTGGAGCAACAATGCCTGGTACAGTTATTAAAGTATTGGTTGAAAAAGGTGAAAGAGTCAAAAAAGGTGATCACCTTATTATTACTGAGGCAATGAAAATGGAAACAACTGTACAGGCACCATTTGATGGTACCGTAAAAACTATTAATGTTGAAAATGGAGAGTCTATTCAAACTGGGGATTTATTAATGGAAATAGGAGAATAGAATAAATAAAGGAAGTGTTGGAGCTGGACAAAAAGAAAGAAGGTTGCGAAATTAAGCAACCTTCTTATTTTTTAATTCATTTTTTGGACTACGAGTTGATAGTAAGACAAGGTAGCTTAAAATTCCGAATAAGAGTGTAATAAATAATGCGTGTCCTAAAGCAACGAATAAGTTTACCCTCGTATAAATAATAAGTGCCCCTGATATTGCTTGTAATGTAATAAAAATACTTGCGGAAATAGCACTCCAAACTAAGACTCTAGTAGTCCGGTAACTTTTTATAATTCGAACTGATAAAGCTATTACCCAAACGAAAAAGATCAATGCAGCAAAACGATGTCCCATTTGCACCCATTCAAATTGATTCGTTGGAAGTGAAAAGATAGCGTCATTATCACAGAAAGGAAAATCTAAACAGGCAAGATGGGCTTTTTCATGGCGCACTAGTGCTCCGGTATAGACGACAGCATAGCAATAAATCGTTAGAGCATAGATTTGTCCCCGTATACCCTTCTCGATAATTAACTTTTCTGCATCAAATTTTTTGTCAACTTCAAAGATTAATAAAGCTAATAAGAAGACAGATGCTACTGAAACTAATGAAACTCCAAAATGGAGAGCCATAATTACAGGGTCCTGTCCCCAAATTACTGCCCCTGCACCAAGAAGAGCTTGTAAGATTAGGAAAAATATTGATAAAAAGGCTAAAAACTTAGTTTCTCGGACATGACCAATTTTTTTCCAAGACCAAATGGCTAAAGAAGTTACGAGAATAACAGCAAGACCTGAAACTAATCTGTGTGATAGCTCAATAATTGTTTCAACGGTAATTTCGCTAGGTACAAATTGACCGTTACAAAGTGGCCACGAACGTCCGCATCCCATACCAGACCCTGTTTTTGTAACTAAAGCTCCACCAATTAGTACAAATACCATTGCAATATTCGCTGCTACGGATAAAATCTTAAGTCCTTTATTCATTGAGAGGTCACCTTCTTTATATTGATTATTAAGAAATAATAATGTCTAAAGATACTATATCATACTAAAAAGTTAACAAACAGTTAATGTTTATGTCTAAAATGTGAAATCCAAAATAGTAAATAATTTACTGTATTATACCTATTTCTAATATGAATATAGTAAAAAAGTAAAGTGGTTTGATAGATGTCTTCTACTTAAAAATAGCGTAAACTCGTTAGTTTCCGCATTTATCAGTGCATTTATGAACTTTTGAAAAATATTTTATATTTATTTAACAAAAACTTCATATTTTGTGTTTTAATATACAATAGGAATATTTCTATGATATTTATCACAATTTTTGCTTATAGTAGAAATTTAGTAGAAATATAATTTTTATTGATGCAGATTTGAATGGATGAATGTTAAGGAGGATATAGGAAATGAGCAACACAAGAATTGTAAATGGAACAGCAAGACAAATCCTAGATACTACAACTCACGCAAAAAAGAAGATTCATTCAACCTCTTTATGGGACGATTTAATGGCACTTATAAAGATAGGTATCGTTAATTCTAATTTAATTACCACTTTTACAGGTGTATGGCTTGCCCTATATTTTACGAATCAAGGATTTATTGAAAATATTGATAAAGTGTTACTTGGAACTTTTGGTACTGCTTTTGTTATGGCAGGTGGATGTGTGCTAAATAATTATATAGATCGCGATATTGATCACATTATGGAGCGCACTAAAACTAGGCCGACTGTAACTGGAACAATAAGTTTGCCAAAGGTTTTAGCATTTGGATCCATACTATCGCTAGTTGGTTTACTGTTATTATTGTCAGCATCGCTAACAGCAGCTATTGTTGGCGGGATTGGTTTATTTGCATACGTATATCTTTATACGATTTGGTCAAAACGAAGATATGCAAGTAATACGGTCATTGGGAGTATTTCTGGAGCAGCTCCACCTCTAATTGGATGGGCAGCAATAGATCCTGATTTACATATTGCTGCATGGGCTCTATTTCTAATAATGTTTATGTGGCAACCACCACACTTTTATGCTTTAGCGATGAAAAAATGCGAGGAGTATCGTAAAGCAGGAATTCCTATGCTACCTGTTGTTCGCGGCTTTGAAACTACGAAAAAGCATACTGTAGCATTTGTAGCATGTTTAATCCCATTACCATTTTTACTTTTACAACTTGGATCAGTGTTTTTGACGGTATCCTTACTTCTTAGTATTGGATGGTTAATAGTGGGGGTTTATGGCTTTTTTATGAAAGACGACTTAAAATGGGCAAATTGGATGTTTGTTTATTCATTGAATTATTTAACAATTATATTTGTTTTGATGATCATAGTTACAATTTAAAAAATATAGGCTAGTGAAGTTTTCATGCACTAGCTATTTTTCGACAACATTTTTCTACATAATATACTAAAAACTATAAATAACGTAAACACATTATTAAACATCGTTTCTGGTAATTGTTATTAAATAACCCTTCATTAGTCATACTTATGAAGAGTTATTTAAAATATTAAGTTTTAAAAAAAGGAAAGTGGGGTTGGGATGAAATGTCTCATGGAAAGTTCAAATGGCGTTTAACTGCAATTATTGCAATGATAGCGCTCGTACTAGGGGGTTGTAGTGGAGAACCATTTTTGTCAACGCTTACACCACAGGGTGAAAATGCTGAAGTACTTTTTGACCTAATGATGTTAGCTACTGGCATTATGACTCTAGTAACTCTTGTAGTAATCATTATTTTTATTTATGTTTCACTTAAGTTCCGTAGAACGAAGGAAAGGGAAAATTTAATTCCTAAGCAGGTTGAAGGAAGCCATAAGCTAGAGATTATTTGGACTGTGATTCCTATCATCTTATTACTGGTTTTAGCAGTTCCAACAGTGGCTGCAACAATTAACTTAAGTGCAGATAAGGATTCAATTCCGGAGAATGCGCTTCAAGTAAATGTAACTGGTAAGCTATACTGGTGGGAGTTTGAATATCCATCAGAGGAAATTATAACTTCTCAGGATTTAGTTATTCCTGCTGGTGAAAGGGTTTACTTAAAACTAAAAGCTGGTGATGTCAAACATTCATTTTGGGTACCAGCAATAGCTGGGAAAATGGATACAAATACTGACAATGATAATTATATGTGGATCCATGCTTATGAACCAGGGATGTTCTACGGCAAATGTGCTGAACTATGTGGACCTTCACATGCATTAATGGATTTCAAGGTAAGGGTATTATCTAAAGGGGATTATGAAAAGTGGGTTGCTAATATGAAACAACCTACAGAAGTACCGACAGATAATGTTGCACAAACTGGGCAGGAAATATTTGCGAAAAGCTGTGCTGGTTGTCATGCGGTGGAGTCAAACGATCCTAGACCTGCAGCTGGAAGACTTGCGCCAAACCTATCAAATTTTGCTGATCGTGAGCGTGTAGCAGGGATCAAAGAGATGACGCCTGAAAATATTAACGCGTGGCTCGCTGATCCTGAAACGATAAAGCCGGGGAATAAAATGACGAATACTTATAATTTGAATCCTGAAGAAATCGAAGCAGTTACACAATATTTGCTAACGCTTTCAAAGGAAAATAAATAGGGGTGTAGGGAGGTTCGAAAATTGAGCACATTGGTACAAAAAAGGGGTGTTGGTGCAATTATTTGGGACTACTTAACAACAGTAGACCATAAAAAAATTGCCCACTTGTATCTTTTTGCCGGATTATTACATTTTGTGATTGGCGGTTTGGAAGCATTGTTGATGAGAATTCAATTAATGTTTCCTGAAAATGACTTTTTAGTAGGAAATGCTTTTAATGAGGTTTTAACAGCTCATGGTACTTCAATGTTATTTTTTGTTGCAATGCCATTGCTGTTTGCCTTGGCTAATGCGGTTGTACCAATTCAAATTGGTGCGCGCGATGTTGCCTTTCCATTTTTGAATTCACTTGGATTTTGGTTATTTTTCTGGGGAGCTTTATTTTTTAACCTTGGTTGGTTTTTAGGTGGAATGCCAGCAGCAGGTTGGACGAATTATGCATCACTTGCAATGGCTGATCCAACACATGGTGTTGATTTTTATCTTATTGGGTTACAGATTGCAGGATTTGGGACATTAATATCTGGTATTAACTTTATAGCAACCGTTATTACAATGCGTGCACCTGGTATGACATTTATGCGGATGCCGATGTTCACTTGGACAATTTTTGTTTCATCATCATTAATATTATTTGCATTTCCACCATTAACAGTTGGGATTTTCTTAATGACATTTGATCGACTTTTCGGTGCGAACTTCTTTAATGTGGCACTTGGTGGAAATACAATACTTTGGGAGCATTTATTCTGGATATTTGGACACCCAGAAGTATATATTTTAGTATTACCTGCTTTTGGGATTTTCTCTGATGTCATTTCAACATTTTCGCGGAAACGTGTATTCGGTTATACATCAATGGTGTTTGCGACAGTATTAATTGGTTTTATCGGATTTATGGTGTGGGCACACCATATGTTTACAACAGGTCTTGGTGCAGCTGCTAACTCCATCTTTGCAGTTATGACAATGGCAGTAGGTGTACCTACAGGAATTAAAGTATTTAACTGGCTATTTACAATGTGGGGCGGAAACATTCGCTATACAACACCAATGCTGTATGCAACCTGGTTCGTACCAACGTTCGTAATGGGTGGGGTAACGGGTGTTATGCTAGCATCATCTGCTGCTGATTACCAGTTCCATGATACGTACTTTGTTGTTGCTCATTTCCACTATATTATTGTTGGTGGGATAGTGTTAGGCATTTTCGCTGGTATTCATTATTGGTGGCCAAAAATGTTTGGGAAAATGATGAACGATACGTTAGGAAAAATTACGTTCTGGATTTGGTATATCGGCTTCCACTTAACATTCTTTATTCAACATTTCTTAGGTCTTTGGGGAATGCCGCGCCGCGTATTTACATATTTGCCAAATCAAGGCTGGGACACGGCAAACTTTGTAAGTTCAGTTGGAGCGATTTTAATGGCAGTTGCTGTTGTATTATTAGTCGTTAACATGATAATGTCTATCTTTAATAAAGAGGCGGTTGGTGCAGATCCATGGGGTGATGGCCGCACGTTAGAATGGGCTGTTGCATCTCCACCAGTTGAGTATAATTTCAAACAAATTCCGTTAGTTCGCGGCTTAGATGCTCTATGGGTTGAAAAAATGGCTGGCAATAAGGAATTGACACCGGCAGAACCGTTAGGTGATATTCATATGCCAAACGGCTCATTTATTCCATTTGTCATTTCAGTAGGTCTATTTATTGCCGGATTTGGCTTTATGTACCATGACCTTGGCACGAACAAGACAGCTCTAATGGTAGCGATTTTAGGTATGGTCATAACGTTTGGGGCAATGCTCGTTCGTTCTATTAAAGACGATCACGGTTATCACATTCATAAGGAAGACCTTGAACGTGAAGGGGGGATAAGTGCATAATGGCTGAGCATGTATTAACTAAAGATAATTTTCCAGCAGAACCTGAAAAGGCGACGATGGAAGGGAAAAATAAATTTATAGGCTTTTGGTTGTTTCTTGGTGGCGAAACTGTTATGTTTGCTTCCTTATTTGGTACATTTTTAGCTTTACGTCATTCGACGATGAATGGGCCTACTGGTGAGGAACTTTTCTCACTGCCATTGGTTTTTATAGCAACCATGCTTCTACTTTTTAGTAGTTTGACAAGTGTTTATGCGATGTATCATATGAAAAACTTTGAGTATCGCAAGATGCTTGCCTGGATGTGGGTAACAGTACTGCTTGGGCTTGGATTCCTTTTACTAGAGATTTATGAGTTTAATCATTATGTTCATGAAGGATTGAGGTATACAACAAATGCATTTTCTTCTGCCTTCTATACTCTAGTTGGTTTTCATGGAGCACACGTCGTTTTCGGGCTTTGTTGGATTACAGCTTTATTAGTTCGCAACTCACGCCGTGAATTAAGTCTTTACACTGCTCCAAAGTTTTATGTAGCAAGCCTGTATTGGCATTTCATAGATGTTGTCTGGATTTTCATCTTTACGGCCGTATACTTAATGGGAAAGGTGGGTTAATAAATGACAATGAATTCTAATTCATCAACTCAAATCGATCATTTTGAGTTTCGCAAACAAAAGAATAAGGAGGAGATGAATCAACAGATAATTGTATTTTCATTAACACTTTTCCTTACGATAATGGCATTTGCTGCAATTGCCTTTACGGATATTATTACAGTTTGGTTTGCTGTACCGTTTATTGTCATTCTTGCAGTTTTGCAAGCTATATATCAATTATTTTACTTTATGCATATGAATCATAAAGGTCATGAAGCTCCGATTATATTCATATTTTCAGGTATATTAGTAGCAATTGTTACGGTCGTTGCTTTAATGACTATTGTCTGGATTTAACTTTTGGTTGTTTATCATGTAAGGACCCGATTAAACGGGTCCTTCTTTTAAAATCCCCATTCGCTTACAAATTGATGCATTATCGCGAGGTGAGAAGCATGCTAGAAAAATTATCAGTATTCGGGGTAAGGGCAATGTGGAGCCCAATATTCTTATTAATAATTGTTTTAATTGGTTTATTTTATATATGGGTAGTTAACAATCGAAAATCAAGGAAATTACAACCTGTATCAAGTAAACAACAACTTTTATTTATTTCTGCTTTGCTTATTCTTTATATTATTAAAGGAAGTCCTTTAGATTTATTAGGGCATTTAAACTTTAGCGTTCATATGTTTCAGATGTCTATTTTGTACTTAGTTGTTCCGCCGTTACTCCTAATGGGGTTTCCGACAAGAATGTTTGAATACGCTTTAGATAATAAAGTAATAGAAAAAGTGATTGTTATTGTTACGAAACCATTATTTTCTGTTGTTTTATTTAATGGATTATTTTCCTTTTATCATTTTCCATTTATTTTTGACCAAGTAAAAACAAACCCGTTTCTTCACGCCGTTGTTACAGTTGTGTTGTTTATTAGTGCAATGATCATGTGGTGGCCAATATTAACTCCAATTAAGAAATATTCAACTCTAGGAGGATTGCAAAAATTGGCCTATATTTTTGCAATGGGGGTCTTACTTACACCAGCATGTGCCTTAATTATATTTGCAGAACAACCCCTTTTTAAAACATATACTGATCCAATGGTTTGGGCTAAAGCATTGGAATTATGTGTCCCAAACGGGATGTTGTCAGCAATTGACTTATCAAGTCCCCAATTATTTTCATGGTTACCAGCAAAGGATGACCAGCGGCTAGGTGGGGTACTAATGAAAATTATTCAAGAGCTTGTATATGGTATTGCGCTTGGCTATGTATTTTTTCAATGGGTTAAGTCTGAAAAGGAAAGAGACCAACAAGAAAGCTTGTCAGTAGTTACTCCTTATTTGTTGAAATAAAGGAGCTAGAAAGATTGACGACAATTAACACAAAAAGATTACAAATTAAAGCTTGCACGCTTGAAATAGCTCAGGCTTTAGTTTTTGGTTCTAAAATAACAGATTCGCTAGATCAAATTATCATTCCAGACCATTGGCCGACTGATGAGATTAAAAGCATCCTACCTTTCTATATAGAAAGGCTAGAAAATGTTCATTATAAACCTAGATGGAGTTTTTGGCTAATCATCCATAATAATGATCGCCGTTTAATTGGAAGTGTACTATTTAAAGAGAATGGTCATGAAAGCGGTATTGTTGAATTAGGATATGAAATTGTGGATGCTTATCAAAAGCAGGGTTTTGGGTACGAAGCTATTCAAGCCCTTGTAAGCTGGGTGTTTGCAACTGGAAGAGTAAATGTAATTTTTGCAGAATGTGATCAAGAAAATGTAGGTTCGATTCGTTTATTAGAAAAATTAGGTATGCGTTGTACTGAATTGAATCCGCCTTTCATAAGATGGGAACTATCAAAAACGAAAAAAGGGTGTTGATACACCCTTTAAATTTTAAAATTAATTTTTATAATTCCAGCTTCCCGTGCTGAAGTAAATGCTATATAAATTAGTGGGCCAATGATAAATCCTAATATTCCAAACAACTTTAATCCTAGGTACATGGCTACCAATGTTGCTAATGGGGAAATACCCATTTGCTGGCCCATTACTTTTGGTTCCACCGTTCTTCGAATAACGAGTAGAATTGCCCCCAAAATGGCAATTTGTGTGCCGAGTACAATATTACCCGTTAATAAAAGATACAATGACCATGGCAGCATAATAATGATAGAACCGATTATTGGTATCACGTCGATAATCCAAATAACAAAGGCCATTGTAAGTGCTACCTCAGGAAGAATAATCAGTAGACCGATTAGTGCAACAATGAATATGATTATGCTAACTAACAGTTGGCCCTTACAAAAACCTAAAATCACATAGGATAGTCGTGATGTCATAAATGTAACACGATCGGCTGTCTTAGGCGTAAAATGATTATAAATTCTTGTTTTTAGGTTTGGAAGCTCCAGCATAATTAAAAATAATGCGATTAAATAGACAAGGATGCTTACTAAATAATTAGGTATATTTTTGATTGTTTTTGTAATATTATCAAAACTTACTATTTCAGTAAACGCGACTTTTGTTTTAAGTAAAAACTCCTCGACCTGGTTGCTAAGCTCCTTCACAACTTCAGCCGGTAAATCCTCTGAGGCAGCCATTAATTGTTTCTCGGCTTTAAACCATACTTTGTTTATTTCATTTATATAAGCAGGAGTATTTTCAGCAAATTCGATTGCTTCAGTGTAAACCTTCGTAACAATAAAATAATTAGTTAATCCTAATAAAAATATAAATACAAGAAATACCATTAAAACGGATAATTTTCTCCGTCCTTTTAACTTTTTTTCAAGAAATTTAACAAAAGGTTCTAAAAATAGGGCGGTGATCATTGCAACTACTAATGGTATAGATAAAGGTAATATCCAAATAGCAAGAAGTAAGATAATGAAACATATGATTGTTATGATGAAAAGCTTTTTTGTTTTGTCAGTTAACAATACGGGACTTCCTTTCTAAGTATATACTTAATTTCATTATAGAATGGAATTTTGTTTATGAATAGTGAATTAAGTATAGATAGTAAAATATTTTATCATTTAAATTATTCAGTTATGTTAATTTCATTGCGGTTATATTGTTGAACTTGTAAACTTTCCGCACCTTACAAAATTCTGTTGATTGGGGGATGTACAATGATAAAAAAAATGCTGGAAAAGGGCTCAATTAGTATATCGGAAGATGTTTTTTCAATAATTGCAGCAATTGTAATTGATGACATGGACGAAATTGCTACTACGGTATCCAACATAAAGGATGACTTTATCAGAGTGGTGAATAGAAAAGGAAATCAAAAAGGCATCATCGTTGATAATAATGAAGAGGAAGTATCGATAGATGTAAGAATATCTGTATATTTAGGAACAAATATTTGTGAGCTATGCAAGGGACTGCAACAAAAAATTTCCGAAGAGATTGAAGTTATGACCGGAATAAAGGTTGCAAATGTAAATGTATATGTTGATTCAGTGAAGGTTAAGGAGAAGGGGATTATCCAAAATATCGGATAGTCCCCTTCGTTTAGTAATGATCATTATGATAATTGTTGACTTACTTTTTCAAGAATTGCTTTTGCTTTTTCGACTACGCTACTTGGGAAATCTTCGCCTTCCCCATATTCAACACCATGTGGGTAGTAATGTTTTCCTAAAAGCGGTGTTAAGAGCTTGATTTTTGCATGTTTAGAATCAACATTACCTTCGACCGCATAGCCTTGAACTCGTAAATAAAATACTTCTTTTGTATCTAAAAGTTCAAATTTCTTGTCAAAGGAAACACGTTCAAAATCCCATTGTTCTCTTTTAAGTAATCCAACCTCACCTAAAACCTTTTCTAATACTGAAATATCGACTACTTTATCCTCTATTCCCGTTCCTTCAAATCTCATTATGTATCCCTCCTAAATTTCAAAAACACCCTAACAACTATAATAGTATGAAAGACTTGAAGATGCAATAAAGACTATCGTTTTATTTCAATTCAATGACAAAAAAAATTTGTTTTTTTATGAGATTTTTTAAAGATTTTGGTCAAAATATTAAAGATTTTGGCTCTGTAATATTTGATTGTTGTTTTTCAACAGTGTACTTTAACACAGCCAAGATATTTTAAATAATGCTTATGAGTGGAAGGAGGATATTTTTTGAGAAAAATTATAGCAACTTTTTTGTTTTTATTGGTCATTGGTACATCAAGCCTGATTGGCCAAGCACAAACACAAACCACATATACGGTTCAGCCAGGTGATTCGATGTGGAAAATAGCAGTAAGGTATCAAATCGGATTGACTGAGATTATTGAAGCAAACCCTCACATAAAAAATCCAGCGTTAATCTATCCTGGGCAAAAGGTAAATATTCCGGTTATTGATGAAATTAAGCGGATAGAACATCAAGTTATTCAATTAACTAATCAAGAAAGAGCAAAATATGGATTGCCTGCCTTAACTGCCAATTGGGAATTATCTCGCGTTGCTCGTTTTAAATCAGCTGATATGAGAGATCGAAACTATTTTAGCCATACATCTCCAACGTATGGTTCACCTTTTACTATGATGAAAAACTTTGGAATCAGATATTCAGCCGCAGCTGAAAATATTGCAGCTGGTCAAACAACACCACAAGAAGTTGTAAATGCTTGGATGAAAAGTGCTGGACACCGGCAAAACATTTTAGATTCACGCATGACCCATATAGGTGTTGGTTATGCTAAAGGTGGTTCATATCGCCATTATTGGACACAAATGTTTATTAAAAAATAATGAATGGAGGGATTTTTTTGAAAAGGGTTCGCGATGTCATGTCTAGTAATGTTGAATATTGCACACCTGTAGATAATGCATATGAAGTAGCAGTTAAAATGAAGGATCTTAATGTTGGGGCAATTCCAATTGTTGAAAATGGGAATCTTGTAGGGATGATTACTGACCGTGATCTTGTGATTAGAGGTATTGCCGAAAAACGTTCAGGTTCGAATTCAATTACAAATTTAATGAGTGAGCAATTAGTTACTGTTACACCAGAAACGTCTGCTCAAGAGGCAGCTCGGATTATGGCAGAAAACCAAGTACGTCGACTACCAGTTACTGAAAACGGACAGTTAGTTGGAATTGTATCGCTTGGTGATTTAGCTGTCGAAGAGATGACTGATGAAAAAGCCGGTTATGCATTAAGTGAAATTTCCGAACCGCCAGAAATGCATTCTTAATTATGTAAAGCGCCTTCTTATTGAAGGTGCTTTATTTTTTATTAGGGAGAATATTTCATATGCCTGGCCAATATAATGTAAAAATTAAGAATTTAAAAGCGGGGGGACCAGGTTGAGGAGATTAGTAATTACAGGATTAATTGTTACAGTAGCAATGTTAGGAATCGTCTATTTTCAACAGCATTTTGTACAAGAAGACAGGCAGAAACCGGTAACAACGGTTTTTTCAAATAGTGGACAAGCTATAAAGCAAACTAAACAAAAATCACAAAATGATGCTATTTTCCTTTATCAATTAATTGGCAAGGATGTCGAAAATGTAAAAAAATTATTAGGTGAGCCCAAAAGAGTCGATATGTCTGAGTATGATTACGATTGGTGGATTTATAACGAACCACTATCTCGTTATTGTCAAATCGGAATTGAAGCAGGAAAAGTAGTATCAGTTTTCGTTATGGGTAATGAAGTTGATATTCGTCCATTCAAGCTAGGACAATCACGAGCTGAAATTGAAGCAATTACAGACATTAAGGACAAAATAGAATTTGAGGTGGACCAAAACTTTTATCGATTTGAGTTAACAGCAGATGAACTTGAAACAACACCTTTAGTGCAGCTAAAAAATAATGTTTGGGCCCAGATTTTTATTGATAAATTTAGTGACACCCTGTCAAGCGTTCGTTTTATCGACAGTAAAACCTTAGTAAAGTTGAGGCCGTTTGAGCTTGTCTATCGAGGTGAATTACTTTCCGCAAATGAAATTGAAATGGAAAAGTTGAAACAAATTGAAGCTGGTGAAGCAATGCAAATTCTAGATATGACGAACATAATAAGAGAGCGAAATGGACTAGACTATGTTAATTGGGATGAGGAAACAGCAATTGTTGCCTTTAACCATTCAAAGGAAATGTTTGAAAAAGAGTACTTTTCTCACCGGTCTCCGATTGAAGGTGGTTTATCGGATCGGCTAATTAAAGGTGGAGTAATGTTTAAGGTTGCTGGGGAAAACATTGCAGCTCGATATGTTGATGCAATTTCTGCTGTAGAAGGTTGGCAAAATAGCGAAGGTCATAGAATGACACTTTTAAATAAGGAATTTACTCATTTAGGTGTCGGTGTATATGAAAAATACTATACTCAAAACTTTTATCAAGCTTGGTAATGAACTGATTATTTATATCCATTAACCTTATTAACAGGGCAATACTGTAAAAATGGGCGAACGTTTTGTAGCTCTAGGTAGTACCCTTATAGTAGGCAAAATAGTAGGCAAAAAATGTGCCTATATAAGAGGTGAATGGTTATGAGCAAATTAAATCCTAAGGTTGCCGAATTTAAAGAGTTTGTGAAACGGCATCCAAATATTGTAAAGGATGTTCGAGCAAATAAAAAGACGTGGCAGGAACTTTACGAGGATTGGTATATGTTTGGTGAAGAGGATAGCATGTGGGAAAAATATAAATCTGTGACAAGTGATGATGAGAAGCAAGCAAAACGGCCAACAGCTAAAAAGGAATCTGATTTTATGTCACAGCTATTGTCGATGGTAAAAAACATTGATATGAATGAGTTGCAAAAGAATTTAAATAATGTCAGTGGTGCTATATCAAATGTACAACAGCTTCTTGAACAATTCCAAAACTTTAAAGGTGCAACTACCCAACAAAATCATAAAGCTGGCAGACCAAGAAATCCATACAATCCTTTCTTCTTTCAAAAGGATTGATTAAAGTGGAGTTGATTTGAGAATGCGCTTTGAGATTCAAAAGTTATTGCAGGAACGACATGATTTTGGAAAATTTATTCGTGAAAATCCTATTTGGTATCGGTTATTAAGTAGAAATCCGGAACGGATTTTTGAAATTGAACAAGCAGCTAAACTTTATTACGGAAAAACTTTCCCACAAAAAATTGATCGTTTACATCAACAGGTCCAGTTAGCTCAAATGTTGATGGGGATCATGCACGGTATGGCGAACGAACAAAAAAATGAAATGGGCGATTAGCCCATTTTTAGTTTTATTACAATACATGTTAGGGCGATTAAATTAAGAAGGAGAGGTAAAGACTAATAAGAAACATTACATTACTCATTCGAAGGTGGGATTCTTGAAATGACAAAACTTTTGGTTGTCATTACCTCTATCTTTATTTTATGCGGTTATAGTATTAAAAATAATAATGATATAGGGATTACCTCTAATATTCATGTTCAAAAGAACGTTTCACAATACAATAAAAATTTAATGTCAGTGAAAGAATTTGTAAAAGGAAATGATGTGTTTGTTGAATGTGTAATATCAGATTTTACATTTTCAAAAAGAGACGGGACGAAAAAAAATAAACAGGGTTATGGCTTTTTACAGTTGTACTTAAATGGGAAAAAAATTGATAATATTTATACTGCTGCTTTTATTATTAAGGGACTTCCAATTGGTAAGCATCAAATTAAGCTAGAGCTAGTAAATAATGATGGTACCCCATATGGAATTGAGCATAATTTCGAAGTCGAAATTTCATAAAAAACTGAATGAAGAAAAAATGTTGCACCTGTGGGAATAAAAACAACCACAGGTTTTTAAGTATTAGTATAATTTCATATTTCATGATATTATTACGTTGGAGGTGTTATAAATAGTGATTGCAACTGAAGAACGAATAAAAATTTTAGATGTTGCTGAAGGTTTATCGAAGATGATTATTAATTCTGATATAGTCGAGGATTATTATCAGAGTTTATATAAATTGAAAAACGATGATTATGCAATGGGATTAATTAGAACGTTTCAAAAGCAAAAGGAAAAGTATGAAGAGGTTCATCGAATTGGGAAATATCATCCGGATTATTTACAGGTAATTAAAGAAACACGAGAGTTAAAAAGGGAGATTGATTTATTAGAAGTTGTATATACCTTTAAAAAAGCTGAGAATGCCCTGCAAGAACTATTAGACGAAATTAGCATTCTGATTGGACATTCTGTTTCAAAGTCAATTAAAGTACCAACTGGTAATCCCTATTTTGACTCTTTATCTGGTTGTGGGAGCGGTTGTAGCAGTGGAAAGGGCTGTGGATGTAGCTAAAGCTTGCTTTTCAATGATTATTCATGCTATTTTTAAATAAAGTTAAAAAATAGATAGACGCTTTAAGGGAGACTACATTATGGTTTTTGGAAAACGACAAGGAATTATCGTTTGGTTACATTCATTGAAACAAATAAAGCAGCTTCGTCGCTTTGGCAACATTCATTATGTTTCTAAGAAACTAAAATATGTTGTCATTTACATGGATATGGAGCAAGTCGATAGTACGATTGATAAGCTAAAATCCTTTTCATTTGTTAAAAAGGTAGAGCCCTCATACAAGCCTTTTTTAAAAACTCAGTTCGAAAATTCTAAGCCGGATAAAGCAAAAGAATATGATTACAAGATTGGCATTTAAGCATAAAATTAGCCCATGAGCCTTATAAGAGAAGAGGTTCATGGGCTTCGTTATTATATATAACTATTGTAAGGGTGAGATATAGTGATTCATACGCAGAATGCCAATTAAGTGCTGATAGTAAAGCTCCTTTTCTGCGAATGCAATCGAAGGCCTTACACTAATTGTAATGATTTCCTTCTCTAGCTCTTCTGCAAGCTGCATGAATAATTCATAGCGTTTATTTGCTTTTTTTTCAGGATTTGGAATTCCCTCCCTACAAATATATAGCGGTTGAAAATCACCGGGATTAGTTGGTTCTAATATTACAGATAACGAAGTAACATCGTTGTTATTAATTGTTGTTTGGAGGGCCATTAAGTGCAAAAGTCTATGCTTATTCGTTTTTGCAATCTCAATTAGCTCATATAGATCAGAATATCCTTCACCAAGCTCAATAAATCGTTGTATCATGTGTAACTCTCCTTTCAATCCAACTATCACTTTATCAACTGTATTAAAAAACGTCAAAATATTTTTTTGAATAACGTATAAAAATTGTCATATTTTTGATATCGTAGAAGAAATGATATTGTTTCAGTGAGGTATTGAAATGATTAAACGTGTGATGATTGTATTATTTATTTTACTAGTTATAATTAGTTCATTAATAGGATATCAATGGCTTATGTATGAATTCCAAGGAGAACAAACAGTAAAAGTACAGGAAGCTCCAATAGAAATGATTGTTTCTATTGTTCATAAGGATGGAAAATTAAAGATAACCGAATCAGCTTCGAATTTACAACAATCTAGCTTCTTAGTTAAGGTACCTTTAGATGTTGAAGATTTTCAGTGTGTTTTCGATAATGAACAGCAATGTACGGTTAAAAAGGATGGAGTATTCTATAGAATTGATGTGGGGAATGAAACTTCATTGACAGTTACGTATGAATTACCTGTAGCTTCAAATGTTACTTCGATTTGGTTAGATGATTGGTCCATCAAATTTTTATCGGATAATGATGAAGAATTACTAGCGAATTACAATGTAACGCTTTCTGAGGAAGAAAATAAAACAATAACATGGGCAGCAGGAGCCCAACGTAGGGCTGAGGTTGAAAAAGAGAATTTGTCTTACTACGCTTGGACCAAAAATGGAACCTCTGTTTTTCCTATTTATATGACGAAATCTTCAATCGAAAAAATTAGTGAGTATGAACCGACATTGTCAATTTATGCATTACATCCTGATAGCTTTACTAATATTGGAGAATGGATTACGCAATTGCCGGAACAAGGTGGATTAACAGTGATTCAATCAAATAATGATAAAGTATATATGGCTCCACATCTAGTTGTTGTTCCTTATAATCTCGAAGTGAAGAAGGTTGAAGAGTATATCGTTCAATCCTATTTGCTCTACAGTAAACAGCCTGAAACACAGGGAATTGCTTGGGTTTGGGAGGTCCTACCCGCCATTATTTTAGATCGTCCTGTTGGAAATAAAAAAGTGTATGAAATGTCTGTCGAATTAATTGAAAATCTTAGCCAAGAGACAAAGCAATCTTTTATTGAATGGTTACTAAGTGGGAATGATAAAGGGGAGCTAATAGAATTAGTGGACTTGGATCGTATCCTTTCAAATGCATCTCATTTAGAAACGGATTTCTTTGAAAAGAATGGAACCATTGATGGTGTAACTGTACCTTTATATTACTATGATAATCGGCCAGTTTATCACGGTAATAAAGTGATTAGTGAAAATTGGCGAGCAATTGAACGAAATCAAAGCATTCATTTTCCATTACTAGAGATGATGGAAAGCATTGGCTTCTCAGTAACTGTTTTCCCAGAGGATGAATTATATTTAATTACGAAGGGCGGTAACAGCTGGCGTTTTTATTTAAATGAGACGTATTTTATCTATAATCAAGAGGATTATGGATTAACACAAAAGCCTCTTGAACGCTTAGGTGATCGTGTGTTTATATCCGAAAAATGGGTAGAGGAGCTTTTGCGAATTGAAGTGATAAAGAGGGATGATGGCATTTATTTAAGATAAAAAAAACCCCGCAATAGCAGGGTCCTTCTATACTCTTGAAGTCGTTAGAGCATCAAGATAAGAAGGCAAAGGGAGAGGAGAAACCGGAGGAAGAACTTATGGGGAAACGTAAGTCTTCTCCGCGGTTGGCAACAGCATCATTTTTGATGCTGTTACTTACAATTATGGCCAATTTTTTTAATAATATACATTTAAAATAGGATTCAATATTGTTGAAATGGAATACTTTATGATAGGATAAACTAGGTAAAATGCTGTGGGGGATTTTTCGAATAATAGGTGATGAAAGATGAGGGTTATTGCTGGAACGTGTAAAGGAAGACCGTTGAGGGCTGTACCGGGATCGAATACAAGACCGACGACTGACAAAATTAAGGAATCCATGTTTAACATAATTGGTCCGTATTTTGATGGCGGGCAGGGTCTTGATTTATTTGGTGGCAGTGGTGGTCTAGGTATTGAAGCGTTAAGCCGTGGGCTTGAAAAAGTAATTTTTGTTGATCGGGATAAAAAAGCCATTGAAATCATTAAACATAATATTAGTCTGTGTAAATTTGAGGAGAAATCAGAAATATTTTGTAATGATGCAATTCGTGCTTTAAAAGCGCTTGCAAAGAGAAATCTAACCTTCTCCTTCATATTTCTAGATCCGCCCTACAACCTAAAAAATTTGGAAATGTTGATTACTTTTATTGATGATAAGAATTTGTTGACTGCTGACGGTTTAATTGTTGCAGAGCATGGAGCTGAATTTTTACTCCCTAAGAGAATAGGAAGCCTTCAATTAAAAAGAAGAGAAGTGTATGGAAGTACGACCGCAGTTTCTATCTTCGTTCAACATGAAAATACTGAAAATTAAAATAATTAACGATTAAAGGGGTAGATATCGTGAGTATCGCTGTTTGTCCTGGGAGCTTTGATCCAATCACGTACGGACATTTAGATATTATTAAAAGAGGGGCTAGTGTTTTTGAAACGTTATATGTGTGTGTGTTGAACAATTCCACTAAAAAACCACTTTTTACAGTTGAGGAACGTATTGATTTAATCGAAAGGGTTACAAAGGATATTCCCAATGTGAAGGTTGAAGCTTTTGACGGCTTGTTAATTGATTATGCCCGAAAAAAACATGCAAAGGTAATATTACGTGGGTTACGGGCAGTCTCAGATTTTGAGTACGAGATGCAAATCACTTCTATGAATAGAAAATTAGGTGAAGAGATTGAAACATTTTTTATGATGACAAATAACCAATATTCATTTTTAAGTTCAAGTATAGTAAAGGAAGCAGCAAAATATCATGGGAATTTTTCAGGACTTGTTCCACGTGAAGTAGAAGATGCGTTAAATGAAAAATTTAGAGGCGAACCCAATGACAATAATTAGAGGGATCAGCCTCTTTTTATTTGCTTAATGTAAAAGATAATATAAATGCATAACGAGCTAATTGTAATGAGTGCTCCATAATTTATTAGTATTTCCCAAAATTTATATGGCCAGGAGAGCGTAAGATCGTTTGCGATAGTTGGTATTACTTGCTTATTAGTTAAGGTGTATAGGTTTCCATATAATGGGTTCCAAAGTAAAACTGTGAAAATTGCGGCAAAGAAACCCTGCATTAGTCTTGCAATGAAAAATGGCTGAAAGCGAATGTCGGTTTCTGCTAAAATACTGGCAACCTGGGCTTGTACTGAAAAGCCACTGAATCCTAAAATAAAGCTTGTTATAATAATTTTATTAAATAAGTCTGTTCCTTCTGATAAACTAGTTAACTGACTTCCTAACGTGATTTCAAATAGACCAGAAATAAGTGGTAATGCTAATTGTGTTGATAGCCCAAATAAGGCTAGAGTGTTGCTGAAAAATATTGCCGCAATCTCTGTTATGTTTACAATATTAAGCAATCGGTTAAAAACAGAGAATAAAATAATAAAACCGCCAATCATCAATAAAGTATGTATGGATGAGATAACAGCATCTCCTAATAATTTTCCTAATGGTCGACGATCCTTTAGTCTAGTTTTATGAAGAACAATAAATGCTTCCTTTATTGAAAATGTGGTTTTTGCAGTTTGGAAATTTTTCTCTGGATCATTTTTTCCATGAAATCTCATCATTACCCCTACACATAAGTTACCTAAATAATGCGAGATTGCTAACAATAATCCAACCTGTGGATTGTTAAAAAAACCGACTGAGATTGCCCCAAATATAAATAGGGGATTGGATGAATTTGTAAACGAAACTAAACGTTCAGCTTCGATAGCAGTTAATTGTTTTTCTTGACGAAGTCTAGCTGTTAATTTAGCACCTGCCGGGAAACCGGATGCCATCCCCATCGCCCAAACAAAACCTCCAATACCTGGAACTTTAAATACAGGGCGCATGAGTGGTTCCAACAATACTCCAATAAATTTAACGACACCATAACCAATTAATAATTCTGACACAATGAAGAAGGGAAGTAATGATGGGAACACAACATTCCACCACATATCTAATCCACGTTTGGAAGCTTCTAACGATTCCCTTGGAAAAAAGATTAATCCGAATGCAATGAGTGTTATTGATACTGCTAACAGTATTGTTTTCAGCTTGGAACGTGTCACGTATAGCCCTCCAACATAACAATAAGTTCTTATTTCTATACTTGAAGAATATAGAATGTTAAAATGAGGTGAATCTTTTTCTCGTCCTACATTTAAATATACGATTATTCCATCGGAATAGACCTAAAATGAAGGAAAGGGATATGGAGGGGAACTTGTGAAACAGCCAACTATAGGATTAGCACTTGGTTCAGGTGGTGCACGTGGTTTTGCCCATCTTGGAGTGTTAAAGGTATTAAAAGACGAAAATATTCCGATTGATTTTATTGCCGGTAGCAGCATGGGTGCATTAGTTGGTGGGTTTTTCGGGGCTGGTCACGATATGGACCGACTATATAAGCTTGCAACAGCATTTCGTCGTAAATATTATTTGGATTTTACTGTTCCTAAAATGGGCTTTATTAGTGGCCAAAAAGTGAAAGAATTTATTCGCGTGTTTACAAAGGATAAGGCAATAGAACAGCTTTCTCCTGCTTTGGCAATCGTTGCAACAGATTTAAAGACAGGAGAAAAGGTTATTTTTAAAAATGGTCCGTTAGCAAAAGCTATTAAAGCGAGTATTTCCATACCAGGTATTTTCGTACCTGAAAAAATACATGGTCGTTTGTTAGTGGATGGTGGAGTTGTTGATCGCGTTCCGGTATCTGTCGTAAGAGAGATGGGAGCCGATATTGTGATTGCAGTTGATGTTTCTCATGTAAAAGGTAATGTTGAAATCACTTCAATTCTTGATGTTATCCTTCAAAGTATTGATATTATGCAGGACGAATTAGCAAGATTAAAACAGTTTGATGCTGATATCATAATTAGGCCAAAAGTTGAAAAATATAGTGCGAAAGCTTTTACTAATACTGAGGAGATCATTAAAATTGGAGAGGATGAGGCACGAAAGCAGCTCCCAATGATCGTAGAGGCAATTAAGAAGTGGAGTGAAAATCATCATGAATAAACAAAGAAGAATTCCTAAAAGTTGGATCATAATATGTGTCATAGCAATATTTTTAAGTTTTTTTCGCTTGCCATTTTATATATCAACACCCGGAATGGCAAAAGAGCTCGCGCCCATTGTAAAGGTGGATGGTGGATATAGCGCAGAAGGTAGCTTCTCATTAACAACCATTCGCATGGGGAAAGCGAATATTGTACAGTATGCGTGGGCAAAGGTTAATGATTATCATGAAATTTATCGAGAAGAGCAAATTCGTCCTGATGGAGAAACGAATGAAGAATATAATCATCGCCAGCTATATATGATGGAGGATTCGAAGGAGCAGGCTACGGTTGTTGCGTATACTGAAGCAAAAAAGGATATTGATATTAGTTATAACGGAGTCTATGTAAGTAGCATAATTAAAGGAATGCCTGCTGAAAAGCAGCTAGAAATTGGTGATCGTTTGTTTGCCGTAGACGGGAAAGAAATGCGAACTGCAAAGGAATTTATTAGCAATGTAACTAACAAAAAAGCTGGGGACGTTGTCAAGCTTAAGCTTGAAAGAGATGGTAAAAAAATTGAAAAAAATGTTCATATAGGAACATTTCCTGATAGTGAAGTTCCTGAAAGTGAACGAGGGAAAGTTGGCCTAGGGATTGTTCTAGTGGAAGACCGCAGTGTAAAAGTTAACCCAAATGTTGAAATCGATACTAGTCAAATTGGTGGCCCATCTGCAGGATTAATGTTTACCCTTGAAATTTATAATCAATTAGTAGAAGAGGATTTAACAAAAGGCTATAAAATTGCCGGGACAGGAACGATTGATTATGACGGGAATGTTGGAAGAATTGGCGGAATTAAGCAGAAAATTGTTGCGGCTCATAAGTCTGGAGTTGAGATTTTCTTTGCACCCAATGAGCACGGAAAAGAGCATGTTAGTGTAAATGGCGATCCAATTCCAACCAACTACCAAGAGGCTTTAGAAGCGGCTCGGGATATTAAAACTGAAATGAAGATTATACCTGTTGATACATTTAAGGATGCTTTAAATTACCTAGAAAAATTAGAACCAACTTATTAATTAATCAATTAATTAAGTAACACATGTATGAGCTGTCACAGTGGCCTGCTAGTGTGCATATCGGTAGTTTTTCTATTGAAAAAAGCCGTTCTTCACTCAGCAGGCTAGTTTTATAAAAATTGTTGTGTGCTTGGATCAAACCGAAGCGGTGGAGTAGAAAATTCTTCCTTAATCATTTGTGAGCGGTAAGGCTCATTTAGACATGACGCATATACACGTGATGCTTTGATATCTAGTTTGATTTGTTCATTTGAAATAGTAGACAACCTAGCTACAATAGGTAATGAAACAGTTTTTTTAATTTTATTTAAATAGGACTGACCGATAGTAGTAGATCCGAGTAAGCGTATATATGTTGGTATTTTATCTTTCATCTCTTGCTTTGATGTGTTCGTAAGAATATGTAGGCATAAGCGTTGTAATCTTGTCCACGTATATCGCTTTGTTTTTATGTTCTCCATAAATTCTTTAAAAGAGTGTGAGGTTAAAATATATTGCACAATACGATTCTCAATCCCTTCTTCAACCTCATAGATCTTTGTTAAATCTTCATTACGCATCGTAAGCAGTTGATATTTTAATAATGGAAAATAGTTCTCCCAGTTATGGAACATACCGTATTTACTTTTATAAGCAATTAATTGCTCATAGGTTGTTTTTGGAGTAACTTGATAAATAGCTGAAATATCATCGGTGTCGCCTTCTTCACTGAATAATGTATGACGAATACTTGTTGCACTAGCAATAGAACGATCAGTAAACTCTCGATCATGATAATGTGCTGACTTTCTTTGTATAGTATATGCCTTCATATTACTTCCCAATTTTTCGATAGATTGAATGTAATGAAATCCAAGGATGTTATTAGGCTGTGAAAGATTGACACATTTTGTTGTTGCGTTTAACGTCTGAAAGGCTTCACTTGCAGCACGTGGATAACTTTTCCCTTGTTTGAGGGCTTGCTTTAAGGTGTTTGAATATTTAGTCTCATTGTTATTCAAGACCATCAGTGTTTCATAAAAAGCATCAATATCACCAGATTCACTACCAAAGCAAATGCTTGTTACTTTTAAAGCGTCCAACAGTGTGACCGCACCTTGTGCAAATATTTCAGCTTTTTGTATTGCAAATACATATGGAAGTTCAATTACAATATCTGCACCACCAAGCAATGCCATTTTTGTACGAGCCCATTTAGATAGTAATGCTGGTTCACCGCGTTGTAGAAAATTGCCGCTCATGACAGCTACAATCAAATCTGCTCCTGTTACTTTTTTCGTCTCTTGGATATGATAATAATGTCCATTATGAAATGGATTATATTCAACTACAACACCCGCTGCATTCATATTTATATATATCCTTTCTTCTCTTCGTATTTATATTGGCTTCCGATTTTTTGTCTAGTCTTAGTATAGTGTAAAGGTTTTATATTGACAAATGATTATGTGAAAGCTATAATTACTTTTGTTGTCTTGAGGTGAGAGTATTGAAATGGTATATGAACCAATTAAATCAAATTCGAAATAAAGGTATCGTTATTGATGAATTTGTAGACGTAAGTAATTTAGTCGAAATATCTGATATTAGACGTATACCACCAGTACACGTTAAAGGTCATGGGGACTTTGGAGCAAATAAAGTTACCTTTACTTTAACAATACAAGGAACGATGATTTTACCTTGCTCTCGGACATTAAAGGATGCTAGTCATTCTTTTAATATTGAAACAATAGAAACATACTTATTGTCAGAAAATGGATATGGTAATCCTGACGAGGAAAATCTTCATCAAGTTGAGGGAGAAGTTCTTGACTTATTACCGATGATCAAGGAAAATATCCTCTTAGAGATACCTATTCAAATATTTTGTGATGATCCAACCGAAAAGGGAGGGGCGCCACAATCAGGAAAAGGCTGGGAAGTGTTATCAGAAGATGACAAGAAGGATAAGATTGATCCTCGATTTGAAGCCTTGAAAGATCTTTTTAATGACAACAAAAACAACGGATAGTTAAACCTTTTAAGGAGGTGGGAATAATGGCTGTACCTTTTAGAAGAACTTCTAAAACTGCAAAAAGAAAGCGTCGTACTCACTACAAATTACAAGTACCTGGTATGGTAGAATGCCCAAATTGTGGGGAATTAAAGCTTGCTCACCGTGTATGTAAAGAGTGTGGCACATATAAAGGTAAAGAAGTAGTAGCAAACGATTAATGAAAATGGGAAAAGCGCAGAGAATAATTTATTCTCTGCGCTTTTTGTCTTCATACGAATCTATAGCGTGACATACCATTGCGACGCAAAAGCGCTACTATGGGAAGGCATTGTTTTTTAAACACATATTTTGGTAAACTAAATGATATGCTTACAATTAAGATTTAAGGTGATAGAAAGGGGAAAAACCGATGGGGAAGGTTTTAGTTGAAAAAAATAATGGGGTTGTTTGGGCGACGATTAATCGTGCAGAAAAAAGAAATGCAATTGATTTTGATGTGATGGACCAATTGAAGGAAATCATCGCTGAAGTATCAGTTAATAAAAATGATAAGGCGTTAGTAATCACAGGGGCAGGAGATCAAGCATTTTGTTCTGGTGGAGACCTTTCAGTATTTCATAATCTTAATACGAAGAATGAAGCTTATGCCATGCTTTCGAAAATGGGGGAAATTTTATATGACCTATTAACACTTCCAAAGCCTACAGTTGCACTAATGAACGGAGCAGCAATAGGTGGAGGATGTGAAATTGCATCTGCATGTGACTTTAGAATAGCAAGAAAAGGCGCAAGATTTGGCTTTGTTCAAGGGAAATTAGCAATTACGACTGGTTGGGGTGGCGCCACTATGTTACTTGAAAAGTTACCGTACGATAAAGCGATGAAGTTATTAATGACCGCTAATAGATTTTCAGCAAAGGAGGGACTTGAGTTAGGCTTTATTCATTACTTATTAGATGATGCCCATTATAGGGATGAAAGTGAAGTTTGGCTTTCTGAATATATAGAGCAAAAGCGTGGAGTATTGGAAGCATATAAAAAAGTAGGGATTCGTAGGTGGCAGAATACGAAAATTCGCGAGAGAATTTTTGCGGAAATCGAGGAATGTTCAGTTTTATGGGAGGCTGACGAGCATCATGAGGCTGTAAAATCTTTTATAACAAAATAGAAAAAATAATAGATTTGTATTCTATCTTTCTTATATAAAGCATAAAGATAATAAAAAATGCACAGGTAGGAGAGATAGAAATGAGTACTTTAAGACAGGATGCATGGACTCAAGATGAGGATTTAATACTTGCTGAGGTTGTATTAAGACATATAAGAGATGGCAGTACGCAGCTAGCTGCTTTCGAAGAAGTTGGCAAAAGACTTTCAAGAACTGCTGCAGCATGTGGATTCCGGTGGAATTCCACTGTAAGAAAGCAATATGAATCAGCCATTACAATAGCAAAAAAACAACGAAAAGGCGAAAAACTAAACCATATTGATAAGCAAACTACCGAGAAACAAAATAATAAACAAAAACCATCTATAATTGCCCAAACAGACCAAACTGTTTCATTTGAAGATGTGATTGCTTTTTTATCGTCGGCTCATGAAACGGTTGAAAGCACGGAGATCTTACGTAAACAAAATGAAGAATTAAAAAATGAATTAACTGAGCTTCAAAAGGAAAGAAGAAATTTATTAGCACAAATCGATATTTTGAACGAAAAATATACACTAATTGAAGAGGACTATAAGGCTTTAATCGAAATCATGGAAAGAGCTCGTAAAATGATTGTTCTCCAAGAGGAGGAAGGTTCCAAATTTAAATTCCAAATGGATAAAAACGGAAATTTGCAAAGGATTAATAAGTGAAAAAAAGCTGACTTTTGTCAGCTTTTTAGTTTATTTTGTTGCTAGACAGTTGGTCAGGGTACCAAACTAGTAGTTTTTCAGGTAATTCATATGGTGGTTTAAACGGAATAAACCCCATTTTTTTCCAAAATCCTTCTGAGTTAACGATTGGTCTCGTAATAATTGGGAGATTAAAGCTTTTGGCAAATTGTATGAGAGTTTCCCCATAACCTTTGTGGCGATAATGTGGTAACACTTCAAGCTTGGAGAGATCTAAATAATCCCTTTCACCTTTAAATATATGATCGAACTTTCTAGGAGTGTGATACAAACTCATCCTTGCAATTAGCTTATCTCCGTAATAAATACCATAAAACGGTGATTCGCAATCATTTTCGACGATACTACCTTGAAGATCTTCAAGCATTTGCAGTTCATAATCGCCATATTCTTTAAACTTCTTGAAATCTTCTAGAGTTTTGTAATTGATAGACAAGTTCTCAATTGGAATGACTTCCATAAAGGCACCCTCCTTTTCACACTTTTTCATTTATATTATAATATAATTTTCCGAAAATTTCCTTAACTTCTTTTTTGAAAAATGTGGCATTATTATGGCTATTGAAATTTGGATTATGCTCTCGTCTACTTTGATTATTTGGTAAAATATATTTTAGAGTAAAAAAATTTTAGTTTTTGTTTATTGGAGGATTACATGAAGGTTGCAATTATAGGGGCAGGGGCCGTTGGTCTACTTACAGCGGCGTATCTATGTAAAGCGAATGTGGAAACAGTGATATATACAAGAAGGGATGAACAGGCTTCAGTTCTTAACCAAAACGGAATTGAACTACATAAAAAAGGAAAGAAGTCCACTTATTTTATTCAATCAAAACCATTGCAGCAAGGATTAGCTGAGGAAGACTTACTTATCATAACTGTAAAACAATATGATATCGAAGGGATCTTCCATTATCTAACAAGTTTAAATAGTAAGACACCGATTTTATTTTTGCAAAATGGCATGACCCATCTTTCATATTTACCTAGTCTAATGTCAACTTCTATCTTTTTAGGAATAGTTGAGCATGGTGTTGTAAAGCTATCTGACTATCGCATTGAACATAGGGGCATTGGACAAATTAAGCTCGCTTCTTATAAAGGTGATTTAAGCGGTTTTGACAATGTTTGGGCCAGTTTAAATTCGGTCGGGTTTCCTATCAAAAAAGAAGAGCAGTGGTATCCGATTCTTGCCAAGAAATTGATAGCAAATGCCGTAATTAATCCATTAACAGCAATTTATAAGGTTCGAAACGGCAAGCTATTAGAAGATCCCAATTTTCAAAGAAATATGAAACAGCTTTTTGATGAAATCATTTCTATCCTTCATATTGCTGATGAGAAGGATTCATGGGAAGAGGTTGTAAAGATTTGTTCAAGTACTTCAGCGAATTATTCATCTATGTATATGGATATTGCATGTAAACGTCAAACAGAAGTAGATTCAATATTGGGGTATTTACTAGAAGTAGCAGAAAATAATCATAAGTCTCTACCGTTAGTAACTTTTCTATATCATAGTATTAAAGGTATGGAGAACAGTAGGGAGGTTCCGGATCATGGTTAAATTGTTGGCAACATTCATAGCAACAATGGTGACAATGCCAATACTTGCGATTTTCGTTGTTTATTGGCTTTCATATATAGTAACAAAAGATAAAAAAAGATCATTTCGTTTGTCGGTAGACTTATCAACAGTATTTTTTATAATAGCTGTCCATTATTTAGTCATCATTATTTGGGGAAACTCATATTTATGGGTTATACTTTTACTACTTATTATGATAGGAATGTTGTTTGTGTTTTTACAATGGAAATATAATGAGGAGATTATTTTTCGGAAAGTTTGGAAAGGATTTTGGAGGTTTAATTTTCTTTTGTTTTCTTTAGGTTATCTTTCCCTTGTAATTTATGGTTTAGTTTTACGATTAAAGGATATTTAAGGTTGTAGTAGGCATTATTTTTGGGGAGTATGCTTATATTTGCTATACTTTATTTATATGTTAGATGTTAAAGCTGAAAGGAAGTATATAGATGGAATTGATGGACATCTCCCTTCCATTGACAAATAAAATTGCTACTAAATATGTTGATGGGGATGTAGACATAACGTCTTTTTTTGATTATCAAAATATCAATAACCTAAAGACATTTTCAGATCGATTAGAGGAGTTAAAGGATCGAAAATTTCCGCGAGAGGAAGTTTCTCGTTATTTAATGACCTTTCATCAAAAATATAATGTTGGGAAACAAACAAAAGAGAATATTCGTCGCTTAAGTGATCATGAAAGCGTCGTCGTAATCGGAGGTCAACAAGCAGGTTTATTATCAGGGCCACTTTATACAGTACATAAAGTTATTTCAATTATTAAGCTTGCTAAGGAACAAGAACAATTGTTACAAGTACCTGTTATCCCTGTGTTTTGGGTGGCTGGGGAGGACCATGATTTCGATGAAATTAACCATGTATTTGTGTTAAACAATAGCAAGGTTGAGAAACAGGCTATATCGCAAAAACAGTATAAAAAAACGCCTGCTTCATCGCTGGAAATTGATAAAAAATGTGGTGAAGATTGGATCAAACAAATTGTAACAACGTACGGAGAAACAGAACATACTAATAAGCTATTGGAATGTTTATTAAGTGACCTACAGCAATCCGATACGTATGTGGACTTCTTTATTAGGATAATTTATCGATTATTTCCGAATGACGGTTTAGTAGTTGTTGATTCCGGTGATCCCGGATTTCGATCAATTGGTGCTCCTTTTACACGTCAACTAATTGAAGAAAATGATCAACTTCGAGAAAATGTTTTGGCAGGGCAAATAACGTTAAAAGAATTAGGATTTGGAGAGCCAATTGAAATAAATGAAAGAAATGCTCATCTCTTTTTTGTTGATAATGGTGAACGGTTGCTCCTTGAATATTTCGATAATCAATTTAAAAGTAAAAATAATCAGTGTACTTTTGACAAAGCCGAATTATTAGAAATCGCTCTTAAAAAGCCGTATACACTTTGTAATAATGTAGTGACAAGGCCACTGATGCAGGAGTATATATTCCCGACATTGGCATTTATTTCAGGGCCAGGTGAAATTGCTTATTGGGCAACCTTGAAGAAAGCTTTTCATCTTTTTAATTTTAAAGTACCTCCTCTTGTGCCAAGATTAATGATCACACTTGTTGATAGACATATTAAGAAATATGTTGAGGAAAAAGACTTGTGTTTAAAGCAAGTCCTTGAAAATGGTTGTGATGAACAGAGAGAAAAGTGGCTGAAGGGACAACGTCCATTCGATATCGATAAGGTAACAGATGAAGTAATGGAAAATATTATTGCTGTTCATCTACCTTATCAGCAATTGGCAATTGATATTGATCAAAGCTTAAAAGATTTAGCTAAGAAAAATGAGGAGCTCATAAAAACACAAATTTTTTATTTAAAAGACAAAATGGAAAAGGTAATCCGTCAAAAGTACGATGTTGAGTTGAGGAAGTTTGATGAGATAAATATAAATTTAAGGCCATTAAACGCTCCCCAAGAGAGAGTCTTGAATATATTTTATTACATTAACAAATATGACATTAGCTTTATTGAAGTGCTCTTACAGTTGGATTATAAGTGGAACAACCAACATAAAGTAGTTTTTATATAATCTATAGTTATTTTTATTGTTGAAAATATGAAAATGTCGACCAAAAACCTGCTAAAAGAAGCAGGTTTTTTATTTTTTTTAAAGAATAGTCATAAAGTAAGTGGTAGAAAGTGGGGATATGTGGTATTCTAGTTACAGAAAGTGGGGCGCTTATGTATGTTAATGGGGGAATATCATCATAACATCGATCAAAAGGGCAGGATGATTATACCTGCCAAATTTCGCGAGCTTCTAGGTGACAGCTTTGTCGTTACTAGAGGTTTAGATCAGTGTTTGTTTGGATATCCCCTTGACGAATGGCAAGCGCTAGAAAATAAATTAAAAACCCTCCCATTTACAAAAAAAGATGCCCGAGCTTTTACGCGATTCTTCTTTTCTGGTGCAGCTGAATGTGAGGTGGACAAGCAGGGAAGAGTAAATATTGTTCCACCCCTTCGAGACTATGCACAGCTTGAAAAAGAGTGTGTCATTATCGGTGTTTCGAACCGATTTGAAATTTGGAGTAAGGAGAATTGGGAAACATATTTTGCTAAGTCAGAGGAATCTTTTGCTGAGATTGCTGAAAGCTTAATTGATTTTGACCTTTAAGTTCATAGTCAGGGGTAGCTTGTTTCATTCTCTGTGCAAATTTGAATGGTAGGTGTTTAGATGTTTGAACATGTAACAGTCTTAAAAGAAGAAGCTGTAAATGGATTAAATATTAAACCAGATGGTGTATATGTGGATTGTACGCTAGGTGGAGCAGGACATAGTGAACTAATTCTTAGTAAATTATCAAAGCGAGGAAAGCTATTTGCTTTTGATCAGGATGAAATGGCGTTAGTTCATGCCGAAAAAAAGCTTGCTACATATAGGGATCAAGTAACGTTAATAAGAAGTAATTTTCGCTATTTGAAGGAAGCGCTTCTTGAAAAAGGGATTAGCGAAGTAGATGGAGTTTTGTTTGATTTAGGAGTCTCTTCTCCGCAATTGGATATCGCAGAGAGGGGCTTTAGCTATCATCAGGATGCACCACTTGATATGCGAATGGATCAATCGGCATCATTGTCTGCTTATGATGTTGTAAACGATTGGGATTATCATGATCTTGTCAAAATTTTTTTCAAATACGGTGAAGAAAAATTCTCGAAGCAGATTGCTAGGAAAATTGAAAACTATCGAGCAAAAAAACCTATCGAAACTACGGGAGAACTAGTAGATCTAATTAAAGAAGCGATCCCTGCAGCAGCAAGACGGACTGGTGGACATCCTGCAAAAAGAGTATTTCAAGCGATCCGCATTGCTGTTAATGATGAATTAAAGGTTTTCGAGGAAGCAATTGAAGATGCAATATCACTTACAAGATCAGGTGGTAGAATTTGTGTGATTACGTTTCACTCTTTGGAGGATCGAATTTGTAAAACGACTTTTGCAAAGTGGAGTAAAGGGCCTGAATTGCCACCGGGACTACCTTTTATTCCCGAACAGTACAAGCCGGTATTAAAACTAGTCACAAGAAAACCGATCGTTCCATCTGAAGATGAGATGGAAAAAAATAATCGTGCACGCTCAGCAAAGCTACGTATAGCTGAAAAACTTTGAAGGATAAACATTATTATTAAATCATTAGGAGGTCGGAAGCTTTGAGTAATCTTGCTTATCAGGTTCAGCCGAAAAGACAACAACAATTCGAACCGAAAACGAAGCCTCAAACTAAAGTAAAAAAGAAAAGACAAATAACGTTTGGAGAGAAATTATTGCTATCATTTTTACTCATCCTTGGTACTATAGGTTGTACGTTGATTGTAATTAATCAGGCTACTATTTTTCAATACAATAATGATATACAAACACTAGAGGGCAATATTGCAAATCAAGAAAAGATAAATGGTGGTCTCGAACAAGAAATTACTGAACTATCTAAACCTGAACGGATATTGAAAATTGCAACAGAACAAGGATTAACAATCCAAAATAACAATGTACAAATAATTGGTCATTAGTAAGAGTGTGGTGGGATCATGAACAAGGCTAGAACAGTACATATCAAAGTTGGAGCGAGGATATTATCAATAGTATTTGTCCTGCTCTTTTTTATATTGGCATGCCGTTTTGTTTATATTCAAGTAACTAAAAGCGTAGAGGGACAAGTGTTAACAACGCTTGCCGAGGATAAATGGGAGAAGGAGCGCGTTATCGAGGCGAGCAGGGGACAAATATTAGATCGAAATAGTGAGATTATAGCTAAAGATGTGCCTACGTATTCAATGTATGCAATTATAAAAAAATCATACTCAAAGAATTCACCTAAACCGCTTCATGTGGATGATCCTCATGATGCGGCTGTCAAATTAGCTCCTTTAATTGGTATGGAAGTTTCCGAGATTGAGAGAAGGTTAACACCTAAAAGTGAAGATGATTTTCAGGTCGAATTTGGCCCAAATGGAAGAAATATTGATCATTTATTAATGGAAAAAATTGCAGCCTTAAAAATACCTGGTATTAATTTTCGTCGTGAAAAAAAGCGGCTTTATCCTAATGGTGTTTTTGCCTCCCATGTAATCGGCTTCGCATTACCGGATGACGAAGGTAAGCTTGTTGGTAATATGGGGGTAGAAAAAACTTTTGATTCCATACTTCAAGGGCAGGATGGATTTGTTAGCTTTCAAAGTGATCGGAAAGGCTTTAAGTTACCCGATCCTAAAGAAATGGTCACTTCACCGATTAATGGTAAGGATGTCTATTTAACAATTGATCAAAAAATCCAAACATTTCTTGAAACTGCACTTTCGGATGCTTTTAACCAATATGAACCTGAAAACATGATAGGAATTGTTGCTGATGCGAAAACCGGTGAAATATTGGCGATGGCAACAAGGCCATCCTTTGACCCAAATACAAGGAAGATCACAAATTATTTAAACGATGCAATTTCTTCCCGTTATGAGCCAGGTTCAACGATGAAGGTGTTTACTTTAGCCGCAGCTATTGATGCTGGTGTATTTAATGGTCATGAAGAATATCAATCAGGATCATATCGGATATCTGAAAAAGATAAGCCAATCCGTGACCATAACAAATCAGGTTGGGGTAAAATTACTTATTTAGAAGGTGTCCAAAGATCTTCAAACGTTGCTTTTGCAAAGCTAGTAAATGAAAAGCTTGGGACAGATAAATTTCTTGATTATTTACAACGATTTGGATTTGATAAGCCAACTGGCATCGACTTACCGAACGAAGTAGCGGGAAACATTTTATATCGATATCCGATTGAAAAAATTACAACTGCGTTTGGACAAGGGACTTCCATTACACCCATTCAGCAAATTCAGGCGGCAACCGCCATTTCAAATGGTGGGAAGATGATGAAGCCGTTTATTATCAAAAAAATAGTTGATCCCAAAACAGGCGAAGTGATTAAAGAACAACAACCAACTGTTGTCAATGAACCAATAAAAGCTGAAACAGCACAAGAAGTATTAAATATCCTTGAAACTGTTGTTTCTTCAGATGCAGGTACTGGTAAAGCGTATCGCATCGATGGCTATGAAATAGCAGGAAAAACTGGTACAGCCCAAATAGCCGACCCGAAAACTGAACAGTATATGACCGGACACGGAAATAATATATTTTCATTTTTAGGATTTGTGCCAAAGGATGATCCGCAGCTTATCATGTATGTGTCTGTTAAACAGCCAAAAATAAAAATTACAGAGTTAGGCTCTGAACCAATATCTTATGTTTTTAAAACTGTCATCAAAAATAGTTTACATTATTTAAATATTGTCCCATTAGAAGAGAAATCAAAGAGCAAACCTATTGCTGAGAATGGAATTGAAGTCCCTAATATAATTGGTAAATCACTGGATAGTGTGAAAACCGAGCTTATTAATATAGGAACACACCCGGTTTCCATCGGTTCCTCAATTAAAGTGATCGAACAGCTACCTGTACCTAACACAAGAGTATTACCTGGTGAACTTGTTGTATTAAAAACAGAAGGTAAAATAGTAATGCCTGATATGACGGGGTGGTCATTACGAGATATTTTAAAAATTACCGAGCTAATGAGCTTAAAACCAAATATCATCGGATCAGGCTATGTAAGTAATCAAAATATTAAGCCCGGTACGGAAGTTAAAGAAGGAGATTATTTAGTAGTTGAGCTAAAACCACCTTACCAAGAGGAAGAACAAATTGATGAGCAAAATGAAGTTTTTAATTTTACAACGAAAGAGGATCAAGAAATTTTTGAGTTAATGAAAAATGTGCAAGATTAAATTTTTATGGCGGAGCTAGTTGGCTCCGCTTTTTTATTTTCCTTCCTTACCGTCAGGGCTGATCAAGGCGATTCAGCTTTTCTATTTGTCTAGCTTCATCGCCTAGCCCTTTGTGAAAATTTCTTTCCACATACGAAGTCAAAAGCAGACTTCTTTGTGGAAAGAGCATTTTCCATTCAGGGCTGATCAAGGCGATTCAGCTTTTCTTTGTTCTATTATTTTTTGTACAGGCATATTATGAAACAAGCTTTTATGTCGGTTATGTTGGCAATAGAGGGGGGCTTTAGTTTTGAGAGTTTCAAATGTAACTGTTCGAAAACGACTAGTAACAGTGCTCATCATTGGGCTGTTACTTTTTGCAGTCATAGATGTACGTTTAGGCTATGTACAATTAGTGTTGGGGAATTGGCTAAGCGAAAAAGCTTTAGATTCGTGGGGCAGGGATATTCCATTTGAGCCTGAAAGAGGGGAGATACTTGATCGTAATGGGATTCCTTTAGCAACGAATGTAAGTGCTCCGACGGTTTATATTGTGCCAAGGCAAATTGAAGATCCTGTAGATGCTGCCAAAAAAATAGCTGCTGTTTTAAATATGTCAGAAGAAAAAGCCTATCGATATATTACAAAAAATTCATCAAATGAACGAATTCCTGAAGGACGCAAAATATCCAATGAAAAAGCAAGTGAAATAAGGGCACTAGGATTAAAAGGAGTTTATATTGCCGAGGATTCAAAACGACATTATCCTTTCGGTAGCTATTTATCCCATGTATTAGGGTTTACCGGTATTGACAATCAAGGATTGATGGGATTAGAACTTTATTATGACGAAAAGTTACGCGGTGAAAAAGGGCATGTTTCCTTTATTGCTGATGCGAAAGGAAGACGTATGCCAGATTCAACCGAAAATTATATACCGCCGATCGATGGGTTAAACATGAAATTAACAATTGATTCAAGGGTTCAGACAATAATTGAAAGGGAACTTGATATTGCTGAAGCAACGTATCATCCTGATGGAGCAATTGCAATTGCTATGGATCCTAATACTGGTGAAATCCTTGGGATGTCAAGTCGACCAGACTTTGATCCTGAAAGATATCAAGAAGTCGCACAGGAAGTATACAATCGTAATTTGCCAGTGTGGAGTACATACGAACCTGGATCTACCTTTAAAATTATTACATTAGCAGCTGCGCTTGAAGAAAAATTAGTTGATCTCGAGAAGGATCATTTTCATGATCCGGGTTTTATAAAAGTTGAGGGAGCAACCCCGCGGTGCTGGAAAAGAGGCGGGCATGGTCATCAATCCTACCTAGAAGTTGTTCAAAATTCATGTAACCCTGGCTTTGTTACATTGGGACAAAAGCTTGGTAAAGAAAAATTGTTTCAATATATTAAGGATTTTGGCTTCGGAAGAAAAACTGGAATTGATTTGCAAGGGGAAGGGACTGGAATTTTATTTAAATTAGAACGAGTTGGTCCTGTAGAATTAGCGACAACAGCGTTTGGTCAAGGAGTTTCAGTTACGCCGATTCAACAAGTAGCCGCTGTTGCGGCAGCGGTAAATGGTGGATATTTATATCAACCATATATTGCGAAAGAATGGGTTGACCCAACAACGGGTATGGTAGTAAGTCGTAATACTCCAATTATGACGAAAAGAGTAATATCCGAGAAGACATCTGAACAAATAAGATATGCACTTGAGAGTGTTGTCGCACAAGGTACTGGGAAAGGCGCATTTGTCGATGGATACCGCGTTGGCGGAAAAACGGGAACAGCACAGAAAGTAAAGGATGGACGATATATGGAAAACAACCATATTGTCTCTTTTATTGGCTTTGCCCCTGCTGATGATCCGGAAATAGTCGTTTATACAGCGATTGATAATCCTAAGGATACGGTTCAATTTGGCGGTGTTGTAGCTGCTCCAATTGTAGGTAATATTATTGAAGATAGCCTTCGTGTTCTTGATGTGAAAAAGCGAACAGGGCAAATTGAAAAGAAATATACATGGCCGGACCCTTTGATGGTAGAAGTACCTAATATTATCGGTCTCACGACGAAAGAGCTCCAACAATATTTAATTGATTTAAGAATTGATAAAAGTGGAGAAGGTACGGTCATTATTGATCAAGCACCTAAACCGGGGGTTAAAGTTGAAACAGGATCAACAATTCGTGTTTATTTGGGAGAAAAGTAAAGAAGGCATAATCAACATGGAATTTCACGGTTTTTTCGTGGAATTCCAGTTTTTCTAAATATACATTATTAAGACAACTTCCCTTTTGTTATAATAGATAAGTGATGAATTTTAATGATAGAAAGGGAATCCGAAATGGAACTTCAAAGTTTACTTGAAAGCTTATCTTTTTACAAGCAAATACATAAAGGAAATCCAGAAATAACATCTATAGAAATGGATTCAAGGAAAGTACAGAAGGGTAGCTTATTTGTATGTATAAATGGATTTACAGTTGATGGACATAACTTTGTCAATCAAGCGATTGAAAATGGGGCTAGTGCAATTATTGCTGAGAAAGAGTTGCCAATCAATGAATCTATTCCTTATATTGTTGTTCAGGATACAAAAAGAGCTTTAGCTTATTTGGCTGATTTTTTTTATGGGCAACCGACAAAAGGTCTTCGCTTGATTGGAGTAACTGGTACGAATGGTAAGACAACGACAACACATATAATTGATGAAATATTTAAAACTAACGGAGATTATACTGGTCTTATTGGGACAATGTATATAAAAATTGGTGATGAGACATACGATGTAAAGAATACTACTCCAGAATCATTATTATTACAACAAATGTTTCATAGCATGGTAGCAAAGAACGTAACGACAGCCACGATGGAGGTTTCCTCCCATGCGTTAGACATGGGGCGTGTACGTGGTTGTGATTATGATATCGCAGTATTTACAAACTTAACTCAAGATCATCTTGATTATCATAAAACTATGGATGAGTATGCACGTGCAAAGGGGCTGCTATTTTCACAATTAGGGAATTCGCTTGAGTATCAAAATCCAAAATATGCTGTGATAAATAGTGATGATCCTTATACTGAGCTTTTTCAGAAACTGGTTGCAGGTGCTCATATATTAACATATGGAATTGACAATGATTGTAATGTTAGGGCGTCTGAGATTAAGATGAGTTCCCAAGGAACGACCTTCAGATTGTCGACACCAATTGGAGAAGCACAAATTTCGATGAAGCTTATTGGCAAATTCAGTGTTTATAATGTATTGGCGGCAATAACAGTTGGGATCGCAGCAAACGTACCATTCGACGTTATCATAAGTGCAGTTGAAAAAATCGAAGGGGTAGCTGGCCGCTTTGAAGTCGTTAATGAAAATCAGGAATTTACTGTTATCGTTGATTATTCACATACACCTGATAGCTTAGAAAATGCCCTAACAACCGTAAAACAATTTGCGAAAGGAAAGGTATATTGTATTGTAGGTTGTGGTGGTGATCGAGATAAGACAAAACGGCCAATAATGGCGCAAATTGCTGTGAAAAATGGTGATGTTGCTATTTTTACTTCTGATAACCCTCGCTCAGAGGATCCGGTTGAAATTTTAAAGGATATGGAAGCTGGGGTTGTCGGAGAATCATATAAAGTCATTGTTGATCGAAAAGAAGCTATTTATTATGCGGTCAAACAAGTTGAAAAAGATGATGTTATTTTAATTGCCGGAAAGGGACATGAAACGTATCAAATTATAGGTTCTAAAGTTTTAGACTTTGATGATCGCGAAGTTGCAAAAGATGCGATAAAGGAGAGATTGTCATGAAGCTCTCAATAACAGATCTTCGGCAAATATTCCCTAACAATAGAGGTTCGATTAATGAAAATATTATGATTGATGAGGTTTTTACTGATAGCAGAAAACCAGTGCGTAAAGGGTTATTTATTCCCATTACTGGAGATCGGTTTGACGGGCACGATTTTTTAATGGATGCTATCCATAATGGGGCTGTTGCCGTTTTATGGCAGAAAGATAAACCAATACCTTCGTTTGTACCGACTGAATTTCCAATATTTTTTGTATCAGATACCATTAAAGGCTTACAAGCACTAGCAAGGAATGTCTTGGAAAAAACGAAGCCACTAGTAATTGGCATCACTGGCTCTAATGGAAAAACAACTACAAAGGACCTAGTATCAGCCGTTTTACAAAAGAAATATAAAACATATAAAACCCAAGGCAATCTCAACAATCATATTGGTATGCCGTTAACTATATTATCTATGCCTGAGGGAACTGAAGTTTTAATCGTAGAAATGGGTATGAGCAATTTTTGTGAAATCTCGTTATTAAGTAGAATAGCAAAGCCACATTATGGAATAATCACTAATATTGGTGAATCTCATATTGAATTTCTAGGTAGTAGACAAGGAATTGCGCGGGCTAAGTTAGAAATAATAGATGGTTTACAGCCTGAGGGAAAGCTGTTTGTTGACGGAGATGAACCATTATTAAAAGTTAAACCGAAAGATATTTCAGTTATCCATTGTGGTATAGAGGCAACTAATGATATTGTTATTTCTAATATACAGGTCAAAAGAAATGGATTACTCTTTACCATAGATGATGTTGTCTATGAGTTACCTTTACTTGGACAGCATAATGCAAAGAATGCATGTCTTGCAATTGCCTTAGGTTTGGAGTTAGGACTTACCACCGACCAAATAAGAGCAGCATTTTCAAATACTCATATTACGGGTATGCGTCTTGAACAGCTGCGTGGGAAAAACGAAGCATTGATTATTAATGATGCATATAATTCAAGTCCAACTTCAATGAAAGCTGCAATCGAAACGATAAAGGCAATGGATTTTTATGATAAAAAAGTATTAGTTTTAGGAGATAGTTATGAACTGGGACCTGAGGAAGAAGCGTTGCACCGAAGTGTCGCTTCTGTCATTGAGCCACCGATTACAGAGTTGATTTGTATTGGTGAAAAAGCAAATTGGATTGCTGATGAAGTAAGAAAGCAAGCAAAGTTAGCTTCGGTCTATAGCTTTTTAAGAAAAGAAGAAGCTTTACCTTTTATTTTAGAGTTGCTTGCTCCTGATACCGTTGTTCTTTTAAAAGCTTCTCGAGGTGCAAGACTAGAATCGCTAGTCAGAGGATTAGTAGAAGATTGTTAAGCATAGGATTCTAATGCGTTTATGTAAATAATAACGAAAAGAGAAAGGAGGACAAGAATGCTTGAACGCAGTATGTTAATGACAATTATAATGGCTTTTTTAATTGCGGCATTATTATCCCCTATCATGATTCCATTTTTACGCCGGTTAAAGTTTGGTCAAAGTATTCGTGAGGAAGGTCCAAAGTCGCATCAAAAAAAATCGGGTACTCCCACGATGGGCGGTGTGATGATTTTACTAGCAATTATTATCACAACTTTAGTCATGACAGGCAAATTCTCAGCCCCTACTATGGAAACGTATTTGCTGTTATTTATAACAATAGGATATGGAGTCTTAGGGTTTTTGGACGATTTTATTAAAATTGTCATGAAACGCAATCTAGGCTTATCATCCAAACAAAAGCTAATTGGTCAATTTATAATCGCTATTATATTTTATTTCTTTTTAAATAAATTAGGATTTTCTACATATATTAATATACCAGGTACCGATATATCGATTGATATTGGTTGGACCTATATTATACTTTTGATTATTATGCTTGTTGGGGCGTCTAATGCTGTTAATTTAACAGATGGGCTAGATGGACTCCTAGCTGGGACTGCAGCAATTGCCTTTGGGGCTTTTGCGATTTTGGCATGGAATCAATCTCAGTATGAAGTAGCATTATTTTCTATTGCCGTTGTTGGAGCGGTATTAGGCTTTCTTGTTTTTAACGCCCATCCTGCAAAGGTTTTTATGGGGGATACAGGCTCTTTAGCTTTAGGTGGTGCAATCGCAGCTGTTGCGATATTGTTGAAGCTTGAAGTACTATTAGTCATAATTGGTGGCGTGTTTGTCATCGAAACATTATCCGTTATTATTCAAGTCATTTCTTTTAAGACAACTGGTAAACGTGTCTTTAAGATGAGCCCATTACATCATCACTATGAATTAATAGGTTGGTCTGAGTGGCGTGTGGTGACAACTTTTTGGATCATAGGTTTATTGTTTGCAGGAATAGGAATTTATATCGAGGTGTGGATCTAATTGAAACTGACAACAGAGTATGAAGGAAAAAAAATCCTAGTACTAGGATTAGCCAAAAGTGGATATGCAGCGGCTAAAATCCTGCATGACTTAGGGGCTAACGTTACCGTTAATGATTATCAATCGCTTGATGAAAGTGAAGAAGCAAGTGAATTAGTAAGAAATGGAATTGTTGTGATTGGTGGCGGACATCCCGACAATTTAATGGACAATCATTTTGATTTAATCGTAAAAAATCCTGGAATACCATATAGCAATATCGTCTTAAAAAAAGCAACTGAAGAAGGCATCCCTATCATAACAGAGGTAGAGATCGCTTACACGATTTCTGAGGCTGATATTATTGGGATTACAGGCTCGAATGGAAAAACAACAACGACAACGTTGATTTATGAAATATTAAAAGCAGGCCATAAAAACCCCAAATTATCTGGGAATATTGGTTTGGTTGCTTGTGAAGTTGCGGCCAAAACAAAAGAGGATGAATTATTAGTGATGGAGTTGTCCTCTTTTCAGCTAATGGGAATACGTCAATTTAAACCGAAGGTTTCTGTATTACTTAATTTATTTAATGCGCATTTAGATTACCACGGAACAAAGGAAGAGTATGGGAAAGCAAAAGCAAATATTTTTAAAAACCAGACGGATACTGATTTTGCTGTTGTAAACTACGATGACACCGATGTAGTCGAGTTAGCAAAGCATACAAGGGCGAATGTTGTTTATTTTTCCGTTTCAAAAAATATAAAAAAGGGAGTTTATATTGTAGAAGGGAAAATATTTTATAATGATGAGGCAATTATCGATTTAACTGATATTTTATTACCTGGTTTACATAACTTAGAAAACATTTTAGCGGCTATTGCGGCTACAAAAATATTAGGTACTTCAAACAATGCGATAAAAGAAGTATTGCAAACATTTACTGGTGTAAAGCACCGCTTACAATATGTAGAAACGATTAACGGGCGTAAATTTTACAATGATTCAAAAGCAACCAATATATTAGCTACGCAAAAAGCCATATCGGCTTTTTCAGAACCGATGATTTTGCTGGCTGGTGGGTTAGATCGTGGAAATAGCTTTGACGAACTCATTCCTGCTTTAAAAAAAGTGAAGGCTGTTATAACGTTTGGACAAACGGCAGAGAAAATTTCAAATGCGGCGAAACAAGCAGGAATTAATACAATTAAACATGTCGATAATGTAGAAAAGGCTGTGCCGTTAGCTTATGATTTAGCGGATGAGGGTGACGTTATCTTATTGTCACCTGCGTGCGCAAGCTGGGATCAATTCAAAACATTTGAAGAACGTGGAGACATGTTTGTTCATTCTGTGCATAAACTTAAAGTAGACTAGTCCTACGAAGGTATGAATGCATAGAAAAATTGATTGAGGTGTATAAAGTTGCAGAATAAAAAATCTACGCCCGATTTTATTCTTATTCTTGCTACTTTGGCCTTATTAGCAGTTGGTATGATTATGGTGTATAGTGCTAGTGCTGTGTGGGCCAATTATAAATTTGATGATTCGTTCTTCTTTGCAAAAAGGCAGCTTCTATTTGCAGGAGTTGGAGTTATTGCCATGTTTGCTATTATGAATATTGACTATTGGACATGGCGGACATGGTCAAAGGTAATCATCGTTAGTTGTTTTATGTTATTAATTATTGTCTTAATTCCTGGTGTTGGACTTGTTCGTGGTGGAGCACAGAGTTGGTTAGGTATAGGGGCTTTTTCTATTCAGCCGTCAGAATTTATGAAAATTGCGATGATTGCTTTTTTGGCAAAGTTTCTATCAGAAAACCAAAAGCATGTAACATCGTTTCGTAAAGGATTGGTTCCTTCGCTTTCATTAGTATTTTTAGCCTTTGGTCTTATCATGCTACAGCCGGACTTAGGAACTGGTGTTGTAATGGTAGGGACATGTGTTGTAATGATATATGTTGCCGGTGCTAGAATTAGTCACTTCGTTGGATTAGGTCTTTTAGGTATTGCTGGATTTATTGCTTTAATTGCGTCAGCACCATATCGAATAAAACGAATTACTGCCTTTTTGGATCCATGGCAAGATCCACTTGATAGCGGTTTTCAAATTATTCAATCGTTATATGCAATTGGTCCAGGTGGGTTACTTGGATTAGGGTTAGGTCAGAGCCGACAAAAGTTTTTTTATTTACCTGAACCACAAACAGATTTTATTTTTTCGATTATTGCCGAAGAATTGGGATTCATTGGTGGAACATTTGTGATATTGCTATTTGCATTATTATTGTGGCGCGGTGTAAGGATAGCTCTAGGTGCACCAGATTTATTCGGAAGCTTTTTAGGCATCGGAATAATTGCAATGATTGCGATTCAAGTTATCATAAATATCGGTGTTGTGACAGGTCTTATGCCAGTAACCGGAATTACCCTTCCGTTTTTGAGCTATGGTGGATCTTCATTAACATTAATGCTTATGGCTGTCGGAGTCTTATTAAATATTAGTCGCTATGCCCGGTACTAAGAAATAATTGACATTTACCTAATATTTCGTTGTAATAATTTATAAAGGAAGCTTATAACCCTGTTTTTAACAGGGTTTCTATTATTTTTTGCTTGTAAAAAGGGAGCAATGATTTTTCTACAGTTGGAAATTTTACAAGTATTAGAAAAAATGGGGGATCGCCGTGAAAATTGTAGTAAGTGGTGGCGGCACTGGCGGCCACATATATCCTGCAATTGCCTTCATTAATGAAGTGAGAAAACATAACCCGGAGGCAGAGTTTTTATATATCGGAACAAAAAATGGATTGGAAAGCTCCATAGTGAATCGAGCGAACATTCCATTTGAAGCAATCGAGATTTCCGGATTTAAAAGAAGCTTATCGTTTGAAAATGTGAAAACCATTCTACGTTTTTTAAAAGGAGTTTCAATAAGTAAAAAGTATATAAAACAGTTTAAACCTGATGTAGTACTGGGAACAGGTGGGTATGTATGTGGCCCGGTTGTATATGCTGCAGCTAAGCTAAATATCCCTACAATTATTCACGAACAAAATAGTGTTCCAGGATTAACAAACAAATTTTTAAGTAAATACGTAGATAAAGTTGCTATATGCTTTCAGGAAGCAGAACAATTTTTCCCAAGAAATAAAGTTGTTTTTACAGGGAACCCGAGAGCTTCCGAGGTAGTTGGGAATGATCGTCAAAAAGGAAGAGACGTACTAGGATTTTCGTCTACAAAAAAAATTGTGTTAATAGTTGGTGGAAGCCGTGGAGCAAAACCGATAAATGATGCATTTTTAGAAGTTCTACCTAAGGTTGGTGAAAAGCAATACCACGTTGTTTATGTCACTGGTGAGGTGCATTACGAAAATGTAAAGCGTGAAGTCGATAAGGTTGGCAATCCAAGTAATGTGATTATTAAGCCTTTTATTCATAATATGCCGGAAGTATTAGCAGGCATTGATTTAATTGTTGCTCGGGCTGGCGCTACAACGCTTGCGGAGATCACTGCATTAGGGATACCAAGCATTCTAATTCCAAGCCCGTATGTTACAAACAATCATCAAGAAAAAAACGCGAGAGCATTGAGTGAGAAGGGAGCGGCAATTGTCCGCTTAGAAAAAGAAATAAGTGGTGCTGCTCTTTTAACAGATATCGATCAAATATTACTAAATGAAGAAGCGTTACAACAAATGAAAGTAGCATCTAAAGGTTTAGGAATACCAGATGCTGCGCAAAAATTATATGATTTGATGAAGCAATTAATCTAAATTTGTACGTGACAAGACATACTTGCATAAATTATTACTAACTAGCAAAATCGTCTAAAAAGGAGGGCACCATGGAAGATTTAATGGTAAAGCTTCGGGAAGCAAATATTGGTAAGGTCCTTATGAATGAGCCGCTAAAAGGTCACACAACGATGAAAATAGGTGGCCCTGCTGATCTTTTTATTGAGCCAAACAGTGTAGAAAGTGTAAAACAAGTACTTGAACTTGTGAATGAGGCTGGTGTACCATGGCGAGCTATTGGACGTGGTTCTAATTTATTAGTACTTGACGGTGGAATACGCGGGGTTATTATTAAGCTTGGTGAAGGATTAGACGATTTAGAAATAAACGGTTGTGAGGTTCGAGTTGGAAGCGGGTTTTCACTTATTTCATTAGCTACTATTATAAGTAAAAAAGGATTATCTGGCTTAGAATTTGCAGGGGGTATCCCGGGATCGGTTGGTGGGGCCGTTTATATGAACGCTGGAGCTCACCGCTCAGATATATCAAAAATTCTTGTGAAGGCATATTGTGTATTTGCGGATGGGAGTAGTGGTTGGTTAAGTAATGAAGAAATGCAGTTTTCATATCGGACCTCTGTCCTCCAAAAAATTAAACCGGGTATAGTGGTCGAAGCCATATTCCGCTTAAAAAAAGGTGACCGTGAGACAATTGTAAAGGAAATGCAAAAAAATAAAGATTATCGAAAAGAGACACAACCATGGAATTTCCCTTGTGCTGGTAGTATTTTTAGAAATCCTTTGCCCCATTATGCAGGGCAACTAATTGAGGAAGCTGGTCTTAAAGGGTATCAAATCGGTGGAGCCAAAATATCGGACCTTCATGGCAATTTTATAGTTAATACTGGAAACGCTACCGCCCAAAATGTACTAGATTTAATTCATTATATACAACAAATAATCATGGAAAAGTATTCAATTAAAATGGAAACAGAAATTGAAATTATTGGTGGAAAGTAACGATAACTTATAGCAAAAATATAAGTACCTTTGTTATAATGGAAATGAACTTCATAAGAGTGACCGACAAAACGGCATGATTTATGCCGTTTGTCTTATTATTCTTGATTAACAAGCAATTAACTAGAGTCATCTATTTGTTGTGTGAAGGCTTTGTATTATGGGGGATTTCGAATGAAAAAAGGAAAAGTAATTGCAATCGAGGACCGAATTCCAAAGTTAAAGCAACAAAGAAAGGAAAAAGCTAATCGCCGCCTTATTCTATATAGTTCCCTTTTCTTTGTATTAGTTTTATTCGTTCTTTATTTCCAGTCCCCATTAAGTAAAGTACAATCAATAAATGTTACAGGCAATGTACATGTTACTGCAGATGAAATACGAAAACTTAGTCATATTGATATTGGGACAAGCTTCTGGAAGGTTCAGGTAGATAAAATTGTAGAACGTATCCAAGCACACAATCAAATCGCTAACGTTAAAGTTTCGCGACATTTTCCTAATCACATCAATATAAAAGTTTACGAATATAAAAGAGTCGCTTATTTAGTTGATGGATCTTCATTCTACCCAATATTGGAAACTGGTAAAATGCTTACTGAAGGGAAATTAAGTGAAATTCCAGCAGATGCTCCACTATTAATGAATTGGAAACAAAGCGAAGTACTTCAGGAAATGGCAGCACAACTTAGAAAAGTACCTGTAAGTGTATTAAACCGAATTTCTGAGATTCACCTTACTCCAGATAATATTGATCCGCTCCATCTTACGTTATATATGAGTGATGGGCATGAAGTTAGTGCAACAGTACGAGATTTCGCCAAAAAGATTAGCAATTATCCAAGTATTGTTGAAAAGTTAAGTGACGAGCATTTTGGTGTTATCCATTTAGAAGTTGGTTCTTATTTTAGAGCATATGAAAAGGCGGGGGATGAAGAAAGTGAGAGTGAACGGTAAACATGTGATTCTCTCTTTTGTAACGTTAGTTTTAGGATTTCTTATTTCATTCTCCTACCAATTAACGAGTGGGAAAACAGAGAATATAGCCGAAAGCAAGCAATGGCAGAGAGAATATGAGCTACGCGAGAAATTAATTCGTCTTGAAGAAACAACAGATAAACTCCAACAAGAATTAACAGATAAACAACAAAAAATTAGAGAAATAGAAGCAGATTTAGCCCAACAGGAAAAATCGTTTAAAACAATAGTTGAAGATGTTGAGAAGCTCCGGATGTTTGCGGGTGAAGTTCAAGTAAAAGGTCCCGGTATTGAAGTTACTTTAGCTGATTCCTCTTACGTTAAATTAGAAGATAATCCGAATAATTATATTGTTCACGACGGACACGTTCATAAAGTAGTTAATGAATTATTAACAGCTGGAGCAAGGGCAATCGCAATAAATGGTCAGCGCTTAATGCAAAATAGCTATATTGCTTGTATTGGACCGGTTATTAGTGTGGATGGAAATGAACACAATGCGCCATTCGTCATCTCAGCAATCGGTGATCCTGAGGTATTGTTTAGTGCGTTAACGATTGTCCAAGGAGTACGTGATCAGCTCGTAATGGATAATGTTGAAGTGAAAATAGAAAAAAAGGTTGAACTCATCTTTGAACCATATCTTGGTGTTAAAAATGATTAACAATTTGTGCTCGGATGAAGGATGATTCTATATTATGGATAAAAAAGTAATAACCTTAACCATTATTACTGTTATTTTAGGGTTTATGGCTGCCATTCAATTTCAAACAACACAAGAACCAAATGTTCGTGATACAAGGGATATATGGGAAATTCGTGCAGCTATAGAACGTGAGCAAGAGCTCATTACAGAGCTTTATCAGGAAATAAGAAATAAAGATGAAACTTTAAAGAAGTACGAAGAAGCTCCTTATTATAGTAAACAACAAGGGATAACAAAACAGCTTGAAGAATTAAAGAAAAAAATTGGCTTAACTGAGCTAAAAGGCTCTGGTATTATTTTAACAATTAAGCCATCATTTAATGAGATGTTAGTCGGCCGTGGATATAAGACGGTTCCACCGGAACTTTTGATTCGACTAATTAATGAATTATTTAGGTATCAAGCAACTTCAGTTTCAATTGATGATGAACGAGTGATTGCGACTACACCAATAAGAGATGTAAATGGTAAAACATATGTCAACAACACTCCGATAGGTCCATTACCGATTGAAATAAAAGTGATTGCGAAAAATCCGGAAAAATTGCATAATCAAATGCAGGTTTCACAAATTGTTGATGAATTTTTTGCTTTAGAGAATTTAGAATTAACATCAGCATTGCAGCAAGAAGTAGTTTTGCCGGCTTATGATGCAGTTTTAAGGAATCAGTTTATGGAGCCTGTTGAACCTATTAAATAGGAAAATGAAAAAAATGAGGGAACAGCTAAAATGTGGTTACCGGTATTAGGATTATTAATAGGTATCTTTTTAGGTTTATTAACAGACTTAAGAATACCAGATGAATATTCAATGTATCTTTCAATTTCAGTTTTAGCAGCGCTAGATACACTATTTGGTGGAATTCGAGCTCACTTACAAAACACATACGATGATAGGGTATTTGTTACTGGTTTTTTCTCCAATATTTTACTTGCTGCAAGTTTATCTTTTCTAGGTGTTCATCTTGGTGTAGACTTATACTTAGCCGCAGTGTTTGCATTTGGAGTCCGATTATTTCAAAATATCGCGGTTATTCGGAGAATACTTTTGTCAAAATGGACAACTTCTCGCGAAAAATAGAAAAAAATCTCAATTTTATAAAGGGAAAAAGACGTTCATGTTGAATATTTTTAATGTTGAACACTTTTTTGATGTAACATCATGAATAGCGAACATGAGAATTTTTTGGAGGAGGTGCCAAAGAATGAACAGCAGTGAAATCATTGTAAGCCTTGACATCGGTACATCCAATGTTAAAGTGATCATTGGCGAAGTATCGAATGATTCCTTAAACATTATAGGTGTGGGGAACGTAAAATCTGAAGGTATTAAAAAAGGATCGATCATTGACATAGATGAAACTGTGCAGTCTATTAGGAAGGCTGTTGATCAAGCCGAACGAATGGTTGGCATGAATGTAAATCGCGTTGTCGTTGGAGTTGCTGGAAATCATATTCAGCTTATTCCATCACATGGGGTTGTTGCAGTTTCTAGTGAAAACCGTGAAATCGGAAATGAAGATATTGCTCGTGTTATTGATGCAGCTCAAGTTATTTCTATCCCACCTGAGCGTGAGATAATTGGTGTTGTACCGCATCAGTTTATCGTAGATGGCTTGGATGGTATTAATGATCCGCGTGGTATGATAGGTGTACGCTTAGAGGTTGAAGGAACGATTGTCACAGGGTCAAGAACAATTTTACATAATCTCTTGAAGTGTGTAGAAAAAGCGGGTCTTGAAATAACTGATATTTGTTTACAGCCACTTGCTACTGGATCCATCGCGTTATCGAAGGATGAAAAGAATATTGGTGTGGCGCTTGTTGATATTGGTGGGGGGCAAACAACCTTATCTATATTTGAGCATGGTCACCTACAAGTAACTCAAGTATTACCAATTGGCGGAGACCATATGACGAATGATATTTCTATCGGTCTTAGAACTTCAACAGAGGAAGCGGAAAAAATCAAACTTAAGCATGGATATGCGTTTTATGATCATGCTTCTGCCGATGAGATCTTTTATGTCCCGGTAATAGGTAGTGACATCCAAGAGCAATATAGTCAACTTGACCTTTCTGATATAATAGAAGCTAGACTGGAAGAAGTCCTCCTTATCGTACAGGAGACAATAAAAAAATTAGGCTATCGAGATTTGCCAGGTGGTTATGTTTTTACTGGTGGTGTTGCAAATTTGCCAGGATTATTGGAACTAGCTCAGCTTGTTCTTCAACATAATTTACGTATTGCTAAGCCTGATTATATTGGGGTTCGTGACCCTATATACACAACGAGTGTTGGTTTATTACAATATGTATACCGGAGTGCTAAATTATATGGTTCAAAACTTCCATCATCGGTATCTAATGTTGAAGTAGACCGACAACAAAAAAGAATTCAACAAGTAGTTAAAAAGCCAAAAGCAAATAATACAAGTGTTGTAACAAAAGCGAAAGAACTATTCAAATCCTTTTTTGAATAAGAACAACAATAGTCGGAATTTGGAATATAGGAGGATTTTGTGATGTTGCAGTTTGATACACAGATGGATCAGTTAGCTTCTATAAAAGTAATCGGTGTTGGCGGTGGCGGAAGCAATGCTGTTAACCGTATGATTGAACATGGAGTTCAAGGAGTAGAATTTATAGCTGTGAATACAGATGCACAAGCTTTAAATTTGTCGAAAGCTGAAATTAAATTACAAATTGGTACAAAACTTACAAGGGGTCTTGGTGCCGGTGCTAACCCGGAAGTTGGCAAGAAAGCAGCTGAAGAGAGCAGGGAACAAATCGAAGAAGCTCTTAAAGGAGCAGATATGGTCTTTGTTACTGCTGGGATGGGTGGTGGTACAGGAACAGGTGCAGCCCCTGTTATAGCATCCATTGCAAAAAGCTTAGGTGCTTTGACAGTAGGTGTTGTAACGCGTCCCTTTACATTTGAAGGAAGAAAACGTTCTACTCAAGCTGCAAGTGGAATCGCTGCGTTTAAAGAAAACGTAGATACATTAATTGTTATTCCAAATGATAGATTGCTAGAAATAGTAGATAAAAACACACCTATGCTTGAAGCTTTCCGTGAGGCTGACAATGTTTTACGTCAAGGTGTACAAGGTATTTCCGATCTGATTGCAACACCTGGTTTGATTAATCTGGACTTTGCAGACGTGAAAACAATTATGTCTGACAAAGGTTCTGCATTAATGGGAATCGGTATCGCGACAGGTGAAAACCGTGCAGTTGATGCTGCTAAAAAAGCAATTTCAAGTCCACTTCTTGAAACTTCTATTGATGGTGCTCAAGGTGTCATTATGAATATCACTGGTGGTATGAACCTAAGTCTCTATGAGGTTCAAGAAGCTGCCGATATTGTTGCTTCAGCATCGGATGAAGAAGTAAATATGATTTTTGGTTCTGTTATTAATGAGGACTTAAAGGATGAAATTGTAGTAACCGTTATTGCAACGGGGTTCAAGGAAACGGACTTAAACAAACAAAGACAAGATCAGTTTGGTAGAGGTATTGGTATTAACCGTCCGGGGATTCAGCCAAGCAGAGCAGTACGCAGAGAAGAACAGCACGAGCAGCCTGAAGTGTCACATGTTGGAACAGGTGGTCAGCCAACTAGTGCCGAGGATACCCTTGATATTCCGACTTTTTTACGAAATCGTAATCGCCGCCACTAAAAAATCACATATGAATATATTAAAAGAAACACGTACCTTTTGGGTAGGTGTTTTTTTTGTTTAGGAAATTATAAAATTTGATCCTGTGGATAAATACTATAGCACAGAGAGTAGTCCTCCAGCGCAAGCGCCCAGCGACTAGTAAACTTCGCTCATCTCTTTTGCGATAAGTCAACATCGACTCGTCCCTCGACGTGTTTTGTTTATCTCAGTCGATGCGCTCTTAGTTTATACGTCGCTAATCAGGGTGTTTGCGCCTTTGTTTATCAGAGCTGATTAAGGCGCTTACGCTTTTTGAAGTTTCTACAAAAGTTGTCAAAAACTCTATCGAGAAGCCGCCATCGTTTGACACACTTCAAAATTTTTTATGTATATACTAGTTTTGTAGCTTTTATCACTATTTATAAGTAATGAAAGGAGAAAATTTTTGACCATTTATTTAGATGTAATATGGTTATTAAACTTTTTCTTTGATTTATTATTGTTGTATTTAACGGCCATTATTTTAAAACGAAAAATAATAAAGTGGCGAATGATTCTCGGTGCACTTATTGGCTCCACAATTGTATTAGTATATTTTACACCGTACCAAGGTTTCATTTCACAACCTCTTATTAAACTACTATATTCTATTCTTATTGTCGGAATGGCCTTTGGATTCCTTAAATTTCGTTACTTTTTTAAAAATCTTTTTGCTTTTTATTTTATTACGTTCATGGTTGGAGGGGGGCTCTTCGGATTACATTACTTTTTTCAAACAGACCTTTACTTTGCAAATGGGATGCTTACCTCTAAAACTGGTGGTTTTGGTGATCCGGTAAGCTGGCTATTCGTTTTAATCGGATTCCCACTTATTTGGTACTTTTCAAAGCAAAATATTGATGGCATTGAAGTGAAAAAAATTCAATATGAAGAAATTGTTAATGTTCAAGTTGATTTTGGCCAGGATATTATTTTCTTAAAAGGCTTAATAGATAGTGGCAATCAACTCTATGATCCATTAACAAGAACACCAGTGATGATACTAGATTTAAGTAAAGCAAAAACTTATTTACCATCGTCTATAATTGATTGCTCCCAACGTGTAGATGATTTTTCTTTTGAGGAAATCGATGCAAATTGGTCCCACCGGATTCGTTTAATCCCTTATCGGGTTGTTGGCATGGAGCAGCAATTTTTGTTAGCGATTAAACCAGATAAAGTAATTATTCATACGAGTCAAGAGCAAATTATGGTAACAAAAGCTTTTGTTGGCTTAAATTATACTCCTTTATCGTCTGAAGGGGACTTCGATTGTATTATTCATCCAAAGATGCTTATAAAAAATATTTCTGCATAATAAGAAAGATGAGGGGGAAGTAAATTGGCAAAAATCAAACTCAAACTCACACTTCTTTGGTACAAACTATTAATAAAACTTGGCTTGAAAGCAGATGAAATATTCTATATTGGCGGTAAAGAAGCTCTACCTCCTCCACTATCTAAGGAAGAAGAGGCACACCTTTTAGAAAAACTACCAACAGGTGATAAAGCTGCGAAATCTGTATTAATTGAAAGAAATTTAAGACTAGTTGTTTACATTGCGAGAAAGTTTGAAAACACAGGAATAAATATTGAGGATCTTATTAGTATTGGTACAATTGGATTAATTAAAGCTGTCAATACTTTTAATCCCGAAAAAAAGATAAAGCTAGCTACATATGCTTCAAGATGTATAGAAAATGAAATATTAATGTACTTGCGGCGTAATAATAAAATTCGATCAGAAGTATCATTTGATGAACCATTAAATATTGATTGGGACGGAAATGAATTATTACTATCGGATGTATTAGGAACTGAGGAGGATATTATTACGAAGGATTTAGATGCCAGTATTGATCGAAAGCTATTATTAAAATCTTTAGAACAATTAAATGACCGCGAAAAACAAATTATGGAGCTGAGATTTGGGCTGATCGGCGGTGAAGAGAAAACACAAAAAGATGTGGCTGATATGCTTGGGATTTCACAATCATATATTTCTCGACTTGAAAAAAGAATTATTAAACGCCTACGTAAAGAATTTAATAAAATGGTGTAAGGTTGATCAATAAAATAAAAAAATATTGATGGACCAAGGTTCTACACATTGTAAGTTTGGATTATTGTAAATTCGTGCATAAAATTCCCTCTTGAGGAGATACTTTACTCATACAGCAACCTCGCAGGTTGGGAGGGAAAGAATGACACGAAACAAAGTAGAAATTTGTGGTGTAGACACATCAAAACTTCCAGTATTGAAGAATGAAGAAATGCGTAAGTTATTTAAGGAAATGCAAAATGGAGATACCAGTGCTAGGGAAAAACTAGTGAACGGTAACTTACGTCTAGTACTCAGTGTAATTCAACGATTTAACAACAGAGGCGAATATGTGGATGATTTGTTTCAGGTTGGCTGTATTGGCTTAATGAAATCAATTGATAACTTTGATTTAGGCCAAAATGTGAAATTTTCGACGTATGCTGTCCCAATGATTATCGGCGAGATAAGAAGATATTTACGTGATAATAATCCAATTCGAGTTTCTAGATCTTTACGGGACATTGCTTATAAAGCCTTACAGGTAAGAGAGAAACTAATGAGTGAAACTTCTAGAGAGCCAACTGCTGAAGAAATTGCAAAGGTATTAGAAGTTCCCCATGAAGAAATAGTTTTCGCTCTAGATGCTATTCAAGACCCTGTTTCGCTTTTTGAGCCGATTTACAATGATGGAGGCGATCCTATCTTTGTAATGGATCAATTAAGTGATGATAAAAGTAAGGATCTGCAATGGATTGAGGAAATTGCATTGAAAGAAGGTATGCGACGACTTAATGAAAGAGAAAAGTTGATCTTAACAAAAAGATTTTTCCAAGGGAAAACACAAATGGAAGTTGCTGAAGAAATTGGGATATCTCAAGCCCAAGTATCACGTTTAGAAAAAGCAGCTATTAAACAAATGAATAAAAATATTCAATAGTTCCCGAAAGGACTTGCCAATGTGAGCAAGTCCTTTTTCACTTGGTGCCAGGGCGGTGTCCATAGTGGTATACATAGAGGTTCCTGCCCCCGTAAAATAATACCAATTACGCATAGTACAAGCTTCGGGGTACATATAGTAGTAGAGAAAGTGAGGGAGAAGTGATGATTACAATTTCCGAGTTTCAAATAAAGGATGTTGTCAATGTAGCAGACGGGAAAAAGCTTGGGAATATTAGTGATTTAGACATAAATATAAATACAGGCAAAATTGATGCCATTATCATTCAGACAGGTGCTAAGATGCTTGGTTTATTTGGGAAAAACGAAGAAATATTAATACCTTGGAGAAACATTGTAAAAATAGGAACGGATGTAATTTTAGTTCGCTATTTCCAATCCGACTATTTTGATGAGAATAACAAGGACGAGGTTTCGCCACCAACTATTATTAAATAGAAATGAATAGTAATTTAGAAGAATTTCATGTTTCTTTACTATTTTTATTACAATCATGTGGTAAAATAAAATAAAATATTACATAATGTCATATTGAAAGGAGTTCATGGATGGAAAAAGAACCTTTTCGTTTTAAAGATTCGCTTTTATTTATTGACTCCTGGAATAAAATTGATCGAAATATTGTTGTAGGTATGACAACACGTCAAGGTGGATTCAGTAAAGCTCCATTTAATTCAATGAATTTAGGACTCCATGTATATGATTCTCCAGAGGATGTTATCCAAAATCGTGAACAACTGGCCAAACAGCTTAATATTCCGCTTGCTTCTTCTGTTTATGCCGAGCAAGTCCATGGCGCTAACATAACAAGAGTAACAAAAGCTGAACGAGGCAAGGGAGCTACAGAGTTGGAAACGGCTATTAAAGGAGTAGACGGTCTATATACGGGAGACGATAGTACTTTTTTATTTGCCGCATATGCTGATTGTGTACCGTTATATTTCTATGCCCCAAAGCACCATTTAGTTGGGATTGCACATGCCGGTTGGCGTGGAACGGTAAACAATATTGCTGGAGAAATGATAAAAGCATGGACAAATAAGGAAAATGTACGAGCTGATGAAATTCTTGTTTCGATTGGCCCGGCTATTGGTGAATGTTGTTATATTGTGGATAATAATGTAATTGAACAACTTGATAAAGCTTTAGATTATAAAATGCTAGATGATGTCTACAGTAAGCTCAAAGGTGGGCAATATCGTCTAAATTTAAAACAAGCTAACTTCCTTTTGTTAATTAATGCAGGAGTTTCTGCAAACAATATCGAAATATCTACATATTGTACTTGTTGTCATCATAATTTGTTTTTTTCTCATCGCCGTGATAATGGGAAAACAGGGAGAATGCTTAGCTTTATCGGAATGAAGGGTGAATAATTATGGAGGTCCAAGCATTGTCTGTTGAAAATAATTTAAAACAAATACAAGCAAATATTAATGAAGCTTGTCGCATATCGAACCGTGAACCAAGCGAAATAAAAATTATTGCTGTCACAAAATATGTGTCAATTGAAACTGCTAAAAAAGCCATAAAGGCAGGTATAAAAAATATTGGCGAAAATCGTGATTCAGGTCTATTGGATAAATGGCAGGGAATAGGGGATCAAGCTATATGGCATTTCATTGGTACTCTCCAGTCTAGAAAAGTAAAAAATATCATTGATCATGTTGACTATATTCATTCATTAGATCGGCTATCATTAGCAAAAGAGATTAACACACGTGTAAATCGCAAAATAAAATGCTTTGTTCAAGTTAATGCGTCAAAGGAACCATCCAAGCATGGCTTACAGGAAGAAGAGGTATTACCTTTTATTGAACAGCTTGGACAATATCCTAATATTATTATAGAGGGTTTAATGACAATGGCCCCACTTACTGATAATGAGGAATTATTGCGAAATACATTTAAAAAGGTAAAAGAGTTGCAAAAGAAAGTACAAGCTACTGCTCTACCTTATGCACCATGTACTGAACTTTCAATGGGAATGTCGAATGATTATAAAATTGCAATTGAAGAAGGAGCAACGATGATCAGAATTGGAACTGCTTTAGTAGGAAAAGAATTTTAGGAGGTGTTTATATGAGTATTAAATCTAAGTTTAGAACCTTTTTTGCTTTAGATGATGAAGAAGATTATTATGAAGAAGAGTATATTGAAGAGGAGATCGAACCTACTCGTTCGGCTAAACGCCATGGAAAGCACAATGTTGTTAGCTTGCAAAGTGTTCAACAATCAGCAAAAGTAATCCTTATGGAACCGCGTCTATATGATGAAGTTCAAGAGATTGCTGATCATTTGAAGAGTAGGAGAGCCGTCGTCATTAATTTGCAAAGAGTACACAATGATCAAGCAAAGCGAATTGTCGACTTTTTGAGCGGTACTGTGTATGCTATAGGTGGTGATATTAAAAAACTTGGCGGAAATACATTTATTTGTACGCCGGAAAACGTAGATGTATCCGGTTCAATTTCAGAAATGGACATTGAAACGGAGTCAACAGAGATGAGGTGGTAAAACATGGGGCTCGTTATTAGTATAATAGGGCAGGCGATTTATTACTATATTTGGATTATCATTATTTATATTTTTATGTCATGGTTTCCTGGTGCAAGGCAATCATCAATAGGTCAATTTATGGGGAGAATTGTTGAACCATATTTAGAACCATTTCGGAGGATTATTCCGCCGCTTGGACCCATTGATATATCCCCAATCGTTGCTATTATAGTTCTTCAATTAGCACAAACTGGCGCCTATTCCTTATTAAACTTTTTTTAGATAACATCGATTATCAGGGATCTTTCACTAGATCCCTGTTTTTAACTAAAGGAGACATATAACTGGAAATGTCAATATATCAGCATTTTCGTAAAGAGGAACACGCATTTATTGATCAAGTAACTCAGTGGAGTGAACAGGTTAAAAAACAATATTCTTATAAATTGCTAGACTTTTTAGATCCGAGGGAGCAGGAAATACTACATAGTATTATTGGTACTAAAGGTGAAGTAAAATGTCGCTTTTGGGGTGGATTTGAGCATGCAGAACGAAAAAGGGCTATTCTTTTTCCAGAATACTATGAACCTGAAATTGAGGATTTTGAACTTGCATTATTCACGATAAATTACCCGAGAAAATTTGTAAAACTTGAACATCGAAAAATTCTTGGATCATTAATGGGATTAGGACTTAAACGATCGAAATTTGGGGATATTTTAATTGGCGATTTAGATGTACAGTTTATAACAATTCAGCAAATAGCTGAATTTGTAAGAGTAAACTTCCATCAAGTCGGTAAAACAAATATTTCAGTTGAGGAAATCCCATTCAGAAGTATGGTTATTCCAAATGAAGCATGGCAGGAAATTACAATAACCGTTTCTTCCCTCAGATTGGATGTCATTTTAGCTAATGTCCATCATTTATCACGACAAAGAGTCACTCCGTACATTCAAAACAAACTAGTAAAAGTTAATTGGAAAATTATTGAAGATAATTCATATATTTGTCATAAAGGTGATACACTTTCATTAAGGGGGTATGGCCGTTGTATGATTAAAGCAATTGAGGGCCAAACAAAAAAAGAAAAATGGCGAATTGTCGTTTTAAAGAAAAAATAATTTCCATTCATGCAGGAATCAAGAAGTAAATGTCGAAAAATAAATAGATATGAAGTTAGCTAAAATATCACGATCCACTGGAGGTGCCATCTATGCCGTTAACGCCGTTAGATATTCATAATAAAGAATTTAGTAAAGGTTTTCGTGGCTATGACGAGGATGAAGTGAATGAATTTTTAGATCAGGTTATTAAAGATTACGAGCTTATTATTCGCGAGAAAAAAGAGCTTGAAGAGAAAGTGAAGGATTTAACCGAGAAAGTTGGTCATTTCTCAAATATTGAGGAAACTTTAAATAAATCGATTATTGTTGCTCAAGAAGCAGCAGAGGAAGTTAAAAGAAATGCACATACAGAATCAAAGCTAATTATTAAAGAAGCCGAAAAAAATGCTGACAGAATTATTAATGAAGCTCTAAATAAGTCGCGTAAAATTGCGATTGAAATTGATGAGTTAAAAAAGCAATCCAAAGTATTTCGTAATCGCTTTAGAATGTTGATTAAAGCGCAATTAGAAATGATTGAGAGCGATGATTGGGATCATTTAATGCAATATAATGATGATGAAATCGATGATAACACAGAACAATAAGTAAAGCTTGACGAACAAGCTCTGATTGCATATAATCTTTTAACATAAGCTAATTTTAATAAAATAATTTACGATGATAGGGACAGTAATCTTTGCAGTTCATTCTTTAGCGAGTCAAGGTTGGTGAAAGCTTGATGATTGAGGTAAAGATGAAAATCACCCTTGAGGTCCTGATCGAATCCGACCTGAATAGTAGGATATAGTTGGTAGTAGGTTTTTGGCGTTTCATTCACGTTACGAATGCTAAAGTGAGTTTTGCTAAGTGCTTTTTATTTATTAATGGAAAATATCCACTTAGAAAGCTAATATGGGTGGTATCGCGGGAAACCTTCTCGTCCCTTTTTAGGGATTGAGGAGGTTTTTTTTATTAAAAAGATATGTTAAAGCACGTTGTTGATATTGGTAACAGAAAAGTTTACCATAGCCTATAAAAAGGGAAAAATCTATGTTATTAGGAGGATAAATATGGAATACAAAGATACGTTGTTAATGCCAAAAACGGAGTTTCCGATGAGAGGTAATTTACCGAAGCGTGAACCAGAAATTCAAGCAAAATGGGAAGAACAAAACATTTATGAAAAGGTTCAAAAACGAACAGAAGGCCGTCCATTATTTATTTTGCACGATGGACCACCATATGCAAATGGTGATATCCATATGGGACATGCATTAAATAAAATTATTAAGGACATGATCGTAAGGTTTAAATCGATGAGTGGCTATCATGCTCCCTATGTACCAGGGTGGGATACTCATGGTTTACCAATTGAAACAGCACTTACTAAAAGTGGAAAAGTCGATCGTAAAAAAATGAGCGTAGCAGACTTTCGCAAACTTTGTGAGGAATATGCTTATGAACAAATTGATCGTCAACGTGAGCAGTTCAAACGGTTAGGTGTTCGCGGTGATTGGGAGAATCCCTATATCACATTAACAAAAGGGTATGAAGCGCAACAAATTAAAGTTTTTGGAGAAATGGCAAAGAAAGGCTATATTTATAAAGGACTTAAGCCTGTATACTGGTCTCCATCATCTGAGTCGGCATTAGCAGAGGCTGAGATTGAATATCAAGATAAACGCTCTGCTTCTATTTACGTTGCGTTTTCGGTGAAGGATGGAAAAGGTAAACTTAGTGGGGATGAAAAAATTATCATTTGGACAACAACCCCATGGACAATTCCTGCCAATCTCGGAATATGTGTTCATCCAGAGCTAGAATATAGTGTAGTAGAAGTTGATAGCAGTAAATATGTACTAGCTTCTGCATTACTTGAAGAAGTAGCAAAAGTGTTAGAGTGGGAAAATGTTAAAGTTGAGAAAACATTAAAGGGTACTGAACTTGAAAATGTTGTTGCCTGCCATCCATTCTACGATCGTAACTCAATTGTGATGTGTGGAGAGCACGTCACAACCGATGCAGGTACAGGTTGTGTCCATACTGCTCCTGGTCATGGTGAAGATGACTTTGTTGTTGGGAAAAAATATGGATTAGACGTTTTAAGTCCAGTTGATGATCGAGGTTGCTTTACAAATGAAGCACCAGGATTTGAAGGAATGTTTTATGATGATGCCAACAAAGAAATTACAAAAAAACTTGAAGATGTAGGAGCTTTACTAAAGCTAACTTTCATTACTCACTCCTATCCACATGATTGGAGAACGAAAAAGCCAGTCATTTACCGTGCTACTTCACAGTGGTTTGCATCAATTAAAGATTTTCGCAATGAACTACTACAGGCAATCAAAGAAGTAAAATGGGTTCCTGCATGGGGTGAAACAAGACTATATAATATGATGAAGGACCGTGAAGATTGGTGTATTTCGCGCCAGCGTGCGTGGGGAGTACCAATACCAGTATTTTATGGTGAAGACAATGAACCGATTATTACAGATGAGACGATTGAGCATGTTTCAAATCTTTTTAGAGAGCATGGCTCAAATGTATGGTTTGAAAGAGAAGCTAAGGATTTATTGCCAGAAGGTTTCACATCATCACATAGTCCAAATGGAAAATTTACAAAAGAAACTGATATTATGGATGTTTGGTTTGACTCAGGTTCATCTCATCAGGCGGTCTTGGTTGAACGTGAGGGTCTACAGCGCCCTGCTGATCTTTATTTAGAGGGATCTGACCAATATCGTGGATGGTTCAACTCTTCGCTATCAACAAGTGTTGCCGTAACAGGTAAAGCACCTTACAAAGGGATTTTGAGTCACGGTTTTGCACTTGATGGTGAAGGTCGAAAAATGAGTAAGTCACTAGGAAATGTAGTCGTTCCTAATAAAGTTATGCAACAGCTCGGTGCAGATATTTTGCGGTTATGGGTTGCATCTGTTGATTATCAATCTGATGTTCGTGTTTCAGATGCCATTTTAAAACAGGTTGCTGAGGTATACAGAAAAATCCGTAATACTTTCAGATTTTTATTAGGGAATTTAGACGACTTCAATCCGGCAGCGGATCAAGTCCCAATAAATGAACTTCGTGAAGTTGATTTGTATATTTTAGTTAAATTAAATAAAGTCATTCATAAAGTGACTCAAGCATATGAAAATTACGACTTTGCTGAGGTATATCATACTATTAACAATTTCTGTACGATTGAATTAAGCTCATTCTACCTTGATATTGCAAAGGATGTGCTATATATTGAGCCGGCTAATAGCAAAAATCGTCGAGCAATCCAAACCGTTCTACATGAGTCCTTATTGGCATTAGTTAAGCTAGTCACACCGATTTTACCTCATACAGCTGATGAAGTATGGACTTATATTCCGAACGTGACAGAAGAAAGCGTACAGCTTGTTGATATGCCAAAGGCACAGGTAATAGAAAATTCTAATGCCATTGAAGAAAAATGGGATACATTTATGGAAATTCGCGATGATGTCCTTAAAGCACTTGAAAATGCACGAAATGAAAAAATTATTGGCAAATCTTTAACAGCTAGTATTACACTATATCCAAACGAAAAATATAAACAGTTGCTAGAAAATACAAATGATCTTGCAAAGATGTTTATTGTATCTCAATTAACGATTGCTGGAGAGCAAAAGGAAGCTCCAGATGATGCGCAAGTATTTAACACACTGTCAATCATTGTTAAACCCGCAGAAGGTGAGACATGTGAACGTTGTTGGGTTGTAACACCAACAGTAGGTGAAGTAAAAGAACATCCGACATTATGTAAAGATTGTGGTACAATCGTTCAAAAGTATTATGCATAATAATGAACTAGAAGGCTGGCCTAAGAGTAGGTCAGCCTTTTAATGATAAATAATCTAACTAAAAAATATAACAAAAATTCGCAATCAATAGTAAATGTTGCTAGGTTAAAGTACCCTCATTATGTATACAATAAGCTTTACAATTAATAAGGAGGTAACCATAGCATATGAACGATCATTATCATCAGATCAAAACAGAGCTTGAATTAACAAAGCACGAGCTTGAGGATAGATTAGATCGTAGCTATTTTATGGAATTTGGAAATTTTCAATCGGTTGCCACATTATATGAACGGGAAAGAAAGTATTTAGTGGATCGGGAAATCTTAGCTGAATTAGAGGACGTGAATCGAGCATTATTAAAAATGGAATTAAATTTATATGGATTATGTGAAGAAACAGGTCAACAAATTCCCATCGAAAAATTAAAGGTGTTGCCTACTCTTAGAACAATCAAGGAATCAGAAATGATCGGTCAAAATTCCATATATGTCCGAGCATAATGAGCATGTAATATATATATAAAACTGTTGACGGAAGGACTTCATACATAGTCTTTCCGTTTGTCTATTGTTGTTAAATCTCTATGGACTGTGCTACAATTTTACAGGGACAATTTTTTTGGACAGTAGGATCGGAGGAACATCGGTGATTTATTATATTATTGCTTTAATTGTTATTGTCATTGATCAATGGTCAAAGTGGCTTATTGTTAAAAATATGGAACTCGGTGAAAGTATTTCAATTATTGATCATTTTTTTTATTTAACATCCCATCGAAATAAGGGGGCAGCTTGGGGTATTTTGCAGGGTCAAATGTGGTTTTTCTATATTGTTACTGCCATTGTTATTGTAGCTGTCATTTATTACATATCGAAGATTGCGAAAAAGCAACCACTATTAGGCTGGGCATTAGGTCTAATCCTTGGCGGTGCAATCGGTAATTTTATCGATCGACTCATTAGAAAAGAAGTGGTAGACTTTTTTGATTTTTATTTAGATTTTTTCTTTTTTACTTACAATTATCCAATTTTTAATGTTGCGGATTCAGCACTTGTTGTCGGCGTGATATTAATTATTATCCATACATTTATTGACAGCAAGAAAGCGAAGGAGTCAGAGCTTAATGGACAAAATACAACTAACGATTACAATTGAACAAGATAATGAACGGATTGATAAAGTTATTTCTATCCTTAATGAGGAATGGTCACGAAGCCAAGTTCAAGGGTGGATTAAAGAAAATTTAGTCACTGTAAATGGTAATACTGTAAAAGGAAACTACAAATGCAAGCTAAACGATATGATTACAATTTCGATTCCTGAACCAGAACCATTAGATGTTTTGCCGGAACAAATGGATCTTGATATTTATTATGAGGATTCAGATGTGTTAGTTGTTAATAAACCTAAAGGTATGGTTGTTCATCCTGCGCCAGGACATTTAACTGGGACTTTGGTAAATGGATTAATGGCACATTGTAAGGATTTATCTGGCATAAATGGGGTATTAAGACCTGGAATTGTTCACCGTATTGATAAAGATACATCCGGCTTATTAATGGTAGCTAAAAATGATGTAGCGCATGAATCATTAGTTGACCAACTCGTTAAAAAGACAGTTGTCAGAAGATATAAAGCGCTTGTACATGGTAATATACCGCATGATAAAGGGACCATAGACGCTCCTATTGGACGTGATAAACAAGACAGGCAAAGCATGACGGTTACGGACGAAAATAGTAAGGAAGCAGTTACACATTTTACTGTATTAGAAAGATTTGATAATTATACGTTTATTGAATGCAGACTTGAAACGGGAAGAACCCACCAAATAAGGGTTCATATGAAATATATTGGTTTTCCGCTTGTTGGGGACCCTAAATATGGACCTAAGAAATCATTAGATTTAAATGGGCAAGCGCTTCATGCAGGAATAATTGGTTTTAACCATCCTAGAACCAATGAATATTTGCAGTTTGAGGCTCCATTACCATCAGAATTCGAACAAATTTTAAATAAGCTAAGAAAAACATAATTGACATTATGAATTAACAGTGTCATAATTTTCTTAGTAGAATAATTTGATCCTTTAAATACAGTCCCGTGAGGCTGAGAAGGAGGTCGGATAATGATAAGAGGTGTATTGTACCCTCTTATACGTGCACGCGAGAATACGATCCTCTCACCAATGCGGTGGGGGGATTTTTTTATGCAACCAGAAACAGAACAACTGTGAGCACAGCCGAAATCGAAGAAGAGTTAAACAACATCAAAGTGAGGTGAACTAGTGGATGAAGGAAAAAGCTATTGTCCTTGATGAACAAGCAATACGTAGAGCCTTAACCCGAATAGCCCATGAGATTATCGAACGTAATAAGGGAATTGATAACTGTATTCTTATCGGTATTAAGACTAGAGGTATTTATTTAGCGAACCGACTTGCTGAAAAAATCCAACAAATTGAGGGAAGGCATGTCCCGGTTGGTGAAGTGGACATTACTCTATATCGTGATGATCTAACGAAAAAGACAATTGATCAGGAACCGATGATAAAGGGAACAAGCATACCAATAGATGTAACAGATCAAAAAGTAATTTTGATAGATGATGTATTATATACTGGTCGAACTGTACGTGCCGCAATGGATGCAATCATGGACATTGGTCGTCCATCGCAAATACAATTAGCAGTTTTAGTAGATCGTGGTCACCGCGAATTGCCAATTCGTGCTGATTTTGTAGGGAAGAATATTCCGACATCTAGTTCTGAAGTAATCGTTGTTGAGTTAACAGAAGTTGATGCAGATGATCAAGTAAGCATTCATGAAAATGATTAATAATAAAAATAGAGTAATCAGGGAGGCAGAAACAATGGCAAATAATGATATCGTATTAGACGTAAGAGACGTACCTAAAGTTCCACAGTGGATTTCCCTTAGTATTCAGCATCTATTCGCGATGTTTGGTGCTACAATTTTAGTGCCTTACTTAGTTGGGTTAAGTCCAGCAGTAGCCTTAATTTCCAGTGGTTTAGCAACACTAGCCTACCTATTTATTACAAAAGGTCAAATACCAGCTTACCTAGGGTCATCGTTTGCGTTTATCGCACCAATTATTGCAGCAAAAGCTAGCGGTGGACCGGGGACAGCGATGCTCGTTGGATTTATGGCAGGTCTTATTTACGGAATTGTAGCATTGCTCATCAAAAGCTTCGGAGTTAATTGGTTGTTAAATATTTTACCACCAATTGTTGTGGGGCCTGTCATTATGGTTATCGGTTTGGGTCTTGCAGGAACAGCAGTAAATATGGCAATGAGAATTGATCCAAATGATGCTGCAACATACAGTTCACTCCATTTTTCAGTCGCATTAGTTACTCTATTTCTCACGATCATTGCGTCAATGTTCTTTAAAGGGTTTTTCGGAGTTATTCCCGTCTTAATTGGCATCATTGGCGGTTATGTATATGCACTAATTGTAGGAATTGTTGATTTTTCAGGTGTAAAAGCTGCAGAATGGTTTGCTGCACCAGAATTATTAATCCCCTTCGTTACGTATGCCCCTGAATTGAAATGGGGTGTAGCACTCGCAATGCTGCCAGTGGTTATTGTTACATTATCAGAAAACATTGGACATCAAATGGTATTAAGTAAGGTAATAAATCGTGACCTACTTAGAAAACCAGGTTTGCACCGAGCAATTGCGGGTGACGGGGCAGCTTTAACACTAGCTTCATTAATAGGTGGGCCACCAAATACAACTTACGGTGAAAATATAGGTGTTCTCGCAATTACAAGAGTATTTAGTGTGTTTGTAATTGGCGGGGCAGCAGTTCTCGCAATTGTGTTTGGTTTTGTTGGTAAAATTAGTGCACTTATTAGTTCAATCCCTACAAATGTAATGGGTGGAGTCTCGATTCTATTGTTCGGTATTATTGCTTCTTCTGGCTTAAGAATGTTAGTTGATAACAAAGTTGATTTTAATGAAAAAAGAAATTTAATAATCGCTTCAGTTATACTTGTCATTGGTATCGGTGGTGCATTTATTCAAGTAAGTGAACAAGTTCAAATTTCTGGTATGGCCTTAGCTGCTATTATCGGAGCTATTTTAAACTTCATATTACCTGGAAGAGAAAAAACTAAAGACCATGATTCTAGCATAGAAGAAAAAAATGTAAATAACACACTTTAATAAAGCACAGAGAGGCTTCAAAGGGTGTTGAAAACAGGTGAGATACTAAATCTCGCCTTAGCCTGCACCCTTTTTGTTAAAAAGGGTGTTTTTTTATACAAATCGTGCCTTTCAATACAATATGGTAGTTGGCTTTTCGGAATAAAAAAGTACAGGGATGGGGGTAATACTATGAATCATTTATTGACAATAGGAAGCTTAACAGTCAATGAAATTGAAGAATTATTGTACAATGCTGAACAATTTATTTCTGGAACAGTTTGGCGACCTCAGCAACAAAAGTTTGTTACAAATCTATTTTTTGAACCTAGTACAAGAACTAGATTTAGCTTTGAAGTTGCAGAAAAAAAACTAGGATTAGAGGTGCTTAATTTCAGTACGGAAAGCTCTAGCGTCCAAAAAGGAGAAACATTATACGATACTGTACGGACATTGGAATCGATTGGTGCGAGCGCAGCAGTTATTCGTCATCCTGAGGATTATTTTTATCATGAACTGGTTGATAAAGTTAATATCCCAATTATAAATGCTGGCGCAGGCTCTGGAGAGCATCCGACACAATGCCTATTGGATTTATTAACGATAAAGCAGGAATTTCACTCATTTAAAGGTTTAACAGTTGCGATTGTTGGTGATATTCGCCATAGTCGCGTTGCTCATTCTGATTATGATGCGTTGACTAGATTAGGGTCGAATGTGATTTTTTCAGGTCCAAAAGAATGGCAGGATAATACAGGAGAATTTGTGCCGATGGATCAAGCTGTACGTGAAGCAGATGTTGTAATGTTATTAAGAATACAACATGAACGACATGGTGGGAAGATGGGAAATACAAAAGAAGAGTATCATCAAACATATGGCTTAACGCTTGATAGGGAGAAGAAAATGAAGGCTCACAGTATTATTATGCATCCAGCCCCAGTGAATCGCGATGTTGAAATTGCATCGCCGTTAGTAGAATGTGAACGATCAAGAATATTTAAGCAAATGGAAAATGGTGTATTCGTAAGAATGGCAGCATTGAAATGGGCGCTGGAAGAGCAAAAAGGGGGAATGAACAATGTCAATCATCTTAAAAAATACGAGGTTATTTAATCGTTCGGGGGAATTGGAACAGAAAGATATTAAAATTGAGAATGACATGATTACAGAAATATCCGATCGGATCGATGAAACTAGTGAGGTCATTATTGATGTAGCCGGAAAATTAGTTTCACCAGGCTTTGTCGACTTACATGTTCACTTACGTGAGCCAGGTGCGGAAAAGAAAGAAACAATTGAAACTGGTACGATGGCAGCGGCTAGAGGCGGATTCACTACAATTGCAGCCATGCCAAATACTCGTCCAGTTCCAGATTCAAAGGAACAGTTACAGTGGCTCAAAGATCGTATTAAGGAAACAGGAAAAGTTCGTGTTTTACCATATGCATCAATAACAGTTCGAGAACTTGGAGAGGAATTGACGGATTTTGAAGCATTAAAAGCTGAAGGTGCATTTGCTTTTACTGACGATGGTGTCGGTGTACAAAATGCAGGGATGATGTTAGCTGCAATGAAGCAGGCAGCGGAAGTGGATATGGCAATCGTTGCTCATTGTGAGGAAAACACTCTTATAAATAAAGGGGCCGTACATGAAGGGATTTTTTCTAAGAAAAATGGCTTGAATGGTATTCCATCTGTGTGCGAATCCGTACATATAGCCCGTGATGTGCTTTTAGCTGAAGCTGCAGGCTGCCATTACCATGTTTGTCACATTAGTACAAAGGAATCTGTTCGGGTTGTTCGCGATGCAAAGCGCGCAGGGATTAACGTCACTGCTGAAGTAACACCACATCATCTTTTACTTTGTGATGAGGATATACCGAGCTTAGATCCGAATTATAAAATGAATCCACCTTTACGTAGTAGAGCGGATCGTGATGCATTAATTGAAGGTTTATTAGATGGAACAATTGATTTTATCGCTACCGACCACGCCCCACATACAGCCGAAGAAAAAGCTTGGGGAATCGAGCAAGCACCATTTGGTATCGTTGGTTTAGAAACAGCATTTCCGCTTTTGTATACTCACTTTGTCAAAGCAGAGAAGCTCACTTTAAAACAATTGTTGGAATTTTTAACGGTCAAACCTTGTGAAGCCTTCAATTTGCCATATGGGAAAATTGAAGTGGGCAGTATTGCAGATTTAACGGTAATTGATTTAGAAGCAGAAGAAATGATTGATAGTTCGAAGTTTTTATCTAAAGGGAAAAATACTCCGTTTGATGGCTGGAAATGTAAGGGCTGGAATGTCCTAACGATTGCTTCCGGAAAAATTGTTTGGGAGAAGGAGATGATTCAACAATGAAACGACAATTAATTTTAGAAGATGGTACTGTTTTAGTTGGCAAAGGTTTTGGGAGTATGGAAGAAACGATTGGGGAAGTCGTTTTTAATACAGGAATGACAGGCTATCAAGAGGTTTTATCAGATCCTTCCTATTGTGGACAAATAGTAACGTTAACATATCCTTTAATCGGAAACTATGGAATTAATCGTGACGATTTTGAATCTATTTCTCCAGCCATTCAAGGCTTTATCGTGAAAGAAGCAGCGGCCGCTCCATCAAACTGGCGTAGTAAGGAAACGTTAGATGAATTGTTAAAAAGTAGGAAGATTCCAGGCCTAGAAGGAATTGATACTCGCAAGTTAACAAGAATTATTCGCCAATATGGTGCATTAAAAGGAGCCATTTGTGGAATGGACGTGAACGTTCAGGCAATGATTGAACGATTGAAAAATGAGCCATTACCAACAGATCAGGTTGAAAGAGTTTCAACAAATACAGCATATCCTAGTCCAGGTAGAGGATACCGAGTTGTGTTAGTCGATTTTGGGATGAAGCACGGTATTTTACGTGAATTAAACATGCGAAACTGTGATGTTGTTGTCGTTCCATATAATACTACAGCTGAAGAAATTTTAAGGCTTAATCCTGATGGCATTATGCTGTCAAATGGACCAGGAGATCCAAAAAGTGTTCCTGTAGCGATAAATATGATTCAAGGTGTATTAGGAAAAGCACCGTTATTTGGAATTTGTCTTGGGCATCAATTATTCGCTTTGGCTTGTGGTGCTAATACTCGCAAAATGAAATTCGGTCATCGAGGCTCTAATCACCCTGTAAAAAGTCTAGAAACGGGTGTGGTTGATATTACTTCACAAAATCATGGCTACACTGTTGAAATGGAATCGATCGAAAATACTCGTTTACAGGTGACGCATATAGCATTGAATGATGGAACTGTTGAAGGCCTAAAACATATAGACTATCCAGCGTTTACAGTTCAGTATCATCCTGAAGCATCACCTGGACCTGAGGATTCAAACCATTTATTTGATGACTTTATGAAGCTAATTGAAACATACAAGAAAGAAGGGGAAGACGTATGCCAAAACGTTTAGATATAAAACGAATATTAGTAATTGGCTCAGGTCCAATTGTGATCGGACAAGCAGCTGAATTTGACTATGCAGGTACTCAAGCGTGTCAAGCGTTAAAGGAAGAAGGCTATGAGGTAATTCTCGTCAATTCAAATCCAGCGACTATTATGACCGATACAGAAATTGCAGATAAAGTATATATTGAGCCATTAACATTAGAATTTGTTAGCAGAATTATTCGCAAAGAACGGCCAGATGCACTTTTACCAACTCTTGGTGGGCAAACAGGCCTAAATATGGCAGTTGAACTTCATAATTCTGGCATATTAGCTGAATGTGGAGTAGAAATATTAGGAACAAGACTTTCAGCGATTCAACAGGCAGAGGATCGTGATGAATTTCGAACATTAATGAATGAACTAGGAGAGCCAGTTCCAGAAAGTGCGATTATTCATACTGTCGAAGAGGCTTTTACTTTTGTTGAACAGATCGGATTCCCTGTAATCGTACGGCCTGCCTATACGCTTGGTGGTACTGGTGGAGGAATTTGTACAAATGAAGAAGAGTTAAAAGAAATTGTTGCGAGCGGTTTAAAATATAGTCCTGTTACACAATGTTTAATTGAGAAGAGTATCGCAGGCTATAAAGAAATCGAGTATGAGGTTATGCGCGATTCGAATGACCATGCGATTGTTGTTTGTAACATGGAAAATATCGACCCAGTTGGTATTCATACAGGAGATTCAATTGTTGTTGCACCGAGTCAAACGTTAAGTGATCGTGAATATCAGTTATTACGAAATTCTTCTTTGAAAATTATTCGTGCACTTAAAATTGAAGGTGGCTGTAATGTACAATTAGCGTTAGATCCACATAGCTATAATTATTATATAATCGAGGTAAATCCTCGTGTTAGCCGTTCATCTGCGCTTGCTTCAAAAGCAACAGGATATCCAATTGCCAAGCTTGCTGCGAAAATTGCGATTGGCTTAACGCTTGATGAAATGAAAAATCCTGTTACAGGGAAAACATATGCATGCTTTGAGCCTGCGCTAGACTATATCGTAACGAAAATTCCACGTTGGCCATTCGACAAATTTGAGTCAGCAAACCGTAAGCTAGGGACGCAAATGAAAGCAACAGGGGAAGTAATGGCGATTGGTCGAAGCTTTGAAGAATCGCTTTTAAAGGCTGTTCGCTCATTAGAATCGAAAGTTTACCACCTTGAAATCGAATCAATGTCACAATTAGATGATCAAACGCTGAAAAAAAGAATTGAAGTCGCTGACGATGAGCGTTTATTTGTGATTGGTGAAGCGTTTCGTCGTGGAGTAACTGTCGAGCAAATCTACGAATGGAGTAAAATTGATCATTTCTTCTTAGAAAAATTCAAAGGAATCATCGAGTTTGAAAGCAAGTTCAAGTTAGAACCTTTGAATGTAGAGTTATTACGAGAGGCAAAAGAAAAAGGTTTCTCTGATATTGCAATCGCGCGTTTCTGGAATAAGTCGGAAAGAGATATCTATGATTTCCGAAAAGCGAATGGAATTATGCCGGTTTATAAAATGGTAGATACATGTGCAGCAGAATTTGAATCAGAAACTCCTTATTTATATGGAACATATGAAGAAGAAAATGAATCGATTGTAACTGCTAAAGAAAGTGTAATCGTCCTCGGTTCAGGTCCAATTCGGATTGGTCAAGGTGTTGAGTTTGACTATGCAACTGTCCATTCCGTCTGGGCAATTAAAGAAGCTGGTTATGAAGCAATTATTATAAATAACAATCCTGAAACAGTTTCAACCGATTTTAGTACATCAGATAAGCTTTACTTTGAGCCGTTAACAATTGAAGATGTCATGCACGTTATCGAAGTAGAAAAACCGCTTGGAGTTGTTATTCAATTTGGTGGACAAACGGCTATAAATCTAGCAGAAGAGCTTTCAGCAAGAGGAGTAAAAATACTTGGGACAACTCTAGAAAATATGGACCGTGCCGAGGACAGGGATAAATTTGAACAAGCTCTTTCATCTTTAGGAATTCCACAGCCGAAAGGGAAAACAGCAACCTCTGTCGAACAGGCTGTTAAAATTGCTGAAGAAATCGGTTATCCGGTGTTAGTTCGCCCTTCCTATGTTCTTGGCGGCAGGGCAATGGAAATCGTTTATCATCTTGACGAATTGTTACATTATATGGAAAATGCAGTGAAAATCAATCCGCAGCATCCTGTTTTAATTGACCGATATATGATCGGTAAAGAAATTGAGGTTGACGCGATCTCAGATGGAGAGAATGTGTATATTCCAGGGATCATGGAACATATTGAACGTGCCGGTGTACATTCAGGTGATTCAATTGCTGTTTATCCACCGCAAACGTTATCTGAGGATATTAAACAACAAATTATTGAAAATACGATTAAAATCGCAAGAGGCTTGCAAATTGTTGGTCTATTAAACATACAGTTTGTACTATATGAAAATAAAGTATATGTGATTGAAGTCAATCCACGTTCAAGCCGCACGGTGCCATTTTTAAGTAAAATTACAGGTGTACCGATGGCGAACGTTGCGACAAAGGTAATCCTTGGCGCGACACTTCCTGAGCTAGGTTATGAAACAGGATATCATCCAGAAGAAAAAGAAGTAAGTGTCAAAGCACCTGTATTCTCGTTTGCTAAATTGCGACGTGTCGATATCAACCTCGGACCAGAAATGAAATCGACAGGGGAAGTAATGGGTCGGGATGTTACCCTTGAAAAGGCGTTATACAAAGGGTTGGTTGCTTCAGGAATTTCAATTCCAACATATGGCTCTGTATTAATGACAATTGCTGATAAGGATAAAGAGGAAGCACTCGATATAGCCCGCCGGTTCCATCAAATTGGCTATCGGATTTTGGCAACAGCAGGAACAGCAACACGATTGCAGGAAGAAAACATACCTGTTACCGTTGTTAATAAAATAGGTTCAGAGGATCATAATTTGTTAGACGTTATTCGTAATGGTGAAGCACAATATGTAATAAATACGTTGACGAAAGGGAAACAGCCTGCACGAGACGGCTTCAGAATTCGCCGCGAGTCTGTCGAAAATGGCGTTGCTTGTTTAACATCATTAGATACTGCGAAAGCTATTTTACGAGTTTTAGAGGCTATGACATTTACAGCAAATGAAATGCCTAAGTTTGAAAAGGAAAAGGTGGTTGTACCACAATGAAAAAGCAAATGATGAAGGTTGTTTCGCAAGTTGAAATCGCTAGAAATATTTTTGAGCTTGTCTTAGAAGGGGACCTAGTTTCTGACATGCAGCAAGCGGGACAATTTGTTCATCTTAAGGTGGATGAAAGTAACGACCCGTTGTTACGTCGCCCTATTAGTATATGCGATATTAATCATGAAAATAATCAATTTACGATGATCTATCGGGCTGAGGGCAAAGGAACAACCCTTTTATCAAAGAAAATGCCAAAGGATCACGTCGATGTTCTCGGGCCGTTAGGTCGTGGCTTTCCAATTGATGAAATAAGCGAAGGGAAAACAGCGTTGTTAGTAGGTGGCGGTATTGGTGTACCGCCGCTCTACAATCTATCAAAACGACTAGTAGCTAAAGGTGTTCGAGTAATTCATGTTTTTGGTTTTCAGGATAAAGATGTGATCTTTTATGAAGAAAAATTTAATGCGCTTGGTGATACGTACATTGCAACAGTAGATGGGTCACATGGCACTAAAGGATTTGTAACAGATGTGATCGATGCTAAAAACATACAATTTGACGTTTTATATTCATGTGGGCCGACTCCGATGTTAAAAGCGTTGGATCAACGTTTCAAAGACAAAAAAGGTTTTATCTCATTGGAGGAACGGATGGGCTGTGGCATCGGTGCATGCTTTGCTTGTGTCTGTCATCTCCAGAATGACCCTACGGGTGCTAGCTATCGTAAGGTTTGCAGTGATGGGCCAGTATTTCCAATTGGGGAGGTATCTATATGAATCGTTTAGATGTAACCCTGCCAGGCTTGAAATTAAAAAACCCAATTATGCCAGCATCTGGTTGTTTTGGTTTTGGCCGTGAATACAGCCAGTTTTACGACTTATCAAAGCTGGGGGCAGTTATTATTAAAGCAACAACGGTTGAACCTCGATTTGGAAATCCAACACCGCGTGTTGCTGAAACAACTGCCGGGATGTTGAATGCAATTGGTTTGCAAAATCCTGGATTAGATGCTGTATTAGAGCGTGAGCTACCATGGCTTCAGCAATTTGATGTACCAATTATTGCAAATGTTGCCGGCTCACAGGTTGAAGACTACTTACAAGTGGCAGAACGAATTGCAAAAGCTCCTAATGTACACGCGATTGAGTTGAATATTTCTTGTCCCAATGTGAAAACAGGCGGAATTGCGTTCGGAACGATTCCTGAAGTTGCTTACGAGTTAACAAAGCAAGTAAAATCCGTGTCCGGTGTTCCTGTTTATGTAAAGCTTTCACCAAATGTTTCAGACATTGTTGAAATGGCAATCGCAGTGGAAGAAGCCGGCGCTGATGGATTATCAATGATCAATACGCTTCTTGGCATGCGGATTGATTTGAAGAGTGGGAAACCGATCTTAGCGAACGGAACAGGAGGTTTATCTGGGCCCGCGATTAAACCTGTTGCGATTCGGATGATTTATCAAGTAAGCCAGAAGGTAAAGATCCCAATCATTGGCATGGGTGGGATTCAATCTGCAGAAGATGTCGTCGAATTTTTTATGGCAGGTGCAAGTGCTGTTGCGGTTGGGACAGCAAACTTTGTTGATCCGTATGTATGTCCGACAATTATTGAAAAACTCCCAGCTTTACTCGATGAGCTTGGTGTTGATCATATTTCCGATTTGACAGGAAGGAGTTGGGAGCGTGACAACAAGACCTTTAATTGTTGCTCTTGATTTTCCAAGTAGCCACGAAATCAAGCCGTTTCTTGAGCAATTCGAAGGCGAATCGCTGTTTGTAAAAGTTGGAATGGAGCTGTTTTATAAAGAAGGATTTCATGCAATCTCATACTTAAAAAAGAATGGGCACAAAATCTTTTTGGATTTAAAGCTACACGACATCCCAAATACAGTAAAGAGCGCGATGCGGAATCTGGCATCCCTTGATGTAGATATTGTCAATGTCCATGCTGCCGGTGGCAAACAAATGATGGTGGCCGCTTTAGAAGGGCTTGATCAAGGTACTATTGCAGGAAAAAAACGTCCAAAGTGTATTGCTGTTACGCAATTAACAAGCACATCTGAACAAATGCTGAAAAGTGAACTTCTTATAGATCAGCCGCTCGATACAGTGGTTCGTCACTATGCGAAGCTTGCTAGTGATAGCGGTTTGGACGGTGTTGTTTGTTCTACATGGGAGGTTGAGCAAATTTTAGCAGCTTGCGGGTCTGGATTTTTAACGGTCACACCTGGGATTCGGATGCTGAATGATAATAAGGATGATCAAGTACGTGTTGCGACACCAGAGGAAGCAAGAAAGCGTGGGAGCTGGGGCATTGTTGTTGGACGACCAATTACAAAAGCACTAAATCCGCTTGAAGCTTATCATATCGTCTGCGAGCAATGGGAGGGAAAATAAATGAAACGACAAATTGCATCACATTTATTAGAAATAGGTGCTGTCCACCTAAAACCAAGCGACCCGTTCACTTGGTCTTCGGGCCTAAAATCACCTATTTATTGTGATAATCGCTTAACATTGTCATATCCTTTACTACGGAGAGAGATTGCAAAGGGGCTTGAAAATATAATTGTGAAAGAGTTTATGCAATGTGAAATGATTGCGGGTACTGCCACAGCAGGGATCCCACATGCTGCCTGGGTAAGTGACCGTTTAAACTTGCCGATGTGTTATGTGCGCAGTAAACCGAAGGGCCATGGCAAAGGCAACCAAATTGAAGGTGCTGTTAAGCCAGGTCAAAAGGTTGTTGTTGTTGAAGACTTAATTTCGACAGGTGGCAGTGTCATTACTGCAGTAGAAGCGTTGCGGGAAGCAGGATGTGAAGTATTAGGTGCCGTTGCCATCTTTACATACGAATTAGAACGAGGTTTTAAACAGCTTGAGGAAGCAAGTATTAAAGCATTTGCATTAAGCGATTATTCTACATTAATAGAGGTTGCGCTAGAGAAAAATTTAGTGACTGCTAGCGAACTAGAAAAATTAAAACAGTGGCGCAAAAATCCTGAAGATGAAAGCTGGCTGAAGCTTTAAGAAAAAAATAAAGGAACTATAATTGATACTGTTGATAAAGGTATAATTTGAAAAAGCCCTCAAAAATTGAGGGCTTCTTTAAAAGAATAAGAATGTATATCATTTTGAGCTTTGGAATCCAGCGCTTGCGCCTTTTGTTCATATGAAGAGGTTATGATGTTTGCAAACCATATGACGGTAGTAATTTCATCTCATTCATATGAACGAGTATCGTTTTAAACGTGCCATCTTCTCGGATTTCACAAAAATTGCTCGTATATATATGGATCACTTTATACTCTTTATCTTCATAAACCACTTTGTCACCAATATTAATTCTCATCTAACAAGGCCTCCCGTATGTTCAATCATTCGTAATAGTGAGAAATATAAGTAATATAGTCTGAAAATTTCGTAATTAATTACTATCTATAATTACAATAATGGTTTCTATCGTATACTTCAACGTAATTCGATTGCGCTTTCCCGCCGTTTTTTTGCGGTCCAAAATGCGGATTACAACAGTATATTTTTAAAAATTATACTGATAAGATTAATACATGGTTAATCGATGTTATCCAGGGATGGTGATTAAAATAAGAAATTTACTAATAATCATAATGGCTACAGTTTTTTTTACAGCTTGTAGTAATTATAATAGCGAGATTCGTGATTTATATGCTAATGATGTTGGAAAATTTTCGTTATTTATAGTGGCTCTTACATGTTGTGTTCATCCATAAATTGAATGTCGCTTAAAATCAAAAGAAATAAAATATAGTAATCAATCAATATTATGCCGCAAATCTATTACGATATTCCGCAGCATTATTACGGTGATAATCTTTGGAAAATTAATTATAATATGAATAATATATCAATTCTATTTGCTAGGTGAAAAAAATGATAGAGATAAAAGACACTGTTCTGCAAATCATTGATCAATGTTATTATGATGACCGAATGAAAGAGCTTGCTACTAGTTTTATCGATTATAAGGAAAAAGAAGGCTTTCGCTTTGCAGAACTTGTATTGTTTCACTATGATCTTTTTGGTGGTAAAGACAAGGAAATTGTTAAGGTCGCTGCTGGAATAGAACTATTAATCCTTGCTATTGATATTTTTGATGATTTAGTTGACCAAGACAACCCAAATCCACCATGGACAAGCGTTTCCCCAGCAACTGTAACTCACGTAGCAATAGGGTTACTAATCGCTAGTCAAAAAGCTATTGATGAATGTCACTTGAATCAAGATGTTAAACAAGAAGCAAAAAAAATATTGAATGATCATTCGTTGCGCTGTATGTATGGTCAGCAAAAGGACTTTGAAAACGTAATTACAACGGAAGATGATTATCTCCGCATAACAAAGGAAAAATCAGGAGCATTAATTTCCAGTGCATGTCTATTAGGCTCTATTTTTGCAAATAAACAACATGTTACTGATGTAAAAAAATATGCTGAGTATTTTGGCATTGCTGTTCAAATTTCAAATGATATAAATGATATTCAACGGGAAACGAAGAAAAATGACTTGTTGCATAAAAAGAAAACGTTGCCTATTTTATTCTTACTTCAAAATAAAGATCCACAATTTAATATAATAAAAGATTACTATAATGGTAAGGTTACTACCGAAATAATAGAATCACTACAACAGGAAATAATTACAAATATAAAAAAGTCCGGTGCAATCGAATATGCGAAAGTAATGATGCAGTTTGAAATAAGTAAAGCCCAAAAATGTATCGATGAGATGGATATTCCAACTACCAGTAAAGAAAAAATAGTGGAGTTTTTATTAAAATAGTAATCATTTATTACTATTTATCATTATAAAAAAGGGGGATTGAAAAATGTTATCAGATATCATTCAATTTTTAGTAAACAACGAAGATGTAGTAGAAAAATTACAAAATGGCCTAGTAAGTCTTATTGGAGTAAGTGAGGAAGAATTGCGAATTATATTGGATGTGTTGACAGGCACTGTTAGAACATTATCGGATTTTTGGTATTAGTATTTATAGCTAGATTTTCCATATATTATGGAGAATCTAGCTATTTTCTCTTATACTTATAATAACTAACGTAATCTCAGTATAGGTGGATAACATGACAAAAAGAATGTTTATTTTTTTGAATTCTATTGTATTTCTTTTATGTAGTCTTTTTTTGGTCACAATATTAAAATATCCTTTTATTGGTATTGATGTAAAACAAAATGACAATAAGCAATATGAAATTATTAAAGTAAGCTCTACAGGTTTAGCGAAAGATTATGGATTGGAAAATGGGGATATTATTACTTCTATTAATGGAACCAATCCAGACGACCACTTTTCTGTCAAAAAATATAATCTTATCGAGAAAGCCCAACACCTTGCTATCGAAAGGGATGGAGTTATCCATGCTTTTTCATTTATAACAATTCACCAAAGAGGGCAGCTATTATTGCATTTAGTATTCCCTCTATTGTATTTAGTTCTTGCTACGTTGTTTAGCTTATTCCTGTATATAAAAAGCGGTAATGAGAAAGTTAGTTATGTTTTAATCATTTTATTCCAATTATATGGGATCAGTATGTTTGCAGGGGCAGCCTCGGCTCGAACCGAACCCCTTGCTCAGTTTTTCTCGACTGCTATTTTATTATTTATTCCATTGTTATTGCTTCAATTTTTTTATACATATTTTCAAAAGTATAACATCCAATTTGTCAATAGAAAGCTACTAAAAATATTATATGGTGCGAGCTTTAGTTTGATGTTTTTGATGCTTATTTACCTGTTACTACCGTTAGGTAATCACTTTTACCAGCTAACAAAGTTACTAGTGTTACTTTTGTTTGTTAGTAATGTGATAAGTTGTCTCTTTTTCTTTGGCCGAGGTTTTCTAAAATATCGAAAATCAATCTATAGTTCTTTTTTTAAGATCATAAATGTTGCAATTCTTATTTCTTTTACTCCATATGTTTTTTTATATGCATTGCCGACGATTGGACTAAACTGGGTAATTATGACTGGAGAAATTGCTTTTTTATTTACGTACTTTTTGCCTTTATCTTTTGTATATCTAGTAACAGCGAACCGACTTTTAGATATTGATTTTTATATAAAGCGGATTTACTATTATGCATTATTTTCACTTATACCGGCACTTTTGTTAACAACTTTTTGCCTATATTTAATCAATGATTTTTCCCTATATTTATGGTTTCAGGTTTTCACAATTATATATTTTCTTTTCATTCTCGTTTTTTACATAAAAGAACAATTAGATTATCGCTTTCGAAATAAACTATTTTCTGAAAAGTATAATCTTCAATCAAGCACCTACCAATTTGTACAGTTTCTGGCTGGAGCGAAAAGTAGTGACGAAATCGAGCAGCAGTTTCTTAAAGAAATTAAGTCTGTATTGGGGTTGAAAAATGCAACTATATTAGAATATGAAAAAAAACAAGCCAAATTCCAATTGAAAAATGGTGACGATTGGCAGTACGAACAAACTGAATTGAAAAGTCAATTAAAAGAATATATCGGAAAAAATTTCCTTGGGGAATTACTGTCGGCTGGTTCTATTTTTTATATTATTATCGCTGAACAATCAGAGAAAGCACTAGTGTTAGTACTTGGTACGAAACGTAATTTTACTGCACTGAACTTAGAGGAGAAAGAATGGTTGAAAACCATTTCGTACTTTGTGAATATAAGCTATCAAAATATGGAGCAGATTGAAGACCTTATTAACGAAATTGGGAATATTAGACAAAATGAAGCTGCCCCAAGCTGGTTGCTTAGGATGCTTTTTGCCTTGGAAGAAAAAGAGCGGAAGCGATTATCAGTAGATTTACATGATTCTGCTTTGCAACAGCAGTTATTATTATATCGAAAGTTAACACATGTGCTTGAATACTATGATTTTGATAAAAACATAAAGAATGAGCTTGAGATTATTAATGAGGGATTGTTAGATGTAGTTCATGATATTCGCGAGACTTGTAATGAGTTAATGCCACCGTTTTTGAAAGAGACTGGGATTATTGGTTCACTTGAAAATCTATTTAAAAAAGCGCAGCTGCGGACAAATCTTGTCATTGATTTCAAGTATGACAAGGATATAACGATTACCTTAACTGATGAAGTGACATTAACAATCTATCGGATCGTTCAAGAGCTGCTTAATAATGCGGAAAAGCATGCAAATGCTTCTCGGGTCCACATAAATTTAAAGAATCAATTTGATAAATTAGTTTTACAATATAAAGACGATGGAAAGGGTTGTGATACAGAAAAACTTTCGACAAATAATGTTTCCATCGGGCTCTATGGAATAAAAGAACGGGTTAAGAGCGTGGAAGGGGAAATGGACTTTGACAGTTCAGTAGAAAAAGGGTTACAAATGATGATAGTAATTCCAACCCAAATGAAGGATTATAGTCTAATCAACCAATGAGGAGGATCAAAAGTGAGAAGTATTTTATTCGTTGATGATCATCCGTCCGTTCGTGAAGGAACAAAAGGGATGATAGAAGAGCATAGTGATTATAAGGTGACGTTAGCTTCTTCGGGAGAGGATGCAGTGAAGCTAATTACTAGTACCAAATTTGATTTATATATTTTTGATCTGTTTATGCCGAGTTTGAGTGGACTTGATTTAACAAAACAAGTCATAGAGAAGGATAAAGAAGCAATTATTCTAATTTTGACAGGGTTTGATTTTGAACCTCATTTTAATATATTAATAGAAGCAGGTGTGAGTGGTTTTATAAGTAAAGCGGTGTCAAAGGATCAGCTCCATACAGCAATTAAATGTGCACTTCGGAAAGAAGCGATTATACCCGTTTCTTTTTTAAGACAGCTCCGTAGAAGTGAAATAAAATCATCAGATGATGGAAACTCAGCGAGAATAACTTTAAATGAACGTGAGCAGGAAATATTGTTTGAAGCTTCAATGGGAAAGACAAATAAAGAAATTGCCCAGAAGCTATTAATGAGTCAGCGTACGGTTGAATACCATTTGACAAAAATATTCAATAATTTAAATGTAACCTCAAGAGCTGAAGCGGTATCAAAAGCAAGGGAATTGAAGCTTCTACCTAGTGAGTTTGTAAAGTAAACGGTGTATAGTAGTTTAGTAGTCTAAAAAACAAAGGTAGGGGATGAAGATGAAAAAAGTTTTCTTTATAATCGTAATTAGCTTACTAGTAATCGTAACAGGTTGTAATAACGAAAAAGAGACTGTTAGTCAAACGGATACAAATAATTCTAATCAATCAGCTAATGAAAATAGTAAGGAAATTTTAATTAGCGATGAATCTGAAAATGCCAAGGATAGTGCCGAAACAGATGCTGAAAAAAGTGATGATGAGCCTGAACTGTCAGCTATTGTTTCTATACCGGATGATATGCTCCAATTTGTAATCCGTCAACAGCTTGAAAAGCCTGACGGTGATATTTTAGTTGAAGATATGTTAAAGCTTACAACAATTTCTGCCGGAGAAGGCATGGATTCGTATATTGTAGAGGATTTAACAGGAATACAATATGCAAAAAACTTAGAAAGATTTTATTGCTATGGCTGTAAAATATCAAATTTACAACCATTATATGAATTGGAAAAGTTACAAGTATTAGACCTTGATGATAATGGTCTTGATAATAGCATGATTGGGGGATTATCGGAGTTAAAATCCTTAACAGAATTACATCTCGATCGAAATCCAATCACAGACATTAAAGTATTAAGTCATTTGAAAAACCTTGAATGGTTAAGTGTAGGATTTATCAACATGGAGGATAGTGGAACGGTAATAACTGATTTCAGACCGCTTGCTAAATTGGTGAAACTTAAAGAATTACAACTACATGCGAATGAAATAAAAAATATTGATTTTTTACAAGGATTGCAAAACCTTACAATGTTAAATTTAAATGGGAATCAAATAGCAAATATCGAACCATTAGCTAATTTAACGAAGCTCCAAGAACTATCAATTTCAGGTAATCAAATTGTTAACATTCATCCTTTAACTGAGTTACATGAGTTGAAAAATGTAGGTTTAAGTGAAAACAATATTACGGATATTACCCCACTAAGTGGATTAACGAAGATATCTAGGCTACAAATCCGTAATAACAGTATTAGTAACATCGAGCCACTCAAAGATTTACAAGATTTAGAATCCTTATTGATAGACAATAATCAAATATCGAACTTAGGAATGGTGGTTAACTTTAAAAAACTCAATGAGTTTTCTGTAGGTGATAATCCGCTTGATGCTAATTCAATTAATTTAGTGAACCAACTAAAAAACAATGGCGTATATGTTTATTAATTATTTATAGATTATAATTGGGTGGTTGATTGGAGTGAAAGCGGCTACTCCTGCGGGATATCTGGCGGGACAGTCCGAGACCCTGGATTGAGTGAAGCGAAGGAAGCGGCTCGGCGCCCGCCCTAAGGTCCGCGTCCGCCTGAAAACGGAAATCAACCAACAAAATTTAACAGCCTATGAAAAATGAGGATGCTCAAAGAGTTACTTTGAGACACCCCCATATGTAATTAATTCTACTTTTTTCGTAATTTCAATATCAAATCTTCATCGGGTGTAACGTAAACGGTCGTCTGGTTGTAATAAATAACGTAACCAGGCTTCGATCCGTTTGGTTTTTTGACATGGCGAATTTTCGTATAATCGACTGGAACGGAGCTTGAATTTTTTGCTTTACTGTAAAAAGCGGCAATTGTTGCAGCTTCAACTAGGGTTTGTTCCGACGGCTCCTGATTGCGAATGACAACGTGTGAGCCGGGAATATCCTTTGTATGAAGCCAAATATCATCTCGACGAGCATATTTGTTTGTCAAATACTCATTTTGCTTATTATTTTTACCGACGATGATTTCATCGCCGTCGGTGGAAAAATAATAGTCTAACGTTGGTTTTTGATCTTTTGCTTTTACCCGTTTTTGATTACGACGTGCTTTTATATATCCTTCATCTGCTAGCTCTTCTCTCATTTCTTCAATATCCTTTGGTGATGCCGATTCAATTTGCTGCAACAATCCTTCAAAGTATTCAATTTCAATATGTGTTAAACGAATTTGTTCGTTAACAACATCAACGGAATTTTTCAGCTTTTGATATTTTAAAAAGAAGCTTTGCGCATTTTCCGACGGAGTTTTTAAAGGATCTAACGGAATCGTAAGCATCGACCCTTGTTCGTCATAATAATTACTGACTTCAATCGCCTTCATACCCTTCTTCGCGGCATACATATTGGCCGTTAGCAATTCGCCATATAACTGATAACGGTCAGCTTTTTGAGCGTCGGATAAAGATTGTTCAAGCTTTTTTATTTTCTTTTTGTTTTTGTTCAGTTCATTTTTAATAAAACGCTCTAAGTCATTTGCTTGTTGACGAACGCGGTCGCGGTCTGCTTTACCGTAAAAATAACGGTCGAGCATTTCACTGATTGATCGATACGTTTTTGCTTCCCCTTTTAAATGATGGAGATCGCAAATATAGAAAAATTCTTTATCGCCGCTATAAATGATCTGGGGATTATAGTTTTTATTTTTTATTGGTTCGATAACCGAAAAAAATCCATTGGCAATTGTAGCGCGATTTGCGAGACCTGCTCGAAACAAGACTTCATTTGCAAGTAATGGTGAAATCCCTGACAACTGCTCAACTAGTTGAGTACCAAGCTTCCCTCGATTAAAATCGAGCTTTTTCAGCAGAGTTTCCTCCGTAACCGTTAATGGGTTCAGCTTGTTTTGTTCAGGTGGGGCAATGTATTCATAGCCCGGCAGGACAGTGCGATGGCGGTTCAAGGCTTGCGATACATGCTTAATACTATCCATTATCAAATTTCTTTCATAGTCAACTAAAATGATATTACTATGTCGTCCCATTATTTCTATTATTAACGTCTTAACAGACTCATCACCAATTTCATTTTTTGTACGAACATGGAACTTGATAATTCGTTCTAGCCCATCCTGTTCAATTTTTTCAATGAAGCTTCCTTCAAGATGCTTCCTTAACAGCATGCAAAACATTGGAGGTTCTTTTGGATTTTCATATGCTTCAGTTGTAATATGAATTCGTGCATAACTAGGATTAGCTGAAATGAGGAGCTGATGATTTTTTCCTTTAGCACGCACAGTGAAAATTAAATCATATTTAAAGGGCTGATAAATCTTAGAAATCCGTCCTTGTTCAAGCAATTGTTTCAATTCTTCTGTCATTCCTTTTGTGACAATTCCGTCAAATGACATATTCTCCACCTCACAATGTACAAAGTATAACATGTTTTTAATTTATATTTTAAAAAGAAACAGCTATAATTTGGATTTAGAGTTAAAATAATGATTAATTACTTGTTGTACTAGCTTAAATTATATAAAATAAGATAGTGGATGTGATAAAAATGGTCGTAAGTATGACAGGATTCGGACGTAGTAAAAAAGAACATGAAAATTTTAAAGTGATTGTCGAAATGAAATCTGTTAATCACCGTTTTTGTGAAATCACAGTGCGGATGCCGAGACAATTTCTTTTATTTGAAGATAAACTCAAAAAAACAGTAAATCAATATATCGGTCGTGGACGAGTTGATGTGTTTGTAACGGTTGAAGGTGAAGGATATATTAATCGTACATTACAAGTAGACTGGAACTTGTTATCTCAATATGAACAGGCGGTCGAAAAAGCGAAGCATTCCTATAAGCTTGACGGTTCCTTTTCAGTAGAACAACTACTCAATCTTCCTGAAGTTTTTACAGTGAATGAAAATGAAGATGGAATTGAGGTATTAGAGCAGGTTTTATTAGAGGTAACAAAAGAAGCAGCAATCGAGCTACAAAATATGAGAAAGATTGAAGGCAAGGCATTAAAAGCGGATATTGTAGCACGCTTAGAGTTAATTGACCTAGCTGTACAATATTTAATTCCCTTGTCAGCTGATGTTGTCGAAAAGTACCGGGAACGACTTACCAAAAAAATGAATGATTTTCTAAACGGTGTGTATGAGGTTGATGAAGGAAGAATATTAACAGAGGTTGCGATTTTTGCCGACAAAGCTGATATAAATGAAGAATTAACAAGATTACATAGCCATATTGGTCAATTCTATAAAATTATCGAAGCTAATGAAAGCATCGGTCGGAAGCTTGATTTCCTTGTTCAAGAAATGAATCGCGAAATGAATACAATTGGCTCAAAAGCAAATGATGTGCAAATCAGTCAAAAGGTAGTTGAAATGAAAAGTGAGCTAGAAAAAATAAAGGAACAAGTTCAAAATATTGAATAGATAATAAATGTTACGTTTACTATATATGTTTGAATATTTGTAAACTAGCTAAAAATAGTTTAGTACATAGGGGGAGCATGATGAGCATTAAGTTGATTAATATTGGATTTGGAAATATTGTGTCTGCAAACCGAATTATTTCAATAGTAAGTCCTGAATCCGCACCGATCAAAAGAATTATTCAGGTTGCAAGGGAAAAAGGAATGCTCATAGATGCTACATATGGCAGACGGACAAGGGCTGTGATCATTACAGACAGCGATCATGTTATTTTGTCAGCAATTCAACCGGAAACTGTTGCACAACGGTTAGGGAATAAAGAGGATTTATCTGAAGAAGGGTAGGAATTAAGGAATGATTGAAGAAAGAGGTATTTTATTCGTCCTGTCTGGACCTTCTGGTGTTGGCAAAGGAACCGTTCGAAAAGCATTATTTGAAGGGGATATTAATCTCCAATATTCGATTTCGGCAACTACAAGAAAGCCACGTGAAGGTGAAAAGGACGGAGTTGATTATTTTTTCAAATCTAAACAAGAATTTGAAACAATGATCGAACAAAACAAATTGTTAGAATATGCACAGTTTGTAGGAAATTATTATGGGACGCCTATCGACTATGTGAAAGAAACTTTAGATCACGGCAAAGATGTATTATTAGAAATAGAAGTTCAAGGTGCGATGCAAGTGCGGAAAGCTTTTCCTGAGGCAGTACTCATCTTCTTAATTCCACCCAGCTTAGAAGAACTAAAAAATAGAATTGTAGGTCGTGGAACTGAGACAGAGGATATAGTTAAAGATCGTCTTGATACGGCTAAAATAGAAATTGAAATGATGAATGCCTACGACTATGTAGTTGTCAATGACCAAGTTGAAAAAGCATGTGAACGAATTCAGGCGATTGTTCAAGCTGAGCATTTTCGTCGAGATCGTGTCGAAGCATCTTATAAAAAATTACTGGAGGTTGAATAATTTATGTTATATCCATCGATTGATTCTTTAATGAAAAATATTGATTCAAAATATACACTTGTTACAGTGTCTGCAAAACGGGCTCGTGAAATGCAGGGAAATGATGATTGCTTGCTAGAAAAAACGGTGTCAAAGAAATATGTTGGTAAAGCATTAGAAGAGATTTACGAAGGCTTATTAAAGTACGATATAGAGAACAACAACCTATAATAGTAGGTTGTTATTTTCGTTATAGGGGTGAGATTAAATTGAAAGGAAAAAAGGTATTATTATGTGTAACCGGGGGGATAGCTGCTTATAAAGCGGTAGCATTAACGAGTAAGCTTACTCAGGCAGGAGCATCCGTCAAAGTGATCATGACTGCCTCAGCTATGCAGTTTGTTCAACCGTTATCGTTCAAGGTTCTATCCGGGAATGAGGTATATTATGATACTTTTGACGAAAAAGACCCAAGTAAAATTGCTCACATTGATTTAGCAGATTGGGCTGATTTAGTCATAATTGCACCAGCAACTGCAAATATAATTGGGAAACTAGCAAACGGTATTGCTGATTGCATGGTTTCTACAACACTTCTTGCTTCGAAAGCACCGATATGGATTGCCCCAGCAATGAACGTGCATATGTATGATCATCCTGCCGTAAAAAGAAATATTGAAATTCTTCATAATTTTGGTTATACATTCATTGAGCCTCAAGAAGGCTATTTGGCTTGTGGATATGTTGGAAGAGGAAGATTAGAGGAACCTGAGCAGATAGTTAATTTAGTGGAGAACTTCTTTTCAAGAGACAATTTGTGCCTGTTGGAAGGAAAACATGTTCTTATTACAGCAGGCCCTACACGAGAAAGAATTGACCCTGTAAGATTTCTAACAAATCGCTCTACAGGGAAAATGGGGTATGCACTTGCTGAGGCGGCTCGTGACCACGGTGCAAATGTAACGTTAATCTCTGGACCAACAGATCTCACCCCCCCTAGCGGTGTGAAATTTGTCCAAATTGAAACAGCACAACAAATGTATGAAGAAGTAATGAAGAATTATGCTACCACGGATATCGTTATAAAAGCAGCAGCTGTTGCTGATTACCGACCGAAAGTAGCATTTGCTGAAAAAATGAAAAAACAAGATGGTGATTTATCAATTGAAATGGAACGGACCATCGATATTTTAAAAACATTAGGTGAAAAAAAGGAACATCAAATCCTAATTGGCTTTGCAGCTGAAACTGAAAATGTTCAAGCTTATGCTGAAAAGAAATTACAAACTAAAAATTTAGATATGATTGTTGCCAATAATGTCAAACAAGAAGGTGCAGGATTTGGTGTCGACACAAACGTTATAACAATGTACACAAGAACAGGTGAAACTAATGAATTGCCTCTTTTGTCAAAGCGTGAAGCGGCAAACGAGATCATAAAAAAAGTTTCTACATTTACTAAATAAAGGAAGTTCATTATGAAAATTGCCAAAGTAATCGTTGACATTCCTGCCAATCAAATTGATAGGCCGTTTGATTATTTAATTCCAAAAGAATGGGCAGATAAAGATTTTGTTCAACCTGGGATGCGTGTCGTCGTACCATTTGGCCCTCGTAAGGTTCAAGGTTTTGTAAGTGCAATTACACATAATACCGCAGTAGAGAGTGAAAAAATTAAACCTATACAATCAGTCCTCGACTTAACACCTGTGTTAACTCCAGAATTATTGCAATTAGGGGAATGGATTTGTGGTACGACACTTTCCTTTTTAATAACGGCTTACCAAGCGATGCTTCCGGCTGCCATGAAGGTAAAGTACGAAAAAGAAGTTCATATATTTGATTTACAAAGTGTTAAAAATGATCAACTATTGCAATTTGCTACCGATTCTGTAATTCAATGGAAAGAAATTGAAAAAAACAAAATGATTTTTCCACTTATTCAAAAGGAAATTCAAAATGGAAACGCCGAGGTTGTTTATCGTGTTGAGGATCGTGCAAAGAAAAAGAAGAAAAGGCATATCATACCAAAGCTTTCACTAAAAGAACTTAGTGAATTTGCTGATTCTTTGCCCATGCAGGCGAGTAAACAAAAAGAAGTACTTCACTTTTTTTTAAAGCATCAAGATGGAGTTGAACTACAACAGCTCCTTTCCACCCTTCAAACATCTGCTGCACCTATCCATGCGTTAGTCACAAAGGGGGTATTACAAGAGAGCTTTGTAGAGGTGTACCGTGACCCGTATCAACATCGGAATTTCGAAGCTACCATGCCACTCGAGTTAACAAATGAACAAAAGCATGCAATTGAACCGATTCTTCAAAGTATCAAAAATGGTCAAAATGATGTTTTTTTAATGTTTGGCATAACCGGTAGTGGGAAAACAGAAATATATTTACAAGCGATAGCTTCGGTATTAAGAGCTGGGAAAGAGGCAATCATGCTTGTACCGGAAATTGCATTAACGCCAATGATGGTAGAAAGATTTAAAGGAAGATTTGGTAATGATGTAGCCGTACTACATAGTGGTTTATCCACAGGAGAAAAGTATGATGAGTGGCGGAAAATTCAACAAAAAGAGGTTCGTGTTGTTGTTGGTGCACGCTCGGCAATCTTTGCTCCTTTTGAAAATATTGGAATTATCATTATTGATGAGGAGCATGAAACAAGCTATAAGCAAGAGGAAAACCCTAGATATCATGCTCGCGACGTCGCGATCGAACGGGGAAAAAATCATAAATGTCCAGTTATTTTAGGTAGTGCGACACCATCATTAGAGTCGTTTGCGCGAGCAAATAAAAATGTATATCGTTTATTAACATTAAAAGAACGGATTAATGCTCGCAAGCTTCCTACTGTTGAAGTTGTTGATATGAGGAAGGAGCTTAAGAATGGAAACCGTTCTATGTTCTCGATAACTTTATTAAAAAAACTAACGGAACGTTTAGAACGCGGTGAGCAGTCAGTCTTATTTTTAAATCGAAGAGGATTCTCAACGTTCATAATGTGTCGTGACTGTGGTTATGTATTAAATTGTCCACATTGTGACATTTCATTAACATATCATAAAAAAGACTCAAAATTAAAATGTCATTATTGCGCATATGAAATTCCACTTCCTCGAGTTTGTCCGGAATGTTCTAGTGACCATATTCGCTTTTTTGGAACAGGCACCCAAAAGGTAGAAGAGGAATTAGCTAAGCTGTTGCCGGAAGCAAGAGTCATCAGAATGGATGTGGATACAACTAGTAGAAAAGGAGCACATGAACAACTATTACAAGCATTTCAGGGGAAAAAGGCGGATATTTTATTAGGAACACAAATGATTGCCAAAGGACTTGATTTTCCGAATGTCACGTTTGTAGGTGTATTAGCTGCTGATACGATGCTTCATTTACCAGATTTTCGTGCAAGCGAAAAAACATTTCAGCTCATTACACAAGTCAGCGGTCGCGCAGGCCGACATGAACTTCCTGGCGAGGTAGTTATTCAAACATATACGCCAGAGCATTATAGCATTGAGCTTGCCGCTATACCTGATTTTGAAAGCTACTATTATCACGAAATGATGATAAGAAAAATTCATCAATATCCACCATTTTATTATTTAACATTAATAACTATATCTCATTCTGAAATTATGAAGGTTGTTGATACTGCTGACAAAATTGCTCGCTTTTTACGAAGTAATTTATCAAATAATGCAATTATATTAGGGCCATCGGCATCTCCAATTCCAAGGATCAAGGATAGATATCGCTATCAATGCATGATAAAATACAAACACGAACCAAAACTTGGTAATGTACTTCATACACTAATAAACCATTATCAGCAGGAAATAAGTAAAAGTGAATTGCAAATATCAATTGATATGAATCCATATATGATGATGTAGTGTGAACAAGAAAAAAGGAAGTGAAACTTATATATGCCACGAATTGTTTTTATGGGTACACCTGATTTTTCTGTGCCTGTTTTAAAGCAGCTAATTATTGATGGCTATAATGTTGTTGGAGTTGTAACACAACCGGATCGTCCAAAGGGAAGGAAGAAGGAGCTAACGCCGCCACCTGTAAAAATTGAAGCAGAAAAGCATTCTATTGAAGTTCTTCAGCCGACTAAAATTAGCAATCCAGAACAACTAGAACAAGTTCTTGCTCTTAAACCAGATTTAATAGTTACGGCCGCTTTTGGCCAAATATTACCAACTCAATTATTAGAGGCACCTAAATATGGTTGTATTAATGTCCATGCCTCTTTGCTCCCAGAGTTAAGAGGTGGTGCCCCGATCCATTATGCGATTCTTCAAGGGAAAAAAGTGACTGGTGTTACGATTATGTATATGGTTGATAAGCTTGATGCTGGTGATATTCTTTCCCAAGTTGAGGTGCCAATTGAAGATACCGATCACGTTGGAACTCTTTTTGAAAAACTAAGTATTGCAGGTGCCAATCTATTATCAAAAACAATTCCGTTACTATTGGCTGGAAAGATTACTCCTATTAAACAAAATGATGATGATGCAACATTTGCTGCTAATATTAAACGGGAACAAGAGAAAATAGATTGGAGTAGAAGAGGAGAGGATGTATATAATCATATTCGCGGCTTACACCCATGGCCAGTTGCTTATACTTACTTAAAGGGTCAAGTATTGAAAATATGGTGGGGTGAGAAAATTAAAGTTAACGAAGCCGCTGAGCCAGGGACTGTTCTTCAAATAAATAGCAACGGCATAGTAGTGGCAACTGGGGATAATGTGGCAATCAACATAACCGATTTGCAGCCATCTGGTAAGAAAAGGATGACAGCTTTGGATTATTTAAGAGGTGCAGGTAGTAACATCGCAATTGGCGATAAACTGGGAGAAGAAAATGAGTAAGAACGTTCGCGAAGTAGCCTTAGATAGTCTTATCCAAATTGAAAAAAACCAAGCATATAGTAATTTGCTTTTAAATCAAATGATTCAAAAAAGCAATTTGGCTAGTAAGGATATAGGATTATTGACAGAAATCGTTTATGGGACGATTCAAAGAAGGCTAACTCTTGACTACTTCCTTCAGCCGTTTATACGAAACTCAAAAAAAATGGAAGCTTGGGTTCTTATACTTTTAAGAATATCGATATATCAAATGGTATATTTAGATCGAATCCCAGAGCGAGCAATTATCCATGAGGCTGTTGAAATTGCAAAAAAAAGAGGCCATCGAGGCATATCAGGAATGGTTAACGGAATCTTACGCTCTATTCAGCGCCAAGGTATTCCTAGTTTAGAAGAAATAAAAGATCCGCTAGAAAGGCTAGCTATTCAAATGAGCTTTCCGAGGTGGTTGATTGAAAAATGGGTCATGCAGTATGGAGAAGAGGAAACGAGAAAAATTTGTGAAAGCTATTTAATACCACCAAAGATTACAGCGAGAATCAATCGGATGAAAGCAACGAAAGAACACGTTATATCATTACTTGAGGATGAAAATATTTCTGCAAGACAAGGTGATCTTTCGATTGACGCAATTACAATCGAAAAGGGGAATCTTGCAAAAACAAGCGTATTTCAACAGGGTTATGTTACGATTCAAGATGAAAGCTCGATGTTGGTCGCGAGAGCACTTGACATAAATGATGGACAGCATGTTCTAGATAGTTGTGCAGCTCCAGGTGGAAAAACAACTCATATTGCGGATTTATTACATAATACAGGGAAAGTATTTTCCGTAGACTTGCACCCACATAAGGTAAAATTAATAGAGGATCAAGTTACTAGACTTCAGTTGAAAAATGTTGAGACACTTGTTCATGATAGTCGCCGGCTACATCATATTTTTCAACCTGAATCGTTTGATCGAATTCTAGTTGATGCTCCATGCTCTGGCTTTGGCGTAATCCGCCGTAAGCCTGATATTAAATACAGTAAAAAGGCAGAAGATAGTAATAATTTAACGAAGATACAGTTAAATATTTTAAATAATGTTGTTGGGCTTCTAAAAAAAGGTGGTAAACTCGTCTATAGTACATGCACTATTGACCATGAAGAGAATACCGGTGTTGTAAACAAGTTTTTAAAAGAAAATCGTGATATGATTTTGGACGATACATTAGCAGATCGAATGCCGGAAGCACTTAGGCCGTTGGTGAAGGGTGGACAAGTTCAAATCTTACCTCATTATTTTGGAACAGATGGTTTCTATATTGCTAGTTTTCGAAAGCAGGTGTAAAAACAACATGGATAATAGTCAAGCAGAAAAACACGCTAATCTAGAAAATGAAAAAAAGCCTTCAATTTACTCTCTTCAATATAATGAGCTTGAAAGCTGGTTGAAAGATCAAGGAGAGCCAAAATTTAGAGCTGGACAGCTTTTTGATTGGTTATATGTAAAAAGAGTTACGGATTTTGCTGATATGTCCAATTTATCAAAGGGTTTAAGGGAAAAATTAGAGAATCATTTTGTAATTACAACTTTAAAGACGATTGTTCAACATCGCTCTCAAGATGGAACGCTAAAATTTTTATTTGAGCTTTATGATGGGTATACGATTGAAACCGTGTTAATGAGGCATGACTATGGAAATTCAATTTGTGTGACAACTCAAGTTGGATGTAGAATCGGTTGCACATTTTGCGCTTCAACATTAGGGGGCTTAAAGAGAAATCTAGAAGCCGGAGAAATTATCGCCCAGGTTATACACGTGCAAAAAGCTCTAGATGAAACAAATGAGAGAGTAAGTTCAATTGTTGTAATGGGAATTGGTGAACCTTTCGATAACTATGACGCATTGCTATCGTTTTTAAGAACTGTAAATCATGAAAAAGGGCTAAACATTGGTGCACGTCATATTACTGTTTCAACAAGTGGTATTGTTCCAAAAATTTATGATTTTGCACATGAAGGACTGCAGATTAATTTTGCAATCTCCTTGCATGCCCCAAATACTGAATTGCGGAGCCGATTAATGCCAATTAATAAGGCTTATAAATTGGCAGACCTAATGAAGGCAGTCAAATATTATACTGAAAAAACAGGGCGCCGTGTCACATTTGAATATGGCTTGTTTGGTGGTGTGAATGATAGCAAAGAACATGCTGAAGAACTAGCACAGTTAATAAAGGGCCTTAAATGTCATGTAAATTTAATTCCTGTCAATTATGTACCGGAAAGAGATTATGTAAGGACACCAAAAGATCAGATATTTCTCTTTGAAACAACACTAAAAAAGAATGGAATTAATGTTACAATTCGTCGAGAGCAAGGGCACGATATTGAAGCAGCTTGTGGTCAGTTACGTGCAAAGGAGCGAAAAGAAGAGGCGAGGTGAAACCATGGAAACAGTTTTTCTTACCGATAAGGGAAAGGTTCGAACACACAACGAAGACAATGGGGGAATTTTCTTTTTAGAAAATGAGTTAGCTTTAGCTGTCGTAGCAGATGGAATGGGTGGTCATCAAGCTGGAGACGTTGCAAGTGAAATGGCAATAAAAGGGCTCCAGAAAGAGTGGTCCATTCAATCAAGCGAACTGTTGTCTTCACCGGAAAAAGTCGAAGCTTGGTTAAATAACACTGTTCAAAATGTAAATGCAACAATTTATGAATATGCAAAGGGCCATTTAGAATGTCAAGGTATGGGTACAACCCTTGTTGTTGCTGTGTTTACAAAAGAATTCATTACAATCGGCAATATTGGCGATAGTCGTTGCTATATCCTTAATAATAACGGATTTGCACAAATTACTGATGATCATTCTCTAGTGAATGAATTGGTGCGTTCAGGTCAAATTTCGGTAGAGGATGCAAAACATCATCCGCGCAAAAATGTTTTAATGAGAGCATTGGGTACTGAAGAATCTGTCTCTGCTGATATCAAAACAATAGAATGGGAAAAATCAGATTTATTGCTACTATGTTCTGATGGATTAACAAATAAAGTTCCTGCTGAAGATATAGAAAGTATCCTTCGTGACGACAGCTTAATTGAATATAAAGCTAAAGAGCTAATTGAACGAGCAAATAAAGCTGGCGGTGAAGACAATATTACAGTTGCGCTTGTAAAGTACGAATGGACGGAATTGGGAAGTGAGTGATGATAATTGATTATTGGTAAACGGTTAAATGGTCGATACAAAGTTCAAGAAATGATCGGCGGCGGCGGAATGGCAAACGTTTACCTTGCACATGACATGATCTTGAATCGGCATGTTGCGGTCAAGGTATTAAAACCTGAATTTTCCAATGACGATGAATTTATTAAACGTTTTCGTCGTGAAGCGCAATCAGCAACTAGTCTTGACCATCCGAATATTGTAAGTATTTATGATGTTGGTGAAGAGGATCATATTTATTTTATGGTAATGGAGTATGTTGAAGGTACGACTCTTAAGCAATTTATTCAACAACGGAAGGTATTATCTGTTAAAGAAGTCGTTGATATTATGATACAAATTACTGCTGCTATTGAGCATGCCCACCTTAATCAGATCGTACATCGAGATATTAAACCTCATAATATCTTAATCGACTTTAACGGAAATGTGAAAGTTACCGACTTTGGAATTGCAATGGCGTTAAGCGCAACATCGATAACCCAAACAAATTCTGTATTAGGTTCGGTTCACTATCTTTCACCTGAACAGGCTAGAGGTGGAATGGCTAATAAAAAATCGGACATATACTCATTAGGAGTTGTCATGTTTGAACTTTTGACAGGACGGTTGCCTTTTTCTGGTGAATCTGCAATTTCAATTGCCTTAAAGCACTTACAAAGTGAAACACCTTCACCAAGAAGATGGAATCCTGATATTCCGCAAAGTGTAGAGAATATTGTCTTAAAAGCAACAGTAAAGGATTCATTTCGTAGGTATGATAGTGTAACAGAAATGCGAAATGATCTGGAATCTGCTTTACATCCAAGTCGTATAAATGAACCAAAGTTTGAAATTCCAGAAGATGATGAAGCTACAAAAGCAATTCCGATTATTACAAATGAACACGAGTTAAAGATTAGCCATGACACAATTGTTCATCATACAAAAAATGGTAAAAAGAAATCTAAAAAGCGTTTGATCGCTTTATTACTTTCCCTTGCGATGATTTTTAGTGCTGGACTTATTGCCGTTATACTATTTATTCCTTCTCTATTCGAACCAAAGGATGTTATTATTCCAGATGTAACCGAATATGAAATAGCTGAAGCTATTGAAGATTTGCAATCTGTAGGTCTAAAGGTTAAACCAGAACAAATCCCAGATGATAGGGTACAAGAAGGATTAGTAATCAAAACGGATCCACCGGTAAATACAACAGTTAAAGAAGGCTGGGAAGTAATTGTTTATGAAAGCTTAGGAAAAGAAAAAATTCAATTTGAAGATTTTGTTGGTCAACAATTAGAAGATGTAATTCGGGATTTAGAGATAAAGGGAATAAGTGCGGATCACATATTGCCAAATTATATCGATAGTGATTTACCTGAAAACGAAATTATTGCCCAGCTTCAGCCACTTCCTGGTGACTTGATTAATCCAGATGAAATTAAAAATATGTGGGTGATTTTTCAAGTAAGTAAAGGACCTTTCGTAAGAATACCAAATATGAAAGGCTGGAGCGAAGCTGATGTTAATAAATTTGTTCATGATAATCAGCTATCTCTGGATAATACGAGTGAACGGCAATATTCCAATGAGCTTGCCGAAGGGCTTGTTGTTTCACAAGAACCAGGGGAAAATACATTACTCAAAAAAGGTGGAATCATAAAAATTGTTCTTTCAAGAGGTCCAGAACCAAAGACATATACATTTTCAAAAATTATACCTTTTGATAGTGAAGATGGGGAAAGTATTGTTGAAGTTTATAAAGACGATATGGAAAATAATATTGATGGGACTCCAGAAATTTTTATGATTAGTGAAACGACAGAAATTCCGATTGAATTAATTATTCCATACAATGGTAAGGCCACTTATAAAATATTTATAGATGGAGAGCTACTTGATAGCGAGGAAATTAGTTATAGTGCTATAGATTAGTACTTAGTTTTATAGTAAATCTATAATTGTGGAGGGTTACATGACAGAGGGTAAAATTATAAAAGCACTTAGTGGGTTTTATTACGTTTTGGCAGATAATAGAATCACACAATGTCGAGGAAGGGGAGTCTTCAGAAAAAAAGGGATTACACCACTTGTTGGAGATTATGTAATCTTTGAGGCGGAAAATGATCATGAAGGATATATTTTGGAGATAAAACCAAGAAAGAATGAGCTTTTAAGACCTCCAATATCAAATGTTGATCAAGCTATTCTAGTATTTTCAGCAGTGGAACCTGATTTTAATCCACTACTCCTTGATCGTTTTCTAGTGCAAATAGAGTTAAATCATATTACCCCTGTTATTTGTATTACTAAAATGGACATTGTAAACGGTGAACAATTGGATATTATGAAAGGTTATGGAGCGGATTATAGTAAAATTGGGTATGACGTCGTTTTTACATCAGCAAAAACACAGGACGGTATTGAAAAGCTTCGACCATATTTAGATGGGAAAATATCAGTTTTTGCGGGTCAATCTGGTGTTGGAAAATCTTCTTTATTAAATTCTTTAAATCCGGAATTACTATTAAAAACAGATAATATTTCGAATCATCTTGGAAGAGGAAAACATACGACACGTCATGTTGAATTAATTCAATTTGAATCAGGATTAGTGGCGGATACGCCTGGGTTTAGCTCATTAGATTTTATAAATATTGAGCTTGATCAATTATCGAGCTATTTTCCCGAAATGGCGGAATTATCAGATTTATGTAAATTCCGGGGGTGTCTACATATAGCTGAACCAAAATGCGAAGTAAAGAAAGCTGTAGAGCAAGGTGAAATTCCTAAATATCGTTATGATCATTATCTTCAATTTATGGAAGAAATAAAAGAAAGAAAGCCGAGGTATTAATTTTGATTAAAATAGCACCATCTATTCTATCTGCTGATTTTGCAAAACTTGGTCAAGAAATTAAAGATGTTGAAAATGGGGGAGCTGATTATATCCATGTTGACGTCATGGATGGACATTTTGTACCCAATATCACAATTGGACCGTTAATTGTTGATGCCATTAGACCTGTGACAACTTTACCGCTAGATGTCCATTTAATGATTGAAAATCCGGACCTATATATACCCGATTTTGTTCGGGCAGGGGCAGATATTATTACTGTACATGTAGAGGCATGCAAACATTTACATCGGACCGTTCATTTAATTAAGGATAGTGGAGTAAAGGCTGGAATTGTGCTAAATCCAGCGACACATGTAAATACAATTGAACATATTCTTGAGGATATCGACATGGTTCTTTTTATGACTGTTAATCCTGGTTTTGGTGGACAAAAGTTTATTTATTCTGTATTACCTAAAATTGAAGCGGCAGCGACAATGATTTCTAATAATAGATTAAATGTTGAAATAGAGGTTGATGGTGGGGTTAATCCTGAGACCGCAAAGCTATGTATAGATGCGGGAGCGAACGTTTTGGTCGCAGGTTCTGCAGTATTTAATAAACAAGATCGCAAACAAGCCATAGCACAAATAAGAGGATAATATAAGACAACCGTCTTTGAACGGTTGTCTTTTTTGAAAGATAAGAAAGTCGATGCGCTCTTTGTTTATACGTCGCTAATCAGGGCGCTTGCGCCTTTTTTAATCAGTTTAGTTCTCAAGATAAAAGTATAAGCATATCATAGATGATAAGTAGATGGCTATTATGTATAAATCTTCAGGTACTTTTTTGCAGCCTATGAATATATTAAAAGAGATAATTGTGGCCATAATTTTTGGAAAAGGTAATCCGCTTTGAGGAGGGACATTATGAAGTTTTATACGATTAAATTACCGAAATTTTTAGGTGGATTTGTAAGAGCAGTAATTGGGGTATTTAAAAAAGAGTAAAACGAAAAAAGCACCGAGCTCGGTGCTTTTTTCTTCACTTTCAAGGGGCTTGCGCCTTTTGTATTAAACGCGTTCTACTTTTCCTGACTTAAGAGCACGTGCAGATACCCATACACGCTTAGGCTTACCATCAACTAAGATGCGTACTTTTTGTAAATTCGCACCGAATGTACGTTTATTAGCGTTCATTGCATGTGAACGGTGATTCCCTGAACGGGTCTTTCTTCCAGTAATTTCACATTGCTTACCCATTGATATCCCTCCTCTAACTACAAACAATAACATTTAAACCAGTAAAAACACTTAATTACTTTATCATAAATAAATCAAGAAAGCAATCATTGAAAGTGATATTATCAAGAAAAAAACTTGACAGTAAGTGACGGGAACCAACCTGACTTTTAAATTCAATACTGTCGTGTTTTGATTCATATTTGTATATACTTTTATTATAAGCAATATTATAGTAAAATGACGATAAGTAATGGAATTAATAAAGGGGGATCATTATGTCAATTGAAATGAAGACAGAGTATGGTCAAATTGATATATCCGATGAAGTAATTGCTACAATTGCAGGCGGTGCTGCGGTCGACTGTTATGGTATTGTTGGAATGGCTTCTAAAAACCAACTTAAGGATGGTATATCTGAAATTCTTCGCAAAGAAAATTTCAAAAAAGGTATTTTGGTGCGTCATGAAAATGAAGAAGTACATATCGATATGTACATTATTGTTAGCTATGGAACGAAGATATCTGAAGTTGCACATAACGTGCAAACAAAGGTCAAATATACATTGGATCAAACATTAGGCCTTGCCGTTGATTCTATTAATATTTATGTTCAAGGTGTTCGGGTTACAAATCCATAAGAGGAGTAGGACAGTGAGAAAAGTGAAAGCGGCATAATCAGCCCCGAAAGAAAAGCACTGGCTAAATTCGCGACATCCTTTCGCAACGCCAGTACTAGCACGGCCTGTGCCCATTAAACTCTAGGGGCTAGACGCTGGAACTAGACATTTAAGGAGGAAGTTTAGTGACAATGCAACAATTAGACGGGATAAAGTTTGCGCAAATGGTAATTGCTGGTGCAAACAATTTATCTAAAAATGCTAAAATGGTCGACGCGTTAAATGTATTCCCCGTTCCAGATGGTGATACAGGTACAAACATGAACCTGTCAATAACATCTGGAGCTAATGAGGTAAGAAAGCTAACAACTAATCATGTTGGAAAAGTCGCTTCTGCATTTGCAAAGGGTTTGTTAATGGGAGCTAGGGGGAATTCAGGAGTTATCTTATCCCAGCTTTTTCGAGGCTTTGCCAAGGTAGTTGAATCAAAAGAAACGATCACTAGCTTTGAATTTGCTGCAGCATTCGAAGCTGGTGTTTCAACTGCATACAAAGCAGTAATGAAGCCTGTAGAGGGTACAATTTTAACTGTAGCAAAAGATGCTGGTAAAAAGGCAGTACAAATATCAAAAAAGAATACGGATATTGTTGCTGTAATGGAAGAGGTTTTAATGGAGGCGAAAGCTTCATTGGACCGAACGCCAGATCTATTACCTGTTTTAAAAGAAGTAGGAGTTGTCGATAGTGGCGGTCAAGGGCTGGTGACAATTTATGAAGGATTTCTAGCCGTATTAAAAGGTGAAGAACTTCCAGAGACATCTGAGCTTCAACCTTCAATGACAGAACTTGTAAATGCTGAGCACCATAAGTCTGTTCAGAGTCATATTTTGACAGAGGAAATTGAATTTGGCTATTGTACTGAGTTCATGGTTAAATTTGAAGATGATAAAATCAAGCAAAATCCTTTTACAGAAGAAAAATTCCGAAATGATTTGAGTGCTTATGGTGATTCATTACTTGTTGTTTCTGATGAGGACGTAGTAAAAGTACATATACATGCTGAATACCCTGGTAAAGTAATGACTTATGCTCAAAAATATGGCAGCTTAATTAAAATAAAGGTTGAAAATATGAGGGAACAGCACTCAACTATTGTTGAAGCAGATAAGGGCATACCTAAAATTCAGACTCCACAACAAAAAAGTGAATATGGTATTGTTGCTGTTGCAATGGGTAATGGGATATCAGAGCTTTTTAAAAGCTTGGGAGCGCAGGCTGTAATTGAAGGTGGACAAACAATGAATCCAAGTACGGAGGATATTGTTCAAGCAATTAAGCAAGTACATGCTGAGAAGGTTATTATTTTACCAAATAATAAAAATATTATTATGGCTGCGTCACAAGCTGCATCTGTTGTTGATGAGGACGTTGTTGTTATACCTTCAAAAACTGTTCCACAAGGAATGACATCCTTGCTTTCATTTAATCCTGCTCTCACCTTGGATGAAAATGAGGCTCTTATGAACGATGCATTGGAAAATGTTAAAACAGGACAAATAACTTATGCCGTTCGCGATACTGTTATTGATGGTCTGGAAATTAAAAAAGACCACTTTATGGGAATATTTGATGGGAATATTGTTATAACGGATGCCTCAAAAACTAATGCTGCGATCTCATTATTAGAAAAGATGATAGATGAAGATGATGAAATCCTGACAATCCTTCAGGGTGAAGATGCAACAGATGAGGAAATGGACAAGCTTAAGGAATACATTGAGGAAAAATATGAAGATGTTGAAGTTGAAGTCCATAATGGAAATCAACCATTGTATCCATTTATATTTGCAGTAGAATAATAATCTTTTAATAATCAATAAATGTCATTTACAACATTTTTAAATAATATGACATGAGATGGTTTAATGGTGGCTAAAGCTTCGGCCACTAGTAATTGAACCACCCTCATGTCTTTTTACTAGGCTCAAGTGCTGTTGAAACACCTTCAGTCTGTTTTCTAGCAGGAAAAGTTAAGCCTTTGGAGAATAATAATAAATAGCTATTTTTTCACAGGGAGGTATGGCCACAACGAAAACAGAATCGATCGGTGGCGATGAAATGTGAATAAACTAAAACAAAATATTACTAATATAAAAGGGATCGGTGAGGAAACGGCTAATGCTTTAAATGAAATGGGGATTTATACTATTGAACAGCTTATAGAGTATTTTCCTTATCGATATGAAGATTATCGCTTACGTGATATGAATGAAATTAAGCATGGTGAAAGAATAACAATTGAGGGGAAGGTTCATAGTGAGCCTTCTTTAACGTTTTATGGAAAGAAGAAATCACGTTTGCAATTTCGTATCTTTGTTAATCATCTTTTAATAAAAGTAGTCTTTTTTAATCAACCTTACTTGAAAAAGCAATTTTCAATTGGAGATGTAGTTACAATAACTGGGAAATGGGATCAACATCGGCAAACTATTACTGGAAGTATTTTAAAAACAGGGCAAATCGGTCATCAACAAGAGCTAAGGCCCATTTATTCGGTAAAAGGAAATGTAACGGTTAAAGGGATAGCTAGACTCATTGCTCTTGCTCTCAACCAGTTTGGCGAATTGATTTTAGAAATTTTGCCAGAGGAAATGATTTCTTCTTATAAGTTAATGTCTAGAAAAGATGCAGTTAAAAATTTTCATATTCCCAAAAGTAGAGAACATTTAAAGCACGCACGAAGGCGGATGGTATACGAGGAATTTTTGTTATTTCAATTAAAAATGCAAGCTATGAGAAAGTTTGAACGAGAGCATCGAGGTGGGAATATCCACACTTTTTCGGAAGAGACTATTAATCAATTCATTTCATCTCTACCATTTCCGTTAACGAATGCACAAACAAGGGTCGTTCAAGAAATATTAGATGATATGGCATCCCCTTATCGAATGAATCGTCTTCTCCAAGGCGATGTAGGTTCTGGCAAAACAGTTGTTGCAGCTATCGCATTATTCGCAACTATAAAAGCTGGCAATCAAGGAGCGTTAATGGTCCCAACAGAAATTTTGGCAGAACAACATGCATTATCACTTATGGATTTGTTGGCGTCACATGGTCTAAACGTTGCTTTACTAACGAGCTCAGTGAAAGGGAAAAAACGTAAGGATCTTTTAAAACAATTGCAGGATGGAGTGATAGATGTAATTGTTGGGACGCACGCTCTTATTCAGGATGAGGTGAATTTCAATAAACTTGGGTTAGTGATTACTGACGAACAGCATCGCTTTGGTGTCGAACAACGCCGGATATTACGTGAAAAAGGTGAAAGTCCAGATGTATTATTTATGACTGCTACACCGATACCAAGAACGTTAGCCATTACAGTTTTTGGGGATATGGATGTGTCGGTAATTGATGAGATGCCAGCAGGGCGTAAGCTTGTTAAAACTTATTGGGTTAATCATACGATGTTGGAGCGGATACTTGCCTTTATACTGAAGGAAATCAATAAAGGTCATCAGGCTTACGTAATTTGCCCATTAATCGAAGAATCAGAAAAGCTAGATGTTCAAAATGCAATCGACGTATATACTATGCTTGTTCAGTTTTTTTCATCAAAAATTAAAATTGGCTTAATGCATGGGCGTCTTTCAAGTGGAGAAAAAGAAGAGGTGATGAAAAAGTTTAGCGAAAATGATTACCAAATTCTCGTTTCAACAACAGTGGTCGAGGTTGGTGTCAATGTCCCAAATGCTACTGTAATGGTGATTTATGATGCCGAAAGGTTTGGGTTATCACAACTCCATCAATTGCGGGGGAGAGTCGGTAGAGGCAATGATCAATCGTATTGTATTTTAATTGCTGATCCTAAAACAGATGTAGGTAAAGAAAGAATGACAATTATGACCGAAACGAATGATGGCTTTGAGCTATCGCAAAAAGATTTGGAGTTAAGAGGGCCTGGAGATTTTTTTGGGAAAAAACAAAGTGGCTTACCAGAATTTAAAATAGCGGATATGGTTCACGATTTTAAAACATTAGAGGTAGCAAGAAACGATGCAGCAAGGCTTATTTCATCATCAAGCTTTTGGCAGGATGAACAATATCGACTTTTACGGTCATATCTTAATGAAACAGGAGTTTTAAATGGTGAAAAATTAGACTAGTAGGAAAATAATGCTTGCAAGCTTCCAGCAATATTTATATACTACTATTAGTACCTAGTCATAGTATCGGGAGGTGGAGTCGGTGCGGCGTACAAAAAAAGAGCGACAGCAATTACTGAAAAAAACAATTGAAGAAACTCCCTTTATAACAGATGAAGAGCTCGCAAAAAAATTTAACGTAAGTATTCAAACGATACGTTTAGATCGGCTTGAATTATCAATTCCTGAGCTTCGTGAACGAATTAAGGATGTGGCTAAAAGCAAGCTCGATGAGGAAGTAAGATCATTACAAATAGAGGAAATTATTGGCGAAATTGTTGATTTAGAGATGGATAAAAGTGCGATATCCATTTTTGATGTGAAAAGTGAACATGTTTTTACAAGAAATCGGATCGCAAGGGGGCATCATCTTTTCGCTCAAGCAAACTCATTAGCTGTTGCTTTAATAGATGATGAGTTAGCACTAACAGCTAAAGCAAACGTGAAGTTTACTCGCCAAGTCAAAGAAAATGAACGAGTTGTCGCAAAGGCGAAGGTAGTCGATAACGATGAAGAAAGAAGTAGAACCTTAGTTGAAGTTAAGTGTTATGTTGGTCAAGAGCTTGCATTTATCGGCGAATTTGAAATGTATAGACCAAGATCTAAATGATGTGAATACGAAATAAAAAAGGTAGTGAAAATGAATGAGACTTGCAATAGATGCAATGGGTGGGGATCATGCACCAGAGCAAATTGTAAAAGGTGTAATAAATGCAGTAAAGCTATTTCCAAACATCGAATTCACATTAGTTGGAAATGAACAAGAGATTTTAAAATATGTATCAGATCGACACCATATAACCATTATACATACGGATGAAGTAATTGAAGCCACTGATGAACCAGTACGGGCTGTTCGTCGTAAAAAAACAGCATCAATGGTAGTAATGGCTGAAGAAGTAAAAAATGGAAGAGCAGACGCTTGTATTTCAGCAGGCAATACAGGTGCTTTAATGGCCGCAGGACTATTTATCGTAGGTCGTATTGAGGGCATCGATCGACCAGCGCTATCACCAACTTTACCAACCATTGATGGCCGAGGTTTTGTTTTCTTAGATGTAGGTGCTAATGCTGATGCTAAGGCTGAACATTTACAGCAATACGCCATTATGGGCTCTGTCTATGCTGAAAAGGTGAGGGGAATTACAAACCCTCGTGTTGGACTACTTAATGTTGGTACAGAGGATAAAAAAGGAAATGAACTGACAAAGCATGCTTTTACCCTATTGAAAGAAGCACCCATCCATTTTATCGGAAATGTAGAAGCAAGGGATTTATTATCTGGAGTTGCAGATGTAGTTGTAACAGACGGTTTTACAGGTAATGTTGCCTTGAAATCAATTGAAGGTACTGCGCTGGGAATCTTTTCGATGTTGAAAAAGGAGCTTATGAGTAGCTTAAAAACGAAGCTTGCAACTGCTGTTATTAAGCCCCAGCTCAAAAATTTAAAAAACCAGCTTGATTATTCCGAATATGGAGGTGCTGGATTGTTTGGTTTAAAAGCACCTGTTATTAAAGCACATGGTTCATCTGATGCGACAGCAATAGTTAATGCCATTCGACAGGCAAAGGATATGGTTGAGAACGAAGTTATAACAAAAATTTGCGCAACTGTAAAAGGGATAGAATAAAGTAAGGGGGAACAACATGGGAAAAGTAGCATTTATTTTTCCAGGTCAAGGATCGCAAACTGTAGGAATGGGACAATCAATTGCAAGTGAGATTGAGTCCGCAAAAATAATTTTTGAAAAAGCAGATAAACGGTTAGGCATTACATTATCCGAAACAATCTTTAACGGGCCAGCAGAAAAGCTAACGTTAACAGAAAATGCACAACCCGCTCTATTAACGACTAGTATTGCACTTTTAGAGGCTTTAAAGGAGCATGGGATTAAACCGGATTATACTGCCGGTCATAGTTTAGGTGAATATAGTGCACTAGTTGCAGCAGAAGCATTAAGCTTTGAGGATGCTGTTTATGCTGTCCGAAAGCGTGGAGAATATATGGAAGAAGCTGTTCCAGCAGGTGTTGGTACAATGGCGGCTGTATTAGGGATGGCAGAAGCTGATTTACAAGCTGTTACATCTGAAATAACAGCTAGCGGGCATGTTGTTCAGCTCGCCAACTTAAACTGTCCCGGGCAAATTGTGATTTCTGGTTCGAAGCTTGGAGTTGAAAAAGCATCCGAGTTAGCGAGAGAGAAGGGTGCAAAGAAGGTCATTCCTTTAGTTGTAAGTGGTCCTTTCCATTCTCAATTAATGAAGCCTGCGGCTGAAAGATTTTCACAAATACTTGATCAGATTGAAATAAAGGATGCAAAAATTCCTGTCATTGCGAATGTAACAGCAATGGAAATGAGTAAACAAGAGGAAATTAAAGAAAAATTAATTGAACAGCTTTATTCACCTGTATTATGGGAACGCTCAGTTGAAACAATGCTTGCTAAAGGTGTGGATACATTTATTGAAATTGGTCCGGGAAAGGTTTTATCGGGACTAGTTAAAAAGGTTAATCGTCGAGTGCATACATATGCTATTTCAGATCAAGAATCATTACTAGAGATAGTAGGCAAACTAAAGGGGGATGATTAAATGCTTAAGGGAAAAGTAGCTCTTGTGACGGGTGCATCAAGGGGCATCGGTAAAGAAATTGCATTACAGCTGGCACGTAATGGAGCGAGTGTTGCTGTAAATTATGCTGGAAGTGAAGCAAAGGCAAATGAGGTTGTTGCACAAATAAGGGAAAACGGCGGTGAAGCATTTGCCATTCAGGCTGATGTTGCAAACGCGGAATCAGTTACAAATATGGTTGCTGAAGTAATTTCAAAATACGGCGCATTAGACATTCTTGTAAATAATGCCGGGATTACACGTGATAATTTGTTAATGAGAATGAAGGAAGATGAATGGGATGCAGTGATAAACACAAACTTAAAAGGTGTGTTCAACTGTACAAAGGCAGTAACTAGACAAATGATGAAGCAACGAAAAGGTCGGATTATTAATATTGCTTCAATTGTTGGTGTGTGTGGTAATCCAGGTCAAGCTAACTATGTTGCAGCAAAAGCTGGTGTTATAGGATTAACAAAAACAACTGCTAAAGAGCTTGCTAGCCGTAATATTACTGTGAATGCCATTGCGCCTGGGTTTATTACAACCGATATGACAGATGAATTAACTGATGAAGTGAAAAATGAAATGTTAAAGCAAATACCTCTTGCGCGCTTTGGAAAGCCTGAGGATATTGCTGCCGTTGTTCGTTTCCTTGCTTCTGATGAAACCAGCTATATTACTGGGCAGACTTTCCATGTTGATGGCGGTATGGTTATGTAAGTACAAGTATTTTTTACTATAAATGGGTTACAAGCTAGTTTTTTTAATAAGAATTTAATATAATACTTGAGGGGAGGTGAGCTAAACATGGCAGACGTATTAGAGCGTGTAACAAAAATCATCGTAGATCGTTTAGGAGTAGACGAAGCTGCTGTTACATTGGAAGCTTCTTTTAAAGATGATCTTGGTGCAGATTCCCTTGATGTAGTTGAATTAGTAATGGAACTTGAAGATGAATTTGATATGGAAATCTCTGATGAAGATGCAGAAAAGATTTCTACTGTTGGAGATGCAGTTAACTACATAAAATCACAAGCATAATTAAAGGGCTGTCCTTTTGGCCAGCCTTTTCTCCAATTTATATTATTGTTGATGTTTTGTCTAAAGCGGAGGTTTTTATGTCACGACCAATAAGAAAAAGAGAGAAAAACATAGGTGTGAAACAAAAATTAAAGTTCCAAGAATTACAAAACCGGCTCGGTATACATTTCACTGATGAAAATATTTTATACCAAGCTTTTACACATTCATCTTATGTGAATGAGCATCGAATTAAATCATCAGAGGATAATGAAAGATTAGAATTTTTGGGTGATGCTGTCCTTGAATTAACGGTTTCACAATATTTATTTAAAAATTTTCCTGCAATGAGCGAGGGAGATTTGACAAAACTTAGGGCGGCTATTGTATGTGAGCCTTCTTTAGTAAATTTTGCTCATCAATTATCGTTTGGAGACTATGTCTTATTAGGCAAGGGCGAAGAGTTAACAGGTGGAAGAACACGACCTGCATTACTTGCGGATGTATTTGAAGCATTTATTGGGGCTCTTTATTTAGACCAAGGGCTTGATAAGGTAATTGATTTTCTCCAAGTAACGATTTACCCAAAAATTAGTGAAGGTGCTTTTTCTCATGTGATGGATTATAAAAGTCAGCTACAAGAAATTGTTCAAAGAAGTGGTCAAGGCTCATTAGAATATTTAATTGTTCAGGAAAAAGGGCCTGCTCATAACCGTGAGTTCGTTTCTAAAGTGTTACTAAATGATGAAATTCTTGGAACCGGCATCGGAAAGTCTAAAAAAGAAGCAGAACAAAAAGCGGCTAAGCAAGCTTTGGATAAGATTAAAAGTGAAAAAGGAACATTATAAATCCCCCCTTCAATTAAGGGGGTCTATTTATATAGGCTCAGCTTTTTTTCTCAGTGTAGGAGGACAATATTATGCATCTAAAGCGTTTAGATATAGTTGGATTTAAATCTTTTGCTGATCGAATCTCTGTAGATTTTGTTAATGGTGTAACTGCTGTCGTTGGCCCGAACGGAAGTGGTAAAAGCAATATTACCGATGCGATTCGTTGGGTGTTAGGTGAGCAATCTGTCAAATCATTAAGAGGTGCAAAAATGGAGGATATCATTTTTGCGGGTAGTGATACGAGAAAACCTCTAAACATTGCAGAGGTGACGTTAACGCTAGAAAATGATGATCAATTTTTACCGATCGATTACCATGAGGTAAGTGTGACTAGAAGAGTATATCGTTCGGGTGAAAGTGAATTTTTAATAAATAAACAAACATGTCGCTTAAAGGATATTGTTGACTTGTTTATGGATTCTGGTTTGGGTCGCGAAGCATTTTCAATTATAAGTCAAGGTAAGGTTGAGGAAATTCTTAGTAGTAAATCAGAGGATCGCCGCAGTATTTTTGAAGAAGCTGCAGGTGTATTGAAATATAAAACACGCAAGAGAAAAGCTGAGAATAAGTTATTTGAAACTCAAGATAATTTAAACCGGGTTGAAGATATCATTCATGAAATTGAGGGACAAATTGAACCATTAAAGCTGCAGTCTTCCATTGCAAAAGATTATCTTGAAAAGAAGGAAGAATTAGAAAAAACTGAGGTTGCACTCACTGTTTATGAAATCGAAGAGCTTCATAGTAAATGGGAACATCTTCTAAAACAATTTGAAGAGCATAAGGATGTAGAAATTCAGCTTTCGACTACTGTTCAAACTCGCGAAGCAGAAATTGAATCGATCCGTGACCAGATGCAAACGATTGATGATTCAATCAATGAGTTACAAGAGGTATTATTGAATTCTAGTAAAGAATTAGAGAAACTAGAAGGACAGCGTCAGGTTTTACAGGAACGGAAAAAGAATGCAACTCATAACCGCGCTCAATTAGAAAAAGCGGTGGAAGAATTAAAAATTAAAATAAGTGATTATGACACTCAAATTGCTAATCAATCAGACTTGTTAAAGGAATTCCAGCAGCAGCTTGAAGCGGTATTAGAGGATTTATATCATACTGAAGAGCAATTATCAGCTGTTAGTCAAGATATTGATGCTGAATTAGATACGTTAAATGGTGAGTATATTGATATTTTGAATAAACAAGCGTCATATAAAAATGAAAAGCGCTATTTAACAGAGCAACTTGGCCAGTTTGATCAAAAGAAATTGCGATTAGATCAAGAAAATGAAAAATATTTAAGGCTTCGCCTTGAATTTGAAGCTACTAAGCAAAGTTTGTTAGAGAAAATTTCAAAAAAACAGGAAGAGATCCAGCTGCAGCTCAGCAAATATAAGCAAATCGAGTCTGAACTAGTAAAGCAGCGAGATGAATATCATAAAAGAGAAACGCAGCTATATCAGGCAAATCAATATTTACAAAAGTTTAAATCTAGAAAAGAAATGCTTGAAGAAATGCAGGAGGAGTATGCGGGGTTTTTCGGTGGTGTTAAAGAAGTATTGAGAGCAAAGCTTCCTGGCGTTGAAGGTGCAATTGCAGAGCTAATTAATGTTGGGAAACAGTATGAATCTGCCATTGAAACAGCCCTAGGTAGCGCAATGCAGCATGTTGTCGTTAACAATGAAGAAAATGCTCGTCATGCCATTCAGTTTTTGAAACAAAATCGATCAGGCAGAGCAACATTTTTACCGATAAGCGTCATTAAAGGGAAAGAAATTCCCTCTCTACAAGTTGAGGCATTAAAGAAGAACCCAGGGTTTGTGGGGATAGCATCCTCACTAGTAAGCTATGATAAAAAGCATGAGGATATTATTCAAAATCTATTAGGTACTGTTATCGTAACGACTGATCTTAAAGGGGCAAATGATATAGCTCGAATAGTAAATCATCGCTACAGGATAGTAACATTAGAAGGGGATGTTGTAAACCCGGGTGGTTCGATGACTGGGGGAGCTGTAAGACAGAAGACAACATCATTATTTACGCGAGGTAGAGAGTTAGAGGAAATAAAGACAAAATTGCCTGATATGGAACGGAAAACAGAAGAATTTGAGAAACAGGTAAAGGAATTAAAGGGAAGTATACAAGAAAATGAAAAAGTTCTTTCCGAGCTTAAAGAAATTGGCGAAAGCCTCCGGATAGAGGAACACACTTTAAAGGGGGATTTGCGAGAACTTGAGATTGAAGAGAAGAATATTAATGAACGCCTTTCCATTTATGATTTAGAAATCGAAAATCTAAATAACGAAAAGGAATTAACCAAATCTAAGTTAGTGGAAGTAGATGCTAATTTAACATCTTTTGAGGAAACAACGGTCAAATTAAACGGACGGATTGAACAATTAAATGAGCAGAAGAAAACCCAACAGTCTTCAAAAGAATCAATCCAGCAAAAAGTTACTGAATTAAAAGTACTTGCTGCAGAAAAGGGGCAGTTAGTTAAAAATGAGCAAGAAAATCTTGATCGTATAGAACGAGAGAAAACAGAACTTCATCATCAATTAAATGAGCATTGCATGAATCTACAACTTTTAAATGATGAAATGAACACAAGCATTTCAGGTGAAGGTACACTAGAACAAACGATAATCGAAAAGGATAAAGAAAAAGAAAGCACTTTATCTTTAATTAGTAGTAGACGTGAAGAGCGTCTGAAGCAGCAAATGAATTTAGAGGACCTTTCTCGTGAAGTAAAAGAATTGAAGCGGCAGCATAAGCAAATGCTTGATGCTACAAAGGATGAAGAGGTTAAGATTAATCGCCTTGATGTAGAATTAGATACAAGGTTAACACATTTACGGGAAGAGTATATGCTATCTTTTGATGCAGCAAAAGAAAAATATCCAATGACGATGGAAGCGAATGACGCAAAACGGAAAGTTAAATTAATTAAAATGGAAATAGATGAACTAGGGACAGTGAATCTAGGAGCGATAGATGAATATGATCGCGTATCTGATCGTTACCAATTTCTAACCGAACAGAAAAGTGATTTACTTGAAGCAAAGAACACATTACATCAAGTGATACAGGAAATGGATGAGGAAATGAAAAAACGGTTCGAGGCTTCCTTTTATAGTATAAAAGCAGAATTTGAGCACGTCTTTAAAGAACTGTTTGGTGGTGGTAGAGCGGATTTGGTTTTAACCGATCCAGATGACCTACTTAATACAGGTGTAGATATTGTTGCTCAACCCCCGGGGAAGAAGCTGCAAAATCTCGGACTTTTATCTGGTGGGGAGCGGGCGTTAACGGCGATTGCTCTATTGTTTGCCATTTTACGGGTACGACCTGTTCCTTTCTGTGTTCTCGATGAGGTAGAGGCCGCATTAGATGATGCCAATGTAAACCGCTTTGCAAATTATTTAAAATTCTTTAGTAAAGAGACGCAATTTATTGTGATTACCCATCGTAAAGGGACAATGGAGGAAGCGGATGTCCTTTATGGTGTTACAATGCAGGAATCGGGTGTTTCAAGCTTAGTATCCGTACGTTTAGAAGAGTCAAAACAATTAGTCGAGGGTTAAACTGTACGAAAGTGAGGGAATATGGTTGAGTTTTTTTAGAAAATTAAAAGAACGAATTACAACTAAAACAGATGCTGTTACAGATAAATTTAAAGACGGCTTAGCAAAAACGAGGAACTCTTTTTCAGAGAAGGTAAATGATCTAATTTCCCGTTATCGAAAAGTGGATGAAGAGTTTTTTGAGGAATTAGAAGAAATTTTGATTAGTGCTGATGTTGGCGTTACAACCGTAATGGATTTAATTGATATATTAAAAACGGAGGTTAAAAAGCGTAATATACAAGATCCGAAAGAGGTCCAAGCAGTTATTTCTGAAAAGCTAGTCGAGTTATTCGAAATAGAGGATGGAAATGTTGAACAGTTAAATATTAACGAAGAGGGGTTAACGGTTATTCTTTTCGTCGGAGTGAATGGCGTAGGGAAAACTACGACAATTGGTAAATTAGCCTATAAATTAAAACATGAGGGAAAATCTGTACTTTTAGCTGCCGGTGACACATTTCGGGCTGGAGCAATTGAACAATTGGAGGTTTGGGGCGATCGTGTTGGTGTAGACGTGATTAAACAATCTGAAGGCTCTGACCCTGCAGCAGTCATGTTTGATGCGTTGCAGGCTGCTAAGTCTCGCAAGGTTGATATTCTAATTTGCGACACTGCAGGTCGTTTGCAAAATAAAGTAAATTTAATGAAGGAGCTTGAAAAAGTAAAACGTGTGATTGAACGTGAAGTTCCAGGGGCACCCCACGAGGTACTATTAGTACTTGATGCAACGACAGGTCAAAATGCAATGAGCCAAGCCAAGCAATTCAGTGAGGCTACAAACGTTACTGGTATTGTACTAACAAAGCTTGATGGTACTGCCAAAGGTGGAATAGTATTAGCGATTCGTCATGAGTTACAAACACCAGTGAAATTTGTTGGTCTAGGTGAAAAAGTGGAGGATTTGCAGGAGTTCGACCCCGAACAGTTTGTGTATGGACTGTTTGTAGAGATGATAGATAAAGAGATCGATGAGGGAGAAACGGCTTGACAATTATTTAGTACGAGTGTATCATTTAAACCTGTAAAGGGAATTCACTTAACAAGGGGGTCTTTTGTATGCTTGAAAAAACAACGAGAGTGAATTATCTTTTTGATTTTTATCAATCATTGTTAACATCTAAGCAGCGAAACTATATGGCGTTGTACTATTTAGACGATTATTCACTTGGGGAAATTGCTGAAGAGTATAATGTTTCAAGACAAGCTGTTTACGATAACATTAAGCGTACAGAGACAATGCTAGAAGATTATGAAAGCAAACTCCGTTTATTTGAGAAATTCCAACAGAAACAAGAAATTATTCAGCAGCTAAAAAAACATTTGCATGAATACAGTTTAAAGAGGGACGATATTTTAGAGTTAATAGAGACCCTTGAGAAATTAGATTAGGAGGCGGCAATTATGGCATTTGAGGGATTAGCCGACCGACTGCAAAATACGATCCAGCGAATTCGCGGCAAAGGGAAAGTGACCGAAGAAGATGTAGCGGAAATGATGAGGGAAGTTCGTTTGGCGCTTTTAGAAGCTGATGTTAATTTCAAAGTTGTCAAAGACTTTGTAAAGCGAGTCAAGGAACGAGCTGTAGGTCAGGAGGTCATGAAAAGTTTAACTCCTGGTCAGCAGGTTATTAAAGTTGTTCAAGAAGAGCTTACCGAGCTTATGGGTGGTCATCAAAGTAAAATTGCTGTTAGCAACCGTCCGCCAACTGTCGTAATGATGGTTGGTTTACAAGGGGCTGGTAAAACGACAACGACGGGTAAACTTTCTAATCTTTTGAGGAAAAAATATAACCGTAATCCTTTACTAGTTGCTGCGGATATATATCGCCCTGCAGCAATCAAGCAGTTGGAAACACTTGGTAAGCAACTCAATATACCTGTCTTTTCTCTAGGTGACCAAGTAAGTCCGATTGAAATTGCAAAACAAGCTATTTCAAAAGCGAAAGAAGAACACCATGATTATGTTTTGATTGATACTGCAGGACGTCTTCATATTGATGAAGCGTTAATGGAAGAACTAAAGCAAATTAAAGAGCTTACAAATCCAGACGAAATCTTTCTTGTAGTCGATGCGATGACAGGTCAGGATGCTGTCAACGTGGCCCAGAGCTTTAATGAACAGCTAGGTCTAACCGGAGCAGTATTAACAAAGCTTGATGGTGATACTCGTGGTGGTGCTGCCCTATCAATTAAAGCAGTAACAAATATCCCAATAAAATTCGTTGGTATGGGTGAAAAGCTTGATCAATTAGAGGACTTTCATCCGGAACGAATGGCTTCCAGAATTCTCGGTATGGGTGATGTGTTAACGTTAATTGAGAAAGCACAAGCTAGTGTAGACGAGCAGAAAGCAAAAGAGCTAGAAGAAAAGATGAGAACGATGAGCTTCACATTTGATGATTTTCTTGAACAACTAGCTCAAGTTAAAAGTATGGGTCCATTAGATGAATTGCTCGGGATGTTGCCTGGTGCTGGCAAAATAAAAGGCTTAAAGGATCTGAAGGTTGATGAAAAGCAACTTAGTCATGTAGAAGCGATTATACAATCGATGACGAAGCAAGAAAAAATTAACCCGGAAATTATTAATGGCAGTCGAAAAAAAAGAATTGCGAAAGGTTCAGGGAGATCCGTTCAAGAGGTAAATCGGTTGTTAAAGCAATTTGAAGACATGAAAAAAATGATGAAGCAGTTTAGTAACATGAATATGAAAGGTAAGAAAAAAGGCTTTAAACTTCCTTTTATGTAATTTTTATTAGCAAGTGTCAATAAAAAATACTTTACAAACTAGAAACAAATTGATAGTATATTAAAATGTGTGAAATATTTTCGGAGGTGCAAGTTAAAATGGCAGTAAAAATTCGTTTAAAGCGTATGGGAGCTAAAAAATCTCCTTTTTATCGTGTAGTAGTGGCTGATTCTCGTTCACCACGTGATGGACGTTTTATTGAAGAGATTGGTACGTATAATCCAGTTGCGAATCCAGCAGAAGTTAAGCTGAATGAAGAAGCAGCGCTTAAATGGTTACAAACTGGTGCAAAACCATCAGACACAGTGCGTAATCTTTTCTCTAGCCAAGGCATTATGGAAAAATTCCATAACTTAAAGCAATCTAAATAAGCTGTGTGACGCCTATGATCGAATTAATTGAAACAATTGTTAAGTCATTAGTTGATTATCCAGAAGATGTCGTTGTAACAGTTAATGAGGATGATCGCAAAATTACGTATAACTTAACAGTTCATAAAGACGATGTTGGCAAGGTTATTGGAAAACAAGGTCGTGTAGCAAAAGCTATTCGTACTGTAGTTTATGCAGCCGCAACTAATGAAAGTAAAAGAATTCATCTAGAAATCATGTAAAGGGCGAGGGAAAAACCTCACCCTTTTTTCATACTTAGAAAATTATAAACCTAGTGCTTACTTCGAGGTGTACAATCGTATGAAAATAATAAAAAATATTACAGTTAAACAAGTATTAACGGAGGATAGTAAAAAATCACTCGCATATAGCTTCAAGACACAAATGAGTAAGCTTGAAAAGGAAATCGATCAATTTAGGTTTGAAAAGAAAAAGTTTGAGAAAACTAAAAAGATACAAACGCCAATGATTGCCGCGCAAATTGAAAAGGAAATTAGCTTAAGAACTGAAAAATGTAAATTGCTAAAATTTCAACTTGAGCAATTGGATATATTACCACTTGGAAGTGAATTAAAAGAGACAGAGGTTCAAGGAATTATTGAAATTAATAAAGGTGATAATTGGGATGAAATCGTAAAGGAACGAGTAATTATCGTTAAAGACGGAATCATCTCAGAGCTTCGCTAGGGATTGGAGGGTACTTTTGTGCCAAGGTATTTTAACGTAGGTAAGATTGTAAATACACATGGTGTTAGAGGTGAAGTGAAGGTTATTTCATCTACGGATTTTCCAGAAAAACGTTTTCGAAAAGGTAGTAAACTCTCACTTGAGTTAGACCCTATGCAAATGCTTGAGTTAATTGTTTGCTCACACCGCATCCATAAAAACTTTCATCTACTAACTTTTGAAGGGTATACGGATATCAATCAGGTTGAAAGGTTTAAAGGGAAAAACCTTAAAGTTGCAGAGGAATATATGTCAGATTTAGCTGAACATGAGTATTATTATTATGAAATTATTGATTGTGAAGTTGTGACTGAGGAAGGGGTAAGGCTTGGGGTCATAAAGGAAATACTGTCTCCAGGTGCAAATGATGTGTGGGTTGTAAAAAGACCAGGTGAGAAGGACTTGTTATTGCCATACATTGAGGAAGTAGTCAAATCAGTTGATATATCCAGTAAAAAGGTTACGGTACATTTAATGGAAGGATTACTATAAATGAAGATTGATGTGTTAACAATTTTTCCTGAAATGTTCGCTGGTGTATTGGGTCAATCGATATTAAAAAAAGCAGAGGAACGCAATCTTGTTTCCTATCATGTCTATAATTTTCGTGAGTTTTCAACTGATAAGCATCAAAAAGTTGATGATTATCCGTATGGTGGCGGGGCAGGAATGGTATTAACACCTCAACCCATTTTTGATGCGGTCCATCACTTAACAAAGGAAGCAAAGATAAAACCAAGGGTAATCCTTATGTGCCCTCAAGGTGAACGTTTCACCCAAGCAAAAGCAGAGGAACTAGCTAGTGAGGAACATCTTATCTTCATCTGTGGCCATTATGAAGGCTATGATGAACGAATACGCCAGTTTGTTGTAACCGATGAAATCTCAATCGGTGATTACGTGTTAACGGGCGGCGAGCTTGCAAGTATGGTTGTAATTGATAGTGTAGTGCGACTTCTTCCCGGAGTATTAGGGAATAAAGAATCTGCTCCATGTGATTCGTATAGTAGCGGCTTACTTGAATATCCCCATTATACAAGACCAGCAGATTATAAAGGATTAAAGGTACCAGAACAATTGTTGTCTGGAAACCATAAAGCAATTGAAGAGTGGCGGGCGAAGGAAGCATTAAGAAGGACATATGAAAGAAGACCTGACATGTTAGAACATCGTAAATTAACAGACGCTGAAAAAAAGTGGTTAGATGAGTTTAAGAATCAAGAATAAAGCTTGAAACAAAGGTGATATTATGATATATTAGTCTCTGTGACTTGAAGTGACTTTCAAGTTTGGATAACGATGTTCCGCTGTAATCGAAATCATTTACAAGAGCATCTGTGTGGAAGGAGTGAAGACGATGCAACAATTAATTCATGACATTACAAAAGAACAATTAAGAACGGATATTCCAGCGTTCCGTCCTGGGGACACACTACGTGTACACGTTAAGGTTGTCGAAGGAAATCGTGAGCGTATCCAGGTGTTCGAGGGTGTTGTTATTAAGCGTCGTGGTGGCGGAATTAGTGAAACATTCACTGTACGTAAGATTTCTTATGGTGTTGGTGTTGAACGTACATTCCCATTGCATACACCAAAAATTGCGAAGATCGAAGTTATGCGTCGCGGGAAAGTACGCCGTGCTAAACTTTATTACTTACGTAATCTTCGTGGTAAAGCAGCTCGTATTAAAGAAATCCGATAATTTGATGAAAAAGGAGCTTGGTTATCAAGCTCCTTTTTTCCAACTAGCTATTTATATTTATTTATTTATTTTTCTTATATATATGATCGTAATTGCAATAATTTTTCTTTTTTGGAGGAACGAATATGTCCCAAAGCAAGCATGAAATATGGGAATGGATTAAAGCATTGGTAATTGCGGTGTTATTAGCTGGTGGTATTCGTTATTTTCTATTTGCTCCCATTGTAGTAGATGGGCTATCGATGATGCCTACCTTACATGATCATTATAGAATGATTGTTAATAAAATTAGCTATAACATTGGGAAACCAGAACGTTTTGATATTGTCGTATTTGAAGCAACTGAAGACAAAGATTATATAAAACGAGTGATCGGATTACCAGGTGAACACGTTGCATACAAGGATGATGTATTATACATTAATGGTGAGCCATTCGAGGAGCCATATTTAGATGAATATAAGCAAGAAGCAAGTGGCGTACTTACGTATGACTTTACCCTCGAAGAAGTAACGGGCTTGGACCGTATTCCAGAAGGTCACATATTTGTTCTTGGTGATAATCGACGTTTTAGTAAGGATAGTCGAATTATTGGAACAGTATCAATGGATAAGGTTTTAGGGAAAACAAATATTGTTTATTGGCCTTTAAGTGACTTTCAAATAATAAAGTGAACCTAGTAATAGATATAAAGTAGGTGAACAAATGACAATTCAATGGTATCCCGGGCATATGGCTAAAGCAAAGCGCCAGGTTATCGAAAAGCTTAAACTGATCGATGTTGTAATTGAATTATTAGACGCAAGAATACCCTATTCTTCAAGGAATCCGATGATCGATGAAATTGTTACAAATAAACCCCGCCTTGTTCTTTTAAATAAGGCAGACCTTGCCGACCCAAAGAAGACGGACGCTTGGATCTCGTATTTTGAAGAAAAAGGGATAAAATGCATTGCGGTTAATGCTCAGGACAAGCAAGACATGAAACGGATTATCTCCGAAAGCAAAGTATTAGTACAAGATAAATTTGAAAAAATGAAGGCAAAAGGAATCAAAAATACGAGGGCTATTCGCGCTCTTATTGTTGGTATTCCAAATGTAGGGAAGTCTACCTTGATTAATCGACTTGCTAATAAAACAATTGCAAAAACCGGGGATCGTCCAGGGGTGACAACCGGACAGCAATGGATAAAGATAGGTAAAGAATTTGAGTTATTAGATACCCCAGGGATACTATGGCCTAAATTTGAAGATCAAGATGTTGGATACCGCTTGGCAATTACTGGTGCTATCAAAGAAAACTTACTTGATTTACAGGATGTTGTTGTATATTTACTTCTCTTTTTAATAAAAGAATATCCCGGAAATTTACAGGAACGCTATCAACTAACTGCAATTCCTACAGACATGATTAAGGTATTTGATGAAATTGGAAAATTTCGCGGTTGCTTGATGGGTGGTGGCCTTATCGATTATGATAAAACGGCTGAAGTAATTATAAGAGATATTCGTTCAGCTAGGCTTGGACGAATTACATTTGAAACACCTTTAGAATAGAAGTTTGTAGACGAATTAAATGAAAAAGCAGAGACAATTTTTCCGAATGTAAGTATCGATTACGAAGCAATTACCTACTTACGGACGGTGAATCGGCTCGTGCTCTGGATAATGTTTAACGCACGGCACACAAAATTTGTGTGCCTTTATTTTTTTTGATTCGAACCGATATAAAAAGAAAAACAAAGAGAGAGATTACGATGGCGAAAACGATTAAGGAAATAGAGGAAATATTAAACACACCAAAAACACTGAACGATGATATTATCGAACAAATTTCAACCGATGAACGTAAAGGAGTCCAAGTACTATATCAGAAATGGTTAAAAAATGAAAAAAACAAGCAAAAAGCTAAGGAAAAATATGATTTAATGTCTGCTTATGAAAACGAATTACGAGCAAAAAACATACATATGATTGCTGGTGTTGATGAGGTTGGTAGAGTTATATGACTTTAGAAAAGAGTGTCTAACTAAAAAATATGTTACCAATAATTTGTTTGACTAACTATGGGGTATTGTCTAGAATGAATATAGTTAAATATCACCTATCACCTTAAGAGGTGATTTTTTTTATGGGTGTTTTCTAGTGGGGGCGCTTTAGGCTCTTGGGGGGAAGAACCTCGAAAGATATGTGGTTTTGTTTTTAATAAGGGTAGAAAGCTATGCTGGATAAATCTTTTACTTTATATAAAATTGTGACAAAAGGATCTATATAAAATAAACAATAATTCATATTGGATATAAAACAGGGTTAGGATATAGATTTTAAAGGGGAGTAAAGAGTAATGATCGTATGTGGAGTGGATGAAACAGGTAGAGGATCGGCAATTTCAGGAGTATGGGTTTCAGCGTGTATTCTTGATCCCGACAAACCTATTGAGGGCTTAAGAGATTCGAAGAAACTATCTGTTAAGCGACGGGAAGAACTAGCTAGAGAAATAAAAGATAAAGCTCTTTGCTGGAGTATCGAAATAGCATCACTTGAGGAAGTAGAAGCCCTTAATGTTCTGAACGCAACACTTCTAGGCATGAGAAGGGCCATAGAAGGGTTGCATATTAGGCCTAATAAAGTATTTGTCGATGGGAATAAATTACCTAACATCGATATTCCGGCTGAGGCCATTGTGAAGGGTGACGATTTGATTCCAGCCATCAGTGCAGCTTCTATTTTAGCTAAAGTCGAACGGGATAAAGTAATAAGGGAGTTACACCAGATTTATCCCCAATATGGTTTTGACAAGCACAAAGGATATCTAACAAAAGCTCATATGTTGGCGTTACAGGAATATGGAGCTTGCCCTATCCATCGAAAAACATATGCTCCAGTTCGCAAGATATTAGAGAAACAATTGGAGTTGTTCTGATGGCAAAAAAAGCGACGTTAAAGAAAACGTTGGTAAAGCAAAATGAAGAACTTTCGAATACTGGCTCTCTAACGCTAGATGTTTCAGAAGAGGCTATTCTTTCAAGGGCTGATGAAAGAGAGTATTTGCCTTCTGTAACTTACGTAAATAATTACCAGGTGAAGAATAGAGGGAAAATTGGTAATTATACAATTGATTTCTCTGAATTAGTGTGCAAATATCCAAAAAACAAGAGCTTGATTGAGCAACTTATCGTAGGCATGAATGAAATTATTGTACCGGATTGCGGCCGAACAACAATTCGAAATATTGATAAAGGAGTAAAAGTTTTTCTTGAGTTTCTTAATAGTGAAAACAATTTGAGTAATAATTATGTAACCAATGTAAATGACATTAACATAATAATAGCTAAATCATTCTCTAATTACTTACTGAGTACATATCCGAAGGAAAGTCATTGTCGACAATGGTTTGGGGCAATTAGACGAATTGTGCAACGATTACAAGAGCTATTTCCAAAAGACCCGTCAATAGGAGTGGATTTTCCGTGGCCAACAGGTCCAGGAATTATAGGGGGGACAATTGAGGGATATCATCCCAGAGAAATGAAAGAGCTAATTTATGCTTGCATACAGGATATTAAGAATATCAAGAGTTTTCATCAGGCGTATCTAAACCTTAATGAAGAGCTTGTAACTGCAGAATGGAATTTAGAGAATATTATGTATTATATTCATGCGGGTATGCAGAGAACTAAGGAAAGTCGTATAAAGCTTAGATATTCTCAAAGGGCTTGGGTTAGAAGGTTAATTTATAGGCTTCCCAATATCCAAAAAATAATTAAGGATCTAGGGTTCACAATTGATCAGATACAAGATTTATACATACAAAGGGGATCGGAATTAGCATCTAGTGGACGTTCTCCATTCGCAACCCGAATTTCTGATCGTCCTGATCAAGAAAGAGCCATACCACAGTTCAATTTGGCTTTAGGCACATTAAAAAAACGGTTCCCACTATTCCCTTATTATTTACCTATAGATGAGGCAAAGGATTTGTTAAATAGCAAAAATCTTCTTAACTCTTCACAAAAGGCTAAAGATCCATTGGCAAATATGGTTAACATTGCTATATCAAAAAGTTGTCGAAAAATCAAATTCATGGACGGAACTTTAGGGAAAATGGCAGTTTACGCTGCAAAACACTTTGTTAGTGATACTTTATATCCATTTTTCCTTCTTGCCTTAATAAATACGGGATGGAACGTTGAAAGTCTTCTCTCAATAAGTGATGATGTGGATGCACATATAACCCCGGATCTAATAGATCCTGAAAATTATGTAATAATTCACGGAAGAAAAAAACGCGGTTCAAATGATAAGGAATTTTTAAAAGTTATACGTCGTTCAAACAAAAACAAAATGTTAGACACTTATCAGTTACTCAAATATGTTGAAAGCATAATTACCCAATATAAGGATAGCCCTTACTACGGGTCGGGGTATTTATGGCAATTTACTATACCTGAATCTCAAAAAGGTGTTATCTCATCATTCAACGAACAACCTCTCTTTACAATCATTAGTAAAAGATTTATTGAGCGTCATAATTTTAAATATTTTTCAGATACTACCGGTATTTCTCATCCAAAGGTTAGGTCTGGTTATGTATCTATTAAACAACTTTTAGGTGAAACTGAACTAGAACTCGGTGAAGACCTAAGCCATAATGACGTAGGATCTATCAATCATTATATATCTGATGAAAGTACCAACCTTATACTAGATTTAAAGATAAAAGAGATTCAAAAGCAATTTGTAGAAGATCTGTCTAATTATAAAGTTCGGATAGTGGAGTCAACATCACTTCAATCCCTACGCAACGCCATCCATAATGCAAAGACAGAGCAAGAGAAGTTTAAACTAATAAAAAAAGAAGCTGTAAAACTACACTTGGATGAAAAAACTATAATACACTTACTAGATGCTGGTTCACAAAAATATATTCTCGCTTGTGAAGACGCTATGAAACCGTCATGGCCAGGGTGGGATGATTATGTTGGTGAAGGTAAAAAATGTAGATATTTTAACAAGTGCGCCCTTTGTAAACAAGCTGTTGTATTCCCCGAAGCCCTGCCATATATCGCCCGGAGAATTCTAGATTTGGATAAGTTGAAAAAATCACATAGTTCTTCTGATTGGGTACTTAAATACGGTGATGAGAATGACGCATGGATTCAGATCTTAGAATATTGGAACAATGAGAACCAAGTAAATGACGCATGGGAGTTAGCTAGGATGGGTTTTGTAGTTTTACCACAGATAATGAGAGGTGTGTAGAATGGGGAAGAATCTGTATGATCTAGCTATTGACCAAATAACAGAAAAATACAAGGAAGAACTAATGGATGAAGAGATAGCCGATGTTAATCCTCAATTTGAGGAAGACGAGAAATATGAAATGTCTGTTAATTTCTATAGCCTATCAGAAATCCCATTTGACAATATACAAGATTTTAAGGTTAGTAAACTAAGTACCTTTAAAGATATTATTTGGGATTGGAGGCAAGAAGGAAGCCCAATATATAAAGATATTTGCTTTTTTTCTTGGGACAAAGAAGTTTCAGAGGGTGTCTCACTGCTTGCAAATGAAAACAAGTACCTATGTCGATTGCTCAAAATGATAGCATTCTATTCCTTACCTCAAAATGCTTGTTTACAAAATGTAAAATCTTTTAATTCATCGAGAAACATTTTAGCGCAACTTATAACTTTAGGAAAGTTTCTTTATAAACATAGACTTTTTATTGATATTCAAGGCAACGGGTCTTTTACTAACGCTATTTATCTAAGACAAGAACACTTTATAGATTTTATCAAAAATGATTTGAATGGTCCTACAGCTGTCTATGACTTCGCTAAACAAGTTAAACATTGGGTGGGGCTATCTAAAAGCAAGTTAGTTCCATTGGATTATCGCCTGAATTTTGAACCATTCGATGTAGAAATGTATTCAAAACTGGGTAAAAATGCGGAAGATAATAAGGGCGAGTATTTACCTATTTCAATTGATACGCTTTCGGAATTAGTTCCTTATTGCATTGATAGTATTGAAAAAAAATCTATAGAAGTTCTGAAACTATACAGTGTCCTTTGGCCCATTATTGCCAGTAGGGATATTGCTAAAATCCAGTCCTTTGAATGGGGTAAAGCTATTTACAATTTGTTAAATATGGATTTGAAGATATTAGATCTTCAAAGCTATAAATTCACGGATTATAGACAAGTTACAATGAGCAAAGCCTTAAGTAACAAACTTAGATATGCCGTTAAGGATCACCCAGAGTGGCATGAGCAAAATCCAATTTACATTTCTAACGTTTGGACATTAAAGCTTAGTGAAGTTGTAATGATAGCTTTAGAGCTAGGGATCGAATTAGAGAGTCTAGATTTGGCTATTGTGTATGATGTATTTAAGATTAAGCTAGATGCTATGAAACTTGTAACAGAGTTAAGAAATTCATGCGTTGTCATTCTTTTTTTGGTTACTGGTATGCGAAATAGTGAAATGTATCTTCTTGAAGCCGGTGATTGTTGGCATGTTAAAGGGTCTCAGGATGATTTCCGAATAAGAATAACAGTTTCTAAAACATCCGAAGGTTCTACAGGTGATCCGGTAGTACTTCCAGTACCAGAAATAGCATATAAAGCGTTTAAATGCTTAGAGGCCTTAACAGTGGAGGCACGTGCATGGGGAAAATCAAATAAGCTGATGATTAGTACTGTTTCAAGATTTGGAACAGAGATTTGGGCACGAAGTATCTATCAGTTTCTTAAACGTTGGTGTGAAGATCTGGGAATAGAACACATACATCCTCATCAGTTTCGTAAAACAATTGCTATGTTTGCCATTTACCAAAATCCGAACAACATTAGTGTTATTAAGAGACTATTTTCTCACAAGAGTCTAGCAATGACGCTCTCATATATCGTAAAAATGCCTGGTATGGCTGAAGAAATCAAATTAGCTGTAATTGAACAAAATAAGGAGTTGCTAAGTGAATTACTTGAGGCTATAGACAAAAAATGTATTGGTGGTAAAGCAGGTATTAGGATTAATAGATTAGTAGATGAATCAACGATAATTAAGGCCAAATTGAATGATGACGGTTGGGAGGGCCTTGAACAGTATATTCAAATCCTACTACAGGATGGTTTAAATATTTTGCATCGGACATCTTTCGGTGCAATTTGTACAAATACTCATTCTGGATTAGTTCATTTAGGACCGGAATCTTGTAATTGCAATGTTACGGATTGTAATTGGACTGTTTTCACCGCCAATTCGATAGAAGACCTTGAAAATACTATCAAATTTCATGACAATTTTTTAAAAGATGATTTTTGTGGTGAGGATCAGAAGAGTTTTTCTCAAAAAACTATAAGGGATTGCGTTGAAAGGTTGTACGAATTAAAAGGAATTGATTATATAAAAAGGCGTTTTCCCGATCTTACCAGAGAAAATATCCAGATTTTGGAAGAGCGGGGGCATAACTATGGCAAACAAGATATTAAAGCATGATGAAGCACTTAAGTTAGTTTATTCCCTGATTGCCTCGTTACGAGATGGAGGAAAGGAAAAAATTACGATTACAGAGGTAGCTGAAATCTCTGAAGTTAGTCGTGCAACCATTTATTCGAAGCACCCAGATTGGGTTGAAGTACGTGATGTCATAAAAAACAATAAGCCCTCCAAACAGCTCAAACTTGCTTTGGCAAAAAATTATGAACAAACCAAGTGGCAAATAGAAGCTCAACGACTTGAAAATGAATTAAGAACTTGCCAGGAAAAGTTGGATTTCATAAGTGAACAGGCTGACAATGTATTCAAAAAACTTCTTGATGAACTTCATAAATATATGTACCTAGCCAAAAAAACGCCTGAACAAATTGAAAGAGAAACCAATACTCTTTTCGAGATAAAAGAACTGAAGGATCGTTGTGAATTCTATGAAACAGAGATTAAAAGACTAAAAATTGATTCAGGTCGTAATACCAAGATGGTTCCCTTTGTGAAAAAAGAAATAATTGACGTGTATACGGAAACTCAAAGAGGAAACATAAGTAATTTGGATTTACTTGAGTTAACGTACGAAGCCTTACTAAATTTTAATAGATTATTCTCTAAAAGTTATCCACCTACTATCGTTTACGTACTATGTGGAAATTTTGCAAGTGGTAAATCATCATGGATTGCAGATCACAAACCACAGAATGTGGGTTCTGTTGTGTACTTTGACGGAACAAATCATACTCAATCAATTAGAAGAATCATCTTGAGGTATATAAGAAACCTAAATTCAGATTGCAAGATTGTTTGTGTAAGAATTTTATGTGATACGAGAGAGTGTTTGGAAAGAAATATTAACGAGAGTAGAATTAGACTTAATACTACTATTCCTAAAGAATTAATAATTAAGTTTGCTGAGATATTTGAAGAGGTTACGGTTAAAGAAGGATTCGATGAAATTATCATCGGGGGATCACGTAATGTCTGAATCGGGACGGATTAAAGGAGCAAAAAACGTAAAGGCATTTGAGGAATTTATTAAGCTACATAATCAACAAGACGATTGGCTCAATTACCTTAACCCGAGTAAAGAAAAATTAAGAAGATCACATATATGGGAAGAGTGCGGCTTTAGTAAAAGTGCGTTGAGACAAAATCCATTACTAAAAGATATGTTAAAGAATCTTGAGCTTGAGTTATTGCAAAAAGGGGTGTTAAGAAATAAATCCTTGCAGCTGGAAGATATTAATTATCCTGACCAAATCGAGTTTGTTATGTCTTATGACGAAAAGTTAATGAAATTAAAAGATAGTATGGACATGGTTGATAAGATGATTGCTTTATACCAATTGGAATTGGAAAGATTAGATTGATCGATTTTATTATGGACTTCAGTCTGTTGAGCCTGAGTAAGGCGAAACATAAAACCACCCGCTATGCGGGTGGGCAGCAAATTGTTATACAAAAAAACTCACTTTCAGTCCTATAATAGAGATTGTTCAAGCCTCTAAAATAAGAAAGGAAAGTGAGTATTTTGGCAAATAAAGCGAATAATTTGGCACATACAAAATGGATGTGTAAGTACCATATCGTCTTCACTCCAAAGTATAGACGAAAAATAATTTACAATCAATATAGAAAGAGTATTGGAGAAATTTTAAGAACACTATGCAAATACAAGGGAGTAGAGATAATCGAAGGTCATTTAATGCCAGATCATGTGCATATGTTAGTGAGCATACCACCCAAGTTATCAGTTTCAAGTGTTATGGGATATTTAAAGGGGAAGAGCGCACTCATGATTTTTGACAAACATGCAAATTTAAAATATAAATTTGGAAACAGGCATTTTTGGGCTGAAGGATACTATGTAAGTACAGTAGGGTTAAACGAAGCTACAATAAAAAAATACATTCAAGATCAAGAAAAACATGATATAGCATTAGATAAATTAAGTGTAAAAGAATATACAGACCCTTTCAAAGGGTAGCCATGTAGTAAAAATAGCCCTTTAGGGGTGGCAAAAGTGGCAAAGGCAATAGAGGCTTGAATTCATATGAAAGCCAGCGCCTTTAGACGCTGGCCGGTAGTAAAGGCTTATAGCCTTAGTGCAAACCACCCTTTGGAAGGGTGGTTATGATTAATAATGTCTTTTGATAAGGCTTAAATGTTAAAAAAGGTAGTTGAAGTTAATATGCATCTGTTTAATACTGAAGGTTTGAAAAATACTGACGTATTTCCTAAAGACACTGTTCCAATCTTTTTAGATGAAAACTTTAGAGTTATAGAAGTCCCGAGTTATTGGGCAATTGCATTAGCGCAAAAAAGATCGAGAAGTATAGAAACTCTTAAGCAGTACACAACAGTTTTAGCAAGATTCCTTCAATGGCGAGATGATAAAGGGATCAAAGCAACGAATTGGCATTTGACAGATGAAGATGTAATAAACGCTTATATCGGCTATTTAATAAATAATAGAGACGTTAAAGGAAGACCAAGTAATAAAACTATTGAGGATTACATAGCTACATTGAGCTACTTTTTTAAATGGGCAGGAGAAAAAGGATATAAACATTATTGGAAAATGGATTTAAAGAAAGTAACTGTACAAATAAAGGGTAGCTCTGCAATGGTTAAAACTGAAAAACAAGTAGAAAAGCGAATACGTATAGGAAATGGTTCAACCATGCATGTTGATCGTGAGCAGGATAAGTTTATTCATAGAGAAAATATTCCTAGAATTATAGAATTGTTTGATGATGTTGTGTACGCCTTTATTGTGCTTTTTTTATGGAAAACAGCACTAAGACCTAAAGAGTTATTCCAGTTGCCGTATAAGGGTACAGGATTAAATGCCGGACTAAAACGTTATCGAGATGAAGAGTTATCAGATCTAAAAGAAATCCTGTTTCGGTTTGAATCAAAGGGAAAAGATAGAGACATCAAGTTCCCATCTGATGTTTGGGCAATTATATGTAGAAAATGGATGCCCGAACGGGTTATCCGTGCTGCAAAATACCAAGAAAGAAATGACGGTAAAATGCCACCAAATAATGCATTGTTTCTATCAGAGAACGGAACGATTGTTACACCCAAAATGCTTCGTGACAACTTTAACAAAATAGCCAAAAATCCTAAGTGTCCAGAGAAGAAAATAACTCCAAAAATGTTTAGACATGCTTTTGCAACATACTTTATTCTCGATAGATTAAAACAATATGAATTATTAGGCAAGGCTTATGTTTATAATGCCGTCATAGATGCGGAATTGCGTGAGTGGATGGGGCATGAGAATATTGAAACTACATATAAATACTATGTCCATTTGGTTAATCGTTATTTTCATAATGGCCTATTAGATGTTCTCGATGATCCTGTTAATAAAGAGATATTTGAAGCTTTTGGGAAAAAATAATGGGTTTAGCTGAGGGATGCATTTATAAGAATTTCATGATTGTTGCCTTAAAAGGAATAACATTATTCAAGTAAAGGTGTGAATGCTTTTATTATGGTGCAGAGATGCCTAACGAAGCAGTTAAACTTGTTTTTTGATTTGTTAGATTACAAAAAATAACAAGTATTGCAATAATCTATTGGTCAGAGTAAGCGGACAAATAGCTCCTGTTATTTAACTTTTGTAATAAAGAAAATAAGGCATTATTAATATTAATGAGGATGAGCTTTCATTTTTTTTAGAGGGGACACCTAGTGGAATAGTGATATTCAAACAGAGAACTAAAATGCTACTGAGGGATGAGGAATCAATTGAGCATTCACTAAAATGTAACAAGAAAATGAATGGTTGATATTGATGTTGTTGAAAACTATGAAAATTACATGGAGTTACCGACTAATTAAAATGCAGGAGCGCAACATTGTTATGATCTTTTTTTTGTTAACACTTGTCTTTTTCTAATACTAGTTCTACTTCTTTAATAAGTAAGTGTGGCTTCATTTTTAAGGTGGATGAAATTGAAAAAATACTATTAACTGTAGGTTTTCTTTTGCCTCGTTCCAATAAACTTATATACGTTCTATCAAGGCCAGATTCTAATGCTAATTTCTCTTGTGATAGGGATAGTTTCTCCCTATGATGCTTAATTATTACTCCAAAGGCCTCTTCGATTTTCATTATAATTTCCTCCATCTCTAAAGCAATTTTAGTGATTAGAAGGAAGAAGTCTACAGACTATAGTCTACAGAGGTTTTTTGTGTTATTATTCTTTTAATATGTGAAATTTCTCAGGAGGAAATTAGTAAATGGAGAAAATAGATGAATACAGACTTCCAATTCAACTTGCTACCTATTTTCAAGATAGTAAAAAAGTCAGTGAATTTCTTAACGAAAAGGTTTTAGAAGATATAGAAGAGTTATATACGATGTATAAATCGCTTTACCTTTTTGATGAAACCGAATTTAGTAAATATGCCATAAAGTGTGTTGAAAGGTGTAAGGATATTGATGGTTTCTATTATTATTTTAAAAAAGTTATTGATTCTAGTATTGAATTAAACTCTAAAGGGAACATGAAAAGTAACTCTGGTATAGATATTGATTATGTAGATAAAATCTTTAAAAAAGTATCCAACCTTTTTGTTAAAAACTTAGAGGAAATAAAGGATGGGTGGGGTATTTTAAATATAAAAAATACTTATACTTTGTTGGGAAAGCTAGAACTTATTTGTGAGTTAGTCGAAGATGAATTTTATTTAGATGTGTTAACAATGGGGAAGGTAATAATTGAAAGATATGAAGACAAAGGAAACGAAGATTATATGGGGTAACTCAATCTATTTGTAGAAAAAAATGCTTATTACGGTACCGACACGGTGCGTTTTTCGACAGCAGGTCATACAAGAATTTCAGTATATTATGATTTTTTCTATAATGGTCACCTTAGTTTCACTGATTTGGCTATCTATTTTCAAAGACAAAACAATAGCTCTTTCTATTTAGTTAACGAGGGGTGAATGCTTAACAAGGGCATTAGCTTCTTTCATTATAGAGTAATGCAAATAGAGTAGGCGCATGATTTTTCATGCGCCTACTCTATTATATTATGGACTTCAGTCTGTTGAGCCTGAATAAGGCGAAGCATAAAACCACCCGCTATGCGGGTGGGCAGCAAATTGTTATACAAAAAAACTCACTTTCAGTCCTATAATAGAGATTGTTCAAGCCTCTAAAATAAGAAAGGAAAGTGAGTATTTTGGCAAATAAAGCGAATAATTTGGCACATACAAAATGGATGTGTAAGTACCATATCGTCTTCACTCCAAAGTATAGACGAAAAATAATTTACAATCAATATAGAAAGAGTATTGGAGAAATTTTAAGAACACTATGCAAATACAAGGGAGTAGAGATAATCGAAGGTCATTTAATGCCAGATCATGTGCATATGTTAGTGAGCATACCACCCAAGTTATCAGTTTCAAGTGTTATGGGATATTTAAAGGGGAAGAGCGCACTCATGATTTTTGACAAACATGCAAATTTAAAATATAAATTTGGAAACAGGCATTTTTGGGCTGAAGGATACTATGTAAGTACAGTAGGGTTAAACGAAGCTACAATAAAAAAATACATTCAAGATCAAGAAAAACATGATATAGCATTAGATAAATTAAGTGTGAAAGAATATACAGACCCTTTCAAAGGGTAGCCATGTAGTAAAAATAGCCCTTTAGGGGTGGCAAAAGTGGCAAAGGCAATAGAGGCTTGAATTCATATGAAAGCCAGCGCCTTTAGACGCTGGCCGGTAGTAAAGGCTTATAGCCTTAGTGCAAACCACCCTTTGGAAGGGTGGTTATGATTTAATTTATGTTAAGTTATCTAATTGATTTTTAATAAGGGATACGTTTCATAGTAACTATAAATAATTCTAGGAATACAAGCTTTTTTGAGGTGAAATTAATTTGAACTATAAAGGGTATTAATGTCGTTACGTTTTACAGTAACTATAATTAGTTGCTCTTAAATGTAACGATAATAAACCAGCAATAGGTTATTGATCAACAAATTATTTTTCATTGTTTGTGTCAATGATATATAGGTAAAATTGCATAGCGAAGAGATTTACATATGGTAAAATAATAATTGTAAATAAACTGTAAACTATCCTGTTTGTAGAATTTCATTTTTAACAGAGTCATCTGAGATAGCCTATTATTATCCAGTTAACTTCAAAAAAACTCTATTTTTTAAAGGGCATTTGATTTAAAGGATTAATAGTTTATTGTTTTTGCTTATCTATAATATCTAAATATTGATAGTGTAAAGTGTCCGCATTTTGACGGGAATTGTGAGCGATATCGTAAATTCAGAGGTGAGGCGAACTTTTAAATAAAATGAAAGATTTGGAGAGTCTGCCAACCTTGCTAGTGAACAATATATGGCTATTGTTCACTATACAAAACCCTTTAAATTGGAAATTCAGTTCTAAATCAGCAGCCTGTTTTGGTAAAATGAACTTAAACTTTGTGAAAAGGTACACTTAAACTACCATGAAAATAACTTCGGGGATTCCGGAAAAAAGGCAATACTAAATAAGACGCAGCTCATTCATTTTTAAAAAAGGAGAGCGCCTGATCATTGAGGGTATGAGAAAGTATATATTTACTGGATTAAGAAGCTTCTGGTTCAGTTAATGTTACTGTGTAACCAAGACTTTCAAGTCTTTTTAATGAATGGCGTACGATTGCTTGTTGTCTTTGTTTATCAAAATAATCTTCTCCTAAGTCTACATACATTTCTTTGCATGTTAATAGATAATAAGCAATACGTAACATTGCGTGAGCGACAACAATGCCTGTTCGTTTTTTACCTTTTCGAGCAGCATTCTACGATAAAGAGCGCCAAGATAATTTTTAGATCCTCTTACGGAATGGGCTGCTTCAATTAAGGCGGACTTTAGGTATTTGTTACCTTTTCTTGTTTTGGACGATTTCCTTTTTCCTGCACTTTCATTATTACCGGGAACCAGACCTGCCCATGAACACATGTGAGGCGCACTTGGAAATTGTTCTTTTACATTTGTTCCAACTTCAGATAGTATTTGCTCTGCCATTAGAGTGGCGATACCCGGTATGGAGTCTAAACGTTCAACATCTTCTTGATATTCACTCACCCTTTTTGCAACTTCATGATCAAGCATTTCAATCTGTTCTTTTAAAAAGTCGATATGATTTAGAATTGTTTTAAGCATCATGCGTTGGTGTGGGCTTATGTAACCATATAATGCTAGTTCAAGTTCGTCTTTTTTCTTCTTTAATGTTCTACGAGCGAAGCTTGCGAGTTTTATAGAATCTTCTTCGCCATCTGCAATCGCTCGAAGCATTTCTAAAGATGAATCGCCTATTATTTCTGATACAACAGATCCCAGCTTGATGTTAGCCCCTTCTAAAACCTTTTGAATTCGATTTTGTTGTCTAGCTGATTCTTCGATGATACTACGACGATATCGAACTAGTTCTCGTAATTCTCGTTGAGTTCGGTCAGGAATAAAATTAGCTTTAAGTAATCCGTGACGAAGAAGTTTTGCAATCCATTCAGAGTCTTTAACATCAGTTTTTCGTCCCGGAACTGTTTTGATATGTTTGGCATTTACCACTAGAAATTCAATGTCCTCAGCTTCTAGTAAATTAACAATAGGTTTCCAATAAACACCAGTACTTTCCATTGCAACATGAGTGCAGCCATGTTGCTTAATCCAGTCAATTAACTGTAGTAGAAAAATAGTATTCGTTGAAAATGTTTGAATCTCCTTTCCTTCAGGTGTGACAACACATGCGGTGATGCTATCTTTATGAATGTCCATACCACATGCTCTTTCAATAATTACATCCATTGAAAAAACATCCTTTCTACGGTCAATATAATCAGAGGCTGGTGCAACAACCAGAATAGGATTAATCTACCATGTGTGCTTCCCGTAGGGGAGCGACAATTAGTGGTGCAACATGGTCGCAAGAGTCAGATTAACGGAAGGGCTCTAACGCACCATAGCTCACCGACCTTCCTCACCCAGCCGTATAATCAGTATCGACGGGACAATTCATTTTCATTCTTTGTGGTGAAGCACTGTTTTTGACGCTTCGTTAACTAGAGAAGAGGCAGCAGTATCAATAAATAAATTTGACAAGTACATCTTTGAAGAAGATTCAATTATAACAATGATACTAAAAGGGCAGCTATTGATTGAAAGTCAAGTTGAGTCTTTATTAAATACAGTACTATTCGAATCGTCAGTATTCGATTTTAGTAGAATGTATCTTCCTCAAAAATTAGATTTACTTGTAGCAATTGGAGTATTTTCGAAAAGTGATGTCACGTACAGAAAATCAAGTGAAATGCAAATTGGCCCTCAAGAATCCAAAACTGGTTCCACATCGATTTTACGTTTAAATGAAATGATTTGTTCATCTTTAGTTCATAAAAGAGGTATATTCTGAGGATGTCGAAAAGAGATTGGAGGAATTCATGATGAATCTTGCATTTAAAGAAATGAAAAAAAATAAAGTGAGATTTTTGATATTAGGTTCAATTGTTTTTCTCGTTAGTTTTCTTACTTTTATTATATCGGGTTTGGCAAATGGATTATCGCAAGACAATGCCGGATTAATTAGGGATCTACCAGAAGGGCAATTTTATATGACTGAAGCTGCGGAGGAAACTAATAATCTGTCAAAAATAGATAACAGTATCCAAAATGAAATAGTAAACAAACAAAAAGATGCTGTAGCATTCTCTGTTCAAATGGGTTTTCTAAATGGCAAGGATGATAAACAACAAAGTGTTGCCTTTGTTACATCAAGCTATTCAAAGTTATTTGAAAATGTGAAACACGATGAAATTATATTAGACAGCTCATTAATGGATAAAGGAATAAAAGTTGGAGATACCTTAACTAACGATCATTTTAGCGGCAAATTTATTGTAAAAGGCTTTGCTGATCATAAGAAATATAGTCATGTCCCAGTTGCTTATATCAATAAGGAGGACTACAAAGAAATCTACAGAGTTGAAGAAATGCAAGTAGTCTTTATCCCAGGAGGGGATTCCTCTCAAGCATTCACAGGGTTACAATCATTTTCAAAGCATGATTTTCTAAATACGATTTCAAGTTATAAAGCAGAACAAATGTCCCTTAATATGATTATTTGGTTTTTAGTTGCCATTAGTGGAATGTTATTTGCTATCTTTTTCTACATGATGAACATTCAAAAGATTGGTTTATATGGCATTTTAAAAGCAATTGGCGTAAAAACGGGTAAATTATTTAAAATGATGTGGACACAGATGATTTTTATTACAGTGATTTCTCTTGCAATGTCTATTGCTCTTAGTCAAGTTTTTAATATCATTGCACCCGAAGGAATGCCTTTTCAATTAACTGGTGAAACAACGGCTCAATTGTCTATAGTCTTTCTAGTGATTGGCTTTATTGGGGCCTCACTCTCAGGCATTCAAATTAAGAAGATTGAACCATTACAAGCAATACAACAAGGAGAGGTTTAATATGACAATATTTACAATTGATGAAGTTAGAAAATCATTTACAAATGGAGAGGTAAAAGAAGAAATATTAAAAGGAATTAATCTTTCCCTACAAGAAGGGGAAGTGACGGCATTGGTTGGCGCATCAGGGTCTGGTAAAAGTACTCTTCTAACAATAGCGGCAGGACTTCAGCCTGCATCAGACGGAAAGATCATATTCGATGATAAAAATATGGCTGACATGAGTTCAGAACAAATCCGAAAGGTACGGGCAAGTAAATTTGGTTTTGTCTTTCAATTCGCCCATCTTGTACCCTTTTTAACAGTGGAAGAACAACTAATGCTCATGCTAGATGTCTCTGAAACGAAATTTAAGAAACAGGAACAAAAAAGAGAAGTGAACAGAATTCTACAATTAGTTGCAATGGACCATCGTAAAAATGCTTATCCACCTTCATTGTCAGGTGGGGAGAAACAGAGAGTTGCGATTGCTCGTGCAATCATTCATAAGCCTAAAGTTCTTTTCGCTGATGAACCAACTGCAAGTCTTGATTCGAAAAGATCTAGAGATGTAATGGCATTAATCCGCGATTTAACCAAAACGCTAAACATTACTACCCTAATGGTTACACATGATGAAGAAATGCTCCCATACGCAGATCGTATAATCAAAATGAGCGATGGTCTAATTTCGCCGAATAAAGACTCAATTCTTGAGCTGCAAGGAGCTTAAGAATCCACCTAATTATAAGACAGCCCTGCCTTCTTGCGCCGGGCTATTTTTTTGTATACATTTTTAATAACAAGGTGATTGGTAGGGGATGACATTATGACGAATATTCTAATTGTTGATGACGATATCAACATAGTACAACTTGTATATATTCACTTAACTGAACAAGGTTATCATGTGTTCAAAGCAAATAATGGTATTGAGGCCTTAGAAACACTTAAAAAGGAAATGTGTGACCTCGCTATTGTAGACGTGATGATGCCTTATATGGATGGGTATGCTTTAACGAAAGAAATTAGAGCAAAATACGATATTCCGGTAATTCTTTTAACAGCCAAGAATCAAATTGAGGATAAGGAAAAGGGGTTTCAATCTGGAACGGATGATTATCTAGTTAAACCATTTGAACCAAAAGAATTAAGTTTTCGGATAAAGGCTTTGTTGCGGCGGTATGATGATCAATCAGACGAGTCTATTGTTCGTATGGGGAATATAACAATTAACAAAAAAAACTATGAAGTTCAAGTTGGAGACCGAACGATTCTTTTACCTTTAAAGGAATTCGAACTTCTGTATTTTCTTATGTCAAAACCAATGCAAGTGTTTTCGAGGGATCACCTTATTGAACAGATTTGGGGCTTAGATTATGAAGGAGACGAACGAACGGTAGATGTTCATGTGAAAAGATTAAGAGAGCGTTTTTCGAAATTAACGGATGATTTTCAAATTAAAACAGTACGAGGGGTTGGATATTCATTGGAGGCCAAGAAATAATGAAAACTCTTTACGTAAAATTCGTTGTCATTACGATTGGGATTATGGTTTTAAGCAGTGTCCTTGCTTTTATAATATCCAATACTTATTATCAGCAAAAGTTAAAACCATATAACGACCAAAAAATTACAAAGATTGCACAATCTATCGCTACATATACGAATGAGCACCCCAATGTCAATTTAAAAGAGTACTTAGAAAACATCTCTTCAATTGGATATCAAATTTACCTGATCGATCCTGTTGGAGAAGAAGTCTTTTTTGGCACACCATTCAGAGATAAAAATATTTCGGTTTCAATCAAAGAACTTGTATTGAACGGCAATATCTACCATGGCATTCTTCAATTTCCGCAAGAAACGTTTGTAACAGGATTTTTTGCAAATGAATTGAAGAACACAATTGGTGTCCCATTAATACATAACGGAAAAAGTTATGCCCTTTTCCTCAGACCGGATATTAAACTTCTTTTTAGTGAGATGCATTTTTTAATTGGGTGGATGATTGTAATTATGATTTTTTTGACCATTGTTTTGGTGCTTTTTAATACTAAGTATTTAGTAAAGCCAATTTCAAAATTAACAAGAGCCACGAAATCACTTTCTAATGGTGATTACAATGTCGAACTCGATATTACTCGTCACGACGAGTTAGGGGACCTTTCACATAGCTTTTTACGGATGGCAAGAAAATTGGAACAAATGGATGACATCAGAAAAGAGTTCATTTCTAACATTTCTCATGATATTCAGTCGCCTTTGTCCAATATAAAAGGTTATGTTGACCTATTAGAAAATGAATCAATCGGTTTAGAAGAAAGAGGTCAATACGTTTCCATCATTAATAATGAAATACAGAGGCTTTCAACGCTAACGAAACAACTATTACTTCTTGCCTCATTAGATCGCAATGATGATATTATGAAAAAAAGGACATTCAATGTTGGTCAGCAAATTAAAGAATTAGTACGAAATTATCAATGGCTGGTAAGTGAAAAAGGTATTATGTTGAGCTATTCCTTACTGGATACTGAAATCATCGGTGACCCATCTTTACTCAATACGGTATGGGATAACTTATTAACAAATGCGATTAAATATAACAAACCCGATGGAAGTATTGAAATATCAATTGAACAAAAAAGAGAATCGATGGTAGTAACCTTTAAAGATACGGGAATAGGATTAAATAGTACCGATATTGAAAGGATTTTCGACCGCTTTTATCGGGTAGATACCGCACGGACACGAACAATTGAGGGAACAGGCCTCGGGCTATCCATTGTTTGGACCATTGTCAAAATGCATGATGGTCATATTCATGTGAATAGTAAAGAAAAGGAAGGAACTACGTTTATTGTTGAGTTACCTTTAAATATATAATTTCTATTTAAATTTTAATAAAAACCCCTGAAAGGATGGTTCCCTTTCAGGGGTTTTGTCATTCGGATTCCTTTGTTCAATAAAATTCACCTGTTCATACTGCGTTCATATAAGTATGGAATAATAGTAACCATATATTGGAACAAATAAAGGAGGAAATAAAAATGCCTAATAAATTAATAGGCTCATTTTTCATTCTTATGTTCATCCTTATTATGGCCGGATGTCAGGCACAGGAAACTTCAACAACAGACATGGAAAGAGCATTTCCCGTACATATTGCTGTGGCGCAGACAGGGTTATTGAAAGAAAGTCAGCTTTTCACTGGGGAAATTGTGGCTAGTAAGGAACTCAATATCTCCCCAAAGGTATCTGGAACGGTCCAGGCCGTATACGTTAAAAAAGGGCAACGAGTCGAAGCAGACCAGGTGTTAGCGGCATTAGAACAAACTGATTTTGAGAATAATATTAAACAAGCAAAAGTATCGCTTCAAACCGCCCAAGTAAACGTAGAAAACGCCAAGTTAAACTATCGGAAAGGTGTAGAGCAGGCGGAACTTAACTTAAAGAATTCCGAAATAGCTTTCGAGGAGGTTCAAGTCAGTCTTTCAAATGCAATGACTACCCATCAAACAGCAGAAACAAACTATCAGCGCGTATTAACACTTTATGAACATGGAGCCATGGCTAAACAGGAGCTTGAGCAGGCTGAAAATACACTAAAACAAGCTGTAGCTGGATTACAACAAAATGAACTTTCATTAAAAAAAGCACAAGCGGCCATTCAGGCAGCCGAAAAGGCCATGGCTAACGCCAAACGGACAGAATCGATTAAAGTCGCAGAAGCCTCTGTCGCCCAAGCTAAACTTTCCATTGAATTGGCCGAACGACAAAAAGAACAAACGGTCATTACGGCCCCTATGAGCGGTGAAATAACGAAAACAACCATAGAGCTTGGGGAGCTTGCTTCCTCGCAAACGGTGTTATTTACGTTAGTACAGACTGAGCCACTGCTAGTCAAAGCATCTGTTACTGAGGAAATGTTGGTAAATCTAGAGGTAAATAAAGAACTATCTATATTTGTGAAATCTATTCAAGCGGAAGTGAAGGGAAAGGTTACCTTTATTAGCTCGGTTAAAGACCCGCAGACTAAGGTTTATCCAATAGAGATTGAACTGTTTTCTTCCACCCCAAAAGTAAAACCGGGTATGCTTGCTGAAATAGCTATCAGTCTTCATAAAAACGACATCGAAAGTGTTCTTGTACCAAGTTCTGCTTTGATATTGGCGAACCAAGAGTATAATGTTTTCGTTGTGAATGGCGATAGGGCTGAGCGTAAACTTGTGGAAGTTGGTGAAGAAAATGAACACTTTGTACAAATTAAAAAGGGACTTACTAAAGGCGAAAAAGTCATTGTTAAAGGTCACCTTACGTTAGAAGACGGGTCATTGATCCAAATCGCGGAGGTGAATAAACATGAAGCTAATTGATACATCTGTCAAAAGACCAATTGGTGTTTTAATTAGTATTTTCATCGTGTTGTTAATAGGCATCGTTTCCTTAAGAAGCATTGCCATCGATTTATATCCCAATTTCAATATCCCTGTTGCTTATATTAGTACTTCTTATGATGGAGCTGCTCCTGAAGAAATAGAAAATCTTGTAACGAAACCTTTGGAGAGGTCACTCAGCACAATTGAAGGTCTAGACACAATTCAATCTTCATCAGTTAGTAACCAATCAATCATCTTAATGGTTTTTCAGACAGGTACGAACCTAGATAAGACCCTAAATGACATTTGGGAAAAAGTAGATCAAGTGAAGGGAGCGTTGCCACAGGATGCGAAAACACCTTTAGTTATGAAAATAGATCCAAATGCGAAACCTATCATACAGTTAAGTCTATCTGGAAATGATCAGTCGTTACAAACAATGACTGATCTAGCCGAAGATCTCATTCAACCACAAATCGAAAGAATTCCCGGAGTTGCCGAGGCGAGTTTAACTGGCGCACAATCTAAAGAAATAAAGGTGGAAGTAGATCCGAGCAAGTTGGAGGGATATGGTTTAAGCATGGCGGATATCTCCCAGGCCATATCGATGAATAATAAAAGTATGCCGGCAGGAAAAATTCTAAGAGGATCACAAGATATGAATATTCGCTTGCTTGGTGAGTATAAACAGCTTAAAGATCTAGAACGATTATTAATCAGCATACCATCTAAACAAACGATAAGATTAACGGATGTGGCCAAAATTGAGGAATCGTTTACGGTACAAAGCGCTTATTCTTATATAAACGGAGAACCCGCCATAGGTATTTCTGTAACAAAACAATCGGATGCAAATACGGTTCAGGTTGCCAAGGAAGTTATAAAGCAAGTAGAGAATCTAGCTTCATCTTTGCCTGCCGGTGTTAGCTTGCAAGTGGTTTCGGACAGCTCAGAGTTTATCCAGTCAGCGATTGATAATGTTTTGAAAAACTTAATCTATGGAAGTATTCTTGCTTCCATTGTCTTGTGGCTATTTTTGCGTAATTTTCGAAGTACATTGGTGATCATTTTGTCCATTCCGATTTCGATTATCTCTACCTTTATTATGATGTACTTTTTCGGAGAAACGATTAATATGTTGACCATGAGTGGACTGGCGCTCGGAGTTGGGATGATGGTAGACAGCTCGATTGTTATTTTAGAAAATATATTCCGTTATCGGCAACAAGGTTATAGACGACTGGAGGCAGCTATTGCAGGTGCCAAAGAAGTAGTGATGGCTGTTATTGCTTCAGCCTTAACTACCGTTGTTGCCTTCCTTCCTGTAGCTTTTACCCAGGGAATGGCAGGTCAATTGTTTAAACCGCTTGCTTTGACGATTAGTTTTTCCTTGATTTCTTCTTTAGTCGTATCGATTACTTTAGTTCCGATGTTGGCCAGCCGTCTTTTAAAAACAGAAGATATAGTTTCAAAAAAATGGACTAATCAAATAGGTTCAATGGTCAAAGAAAGGTATTCACGTTTTTTACATTGGTCCTTGCGAAGGAAGAAAACTGTGCTTTCAATAACGGTTGGATCTATGTTAGCAAGTCTTTTGCTTTTGCCTTTATTAAAAATGGACTTTTTACCAGCACTTGATCAGGGAGAAATTCAGGTAACAGCTACATTTCCTGAAGGTACCAATATAGAAGAAACATCCGAGGTTGTTTCATCTTTGGAGAATTTTCTTGTTGAAAAGCCCAGTGTGGAGTTGGTATCTGCAACTATCGGTGGAGCCGGTGGCAGAGATGGGGATCAGTCAAACGAAGGCAACTTGTTCATACGTCTTCACAAAACGGAAAACAGAAACAAGTCAACGGAACAAATCATCGAGGAGATTAGTGAATTTGCCAATCGATTTCCGGACGTAAAACTAAACACAGCGGCAGTGCAAGACGGTGGTATAGGCCAATCTGCTATATCTTTAAAAATAGCAGGCAATGATGTAGATATTTTACAGGATTTATCTGAAGAAGTTGAGACCATTCTGACTACCATTCCAGGGATTGCGAACATCAATAGCTCCATGGGAGATACTCGTCCTGAACTACAGATTCGTGTCAATCAAGATGCCGCTGATTACTATCATTTGACCATAAGCCAGGTAATGCAAAATGTACGTGCTAGTTTTCAAGGACAGGTGGCTACTTCCCTGAAGATTGACGGACAGGAAATTAACGTTTTCGTTTCTTTACCGGAAATATATCGCAAGGATTTGAATCATTTACAAGATTTACGAATCATGACACCTATGGGAACAGCGGTACCGTTAGCCGCCCTTGCAGAAATAAAAATTGTAGATGGGCCGAATACGATTAGCCGTGAGAACATGGAAAGAGGTGTAGAGATTACAGCAGATGTTTTCGGTAGTGATTTGCGGTCTGTCACACGGGACATAGAGCAAGTAATAGATTCTATGAATGCACCGGAAGGCTATAGGATCTACCTCGATGGACAAAACACGGAACAAAGATTTGCATTTAAAGAAATGCTTATTGCATTGGCCCTATCCATTATCTTGGTTTATTCAATCATGGCTATACAATTTGAATCCATTTTGTATCCATTTATTATTATGTTCAGCATCCCTGCCACCATTATTGGGGTGATTGTCGGCCTATTTATTACCCGACAACCTTTAAATGCTCCGGCATTAGTTGGTTTAATCATGCTTGCTGGAATCGTAGTAAATAATGGGATTATCATGGTTGACTATATTAATAGTTTAAGAGCCCAAGGGATGGAAAGAGCTGAAGCGCTGGTGACAGGGAGTACTCGCCGTTTGCGTCCCATTTTTATGACCATGCTAACAACCGTACTGGGAATGCTTCCCCTTGCAATAGGCCTAGGAGAAGGGTCTGAACTGCAGCGATCATTAGGTATTGTTATTGTCTTTGGTTTATCACTTTCAACTTTGATTACATTATTCGTGATTCCGATTATGTATGTCTATCTAGATAATATGAGTATGTGGCTGCGTAAATTATTTTTCAAAAAGAATGATGCAGATCAGATTAGTCTTTAAGTAGGATATTTTTGAATATTGCATTTGTTCATACAGTGTTCATATTCATTGAGTATAGTTTAAATAACAATTTATTTGGAGGGATTATTTCAAATGAATAATAGTAAATTATTATTGCGATTCGCCGGTCTTTTTGGAGTGATTGGGGCCATTTTGGGGGCACATATGGCTGGGGCTGGTTCGTATGCTTTTCGCCCCGTTCACGCACACATCCTTGTTGTGGGCTGGTTAAGCTTGTTTGCATGGTCAGTATATTATAAGGTTTTCCAAACCTCTCAAACCCTATTAACCAAACTTCATGTTTGGACGGCGATTATTGGATCCGTAGGTTTAACCGTTGGGATGTGGCTTTACATGGTAAAACCATTCGATTTACCGCAAGGATTAACATTAACCTTTTATATAGGCGGTGGGGTTGCATTACTTTCAAGCTACATCCTATTCTTCCTGTTGACCATGTTATATCGTGAAGGAAAATAAACATTTTGAAATCACAATCATCGGAGGTGGAAGTAATCGCCTCCGCGTTCTATATTTTCGACAAAAATATTAACTAGCGCTTGAAAATTGGGAATGATCAAGATGATTGAATCTGAGGTAAAAATACTATGGAACGTTTGCGGGAAGTAATTGCATATGCTGGATTGCATTTAGAAGAAAGGTAGAATAGCTAATTACTGAAGGGAAAGTTAAGGCAAATGTATTCTATCAATCGATAAGAAAAAAGGATCTTCCATTGTTCATGGGGAAATTGTAGATATCATTACTGGACAATTAACGGAAAAGTTAATTAAAAGTCATATGGAAAGATTCAAGCCATATGTTGTTGGGGGAGTAAGATGAATAAAGTAAAATGTGAATGTGGCCATGTTAACCCTCATGGAACGATATTTTGTGAGGCCTGCGGTAAGTCATTTGAGGAGAATGGCACTCATGGCCTTTTAGATATGCGTTATGATGGTAGTGCAAGGCGCTCACAAACATATAAAAAAACTTTTATAGATAGTATTTGGAATTTTTTCTCTTCTGTTAAGGTTGGAGTTTGGTTAATTGTTATAACACTAGTTGCCTCTGCATTAGGTACATTATTCCCGCAGGAGATGTATATACCTCGAAATATGTCTCCCGGGGATTTTTATGAGCAGGAGTATGGGGTTCTTGGAAAGGTTTATTACGGGCTAGGATTCAATAATTTATATGGTTCCTGGTGGTACATGATCCTAGTAGCATCGATTGCAATCTCACTTGTAATCTGTTCTTTAGACCGAGTAGTTCCTTTATATAAAGCCCTCAAAAAGCAAGGAGTAAAAAGAAATCCAAACTTTCTAAGTAGACAACGGTTGTTTGCTGGGGCAAAGGTGGATACACCGGAGTCTATCGATACGTGGATTAAAGCGTTAAAAAAGATGCATTACAACGTTCGTGTTGAAGATGGAAATATTCTTGCTGAGAAAGGCCGTTTCTCACGCTGGGGCCCTTATGTTAACCATATAGGATTAATTATCTTCCTAATTGGTGCGATGCTTCGCTTTTTCCCAGGCATGTACATTGATGGTGCATTATGGCTTCGTGACGGAGAAACAAAAGTGATTCCTGGTACGAATGGGAAGTATTATTTAGAAAATAAGCAGTTCATAAAGGAAGTATATGATGATGAAGACAACCTTACTGTCGGGATGGGTATGGCTAAAAACTACCAAGCGGATGTTCTCCTTTATGAACGTGTAGATGAAGCTGTTCCGGGAACTGAGCCTGAGCTAAAAAAAATAAAGGAGCAAAAGGTCCGTGTTAATGAACCATTAAAGTTTGAAGGGTTTGCACTATACCAAACGGATTACAAGCTAGATGAATTTTATGAAATGACATTTAATCTCACTGAAAAAAATACAAAGAAAAACTATGGCAGTGTTGTTATTAATTTGGAAAATCCAGAAAAACTATATGATCTTGGTGATGGCTATAAAGTAGAGATTATGAGCTATTTCCCTAACTTTTATTTCAATGCAGAAGGCAATCCGAATACTAGAAATAGATTACCAGACAATCCGGCATTCATTTTCAAAATGTACTCGCCTCAAGCCACGGACGGAGAAGTTAGCTTTGTTGGAATTCAATCAAATGCTGAGCCATTTGGTGAAAATATATTTAGAATGGCATTTCAAGATATGACCACAAGAAATGCAACCGGACTAACCGTACGCCTTGACCGAACAATCGGTATTATTATTGCTGGTGGGATTCTTTTCATGATTGGTGTAATCCAAGGGATGTATTGGAACCATCGCCGGATTTGGATCCAAAAAAATGATGAAGACATTATCGTAGCGGCACATACTAATAAAAACTGGTATGGACTAAAAAGAGAGATTGAAACAATGTTTAAAGGAACGACGTTGCCGATTCCTAACGATAACTTAGAAAGTGTGAAATAAGGGGGGCGAATTAAATGATCGAAATAAGCAGTAATTTATTATACGTTGCGTTTGTTTTATACTTATTTGCAACTATATTTTTTGCGGCATCTATTCGTGATAAACATTCAAAAGCAAATACAAATAAATGGGGAAAGTTAGGGATATTAGTTACGATAATAGGCTTTTTAGCGCAAATAGGATACTTTATTACAAGGTGGATTGCTTCGGGACATGCTCCGGTTAGTAATCTATTCGAATATACAACTTTCTTTGGAATGATGCTCGTATTTGCTTTTATTATCATTTATTTTATGTATAAAAATACGTTGATTGGAGCTTTTACAATGCCGGTCGCATTATTAGTAATCGCTTATGCAGCAATGTTTTCAAGAGATGTTTCACCATTAATTCCAGCCTTGCAAAGTCATTGGCTCTATATTCATGTTACAACAGCGGCTTTAGGTGAGGCAATATTAGCGATCAGCTTTGCTGCCGGACTAATATATTTAATTCATGTTGTTGACCAATCAAGGTCTAGTAAGCGGACATTTTGGCTTGAGTTTGTTTTATATGGAATTATTGCCGTTATTGGTTTTGTAATCGTATCCTCTACCTTTAAAGCAATGGATTATGAAATGACCTTCAAATGGATTAATAAAACGAAGCAGGAGGTCGAACTCGTATATGAAATGCCTGCTATTGCAGGACCAATTGGTGGAGAAAAGATTACTGAGGGATTTGGTCCAGTATTTGAAACACCGTCTTGGATGACTGGAGAAAATGCACCAAAGAAATTTAATACATTGATCTGGTCATTATTTTCTGGTTTAATCCTGTATGGTTTCATGCGTCTGCTATTGCGTAAGAGGATTGCGGCAGCGATTCAACCGTTGTTAAAAAGTGTGAATCTAGATTTAGTAGATGAGATAAGCTACCGTTCCGTTACGATTGGTTTTCCAGTTTTCTCATTAGGGGCGCTGATATTTGCGATGATTTGGGCCCAAGTTGCCTGGACTAGGTTTTGGGGCTGGGATCCAAAGGAAGTATGGGCTTTAATAACATGGTTATTTTACGCTGCGTTTTTACATTTACGTCTTTCAAAAGGCTGGCATGGTGAAAAATCCGCATGGTTAGCGGTAGTGGGCTTTGCAATCATCATGTTTAACCTAGTAGCAGTAAATCTAGTCATTGCTGGCCTACATTCTTATGCGGGTTAATATTATTCATCTTAATCGCCAAAAATGGCTCGAAGAAGAGTTGGAAATGACTCGACAAAATTTGAAAGATACAATCCGAAAACAACAAGGGATGACTTTTAAATTTATAAAACGTAATGGGGAATTTATCCATACAATGTGTGATGGGGAACTACTTTATCAAGCAGGGATGACACCTGAGCATATTGTAGGTAAGGGACTTTATGACATTTATCCTGAAAATGTTGCTAATAATAAAATACGATATTACGAGAGGGCATGGGAAGTAGAGGAGAATGTTAGTTACGAAGGGAAATTAGGAGATATCTGGTATCTCGCTTCCTTACGACCTATCAGAAGAGGTGGACAAATAGTTGAGGTTATTGGTTCATGTGTGGATATTACACAAAGGAAGGTATTAGAAGAGGAAATAAAAATAAGTGAATACAAGTATCGACTTATTGCAGAGAATACGCAGGATTTACTTGCAATATTAGATTCAAATGGTATTATTCAGTATGCCTCTCCTTCCCATGAAACGGTCTTAGGATACCGTCTCTTTACATATGAAGGGAATTCCCCTTTTGACATGGTGCATCCAGATGATAGAATTCAGATTCAGAAGGAATATCAACAAATGGTTTTGTCCAAAGCCCCACGTTATGTTGAATACCGTTGTAAACATGCAAATGGTGGTTGGGTATATTTAGAAGCTTTTGGAACACCTGTATTTGGTGAACAGGGAGAACTTGAACATTTTATTGTTGTAGCTCGTGATATTTCAAAACGAAAGAAAGCTGAGGAATTGCTCATTAAAACTGAAAAGCACTCCGTTGTAGGACAATTGGCTAAAGGGGTGGTCCATGAAATTAGAAATCCCCTTACTTCCATAAAAGGTTTTGTTCAGTTATTGCAAAAAAACGAGTATCAACCTTTCTATTCAGATATTATGATGTCCGAGATTCATAGATTAGAAAGTATCGTGAATGATTTTCTGTTACTTGCTAAGACTGAAAAAAATCAAATGAGAGACGTGGACAGTAAGAATTTTTTTGATAAAGTCGTACAAGTATATAGGCTTAAAGCAATTCTAAAAAATGTTAAAATCCTACAAGAGCCACTATTAGAAAATATTTTTATTTATTGTGATGTAGATCAAATGAAATATGTTTTTATCAATATTCTACAAAATGCAACAGAAGCTATGCCAAATGGTGGTATTATTACAATCCAAATGGTTAGGAAGGATTCAGAATTTATTACATTCAGATTTATAGATCACGGGCAGGGTATCCCAGAAGAAAGAATGAAATATATTGGAGGACCATTTTATAGTAATAAAGAAAAAGGAACGGGGTTAGGTTAACGATTAGTCAAAAAATAATTTATGAACATGGCGGAACAATGGTAATCAAAAGCACTGTAAATAAAGGCACAATCGTTGATGTCAACTTACCATTCAAATGACTTTATTTTGTTGAAAATATAATCTAAAAATAACATGAGTAAAACAAGTAGCAATCCTGTTTTGCTCATTTTTTATTGTAAAAGAAGAAAATACAAGAAAAATAGCGTTTGGAGTAAATTTAGGAAAAAGGAGGCAATATAGTAAAGATATTTTCTTTGAAAAAGTCCCACGGGGGCTTTAGTTTAACAAACCACATAAAGAACGTCATTTCCAATAGCTAAGGAAATGGAGTTTCTTTAGTTGAATTTTGAAGTCTTTGCGATCTCCGCAGTGAAACAATATCCCTCAAAAGTTCAGTAGATTAGTGGAGAATTGTTGGCTATTGTTCACTAACTAAAAAGCTAATACAAGAGCCTTTAATCAAAAATGTCGGTCTACTACCTTGGCAATAGACCGACATCTTAAAATTGGGGCTGTTTCTTTAATGGCCAGTTTATTGAAAAGTGTTTCAATTTGGAAGCGCACTCAGAAAGATTTACTCCATTAATCTCCCTAAAGGACCAAAAATGTATTGAAGAAGAGTTATAGGACCTGGTAGGTTTTCTAAGTTAAAAAAGGACATAAAGGCTGACAAAATCAGGATTACAGAAAATGTAATTCTGTCAGCCTTCAAGGTTTTTTTGAATTGCTTCCACTCGAATAATACAATTAACCAAATAATAAATTGCACAATAAAAACGGTTGTCCAATTCAATTGCATTATTCTATCACCTCATCTTTTGGTAGTGCTGCGGGCGGGCCAATGTAACCAGGTCTCCTTATATTGGCATTAACATTGATTTGCACCTGTACCTCTGGGAACTTTTCATCCCATCTATCTTTTACCTTTCTCCATTCCTTCGGATATTTTTGATGAAATCTCCTCCCGAAATCGATGACATCTGCCTTGAATTCCTGTTGGAGATTTTTCACTGTCAAGGCTATTATTTCCTTTAAGGCCTTTTCATATTCTTTCTTCATTTCCATCAAGACATCCTCATTCATAAGATTTAAATGAGTTTCGTTTTGAACAATATCTCCTTCAATAGCAATGTTTAGATTCATAATCCAGTGATTCTCTTTGATTTCGGGGCTATACTTTATTTTTCCTAAGGTCGGTGTCATCGTAATTTCTCCGTCCGTACCCTCAGGTTGAATGGATATAGTACTCCTTTTTACAATGTCCTTTAACCACAGTAATCCGCGAGCTTCCTTCATGCTTAACGTTCCAACCATTTTATCTTTTTTAAAAACAGCCGTCCCATCAATAACAGGTATGGTCTCATATGTTTTCCTTGCTTTTTCTTTTGATATCAGCTTTTTTATATAGGGCATAGATACACTTTCACTATCCCCCATTAAACCCATATCGACATCCCTTAATGTTGTTTTTGTTCCATACTCGTCTTGTGTTAATTTTTTAAGAGCCTCTGCTGAATATCTTTCTAGAGGTGGGACTAGCGTTAACATTTCCTTTGCCTCACCTTCACTTACATATAAAAAGGAACTTTCCCTTGGACTTGGGTGGCGAAACAAATAATCTATTTCATTACGTATACCGTCTAAAGCAAGTTGTTTCCCAAAAATATATATTTTACACTGCCCCCAAAACAGTCTCCTCGGAACGTTGGTTTGTAATATTGAAATCGCATTTGCCAGATTATCACCTGTTCCTTCACGTACAAAAGTAGAGCCTAAACTTGGATCCTCACCTCCTTGTCCGCTTGAAATGGTACGTGGGATAAAGATTTGGACAGATATTCTTGTATTTCCATCCTCTAAACGATCTATTGCAGCTGAGGTAACAATTGCAAGTTCCTGCATTTCTATTCGATCCCAGCAGCCTGCAAGAGTTGGAACACAAAAGCACATGATGAAAAAAATCCATTTCTTCAACTGCTCTTACTCCTTTCCCGGCGTACTAAAGCAATTAGTAGTAAAACTAAAGGAAGAAGAGTCTGTACGATGACAAAATAAAAAGGCTGAATTTTTGTCAGGTAGTCTACTAAGGTCACTATATTAGGGATGTCCCAATAACTAAAAAAAAGTAAAAGTAGGCTTAAGGGAAACACAATAAGCCGATAACTTGAAAGTCTTAACAGCTGTGCAAGTCCCAAACTTACGACATATAAAAATACGGTAACCTTAACAAAATTTCCTAAAACCCAGGAAGCAGTAACAATGATTTCAAAGTTTTCAAAAAATCCAAATACACTAATGTTACGGAAAATAGAATATACTGGATAAAAGTTATTAAAGGATGAAACTCCTAATAGGGTGATTACAAAAAAGTTAATATATAATAGTATAAACATAACGAAAAGAGACGCTCTCATCCCAGACTTTAAACTCCGTTTTTGGCTATTTATAAAAGGATAAATGAATGACAAAAGAAAAAATTCACTAATCCATGCATTATTTACAAAACCTCCCTTAATTACAGGGATCAAACCATTCTCTAGAATAGGTAACATGTAGGTAACATCAATATCCTTAAGTAAAAAAAGAAGAGATATAGTAGTTATTAGGAATAGTGTGGTACAAATTACAGCAGATCTTGCAATCACTTCAATCCCCCCACGCGCCGCTAGTGCGCTTACAAACAGGATACTGATGGAAAAAACAACGACTGGGGTTTGGAGCATAACGTTACCTGTGATGAAATCAGAGTACTGTCTAATTAATATTCCTGTATTGTGCATATAAAATAAAACAAGAAAAAGACCCAATAACCTTCCTAGTGGTTTTCCAAGAATTTTTTGACTATATTCAATGGGGGTCAATTTTGGAAACAATTGATGGAGTTTCCAAGTGATATATACCGTTACAAAACCTATTAGAGAGCCTAGGATGGGTGTCATCCACATATCACGACCTGCAAGTCTTCCTGCTATGGAGGGGATAGAAAGGATCCCCGTAGCAATAATAGTTGGAACAATCATAAACTCCATTTGAAGGGCAGTTATTTTCCCTTTTTCTAGCACGTTACTTTCACCACCTTCTTACCTACTCACTACCATTATTAGGTCCAGGCTTTAAGTTAGTTCCTTGTCTATTGGCATTAAATTCTCCTGTTAAATGAGGACGTTTGTTCATCTTCCATAAAGAAGTACGAAAGAGTGTATCTCTCATCAGATGTTTTTGTAGAGTGTTTATTGGACTCAAGTAAGGAATCCCAAAGGATCTTAGCGTTGATAGATGAATAATGAGCATAATTAAGGCAATCATCACACCAATTAATCCTAAAAAGCCTGCTAGGAAAATGATAGGGAACCTTAACAATCGAATGGCAAGACCAACTGAATAGCGAGGGACCATGAATGAAGCAATTCCTGTGATACTCACCACGATGATCATGGGTGCTGATACAATCCCCGCCTGAACAGCTGCCTGTCCAATAACAAGTGCCCCAACGATACTAACAGCTGAACCCACTTGTTTAGGAAGACGAATTCCTGCCTCACGCAAGGCTTCAAAGGCAATTTCCATTATTACAGCTTCCACGATGGCAGGGAAAGGGACGCTTTCTCTCGAGGACGCTATACTTAGCAGCAGGTCTGTCGGAACCATTTCCTGATGATAAGTGGTAATAGCAACATATATGGAAGGGAGGAATAAGGCTATTCCTAAAAAAAGAAACCGAAGAGCCCGAATAAAGGTCCCGATCCAAAACCGTTCATAATAGTCCTCCTGAGATTGAAATAAACTAAAGAAACTCACTGGTACAACCAATGAAAATGGTGTTCCATCAATCATTAAAATAGCTCTGCCCTCTAGCAAATTAGCACAAACCACATCAGGACGCTCTGTATATAATACCTGCGGAAAAGGGGAATAGGGGTTATCCTCAATAAATTGTTCAATGTACCCACTTTCTAACACCCCATCAATATCAATGCGTTTAAGGCGGTTTTCGATTTCCTCAATCAACGTTTTATCTACTAATCCCTCAATATAAGAAATCGCAACCTTGGTTTTCGTATATTTGCCGACATGGACGTTCTTCATTTTTAGTGCAGGGTCTTTAATAATCCGACGCAATAAAGATGTATTGACACTAAGTGATTCAGTGAAACCTTCCCTTGGACCTCTAATGGAGGACTCAGCCTGAGGCTCCTCAATCGAACGCATTTCAAACTTTACTAAGCCTAAGGATAAAGCTTCTTCAAATCCATCAAAAAGCAAAATTGGATTTCCAGTGGCAACTGCATCGATACACGCGGAGAACGTAGAAATCTTTTTTATATTTGAAACTGGTAATCGATTTTTTATAGAAAGAAGAAAGTCTGTTTCATCAAACTTGTTTTTATCAAATAATATTTCAAGCACTTGTTCATCTAGCTTTTGAGTATCACTTAAACCTTCTATATAAATAATAATAGCTTCTTTTTTACCAACAACAAAAGAACGAAATATTACATCTGAACTCTCCTGATATAGAGAGGAGAAATATTGTATATTATCTTCTAGCTTTTTTGATAAGGTGGTGTCCTGAGATGGATTTTGTTGTTGTTCTTTATGCTCTTTTTCTATTTTCTTTGAAGGAAGCCTTCTAATTCGAATCACCTCAAAATCCTCCTCTATCTATATGTGTAATTTTATATTTCCTGAATTTCTCAAAAAGTATACAAAGTGGAAGAAGATAAAAATAAACAAAAAAATTAACAGCTCGTACTAATTAAAGAGCGTGTATGGGATAGAATTTTAAAGCATAGTGTTTATTTGTAAGCGTCAAACCGTACCCACATGTTAACAAATACTAGATTATGAGATAATCTCTTCAAATTAAAATTTGAGGAGGTTTTTTGATGTCTCAAAATGATTTGCGCCAAGAATGGGAACGACGTATCGCTGTTTTTAGAGCTAGTGGACAGCCCCAAACCAAATGGTGCGAAGCCAACGAATTAAATATTCATCAATTAAAATATTGGTTAAAGAAGATAGAAGGTCCAAAGTCTGCTTCAACACCATTATCAAAATGGGTTCCGGTCACAATGGATGACCAAGTGGATGACTCATCCGAATCAACCATACAGATTAAAATGGGGCAAGCATCCATAGAGGTTAAATCTGGTTTTGATCCTACTCTCCTTGCGAACGTCGTACGGACGTTAGGGGCGCTATGTTAAATGAAACGTTGGTCGACCGTGTGTATCTTGCACGCGGAAGTACAGATTTACGAAAGTCTATAGATGGATTAGCTGCTATAGTGAAAGTGGGGTTTGAACTAGACCCATTTTCGCCCAGTAGTTACTTTGTCTTTTGTAATCGAAACCAGGATAAACTCAAGATCCTTCATTGGGAAACCAACGGTTTCTGGCTTTATTATCGTAGGTTGGAACGCGGGAAATTTCAATGGCCAACGGAAGATAGCGAAGCACCATTAAAAATAAGCCGTCGTCAGTTTCGGTGGTTATTGGATGGACTTCCGCTTGAACAGCGACAGGCTCATCCCAAAGTTATCGCTAGAACGGTCATTTGAATCCTATTTTTCGTGCCCAATTCTAAAGGAATTTGTTTGAATATGTCGAATATATTAAGATATGAAAACGACAATGAACACATTCACCCCAACAATGAAAATCTCCAAGAACGATGTGAAACCCTTGAAAAGCAAGTGGCTGAACTGGCTGGGAAGGTCAAATGGTATGAGGAACAATTTCGTCTCAGCCAAAAAAGACAATTTGGCTCATCGAGTGAAAAAACAAATCTCGATCAGTTAGAACTTTTATTGTTTAATGAAGCTGAGGTAGAAGTATCATCCTTAAATGATCCAGTTACCGAAACGATTACTTATCACCGTCGTAAGAAAAATGGACAACATGAAACGATGCTAGAAGACTTGCCTACGGAAACGGTAGAATACCGCCTTTCCGCAGAAGAGCAGGTCTGTTCGTGTTGCGGCGGGAAATTACATGAAATGAGCACGGAAGTGCGTCAAGAAATAAAAATCATTCCGGTTGAAGTGAAAGTGGTGAAACATGTACGGTATGTGTATGCTTGCCGTCACTGTGAGCACGATGAGATTCAGACCCCTATCGTCACAGCACCCATGCCAGCACCTGTTTTTTCTGGGAGCTTAGCTTCCCCTTCAAGTATGGCGTATGTGATGAGCCAGAAATATGTAGAAGGGTTACCCCTTTATCGTCAAGAAAAGCAATTTGAGCGACTGGGTTTTACATTATCTCGCCAGACGATGGCGAATTGGATGATCCACGGGGCTGATAAGTGGTTGAGCATCATGTATGATCGAATGAAGGAGCACTTACTCAAACAGGAGACCCTTCATGCAGACGAAACGACCTTACAGGTGCTTCATGAACCAGGGCGAAAGGCAACATCGACTTCTTATATGTGGCTCTATCGCACAGGAAGAGTAGGTCCTGCCATTGTCCTTTATGACTACCAACAAACACGAGGGAAAGAACATCCTCGAAAGTTTCTAACTGGTTTTAAGGGCTACCTCCATGTAGATGGCTATGCAGGATATCATGGAATTCCAAATGTGGCTTTAGTTGGTTGTTGGGCGCATGCGCGACGCAAATTTGATGAGGCGTTAAAGGCATTACCAGTTTCGAAGCAATCAACTCCAGTAGCTGCAAAAGAAGGTCTTACCTTCTGTAATCAACTTTTTCTGATTGAGCGTGATTTAAAGGATTCAACCCCTGAAGAACGCTTTGAGGCAAGAATTGAACGCAGTCAGCCAGTGCTGGATGCTTTTTCAGTGTGGCTTAAAACTCAACGATCTAAAGTTCTTCCGAAAAGTGCCCTAGGTCAAGCCATTCAATATTGTCTAAACCAATGGGATAAACTCGTGGTCTTTTTAAAAGATGGTCGATTGGAAATAGATAATAATCGTAGCGAACGTTCCATTAAACCATTTGTCATTGGCCGCAAAAATTGGCTATTCGCCAACACAAAAAGAGGTGCTAAATCTAGCGCAACCATTTACAGTATTATTGAAACAGCTGAGGAAAATAACTTAAATCCATTTACGTATCTCACTTATCTTTTTGAGAAACTACCAAATATGGATACTCAAGATCAAGATGCATTAGATCAATTAATGCCTTGGTCATCAACCATACCGTTAACTTGCCGTGTATTCAAAAAGAATACTTAAATCATAACGAACCAGCCCTCATCTTCACAGGTGGGGGCTATTTTACGCTTACATTTCAAAACGAGTGGGTTTCTTCTATAATATATATATTATAGAAGGGTCTTTGGCTAGAGTGCCTAAATTATTGGAAGTAAATGCATTCGGTAAAAAAGAGTGTATTAATTAGTGATGGTTCAAGCTATGGAATGCTAAAAAATTCTTGTGCCGATACATAATCTTGTTTAAACTAAAATGGCGACTATACCCTGCATAAATAGTAACCCTAAGGGAATTGACTTGCAGGAAAAGGTCAAGCAGAAATGAACTGCCTAACCTACATCTATTTTAGGCGCGTGCAATGATTGCTATTTAGGGAAATAGAATAGACGTTTATCTTTACTAACTATAAACAAAGTCATACATAATAATATGACAAACCGTTCAATATAGTCTGATTTCAGGTGGTTATACTTAGACATGTTTGGAATAACGTACTCAGACAAAATTTAGTTGATAAATAAGCTAGAAACCTTATGAAATCATATATTTTAGATTAGTCATCCAATATATGTATGAATATAAAAAGTCGAATAAGAGCGGGCCCATTGGCTGGACCAGTTGTAGCTGCAGCTGTTATCCTAGGTGAGGATTTTTATTTACCAGGATTAAATGATTCAAAGAAGGTTTCTGAAAGTAAACGAGAGCAATTTTATAAATACATTATGGAACACGCAATATGTGTTGCGATTGGTAAAGCGACAGCAGCAGAAATAGATGAACTTAATATATATCAAGCAACGAAGCTCGCAATGTCAAGGGCTGTTGACAGCCTAAAAATAAAGCCAGATTATTTATTAATTGACGCTATGGAAATTCCAATCACTATTCCGCAAAAGCCTATTATTAAAGGGGATGCGAAAAGTGTATCGATTGCTGCAAGCTCCATTATTGCCAAGGTAACAAGAGATCGGTATATGAAAGACTTAGGTGAAAAATATCCTCATTTTGGATTTGAAAATCATATGGGGTATGGGACAGCTGCACATATGGAAAGCATTGAGAAATATGGAATTATTGACGAACATCGTCGCTCATTTGCACCAATTAAACAATATGGTTAATTCCTATAGCTAGAATGGTACAAAACCAACTCTAGCATCTTTTTTCTTTTTACTGAGGAAGGAGTCCATAAAAATGATTGACTTTCAAAACTTACAATCATTTATATCGAACGAAAATTTGTTTAAGTCACAAAAGCTTACGCTTAAACCTGGACAGATTTTCTATGGTGGAATAGTAAAGCTTTATCCGGATGATCTTGCACTTATTCAGCTTGGTGGTGTTAAGCTGCATGCAAAGTTACATGCAGCACTCGACATTAATATGAAATACTGGTTTCAAGTTGTACCGAACGAAAATATGATCGAATTAAAAATAATAGAACATTCCCAATTAAACAAAACGAATAATAATCAAGTTAATCCAATTCTTTCTCCTACTCAATTTGATGCTTCGCAGCTTCTAAAGCAATTAGGACTAGCAACAACCAGTGAAAATGAACAATTAATTAGCATGGTTGTAAAAGACGGTCTGCCTATTACGAAGGATGGATTGAAGCAAGCTTCAGAATGGTTAAAAGATAAAACAGACATCAAAAGGGCATTAATTGCTACAAAGTTTGTAATTCAGAACGATCTGCCAATGAATCATAACATTTTAAATAGTATGTATGCCGTATATACAAAAGAATCGTTGTCTTCAAGTCTTGTAAACATTTTTGCGGATATACTTGACGTACCGCAAAAGACCTCGACAATGATGCAACTAGCAAATTTGTTACAGTCGGTTATATTAGTGAAACACCAAGACGAAGCTGTGAAGATGATTCAGGATCTGCTCAAATTTATAACAAAAACAGAATCCAATGCTGAACAAAAAACCGCACAAGGACTATTGCACAAACTTGGGTTCACGTCAGCGGAATTAAATGAGTTGAAAAGTTTAATTAATTCAAATGAAAGAATTATATTAGAAAAGAATGCTATCATCTTGAAGGTAGTAGAGAATAATAATACTGCTATAAAACAAGCCTTGCTTCACCATAATGAAATTTTAACTGAAGACGAAATAAATCTCTTAAATAAAACTATTCAACCATTAAATGAGTCCTCAGCTAATTGGGGAAATGGGAAGGTGGTTTTAAGGAATTTCATACAGTTATTCAACAGTCTTGGCCTGAATTACGAACGGTCTTTGCTATTTGCAGAGAATAAGCAAGAAATAGAAGCAAATCTGCAAACATTAAAGCCTTTATTAATGAAAGTTCTTTCAGATGAGGTACTAACCCCACATCTGAAGGATAAACTTGACCAATTACTTCAACGGATAACAGGGCAACAACTACTTTTTTCCTCGGAGCAAGGACCGGTTCAACAATTGATCATGCAAATCCCGATTCAGCTACAACACTTTATGACCGATTTAACGATACAGTGGAGTGGAAGAAGAGGGAAAAACGGTGATATTGATCCCGATTTCTGTAGAATTGTATTTTACATAGATTTAGCACATATTAAAGAAACATTAGTTGATGTTCATGTACAAAATAGAATCGTAAATATAAGAGTATATAATGAAACGCCACAACTAGATATTTTAGTAAAGAAGTTGATGTTTTCGTTAAAAGAAAATCTCAATAAGTTAAATTATCATTTATCTAGCATAAAGGTTGTCGACCAACAGCAATCTGTCCGAAAGGTTAATTCTATACAAACGAAAAATATTTCTTCAGCAAACGGGGTGGATTTTCGCGTATGAATGATTTACATAAACAGAGAAAACAGGCTGTTGCATTATCCTATAATCAATCAAAGGATTATGCACCAAAGATAGTTGCCAAAGGTCGGGGAGAAATTGCTGATAACATACTAGAGAAAGCAAAACAATTTAATATTCCGATTCAAGAAGATCCATCACTTGTACAGCTACTTGGACAGTTAGAAATAAATGAAACCATTCCTGAAGAGCTTTATCAAGCTGTTGCGGAAATTTTTGCTTTTTTATATCGTTTAGATCAAACAATTTGTAAAGAAGAATAGAAGAAAACTAGCATCAGTAAAGGATATGTCAGCAATTTATTTTTTGACTGAAAATTAAAAAAGCTTGCAGGATTTTATACTTTTATGTTGAAATATAGACACTGGACAAATATATATATACAATAGTACAGTAGTCCAAGTTTGTATACATAAGATAGGAGGATGGAGAATGAATATCCACGAGTATCAAGGGAAAGAAATCCTCAGAAAATACGGGGTGGCAGTTCCAAATGGGAAGGTTGCTTTTTCGGTTGAGGAAGCTGTTGATGCAGCACGCGCACTAGGTGGCAATGTTTGGGTAGTTAAAGCTCAAATTCATGCTGGTGGTCGCGGTAAAGCAGGGGGAGTTAAAGTTGCAAAGAGTCTTGATGAGGTGCGCGAGTATGCTAACGAAATATTAGGCAAAACGCTTGTAACCCATCAAACAGGCCCTGAGGGCAAGGAAGTTAAGCGTTTGCTTATTGAAGAGGGCTGCGACATTAAGAAGGAATACTATGTAGGACTTGTATTAGATCGTGCTACGTCTCGTGTCGTTATGATGGCATCAGAAGAAGGTGGTACAGAAATTGAAGAGGTAGCAGCTGCTACACCAGAAAAAATATTTAAAGAAGTAATTGATCCAGTTGTAGGTTTAACTGGTTTCCAAGCACGTCGTTTAGCATTTAATATTAATATTCCTACTGAACTAGTAAACAAAGCTGCTAAGTTTATGCTTGGATTATATGAAGTATTTGTTGCTAAGGATTGTTCGATTGCAGAAATTAACCCACTTGTTGTAACAGGTGATGGAAATGTTATGGCGCTTGATGCGAAATTCAACTTCGATTCTAACGCTTTATATCGTCAAAAGGATGTAGTAGAATATCGCGATTTAGATGAAGAGGATCCAAAAGAAATTGAGGCTTCTAAATATGATTTAAGCTATATTGCTTTAGACGGGAACATTGGTTGTATGGTAAACGGTGCTGGCCTTGCAATGGCTACTATGGATACAATTAAGCACTACGGCGGAGAACCTGCTAACTTCCTAGATGTAGGTGGCGGTGCCACAACTGAAAAGGTTACAGAAGCTTTCAAAATCATTCTTTCTGACAAAAACGTGAAAGGGATATTTGTTAACATCTTCGGTGGGATAATGAAATGTGACGTAATTGCCCAAGGTGTTGTCGAAGCTACGAAACAAGTAGGTTTAAAGCTTCCACTTGTTGTTCGTTTAGAAGGTACTAACGTTGATGCCGGAAAAGAGATTTTAAAGAACTCAGGTTTAAATATTACGTCTGCAGACTCTATGGCTGATGGCGCACAAAAAATTGTATCACTAGTAAAGTAGTAGAAAGGCGGGGTACTAATGAGCGTTTTTATAAATAAAGATACAAAAGTAATTGTTCAAGGTATAACAGGTTCCACAGCTTTGTTTCATACAAAGCAAATGTTAGAGTATGGAACAAAAATAGTCGGTGGGGTAACACCAGGTAAAGGTGGTACAGAGGTTGAAGGTGTACCAGTATTTAACACTGTAGAAGAAGCAGTCAAGGCTACAGGTGCAAATGCTTCTGTTATTTATGTACCTGCTCCTTTCGCAGCTGATGCGATTATGGAGGGTGTAGATGCTGAACTTGATATTGTAATTTGTATTACTGAGCATATTCCAGTTTTAGATATGGTCAAAGTAAAGCGTTATATGGAAGGCAAGAAAACGCGTTTAGTTGGGCCTAACTGTCCGGGGGTCATTACACCTGATGAATGTAAAATCGGGATCATGCCAGGCTATATACATCAAAAAGGCTACGTAGGTGTTGTTTCCCGTTCTGGTACATTAACTTATGAAGCTGTACACCAATTAACTCAAGCCGGTGTGGGCCAATCGTCTGCTGTTGGGATTGGTGGAGACCCAGTAAATGGGACTGACTTTATTGATGTATTAAAAGCATTCAATGAAGACCCAGAAACTGAAGCTGTTATTATGATTGGTGAAATTGGCGGAACGGCTGAAGAAGAAGCGGCTGAATGGGTGAAAGCTAACATGACGAAGCCTGTCGTTGGTTTCATCGGTGGTCAAACGGCTCCTCCAGGAAAGCGCATGGGTCATGCTGGCGCGATTATTTCTGGTGGGAAAGGTACAGCTGCTGAGAAGATTAAAGTTATGAATGAATGTGGTATTAAAGTGGCTGAAACTCCATCTGTTATGGGTGAAACATTAATTTCTGTGTTGAAAGAAAAAGGCTTATACGAAAAGTGTAAGAATCTATAAATCATCGTGTTAATTTCTCTATTGCCTGCTGGCACACAGCAGGCAATTATCAATCAATTGCTATTCATAAATTTGGGCAAATAATGAGAATCCCGGTGGGGGGATCTTACCAACCCCCCAATTATCCAAAAAAATGGAGATGTTCGAAATGGATGAAGTCCGACAAAGGTTAGTTTGTATCCATTCGTGTCAAGGAATTGGCTGGAAAACAATCTATAAATTTATTAAATTTGATTCCTCACTTCGTTTGATTTTTTCCTTAAAGGAACATGAATTCAGTGAACTGTTCCAAATGAATGGAAAAAATGCTAAACTTTTTTACCGAGATCTACATAGTAAATCATACGACCAATTGAATAGAGAGTATGATCAAAAGAAAATTCATTTACTTGTGATTGGGGACGAAATTTATCCGCCGTTATTAAAGCAAATTTACGATCCACCATGGGTGCTATACGTTAAAGGGAAAATTGAGTTGTTACAAGGAAAATGCTTTAGTGTTGTAGGAACTCGTAACGCAACAAAATACGGATATAACGCATTGAATAAAATAGTACCTCGGTTAATTGAGAATCATTGGATTATTGTTAGTGGGCTTGCAGCTGGAATTGATACAGAGGCGCATCGAATAGCAATTCGAGAAAATGGAAAAACTATTGCCATTTTAGGTTCAGGCTTCGAGCATATTTATCCCCCTCAGAATAAAATCCTCGCAGAAGAAATTTCTTCAAATCACTTGCTTATTTCTGAATTTCCGCCAAATAAAAAACCGGAAAAGTGGCATTTCCCTTTAAGAAATCGAATAATAAGTGGTATTGCAAAAGGTACATTGATTATTGAAGCTAAGGTACGCAGTGGATCCTTAATTACTGCTGAGCAAGCTCTAGAACAAGGTAGAGATGTATTTGCAATTCCTGGTTCAATATTTGATGCAAACAGTCAAGGGACGAATCACCTTATTCAACAAGGGGCAAAATTAGTGATAGATGCAAACGATATCATGCAAGAATTGTAAGTAAAAATTCATAAAAAATACAATAAATTGGATATTTTGAGAAAACATGTTTGACAAAACCATAGAAAGTATTTAATAATAGTGAAGATTTTATTTATACTATCAGAATTTCCATGTATAAGGATCATAGTATAGGAAAGGACATATCTTCCGCTATTATCAGCGGAAAGTGAAGTCTTTCTAATACCTCTTTGGGGGGAAGATTTAATGGCAGATTATTTAGTAATTGTGGAGTCACCAGCAAAGGCTAAGACAATAGAACGTTATCTTGGACGTAAATATAAAGTAAAAGCATCGATGGGACATGTTCGTGACCTACCTAAAAGTCAAATGGGTGTTAATCCAGGTGAAGGAATTGAACCTAAGTATATTACGATCCGCGGAAAAGGGCCCGTTTTAAAAGATTTGAAAACAGCTGCAAAAAAAGTGAAGAAAGTTTTTCTAGCAGCTGACCCTGATCGCGAGGGAGAAGCGATTGCTTGGCACTTAGCACACATTTTAAATATTGATGAAACTTCACCTTGTCGTGTTGTTTTTAATGAAATTACAAAGGATGCTATTAAAGAAGCATTTAAACATCCTAGGTCAATTAATATGGACCTCGTTAACTCGCAACAAGCTAGAAGAATTTTAGATCGTCTTGTCGGTTATAATATTAGCCCAATTCTTTGGAAGAAAGTGAAAAAGGGACTGAGTGCGGGTCGTGTGCAATCGGTTGCTGTTCGACTTATTATTGAACGTGAAAAAGAAATAGTACAATTTATTCCGGAAGAATATTGGTCGATTAACGGACAATTCGATATGAATGGTGAGGTTTTTGAGGCTTACTTTTACGGACTTGGTGGAAATAAGGTTGAACTGAAAACAGAGTTGGATGTAAAAAATGTATTAAGCAAAGTAAAAGGAAATAAATTTAATGTGATTTCTGTAAAAAAGAAAGAAAGAAAAAGAAATCCAGTAGCACCTTTCACGACATCTACCTTACAGCAGGAAGCTGCTAGGAAGTTAAACTTTCGCGCTAAAAAGACAATGATGATTGCTCAACAGCTTTATGAAGGGCTTGACTTAGGTAAAGAAGGAACCGTTGGTCTGATTACTTATATGAGAACGGATTCAACAAGAATATCAGAAACTGCACAAACAGAAGCAAGACAGTTTATTACCTCAGAATACGGAAAGGACTATGTCGCACAAGACGTGCGTACTGAGAAGAAATCAAGCAATGCTCAAGATGCTCATGAAGCAATTAGGCCTACATCTACGCTCCGAACACCAAATAGTTTAAAAACGTTACTTAGCCGTGACCAATTAAGACTGTATCGCTTAATATGGGAACGTTTTGTTGCGAGCCAAATGGCAGCGGCAATTATGGATACAATGACAGTTGATCTTGAAAATGAAGGGGTTCAATTTAGAGCGAATGGCTCGAAAGTGAAATTTCCAGGTTTTATGAAGGTGTATATTGAGGGTAATGATGATGTAACAAAGGATGAAGATAAACTTTTACCTGATATTGAGGAAGGGAAGATTGTTGTATCTAAGGAAATAGATCCGAAACAACATTTTACCCAACCACCGCCAAGATACACAGAGGCCAGACTTGTAAAGACACTCGAGGAATTGGGAATTGGACGACCTTCAACTTATGCACCAACGCTGGATACAATTCAGAAACGTGGGTATGTAGCACTTGATAATAAACGGTTTATCCCAACTGAATTAGGAACGATTGTTCATGAATTAATGATGGAATTTTTTCCTGAAATTCTCGATTTAGAGTTTACTGCAAAAATGGAATCGAGTCTTGACCAAGTTGAAGAAGGAACTGAAAATTGGATTAAAATTATTGATGAGTTTTATCAGGGCTTTGAAAAACGGTTAAAAGTTGCTGAACAAGAAATGCAAAAGGTTGAAATAAAAGATGAGCCAGCTGGTGAATCATGTGAAATTTGTGGTCATGATATGGTTTATAAAATGGGCCGTTACGGAAAATTTATGGCATGCTCTAATTTTCCGGAATGCCGTAATACAAAAGCGATTGTTAAGGAAATTGGCGTAGCATGTCCGAGCTGTGAAAAAGGAAATATAATAGAAAGAAAAAGTAAAAAGAATCGACTTTTTTATGGTTGTGATACTTTTCCTAATTGTGAATTTGTCTCATGGGATAAACCGCTTGCGAGGAAATGTCCAAAGTGTAATGGTTTATTAGTTGAGAAAAAAGCAAAAAAAGGTATCCAAGTACAATGTACATCTTGCGATTATAAAGAAGAGGTTCAAGAATAAATAAGTGAAAAAGAACTCCGTGTGACAACTGATTAATATATGTAGATAAAGGATGAACTCGATTGAATAATGAATATATAACAATAGTTGGCGCGGGCTTGGCTGGGAGTGAAGCTGCATGGCAGGCCGCAAACCGTGGAGTAAAGGTCAAACTTTTTGAAATGAGGCCGAAGAAGCAAACACCTGCCCATCATACAGATCAATTTGCTGAGCTTGTATGTAGTAATTCTTTGAGAGCTAATACACTAACTAATGCTGTTGGAGTTATGAAAGAAGAAATGAGACAGCTCAACTCCTTGATCATTCAGTCAGCTGATGAATGTTCAGTGCCAGCTGGTGGTGCTTTAGCAGTTGACCGCCATGAGTTCGCTGGAATGGTGACTGAAAAGCTGAAAAATCATCCAAATATTACTGTAAAAAATGAAGAAGTGTTAGAAATTCCAGATGGGATTGCAATAATAGCTTCCGGCCCATTGACCTCAGAAGGCTTAGCTAAGCAAATTAAAGAGGTAACTGGTGAAGAGTACTTTTATTTTTATGATGCGGCTGCCCCGATCTTAGAAAAAGAAAGCATTAACATGGAAAAAGCGTACTTAAAGTCGAGGTATGATAAGGGTGAAGCAGCATACCTTAACTGTCCGTTGACAGAGGCCGAATTTACTACTTTTTATGAGGCGTTAATTACTGCAGAGACTGTTCCATTAAAGGAGTTTGAGAAAGAAATCTTTTTTGAAGGCTGTATGCCGTTAGAAGTAATGGCTAAGCGCGGTAAAAAAACACTTCTTTTCGGACCTCTTAAGCCAGTAGGGTTAGAGGATCCGCGCACGGGTAAGCGTCCATTTGCAGTTGTACAGTTAAGGCAGGATGACGCAGCAGGGACGCTATATAACATTGTTGGTTTTCAAACCCATTTAAAGTGGGGGGCGCAGCAAGAAGTTATTCGCTTAATACCAGGTTTAGAAAATGCAGAGATTGTCAGATACGGCGTCATGCACCGAAATACATTTATCAATTCACCAAAGCTTCTTAATGCAACATATCAATTGAGAGCTAGTGAAAAGCTATTTTTTGCAGGTCAGATGACAGGTGTCGAAGGTTATGTAGAGTCAGCGGCTTCAGGTCTTGTTGCGGGGATTAATGCAGCAAAGTTATATTACAATAAACCGCCAGTCGAGTTTCCTGAGGATACAGCAATTGGAAGTATGGCAAAATATATTACAAGCACTAACAGTAATAACTTCCAGCCTATGAATGCAAACTTTGGCTTGTTTCCGCCATTACCTGAGAGAATTAAAGGTAAACAAGAACGTAATGAAAAGCATGCAGAAAGAGCGTTAGCGTCAATTCGGAATTTTGTAAATTATATATAAATTATTTGCAAAGGGCTACACCAATATGGTACGATTTAGTAGCCCTTATAATTTTATCTAAATATCATTTATTACCCACATTTCTTAATGTTTAGATGAGAGTGATAACGAGAAATTATTTTTTAATTAAAGCAGCAATGAAAGGTAGAATTTGCTGCTGTTTTGTATGTTTGGAAATTATTAAATATAGGGGGGCTATTATGAATTCTTCATTTCATGCAACCACTATTTTTGCAATTAAACATCAAGGAAAATGTGCGATGGCTGGTGATGGTCAAGTTACCTTCGGGAATGCTGTTGTTATGAAGCATACCGCTCGAAAGGTTCGGAAATTATATAACGGAAAAGTTGTTGCCGGTTTTGCAGGATCTGTTGCTGATGCTTTTACTTTATTTGAAAAATTCGAAGGAAGATTAGATGAGTACAATGGTAATCTGCAACGCGCAGCTGTTGAATTAGCAAAGGAATGGAGAAGCGATAAAGTACTTCGTCGTCTTGAAGCAATGCTGATCGTTATGAATACTGAGCACCTTTTTATTGTTTCAGGGACAGGTGAAGTAATTGAACCTGATGATGGAATTCTGGCAATAGGATCAGGTGGGAATTATGCATTGGCAGCTGGTCGAGCTTTGAAGAAATATGCCGGGGAAGGACTAACGGCAAAGGAAATTGCAAAGTCTGCGTTAGAGATAGCTAGTGATATTTGTGTTTATACAAATTCGAATATCATTGTGGAAGAACTATAAAAGTTGGAGGGATCAATAATGAAGAAGGATTTAACTCCACGGCAAATAGTCGATAAGTTAGACCAATTTATTGTTGGCCAGAATAAAGCAAAACGAGCAGTGGCTGTTGCATTGAGAAATCGTTATCGTCGCAGCTTGTTAAATGAGAAGCTTCGAGATGAAATAACACCTAAGAACATCTTAATGATTGGACCTACAGGTGTTGGAAAGACCGAAATCGCAAGAAGACTTGCGAAGCTAGTAGGAGCACCTTTTATAAAGGTAGAGGCTACAAAATTTACGGAAGTTGGCTATGTTGGACGTGATGTCGAGTCTATGGTGAGAGATCTTATCGAAACTTCGATTCGATTGGTTAAGGAAGAGAAAATGCAAAGCGTTCAAACAAAAGCTGAGGAAAATGCAAACAAACGCCTTGTAGAGTTACTTGTTCCTGCAAAGCAAAAACAAACTCAATATAAAAATCCATTAGAAATGTTTTTTGGTGGACAGAACGAAGCCAATGATACGGAACAACAAACTGATGATCAAGACATTAATCAAAGACGTAAGCAAATGGCCCATCAATTAGCGTTAGGTGAACTAGAAGATCATATGGTTACGGTTGAAGTTGAAGAGCAACAGCAATCCATGTTTGATTTGCTTCAAGGCTCAGGGATGGAACAAATGGGAATGAATATGCAGGATGCCTTTAGTTCCCTCATACCGAAAAGAAAGAAAAAACGTAAGTTAACGGTGCGGGAAGCAAGAAAGGTTTTGATCCAGGATGAAGCCAATAAGTTAATTGATATGGAAGAGGTTACAGGTGAAGCAGTATCAAAAGCGGAACAAATGGGAATTATTTTCATTGATGAAATTGATAAAATTGCGGGAAAACATCAAAGTTCTGCAGATGTTTCCCGTGAGGGTGTTCAACGAGATATCTTACCAATTGTTGAAGGGTCAACAGTTATGACAAAATATGGACCAGTAAAAACGGATCATGTTCTGTTTGTTGCTGCTGGAGCATTCCACATCGCAAAACCATCGGATTTAATTCCTGAACTGCAAGGTCGTTTTCCAATTCGAGTAGAATTAACTAACTTGGGAGTTGAAGATTTTATTAGAATTTTAACGGAGCCAAGTAACGCACTTCTTAAACAATATCAAGCATTATTGGAAACCGAAGGTATAAAACTTGAATTTTCTGACGATGCTATTCGTAAGATTGCGGAAATTGCTTTTGATGTCAATCAAGAAACCGATAACATTGGTGCAAGGAGGCTTCATACAGTACTTGAGCGATTGTTAGAGGATCTTTCCTTTGAAGCAAGTGATATAACCATGGAAAAAATAACAATTACGCCAGAATATGTTGAAGAAAAATTGAACTCTATTGCAAGAAATAAAGATTTAAGTCAATATATATTATAAATAGCGTATCTATAATAGGAGGAGTAAAATGAAACTGCTAGAAAAAACAAGACAAATTAATGCTATGCTACAAAAAGTTGCAGGGAAGCCAGTTAATTTTAAAGAAATGGCAGAAACTTTACGGGACGTTATTGAAGCAAATATTTATGTCGTTAGTCGTCGAGGGAAATTATTAGGATTTGCAATCAAACAGGAAATTGAAAATGAACGCATGAAAAAGATGCTTGAAGAAAGACAATTTCCGACTGAATATACAAATAACCTATTCAATGTAACAGAAACATCAGCTAATATTGATATTAATAGTGAATACACAGCCTTCCCAGTTGAAAATAGAGATCTCTTTCAATCAGGGTTAACTACAATCATTCCGATTATTGGCGGCGGAGAACGATTAGGTACGCTAATACTTGCAAGAGTTCAAGAAAAGTTCGAAGATGATGATTTGATTCTTGGCGAATATGGTGCAACTGTTGTTGGAATGGAGATCCTACGCGAGAAAGCGGAAGAAATCGAAGAGGAAGCAAGAAGCAAAGCAGTTGTCCAAATGGCGATTAGTTCCTTATCTTATAGCGAACTTGAAGCAATTGAACATATTTTTGAAGAGCTTGACGGAAATGAAGGCTTGCTCGTAGCAAGTAAAATAGCTGACCGAGTTGGAATTACTCGTTCTGTGATCGTTAACGCGTTACGCAAGCTAGAAAGTGCTGGTGTTATTGAATCACGCTCTTTAGGAATGAAAGGAACATATATTAAAGTATTAAATGATAAATTTCTTGTAGAGCTTTCCAAACTAAAAACAAGTTAAACGATAAAAAATATTGGAACTATTAGGAAAAATAGCCAAATATAAGTAGGATTTTTAAAATCTGTGTCGAATGTATTCGATGCAGGTTTTTTTTGTTTTAAAAAAATAGGACTATTAGATGCTTTTTTGTATACATTTGTCGACAATTTGATTTTTATGTTATCTTTTACAGGAAAATCATTTATAATTAAAAATAATTGTGTTCAATATTTAATATGTAAATTATATTAATTTGTGCCAGCAAACTATGAGTTCAATGTGTAGTAAGAGTAAGTAAAATGAAAATAGAGCGAGGGGAAATTATGAAACTATTTTCAAATTCGATGAATCTGTTAGAAAATTCATTAGCCTATTCTTCTCTTAAGCAGAAGGTGACTGCGAATAATATTGCAAATGTGGATACACCAAACTATAAAGCAAAAGATGTTAGCTTTAAAACGGAATTGGAAAATGCGTCTTTACGTGCTTATCGAACGGATCATCGCCATATTGAGTTTAAACGTGGGGCTTCTAATTTAAGTGTCTACACAACGAAAAATACCTCCTATAATCATAATGGTAATAATGTTGATATTGATAAAGAAATGTCTGATATGGCACAAAATCAAATCTACTACTATGTCCTAATTGATCGTATGAATAGTAAGTTTAATGGCTTAAAAGAGGCTTTTAAGGGAGGTAACGGATGATGCGAGTTTTTAACGGAATGAATATTTCTGCATCTGCTTTGACAGCACAACGTTTCCGTATGGATGTAATATCTTCTAATATGGCAAATGCTGAAACGACAAGAGCTAATTTTGTCAATGGAGAGTGGCAGCCATATCGAAGAAAGATGGTTGACTTATCGCCAACAACTGGTAGATTTGATTCATATTTAAACAAAGCGATGAAAAATTCAGGTTCACCTGGTGAAGGTGTCCGTGTTAGCAGGGTTGTAGAGGATCAAACACCATTTAAAATGGTTTATAATCCAGATCATCCAGATGCGAATGAAGAAGGTTATGTAGCAATGCCTAACGTAGACCCGCTTAAGGAAATGGTCGATTTTATGAGTGCGACTAGATCATATGAAGCAAATATTACTGCGTTTAATGCTACAAAAGGAATGTTAATGAAGGCGCTTGAAATCGGAAAGTAGTAGGAGGGAAGATAAATGGAACGAATTTCACCTTTTAATATGAATCAACCCATTAGACCATATGAGATAAATAATACGCAAAAGGCAACTGCCGCAGATGCTCATAAGAGATTTTCAGAAGCTTTAAGTAATGCCATTAATGATTTAAATAAATCACAAATACAATCTGATACTACAACAGAAAAATTTATTACAGGGCAAATATCTGATATCCACGAAGTCATGATTGCAGCGCAAAAAGCTAGCGTGACTCGTCAGGCCGCGATTGAAGTTAGGAATAAGGTTATTGACGCCTATAAAGAAATAATGAGAATGCAAGTATAAATAATTAGTTAAATAAAGAGAGAATGTATTTAAAAGAGGAATTGTATATTGATTTATTAAGCTGGGGGACGCTATGAACGAGAAGCTATTAAACTTCAAAACAAAATTTATAGATTTTTGGAACGCGAGAACAAAAACCCAACAAGGGGTTATTATCGGTTCAATCGTTTCCATAATTGCTCTATTAATTCTCGTATCAACCATTGCTGCTAAACCAAATCTCGTCCCACTCTTTCATAATGTATCACCACAGGAAATCGGTCAAATTAAAGCTACTTTGGATGAAAGAGGTATTCAATCTGAAATCACTCCAGGTGGTACCGGAATATTAGTTCCTGAAGAGCTAGTTGATACTTTATTAGTGGAATTATCCGCAGAGGGAATTCCGGATAGCGGTGAAACGTACTTTTCATCGTTTGGTGAAAGCGGGTTTGGTATAACGCAAGAAGAATTTGAAATGAGGAAAAATGCTGCTGTACAAAGTGAATTAAAACGACTTATTAAAAAGTTTGAAGGTGTACAAGATGCAGAAGTAATGATTTCGCTACCACAGCAGAGCGTGTTTATAGGTGAAGAGCAAGGGACTGCTTCCGCATCAATTGTCATCCACCAAAAGCCTGGCTATAAATTTAAAGATGAACAGATTGAAGGTCTTTATCATCTAGTTTCAAAAAGTGTGGCAAACCTACCTATTGAGAATATCGTCATTACGAATCAATATTTTGAGCATATCGATAAGAAGAATTTATTTGCTTCAAATAGTGATACATCCCGTATTCAATTTGCTGATCAATATCAAATTCAGAAACAAATTGAAAGGGATATTCAGCTTCAAGTGCAACAAATGTTAGGTCTAATGATGGGTAGGGAAAAGGTTATTGTTACTGTCACAGCAGACATTGATACATCTCAGGTTAATACTAGAAGCGATATTGTACAACCAATCGATGAAGAAAATATGAAGGGTATTGCAATAAGTGCTGAGAAAATTTCCGAATCGTTCGTTGGTAGTGGGACGGGGCCTGGCGGTGTTGTCGGAACTGGTGAAACTGATATTCCGAATCAATATGTTGAGCAAACAGGAGAAAATGGAGAATACGAAAATATAGAGGAACGAATTAATTATGATGTAACACGGATCATGGAGACAGTTGAAGGATCTCCGTATAAAGTGGAAGACTTAGGTATTCAGGTGGCAATCGATAGTACAGATATGGATGAACAAACGATGCAAGCTTTGACACCTGAAATTCAAAATATGTTAAATGGAATTATCAAAACAACTGTTTCCAATAAAGATGCAAATCTAGATGGTCGTGTTAATGTTACATGGCAACAATTTAATGGCATTGTACCATTACCAGAGCCGACTTTTATGGATTTCTTAATGAATAATCCTTCACTAGTACTTGTAGGCTTGCTATTATTACTAATTATTATTGTAGCAATTGTATTGCTTGTTCGTAGGAAAAAGAAAGGGAATGTTGATAATGAGATACAAGAAATGGCGAAGACGCCATCATTTGATATCCCAGATGTTAACGAAGAACACGAAACAGAGGCAGTTGCAAGAAGAAAACAATTAGAAAAAATGGCAAAAGAAAAACCAGATGAATTTGCGAAGCTGCTTCGCTCATGGTTAGCAGAAGATTAGGAGGAAAGTGTAATGGCTAGGAATTCTGAAGAATTAACAGGCAGACAAAAGGCCGCAATACTCCTAATTTCTCTTGGACCTGAAGTTTCTGCACAAGTTTATAAGCATTTATCAGAGGAAGAAATTGAAAAGCTTACCCTTGAAATCTCAAGTGTCAAAAAAGTAGAAACAAAGCAAAAGGAGGATGTACTTGAGCAATTCCATCAAATTGCACTTGCGCAAGAATACATCTCTCAAGGCGGTATAGGCTATGCCAAAACCGTCCTTGAAAAAGCATTAGGATCTGACCAAGCGGCATCAATTATTAACCGTTTGACTTCATCCTTGCAAGTAAAACCATTCGACTTTGCGAGAAGAGCCGAACCTTCCCAGATACTTAACTTTATCCAAAACGAGCATCCGCAGACAATTTCTTTAATTTTGTCGTATCTTGACCCAGAGAAAGCTGGTCAAATACTATCTGAGCTTCCCCAAGAAGTACAAGCAGATATTGCAAGAAGGATTGCTTTAATGGATAGTACATCACCAGAGGTCATTAATGAAGTTGAACAGATTCTGGAACGAAAGCTGTCTGCTACCGTTACACAAGACTATACGCAAACCGGTGGTATTGAAGCAGTCGTTGAAGTGTTGAATGGTGTAGATAGAAGTACTGAGCGGACAATACTAGATGCGCTTGAAATTCAAGACCCAGAACTAGCTGAAGAGATTAAAAAGAGAATGTTTGTCTTTGAAGATATCGTTACGCTTGATAATCGGGCTATTCAACGTGTCATCCGTGATTGTGAGAACGAAGACCTTATGCTTGCGCTTAAGGTTGCAAGTGAAGAAGTGCGAGAGACAGTATTTAAAAACATGTCTAAACGTATGGCAGAAACGTTCAAGGAAGAAATGGAGTTTATGGGACCTGTACGTCTTCGTGATGTTGAAGAAGCACAGACAAGGATTGTTGCAACGATTAGACGTCTAGAAGAAGCAGGTGAAATCGTTGTAGCACGCGGTGGAGGAGATGATATTATTGTCTAGGGTTATTAAGTCACACTTTACATCGACTGATCAGAAAAATGAACGTGTAATAACTCTTAAACCATTATCATTTCATCTAAATACTTTTACGAATGATATAGAAGCAGAAGAAATAGATCAGCAACTTGATTTAGAAGAACTCGAAACTCAAAAGGAAGCGATCATACAAAATGCTGAGGCTGAGGCAACGAATATAATTAATGAAGCTGAAAACCAAGCCCAAGAGCTACTCCATCAAATTGAACTAGAGAAACAAAATTGGGAAGTGGAGAAAGAACATTGGATTGAAACAGCAAAACAAGAAGGATATGCGGAAGGTTTTGAGATCGGTAAAGAACAAGCGCTTAATGAGTATAAAGCAATTGTTGATGAAGCGAAAAGAACTGTTGAACTTTGTAAGAATGATTATAAAAAAAACATCGATCAATCTGAATTAACAATCCTTCATCTCGGATTAAAAACAGCTGAGAAAATTATGGGATTCACTTTAGATTTAAACCCCGATGCGTTTTTAAATTTAGTTAGAAGGGTTATTAAGGAAGCTCGTGATCATCAAGATATTCAAGTCCATGTTCATCCCGCTTATTATGATTTAGTACTATCGCAAAGAGAGGAACTAAGAGCGCTATTAAATAATCCTACAGCACAGTTGTATATCTATCCTAATGACGAGCTTGAAACGACGAATTGCATTATTGAATCGTCATTTGGAAGAATTGATGCAAGCATAGATAGTCAGTTAAAGGAAATGAAGCATAAGCTACTCCAAGTTTTGGAGGGGGAAATGGATGATGAAGGCAGTTGATCTCATTTCAAGAATCGATTTCATTGATACGTATAAGCGTTATGGTCGAGTAACTAGAGTTGTCGGTTTAATGATAGAATCGAGAGGTCCAGAAGCTTCGATCGGCGATTTATGCTATATACATGTAGGTAGTAAAAGAAAGAGAATTATTCAAGCCGAAGTTGTCGGTTTCCGTGAGGAATTTGTTGTTCTTATGCCTTATACAAATGTTCAGGATATTTCACCTGGTTCATTAGTTGAGGCAACTGGTGAGTCGTTGCAAATTAAGGTTGGCACTGGCTTAATCGGGAAGGTTTTAGATTCGTTAGGACTTCCAATGGATGATAGTCCGCTCCCTAAAGGACTAACTAATGTATCGACAGACCAAGCTCCACCAAATCCAATGAAGCGACCACCGATTACAGAAGAAATTGAAGTTGGTGTTCGCGTAATTGACAGCATTCTAACGGTTGGAAAAGGACAGCGGATTGGAATATTTGCTGGTAGTGGTGTCGGTAAAAGTACGATTATGGGGATGATTGCCCGAAATACAGAGGCTACAATTAATGTAATTGCGTTAGTTGGGGAACGCGGCCGAGAGGTTAGAGAATTCATCGAAAGAGATTTAGGGGAAGAAGGCTTAAAAAGATCTGTTGTCGTTGTTGCAACCTCGGATCAACCAGCTTTAATGAGAATTAAAGCAGCCTATACGGCAACTGCAATTGCAGAGTATTACCGTGATCAAGGTCATAACGTCATGCTAATGATGGATTCTGTTACACGTGTAGCGATGGCGCAACGCGAAATTGGGTTAGCCATTGGCGAGCCGCCGACGACTAAAGGTTATACTCCTTCCGTATTCTCGATGTTGCCGAAGCTTCTTGAGAGAACTGGCACGAATCATTTAGGTTCAATCACAGCTTTTTATACAGTTCTTGTTGATGGTGATGATATGAATGAACCAATCGCCGATACTGTTCGTGGAATTTTAGATGGTCACTTTGTTTTAGACCGGGCACTTGCAAATAAAGGTCATTACCCCGCTATTAATGTACTAAATAGTGTAAGTCGGGTAATGAACAACATAGTTACGAATGAACACCGCAGGGCAGCTGAAAGATTACGAGACTTGTTAGCAACCTATATCGATGCTGAAGATTTAATTAATATCGGTGCTTATAAGCGTGGTTCATCTCGTGAAATCGATGAAGCAATTCGTTTTTATCCAAAAATCAACGCCTTTCTGAAACAGGAAGTTGATGAACAAGTACGAAAAAAAGATTCCATATCAACTTTAATAGAACTTATGGGAATAGGTGAGTAGATATGGGATTTCAATATAAATTTGAAAAGATTTTAGCAGTTAAAGAAAATGAAAAAGATAAAGCGATCGGCGATTATCATGAATCGGTGGTCAAATTTGAAGAAGTGGCAACGAAGCTTTATAACGTTTTGAAGCAAAAGGAAGATATAATTGCTGAGCAGGAGCAGCAAATACAAACTGGATTAAATATTATCCAAATCCAGCAGCTCCAACGCTTTCTAGAAACTTTAGAACAATCGATAAATTATTGGCAAGAAAAAGTAGCAAATGCTAGACATCATATGGAAGTTAAAGAAAAAATTCTCCTTGAAAAAAATATTGAAGTGAAAAAGTATGAAAAAATGAAACAAAAAGCGAAACTTACATTTCATCAAATTGCGAAGGTAGAGGAGAATAAATTAATGGATGAGATCTCGATCCAACAATTTATGAATCGAGGAAATTAGGTGTTCATATGAGTAAAAACGACCAACAACAAACAGCAAATATTGAACTAAAGCAAACAAAAGCCGAAAGTAATTATAGCAAGTTACAATGGTTTTTCTTTGTGATTGTCATCCCATTTCTTTTTGCGATTGCCATTGCTCTAGTCGTTATGACAATCGCAGGCCTCAATGTTTTTGATATTGTCGAAAAATATGGGGAGAAAATCCCTGGTGTGTCTTCAATAATCAATAAAAATGAAGGCTCTAGTGAAAATATTGAGAATGTATTTACGTTGAGAGCAACGATTGAAGATCAGAAGGCTGAAATTGCCAAGCTTCAAAGCGAGATTGATAGTAAGCTAGCTGAAATAGATGCTTCACAAACTGAAATCGATGAATTGACTGCACAATTAACAGAATTACAGGAAAAGGAAAGAGAAGTAACAATAAAGCTCGAAGAGCTTGCGAAAGTATATGAAACAATGTCTGCTAAAAAATCGTCGGCTATTTTAGCTGAAATGACAAATGATGATGCGATTGATATTCTTGTAAAAATGAACAACGAATCAAGAGCAGCTATTTTAGAAAAAATGGAACCGGCAAAAGCAGCGGAGTTAACGGTACTACTAAAAGCTGAGGAAAATAAAATGACGGCAGAACAGACTGAGGAAGATGGAACTCAACAAACAGAAGAGTCTCAACAACAGGACCAAAATGAGCCAGCTTTTGAAAACACAGTTCAGTAAAAGGACTTTACGATTCCTTAACTTGAAAGGAGGTGAGAAAAGATGAATGCGGCACAATTATTAGCAATCGCAATTCCAAATGGTGGTACCAGTATTCGTTCCCAAGTAGCAAATCAAACCCAACAAACTAGCAATCATTCGGTTGGATTTTCAAGGTTGTTGATCGGGGCGTTGACTCAAGCTGAGGATGCGACGACAGTGGAAGATATGAATCTAGCAGCTGTTTCTGATGATTTCGATGCTAAGCTCAATTCTATCGACTACGAACAACTATTTGCTGTTTTTGAAGAACTATTCGATATGCTACCAATGACTGAAGGATATTTTGATCAGGCGCTTTTACAAGATCCGGATGTAATCGCATTATTGAACCAACTGCCACAACCAATGCAACAGCTATTGTCTAATTTTTTAAGCTCAGCAATAGCATTTGAACAGGTGTTAGTGCAGACAGAAAAAGGCAGCAAGGAACAAGTAATGCTTTTAGTAATGGCGATGCTCCAGCTTGAGAAAAAGGGGCAATTTCCGGAGCAAATGAAGCAGATCGACTTTGTGAAGCAGCTGCAGCAGCAACTAAATGAAGTATTTAAAATGCAACTTCCAGAACAATCTGGAAATGTAGCACTGTTAGTTAGTAAGCTCATCCAAACACTTGAGAAAAGAACAACTAATGATTCAGTAAAGGTCGAAGCTGGACAACCTTTCACACAGCTCAAAACAGAACTAACGCAAATTATTCAAAGAGTGTTGTATAGCGAAGCTAATAATCAAGGTAATCCAAACAATCCTTCTGGGCAACAAAGTGCTAACAAAGGGACTGCTGTTAATATCACAACTGAAATAACAGGTACATCCGTTCCTTTTGAAGAAGGGGTATTTGACCAGCTTGTTAACAGTTCGCTTAAAGATGGTGGCTCGGTTAATCGAATTCAGCAGTATGTATTAAATGTTCAGCAACCAACAGGCTCTCCCGTTTCAGAGGAACAAATTCTTAGCCAGCTCAAAAACATCATGAAGCAAAGTAAATTTAGTACAACACCTAATGGAACAAATCAGCTCATGATTCGCTTGAATCCGGCACACTTAGGCTCATTAACAATTAAGCTGACAGAATCAAACGGTGAAATGATGGCACGAATTATTGCTTCAACGGCAACTGCGAAAGAAATCATTGAATCGAACTTGAATGGACTGCGTCATGTGTTTACATCGCAAAACATTACGGTTGAGAAGTTTGAGATAAACTACCAAGGCGACAGCCAGTTTGAAGGTGCAAAAAAAGAACAAAATGAGCAGGATAGTTCAAAATCAAGACAACAGGCCTCTGAACAAGATGCGAATTCGGAGAACGAATCACAATCTGATTCCTTCAAAGACGAGTTGCTCAATCTAATCGTATAGGGGGGATAAGCAATGACAACTGCAATACAACCAAGTGATTACTTAGATTACTACAAAGAGACGCAAAAAAGGCAACCATCCAACAACCTTGGCAAAGATGAATTTTTGAAAATTTTAATGGTTCAGCTTGCCAACCAGGATCCGTTAAATCCAATGGAGGATAAAGAATTCATTGCGCAAATGGCCCAGTTTACATCATTAGAACAAATGACGAAAATGGCGTCATCGTTCGAACAATTTATTGCTTTTCAAAAAAGTAACACATTAACAGGCTATGTCGGTTGGATTGGTAAACAAGTGGATTGGGAAGTAATCATTAAAAATTACGATGAAGAAGGTAATGAATTAGAGCCAACGGTTGAAACTGGCACAGGGACAATCGAATCAATTGTAAATAAAGGTGAAATTGTTGAAATTCATTTGCATGACGGCAAAATCATTTATCAAGATGAAATTAAAAAAATCCAAAATCAATACGAAACATCGTATGAAAATCAATTAACGATGGCGAGTCAAATGATTGGAAAACTAGTCTCATGGACGAATGACGGCGATGAAGTTGTCGAATCCATTGTCCGATCTGTGCAAATGAAAAATGGTAAAGTCATGTATGAGCTCGAATCAGGTCATACAATTAATGGGAACCAAATAACTAAGGTTACAAACTAGAAGATTAACAGATTTATAATTTTAATGAAATTGGTGGTGGGGAATATGGATCATCGTATACGTCAATTAAACTACCATCCACTCGCACAAATTAACCAACCGGTCAAAAAACCGCTTGACCCAAATCGTACATCGTTTAAAGACTTACTAGATACACTGCAAACGGAACAATCTTCACTGAAAATTAGTAAGCATGCGGAAAAGCGCTTAAACGAGCGAAATATTCACATCGATCAAGAGTTATGGCAGCGGATTGAGCAAAAGGTAAATGAAGCGAAAGTAAAAGGTGTTCATGATTCATTAGTCGTGACAGACCAAGCAGCGCTGATCGTCAGTGCGAAAAATAACACAGTTATTACGGCAATGGATAGACAAGAGGCAAGCTCACAAATTTTTACAAATATTAATGGTACGATTCTGATGTAATGAAATGATTTAAGAGCTGGACCGTAAGGAAGCTCTAAAACGTTGCTGACCGACAGACGCAACAGATTTAAAATAAAGGAGCGAAAAAAATATGTTACGTTCAATGTATTCAGGAATTTCTGGAATGAAAAACTTCCAAACAAAGCTAGATGTTATTGGTAACAATATCGCCAACGTCAATACGTATGGCTTTAAAAAGGGACGAGTTGTTTTTAAAGATTTATTTAGTCAGCAAATTGCTGGTGCTAGTGCACCTGGAGCTACACGAGGTGGGGTCAATCCGAAACAAGTTGGGTTAGGGAGCCAATTAGCATCAATTGATACCATTCATACTGAAGGAAGTACACAACCAACAGGTAGAACTTTAGACTTAGCAATCGCAGGTGATGGCTATTTTATGGTTGGGACAGGCGAAGTTGATGACACAGGATTTGGAAATAACACATTTGATACAACAAATGGAGTTCCAGATATCAGCTATACACGTGCCGGGAATTTTTACTTTGATGAAGAGGGCTTTATTGTTAATGCTGATGGACTTTATTTAATGGGATTAACTGCAGATGGGGATGATGTAGAAAGTATTGATTTGAGTGATTTTAGTGGTTTAGACGATAGTGAATTAGGGGCAATCCGTATACCAGAGAACGCTCAAACTTATAGCATTGGTGCGGATGGAGTTGTTACCTATAATAATAAAGATGGTGAGTTACGAGTTGCTGGGATCATATCAATTGGCAAATTTGCTAACAATGAAGGACTTCAAAAGATAGGCGAAAATCTATATAAACCAAGTCCAAACTCAGGAACACATGATGTATACGATGGTGACACTTTTCAAACTACTGATCTTTATTTTCCAGGAGTTAATGGTGCTGGGAAAATTGCAGCAGGCGCTCTTGAAATGTCGAATGTTGACCTTTCAGAAGAGTTTACGGAAATGATCGTTGCGCAACGGGCGTTCCAGGCAAATACAAAAATGATTACAACATCTGACGAAATTCTCCAAGAGCTAGTGAATTTGAAACGATAATGTAAGGAGGTAGGGAGCTGGGCTCTAACTGCTTAGCTCCCATCTATATTGATAAAATTAACGAGATTGAATGGTCAAAGCTTTCATGTCAATGCTTTATATATAGAGCAAGTCCAATCATTTCCAGATACGACAATTACGATGACGAATGGTAAAAAAATTGTCGTGCGGGAACAAGAGGAAGATGTTATTCTTTTAGTTAAGGATTTCTACCGGGATGTCAACATTTTTGACCTTACAAATCGTGAAGAAGGGGAGGGGGAGTAATTGTTTAAAAATAAGCTACTTAGCATTATGATTATTATTCTAATTGTGATTACATTAATCGGCGTTGTGGCGTTCTTTGTCATCACAAACTTTACAAAAGGTGGCGCAGACGAGACGCAACCAACTATTGATGAAATACTCGAACAATCGGTTGATATAGAAGAAATGACGACTAATTTAATCGACGGTTCCTATGTTGTAATTCAATTGAAAATCCAAACTGATAATAAAAAAGCAAAAGAAGAGCTTGAAAAACGTAATTTCCAAATAAAAAATATTTTAATTCAAGAGCTTGCTTCAATGAAATCTGATCAATTTAAAAGTAAAGAAGGTCTCATAGAAGTTGAGGATATTTTAAAAGTGAGAATGAACGAAATCCTTCAAGAAGGTACTGTTCAAAGGGTTTATATAACGAATCGCTTAATTCAGTAATAGGTTTTTACTTGAGCATTCGGGAGGTGAGTTTGAATGGCAGAAGAAGTCTTGTCCCAAAATGAAATAGATGCACTTCTCTCCGCACTTTCTGCTGGGGAAATGGATGCAGATGAACTAAAAAAAGAAGAAAAAGAGAAAAAGGTCAAAGTCTATGATTTTAAGCGAGCACTCAGGTTTTCAAAGGATCAAATACGTAGCTTATCGAGAATTCATGAAAACTTTGCACGTTTACTCACAACCTATTTTTCTGCACAGCTCAGGACCTATGTTCATATATCAGTTGCGTCTGTTGATCAAATCCCATACGAAGAGTTTATTCGCTCCATACCGAAAATGACAATTTTGAACGTCTTTGAGGTACCACCGCTTGAAGGTCGCTTATTGATCGAAGTGAATCCTAATATTGCGTATGCGATGATGGATCGTGTTTTAGGTGGTAAAGGTATAAGCATCAATAAAGTTGAGAATTTGACAGAGATTGAAACAAGAGTAATGTCGAACTTATTTGAAAGAGCTGTTGAAAATCTTCAGGAAGCTTGGGCATCTGTAGTTGAAATAGATCCCATTTTAACAGACTTTGAGGTAAATCCACAGTTTTTGCAGATGGTTTCACCGAATGAAACGGTAGTTGTTATTTCGCTGAATACAACGATAGGAGAAACAAGCGGAATGATTAACATATGTCTCCCACATGTCGTACTTGAGCCGATTATACCAAAGCTATCTGCTCATTATTGGATGCAAAATATTAAGAAAGAACGGTTACCTGAAGAAATTTCATTATTGGAACGTAGAATTAAGAAGGCCGATTTACCAGTTCAAGCAATTCTTGGTGAAGCAAAAATAACAGTTCATGAATTTTTGAACTTAAATATAGGTGATGTTGTTCAGCTTGATCAGCTTGTTGAGCGGCCATTAACGATCAGAGTTGCTGATCATCCTAAATTTATTGGCCAACCTGGTAAACTTAAAAATAAAATTGCTATTCAAATACTCGAAAAAATAAAGGGAGGTGAAGACGATGGTGAGTGAAGATATGCTGTCTCAGGATGAGATTGATGCTCTATTAAAAGGTGGAGATGATTCAGATTTTGATAGTACGATCGATGATGTAGATGACGCTGAACCGATTACTGAAGAATATTTAACATCATTAGAACAAGATGCATTAGGTGAAATAGGGAATATCTCATTTGGCAGCTCTGCCACAGCACTTTCGACTTTACTTAACCAGAAGGTTGAAATAACCACACCAGCTGTCTCAATTGTTAGAAAAGCGCATTTAGCAGATGAATTTCCACAGCCCTATGTAGCTGTTCAAGTAGAATATACTGTTGGTTTTAGGGGCTATAACTTACTAGTTATTAAACAAAGTGATGCCGCGATAATTGCTGATTTAATGCTTGGTGGTGACGGTACAAATCCATCACCAGATCTAGGCGAAATTCAACTAAGTGCTGTTCAAGAGGCAATGAACCAAATGATGGGTTCTGCTGCAACTTCTATGTCTACTGTTTTTAGTAAAAAGGTTGACATATCACCGCCAAAAATTGATATTCTTGATTTCATGGAGGGAGAAGGTACTGATCAAGTACCTGATGATGAAGTGCTTGTGCAGGTTTCTTTCAATTTGAAAATTGGTGATTTAATAGATTCAAATATAATGCAACTATTACAGCTAGATTTTGCAAAGGAGCTTGTTGAAAACTTATTAAATCCAGCTCAAGAAACCGGCCCTGATTTAACCGATAGTCCCTCTGCCCAGTCTTCACACGATACGGCAGCTGCAACACAAGTTGGACAGCAGCAAAGTGCACCACAATACAGCGCACCGCAAGAAGTACCAACGCTGAACACGAATAATCAGCAGCCTGTGGGGTATAATGCACCACCTATGGCACAGCCAATGATGCCTTCATATAATGGTCCACAGCACATTGGAGCTGGACAAGCAAACCCAGCTAATATTCAACCTGTTGCATTTTCAGCATTTGAGCAAACTACATTAGAGCCTCAGGAATCTAGTAATCTAAATATGTTATTAGATATACCTCTACATGTAACGGTTGAGCTAGGAAGAACAAAGCGATCAGTTAAGGAAATTCTTGAACTGTCTGCTGGTTCAATCATAGAATTGGATAAGCTTGCTGGTGAACCTGTTGATATTTTAGTCAACAATAAACTGATAGCGAAAGGTGAGGTTGTTGTTATTGAAGAGAATTTTGGTGTGAGGGTCACTGATATTATTAGCCAAACAGACCGTATAAAGAAGCTTCAATAACAAAATGATAAATTATTAATTTTTTAATAACGGGGGAATGTATAATGGCAGGTAAAATTTTAATCGTAGATGATGCTGCTTTTATGAGAATGATGATAAAAGATATTTTAACGAAAAATGGCTTTGAAGTTGTCGGTGAGGCTGCCGATGGAGCCCAAGCTGTTGAAAAATATCAAGAGGTATCTCCTGACTTAGTGACAATGGATATTACGATGCCTGAAATGGATGGAATTACTGCACTAAAGGAAATTAAAAAAATTGATCCAAATGCAAAAATTATCATGTGTTCTGCAATGGGACAGCAAGCGATGGTTATCGATGCAATTCAAGCTGGTGCAAAGGATTTCATTGTGAAGCCTTTCCAGGCTGATCGCGTCATCGAAGCGATTAAGAAAACATTAGGATAGTAAAGAGGTGGCAACTTTTGTTGCGTAAACTGCTATTATTCATAACAATTGCTATTTTATATTCTCCGTTTGGACCAGATGTTCAGGCGGAGACTACAACTAATAATGAGAATAAAACAGTAAGTGAAATGCTCCAAGAAGGTAAGGATGATGAGTTTGATCGAGAGCAAAGCTTGGACCAGACGATTGAGGGCCAAGAGACTCAAGATCAAAATCAGGATCGCGCTAATAATCAGGTTGAAAGTCCGTCTGCTTTAGAAACGGCTCCCCCTGAATTTGAAAGCCAATTTTCTTTGTTCGATTTTGTCAAAATGTTCTTTGCATTAGGTGTTGTCATTGCTCTAATTTATATTATTCTTCGATTTATTAATACAAAAAATCGACTTTATGGTCAAACGAAAACATTAGAGAATATGGGTGGAATTCCATTAGGAACAAATCGCTCGATTCAGTTAGTTCGCATTGGTGATACCGTGCTAGTAGTTGGTGTTGGTGAAACGATTCAATTATTAAAAGAAATTACTTCTCCTGAAGAAGTTGAACAGCTAATGAGTAACCAAAGTTCAACACAATCACTTCAGGTTGGACAAGCGTTTTTGAAAAAAGTTTTCCCAAAAAGTGATGATCATAGAGTCAATACTAGTTCAATGAATAGCTTTAGTAACATGTTAAAGGGGCAATTGGATGAGTTAACTGAAGGGAGAAAAAAAGTTTATGACAAATTTAAGAGGGATCACGACGAATGAATGAGTTTCTTCCTGAGATTAATTTAGATATAGCGAATGCTGCTGGGGCAGCGAACGTATCCACAACCGTTCAATTAATCCTTCTGTTAACTGTTTTATCAATCGCTCCGAGTATATTAATTTTAATGACAAGCTTTACTAGGATTATCATTGTACTTTCATTTGTACGAACATCACTTGCAACACAACAAATGCCACCTACGCAAGTATTAATTAGTTTGGCGTTGTTTATGACATTTTTTATTATGGCGCCAACCTTTTCGGAAGTTAACGATCAGGCACTCGGTCCTTTTTTAAATGGTGAAATAAACGAGCAGCAAGCGTTTGAACGAGCGGCTGAACCAATGAAAGAGTTTATGAGTAACCATACGCGAGAAAAGGATTTGCTATTATTTTTAGGCTATGCTGAAATGGAAAGGCCACAAACGATAGATGATATTCCATTAACAGCACTTGTACCAGCTTTTGCAATTAGTGAAATAAAAACAGCTTTCCAAATTGGTTTTATGATTTTTGTACCATTTTTAGTAATTGATATGATTGTCGCGAGTGTTTTAATGTCGATGGGGATGATGATGCTACCGCCAGTTATGATTTCATTACCTTTTAAAATACTATTATTTGTCATGGTTGACGGTTGGTACCTAGTTGTAAAGTCATTGTTAATAAGCTTCTAAACTTTTAAAGGGTGATCTTACATGAACTCGCATTTTATCATCGGTGTTGCAGAACAAGGGATTATGACAGTTCTAGCAATCTCGTTACCTTTATTGTTAATAGCGCTAGGAATAGGTCTCTTGGTTAGTATTTTTCAAGCGACAACCCAGATTCAAGAGCAAACATTAGCTTTCATCCCGAAAATTATCGGTGTTCTTCTTGGCCTCATTTTTTTTGGACCGTGGATGCTTTCAAGAATCGTAGATTATTCATTTCAAATCTTTAATAATCTTTATCGGTTTATAGGATAAGTTATGATAACTTTAGTAAATGAACTACCTGTATTTTTATTAATTTTAATTCGTGTTACATCTTTTTTTGCTACTGTCCCTCTTTTTTCTTATCGGAACATACCGAATGTTCATAAAGTAGGTTTAGCAGTTTTTTTGTCTTATTTAATGTTTTTAACATTGGATCGCCCAATTATAGCGATTGACGGTACATTTTTTATGCTAATTCTTAAAGAAGCCTTAGTAGGCTTATTAATAGGCGTAATCGCCTTTATGATTTTGTCAGCAATTCAAATTGCCGGTGGTTTTATCGACTTTCAAATGGGTTTTGCGATCGCAAATGTTATTGATCCGCAAACTGGAGCGCAAAGTCCGATCATTGGACAATATTTATATACATTTGCCTTGCTTTTATTATTGGCTGTTAATGGCCATCATTTACTTTTGGATGGCATTTATTATAGCTATAGATTCATACCGCTTGATGAACCTTGGATCCCACTAGGAAGTGAAAGGCTTATAGAATTTGTAACTAGAACATTTAATTCAATGTTTGTCATAGCCTTTCAAATGGCTATCCCAATTGTTGGTTGTTTATTTTTAGTTGACGTTGCACTAGGTATTACAGCGAGAACAGTTCCACAGCTTAACATTTTTGTAGTTGGTCTACCACTTAAAATATTAGTTAGTTTTATACTATTAGCGATAATTTTACCTGCATTTATTATTCTATTTCAAAATTTATTTGAATCGATGATCATCGCGATGAGAAATTTGATGCAGATCATTGGGAGCTGATAAGCTTGGGTTTTTATGTTGAATTAGACCTGCAATTTTTTTCGGGAGAAAAAACAGAAAAAGCAACGCCGAAAAAACGACAAGATGCCCGCAAAAAGGGGCAGGTGGCAAAAAGCCAAGATGTCAGTGCTGCTCTTATGTTATTCGCTGTGTTTTTGTTGTTATTATTTTTAGGCGGCTCATTAAAGGAGCAAATGCTTTCTTTCGTAACCCACACGTTTAATGAATATATACTTTGGGATGTTACGGCAGAGAATATTCATAAAATGTTTATTGAGTTTTCAATTAAGGCTGCATACTTTGTTGCTCCGATTATGCTCACAGTAATTATTGTGGGGATTGCCGCAAACTATATGCAATTTGGTTTTTTATTTTCAACTGAAGCAATTAAATTCAAACTTGAAAAACTCAACCCAATTAGTGGTGCAAAACGAATCTTTTCATTAAGAGCAATTGTAGAACTGTTTAAATCGATATTGAAAATATCGATTGTAGGTACAGGCGCTTTTGCCGTTCTTTGGATAAATTTTGATGAGATTCCAGTGTTATCGCAAAAAACAATAGGCGTAGCATTAGCGTTTGTAGCAAATATCACGGTTCAAATGGGACTGGTAGTCTCAATCTTATTAATTATTTTATCGGTGTTTGATTATTCGTATCAAAAATATGAGCATGAAAAAAACCTTCGCATGTCAAAGCAAGATATAAAAGATGAGTACAAGAACATGGAAGGGGACCCGAAAATCAAATCAAAAATTAAGGAAAAGCAACGGCAGATGGCTATGCAGCGAATGATGCAGGAAATTCCTAAAGCAGATGTTGTCATAACAAATCCAACCCACTATGCTGTCGTACTGAAATATGATGAAGCGAAAGCTGATGCCCCAATTGTTGTCGCAAAAGGGGTCGATTATATAGCGGTAAAAATAAAGCAGATTGCTAAAAACCATGACATTGTTATGGTTGAAAACCGCCCCTTGGCTCGCGCCTTATATGCACAGGCTGAAATAGGCGATGTTATCCCAGAACAATTTTTTAAAGCTGTAGCTGAAATTTTAGCTTACGTCTATCGACTTAAAAGAAAAGTTTGATAGCTTACTAGATTGGAGAGAAAGTGAATGTCAGCAAGAGACCTTCCAGTTCTATTAGGTGTTATTCTAATTGTAGCAATGCTAGTTATCCCTCTTCCGGGATGGCTTTTAAGTGTACTAATTATTATTAATATTACGCTGGCATTGATCGTTATCCTAGTTTCAATGAACATGCGGGAAGCTCTTGAATTCTCAATCTTTCCTTCCTTATTGCTATTATTAACATTGTTTCGGCTAGGACTAAACGTTTCTACAACAAGGGCAATTCTTAGTAAAGGGGATGCCGGTGGCGTTGTTGATACATTTGGTAGCTTCGTAACAGGGAATAACCCGCTTGTCGGTTTTGTTGTATTTTTGATTTTAATTATTATTCAATTTATTGTCATTACAAAAGGAGCGGAACGTGTTTCTGAGGTAGCTGCACGTTTCACCTTAGATGCGATGCCTGGTAAGCAAATGAGCATCGATGCTGATTTAAATGCGGGAATGATCTCCGAATTAGAGGCAAGAGAACGTCGTGAAAAAATTCAACGTGAGGCTGATTTTTACGGGGCAATGGATGGTGCCAGTAAATTCGTAAAAGGGGATGCGATTGCTGGTATCATTATTACTCTCATTAACATTATCGTCGGAATTATTATTGGTATGATGCAAATGGATTTATCATTTGGTGAATCAACGCAGAGATTCACACAGTTAACTGTTGGTGATGGCTTGGTCAGTCAGATTCCAGCACTGTTAATTTCAACAGCTACTGGTATTGTTGTGACAAGAGCAGCATCGAACGGTAACCTAGGCTCTGATGTAATCGGGCAGATGTTTGCCTTTCCAAAACTTTTGTATGTTGCGGCTGGAACAATTGCGGGTCTTGGTCTTTTTACACCAATTAATGATATACTAACTTTACCAATTGCTGGACTATTATCTATTGGGGGATATATGCTGTCCAAGACGGAAAAACAGAAGGATGAGGTTGCTACAGCTGTTGGTGAGGAAGAAATTGAAGCAAATGATCTGAAAAGCCCTGAAAGTGTCGTAAACTTATTAAATGTTGATCCAATTGAATTTGAATTCGGTTATGGGTTAATCCCACTAGCTGATACAAATCAGGGTGGGGATTTATTAGATCGAATTGTTATGATTCGAAGACAGCTAGCAATCGAATTAGGATTGATTGTTCCAGTCGTTCGGATCCGTGACAATATACAATTACAGCCTAATGAATACAGGATTAAGATAAAAGGGAATGAAATCGCCCGTGGTGAGTTATTGTTAGATCATTATATGGCGATGAGTCCGGGCATTGAGGATGAAAATATTGAAGGTATTGACACAGTAGAGCCTGCTTTTGGATTGCCTGCAAAATGGATTGCCGAGGACATGAAGGAAAATGCTGAGTTGTCGGGTTATACGGTGGTAGATCCACCTTCTGTTGTATCTACGCATTTAACTGAGATTATAAAAAATAATGCAAATGTGTTATTAGGCCGCCAAGAGACGAAACAGCTTATCGATCACTTAAAGGAATCGTATCCTATTTTAGTTGACGAAGTGACACCAGACCCATTAACAATCGGGGATGTTCAACGGGTACTTGCGAAGCTATTGAAAGAGCGCGTTTCCATTCGGAATTTACCAATTATCTTTGAAGCGCTTGCTGATTACGGCCGTCTTACATCTGATCCTGACCTTTTAACCGAATATGTAAGACAAGCTTTATCAAGGCAAATTACAAACCAATATTTAATGGGTGAAGATTCACTAAAGGTTGTTACATTGTCAGGTAAGGTTGAAAAAGTCATTGCTGAAGGTATTCAGCAAACTGAGCATGGGAATTATTTATCTTTAGATCCTTCAATCACGCAAACCTTAATTGAGACAATTGCGACTGAAATTGAAAGGGTTTCGATGATGGGACAAAACCCTATCATTTTATGCTCACCAGCTGTGCGAATGTATGTGAAACAATTAATTGAGCCTTACCTTCCTGGTGTTGCCGTGTTATCTTACAATGAATTGGAATCTACTGTAGAAGTGCAGAGTGTTGGGGTGGTGAAAATTGAATGAAGGTAAAGAAGTTTATAGCACCAACTATGCCGGAAGCAATGAAAATGATCCGAAATGAATTAGGACAGGATGCGGTTATTTTAAATTCAAAGGTTGTTCAGAAGGGCGGATTTTTTGGACTTTTTACCAAGAAAAACATTGAAGTAATTGCCGCTGTTGATCCTCAACCAATTCCTAAAAAACAGCCAGTAAATAAGGATGTTGTTCAATCGGTTCAAACAAATAAGCACATTGTCTATGCTAACGAACAAGAGGCTGTAAAACCTGATAAAGAGCTATTAAAAGAAATTCAAGCTTTAAAGTCAATGATGCAGAGCCTCTCGCATCATGATGACCGGGATAACATTGAAGAATATCCCGGTCCATTAAAAGAAATGAACCACTATTTAGCTGATCAAGAAATAGAAGCATCAGTTAGAAAAGGGATCATGAGTCATCTCCTTGAAAAGTGGTATTTAAATCATGCTCAAGCAGACTATTCAAAAATAGTTGAATGGGTAAAGGATTATATGAATGAAATGCTATTGCCTTACTCTTTTGGAGCAATTGACTACTCAAAAAAATATATAAACGTGGTCGGTCCTACAGGAGTAGGGAAAACTACAACACTTGCTAAAATAGCTGCCCAGGCTGTTCTTAAGTATCAAAAGAAGGTAGCATTTATTACAACTGATACATATAGAATTGCAGCAATTGATCAGTTAAAAACGTATGCTAAAATACTAAACGTCCCATTAGAAGTTACGTATACAATAGATGACTTTAAGAAAGCGAAGGACAAATTCGCGCATTTTGATTTAATCTTAATCGATACTGCAGGTAGAAATTTTCGCAACAAACAATATGTAGAAGATTTAAAGTCTGTCATTGATTTTGACGAGCAACTAGAAACAATATTAGTACTTGCGTTAACATCGAAGTATTCCGACATGATCGATATCGTGGATCAATTTTCCTTCATAAAAATTAATAAGCTAATTTTTACTAAGGTAGATGAAACGTCCAGATACGGATCAATGTTAAATCTTATTTTCAAATACAAGCTAGGTGTAGCTTACTTAACAAACGGGCAAAACGTGCCTGATGATATTGTTGAAGCTTCACCTAAATCGATTGTAAATACTTTCTTTGGGGTAAACAAACATGAGGGATCAAGCTGAAAAATTGCGTGCAAAAATTGAACAATTAAACAATGGTGCCCAGTCAAAATCAATCGCTGTCGTTAGTGGTAAGGGTGGCGTGGGGAAATCAAACTTTTCGTTAAATTTTGCACTAGGTTTAGCGAAAACTGGTGCAAACGTGCTACTATTTGACATGGATATAGGTATGGGAAATATTGATATCTTAATGGGTGTGACACCAAACCATACGATTGTTAATATGTTTGAAGACGACTTAAAGCTTCAGGACATTATTGAAAAAGGGCCAAACAATTTGTCATACATAGCTGCTGGGACAGGTCTTTCAAGAATGTTTAAGCTTGATTTTGAAAAGTTTAATAGCTTCATTACTCAACTTGAGGAACTACTTCAGGAATATCAATATATAATTTTTGATATGGGAGCAGGAATAACAGAAGAAAGTCTTCAATTTATCATGTCTGCTCAAGAAATTATTGTCATTACGACACCTGAGCCAACATCTATAACAGATGCGTATGCAATGATTAAATATATTAATATTCATGAATCAGAGACTCCATTCTATTTACTTGTTAATAGAGCTTATTCCGAAAAACAAGCCTTATCGACTTCAAAGCGTCTTGGCAATGCTGTAAAGCAATTTTTAAAAAAGGATGTTCGAATGTTGGGAAATTTACCTGATGACCGGGTAGTATTAAAAGCTGTAAGTCATCAGATGCCATTTTTACTTTATGCACCGGACTCAAGAGTAAGCCGTGCAATGTTAAAGGTTGTGGATCGTTATACTGAAAACGCTTTTGAAGATAAACCAACATCATCCTCCTATAGTTTTATTGCCAAGCTAAGGCAATATTTTATAGAAAGGTAGGGTTATACATGACGAGTCCAATTAAGGTGTTAGTAGTTGATGATTCAGCATTTATGAGAAAGCTTATCTCAGACTTCCTAAAAGGGGACTCTCGTTTTCAAGTTGTAGCTACTGCAAGGGATGGGCTTGATGCTATTAAAAAGGTGAAGCAATTCCAACCAGATGTTGTTACACTTGACATTGAAATGCCTGAAATGAATGGCCTTGATGCATTAAAGGTAATTATGAGTGAGAACCCAACCCGAGTAGTAATGCTTTCTAGTACAACTCAGGAAGGCGCTGAAAATACAGTAACAGCTATTGAATATGGTGCAGTAGATTTTATTGCTAAGCCATCAGGTGCAATATCACTTGATTTACACAAAATAAAAGGTGAAATACTTACTAAAATCTTGATGGCGTCTAAAGCCAATATTCGTGGAGTGTCGTCGGCCACTGCTTTAACGACTAATACACAAATAGCTAATAAACTGGATTCTAAAGAAACTAGCATTGTGAAACAAGATGGCAAGCCAATAGTCGGGTCAATGATCAGCACCGGCAAGAAGCTACTTTGTATAGGGACCTCAACTGGTGGGCCAAGAGCGTTACAGCAGGTTTTAACGAAGCTTCCAGCAACTATAGATGCTCCAATTTTGATCGTTCAACATATGCCAGCAGGCTTTACAAAATCATTAGCTATTAGATTAGACACTCTTTGTGCGATCCGTGTAAAAGAAGCAGAGGATGGAGATACACTCCAAAAAGGGACTGCCTATATCGCCCCTGGTGGATATCATTTAAAAGTAAAAAGTGTTGGTAGTAATTTGAACATTTATTTAGATTCATCTGACCCAAGAAACGGACACCGCCCTGCGGTCGATGTAATGTTTGAATCAATAGCTCAGTTAAAAGGCTATGAAAAGGTTGCCGTTATTATGACTGGGATGGGCTCAGACGGAACACTTGGTTTGAAAGCATTAAAAAATTCAGGATCAACAATTGCAATTGCTGAGTCAGAAGAATCTTCAATTGTATTCGGAATGCCGAAATCTGCTATTGCAACAAATTTAGTTGATGAAGTGGAACACCTTGAAAAAATTAGCTCTACTATTTTAAAGTACATTAATGCTTAAAAAGGGGTGTAAAGTATGGATACAAATCAGTATTTAGAGATGTTTATTGATGAAAGTAAAGAGCATTTGCAATCCATTAATGAACAATTATTGGCACTCGAAAACGATCCAACTGACATGGGGATTGTAAACGAAATTTTCAGATCTGCACATACTCTTAAAGGTATGTCTGCAACGATGGGCTATGAGGATTTGGCTAATTTAACCCATAAGATGGAAAATGTATTAGACGCAATAAGGAATAATAAAATTGTCGTTAATCCAGACATTTTAGACGTTGTGTTTGCTTCAACAGATGATTTGGAAGCCATGGTTAATGATATTGCTAGTGGTGGCGATGGGAAGAGAGATGTAACGGAAGTTGTTTCAAAATTATTACTAATTGAAAAAGGCGAAGACCCTAAATCCGCTAGTAAACAAACTACTCAAGAAGAACAAACTTCAAGTAAGGGTTCTGCAACAAGTGATTTGGAAGCTTTTGATCAATTCGAATTGACTGTTTTAGAACAATCAAGAGAACAGGGATTTGAAAGCTATCAAACAACTGTTAAGTTACGAGACGACTGTCTCCTTCGCGGTGCACGTGTATTTATGGTGTTCGAAATATTAGAACAAATTGGTGAAGTTATAAAATCAAATCCTCCTGTTGAAGATTTAGAGGAAGAACGTTTTGATTATGAATTTACTGTCGTATTAGTATCAAAAGAAAGCGCAGAAGATATTGAAAAACGTATAATGAAAGTTTCAGAGATTGAAAGTGTAACCGTAGTTAAGCTTACCGCTGATGATATTAAAAAGAAGCAAGTTCAAAAAGCTAGCAAAGCTAACAATCAACCAGAATCTGGCAATAGTGAGTCTGGTGAACAGCCTGATAGTAAAAAGACGAATGGTGGCACAAAGGAAAAATCAAAAGGACAAAGTGTTTCTAATAAAACGATTCGTGTTAATATAGAACGGTTAGACATTTTGATGAATTTGTTCGAAGAGCTCGTCATTGATAGAGGAAGACTTGAACAAATATCAAACGATTTGAATAATCCTGAGCTTCATGAAACGGTAGAAAGAATGTCGCGAATATCTGGCGACCTGCAAAATATTATTCTAAATATGCGAATGGTTCCGGTTGAACAAGTGTTTAACCGATTCCCACGGATGGTCAGACAACTAGCTCGTGATTTAAATAAAAAGATTAATTTGGAAATTATTGGTGCAGAAACTGAACTAGACCGTACTGTTATCGATGAAATCGGTGATCCGTTAGTACATTTAATTCGGAATGCTCTAGATCATGGTGTAGAAACACCGGAAGTTCGTCGTTCAAAAGGAAAGTCTGAAGAAGGAACAGTTGTTTTAAAAGCATACCATAGTGGAAATCACGTGTTTATTGAAATAGAAGATGATGGTGCTGGGATAAGTAGGGACAAAGTTTTAAGCAAAGCTATTGAAAGAGGCGTTGTGACAGCTGAACAAGGCGCGAATATGACGGACAAGCAAGTGTATGAACTAATAATGGCATCTGGGTTTTCAACGGCTGAAAAAATTTCAGATGTATCGGGTCGTGGTGTTGGTCTTGATGTTGTGAAAAATACAATAGAGTCATTAAGTGGATCTGTAACCATCGATTCAAAGGCTGGGGAAGGATCAATTTTCTCTATTCAACTGCCACTTACGCTTTCTATTATTTCTGTTATGTTGGTTGAAATTCAAGAAGAAAAATATGCAATTCCTTTATCTTCTATTATTGAAACAGCAATTATTAAGAAGGAAGACATTTTGAATGCACATAATCAAAAAGTGATCGACTTTAGAGGAAAAGTAGTTCCATTACTATTTTTGAAGGACATTTTTGAAGTCCCTGTTATGAAAGAGGATGATGAGTTCTTCTCAATAGTCATAGTCCGGAAAGGCGACAAAATGGCAGGTCTAGTTGTAGATTCCTTTATCGGTCAACAGGAGGTCGTTTTGAAGTCATTAGGAAACTATTTAACGTCTGCTTTTGCAATATCAGGTGCGACAATACTCGGAAATGGTCAGGTTGCGTTAATTATTGATTGTAATGCCTTAATAAAATAAGATACGATACTGGTTTTATTGAGGGTCATCCGCGTAAAGGAGGAAATCAAATGTCTGATACTTTAGTAAATGACTTAAAAGTAATTGTGTTTCAGTTAAAGGACGAAGAGTATGGCATACCTGTTCAACAAGTTCAATCAATTGAAAGAATGATGCATATCACTCGCGTCCCTAAAGTGGCAAAATTTGTTAAAGGTGTTATGAACTTACGAGGGGTTGTTACACCTATCATTGATTTACGGAGAAGATTTGGTATCGAGCCTATTGAGTATTCAGAAAGTACAAGAATTATTATTGTTGGTGTCGGTGATATGGAAGTAGGCCTTATCGTTGATGCAGCCAATGATGTAATTGATATACCAGAGGGTTCAATTGAACCACCGCCAGAAGTAGTGGGGTCTGTTGAAGTCGAATATTTAAATGGCGTTGCTAAGGTAGAAAAACGACTGTTAATCTTACTAAACTTGGAAAAAGTATTAAATACTGAAGAAATGAAAGAACTTAAAGTACTAGAGGGATAATGATATGTCATTTTTCGATAAAATAAAAAGCCACCATTTAGATATTTTGAAGGAAGTTGGCAATATTGGTGCAGGAAATGCCGCAACCGCTCTATCAAAAATACTTGGAAAAACGATAGATATGACAGTACCGAAAGTAAGTGTTGTATCCTTTGATGAAATGATGGATCTAGTAGGCGGATCAGAAAATGTCATTGCTTCAGTCTTTCTTAGAATAGAAGGGGATGCACCAGGTAGCATGTACTTTATGCTACCTTTAGAGCAGGCAGAGAAGTTTGTGTAACAAATGACAGGAGAAGAGGGCTTTTCTTTTGAAAACCCTCCTTATTCAGAACTTTCTGTATCTGCTTTACAAGAACTAGGGAACATGGTTTCGGGTTCTTATTTATCAGCCTTATCAGATTTTACTCAGCTTAATCTATATCCGTCTGTTCCAGCCCTTTGTATTGACATGGTAGGAGCTATTTTGAGCTATGGTTTAATGGAACTTTCCCAAGTTAGTGATTATGCTATTGTTATAGATACTGCTGTTAGTGAACAAACTTCTCCAAACAATGATAGTGTGAAGGGGCACTTTTTCCTTTTACCGGACCCTGATTCTTTTGGGAAAATTTTTAGTGCGTTGGGAGTTCCTATTGATGAATGAGACAGTGAATATTATTAAAGTCGGGATTGCCGATATGAATGTAGTCGAATCCCCAAATCTCATTCGTACGTCGGGTTTGGGGTCATGTGTTGGCGTAGTAATTTATGATTTGACGAAAGAAGCAGCTGGCCTAGCTCATGTTATGCTTCCCGATTCATCATTAGCCAAAACAGGTACAATTAACACTGCAAAATATGCAGATACCGCAATTGAGGAATTATTGAATCGCATCTATAAATTAGGTTGTAAACAAGCGAATTTAAAGGCGAAAATTGCCGGTGGTGCGCAAATGTTTCAATTTTCCGCACAAAATGACATGATGAGGATTGGGCCAAGGAATGTCGAAGCAGTAAAGAAAGAATTACAAAGGTTCCGGATTTCAATTACCGCTGAAGATGTTGGTGGGAATAGTGGCCGGACAATTGAATTTAACCCAGCGACAAGGAAATTAAATATTAGAACCGTGAATCAAGGAGTTAAGGATATTTAATGATAAATTCATTGTTGTTTAATGTTTTTACCGCCTTTTTTGGTTTTTTCCTTGTTGTTATCATATCAATTAAAACAAACACCTTGGAGACATCTTTCATTCGTGGCTTGTTATCGCTTATTTTATTTTTTTTCCTAGGTTTTGGCTTACGATGGGTAATTAAGTATGTTTTAAAGGATACTATTAATAAGAATGATAGTATAAATTTATCTAAACAAAGAGATACGAAGGATAAAGTAGCATACGATGGGAGCGGAATTTTGAGGCAATCTGTAGGAACAAGTCATGATCCGGCCTCTTTATCTTCACAATCTGATAATGATGAGGGTATAGGAGAGTCTTTTGAAGGGGACTTATATGAAAGAACATCGGAATATGTTCGTGAATTATTAAATGAAGATGACCAAAATTAAATTGGCTTTTTAAGGAGGGAAGGCGATGACACAACCATCAACAAATGAGGATCAAATATGGCAAAGATGGATAGAAACAAGAGATCCTCAAGCTGGTGATTCGTTAATCCGTCTTTATATGCCTTTAGTCAATTACCATGTACAAAGAATATCTGTTGGCTTACCAAAAAGCGTAAGCCGAGATGATGTAAAAAGCTATGGACTTATGGGATTATATGATGCCCTTGAAAAGTTTGATTATAAGAGGGATCTGAAGTTTGATACTTACGCTTCTTTTCGAATAAGAGGCGCTATTATAGATGGTCTCCGTAAAGAAGATTGGCTTCCGCGTAGCATGAGAGAGAAAAATAAGAAGATCGAGGCCGCAATCGACCGCCTTGAGCAAAAGCTTATGAGAAATGTAACAATTGAGGAAATCGCAATGGAAGTGGAAATGTCCGAGGATGAAGTTCAGCATATTATAACTGAAGGTTTTTTTGCCAATATTTTATCAATTGATGAAGGCACAAAGGATGCTGAAGAAAAAGAAGGTCTTAGCTTTACGATTCGCGACAAAAAAACTTTGACACCTGAAGAAGAGATGGTAAAAGAGGAGCTTTATAAAGTTTTAGCTAATGCCATTGAAGGCCTTAATGATAAAGAGCAGCTTGTTATAAGCTTATTTTATCAAGAAGAGCTTACATTGACGGAAATTGGACAAGTCCTTGGATTATCAACGTCGAGAATTTCACAAATTCATTCAAAAGCACTATTAAAACTACGAGGTTTATTAGGTAAGGCCTTGGCAATGTAAGGAATTTTGTAAAAAATTTTCGAGGGGATAAACCAATGGAAAAATTACAAGGATTGTTCAAGATAAAAATCAGCCCCGATAAAATGGAAGCCACCATCCAATATAATGATAAGCGTCCTAACAATGAATTGAATGTGAATGATCCATTTATCTTTGAGGAGCTGCTAGATTTCATCGCTGAAAATCATGTTACGTACGGATTATTGGAGGATGTAATTAAAAATGTTTATGCAAGACCTGAAGCTTTTCGGGAACCTGTTGTTATTGCAAAAGGGAAACCACCTATAAATGGTACCGATGGCTTCCTAAGAAACGAAATCATTACTGTATCAAAAAAAGAGATCGATCAAAAGCAGCATTTTATTAATTTGCGAGAAGTAAAACAAATACCATCTGTAGCAAAAGGACAAAAGCTGGCAACAATAATTCATCCAACTATGGGTGAAGACGGTTGTAATGTCTTAGGTCAAAAAGTACCAGCTAAAACCGGAAAACCCTATCGATTAAGACCTGGAAAAAATATTGAGCAAATTAATGATGAGATATTTGCGGCAATTGATGGACAAATTAGTTTTGGGGATCGGACTATTAATGTTTTTCCAATGTACGAGGTTAGAGGAGATCTTGACCTTAAAACAGGAAACATTGATTTTATAGGGAATGTTATCATTAGAGGCAATGTTCCCACTGGCTTTAAAGTAAAGTCAAAAGGGGATATACAAATTTATGGTCTTGTCGAGGGTGCAGAATTAATTGCGGACGGCTCGATATATATTACCGGTGGAATTGCTGCATTAAATAGGGGTATCGTAAAAGCTGGAGTGGATATTCATACTTCGTACATAAACCAAGCACACGTTGAATGCTGCCGTAATATTGAAGTAGAGAGGTCGATTTTTCACAGTAAATGTATTGCCGGTGGAAGCATTGTTACGAAAAATGGTACAATAGTAGGTGGAACTATATCGGTAGGTACCGGCCTCGAAGCCAAATCAATTGGGAATAAAATGCACACAAAAACTGATTTGTTTATTGGAATTAACGAAAGAATTGTTGAGCAGGAAAAGTCGTTACAGCATCAGCTTATTGATATAGAAGATGTTGTTTATAAACTTGAAATTGCTGTTAACAATCTAGCAATGAAATTAAAGCAAACGGGTACGCTTTCACCAAAAGAAAAGCAGCTGTTGGTAAAAAGTCGAAATACGATTGAACAGTACCGAAAAAAACAAACTGAAGTTCGAGAAGATTTAGATGAGCTCCATGCTTTGTTTACTAATTTTGAAGATGCCTATGTAATTGTTTCAGATGTGATTTACCCTAATACATGTATACATTTCGGTAAATATGTTCATTTGGCAAACCAACATTATCGTCATGTGAAAGTTCACTTAGTTGAGAATGAGGTAGCTTTTAGTCCGCTGTAATAAAAAAAGGAAGTGGTAAAATGGGTTTACGATTAGTTGAAATGCAGGTTGCGCTTCCAAGAACACAAGATGTCGGAAAAATGCAAGAACAAATGCAGCAAAAAGGACAGCACCTTCAAGAGCATTTAGCATCCATGCAGAATAAAGAAGATGAAATTAAAAGTAAACAAGTCTATAAAAAAGATGAACCAACAAAAAATCAACTGCAAAAGGATGGACAAGGCTCAAACAAAGAAGAATTACCGCAGAGAAGGCACAAAAATACCTCAAATACCAATCAAAATGAAAAGTTGCACCATCCCTATAAAGGAAATCTTATAGATATCGAGGGATAATATGGTCTCAATATTGATAGCAATTAGCTTTATTTTACATTTATTAGCTTTTTTCTGGATTATTTTACTTTCTATTAGAGTAAACAAATCAAAGGAAATTAATGCAAAACAAGTTGAAGTTCAAAAGGAAATTGAAGACATGTTTCAAGCCTATTTACTTGAAATGAAAGAAGAAAATGAAAAACTATTGCATATTATTGAAGAATCTGGGAAAACTAACAAAGTCAAACCATTAGCTCAAACAGCGACAAGCGAACCAATAAATGATATGCAAACTTCATATAAGCCATCGCCGTTACTTCAGGGGAAAATAGCAAAACAGACGTATCAAAGTCAAAAACCTCAACAAAGAGCCTCACTGACAAATGAAAAACCAAATAATTATGTGCCGCCCGTACCGGTAGGGGAAGAGCAATTTGAACAATCATTCACATCACAGGTTTTTCGCCTAAATGCGGATGGCCTTTCGGCCGGTGAGATTGCTAGAAAACTGAATAGAGGTAAAACTGAAATTGAATTATTGCTTAAATTTCGCGAACAAAGTAAATAAATATCTTGATACATGAGGAGCAATATGGTATAGTAACTTTCGGTGTTAAATACACACGCTCGTCGATTAAAGTATTGGTGCTGCATGATGTAGTGTTACTTTAGGATGAAATGAGCGGAGGAATTATAACCAATTAGGAGGAAAAAAGAATGTCAGTTATTTCAATGAAACAATTGCTAGAAGCAGGTGTTCACTTTGGACACCAAACACGTCGATGGAATCCCAAAATGAAGCGTTATATCTTTACAGAGCGCAATGGTATTTACATCATCGACTTACAAAAAACAGTAAGAAAAGTAGAAGAAGCATTTAACTTCATGAAAGAAGTTGCTGCAAACGGTGGTACTATTCTTTTTGTTGGTACGAAGAAACAAGCTCAAGATTCAGTGAAAGAAGAAGCTGAGCGTTGCGGAATGTACTATGTTAACCAACGTTGGTTAGGTGGTACATTAACAAACTTCGAAACAATCCAAAAGCGTATACAACGTCTTAAAGATATTGAAAAAATGCGCGAAGATGGTACTTTCGACGTTTTACCAAAGAAAGAAGTCGTAAATTTAAACAAAGAATTAGAGCGTCTTGAGAAGTTCTTAGGCGGTATTAAGGAAATGAAAGCAACTCCTGATTGCCTATTTATTATTGATCCTCGTAAAGAGCGCATTGCCGTTGCTGAAGCTCATAAATTAAACATTCCTATTGTAGGGATTGTTGATACAAACTGTGATCCAGACGAAATTGACTATGTTATTCCAGGAAATGACGATGCAATTCGTGCTGTGAAACTTCTTACTGCAAAAATGGCTGATGCTGTTATTGAAGCAAAACAAGGTGAAGAAATTACTACTGCATAAGAAAAGTAAACAATAAAGGTGGTAAGAGGGATAAGCCTTTTATCACCTTTTTTAAAAGAATAAATGGAAGTAATTACATAACATAACTGTAAACCAAGGAGGAATTTAAATGGCCATTACTGCACAAATGGTAAAAGAACTTCGTGAAAAAACTGGTGCTGGTATGATGGATTGTAAAAAAGCACTTACTGAAACGAATGGTGATATGGAAAAAGCAATCGATTATCTTCGTGAAAAAGGAATTGCAAAAGCTGCAAATAAAGCAGACCGTATTGCAGCAGAAGGAATTACAGCTATTAAGCATGACGGAAATACTGCAGTTATTTTAGAAGTAAATTCTGAAACAGACTTTGTTGCAAAGAATGAAGGATTCCAACAATTAGTATCTGAACTTGCAGGTCATATATTATCACAAAAGCCTGCAAACGTTGAAGAAGCGTTAAAACAAAATTTAAATGGTAGCGGTCCATCAGTAGAAGAGCACATTAATACTGCAATTGCTAAAATTGGTGAAAAGCTTTCATTACGCCGTCTCCAAGTCGTTGAAAAAGAGGATAACGATGTATTTGGTGTTTACCTCCATATGGGTGGACGTATAGGTGTATTAACTGTTTTATCTGGAACAAGTGATGAAAACCTTGCTAAAGATATTGCTATGCATGTTGCTGCGGTTAACCCACGATACGTTTCTCGTGATCAGGTTTCAGAAGAAGAAACAACAAGAGAGCGTGAAGTATTAACGCAACAAGCACTTAACGAAGGAAAGCCAGCAAATATCGTTGAAAAAATGGTAGAAGGCCGTCTTGGTAAGTTCTTTGAAGAGATCTGTTTACTTGATCAAGCCTTTGTTAAAGATCCAGATCAAAAGGTTGGCAAATATGTACAATCTAAAGGCGCTACTGTAAAAGGCTTTGTACGTTATGAAGTTGGAGAAGGAATGGAAAAGCGTCAAGACAACTTTGCTGAAGAAGTAATGAGTCAAGTAAACAAATAAGATTATGGTAGGGAACACGAAGTGTGTTCCCTATTTTAAGATGCAAATAGAATGATTGCTAGACCAATAAGATAGCGTAAAATTGATGTAACGGTGGAGGTTGTCATGACGAATCCTAAATACAAGCGGGTAATATTGAAGTTAAGTGGTGAGGCTCTTGCAGGTGATAAAGGATTTGGGATAGACCCAACCATTATTAAGAGCATTGCTACGCAAGTAAAAGAAATCGCAGAAATGGGTGTTGAAGTCGCTGTTGTTGTCGGTGGTGGAAATATTTGGCGTGGTAAAGTAGGTAGTGAAATGGGTATGGACCGGACAACTGCTGATTACATGGGAATGCTTGCAACATGTATGAATTCCTTGGCTCTACAAGATAGTCTTGAAAATTTAGGAATACAAACACGAGTCCAAACCTCAATTGAAATGAGACAGGTTGCTGAACCATACATAAGAAGAAAAGCTATACGGCATTTAGAAAAGAAACGTGTTGTTATTTTTGCAGCAGGAACAGGCAACCCATATTTCTCAACGGATACAACAGCAGCTCTTAGAGCAGCTGAAATTGAAGCGGACGTAATATTAATGGCAAAAAATAATGTTGATGGTGTTTATAGTGCTGACCCATCAATAGATAAAAATGCTGTTAAATATGAAACACTCTCATATTTAGATGTTTTGAAGGAAGGTTTAGCAGTGATGGATTCAACGGCTTCTTCTTTATGTATGGATAATAATATTCCATTAATTGTCTTCTCTATTATGGAGGAAGGAAATATTAAAAGAGCAATTATCGGTGAAAATATTGGAACGATCGTGAGGGGGAAATAATAATGGGTCAACAGGTTATTCGTAATACAAAAGAGAAAATGAACAAAGCGATTCAAGCTTACAAGCGTGAGCTTGCAACAGTCCGGGCGGGTCGTGCAAATCCATCAATTTTAGATCGAGTTCAGGTAGACTATTATGGAGCACCAACACCATTAAATCAATTATCTTCAATTACAGTTCCTGAAGCTCGGCTATTAGTCATTCAACCGTATGATAAATCAGTACTTCAAGAAATTGAAAAGGCAATTCAAAAGGCTGACTTAGGGTTAAATCCAACAAATGATGGTTCAATTATTCGAATCTCTATCCCACCATTAACAGAGGAACGCCGAAAAGCGTTAGTAAAAGATGTAAAGGCTATGGCTGAAGAAGCAAAGGTAGCACTTCGTAATATTCGTCGTGATGCTAATGATGAATTGAAAAAGCTAGAAAAAGATGGTCAAATTACTGAGGATGATCATCGTAGTTATACTGAAGATGTTCAAAAAGAAACAGATAACCATGTCAAGGAAATTGATAATATTACTAAAGAAAAAGAAAAAGAAATAATGGAAGTTTAGACCATTTCACGATACAATATAATGTACAGAACCCTCTATTATATTTCAGGGGGTTTTTTTACTATTAACGATTTTAAATTTAATTTGGTGGAGGATTCGAATGCTCGAAAAGTTCTCATTTCGAAAGGAGAAAACTGATTCAAAGGGATCAGTTTATTCACTAGAACAAATAGATCGTAGTTCTGTACCTAATCATATAGCCATCATTATGGATGGAAATGGTCGTTGGGCAAAAAAACGTGGGCTTCCTAGAGTTGCTGGCCATCATGAAGGAATGAAGGTTGTCCGGAAAATTGTAAAAGCTTCCAACGAAGTTGGAATTAGAGCTTTAACTCTCTATGCTTTTTCGACTGAAAATTGGAAAAGACCAAAAACTGAAGTTGATTATTTAATGAAGTTGCCAGAGGAATTTTTAGGGACCTTTCTACCTGAACTAATTGAAGCAAATGTTCAAGTTAGAGTAATGGGCAATAAAGATCAACTGCCACCCCATACACGAAATGCAATTACGAAAGCGATAAGTGAAACAAGAACGAATGATGGGCTAATATTAAATTTTGCCTTAAACTATGGCAGTCGTTTCGAAATTATTGAAGGTATTAAAAGCTTATTAAAAGAAAGCAACGAAGGTAAACTAAATATAGAGGAAATAAATGAAGAGGTTTTCGAAAGGTTTTTATTGAGTGCTGGTCTTAAAGATCCTGATTTGCTTATTCGAACTAGCGGTGAAATTCGTTTAAGTAATTTTATGCTTTGGCAGTTGGCGTATTCAGAGTTGTGGTTTACTGATATTCTCTGGCCGGATTTTAATGAGAACCACTTTTATCAAGCTATTGTCGAATATCAACGCCGGACGAGGAGATTTGGTGGCGTATAAATAAAGGTGAGGTACGTAATGAAAACTCGAATTATTACAGCTGTTTTTGCGATAGCAATTTTTTTGCCACTAGTCATCATTGGAAATACTCCATTTATTATTTTGGTCTATTTACTAGGGACCATTGCTTTTCGTGAATTATTGCGAATGAAAAGAATAAAGTCTTTATCAATACCTGGAATAATAGGTTTTGTTTTTTTGTGGGTTCTATTGATTCCACAGTCTTTGGTTATTGAAAATATTGGAACAAATTTTTCGAAAATTGAAGCTGCATTAATTGTGGTAATGCTGTTATTATCGTATACGGTTATTTCAAAAAATAAATTTTCATTTGATGATGCAGGGTTTATGATTTTATCAACATTGTACGTCGGAGTCGGCTTTTATTATTTAATAGAAACTAGGATGATCGGCTTAACGTATGTTTTTTATGCCCTTTTTGTTATTTGGGCTACTGACTCAGGTGCTTATTTTGTTGGAAGAGCCTTTGGGAAAAGAAAGCTATGGCCAGAAATTAGTCCAAATAAAACAATTGCAGGATTTGTAGGCGGTATTTTCTCAGCTTTATTAGTGGGTTGTGTATTCCAACTTATTTCCCCAATTCATGATTCTACATTTTTCTTACTGGCAGTTACAGTTGTTACATCCGTATTTGGACAGATGGGCGATTTAGTTGAGTCTGCTTTGAAACGTCATTTTATAGTAAAAGACTCAGGACATATTTTACCTGGACACGGAGGTATATTAGACCGCTTTGATAGTCTTTTGTTTGTTTTACCAATACTACATTTCTTACAGCTAATATAAGGAGTCGTTATGAAAAAAATAAGTTTACTTGGCGCAACTGGTTCAATTGGAACACAAACACTTGATATAATAAAACTTCATCCTCAGCAATTTTCACTAGAAGCAATTTCAATCGGAAAAAATTTAACATTGGGCTTGGATATTATACATACATTTATACCGAAGGTTGTTTCAGTAATTGATAAAGATAGTTGTGAATATTTAAAACAACACGTTCCAAGTGGTGTGAAGGTTGTTTATGGTGACGAGGGTTTAATAGAAGTAGCAGCAAATTGTGATTCAGATGTTTTGGTCAACGCTGTTATGGGAAGTGTAGGGTTACGACCAACATTAAAGGCGATCGAGGCAGGGAAAACAATAGCAATTGCAAACAAGGAAACATTAGTAACCGCAGGCCATCTTGTTATGGAACAAGCAAAAAAACATAATGTTATGATCTTGCCAGTTGATAGTGAGCATTCCGCCATATTTCAATGTTTAAATGGTGAAGATAAGAAAGCTTTAGCAAGGATTGTCCTAACAGCATCAGGCGGTAGCTTTCGAGAAAAATCTCGTGCTGAGCTTGAGCATGTGACAATAGAATCGGCACTTAACCATCCAAATTGGTCGATGGGCGCAAAAATTACTATTGATTCAGCGACAATGATGAATAAAGGTTTAGAAGTAATTGAGGCCCATTGGTTATTTAATATGCCGTACGATAAGATTGATGTTGTCCTTCACAAAGAAAGCATTATTCACTCACTAGTAGAATTCGAAGATTCTAGTATGATCGCTCAGCTAGGATCACCAGATATGAGGGTACCAATTCAATATGCTCTAACATATCCTGAAAGACTTGCACTACCCCTTGCGAAAAGGTTAAACTTAATTGAAATAGGTTTGCTACATTTCGAAAAGGCTAGCCATGAAAGATATCGCTGTTTAAAATTTGCTTATGATGCTGGCAGAATTGGTGGAACAATGACTACAGCGTTAAACGCAGCGAATGAGGAAGCTGTTCAAATGTTCTTAAACAAGGAAATTTCTTTTTTAACTATTGAAAGCCTAATTGAAAAAGCTTTAGAGTTTCATTCTCCTATTTCAAACCCTAATTTAGATACAATTATTATGGTTGATCAAGAAGTAAGGGAGTATGTAAAATCTATAAAGGGAATAGGATAATTTATATAAAAGGTGGTTATAAATTTGAACACGGTAATTGCATTCGTGATAATTTTCGGAGCGCTTGTATTCTTCCATGAATTTGGTCATCTAGTTTTTGCAAAACGAGCTGGAATGCTTTGTCGTGAATTTGCAATTGGATTTGGACCTAAAGTGTTTTCATTCCGTTGGAATGAGACTTTATATACAATTCGCCTATTACCATTTGGTGGATTCGTTCGAGTTGCTGGTGAGGACCCGGAATTAGTAGAAATAAAACCAGGCTATAATATTGGATTGCTTTTTAATTCAGAGGAGAAGGTCACAAAAATTATTGTCAACAATAAGTCTAAATACCAAAATGCAAAAGTAATAGAAGTTGAAAATATCGATTTAGTGCATCGCTTATTTATTTCAGGATATGAACAAGATGAGGATGTATTACAAACGTTTCAGGTTCATGAGCAAGCTATGCTCGTTGTAGATGATCAGGAAACGCAAATCGCACCATACAACCGCCAGTTTGCTTCAAAGACCGTTACACAACGCTTCCTGCAAATTTTTGCTGGACCGGCAATGAACTTTGTTCTCGCTTTTGTATTGTTTATTGTATTGGGCAGTCTAGTTGGGACTCCGGTAAAAGAACCTATATTAGGGGAATTAACAACGGACGGTTCAGCCATTGATTCGGGGTTAAAACAAGGCGACCGGGTATTAATGATAAAAGACTCAAAACAAACGGGTTGGGATGAAGCAAATGTAATTAATAATTGGGATGAAATGGTTGATATTATCGAAATAAGTGCTAAGGAACCTTTACAATTCCTCGTAAATCGTAATGGTGAAAAACTTCAATTTGAAGTGACGCCAAAGCCGCGGGAAATGGATGGAACTGGGTTCATCGGCGTTTATCCAACTGTTGAAAAGTCTGTATTTGGATCTATTCAATATGGATTTGAACAAACATATTTTTGGACAAAAGAAATTATTTTTGGTTTAGGGAAACTTATTACGGGTCAGTTTACAATTGATGATCTTTCTGGCCCAGTAGGAATTTACAGTTTAACAGATCAGGTAGCACAGTCAGGTATTTATAATTTAATTCGCTGGGCTGCTCTCTTAAGTATAAACTTAGGAATTATTAATTTATTACCCCTTCCGGCACTAGATGGGGGCAGGTTAACGTTTATTACGATAGAAGCAGTACGTGGCAAACCAATTGACCCTCAGAAAGAAGGGATTGTTCATTTTATTGGTTTCGCTTTATTAATGCTATTGATGCTTGTCGTAACTTGGAATGATATTCAAAAATATTTCCTATAAATAACACGTTCTAATTCATAAACAATTGTTGTTATAATAAAGAGGTGCTAAAGATGAAACAAAGTAAAATGTTAATCCCGACATTAAGGGATGTACCTGCAGACGCAGAAATTAAAAGTCATCAGCTACTACTTCGTGCCGGCTTTATGCGTCAGAATGCATCAGGAGTTTATAGCTATTTACCATTAGGGAAACGAGTTATAAACAAGGTTGAACAAATAGTTCGAGAGGAAATGGATGCAATTGGGGGCAGTGAATTATTAATGCCAGCCTTACAGCCAGCAGAACTATGGCAGGAAACCGGGCGATGGTATAATTTCGGTTCTGAACTCATGCGTTTAAGAGACCGTCATGATCGTGAGTTTGCGCTAGGTCCAACTCACGAAGAGGTTGTTACTTCTTTGGTCCGGGATGAAGTAAGCTCGTACAAAAAGTTACCATTAATTCTTTATCAAATTCAAACGAAATTCCGTGATGAAGCGAGGCCTCGATTTGGCTTGTTAAGAGGTCGCGAGTTTATTATGAAGGATGCATATTCCTTTCATTCATCACCAGAAAGCTTAGATGAAGCCTATCAAGATATGGTTCGTGCCTATACAAATATATTTAGAAGATGCGGTTTGAATTTCCGAGCTGTTATTGCTGATTCTGGAGCAATGGGCGGTAAAGATACGCACGAATTTATGGTTTTATCTGATGTAGGAGAAGATACGATTGCTTTTTCAGATACATCAGATTTTGCCGCAAATATTGAAATGGCACCAGTTGTTGTTGATTATGAAAAGTCAAATGAAACTCCTACAACCTTAGAAAAGGTAGCGACAAAAGATCAAAAAACAATTGAAGAAGTTTCAAAGTTTTTTAATGTGTCTAAAGAAAAATGCTTGAAGTCGCTATTATTCAAGGTTGACGAAAAGTATGTATTAATTGTTGTCCGTGGCGATCATGAGGTTAACGATATAAAAGTAAAAAACCTACTTGAGGCAAAAATGGTTGAGCTAGCAACAGCTGAAGAAACACTGTCAATACTTGATTGTGAAATTGGATCAATTGGGCCAATTGGAGTGCCAAAGGAAGTTGAAGTTATTGCTGACCATGCTGTACAATTTGTAGTGAACGGAATATGCGGGGCAAATGAACCTGATTTTCACTATACGGGTGTAAACGTTGGCAGAGATTTTATGGTTAGTCAATTTGCTGATCTTCGTTTTATCAAAGCAGGAGACCCATCACCAGATGGACAAGGTACTATTCAATTTGCTAAAGGAATTGAAGTAGGGCATGTGTTTAAGCTTGGAACATTTTACAGTGAAGCGATGAAAGCCACATATTTAGATGAAAACGGGAAATCCCAACCAATGATTATGGGATGTTATGGCATTGGTGTGTCACGAACAGTTGCAGCAGTAGTTGAACAATTTAATGATGAAAATGGGATGGTATGGCCTGTTGCGCTTACACCGTTTGAAGTCCATCTTATACCAATTAATATGAAAATGGATGTCCAAAAAGAACTAGCAGAAGAAATTTATGAACATCTAAATAGTCATTCAATTTCAGTTTTATATGATGATCGTAATGAACGACCTGGTGTGAAATTTGCTGACTCCGACTTGTTTGGATTTCCAATTCGAATTACAGTCGGTAAGAAGGCTGAAGATAGAATAGTTGAATTAAAGCTTCGTAAAACGGGTGAGGTTTTCGAAGTTAGTGTTAACGATTTAGTTGACGTCATCCGTGAAAAATTAAGTTCTTATTAATTTCTAGATGATTATAGAGTGCATGTCTTAAGGGGGTCTGGTTGCCACTGGTAAATAAACATTTAGCGCAGTATCTTCTGCATAAATCTAAATGGTATACCAGAGGTACCTGCCCCTTCATTTTTGTTAATATATATAGATTTAGACAAGGTAGTAAAAGGGGAGATAAGGAGATGACAGAAGAAATTAAAATTAGAAAAGAACGGTTTCAGCTTTTATTAGAGCAAATTTCTTTGCCTAGTACCTTTTCATCTACCTTCTTTCAGGATGCTTGGATAGAAAAGCTAACGATAGAACGTAAGAAAAAATCTTGGCATTTCCAATTTGGTTTTGAAAAACACATATCTTTAGAAGCATTCTTGTTATTTAAATCCCATTTAGTCAATGCTTTTCAAGAAATCGCTACAGTAACGTTTTCGATAACATGTAAAGAAGAATTGATCTCTGAGCAACAGTTACATGATTACTGGCCATATATTGTCGAACAGCTCGAGGGAATATCACCATCACTTATTTCATTAATGAAACAGCAATCTCCTCATTTAAATGGAAATAAACTTATTATACAAGTAAGAAATGAACCGGAATCCATTTCACTTAAAAAGAAATATGCAGAGTTATTTGATCCTATTTTTAAATCCCTAGGATTCCCGTCCTTGATAATTGAAACTGAAATTGTCTATTCAAAGGAGGAATTTGAAGAATTTATTATCCAAAAGGAGCAGGAAGATCGCTCGAAAATGATGGAGGCACTTATAGAGCAGGCTAAAAAGCCAAAAAATAGTGATAACAGTCAACACGATGGTCCGATCACAATCGGCTATATGATAAAGGATGAGCCTGTGGAAATTAAACAAATACAAGAAGAGGAGCGCCGTATTACAATCCAAGGCTACATATTTTCTAGCGAAATAAAAGAACTTAAAAGTGGACGTTCATTGTTAACGTTTAAAATAACAGACTATACTGATTCGCTAACAATTAAAATCTTTTCTCGAGATAAAGAAGATGTAAATATTTTGCAATCTGTTAAAAAAGGAATGTGGGTTAAGGTACGAGGTAGTGTCCAAACCGATACATTTATGCGTGAGCTTGTCATGATGGCACAGGATATTAATGAAGTAAAAGCAGTGGAGCGGCAAGATACATCTGAAAAAAAGCGGGTTGAATTACATCTACATACACCAATGAGTCAAATGGATGCAGTTACTTCTATTTCTGAGCTTGTAATTCAAGCGAAAAAATGGGGTCACGAAGCGATTGCGGTGACTGATCATGCTGTAGTTCAAGCGTTCCCAGAGGCATACTCTGCTGGGAAAAAACATGGGATAAAAATACTTTATGGGTTGGAAGCAAATCTTGTAGATGACGGTGTACCGATTGCTTACAATCCAGTTCACCGTTTGTTAGCTGATGAAACGTATATTGTTTTTGATGTTGAAACTACAGGTCTATCCGCAGTATACGATACAATTATTGAACTAGCCGCAGTCAAAGTGAAAAATGGTGAAATTATCGATCGGTTTGAAAGATTTTCGAACCCTCATCATCCATTATCTGCAACGACAATCGAGTTAACAGGAATAACGGATGAGATGGTTAAGGATGCACCGGATATAGATGTAGTTTTAAATGAGTTTAAAGCATGGATTATGGATGATACGCTAGTAGCTCATAATGCAAGCTTTGATATGGGCTTTTTGAATGTTGGTTTAAAGAAACTCGGTCACGATAAGGTTACAAATCCTGTAATTGACACACTTGAACTTGGTCGATTTTTATATCCAGAGTTAAAAAATCATCGTTTAAATACGCTATGTAAGAAATTTGATATTGAATTAACCCAGCATCACCGTGCTATTTATGATGCAGAAGCAACCGGATATTTATTAGTAAAAATGCTTAAAGATTGTGAAGAGAAAGGAATTTCCTACCACGATGAGCTTAACGAAAATATGGGACAATCAGATGCGTATAAGCGCTCTCGACCTTCCCATTGTATTTTGCTGGCACAAAACGAGGTCGGATTAAAGAATTTATTTAAATTAGTTTCGTATTCCCATATTCATTATTATTATCGAGTTCCAAGAATTCCAAGGTCTTTATTAGTTAAATATCGTGAAGGCCTATTAGTAGGGTCTGGCTGTGATAAAGGTGAAGTTTTTGAAGCGATGATGCAAAAATCCCCTGAAGAAACAGAGGAAATAGCCCAGTTTTATGACTACCTGGAAATTCAACCGCCAGAAAATTATGCTCATTTAATAGAAAAAGAAATGATTCAAAATGAGCAGGCGTTACAAGAGATTTTAACAAATATCGTGAAGCTTGGAGAAAAAGTTAATAAACTTGTTGTTGCTACTGGGAATGTTCACTATTTAAATAAGGAAGCTCATCTGTATCGAAAAATCTTAATCGCTTCACAAAGTGGTAATCCATTAAATCGTGAGAAACAACCTCTTGTTTACTTTCGCACAACGAATGAAATGTTAGATTCCTTTTCCTTTTTAGGGAAACACAGGGCAGAAGAGGTCGTTATTACGAATACTAATAAGATTGCCGAGATGATCAATGACATTAAACCGATTAAGGATGATCTATATACCCCAAAAATTGAGGGAGCCGACGACGAGATTCGCGAAATGAGTTATAATCGTGCCCGTTCTATTTATGGAGATACATTACCGAAAATCGTTGAGGACCGTCTTGAAAAAGAATTAAAAAGTATTATTGGACATGGATTTGCAGTTATTTATTTAATTTCCCACAAGCTCGTAAAAAAGTCATTAAATGATGGGTATTTAGTAGGTTCCCGTGGATCAGTTGGGTCATCTCTAGTTGCAACTATGACTGAAATTACTGAAGTAAATCCATTGCCACCACATTATGTTTGTCCTACGTGTAAGAATTCACAGTTTTTTGATGATGGTTCTGTTGGCTCTGGGTTTGATTTGCCAGATAAAAATTGTCCAGAGTGCGGAGCAAGCTATAAAAAAGATGGCCATGATATCCCATTTGAAACCTTCCTTGGATTTAAAGGGGATAAAGTTCCAGATATTGATTTAAATTTTTCTGGGGATTATCAGCCGAGGGCACATAACTATACGAAGGTACTATTCGGTGAAGATAATGTTTATCGTGCTGGGACAATTGGTACGGTTGCGGATAAAACAGCTTTTGGTTATGTGAAAGGGTATGCTTCTGATCATAATTTAACATATCGCGGTGCGGAGATAGAAAGGCTTGCAACAGGTTGTACTGGGGTAAAACGTACAACAGGACAACATCCGGGTGGAATAATCGTTGTTCCTGATTATATGGATATTTATGATTTTTCACCAATACAATATCCTGCCGATGATACGAATTCAGAATGGAGAACAACACATTTTGATTTCCATTCTATCCATGATAACTTGTTAAAGCTTGATATACTAGGTCATGACGATCCAACTGTAATTAGAATGTTGCAAGATTTAAGTGGGATTGATCCAAAAACGATCCCGACTGACGACCCTGAAGTAATGAAGATTTTTTCAACTCCTGAACCATTGGGAGTAAGCGAAGAACAGATTATGTGCAAGACAGGAACATTAGGAATACCCGAATTTGGGACTCGGTTTGTTAGACAAATGCTTGAAGAAACAAATCCAAGTTCTTTTTCTGAATTAGTCCAAATTTCTGGATTATCCCATGGTACCGATGTTTGGTTAAATAATGCTAATGAGCTTATTCAAAACGGAACTTGTACATTAAGTGAAGTTATCGGCTGTCGGGATGACATAATGGTGTATTTAATTTATAAAGGACTAGACCCATCATTAGCTTTTAAAATAATGGAATCTGTTCGTAAAGGGAAAGGTTTAACACCCGAATTTATTGAGGAAATGAAAAAGAACAATGTACCAGATTGGTATATTGAGTCATGTTTAAAAATAAAATACATGTTCCCGAAAGCCCATGCTGCTGCTTATGTGCTTATGGCGGTACGGATTGCATATTTTAAAGTTCATTTTCCAATTTTATTTTATGCTGCTTATTTTACTGTCCGCGCCGATGATTTTGAAATTGATGCGATGATCAAAGGCGGGAATGCCATTCGTGGCAAGATTGAGGAAATTAATGCAAAAGGGTTAGATGCATCGACGAAGGAGAAAAACGTCCAAACCGTGTTAGAGTTAGCGTTGGAAATGTGTGAACGTGGATTTTCCTTCCAAAAAATTGATTTATATCGCTCAAGTGCGTCCGAATTTTTGGTTGACGGAAATACTTTAATACCACCGTTTAATGCAATTCCGGGCTTAGGTACAAATGCCGCTGTAAATATTGTCAAAGCACGTGAACAAGGTGAATTTTTATCAAAAGAAGATTTACAGCAAAGAAGTAAAATTTCGAAAACAGTGCTAGAATACCTTGAAAATCAAGGCTGCCTCGAAGGATTACCTGACCAGAATCAGTTGTCGCTATTTTAAACCGGACTTCTTTTGTGGGAAGAGCACGACGAACAGGACGTTCTAATTCTGGCGTTGCTATAAGATGTAGCGAAGTTAGCCAGTGTTTTTCTGTCGGGCTGACCAAGACGCTTCCGCTTTTGTTTGTTGCATATTTTTCTTCAATATGGTATATTTTTATTGACAATACTAAAAATATTGGTAAATGATAAAAGAGTGGGCCAAAACCCACTCTTTCGTTTTCGACTAGTTGTAAAGGATTTGGAGTAATTTTATCCCTGCTTATTTTAGCAGGGAATTTTATATAAATTTGCTAAATCAATCTAATCGCTCAAGGTGTTGCTAGAAAAGGGGGTTTTTTATGAGCAAAAAAATAACTGAGGTAACAGAAGAACTCGTGTTACCGATCCTTGCAAAAATGAATTTAGAGCTAGTTGATATTGAATTCGTTAAAGAAGGTAAAAATTGGTACCTGAAAGTTTTTATTGATTCAGAAAAGGGCATTGACATCGAAGACTGTGGGAACGTCAGTGAGCAGTTAAGTGAAAAACTAGATGAAACCGATCCAATATCCTATCCTTATTTTCTAGAGGTATCATCGCCAGGTGTCGAAAGACCACTAAAAAAGCCGGAAGACGTACAAAAAGCAATTGGAAAACAAGTTCATATTAAAACGTATGAACCAATTAATAATGAAAAAATCTTTGAGGGCAAACTGATACAATTCGATGGAGAAAGGTTAATAGTGGAGGTACTCATTAAAACAAGGAAAAAGCAAGTTGAAATACCTTACAACAAGGTTGCTAGTGCTAGACTTGCTGTTACGTTCCACTAGGTCGATTATTTTAAAGGGGAGAACATAATGAGTAGTGAATTACTTGATGCATTAACAATGCTTGAAAAAGAGAAAGGAATTAGCAAGGATATTATATTAGAAGCTATTGAAGCTGCATTGATATCTGCTTATAAGCGAAATTTTAATTCGGCGCAAAATGTTCGTGTTGATATTAATCGTGAAACAGGGACAATGAAGGTTTATGCACGTAAAGAAGTTGTTGAAGAAGTATTTGATCCACGTTTAGAGATTTCCCATGAGGAAGCAAAGAAAATAAATCCAAACTATGAAATTGAAGATATATTGGAAATTGAAGTAACACCAAAGGATTTTGGTAGAATTGCTGCACAAACAGCGAAGCAAGTTGTAACACAACGCGTTCGTGAAGCTGAAAGAGGTGTGATCTATTCCGAGTATATTGACCGTGAAGAAGATATTATGACTGGTATTGTTCAGAGACAGGATGCTAGGTTTATCTATGTGAATTTAGGAAAGATTGAAGCTTTACTCCCTTTAACAGAACAAATGCCAAACGAGACATATAAACCGCATGATCGAATTAAAGTGTTTATTACAAAGGTTGAAAAAACGACAAAAGGACCGCAAATATTCGTTTCACGAACACATCCAGGTCTCCTAAAACGATTATTTGAAATTGAAGTACCTGAAATATATGATGGAACTGTTGAAATTAAATCAGTATCTCGTGAAGCAGGGGACCGTTCAAAAATTGCAGTTCATTCTGATAATCCAGAGGTAGATCCTGTTGGTTCTTGCGTCGGTCAAAAAGGACAAAGAGTTCAGGCGATTGTGACAGAATTAAAAGGTGAAAAAATTGATATCGTTCGTTGGTCTAAAGATCCGGTAGAATATGTTGCTAATGCATTAAGCCCATCACAAGTAATAAAGGTAATTGTGAATGAAGAAGAAAAAGCAACTACTGTTATTGTACCTGATTATCAACTATCACTTGCCATCGGTAAAAGAGGCCAAAATGCACGATTAGCAGCTAAGTTAACAGGGTGGAAGATTGATATAAAAAGTTTGTCAGAAGCTGAACAACTAAATTTACTAGAAGAAGAACCGCCGCTTTTTCAAAATACAGAAGATCAAGATTTAGATTTTGATGATTTCTATGGAGATGACTTTGAGGATAATACAGACGAAAATTAATTAGAAGTAGAGGTGGAGCCGGATGAAGAATCGCAAAATACCATTGCGGAAATGTGTTGCGAGCCAAGAAATGAAACCAAAACGCGAACTCATTCGAATTGTCCGTTCCAAAGAAGGCGATGTCTCGATTGATCCCACTGGGAAAATGCCGGGGCGAGGAGCTTATATTAGTAAGGATAAACAATGCATTCTTGATGCCAAAAAGAAAAATGTTCTAGAGCATCATTTAGGCGTAAAAGTTGATGAATCTATTTACAATGAATTACTTCAATTCATTGAAAAGGAGCAAAGGTAGTTTGAAGCAAGATCGATGGATAACTTTATTAGGCCTTATCAATCGAGCAGGTCAACTAACTTCAGGGGAAGAATTAGTATTGAAGGAAATTAAGAAAGGCAAAGCAAAGCTTGTCCTTCTGTCTTCGGATGCGTCATATAATACTTCAAAAAAAATTACAGACAAGTGTCTATATTATAAGATCCCATTGAAAAAAGTGAAAGACCGATATATGTTAGGTCAAGCCATTGGCAAAGAAGCTCGTGTAGTCGTTGCAATTTTGGAAAATGGTTTCGCAAATAAATTAGCGGAGTTGCTCGATTAATTTTCTTGGGGGTGAACGTATGAGTAAAATGCGTGTATATGAATATGCAAAACAAATGAATAAGTCAAGTAAAGAAATTATTTCTAAGCTAACAGAAAAAAATATTGAGGTAACAAATCATATGTCAACGATTGATGAGGAAGCAATTAAAGTATTAGATTCTATCTACAAGAAAACACCACAAAAACAGGAAGCAGCAGCGACAAAAACTGAAACGAGCGGACGGAAGGATAATAGTAAAAAAGCTTCAAACCCTGATTCAAAACCAGCTTCAAAGCCTGATTCAAAGCCTGATTCAAAGCCTGATGTAAAAAAGAAGAAGCCAACAGTGCCACATTCGAAAGAGCTAGGTCAAAATAATGATGATGATGATTATAAATTTGCGGATAAAACGAAGGCTAAAGGACCTAAAAAGTTAAAAGCTAAGCAAGACAAGGACAAGAATGAAAAAACAACCTTTCAAAATCCTAAGAATAAAGAACAGCAAAGACAGCAACCACAATCACCAAAACAAGAGCAAGCGCCTAAAGTAATAAAATATGAGGATTCGTTGACTGTCGGTGAGTTAGCTAAAAGATTAGGAAAAGAGCCTTCAGAAATCATTAAGAAATTAATGATGCTTGGTGTAATGGCAACGATTAATCAGGATCTAGACGATGATACGATCGAGTTAATTGCATCAGAGTTTGGAGTGCAGGTTGAAAAAGAAGTTGTAGTAGATTTAACCGATTTAGATAGTTATTTAGTTGAGGATAGTCCTAACGATCTAGTTGAACGGCCTTCAGTTGTAACCATAATGGGTCATGTTGACCACGGAAAAACAACATTATTAGATTCAATCCGGAATGCTAAGGTAGCAGCTGGTGAAGCAGGTGGAATTACACAACATATCGGTGCTTATCAAGTAGTAGTAAATGGGAAAAGGATTACATTTTTAGATACACCGGGTCACGAAGCATTTACAACCATGCGTGCCCGTGGAGCAAGTGTAACTGATATTACAATTCTTGTTGTTGCAGCTGATGATGGTGTTATGCCACAAACAAAGGAAGCAATTAACCATGCAAAAGCAGCGGGTGTACCGATTATTGTTGCGGTAAACAAAATTGATAAAGAGGGTGCGAACCCAGATCGCGTCATGCAGGAATTAACTGAATTCAACCTAATCCCTGAGTCTTGGGGCGGAGATACTATATTTGTTATGCTTTCTGCATTAAAAGGAGAAGGAATTGACGAACTCCTAGAAATGATTTTATTAGTAAGTGAAGTTGAAGAATATAAAGCGAATCCTAATAGAATGGCTACTGGAACAGTAATTGAGGCTAATTTGGATAAAGGACGAGGACCTGTCGCAACTTTATTAGTACAAAATGGAACTCTAAAGGTAGGGGATCCGATTGTTGTAGGAAATACGTATGGTCGTGTTCGGGCAATGGTTAATGATATCGGTCGTCGCGTGAAGGCTGCTCCACCGTCAACTCCTGTAGAAATTACAGGACTTCATGAGGTGCCAAGTGCCGGTGATCGCTTTGTCGTGTTTGAGGATGAGAAAAAAGCTCGTCATATCGGGGAAGCTCGTGCTCAAAAACAAATCGAAGCACAGCGTAGTGAGCGAAATAAAGTAAGCCTTGAAGATTTATTTGAACATATAAAGCAAGGTGAAATGAAGGAAATCAATCTAATTGTAAAAGCTGATGTTCATGGTTCGGCAGAAGCAATGTCATCATCACTACAAAAAATCGAAGTAGAAGGTGTTAAAGTTAAAATTATTCATGCCGGGGTTGGGGCGATTACCGAGTCTGATGTTATTTTAGCGTCTGCTTCCAATGCAATTATTATTGGTTTTAATGTCCGTCCTGATGTAAATGCGAAGAAAACGGCTGAAGTAGAAAACGTTGATATACGTTTACACCGCATCATCTATAAAGCGATTGAAGAAATTGAAGCAGCAATGAAAGGGATGCTTGACCCTGAATTTGAAGAAAAGATAATTGGTCAAGCCGAAGTTCGTAATACATTCAAAGTATCTAAAGTAGGCACTATTGCTGGCTGTTATGTAACGGATGGTAAAGTAACACGTGATGCTGGAATTCGTCTTGTTCGTGACGGGGTCGTTATTTTTGAAGGCGAAGTTGATACATTGAAGCGTTTTAAGGATGATGCAAAAGAAGTCGCACAAGGCTATGAATGTGGAATGACGATTAAAAACTTTAATGATATTAAAGAAGGAGACATCATTGAGGCATTTGTAATGCAAGAAGTTGAGCGTAAATGATCGCTAGCGCTCGAATCGAGTGTCTACTCTATAATCCACAATCTTTAAAAGAAAAGCGGGCTATTTTGCAGCGTATTATTACCCGTTTGAGGCAAAAATATAATGTATCAGTAAGTGAAACAAATTTTCAAGATTTGTGGCAACGTACAGAAATTACAATTGTGACGGTCTCGTCTGCAAAGATCAGTGCTGAAAAGGAATTAAATCGCGCTTTGAAAATGATAGATTCTTTTCCGGAGATTGAACGAGCTGTTACAGATGTAGAATGGTGTTAAAGTCGAGGTGATTGAAATGAGTAATAATCGTCCATCACGAGTTGGCGAACTAATGAAGCAAGAATTAAGTGACATCATAAGTAGAAAAATAAAAGATCCTCGTATTGGTTTTGTAACCGTAACGGATGTTCAAGTAACAGGAGATTTGCAACAAGCTAAAGTCTATATTACTGTTTTAGGTGACGAAGAACAAAAGCAGAACACTTTATTGGCACTTGCAAAAGCAAATGGGTTTATTAGGTCAGAAATTGGACACCGCATTAGATTAAGAAAGACACCAGAAATTTCTTTTGAATTTGATGAGTCGATTGAATACGGAAATCGAATTGAAACGTTACTTGAACAGCTTAAAAAAAATTCAGAGACTTAAGTTGAGGATAGACGTTTGTCTATCCTTTTAACTTTTAGATGAGGTGTTCAAAATGGAAGGAATACTACCGCTATGGAAGCCTAAAGGCATGACATCACATGATTGTGTTTTTAAAATAAGAAAGATTTTAAAAATAAAAAAAGTTGGTCATACTGGAACGCTTGATCCTGATGTAGACGGAGTATTACCAATATGCATTGGTCGGGCTACAAAGGTAGTGGAATATTTAACGGAAGTACCAAAGGCATATGAAGGAGAAGTAACGATTGGAACCGCAACAACAACTGAAGATGCTTCCGGAGAGGTCATTGCTGTAAAGCCAATTGGTGAAGCTATTACTCGAGCAGAAATCGAACAAGTTTTGAATCAATTTCATGGCAGTATAACTCAAATACCACCGATATACTCTGCTGTAAAAGTAAATGGTAAACGATTATATGAATACGCAAGGGCAGGCATTACGGTTGAAAGACCAAAACGAGAAGTTATCATATATGAATTGAAATTATTGGATGATATAGAGTTTGTCGACCAAGAACATAATCGATTTCGCTTTTATGTAAGATCAAGTAAAGGAACATACATCCGAACATTAGCAGTTGATATGGGGAAAGAGCTAGGCTATCCTGCACATATGTCAATGTTAACGCGTGTATCCTCAGGAACCTTCAGCAAAAATGATTGTCTTACTCTTGAGGAAATTGAAGAGAAATTCACAGCAGGCAACTTGGAATTATTACCATTAGAAAGAGCTCTTTCAGATTTGACTAAATATGTAATAAATGAAAAACTAGAATCACAAGTAAAAAATGGGCAGGTGCTTGAGATTCCAGTTGGTTATGAGAATGAAAAGCATATTGCTCTGTTCAATCAAAACCAATTATGTGTGGCTGTTTATAAACCTCATCCTGATAAACCGGGATGGATGAAGCCTGAAAAAGTTTTAAGAAATGAGTAGATAAAGTGGAATTCGTAAAGCAGGTGAAAGTATGAATGTCATAAATTTGACTCATCCGCATTCCTTTAATGCTAACGATTTATCACCAACTGTATTAGCATTAGGTTATTTTGATGGAGTTCATCTTGGACATAAAAAGGTGATAACAACTGCTAAGAAAATCGCCGATCAACGTGGATATAAAAGTGCTGTTATGACATTTCATCCACACCCAGCAGTTGTGTTAAGAAATAGTGTGGAGCATGGCGAATGTATAACTTCAATCGCGGACAAAGAAGAAGAAATTCGCAAGTTAGGCATTGATACTTTGTACATTGTTCAATTTTGTCATTCTTTTGCAGAGTTATTGCCTCAACAATTTGTAGATCAATATATTATCGATCTTAATGTAAAGCATGTTGTAGCAGGTTTCGACTATACTTATGGGCGGTTAGGTAAAGGAACGATGGAAACTTTACCGTTCCATTCACGGGAGAAGTTTACACAAACCGTTATTGATAAGGTAGTTGAAAAAAATGAGAAGATAAGCTCAACCCTAATCCGCGAGTTAATTCATGAAGGAAATATGCAAATACTACCCCATTATTTAGGACGTTATTACACAATGCACGGAAAAGTCATTCATGGTGAAAAGCGGGGAAGATTGCTTGGTTTTCCGACGGCTAATATCGAGCTTTTCGCTAAATATATACTTCCACCAACAGGTGTGTATGCCGTAAGAATTTTCGTGAATAATCGATATTATAATGGAGTGTTAAATATTGGTTTTAAGCCAACCTTTCATGATGAAACAAAAATAAAGCTCGCGATAGAGGCTCACATTTTTGATTTCAATGAATCGATCTATGGGGAACAAGTTATAATAGAATGGCACCAAAGATTGCGACAGGAACAAAAATTCCAGTCAGTAGAACAATTAATTTCGCAAATTCACGCTGATAAAGAGGATGCATTGCGCTATTTTGGTGCAATTAGACATTAAAAACTTGCATTTTTGTTGAAACAATAGTATTCTATATAACGTATAAAAATATGAACCATTGCTTGGCAATGCGAGTCACCAACGCTTGCTCAGTAATTGGGGATCACATTCGGAGGAGGTGAATAGGATGGCTATCACACAAGAGCGTAAGCAAGAACTTATTAATGAGTACAAAACTCATGAAAATGATACTGGTTCTCCAGAAGTTCAAATTGCTGTCCTAACAGAAGAGATTAACAATTTAAATGAACATTTACGTGTTCATAAAAAGGATCATCATTCACGTCGTGGACTTTTAAAGATGGTTGGTAAACGTCGTAACTTACTTAACTATCTTCGCAATAAAGATGTTACACGCTATCGTGAATTAATTCAAAAGCTTGGATTACGTCGATAGGTCTTACAAAAAGCGGGATATTTCCCGCTTTTTTGTTAGCACTTTATTAAAACTATGGGATTAAATTGGCTTATTCGTGTGAGACACGTTTTCATACTCATTTGAAGCATAGCTTTAACGTAAAATCGGTCAAATAACTTTACATATATTTAGGGAATAATAAAATAACCATAATTATTTAATAAAATTTTTACATAAGAGAGGGGTACAAAAGTACATGGAACAAGATAAAAAAATTTTCTCCATGGATTGGGCTGGACGTAAGCTTACGATAGAAATAGGACAACTAGCGAAGCAGGCTAATGGTGCATGTTTAGTTCGTTACGGAGAAACAGCTGTACTTTCTACTGCCACAGCATCAAAGGAGCCAAAAAATTTAAGCTTCTTCCCGTTAACAGTAAATTACGAAGAACGCTTATATGCAGTTGGTAAAATCCCAGGTGGATTTATTAAACGGGAAGGTCGCCCTAGTGAAAAAGCAATTTTAGCTAGTCGCTTAATTGATCGCCCAATCCGTCCTTTATTTGCTGATGGGTTTAGAAATGAAGTTCAAGTTATTAGTATAGTAATGAGTGTTGATCAAGATTGTTCTTCTGAAATGGCGGCAATGTTTGGTTCTTCATTAGCACTTTCAATATCTGATATTCCGTTTGAAGGACCGATTGCTGGTGTAACGGTTGGTCGAGTTAATAACGAATTTATCATAAATCCAACGGTTGAACTTCAAGAACAGAGTGATATTCATTTAGTTGTTGCTGGAACAAAAGATGCTATTAACATGGTGGAAGCAGGAGCAAACGAAGTACCGGAAGAAACGATGTTAGAAGCAATTATGTTTGGTCACGAAGAAATAAAGAAACTTATCGCATTTCAAGAGGAGATTGTTGCTCAAGTAGGTAAACAAAAAACGGTGGTTCAGCTTTTTGAAATCGATCAAGATCTTGAAGCTGAAGTCCGAGGGATCTCTGAGGATAATATTAAAAAAGCTGTTCAAGTTGCTGAAAAGCATGCACGTGAAGATGCAATCAATCAAGTGAAAGCTAGCGTGAAAGAGCAGTTTGAAGCTCGTGAGGATCTTCCAGAAGGTACCCTAGTGCAGGTTGAAGAAATAATGTACAAGCTTGTTAAAGAGGAAGTTCGCCGTCTTATTACTAAAGAAAAAATCCGACCTGATGGCCGTAAAATTGATGAAATTCGTCCATTGTCGTCTGAAGTTGGTTTGTTGCCAAGAACACACGGTTCAGGACTATTCACTCGTGGACAAACACAAGCGTTAAGTATTTGTACATTAGGAGCTCTTGGAGATGTCCAAATTTTAGATGGTTTAGGAATAGAAGAGTCTAAAAGGTTTATGCACCATTATAATTTCCCTTCCTTTAGTGTTGGTGAAACAGGTCCAATTCGGGGTCCTGGTCGCCGTGAGATTGGTCATGGTGCATTGGGTGAACGCGCATTGGAACCAGTTATTCCATCTGAAAAGGATTTTCCTTATACGGTTCGTTTAGTATCAGAAGTACTCGAATCAAATGGATCAACTTCCCAAGCTAGTATTTGTGCAAGTACACTGGCCATGATGGATGCGGGTGTTCCAATAAAAGCTCCTGTTGCCGGAATAGCAATGGGCTTAGTTAAATCTGGCGATGATTATACAGTGTTAACAGATATCCAAGGGATGGAAGATCACTTAGGTGATATGGATTTTAAAGTTGCTGGTACTAGTAAAGGTGTAACTGCCCTGCAAATGGATATTAAAATTGACGGACTATCTCGGGAAATTTTAGAAGAAGCGTTACAACAAGCTCAAAAAGGTCGTATGCAAATATTAGAACATATGATGCAAACGATTGGAACACCAAGACCAGAGCTATCACAGTATGCTCCAAAAATACTTACAATGACAATTAAACCAGATAAAATTCGTGATGTCATTGGACCAAGTGGAAAACAAATTAATAAAATCATTGAAGAAACTGGTGTTAAAATCGATATCGAACAAGATGGAACAATCTTTATCGCGTCGCCAAATATGGAAATGAACGAAAAAGCGAAAAAAATCATTGAAGATATTGTTCGTGAAGTTGAGATAGGGCAAATGTATCTTGGAAAGGTAAAGCGAATTGAAAAGTTCGGTGCTTTCGTAGAAATTTTCCAAGGAAAAGATGGACTTGTTCATATTTCTGAATTAGCACAAGAGCGCGTTGGTAAGGTTGAGGATGTTGTCAAGCTTGGTGACGAAATCCTTGTAAAGGTTACAGAGATTGATAACCAAGGAAGAGTAAATCTTTCAAGAAAAGCTGTTCTTAAAGAACAAAAAGAAAAGCAAGAACAAAGCTAGGAGCTGTAGCCATACAGCTTCTTTTTTGTTCTATCTTGTCCGTTCCCTTCATAGTTTTCATAGTGAAGGGAGTCGTGATGATTATATGAAAAGACTAGCTATTCAACTAGTTGCCTATTCATTTATTTTAATAATGACATTTGGTTTTATTCAAAATCCTTATACATCAGATTATGTAAATGGACTAAAACAATCGGCCATAACAGTCGCTAAACAAAATGATCCTTTATATTTAGAAATTGAAACAAAAGCAAAGCAGTATGAGGTTCCCCCACAGGATGCACAAATCCATAGAGTATGGAAAGCAATGCCGGGGCTGAATGGTCTGACAGTCGATATTGATGAATCTTATCAAAAAATGAGGAAAGAAGGAGGATTTAATCCAAAAAAGCTAGTCTATAAGGAAGTATCACCAAAAATTACTTTAAATGACCTCCCACCAGCACCAATTTATCGCGGTCATCCTGAAAAACGAATGGTCAGCTTTTTAATAAATGTCGCATGGGGAAATGAATATATACCTAGCATGTTAAAAATACTTGAAAAGCATGGTGTTACAGCAACATTTTTTTTAGAGGGTCAATGGGTAAAAAAATACCCTGATGTAGCTAAAATGATTGTCGATGCAGGACATGAGCTTGGCAACCATGCTTATTCACATCCTGATATGAAAAAATTAACTTCTCAATCGATCCGTGAGGAGATTGTGAAGACAAATGAAATTATAAAGGCAACAACGGGTATTACACCGGTTTGGTTTGGTCCACCAAGTGGAAGTTTTAAGGAAGAAGTTGTAAAAATTGCTGCTGAAGAAAAGATGAAAGTAGTAATGTGGACTGCTGATACGGTAGATTGGAAAAATCCTAATCCGACTGAAATGGTAAATCGAGTGGCCGGTAAAGTGTTTGCTGGTGCAATGATTTTAATGCATCCGACTGCATCCACTGCCGCTGGATTAGAAAATCTAATCTTAATTATGAAAGAAAAGGAATATCAAATTGGTAATGTGTCCACATTATTAAGTGAAGAGCGAATTAAGTAGGGAAATTTTGGGGGAAAATGAAATGCGTGACATACTTTTCTGATATTGGTATGATGCTATCATAGGTTTTTTTGTTGAATTTTGATAGGTTACGTTTAGGTACATAGTTGTCTAGTTTAAAACCAATGCATTTCTATTGGGGATGACAAAGGCTCTTGCACTTTGCTTATTAGGAGGATGTAGGTTGATAAAAAAATATACATGTCAAAATGGAGTAAGAATTGTACTAGAAAACATACCAACAGTTCGATCTGTAGCGATTGGCATATGGATCGGTACTGGCTCTCGTAATGAAAATGAAAAAAACAATGGGATTTCCCATTTTCTCGAGCATATGTTTTTTAAAGGAACGAATACAAGATCGGCTCGCGAGATTGCTGAAAGCTTTGATAGTATTGGTGGTCAAGTTAACGCTTTTACTTCAAAGGAATATACATGCTATTATGCGAAGGTTTTAGATGAGCATGCAGGTATCGCTCTTGAAGTATTAGCTGATATGTTTTTTAATTCGGTCTTTGACGAGGAAGAATTGAAGAAAGAAAAAAATGTAGTATTAGAAGAGATCAAAATGTATGAGGATACTCCTGACGATATTGTCCATGATATACTAAGTAAAGCTACATTTGGTAATCATGCTCTTGCTTATCCGATTCTAGGCACTGAGGAAACATTAGAAACCTTTAACGGTGATAAGCTCAGAGAGTATATTTACGAACATTACACACCAGACAACGTCGTTATATCTATAGCAGGTAATATTGATGAGTCATATATTAAAGATGTTGAAGGGTATTTTGGAAAATATGAGTCTAAATTTACTAGAAAAGAATATACGACGCCGACTGTATTAGCTGAGAAGTTATCGCGTAAAAAAGAAACGGAACAAGCTCATCTTTGCATTGGCTATAATGGCTTAAAACTAGGGCATGAACAAATTTATTCACTAATCGTTTTAAACAATGTTCTTGGTGGCAGTATGTCAAGTCGCCTATTTCAAGATGTTAGAGAGCAGCGAGGATTGGCATATTCGATTTTTAGCTATCATTCAGCCTTTCTAGATAATGGCTTGTTAACCATTTATGGTGGGACAGCAAGTAACCAGTTAAACACATTATTTGAGACCATTCAAGCTACAATAGCGGTATTGAAAAAGGATGGAATTACAGAAAGAGAATTATATAATAGTAAAGAACAGCTGAAAGGAAGCCTAATGCTTTCTTTGGAAAGCACGAATAGTCGGATGAGTAGAAACGGCAAAAATGAATTGTTACTTAAGCGGCACCGTTCATTAGATGAAATTATTGAGATGATTTCTAATGTTACCCTTGATACAGTAAACAATCTTACTAAAAGTATTTTTACCGATCATTATTCGGTTGCTTTAATTAGTCCTGAAGGTGATCTGCCAAAAAATCTTATGTGTTAAGATTTATTTGATAATACCTATTTGTAAATGGCTATGTTTAAGATTTTGTTGATTGATAATGCCTTGCAAATAGGTATTTTTTTGTTTTGTAAAAATAAATATTAGTTAAAAGATGGCAGCTTGAGGGGGGCGATGACAAAATGAGGTTAACTGAAATAAACGGCAAGGAAATTATTGATTTAAAAAAAGGAGAACGAATGGGAATATTGGGGCAAGCAGATCTAGAGATCGATGAAAATTCAGGGTATATTAAGGCTTTACTAATACCGACAATCAAGTGGTTTGGATTTAAAAAAAATGGTATGGAGGCACGAATACCATGGAGTCATATTAAAAAGATTGGGACCGATATGATCATTATTGATTTCAATGAGTGAAAAGCAAAAAGTGAAGGCTACTTGTTCTACCCTAACAGATTTATCCAAGGAGGCATATAAGAAAGCCTCTTTTTTTATGCTTTTTTTTATTCACCTTCTGTTTTCGGCTTTCATAATATGTTGAAGAATTAAAAATAGGCTATTTGCTTAGATGATACAACCGATGAGAAGGTGAATTCAATGTTAACCGATTTGAATGTCGCAGTATTAGGTGGAGATGCACGGCAATTGGAGGTTATTAGAAAACTATCTGAATTGGATGCAAAGCTTTCACTTGTTGGCTTCGACCAACTTACTCAAAACTTTATCGGTGCCACAAAGATGGAAATATCGGAATTAGATTTTTCAGAAATTGATGCAATTATTCTGCCAGTCCCAGGTACAAACTTGTCAGGGGAAATTGAAACGATTTTTTCAAATGAAAAAATAATATTAGAGGAAGAAATGCTAACGAAAACACCTGAACACTGCCTTGTTTTTTCCGGGATTAGCAATCGCTATTTAGATGAAGCGATAATAAATTCAAAGCGTAAGCTTATTAAATTATTTGAACGTGATGATGTTGCTATTTATAACTCAATCCCAACTGTCGAAGGCACGATTATGATGGTTATACAGCATACAGATATTACGATTCATGGCTCAAATGTGATTGTAATAGGGCTAGGAAGAGTTGGCATGTCCGTTGCAAGGGCATTTTCCTGTCTAGGCGCGCAAGTGAGGGTTGGAGCGAGAAAATCAGAAGACATAGCAAGAATAGCTGAAATGGGACTTAAACCGTTCTATACTGCCAATATCGAGCACGAAGTAGATGACGTCGATATTGTTATCAATACAGCTCCATCATTAGTTGTCACTGCCTCTGTTATATCAAAAATGCCCCTACACACACTAATAGTTGATTTAGCATCAAAACCTGGCGGAACAGATTTTAGATATGCTGAAAAAAGGGGAATCAAAGCATTATTAGCGCCAGGTCTTCCTGGTATCGTAGCACCAAAAACAGCTGGGCAAATTGTTGCAAATGTCATTTCTCGATTGCTAAAAGAAGAGTTACTACATGGAAAGGAGAAATCATAATGTCGTCTGTGAAAGGGAAACGTATAGGTTTTGGCTTAACTGGCTCACATTGTACGTATGATGCTGTTTTACCGGAAATTCAAAGGCTTGTTGATCATGGTGCGAACGTAATACCAGTTGTTACGTTTACTCTAAAAAATACTACAACAAGATTTGGTGATGGTGAAGATTGGATAAAAAAGCTTGAGACTGTAACTGGAAATAAAGTGATTGATTCAATTGTCGCTGCTGAACCATTAGGTCCGAAAACACCGTTAGACTGTATGGTCATTGCTCCGCTAACAGGGGCATCGATGAGTAAATTTGCAAATGCATTAACGGATTCTCCAGTACTAATGGCAGCCAAGGCAACATTAAGAAATTTAAGCCCTGTTGTGCTTGGTATATCCACAAATGATGCTTTAGGGTTAAATGGAATGAATTTAATGAAACTAATGGCAACAAAAAACATTTACTTTATTCCGTTTGGGCAGGATGCTCCATCGAAAAAGCCAAATTCAATTGTCGCTCGAATGGATTCTTTACTAGCAACTGTTGAGGCTGCATTAGAAGGACGCCAATTACAGCCTGTTTTAGTCGAACGATTTCGCGATTGAAAATGGAAAAAGTTTTTTGAGTAAAAAATATCTCATATAAGAAAAATCCTCTCTCTTTAATGCAAGAGTATGTTAAAATAAACCTTATACCATTTAGAAAAATAAATGTATACGTTACCTTGTAATTGATGGAAGGGGAAAAAAGGAATGGAAAATATAAAAGGATATCATGTAGCAGTTGTAGGAGCAACAGGTGCAGTTGGGGAGAAGATGTTACAGACTTTAGAGAGACGTGACTTCCCAATTTCTAAATTAACACTTTTATCTTCTGAACGATCAGCTGGGAAAAAAATTATTTTCAAAGGTGAGGAGCATACTGTTCAAGTAGCAAAGCCTGAAAGCTTCGAAGGGGTAGATGTTGCCTTATTTAGTGCAGGTGGATCAGTTTCCAAAGTACTTGCCCCAGAGGCAGCAAAAAGAGGAGCAATTGTCGTCGACAATACAAGTGCTTTCCGGATGGATCCTGAGGTACCGCTCGTTGTTCCTGAAGTAAACGAAGCTGATATTCATGCTCATAAAGGAATTATTGCCAATCCTAACTGTTCAACGATTCAAATGGTTGTAGCTCTGGAACCGATTCGTCAAGCATATGGCTTAAAGAAAGTCATCGTGTCAACCTACCAAGCTGTTTCTGGAGCAGGAGCTAGTGCGATTAGAGAAATGAAGGAGCAATCACAGGCTGTATTAAATGATGAAGAATTCACACCTGAAATTTTGCCTTGTGGTTCTGATAAAAAGCACTATCAAATCGCATTTAATGCTGTACCACAAATTGATAAATTTACAGATAATGGCTATACATTTGAAGAAATGAAAATGATCAATGAAACAAAGAAAATCATGCATGCCCCAGATCTTCAAGTTGCGGCAACATGTGTTAGAATTCCCGTTGAATATGGTCATTCTGAATCCGTTTATATTGAGATTGATAAAGAAGGAGTAACTGTAGAAGATTTGAAAAACCTTCTTAGTGATGCAGACGGTGTTATTTTAGAAGATAAACCAGAGGAACAGCTATATCCAATGGCTGTCACTGCAACAGGTAAGCTTGAAACTTTTGTTGGACGTATCCGTAAAGACTTAGATAATGACAAAGGCTTCCATATGTGGATCGTATCGGATAATTTATTAAAAGGTGCGGCTTGGAATTCTGTCCAAATTGCAGAGCGTTTAGTAGCTCTTAATCTCCTCAAATAATCAGTCTATAAAGTTTCAAGGGTCAATAGTGAATAGTAACTAAACATAAATTTAAATAAGGTGAGGCTGTCCCGTAAAAGCTAGTCAGAGCATTGGTACTACATTTAGAAGATAATCTCTCTAAACTTTCTTAATACTAAATGTAATGTCCAAATTTAAGCATGGCTCGCAAAGGATAGCCTCATTTTGTTGACAACATGAAATGATACTAGAAGAGGTGTGTTCATGAAAATCATCGTTCAAAAATTTGGTGGCACATCAGTTAAGGATGAAGAAAGCCGACTCCGTGCCTTATTACATGTACAAAATGCTGTAAAAGAAGGATACAAGGTGGTTGTAGTTGTTTCAGCTATGGGAAGAAATGGCGATCCGTATGCAACAGATACGCTCTTAAACCAAATTGATTCGACTAAAATTAGTGATCGTGAACTTGATTTATTACTTTCATGTGGGGAAATATTGTCTGCCGTCGTATTTGCAAATATTATAAATGTAAACGGATTAACTGCTGTTGCACTGACAGGGGCACAGGCGGGATTCCGAACGAATGAGGAGCATACAAATGCCAAAATAGTTGAAATGCGATGTGAACGAATTTTTAAGGAATTTGAGAATCATGACGTAGTTGTTGTTGCTGGTTTTCAAGGTATTTCAATGAGTGGAGAAGTAACAACTTTAGGGAGAGGAGGAAGTGATACTTCAGCAGCAGCTTTAGGCGTAGCAATAAATGCTGAAATTATTGATATTTTCACAGATGTTGAAGGTATAATGACTGCTGACCCAAGAATTGTCGAAGCTGCTAGACCGCTCTCAGTGATGACGTATAATGAAGTTTGCAATTTGGCACATCAAGGTGCAAAGGTGATTCATCCACGTGCTGTTGAAATAGCAATGCAAGCTAAAGTACCACTTCGTATCCGTTCTACCTATTCAGATACAGTAGGTACATTAATTACCGCCTCTGTTCATGATAATAAAGGTAGTGACATTCACGAGCGTGTTGTAACAGGCATTGCTCATGTTTCTAGTATTACACAAATTACAGTGTCTCCGAAAGAAGGACAATACAATTTACAAGCGGAAGTATTCAAGGCGATGGCCCAAGCAGGTATTAGTGTAGACTTTATTAATATATCACCTAGTGCCGTCATTTATACTGTAATGGACCAAATGACAGAACGTGCTATTTCTGCATTAAAAGAACTAGGCTATGAACCTACGATCATACGAAATTGCGCAAAAGTATCTGCAGTTGGAGCGGGAATGACCGGAGTTCCTGGTGTAACCGCTAAAATAGTAAACGCACTCTCTAAAGAAGGTATTCAAATTCTCCAGTCGGCAGATAGCCATACAACGATATGGGTACTCGTTCATGAAGAAGACATGGTGCGTGCAGTCAATTCTTTACACAATGAATTCTGCTTAAGCTAAATATATTTTAATGGAAAACAAGTAAAACGAGCCTATTTACAGGCTCGTTTTACTTGTTTTCCATTTCTCCATTACGTTATAATATGTTTAAGTGACTTAGTGCGGTTCAAAATTAAATATAGGAGGATATTCTATTGTTCAAGAAAGATAATAATCCAGTGAGGATTTTTGCACTTGGGGGACTAGGAGAAATTGGCAAGAACATGTATATCGTTGAAGTAGGTCCCGAAATATATGTCATAGATGCTGGATTGAAATTCCCTGAAGATGAAATGCTTGGTATTGATATTGTGATACCAGATATAACCTACCTAATAGAAAATCAGCTCCGGATTAAAGGGATTTTTCTCACCCATGGACATGAGGATCATATTGGGGCTATTTCCTATGTATTAAGAAGTATCAAAATTCCAATATATGGAACAAAATTGACGCTAGGTTTAGTCGAAGATCAACTAATGGAAGCGGGTATACAAACCGCTGACCTTCGTGAAATTCATTCTGAAACAGTTTTAGAGTTTGAGCATGCTTCAGTTTCATTTTTTCGGACGACCCATAGTATCCCAGATTCAGTTGGAATTGTCGTTCATACACCTGATGGCGCTATAGTGAATACAGGTGATTTTAAATTTGATCAAACACCAGTAGATGGGATTGGACCTGATTATTTTAAAATGTCTGAGCTTGGAGAAAAAGGTGTTCTATGTCTAATGTCAGATAGTACGAATGCTGATCATCCTGGGTTTACCGGCTCCGAAGGCTTAGCTGGGGAAGAATTATCCGATAGCTGTTATTCAGCAGAAGGTCGGGTAATTGTTGCTTCGTTTGCATCAAATATTCACCGCATTCAACAAGTGTTAGACGCAGCAGTATTAACGAATCGTAAAGTTGCTATTATTGGAAAGAATATGCGAAGAGTCATTGATATTTCAATGGGGCTGGGTTACATATCTGCTGAGGAAGATTTAATTATTCCAGTTTCCGACATTGGGAAATTACCTGACGATAAGATTGTGCTATTAACAACAGGTGGACAAGGTGAACCGCTTGTCGCACTTGGGAAAATGGCAACAAAGACACATAAACAAGCGTCGATTAAACAAGGTGATACAGTTATCATAGCTTTTCCACCGCTACCAGGACATGAAAAAGCTGTCTCGAAAACAATCGATCAGTTATTCAGAGCTGGTGCTAACGTCATTTATGGGGGCAGAAAGATCCAAGTATCTGGTCACGCCAGTCAGGAAGAGCTAAAAATGATGTTAGGCTTTATGAAGCCTCAATATTTTATCCCAATACATGGTGATTATAGTATGCAGCAAGTACATGGAAAACTAGCTGAAGCAACTGGGATGGACCCTGATCAAATCTACTTATTAGAAAATGGAGAGGTTTTTGAATATAAAAATCAACAAGCTCGTATTAATGGTAAAGTTCCATCAGGTAATGTGTTAATTGATGGGCTTGGAATTGGAGATGTCGGGAATATTGTTTTACGGGATCGAAGATTGTTATCACAAGATGGGATCCTAATTGTTGTTGTTACGTTGTGTAAAGAGAAAAAACAAATTGTGTCAGGACCTGAAATAATTTCGCGTGGATTTGTGTATGTTCGTGAATCAGAGGAATTATTTGAAAAATCAAATGAAATGGTTGAGCAAATTATAACGAAATGTATGAAGGATCACATCATCGATTGGTCGACATTGAAAACATCAATTCGAGAATCATTAAGTCACTTTTTATTTGAGAGAACAAAACGAAGACCAATGATTTTGCCTGTCATAATGGAGATTTAAACAATCTAAAAGTTACGGAGCCGATTTCCTATCCCAAAAAGTATTACTGTTAAGGTAATTGCCTTTTGGGTGGTGAAAACGGCTCTTTAATTATTTGAAGGAATTAAATTAGTCATTGGGATTCATACTAAAGGTAGTTTGAATTAATGAAAGGAGTTCCTACATGGTAAAGTCTAATCCATTATCTTTCCAGCAATCAGATCAAGAACAAGAAAAGCCAGATGTGAAAGAGTCACTCGTTGACAAAATTCAGCAACTTGGACAAACAAATATCCCACAAATGGGTCAGGAATCAAATATTCATTGTTTAACAATTGTTGGGCAAATTGAGGGCCATATGCAATTACCACCACAAAATAAAACAACGAAATATGAGCATCTAATTCCGCAAATTGTTGCTATCGAACAAAATTCAAAAATTGAGGGACTATTAATCATTCTAAACACTGTAGGAGGAGATGTTGAGGCAGGACTTGCAATTGCTGAAATGATTTCTTCATTATCAAAACCAACTGTGTCTATTGTACTAGGTGGGGGACATTCAATTGGAGTACCAATAGCTGTTAGTGCGGATTATAGCTTTATTGCTGAAACGGCAACGATGACAATCCATCCAGTTCGTCTAACTGGTCTTGTTATTGGTGTACCACAAACCTTTGAATATTTAGATAAAATGCAGGATCGTGTTGTTCATTTTGTAACTTCACATTCTAATATTACGGAGGACCGCTTCAAAGAATTAATGCTTTCTAAAGGGAATTTGACTAGAGATATCGGAACAAACGTTGTTGGAAGAGATGCTGTGAAATATGGTTTGATCAATGATGTAGGTGGCGTGGGAAAGGCGATTGCAAAGCTTAACGAGTTGATTGAGAAGCGGCGTTCTGCCAGTGAGGGCAGCGAAGGTGGGCTTATACAATGATCATGTATACTACAATGCCGCATGAATTAATTTTTCAAGAGAATGAAAGTGTATTTTCAAAGAGAAAGATGATGAATGTAAATGGGATTTCATTAATTGTTGAGCCACTCTCACAAGAAGAATGTCGCGTTGTTCAAGTTTTAAGTACAAATCCATATGATTTTTTATATGAAGCTTATTCGCCAGGATCAATATTGTCAATAAAACCTCAATTTTATTAAATAGTCGTTCAACTTCACAATATGTTATAATATAAGCAAACTTACACATTGCAGCCTCTATACTGGCTGCTTTCTTTTTCTTTTCTGATGAGGTGGTAGCATATGGCAAAATCAAAGAAAAAACGTTCAAATAAAAAAAATGGGAATTGGAAAAAAACATTAACGTTTGAATTAGTTGGATTAGCACTACTAGCGATTACAATTATTTCAATTGCAGAATTAGGTGGAGTTATTGGACAAGCGTTTGTTCTACTTGCTCGCTTCTTTTTTGGCGAATGGCATTGGATTTTCCTAGTTTGTCTTTTAATATTATCTTTATATTTTATTATTAAACAAGGCTGGCCAACGTTTTTTACAAGGCGATTAATTGGATTGTATACAATTATTAGTGCAATTTTGTTAATTACTCATGTTGGTGTATTTAGTGAAATTAATAACCATGCTGCCGTAGGGAACCCTTCCGTTATCAAAAATACATGGGCCCACTTTTGGGAAGAAGCAAAAGGAAATACTTCTTACGATTTAGGTGGCGGAATGGTAGGCGCAGTATTATTTGCGATATCGTATTTTTTATTTAATGAACAAGGCACGAAAATTATATTTTTATTCTTAATGATAATTGGTATTATTTTAATGACAGGTTTTTCTTTGCATGATGTTATTTCAAAGATTGGTGGTACATTATACAAATTTACAAAAAAGCAATTTATCAGTTTTTTTGAAGATATAAAAATGTCGTTATCCGAAATAAAGGCTGGAAAACGGAAAAAGAAAAAAAGTAAGGAAAACAAAAACAAACAAAAACCTAATAAAGATCCTCAGCATTCTAGTATAGACCATCATGTTGAGATCGATGTCCATCAATATGAGCATAGTGAACCAATTATATCGAACTTCATAGATGTTGCTACAAACGACACCCAAATACATAGGGATCCTATTGATGAAGATACTCTCAATGATCGTTCAAATTCAACATTGACTAATGCTGAATTTGAGCCTCCGGATTCGACGATATCGGTGGTTTTTAGTGAAGCTGAAAATGTTGATTATGAGCTTCCAACAAATGATTTATTAAAGAAACCAATCTATAACTCACAAAGTGACGAGAAAAAAATTATTACGATGAATGCGCAAAAGCTAGAAAAAACGTTTCATAGCTTTGGTGTAAAAGCGCGGGTTAAAAAGGTCCATTTAGGTCCTGCTGTGACTAAATATGAGGTACATCCTGATGAAGGTGTGAAGGTTAGTAAGATAGTAAGCTTAAGTGATGATTTAGCGTTAGCGTTGGCTGCTAAAGATATTCGAATTGAAGCTCCAATTCCTGGTAAATCTGCAGTTGGGATTGAAGTCCCAAATAAAGAAGTGGCGATGGTTTCACTTCGCGAGGTATTAGAATCAAAAAATAATAACATCGATAAAAAGCTAATGGTAGGGCTAGGTCGCGATATTTCAGGTGAAGCAATTTTGACAGAGTTAAATAAAATGCCACACTTACTAGTTGCTGGTGCAACTGGTAGTGGTAAGAGTGTTTGCATTAACGGTATTATTGTTAGTATTCTTATGCGGGCAAAGCCACACGAAGTAAAACTAATGATGATAGATCCGAAGATGGTTGAGTTGACTATGTATAACGGGATACCTCATTTATTAACACCTGTTGTAACGGAGCCCAAAAAGGCGTCACAAGCTCTAAAAAAAGTTGTGGCAGAAATGGAACGCCGTTATGAATTATTTTCACATACTGGAACTAGAAATATTGAAGGATATAATGAACATGTACGTCGACATAATCAAGAGACAAACGAACAGCAACGAGAGTTACCATTTATTGTTGTAATTGTTGATGAGCTTGCTGATTTAATGATGGTGGCCTCTAGTGATGTGGAAGATGCTATTACGAGATTAGCACAGATGGCACGAGCTGCTGGGATTCATTTAATTATTGCGACACAACGACCTTCAGTCGATGTAATTACTGGTGTTATTAAAGCAAATATTCCATCACGGATCGCCTTTAGTGTTTCATCTTCAATAGATTCAAGGACGATTCTTGATATGGGGGGTGCAGAGAAACTTCTTGGGAGAGGTGATATGTTATTTTTACCTGTAGGTGCCTCTAAACCGGTGAGAATTCAGGGTGCTTTTGTTTCTGATGAAGAAGTGGAAGCAATCGTTGATTATGTTATCTCGCAGCAAAAAGCTCAATACCATCAAGAAATGATGCCAGTTGAAGAAGAAAAGGATACTGAGGTAGAAGTAGATGACGACTTATATAACGATGCAGTTGAGCTGATCATTGAAATGCAGACGGCATCCGTTTCTATGCTGCAAAGACGTTTTAGAATAGGATATACGAGAGCAGCTAGGTTAATTGATGCTATGGAAGCAAAGGGTATTGTTGGTCCTTATGAAGGCAGTAAGCCTCGTGCAGTATTAGTGTCACAAATAAAAGACGAAGCCTCAAATCACTAATTAGCCATTTATTTAAAAGTTTAAAAGTGATATAGTATTATCAATACACGAATGAATCGTCAGAGGTCTAACCTCTGACATTTTTTGGAGGAAAGAAATGATTGTAAAACCTGATACAAGGCATCGTTATTTACAAGTAATTGATCGGCTGAAAAAAGATATTGATCACGGAATTTATAAGGAAAATGAAAAACTACCTTCAGAATTTGATTTAGCGAAAACTCTAGGAGTAAGCCGAGCAACACTTCGAGAAGCACTCCGAGTGCTTGAGGAGGAAAGCATCATTATTCGTAGACATGGTGTTGGAACTTTTGTGAATCCAAAGCCACTTTTTACATCAGGGATTGAAGAGTTATTCAGTGTTACCGAGATGATTAAACGCGCAGGGAAAAAACCTGGCACGATTTTTATTTCGTCTAATTCGAGAGCAGCAACACCAGAGGATGTTCACCAGTTTAAGTGCTCTAATACTGAAGAAATTATCGTAATTGAACGAGTACGAACGTCTGATGATGAGCCTGTTGTGTATTGTGTTGATGAGATACCAGAATCAATTCTTCCGAAAAGCTACACCCACGAATCAGGGTCGATATTTGAATTATTTGAAAGGGAAGTCGGACGATATATCTCCTATGCGATCACATATATCGAACCATTAGGCTTTTCTGAAAGAATTTCGCCAATCCTTAATTGTGAGGTTGACGCTTCTTTATTAGTTATGAAACAAGTGCACTATGATCAAAATGATGAACCGGTATTTTACTCATGCAACTATTTCCGGGCTGACAAATTTAACTTTCATGTATTACGAAAACGAGGATAACATAAGGAGCTGCCAAAAAGTTATTAAATTTGACTTTTTGGCAGCTCCTTTTTATGTCTGTATATGGCTTATAGACTGAATAGATTTATACTTGTCTGTACAAATTATAAAAGTATATAAAGTATTTTTGTTTTTTTTCATTCAAAAAGGAGGATTAAACATGGTTTCAAAAAAAGCAGGTCTTTTCATATCTTTTTTATTTGCAATTAGTACGATTTTAGGTGGATGTGGGACTGCAGATAATGACAATAAAAATAATGCAGGTGAAGGTGGCACTCAAGAAGCTGAAGAGAATAAAGGTAATCAATCCATTAGTATTGCAATGGTAACAGATGAGGGTGGTATCGACGATCGTTCCTTTAATCAATCTGCATGGGAAGGAATTCAAGCCTTTGGGAAAAAACATAATCTAGAAAAAGGGAAAGGTGGTTATGATTACTTACAATCTAATGGTCCTGAAGATTTTAAACCAAATTTAAATAAACTGGCACGTAATGAATTTGATGTGATTTTTGCAACTGGTTTTGCATTTGGAGAGGCACTTACAGAAATAGCTCAACAGTTCCCAGAAATAAACTTCGCTGTGGTTGATGCAGTTGTGGAGCAACCGAATGTGACAAGTGTTACCTTTAAAGAACATGAAGGTTCGTTTTTAGTTGGTGTGGCAGCAGGTTTAGCCACGACATCTAACAAAGTCGGCTTTATTGGTGGAAAGGAGATACCTTTAATAGAAAAATTCGAAACAGGCTATATCGCTGGAGTGAAAGCAGTTAAACCTGATGCTACTGTTGAAGTTCAATATGCTGATTCTTGGACAGATGAAGCAAAAGGGAAACAAATTGCCTCAAGTATGTACGCATCAGGTGTAGATGTAATTTATCATGCTGCAGGTGGGGTAGGCAACGGGTTATTCTCAGAAGCTGTCGATATTAAGAAAAAAGATCCGGCAAAAAACATTTATGCTATTGGAGTAGACCGTGATCAATGGGAATTAGGCTGTACGAAATGGGATGAAAATGCAAATGAAACCGAGCGTAAACCAGAGGATTGTACTGGTGATAACATAGCGCTCACTTCGATGGTTAAACGAGTGGATGTAGCAGTTCAAGATATTGCTGAAAAGACGTTAAAAGGTGAGCAGACAGGTGGACAAATTATTGAATACGGAATAGAGGAGGATGGAATTGATATTGCGCCAACGCAAACAAATATTTCAGACACGATGTTAGCTACAATTAACGAATGGAAAACGAAAATCATTAATGGTGATGTCAAAGTTCCACAAACACGTGCAGAACTCAAATAGGGAACTAGAGCGAGAGGGGGCGGATTAGCCTCTGGCGGGAAAGCACATGTCCAAAACCCCTCAGCTCGTATTCGTTTGACGAGGTGTTTGAACCGTTGTCAGCGAAAAATATTCGCTCTTAGCAATTTCAAAATCACCTTTTATGTTGAGATGTTGAGATATTGAGACCAATTGTGAAGCTTAACTACATAAGGAGTGGAGCAACATGAGTGAGTACATAATTGAAATGCTAAACATAAAAAAAGAATTTGCTGGATTTGTTGCTAACGATAACATCACTCTTCAGCTGAAAAAAGGTGAAATCCACGCCTTATTAGGAGAAAATGGTGCAGGTAAGTCAACGTTAATGAACGTATTATTTGGGTTATACCAACCAGAGCAAGGCGAGATCCGTGTCAAGGGTGAACCTGTAAAAATTAGTAACCCTACTATTGCTAATGAGTTAGGTATCGGTATGGTTCACCAACATTTCATGTTGGTTGATTCCTTTACAGTTACTGAAAACATTATTCTTGGGAGTGAGCCTAAAAAGGCTGGAAAAATCAATATTAAACAGGCTGTTGAGGAAGTAAAACAATTATCAGAACGATACGGATTAAGAGTTGACCCAACTGCAAAAACAGCTGATATATCTGTAGGAATGCAGCAGCGAGTAGAAATATTAAAAACTTTATATCGCGGGGCGGAAATTATTATTTTTGATGAACCCACTGCTGTACTTACCCCTCAGGAAATAAAAGAGTTAATTCAAATTATGAGAAATTTAATTAAAGAAGGAAAATCAATTATATTAATTACTCATAAGCTAAAGGAAATTATGGAGGTTTGCGATCGTGTTACTGTTATAAGAAAAGGAAAAGGAATTGGAACTTTAGAAATTCGACAAACAAATGCGAATGAGCTAGCAGCTTTAATGGTCGGTCGTGAAGTCCAATTTAAAACGGACAAAAAGGAAGCAATACTTGGGGATATTGTGCTTGAAATTGACAATTTAGTCGTTAAGGATGTGCGTGGAATTGAAGCCGTTCACCATTTGAATTTAACAGTTCATGCTGGTGAAATTGTTGGAATTGCAGGTGTAGACGGAAACGGGCAGACGGAATTAATAGAAGCAATAACGGGGCTTACCAAAGTACAAGCAGGGTCAATCAAGCTTAATGGAAAAAATATCACAAACCTCTCTCCACGTAAAATTACTGAATCAGGCGTAGGGCATATCCCGCAAGATCGCCATAAACATGGATTAGTACTGGATTTTCCAATTGGCGAAAATATGGTTTTGCAAACGTACTATCAGAAACCGTTTTCAATAAACGGTATTTTAAATTTCAATGAAATTTATCAAAAGGCGAATAGATTAATTGATGAATTTGATGTTAGGACTCCAAGTGAACACACAATTGCACGTGAATTATCAGGCGGTAATCAACAAAAAGCGATAATTGGCCGTGAATTCGATCGAGATCCTGCTTTATTAATTGCAGCGCAACCAACAAGAGGACTGGATGTAGGTGCAATTGAATTTATTCATAAAAGATTAATTGAGCAGCGTGACCATGGGAAGGCTGTTTTGCTAGTCTCGTTTGAATTAGAAGAAATTATGAATGTTAGTGATCGAATTGCAGTTATATTTGAAGGTAAAATTCTCGCAATATTAGATCCTAAAAACACAACTGAACAAGAGTTAGGGTTATATATGGCTGGTAGTAAGAGGGAAGCAGGTGTTTCATAATGAATTCTAAACTGATGGATATTTTCTCTCCGGTATTTTCAGTAATTTTAGGAATTTTGGTAGGTGCCCTTGTTATGATTATCAGTGGCTATAACCCTATAGCGGGATATCAATCATTACTATTTGGGTCATTTGGGGATTCCTATTATATTGGTGAGACGATTCGTCAAGTAACCCCTTATATATTAACAGGTTTAGCTGTTGCTTTTGCTTTTCGAACCGGACTTTTTAACATTGGTGTGGAAGGTCAATTATTAATGGGGTGGTTAGCTTCAGTTTGGGTTGGTTTAGTAGTTGAGCTTCCAAAAATTATTCATTTACCTTTAGCTATTTTAGCTGCAGCACTTGCTGGAGCCCTTTGGGGACTGGTTCCCGGATACCTAAAAGCTCGCTTTGGTGTGCATGAAGTAATTGTAACGATTATGATGAATTATATTGCTTTATCAGTGCTCAATGCAATAGTGGCATCATACCTTGCTGTTGATGGATTTCGAACGAATCGAATTTATGATTCAGCATCATTACGATCTGAATTTTTACAGGGGATAACCGATTATTCATCGTTACATTACGGGATCATAGTTGCACTCATTAGTGCTTTCATAATGTGGTTTATAATAGAAAAGACATCAGCAGGCTTTGAACTTCGCTCAGTTGGGTTTAATCAGCACGCATCAAAGTATGCCGGAATGAAGGTAGAAAGAAATATTATTTTAGCTATGGTCATTTCCGGAGCCTTTGCAGGGACTGCCGGTGCAATGGATGGGTTAGGAACGTTTGGAAGCTTAAATATAAAATCCGGTTTTACCGGGGCGGGCTTTGATGGAATTGCGGTAGCGCTATTAGGTGGTAATCAAGCGTTTGGGATCGTATTAGCTGCAATATTATTTGGTGCCCTAAAGGTTGGGGCGCTAGAAATGCCAATGGGTGCTGGTGTACCAACAGAGCTAGTCGATATTGTTATTGCCTTAATCATTTTTTTTGTAGCCTCTAGTTATTTAATTCAGCTTATTTTTAGGCGCTTTAAAAAGGGGGCAAATTGATGTCTGTCTTGCAAATGCTTGAAATCATTATTCCTTCTGCAATTTTTTTCTCGGCTCCCTTGATCTATACAGCATTAGGTGGCGTGTTTTGTGAACGTGCTGGAGTTGTCAATATTGGTTTAGAAGGATTAATGGTAGTTGGAGCTTTTACTTCAATTGTTTTTAATTTAACCTTTGCTCCTAGCTTTGGCGATTATACACCATGGCTAGCGATTATTGCTGCAATGTTCATTTCTGCACTTTTTTCCCTATTACATGCCGTTGCTTCAATTTCCTTTCGTGCTGACCAAGTTGTTAGCGGTGTTGCGATAAACTTTTTAGGATTAGGATTATCAATGTTTCTCGTTAAATTATGGTATGGAAAAGGTCAAACTGATCAAATTCGAGAAGGCTTCAATAAAATAGATTTGCCCATTTTAAGTAAGATTCCAATCGTTGGGGAATTGTTATTCTCTAATGGATATTATCCTGCCTATTGGTCATTTGTAATCGCTGTTTTAGCATGGTATGTCGTGTTCAAAACTCCGTTTGGCTTAAGGCTTAGAGCTGTTGGTGAACATCCGCTGGCAGCCGATACTATGGGTATTAATGTAACTAGAATGAGGTATATAGCAGTTTTTTTGAGCGGTGCATTAGCTGGAATTGGCGGAGCAGTTTTCGCCCAGGTTATCTCTAGGATTTTTACTCATACGACGATAAGTGGTCAAGGGTTTATCGCCTTAGCCGCGATGATATTTGGAAAGTGGCATCCTATAGGAGCGATGGGAGCAGCTTTGTTTTTTGGTTTTGCTCAAAGCTTAAGTATTGTAGGACAAACCATTCCATTTTTAAAAGGGATCCCTTCTGTATATTTTTATATTGCGCCATATGTGTTGACAATTTTAGCACTAACTGGTTTCATTGGTCGGGCTGAAGCGCCAAAGGCGTCAGGAACTCCTTATATAAAAGGAAGAAGATAAGGGGCTGTCAATAGTGGCAGCCTTTTTTTTAAGATAAGAAAGTATATAATTTTGCGCTTTGGAATCCAGCACGAGCGCCCAGCGACTAGTAAACTTCGCTCATCTCTTTTGCGATAAGTCAACATCGACTCGTCTCTCGACGTGTTTCCTTTATCTCAGTCGGTGCGCTCTTATTTTTACGTCGCTAATCAGGGCGCTTGCGCCTTTTTAACTTGAAATTATAAGTAACATAGAGTTATATTGGGAATACTTATAAGATTAAATTTGCAAAAATAGACAAAACTTACATATAGTAAACTAGATTGAACACATAGAGGAGGTATTTAAATGACTCTTGTAAAAGAGAAAAAATACTCGATAAATGGATTTAAACTTCATGGCATAGAGACATTAAAATATAAGACCAATACAATTGTCTTAAAATTGAAATCTCCATTACGGGAAGAGAATGTAACAACTAGAGCGCTCCTTCCGTATGTTTTGCAGAGTGGTACGGCTATGTATCCGTCAGCTCGAGAGCTGCGTACACAACTGGATGAACTTTATGGAGCTACCTTTAATGTTGATGTTTCAAAAAAGGGAGAATACCAAATCATTACATTCAGAATGGATATCGCAAACGAAAAATATTTATCCGACTCAACTCCTTTGCTTGAAAGTGGTTTAAAGCTAATGTCCGAAATATTATTGAAGCCAGCACTGAAGAATGACTCCTTTCGTGAAGATATTGTTGAGAAGGAAAAAAGAGGGTTAAGACAACGAATTCAAGCTATCTTTGATGATAAGATGCGTTATGCCAATATGCGGCTTGTTCAGGAAATGTGTAATGAGGAGCCTTATAGGCTAAATGCTTATGGAACAATTAATGATATTGAAAAAATAACTGCGAGATCCCTATATGAATATTATCAAACTGTACTTAGTAATGACGAGGTTGACCTTTACGTAGTTGGTGATCTTAACGTTGATCAAGTAAAAGATATCGTCGAAAAGTCCTTTTGTTTGCCAACTAATCGTTCCAATGAATATGAAAACTCTACTATAATTCAAAAGCGACCTGCGGAAATAAAAGAAATTTTTGAAAACCAAGATATTAAGCAGGGAAAGCTCCATATTGGTTGCCGTACAAATACAACATATCAGGATGAGGATTATTTTGCTTTACAAATGTTCAATGGAATTTTTGGTGGTTTTTCCCATTCGAAACTATTTATAAACGTCCGTGAAAAAGCCAGTCTAGCTTATTACGCGGCTTCACGATTTGAAAGTCATAAAGGATTATTAATGATCATGAGTGGAATTGAGTTTGGGAATTATGAACGTTGTGTTGCGATTATTAAAGAGCAGCTGAACCATATGAAAAACGGCAATTTTACTGACGAAGAGATTGAACAGACAAAAGCAGTTTTAAAAAATCAAATTTTAGAAACAATTGATACAGCATATGGGTTAGTTGAAATATTATATCATAACGTAGTTGCAGGTTTTGAGCGGCCGTTAGACGATTGGCTTACTAAAGTAGATGCGGTAACAAGGAAGGATATTCAAACTGCATCCCAAAAAGTGGAGCTCGATACTATTTACTTCCTTAAAGGATTGGAGGGAGCATAATATGGAGAAAATTACATTTGACCAATTAAAAGAACAGCTTTTTCATGAAAAGCTACCCAATGGTCTCGAGGTTTTTTTGTTACCCAAGGAGGGCTTCAATAAAACTTATGCAACATTTACCACGAAATACGGAAGTATTGATAATCGTTTTGTCCCGTTAGGACGAAGTGATGAACAACAAGTTCCGGATGGAATTGCCCATTTTTTAGAGCATAAATTGTTTGAAAAGGAAGATGGTGATGTATTTGCTGAGTTTAGTAAGCATGGAGCTTCGGCTAATGCGTTTACTTCATTTACGAGAACAGCTTACCTATTTTCTAGCACTTCAAATGTAAAGGAAAATTTAGAAATATTATTGGATTTCGTACAAAGTCCTTATTTTTCAGAGCAATCAGTTGAAAAAGAAAAAGGGATAATCGGTCAAGAAATTACAATGTATGATGACAATCCAGATTGGCGTGTGTATTACGGGCTAATTGAGAACATGTATAAGAATCATCCAGTAAAAATTGATATTGCAGGAACGATAGAGTCAATTTCAAACATTACTAAGGACCTATTATATACGTGCTATGAGACGTTCTATCATCCAAGCAATATGCTGTTATTTGTTGTAGGTCCTATTAATCCAGAGGAAATGATCCAACAAATACGGGATAATCAGGCTAAAAAGCAATTTGCACGAGCACCAGAGATAAAGCGCTTCTTTGATCCTGAACCACTTGAAGTTGCTGAAGCAAAACGTATTCTAGCAATGCCTGTACAAACTTCAAAATGCTTAGCAGGCTTTAAAACAAAAAATCCGACGCGCCAAGGGATAGAATTGCTTCAGCACGAATTAACTGTTAATGTTTTATTAGATTTATTGTTCGGTAAAAGCTCCTCTAATTATGAGAAATTATATGATGAGGGCTTAATAGATGATACGTTCTCATTTGATTATTCAGAGGAGTATGGATTTGGGTTTGCGATGATTGGGGGAGATACAGAAAATCCAGATGAGCTGTCAAAGCGTATTCAAACGATTACTCTTAACTTTGATGTAAACAGTATTTCTAAGGATTATTTATCGAGAATAAAAAAGAAAAAGATTGGTGCCTTCCTACGAGCATTAAATTCACCGGAATATATAGCGAATCAATTTACAAGGTATCAATTCAATGGCATGAATTTGTTCGATATCGTATCTGTATTAGAAGATATTGAAATGGCTAGGCTTGATGAAGTGGCAAAAGAAATATTTGATGAAAAATGTTTTACAGAATTTCAAGTTGTGCCAAAATAGAAAGTAACAATTTGCGCCCGAGCGGGCGCTTTTAGCTTTTTTACATATGGAGTGATAATCTTGGGTAAATGGGCACTGATTACAGGAGCTAGTGGGGGAATCGGCCAAGAAATTGCGAGAAGTTTGGCTGATGATGGATATAATCTTTATTTGCATTTTAATCAAAATCAGAAAGCAGTAGAAAATTTAGCAGCAGAACTTGATGTAAACTATGAACTTATCTGTGCCGATCTTTCTAATTCTAATGGTGTGTATGACATACTAGCGAAAATCTCTAATCCGTTAGAGGTGCTAATACTTAATGCGGGCACAAGCTATACAGGTTTAATGACAGACATGACGGACAAAGAAGTATTTGAAATGGTACAGCTTCATATTACAAGCCCATTTTTATTAACGAAGAATTTACTAGGATCAATGGTACACAATAAAAGGGGGAAAATAATTGTAATTTCCTCTATTTGGGGCTTAACGGGGGCATCATGCGAGGTTTTGTATTCAATGGTAAAGGGTGGACAAAATACTTTTGTGAAGGCACTAGCGAAGGAAGTTGCACCTTCCGGGATAAATGTAAACGGAATTGCTCCAGGTCCAATTGAAACTAGAATGATGAAAGCTATTTCTGATGAAGATAAACAAACTATTCTTGCCGAAATACCAATGGGACGGTTTGGTACGCCAGAAGAGGTAGCCCATGCAGTTTCTTTTTTAGTTTCAGATAAATCTAGTTATATTAACGGAGAAATAATCTCAATTAATGGAGCATGGTATACGTGAATATTTTTTTTATAAAGTGACATGATAAGAAATGATCATATTCTTAAGGAGAGTGATATCATGTCAGTTCTTGATAATTTTGAACAATGGAAAGACTTTTTAGAAGACAGATTAAATCAAGCAAAAAGCAATGGAATGGACCAAGATACTATTTCCAATATTGCAGTAGAAGTTGGAGACTACTTAGCTAAGCAGGTCGACCCGAAAAATGATGAAGAACGACTATTGGCTGAGCTTTGGAAAGTCGCGACCCCTGAAGAACAAAAATCAATTGCTAATATGATGGTAAAGCTCGTTCAAAAATAAAGGATTAGAGAGGTTCTATGTGACCTCTCTTTTAATTTTGTCGAGAATTGCCGATAAATCTTTTCTATTATTAGAAAATCATTTATTATAGTAGTAGTTGGAAAAAATATGATTGGTGAAGAATATCATTTTGACATAAATATATTTCTCGATGGAAGCAGGGATGCCGATGGAAAAACAAGAATGGTATCTTGAATATGAGATTGTTATAAATCGCCCAGGGCTTCTTGGTGATATTTCATCATTATTAGGTATGTTATCGATTAACATTGTTACAATAAATGGTGTAGAAGATAGTCGCCGTGGTTTGCTTATACTAAGCAAGGAAAACAAACAAATTGAACGACTTGAATCTATTTTAAATACAATTGATAATATAAAAATAAGAAAATTACGAAAACCACATCTGCGTGATCGTATCGCTGTCAAACACGGTCGATATATACATCGTGAAAAGGATGATAAAAAAACATTTCGATTTGTACGAAGAGAACTAGGGATATTGGTCGATTTTATGGCAGAGCTTTTTAAGAAAAATGAACATAAATTAATTGGTATTCGAGGAATGCCACGTGTTGGGAAGACCGAATCAATTGTAGCTGCCAGTGTTTGTGCAAACAAAAGATGGCTATTTGTGTCATCGACACTCTTAAAGCAGACGATTCGCAGCCAGTTAATTGAAGAAGAATATCAAAATGATCATTTATACATATTGGATGGAATTGTTTCTACGAAAAGAGCTTCTGAACGTCATTGGGAGTTAGTTCGCGAAATTATGCGGCTAGATGCTGTTAAGGTTGTGGAGCATCCTGATATTTTTGTTCAGTACTCAGAATATACACTAGATGACTTTGATTATATTATCGAGCTCAGAAATGATCAAGACGAAGAAATTTCATATGATATCGTTGAAAATCGAAAGTTTTCATCTGATTCTAGTTTTGGTTTTTCAGACTTTGATTTTTAATTTAAATATTGGACGGTGTTATCATTGACGGAACTCGGAAAACGGTTAGAGGAAGCTAGAAAACAAAAAAATCTTACCCTTGATGAATTGCAATCTATTACAAAAATTCAAAAGCGTTATTTAAAAGCAATTGAAGAAGGGAATTATGGGATTTTACCTGGAAAATTTTATGCGAGGGCATTTATTAGGCAATATGCAGAAGCTGTCGGCCTTGATTCAGAAAGGATTTTTGATGAATTTGTATCTGACATCCCAAAATCTGAAGTAGAGGCTCCAAGCGGTTTATCATCAAGAACCCAAACAAAGAGAACACCTGTGTCATCAACTTCCTCTGTCTTGTTTGCGATTTTGCCGAAGTTGCTAGTTTTTGTTCTTGTTGTCAGTGTAGCTGTATTTATTTGGTTGTATATGCAAAAACTAGATATTGCTAAAAATACTGATAACGACTCGGTTAATACAGTTGAAAGTCAAACCGATGAGAATATTACAATTGTTAATCAAGACGATGAAGAAGGAACGGAGAACCCTAACGAGGAAACTAATACAAATGATCAACAAACCGAAACACCAAATGACAATGCCCCAACTCAAGAACAACCAACTGAAGAAGATGATCAGCAATTACTTGAACTTGAAAAGCTGGATGGCCGGACGCCATATACGACGTATGAACTTAAGGGTACCGATCAATTTATAGTGGAGCTTTCCTCAACTGGAAGAAGTTATATCGGAATTATAAATGGTATCGGAAAGTCTTTTTATGGCGGGGAGCTAGGCAATGGTGAAAAGCTAAATTACGATTTTTCCGCTGAAGAAGAAATCGAATTTAATATAGGCCGTACTCTTGATGTGCAGTTGAAAATTAACGGACAACCTGTTAATTATCCATTTCCGCCAACTGAAAAGGTTCATCAAAAAGTAAAGATCATTTTTAATAAGGTAACACAATAGGGCTAAAGAGGTTAGAGTCATCATAGCTATTGATGACTCTTTTCATGCATACATTTTGATTGGGGGGATATACTTTGAATTTACCTAATAAAATAACGATTTTAAGAATAATATTGATACCTGTTTTTTTAATTTTCATGGTCGTGCCAATGCCATTTGGGGAACTATTTTTCTTTAATGATGTATTGCCTGTTTCTCATTTTATTGGTGCATTAATTTTCATTATAGCATCGGCAACGGATTGGATAGACGGCTATTTAGCTCGAAAACACAATTTAGTCACGAATTTAGGGAAATTCTTAGATCCTTTAGCTGATAAATTATTAGTTTCTGCTGCTTTAATTTCTTTAGTTGAACTTCAGCTTGCCCCTGCTTGGATGGTAGTTGTAATAATAAGCCGAGAATTTGCTGTCACTGGCTTGAGGTTAGTAGCTGCTGGTGAAGGAGAAGTAATGGCAGCTGGTCAGTTAGGGAAGATAAAAACGGTCACACAAATCATTGCGATTTCTGCATTATTGTTACATGATATTCCTTTTTCCGGTATAGGATTTCCGTTAGGTGATGTTTTCTTATGGATCGCCGTATTTTTTACTGTTATATCAGGTTGGGATTACTTTGCGAAAAATAAGCATGTATTTGTGAATTCTAAATAACGGGGAGGTTGTTGATGAACGCGGAAATCATTTCTGTTGGAACAGAGCTATTGTTAGGACAAATCGTAAATACAAATGCTCAATTCCTATCGAGAGAGTTAGCACAAATTGGTATTAATGTTTTTTATCATACAGCCGTTGGTGACAATTCCACTAGGCTTACGCAAGTACTTGCAAACGCTCAAAAACGATCAAATTTAATAATTATAACAGGCGGACTTGGCCCGACAAAGGATGACTTAACGAAGGAAACTGTTGCAGCATGTTTTAATAAAAACCTTTTTCGTGATGAGAAGTCATATGAAAAAATGTCTCGTTATTTTGCGAAAATATCTAAAAAGATGACTGAAAATAATATAAAACAGGCATTTGTTATTGAAGGTTCAAATGTTTTGCCAAATCATTTTGGAATGGCTCCAGGCATGGCTTTTTGTTATGAAGGTTGTATATATATGCTTTTACCTGGTCCACCATCTGAACTAATGCCGATGTTTGAATCTTATGGACGGGTATTTTTATTAGATCAGCTAGAGAATAAACAATACATTGAATCTCGAGTGCTGCGTTTTTTTGGAATTGGTGAATCCGAATTAGAAACAAAGATAGAAGATTTGATTGATTTACAAACGAATCCAACGATTGCCCCACTAGCAGTTGGAGATGGTGAAGTCACATTGCGATTAACAGCAAAGCATCCATCACTTGATCAGGCAATGGAAATGCTCGATCAGCTCGAAAAAAAGATACAACCACGTGTTGGCGAGTTTTTCTTTGGATATAATAATTCTAGCTTATATGAAGAAGTATTTTTGTTATTACAACAAAAAGGTTTAACCATATCTAGTGCCGAAAGTTTGACAGGGGGAGCGTTTGCTAAAGAGATTACGAACATAGCTGGATCGTCTGCTGTTTTTAATGGTAGTATTGTTTGTTATCAAACTGAAGTGAAGCGAAATGTATTAAATGTACCACAAGATGTTATCAATAAGCATGGTGTCGTAAGCTTTGAATGTGCTAAATATATGGCAGAAAACGTTCTGGAAATTCTTCATACTGATATTGGTATAAGCTTTACTGGTGTTGCGGGTCCTAGTGAGCAGGAAGGAAAACGAGTTGGAACGGTGTTTGTGGGGATAGCAGTCAAGGATAAGGAAACGAAAGTATATCCGTTAATCTTGTCTGGTAGTCGTAGTGCGATCCGAACGAGAACAGTGAAATATGGTTATTATTACTTATATAAATATTTACGTGAAAAATAAGAAATTAGTTTTTCAGAGGTTTTTTCCTCTGAATTTTTAATTTTCTCTTAAGGAATTTTCAATTTTCCGGGCTTATTTACCACTAAATTTTATCGAATAAATGTTCGTTAAAAAGTTGGCAAATTAGAAAAAAAGAGGTATGATATTGATAGTTTACAAGAAGGAGGAAGGTAATGTAATGAGTGATCGCAAAGCCGCTCTTGAGCAAGCGCTAAAACAAATAGAAAAGCAATTTGGTAAAGGTTCTATTATGAGATTGGGTGAACAGAGCGAACGAAAGCTAGCAACAATTTCAAGTGGCTCTTTGGCATTAGATATTGCACTAGGTATCGGTGGTTATCCTCGTGGAAGAATTATAGAGGTATATGGTCCAGAGTCGTCTGGTAAAACAACGGTAGCACTCCACGCTATTGCTGAAGTCCAAAAGCAAGGTGGTACAGCAGCATTTATTGATGCTGAACACGCATTGGATCCAATTTATGCAGAGAAATTAGGTGTTAATATTGACGAACTGCTATTATCCCAGCCGGATACAGGAGAACAGGCGTTAGAAATTGCTGAAGCCCTAGTTCGAAGTGGTGCAGTTGATATTGTTGTTGTTGACTCTGTCGCTGCTTTAGTACCAAAAGCTGAAATTGAAGGTGATATGGGGGAATCACATATGGGCTTACAAGCTCGCCTTATGTCACAAGCATTACGTAAGCTTTCTGGTGCGATTAATAAATCAAAAACTCTTGCCATTTTCATTAACCAAGTTCGTGAAAAAATTGGCGTTATGTTTGGGAATCCTGAAACAACTACAGGTGGACGAGCGCTTAAGTTTTACTCGTCGATTCGTTTAGAAGTACGACGTGCTGAAACAATAAAACAAGGTAATGAAATGGTTGGTAGCAGAACAAAAATTAAAGTTGTGAAAAATAAGGTAGCACCACCATTTAAAACAGCAGAAGTGGACATTATGTATGGTGAAGGTATTTCTATTGAGGGTGAAATCTTAGATATAGCCTCTGAACTTGATATTGTCCAAAAAAGTGGTGCATGGTACTCATATAAAGAAGAACGTCTAGGTCAAGGGCGAGAAAATGCAAAGCAATTTCTTAAAGAAAATCCAGATGTTAGTAAAGAAATTCAAATGCAAGTGCGTTCACATTATGGTTTAGATAATCCAGTTGGACTTGCTGAAGCTGAAAATGCAGCTGGACAGGACGATCTATTTACTGAATAATATTTTTTCTAAGGAGCGTTCAAATCTTGAACGCTTCTTAATTTTTTGCTGTGTTATAATGATATAGCGACGGGCAACGATTCCAGAGGGTCAACAATAACATATAACATAGCCAAACATTAAATAACTGTCCAAATGTTTACTTCCTTTCCGAGTTACTTGACAATGGAAATGTCCACCTTTACAATTAGAATGTATAATTTCACTATTTTTTGATAATGAAAATTATGAGAACATTGTGCTGTATGTTGAAACCTTAGATGTAGCAATGTACATGCCGACATCAAAACGAGAAAACTATTCATTAAGAGATGTACAAGTCGATAGCAAGAGGAGGTGAAGTGATGGATGCAATTCTAATCATCTCCATTTTGCTGGCCACACTTGTCGGTGCAGTTGTTGGATATTTTGGTCGAAAAACCATTGCAGAAGCGAAAATTTCTAGTGCAGAACATGCAGCGGAGCAGATTCTTGAGGATGCCAAACGTGAAGCGGAAGCATGTAAGAAAGAGGCGCTTCTTGAAGCAAAGGATGAAAATCATAAAATTCGTACAGAAGCGGAACGTGATATCCGTGAGCGAAGGAGCGAGTTACAGAAGCAAGAAAATCGATTAATGCAAAAAGAAGAGATTCTTGACCGTAAAGGTGAAACCTTAGATAAGCGTGAGTTAATGCTAGAAAGGAAGGAAGATTCTCTTACCCAAAGACAACAGCATATTGAAGAGTTGGAAAGCAAAATGGAAGAAATGGTTCGAAAGCAACAAGGAGAACTCGAACGCATTTCAGGTTTAACGCGAGAGGAAGCAAAAGCAATTTTACTTGATAATCTTGAAAAAGAGCTTTCACATGAAACAGCCGTTATGATTAAAGAGGTTGAAAATCGCGCCAAAGAAGAAGCTGATAAAAAAGCAAAGGAAATCCTTTCTTTAGCAATTCAGCGGTGTGCTGCTGACCATGTTGCAGAAACAACTGTTTCGGTCGTTAATTTACCTAACGATGAAATGAAAGGTCGGATCATCGGACGAGAAGGACGAAACATTCGTACGATTGAAACTCTGACAGGAATTGATTTAATCATTGACGATACACCAGAAGCAGTAATCCTATCAGGTTTTGACCCAATTCGTCGTGAGACTGCAAGGCTTGCGCTTGAAAAACTTGTTCAGGATGGTCGAATCCACCCAGCTAGAATTGAAGAAATGGTAGACAAATCTCGCAGGGAAGTGGATGAGTATATTCGTGAAGTTGGAGAGCAATCCACATTTGAAGTTGGGGTCCATGGTTTACATCCTGATCTAATTAAAATATTAGGTAGGTTAAAGTATCGGACAAGTTATGGGCAAAATGTGTTGAAGCATTCGATGGAAGTAGCGTATTTAGCCGGATTAATGGCATCAGAATTAGGTGAGGATGCAACTCTTGCGAAAAGAGCAGGTCTTCTCCATGATATTGGTAAAGCAATTGATCATGAAGTCGAAGGAAGTCACGTTGAGATTGGTGTTGAACTTGCAACGAAATATAAGGAGCATCCTATAGTCATTAACAGTATTGCTTCTCATCATGGTGATACAGAGCCAACATCAATTATTGCCGTTTTAGTAGCTGCAGCAGATGCACTTTCTGCCGCAAGACCTGGTTCAAGAAGTGAAACGTTGGAAAACTATATTCGCAGACTTGAAAAACTTGAAGAAATTTCTGAGTCCTATGAAGGTGTAGAGAAGTCATTTGCTATTCAAGCTGGTCGTGAAGTTCGAATTATGGTTAAGCCTGATTCGGTTGATGACTTGCAGGCACATAAACTGGCTAGAGAAATTCGCAAAAGAATTGAAAATGAATTAGACTATCCTGGTCATATAAAAGTGACCGTTATTCGTGAAACTCGAGCAGTCGAGTATGCTAAATAAACAAATACACAAAAAAGTGGTGATCATCACCACTTTTTTATTTTTGTTTAGGAAATTATAAAATTTGATCCTGTGGATAAATACTATAGCACAGAGAGTAGTCGTCCAGCGCAAGCGCCTTAGCGACTAGTAAACTTCGCTCATCTCTTTTGCGATAAGTCAACATCGACTCGTCCATCGACGTGTTTTGTTTATCTCAGTCGATGCGCTCTTAGTTTATACGTCGCTAATCAGGCCCCTAAAGCTTTTGTTCTGTCCAAAAAATGTGAACAGTGTTGCTTTGACAATATAAATACTGTATGTGAAACTAAACATATAAATTAGCAAAGATTGGAGTTTAACGATGAGAATATTATTTATCGGCGATGTTGTCGGGTCGCCAGGTCGTGATATGGTAAAGGATTACTTGCCTAAATTGCAGGCTAAATATAAGCCAAACGTAACAATTATCAATGGGGAAAACGCTGCAGCAGGGAAAGGGATAACTAATAAAATTTATCGATCATTTTTAGAACAGGGCGCACATGCAATTACGCTTGGCAACCATACTTGGGATAATAAAGATATCTTTGAATTTATTGACGATGCCAAATGCATAGTAAGACCTGCTAATTTTCCAGAGGGGACCCCTGGGTCGGGGGCATTATTGCTTAATATAAATGGGACAGAAATTGGCATTATTAACCTTCAAGGGAGAACTTTTTTACCGCCGCTCGATTGTCCCTTTAAAAAAGCAGATGAACTAATAACCGCCATGAAAAAACGAACAAAGATTATATTTGTAGACTTTCATGCTGAAGCTACAAGTGAGAAAATTGCAATGGGCTGGTATTTGGATGGTAAGGCTTCTGCAGTCGTTGGAACACATACTCATGTACAAACAGCTGATAACCGTATATTGCCGAATGGTACAGCATATATAACAGATGTTGGAATGACAGGACCATATGATGGAATACTCGGTATTGATAAAGATGTTGTACTGAAAAGATTTTTAACAAATCTTCCTGTTAGATTTGAAATTGCATCAGGTCGTGTCCAACTAAGTGGAGTTATAATTGAGATTGATTCAAAGACTGGGAAGGCTCAAAAAATAGATAGAATCCAGATAAATGAAGACCATTCCTTTTTTGAGTGAATTTTTTAAGTTTTTCGAAAAATTATCTTAAACTTAGCAGGAATAACAGCAAATTTCTGGAATATAGTAGAAGAGGAATTGATTTTTTGATTTATTCATTACGAGGAGGAACCAGGAATGGAAATATTAAAAGTTTCAGCAAAATCTAATCCTAATTCTGTAGCTGGAGCACTTGCGGGGGTTTTACGTGAACGTGGCGCTGCTGAAATTCAGGCAATTGGCGCAGGTGCACTAAATCAGGCCGTAAAGGCAGTCGCAATCGCACGAGGGTTTGTAGCACCGAGTGGAGTAGATTTAATATGTATTCCTGCTTTTACAGATATTTTAATTGACGGTGAAGAACGCACTGCGATAAAGTTAATTGTTGAGCCACGCTAAGTTAAATGAAAGTAAATAATAGGAATATTGGAAGAGGCTGTCCCGATAACTGTGGGATAGTCTCCTTTACTTTTATTGGAAGGGGGATTCCCGTTGAGAAAGATTTTTGATGCTCATTGTGATGTACTATATAAAATGTGGATGAATCCAAATATTTCCTTTGAGGATGGAGAAAGCTTACAAGTAAACAATAAATATTTAAAACAAGCCGGGAGCAAAATTCAGTGCTTTGCCATCTATGTTCCTGAGAGTGTAAGGGTAGCAGATCGTTTTAATGTAGCACTTGAAATGATTGATATTTTTTACGAAAAAATTATGAAAATCCACCCTAATCTGCAACTAATACTAGAAAAGGACGATATTCATAAGCTACAGGATGGTGAAATAGGCGCAATTCTTACTCTTGAAGGGTGCGACGCAATTGGTGCAGATATCGTTAAGTTAAAGACATTACATCGACTCGGAGTTCGTTCGGTTGGTTTAACATGGAACTTTGCGAATGCAGTTGCCGATGGGGCACTGGAAAAAAGAAATGCTGGTTTATCCAATTTTGGAATTGAAGTCGTGAACATAAACAATCAATTAAAAATTTGGACTGACCTATCACACTTAGGAGAAAAATCGTTTTGGGATACAATAGAAATTGCTAGGTTTCCGATCGCCTCGCATTCTAATGCGTACTCCTTATTTTCACATCCTAGGAATCTAAGAGATGAACAAATAGAAGCATTAATAGAGAAGGACGGTATTATTGGAATTACATTTGTGCCTTACTTTTTAAGTAAGAAAACGAGCGATGCAACTATTAACGATATAATAAGGCATATTGATCATATTTGTGCTTTAGGTGGAGAACGAAATGTCGGCTTAGGTTCAGACTTTGATGGAATCGAACATACTGTAAATGGATTGGAAAATTATTCATTTTATCCAAACCTTATAAATGAGCTTCAAAAATACTTTACGCAAGAGCAAATTAATGGAATTTGTTACCAAAATTTTGCTAATCATTTTCCCGATTAAAATTGCTCGTTTTTTTATACACAATTTTGTCAAAAATAAGCGTTTAGGGGTTGATTTTTTCATGCTATAAGTCTAGAATTGAAAGCGTTTAGTACACTCTCTATATTAAAATTAGTATAATTTTAATATTTAAAGGTACTACAATATAATTGTTTAACATATGATAAATGCTACATTCAAAAGGGGTGTAAGAGATGATCAATCAACTTTCGTGGAAAGTTGGAGGACAGCAAGGGGAAGGTATTGAAAGTACAGGGGAAATTTTCTCAATTGCGCTTAATCGTTTAGGCTACTATTTATACGGTTATCGCCACTTTTCCTCACGTATTAAAGGTGGTCACACAAACAACAAAATTCGTGTAAGTACAAGTCAAGTTCGCTCTATTTCTGATGATTTAGATGTTTTAGTAGCGTTTGACCAAGAAACAATTGATGTGAATTTTCATGAATTACGAGAAGGCGGCGTAGTTATTGCTGATTCAAAATTCGACCCGAAAATTCCTGACGGATCAAAAGTAACTTTTTACGCAGTTCCATTTACCGATATTGCAACTGAGCTCGGTACATCATTAATGAAAAACATGGTGGCAGTTGGTGCATCAAGTGCTGTTTTAAACTTAGATGTTGCTGCATATCAAGAGGTTGTTGAAGAGATTTTTGGACGTAAAGGTGAACAAGTTGTAGCCAAGAATATGGAAGCAATCCAAAAAGGCTATGAATATATTAAAAATCAAGCTGGAGATTCACTATCTACAATGGAGCTTGAAAAAGCTGACGGAAAAAAACGGTTGTTTATGATTGGGAATGACGCGATTGCTTTAGGATTCATCGCTGGTGGTTGTCGGTTTATGTCAGCGTATCCTATAACACCAGCTTCTGAAATTATGGAATATTTAATTAAGAAGCTTCCAGAATTTGGTGGAGCAGTCATTCAAACTGAAGATGAAATTGCAGCGGCAACAATGGCAATCGGTGCTAACTACGCAGGTGTTCGTACAATAACTGCATCATCAGGACCAGGATTATCTCTAATGATGGAAGCTATTGGTTTAGCAGGCATGACAGAAACTCCAGTAGTTATTGTGAATACACAACGTGGTGGTCCAAGTACAGGGTTACCAACAAAGGTTGAACAATCTGATTTAATGGCAATGATTTATGGTACACACGGTGATATTCCAAAGGTGGTTCTTGCACCTAGTACCGTTCAAGAAGCATTTTATGATGCGATTGAAGCTTTAAATATTGCAGAAGAATTCCAATGCCCGGTGATACTATTAACTGATCTACAAATTTCTTTAGGGAAACAAACAGTTGAGCCTTTAGATTATTCAAGCATTGAAATCCGTCGTGGAAAATTAGATATAAATGCTGAGTTACCTGATCCAGGTGAAGCAGAAAACTATAAACGTTATCTTGTAACTGAAGATGGTATTTCACCACGTGTTATTCCAGGTATGAAAAATGGGTTGCACCATGTTACTGGTGTCGAGCATAGTGAAATTGGTAGACCATCTGAGGTTGCTAAAAACCGCCAAGCACAAATGGACAAGCGTTTACGTAAGCTAAAGAATTTAAATCTTGCTAATGCTGTTCATAAAAATGTAAAACATGATGATGCTGATGTATTACTAGTTGGTTTTAACTCAACGAGGGGTGGAATTGAGGAAGCAACGGCTCGTCTTGAAAAAGATGGAATCAAAGCTAATCATGCTCATATTCGCTTAATACATCCATTCCCAACTGAAGAAATATTACCATTAGTAAACTCAGCAAAGAAAGTGGTTGTTGTTGAGCATAACGGCACAGCACAGTTAGCAAACATCCTTAAAATGAACGTAGGAAATCACGATAAGGTGGAAAGCATCTTAAAGTATGATGGAAATCCATTCTTGCCAAGTGAAATTTACAACAGAGTTAAGGAGTTGTTATAAGATGGCAACATTTAAAGATTTTCGTAATAGTGTGAAACCTAACTGGTGCCCTGGTTGCGGTGATTTCTCCGTTCAAGCTGCCATTCAACGTGCTGTTGCAAATGTTGGAGTAGAGCCGCATGAATTAGCACTAATTTCTGGTATTGGTTGTTCAGGTCGTATTTCAGGTTACGTAAACGCGTACGGTGTTCATGGGATTCATGGCCGTGCATTACCAATTGCTCAAGGTGTTAAAATGGCTAACCGTGATCTTACTGTTATTGCTGCCGGTGGAGATGGAGATGGATTTGCAATTGGTACTGGTCATACGGTCCATGCAATTCGTCGTAACATTGATATCACCTATATTGTAATGGACAATCATATTTACGGCTTAACAAAAGGTCAAACATCACCGCGTAGTGAACGTGGTTTTAAAACAAAAAGTACACCGAAGGGGTCTATTGAGCCATCGATTTCAGCGATGGAAATGGCACTTACTGTTGGTGCAACTTTTGTCGCACAAAGCTTCTCTAGTGATTTAAAAGAATTAACCTCTTTAATTGAAGCAGGTATTAATCATAAAGGATTCTCATTAATAAACGTTTTCAGTCCTTGTGTTACGTACAATAAAGTCAACACTTATGATTGGTATAAAGAAAATTTAAAGAGATTATCTGACATTGATGGTTATGATCCGTCAAATCGCATTCAAGCAATGCAAACATTAATGGAAAACGACGGTCTCGTTACAGGTTTAATTTATCAAAATAAAGATCAAAAATCTTACCAAGAGCAACTCTTTGGATATAGTGAAAAGCCGCTTGTCCAATCTGATTTAACAATTAGTGAAGACAAATTTGATGAACTAGTAAAAGAATTTATGTAAAATGATAAACCCTGTCTGAATAACTTCAGACGGGGTTTGTTCCGCTTTCAGGTGCTGTCACTCTATGGTGTATTCTAGTTCCAGCATCGAGTCGCTGTCACTTTATGGTGTGATGTGTGCTATTGTTAATTTGCGCTTAAACATTTATACTATTTAATTGGTGTGTTTTATATTCTTATTTTTTATAGGAAGGAGATTTTTTATGAACGAAAAACAACGAAAAGAGCATACCGCCCAAATTAAAGCTGCTACTAATCCTGCGGACAGAAAATCCGATAAGGATTATGCGAAATATTTTGAAACAACGTATCAACCACCATCGTTGAAGGACGCAAAAAAACGCGGGAAAGAAGACGTCAAAGTTCACCGCGGTTATGATATCCCTGAAGACATGGTTGGTATTGGAAAGAATAAGAAATTTTATATTCGTACGTATGGGTGTCAAATGAATGAACATGACACAGAGGTTATGGCTGGAATTCTTTCAGAGATGGGCTTTGAAAATACGGACTCGACTAATGAAGCTGATATTATCCTATTAAATACTTGTGCAGTTCGTGAAAATGCAGAAAATAAAGTGTTTGGAGAAATAGGACATTTGAAGGTGTTAAAAAGAGATAAGCCTGATCTAATTTTAGGAGTATGTGGCTGTATGTCTCAAGAAGAAGGCGTCGTAAATAGACTTCTTCAAAAACATCAGCAAGTAGACTTGATTTTCGGTACTCATAATATTCATCGCCTACCGCAGTTACTAAGAGAAGCAATGTTTGGTAAAGAAAGAGTCGTTGAGGTTTGGTCAAAAGAAGGCGACATTATCGAAAACCTTCCGAAAATTAGAAGTGGTAACATAAAAGGTTGGGTAAATATTATGTACGGCTGTGATAAGTTTTGCACGTATTGCATCGTTCCATATACAAGGGGAAAAGAACGAAGCCGCCGTCCTGAAGATATTATTGAGGAAGTTCGCCATTTAGCACGACAAGGCTATAAAGAGATTACATTATTAGGACAAAACGTAAATGCCTATGGTAAAGATTTTGACGATATGAAGTATGGCTTAGGCGATTTAATGGATGAAATTCGAAAAATTGACATTCCACGTATTCGCTTTACAACTAGTCATCCGCGTGATTTCGATGATCATTTAATTGAAGTGCTTGCCAAAGGCGGAAACCTGATGGATCATATTCATTTACCAGTCCAATCTGGAAGCACTGAAATGCTTAAAATCATGTCACGTAAGTATACGAGGGAGCAATATTTGGAACTTGTTCGAAAAATAAAAGCTGCTATTCCAAATGTAGCATTAACAACTGATATAATTGTTGGATTCCCTAATGAAACGGAAGAACAATTCGAAGAAACTTTATCGCTTTATCGTGAGGTCGAATATGATAGTGCTTATACATTTGTTTATTCCCCTCGTGAAGGCACACCAGCAGCTGATATGGTCGATAATGTGCCACTTGAAGTGAAGAAAGAACGTCTGCAACGCTTAAATGCATTAGTAAATGAATTTTCTGCTAAGAAAAACAAACAAATTGAAGGTCAAGTTGTTGAAGTTCTTGTTGAAGGTGAAAGTAAGAACAATCCGGAAATTTTAGCCGGCTATACAAGTAAGAATAAACTTGTTAACTTTAGAGGTCCTAAGTCAGTTATTGGAGAAATAGTGAAGGTGAGAATCACAAGTGCTAAGACATGGACATTAGATGGTGAAATGATAAAGGATGAAGAGGGGGTAACGAATAATGGCTAAATACACAAAATCAGAAGTAGTTGAAAAGGCTGCTGAATTAGCAAAACTTATTGCGGAAACAGAGGAAGTTGAGTTTTTTAAACGTGCTGAGGAGGCTATTAATAAGAACGATAAGGTTTATCGATTAATGGAGGATATTAAGCATTATCAAAAACAAGCGGTGAACTTTAAACATTATAATAAACCCGAAGCGCTTAAAAAAGTGGAAGATAAAATCGATGCATTAATGGCTGAATTAGATGAAATTCCTGTTGTTGAAGAGTTTAAAAGATCTCAAGTCGTAGTAAATGATCTTCTACAGCTTGTTTCAAGTACTATTTCACAAACTGTTACAAATGAAATTATTGTTTCAACTGGCGGGGATTTATTACAGGGTAAAACAGGTTCAAAGCCCGGATGTCACCAAGAAGGCGGCTGCGAGCATGAACATCAACATTAAAAATGAATATATGAGCTATCTAGAGGTTGACTTAGCGGTCAACTTCTTTTTTTATCTCTCCAAAAATATAAATTATTGGGCACATATCTCGGTTTTCATGCATAGAATGAAGTAAAGGTCCGAGTAATGATTGATATTGATTTATTTGCACACTGGTCATTTGCCCTGCATAGGATAGAATGGAACATCGAAAATGAGGAGGTAGTGCTCACATGTCAAGAAGAGAGCATGAACATCAATTTAGAGAGATAATTACTAAAGCAGTTTGCGGTAAAGGTCGTAAGTTTACACAATGTACGCATACAATCTCACCTTCTCACAGACCAACTAGTATACTTGGTTGTTGGATCATCAACCATGAATACGAGGCTAAAAAGGCTGGAGACTGTGTAGAAGTGGAGGGCTGCTATGACATTAATGTATGGTATTCTTATAGTGACAATACAAAGACAGAGGTTGCCACGGAAACCGTACATTACAAGGATGTTGTTCGGTTATCATCAAAAGATGAAAATTGCTTGAACGATGACTTAGAGGTAATTGCCAGGGTCGTACAACAACCAAATTGTTTGGAATGCTCAATCTCACCGAACGGCAACAAAGTAGTAGTGCAGGTAGAAAGGGAGTTCATCGCAGAAGTAATAGGGGAAACAAAAGTATGCGTTCAAGTCTTCCCTGGTGTTTGCGAGGAAGACATTGAAGAATTAAGTGACGAAGATATTGTTGATAAGGAATTTGAAGATTTAAATCCAGACTTTTTAGTTGCTGGTGAGGAGGAATAACAACTAGGAGGATACTCTCTTCCTAGTTTTTTTGTGCTATAATTTGTTATAGATGAACATGAAAATTGAACAATTTGATGCATTTATATATTGGAGGATTTATATGACTCAATATACGCCGATGATACAACAATACTTATCTGTAAAGGCACAGTATAAAGATGCCTTTTTATTTTTTCGACTTGGTGATTTTTATGAAATGTTTTTCGACGATGCAATCCAAGCTTCGCAAGAGCTGGAGATTACACTTACAGGCCGAGATGGTGGGGTAGAGGAACGAATTCCGATGTGCGGAGTGCCTTATCATGCAGCGACAAGTTACATTAACCAACTAGTCGAAAAAGGATACAAGGTAGCTATTTGTGAACAGGTTGAAGACCCGAAGGAAGCAAAAGGAGTTGTACGTCGTGAAGTTGTACAGTTAATTACTCCTGGAACAGTAATGCAAGGTAAAGTTTTGGATGAAAAGGAAAATAACTTTATTGCAACAGTTACAGACTTTAAAGATGGAACCTTTGGATTTGCTTATGTAGATTTAACGACAGGTGAGGGACAAATAACTTTAATAAAAGGTGACTGGATTGATGTTTGCGGAGAAATTTACGGAGTGGGAGCAAAAGAGGTTGTTTTAGCTTCAAATACTCAGGAAGATCGTATACTAACGTTAATAGATCGTATGAGCATTGCCATATCACAAGAGGACGATGCTTCTGTTCCTGAAGCTTTAGCACAGACTACAAAAAATCTTACAAGTAAGGAGCTATCCGATACAATCGGCAGGCTACTAAATTATTTATTAAAAACACAAAAACGATCCCTTGATCATCTTCAACCCATTCAATACTATGAAACAGATCAATATATGAAACTAGATATTCACTCGAAGCGCAATCTCGAATTAGTAGAGACAATTCGAACAAAGTCTAAGAAAGGATCATTTTTGTGGTTGCTTGATTCAACCGTTACAGCAATGGGCGCGAGAAGGCTTAAACAGTGGATTGAACGTCCTTTGCTTTCGGAAACTGCGATAGAAAATCGTCTAAATATGGTAGAGACGTTGTTAAAACAATACTTTATAAGACAAGATTTGCGCGAGGCTTTAAAACCAATCTATGATTTAGAACGTTTATCGGGACGTGTTGCCTATGGAAATTTGAATGCTCGGGACTTAATTCAGTTGAAAAAATCACTTTCGCACGTTCCAGTGATGCTTTCTTTAATTAACCAACTCGATAATAGCTATGCGACAAAGCTAGTCGAAAATATTGACCCTTGTGAATTACTTACGGAACTATTAGAAAATGGATTAAAAGAAAATCCACCGTTATCTATTAAAGATGGAGACATCATAAAAGACGGTTATAATGATCGACTAGATACGTACCGAGATGCTGTATTAAATGGGAAGCGTTGGATTGCTGAATTAGAATCCAAAGAGAAGCAGGAAACCGGAATTAAGTCATTAAAGGTCGGCTATAATCGGGTATTTGGTTATTACATTGAAGTGACGAAGGCGAATCTTCACCTTTTACCCGAGGGGCGTTATGAACGGAAACAAACGTTGACAAATGCCGAACGTTATATCACGCCAGAACTTAAGGAAAAAGAAGCAATCATCTTAGAAGCAGAAGAAAAAATCATAGACTTAGAGTATGATTTATTTTTAGAAATACGTGAACAGGTGAAAACATTTATTCCACGGTTGCAGCAGTTAGCTAAAGCGATAAGCGAGATAGATGTACTGCAAAGCTTTGCAGAAGTTAGTGAACAATATCAGTATACAAAACCGGAATTCTCCAAAAATCGTAAAATTGTGATTGAACAAGGTCGTCATCCTGTAGTAGAGAAAGTTTTAAATTCTCAGGAATATGTAGCGAATGATTGTTACATGGACCCGGACAGGGAAATGCTATTAATTACAGGACCAAATATGTCTGGTAAAAGTACGTTTATGCGGCAAATAGCACTGACATCAATATTAGCTCAAATTGGCTGTTTCGTTCCTGCCAAAAGAGCAATTTTACCAATTTTTGATCAAGTGTTTACGAGAATTGGTGCTGCAGACGATTTAGTATCCGGACAAAGCACATTTATGGTAGAGATGCTAGAAGCGAAAAATGCAATAACAAAAGCTACAAAAAATAGCTTGATATTATTAGATGAAATTGGTCGCGGTACATCTACCTATGATGGCATGGCATTAGCCCAAGCGATTATTGAATACATTCATGATAGAATCGGTGCAAAAACATTATTTTCAACCCATTATCATGAATTAACTAGGCTTGAACAATCCTTATCAAAGCTTAAAAATGTCCATGTTAGTGCAATTGAAGAAAATGGAAAGGTTGTATTCCTTCATAAACTCTTGGATGGTGCTGCAGACAAAAGCTATGGGATTCATGTTGCCCAATTGGCTGAATTGCCATTATCTTTAATTAAGAGGGCGAAGGAAATTTTGGACGAGCTTGAAACTGAACAAACATTTCATACAACAAATCAGGTGGAAGCTCCCGTTATTGTAGAAGATGTTGAACAGTTATCTTTTTTTGCTTCAGAAAAAGCTGAACAGCATCCAGCTTCATCTATGACAAAGGCTGAAAAGGAAGCAATCGATAAAATATGTACTCTTAATCTATTAGAAATGACACCATTAGATACTATGAATGAGCTATACAAAATTCAAAAATTATTGAAGTCTAAGAAGTAAAGGTGATAATGTGGGGAAAATTAGACAGTTATCTGACCAATTATCAAACAAAATTGCAGCTGGAGAAGTAATAGAAAGACCTGCATCAGTTGTTAAGGAGCTAGTTGAAAACGCAATTGATGCTAAGAGTACAAGAATTGAAGTGCATGTGAAGGAGGCTGGGCTTGCGGAGATCCGCGTCATTGATAACGGTGATGGGATTGAGCCTAATGATGCAATTCTAGCATTTGAACGTCATGCAACTAGTAAAATTAAAGATGAACATGACCTTTTTCGTATTCGCACATTAGGTTTCCGAGGCGAGGCGCTTCCAAGCATTGCATCGGTATCAGAGCTTGAGATGAGAACTTGTACTGGAGAAGGAGCGGGAACTTATATCCGTCTTAGTGGGGGCAAGGTAATCACACATGAGGCAACTAATAGTCGAAAAGGGACGGATATTACTGTTACTAATCTTTTTTTTAATACACCTGCACGGTTAAAATATTTAAAGACTGTTCATACGGAATTAGGGAATATTACTGATTACTTAAATCGCATTGCCCTCGCTCATCCGGAAATTTCTTTACAGTTAACACATAACGGGAAACGCGTCTTTTTTACAAGTGGGAATGGAGATGTTTTACAAGTTTTAGCTTCAATTTATGGTGTCTCTATTGCAAAACAAATGATTCCTTTACAACTTTCTACGATTGATTATGAGATTAATGGATTCATCGCGAGGCCGGAGGTAACAAGAGCATCGAGAAATTATATGTCAACCATTATAAATGGTAGATTTATTAAAAACTATTCAATCGCAAAAGCAATTCAAGAGGGATATCATACTTTATTACCGATTGGAAGATTTCCAATTGCTCTTATTAATATTGTTATGGACCCTTTATTAGTAGACGTGAATGTTCATCCATCGAAGCTAGAAGTCCGCTTAAGTAAAGAAGCTGAGTTAAGCGAGCTTATAAAAGAAGGAATTCGTACTTGTTTCAGAAGGGAAACATTAATTCCTGAAGTAACAAAACAAGATAAAAAGATGAAGGTTGACAGTGAACAGCAAGCATTAACCTTTGAGCATTCATCAAATTATCATAGTTTTAACGATGATCCCATTGAAGCAAATCCTCAGCAACGTGAAATCGTAAAAGGTGATGACAGGAGTGAATTTAGTAGTCATACGCCTGATACAGAAAGGGTTAGGATGGCTACGGATATTCTAGGACTACCTCGTGCGAATTCAAGCTTTAAGGAAATGGTGAAGGATGAACAACACGAGATGGTTAATGCTTTCATTCCAACAACTGAAAAGGATACTGTTATACTAGACACTAAGGAAATTTCTCCTCTTGATGCCAATTCAGTTGCTGATAACAATCGAAAACAAAAGCATCCTAGCGAAGGTGAGCGAATTCCAACGCTTTATCCGATCGGACAAATGCATGGAACATATATACTCGCCCAAAATGAAATTGGATTATATATAATTGATCAACATGCTGCACAAGAACGAATAAAATATGAATACTATAAAGAAAAAGTAGCAGAGGTTGAACCAGAGGTCCAAGAAATGCTTCTTCCGATTACGCTTGATTATCCTAAAAATGAAATGCTCATTATCGAAGAACATTTAGAGCAGTTAAGCGCTGTGGGTATATTCCTAGAGCATTTTGGAGCGCAAGGATATATTGTCCGCTCCCATCCACAATGGTTTCCTTCAGGTAGTGAAAAGGATTACATTGAGGAAATGATTCAGCAGGTTATCACAAATAAAAGGATCAGCATAAAAGAGCTAAGGGAGGAAGCGGCGATTATGATGTCTTGCAAAGCTTCTATAAAAGCAAATCATCATTTGCGAAATGATGAAATATTTTCACTTCTGCAAGCATTAAGGAATACGACTGACCCGTTTACATGCCCGCATGGCCGTCCAATTATTATTCATTTTTCAACTTATGAAATGGAAAAGATGTTTAAAAGGGTGATGTAAATAAAACTTTTCGGTGAAATGGTGAATGAAAATTTGTATTCATGACTACAATTGTTTATGATGTATAGGAAACCAAATGTATGTTATAGGTGACCGATACAATGAAAAAAAAAGTAATTGCAATTATTGGACCAACAGCTGTAGGGAAAACGAAAATAGGTATTGAGCTAGCAAAGGCACTGAACGGTGAGATTATCAGCGGTGACTCGATGCAGATTTATCAGGGTATGGATATTGGAACTGCAAAGGTAACAGTTCAGGAGATGCAAGGAGTTCCACACCATTTGCTTGATATTAAACAACCAACTGAAACGTTTTCTGTTGCTGAATTTCAAACACTTGTAAGTCAATTAATTGATGAGATCACAAAAAGAGAAAAAGTTCCGATTATTGTAGGTGGTACTGGTCTATATATTCAATCTGTTCTTTATAATTATAATTTTTCAGACGCTTCTTCAAATCTTGAATATCGAACTCAGCTTGAACAAAGAGTTGAAGAAGAGGGGATAGATGCTATCTACCAAGAGCTTTTGCAGATTGATCCTTTATGTGGTGAACGAATTCATCCTAATAATATTAGACGTGTTATTCGCGCCCTTGAAGTATTTCATGAAACAGGCTTAACAATGTCTGAATATCTTGCAGAGCAGGATCCTGAACCTCTTTATCACCATATCATCATTGGTTTAACGATGGATAGAGGCCTACTTTATGAACGGATCAATCAACGTGTGGATTTGATGATTGAGCAAGGCTTGCTAGCTGAAGTGAAGAGGTTGTATGATGCGGGTGTAAAGGATTGTCAATCAATTCAAGCAATTGGTTATAAGGAACTATATGAATACTTTGAGGATAAGATCACATTGAATTCCGCTATTGAGCTATTAAAACGAAACTCACGTCGTTATGCAAAAAGACAGCTAACATGGTTTCGTAATAAAATGGACGTTGAGTGGTTCGATATGACCGGAGCGGTTGCAGATGAAAATGCCTTTAGGCAAAAGTTTACAGAAATTTTAAATAAAATAGCAGGAAAGCTTGAGCTTAAAGCGAAATAGAATATAAAGAGAAAAAGAGGAGGACTGTTCAATGAAGCAATCCATCAATATTCAAGATCAATTTTTAAATCAGCTTCGTAAAGAAAATATTTTTGTTACAGTATTTTTACTAAATGGTTTTCAACTACGTGGTTTAGTTAAGGCGTTTGATAATTTTACTGTTTTGTTAGAGACTGATGGAAAACAACAAATGATTTATAAGCATGCGATTTCCACATTCTCTCCGCAGAAAACAGTTCAAATTGATATGGAATAAATTTGGATAATGAGGCTAATTCCTACTTGGAATTAGTCTTATTTTTATTGTTCCTTTATCTCAGTCGATGCGCTCTTAGTTTATACGTCGCTAATCAGGGCGCCGATAGCTTTTGTTCTTTTAAAGATGGTTAAATCAGCGCTTCCGTTTTTTTTATGGGCGTTTGTCACAAAATTAGCGCCTCTCACGTATACTAAACATGAAATGAGAGGTGACTCATATGGAGCAACCAGTAACGCTGAAAAAGAATGGCCAAATTAATATTGTTTTAAATGGAGAGAAAAAGAAGGTAAAAGTATCACGTTCAATACCGATCGATCAAAATCAAGGTTATATCCACAGTAAGCATGAACCATTAAAAAAAATTGAAGAAGAGATGAGCGCCCTTGTTGGCATGGAAGAAATGAAAAAGATAGTAAAGGAAATATATGCATGGATTTATATTAATAAGATTCGCGAGGAGCAAGGATTAAAAGCAGGTGGTCAAGTTCTACACATGATGTTTAAAGGAAATCCTGGAACTGGCAAAACAACAGTTGCCAGACTTCTAGGGACTTTATTTAAAGAAATGAATGCATTATCGAAAGGACACTTAATCGAAGCAGAGCGCGCAGACCTAGTTGGAGAATATATTGGCCATACTGCTCAAAAAACGAGAGATCTGATAAAAAAAGCTTTAGGTGGCATATTATTTGTAGATGAAGCATATTCATTGGCACGCGGTGGCGAAAAGGATTTTGGAAAAGAAGCAATTGATACATTGGTGAAGCATATGGAGGATAAAGGGAATGACTTCATCCTAATATTAGCTGGGTATGAGAAGGAAATGAATCATTTTCTTTCAATAAATCCAGGTCTACGTTCCCGTTTCCCGATTGTCATAAATTTCCCCGATTATACAGTTAGTCAGTTAATGGAAATTGCCAACAAAATGTTATTAGAACGACAATACGTGTTAGCGAAGGAAGCAGAATGGAAGCTAAGGGATCATCTCCAAAAAATTAAATATACACGTTCAGGGACAGTATTTAGTAATGGTCGCTATATTCGAAATGTAATTGAAAAATCAGTTCGTGCCCAAGCGATGAGGCTGTTATTGAATGATCACTTCGAAAAAGACGAATTACAAACAATTCAAAGCGAAGATTTATTATTCCCAGAAGAATAAGAACAAAAGCTATAGGCGCCCTGATTAGCGACGTATTAACTAAGAGCGCATCGACTGAGATAAACAAAACACGTCGAGGGACGAGTCGATGTTGACTTATCGCAAAAGAGATGAGCGAAGTTTACTAGTCGCTAAGGTGCTGGAGCTGGACGACTTCTCTCTGTGCTAAAGTATTTATCCACAGGATCAAATATTACAATTTCCTAAACCATGATAAAGTGGTATACATAAAGATATACCACTTCTTCTTTTCCTTTGATATAGTTTAAAGAAGAAAAGTTGATGTACTAACAATTTTATAAAGGTAGGGACAAACTTTGATTGAAAATCAAACAATAAAAGAACGTGCATTACTTGTTGGCTGTCAATTACCTCATATTGATGATGAACGATTTTTATACTCAATGGATGAATTAGCTTCACTTACAGCTACGGCGAACGGAGAAGTATTGATGAGCCTTTCGCAAAAGCGGGAGCGCGTCCATTCAGCCACATATATTGGCAAAGGGAAAATCGAAGAAATAGCCCTTTTAGAAGAAGAATTAGCGGTTGATGTTATTATCTTTAATGATGAGTTATCGCCATCACAAATGCGTAATCTAGCTGAGAAGTTTAACGCAAGAGTCATCGATCGAACCCAATTAATTCTTGATATTTTTGCTTCTAGAGCTAAGTCTAAGGAAGGAAAATTACAGGTGGAGCTCGCTCAATATGAGTACTTATTACCTCGACTTGGCGGCCAAGGACTTGCTTTATCAAGACTTGGAGGTGGTATAGGTACAAGAGGGCCTGGTGAAACAAAGCTCGAAGCAGATCGACGGCATATTAGACGGCGAATTACGGAAATTAAAGAACAGTTGCAAACAATCGTTGAGCATCGCAATCGCTATCGCGATCGAAGAAAAAAGAATCAAACATTCCAAATTTCGCTAGTCGGTTATACGAATGCCGGGAAATCAACGATCTTTAATCGTTTAACGGAATCAGCAGCATTTGAAGAGAATTTACTATTTGCTACACTTGATCCGGTGACGAGAAGATTTATTTTGCCGTCTGGATTAACAACATTATTAACAGACACTGTAGGTTTTATTGAGGATTTACCAACATCATTAATTGCAGCATTCCGTTCAACCCTTGAGGAAGTGAAAGAAGCAGATTTAATTTTGCATGTCGTTGATTCCTCGAATCCAGATTATTTTAATCATGAAAAAACTGTTTATCATATTTTAGAAGAGCTAGAGGTCAACCATATTCCAATATTAACGATCTACAATAAAAAAGATCTCGTATCTATACATTTTGTACCATCGGAAAATGAGATGTTATTTATAAGTGCTTATGAAAAAGAGGATATCGAAAAGCTTCAGAAAAAAATTGAAGAAAAAGTTATCAGCCAAATGGAATTTTATCATTTTTACGTTTCAGGTGAAAATGGTAAGCTTTTAGCTAAATTAAAATCAGATACAGTATTGTTAGAACAACAGTTTATTGAAGAAAAAGAAATGTATGAATGTAAAGGATACATCAATCCTAATATTTCTTTATATCAGCAAATACATCACCTAAACGAACAGTAAATGATAGGGGTATGGGTACTAATGTATGAAAATTTTCGCTATGGTAATTCGATAGAAAAAACTGTCAAGAAAATTGAAGAAAAGATTAAACTTATTCATCAAGAAATAGATTATAAGGTAGAAAAAAATCAACTGAAGGTACTAACTGCTTTTCGTCATAACCAAGTAAGTGATTTCCATTTTAATCCATCAACTGGTTATGGATATGATGACAGTGGGAGAGATACACTTGAAAAAGTGTATGCAGAAGTGTTTGGTGGTGAAGCATGTATTGTCCGTCCACAAATCATTTCGGGTACTCATGCGATTACCTTGTCTCTTTTCGGTGTACTGCGTCCAGGAGATGAATTACTTTATATTACTGGCAGGCCTTATGATACGTTAGAGGAAATTGTAGGAGTACGTGGTAAGCAGAACGGCTCCCTAAAGGATTTTAATATTTCATATCAATCGATCCCATTAACAGATGAGGGACACGTTGATTTTCCAAGAGTTGCTAAAGCAATAAAGCATAACACGAAGGTTATTGGAATCCAGCGTTCAAAAGGATATGCGACAAGACCGTCGTTTATGATTTCGCAAATTAAAGAAATGATCGAGTTTGTGAAGGATTGTAAACAGGATGTAATCGTGTTTGTAGATAATTGTTATGGAGAATTTGTGGAGGAACTTGAACCGTGTGACGTTGGGGCAGACTTAGTTGCAGGCTCCTTAATAAAAAATCCAGGTGGAGGACTAGCGAAAACTGGTGGTTATATTGTTGGCAAAGCAGATTTGATTGAGCAATGTGCTTATCGGGTAACAGCACCAGGATTAGGAAGAGAAGCAGGCGCTTCGCTATATAGTCTTCATGAAATGTATCAAGGTTTTTTCTTAGCGCCTCATATTGTTGGACAAGCATTAAAAGGGGCTGTTTTTACATCGGCACTGTTAGAAGAATATGGTCTACATACATATCCAAAATGGAATCAAAAACGCACAGATCTTATCCAGTCCGTTCAATTTAATGACCGAGAAATGATGATTGCCTTTTGCCAGGCTATCCAATTCGCATCTCCTGTAAATGCCCATGTTTTGCCAATGCCAAGCTACATGCCGGGATATGAGGATGATGTTATTATGGCAGCAGGTACATTTATACAAGGTGCTAGTATTGAATTGACTGCTGACGGTCCGATGCGCCCTCCTTTTGAAGCATATGTGCAGGGAGGATTAACGTATGAACACGTAAAAATTGCCATCATTACGGCAATCAATCAATTGCTTGAAAAAGAATTAATTAACATATAAGTAATTGAACAATTGCGCTCTGGGTTAAGATTCTTAATGGTGATTTTGTTTGACATTCAATAGAAACATCCATATCTATAAATAACATGTAAGAAAACCTAACATAGGATTGACAACTTATCTAACATTATATAAAATTATCACCATGAATTATGTGAAGTAGAAATATCATTAAGGAGGATTGCGAATGAGTGATAACATTCGTCGTTCAATGCCGCTTTTCCCAATCGGTATTGTAATGGAATTGACAGAGTTATCTGCGAGGCAAATCCGTTATTATGAGGAACATGGATTGGTTCATCCGGCAAGAACAGATGGAAATCGTCGAATGTTTTCCTTTAATGATGTTGATCGCTTATTAGAAATAAAAAAGTTAATCGAACAAGGTGTGAATTTAGCTGGAATTAAACAATTATTTGAGGTTAAGGAAGTGGATAGAACGACTAAAACTGAAAAGTTCGAACAGGTTAACCAAGAATTGTCAAACTCTGAGTTAAGACGTTTTTTACGTAAAGAACTAATCCAAGCTGGTCGCTTTCATAAAAGTACGCATCACAATGGAGATGCAAGATTTCTCCAGTAACGAAGAAGTAAGTAAAAATTATAGACAATATTTCGGGAGGAACAAGGTATGGCAAAATACACAAAAGAAGATATACAACAATTGGCACAAGAACAAAACGTAAGATTTATTCGACTACAATTTACTGATATGCTGGGGATTATAAAAAACGTTGAAATTCCAGTTGGACAACTTGAAAAAGCGCTTAATAATCAAATGATGTTTGATGGCTCTTCAATTGAAGGATTTGTAAGGATCGAAGAATCAGACATGTATTTATATCCAGATTATGATACATGGATGGTTTTTCCTTGGACGGCAGAAAAAGGAAAAGTTGCTCGACTTATTTGTGATATTTATAATACAGACGGTACTCCTTTTGCTGGTGATCCACGTGGTAATTTAAAACGCCAGCTTAGACGGATGGAGGAACTAGGTTTTACTTCATTTAATATTGGACCAGAACCTGAGTTTTATTTATTTAAGCTAGATGAAAAAGGGGAACCGACATTAGAGTTAAATGATAAAGGTGGCTATTTTGATTTAGCTCCAACAGATTTAGGAGAAAATTGTCGTCGTGATATCGTGTTAGAGCTAGAGGAAATGGGTTTTGATATTGAGGCTTCACATCATGAATGCGGTCCAGGTCAGCATGAAATTGACTTTAAATATGCAGATGCAGTGAAAGCCTGTGACGACATACAAACATTTAAATTAGTCGTAAAAACCATTGCAAGAAAGCATGGCTTACATGCAACCTTTATGCCAAAGCCTATATTTGGAATTGCAGGCTCTGGTATGCATTGTAACGTCTCTTTGTTTAAAGGAAATGAGAATGTATTTTTTGATGAGGCAGGACCATTGCAATTAAGTGAAACAGCCTATCAATTTATCGCAGGTACAATGAAGCACGCTGAAGCATTTACTGCAATTTGTAATCCGACTGTTAACTCATATAAGCGTTTAGTACCTGGTTATGAGGCTCCTTGTTATGTAGCATGGTCTGCAAAGAATCGCAGCCCTTTAATTCGAATTCCATCAGCGCGAGGAATGAGTACGCGGATTGAAGTAAGGAGTGCAGATCCTTCAGCGAATCCTTATCTAGCAATGACTGTCATTTTGGCGGCTGGGCTTGATGGAATTGAAAATAAATTACAAGCTCCGAACGCAGTTGACCGCAACATCTATGTGATGGATAAAGAGGAGCGTTTGGAACATGGTATTATTGATTTGCCAGGTACACTTGCAGATGCCTTAGAAAAGCTTAAAGCTGATGAAGTTATGATGGACGCTTTAGGTTCTCATATTGCAGAGCATTTTATCGAGGCGAAGGAAATCGAGTGGGATATGTTCCGGTCGACTGTGCATCAGTGGGAACGTGAGCATTATATGTCTGTATATTAAAATAAAACTACCCCATGATTTTTGAAATCATGGGGTTTTAACTGTTGATATGTAAAACTAATGGTAATTCGCACAATCCGTTCCCTTTGGGTCGGACAAATTTACTATAAATTTATTGTATCGTTCGATAAAGTCCGATTACCTTTCCTAATATCGTTACGTCATCGACGATGATTGGCTCCATTGTCTCGTTTTCAGGCTGAAGTCGAATATGATCCTTTTCTTTGAAAAAACGTTTGACAGTCGCTTCGTCATCAGTTGTCATCGCAACAACAATTTCACCGTTTACTGCGGTTTGCTGCTGGCGAACAATGACTAAATCACCATCATGAATTCCTGCATCAATCATACTTTCTCCTTCGACGACAAGAATGAAGAGATTTCCTTCAGCTGGAACTAATCGTTCAGGCAATGGAATATAGTCTTCAATATTTTCAATAGCAGTTATCGGTAACCCTGCAGTAACTTTACCTATAATAGGTACATTTACTATATCATTTTTTGGAAGCATGTCTGTTTCTTCGTTCGTTAAAATTTCAATAGCCCGCGGTTTTGTTGGATCCCTTCGAATAAATCCCTTTTTTTCAAGTCTATCTAAATGACCATGAACAGTTGAACTTGAAGCAAGGCCGACTGCTTCACCAATTTCTCTAACTGAAGGCGGATACCCTTTTGTTTTCACTTGTTGTTTAATAAACTGTAAGATATCTTGCTGTCGCTTTGAGATTTTTACCATAATTTACACCTCATTCGCTCCATATATTAATAGAATTATAACAAACTTACCAACAAATTACAAACATAAGTTCGAGGGTTTTAAGAATATTAGTAATGGATCACTAGACTTTCGTTCAGTAATATAGTAAAAATAGTGAATAGAAAACTGCAGGGAGGATTTCATTTGATTTCACAGGAAAAAATCAAGCGGATCAACGAATTAGCTAATAAAGCTAAAACAACTGGTTTAACAGAAACCGAAAGAATCGAACAGAAAAAGCTACGTGAGGAATATATTAAAAGCTTTCGGAAATCTCTAGACAATACACTTCACTCTGTCAAAATAATAGATCCGGATGGAAAGAATGTTACCCCAAAAAAATTACGTGAGAGTCAAAAAAGGAGAAATAATCCGTTTTTTCATTAAATCATCTATTTTCTAGCTTAATACGAAATGAAAAAGGTATAATAGGTAATGGAAAATGGTTGTACAATTGGATATAAACGTTATATGATGAAAAGCGGAGAAAAAATAGAGGAAGGATGAAAGACATGTCAGTATCAATAGAACAGTTATCGATAAGTGCGATTCGGACATTATCAATCGATGCCATTGAAAAAGCCAATTCAGGACATCCAGGTATGCCAATGGGAGCGGCGCCGATGGCTTACAAACTTTGGACAAAGTTTATGAAGCATAATCCAAATAATCCAAAATGGTTTGATCGTGATCGTTTTGTACTATCAGCAGGTCATGGTTCAATGCTTTTATATAGCTTACTTCATTTGTGTGGATATGATGTTTCCATTGATGACTTGAAAAACTTCCGCCAATGGGGCAGTAAAACACCTGGTCACCCTGAATTTGGTCATACACCTGGTGTTGAAGCAACAACTGGACCGCTCGGACAAGGCGTGGCAACTGCGGTGGGGATGGCTATGGCTGAGCGTCATTTAGCGGCAAAATACAATAAAGAAAATTATGAAATTATTAATCACTTTACATACAGTATTTGTGGTGATGGAGATCTCATGGAAGGGGTTTCTGGAGAATCTGCGTCATTAGCAGGTCATTTAAAGCTAGGACGATTAGTAATATTATATGATTCAAATGATATATCCCTTGATGGAGATTTAGATCGGTCGTTTTCTGAAAATGTAATGCAACGCTATGAATCATATGGGTGGCAAGTGTTACGAGTTGGGGATGGTAATAATTTAGATGAAATTGAAAAGGCTTTAGAGGAAGCAAGAACAGATCTAAATCGTCCAACTTTGATAGAAGTAAAAACAACCATTGGATATGGGTCTCCAAATAAAGCTGGAAAGTCAGCTTCGCATGGTTCTCCACTTGGGCAAGATGAAGCAAAGCTTACAAAGGAATCTTATAAGTGGACGTTTTCTGAAGATTTTTATGTACCGGAAGAGGTATATCAACATTTTAATCAAATCGTTAATGAGCAAGGGAAACAAGCTGAAAAAGCATGGAATAAATTATTTGCTGAATATAAAGAGCAACACCCAGAGTTAGCGCAGGAGCTAGAATTAGCTATCGATGGGAAATTACCAAAGGGATGGGAGCAAGCTCTTCCTAAGTATGAAGCTGGCAAAGATAAGCCTGCTAGCCGTGATTCATCGGGTCAGGCAATTAATGCAATTGCAAAGGCAGTTCCGCAATTATTTGGAGGTTCAGCAGACTTAGCGAGCTCAAACAAAACGGCAATGAAGGACCAAGGGGATTTCGCTGCTACTAATTACAGCGGTCGCAACATTTGGTTTGGTGTCCGTGAATTTGCAATGGGGGCAGCTTTAAACGGAATGGCCCTTCATGGCGGAGTCAAAGTCTTCGGCAGTACATTCTTTGTATTTTCTGATTATTTACGTCCGGCCATTCGCTTAGCTGCACTTATGAAATTGCCGGTAACTTATGTATTTACACATGATAGTATTGCTGTTGGTGAGGATGGACCAACACATGAGCCGATTGAACATTTAGCTGCTTTTAGGGCAATGCCTAATTTATCTACGATTCGTCCAGCAGACGGAAACGAAACAGCAGCTGCATGGCGGGTCGCTCTTGAAAGTGAGACGAGGCCAACCATTCTAGTCCTTTCACGTCAAGGTTTACCGACAATTGAGGGAACAGTAGAAAATGCTTTTGAAGGTGTAAAAAAAGGTGCGTATGTTATTAGCAAAGCAGATAAGGAACTACCGGATGCATTACTGTTAGCAAGCGGCTCAGAAGTGAATTTGGCGATTGAAGCACAAAAGGCACTTGCACAAGAGGGTATTTCAGTTTCAGTAGTGAGCATGCCTGCATGGGACCGTTTTGACGAGCAACCAGATGATTATAAGCAATCAGTGCTACCAAAAAATGTAAAAAAACGTTTAGCAATAGAGATGGGATCTTCCTTTGGATGGGATCGCTATACAGGTGATGAAGGTGATATTCTAGCGATTGATCAATTTGGCGCATCTGCTCCGGGTGGAAGGTTAATTGAAGAATATGGCTTTACTGTTTCTAACGTAGTTGCTAAAGTAAAGGCTTTACTAAAATAGTGATTGGATAGGAAGCTGACCAATATAGGTCGGCTTCTTTATTCGACAAAACTAGTGTATTCTTTCACCACTAGATGACAATCATTTCCTGAAATTTCAGCTATACTTTTATTATTAAAGCTCCACCGCATTTTCTAGTAAAAGTTAGTAGGGGGAATTTTATGAGGAATTATCAAATCTATCTGCTGAGAGAAGATGTTGCTTACGATTATTTTGGAAAAGAAAGACTAATATATAACCTTTTTGTAGAAAAACTTCATGCAAAATCTCGTGAACAATTAAATTTAATAGAGAAACAAATTAATTATATAACAAAGCCGTTATCAGTTATTGAAATTAATCGATTTATTGAAAAAAATTTTAAAGAAATTTCCTATGAACATAATCTTCAGTTTTTATATAAAGTCGAAACAAATAAAGTGTATTCGACAGCAAGACTTGGATTAAAGAATCGCTACATACTATTAGAAGCTGATGGGACTTTTGATGCTGAAACTACTTTTTTTGAGGTGCTGCGGAAATATAATTCATGCTTTTTAGCGATGGATTTCGAAAATAACCATTTTGGCTGGTTAAATCCAATTAAGCAAAAACGATACGTTTAATTATTCATTTGTTGTAAAAAATATTGTATAATATGATCCGTTCTAGTACACTTTATAGTAGGACAACTATTAGGAGGAAAGAGTTTTTATGTGGCTTAATATTACGATTGGTTTAGTTGCTTTACTCGCAGGGATTGCGATCGGCTTTTTTATTGCTAGAAAATATATGGAAAATTATTTAAAAAAGAACCCACCTATTAATGAGCAAATGTTAAAGGTTATGATGACACAAATGGGTCAAAAACCTTCTCAAAAGAAGATAAATCAAATGATGTCACAAATGAACAAGCTTCAAAAATAAATTTTAACGGGGACGGTCTATTGCTTCAATTATTGACGTTGGGAGCAAAAGAACCGTCCTTTTGCCTCCTTGATAGTGAATTTCTTGAAGAATATAATAGGTATATGATGAAATACATTTTACAAAGGATGTCATGTTATGCTTGTTTCAATACCAACGATTTCTATTACAGAAGCTTTAAAAGAAAATTCCTTTTTTATAGATGTTCGTTCACCTGCAGAATATGAAGAGTTTCATATTGACGGTGCGATTAATATTCCGTTGTTTTCAAATGATGAGCGAGCCCAGATCGGCACAATCTATAAACAAGTGGGCCAGGAAGAGGCGAAGGAATTAGGTGTGAAATTTCTAGCTTCAAAGCTTTCTGAATTATATGCCGCTTATAAGGACTGTGTAAAACAACAACATCATAAAAAAATTATTGTCTATTGCTGGCGTGGCGGTATGAGAAGCGGGAGTATCGTTACATTTATGGCAATGATGAATCTACCCCTAATTCAGCTTGAAGGAGGAATTCGCAGCTTTCGTAAGCTGATACAATCGGAATTAGAATCATTTGCGGCCATTAAACGGGATTATATTGTTCTTGAAGGGAATACTGGAACTCATAAAACAGACATTTTACAAGCTTTACAAAAGGAAGGGTATCCAGTTTTAGATTTGGAAGGTTTAGCTGGCCACCGTGGTTCAACATTTGGCGGTATTGGTTTAAAACCAAAATCACAAAAAGAATTTGAGCGTGATTTATGGAAGCGATTATGGGAATTGAAGAATTCACGATATTTTATTGTTGAAGCAGAAAGTAAGAGAATCGGCAGAATTGTACTTCCGCAATTTATAGTTGAAGGTAAAGAAGCTGGAGCAAGGATTCATCTTCATGCCCCGATTGAAAGTAGGATAAAGGCTATTTGTGAAACGTACCAATTCCAAAACTATCATGAGGAATTTGAGCGGGCATTGGAAATAATAAAAAAACGGATGAAACCTGATGTATACTTGTTAATTAAAGAAAGTCTAGCTACTAAAGACTATGAAACATTTGTTAGGTTACTGCTAGAAGAATATTATGATCCCCGCTACACATATGCTTCAAATCAATATGACACTCCAAGCTATGAACTAGTAATTGAACATACCGTAGATGGTATCAGTAAGGTTAGAGAACAAATTAATAATATTGTTGAAAATAATAGGCTGCTAACAACTTAATGTTAGAAGTCTTTTTTGTTCTTTTTATAGGGGTATTGGTATATAATGAAATTAGCTTGTATTTTAAAAAGTTAGCTTGCATTTAAAAGACACAAAACTGTTAAATTTAATTATTATTATTTTTTTGTATCATTTGATAGAATTAAGTGAAATATGTATTTTCTAACGTCTAGGAGTTGTTATTATGGCTGATGTAAATATATTCCTTGCATTTGGAGCTGGATTTCTTTCATTTATTTCGCCTTGTTGTTTACCACTATATCCAGCGTTTTTATCTTATATTACGGGTGTTTCGGTTGCAGATTTGAAGGAAGAAAATGCAATGATGCAGCGCAGAGCAATGTTGCACACCTTATTTTTTTTGCTAGGCTTTTCAAGTATTTTCATAATGTTAGGAATGTCAACATCGTTTATTGGAAAGTTCTTTTTACAGTATAACGACTTAATTAGACAAATCGGTGCAATCTTTATTGTCTTCTTTGGATTTGTGATTGTGGGTCTCTTAAAGCCTGAATTTTTAATGAAGGATCATAAAATAAACTTTAAAAATAGGCCGTCTGGATTTATTGGTTCAATTGTAATCGGCATGGGATTTGCAGCTGGTTGGACACCATGTACGGGTCCGATCTTGGCAGCAGTGATTGCTCTTAGTGTTTCAAATCCTGGATCAGGTCTTTTGTATATGGTAGCGTACACACTTGGTTTTGCAATTCCATTTTTTATCCTTTCGTTTTTCCTTGGCAAAATGCAGTGGATTAAAAAGCATAGCGTGAAAATTATAAAAATTGGTGGTTATGTCATGATTGTCATGGGTATTTTTCTATTCTTCGATTGGATGACAAAAATTACAACATATTTTATTCGCATTTTTGGTGGCTTTACTGGCTTTTAAATATAGAATTATCCTATTGTTTATACTATAATTATAAGTTGTTAGAATTAAGTTTTATGTTTGTTGCAATGCATTTTTGTAAGGGGGATTAAGTTACATGGCTAAAATACTAATCGTTGATGATGCAAAATTTATGAGAATGACTCTTACAAATATTTTGCAAAAAGGCGGGCATGAGGTTGTAGGTGAGGCTGAAAATGGCCGTCGTGGAGTAGAGCTTTACAAGGAATTACAGCCAGAGTTAGTAACAATGGATATTACAATGCCTGAAATGACCGGAATTGAATCCGTTAAGCAAATAAAAGCATATGATCCAAATGCGAAAATCATTATGTGTTCTGCAATGGGTCAGCAAAAGCTTGTTGTTGAAGCGATTGAGTCCGGTGCGAAGGATTTTATTGTAAAACCATTTGAAGAAAGTCGTGTTCTTGAAGCGATATCACGCGTTTTAGAAAAATAATGGTATAAGTCAAAAATAAAGCCACTTCATGGTCTAATTGGAAGATCTAAAGTGGTTTTCCTTATATAGTCTCTTTTTGTCATTAAATACTGATAGTATATGTAAGTGCACTAGTTTTCGTTATTTTGTTAGGGGTGTGTCTTATTATATAGAAAGAGTGATACATCATGATCGTAGTAGCTAGCTCAATTGGAGCCTTATTAATGGCTATCTTTGCAAATTATGTGCGGATGAAGGTTGCTAAAAAACCAGCAACTGTCAAAAAAATAATATTACCACCTGTTTTTATGAGTACAGGAGCTTTTATGTTTGTTTTTCCAATGTTTCGCGTAACATGGATAGAAGCCGTTGAAGCGTTTGCTGTTGGAGCAATTTTTTCGATACTGCTTATTAAAACATCAAATTTTGAGATTCGTAATAATGAAATTTTTTTAAAACGATCAAAAGCCTTTATTATTATTTTATTTGGACTGCTATTTGTTAGAATAATAATGAAGTCTGTTTTAGGCCAGTATATTTCTTTTGGAGAAACAAGTGGAATGTTTTTTATCCTTGCATTTGGTATGATACTCCCATGGCGAATAGCTATGTATGTGTCCTATAAGCGTCTAAAAGAAAAATTAGATATACAGCTTCAAACTGATCCGAGTTCATTGTAAATAATAGAAGCAAAAATGAGGTACCCATTATGACGGGGTACCTCATTTACAGTTGAATGCAAATTTACTTTCGATTATCGTCATGAAAAATGACTTACCAGCGATTTGCTGATAATAAATCGGTTTTATCGTCATGAAAAATGACTTTTTTACGATTTGCTGATAATAAATCGGTTTTATCGTCATCAAAAATGACTTTTTTACGATTTGCTGATAATAAATCACTGTAATCTTTCATACATATTGATTCGCTCGCCACTTGTCCTAGATAACGTGGTTTTGTCTTTTTAAAAAAGATGTTCATATGGTTGAATATCGATATTTTTCCGCTCAAGTGTTTTTCGTAAAAATTTATGATCTCGTTTCGGTGTTGCTTCAATATAACCTTTGATGATGAGGCTCTCTGTTATTTTATTTGAATTTTCCGCTAAGGCAATTTCTCCGATTTTTGCTGCGATTTTTTGTCTCGCAACATCACGAAACAACTCAGGAACAGGTTTCACTAATTCTTCTAATAAGGCTTTTTCCTCATCTGCCCAAAGATGTCTTGTTTCATTTAAATAGTGCTCTTCCCAATCCATAATCGATTTTCCATCTTCCTTCGGAAGCCTTTTTAAAAACTTTCGAAACATGAAATATCCACCAATAAATAGCATAACAACCATAAAAATTGTCCATAACAAAATGAACAATTGTGTCCAATTACTAAACATTTTTCCACCTCAATTAATACTAGAAATGAGTCAATACTAATTCTATCAATAATTCAATTATAGTCCAATAAAAATGTTACGATGCATAAATTCAGCCGAAACTAGAGAACCTATAAAAATGTAATGAAACACTTGTAAAAAGTCGAAGTGCCTTACGATAGGAAAGGAGTGATCTATGTCATGACTAATCACAAGAAACGAACCAATCCAAAGAGTGGTAGCCAAAAAGGAAAACCATTTAGTGACGCGATGACTGCTGCAGATAATGTGATGTCCGCTGAAGAAATGGAAAAAGCAATTCATCCAACACGAGGGAAAATGAGTGATGGCTAATGAGTTCAAACGAAGAAGAGTTCTTTAACGCAGTAAAGCTGTAGCTACATACTTACTCTATATAACATCAACTGTTTAATGATACTATAGCTCTAGACTAACTTAAGCCCTATAATGATTATAGGGCTTGTCTCTATTTGTAAAACAATATTGTTGTAGTCAACAAATCACACCAGAAACAGGAATAGTTGTTTATAATAAACCACTTGAAAGTTATAGTAAAATATATCATAATTAAGACCATGCGTAATATGTAATATCGATTTTGTAACATGTTGATTTTTTCATGATTACATCAATATTGTTTACTATCGAATACAAATTTCTAACTTGGGGTCGGATGGGGTACTGGTGTCCTCCGCGGTCTTCAAAACCGTCTGTGACCTGCGTGCCAGGTCAGGTGAGTTCGATTCTCACACGGTCCCGCCAAACTGATTTATGAGTAATTTGCTAAATAACGAGTATTTTGCGGATAAAAAGTAAGTTTACATACAAAAAATTTTGATTTCATAACAAAAGGTACACTTCATCATGTACCTTTTATTATGACTAGGAACGTGGTGTAGTTATTGATATTCTAAAGTCCTTAGACTTACCTTTTACAAAATTAGCCGTTAAATTTAAGCCTGAACCGGCGTATTAAACACAGATGGACCAATCCGGTATAGGATTTCAAACCAGTCAGTTCGGGGGGCTAATATTGACAAAACAGTAATTAATATTCCGATACATCGTATGAGAAACATATATTTTGCTTGGAGTTGGAGTGGGCTGTTTTTTATAAAATGTCGAAGTCCAGCAACGACATGTTTGAATTCAGGTTTTGATTGCTGTGAGCCGCTGTTATGTAATCGTTCAAGTACTTGCGAAAGCGTTGGCTGCAAGTCTTTTCGATTTGCATCGGCAGGAAGGAACCCCAATTCCTCAAATGTAGATAGAATACCATCCAAATTACCAAGCATGATACTTTGAACAAGCCAACGTATCGTTTTAACTTCTTCTGCCGTCAGCTCATCAACCATGCCAAAATCCAAGAAGCAGAGACGATTATCGGGAAGAATTAATAAATTCCCTGGATGAGGATCTAGATGAATATATCCAAAAACAAGAATCTGTCTAAAATAAGCATCAAGTAACGTTTCTGCAATCGATGCAGGATCAATTCCCCATTTTGAAAGTGTTTCATAATCTGTTACGCGAGCACCTTCTACATGCTCCATTACTAAAACGCGCTGAGTGCTAAAATTTTCGTAAACCTTAGGAATCTTGATGCGCTGATTGCTAGCAAACATTTCTTCAAATCGCTTCATTTGCTTTATTTCTTGAAGGCAATCTAACTCCCTTGAAATCGTGTCTGTAAATTCCTGATGCATTTGTATAAAATTCATTTTACGGCTTAAGGAAGGTATTCGCTGAATAACCTTTGTAACAAGACCTATTGTTGCTAAATCAATCCGTGCCAGCTTTTCTATTCCAGGTCTAATAACTTTGACTGCAACCTCGGTACCATCAAAAAGAAATGCTTTATGTACTTGTGCAAGCGATGCAGCGGCAATAGCATCCTCTTCAAAATGCTTAAAAATAGGGGTGTTAAAATTTTTAAGTTCATTTTCAAGCAAGCGCTTTATAGCTGGAAGTGGAGCAGTAGGCAATTCATCCTGAAGACCAGCTAGCTCCAATGTGAAAGCTTTCGGTAAAATGTCTTGGCGCATACTTAAAAATTGCCCAATTTTCACAATAACCCCTTTAAGGCGAAAGGCAGTTTTCCTCATCCGTATTCCAGCACTTGTATAGATTTGGTTCACGGCTGCTTCCCGTTCTTCACCTTGAAGTCGCCTATCAATTCTACAAATCTTCCAATAATCTACTACAAGGGAGAGTGCTAATCGTATAATCAATAGTCGTCGCAGTATTTTATGTATCATTTCGGTTAACCTCCTAATCCCTTTTCCGTATTTAAAACGTAAATGAAAATCCAGATATTTTTTTGGGATAATTTTACAAAATCAAAATTCAAGCATGTTTATACTGTTATTAATCATATCTTAATTCAATAATCATTGGCAATCAAAAGTACCTTTCTACTCGGATTATATTTCGCTATAGTATAATTGTGAAGAAGTCATTTGATAGGAACATCGATAGATTGTCAAATTACCGTATACTTGTAAATTAATAAATGGACGTGTCCCACAAACTAGAACGAATGTGCTACAATTAAGGTTACTGTCGAATAATGAACATAATTGTTTGCGTGATATTGTGTGTAGGTCTATCCGAATAAAGGTAGTGTTGCTACCGAAGGATGAACACAGGTTTTGGAGCGATAATCCGTGCAAGGTGATTCGATTAACTAGCAGGGTGACTGTCGCAGTATGAACATACTTTTTCCAGCTATGATAAGGCGCAAAGTTCAATTAAAAGGTAGGGTGACTGTCACAGTATGAACATACCTTTTGCAGCACCATATGTCCAAGTCAATTCGATTAAAATGGCAGTGTTAGTGTGAAATTTTCACCAGCGGATACTGTTTCCAAGTTGATGATTACTGTTGAAATACGAAAGTTAGGTGTATGCAGCAATGCCAAGTACATATTCAATTGAAAGCATCGATCAACTAATGATTAGTAAAAATACTAAAGCTTTTATTAAAGAGTGTCTTGAAAACAATATCCCGATTGATCAGATAGGATTTGAATTCGAGAAAACAAAGCTCTCTGAACAGGATCAAAAAAAGAAAAAAGGTCAGTTTTATACACCTGACCATATTGTTGACTATATAATTAAATATTTAGCACTTGATCATACAATGAAAATTATTGATCCGTCATGTGGTACTGGTTCATTTATACTACCAATCGTAAAAAAGCTATTTCAAGGAGAACCTATTGAGTCAGTATATGGAATTGATATCGATCACGAAGCGTTGGAAGTCTTAAAGGCATTGATCTTTTTACATAAAATGAACATATATGAATCAAACCTAATCCATGGAAATACGATTGTTTCCAATAAAAAAATTTCTAGTTTAGCCTTGAATTTGCAGGAGATTTCCCAAAAGGGAGGTTTTGATGTTGTCATCGGTAATCCACCTTATGTAACTTTGAAAAAAGATGTGGATTATGACTCAAGCGATCAAGATTACTCCAAACTGCTAAACGGTCAAGTAAATGCAGCAACGCTAATGATTGCCAAGGGCCTGAGTATATTAAAGCCAAATGGGATCCTTGCGTTTGTTTTACCGAAAAACATTTTACATGTTGGCTCCTATTCAAAGCTACGTGATTATTTACTGAAAGAAACAACCATTATACATATTGCCGATTTACGTTCAAGCTTTAAAAATGTTAGAGGAGAACAGATCATTCTTTTTGTTCAAAAGAAAAAACCTTCTGAAGCTCATGAAATTGAGTTTAAAATTTTACAAAATAAAAGTGGTGACTGCTCAAAAGCTTCGGTTTTTGTAAAGCAAAGTGCGTTTGTCAAAAATAATAAGCTCTATGTATTCGAACGAGTTGAGGACTATGAACTAATCGATCAATTAACGAATACCGGCAGTCCTTTAAAAAAACTAGTCCAAGATGAAATTTTTCGAGGTATATCGATTCCTTCAAAATTACAATTCGATTTTGCGGATGAACACAGCCAAACCTGCGTCCCATATGTTCGCGGGAAAAATATTCAAAAGTTTACGTTAATAATAGAGAAATGTATAAATCGAGATAAGATGATTTCGTTGACCAATCCAAAAATAGAAAGAATCTTAAATAAAAAAATAATCATCCAAAATATTTTTTCTTCAGAATCGGGATTAATATGCGCATTTGATCAGCGTGGATTGTTCACGAATGAAACAGTTACGAATGTTTTGATTGAAGATGTAACTATAGGGTATTATCTCCTTGGTCTTTTAAATTCTAAAGTGGCAAACTATTATTTAATCTATGCTTGCTATAATTGTTCAAAAATGACCATGCATACTGATAAAGAATATTTAGGTGCTATACCAGTTATAGTAACAAGTGAAAAAGAACAGTATGACCGCATTATTACGATTGTAAGAGAACTATCAGACAAAAATCATGATATTGAAAGTTTGAGCAAGTCAAGGCAAGAGCTTGATCAATGCTTTTATAGCATTTATGGGTTACAACAAAAAGACATTCAAGTAATTGAAACAGGACTTGATTTATTTTTATCAAAGAAAAGCAGGTGGTAATGGTGGTAGCAGAAGATAAACGCTTAAACGAATTAACAGGGAAGGAATGGTTACAGCATTCTTTTAGTATTTGGCGTGATATAAAAAAGACAGCAGAGGAAAAAAAGCTTAAGCACCCAGCGATGTTTCCTCAACAATTAACAGAGCGTATTATAAAAATTTTCACAAAATCAAATATGACGGTTTTAGACCCATTTATGGGGACGGGAAGCACGGTTTTATCAGCTACTCTAAATAATCGAAAAGGGATCGGTTTTGAGCTATCTGAGGAATTTTTTACAATTGCCCAAAGTCGAATCGAGGAGCTACAGCTTTCCATTTTTGATGAAGGGCAGGAATTTATTGAACCGCTCTTATTTAATAAAGATTGTCGCTTGCTTAAGGAGCATATTGAACCAAATACGGTTGATTTAGTCGTGACGTCTCCACCTTATTGGGATATTTTAAATATGAAAAGAACATCAGATCATAAAGATATCGTCAATTATAGTGATTCTGATGTTGATTTAGGAAATATTGATGATTACGCTCAATTTTTAAATGAGCTTAAAGCAGTATTCGAACAAGTTTATGATGTTATAAAGCCCGGTGGTTACTGTGTAGTCGTTGTTATGGATATTCGTAAGAAGAGCACGTTTTATCCGTTTCATTCAGATTTAGCTACAAAAATGCAGGAACTAGGTTTTAAATTTGAGGATATTGTGATTTGGGATCGCCAGCATGAATACAACAATATGAGACCGCTCGGTTATCCTTATAAATATCGAATTAACAAGGTCCATGAATATGTATTAATTTTTAGTAAATAAGGAAAAGAGGGGAAAGGTAAAACCGGACAGGGGACAACTTTCCCCATTATTTTTGGTAAAATGGTGGTAGTAGAAAGTTTATTAAAATGAACTTCCACTTTACTTAGAGGAGGCACGTTTATGAATAATCCAGAGCTAGCTTATTTATTAGGAATGATTGTTGGAAAAGGCTACAAAATTCAAGGGGTAGATGAAACCGAGTACAGAATTGAAATTCCGCACAAGCTGATGAAGGTTGAAGGGATGGATGCAATTCTCTCCGTAAAAGCTTCCTTATTAGATATTAAACAAAGACTCGATCCGCTTATCGATACGAAAATTAATGTTACGAGCGATAGTAAAAGTGTGACGTTGCTTTCATTTAAGCTAAATAACTCGGCTTATTTAGCAAGAGAACTTAACAGAATGTTAACATACAACAACTATAAGGATTTTCGAATTCCAACCGAAGTGTTTAATGCGGCACACGACATTAAACTAGAGTTTTTGAGAGGTCTTGCTGATGTTACTGCGCATGCAAGAAAAAGCAATTTAGCGTTTGGTGATCCAGCAGGACATCGGGTATATATTGAAATACCAGATAATTGGTATCTTGTCGTTGATATTTGTAACTTGCTGAAAGATGTTGACACACCTGTACAAACGATTAACTGGGGTCATCCGAATTTTCGCGATCCTAACTTGAAGGATTACAAGCAAGGAAAAGAACATGCCTGGGCGAGAGAGCATCAAATTAAAATATATGCCGATGTATTTGAAGCCGTTGGTTTTAATATTGAACATAAAAAGCGGGCGCTAGAACTATTAGCAAACACAAATCGCCAAAACTGGGCCGGCAAGCGAACGAAAATTGAACAATCACATCATAAGTTTTATTGGGAGAAGCCAGAAAGATCGAAAAAGGCTAAACCGGTTCATCCGATGATACACGATCACTCCATCCCTGCAGAAATAAGAGGTCAAAACTTTAATTCATGGATTGAAGTTGCCAAAATCATGGGTTACCAACCATAAAGAAGGTGAAGCAATATGTCAGAGATTGATTTATACCCAGATATTATGAAATGGTTTACTCAATATTTAAAAGATCGCTACAAAAAATATGAAATCGAATCAACGTTCATCACATCAAGGCGGTATTTAGATGATGTACTTCGCGACAAGGGAATTCTTATTCCTGAGGCAGTCGGTTTAAAAATAAAGGTCGACATTGTCGGCTTTTTAACGGCAAAAAACAGAGAGCCGCAGCTTGCTTTTGTGGAAGTTAAAGATGAAAACTTAACCTTAAAGGACTTAGGGCAGTTGTGGGGGTATACGAAGCTGATTAATCCGGTTGAATCGTTTTTAGTTTCTTCAACAGGGATTGGTGCACTGGAAGCGATCGTTAAGCAATATCGCCGCCATGATATTCTTCAATACGGTCACAAAAATGAACGGATGATGAAAATCGCAAAATGGGATATTCAAAGAAAATCGATCGACTATTCGACGCTTTTACCCAAATTGTAAGGAGTTTTTTTCTGTCATTAAAATTTTATAATTATAATATCAAAACAAACGGAAATATAATATACTATTATTTAAATAGTGTTACAATATTTCTGTTTTGTTGTTCAATGTGTTACATAATTTATTGAACTCTTTACGTAGGAATCTCATCAATTCAGTCGTGAAAGATTCAATCAATAGAAGCACAAATGAATAGGAGTGTGGCGATTTGATTGAAAAAGAAATTGTTTATGTAGTATCGGATTCAATCGGAGAAACAGCTGAATTAGTTGTAAAAGCAGTTGCAACACAATTTAATGGTGGATATGTTGAGATCAAACGCCATGCGCATGTCGAAGATTTTGAAGATATTGAGAGAATAGTAGAATTAGCCCGTAATAGTCGTTCAATTATTGCGTATACGATTGTAATTCCATCATTAAAAGAGCATCTTGATAAACGAGCAAAGGAAGCGGGATTAATTGCGGTTGATTTGTTACATCCACTAATGGATGCCTTTGTGTTTAAATATAATAAGAGTCCGAACCATCAACCAAAGCTAATGCGGCAGTTAGATGATGACTATTTTCAAAGAATAGCAGCTGTTGAATTTGCAGTAAAATATGATGATGGTCGTGATCCACGGGGGATTCTTCGGGCGGATATTGTCTTAGTTGGAGTTTCTCGAACATCAAAAACACCGCTATCGATGTATTTAGCTCATAAACGCTATAAAGTGGCTAACGTACCGCTAGTCCCTGAGGTACCACCACCTAAAGAGTTATTTGAAATACCTAGAAATAAATGTGTTGGACTTATTATAACGCCAGATAAACTAAACTTAATCCGTAAGCAGCGTTTAAAGAATCTTGGTTTAACATCCAATGCGAACTATGCAAGCTTTGAGCGAATTCTAGAGGAATTAGAATTTGCGGAAAAGATTATGAAACGGATTGGTTGTCCAATCATTAATGTTTCCGATAAGGCTGTCGAAGAAACAGCCGATTATATTTTAGAAGTATTAAAAAGAGAGAGGAGTTCTTAACAATGAAGAAATTTGTATATCTCTTTAATGAAGGAAATAGCGGTATGAAAGACCTTCTAGGTGGTAAAGGTGCAAATTTAGCTGAAATGACCAAAATTGGATTACCCGTTCCTTATGGCTTTACGATTTCTACAGAAGCATGTAATGCGTATTATGAAGCGGAAAAGGCAATTTCACCTGAAGTTCACGATCAAATATTACAAGCATTGACGGCACTTGAAGAAAAAACAGGAAAACGCCTTGGGGATCCGAATAATCCATTACTCGTGTCTGTTCGTTCAGGGGCTGTTTTCTCAATGCCTGGAATGATGGATACGATTCTAAATCTTGGAATGAACGATCAGACAGTTGAGGGAATGGCTAGATTAACGAATAATCCCCGTTTTGCTTATGACTCTTATCGCCGCTTTATTCAAATGTTTGCTGATGTCGTGCTAGAAGTGGACATTTTCTTTTTTGAACAGTTATTAGAAGAATATAGAGAACAAAAGGGATATAATTCAGATCCAGAACTAACAGCTGAGGATTGGCAAGAGGTTATTCAAGGTTACAAAAATATCGTGAGAAAGAGAACGAAAAAGGAATTTCCACAAGATCCAAAAGAACAGCTATTTCTCTCTATTAATTCCGTGTTTGATTCATGGAATAATCAACGGGCGATTGTTTATCGCCGCTTGCATAAAATACCGCAGCACCTCGGTACGGCTGTTAACATTCAAACGATGGTATTTGGGAATATGGGCGACGATTCCGGTACGGGAGTTGCGTTTACTCGTAATCCATCGACTGGGGAGCCACTGCTTTATGGCGAATATTTAATCAACGCACAGGGAGAGGATGTTGTTGCCGGAATAAGGACCCCTTTGCCTATCCATACATTACAAAGGGAAATGCCTGAAATATACAAACAATTTTCAGAAACGTGTCAGCGTCTTGAACACCATTACCTCGACATGCAGGATATTGAGTTTACAGTTGAACGAGGTAAGCTATTTATACTACAAACAAGAACTGGCAAACGAACAGCACAAGCAGCAATCCGGATTGCTGTTGACATGGTAGAAGAAGGACTTATCGATAAAAAAACAGCTATACTTCGAATTGACCCTGACCAATTGAATCAGCTTTTGCATCGACGTATTGATGATACAATCGAACGAAAACAGCTTACAAAGGGATTACCTGCATCACCTGGAGCGGCTACTGGCCAAGTTGTGTTTGATGCAGATGAAGCTGAAGCACTAGGAAATGAAGGTAAAAAGGTTATCCTCGTTCGTCCTGAAACAACACCGGATGATATTCATGGAATAGTTGCATCCCAAGGTGTAGTAACAAGTCGAGGTGGTATGACCAGCCATGCTGCGGTCGTTGCAAGGGGAATGGGAAAGCCATGTATTTGTGGTTGTGAAGAGGTAAAGATAGATTTAAATGCATTGCAATTTAGTATTGGTGAAACTGTAATAAATCAAGGTGATACGATTACAATTGATGGAAGTACGGGTGAAATCATGTATGGTGAAATACCGATGGTGGACCCGCAGCTTTCAGATGAATTTCAATTGCTGCTAAAATGGGCTGATGAGGAAAGAAAACTTGGCGTTCGCGCGAATGCAGATAACCCTATAGATGCACAAAAAGCATTTGAATTTGGGGCAGGTGGAATTGGACTGTGTCGGACAGAGCATATGTTTATGGATAGCAAGCGAATTCCGATCGTTCAAAGGATGATTCTTGCAGAAAACGATGCGGAACGAAGTGAAGCGTTGGCACAGCTGTTACCTATGCAACAAAGTGACTTCGAAGGAATTTTTGAAGCGATGCAAGGTTTACCGGTTACGATTCGATTATTGGACCCGCCTTTACATGAGTTTTTACCTAACAAGGATGAGCTTTTAGTCGAAGTTACAAAGCTTCAAATCACAGATCCTACTTCACGGCAATTACTTGAGAAAGAAAAACTTCTCAAAAAAGTACGTCAGCTTGAGGAGTTTAACCCAATGCTTGGGCTTCGAGGCTGTCGTTTAGGTATAATTTATCCAGAAATTTATGAAATGCAGGCAAAAGCAATATTCTTTGCCATTGCGAAGCTAGATAAAAAAGGAATTGATGTCAATCCAGAAATTATGATCCCACTTGTAGGCCATGTAAATGAATTAAAAGAAATGCGCGAGCTAGTCATTAATGCTAGTCTCCAAGTTCAGGAGATTACAGGAATCAACTTTAATTATTTAATTGGAACAATGATTGAGATTCCACGGGCTGCGCTTACAGCAGACGAAATTGCCAAGGAGGCTGATTTCTTTTCATTTGGAACAAATGACTTAACACAAACGACGTTTGGCTTTAGTCGCGATGATGCGGAAGGGAAGTTCCTTCAAACGTACATTGAGAAGAAAGTACTTCCGGATAACCCATTTGCTGTTCTTGATAGAGAAGGTGTCGGGAAGCTTGTTGAGACAGGGGTCAATTTAGGACGGCAAACTAAACCAAATTTGAAAACGGGTATATGCGGTGAACATGGTGGAGAAAAGCAATCAATCAAGTTTTGCTATAACGCTGGTTTAGATTATGTAAGCTGCTCACCATATCGTGTTCCATTAGCAAGGCTTGCTGCTGCACAAGCAACTATTCTCAAGGAACAAGTATGAAATTAGAAATATATAAGCTATGCTACTATAACAGTAGTATGGCTTTCTTTTTTGGCTTAAATGCTGGGTTATAATTAAAACCAGGTTATCATTTTTCATAATTTTTCATTATAACTCTAATTATATTAATTAATAAAGGCTGTCAATGTTAAGATTTTGTAAATTTTCAACTAAAATCTTTCCTTAATCGACATATTTCGTATACAATTAAAAAGTTAGATGTATTTTTTGAATTTAATAGGGGGTAAAGTGAGAATGGTTTTTAAAAAGACAGATAAATTCATGACATTATTAATGAAAATATCCACAAATCTTAAAGAAAGTGCAGATTTTTTTGCTGACTATAAGATAAAAAATATCAGTGATTTGAAAATTTTCTTTGATACGATTAAGAAATATGAAAACGCAGGTGACGAGTACATTCATGAAGTAATTGTCGAACTTAATAAAGCCTTTATCACCCCAATTGAGCGTGAAGATATCCTGCAACTATCAATGAGTTTAGATGATGTTTTAGATGGTTTTGAACATTGCGCAGCCTTATTTGAAATGTATTCGATGACACAAGCTGATGAATATATGATTAAATTCGTTGAAGCAATTCGTGGCTGTGCTATTGAAATTGAAAAGGCAGTTGAGCTTTTGTCAACGAAAAAGCTCCTCGACATACGTGATCATGCTATTAAGATCAAGGACTATGAATCAAAATGTGACGGCATATTACGGCAATCGATCAAAAATCTCTTTGCAGTAGAGAAAGATCCGATCCGCATTATTCAGTATAAGGAAATTTATGAAGGACTGGAGATTATCGCTGATGATTGTCAGGAAGTTGCCAATACATTAGAGAGTATTATTATGAAAAACGCATAAGGAGCCTACAATTATGGATGGATTTTTTTTGATTACAGTATTAATTGTCATCGGAGCCTTAGCGTTTGATTTTATTAATGGATTTCATGATACTGCTAATGCGATTGCTACAAGCGTGTCGACAAAGGCCTTAAAGCCAAGGCATGCGATATTATTAGCAGCTACAATGAACTTTGTTGGTGCGATGACATTTACCGGTGTTGCTAAAACAATTACAAAGGATATTGTTGACCCGTTTACATTACAAAATGGCTCATTAGTTATTTTAGCGGCCCTTATTTCTGCAATTGCATGGAACTTAATTACTTGGTACTACGGAATTCCATCGAGTTCATCTCATGCCATTATCGGCTCAATTGCAGGTGCGGCAATAGCGGCTGCTGGTTTTACTGCTCTTAATTACACTGGTTTTTTGAAAATTATCCAAGCTTTAATATTCTCACCAATTTTGGCGTTCACGGTTGGATTTGTTGTATATAGTATATTTAAAATAGTATTTAAAAATAATAACTTAACAAAAACGAACCGTAATTTTCGCATATTCCAGATTTTTACCGCCGCTTTGCAATCGTATACACATGGGACAAATGATGCGCAAAAAGCAATGGGTATCATTACAATGGCACTAATTGCAAACAATTACGTCAAATCAGCCGAAATTCCTTTTTGGGTACAATTCTCTTGTGCTTTAGCTATGGGTCTTGGGACATCTATCGGTGGTTGGAAGATTATCAAAACTGTTGGTGGTAAAATTATGAAAATCCGGCCGGTTAACGGTGTTGCAGCCGATTTAACAGGTGCAGCTATCATTTTTGGAGCGACGTTTATTCATTTGCCGGTCAGTACAACGCATGTCATTTCTTCATCAATTTTAGGGGTCGGCTCTGCTCATCGTTTAAAAGGTGTGAAGTGGGGGACTGCACAACGAATGGTTGTCACTTGGTTTATTACATTGCCAATCTCAGCTTTATTAGCTGGAATTATTTTCATAATATTAAATTCAATTTTTTAAAGGATACATAAATAAAAATTTGACCTCATCGAGGTCTTTTTTTAGATCTTAAGGGATACCAACTTATTAAATGATGAATTAACCTATCCTCTTGCTTTTGAGGGTAAGTATTTCCGTGCTTCTCTTGTTATTTCGACCTTTTTAGTGAACTCATTATTTTTAAACTTCCAGGTTACTTTTGCAATTGCACCAAGCCAAAGTATGACTAGTGCTAAATACGTCAACACGCTAGTTAAAGGTGATGCGTTGAAAGCTCCCAAAATTGTTCTCATATTTGTGATGATAATAACACCACCAACTAAAGTACCCAATATAGTTGTAGGGATTCTTTTTACTAACCAAGCAGCTATTGGAGCGGCAATTATTCCACCGATCATTAAAGCAAGCACCCATTGAATATGGATTTGCGACCATCCTAGTGTTAACATGAATCCTAATGTTGACGCGACAGCTATTGCAAATTCACTTGTATCAACAGAACCAATTGCTTTACGGGGTTCCATTTTGTTACTTGTTAAAAGTACAGGTGTAGCAATAGGCCCCCAACCGCCGCCACCAGTTGCGTCACAGAATCCTGCTAAAAATCCTAATGGAACAAATTGCTTTTTAGTTAGTTTCATTTCTTTTGCTTTTTTTGCAGGACCAAATCTAAACATAAAACGAAAAAGAACGTAACAGCCTAATAGTAAAAGAAAGAAAGATACATAAGGCTTAATAATATGACCAGGAATACTACCTAAAAAACACGCACCTAGAAAAGCTCCAATTGATCCTGGGATTATTAAACGATAAACTACGTGTTTATCGACATTTCCAAAGCGGATGTGTGCGATGCCAGATGCTGCTGTTGTTACAACTTCTGCCATATGGACTGATGCCGAGACTACAGCTGGTGCTAGACCAAACATAAGTAAAAGTGATGTGGAAGTAACACCATATGCCATACCTAAAGAGCCGTCTACTAATTGTGCGACCAAACCTATTAAAGCAAGAATGATTAGTCTCCTCAAACGTACCCCTCCTTGTTGAAAAAAATATTTAGAAAACCTCCTTTGAGGTTATTTTCAGTTATGAAGCAAGAGAGTTCTTCTTTGTTGCTCCAAAATTGAACTTTATTAGGCCAAACGGAACAATCAGGATTTTAACCTAGAATATGAAAACCCCTAATAATGGGTTCTTGACCTTACTAAAAATGGGCTTATAATGGGCTTATTATAAAGTTCAGTACAGTTTTTCCAAATCGCTTCGTTCTATTAGGCGTTTACCATTTTTAAGATGGTTGAGTATATGAGAGACATTTAATTATTCAAATAAAGGTAGATTGCCGAAATTACTAGATTAGCAGTATACTGAGATTAGTTATCTTACTATTTTTAATAGTTTCTTATATTGAAAGTCCGGAGAGGAGAAAGAACATGAGACTTATAGCGTTAGAAGGTTGCCAAGAAGGCACGATTTTAGGTAAATCAATTTATAATGATCAGGGCAAAGTTCTTCTATCCGAGGGTACTGAATTAACAGACACATTGATAGAAAAGCTAAAAAAATATAATGTTGTGACTATTTACATAGAGGATGAAGAATCAGAAGGGATTGAAATTGTAGAGTCGATTCCAGAGGAGCTACGGTTTGAGGCAATTAACACAATTACAGAAGGATTTCAAACTATTGCTGAATTAAATTCAAGTAAGTCACAGCATATCCAAGGAATGCTAAAATCAGGGCGGGCGATTCGTAGCTTTCAAAAAATATTTCGGGATATTTTAACTTGTTTGATGGAGAACAAAGGTGCTTTAAATTTGTTAGCAACAACAAAAATTCTTGAAAACTATGTTTATTCACATAGTGTAAATGTATCAATCTATGCCTGTCAGCTTGCGATAGAGAACGGACTTCCTTTAAAAAATATTGAAGAAATTGGCTTAGGTGCGATGCTTCACGATTTGGGAAAGCTTTATATTCCTTCAGAAATATTAAATAAACCTGGGAAATTAACTGAAGAAGAATATGATCAAGTAAAGAAGCATTGTGATCTAGGCTTTGATACACTTAGAAAAATTCACGAGATCCCACTGCCGGTGGCCCATTGTGCTTTACAGCATCATGAAAGGTTAGATGGATTAGGATACCCACGTGGATTAGTAGACGAGGAAATTCACAAATATGCAAAAATATTAAGTGTTGCTGATGTGTTCGATGCAGTGACAAGTGCTAGGGTTTATCGGCAGCTGATGCTACCACATAAAGGATTGGAATTACTTTATACAGGCGCCGGGACGCAATTTGAAATGAAGCAAGTAGAGTTGTTTAAAGGGTGTATTGCTATTTATCCACAGGGATTAACCGTAAAAATTAATGATGGTAGAACCGGAATTGTCTCAAACTACAATTTTAATGCAGCTGGTCGACCTGTAGTCCGAATCATTAAAGATGAATATAACCAATCTATTGATCCATATGAGCTTGACCTATCTGCAATCGAGAATTTAACACTTGAAATTATCGAAGCAGATATGCTGTTATAGAGGAAATTTTATTATTATATAGGCTGTGTTAAAGCTTATTTGCTTGGCGCGAGCCCGTTAAAAGCGAAGTGGCTGGAACGAAATTCAACAAGCAAGTTTAACAGAGCGATTAGAGTAAGCAAGAAAGCGTGGGAGTGATAAACTCCCACGTTTAAAACTTAAGGTACCTTCCTTCATCACTTTGGTTTTGTGTGATGTTTTCGGTTGAGCTCAGTTGTTCATTGCTGTTTTTATTTTCTCTATTAGTAGTATCATCTACAGATTGATCTAGGAATAAAGTCTCCGAGTTAGCAAGAATCTTTGAAATTTCTGCCCCCCATATTTCGTAGGCATTTCCTAATAAATGAACACCATCAATTGTATATTTGCTATTCATCCACGTACCATTTGCTAATTTGCTATTTAAGTCAATATAATCAATTTCTTGATCGGCGGCCAACTGCTTTAACAAACTGTTTAATTTGTCGACTTTAGCATTAATACTTTTATAATTATTCAACGATGAAGATACATATAATGTTGAAGTGATCACCGGTTTAATATTTTGCTTTTTAAGTTTTTCAATGATTAATTTTTGGTTTTTTGTAATTTTTTCTGGAGTTGCGTAATCTGACATGATATCGTTAATTCCACCCATTAAAAATACAATTTTTGGTTTTACTTTAAAAACATAATAAAGTCGATTTAACATTCCTTCTGTGACATCACCGCCAATTCCTCGGTTGACGATATCCTGTCTTCCTAATAATTCATGCCAATCCACTCCGTATGTAATTGAATCCCCAAGCATTACGATATTTGCTTGTTTTGTTTTAAAAACATCATAGTTACTTGTTTTCATCGTATATGTTTGATTTTTATAATAGAATGGTGTATTTGCGCTTACCCCTTCCCTCATATTTGATTTCATAACAAAAAAAATCAATAGTAGATTGAATGCTAATGAAACAAAAAAAAGTTTTTTAATCGTGTTTTTCATGATAGTAGTCCCTTCTTAATTAAATAGTGGTTTGCCTATTATTTATTGTAGATTTAAAATAGAAGGCTGACAAGTAGTGGTAATTTTACGAAGCCTTTAAATAACTGGGAAAATAATATTAAATTTTTTGTTAAAAAATCTGTTCAGATTAGCCGATAATAATAATATGAACAACGGAATCCCTAGCGGTTGTTGTTCGCAGTAATGCAATTCCTCTATATTTAGCTCACCTTCTTAGAAGGTGAGTTTTTTTTGTTTAGGAAATTATAAAATTTGATTCTGTGGATAAATACTATAGCACAGAGTAGTCGTCCAGCTCCAGCGCCCAGCGACTAGTAAACTTCGCTCATCTCTTTTGCGATAAGTTAACATCGACTCGTCCCTCGACGTGTTTTGTTTATCTCAGTCGATGCGCTCTTAGTTTATACGTCGCTAATCAGGGCGCCTAAAGCTTTTGTCCTTAGAAATCAACTCTAATGCTATAATAAAATAATAGGCAATGTGTTTATACTTTTGTACGTACTATAGTATGATTATAGTATATATCGAGATTGAAAAAGCAGGTGGAATAGGTGACAGAACGATTTTTTACAATAGGAATGGCTGGTCATATTGATCACGGTAAGACGTCCCTTACGAAAGCATTGACGAACGTTGATACAGACCGTTTGAAGGAAGAAAAGGAACGGAATATTTCTATCGAATTAGGGTATGCCCCACTGAAAATAGATGATGAACTCCAAGTTTCAGTTATTGATGTACCAGGACATGAACGCTTTATTAGGCAAATGATTGCCGGTGTTGCAGGGATTGATTTAGTTGTTCTTGTCATAGCTGCTGACGAAGGGGTTATGCCGCAAACGAAGGAGCATGTTGAGATACTATCCTTTTTAGGAATAAAAAAAGGAATCATTGCGATTAGTAAAATTGATCGTGTTGATGAAGAGATGCTAGAGCTTGTGCAAGAGGATATTAAAGATCAGTTGGAGGGCACAATGTTTGCCTCATCACCAATCATTTTTGTTGATAGTTTATCAGGAAAAGGTATCGATGAGCTGAAACGACAAATAAAGTTTGAACTTCAGCATCAGGAATTAAGAGACTCCCGTGGTGCATTCCGTTTGCCAATTGATCAAGTGTTTACTGTGCAAGGTCAAGGCACTGTCGTTCGTGGGACTGTGTATGAAGGCTTTGTTGAAAAAGGAAATACATTACTTGTGTTACCCCAAGGAATTCCTGTTAAAGTAAGGCAAATTCAAGTCCATCACAAGCAAACAGATGCAGCAAAGGCCGGGCAAAGAGCAGCTTTGAACTTAGGGGGAATATCAAAGCATGAAGTCACTAGAGGTGACGTGCTAGTTTCTTCCGAACACTTTATCGTGACCGATATGATTGATATTACTGCTAAATTTGTACAGCATATGCTCGCACCAATAAAACAACGAGCACCGATTAAGCTACATATCGGCACAACTGAAGTTATGGGAAAGATCATTTTCTTTGACCGCAATGAAGTGCTCAATGAAGAAAATGAGATAGTTTGTCAGCTTCGTTTAGATGAACCGATCGTGTCAAAACGAGGGGATCGTTTCATTTTGCGACGACCAACCCCAGTAGAGACGATAGGTGGTGGTTGGGTGATTGATCCGAAAGGGAGCCGCTATCGTTTCGGTGAAAAGACAATTGAAATGCTCCAACAGAAAAGAGAAGGCACACCTGAGGATCGAGTTATTTCATTATTAAAACAGAAAAAAGTGATGACATTTACAGATATGATCACATTATCATCAATGGATAAGGACGAGCTTCATGACATTATAACAGACCAGCTCGGGATAACAATTTTTGAACTTGGACGAGATGAATTTGCGTTACTTGCTGATTTTGATTATTTGAAGGATAAGCTCTCCGAAAAACTAAACGAATATCATAGTGAATACCCGCTAAGATTAGGATTTAATAAAACAGAGATTGTTCATTTATTTGAAGAGTTTTATCCGAAGCGCTTTATTGAGTATGCAATTGATAAATTACTGACTGACGGCTTCTTACATAAAAAGGAACAATATTTGCACTTAGCAAGTTTCACGCCGCATTACCCTGAAAAGTGGAGCAAGCGTATGGAAGGGATTGTTGTTTCGATAGAAAGAGATGCAATTGAGGTTCAACCGTTTGAACAATACAGTAAGAATTCTGGAATTCCTCATGAGTATACGGAAGAATTAAAGTATTATTTATTACTAACAAAACAAGTAGTTGCCTTAGATGACAATCATGTTATTTCGTTAAAAGTTGTTCATAAGGCCGCAGACTTATTAAAATCAAAAACTGAAGGGGAATTTACTGTTAAAGATGCAAAAGATATTCTTGGATTAACAAGAAAATATTTAATTCCACTATTAGAACTATTTGATACGTTAAAGCTAACGAGGAGAATAGAAGACAAGCGGAAGTGGGTGTAATATTGTTGCAGCAGACACCTCGGATTATGCTATACACACCTTATTTACATGGGAATAGAGGTAATTCGACAACAGCAAAAAGAATTTATAATGGTTTACAGAGAAAAGGTTATAAGGTTGCAATCTTTTCTTATGAGGAGGATAAGTGGGATGAGGAAGCGAAAGTGCAGACAGAAAAGGCAGACCTTATTCACATTATTCATTTTTACCGATTTGCAAAGTGGCAAAAACAATCAGGCTACGAGTTGAAAAATCCTTATATCCTTACAAGCGGTGGTACGGATGTGAACGAGAATTTATTTAATAAACGTGATAGACTTGAGATGCAACATCTGTTGGAAAACGCAAACGCAATTACGGTTTTCACAGATGATGCGAAACAAAAATTAATCGCTGCCTATGAAAGCATACAATTAAAAATTGAAGTTATTAACCAAAGTGTTTGGTTTCCTAAGAAAGGAATTTCTCATCAAAAAAATATCTTAATAAATGGGAACCCAACTATTTTATTACCATCAGGTCTTAGAAAAGTGAAGGATATTTTCTACTTAATGGATGAAATTATTTCATTGAAATCAATCTATGAAAGGCTTCAGTTGGTCATCGTCGGAATGGCACTTGAAGCGGATGTATATAAGGTGCTACAACAATATATGTTGGAATATGACTGGATCACATTTTTTGAAAATATACCAATTGAGGGAATGCCCAGTTTTTATGAGTGGGCCGATATCGTCCTCAATACATCCATTTCAGAGGGACAATCTTCAGCTATCCTTGAGGCAATGCACTTTGGATGTTTAGTTTTTGCACGACAAAATCCGGGGAATGCCAGTATTGTTGACGATGGTAAAAATGGTTTTCTTTTTCAAGATGGAAGTGAATTTTTGGAAAAATTCAATGCGGTGCAACATGATCATGAACTAAAGCATAAGTTAATCACACAAGCAAAGCAATATGTTCAACAATATCACAGCTTTGAAGAAGAAATAAACTCGTATATTACAGTTTACAGCAATTGTCTGGAGGATCGGAAGGGCTTCGTGAAGGAAAAAGAATAGTAAGTGGGGAATTAGTATGAATTTAAATCATCTCAAAGCCTTTGAAAAGGTTGTTCAAGTAAAAAGCTTTCAAGAGGCAGCAAAGCAGCTGGCTGTTTCCCAGCCAGCAATTTCATTAAGAATTCAAGCACTTGAGGAGCACTTTAAAACAAAGTTAGTCAAACGGACGACGGACGGTGTTCAGCTTACTCCACAGGGTGAGATCATTTTTGCAAAAGTGAAAGAAATACTTAAGCTCTGGGATGAGCTAGAAGGGCAAATATTGGGCGGTCAACCAGTAGGAAAACTTGTATTAGGCGCGAGCACGATTCCATCTGAATATATTTTGCCTAAGATTATTAAAGCATTTAAAGCAATCTATCCGGATGTGGACTTTAGCATGAAAATTTCTGGGAGCAAGGATGTTGTCGAATGGCTGAAAAATCGCTCGGTTGATTTTGTTATCACTGGAGAACCAGCTGCTAATCAAATTTTATATTCGGTCCCTATTTTAAGTGAACACTTAAGCGTTATCGCACCTGTTGAATTTATTGCTGGGGATCCAATCCCTTTTCAAGACTTATTTGTTGAAGAATGGATTTTACGGGAAGTAAATTCGGATACTAGAGCTTCTTTTGAAAAAACAATCAAAAAGCTCGGTTATGCGTATGATAGTATTAATGTAATCGCGGAGCTAGGCAGTACAGAAGCAGTTATTGCCGCTGTAGAAGCAGGGTTAGGTGTTTCTGTCATATCTTCATTCGCAGCTGAAAAAGCTGAAAGGTATGGACGAATTAAAATTATCAAATGTCATGACTTTAACGTCGAACGGAAGTTCTATTTTTCCTGCTTAGAAGAAAATAAAAATCATCCATTAGTATCTGCATTTCTAAGCTTTATTCAAAAGCATGTTAAAGAATTCAGTTGATAATAATGTATTTTATACAAATGTTGAATTACAAAGAAGAAGGCTCTGGCTAAGCCCTAGAGCCTTCTTTTACCTTGAAGAAAAAGTACATCTAAAGTCTAAATTTTAAGCGTCACTATCTTTCACTTTTATTGAAACGCCATCAAACTCATGAACTTCACCTATCATGCAGGCGTCACTAATTCCATTTTCGTGTAATCTTCGTACATACGAAATTGCTTCCTCTTTGGGCATACTCACTAAGAGACCTCCTGAAGTAATTGCGTCACATAACGAATATTGGATATGTTGAGGTATCGAAGCATCATAGCTGACGTCATCCTTCACCCATTCATGATTTGCTTTTGAACCCCCAGGCAAAACCCCTTGTTCAGCAAGTTCGTATGTACCAACAAGAACAGGGACAGCATTTTTGTAAATAGTGAAACTCACGTTGCTTCCTTTTGCCATTTCACAGGCATGCCCTAATAGACCAAAACCGGTTACATCTGTGACTGCATGAACTTGGAAGCCATCCAAGCATTCTGCAGCAGTTTTGTTTAATGTGGCCATTGTTTCAATAACCTTCTGTTCCTGTGCTTCGGTTACAACCCCCCGTTTTATCCCAGTTGTAATAATTCCGACACCAATTGGTTTTGTCAGTACTAGTGCGTCTTTCGGCTTTGCACCGATATTCCGATAAAATTTTTTAGGGTGAACATAACCTGTAACTGCCATCCCGAATTTAGGCTCTTGATCATCGATCGAGTGACCACCTACAATTAAAGCCCCTGCTTCCTTAACTTTATCAGCAGCACCTTTTAAAATGTCTGCGAGCATGTCAGCGCCAAGTTTTTTGATAGGGAAGCCAACAATATTAAGGACTGTTTTTGGTACCCCTCCCATTGCATACACATCACTTAGCGCGTTGGCAGCAGCGATTTGACCAAACATATAAGGATCGTCAACTATCGGGGTGAAATAATCTAGCGTTTGAATAAGTGCTAATTCGTCAGATACACGGTATATTCCGGCATCATCTGATGTATCTAAACCAACTAATAGGTTTGGATCATGTTCACGTTCTGGTAATAGTCGCAAAACTTGCGACAATTCGGCAGGGCCAATTTTACAGCCTCAGCCAGCTTTTGTGGACATCGCGGTTAGGCGGATTTTTTCTTGTTCGCTCACACTTGTCACCTCCAACATATAGTATAGTATATCCTTGTACACTTTCTCTATCAAAATGAATTATAAGTAAAAATTTTGATGTTAAGTTATACTTATATTAAAATAATAGCACATTAAATTTACGAATCATTTTTAATTTTGAGGAGGAGTTTTAATGGCTTATAAACTTACAGTAGAATTTTGCATGCAGTGAAATTACGCTCCAAAGGCTGCGAGTTTCGCAGAACAACTATTGAATCACTTTCGCACAAATATTACGTCAATTGAATTGATTCCGAGCTCCGGTGGTGCATTTGAACTAACAGTGAATGGTGAAAAGATCTATTCCAAGCTTGATACAGGCGAATTTCCTAATACTGATCAAATGATTTCTGAAATTGAAAAAATATAAATAATCAAAAAGCGGTGCCTACTGGCACCTTTCTATTTTTATAAAAAATTAAACAAACTACTCAATGTTAATATAACGTTGTTTTTTGCGTGAGTCTTTTGGAATGTGGATTTCTAGTATTCCATTTTTATAATGAGCTTTTGTGTTTGCAGTAGATACTTCGTAAGGTAAGGAAATGATTCGCTCAACACGATGAACATTCCTTTCCTTTTTGAAATATTTTATCGACTCATCAATCGTTTCCAGTTCACGTTTATCTTCAGCAATTATTTTCAATCCTTCATGAATCGCTTCTATTTTTATTTGATTTTGTTCAAATCCTGGTAGCTCAGCTTCAACCACAATTTTTGATCCTACATCATATATATCGACACGGAAAGATTGATAGAAAAAGGAAGGGAATGGATTCTCAAAAAAATGATTAAATATATCGTGAATGTTGTTTGAAGAAGGTAAAGATTTTTTTTCGTTATTCATCGTCTTGCCTCCTTATGCTTTTTCAATATAAAAGTATTCATATATGCGAGAAAATGTCTAGGCTACTATCATAGTTATTGATAAAACGGATAACATGATATAATATGTGTGAATTGTATGAATGGAGGACCTATAAGATGAAGCAGTATTTACGCTATTTACCACCTGTTCATGAGCTACAAAAATCCGCTAGCTTCACAGAGCTATTACAAAAATATAATGTCAGTTTTGAGCGCCTAACCGCGATTTTACAAGAACAGCTTGAAAGTATTAGAGCGGAGATTTTGCAGCAGCAACTTGAAACGAATTGTAATCAGATTAATAAGGAATATTTATCGAATTTGATCTTTGTAAGGGTAGAAGCTGCTGTTAGCCAGCTATCACAGTATTATTTAAAAACAATCATTAATGCAACAGGAACAATCATACATACAAACTTAGGACGTGCTCGATTAGGTGAAAAACAAATTGAGCATGTTGTTAACGTTGCTAGAAATTATTCCAATCTGGAATATAAAATTAGCGAAGGGAAACGAGGTTCACGGCATGATATAATCGAAGACCTCATTCGTCGAGTAACAGGAGCTGAGGCCGCAATGGTTGTGAATAATAATGCTGCTGCAGTCTATTTAATTTTGCGGGCGTTAGCGAAAGATCATGAAGTCATTGTGTCTCGTGGTGAGCTTATTGAAATCGGCGGCTCGTTTCGGATTTCTGCGATTATGGCAGAAAGCGGAGCGAAGCTAATTGAGGTTGGGACAACAAATAAAACACATTTATATGATTATGAAGAGGCAATCTCAGAAGAAACCGCGATTGTTATGAAAGTTCATACGAGTAATTTTAAAGTGGTCGGGTTTACAGAAAGTGTTAATAGCAAACAATTAATTGAGCTTGCAAATCAGCATGAGAATGTCATTTTCTATGAGGACTTAGGTAGCGGAGCGTTATATGACTTCCGAGCACATGGGATAGGGAATGAGCCGGTGGTGAGGGATGTGCTATCACAAGGAGCACATATCGTTTCCTTTAGCGGAGATAAGCTATTAGGTGGGCCGCAAGCTGGTATCATTGCCGGAAAGAAGGAATTAATTGCGAAGCTGAAAAAGCACCAGCTTGCCCGTGTTCTTCGTGTAGACAAAATGACATTTGCAGCACTTGAAGCAACATTAAAGTCTTATTTATTAGGAGAACATGCGCTTAAAGATATTCCAACTCTACGCGACATTTTGCAAACAGAAGAGGCGATATTTACGCGGGCAGAAAAATTCCAAGACAAGTTAACTGAAGCAACTACTAGTTATACTTGCGCGCTTGAAAATGACTTTTCCCAAATTGGTGGCGGAACAATGCCAGGAGAAGAACTACCAACATATGTTGCATCTGTTTCTCACATTTCTATGACTAGTGATGAGCTAGCAACTAAACTACGACTATCCACCCCAAGCATTATAACACGCCAAAGAGATGGAAAAATATTATTAGATTTCCGTACGATTACGGATGATGAACTATCACTATTAGTGGCGGGGTTTCAGGCTATTAATATTGAAAGTGAAAAATAGAATGACCGAAAACTATAATTATCAAATGATTTATAGGAGATAGTTATCTAATTACAGAAAGTACAACATTACCTTGATACGTAATCGACAAGTGTCAGCACTTGTCGATTACTCATTTCTAGGCACCTCTACTTTATTGCTAAAAAGTAGTTTATAGGTCACATCTATTGTTTCGTGTCTAACTTTTGTTGCATCAAACTTAAGCAACTTAAAAGTTATTTGAACACAAAATCCGATTACAAACGCAGATATAATAGTTCCGATACCAACCATTCCCCCAAGCCACCATCCGACAAAAACCGCTAAAAGTTCAATTGTTCCACGGCAGACACCTATTGGTAAGCCCGTTTTGCGAGTAAGTGCAACCATCAAACTGTCCCTTGGTCCTGCTCCAAATGCAGATCCAATGTAAAAATAAGAGGCCAAAGCAATAATAAACAACCCTACAATCATCACAATAATTCCAAATACGAAATCGCGTGCAATTGGGATGATTTGTAAACTGATAAGTATATCTAAGAATACCCCAATAAGCACCATATTTAAAATCGTACCAATTCCGACTTTTTCACCCAACCATACGGTTACTATTCCTATAATTATGCCAGTAATAATTGAAGCTGTTCCGATGGTCATTCCTGTTGTTTTAGCTAAACCAACGTGAAAAACATCCCACGGAGCGTATCCAATATGGGCATTCATCGTAACAACGATTCCAAGCGCATATAGGAAAAGTCCAATTATTAAGCGCAGGAAACGGATATAATAATGCTTCATCATAAATTTACTTACCCCTCTCTATCTTATAAATTATATCATTACTTCAGATTTTTGGTACTTCGGATATTATGACTATAAATCTGAATAGCTATCAAGCATACTCGACAGAGTACGTTTTTTATTTGTACATGCTAAATTTATTTTGGCAGGATAATAAATAATTCGTCATCTTTTATTACAAATAATCAAACTATATGATAAAATCAGAGCAATTTGGTAGATTTAAAGCTTCGGAGGGACACATAAATGAATGAAAATTTTAAGGCTTGGAGAAGAGGAGCAAAAGATGGAATTCCAATTGCGCTTGGATATTTGGCTGTTTCTTTTACGTTTGGAATTATTGCGAAACAAGCGGGTTTAAATCCGTTTGAGGCTATCTTTATGTCTGCAACCAATTTAACGTCTGCAGGTCAATTTGCCGGTCTAACGTTGATAGCTGCCGCGGCAACTATTGTAGAAATAGCTGTAACACAACTTATTATAAATTCAAGATACCTACTTATGTCTTTTGCTTTATCGCAAAAAATTGATCCTAATACATCAATTTTACATAGAATGTTGATGGCATATGGAATTACAGATGAAATATTTGGTGTCTCGATGACAGTAAAAGGTAAGTTAAATCCATTTTATATATATGGGGCAGTAGGAGTTGCAATGCCAGGTTGGGCAATGGGAACTTTTTTGGGAGTCGTTTCAGGTGGACTTTTGCCACCAAGGATGATCAGCGCATTGAGTATTGCTTTGTACGGAATGTTGTTAGCTGTAATTATTCCACCTGCAAAAGGGAATAAGCTCCTTTCGAGTATTATTATTGTTTCGATGTTGGCAAGCCTGTTGCTTACGAAGCTTCCTGTTCTTCACTCGATTTCTTCGGGTGTGAAAATTATCGTGTTAACAATTGTCATTGCCGGGGTTGCTGCAGCTTTATTCCCTGTGAAAGGGGTCGAATATCATGAAGGCTGATGTTATATTATACATAGTTATGATGGCGGTGGTGACTTATCTTATTAGAGTGCTACCATTGACCCTTATAAGAAAAGAAATTAAAAATACTTTTATAAAATCATTTTTATTTTATGTACCATATGTTACGTTAGCAGTGATGATTTTTCCGGCAATATTGGATGCTACCGCCTCTCAGTTGTCAGCGCTGCTCGGATTTCTCGTTGCGATCGTATTAGCATATATGGGCGGCAGCCTGTTTAAGGTTTCTATTTTTTCATGCCTGGCTGTATTTATTGTAGAGCTTTTTTTGTATTAAACCTTTTAGACTTGCATCGTTTTAAATTTTATTTTGAATACTAAAAAAACCGACAAATTTTTGATTAAATGAAAAAAGATGACTAAATCTTTTGAATTTCTTATTGACTCCCGGCTAATTCTTGGTAACGTTATATTATATTATTTTTTTCTTGGAGGCTATTATGAAATATATAAGTACACGCGGAAAAGTGAATGAAATTGGTTTTATTGATGCGGTTTTAATGGGCCTGGCAACGGACGGCGGACTTTTAGTTCCAGATAAAATACCGCAAATTACGGCTGACGAGCTTCAGGCAATGTCGCAATTGTCATATCAGGAATTAGCATACGAGATTATTTCTTATTATGTTGATGGTGAAATTTCAGAAATAGAACTAAAGGAGCTTATTGAAAAAAGCTATGGAACCTTCCGTCATTCTGAGGTTACTCCTGTTGTTAAGGTGAAGGACAACATGTATATACTTGAATTATTCCATGGCCCAACATTCGCTTTTAAGGATGTGGCACTGCAATTTTTGGGAAATTTGTATTCATACATTGCTAAGAAAACAGGGGTTACAATCAATATTCTTGGGGCTACTTCAGGGGATACAGGAGCATCAGCGATTGAAGGAGTAAGAGGTAAAGAAGGTATTCGAATTTGTATTTTGCATCCTCATGGCAAAGTAAGTAAAGTTCAAGAGCTGCAAATGACGACTGTTAATGACCCAACTGTTTTAAATTTAGCAATAAAAGGCACATTTGATGATGGCCAGAGAATAATAAAAGAAATTTTTGCAGATCTCGAATTCAAAGACAAATATCATTTGCGAGCGATTAATTCCATTAACTTTGCTCGTATTTTAGCACAAACAGTTTATTATTTTTATGCGTATTTTCAAGTTTCAAAAAATAAAAAGATAAAGAGCATTAACTTTAGTGTACCAACTGGAAATTTTGGCGACATTTTTGCCGGTTATTTAGCGAAAAGAATGGGCCTACCTGTAGGAAAACTTATTGTTGCAACAAACGAGAACAATATTTTAGAACGTTTTATCAACGAAGGCGTATACAAGCCAGGTGAATTCCGTAGCACATATAGTCCTTCAATGGACATTCAAGTAGCTAGCAACTTTGAGCGATATTTGTACTACTTACTTGATGAAAATTCTGATGCTGTAACTACAGTAATGGAGCAATTTAAGTCAGAAGGTAAAATTGTTGTGAGCAAGGAGCAGCTTCGTCAAGTACAAGCAGATTTTGCAGCACATGGAGTACATGGTGAAGAATGCCTTGATACAATCAGGAAATATCATGCAAAAACAAATTATTTACTTGATCCTCATACGTCTTGTGGTGTTGCAGCATATGAACAATGTAATGATGCTAGCGAAGTTTGTGTCACACTTGCTACAGCTCATCCAGCAAAATTTAATGAAGCAATTGAGCGTTGTGAGATTGAACAGACTTATCCTGAACAAATTCAACAACTGTTTTCAAAACCTCAATTCCTTGAAGTCGTTGAAGCGGACAATGCTGAGATTGCTCGTAGGTTGGAAAAGCATTTTACTACTGCGGAGTGAAATGAAAAAATAAGAATGTAGAGTAAACTACTTTGATTATTATGAAAGTCGACAAGTTCATTTTGTACTTGTCGACTTTAACTATTTGTGGCTATTTGCCCCAAACAGTTAATAACTCAGTAGCGACACGAGTCCATCTATATCGAGAAACCGCAAGTTCTCTACTTCTCACACTCATTTTTTTCATTAATGTTTTATCTGCTAAAATTTCTGATATCACTCTAGAGAAATTTGTTGGATCGTCTGGATCCTCGACGATCAGACCGTTTTCACGCGGAATAATCACTTCAGGATTTCCACCTCTTGCTGTTGTTACAATAGGAAGACCAGCAGCCATTGCTTCATAATGCACACGAGCGAGCGGTTCTTGCCATACAGATGTACATATAAACAGGTCGGCTACTGAAAACCAATTCTGGATTTCATCGGCAGCTACAAATCCCGTTGATACAACAGGTATTGGAAGCTTTTTAGCCAAAGCTTTAACATAGGCTACATAATCAGTCATACCGTTTTGGCTGAACCATTTACTGCCAACGATTACTAGTGCAAGATTTTTGTGCTTTTTTTCAAGCTCTGGTATTGCCCTTATAAGCCGATCGACTCCTTTACTACTTGATAGTCTGCCGGCATAAAGAAGAACTGTTTTATTCTCGATTCCATGTTCACGTCGTATTTTTTCACGGATTTTTTTCATATCGGGATGATCCCCGGGTAAAAAACGATTAATATCAACTCCGGAATAAATTGTATGAAGCTTGCTAGCGGCTTCCGGGTAAAGTCCTTTAATGACGTTTCCTACGTAATTACTTACTGTTACAATGCTTGAAACCTCTTTTAATGCAGATTGAGCCTCTGCAGGCTTAATTTTTTCATGATTAAACATATCGTTATGCATACTTAAGGTTATTTTTGCGTATGGAGCTGCTTTTCGTACGGGAAGGACTAAGCGGGGGCGATTAAATATATGAATTAAGTCAAATTGATTGGTTTGAAGGTAGTTACTAACCCCTTTTTCATAAATGTCAAACACTTTACCAGGTATGCGTACATAATGGACACCATCAACTATTTCATCGCTAGAAAGTGATGGATCATCAACACCTAGAACTGTAATACGATGAGCTTTACTTAAATATGGAAGTATACCAGTGATATATGTCTGGATTGCTCCACCAAGTACAGGAGGTACTGGAAGTTTCTCAGTACAAATCATTAATACTTTCATTTCTTCTTTTTCCCCTCCTTTTTCTTTTTCTCTTTCCGTTTTTTCTTCTTTTTGATTTCAATGTTTTCATGATTATCTAGTATAGTTATTTCCTTTTGGACTTCAGTATCTTCATACTTAGCCTTTTTCCTTTTTCCCTTTTTATCTACTTTACTCTTATCCTTTTTGACTTCTATCTTTTCGAACTTATCTTTTTTCCTTTTCTTCGTCTTGTCTTTTTTCCTTTTCTTTTTCTTATCTTTTTTCTTTTCATCTACTTGAGCAAGGTCAAAGTTATCTTCGTTACCATACCCATGTATTTTTTCAAAATTAGTCATTGACTCATTAACAGTCCAATCAATTTTTACTGGAACTAGACCGGACTGAATTTGTTCGATATTTAATCGATCATATTGACCGATATCCTTTTTCAGTTCCTCAAGTACTGGCCATTTTGATTGATCTGTATCGACAATGGTTTTAATTAACATTGCTGTTTCATTAGTTAAAAACAATTCTGGTTCATAGACAACTTCTTTAATGTGTTTGTAAAATTCGTTTGGCATGGCCAAATCGATCAATAAGATCTCAAATACCTCTTGTGAGATTGGGTTTGCTTCATGGTACGCTTTAATCATTTCTCTTACCCATGTTTCATCCCACATGTATAAATCTGCCATCGTACCTGTAATGAGTTTTCTTAAATCACGTATTGGAATGTCATACGCAACACCATCAAGGTCGATGATCCACATACCGTTTTCGCCCATCTGTCCGTTTGACCAGCCATAGTCTTGATGAACTAATCCCCACGCTTCATTTCCTAGTGTTGTTAAGTCATAATAGCTAGATTGATTTAATGCTGCTAAACCGCTTCGAGCTTGGACTTCAAATTGATCAACTACCTCTAACAGTGTTGCGCTTGCAGGCATCTCCCCGTAGGCTTTTGCGATATTACGAAACCAGTCCATTTTATCAATTGCTTTTTTGTAGCTTCTTGGCCATTTGTATAAGCGCGAAGGTGTTTCAGCTTGATTCGGTGGGACATAACCTTTACTTAAACGGTGAAATTCTCCAAGAGCATAACAAAGATGCTTTGCACCCTCTATATCTTTCGTAACAGGTACTAAAGGTTCAATCCACTCTGCAACGAACCAACATTTCCCACCTGCTACTACATAGTTTGCACCATCTTTTGTTTTTATAATTGGTGGGACATTTGCTCTTTGAACAGTAACTAAATATTCTTGAGCACCTAAGCTAAACAAGCTTCTCGTTGGGCGCCGATGCAAAAGCTTTAAGCTTTTTGGTCCAGAGTTTGTTTCGAGCTTCCAAATACAACCGCCTTTATCAGATTTTGTTGTAATGACATTCATACTTTTAACAGAGAAGCTATAATGCTTCAAGACTTCTTGTGCATACTGATCAATGTAAGTTGGAATATAAAACTCATTGCCATTTGAGTTTTGAAGTTCTTCCTCCAGCCATGGTCCAATTAATTTCTCTTCCACACTTCTCCCCCTATCCAGTTTATGATGGAATCCTAATAGATTTATCAGTACTTTTTATTAAGCTATGAAAAATAAAGGATTGTGTATAGACAACCTCATTAGAAGCTCCATAATATAAATGACTATTTTTAGTATGCTTGTACTATTTTTTGACAGGACTATGGATCCATTTTTTATTAAAAATTTTTCAAATATAAGCAAATCTCTTATACAAAGCATTTCTTAGTTTCATAGAAATATAAGGAATTCTTTTACTTGAAAAGGCGTAAGGGGGGAGTCTAATAGAGAACCAACCAAATAAACATATATTTGTAACCGGCTGCGCTGGTTTTATCGGCTTTCATTTATCGAAGCGGTTGTTAGCGGAAGGATTTTATGTTCTTGGAATTGACAACCTTAATGAGTATTATGATCGTCAACTTAAAATTGATCGATTATCGATATTGAAAACACACGCGAATTTTACGTTTGTAAAAGGATCAATTGAAAATCTAGAACTTTTAGAAAGCTTATTTGAACAGTATAAATTTGAAACGATAGTTCATTTAGCAGCTCAAGCTGGTGTTAGATATAGTATTGAAAATCCTCACCATTATATACAAGCAAATATAGTAGGTTTTACAAATATTTTAGAATGCTGTAAGAAATGGAGCAGCCATCATCTTTTATATGCATCATCTAGCTCTGTTTATGGAAATAATCGTAAAGTTCCATTTTCAGTTACCGACCGCGTGGATCAGCCGATTAGTATTTATGCTGCAACAAAAAGGGCAAATGAGTTAATGGCGTATACGTATAGTAATTTATATAAAATACCTGTAACTGGAATGCGGTTTTTTACTGTATACGGACCATGGGGGAGACCGGATATGGCTCTATTTTCTTTTACAAAAGCGATCGTAAACGAACAACCAATCGAAATTTACAATCACGGAAATATGAAGCGGGATTTTACTTATATTGATGATGTCGTTGAATCAATTGTGCGGTTGATGGAGAAGGGACCATATACTACCTCTGTTATTCCTTATAAAATCTATAACATCGGAAATAATAACCCTGTTTCATTGCAGGTGTTTGTTCACACTCTTGAAAAATATTTAGGGAAAAAGGCTATTAAAAAACTGTTACCAATGCAGCCTGGTGATGTTGTTGAAACATATGCTGACATTAGCGAGCTAGAAAAGGATATAAAGTACCATCCTCAAGTATCAGTAGAGGACGGTATTAAACGGTTTGTAGACTGGTACAACAAATATTATCATCGTAAGTAGGATGTGTTGAATATCCAAAAGTCTAAAGTAGCAAGCAAATATTTAGTAGCTTACTTAGCCAAGGAACTTAATGGTTATATCCTTGGTTTTTTGCTATGCATCTAAAGACGCAAAATTCAGAAAATAGTGAATAAAACTTGAAATTAAAATTTTTACCCTTTAGAATAACATTTAATTAAAAGTATTTTATGAAAAAGCGCTATAACTACATACAAAAACTGTAACTACATACAAATGCTGTAACTACAAACATGAGAGAAGGGAGTAGCAAGTTTTATAAACCCAATTGTACTAATTAAATTTAAAGTAGTGATAAAAACTAATAAAACAATAGGAGAATTGAAAATGAATAATTTAATCGAAGAAATATACCCTCAAATATTTAGAGTATCATTACGTATTCCTGTTCCGCTAAAAGCGATAAATATTTATTTGTTTAAAGGCAGTGAGGGTTGGAGTATAGTTGATTGCGGGTTTCATGATAAAGAAAGTGAAATTGCTTGGCATAACGTTTTTAAGGAATTAAATATAGGGTACAACGACGTATCTCAAATTATAGTCACTCATTATCATCCGGATCATTATGGTGGTTCAGGTTGGCTTCAAGAACTAACCGGAGCACCAGTCTTAATATTTGATAAAGAGAAAAAGTATTTAGACAGAACTTGGCATGACAAATCTTTTCCAACCCAAATAGAGCAGTTTTTTCTCCAATATGGAATTCCTAATGATATTGCATTAGATATTAAGGATGAGCATATAAGCAGATATGCAGCTGTTTCACCACATCCTAACGAAATTACCCTAGTATCAGATGGTGATGAAATACAACTAGGTAAGTACCGTTTTCAAACGATTTGGTCGCCGGGGCACACAGAAGGATTAATGACATTATGGAGTGAAAAGGAACGTATTTTTCTTGCAAATGACCTTGTTTTACCAAAAATCACACCTAATATTTCTTTTCATGTAAATTCTGTTGAAAATCCTTTAAGCGATTTTCTATCTTCGTTGAGAAAAATTAGAGATTTACCCGCAGACATAACACTACCGGGACATAGACAAATCATTACTGATTTAGGGAAAAGAGTGGATGAAATCATTGATCATCATGGTGATCGTTTAGAAAATGTAAAAAGTATCTTAAAGAATAAATTAGTAAGTACTGATATAGGTGTTTCAGCATGGGAAATTTCAAAAGAATTATTTGGGCCATTAAAAGAAGCGGTCCAACACCGCTTTGCTTTTGCAGAAACATTATCCCATTTGGAATATCTTGTTCATGCGAATGAAATAAAAAAAATACAGGCTGATAATAATTATTTCTATTTTCTTTAACAGAAAATAGGTAATATAAACAGGCGTGCCTTTTAGGGTAGTTGAACCAATTTTGGGTCATATTTTCCTAAAGGGTTTTTTTATTGGTTAAAAAAATGATCTTGATCAATTTTTTTAAATGATAATTGAGATATGATTTCCTTGTAACAGTTGCACTAGAAAATCAATCAAAAAGATTAGGTGGTGTGATTTTTTGAATACAATAATCGTTTATACAAGTATGACTGGTACTACAGAACTTATGGCAACTACTATTGCAAAAGAATTAATTAAGTTAGGAGAAACAGTGGACCAAAAAGATGCAATGGAAATCTTTGTAGAGGAGCTAAAATCATACGATAAAATACTAATTGGGAGTTATACATGGGGAGATGGGGAGCTTCCAGATGAATTATTAGATTTTTACAATGAAGTAAAGAATACAGATTTAACAGGCAAAACAGGGGCGGTATTTGGTCCTGGTGATTCATGCTACGAACATTTTGCTAGAGCAGTAGATATATTGGAGCAGACTTTAAAAAGTCGAGGCTGTGAAATTATAACAGATGGGTTGAAAGTAGATAGAGAGTCAGATGAACAGATAAAATCAAAATGTAGAATATTTAGTAACAAATTAGTTATCTAGATTTGAAGATGTTTTGCATCTATTCCCCACCCAAATAGAATTTGTCCTCTTTTGGGTGGGTTTTAATCTTTGCCCTGCTGCTCATTTAATTAACCTTAAAGATCGTGTCCTTGGTTATTTTTTTGACGAGTATGGTTATGGTTTTTTACCTTTTTAGATCCACTTAATGGCTGCGGTTGATTATTCCGTTCTTGCTGGTTTTTTGGTTGATTTGTACGTCCTGATCCCATAAATAGCTGTCCCTCCTTTAATATTTAGGATGGATAAATCGTTATTATTTATTCAGTTGAGTGAAAAATTAATCTGCAGTGTCGGATAAATGAATGTATCCAATTGTTTCGAAGCTTTTAACGAATGGATTACAATTTTTTTGTACACAATATAGTCTACGATACTGTATTTTTTACAAAGGAGTTGTAAATATGCCCTATAATAAGAACAAACAACAAGCATTTCAAGCTGCACAACAAGGTGTTGATCACGCCGTTGATATTTATAAAGACCTAGTCAAAAATGACCCCGATTATGGTCATCATTTAAAGGATTTAAAAAATGAAGTAAATGAGGCATTTCAACAAATTGATAACGCACTCGAGGTTGCTTCTGAAACTCAACTTGCACAACTTCGTAAATTTAGAAATGATCTTGAATCAATAGTAAGCAATGTTGATTTTGAGCAGTAAGAAAAACCGCTTCAGTTAAAAACTGGAGCGGTCTTTTCGTTGTTTAGGAATTATAAAATTTGATCCTGTGGATAAATACTATAGCACAGAGAGTAGTCCTCCAGCGCAAGCGCCTTAGCGACTAGTAAACCCCGCTCATCTCTTTTGCGAGAAGTCAACATCGACTCGTCCCTCGACGTGTTTCCTTTATCTCAGTCGATGCACTCTTATTTTTACGTCGCTAATCAGGGCGCTTATAGCTTTTGTTCCTTCTAGAGAATTGTAATCATATTTTTACTGCTTTTTCTTACGTTTTTTGTTGTTTTGTTTTTGCATTTCAGTCAATGGTTCGTTTGATAGCTCTTCATTGAACCCTGCTCCAGTTCCTTGTGCTTTTGCGGCATTCATTCCCGGAATCACGTGATTTGCTTTACGCTTAGCCATGAATTATCACCTCCACATTTATTGTTTGTCAAACTAATCATATTTATGAAAATTAAGTATAAATAACCAAATGAATGAAAAACTTATGTAGAATGATGTCTTCTAGTTGTTTACTTATATTCAGAATTCTATTAAAATGGTAGAGTAAAAAATATTTAGTGGGAGTCATATTGTTTGGCTTTTTTGATAATTCAGACAATATGAATAATTTAAAAGGGGGATCTAAATGGCAACGAATGATGTATTTAATGCTCGCAAGTCGTTTGAGGCAAACGGCAAGAAGTATGCCTTCTACGATTTGAGCGCCTTAGAAGGGGTTGGCAACATTTCGAAGCTTCCTTATTCTATTAAGGTTTTACTAGAATCAGTGCTTCGTCAAGTTGATGGTCGTGTAATTACGAAAGAGCATGTTGAAAATCTTGCAAAATGGGGCACGAAAGAATTACAAGATATTGATGTTCCATTCAAACCAGCACGTGTTATTTTACAAGACTTCACTGGTGTTCCAGCTGTCGTTGACTTAGCTTCGCTAAGAAAAGCAATGGCTGATATGGGTGGAGATGCAGCGAAAATTAATCCTGAAATTCCAGTTGATCTCGTTATTGACCATTCTGTACAAGTTGATAAAGCAGGAACAGCTGATGCTTTAGATTTCAATATGGAATTAGAATTCCAACGTAATCAGGAGCGTTATCAGTTCCTAAGCTGGGCAACAAAAGCATTTGATAACTATCGCGCAGTTCCACCAGCTACTGGTATTGTTCACCAAGTAAACCTTGAATATTTAGCAAGTGTTGTTATGACCAAAGAGGATAACGGTGAAGCTGTAGCCTTCCCAGATACACTAGTTGGAACAGACTCACATACAACTATGATCAACGGTATTGGTGTTCTTGGCTGGGGTGTTGGTGGTATTGAAGCAGAAGCTGGAATGCTAGGACAGCCTTCATACTTCCCTGTTCCAGAGGTTATTGGGGTTAAATTAACAGGTTCACTTCCAAGTGGAACAACAGCTACTGACATCGCTTTAAAGGTTACACAAGTATTGCGTGAGAAGAAAGTCGTTGGCAAGTTTGTAGAATATTTCGGCCCTGGTCTTGCTGAAATGCCACTTGCTGATCGTGCGACTATTTCAAATATGGCACCTGAATATGGTGCAACATGCGGCTTCTTCCCAGTTGATAAGGAAGCATTGAACTACTTACGTTTAACAGGCCGCTCTGAAGAGCAAATCGCTCTTGTTGAAGCATATTGCCGTGCAAACGGTTTATTCTATGTTGCTGGTGAAAGTGAAGATCCAGTATATACTGATACAGTAGAAATTAACCTTTCTGAAATTGAACCAAATCTTTCTGGTCCTAAGCGTCCACAAGACCTAATCCCGCTTTCAAAAATGCAAGAGCAGTTTAGAAAAGCGGTTGTTGCTCCACAAGGAACACAAGGTCTTGGTTTATCAGAAGCTGAGTTCAACAAAGAGGTTACAGTGAAGCTTGCAAACGGCAATGAAACAACTATGAAGACTGGTGCCATTGCCATCGCTGCAATTACAAGCTGTACGAATACATCAAATCCATATGTGTTAGTGGCTGCAGGTTTAGTAGCGAAAAAAGCTGTTGAAAAGGGCTTACAAGTACCTGAATATGTAAAAACTTCATTAGCACCAGGATCTAAAGTAGTTACTGGTTACCTACGTGATTCAGGCTTATTACCTTACTTAGAGCAGCTTGGCTATAACATTGTTGGTTACGGTTGTACGACATGTATCGGAAACTCAGGTCCATTAGCAGATGAAATCGAAAAAGCAATAGCTGATAATGATTTAACTGTTACTTCTGTGCTCTCAGGTAACCGTAACTTTGAAGGACGTATTCATCCGTTAGTAAAAGCAAACTACTTAGCTTCACCACCATTAGTAGTAGCATACTCATTAGCAGGTACAGTTGATATCGATCTAAAGAACGATTCACTTGGAAAAGACAAAGATGGTAACGACGTTAAATTCGCTGATATTTGGCCATCTTATGATGAAATCCAAGCTGTAGTTGAGAAGACAGTTACACCTGAATTATTCCGTTCAGAGTATGCGGAAGTATTCAAGAGCAATTCACGTTGGAATCAAATTAATTCTCCTGATGATGCTTTATATAAATGGGATGAAAATTCAACTTACATCCAAAACCCTCCATTCTTTGAAGGGTTATCAAAAGAATTAAGAGAAATCAAGCCGTTAACTGGTATGCGTGTAGTTGGTAAATTTGGTGATACCGTTACTACTGACCATATTTCACCAGCTGGTTCGATTGCAAAGGATTCTCCTGCAGGTAAATACCTACAAGAGAAGGGAGTTAGTCCGCGTGACTTCAACTCATACGGATCTCGTCGTGGTAACGACCGCGTCATGACTAGAGGCACATTTGCTAATATCCGAATTCGTAACCAAATTGCTCCTGGCACTGAAGGTGGCTGGACAACTTATTGGCCAACAGGGGAAGTTACATCTATCTTTGATGCAGCTATGAAGTACAAAGAGGATGGTACAGGATTAGTGATCTTAGCTGGTAAAGATTACGGTATGGGTTCATCTCGTGACTGGGCAGCCAAAGGTACTTTCCTACTAGGTATTAAAACAGTTATTGCAGAGAGCTATGAGCGTATTCACCGTTCAAACCTAGTGTTAATGGGCGTTCTACCACTTCAATTTAAAGACGGTGATAACGCAGAATCATTAGGTTTAACTGGAAAAGAAACAATTGAAGTTCAGCTTGATGAAAACATTAAACCACGTGACTTCGTAAAAGTAACGGCTACAAAAGAAGATGGTTCTAAAGTAGAATTTGAAGCGCTTGCTCGTTTCGATTCTGAGGTTGAAATTGACTACTACCGCCATGGTGGTATTCTACAAATGGTACTTCGTGAAAAATTAGCTCAATAATATAATTTTATTTCATAAATGCGTTGTACTGTACATGTGAATTTTTAATGAAGCGTAGTATTGTTGTTTGCAATACTACGTTTTTTTGTTATGATAGATACGTGTGCGGGTATTTTAGGAGGTGCGTACTTGCTAAATGATGCAATTAAACTAGGACCATTTTTGCTCCGTTATCATTACTTAGTTATTATAATCTCCGGGATCATTGCTTATCTTTTGATGAGGCATCGACTGAAGTCAAGTCCGGATACACGTGAGACCATTCTGAATTATGCTGCAAATAGTGTTTTTATTTGGTTCGTGATTTGGAAGTTTAGTTATATACTGTTTAACTTTTCAAAGGCTATTAGCAATCCTCAAACGATATTGTTTTTTTCAGGTGGAAAAAATGGAGCACTTGTTGGAACGGCAGTAGCTTTATTATATGTAGCATTTACGGTCAAAAAAACAGAAGTCAATCATAAAATGGTAATTGATACATTTATACATGGAATCATAAGCTTTTTAGCTGTTTATTATGTGGCATTATTATTTTTGATGAATGAAGTGTTCCAAAACAGTATTAAATTAGTTGTTCTAGTTGTGATATATTTGATATATAGGCGCTATCGCCAAAAGGAACATGTACATAAAAAGGAACTGTCTTTACAAGAAAGGAAGGAAATTATGAAAAAAATCATAGTTACAATCATCTTAGTTGGACTCATTGGCTATACGATATATAATGCTGCATTTTCGGAAAAAACAGCAGCAGTAGGTATAGAAAAAGGCAATGTTGCACCTGATTTTGAATTAGTCAAATTATCGGGGGAAACAATCAAGCTTTCTGATTATAAAGGTAAAAAAGTTATGTTAAATTTCTGGGCTTCTTGGTGTGGACCTTGTCGTGCTGAAATGCCTGATATGCAAGAGCTTCATGAGGAAGGTAGGGAGGATCTAGTGATCCTTGCAGTTAATGCAACTCATACAGAACAAAGTGAATCTGGACCCGCTAATTTTGTAAGTGAATATGGATTAACTTTTCCAATTTTAATTGATGAAGCAGGAAGGGTAAACGAAACATATCAAGTAATCGCTTTACCAACAACATACTTTATCGATTCAGAAGGCAAAATTGCTGACAAATTCACCGGAACATTATCATATGAACAAATGTTAAACGGGATTAGTAAATTAAATTAAAAAGCAAAGATTTTAGTATCGTAGACATTGGGATGTAATTCCCCATGTCTACTTTTTGTTTCTTGACAAATTTTGCAAATAGCGGCTTCATGTAGTTCCAAACTTTTGGCGTAGTCATGAATATAATAATATCGGTTTGGGAAAAATGAAACTAAAGTTTTTGGAAAATTTTAAATGGAGTGAAGACAATGAGAAAAATGAAAAAACGTTCTTTTAAAGAATTAGTGAATGAAAATAAGCAAGAACTGCTGCGTGATCGGGAAGCGTTAGCTAGAATTGAAGAACGGTTAGAACAACGAGCTCAAAAGAAACTTGTATAAGTAGGGAAAAGCGATCCAGCTTTTTCCTACTATTTCTTTTATATAAATCACTATTTTTGCTGATATTAAGAAGGAAAGCAAAAAAACTTTTGGAGGTATAACATTGACTAATCCTAATCAATTTCAACAATTTCAACCAAATCATATCGGAACACAGCCAAGAAAAGCAGGTAATAATAATGGGAAAAAATATCAAAATAAAACTGGAGAGTCACCTCAGGTAATGCAAACAAAAGGAGAATAATACACCAGAATTCAAGAAATACTAGTACTTAGTAATTATGAGTAAAGGAGAGATGGATATGACAATGAATCAACCAAAGCCAGATGATCGTAGTGATAATGTGGAGAAGCTCCAAGATATGGTTCAAAACACATTAGAAAATATTGAGGAAGCAGAGGCTACGATGAAATTTGCTTCACCAGAAGAACGGGCACGAATACAAGAAAAAAACAAACGTCGTGAGGAATCAATTCAAGGGATGCGTGAGGAAATAAGGGATGAAGCAGCCGATCGCGAAAAAGGCTATCAATAGAGGTAATTACTATTATTAAGAGATAACAATCTAAGTTTGCCAGAGGCTGTCTAATAGGACAGCCTTTTAACATTATGGTAAAATAAAGAAATAATAGGTGATTTGTCGTAGGAGAGGAGAAATATAAGCATGCATGTTACAGAAGTGAAGGTTGATGTTCGATATGCGGAAACAGATCAAATGGGAGTCGTATACCATGCAAACTATTTAGTTTGGTTTGAAATTGGTCGTACGAACTTGATTAAAGAATTAGGATTTGATTATGCGGAAATGGAAAAGGGTGGTATTGTTTCTCCTGTATTAGATGCGAATATTTCGTTTAAAAAGCCATTACATTTTGGAGAAGAAGCTCTTATCAGAACATGGATTGATTCCTATGATGGCTTCCGCTCTGTGTATGGATATGAAATTTTGAACCCAGAAGGGGAAATTGCTGTTACAGGACAAACTCATCATATTTGTGTAGACAAGGAAACGTTTCGCCCAATTCGATTTAAAAAGCATTTTCCGGATTGGCATGAAGCATATGAAAAAGAAAAAAGACAAATTGATTAAAAGAGGCTATTTAATAGCCTCTTCGTATTAATTATATTGAAATTCTATTTCATTATTTGCTTTATTGTAAACAACAGTTAAGTTATGATCATTAAAATACCATTCATCTTCCTTTTCAACAAAGAAAGTAATTCCATCAGTAACAACCTTTACACAAGGTTCATTTGGTAGCTCCAGTGACATTCCTAATGAGAATCCTTGTTGAATTGTGCTTTCGCCGCCATAACGAGCAAAAAATCGGATAAAGTCCCCATTAGCAACGTCCATTTCTTGTTTGTACCATTCTAGTGCGGGTTTCGTGATTGTCAGTTCCATACTAAGTTAGTCCCTCCCATATTATGCTTGTACAATAATAGTATAAAATCTAGATCATTGGATTCCAATGATAATTTTCACAATAATGATTGATTTCACATAAATGAAAGAATTTTGTCAAAAAATCTTCTATTGCATGTAAAAGTATGGAATTTCTAAGTTGTTCATTCTAGGAAAGACAATCTGGGCACTTCCCATAAATTTCAAATTTATGTCCTGTAATTTCGGGAGTTTGACACTTAGAATTAATTAAAAATGCTAGAAGCCTTGATAGGGCTTATTTTTTTTGTCAATTTTTCTGTTTTAATATTGAGTACTATTTAGTACTATGTTATTATATAGGTAGATTATAGGGAATCGAGGAGTCGACTATGCGAATAAAAAAGAGCATCTCTAAACATTCTGTTTCTTATTCAGTTATTGAAAATGTCCGTGATGTAAACGGAAAGTCAACCACTAAAGTGGTCGAAGCTCTTGGTAATGAGGATGAGATTCGTGCCAAGCATCCTGGTGTAGACCCAGAAGAATGGGCACGAGCCTATGCGAAAAAATTAACGGAAGAAAAGAAAAAAGAGAAGACCCCTATTATAGCCAAATACCATCCTCATAAAATGATTGATCAGCATCAACGTCGTTCTTTTAATGTTGGTTATTTGTTTTTACAATCGATTTATTATCAACTAGGTTTATCGCAAGCAATGAAAGTCATTCAAGAAAAATATAAATTTCAGTACGATTTAAATGAGATTTTATCCAAAATAATTTATATGCGAGTGCTACACCCAACCTCTAAAAAGAACTCTTTTGAACAAGCAAAATCTTTATTAGAGGGGATTCATTGCCAGCCACATCAAATGTATCGTGCACTAGATATCCTGCAAAAAGAATCAGATTTTATTCAACAAACTACATATAAAAACAGTTTAAAATTAGTCAATCGCCACACGAAGGTTTTGTATTATGACTGTACAAACTATTATTTTGAAATGGAACAAGAAGATGGAGATAAACGGCATGGCATCTCTAAAGAAAATCGCCCTAATCCAATTGTTCAAATGGGACTATTCATGGATGCCTCAGGCCTCCCTCTAGCTTTTTCTATTTTTCCTGGGAATGAAAATGAACAAGGTTCACTCAAACCTTTAGAAAAGAAAATCCTCAAGGATTTTGAATTATCGGAAATAGTTGTTTGTACGGATGCCGGCTTGTCATCAGAAAAAAATCGTATCTATAATACGTTGGGGAATCGGGGATTTATTACAACACAATCCGTAAAAAAGTTAAAAAAACACTTAAAAGAGTGGGTACTAGATCCAGAAGGATGGCACATTACCCCTGGTGATAAAGCGATTCACCTTTCAGAAATTGATGACAGCTCCAACAATAAAACTACCTATTTTAAAGAACGTTGGATTAAAGAAGGCGAATTAGAGCAACGATTACTTGTCACTTTTTCACCGAAATATAAACATTATCAGCAAACCATTCGTGAACGGCAGATTGATCGGGCATTTAAAAAAATAGATATGCCGTCGGCTTTAAAAAAGAAAAGACCAAATGATCCAACTCGTTTTATAAGTGCGCACCATGCCACAAAAGATGGAGAAATTGCTGATAAAACGCATTTTTCAATAGATGAAGCAGCAATCCAAAAAGAAGCTCAATACGATGGTTTTTATGGGATTTGTACAAACCTAGAATCAGATCCATTAGAGTTGATACGTATCAATCATCAACGTTGGGAAATTGAAGAAAGCTTTCGTATCATGAAAAGCGAGTTTAAATCCAGACCCGTTTATGTGAAAAAAGATCAACGAGTAGAGGCGCATTTTCTAACGTGTTTTCTCTCCTTACTGATTTATCGCATACTCGAAAAAAATTTAGATGAACAATTCACTTGTTCAGATATAAAGCGTTGATTACGTGATATGAGAATGATGGAGCTATCAGGGGAAGGCTACATTCCGCTATACGAACGAACGGATTTAACCGATAAGCTGCATGAAGCATTTTCTTTTCGGACTGATTATGAAATTGTTCCAACAAAAAATATGAAAAAAATTTTAAAACAAACGAAAAAAACAAAATAGTACTCATTTTTCAACCAACTAAAAAACCTTCCAGCACCCTATTATAACAAGGGTTTGGAAGGTTTTTCGCTAAATTAACTGTCAAACTCAGGAGTATAAAATCTAGATCATTGGATTCCAATGATAATTTTCACAATAATGATTGATTTCACATAAATGAAAGAATTTTGTCAAAAAATCTTCTATTGCATGTAAAAGTATGGAATTTCTAAGTTGTTCATTCTAGGAAAGACAATCTGGGCACTTCCCATAAATTTCAAATTTATGTCCTGTAATTTCAAAATCATCCATCTCTTGTATTAAATTCCCCATTGGACACGTATGGATTTGCTTAGTTTTCCCACAATCAGTACAAATAAAGTGATGATGATGGTGGTTCGGATCGCAAGTTAAGCGAAAATGTTTTTCACCATTAATTTCAGTTGTTTCTAAAATATTTAATTTAGAAAATAAGTAAAGATTGCGGTATATTGTATCGAAACTAAGACCAGGATAATTTGCTTTTAAATAATCTAAAACATCCTTTGCAGATAGGTAGCGGTTAGTATCAGAAAATAACTGGAGCATATTTTCACGTTTATCCGTATACTTATAGCCGTTATCCTTTAAGATTTCGATCGCTTGATTTACATTCATATTATCAGCCCCTCGAAGCTTTCTTACGAATTGAAAGCTTCAATTTTTTATATAAGATCGTTATCATTAGAATAATAATTGAAAAGATGACAATTGTTCCACCTGGCGCAATATCCAAATAATAAGCTGAGATTAACCCGCTTATAACAGCAAGTTCACCAAATAACACTGAATAAATAAGTGCTTCAATAAATCCTTTCGCAATCCTGATACTAGCTGCTACTGGTAATGTCATCAAAGCTGATACAAGTAAAACACCAACAATTCGCATTGAGGCGGCGATAACAAGCGCAACCATCACAATAAACAAAAAGTGGATCGATTTTGCATTAATACCGGAAACAACTGCATGTTCTTCATCAAAGGATAAAATGAACAACTCTTTGAAAAAGAAGAAAATCGTTAAAATTACAACAAGTAATACGACTGCAATTGTCCAAAGGTCGGAGCGACTTACAGCAGTAACACTGCCAAATAAATAACTAAATAAATCTGAGTTAAAGCCGTCTGCCAATGAAATAAAAACGACGCTTAAACCGACGCCGCCTGACAAAATGATCGGGATCGCCAGTTCTTGATAATGCTTATATACATTGCGTAATTTTTCTATAAACATCGCTCCGCCAACAGAGAATACCATCCCCATATATATTGGATTAAGACCTTGGACAGCTGCCATCTTCTTTTCAACAAGCAAGCTAAATGCAATTCCTGCTAACGTTATATGACTTAACGCATCAGCAAGCAAAGATAACCGTCTGACAACGATAAACACGCCAAGGAGCGGTGCTAATATACCAATCATAATGCCTGTAAAAAAAGCATTTTGTAAAAATTCATAATGAAGTAAGCTAGCGAACATTAATGAGCACCTCCATGGTGGTGGTCATGTGTCAGCAAATGTAAATCATGGCCATAAATCTTAGATAAAGCACTGTTATCCATATGATGAAATTGTTCCGAATCACCATGAAAATGCAACGATTTATTTAAACAAGCAACATGACTGGCGTGATTGGTCATCGTTCCAATATCATGGGATACCATTATGAGCGTTAGCCCATTTTGCTTATTTAATTGTGCCAGCATCGAATAAAAACTCTCAACATTTTTAATATCAATTCCAACCGTTGGTTCATCCAATATGAGTAATTTCGGCTCACTAACTAATGCCCTTGCGATAAAAACACGTTGCTGTTGTCCACCGGACAGTTCCCCGATATTGTGATTGATATACTCACTCATACCAACACTAGCAATTGCTTGCAGAGCCCTTTGTTTATGTTTCTTTGTAAACATTTTAAATAAACCAACCTTTGCAACGAGGCCACTTAAAACAACCTCAAGAACAGTTGCAGGAAAGCCACCATTAAAGCTATTTGCTTTTTGAGAAACAAACCCAATCAAGTGGCGATTTTTTAGCTTGGCAATCGGTGTTCCAAATACACTAATTTCTCCTTCATCTGGCTGCAATATTCCTAAAATTAATTTGATTAGTGTTGATTTTCCTGAACCATTAGGTCCAACCAAGCCTAAAAAAGTACCTTGTGAAATTTTTAACGTAACGTTATCTAACACTTTTTTGTTATCGTAGCGGAAAGATACATGCTGAACATCTACAGCAAGCTCTTTTGAGCCATTATTCATAGTTAATCACCGACTGTTTATCTTAAATTTTTGTGTCATTGAGATTTTCTTCATGGTTATTTTCATCCTTGTTTCGTTTTTCAGGAACAGGGTCAAATCCCCCAGGATGAAAAGGCTGGCACTTTAAAATGCGAATAATCGTTAAATAACCGCCTTTAATCGAACCAAAGCGCTTGATTGCTTCCAAGCCATAGTGAGAGCATGTCGGATAGAAGCGACACGTAGGAGGCTTTAATGGAGATATAAAGCGTTGATAAAACTTTATAAGTTGAATAAAAAGCCACCTCATAACAAACTCAACCTTTCAAAATTGCCAATTTAATGGCGAAATTGTTATTAGTAAATTCGTAACCATTACGATTTATAATAGAAAAAAATAGCCAAAAAGTCAATAAAAACACTACTAGTTAACTTTCATTACAAAATGCCTGTTTTATATTATAATGAAGAGTAGAAGGATAGGGTTAGGAGATTTAATATGCGACTTATACATATTTCTGATTATGACTATGATTCAATGCAGCTAGCAAAGCCTATATTTGATTCGAAAAAGCGGGTGCTTTTAGCGAGTGGACGTCATGTCCATCCCAAATATATTGAAAGATTAAAACTAATGAATATTACACATATGTTTGTAGAAGACAATATTTCTAGGGGGATTAACCTCGATGAAATGATTGATATGCCTACATGGATGGATGCAATAGATTTAGTTCAAGACACGTTTGAAAAAGTTGAAAAAAATGAAAAAATCGATGTTATAGCTATTCAGCAGCTAGCAGGTAAGTTAATTGTTGAGGTGCAAAAGCGGCCTTTATTAGTGCTTGTTCCTGTTTCAACGATTCCAAGAAATTTATATCCATATGCACATGCAGTCAACGTTGCGCTTTTATCCGTTCAAGTTGGAAAGAGATTGTTCTTGAATCAACTACAATTACGGGATTTAGTGATCGGCTGCTTATTGCATGATATTGGAAAAATTAAGGCTGATGAGGACGAAGGTCATCCGAAAGAAGGCTTTGAAATTATTAGGAAAATTCGTGAGTTTAATATTGTTTCTGCCCATGTTGCTTATCAACATCATGAGTCATTAAATGGGACAGGATATCCAAGGAAGTTAACTGGTCAAGACTTTCATAAATTTGCTCAAATATGTGGCATCGCAAACCAATATGAAAATATGGTCACAAAAAAACAAATTCCGCCGCATGAGGCAATGGAGAGACTGATGACGATGAGTGATACTAACTATGAAACTAGTATTGTTCATGCCTTTGTTCAAGGTATTCCATCATACCCACCTGGGACAAAAATAGAATTAAACACTAATGAAAGAGGAATTGTTATAAGATTAGAGTCACAGCTGCAACGTCCAATTGTTCGAACACTTCCAGATGAAAAGATTATTAATTTAGAGGACCATCCAACAATTATCATCAATGGATTGGCATAGATGATCAAGGTTAATTCTTCTTTTATCGCAATTTCAATAGACACACAAAAAATGACTCCCATTCTAAAGTAGAAGGGAGTTTCTTTCTGTTCTTATTGTAGTATTGCCAATTCTGGCATCCATTTTTTCATATGTGATTCTATATCTTTATAAATATTTGAATCTAGAGGATATTGCTCATTTAAAGGAATGACTGTAAATTTTCGATTTACAACATATGTTGGTAAAAAAGTAGGATTTTTAATTTCAATCGTATAATTGTCAGCAAATCCGGTTTTTTCAACAGTTAATTGAACGATTCCACCAATTTCCCGATATGGATGGCGTTGTCCAGAGATAAAGTTTCCTAATGAATAAATGACAAATGCTTTTCCCCCGTTTTCTTTTTCAATCCACTCTACAGGCTGAAGAACATGGGGGTGGTGACCTAAAATAATATCAGCCCCAGCATCAACGAGCTGTTTAACAATATTCTTTTGGTCATCACTAGGCATTCGTTGATATTCATTCCCAAAATGTATGCTCACAACTGTTACATCAGATAGCTGTTTTGATCGCTCAATCTCTTTTTTCATAGCTTCTAAGTTTATTAGGTTTACAAGATAATCCTTACCCGTTGGAATGGGAATTCCATTTGTCCCATACGTGTACGCTAAAAATGAAAACGTAATATCGTTTGCATCAAGAATACGGATTTCCTCCTTGTCTGCTTCACTTTTATAGGAGCCGACATAGGCAACACCAAGCTTATTCCAATAATTAATTGCATTTTGAATTGCAATTTCACCACGGTCTAATGTATGATTATTTGCCATGGAGACAATATCGATTCCAGCATCCTTTAAGGCATCACCAACCTCATAAGGACTATTAAATCGTGGATATGACGAAAGGCCAAGCTCCGTTCCGCCGATCATTGTTTCTTGATTTGCAAAAGCGATGTCCGCACCTTCGATGAGCGGTTTGACTTTTGTTAACATTGGTTTAAAATCATAGAGATTATGTTCAACTCGTGCTGCATTATAAACGGTGTCATGAATTAATATATCACCCATACCCACTAACGTTGCACTTGTAGTTTTGGGATAATATTTCTCAACTTCTAACAGCGGTTTTGTAGTGTGCAGGGCTGCAGTTTTCTCCGTTTCGGCTGTTTGTCCAGAAACCGTATAATCTTTCGTAACGTACATTTGCAAAAGCATAAAGATTGAAAGAAACATTAAAGTTAAGGATACTATTGATATAAACATTTTTATTTTTAGTTTCATCGAACTACCGCTCCTATAAAACTCTATTTCTTTTATCATACATAAACAATCCATAATTTGATATATTTCCCCAAAATTTATTAAGCAATATTTTTTGAAAAAGTGTGGAAAAAGTATTATAATATACGTAGTGGGGTATCAAAAAGAAATTTGAGGTGAAAAATATGGTAACGATCACGAAGCCTGCGATTGAAAAAATGCAGGAGGAAATCGATCAATATGTTAAGCAAGGAGAAAATTATTTCATTCGCTTAAGTATGGGCGCTGGCTGAGGCGGTCCACAGCTTCGTCTGACTCTGGAGGAGTCAGCTAAAACAGGTGATGAACAATTTGAACAAGACGGCATTAAATTTTTGTTAAATAACAGGGATAAGTCATACTTTACTGGTTTAGCAGTTGATTTTCGTACGTCTTGGTATGGTGGTGGCTTCTTTACCCTTATTGCTTCCGATGGACGCCAAGTAGGGGGAAGCTGTTAAAAAGCTTAACCTTTAATACTACTAAAAAACCTCTATCATTTGATAGAGGTTTTTTAGTGCTAGTTTATAGTTTATAATACTCTGCGAGCTGTTACATAATTTTTTGTTGCCCAGTCAGTAGTCATACTTTCTTTAACTACATCATTTTTTGGAGTTAGGTGAATATATTGATTATTACCAACATAAATTCCTACATCAGCGATCGTAGTTCCACTATTATTGTTGGAAAAAAAGACAAGATCACCTTTTTGTAGATTTTCCTTTTGGACAGCTTGTCCCAATGTAGCTTGATAGCTTTGTAGAGCTAATCTTAAGTCAACGCCGTTCTGTTTATATACATATCTCGTAAAGCCACCTGCTGTAAACGTAAGATTTTTTTCATCATATACGTAGCCAAATTTTGCTTTGCCGATTAAACTGTTTGCAAAGTTGACAAGTTGATCTCCTTTAGTAGGTGCAACAACTTCAGGTGTCGGTTCCGGTGTTGGTTGTACAGGTTTCGGAGCTGGCGTAACTGGCTCTGGAGCAGGAGTTGGTTGAACCGGTACCGGAGTAGGCGCTGGTGTGACTTGGCTGCTTGATACAACACGTCTTGCCGTTAAATAGTTTTGCTCGAACCAATCGAGTGGTAACACTCTTGTATAAACACCACGGTCAGGCAGTGAAAGGATTAAGCGTTGATCCCCAGCATAAATTCCTACAACCCAAGGAGTTGTAGAGCCTACATTGCTAGTAAAGAAAACAAGGTCGCCTTTTTGTAGGTTATTTTTCGATACGGCGGTCCCTAACTTTACTTGCTCTTTAATAGTAGTAGTACCTAAATTTATTCCGTTCTTTTTATAAATATGGTTAACAAAACCAGCATTTGTAAATGTGAATGAAGTTTCATTGTTTGTTGATGATGAAATTGTTACTTTTGGCTGTAAATCAAAGGCAGTTGTTACAATTTGATCGCCTTTCGTCGCAGGGTTTGCAGCTAACATGCTAGGTAATACGCGGCGAGCACCAACATAGCTATCTCTGTAATAGGATGTGCTATCTAAATCAGATATGACAACATTTAGTTTTGTATTGGCCATATGAATAATTTTATTATCGCCAATATAAATACCTACATGGTTTGTCGGATCATCATTCGTTGGCGTACTGTCGAAGAAAACAAGATCACCTTTTTGCAATTGGTCTCTTGAGACCGCATAGCCTTGCTTAAACATCATGTTTTCATCAGCTGTAGCTAAATCGACACCGTTTTGTTTAAAGACAAAATGAACAAATGAGCCACAAGCAAATTGATAAGGATATGTTGATTTTACATCATGACTATAAGTAGCTTTTCCAATAAGATATTTAGCGGTCGCAATAATCTGATCTGCTTTTGCATCAACAGCAGCTTGGTTATTATAAGGATTTGTAATTTGCATTGTTGCCGCTGAGATTGGATCTGGATTTATTGTGAAAGTTGGCAGACTCAATCCGCTTAATGTAATCATTACTGCGGTTGTAGTTGTAAAAATCTTTTTTTTCATACGTTTGTTTCCTCCTCGTTTTCTGAATTAGTTGTAGAATTCATGATCTACGGCGGGAACAAACTCATCTTAACATAGAAAACAAAAGAGAACTTCGGCCAATTTTTACCTAAGTTCCCGCTATTTGTTGATTATTATATTATTAATAAATTTAGTTTATCCATTGCTATGAAACGGATAATTATAAAATCGCACAAGGGAAAATGCTGTTTAGTTTTTCCTCATTTTGAAAAATTATCAACTAAAAACTGTACGACTTCAAATAATTTTTGTTTACTTGCACCTTTCACTAATACAGTTGTACCGGGCTCAATTATTTTCAAGAGCTCCTCATGTAGTTTCTTTCGCTGCAAATTGTAAAAGTGCATCGCTTTTTCTTTCGGATAGCCGGCTGCAATTGCGCCTTCATGCGTATGACTTGAATAATTTCCAAAAGTATAAATCGCATCTACATTTTTAGAAGCAGCATAAGCCCCAATTTCCCGATGTGCTTCCTCCATGAGGACACCGAGTTCTCCCATGCTCCCTAAAACAGCAATCTTCTTTTTCTTGCCAACTTCTAACAAAACATCAAGTGCTGCTTTCATTGCTGGTGGATGAGCATGTACAGTATCATCGATGACGATAATATCATCTTTAAGTCGATACAAATGGAGACGGTGCTCTGGTTTTTTTATATATTTTAAGCCATTTTTCATTTCTATAGGGGAAAAACCTAGAAGGTCTGCTACTGCAATGGCAAACAATGCGTTATATATATTATGTTTCCCAATTACAGGGATGTAAAAACGATCGTTTATTCGATGTGAGATTACATCAAATTCTATACCGTCTTTAGTAAAGGAAATATTTTTTGCTTGATAATCGGCAGGAAATGATATTCCCACTGTTGTAATTTTTCCTTTAAAATCTTTTGTATGCAGCAATTTCGAGTTTTGATCATCTTTATTAATAAACAGATACCCCTCAGGGTGCATTCCTTTAATCACTTCAGATTTCGCAGCTGCCAAACTTTCTACTTTTCCATCAAAATTTCCGATGTGGGCAGAACCAACATTTGTAATAACAGCAATAGCTGGCTGGAGGATTGAACAATGTTCGGCGATTTGACCCGCAAAACCCATACCATATTCAAGAACGACAGCCCGATGTATAGGCCTAATTGCTTCTTTATGCTGCGGTGTATTAACCGTTGTATTGTAATAGTCTCTAGATTCAAAAATAATCCACTTTTCTCTTAATATAGCGGAGATCATTGCTTTTACTGTTGTTTTACCGGAACTACCTGTTACTGCTATTATTGGTTTTTCTGGCAGATAGTTTTTACTCATAATCAACAACCTCATTTTTCACATCAAATACCCAAATGTTGTGTAAGTCATCAAGGACAACATTAATGACTATTTCGTGTATATCCATATTTGAATCACCTGAAGAAATTTTTCCTAAGGCTGAAGCGAAGCGTGGAGCAAATTGCACGAGATCATGCTTTATATTGTCTGCCTGTTCCCCAAATTGTTGTGGTAAAAACAATTCAATTTTTTGAGTAAATCCACCATAATTTGGATTAGTAATCATACTACCAAGTCGAGCAATTTGCGGGTAAATGGCTGTAAGCTGCCATTTCTGATTTCCATGTTTGTTTACATGTAATTTTAGGCTATAGCGATTTCCAAGTCTTGTTTTACAAATAATATACGGCTGAATAAAGTGGGGTTTGTCAGTAATTTTATGTTTTACTAAAGCTCTAAGCTGTTCCTGATCCAATTCGGATATTTTTTGGGCTTGATAAATAAAGTTCGAATTACCTTTACTTTCTATTACGAATGTATCGCCATGTTTCACTCGTTCATTTGGCTTTAAAATGATTCTCCTGTAATCATTTAATAATCGTAAAAATTGCCCAGAAGTTTGAATGCGAATGGAGGGGACGAGATTTTGTGTGAATTGCTCGTCAGTTTGCAATGTGTCATATATATCAACCCAGTTATGCATTAGCTTTCACCTCGATTAACTACTTTTTTTTTAAAAAAAGCAGCTAGCTCAATCATTGGCAAGTTATTTCCAAAGCTTTTGATATATATAGTTGAGTTTTTGTTCGAAATTTTTTGTAGGAGTTTATATATTTCATCATAATTTGTAAAGGAGTATATTTTGCTATTTAAACCTAATGAGGCGGCGTAATGAGCCATTTCTTTGGCAAGATTTCCGATTGTTATAATCGTATCGACGCCGTATTTATGAATGATTGAACCGGCTTCTTTATGAAGTTCATCTTCATAGTCACCTAGGGAAGCCATGTCCGAAAATAAAGCAATGCGTTGTCCACCGTTAGCAACATGATTTAAAACCTTCATTCCGGCTTCAAGTGAGGTCGTATTAAAATTCCAAGTATCATCAATAATGGTAGCTCCGTTATAACCGGTTGAAACTTCTAAATGCCTTACTATATTTTTGAATGATTGTAACCGTTTTGCTGCATCTTCTATATTTATACCTATTTCAGTCGTGGCTGCTAAAGCAGCTAGTGCATTATAAACTTGATGATCACCATAGCCCCCAACAAATACCGGATAGCTTCTGTTTTTTAAATGAAGCGTAAATTTCATGCCGCCATTTCCGTATTCGATATTTGTTGCCTTAAAATCTGCTCTGTTTTTAATCCCGAAGTACAAAATCCTTCCGTGAAAATGGTCCAAGCTAAGTGTTTTCGTCTTTTCGTCATCCCCGTTTAATATGAGAACGCCATGATTTTCCAAGCTTGTTACCAATTCTCCTTTTGCTTTAATATAGCCTTCAATTGTTTTGCAACCGGTTAAGTGACATGCCCCGATGTTTGTAATAATCCCAATCGTTGGTTTAAAAAACCGACAAGCTTGTGTAACGTCCCCAGGCATCCCTACAGCTGTTTCGAATACAGCAGCTTCTGTTGTTTCGTCAATCCCGATTAAATAATGTAAATGAGCAAGTCTTGAATTTGCACTACTATAGGTAGATTGAACATGTTTTGTATTCTTTAGTATGTGGGTGATCATTTCTTTCGTTGTTGTTTTTCCACACGTGCCTGTTACAGCTACTACTGGAATATCAAACAGACTACGGTAATAATCTACAAATGTCCAATATGCTTGATTTACATTAGCAACTTTTATGATCGTTAAATCTTTCATCGTCTGATAGTAATCTTCATTTTTATCGATAACAATTGCACAAGGAAGTCTTGCTTTTAGAGAATTCCAGTCAAATTGTTTTCTATATTTTAAGAAAATGAGGACATTTTTTTTATTCCTTCTAATTTCTTTATAAGTTGGAATATAGTTAATTACTAGGTCAAGAGACCCTTGAACGAGTTGCCCCTCGATAATTTGACAAATTTCTCGAATTGTAAAAGCCTTCATTAAAAGTTCTCACCCTTTCTCAATTGTTACAGAACTTCTTTTATTGTATGAAAGATTGTTTTTTTTGTTTGTATACATGTCCGTTACTATACAAAAAGAAGCAAAGTGGATTAATTTTCTTTTTCCTGCTTTTTTGTTTTATTTAAAATATTTTTGTATATGCTTTTGTCTTTTAGACGTGTAAAAAGGCCAATATCAGGTACAAGGTTCATTTCAAACATCCACAAATCTCCGTTTTTATCAATTCCCATATCAGCACCAATTCTTGTTACATCTCGATAATACTTTCCTAAATGCAGCGCTCCTATTAGACAAGCTTCGTCCATTTTCATTACAATTTTTTTGGCTGTATATATATTTATATTTGCCCTTGCAAATGCTTCCTCAACTGGTATCAGGCTTTTTGCAACATTCGTGACAATATAATTTTTGGCGGCAATCTTTGTTATTTTTGCGGCGATGTCCCAATTGCTAAGACTGTCTTCACGCAGAGCTAGTATCCTTGTGTCAAAAGGGCATTCATCAATTGTGGCAATATTTATTCTTTCTTGGACAATACACTGGTCCTTTGAAAAACAGTTAATTTGAAGATAATGAATCATTTCTTCGACATTGACGATGGTAAGTTTATTTCTTCCGTAGTGGACATCAAATGTACCATCTGTCGTTAATGATACTTGGACGATTCCCATTCCCCATTGCCCATGACATGGTTTTATCATGATTTCTTTAAACTCTTTCATAAATAGAAGAAATGATGCCGGAGTAGCAAGCTCTGTTTTCGGGAGGAGGGGGGATAATGACTGAATCTTTGACAGAATTTGATATTGACTCCATTTACTTTTGGGATAGTGGACATTAATATCACAAAGCCACAGATTCTCGTTAGAGGTGGTTATCTCGATGACAACGGTTGTATAGGAGTCTGCATTATTCACTAAATAAGAAGCTACTTCAATGGCAACTTCTTGAATCTTTGCTTCGTTTAATATAGTTTTCCTTGCCTTCGAGGCATCATATTTACTGAGAATGCCGACGACTTTCCAGCAGTTATTTAAATCACGTTGTACAGTAACAAGGAATTCTCTCCTCAACTCATTCGTTATATATAAAGGGCTTGTGTCTTGAAGTATATAAAATTTTTCTTTTTTACAAATGGTTTGTAAATATTGAAAAGCTTCGGACTTGGTACTGCAATATTTCGCCACTTGGTTAGGCATTGTTACAACATATTTTTCTACGTTGTCCTCTGTTTTTGAAACCATAATTTTTGATTGACCGAAACAAGGTCTAATCGTTAGATGATCTTGTAAATATTGATATAAAGTTTCTTCTTCAAGTAATTCAGTTTGAAATAAATGAGGCGTTAAATTTTCATTACTTCGAAGTATTTGATATTGACTCCATCTACCTCTAATATTTCTAGCCATTTTCCAATCTCCTTTGTAAATCCTTCGCTATTATAACGTATGTATCGCTGTTTAACTTTGCTCTAGTTAAACCGTCTGAGGAGTAATTGACTTTATAAGTAGATTAGCCGTTTTTAACACGAACTCATTCATATACCTATTCGCCTTTTTACGCTTAGCATAAGATATACAAAATGTGGAGGAGGTGAGAAGTATGGGGATTTTACAAGGATGCACAATTGGATTTTGGAGACAGGAACAACATTTTGATGATTGGGTTCCAACGGGGTTTGCACCAAATGATGATTTCGATACAGTATTTGGCAGGGATGCATTTGACCCAAATATCACTTTGTTACAGGCATTAGAGCTTGGTGGTGGTGGATTAAATAACTTAGCACGGCAAGCAGTCGCAGCTCTTTTAAGTGCAGCCCATCCAGATGTTGCTTATCCGCTTACAGTAGCCCAAGTCATAAGCATGTTTCAAGCTGCATTCGACAGCGGGGTTTTTGAACCTACAGCTCTACAATTTGACGAATTTAATAACCTCGGTTGTCCTTTATAATCGAAATTTAAACTGGATAACTAAAAATTTAGGAAAGATGTGTGTTAGTGGTAAGCGTATTCTCTCTGAGAATACGCTTTTACTTTTTGTTTAGGAAATTATAAAATTTGATCCTGTGGATAAATACTATAGCACAGAGAGTAGTCGTCCAGCTCCAGCGCCCAGCGATTAGTAAACTTTGCTCATCTCTTTTGCGATAAGTCAACATCGACTCGTCCCTCGACGTGTTTTGTTTATCTCAGTCGATGTGCTCTTAGTTTATACGTCGCTAATCAGGGCGCCTATAGCTTTTGTTCTTGTCTGTGTTTAAGAACTATAAATAAATGTAATAGAGACTTACATAAAGATATCATGCAAAAGTCCATGCAAAAGTAAAATTTCCTACATACGATATTATGCATTGAAGTATTGTCTGCGGCAATAATAGGGGGGGAAGTTTGTGAAAACAATTGTCTTTATCGGAGTCAATAAGTCTGGTTCAAGTAGAGAAGCGGTAAAAGCAGCATATCAATTAGGCTATCATACCGTTGTTTTTACAAATCGGAAAAAGCAATTGGAACAAAGAAAGGAATATACGGATGTTCACCAATTAATCTTTGTAGATTCCTTCGATATAGATATCTTAAAAGAAAACATTAGATTTTTACAACATCGCGGTCATGAAATAATAGTGATTACGAGCTTTGTTGATCAGCTTGTCTATATAGCGTCGAGTTTAGCCGATGAATTTTGCCATAATTACCTATCAACAGATGCTATATATATAATGGAAAATAAACGAGAGACACGACAATTTTTTTTGAATGAACGATTCACTCCTGCCTATTCAATAATAGAAAAAGACACTCAGCTTCCCCTGAAAAGACTTCCCAAAAATTTAGATTACCCTGTAATGGTTAAATGTGCGACATCAACTGGATCAAAGGATGTATTGTTTTGTGACAATTTAACTGATCTTCAAAAAAACATCGCGTATTTAAAAGAAAGAAATATAGAAGAAACTATTATAATTGAGGAATATATCATCGGGGATCAATATTTAGTTGAGGTCCTTGTTTATAATGAACAAATTTTCACTGCTGCAGTTGTTCAACAGGAAATTACTAGAGGCAAACGGTTTATTATAACAGGCTATGGTGTGTTAGCAGAAGTTGATGACGATTTAGAACAGGAGATTAGAAATATTGTAGAATCGATTACGGCTTCATTAAATATTAAATACGGTGCATATCATTTAGAGCTAAGACAAACTGAAAAGGGCTTGAAGCTTATTGAAATCAATCCACGAATATCCGGTGGGGCTATGAACAAGATGATTCATGCAGCATTCGGCTATAGTTTAGTAGAAGAAACAATAAAGATGCTCATAGGTGAGGTACCAACTCTTAATAAGCGTATAAACAATTTTGTTTATACTCAGCATGTGACGGTCAAGAAAAAAGGAGTATTAGAGAAGGTAACAGGAAGAGCAAAGGCAAGGAGAACACCTGGTGTTGTTGAAGTATATGTGAAACCAAGAAGAGGAACGGTATTAATACCACCAATGTCGATGGGGCATAGATATGCATACGTTATTGCGATTGGTGATACCATGAAAAAAGCAAGAAAAATAGCAAAGGAAGCAGCAAAGCTAATAAAATTTCATATTATTAATAATGATAAAGAAGAGTGACAAGGGGCTGTCCGATAAGTCCTTAAAATGATTAAAGATATGCTGAATACTGGTGATTTTGAAGAGCGAAGGCGTCCGCCATAGTGATCAAAATCACCTTTTTATTAGGATTCAAAAAAAGGAGCTGCAAAAAGTTATTAATTATGACTTTTTAGACAGCCCCTTATCTTTCGCAACTGCACACTTAGTATTTTTACTTATGTTCGCCGATGGTTGTCGTAATGAATTTCACAGTATCAAACATTTTAGTTTTACTTGCTCCTTTTACAAGAATAGTATCATTTTTTGTTAGGATCGTTTGCAGAAATTCGTGTAGTTTCTGTTTGTCTGCAAAATGTTTGACGTTTTTTGCTGACATACCACTTGCAATGGCAGCTTTTCCAATTTCATCAGCTTTATAACCGTAAGTAATCACAATATCAATTCCTTTATTACTTACATATTCACCGATTTTTTTGTATTGTTCCATTTGTAAATTGCCGAGCTCTCTCATTTGTCCTAAAATTGCAATTTTTCTTTCATTACTTATATTTGTTAGCACATCGACAGCTGCTGTTACAGCTTGTGGGTGTGAATGGACAGTATCATCTATTAGGGTGATTGACTGCTTCAGCTTGTAAATTGTCATTCTGCGAGAAGGTTTTTTAAATAACAATCCAGATTTAATCTCAAGAGGGGTAAATCCTAAATAATCGGCAACAGCCACGGCATTGATAGCATTATATACATGATGTTCTCCTAAAATTGGAATGAAAAATGTTTCTTCCTTATTGTTTAATTTCATTTTGAAATTCATTCCGTTGTCACTATAACTAACATCGTAGGCTTGATATTCTGCAGGTTTTGTAATACCAGTTGTAATAATTTTCCCTTTAAATGACTGTAAATCTAGAAGTTTAGAATTTTCATCGTCATTATTAATAATTAAAAGACCGTCTTGCTTCATGCCATGAATGATCTCAGATTTAGCTTGGGCAAGTTTTCTGATATCACCGTCAAAATTTCCAATATGCGAAAGTCCAACATTTGTCACAATACTTATATTAGGTTGGATAATGTGGCAATGCTCCGTAATTACACTTGGATAAGCCATGCCATATTCAAGAACAACGGCTTGGTGAGAAGCTTTGATTTGCTCTTTATGAATTTTCGTATGTTCTGTCGTATTCCAGTATTCTTTAGATTCAAAAATAATCATTCTAGTTTTAAGAATGGAAGAAATGAAAGACTTCGTTGTCGTTTTTCCAGCACTTCCTGTAACAGCTATAATGGGCTTTTCACGTTTTTCGCTTACTTTAGTAGCTACTAGCTGTATATGCTCGTTAATTTCCCTCTGATTATTGGCGATATACATTGCATACTGAATCGTATTTTTGACAACATCCATTTCCAAATAAAAGGTAGGTGGGCAGCCCGGTCTCCAATTTACCTCGTAAATCCAGATTTTATAGTCTTCATCTAAGCCTACATCAATCCCGATTTCATCGATGACTTCCTTATATTCTCTAATTTGAAGCTCATCTAAGTGGCTAGCAAGGGAAAGAGTAAAGTGCTCTAATGTGTTCTTAATATTTATAGCTTCAATTTGACCAAATTCTTGATTTAGAAAAGGCTCTAAATAATTAGTATAACCTCCATTATTAATATTCGTAATGATAGAACCTGGAGGTGCAATTCGTGGATATATTGTTGTGATTACCCATTCGCCAGTACCATTTTTTTGGACATGAAGACGAAAATCAAAAACAAGGCCTGACTTTGTTCGGCTAGAAATATATGGTTGGACAATAAACGTATTTTCTTTTAAGAGAGTATTTAAAAATTGAATTAGCTCCTCTTGTGTATAACTTGTATCAGTTGTACCTTGCTTTACAATAAAGCCATCAGCAAACGATCTAATATAATAAATACTTTGTCCTTTTCGACCATCTATCGGTTTGACGATAATTTCTTGAAATGCTTTAATATACTGATAAAGCTCCTCCCAGTTCGTTAAAATAATGGTGGGAATTAAATACTGAGCAAAATCAGCTCCTCTTTTTATACGTTTATTCACACTCCACTTATTTCCAATCGAATAGGTCGTAAATGGTATTTTTTCCTGTAAGCTATTAATTATTTGCTGTTGTTTTTTTAGTTTTTCTGGGCTTCCTGTATTATAAATAACGTCAGGATATGGCGTAATTCGTTTTTGCCAAGAGCCATTTTCATAAATATAGCCGTTGATTGTGTTGTTTTTAATATCAACGCAACCAGGGGAAAAATAAACAAAATCAGCTCCTTCCGCTTTTGCAACGATGGCATAGGCATAAGATTTCATGACTGTACTTGGATCTTTTCGATGATGAAGCATGCCTATTAAAGTCATTCTTTACCCCCCTTTGGAAAGCATATATTATTACATTATGTTATATGCAATACCATGGTATAGAGTAAATGCGGAATTTTTACCTCTTATCATTATTAATTCATTTCAAACATGATAGAAAGACTAATAATAATTAATAATGAAAAGGTAAATACAGTCCGAACGTATGTTGGACTTTTAACCCATCCAAACATATAAATGGGTAAATAACTGAGAAAAGCAAATATTGTTGCAAAAACTAAAATAAAAGAAAGCCAATTGTATATTGCACCTGCTTGAAAAAACATATGGGTAGTAGTATTTTGCATCGGATTATTATTTATATTATTTACTAGCTTAATAGCTAAAGGAAACAATAAGGTGGAAAATGTAAATAGACGAAGCTTGATCCAAATTGACTGAACAAATTGTTTTTTTCCATCAATTAAAATATTTGCTAATAACAATGGAAAAACGCCTCTAAGGAGATAAAGTTCAAGATCGATCATAATTGTATTCCACGAAGATTCACTTATTGTGAGAAAACCAAAAATAATTGCAAATAGTAGTAGAGCGATACCAATCACTTTTTTCAAGAAGAAACGAATTGGCAAAAAATCAACCCCTTATGTGTACCTCAATCGCTGCAATTGAGATAAATACTATAGGTAGATAATGATAGTCGAACAAGAATCATATTCCCTTTATTGTATTCTTCGTACAAGCACGATTAGAATTGATTTTTTTGCTATATTATCAGGTTTCTAATTTTACAAAAAAAGTTTTCAGAAAAAAAAGAAAATTTTAATGATATTTACAACATGTTTATGATATAATTTAATAATCCCCCTTAAATGGGCACATTCATTATACTAATTATCGAAAAGGAGGCTATTATATGTATCAAATTAAAGAAAAAGAAATGATATTCGTTTACACAGGACCTGATGGCTCTGGTCGAAAGGCACTTGCGAAAATGGTTGCAACTGTATTTGATATGGAAACTGTAGTATCCTATACTACTAGGTCTCCAAGACATTTCGAAAAAAATCGTGTAGACTATCATTTTGTAACGGATGAGGATTTCAAACAAATGCAAACAAGCAATGAATTTCTAGAATATGTTGAAATAGATGGCTTCAAATATGGAATTCGAGAACAAGATATTGTTGAGGCATTCAAAAATCATAAGCTTGTCTATTTAACCTTGAACCCTGAAGGTGCCGATAAGTTAAAAAATATGTACGGAGATCGAGTGATTCGTTTCTTTATTTATGCGGATCGAGAAACGGTCATAAAAAGGCAGAAGGAAGAACAAGTAAGTGAAGAAGATATTGATCGTCATATGAGCCATTATGATGAAACAATGAACTACAAAAATAATTGCGAGCATACGTTTGAAAATTATGATCCACCCCAAGTATCATTCCAAATTAGTGAAAAGATTGAAACTTATTTAGACAGGGATCTTACTGTAACAGATTATTAAAATATTTTACGTTTTCCTCACTTTTAGTGAGGATTTTTTTATGATATTTTCACTTTATTGCCATAGTTCGAGTGGAAAGTATGACTTATGTCACAATGCTCCATATTGTCAACTGTTAAAATAATACCATTACAATAGTGGTATTGTGTCCAATTGATCATATTGTCTTCATTTTAACAATCAATACAAACGGTACATAAACGGGAAATAGGGGGCGGTCCTACTGAAATCACTTCATTTGAAAGTAGCCATCTTTTTCTTAATAATTTTGTCTATAAGTGGTGCAACCTATTTTATTGTTACCGCTTCATTAGCGAAAGAGGAAAATATTAGTCATATCATAAATGTTGCTGGACGCGAGAGGATGCTTACCCAAAAGATAAGCAAAAAAGCGATACAAATCGTTTATATGAATGATGCTAATGCAGAAGATGAACTAATTGCTGCTAGACATGATTTTGAACAAAATTTAAATGGGTTGATATATGGGGATGATAGTTTAGGATTATTTACGTTAGCGAACGAGGAATTGCATCTGCAATTAATGCATGTTGAAGAGCATTGGAAAGCTCTTAAGAAAGATCTTGATGATGTTTTATCAGAGAGGGGCGATCAAGAATCATTAATTCAAAGAATCAATAGTGTAACTGATGAGATGATCGAACACCTTGATTCTGTTGTTGAGATGTTTGAAAATAGAGGAAATCAAAGCCTACAAGGTTTAACAACGAGGAATACTATTCTTGTCTTATTTAATTTACTTTTTGCAATTGTATTGTTTACTACGTGGCGCTTACTTGTTAGTTTGAAGAAAAGTGAAAAGAAATACCGCATGCTCGTGGATCATTCTCCGCTCGGGATCGTCATATCAAAAGATGACCAGATTCAATTTGTTAATAAATTTGCTCTTGAGACATTACGGTATTCTAATAAAAATGAATTAATTGGGAAACCGATATATATTACAATTGATCCAGAATGTCACGCTTTAGTAAAGTCACGTCTTGAACATGTGCGTGAGCAAGATGAAATTGCTGACTTTGTTGAAGAAAAGCTGATAAAACAAGATGGAGCAACTATTTTTGCAGAGGTTATGTCATTACCATTTCATGTTATGGGGACTAATAATACACTTACGATTTTTCGTGATATTACCGAACAAAAGCGTTCTAAGAGTGAAATGCAACACATGTTCAAAGAGCTTAACGATATTAAAGTTGCCCTTGATATGTCAAATATAGTTGAAATAACGGACGATAAAGGTGTCATTTTATATGCCAATGATAAATTTTGTAAAGTGTCAAAATATAGCAAAGAGGAAGTTATTGGGAAAACGTATAAAGTGATTAATTCTGGTTATCACTCAAAAGAATTTTTCGCATATTTATGGAAAACGATTCAAGCAGGACGAGTATGGGAGGGGCATGTTAAAAATCGTGCAAAAGACGGAAGCTTTTACTGGGTCGACACGATGATTATTCCATTTATAAATAATGAAGGGAAGCCTTATCAATACTTAACAATTCGTAATGATATCACAGATCGAAAGCTAGCCGAAAAGGAGATTCATTTATTAGCAACTAGAGATGATTTAACAAAATTAGCAAATCGAAGAGTTTTTGAAAAAAAATTGAAGGAAGCAATTGCCCATCATCAACAAATTGCTGTCTTATTTTTAGATTTAGATCGCTTTAAATATATAAATGATTCTCTTGGTCATCATATCGGAGATCGTTTAATCAAGAAAGTTGCAAATCGATTACGGACAGTTGTGTCTCAAGTAGGATTTATCTCTCGTCAAGGTGGAGATGAGTTTACAATTTTGGTAACGGATAAGGACCGCTGCTTCCTTTCAACACTTTGCCAAGAAATAATGGATGAAATTAAAAAGCCTTACCTTATTGAAGGGAAAGAGATAGTAATTACATGCAGCATTGGGATTAGTATTTTCCCTGAGGACGGAAAAACAGTTGAAGCATTAATGAAAAATGCCGATGTTGCGATGTATTACACAAAAGATCAAGGAAAGGATAATTATTCATTCTATCAAAATAAAATGGATTACATCCCTAACAAAGTGATGCAAATGGAGTTAGATCTACGTAAAGCAATTGAACGAGAAGAATTTGTTTTGCATTATCAACCGAAGCTTGATTTACGAACAGATAAAATTATCGGTATGGAGGCATTAATTCGGTGGAAGCATCCTACTCTTGGATTAATTTCTCCACTTGAGTTTATTCCTCTTGCCGAAGAAACGGGTTTAATCAATTTAATCGGTGAATGGGTATTAAGGACTGCTTGTCTGCAAAACAAAAAGTGGCATGATGACGGGTATTCGTCACTAACTATTGCTGTTAATATATCCGCACATCAGTTTCGACAAGCAAATATTGTACCAAAGATTGCTCAAATATTAAAAGAAACGAATTTAACACCACATTTTTTGGAATTGGAAATTACAGAGAGTATTGCAATGCTTAACGAAGAAGCTATTATTGAAAAGCTGATAGAATTAAAAAAGTTGGGCTTGAAGTTTGCGATTGATGATTTTGGTACAGGATATAGTTCATTTAAGTACTTGAAAAAATTTCCGATTGATACACTTAAAATCGATCGTTCCTTCATTTCTACTAATGAAACGAATCAAAAGGAGCCATCACTAATGGCGAATGCGATTATTTCATTGGCTAAATCATTAACTTTAGAGGTTGTTGCTGAAGGGATTGAAACGAGTGAGCAAATGGCTTATTTAAAGAAACACCGATGTGATGTTGGACAAGGATATTTAATTAGTCGACCTTTACCTGCAACTGATCTTAACGGAGTATTAAGGGATTATTACCATAAAGATTAGGAGTTTTAAAATGCAAAGAAGGGGTATAACCAAATCGGTTATACCCCTAAGTTTACATTATTTATTGGTTTTCTATTATACTAAACCTTGGAACATCATGGCATCAGCAACTTTTAGGAAGCCAGCAATGTTTGCACCAACAACTAAGTTCCCTGAATAACCGTATTCTTCAGATGCTTTCACACTTTGCTGATATATATTAATCATGATTTGATGTAGTTTAGCGTCAACCTCTTCAAATGTCCAAGAAAGTCTTGCACTATTTTGAGCCATTTCTAGAGCTGAAACTGCAACACCACCAGCATTTGCCGCTTTAGCTGGCCCAAACAGAATATTGTTGTTTAAGAAGACATCAATAGCTTCTAATGTAGAAGGCATGTTTGCTCCTTCACCAATAGCTTTTACACCATTTTTAACAAGAATGTTTGCCGATTCTTCATTAATTTCATTTTGAGTTGCACATGGTAACGCAATGTCACATGGAATTGACCAAATACCAGTGCAGCCTTCATAATATTCTGATTCAGGGTGTTCCTTTACGTATTCAGAAATTCTTTTTCTTTCTACTTCTTTTATACGTTTAACTGTGTCAAGATTAATACCATTTTTATCATAAATATAACCATTAGAATCACTACATGCAACAACCTTAGCACCAAATTGTGTAGCTTTTTCAATCGCATAGATTGCCACGTTACCAGAACCAGAAACAACTACCGTTTGATCTTCAAAGCTCATGCCTTTGTCTTTTAACATTTCATTTACAAAATAAACTGTTCCGTAACCTGTTGCTTCTGTTCTTGCTAAGCTTCCTCCGTAACCCACACCTTTACCTGTCAAGACGCCAGCTTCATACGCACCACGAAGACGCTTGTATTGACCGAACATGTATCCCACTTCACGTCCGCCAACACCAATATCACCTGCAGGTACGTCAACATCTGGTCCAATGTGTCGGAAAAGCTCAGTCATAAAGCTTTGGCAGAAACGCATGATTTCGTTGTCAGATTTTCCTTTTGGATCAAAGTCGGAACCACCTTTACCACCACCAATTGGTTGGCCAGTAAGGGAATTTTTCAAAATTTGCTCAAAGCCTAAAAATTTAATAATACTAATGTTAACAGAAGGATGGAAGCGAATTCCACCTTTATAAGGGCCAATGGCACTGCTGTACTGAATGCGGTAACCGCGGTTTATTTGTGCTTTGCCTTGATCATCGACCCATGGTACGCGAAAGATGATTTGGCGTTCTGGTTCGACCATTCTTTCTAAAATTCCTGCTTCCATATATTTTGGTTGCTTCGCAAACACAGGTATTAATGATTGAAAAATTTCCTCAACTGCTTGATGAAATTCCGTTTCATTTGGATTGCGTTTTTTTACTGTTTCAAATACTTCATTTACATAGTTTTTCGCTGTTACCTCATTTGATTGTTCAACTCTTACTGATAAAGTCATACTTCATTCCCCTATTCCTATTTTTATATTGCAAATTTCAATTTTTGTCCGATATTCACTAAATATGAATAATTTTAATACATATCTGAATATTAAGGTTTCGATAATTACATTTTATACTTGAAAATCAATCGAAAACAATATATTAATTAGATATAATTAATGCTAAATTGATATGTATTGGATGGAAGGTGGAGTTTAATGGAATTAAGACAGTTAATTTATTTCAAAGAGGTTGCAAAACTAGAACATGTTACAGAGGCTGCAAATGCGATGCATGTAGCACAATCTGCTGTTAGCCGACAAATTTTCAATCTCGAATCAGAACTTGGTGTCGACCTATTTATTAGAGAAGGTAGAAATGTCCATTTGACTCCGATAGGGAAACTGTTTTTAAAACACGTCGAAAATGCACTAAATGTCCTTGAAGAAGCAAAACGCGAAGTAAGAGAATATTTGGATCCTGAACAAGGAACTGTACAAATAGGCTTTCCGAGCAGCATGGCGAATTATACGTTACCAACAACAATTTCTGCATTTCGTGAAGAGCATCCGCTTGTAAAATTTAAGTTTAGGCAAGGTTCTTATCATTATTTAATCGATGCAGTTGTTTCAGGAAAGGTTGACATGGCATTGATTGGCCCTGTTCCAAGAAACAATCCTAAGCTTAAAGGAGAAATATTATTTCTTGAAAATATTGTTGTCTTGTTACCTGTAGATCATCCGCTAGCTGAGAGAACGGAAATACAGTTGAATCAGCTTCGTAATGAAGGATTTGTATTATTCCCACCTGGATTTGGATTACGGGAAATCATCGAGAATGCCTGCCTACAACAGGGTTTTACCCCTAATGTTTCTTTTGAGGGGAAGGATATTGATGGAATAAAGGGTCTGGTTTCTGCTGGGCTTGGTATTACATTAATTCCAGAAATGGCGTTGAGTGATAGTATTCCAAGAGGAACTGTGAAAATACCAATTATTGAGCCAGAGGTTACCCGTACAGTAGGGATCATTATTCCAAGTGAAAGACAGTTGCTTCCAACTGAAAAAATATTTTATGAGTTTTTGAAGGGATTTTTCAAAAAGCTAGACGATTATTATTAAATCTTTTATTAAGTCACCATTTAATAACGGTATAAAGTACTAACTATCAGCCATTTCGGCATAAAATGTTCTAAAGACGTGGTGCGAAGGGTGATAGTAAGTGGCAATTCATATTGTACAACCAGGCGATTCATTGTGGGAAATATCGCGGAATTATAATGTTACAATTCAAACGATTGTTGCTATAAATGGGATACAATTACGGGATCGTATTGTACCCGGATTGGCTCTTTATATTCCAGATGAGAGTTTCCCATTTACAATGTATGAAATTAATGCTGGGGATACGTTGTGGTCTTTAGCGCAAAGATATAACATTGATGTTACGAATATTATAGCAGCAAACCGTGAGATAGATCCGAATCGGTTGTTTGTTGGACAACTGATTCGTATTCCCCTCAGAAGAAGGTTGTCATTACAAACATTAGGATTTATCGTTCCATATTCAACCGAACAATCCTTGGTAGCTCTAAATCAAGTTGGGGAGTATTTAACATACATTGCTATCGTTAGCTATTCCTTTACAGATGAAGGCTGGGCGTATCGACGCTTAATGGATATACCAATTATTGAGCGTGCGAAACAGCTTGGTATTAAACCTTTATTAATGATCCGCAATATGGTTGGTGATAACTTTAGTCCAGAATTAGTAGGAAATGTGTTAGCCAATCCAATGTATAGAAGAAATTTAATCGCCAGTATAGTAAATTTGGCAAGCCAATTTGGCTATAATGGTGTAAGTATTGATTTTGAATTTATCCCACCGCCGCAAAGATATGACTTTATTACGTTTTTAAACGATTTAAAGGCGGCGTTAGGGAATCGTATATTACATGTAAATGTTCATGCAAAGACTGAAGATATCCCAACGAATCGAATCATCGGCGCTTATGATTATTTGGAAATAGGGAAAGTAGCGGATATTGTCGCTGTCATGACAATGGATTATGGCTATCCCACCGGGCCACCGAATCCAGTGTCACCATTATGGTGGATGGAGGATGTTGTCCAATATTCGCTGAATTTAATTAATGCAAGCAAGCTTCAAGTTGCATTTCCACTTTACGGCTATGATTGGAGGCTTCCTGACAATGCAACGACTGCATTATCCGTTCTCTCTGCACAAAATTTAGCAATTTCAGAGGGTGTACCAATTCAATATGATCAAATTGCCGAAACACCATACTATTTTTATCGTACTGAAACAGCAGAATATGCTGTTTGGTTTGAGGATATTAGAAGTTTTTTAAATAAATATCAGCTTGTTTCCCGTTACAATTTATTGGGAGTAACATATTGGCAGATTCAATTTGATTTTCCGCAAAACTGGGTGTTTATCGATCGAAATATCATAGTTGTAAAGTAAGCTAATCTGATTATTCGCCATTTATAATTAGCAAACCATATATCAAATAAAGATCAATCACAACGAGTAATCCCAATATCCAGATTGAATACGTTCCCTTAATCCACTTATATATTGAACTAAATCCTTTTCTAATTCCTGTTTTTCAAGTTCATCAATTGTAAACTCAATAATTATCCCTTTTTTAAAGTTAAAGACAGCTATTTTTCGTTGTCCACCATACCATGAAGTATATAAAATTTTATAAAACACATAAAACAGCCCCTTTTTCAGAACGCACGTTCGTTTACGTTTATTAAAACATATGTTCGTGTGGAGTGCAAGCTCTAATTAAGCATAAATATTTAGTGAACATTTATAATGAAGGAAGGATTTTTATCGTAAAGCGAGAATAAACAAATAGATAGTAAAATGTATTTTAAATATAATAGTTGTTAATACATGTATTTAGGTGAATTTTTTCAGACTTGCTGATTTTGAATTTTAAGTTGCTCGATAAGGTGCATAGAAGGAAATCAAATAAACGCATAAGGAGTTTTGATATGGCAAATGTTAAATTTGATTTACAGACTAAATTTTTAGACGAAATAATACAAAGTGGTCAAGTTGTCACCATTTATACTACAAACGGTGTTCCATTGAAATGTAAAATTCTTGGTCATGATAATTTTACGATTCTGATCGACTCAAGAGGCCAGCAGCAAATGCTCGGAAAGGGAGCCATTAGTACAATCGTTAAGTAATCTTTCTCAGAAAGAAAGTCTCCAAAATATTTGGAGGCTTTTTTTTTCTTCTGATACCTTTTGTAAAAGAAACAATGTTTTTACAAAAAAATATAGGGTATTTATAAAAAAATAACAGGGTATTCCCTAATATGATAGAAAATCGTTACATAGTACGATATACCTATAAGGTGATAATGAGTTTAGAAAGTTTTGTTGCTTTTTTTATGGGGAAGGGGATACGAAGATGAAGTTTCGCTATCATGATCGACTTTTTAATTCTGAACAGGAATTAATGCAAATATTATTAGCAGAAGCTAGTGAGCAACTTAAAAAAATTGATCATAAACTGTTACATAATATAAACGAACATCGTATACAAATAAAGTTTAGGCTTCGTGCTGTCGGCAATTATATTAATCACCCACATTTTGAAAAAATTAAATGCACATATAATACACTTTGGAGTCGGCTCTATCAGCTTGAACACTCAGTTAATTTCCGACACCCTTATTTAAAGGTAGCTATGGAAAAGATAAAAAAACAAAAAAATGAGCAAATGAGCAATGAAAAAAAAGACTACTACCGTACTCGATAAATAGTTTTTTGCTTAGTTTGGTTTATTGGAATTGGAAATTTTAAGCGTTTTAAAGCCAATCAAAAAGCTTGCCAACGATAATGTATAAGCTTTCTCTAGTGATCTGTTCATGACCGTCAAGCTTGTTTGCTTCAATTAAATAGGCATTGCTAAAATGTTTATATGGCAACCCGTCAATGATTGCTTTTACTTCATTTACTGTTAATCTTTCTATAGGGTGGGAAAGGTTATATTCGGTTAAAAAACTTATATTTTCTTCATAACTTGGATTTTGGCTTAGTTTAGCTCGGTACATGTGCAAAAGTAATAAGGAAAAGAAATGATTGTCAGCTATTTCATTTTCTAAAATATCGTTATTGTAGCCACCAAACAAAGCACGATGATTTAATAATTCGCGAATAGCAGGATAGTACCATTTATTTTCGTATGGAAAAGGAATCTTGAACCTTTCCACGTTTAAACCTTGCTGCTTCAGCTTATGTTGCAGATTGGTAATCATATCTTTGCTGTTCGCCATCGAGTGGAAATCTATATTTTTGGCAGCAGCTAATGCACTTGCTGTACCAGCAGCCTCTCCTGTAGCCATACCAGTTGCAACGATGCGGACACTGCCTTGAGCGAGCGATGAATATCCAGCGGAGCGTCCAACCACAAGCAAGTTTGTCAATCTTTGTGGCACTAGGCTTCTAAATGGAATGCCGTATTGCTTTGGATTGACAACAACTGCTCCAGGATCATTAACGGTTGTTGCTTGGATATCTGAAGGATAGCCACCGTAAGCTATTGTATCATCATGGTATTTATTTTCCCATAAATCACTGACTGGAAGCTGATATAGTGATTTAATATGACGAGTTTCACGGACATATAATTCACTAGGATAAGAGGCGACTTTTGCATGTTCAAACCCAGGGAAATTCGCTTGTAACCACTTTACGATATTGGCAATTTCTTGTTTTCCTCGTTCAATCCCTTGTTGTTTTGAAGCCTCATCTAATCCGTTTACACCAAAAATTTGCAGGGCGTTAATGTAATAGCCTTCCTTATTTCGAATTAAATTTAACCCCCGTAAGCGAATATTCGGATCGTTCGGTTTGTATCGTTCCCTTAGCTTTACAAAACCCCATGCTGCTTCGTCTGTCACTTTTGCCTCACCAAATGTGAGGTTTTTTGCAACCCCGTAAATTTTGCTCCAATCCACATCTTTAAGGTGAATCATTAATGTTACCGCCATCTGTCGTCCATCATAGCCAACATCTTCAGCTCCGAGATAGTAGGGGACACCACTATTGGCTGCAAATTCTGCATCTTGTGTTGCATCGATGTATGTAGCTGCTTTAACATGATAATTGTTTTGACCGTTTTTAATATTTATTGTTGAAATTTTATTTCCCTGTTCAATTTCAATATCTTCTATTGTTGTGTTTAATAGTAACGATAAATTTTTTTGATTCAGCACCATTTTAAAAAAGGCTTGCTTTGCTTTTTCAATTTCAAACGATTTTCCGTTGCCAATCATATTGTGCCACTCTGAGAAAATAGGGGTTTTTAATATCCGATTATTGATTCCATGAGGGAAGTCTAATACATTCATTTTGGCATATGTAAACAAGCCGCCCAGGCCATCACGATGCTCAATTAATAAAGTGTTGGCCCCATTTCTTGCAGCAGATAGTGCAGCAGCGATACCTTCAGGCTCACCGCCGATAACGATCACATCAAATTCGCTAACGCCATCATTACTATTTAACTGAATTGCTTGGCCTTGTCTGTGCTGCTCATTCAAATTATTTGGAAAGACAAATAACAAAATTAATAGTAAAAAAGCAATTTTTTTCATGAGCAAACGAACCCCTAATTCACGTCGTGTATTAGGGGTTAGTTTGCTTCTGTTTCTATTTTTTATTACACATCATTTATTTTGTTAACTCAAATGTTTTCATTACGTCCGGGACCGCCTGTTGTAATTTTTGAAATTGGGCGATATCAGTTGTATCAATCAACGCAATATCATGTGGTCCGTCATAAACATATATTTTGTTATCAACGGTTGCTAATTCTTTTAACTCGAGGAGTGATGGTTCTTGCGCCCAATTTTTTACACACGTAAAAATAAGTCGTTTCATTTGTTCGCCATAGTTATCAAGTAGCCATTTAAACGCTTCATCTTTATCATATCGCAGTAATTCTTCAAAACTACGATCATTGTTTATAAATGAATTTTGATTTTCACTCATAATAAAACGTCCTTTACTATTATTTTCTATAGCTTTTGACGACAGAGTGACGATTAGGGCTTCGAAAATGGGAAAAAATACAAAAATGCAGCGGAGCTGGACTAGTACCTTGTTTTCAGAAACTTATATAAGGGAGCAAATTTTACAATTTAGTAGAAATGTAAAAAAAAGAAGCCCAAAAGTGGAATTTGGCTTCTTTAATATATTCTTATAACTCTAAAGTCTGTCTTGTTTGAAGCTGAGTCTGAAGCTGAGTTTCCAGCGCTTATCGTAATTGTTCTTGTTGTACCATTCCAATTCACAACAGCTCCTAATGATTCACTTACAAACCGTAACGGTACAAGGGTGCGGCCGTTGACAATTTTTCCGGGAACTTGAATTTCTGTTTTCTTTCCGTTTATTAGTGGATACTTTGAACCTATTTGTAACTTGATCTCTGTTCCAGATTTACTGGCAAAAACAGTTTGTGATTTTCCATCATAGGAAATGGATGCTCCGAGAGATTCAAATATTTTACGCATTGGGACAAGTGTTGTTCCGTTTTGTATTGTCGGACTTACATCAAAGCTTAGGCGATTTCCGTCTAAGTAGACAGTAATCTCATTTTGCGCAGAAGCTTGTGTTGAGATAATAAGTGAAAATGATAGTAAAAAAACGAATGCAGTAATATATTTATAAAATAATTGCATCAATGATCCTCCTTGGAAAGGCTAATGACTCTATTATACAATGATTCGTTTGTGATGTATGATTCCATTTCTAGGAAGTCTTTATAATGGTTGGAAAAAGCTTATTTAGTAGCCAATTCACTTCAAACTACACGTTACATCCATTTAATTTTAGGTTCAGTCTTATTGATAATACGCTTAATATTAGCACGGTGACGGTAAATAACAAAGATAGTGAGACCTGTCATAACTAAAATCAAAGGGAGGTCATTTGCGATAAGGCTATAAATAATCCCAACGATTGCAGCAACCATTGAAGAAAGCGATACATATTTAGATATATATAGGGTTGTTATGAATGCGATAACTAGCACTAGGAATAAAAGTGGATCATAGCAGAGCAGCACACCAGCCGATGTTGCTACAGCTTTTCCACCATTAAAGTTTGCAAAAAGCGGATATGTATGTCCAATTATGGCACCAAGACCAGCTAACAAAGGATTTAAAACATCATCGATTCCAAAAATAAACGGTAAACCAGCGGCAAGCGTTCCTTTTAGAATATCTGCAATGGTCACGATAATTCCGGCTTTTTTGCCAAGAACTCTAAAGGCATTTGTAGCCCCTAAATTTCCGCTACCATGTTCACGAATGTCGATATTATGCTCCACTTTGCCAACTATAAGTGCAGATGGGATAGAACCTAATAAATAAGCTAGGATAATTGTTATAACGATTACCATGTTAAAACTCCTTCGTTTAGTCTTTCTTTATTTTAGCATGTGTTCCTCAAAAAGGCATCTGAATCCTTACGGAAATTTAAATCTCTCCAAATTTTTCAATCTTATAATAAAGGTTTTCTTTTTGTTGATAATTTCGTAGGATGGATAAAGGAGGAGAAAAATATGTCGAGAATTGAAATGCATCACAAACATAACGTTAGTTCAAAAAGTAAGCTCGTGATTTGGCTAGGACTTATTTTTTCAATCTTTATCGTTTTATCAAGTCTACTATTTATTTTTATATATTTTAAAGGAAATCAAAAGGTTGCTTATACAGAATTCAACCATCCAATTATTTATAATGGGACTATTTATGGTGTCGAAGGGTTACTTGAAGGCGATGAGGTTTATTTACCTTTTTCGTTTATTAAAGATGTAATTGATGAAGATGTAATTTTTGATGAATCTTCACAATCTATTATATTGACAACAAATGATCAGGTTATTCAATTACCTAATAAAAAACTGCAATATTTTGTAAATGAGCAACCAGTATCTTTGCAATTTCCTGCTGTTAAGGACAATGATGGATTTCAGTATGTGGCAGCAGAGCCATTACTATCGATTTATCCATATGTGTTCGAGTATGTACCGGAAACAGGAGCAATAGTCGTTCAAAAACATGGTGCAATTATTTTACCAGCAACTATTCAAGAGGATGCTTCCGAGTTGAAAATACGAGAATATCCTTCCTGGTTTTCAGCTTATGTAGACGAGGTTTCTGCAGGAGAACAAGTTTTCATCGAGAAGGATGAAAAGAATTATTATTACATTAGGAAGCAAAACGGGATTGCAGGATTTATATCAAAAAACGATGTCGTCCTAAAAGAACCAACTATCGTCACACTTGACTCTTTTACAGAGCGTAAACCTTTACCACAACGGGAGCTGGCGTGGCCAATTTATTTAACGTGGGAAGCTGTATACTCTAAAAATCCAAATACAGCAACGATTTCAGATATGCCAGGATTAAACGTGGTATCACCGACGTGGTTTTCTTTGAAAAATAGTGAAGGAGATGTTAGCAATTTAGCTTCGCTTGATTATGTAAAATGGGCTAAATCAAGAGGATATCATGTATGGGCATTATTCGCGAATGGTTTTAGTGATCCTAAACAAACCCATGAAGCGTTAAAGGATTTTACGACACGACAAAAAATTATCCGTCAGCTATTACATTATGCAACTATTTATGAACTGGATGGAATTAACATCGACTTTGAAAATGTGAATCTAGCGGATCAAAACTTAGTCACCCAATTTGTAAAAGAACTTACTGCGTATTTGCATCAAGCGGGGCTTGTTGTATCAATGGACATTACGTTTATCTCTTCAAGTGAAAATTGGTCGATGTTCTATGATCGTGAAAAGCTTGCAAATACTGTCGATTATCTTATGGTCATGGCCTACGACGAGCATTGGGGAAGTTCACCAGTTGCTGGTAGTGTCGCAAGTCTTCCATGGGTTGAAAATAATCTCAAAAAGCTATTAGAAGTCGTTCCAAATGAAAGGTTAATCCTTGGGGTTCCGACCTACACAAGAATTTGGAAGGAACAAAAAACGCCAGGTGGAAATATTGAGGTTTCATCTAAGGCATATAGTATGGATGGTGTGAACCAGTGGATTCAAGAGCGTGGTCTCGAAATCCAATATGATGAAAAATCTGGTCAGGATTATGTTGAATATTTTAATGAAAAGGAGCAAGCAACTTATAAAGTATGGCTAGAGAATGAAAAATCTTTGAAAAAACGAACGCAGCTCGTTCATAAATACGGGCTTGCAGGGGTTGCAAGCTGGAATCGTAGCTTTACAAATGATAGTGCTTGGTCAGTGATCGATGACTCCTTAAGACAAGTCGAACCCGTAAAGAAGTAATACCTATCGTTAATGAACCTAGAAGTGAATATCAATAATTAATGCTGACAAATTGGAAGCAATTTCGTTGCAATTTTCCGGATAAATTTGGTACTTTAAAGCTAGTATATAAAATGTCTGGAGGAATCGAAATGACTATTGAAAATCCAAGCCGTGAAGAAATTGGGAAAATTTTAAAAGAGAACAAACGAATTGCTGTTGTAGGTATTTCTAATAACCCGGAACGAACATCATATATGGTTGCTGAGGCAATGCAAAAGGCAGGATATGAGATTGTTCCTGTAAATCCTGTTATCGATGAAGTATTAGGTGTGAAAGCATATCCTTCTTTAAAGGATATTGAAGGCCATGTTGATATTGTAAATGTTTTTAGAAGACCTGAGTTTTTACCTGACATAGCAAAGGAAGCCGTTGAAATAGGGGCAGATGTCTTCTGGGGACAATTAGGTGTTGTGAATGAAGAGGCTTACCATTATTTAAAAGAAAAGGGTATGACAGTTATTATGGATCGTTGTATCAAAGTTGAACATGCTATGACAAAAAAATAATTTTTTTAAAAATCTCTGCACGTTTTTGCAGGGATTTTTCTTTTTCTCGCGAAAGCGTATTTTAGAAACCGATTTAAATCGGTACAATAAAGCTTATATATTAGTTTGTATGTTCCATGGATATTTTATCGAAACCCGTGGGTAAAGTACCGAGTTATGTGGGTATTCAAATGAGATTCGTGGGTAAAGTACCGGGTTATGTGGGTATTCAAATGAGATTCGTGGGTAAAGCACCGGGTTATGTGGGTATTCAAATGAGATTCGTGGTTAAAGTACCGGGTTATGTGGGTATTCAAATGAGATTCGTGGGTAAAGCACCGGGTCAATTGGGTATTCTACTAAGATTCGTGGGTAAATCGCCGGGTCAATTGGGTATTCTACTAAGATTCGTGGGTAAAGCACCGAGTTATGTAGGTATTCTACTAAGATTCGTGGGTAAAGCACCGGGTCAATTGGGTATTCTACTAAGATTCGTGGGTAAAGCACCGAGTTATGTAGGTATTCTACTAAGATTCGTGGGTAAAGCACCGGGTCACGGGTGTATAGAATGAAACTTATTTAAAGCATCACTTTGTGGTATTATGTAATCTTGAGGGTATGTTTGAAAGGGGTTTGGACTATTGGCAAAGAAGCAGTTTGAATATAATGACGATGCAATACAAGTACTAGAAGGTTTAGATGCAGTTCGGAAACGCCCTGGAATGTACATAGGTAGTACAGATTCACGTGGTTTACACCATCTTGTTTATGAAATTGTCGATAATGCCGTTGATGAGGCGTTATCTGGCTATGGAAATCATATAAAGGTAACAATACATAACGATAATAGTATTAGTGTGGAAGATGAAGGGCGAGGTATGCCTACTGGTATGCATAAAATGGGGAAACCAACGCCAGAGGTTATTTTAACCATTCTCCACGCTGGGGGGAAATTTGGACAAGGGGGGTATAAAACAAGTGGTGGGCTCCATGGTGTCGGTGCTTCTGTTGTTAACGCGCTGTCTGAGTGGTTAGAGGTAACAATTAAGCGGGACGGTTTCGTGTATCGGCAGAGGTTTGAACAAGGTGGCAAGCCTGTTTCGACTTTAGAAAAAATTGGAACAACAAAGCAAACAGGAACAACTATTCATTTCAAGCCAGATTCAACTATATTTAGTACAACTACCTATAATTATGAAACTTTAAGCGAACGGTTACGGGAATCGGCGTTTTTATTAAAAGGTTTAAAAATTACAATACGTGACGAGCGTCATGATGTGGCGGAAGCATTTCAATATGATTCAGGGATAGAGGCATTTGTTGCATTTTTGAATGAAGAAAAGGATACCCTGCATCCAGTTGTATCGATTGAAGGGCAGCAGCAAGGAATTGAAATAGAATTTGCGTTTCAATTCAATGATGGCTATTCAGAAAACATCCTTTCATTTGTAAATAACGTCCGGACGAAGGACGGAGGAACACATGAGGTAGGCTCAAAAACAGCGTTGACTCGTGCCTTCAATGAATTTGCTCGCAAAGTAAATCTTTTAAAAGAAAAAGACAAAAACCTTGATGGTAATGATATTCGTGAAGGTCTAACTGCGATCATCTCCGTTAGAATTCCAGAGGAAATGCTGCAATTCGAAGGACAAACAAAAGGAAAGCTTGGGACTAGCGAAGCCCGCTATGCAGTAGATGCTGTTGTATCTGAAAAATTAACTTACTTTCTTGAGGAAAATCCGGATATAAGCACACTGCTAGTTAAAAAAGCAATTAAAGCGGCCGAGGCACGGGAAGCAGCGCGAAAAGCACGTGAGGAAGCACGTAGCGGAAAAAAGAATAAAAGAAAAGATTCTATTCTTAGTGGCAAATTGACACCGGCACAGTCCCGTAATCCAGAACGCAATGAACTTTATTTAGTTGAGGGTGATTCTGCAGGTGGATCTGCCAAACAGGGGCGGGATCGTCGTTTCCAAGCGATTTTACCGTTACGAGGTAAAGTTATTAATACAGAAAAAGCGAAGCTTGCAGATATATTCAAAAATGAAGAAATTAATACGATCATTCATGCGATCGGTGCTGGTGTTGGAGCTGATTTTGATGTGAATGATAGCAATTATGATAAGGTTATTATTATGACGGATGCCGATACGGATGGTGCCCATATACAAGTACTATTGCTAACCTTTTTCTATCGCTATATGAGACCGTTGATTGAAGCTGGAAAGGTATTCATTGCTCTACCGCCTCTATATAAAGTAAGTAAAGGTGCAGGTAAGAAGGCTGTCATTGAATATGCCTGGGATGAAGTTGAGTTAAAACAAGCAATCAAAAGAGTAGGAAAAGGTTATATAATCCAACGCTACAAAGGTTTAGGTGAAATGAATGCTGATCAGCTTTGGGAAACAACGATGGATCCGGATACTAGAACTTTAATCCGTGTGAAGATTGATGATATCGCCCATGCAGAACGGCGTATTACTACGTTAATGGGGGAAAAAGTTGAACCTCGACGGAAATGGATTGAGGCAAACGTTGCGTTTGGACTTGATGATGGTATGGGTATTTTAGAAAATGAGAATTTGTCAATCGATAGAGGTGAATAGATTTTGTCTTCATTATTTGAAAAAGTTATGGAATTACCATTAGAAGATGTTCTAGGAGACCGCTTTGGTCGCTATAGTAAATATATTATTCAAGACCGTGCTTTGCCCGATGCGCGGGATGGATTAAAGCCAGTACAACGCCGAATTTTGTATGCGATGTACCAAGAAGGGAATACGAGTGAAAAGGCATTTCGAAAATCAGCGAAAACTGTTGGTAACGTAATTGGTAATTACCATCCACACGGGGACTCATCGGTATATGAAGCAATGGTGCGGATGAGTCAGGATTGGAAGGTACGCAATGTCCTCATCGAAATGCACGGTAATAACGGTAGTGTCGATGGTGACCCACCGGCAGCTATGCGGTACACAGAAGCGCGTTTATCAGCAATTTCTTCAGAATTGTTGCGTGATATTGATAAGAATACAGTTGATTTTACACCGAATTTTGATGATACGATAAATGAACCGACAGTGTTGCCAGCAATGTATCCGAATCTGTTAGTAAACGGTTCGACTGGTATTTCAGCCGGCTATGCGACAGAAATTCCTCCGCACCACCTTGGCGAAGTCATTGATGGCGTCATTATGCGAATTGATCAACCTGCATGTACAGTTGCTGATTTAATGCAGGTTATTAAAGGGCCCGATTTCCCAACAGGAGGAATTATCCAAGGAATCGAGGGCATTCAGAAGGCTTATGAAACCGGAAAAGGACGGATTGTCGTCCGTGGACGTGCCGTGATCGAGGATATTCGTGGCGGGAAACAACAAATAGTCATTGATGAAATTCCTTATGAAGTAAATAAAGCAAACCTTGTGAAAAAAATTGATGAGTTTCGGATAGACCGAAAGATTGATGGAATTTCTGAGGTTCGTGATGAAACTGATCGCACTGGCTTAAGAATTGTAATTGAATTAAAGAAGGATGCTGACGCACAAGGCGTTTTAAACTATTTATATAAAAATTCCGATCTGCAAATCTCCTACAATTTCAATATGGTGGCGATTCATAATCGGACACCAAAACAAATGGGCTTACCACAATTGCTTGATGCTTATATTGGGCATCAAAAAGAGGTTGTGACAAGACGCTCACGGTTTGAATTGGATAAAGCAAAAGAACGTCAACATATAGTTGAAGGATTAATAAAAGCAATTTCTGTCCTTGATGAGGTAATTGCTACAATTCGCGCATCAAAGGATAAAAGGGACGCGAAAAATAATTTAATAGCAAAGTTTCAGTTTACAGATCCACAAGCTGAAGCGATTGTAAATTTACAGTTATATCGATTAACCAACACCGATGTGACCGCTCTTCAAAAGGAAGCGGAAGAGCTTCAAAAGAAAATTGATGAATTAACAAGTATTTTAAGTAGTGAAACAAAGCTATTACATGTCATAAAGAAAGATTTACTTCACATAAAAAAAACATACGCCGATAATCGTCGAACGAAAATTGAGGAAGAAATTCAGGAAATTGTGATTAATTTAGAGGTAATGGTTCCTTCTGAGGATGTCATAGTAACGGTTACAAAGCACGGTTATATTAAACGTACATCATTGCGGTCCTATACGGCCTCAAATGGTAAAGAATTTGGCATTAAAGAAAATGATTATTTAATTGGTCAGTTTGAAATTAATACAACAGATAAATTATTGTTGTTTACAAATAAAGGAAACTATCTATACTTACCTGTCCATGAAATTCCAGATATTCGCTGGAAGGACTTAGGTCAACATGTTGGAACGGTCATCCCGATTGATAAGGATGAGGAGCTTGTTCGTGCAATTCCAGTTAAGGAATTTTCAGAACTTGAGTATTTAACATTCTTTACTAAGGATGGAATGGTGAAACGGTCATCATTAGTGCAATATCAAGCTCAGCGGTACTCTAAACCAATTGTAGCCGTTAATTTGAAGGGTGATGATCGGGTTGTCGATGTCTATTTGACAGATGGAAGTAATGATTTATTTATTGCAACGCACAACGGATATGGACTGCGTTTTACAGAAGAAGAGGTAAGTGTTGTCGGTCAACGTGCGGCAGGAGTAAAAGGTATTAATTTAAAGGATGGCGATTTTGTAGTCAATGGACTTGTGATTAATCGTGATGAAACAGGAGATTTTGTTTTAGTCACACATCGTGGAGCTGTAAAGAAAATGGCATTATCGGAATTTGAAAAAATAAGCCGAGCCAAGCGTGGTGTCGTAATGTTGAGGGAGTTAAAAAGTAATCCACATAAAGTCGCAGGAATTGTTATTGCATCGGCTCAAGAGTTCGTTCATTTAAAAACTACAAAAGAAATAACTGTGAGCGTTGATCCAAGTGATTTACGTCCAAATGATCGATACAGTAACGGATCCTTTGTTATTGATATTGATGAAGCGGGTCAAGTAACGGAAATTTGGAAAACCGAAAAAGAAGCAGGAACTGAGTAAGTCAAAATTGGAAGACCGAAATGGAAACGGAAACTGAGTAAGTCAAAATTGGAAGACCGAAAAGGTAACGTAAAAAAGTATAAGAACAAGGTCCAAATCGTATTTTGATTTGGGCCTTGTTATTGTAATCGTCATTTGCTGGTTTATAGTTGTCTTTAACTATGTTTACGGACATACGTTCCGTTATTTTTGAAAAAATCGACTATATTTTAATCTTACGGACATACGTTCCGTTATTTGCCTGAAAAGTACTCGTTTTCTAGTAATTTTTATCAATTAAAGGATCTGGTGTCCGTTAATATTCACGTTAACGACCGTTTTTACAAAATAACGGATTTTGTGTCCTTATAATGCCATGTGGTTGATGACCAAGATATCATTGATACCGTTACCATTAAGAAATTATTCAACAATACAACAAAAACATGTAATAAAATTATAATATATTGCTAATTTTTATTGAAATTTCAGAAAATTTTTGTTAAATTATAACACAAGGTGGTTAAGTACATGTCGCAATTAAGGGATAAGATAATATCTACTGCTTTAACATTATTTGAAACACATGGATACCATGGCGTAACCGTTAATCAAATCGTTGAAGAAAGTGGCACTTCTAAAGGTGGCTTTTATCATCATTTTAAGTCAAAAGACGAGCTGCTTTATATGATTCATGATTACTTCATATCGTATGTTTTGGAAAAAGCGAATGATGCTAACAAAATCTATGAATCTCCTACGGAAAAGCTACGGGCAATAATTCAATCGTTTGTAAAAGTTTTCGATTTATACAAACCCCATATTTCCGTATTTTATCAAGAAAGTAAATATCTTAAACCGGAATATGATGAAATCATTAAAAAGAAGCGGGATGAGTATCGTCATATTATCTTCAAAGTCGTTAAAGAAGGTATAGAAGCAGGTGAATTCCGTTCAAATCTTCCTGTTGAAATAACCGGAATGTCGATTCTAGGAATGGTGAACTGGACATATAAATGGTATAAGCCTGAAGGGAAAAATACAATTGAGGAAATAGCAGGAATATATATCGATCTGCTTCTCCATTCATTATTAACCGAAGAGGCTAGGGGTAACGAAAAGTACAAATCTTTCTTTTTACAAAATAATCAGTAACGATTATTTTGTCGCGGATTGTCGCGGATTGTCGCGGATTGTCGCGGATTGTCGCGGATTGTCGCGGATTGTCGGGAATATGATAAAGCGCTTACATTATTCCGCAAATAACAGACCGACCGGTCGGTATTAAATTATTATTTAATCTATATTAAAAGTGTAAAAAATTTCATATAATTAGGATTTTATTAGTACTAAATGATGCCAAAGTTTCTTTTCATAATGATAACAGGATTTATTAACGTCGCGAGCCTCAATTTGGTGACGATAAAACGGATTTATTATCAGCAAAACGGCGCGGTGCTCAATTTGGTGACGATAAAACGGATTTATTATCAGCAAAACGGCGCGATTTTCAATTTGGTGACGATATAACGGATTTACTATCAGCAAAACGGAGCGATCCTCAATTTGCTGATAATAAAAAGGATTTACTATCAGCAAAACGGCGCGATTCTCAATTTGGTGACGATAAAAAGGATTTACTATCAGCAAAACAGAGCGATCCTCAATTTGCTGATAATAAAAAGGATTTACTATCAGCAAAACGGAGCGATCCTCAATTTGCTGACGATAAAACGGATTTACTATCAGCAAAACGGAGCGATCCTCAATTTGCTGACGATAAAACGGATTTATTATCAGCAAAACAGCGCGAGTCTCAATTTGGTGAAGATAAAACGAATTTATCATCAGCAAAACGACATGGGCATCAATTAGGTGACGAAAACACGGATTTACCCGTACCAAATCGCTACTGAATTAACGTTCAAGGTAGATAACAAGTTTATAACTAGCATTTAATCCAACTAAATCAATGTACAAGGATGATAACAGAATATAAAAAAATTTTTTTGAAAGGAGTGATGTACATAAATTTATGTGATTTTTCATATAAAGCTACTGGCAATTTATATTTGAGGAAGTTTGGATACTTGAAAAAATTGCTATGTCTTATCGGAACTATTACAACTTATGAATTTTAAACATAGAGATGATAATTATAAATTTCAAGGGGGGTATTATTGATGAATTTTGAATTAACGAAAGAGCAACAAATGATTAAGGAGATGGTGCGTGATTTTGCAGAGAAAGAGGTAAAGCCGAAAGCTGAGTATGTTGACCGCACATCTGAATTTCCAGAAGACACGTTTAAAAAAATGGGAGAGTTGGGGTTACTCGGGATTCCTTTTCCTGAGGAATACGGTGGTTCTGGTGGTGATACCATTTCATATGCAATTGCAGTTGAGGAAATCGGAAAGGCATGCGGGGGAACAGGTTTAAGTTATGCAGCTGCCGTTTCATTAGGTTCAAGTCCAATTTATTATTTTGGAACTGAAGAGCAAAAACAAAACTACCTTGCGCCGCTTGCTCAAGGTAAAACGTTAGCTTCCTTTGGGTTAACTGAACCAAATGCCGGATCTGATGCTGGAGGAACAAGGACTAAGGCAGTACTTGATGGTGATTACTACGTAATAAATGGTGAAAAGTGTTGGATTACGAATGCCGGGTACGCAAGTTTTGTAACAGTAACAGCTGTTACAGGAAAGGATGAGCGCGGGAAAAATATTATTTCAGCCATTATTGTTCCAACCGATACACCTGGATTTACTATCAACAGCAATTATGACAAAATGGGCGTTCGCGGTTCAAACACGTCTGAGTTAATTTTAGAAGACGTTCGCGTTCCAAAAGGAAATTTATTAGGCGATCCAAAGGCTGGGTTTAAACAATTTTTATATACATTAGATGGTGGACGTATTTCAATTGCAGCTCTTTCTGTTGGTATTGCCCAGGCGGCATTAGATAAGGCTTTAAGCTATGCAAAGGAAAGAACACAGTTTGGACAATCCATTTCTAAATTTCAGGCGATCCAGTTTAAACTAGCAGATATGGCAATGGAAATTGAACTTGCGCGGAACATGGTTTATAAAGCAGCTTGGCTAAAGGATCAGGGAAAACCGTTCACCAAAGAATCTGCTTATGCAAAATTATTTGCCTCTGAGGCAGGTTTTAGAGCTTGCAATCAAGCCATTCAAATTCATGGGGGTTATGGCTATATGAAAGAATATGAGGTTGAGCGCCACCTTCGTGATATCAAGCTTATGGAAATAGGTGAAGGAACATCCGAAATTCAACGCCTTGTCATTGCACGTCAACTAGGATGCTAAGCTATTAATCTAACCCGAAGAACCAATTAGAAGAACCAATTAGAAGAACCAATTAGAAGAACCAATTAGAAGAACCTATTAAGGGAAACATAATACGTACTGTCTCAATAATATATCATTTGGTGGGGATTCACATCTCAACTAGGCTTCTAAGCTAGTAAATACACTAGAAGTACCAATTAAGGGGAAACCTTATGCGTTCATTATTTTCCCCTTAATTGGACTATAGTCTAGTAATCTTGAACACTTGATGTAGAAATAACAGTCGAGAGTATTGGGCGCCTATGATGTTTTCGTAATCCATCATGACTTTTATGATACGAGTGGTCTTGGCTATTTTAAAAAGCAAACAGCTACACTAGTTTCATTTCATAGAAGTAAAGATTGTTCCATTGGGAAAGAAATGGGGGAATATCTTTGTTTTCAAAAATATTAGTTTCAAATCGAGGAGAAATAGCGTGTCGTGTCATTCGAACTTGCAAGAAAATGGGCATAAAAACTGTTGCCGTTTATTCAGAGGCTGACGCAGACGCTCCACATGTAAAAATGGCAGATGAAAGCTACTGTATTGGTAAACCACGGGTTCATGAGAGTTATTTGCAAATGGAACAAATAATCAATACAGCTAAACAAGCTGGAGCAGAAGCGATCCATCCTGGCTATGGTCTTTTGAGTGAGAATCATGAGTTTGCAAGAAAATGTACGGAAGCAGGTATTACTTTTGTTGGTCCAACAGCAAATGTCATTGAAAATATGGGAAGTAAGGTTGCTGCCAGAATCAAAATGATTGAAGCAGGAGTACCTGTTGTTCCTGGAACCGAACAAGCGTTAGCTGATATGTCTGAAGCTATTCAAGTTGCTGAGAAAATGGGCTATCCAGTCATGCTTAAAGCAAGCGCAGGTGGTGGCGGTATTGGCATGCAAATTGTTCAAAATCAAGTAGAATTAACAAAAGCATTTGAAGGAAATCAAAAGCGAGCACAAATGTTTTTTGGGAATGGAGATATGTATATTGAAAAATATATAGAGAATCCGCGTCATATCGAAATCCAATTATTAGCTGATCGTTATGGCAATACCGTTTATTTATGGGAACGTGATTGTTCTGTACAACGGCGTCATCAAAAGGTTGTTGAGGAAGCGCCATCACCATTTATAGATATAGAAACACGCATGAAAATGGGTGAGGTAGCAGTGAAAGCTGCCCAAGCAATTGGCTATGAAAATGCGGGAACGATCGAGTTTTTAATCGATGAACAAAAGAATTTTTACTTTTTAGAAATGAATACGAGATTGCAGGTCGAGCACCCTGTAACGGAAGAAATAACAGGGCTAGATCTTGTCGAGGAACAAATACGAATTGCAGCAGGTGAAGCATTACGTTGGGTTCAAGAGGATATTAATCCTGCCGGACATGCAATTGAGGTTCGTATTTATGCTGAGGACCCGACTACATTTTTTCCATCACCAGGAACGATCACAAATCTTGATCTTCCAAATGGAGAAGGGCTTCGTCATGAATTAGCTGTTCATGGTTCGTCTACTGTTACACCGTTCTATGATCCAATGATTGCAAAATTAATTTCGACTGGTGCTACTCGTAAAGAAGCGATCGATAGATTACTAGCTGCATTAGACCAATACAACATAGAAGGGATCAAAACGAACATACCGATGTTAAAGCAAGTTGTGTCCCACGAAGCATTTATAAATGGTGAAGCAACAACACAATTTGTAGAGCAGTACATTCATGTTAAAACGACTAAATCAAAATAAAAGTTATGATAGATATAGATTTTTGGCACCTTTTTAAAATACGACCAATGGAAAAATAGTTCAAATCAACACATTTCGCCAAAATCTGTATGATTATTGTGATATTAAGGAAATAGCATATATAAAAATTCGTAATAGAGGAGGTATTTATAATGGCAATGATTACTGCAAGTATGGCAGGTAACGTATGGAAGGTACTAGTTAAAGAAGGGGATTCAGTTTCAGAGGGACAGGATGTTGTAATTTTAGAATCTATGAAAATGGAAATACCTATTGCAGCAGAAGTAAGTGGAACTGTTAAATTAGTAAAAATTAGCGAAGGTGACTTTGTTAACGAAGATGAAGAACTACTAGTTATTGAGTAGCAGGGTGGGACGTTATTGTCCCCATATGCACTACTTTAGGTAGTGAGTGGGACGTTTAGGGTATCCATTGCATAATAGTTAGAAGTGGGATACGACGCAACTGTCTCTTTATCGCTATTAGTAAAGGGGTGGGACGATCTAAACCCCTTTACATATTTTTTATAGGAAATAGGAAAGGATGGTCAAAAATGAACCTTCCAAACTCCGTGATTATTAAAGAGGTGGGCCCAAGGGACGGGCTTCAAAATGAACAAGCGTTTATAAAAACAGAGGATAAAATTAAGTGGATTAATATGCTTTCAAATACTGGGTTGTCCTACATTGAAATATCATCATTTGTCCATCCGAAATGGATACCGCAGCTAGCAGATGCTCTCCAGGTTGCAAAAGAAATTACGCGTAATGACAAGGTTACATATGCTGCGTTAGTACCGAACGAGCGCGGCTTACAAGGAGCACTTGAGGCCCATATAGACGAAATTGCTGTGTTTATGTCTGCTAGTGAATCACATAATCGAAGCAATATAAACAAGTCAATTGACGAAACATATCCGGTTCTTAAACCCGTTATTCAAGGGGCATTAGAAGCAGGCAGGACGGTACGGGGATATGTTTCCACCGTATTTGGCTGTCCTTATGAGGGTGATGTTGCAAAGGAGTCAGTTTTGTCAGTTGCTGATAAGCTATTTGAGCTTGGGATTAGTGAATTGTCACTTGGGGATACGATTGGTGTAGCAAATCCAAAACAAGTTGAGGACATTTTGAGTGATGTTGAGCGCCATTTTCCAAAAGAAAAAATCGCTCTACATTTTCATGATACAAGAGGGACAGCACTTGCGAATACTTTAGTTGCATTAAATATGGGGTATTCGCGGTTTGATAGTTCACTAGGCGGACTTGGCGGTTGCCCATATGCACCAGGGGCATCTGGGAATCTTGCGACAGATGATCTTCATTATATGCTAGATAAAATGGGAATTTCAACGGGAATTGACCGAACTACGTTATTAAAAGCTGCACAGTTCATCGAAGAAAAAGTAGGGAAGAAGCTCCCAAGTCATTCTATGCAAGCGGAAAGATCATCATGTTCAAACCACAAAGCATAGTAGACTCGTGAAATCTAGTAGATTCAAAATTAATTATGAACTCTTAAAATTTTTGCAAAGTCAATAAATCAACAAATTGAAGAATCGAATAGTCCTATATCAACAAATTGAAGAATCGAATAGTCCTATATCAACAAATTGAAGAATCGAATATAGATACTGTCCTATATCAACAATTTATGAATTTAAAATTGATCATGTCATATTTGAGCAATTGAAAATTGAAGTATCGAATATTGATAATGTCGCATTTGAACAAATTGATAAATCTATTATTGATAATGTCGTATTTGAAAAAATTGATAAATCTATTATTGATAATGTCGTATTTGAACAATATGAGGAATAGAAAAAAATAAAAATACAGAAGGGGAGAATTTTATGTCTGAAACTGTATTGCTAGATGTGAACAATGGTATAGCTACATTGACATTGAATCGCCCAGAAGCAGCCAATGCTTTTTCAAGAAAAATGCTTTTTGAAATGCAAGAAGCGTTAGCAAAGATAAAATTTGATCAGCTGGTGCGCTGCGTTATTATTACGGGAGCCGGAGATAAGGTATTTTGTGCTGGAGCTGATTTAAAAGAGCGAAGAACGATGTCAGAACTTGAAGTGAAACAAACGGTTTCGCTTATTAGAGAAGTGATAAATGAAGTAGAACGACTTCCGATGCCGGTTATTGCTGCGATTAACGGTGCCGCTTTTGGTGGTGGCTTAGAGCTTGCATTAGCCTGTGATATTCGGATAGCAAGTCAATCCGCGCAAGTGGGCTTAACTGAAACGTCACTTGCTATTATTCCTGGTGCCGGCGGAACCCAACGATTGCCACGACTTATTGGAATTGGAAAAGCAAAAGAACTTATTTATACAGCAAGAAGAGTGGCTGCTTTTGAAGCGAAGGAGCTTGGAATTGTTGAGCATATTGTACCAAGTGAGGAATTAATAACAAAGGTTAATGAAATTGCAAATACAATTATACAAAATGGTCCAATCGCCATTTCTCAAGCAAAACTTGCGATCAACCGTGGAATCGAGGTTGATTTGCAAACAGGCTTACAAATTGAACAAATGGCATATGCAATAACGATTCCGACTAAGGATCGCCTTGAAGGCTTAACAGCTTTTAAGGAAAAAAGAAAACCAGATTATAAAGGGGAATGATCAATGAACATAACTAAAAAGGAGGATAAGCAAATGGCTAGTTCAACCGAGTTGCAGCAACGAATTGAAAAAATCAAAGCCGGAGGAGCTGAGAGCTATCACGAAAAAAATGCGGAAAAAGGCAAGCTATTCGTTCGTAATCGTTTAGAGCTTTTATTTGACGAAGGCATGGAAGTAGAAGATGCTTTTTTCGCAAATTGCTTAGAGGACGGACTACCGGCTGATGGTGTCGTGACTGGTATTGGGAAAATAAACGGGAAGACAGTTTGTGTAATGGCTAACGATTCAACAGTGAAAGCAGGTTCGTGGGGCTCGCGTACCGTTGAGAAAATAATACGTATTCAAGAAACAGCTGAAAAACTTCAAGTACCAATGCTATATTTGGTTGATTCAGCTGGCGCACGGATTACGGATCAAATTGAAATGTTCCCAGGGCGACGTGGCGCAGGTCGGATTTTTTATAATCAAGTAAAGCTCTCTGGGAAAGTACCGCAAGTTTGCTTGTTGTTTGGACCTTCCGCAGCTGGTGGTGCTTATATTCCAGCGTTTTGTGATATTGTTGTGATGGTTGATGGCAATGCTTCGATGTATTTAGGTTCGCCACGTATGGCGGAAATGGTCATTGGCGAAAAGGTAACATTAGAGGAAATGGGCGGGGCAAAAATGCATTGTTCCGTATCCGGTTGTGGGGATGTTCTTGTAAAAACAGAAGAAGAGGCAATTGCGTTTGCACGACGTTATTTATCATATTTTCCGCAAAGCTATAAGGAGAAGTCTGCTGTTGTGGAGTCTACCAACGCTAAAAAATTTGAAAAATCTATAGCTGAAATCATCCCAGAAAATCAAAACGCACCTTTTAATATGTATGATTTGATCGACCGTTTTGTTGATGAAGATTCTTTTTGCGAAATTAAAAAGTTATTTGCACCTGAAATCATAACTGGCTTAGCAAGATTGAACGGGCAAGCAATCGGGATTATCGCAAATCAACCACGCGTGAAAGGAGGCGTATTGTTCCATGATTCTGCCGATAAAGCCGCGAAATTTATCACCTTATGTGACGCTTATCATCTTCCTTTATTGTTCTTAGCTGACATCCCTGGCTTTATGATTGGTACGAAGGTGGAGCGAGCTGGCATTATCCGTCACGGTGCGAAAATGATTTCGGCGATGAGTGAAGCAACGGTTCCGAAAATTTCAGTTATTGTCCGTAAAGCATATGGCGCCGGTCTTTACGCAATGGCAGGCCCTGCCTTTGAACCAGATTGCTGTATAGCGTTCCCATCTGCGCAAATCGCGGTGATGGGTCCAGAGGCTGCTGTAAATGCTGTTTATGCCAATAAAATTGCTTCCCTTCCTGAAAATGAGCGGGCAGCATTCATTGAGCAAAAACGAAACGAGTACAGGGAGGATATCGATATATACCGCCTAGCTTCAGAGATGATTATTGATGGGATTATCGAACCAAACGAATTAAGAAAGGAATTAATCAGTCGTTTTGATATGTATTCATCTAAATATCAGGTTTTTACGGAAAGGAAACATGGAGTATATCCTGTTTAGAAAGACTTATATTGGAATGGCATTTTGAGAACGGTAGATAGTAGGAAAATACTATCTACCGTTTTCGAATTATGTATAAAAATAAAGTATATTTATCTAGTAAATAGTATAAAAATATATAAAACTTTCAATATATTGTATTTTTATAAGATTAATGGTAAAGTGAAATAGGGAGTAAGTTGTATATTTTTACAAAAAGGGGAGGAAATTCTAGTGGGAAAAGGTTTAATGTCTCATCAAATGAGAAAATGGGGTGGTTTGACTTTATTTGTGTTTTTGTTAACTACGTTATTTATTCTTGGTGGATGTTCAGGTCAAAAAGCCAGTACTGTTACAAATGACAACAATACGACCAGTTCGCCACCTCAAAGTAATACCTCGGAAACAAATGAAAGCGCTTTCGAAAATAAAGAAGCATCGAGTATGTCTGATGTAGTGACTTATGAAACTCACGTGAAAGATTTAATTGCCAGCAATTGTTTAGCCTGTCATGGTAGTGATGCCCCAACAATGGATGAGTTTAGCAAGGATCCGGACAAATATTCCGCAATGATGAGGGGACCGCGTTATGATAGTTATGAAAATCTCCTAGTAGTTGTAAATGGTTCTGAAGCTGGAGCATTAATGAGAAGATTGGATGACGGTACAAATAAAGAGGATGGCCAGCCAGGTAATATGTATCAAAATCTTGGTGCTTCAGATGAAGAGAGGCAGAAAAATCTGGCGATGCTTAAGCAATGGGTTGGTCATTGGACTTTAAAACATGCTGATGAATTAACAGATGAAGATCGAGCTAAATTTACTGTTTATAAAAATAATGAAGATGCCGAAGCACATGGAAGCGCTGCGCTAACTTCTGAAAATGTGACTTATGAAACTCACGTGAAAGATTTAATTGCCAGCAATTGTTTAGCCTGTCATGGTAGTGATGCCCCAACAATGGATGAGTTTAGCAAGGATCCGGACAAATATACCGCAATGATGAGGGGACCGCGTTATGATAGTTATGAAAATCTCCTAGTAGTTGTAAATGGTTCTGAAGCTGGAGCATTAATGAGAAGACTGGATGACGGTACAAATAAAGAGGACGGCCAGCCAGGTAATATGTATCAAAATCTTGGTGCTTCAGATGAAGAGAGGCAGAAAAATCTGGCGATGCTTAAGCAATGGGTAGGTCATTGGACTTTAAAACATGCTGATGAATTAACGGACGAAGACAGGGCAAAATTTAATGTCCCTGAAAAATAATTCGTCAAAATTCGTGAATTAGAAATCATGAAAGATTTAAATGAATGTGATACAAATATTTGAAAGAACGAAAAGGAGTCGGGTTATTCCGACTCCTTTCAAAAATTTCTATATATCTTTTAAGATTTTATCATTTAAAAATTTTTTCCCAAGATCGCGGATCGCTTCAACTGTATGCGGATTTTCTAGTGATGATAAATCACCAGCATCTTTGTTTAAAAAGCCAGCTTTCATGGCTCGTCGCATTACTTTTGCATTCCTTGTTTTCGGTAAGTCATCAACGAAGAAAATTTCCTTTGGCTTTAAGGCTTTTCCTATTTTTTCGGCAACTAAATCCATGGCTTCCTGTTTGACTTTCTTCTTATCTACTTGATTGTCTTTTAACACAGCAAAGCATATGGCCACTTCACCTTTCACATCATCAGGGATACCAATTGTTCCAGCTTCAACAATGTTTTCGTGCTCAACTAAAATCGACTCCAGTTCAGCAGGCCCAAGCCGCTTTCCAGCAACATTTAAAATATCATCTGAGCGACCAGTAATCGTGAAAAACCCATCAGAGTCTTTAATTACCCAATCTCCATGCACCCATGTATCCGCCCACCGTGACCAATAGGAATTTTCATAGCGTTCCGGCTCGTTCCAAAAGCCATTTGTCATTCCTACCCATGGTTTTGTAATCACGAGCTCGCCAACTTCATTAAGAACCGGATCTCCATTCTCGTTATATACATGGACAGACATACCTGGAATTGGTGAGTTAAACGTAATCGGACCAATTGGCTTTACGAGAACATTACCTAAAATTCCGCCAGATATTTCTGTACCTCCAGAATAATTGAAAATAGGAATACGTTTACCGCCAACATGCTCAAACAACCACATCCAGGGCTCTGGATTCCAAGGCTCTCCTGTAGAGCCGATGACACGGAGATTCGAAAGATCATGCTTTTTTGCCCAAGCTTCCCCATGCTTCATTAATGAACGGATTAGAGTAGGGGAAATGCCAAGATGGGTAACATGATGATTACTAGTCACTTCCCAAATTCGGTCAGGGTTTGGGAAATCCGGTGTTCCTTCAAACAAAACAATACTTGATCCGTTGATTAAACCACCAAACACGAGGAAAGGCCCCATCATCCAACCCATATCTGTATACCAAAATAGCGTATCGCCATTTTTTACATCCATTGCGATTCCGGCATCAAAAGCTGCTTTTATCGGAAAACCAGTATGTGTGTGTACAGCACCTTTTGGTTTTCCAGTTGTACCTGATGTATAAAGGAGCATAAGCGGCTCGTCATGATCCATTTCCATAGTTATTAGTTCACTTTCTTGACTTGAACCTTTTTCGATAAGTTCGTCCCATGCAATATCTCGAACAGATTGCCATGGTATATCTATATTTAGTCTCCGGACAACTACTACTTTTTCAATTGATGAGGACAGACCAACTGCTCGGTCGGCTTCATCCTTCATCAAAACTGTTTTCCCACGACGAAGATAACCATCAGCTGTAATAAGCATTTTTGCTTCAGCAGCATTTATTCGCGTTGCAACTGCATCAGCACCATAGCCAGAAAAGGCAGGAGAGAAGATTGCCCCAATTTTTGCAATTGCTAGCATTGCAATCATTGTTTCAGGAATCATAGGCATATAAATTGTAATGACATCACCTTTTTGAATACCTTCAGCAGCTAAACCCTTTGCAGCTTTGGTCACTGAATCATTTAATTGTTCAAATGTGTAACGAATAACTTTGCCATCATCACTTTCCCAAATCAATGCGGTATCGTTTTTAGTTGTTTCTGAAAGAGCCCATTTTTCAACCGCATTATAAACAACATTAAATTTACTGCCTTCGAACCATTTCGGCCACTTAAGCCCATTCGCAAGGTTTAACGTTCGCTCATATGGTTTATACCATTTTAAATCTAGTGTTTTTGTAGCTTCATCCCAAAACCACTCAATATTATCGATTGATTTTTCATAGAAATCTTCATATGTATGAAAACCTAGCTTTTTCATCCATTGATATAATCTCGTTGATTCAATGTAAGCTGTATTTGGAAACCAAACCGCCTTATTAGACATATAGTACCCCCAAAATAATTATAATATTATCAGAATATTCTTAACTATATAGTTATTTTACTACAAACCACTCAATTTAGAAAGTTATAAACACAAGAAACTGTAATAAAAGTATAAAAAAATAAAGACATTTGCGATGCGGTTTTTATCGCCACAATCCACAATAAAGAAAGAGTGCAGGAGCACTCTTTTAGAAGTTATATTTATATTTATGAGAGGAAATCGAATTTTTTATATTTAAAAGATAAAAATAGAATTAATGATGACAAAAAAATAAAGGAGATATGATGGGAAAAGTACTTAACAAAACAGGATGGAACCTAGATAACAGTTATTCACGTTTGCCGAATGTGTTTTACACCCAACTGAATCCAACTCCGGTCATTTCACCGAATTTGATAATTTTAAACGAAATGTTGGCGAAATCATTAGGATTGAATAGTAAAGCATTAAGAAGTAAAATTGGAATTTTTGCTGGAAGTGATATTCCTGACGGTTCATTGCCTCTAGCGCAAGCATATGCAGGACACCAATTTGGGCATTTTACGATGTTAGGGGACGGCAGGGCGATCCTTCTTGGAGAGCAAATTACCCCGCAGGGAACGAGGTATGATATTCAGCTTAAAGGCTCGGGTAGAACACCATACTCACGGGGTGGCGATGGTCGTGCTGCGCTTGGACCAATGCTCCGCGAATATATTATAAGCGAAGCGATGCATGCACTCGGTATTCCAACTACTCGTAGTCTAGCTGTAGTAACGACAGGTGAGGTAGTAATTCGAGAAACTGATTTGCCAGGTGCAATTTTAACCCGTGTAGCTTCAAGTCATATCCGTGTAGGAACATTCCAATATGCATCAGTATGGGGTACAACGGAAGAACTAAAAGCGTTGGCTGATTATACAATACATCGTCATTTTCCCGAAATAGACCAAGTTGAAAACCGCTATCTTTCGTTGCTAAGAGAGGTCATAAAACGACAGGCATCACTTATTGCAAAATGGCAGCTTGTTGGTTTTATACACGGAGTAATGAATACAGACAATATGGCTATAAGTGGCGAAACAATTGATTATGGACCATGTGCTTTTATGGATACTTATGATCTGGCAACCGTCTTCAGTTCCATTGACCGCCATGGTCGCTATGCTTATGGCAACCAACCATCAATTGCTGGCTGGAATCTAGCTCGTTTTGCGGAAACTCTATTACCACTGTTACATGAAAATGCCGAACGGGCAGTTAATTTAGCTCAAGATGAGATTTCACGTTTTATGGATTTATATAAAAAAAATTGGCTAGCTGGAATGAGAGCAAAGCTTGGGCTTTTTAATGAAGAGAAAGAGGACGAATCCTTAATGGACGAGCTGCTTACCTTAATGGAAAAAAATCGTGCTGACTATACGAATACGTTCCTAGCTTTAACGTTTGATCGCTACAAGAATATGGATTTGTTTGTAACGAAGGAATATGCTGAATGGCAATTGCGTTGGCAGGCAAGATTAAAAAGGCAGAAGAAATCAACAGAGGCTGTAAAGAAGTTAATGCGCGAACGTAATCCTGCGCTAATTCCTCGGAATCATCGCGTAGAAGAGGCGCTAGAGGCTGCAGTTGAAAGGGGAGATTACCGTGTGATGGAAAAACTTCTTCATGCACTATCTAATCCTTACGCTCATTCCGCTGAACAGGCTGAGTATGCAACTTTGCCGCCACCTTCAGCATGCCAGTATAAAACATATTGTGGTACTTAATTTTTTTATGGTAGAAAATCATAATAGAGCTCAAAATATTAATATGGTTAAGATTTTAAATGGATGAAATCATTTATATAGTAAAAACTTACTATCGACAGTAAGCATTTTATGAAAACAATGAGGAGCTTCGACAGAAAAGCTCCTCGTGTTAAACTATTTTAATCCTTCGGCATATTTAATTTGTTAATGGCATTTTTTAGATCCTCATTTTTGATATGTGTATAGATCATCGTTGTCTGAACCGATGAATGACCAAGCTGACGTCTTAATTTTGGAACATCGTTAATTTCAGCATGATATCTCGTCGCAAACGAATGTCGCAATTTATGAACGGATAGCGACGGTTTACCAAAAGAGATCGCATATTTTTCAACTAATTTTTCGATAGCGCGAGGGGTTAGTCGTCTTGATTTTCCTTTTGGCCCCATTGGAGCTGATATAAACAGTGCTTTATTGTTTTTTTCGACTTTATAGCGTGCATTTCGAATTTCAAGATACGTTAACAAGTCTAACATTGCTTGCTCGCTGAAATAAACGTATTGTTCTTTATTTCCTTTGCGAATCACACGGGCACAGGATTTTTTAAAATCAATGTCGCTAATATCAAGACCAACAAGCTCAGAAAGTCGCAAGCCGGATCCGAGAAATAATGATACAATCGCGGTATCCCGTTCACGGTTAAATGTATAAAAATTTACTTTTTTCTTATCATCCTGGACAATTTGCAAGTAATCATTTGCAACAAATGCACGAAATTGCTCATATTCATCTCCTATTAGGATTTTTCCTTCCATCCGATTGGCCGTTGTTTCTTGATCTTCTTTAACGCTATTGAGTTCAATTTTTGCCATTACATTACGGCTTATGTAAGGCTGTAAATCGTCTGTTTCTGCGATATTTTGTAAGTAATTAAAAAGGGATTTTAACGCTGATAGCTTTCTATTTATTGTAAGATCTTTATTATTTAACTCGAATTTTAAAAAACTAAGAAAATCTTCAATTTGCTGGGTCGTTAACTTTTCGAGAAGGGGAAGTGGGACATCCTTCATTGACCCTTCAAAAAAGCCTTCTGATAACAACCAACTGAAAAATATTTTAAAATCATGACAATAATTTAATAATGACGCAGCCGATAATTTCCGACGTTTTTTATCAATGTATTCTTCAACATACCATGGAAGTTCGGTTAAAATTGCTTCTAATTTGTTATAAAATTGCTGTTGACCAGGTCGAGCCATGAAAAATCACCTCGGAATTTCGAAATTTGAACACGAAATTTTGACACATAGTCACAAATTTGTGATCAAACGATTTTTTGTTTGAAATTTAATTAATTTGATAACATATGTAGTTAATTTTTTTTTTTGAATATAAATTTAATCTGGCAACGAAAAGATAAACTATTTATAAAAATATAAAATATGTAAGGTTCGGTTAAGAAATAAAAGATAATTTCACAGTATTTACGATTATAGTATAGCTGAATTTTGCTATTTAACTGGGTTTAGGTTTATTATAACGAAGGGCTTATCATTTGTATATATTAAATTACGTCAAATTTATATTTTACGTAATAATGTGTATTTTGGTGGGGGACCTAAACTGTCTTCTTCTCCCAATTTATGCTTGTTTTAAAAAGAAAATTGAGTTTGTAGATCTAGGTTTTTAAAAAAAATTCCTATATTCTTTTTTAAATTCCTCTAATTTTGCGTAGTTCGAGGTTCTATACCATTTGTACTGTGGACAGCATATGTGTTTTAAATGTAAAATATTAATCAGTGTATTTTTGTGGTATGTTTCTAATTAGAAATATTTACTTACATAATATCTCAATCATAATATCTCAATGTGTAATGCTGCTAGTATCATAATTGTTGTCTACCTATTCAATTGATTACGAAAGGATGTTTTGCTTTGATTCGGGTTTTGTTTGTATGTCTCGGAAACATTTGTCGCTCACCGATGGCTGAGGCAGTGTTTCGCGATTTAATTCAAAATGAAGGTTTAGCTGGAAAAATAGAAGTCGATTCTGCCGGTACGGGTAACTGGCACATTGGTGAGCCCCCGCACCGTGGTACTCGTAAGAAGCTTGATGAGGTAAAAATTGATTATAGCATAATAAAGGCACGTCAAATAAGCGTTTCTGATCTTGATCAATTTGACTATGTAATTGCAATGGATGAAAAAAATTTGATAGATATTCATGCTATTGCTCAAGAAAATCCGACTGCTTATATTGCCCGTCTATTGGATTTTGTTAAACATAATCCTTCTAAGGATGTTCCAGATCCTTATTTTACTGGTAACTTTGACTTAACATATGATTTAGTAAAAGAAGGCTGTGAGCATTTGCTGGCGTTTATCCGCGAACGTGAGCAAATTTAAGGTTTAGAAAAAATTAAGAAAGCAGTATGCTCATAACATTGCATACTGCTTTTCATAATGTGTGAATCGATTTTTCTTTATTTTATCGTAATAAATCTTTGCACGCTTTCTCGACCGTAGGATAGTTAAAATGGAATCCAGATTCTAGAGCATTTTTAGGGAGAACTTTTTGTCCATCTAGAAGCAGCCGTGACATTTCGCCAAACATAAGCTTTAGAACAAACGCTGGTACAGGAAACAGGTGTGGTCGACGTAGCACCTGCCCAACTGTGCGACCAAATTCATCATTTGTTACAGGTGTTGGTGCTGTGGCGTTTATTGCTCCATTGATGGTTTCATTTATTATACAATGTTCGATTAGCTGTACAAGATCACCAATATGAATCCAGGATAGCCACTGCTTACCGGTCCCCACTTTGCCGCCGACAAAAAGCTTATAAGGAAGAATCATTTTCGGCAGTGCCCCACCATCCTTACCTAAAACAACACCAAGTCTTAACTTAATTATTCTTGTGTATGGTTTCATTAGATCTGCCGTACTCTCCCATTCTTTCACGACTTTAGCTAAAAAATCATTGCCACTTTGTGTGCTTGTTTCATCAAATACGACTGTATCTGACATTCCATAAATTCCAATAGCCGAACCATTGATAACAACTTTAGGCCTCGAATGTAGTCTTTGGACAATTCCTGTTACAGTTTTCGTAGAGCAAACTCTTGATTCCAAAATTTTTTCTTTAGCATTGGCGGTCCAACGTTGATTGATTGTCTCTCCGGCTAAATTGATGAAAGCATCGGCTTGTTCGAGAAGTCCAACATCTTGTTGGAGCTCCTTCCATGTTACATATTGTACAAGTGAGTTTACTTGTGCCAACAATTGCGCTCCATCATTAACCCCGGAATGACGTTCTATTCCGTTCTTTGCACCTAGTCTTTTTTCAAGATGAATGTTACGTTTTGTACGAGAAACTAGTACAACATGAGCCCCTTTTTTTGTGAAGTATGAAATAAGATGTTTGCCAATGAATCCACTGCCACCAAATAAAACTATTTTCATAGTGAACTCTCCCTCCCTATAGAAAACCTCTCACACATAAGATCACGTGTGTTATCAATTAATCTTTACAATAAAATATGTCCCGTCAATAGGTTACAATATACAAGCACGAATATTGCATTTGAATTAATATGTATGTATCGTTTTAGGAAGAACTATCCAATTTTTGGTCTTTTATCGTTATTTTTTAATTATAATTGATTAATATAGTTTTATTTCATTATATATCAATTTTACAAATATTGGGGGTATTTCATCTTAATGGCCAATACTTACTTTTTTACGGGATTTCCGGGATTTATAGCGACCTCGCTTATAAAGCAATTGATTCATGATGGCTATAAGTTCGAACGAATTTATTTGCTTGTGTTGCCGAATATTTATGAAAAAGCAAAACAAGAAGTAGATAAAATTAGTAAGGAAGAAAACACTGACATAAATAAGCTTGTTGTGATTCAAGGTGATATTACAAAACCAAATCTTAGTATCAATGAAGAGACAAACCTAGAATTGCAAAAAACAGTTACCCACGTTTTTCATTTAGCTGCGATTTATGATCTTGCGGTTCCAAAAGAACTAGCTGAAAATGTCAATGTAAATGGCACGAAAAATGTAAATGAATGGGCTTTAACCCTTCATAAAATTGATCGGTATGTATATTTTAGTACGTCTTACGTAGCGGGGACTCGTGAAGGAAAAATACTCGAAACAGAGCTTGTGATGAACCAAACGTTCAAAAACCATTATGAACGAACAAAATATGAAGCTGAAGTTTTAGTACAGGAAATGGCGAACTCCATTCCAACTACGATTATCCGTCCTGGAATCGTTGTGGGCAACTCAATAACTGGTGAAACGATAAAGTTTGATGGCCCTTATTTTATCTTAAACTTCTTTGATAGATTGCGATTTTTACCTTTTATCCCCTATCTTGGTAGAGGTGAAGCTGAAGGAAATTTCGTTCCAGTTGATTATATCTTTTCGGCAACGATTTATCTTGGACATGCAAATGTTGGGATTGGGAAAACCTATCAATTAACCGATCCAAATCCTTACAAAGTCAAGGAGGTTTATCGAATGTTAATGAAGGAATATCTTGGCATGGAGCCATTTGGAACGATCCCATTATCAGTGGCAAAGTGGTTTCTTTCCTACTCAATTTTTAGAAAATGGTTACGGGTGGAAAAAGAAGCATTAGATTATTTCACATGCATGGCTCAATATGATTGTACCGAAGCTCACAATGATTTAAAAGGCTCAGGAATCAGCTGCCCGGATTTTAAAGACGTTATCCCAACAATGGTGAAGTTTTATAAAGCACATAAAAATGAAATTGATAAACAGCTAAAAATCAACTAATATCAAAAAATTAAGGCAAAGCTTGCAGCCGCTCATTCAGTCGAAACGGTATAATAATAGAAAGATGGTTACACATAATATAAACTAAATTTTCTTCTGATCTTCCATTGAGGTGGTAAAATTCATGAAGTCCAATCTAACTGAAAATTTTCGTCAACTCGTAGTAGAGCAAAAGAATTTTTTTCGCTCCAATAAAACGAAGGATATTTCTTTCCGGATTGAAGCACTGAAAAAGCTAAAAACGGCGATAAAAAATAACGAAAAACTGCTAATGGCTGCGCTGAAAACTGATTTAAATAAGTCTGAATTTGATGCGTATACGACTGAAATTGGCATTATTATTGCAGAAATAAATTTTACCCTTCGTCATCTACAATCTTGGGTGAAGCCAGAAAAGGTCAAAACACCGTTAACTCATATCGGTTCCACGAGCTACATATATTCGGAGCCTTACGGTGTTGCTCTGATTATTTCGCCATGGAATTATCCTTTTCAACTGGCGATTGCGCCATTGATCGGTGCGATTGCTGCAGGGAATTGTGCTGTTATAAAGCCGTCTGAGTTAACACCAAAAACATCTGAGCTAGTAGCCACTCTTATTGATGATATTTTCCCCGTGGACTACATTTCAGTTGTTGAAGGTGATGTGGAAACAAGCCAAGCGTTGCTAAATGAAAAATTCGATTACATCTTTTTCACTGGCAGTGTCCCTGTTGGGAAAATCATTATGGAAGCAGCTGCAAAAACGTTGACGCCGGTTACGTTGGAGTTAGGTGGGAAAAGTCCTTGCATCGTACATGAGGATGCGAATCTAAAAATAGCAGCAAAGCGCATTGCTTGGGGGAAATATGTGAATGCTGGGCAAACATGCGTTGCCCCCGATTACTTATATGTACATCATGCGATCAAAGCTGAATTTTTGGAGCTGCTAAAACAAGCGATTGAAGAGTTGTATGGAAAAGAGCCGTTACATAATCCGAATTTCACTCGAATCGTCAGTGAAAGGCATTTTAATCGCCTCCGTTGCTTTGTGAAATCTGATAAAACGATTATTGGTGGCGGATGGGATGAAGCAAAGCTAATGATTGAGCCAACTGTACTTGCGGATATTACATGGAATGATTCTGTCATGGATGATGAGATTTTTGGACCGATTCTCCCAGTATTAGAGTACAGCACTATTTCTGAGGTGGTTGAAGGGATTCAAAATCATCCTAATCCTCTGGCCCTTTATTTGTTTACAGAAAGCGATACTGTACAACGTGAAGTTCTTAATAGCATTTCCTTTGGCGGTGGCTGTGTAAATGATACCGTCTATCATCTCAGCTCCCCTTACCTGCCATTTGGTGGCGTTGGCACAAGTGGGATGGGTGCCTATCATGGCAAAGGTAGCTTTGATACGTTTTCTCACAGAAAAAGCGTGTTAATGCAAACAACACGCTTTGATATTCCGTTTCGTTATCCAAATTTGAAAAATGGATTAGAAAAAATAAAATTGTTTTTGAAATAATAAACAGCAATCCAATTTTCGATTGCTGTTTAATCATCTTAAAACTCTCGATTGCTATAAAATTTAAGTGAGATTAAATATGAGATCACAATCAATAGTATTAGTGGTATCAACGTTAGAACGAGCATTTCGATTGTTGAGCGCACACTAAAGAACTCCATTATTGCAGTTGTTGAATAGTAATCCATATTACTAATAATCATTGTCACACCAATTACAAATGTAAAGAATATAATAAAGTTTGGCAATTTAGCTTTCGTATACCCCCATTTTATAATAAGTGGCAAAGCTAATGCTGTAAAAATTGTGACTGAAACAATTGCTCCAATAATGGCATCAATTGTAAACCATCGCTCTTTTAATGGAACTTGCATAAGTGTAATTACGAAATAAAGAATAAAGTTAACTATTGTTGCATAAAGTGCGAACACAAAGACAGAAATATATTTTGATAACACAATAGTGCTTTTTTTGATAGGAAGACTAACTAGCATCATATCGCTGTTTGTTTTGTCATCCATCATACTTGCCCCAAGTGCTAAGCTGTAACTGATCGCTAAAATACTTATACTTAAGCCTGCAGGACCCAAATTTGAAAGGGTGACTAGGAAAAAAGCAATTAAAAGTAAAGATATCAGCATGTTTTTTTTCTGAATTAATATATCTTTTTTAATAAGATGAAGCATATTGATCCCCCTTTCTTGTTAAATACACCATGATATCCTCAATTGTTGGTTTTTCGATTACAACAGAATCCCCAAACATCTGTCTAACTTCTTTTTTATTCTTTGATAATGCTGCAAAGCCATAGCTATTTACTTTTACTCCAATGAACATCTCTTTAAGATTTGTGCTTAGTTTTTCTTTGCTACCTTTGACAACACAGTAATCTTCAATTAATTCATCCTTTGTTTTACTTAACATAATCTCACCGTTATGAATTAATGTGATATAGTCGGCAATTTTATCTAAGTCCGAAGTAATGTGTGTTGAGAAGAAAACGGACTTATTTTCATCCTCAATTATCGCTTGGAGAATTTCCAAAAGCTCACTCCGTATAAGCGGGTCAAGTCCGGAAGTTGGTTCATCCATAATGAATAGTTCTGCATGATGTGAAAGCGCGATCGCTAAAGAAAACTTCATTTTCATACCCTTTGATAATTGTTTAATTTTCTTTTTTATTGGTAGGTTAAATTCATAAACATACTTTGCAAATGCCGTTTCGTCCCAGTGTTTGTAAAATGGTCGAATAAAATTCTTCATTTCATCTACAGTCAATTGTTCATAATAGTAGTTTTCGTCGTAGACAAAGCCAATTTTCTCTTTAATTTCAATTTCATTTTTCACATGGTCTAAGCCAAAAATTTCAATCATACCACTATCTTTTTTAATTAGATTCATTATCAGCTTGATTGTCGAGCTTTTACCAGCTCCGTTCGGGCCTATAAAGCCCATAATATATCCTCTTTCAAGTGAAATATTAATATTTTTTAATGCAAATCCTTTATAATCCTTTGATACATTTGTAATTTCGAGAATGTTAGGCATTTCTAGCCCTCCTAATTATTAATACTTCGATTCTTTTTGAACGATTCTTTCTGTATAATTCATAAGTTTTGCAGTTTCCATATGCATCTTCTTTTTACTACTATTCTTCTATTCTTCATAAAGAAGCTTCAGCATTTCTTCAAGCTCCTCTAGCGTTAAACCGACGAGCTTTGCAGTTGCTACCGCCTCGCTCATTTTTTCTTCGACCATTTTAACCTTCGTTTCTCTTAACATTTCTTTGTTCATTTCCGCTACAAATGAACCTTTGCCGGCAACTGTTACAATATATCCGTCTCTTTCTAGTTCGTCATATGCTCGTTTTGTCGTGATAACACTGATTTTCAACTCTTTCGCTAAATTTCTGATCGATGGAAGCGGCTCTGATTCCCTTAGCTCCCCCTTCACAATCTGTTCTTTTATTTGATCAACAATTTGCAAGTAAATTGGCTCATCTGAAGTATTCGATATAATTATTTTCACAACTGGTATCCCTCAATTCTTTACAATGCATATATCGTTCACTTTGTATATGTTGTTCATACTGTATATGTTCATTATATACAGTATGAACAATAGTGTCAACAGTGTTAACAATAAAAAAATCCTATTCACTAAGAATAGGACTTAAATATTTGGAAGGCTCAAAATAATAATCTATTATCTTTTCTGGCATCCCTAGGTAATACCCCTGAAACATATTAATGCCAAGACGTTGAGCGATTTTAATCATTTCCTTGTTTTCGATGCCTTCTAATACAACTTTTATGTCATTACAATTGCAATATGATAACAATGCCTTTATCATATCTTGCTTTTTATGGGAAAAGACTAGATCATTTGCAAAATAACGATCTAGTTTTAAATAATTTGGCTCGATTTCGATGATCGATTGAATCGTTGGCCAGCCTTTCCCAAAATCATCAATTGCAACTAAGAACCCGTACTTCCTTAATAATTGTATTCTTTGACCTAATAATCGTTGATCAAAAGTATCCGTTTCATTAATTTCAAAGATTATCTGGTTGCAAACAGAATCGTACTGTCTATAAATATCTTCAATAAATGTTGGGAAAGTATTATTTATCAGAGTCGATGGAAAGACGTTAATAAATATCATAACATCCCCTTGCATTAAATTAGTTAGCTGTATGGCCTTATGAATGGACTTTGTGTCCAGATCATAAAGCTTATTATTTTGTTTGGCAGCTTTAAATATATTATCGGGTGAATCAAAATTAGTGCGTAATAAAAGTTCGCCACCGACTAGGGTGTCACTATTTAAATTTAAAATTGGCTGAAAGTAATGCTCAAATTGTTCCTGTTCAATCAGTAGATTTAATAATTCACCTTGTAACAAATTGATTCTCCTTCCGCTTCCGTAGTAAAACAAAAAAATCCACCAAAAGGTGGATTCATCGTTTTACATAGCCATCCTTTTGGTAGCCCGGCTGCCGTAGTAATAATTAAACATTAGGCCCGTGGCTTTGCGTCCCTATTTTTCAATAGGTTTGCCTTTATCACTGGAATTAAATCTTATATGAAAATTATGGATAAACTAGGTGGTTATTTCCGTGAAATTTATCACAAATTCCTTTTTAAATATGGATTGAAAGTGAAGTACTAAAAACAAGCACTATTCCTTCCCTTATAACATAAGAAAAAACTTCGGGAATATAATTTAGAAACTAATTATTTTGAGGGGGATGCTCACCTTGTGGAATAACCCATCAGCTACTAGCCACGCTGCCGATGATTCGCAAAGCAATATGCTTATTGCTCCTGAGTATAAAGCTTCTAGTCCTGAATCATTAACGGAACAAAAATTTATTGAGCGGTCACTAACAGAGAACAAGTTCTGGCTTAGAATTATGAAGGAACATGCGTTGTTTCTAGGAGAGGGGTTTAATCGAAAGGATAAAAATTTAATTCAACAAACCGATAGATTTTTTGTGCATTTTGAACAGCTTGAAAGAAGATCTCATCAGACTCCCAAAACAGTGCACGATGTAAGAAGATTAAATGAAGATAGCATACAGTTAGTTTATGGCTTTAGAAATTTTAAAAGAAATCTTTTAATTCTAATCATAAATTGTAAAGTGACAGGCTTTAATTTTCCATTACTTGTGGATCATATTGCACGTGAAGCAGAATATTTTATCAGGAGTTTACAGAAATTTAATCAAGGGATTTTGGACCCTATCCAAGATGCGATTATAAATGAAAATGTTTTTTGGTTGCGGATCATGTTGGAGCATTCACGTTTTATATCCCAACTTATTGACAGCTCAGAACGAAATTTAGTGATTACAGCAAGAAAGTTTGCAGATGACTTTGAAATCCTTCTGAATCAAGCTAGAGATGTAGAATCTATGCTTTATAATAAGGAACCTGTATATCCTATTATTGGAAAGATGAACAAGGATAGTGAAAGTGCCGCAACTGAATTAAGAGATTTCAAAAAGGCTGGGTTAGAATTAATTAAATCATGTCAAATAAAGAGTGTTGTGAATCCATTATTGGCAGACCATGTTGTCAGAGAAGCAGAGCACTTCTTGTATATGATTCATGCTTTAGAGAATCGATTAGAAAAAAAGCAAAAAGAAGGCACAATGTAGATTATGAAAGTATACCTATACGCACAATATTTTAATCGGTTATAAGTAGAATTGCTGCTGAACAACAGAGCGATATTATCCTGCGACCAAGTTTTGTGAATTTTAATAATTCAATTCAATCACATAAAGTTATGCTTGTTCATTGTTCGGCAGCTTTCTCTATCCCTCCTATTTCTCCCTCCTATTTGCTAACCTCTACCTCTTCTATAAGCTCTTCTAAAAATTGAAAAATTAATTGAAACGCTTTTTCAAGTGGTAATTCATTTTGAAACCCTTCGACAAAGTTTAGTCCGAAATTTAAATCCCAAAGTCCGTCAGCTTGATTAAACATTAAATCAAAGGTTGTTTCATTGCCTTGTAGTTTAGTATGGAGTATGTTTTTTAGTGCTGTACCGTATTTCTTTTGCAGTTTTAGTCCTAAGATCACATCGTATGTTCTAAAGACATCGTCTACTTCCAGACAGACCCCATCTACTCCAAGCTCCTCAAACGATTTTGCTTCTAAATAAATGTATTCGTTTTTATGTTTCTCCAAATATTGAAGTGATTGCTTCAAAAAGTTACGGGATTCAACCGCTATCCCCTCATCTGTTTCTTTAATGCATCTTTCAATATAGACATCCCCTAGGTCAAAATTTGAATTTCGCATGCTTATTCCTCCATTGCATAATTGTTATTTCCTCATTTTCCTTAATTGTACCGAAATTTTCATACCGATTAAAGTTTGCCTCAAAAATACTACGAAAAAAATGGGTGCAATTCCTATTGCTCACTTTCTTGAATTATAGTATAGTACATTACAACAGTAATGCACTATACTGGTCGAAGGAATAGTATCGAGAAGTTTTTACAAAGTAGACAATTTACATAAATGAGAATGAACTGTAAGCGTTTGGAGGTGAGATATTGATTTTAGATCATGATGGAACAACGCCAATTTATGTACAAATCGCGCAATGGTTAGAAACGGAAATATTAGCTGGACGCATTCTGACTGATGAAAAAGTGTATTCGCAATATCAGTTGGCTGAAATGTTCAATATTAATCCGGCGACAGCAGCCAAAGGATTGAATTTGCTAGCAGACGAGCAAATTGTTTATAAAAAACGAGGTCTTGGTATGTTTGTCACCGCACAAGCCCAAGAGATTATCCTTACAAAACGAAAGGAGCAAACGTTGAAAAAGCTCGTACAACAACTTGTTGCCGAGGCGAAACGACTTCATGTTAATGAGGATGAACTAATTTCAATGATACAACAAGCAAGTAGAAAAGGAGATGATGACGAAAATGACAGTGATTGAATGTAATCAATTAACAAAAAAGTATCGAAACCAACGAGCGTTACACAATGTATCGTTTTCGATTGAAAAAAATACAATTACGGGTCTAATCGGACGAAATGGAGCGGGCAAAACAACACTTTTGAAAATTATCGCAGGTTTTTATAAACAATCCTCTGGTGAGGTTCGCGTTTTTGGGGAAAATCCATTTAACAATCTTAAAGTTTCACAAAATATGATTTTTATTGATGATCAGATGATCCTCCCCCCTGCTTTAAGCTTAAGCGATACCTTAGTGGAAGCTAGTGACTTTTATCCGAATTGGGATATGACACTTGCCCGACGACTCTTTGACTATTTCTCGTTTGATCCAATGCAGTACCATTCGAAATTATCAAAGGGTATGAAAAGCACGTTTAATACAATCATTGGTTTAGCAGCGCGTACCCCTTTAACAATTTTTGATGAGCCTACAACCGGCATGGATGCCGCTGTTCGTAAAGATTTTTACCGGGCATTACTTAAAGAATATCTTGAGCACCCACGAACGATTGTTTTATCTAGTCATTTATTACATGAAATTGAAGATTTACTTGAAGATATTTTATTAATCGACAAAGGCGAAAAAAAACTCCATATGAAGGTTGATGAGTTGAAGCAATATGCGATCGGTGTTAGTGGTCCGTTCGATGCGATTGATAACTGGACGATCGATAAAGAAATTTTATATAAAAAAGAAGTTGGTGCGAACGGACGGTATGTCGTTGTAAAAAATGATTTTCCTGATCGATTTCTTGAGCAAGCACAACAAATGGGCTTTCAAGTTTCAGCCGTTTCAGCCGAGGATATCTGTATGTATGTTACAAGTAAAACGAAAGGTGGAATCGATGATGTATTTAGCAAATGCTAGTATCGGCGACATTATAAAAAAGCAGTATCGCTTTAAAATGCGCGCTTATATATGGGCCTTTATTGCTTTAATGGTTGCGCAGCTAGCTGCTTTTGGATTTTCAATCCTTAGCGGTAGTGGGATGATGGGAACTAGTTTTGGTGACCTTTCGGTAAAAGTAACCTACTATGATGGGAATTTGCTTGTCACATTTACGTTATTATGGGCATTTACAACTGGCACTACCCTTACGACTAAGCAAACAAGATACGGTGATTTTGCTTTTGCCACGAATCGTTTAACAAGTCATTTATCTAATATTGCTTTTATCGTTACAGCTAGTATTATTGCAGGAATCACCACGATGCTTGCAAGCAATTTGCTAAAGGTATGTGTTATTTTTTGGGGCGATATAAATAATATGGTGTATGATTTTATCCCGATTTCTTTTCTTGAACTAGTCATTGGCATACTGGCAACAACGTTGTATGCCATTCTGATCGCTGCGATTGGTTATATAATCGGAATGCTTGTCCAACTAAGTAAGGTGTTTATTTTCGTCATACCTGCTTTCTTCATTGTTTTAACTATGAATGGCGGAGATTTTAGTATAGAGGATATCGTGATGTTTTTTAGCAAAGAATCATCGTTATTCTTGTTTGCGGTAAAGGTGTTGGTGACGATTGGGATTTTGTTTATCACCTCTATTCTTATTTCAAACCGATGGGAGGTTAGACGATGAATGCATTGTTGGTTCTCGTTATTTTGATCATCATTGCGATTATTTTTAGCTCAGCAACAAAATCAGCTAGCTATAAAATGATCCTTTTTACCGGTAAAATCATTGATTATGTTTTAATCGTCTATGTAGCTCTACTTTTCGTTGGTTCAATAGCTTATGTTGGATTAGCGATGAAGGCAGACTCTATGAATAGCCAGCGTGCAGCCAATGAAGAAATCAAAAAAGCGTTTGAAGCTGCTGACAACTTTTACCGCTATTTAGAAGAAGGGAAATTGGCAGAGGCTGAAGGTGTGTACGTCAATGAAAAGTGGCAGTTTCCTTATGAGGACAATCGCTTAGCTATCACTAGTTCACCATTAAGTGGGAATCAACCTCGAGTCATTGTTGAAAGAATGTACGAAGCAGCTGGCAACCAGCAAATTGAAGTTGTTCAATATATGACGAAATCCATCATTGATGGTTTTGATTATAGCGATTATGTAAAACCACCGAAAATCACAGTTGATTATCAAAGGATGAAAATCGAACAACCTGATCGAACAGAAATCAAGCATGCAAAAATAACAAAGGAATTTACAATCAACCAATTTACCGCTGAACGTTATAATACTGACCGTTTTTTTGATGGTGTAAACATTGCCAGAGGTGAAAATGTGTTGTATTTACGAGTCCCTGCTTCGATTGAAGTCGTCGAAGGAAAAGGTGTTGCCTTGCAGTTTGTAGAGTCAGTGGATTGAGGGAATAATGACTTCCTATTTTACTAATTTTACAATAAACTGGAAGCTAGAAACTACTAAAGTGTGGTGTTCTCAATGTTTAAAATTTTATTAATAGAAGATGATCAAACTTTATTAAATGAAATAAAAACGCGGTTGGCTGGATGGGATTATGAAGTTTATAGTATTGAAGATTTTAGCAATGTTATTGCAGAATTTACAGCAGTCAACCCTGATTTAGTCATTATTGATATTCAACTTCCTAAGTATGATGGCTTTCATTGGTGTAGGTTGATTCGTACTCATTCGAACGTGCCTATTATCTTCTTATCCTCTCGCGACCACCCTGCTGATATGGTTATGTCTATGCAGCTCGGAGCGGATGATTTTGTCCAAAAGCCGTTTCATTTTGAAGTGTTGATTGCAAAAATTCAAGCGATTTTACGGCGCGTTTATAATTATAGTTCGGAAAAGAATGATTTAAACACTTGGTCTGGAGCTACGGTTGATTATCAAAAAAATATCGTTACAAATGAAGTTGGAACAATTGAACTTTCGAAAAATGAAATGTTTATCCTAAAGGTATTGCTTGCCCATAAAAACAATATTGTAAGTCGTGCTGATCTCATTAAGAGTCTTTGGGATGATGAACGATTTGTTAGCGATAACACATTAACGGTAAATGTTAATCGACTTCGCAAAAGACTCGATGAGCTCGGACTAGGGCACTATGTTGAAACGAAGGTTGGCCAAGGATATATTGCGAAGGAAAAGGAAAACTGAAGTGTTATATTTCATCGTGTTGAAATTGTAGCAAGGCGGGATAATACTATAGAGGCGGCAAACTGAAATGATGAAGATATACTAAAAACTTTCATACGATAAGACGGTTTTAGAAAAATTGAATACCGCGTCAAAATTTATTAGAAGTAATAATTAATCGAAGTTTTTACAGTGCGAAATGAGGACGTTAAAATGTTGTTAAACTATTTAAAAGAACGACTTAGCTGGATTTTACTAGTGTTAAGCATTCAATTTCTCATTCTTTTTGTTGCGTATCTCGATTTGTCAATTCCCCTCCTTCCTATGCTTTATATTGTGTTTTTATCTTTGCTAGTTTTTACGATTTTTCTTTTTGTACGCTACAAAAAAGAAACAAAGTATTTTAAAAGCTTACAGGATTGGGAGCATGACCTTGATTTAGCTAAATTGATAGCAGCAGAAAGTCCTTTTGAAAAAATCGTAGAAAATAGTTTAACGAGTCAAACTGTAGCACAGAAAGAAATTGCCACCAATCATCTAATTGCTCTGGAACAAGAAAAGGATGATTTGTTAGCATGGATTCATGAAGTGAAAACTCCATTGACAGCAATGCATTTAATGATTGAGCGCATTGAGGACCCCCAATTGAAATCACAATTGGCGTATGAATGGTTACGTATCCACCTGCTACTTGATCAACAGCTACATCAAAAGCGTCTTCGCTTTATCGAGAATGATTTACATATTGAAAAAATAGCGTTGGAGCCGATTATTTTTAAGGAAATAAGAGAACTTCAGTCTTGGTGTATGCAAAAAGGCATTGGGTTTGAGGTTAATTTAAGCGTACATGATGTATTAAGTGATAGCAAATGGCTTGCCTATATTATTCGGCAGGTTGTTACAAATGCAGTTAAATATAGCGAACAATCAGATATTCACATTAACAGCTATGATCAGGATGGGCAAACCTTCCTTGAGATTTCGGATTTTGGACGTGGAATTGCATCTAAAGATGTATCGCGAATTTTTGAAAAAGGCTTTACCACAACGAGTTTGCAAAGCTCTAATTCTGGGGCCGCAACAGGGATGGGCTTATATTTAGCCCAAAAAGCAGCGAGATTTTTACGAATACATATTGGTGTAACATCTGAATTAGGAAAGGGTTCTACTTTCACCCTAACCTTTCCTAAGAAAAATGAATTTGTCAATATAACTGGCATGTGACAAAAATGTCACATGCTTTCGCTATTTGTTAGGTGAATCGCAGGAAAATAGCTCCGAACGCTATTATGATAGGATTATAAATGATTTAACTATAGGCCAAAAAGGTTACTTTTCAACATGATCGGAATGTAAGTACTGCCCCACTAACAAATATATAGGAGTGAAAAAAATGTTGATATTAGAAGCAACGAAGCTTCATAAAAGCTATGGAAATAAGTTAAATAAACAAGAGGTGCTCAAAGGGATTGATCTACATGTTGGTGAAGGAGAATTTGTTGGGATTATGGGAGCATCCGGTTCTGGGAAAACAACGCTGTTAAACGTCCTCTCCTCGATTGATCAAACAAGTGCGGGTTCGATTAAAATTGCGGGAAAAGAAATGACGACGATGAAAGAAAAACAGCTCGCGGAATTCCGAAAAAATCATTTAGGATTTATTTTTCAAGAATATAATCTTCTTGATACATTAACGGTAAAGGAAAATGTCCTTCTCCCCTTATCAATTACAAATATAGCCAAAAAGGAAGCAGAAGCAAAATTTCAAACCATCGCAACTGAACTTGGTATTACCGATATCCAAAATAAATATCCGAATGAAATCTCTGGCGGGGAAAAACAACGTACATCGGCCGCACGGGCATTCATTCATGAGCCTAGTATCATTTTTGCTGATGAACCAACTGGTGCGCTTGATTCAAGATCAGCTTCTGATTTATTAAATAAGCTAAGTGAATTAAATCGGAATCGCAATGCAACAATTATTATGGTTACACACGACCCTGTTGCAGCAAGCTATTGTAATCGCGTTATTTTCATAAAGGATGGGCAAATATATTCACTCTTAAATAAAGGCGACGAAGAACGGCAGTTATTTTTTCAAGCAATTATGAAGACGCAAGGTGTACTGGGCGGGGTGAAAAGTAATGATTATTAAGCAACTTATCCTCCGTAACTTAAAAAAGAATTTGAAAAACTATTATTTATATGTGTTTGCGTTAATTTTTACAGTAGCTCTTTATTTTGCCTTTGTCACGTTGCAATATGATCCAGCAATGGATGAAGCAAAAGGCTCCATTAAAGGTGCAGCAGCAATTAGGTCAGCGTCTGTTATACTAATAGCGATTGTATCGATCTTTCTTCTATATGCAAATAATATTTTTATTAAACACCGAAGTAAAGAAATTGGCTTGTTTCAATTAATCGGTATGACAAAAAAAGAAATGTTTCGTATTCTACTGGTGGAAAATTTTCTACTCTTCTATAGTTCGTTACTAATTGGCATACTTGTAGGGTTTTCGTTTTCGAGATTAATGATGATGATTTTATTGAAAATTACAGGTGTTGAGGCGATTGCTAGGTTGCGATTTTCACCGGAAGCATTGCTGCAAACAGGTATTGTATTTTCTGCTATTTTTTTATTGGTCACAGTTACGAACTATCGTTTTATAAAAATGCAAACGATTTTATCGCTATTTCGTGTAGTAACGTCAGCTGAAGAAAAAGTGAAAAAAGTATCGATTTTTGAAATGCTGCTCGGCATTGCTGGCATCTTCTTCATCATTATCGGCTATTATGTATCATCAAAATTATTCAGTGGAGCTTTTACGACTATTAATGAGCTATTTTTGGCAATGATGTTTATTTTAGGGGCGGTTATCATTGGAACTTACTTATGGTATAAAGGCTCTGTTAGTTTTATAGCCAATATCATTCGAAATAAGAAAAACGGGCATTTAAATATCAACGAGGTCCTCTCGCTCTCGTCGATCATGTTTCGGATGAAATCGAATGCATTATTATTAACAGTTATAACAACGGTATCGGCACTAGCCATTGGACTATTATCGTTAAGTTATATTTCCTATTATTCGGCTGAAAAAGCAGCAGAAAACTACGTTCCAAATCATTTTTCGTTCAGCAACGTAGATGATGTTGGGGAATTTAAAAATGCGTTAGATTTTGCAGGAATTCCATATAGCGAGCAAATCATTGATGTGATTCAAGTTAAAGCAAATTTAGTACAAATATTAGATGCGAAACTAGATGATCTTACTATTGATCCTACAGCAATGCCCCTTCCTGTCATTAGTGAAAATGATGTTAGTGGCTTGAATTTGACTAGTGAAGAAGCCAAATTGAGTGGGAATAATGATATGATGCAAAAATTTATGGCTTTGAAAGAATCTGGAACGATTGAATTACATGGAAAAACTGAAGCGATCCCACTACAATTAAACGGCATAAATAAAGACTACATCTTACCAATATATTTTACAGCTGGTGGGTTGCCTGTCGTCATTGTTGACGAGACAGTGTTCAAGCGTCTTCAAAAAGATATTGAAGCTACAATCCAAAAGGAATCTACTGTCTATGTTGGAATTGATGTGAATCAAAAAGCTCATATCGTAAAAGCAAATGATATTTTTCATGAAATGGAAATGACGTTTAGCGGAAATAATGATTCTCGGCTTGATATGAGCAACAATCAGAAGAAAAAAATGGGTTTAGTTATGTTTATTGTCGGCTTTTTAGGGCTTACGTTTCTCGTCACCTCCGGTTGTATTCTCTATTTTAAACAAATGGATGAAAGTGAAGATGAAAAACAAAATTATACAATTTTGCGTAAATTAGGGTTTACCCAAAGTGATTTGCTGAAAGGAATCCAGATAAAACAACTGTTTAACTTTGGCATACCTTTGTTAATAGGTCTTTCCCATGGCTATTTCGCTGTACAATCGGGCTGGTTTTTGTTCGGTACTGAGCTTTGGACGCCGATGTTTGTTGTCATGGTCTTGTACACAACACTTTACTCAACTTTTGGGATCCTCTCTATTCTTTATAGCAAAAAGGTCATAAAAGAAGCGTTATAGAAACTTTTTGTACAATCGAAAAAAGGGGCGATCCAAAAAGTCATGTATATTTAAAAAGAATCTTTTCGTAGTAGGTATCGCTGGACAACTTCATATTTTGGATTTTTGCTAGGAAAAATTTGATAGATCACAACCTCATCCACATTCATAACTTGTTGATTTGTATAACACCTCTTAATTTCTGTTACAGTTTCGAATGCGGATGAGTCCCCAGAATATTTTTTTGCAAGGGTAATGTGTGGATTATACTCTCTATTTTCTTTTGGGAAACCGACATTTATTGAGCACTCATCCACCACTTTCTGTAACGTTAGTAACGCCTCTACCTTCTCTACTTCAGCCCATAATACTCGTGGATTTTTGGGGTTACCAAATGTGCCAACTTTACCGACAGTGAGGTTGAAGGCCTGAAAGTTTTCCAATTCTACCAATTCCTGTTTAAGTACTTGTAACTGTTCATTTGAAACAGCACCCAAAAATTTCAACGTGATATGAAGATCTTGTTTATGAGGCCAAATTTTGTAGGATAATTTATGTTGGAGTTCACTTTGCCATACTGAAAAATAGTCTTTAATATGCTCTGGTAATGGAATAGCAATAAAATAATGCGGAAAATTCGACATTTTTTCACTTCCTTAAATCAAATGTTCTTAGTAACTATTATAGTATTTCCTTTTCGTAAAATTTAGTAAATCGGTTAGTATATTTTTTTACAAAAAACAAAAAATGAGATGAATGATTAGTTTTTTTAAGTTCTATTGAAGTCTGAAACAGAAAGAATGAATGGTTCGAGGTGTAAAAATGACCCTAGTTCGACTTGGATACGTAGCAATGAGTGTTCATGTGCAAAATAGTTCACCATCGCAAACAATGACATACGCCCATTTTCAGAAATTACTTAATCGAGATGCAGCGATACGCAAGCTAGAACGCATTGCTGAATCAAATCTACATAATTGTTTACGACTACTTCGTCATAATCTTGCCCATGACATTCATTTTTTTCGGCTAAGCTCCCGACTAATTCCATTAGCTACCCATGAGGCACTAAAAGGCTGGGATTACATTTCACCAGTTTGTGAAAGCTTATTCACTGTTGGGGAATTTGCAAAAAAACATAAGATGAGAATTGATTTTCATCCGGATCACTTTGTTGTAATAAATTCACCGAAGGTTGATGTTTTGAAAGCATCGATCAAAACATTGCAATACCACTTGAAAATGTTAAAGGGAATGAAAATCGATCCTACCCACCGCTGTGTGTTGCATGTTGGTGGCAGCTATAACAATAAGGAAAAAGCGCTAGAGCAATTTGTTGAAAATTGGGGTTCAGTCCCTGCTTCTATTCAAAAAATGATAATTCTAGAAAATGATGATAAATCGTTTAATTTACAAGACACGCTTTATCTTTGTGAAAAATTAGGATTACCGTTTGTTTTTGATTACCACCATCATCTTGCAAACCATCAGGATGAGGAATGGAGCAACAATTGGGAACGGATTACTGGGACATGGGAACATTCAAAGCTACCTGTTAAAATGCATATTTCAAGCCCAAAGGACGAGAAAAAGTTTCGTGACCATGCGGATTACATAGATGCTCATATGTTTCTTACATTTCTCCGAGAAATTAAGGGCAGTGTACCTGAAATTGATTGCATGATTGAGGCGAAGAAAAAAGATGAAGCATTGTTTCAGTTAATAAAGGATTTGAAAAAATACAATGAAGTGGATATCGTTGATGGGGCTAGCTTTTATATAAAATAAAGCGGGAATCACTCTCTTGATTCCCACTTTAAAACAAAGGGACTGCTTATATACCGACTACAAATGTATAGAGTTCAGGTAACCGTATTATATACAAATACTAAAGAATCAAGCAACGGTTTTCGTCCTACGAGCTCTGCGGGCTACTATCGAACGGGATACAGAATAAACAGCGAGTGCAACCCAAATAAACGAGAAAGCAATTAAATGGGTGTGGCTGAAATGTTCACGCAGAATAAACACTCCAATTATTAAGTTAATTGTCGGTGAAATATACTGCAAAAAGCCGATAAGTGACAGAGTAATTCGTTTTGCCCCCTCAGCAAAAAGTAGTAAAGGTATGGCGGTTACGATCCCTGATCCAATTAACAATAGATTTATAGACAAGCTGGATGACACACCAAAATGGCCTGTCCCCTGGGAATGAACATATAGTAAATAAAATAATGCTATCGGTGTGACCATCATTGTTTCGAACGTTAACCCAGTAATTGAGCTTAAATTTGCTTTTTTCTTCACAAGACCATATATTCCAAAGCTTAACGCGAGCCCTAAAGAAACCCAAGGGATCGAACCATATTCAACTGTAAGAATTAATACACCACCTGCAGCTAATAGAAAAGAAATCTTTTGCCAAAAATCAAACTGTTCCTTTAACACAATAATTCCTAATAATACACTAATTAACGGATTTATGTAATATCCTAAACTAGTCTCGATTACGTGCCCAGCGTTGACCGCCCATATATAAATAAACCAGTTTGCACTAATCAAAACTCCTGAAAAAAACAATGAAAAAAAAGCTGCTGGATTAGTGATTATAGACTTAATGTCAGTAATCACTAGATGCCACTTCTTTAACACAAGTATTATGACAATCATAAAGATAAACGACCAAACGATCCGATGCGCCAAAATTTGTGGTGCGCTGACTTCGCCAACGGCAATCCAATATAACGGCAGAACACCCCATATTAAATATGCAAAAACCCCATTCCAGATACCTACTGCTTGCTGATTTTTCAATTGGTCCATCTACTTTTCCCCTATTCACTTAAACATCGACCCAAATAAATTTCTATAACTCTAAAGACTAAAAAGCAATTGTATTTAATTATAATTGTAATATAGTTTTTTTGCTAGATAATTTCGTGAGGCAAGAATTGTTTTTGTTTATGTAAAAAAAGGATATTTCTTAAGTAAATCGGACTATAAATCTATTATTTTCCTGTAAAACCTAAAATAGGTGGTTTATAATGGTAATAGATATCGAAGCACATATATGTAGCATTGAGAGGAGAAACATATATGGGGACAAAAAATGGCATTAAATTAACATTTGCGATGAGTTTATTAGTTGTTTTTACAGTGTGTAGTACAACTGTGGTCAATTGGTATTTATCTGTTCATGCCCTTAAATCCACATTAACAGATAATCATTTAGAAAATAATTATCGTTATGCTCAGAAGGTTTTAAATAGCACTACTGTTTTACTTAATGATATGGAGCATAATCTCAGTACTTTAGCTGATGTGTTGGGCAAGAAAGAACTTAGTCAATCCGACTTAGATGCTTGGCGCGATGCTAATAGCGGTTACTATAATTCACTGTTTACAACCGATTCGCAAGGTGTTGTCCAATTAATGAGTCCCCAAGTGCTGCCAAGCAATCCAGGCGGTGTTCGACCAGGTACGAAAATTCAATCAGATTTGATGAAGCAGGCTTTGAAAAATAAGCAGCCGTTTATCTCTGATCCGTATCTTGCACAAACAGGAAACTTAGTTGTATTAGTCTCCTACCCTATTTTTGATCAGCAAGGAAATTTTAAAGGGGTTGTTGACGGTACGATTTATTTAGAAAGTAATAATTCTATGAAAAGGCTTCTCGAACAGCATGAATTTTTAGATGAAACATCTGTATTTGTAGTAGATCATTCCGGTCGAATTATATATCATCCTGATTCAACTCGAATTAATCAGTCTGCAGCAGATCACCCCCTTGTTCAAAGAGTAATTGAGGGGAGAAATGGATCAGAACAGATTCAAGCGAATGGTTTCGAATATTTTTCTGGATATGCCTATATTGAGCCCACAAGATGGGGAATTATTACCCAAACCCCTACTTCGGTAATTGATAAGCCTCTCAATAATTTAACAAAAATTATTATTGTTCAGTCGCTACCACTCCTTTTATTAATTTTATTATTAGGTTGGTTATTTGCTAATCAATTAACAAAACCAATTAATACACTAGCAAGATATTCGGAGGAAGCGATTTTATCGAAAAAAGAAGCGTATTCGATTCACCGTTTAGAAATTAAGTCAGCTATTTATGAAGTTCGTAAGCTATGTCACCATATTCAGCGGCACTTTCAATTATTAAATAACCAAATTCAACAGGATGGCCTTACAGGTCTAGCTAATCGAAGATCATTTGATTTAGAAATCGAAAAACTGGTTCGTGACAAAGTACCTTTTTCATTAATTATGCTTGATATTGACCATTTTAAAGTCGTGAATGATCAATATGGACATTTAGTTGGTGACGATGTATTAAGGTTTTTAGCGTTAATTATGCAGGATGTCTGTCGTGAAGATGATTTATGCTTCCGCTATGGTGGCGAAGAGTTTGTCATTTTATTAAAGTATAAAAATGTTGATAAAGCCCAAGTTTTAGCCGAAAGATTGCGCTTAAAAGTAGCTGAGACACCAAGTCCAACGGGTCATCCTATTTACATTTCGTTAGGAATTTCCGCTTATGAAGACGGTGACGAAAATCCGGAAGTCGTAATTAAAAGAGCAGACATGGCCCTCTATCGTTCAAAAAATGAAGGTAGAAACCGAACAACAATTTATTAAATTATTCTGAAAAATAGACAAGGTAACGGTGCTCTATCAATTAATTTGATTGAGCACCGTTACCTTTTTTAGAATTCTTTCTACTACACTAATGCAGCTATAGCCTGCTGTGCTTCCTTATATTCTTTTTCTAACTGCGCAATTATATCAGCAATAGGTTCAATTTTTGTGATAGTTGTGACCCCATGACCAGCTGACCATATATCGCGCCATGCTTTGACATCTACCATATGGGAAAAATCAATACTTTCCTTGCTAGGCAAGTTATTTATTTCAATTCCCTCCTTTTCTATACTTGGAATCAAATAATTTGCATGAACACCGCTAAATGCATCTGTATAGATAATATCGTCAACTGTACTATTCACGACCATCTTCTTATATTGCTCCGAGGCTACACTTTCAGTTGCCACGATAAAGCGTGTCCCCATATACGCGAAGTCGGCGCCAAGTACTTTAGCAGCTAATATATCTTTTCCGTCCGAAATTCCGCCTGCTAGTATCGTAGTTCCTTTCCAAAATTGTTTAACAGCTGCTAGGAATGCAAACGGATTTAATCTTCCTGCATGTCCCCCTGCACCATTAGCTACAAGAATTAAGCCGTCTACTCCTGTCTCTGCTGCTTTTTTTGCATGCTTGATCGTAGCAACATCAGAATAGACAAGTCCTCCGTAGCTATGTACAACATCGATTACTTTTCCAGGATGACCAAGTGAAGTAATGACGATCGGTGGCTCATATTTCCGAATTAATTGTAAATCTTCCTCAAACCGCTTATTTGTTGGATGGGAGATAAAGTTCACCGCCCATGGTAAATCTAGTAATTCACCTTTAATAGCTATTAACCACTCTTCTAAAATTTCCGAAGTTCGCGCATTTAATAGTGGAAATGAACCAATAACGCCATTCCTGCTAGCCTGAATAACAAGTTCAGGACTTGAAACTAAAAACATTGGTGCCACTATTACTGGTAATTTTAAACCGTTAAACATCTCTCAACCCCCAAAAAGTTAAACTTTTATCGCAATCTACAGATAATATCTATACCTATCATTATGATAGCAAGATGATAGCAAGATGATAGCAAAATGATAGAATACGCTAAATTAGATTGCTAAACGTATAAGTCACCCATCTCCCATAGAATGACTTATTTGCTTATATTTTACAGTTCGCTGTTAAATGGTTTTTTCCTGCTTAAGAATACAATTTAGAGGTTTGAAATGTTAAATTCTGACTTCAGATTCTTTGTCAAAGAAATGGGCTTTCGCCATATCAATTCCTAGTGCAATTTCCTGACCACTCGTAATTGCGATTCTAGAATCAATTCTGGCTAGTAGATCTTGGTCACCTAATTTTGAATAAAGAATCATTTCTGCCCCAGTTAGCTCGACGACATCTATTTTTACTTTAACAACTGTATTTGCTGATATTTTTAAAAACTCAGGTTCATCATGAATATCTTCGGGACGAATTCCTAGGATGACTTCTTTATTGATGTAGCCCTTTGCTTGTAGCCTTTTCATATCATCTTCACTAATTTTAATAGTAGCCCCAGCCGATTCAAAGGCTCCATCCTCTTTCACTATTCCCTTAAAGAAATTCATCGCTGGAGATCCGATAAAGCCACCGACAAACACATTTTCCGGTTGGTTATAAACTTCTGTTGGAGTCCCTACTTGTTGCACGAATCCATCCTTTAAAACAACAATACGGGTAGCCATTGTCATGGCTTCTGTTTGATCATGTGTTACGTAAATCGTTGTTGTGTGGAGACGTTGATGAAGCTTTAAAATTTCAGCGCGCATTTGGACACGGAGCTTGGCATCTAAGTTTGAAAGAGGTTCATCCATAAGAAATACTTGTGCATCACGGACGATCGCACGTCCTAAAGCAACTCGCTGGCGCTGTCCACCAGACAGTGCTTTAGGCTTACGATCAAGATATTGCTCAAGCCCTAAAATTGTAGCGGCCTCTTTCACCCGGCGATCAATTTCCCCCTTTTCAACTTTTCTCAATTTTAAACCAAAAGCCATATTATCATAGACGTTCATATGTGGATACAATGCATAATTTTGAAAAACCATAGCAATGTCGCGCTCTTTAGGTGGCACATCATTCATACGTTGATCACCGATAAATAAATCGCCTTTCGTTATTTCTTCAAGTCCGGCAATCATGCGGAGAATCGTTGATTTACCACAGCCGGATGGTCCAACAAACACAATGAATTCCTTATCGTGTATTTGTAAATTAAAATCTGTTACAACGATGACGTTTTTATTATAGGTTTTGTAAATATGTTCTAAGCGAATCGAAGCCATATATACCCCTCCTTTTGTTCATCAGATTTAATGGACAAATCTTGTAATAATAATTTTGTTCTACTCTTAGTACCTACTTGTCACTATTTTGGAGTTTCATATCATAGCATTTCTTGATGTATTCAAAGGATAGTTCCGCTGTTGTTGTAACCACTAGATCGGCATTCCCAAAAACATCTTTCTCGCCGATAGCGACCGCGTACATCCCTGCAGCTTTTATGGCTTTAATCCCTGCCTGTGAATCCTCTATGCCAATACAACCAGCAGGATCTACATTTAATAGCTTTGCTGCTTCAAGAAAAATTTCCGGATGAGGTTTGCCGTTCTTTATTTCTTTTGCATCAACAATACAATCAAACTCACTTTGTAAAGCTAGTGCATTAAGAACGGTCAGGGCATTTTTACTTGCAGATGCTACACCGAGCTTCAAACTAGCGCGTTTAATAGCACTGATGAATGCTTGAATACCTGGTAAAATATCGCGAGGAGTGATCTCTTCTATTAATCTTTGATAATGCTCATTTTTTTTTGCGGCTAGTGACATTTTTTCAGATTCTGAGAAATCATACTTGCGTCCGCCACATGCTAATATTTTCTCCAATGACTCCATTCGTGAAATACCCTTTAGTTCTTCGTTACATTCTTTTGAAAATGGAATGCGGAGCTCATTCGCAAGCTTTTTCCATGCTAAGAAATGATATTCTGCGGTATTTGTAATTACTCCATCCAAATCAAAAATAACTGCCTGAAGATCAGTTGCCACGAAACAACCTCCTTCATTCGTGATAAATATAATCATGAATAATAATTAAATAAGTGCTGAAAATTGCTTATTTTTCTCAATCATCACATCTTGATTAAAAAGCTTTATTTGTAACGGTTCCCCCTCTAATAATGAAAGCCGTACTTGAGTTTGATCAATTTGAATTTCTAGTAAGCGACCTTGATATTGAAGGCGGAACGACAGCTCTTGCCATTGTTTTGGTATTTTTGGTTGTAAGGTAAGACCCGTTTCTTTCAAACGAAGACCGGCAAAACCGTATAAAATAACCATCCACGTTCCACCCATATTTGCAAGGTGAAGACCGTCTTTTGTATTACCATGTGAATTATCTAAATCTAAGCGTGCTGTCTCAATAAAGTAATGATATGCCTTTTCGTGGTAGCCTATTTTGGCAGCCATAATGCTAAAAATTGATGATGATAGTGATGAATCATGGGTTGTAATCTTCTCATAATAGTCATAGGAATTTTTGATCGTTTCAAAATCTTGCTCACCCTCAAATAAAAAATGGGCTAATACTGTATCTGCTTGTTTACAAACTTGATAGCGATATAGAGTTAAAGGGTGATAATGTAATAATAAGGGATAATTCTCTTTTGGCGTATTTGAAAAATCCCATACAGCTTTTTGTAAAAATGTATCATCCTGGGGATTAATGTTTAACGTTTCATCGTATGGAAGATACATTGCTTCCCCTGCTGTTTTCCATTGATCTGCTTCTACATCGCTTATACGAAGTTTTAAAGATAATTCATAAAAAGCGATCCAATCCTTTTCTTTTAGTAACTTATATAGTTTGTAAGCCCAAAGTAAGTTATGTTTAGCAATTGCGTTGGTATAATAGTTGTTATTAACGATACACGTATATTCATCAGGACCTGTTACCGCATCTATTTTAAATTTACTTTCGTGATAATGACCGACATCAATCCAGAGACGGGCTGTTTCGACCACTAGCTCGATACCGTATTCCTTCATAAAATCGAAATCACTTGTCACTAAATAGTATTGGATATAGCTAAAAGCGATATCTCCACTTATATGATATTGGGCGCTACCAGATGGGAAATAGCTAGAGCATTCTGTTCCACATATCGTTCGCCACGGGTATAACGCTCCTTGTGAATGGCCCATTTCTTTCGCGCGTTTTCTAGCAGCCGGTAATGTATAATATCGAAATAGTAAAAGCTGTCGAGCTAATTTGGGCTCAGTCATTAAGAATACAGGAAGCATATAAATTTCTGTGTCCCAGAAATAATGGCCACCATATCCTTCCCCTGTAAGTCCCTTAGCGGCTATGCTGCTAACAGAGTCTTGACCAACTGCTTGTAGCATTTGATAGAGATTAAAGCGGATTGCCTCTTGCAAGGAATGGTCGCCACTAATTTTTATATCTGCTTTTTCCCAGAAGGAACGTAAGTATTGCTTTTGCAACGTTAGCAAGTTATGAAACTCGGCATTTTTTAGTGAGCAATGGAGCTTGATTGCTTTATTCAGTAAATTACCATTGTGGCGAAGTGTATCGGTATAAACATTCCACTTTGTAAAATGAAGCGGAGTTTGCAAAGAGCAGGTCATTGTCACGTTGATTTTTGCTTCATCTTTTGAAATTTCTCTCTTTTTTAGACATCCATCCAATGAGTGTCTAGATACACATGCCGTTTGTAATTTAGATTGTAACGTTTTGGCAGTAACATATATATATTCATCCTCAAAACCTATTTGATTCACTTGAAGTCGTTTTGCATGACTTGAGCTTATCCTAGGGTCATGAGTATTTACATAGTTTGTTACATCTCCATTTATCGTCGAAACGATTTTAACCGCACCTGAAAAATTAACTGGATTAATGGTTATGTCTATCACGTATAATTCACGGTATACGAATGACACTAGCCGTCGAAAATGGAGCTTGATCTCTTTTCCAAGTGGTGACTTCCAATGTATAATTCGTTCGGAAAAGCCGTCATCAAGATGGAGCAGACGTTCATAAGAAAGGATTTCTCCTGATAATAACGAAAAGCGCTCATCCTCTTCTCCGAAAAAAAGCTGAACTGTCTGAGCATCCACACTATTTAAAAGCTTTTGCTCTGTTTCAGGAAAGGCATGATGTTTTTCGTTATAACAAATGTCCACGATATCATGAAAGGCATTTTGATACGTACCTCTAATTGAGGTTCCATCCTCGCCATACCCTTCCTCAAAGTTCCCTCTTACACCTAAGTAGCCGTTCCCTAATGCGAAAATACTTTCTAGATTTAGTAAATCTTGTTCTTTTAATGAAGAATTTGATAGGGTCCAAGACATCGGCTTCCACTCCCTACTCACAAAGTAGTTAACGTTTTATAAATTCAGATAACAGTAACATGCACAAACCGATTTCGTACATTTCCCCTTAAAGTAGTCTTTGACTGCTATTATTCCTTTACCCCGCCAGATGTTAATCCTGAGACAATTTGTTTTTGGAAAAAGAGAACAATTAATAAGGTTGGAATCGTTACAATCGTTGTTGCTGCAGCCACTTCTCCCCATAAAATTTCAAATTGTGTTCGTAAAAAAGAGATGGCTACTGGAACGGTATGATAAGCTTTATTAGCATTAATTGTGATTGTTAATAAAAATTCATTCCAAGCTGCGATAAAGACGATAATTGCAGTCGTAAAAACTCCAGGTGCAGCAAGCGGGAATACAATTTTAAACAAGGTTTGCAACGGTGTCGCGCCATCAATTTTTGCTGATTCTTCAAGGGCAAGCGGGATTTGATTAAAATGAGTGACTAAAATCCACACTGCCATTGGCAAAGTAATTGTTGAATAAGGTAAAATGATCGCATAGCTATTTGTCCAACCAAGATCTAAAAATAAATTATAGACTGGACCGATAATGATCATTTGTGGAAACATGGAAACAGCCAAAATGACTCCTAATAAAACATTTTTCCCGCGGAAATGAAAGCGCGAAATAGCATAGGCTGCAAAGGTTGCCACTAACACTATATAGACTGTTGTTGAAGTTGCGACAATTAAACTTGTTTTGATAGCATTTAAAATTCCTTTTTCAACAAGAACTTTTACGAAGTTTTGTATCGTTGGATTATCCGGAATAAACCGAAAGGCCCCAGTGCCAAATATTTCCCCTGATGTTTTAAAGGAGGTGATGAAAATCCACAAAAACGGAAAAAACATCGCAATTAAGTACATAATAATTAACACCGTAATCGTAAGCTTCAACGTTCGCTTTGAGTTATCCATCGAATTCTCCCTCCTTTAGTTTTTCTCCATTAAATTTGCACCAAGAAATTTCACATATATAATTGCAATAATCGCGACACAAACGAACATAATCATAACAATTACTGATCCATAGCCGAAGTTTGTTTGCGCAAACATTGCCTTATACCCATAGATGGATAGTGTTTCTGTTGCCCCACCAGGTCCACCACCAGTTAATACGTAAATTAAATCAAACACTCGAAACGCATCAAGCGTTCGGAATAACAAGGCTACTAAGATTGACGGCTTTAATAGTGGCAACGTTACTTGAAAAAATGACTGAATTCGATTTGCACCATCAATGGAAGCTGCTTCATAAAGGGATTTCGGAATATTTTGCAATCCTGCTAACAATAGTAGTGCCATGTACGGGGTTGTTTTCCAAACATCTGCTAAAATTGTGGAAACCATCGCCCCACCTTCAGAAAGCAATAGATCTCGAGAATCCCCGATAAGACCAAACATTTCGAAAAAATGAGCGATAATTCCACTGCTGCCATCATATAAATAACTCCACATTAAAGCTGCAACTGCTGTTGGAATCGCCCAGGGAATGAGCGAGGTTGTCCGAATGAGTCCTTGACCCATAATAGCTTTATTCATAATCATTGCTAAAAGAAGACCAAGGATTAGCTCTAAAAAGACTGAAACAATTGTAAACACTAACGTATTCACTAATGCTGTACCTAAACGTTGATCTGTTAGTGCTGTTTTGTAGCCTTCGAGACCAATAAAATTGGAACCGATTATACTATTTTCCATATCTTCGGCAATTAACGGCAAGTTGTCTTTATTCGGTGTTTCGAAACTTTCGTTTATAGTTGAAATAATCGCTTTAGCTTCAGTGGATAGCGATACAATTTTTTCTTTTTCCTCTTCACTAATCTTTTGAACGCCTTCTCTACCTTCAAATTGTGTTGTTAGTTCATCTAGGTTTGTAAGGAATTCTTCAATTTCTAACTGTAATTGTGGATCAGTGACTGACTTTTTATCTTCATCTAAAAATAAATGTAAGTACAACTGGGTTTCATCAAATAATTCATAATTAAAGCGTTCATTTAGATAAAGTCCCGCTTTTTGCTGGTCATTCAATCGGTAATCAAAAAACGTATACGTAAACGACTGAATCACTGGCCATAATGAAAAAAACGCAATTAGTAGCACAACAGGAACGATAAAGAGGTATTCCTTAAAGCCAATTTTTTTCATCGAAGTATTCACCTCATTTCATATCGAAATAAAATTGAAGGGTCCTCGTTTAATTAAATGAAAAGAGGCTCTCCCTCTCGTGTCTAGCTCGACACAAACGCAATATTTAGATGAATATCTATTTATTGGCATGTGGCGCTTGAGTCACGTTTTTTGGGACAGCCCCTATCTTTATTTTGATTATGAATCATCTAGTGGTAATGCTACATACATCTCTTTTTTTGACAGTTTATATTGCCCTTGAAATAGGAAATCCTACAACTACATCTGTTTATTTGTATCCGAATTTAATTGATTCACAGGTTCCTTCTATATTTTTTACTGTGCCAAGGAATCTCTCATACGTTTATTGTGCGAGGGCTGCCTCAATAGCGGCAACAGCAGCGTCTAATCCCTGACCAGAGCTTAAATATTTATGAGCTTCAATTTGAATGGAGTCTGACACCTTTGAATATTCAGGTGACACCGGTCTAGCAATTGTAGAAGAAAGTGCATTTTTAAAGCCTTCATAAGAGAGCATGTCATTTTCAGCGATAACATCAGCATCTTCTAATAAAGCATTAAAACCAGGTAGATAACCACCTTGTGTTGACATTATTTTTTGACCTTCTGGACCTGCTAAGTACGTAATAAATTCCCATGCACCATCGACACTTTTAGAATTTTTGTTGATTCCAAGTAGCCAGCCGCCTACAGATCCACCGTTAGGAAGTGGAGCAATTCCTACTTGATCAACAGTGATTGTTACTCCATCCTCTTGACCTTTAATGCGTCCAAATTGATATGGCCAATTTCGGGCAAATACTGCGTTTCCTTGCTCAAAGTTTGTGTGGGTTTCCCCTTCCATATAATTCAAAAGATCTTTTGGACTCCATGCGGCAGTTGTGAAAGCATACATTTGCTCCAAACCGCCTTTTATATCAGCAAATGATTTTGTAAACTCAGTGACGTTAACTGTTAAGCCTTCATACTGCTTTGATTGGTAGAGGAAGCCATATTTTGTTCCACCTTGTCCGGAATATTTCGATGACATTGCTTCAAGATCTGCATACGTATAGTCACCGCTAATTAATTTTGCTGCATCCTCTTCACTTACAATATCTTTACGGAAATAAAGCAACCCTAAGTCTGGGAAGAATGGCATTGTAAACTGCTTTCCTTGATAATTCCCTGATGCCATCGAACCACTATTAAACTGTTCCTTTGTAAAATTGGAATCTGCCATCCGTACATCAATTGGTTCGAGAAATCCTGCACCTGCAAATTCGCCAGCCCATACAACATCTAAGGAAAGGATGTCGTATTCATCGGAGCCACTTGATAGTGATGTTAACAATTGGTCATGCATCTGTGCCGAATCATTTGTCATTTCGACCCATTCAACTTCGTATGCGTCCTGACTATTGTTAAATGCATCAATTACGGCTTGCGTTGCTGGGGTATTATCGTTTTGAGCTGCAAATTTTAAAACGACCTTTTCTGTAGGTTCTTCGCTTACTGCTGGAGTTTCACCTTCATTTTGAGGTTCACTAGTTGGCGAGCTTGAATTACAACCTGCTAAAATCCATGACATAACCGAAAGCACTAACAGTACTGAAAAAAACTTTTTCATTGAAAGGCCTCCTTAAATTTGTAAATTTTACTTTACAAGTAAAATATTAGTATGAAACATCGTCTACTTATATTAAAATATTAATATAAGTATTAATATTTTAATGTGGATGTGGAAAAATTATGAAATCTTCGATTAATCCTTCCGTTATAAGACAGTTTTTAGATAGTCGGATTGAGCATAAAAGAGATAATTTTATTCACCCACCTTTTGAGCTTGAACAACAACTTTTAGACGCGGTTAGCTTAGGCAATCAAAAGCTTGCTGAGGAAACTTTAAAGAAAATTAATCAACTTGAACGAGCTATATTAGCCAATAATCCTATTCGCTGTAGAAAAAACGCTCTTATCGCAATTTGCACGCTTTTTACACGAGCGATTATTAAAGGTGGAGTCTATCCGGAAATGGCTTTTGTTTTAAGCGATGCCAATATTATGGAAATTGAGAAAATCGATCATTTAGAAGAATTGGATCAGTTTGAGTATGAAATGCTTCGTCACTTTATCCAAACATTGAATGAGGAGAAAAACACACAAAATTACAGTCACCCTATTAAATTAGCAATTTCATATATTTATGACAATATAATAAATGATTTGTCACTTGATATTATTTCAAAGCATGTATATGTTCATCCTAACTATTTGTCTAATCGTTTTAAAAAAGAGGTAGGAAGTACCGTTACAGATTTTATTACGAAAAAGCGCATAGAAGAATCGAAATACTTTTTAGTACATACAAACACGTCTATATCCCATATTGCCATCCTCTTCAAATTTTGCAACCAAAGCTATTACACCTCTCTTTTTAAACAACATACCGGAATGACTCCGAGAGAGTTTAGAAGACTTAAACAAACTATTTAATAAATTCCCTATTTATTGGATCCAAATACATCCAATATCTCTTTCTCTAATTCTTCAATCAAGATAATCGCTTTTTCAATAATCGTATTCATAATAACGATACCTTCTTTCACAAAGAATTATCTCTTAAAAACTCTCACCATTCGTGTCGATTGGTGAGAGTTCGAATTAGTTATAATGTTTGTTGCAGGACCATTTTAAATTCTTTTTGTATCTTTTCCGTATCAATATCATTAATCTGTCTCTCGTGCCACAGTCCTTTGTCGTCAATCATTTTAAAATCTTCCAATAACGTCATTAAAAGCTTGTAATATTTCTCTGATTTTTGTGGTTCTTTACGACAAGCGTTTTGATAAGCTGTTACCAGATCAGGTAACTTTGTTTTGAGAATCGTCTTTCTGAAGTCATCTTCTCGATGCTCCATACTGTATTTGTACCAGCGAGTGTTCACAAGCGAAGCAACAGCCTCTTCGAATTTACCAAGCTTTGTTAATATATAGCATTGCAGTTCAATTAACGGTTCAATTTGTTTTCTTTTGTGATCGTTATTTTCATAATTTACTATCGAATTTTGTTCGTCATTTTCACATAACTTAAGTGCTTTATTACAGTGAACGAATGCTTCCTCATAATCGCGAATACTTGTTAACAGCAATGCCTTTTTTTGGTGAGCCAAAAAATAATTGACATCGCATTCAATGGCATCTGTATAGCTTTTTAAGGCTGATTTTACATTGTTGCTGTCCTTCACATAATAAATTGTAGGTATAAATTCAATGCCACTATACAACCCTCTAAAGGATACTGTTTCATATTCGTCATAGTATTGTTCTGCTAAATCCTCGCATACCGAATCGATTAATAAATTAGCTTTAACGACATGATAATACGGGTTTTTGGGGCTAAGGTTTATTAGCAGTTGAATATAGCCTTCATAATAACTAGGGTGTTCTTTATACGGATAATGACCATTTTTCGTATAAGTATAAAGGATTCGCCGCAGCAGCTCTTCCTTTGCTTCGTTGTAGTATAATTCATTACCACCTATGTTGATTGCTCGATTGCATATAGCAATCGCTTTTTCATGATTTTCAATGTTGATCGAATATATCCGTTCCTCGCCCCAATAGCTGTATTCATTTTCTGCTAACGTACCAGTAATATACGTATCATAATAATCCAATAAGATTTCTGTACTCGTCTGTAATGAATTAACAGCTGCGAATGAAGGGTCCGCCTTCTCCATCATTGCTAACTTTTCATACGCTGCATTTTGTTTTTCTTTTTCATGACGAAGTCTGGCTTGAAGTTCATCCTCTTTTGTTTTTGCACCTACAATGTTTTTATAATGGTAATCTGCGATAAAATCATCTTCTTCATCATTAAAAGCATGATCTTCGTCGAGAGCAGCATACATTTCTTGGTTTGCTCTCCAAATGATTTCTTCCTCTTGCTCTTCCCATCTCCTTTTTGTATCTTCATTTTTTAAATAATCTTGAAGCTGGTCTGAACAACGAATAATTTCTTGATAGCATTTATATACCATTTGCTTGTTACTATGGTTCTCATAGAATTGTATTTTATAAGAAATATATTCCTCAAAATGAGCAAGGTCGGCTTCGATTGCATGATTTAAGTATGATATAAAATTATTTGCTTTTTCATGCAAGTCCCAAATTAACAATGCATCCTCAATTACTTGGTAGATGTATTCCGATTTGTTAATTTTGCTGTAAAAGTCGATTAATTCGCTAATTTGCATTTCACAAATCATCACATCGTTTATGTGCTCAAATATTTCATGATTTAATTCAAGTATAGTGTCATTTATTACTTGGGCATTATTCTCTAAAAAAACAATGAGTTTATGAGTAAATGCTTGTAGCTTCTCTTGATCGTATGATTCGATATAATTTTCAAATAAGTCGACGGTGACATGATTGAAATGGTCCATGTGTGTGAGTAGGTCAGGATACATTAGTTTATTGTTGTGATGGGACAAAGTCTCTGTAATATATTGAAACGATGTCTCTAAATCCTCTTGCTCGATAGACAGTGTATATAGACGCTTCACTAGTGCAATCCTAATTTTTTCGCTCTCTGGTTTTTGTCTAAGAGCTGCACGTAAATTTTTAAGTTCAATTAGAGCGTTCTTAGCTTCACTCATACTCGCCCTCACCTCTTATTTTTCATTCAGCATTTCGATTTTTTTAATCATACTTTTGTGCTTGTCGACTAAATCAATCTTTAAGTCAATTAGCTGTCCTTGCAAAACTCCAAAAATTCGATAATAGACATCTTTCTGATTTGCTGCCTTTGCAAGCCACAATGCTAAGAAACAGCGATTTAAAAATATCGTCAGTGATTTTTGATCATCAACTTTTTCCATAGTAATAGACTGTTCGAGTTCTGATAATGCTTCAACAAAGTTACCATGTAAGCCTTGGATCAACCCGTTTCCAAGCTTAAGTTTGGCGGTTAACTCGGATTGCTGATTATTAGCGATTAACTTATTCGCTTTTTGGAAAAATAGCTGTGCCTGTTGTAACGTTTTTTCGTATTCTTCCTCAATATTAATACCGGAACGGCCCTGATTGTCTGTTCTTATGCCTTCTGTTTTAGCAACATTGTTATGAAGTCCGTTTTTCAGTAAAAATCGTCCTATCCGTTCATAAAAAGTAGCTAGCACCATTTGATCATTTTCCTTAGAAAGTTCAATCTTGTTGCTTTCTAAGAGTAAATTAATAGTATTTGCATCAGCTAGCGCTTCGTCCCATTTTTTAACATAGTAATATGCCAATCCTCTTAGCAAATACAATCGGAATTGTTCGCAAGTGAACAAGTAACTATCGTGTTTCAAGTAATTATTAATTACTTTTGTATAGACTTCAATTGCTTTATCGTAATTTCCCTTTTTCTTGTATAGCTCTCCTAATAAAAAGCTCGACCAAATGAATAATATTCGGTCTTGTTCAACTTTAGGTGGGTTGTTTTTAAAATAAATAAAGACTGCTAGGATATACCAGAACGCTCGTTTATATTTTTTAGCTTGATACAATTTTTCGCCGATATAGACATAAGCTTTTAGCTTGAATATAAACAAAGGATGAGTTTTCGTTATGTTTTCTTTCCTACATACCGCTAGAACCGTTTTGTAGTTTTCAAGCTGATCGTAAGACTTTATAACAAATGGTACATAACGTTCATTATCTAAAGAGCGAAAGCTTTCGTACATAAGAGCCACGTTTTGAAAGAGCTTAGTAGCGATTGTTTGCAGTTTCGATTTCATTTGATTTAAAGATTCGTCATCCGTGTCAGCACCTATTATTTCAGTAAGTCTCCCATCTTGATTATCTTTCGTTGCGGTAAGAGCCTCGTCGAGATTATGATCATTCTCTATTGGAGTAGTAGTATCGTCAAAATCGTGATTATCTTTTAGTTCAGTGAGTGCCTTAACATGAGCTTTATCAAATATAGTGATGATCGAATTGGCTAGCTTATAAAATTTTTCGATATAACTCTCGTCTAGAACGTTGAGAACGTCTTGGTCAACGTAATCACGTACATATTGAACTAGGTATGCTGCGGTATAAAGATCCCGCTCATCATTTATATTAAAAGAACTATCTTTATATTCGTTGACCCAGCTGAGAACCGTTTGTTTAATAACATCAGGGTATTTTTGTTTAATATACTCCTTCAAGTATTGATGCTTAATATATAACCTCTTACCTTCACTGCTTTTTTCTATAGCGATAAGCTTTTCGATACTATTTAAATAGGCTAAAAATCGTAACGATTGGTCCATTCCTTCTTGAGCTGATAGATGCATTAATTGCGGAATCGTTAGCTTCTCGAATGAAGTAGCTAAAATCGCTATAATCGTAACAATGTTTTTAAAGTACTTTTCCCCGTATATTTTCTTTATTTCTTCTAAATAAATATCTAAAATATATGAATCATTGCCATTTTTTAGAATGTCTTGGTTGATTTTAAAAGTTTCAATAATAAAGCTTGTATAAAGAAATTTGCTATCAGATTTAGCTACGATATTTTTTATTGTAGAGGGCTTAAAATATTGTTTATATGGTGATAATGCATGACCGATATAGGCATGTAATAGCTCTTTGTTTTCCTTCGCATCTCTATTTACAAGCATTTTTTCAGTAAAGGTATATTGCTTCAGTTTTTCTTCAATAAATTTTGGGATATCCTCATCATTTCTACATGTTAGCAATATAAACACGTTATCATGGATGTCTTCAATTTTTGGAATATAGTCAAATATTGTTGGTCCTTTTGTTTTACGAATTTCATCGATACCATCAATGATTAATAATAGTTTGTCTTTTCTACTTTTTCGAGAATAGTTTTGTAAAAAGACATTCAACATTTGCGCCATATCTTTTCGATCTTGAATATTCATCGGTAGCCGTTTATTAATCCCACCCTTTTGCTGAATCAGAAAGCGGATTGTACTTATAAAGCTACTACTGCTTTCGTTTAGGGCATCGTTAATGTAATACGTTAGAACATTGCAATTTTCTAACAGATATTTGTTTCCTATGTTTTCGTCTAAAATTTTGACAAAGGTCGTTTTTCCCATTGCAGCTTCCATTTGCAATAAGAAAATCCCTTTATCGTGCGTTTTCAACAGGGAATCAATTTTACTAGTTAAATAGTGCGGAGTGAGCACATCGTCACGAATCGTAAGGAGTTCTTCTTCTTCACTTAATAAATACGTATCCCCATCAAGATCACTTTCGAATTGGTGAAGCTTTAATTGGGATGATACCATTTTATATAATTGCTCAATCTCTGGGATCCTTTCTTTCGTTTTATGAGCACTATGATAATCAAGAATGGCCGTTTTACCGTTCCGAGAATAGTACGTATCATAAAAATAAATCCTTTGCTCCCTATAAAGAATATAAGGATTTAAAAGGACCGATTGTCCATTGTTGTATTGAACGTATAGTGTACCGGCTTGCTCTTTCCAATCATTTACGACTGAACCTTTCAAGGTTTGAATCGTATTGTCAATGTTAAGATACATTGTGAGGGTTTCATATGATACGGCATGATTTCTGAAATATTCAGTAATCAACTTAATATGCTCTGTCATCGTTTGCTTAAATTCAGTAGATGTATGATTTTGCAGGGCGCCATGACCAATACAATCATTGCGCCAGCGCGTTACGTCCCCATCATAAAAGAGTTCGACAACATCCTTCAAAATTGCAGATAGCGGGTGGTCGTTCGCGATGTGTTTACTGAGAGCTTTCGCTAGCATATGCCAATCGCCTAAGCTTAACGGCTTGCCAACAAGTCTAACAAGTATCATTATATCGTCTGTAGTTTTTTCCTCTTTGTTGTAAAGCTCACTTACCGTAACTAAAAATTGAAGCATTTAGATTTAACATGTTTTTTTCATGGATGCCGCGGCGGATTTTGTAAATATTATAATATTTTAACTTCGTCATAATATCTTCGATCCGCTGAATTTGTTGTAATGACAACTGATCTAACACATCGCCAGCAGCACTGCCTTCATGGGTGTGAATCGTATATAGGAATAAAATAATATCTAATTGAAATTCGGGAACAATGATTTGCTGTTGCTCTAATAATGGTAGCAATTCTGATTGGATTTTCACTAGAGCGGGCTTCACATAATTATACTTACGATCAATTCTAATTAATGTTTCGAATTTTTTCGAAATATCTAGTAATTGGATTTTTTTACTATGATCATCTAGCTGGCAGAAGCGCTTCAATGTGATTTCAAGGAAATGATCGTGCTGCTCCAACTCGTTGTTTGTATATATTTCATATAAGGCATCACTGAATTTTCCTTGCGCTAACTGTCGTTTTATATGCTGCTCGACCGTGTTTTCAAAAAATGAGAATTTATAGGGACTGTTGTACAGATCTTCAATTCGTCCGCGCTCGGTTTTCGTAAACTTTCCTGAAGTTCTTGTTAAATATGTATTACAGACGCCATCGGCGAGCATGAGCTTGAAGTTGTCGCGGGCATCACCAAACTGAATTGTATATTTCCAATCATTTTTTTTCGTTAAGGCTTTTCGCGCTAGACCGACAATAACGCGTTCCCGTAATTTTTGTTCATATTGCTCAAAAGGAATGATGCCGTAGCCCTGTTCGAGGTTTTTTCGTGTTGCAACTAGTATATGTAATTCAAAATCACCGTACTGTGCCGATAATTGTAATAGCAGTTGGATAATACCTTCGGCAAGTACATTAAGGTAGGTTGTGTCACTATTTATTATTTTAACTCGCTCTCGGTTTTCGAAAATAACAAATTCTGCATGATTTGTTTTGATCATTTCTAGTACTTGTAATGTGTAGGACGATTTTTCTTGGTTAAAGTGAACATAATCCTTACCAAGTATTTCTCGTGCAGTTTGTGCATCGATTTGGTCTTTCGGGATTAATAGTCCACCAACAAGCGAAGGATTACGTGCTAGATTCATATCACTTTGAAAATCTCCACTTTCGTCAAGCCATAGTTCGAACTGCAACTACTTCCCCTCCTCTTAGTTGAACGTTTCTATAAGTAAATTTCTATAAGTAAATAGAAATCAATAGTCTTTTATATGATAACTCTCTTTATTTTACTTTATTTTTCCATTGAATAGTATACCGTTTCAGGAAACATCGTTTGTGAATAGCCGAGAACACTTTTCTGCAATGTATAGTAGCATTCGTAAAAAAAAACGAACAGCCTGTGAAAGCTGTTCGTTTTTTAGCTATAGGTATCGTATTTTATGCTAATGAAGGTTTTGATGCCGATGGTTCTTGTTTCGTTTGTTTGAACCAATATTTTGCTGCGAATTTACCATAGTAGGCAATGCTTTGTTGTTGGACGATAAACGCTAGCGTTACAATTAAAGCAGCCTCTGCCCCAAATGATGTGGCAGCTAAGCCAATCGCAATCGATAAATTACGTAAAACTGTTCCGTTTACTAAGGCAATCCCGTCTTCGCGATTCAAGAACTGCTTCGCAAAAACCGTACTGATCACATAATTTATGCCATAAAACACTAGTAGGACAACAAATGCTAAAGCGATGAGCTGCAAATTGTTTAAAATCATTTCCGCTTTCATGCTAATACTTACAAATACGACGTATAACATACCCCAATTGCTTAAAGGAGCAAAGCTTGGTTTAATTTTTTTCTGGAATTGTTCCTGTGAATTATTTTTCATAATCTGTTTAAATGTGATATGACCTAACAACATCGGTACAAAAACAATCAAAATGATCGTTACGATTGTATTCAAAATATCAATGTCAACGTACTTTCCGACCATTAGCAGTAAATACCATGGTGTTAGTAACGAGCCAATAATTAATCCGAAAACTGTCAGCTTTATCGCCGCCGGGACATTTCCTTTATGAATTGCTGTCCAGGAGATTGTCATTCCGCTTGTTGGCAATAGCGCTGATAGCGCCAAACCGGCAAACATAATCGGATGTTCACTAAGTAATGATTTTCCTAACGCAAAAGCAACTAAAGGGATGATCAAGAAGTTAATGAGAAGCGAATATGCTACAATTTTATTTCCCTTCTTCGAAGTAAGCTCCTTTATTTTAAATCCAACCATTGTTGCGTATATCATAATGATCGTGCCGATTAAAATCGTAGGCTTTAAAAAGCTTGTATCAACAAAAGCGCCTAAAATAAAGCCGAGCACCAAGGTCGCTGGAATACTAAACATTAAATGTTTTTGTGGAAAATAATATAATTTTTTTAACACGATCGCCACTCCAAACCTTTTAATTTCATACTCTGCAGAGATATTTCTCTCCGTTTTCAACCATACCCTTGATGGTATATAATATACTATAAGGGGTATGATAAAAGCTGTCAATTAAAAGGTTTTTATGTGACTACAGAAAAAGGAGTTGTCCACATATTAGCGGACATCCCCTTCTTCAAACTACTATTTTTTAAGCAGGTAGCGAGTGTACATATGAAATCCTACTAACAGTAAATACAAAAATGGATAAATAATTGCTGAATACCATAATTTCCACCCATTATAATAAAAAGTCCCGGACCATAAGTAGAATACCTCAAATACCACTGCAAAAATCCACCATCCTATAAGATAAATAGCCTTTTTCCAATTACTCCTCTTGTACGGAAAATAATTTAAAAATACAATATTTACGGCTGGGAAAATGCCGATCATATAGATGTTGGCTTCCCAATCAACACCTTCATTAAAATAACCATACAAATGATATTTTAAGTCCAAAAATACATCCGTAATTACTTGAAGAAATGTTGAAAACAATGTTGTCGTAACAATTTCAATTCCTGACATTCGCTTTGGTACTTTTATTGCAATAAAATTAAAAACAATAACAGTAAGGATGAGAAATAGCATTATTGAATGCCTCACAATGTTCAATATATAATTTTTCTTATCATTTCCAATTGTAGTTATAAATTATACACTTAAGAACCTAGGCAAATGCTTCGCTTCCACTTAGCTGACATTAAATTATTTTGTTTTAGTTGATAATGAATTCGATAAATTAGTAAGCTGTAAACCAATTTGATGAGTTCTTTCCATTTGGTTTATTTGCATTTCACTTGTTTGAACGTTTATCGATTTTCGATTACATGGAAAGGACGAACGTTTTTGTTTTGAAAATAAAAGAATTCAGAATCGATTCCATCCTTTTTCCAAGTTATTAATCTCTTCATTATTTTTTCTCCATTCGCAATTTGATACGAGTCACAGTGGTAGTAAAAATTATTCCCTAATCAATTTTTCCTTTTCTAAGGTTGTTACTTTTTTATTTAAAGGGAAAATCACATATAAAAGCAAGACCGCAATAACAAACGATATAATAGAAATATAAATATTAACTGGTGGATAACCTGTTGCTTGTGCCTGAATCCCAGTGAACATGTTGTACAACCCAATAAAAAGATTTAAAGCGAGCAAAATCGAACATAATCCGATTATACGTTTATAATGTTTTATCTTTGAATCGAGATTTGAATAAATATTAAACTCACCATCAGCTGCTTTTTTTCGGAAATAAGCCCATTGGGAAAAAGTGGCGACTAGTTCAGCACCTGTTTCCTTCATAAAGCGAATATATTCCTCGCTCTCTCGACTATTGACTGGATGGTCCAGCAGCTCAAGTCGATAAATGTACTCGCCTTTAGGTGCATCTTCGAACACATATTTACACCATGTATAGTTTATCAATGCGAATCCTTTTTCTGACATTTCATTTAAGAAATTTTCTTCCTTTTCAAAATCAAAATACGCTTTCCGGATAACATGTTTCATTAAAATACGCCTCCAGCAATATGTTTGCCATTAGTTAATAATTCGTTTAATCTTATAAGCTCTGTATTTACGATTTCTTTTCCCAACGTAGTAATCTGATACTGTTTTTTACGTGAGCCTTCATCAGTTTCTATGGGGCTAATCCAGCCTTTTTTTAGTAACGTATTAATTGCTCCATACAGCGTTCCTGCTCCTAGCGATACACGGCTGTTACTAAGCTCTTTGATATTTTGCATGATACCGTAGCCATGCATCGGTTTGTACAGTGACAAAAGAATATAAAATACAGCTTCTGTTAAAGGTCCTTGATCCGCACCCTCTGCCATTACCTCACCTCTATTCATTCCTTTGGAATTTATATGTTTTAAAATATTCATAAGCCCACCTTTTTCGGTGTTAATTTATTATGTTACGATTTCGCTAAATCGTGTGGAAGTCCTGCAAATCTATCTCTTTTTGTAAAATTACGTAAAATTGGGGTATTCTGCTTAGCCTAATTTGCCATTTCTATCTCTCATGCAAAGCTTTGGTGGCTTTATGGATATCAGTTTTTCTGACATATATATCGTATTGAGTTGTGTTTTTAAATGGATTGGTACGATCTCCAAATCCCATCGGTGATGTGGTCTTCGTCTTAACTCCGTATTTTTCTAATTTCGCTTTTATGTTACTGTAGCTTTCATAACCAAATGCTGTATATATCAAAGTCCAATTTCGGTTAATAACGATTTCAAAAACAGTAAACAATAGGACTGCCCCACCAATTACTAAGAAAAAAACAAGCATGTTGTCCCCCCACCACCTAATTGAAATTTTTTAACTTGGAGTCGGTTACTGTAATTACGTTTTAGCGGGGCTGGAAGTTTCACAATTTTCGTTTTTATTGATTCTTTCCTTCAACGATTTTTGTTTTGTTCAATAAGTTGAGGGTGACTTTATATATAAAAACAGCATTCCTAAAAAAGAAATGCTGTTCATACGCCTCTTTAATATCCGAAAAGGAACATTAACTCAGGGTCAATTATTTATTATTTCAGATATCGTAAGATTATGGCTTTGAGTGTTTCGTGATCGATCACCATATTGATTATTCAGCGAGTGCTAGATTTACTGCCTCAAGTGCGTGGATGAATGTCGTGTCAAAGAGCGGAACATCTGAATCATCCTGTTTAACCAATAATCCAATTTCGGTACAACCTAGGATAATTCCTTCTGCTCCATTTTCTACTAGACTTTTAATGATATTTTTGTAATACTCTTTAGATGATTGCTTGATATCACCTAAGCAGAGCTCTTCATAAATGACCTTGTTTACAATATTGCGGTCGTTTTCATCTGGTATGATCACTTTGATTCCATTGGCTTCAATACGTTTTATGTAAAAGTCTTGCTCCATCGTATATTTTGTGCCAAGTAAGCCAACCGTTTGAATTCCAGTTCGGTTAATTTGAGTTGCTGTTGCCTCAGCTATATGTAAAATTGGGATATGTATTTTTTCCTCGATATAATGAACGACCTTGTGCATCGTGTTCGTGCAGATGACGATAAATTTTGCCCCTGCCTTTTCCAAGGAATAGGCAGCTTCTGCTAACAAATGTCCAGCCTTTTCCCACTCACCGGTCGCTTGAAAATGTTCCACCTCTGCAAAATCAACACTATATAACAAGCATTTTGCTGAATGTAGGCCACCCAATCGATTTTTTACTTCTTCGTTAATAATTCGGTAATATTCAACAGATGATTCCCAGCTCATCCCACCGATTAGTCCAATTGTTTTCATCATGATTCCCCCATTATCATTTTGGAATATATAATTACATTGCAGAATAAAAGCGCAAGCGCCCTGATTAGCGACGTATAAACTAAGAGCGCATCGACTGAGATAAACAAAACACGTCGAGGGACGAGTCGATGTTGACTTATCGCAAAAGAGATGAGCGAAGTTTACTTGTCGCTGGGTGCTGGAGCTGGATGACTACTCTCTGTGCTATAGTATTTATCCACAGGATCAAATTTTAAAATTTCCTAAACAATGAATAAGGAGCACACGGCTCCTTTCATAAGTTTTTTCTTTTTGCGTAATCATAGTATGGCAATGTGATTTTCAAGCCGTCTATTAAATTGCCCAATCTCCATTGCGGAAAATTGGAATAATCGTTCCATCTTGTTTAATACCATCAATGTCCATTTTGTTGGAACCGATCATGAAGTCAACGTGAACAGTACCGGTATTTATACCATGTTCCTTTAACTCTTCTTCACTCATTTTCGTTCCACCCTGTATCGTGGTTGGGTACGCTGAACCAATAGCTAAGTGATTGGAAGCATTCTCATCGAACAGAGTATTGAAAAAGATAATCCCAGATTGAGAAATTGGCGATGGATCTGGTACTAACGCGACTTCACCTAAGCCTGTACCACCATCATTGTCAAAAACAAGTTTCTTAATCGTTTCATCTCCTTTTTCGGCAGAAATATCAACAATTTTCCCATCTTTAAAGTGGACTTCAATCCCTTCAATCAATGTCCCGGCATAGCTTAATGGCTTTGTACTCCTAACAACACCTTCCATGCGGCGCGTGTCAGGAGAAGTAAAAATCTCTTCAGTTGGCATGTTGGCGATAAATTCTTCCCCTTTTGGATTGTAGCTTTCAGCACAAGCCCAAATATGGTTTTTAGGTAAGCCGATTGTTAAATCAGTACCAGGTGCAGTGTAATGTAATGCATCAAACTGGATCTCATTTAATTTTGTAGCTTTTTCATTTAATGTTTTTTTATGTTCATCCCAAGCAGCAACTGGGTCATTGGTGTAAACACGACATGTTTTAAATATTTGATCCCATAACGCATCGACCTGTTCTTCCGTTGTTGCTAAATGTGGGAATACCTTCGCCGCCCAACCAGCCCCTGCTGCTGCAGCAACCGTCCATTTAATATCGTCATTTTGCGTTGCGACTCTTTGAACTTTGAAAGCTTTACCAGCTTCACGCTGATAAGCGGCAACTTTAGTAGGATCCACTTCATTTAATAGGCCTGGATCACTGGAAAGAATCGTTAGACGGCTTACACGGTGTTTCAAGATATGGTCTTCTGATTCTTGGATTTCGTATTCAGGAATGTTGGTCAGTACATCTTCTGTTTGGTGAATGTAATGCAGTTTGCTGATCTCGTCATCTGCCCATTTTACTATAACTTTCTCAGCTCCTAGCTCATACGATTCCTTTGTTATTAAACGTGCTAACGCAGCTTGATCGACGGTAATGGTTAATTTCACCCAATCACCACTTTTGACGTTTATTCCTTTAGAAACAAGTAACTTCGCGTATTTTTGTAGGTTCTCTTGAAAATTTGGCAAGGCCATATTTTTACCTCCAGTCATTTTTTCTGATTCCATACTAGCATATTTCATTAGAGCTTGCTGTAATCATTAATTGTAAAAAGATGTGCTAACAATGATTAAAAAAACAATAAACGTGCCAGCTACGATGATTTTTGTTGATTTATCCATTTTGAACCTATCCCCCTATGATTCATTCGCGGAAGGACAAAATAATTGTTCCAGCGAAATTTCTAAATGTCTTGCGATATCAAAAGCAAGCTGAAGGCTTGGATCATACTTGTTGTTTTCAATCGCATTTATAGTTTGTCGACTTACATTGCACAGCTCTGCTAATTTACCTTGTGACAACCCCTTTTTTTCTCTATGCTCCTTTATTTTATTCTTCACTTGATTTACCACTTCCGCATTTTTGATGTCAAAAACTTTTTACATGCTTATGATAAAATAACTTCGAAAAGGTGTCAAATATATTTGACACCTATATAAAATATGAGAGGGGTTAACACGAGCCTATGTAAAGTTGTATAATATTGTAGAGGAAATCCTGTGAAAAATGAAAATAATCAATTAAATCTCATATATTTTACTCTCCTTAGACTTTTCCAACTCTTTTCCTCACTATTACGTGCTCTGAATGGAGCTATCTTATTAGTTTTAAAGAGTTAATGAAGGAAGAATACTTGTTTTATTCACCTTCACTACTACCTTTCTGAAGTTATGCAATATGACCACTGTTTATTTCGATAGAAAACGCTAAGTGTAACAGCAAATGAAAAATTATAAATCAGTTTATTAGAATTGTTTAGCTTATTGTAGAATTCTACTTTTGATCATTTCAATAAATATCTTTTTTTACTAGGGAGAGGGTTTGGAATGAGGAAATTAATCATATTTTTACCACTATTAGCAATTCTACTTGCTGTAGCCTGTGGAATTCCAGTAATAAAAAATAGCGATAACAATCAAACTAGTATAAAATCTTCAACTGACTTAGAACAGGTCCAGCTATTCTTAGCTGCTGATGGTAATGCCATGTATTATGCATATATCGCTCGGGATAATGGCTATTTCGCCGAGGAAGGACTTGATGTTGAATTAATATCAGGCCATGGTGGGACTAGTATTGTCCAAAAAATAGGTAGCAATACAGCTGATTTTGGTATTGTAGCAGTACCTTCTCTACTTTCTGCATGGAATGAAGGTCATGATATCCAAGCTGTTTATCAAATTAACTCAACAAATTTATTTGATTTGATTGTCCCAAGGTATTCTGATATTAGAGATATTAGCCAATTAAAGGGAAAAGTAATTGGGGTAACTGAACTTGGTGCAGCTGAAGTACCGTTTGTACAATCACTCCTTGCAAATGCAGGCTTAAATGCTGAAGTTGATGTAACAATTCGTCCATTTGGAGAACATGCAACGGCAAAGTCTATTTTGACGGGGTTTGAAAATGGTGAAATCGCTGCCTTTAGTGGCGGTGCCCATGACCTTGTTTCTCTATATGTAAGTGGCTTTAAATCAAACTCGCTAATTCCTAAAGTATATAAAGCCCTTCCATCCACTGCGATTATTGCGAATGGATCAATTATAAATGAACGTCCAGACCTTGTTGAAAAAATTGCTCGTGCTATTGCGAGAGGGACAGACTTTTCTATTAAAAATCGTAATGCTGCATTAGAGATAATGAAGGAAGCAGCCCCAGAGGAGTTTACAGATGAGGCGGTTGGTCAAATGTGCCTAGACACCTTCATTGACTTATCGACCCCAATTGAAACTGAAAAAGGATATGGCTATATTTATCAAGATTCGTGGAAGAAACTCATTGAACTATTTGGTAAAGGTGATAGTCCTGTCATTACACACGAAATTGATGTTTCGAGATACTTGAATACAAGCTTTGTCGAAAAAGCAAATCAACTTGAAAAGTGAAAAACGTTAGTTATCACTAACATACTCTAGGCAATTTCAATAACTACCATTCATGTTGTTAAAAATGAATTGAGCTGTCCAGAAGTCATAATTAATGATTTTTATGGGCAGCTCTTTTGTTGATTATGAAGGTCATCGCACTTTCACCTGCCATTCAAGCTACATATTCTTCCTTCGTATATTCCAATTTCCCATATTGTATTCGATTCTTGTAAAATTCCATGCTTGCCATCCACGCTTGTCCCTTGCAAGTTATCAAATAAAACATAGTGTAAATAGCAAAGGAAAATATTCCTTTTTATGAAAAAATTCAAGAAAGGAGGTTCCATGATGAGTTGGGACAAAACAAAAAGCCTTTGCCAAGAATTTGCTAGGATACTAGGTGGGAATGGAAGTTTAGACGAAAATGAGGTTTGTTTAGTGCAGAGGTTTCGTAATATAGATTTTACAATTTTAGGACGCGAAACGAATTCACCACTAGTTGTTCCTCAATTTTTTAGTTTTGAAAACCTAGATCGAAGAGGTAATGCGCTGAATTTAGGTGAAACGGTTCTATTGCAAAAAGAGGTAAATCCTTTATTAACGGAACTTCGAAAACGGGACATTCTCGTAACTGCTATTCATAATCACTGGCTATTTGAAGAACCTCGGGCAATGTACATGCATTTTGAATCAATTGAACCACCTCTCGAATTTGCAAGGAAAGTACGGGAAGCATTTAGAGTTTTGAAATTTTAAGTTTAAAAAAGCACTATATAAGGCAATGTACTGCACCTAATCTGTTAGATTTAAATTCTAACTTTTGAGATAGAGCACAAATTTATTGCCCTAAGTAGTGCTTTTACATTTTTGTAATTACGTTATTCGATCATAATAGATCACTAGATAATAATTACATTGTTTCTTTTTGTTTCGTTACTGAATCGATAATCTTTTGTTCACTTTTTTCATAACTTACTAAAAATTTTGTAGTCCAGCTTAATTTAGGGACAACATTGAACACTACAATAGCTATAATAATGCTAATTAAAGCACCTGCAAACACATCTGCTGGATAATGGACACCAACCCAAATGCGCGAAAACCCGACTATCAGAGCTATAATAGTCGCTAAAAATCCCCAACCTCGATTGAATAACAAAAATGTAATACAAAAGGAAAAGAAAATGATTGTATGGTCACTTGGAAAGGAGTTATTAACTGCTTTTTCAATTAATTGATTTACGTTTGCTATTTCCGCAAAAGGTTGATTGTTTGTATGTAGTTTTCCGGCAATCTTCCCTACTATTTCCGAAAGGACGAGGGTGACAACTCCACTAATGACGATCAATCGATTATTGTTGCTACGCGAAAGCCAAAGAGTGACTACTGCTAGTGCTAAGAAAAAGATCGTATATTCTGCAATGAAAATCATCACTGGATTCAATGCTGTGTAATGTTTCCCTAAATCATTAATCATTCTGAATAGTTCAATATTGTATGCTGATATTCCCACGATGTATTTCCTCCTACTTTAATTCATTTTAAAATTTTTGGTAAAACGGCGTCAACTACCTTGTAAATAGAGAACATACTAACAAAAATTACTCATATTATATAGGTATATAAATATTTTTTCATAATTTTCATACGATATCGCTTCTTAAATAAATCGATCGATTATCTCGGACACGGAGTTCCAATCTTGTATGTAGGTCCGTAAATGGCGTTTTCCATCATCTGTAATCGCATAGTACTTGCGCCTGCCTCCAAATGTTTCGTCACCCCAGTAAGAAAAAACAGATTTTTGTTTTTCCAAACGTTTTAAAGATAAGTACAACGTAGCTTCTTGGATTTCAAACTCCCCTTCTGTTCTTTCCTTTATCGCTTTAGAAATTTCATAACCATAGCTATCCTGCTCATTTAATAGCGAAAGAATTAGAAGGTCAATAGTACCTTTCAGCATTTCTTTATTCAAATTAATGACCCCCAAAATTACTTAAAAAATTTTAATGGCTCTACAAAGTTTAAATAAGTACCTATTAAAGTACTTAATGACTTTACATTGAATAGTACTTAATGATTTTACATTGAATAGTACTTAATGACTTTACATTGAATAAAATAGTACCTAAAATAATTGAGTACATAAGTATACTACATAGTGAATATGAGTACTAAATGTAATTTAGTACATAACTATTCTATATAGTAAATACAAGTACTTAATATTGCAATGTAAAATTTTAATATTATCAATTATTTTCATGAAAAATAGCCTCAACAAAATGGATGGAGCTACTTTTTGGAGTAATACTGTCCCTTTGGTAGAATCCTGTACGTATAAGTGATCGTATTTTCACCAAAACTTACAGGTTGAGAGCCACTCGCTTTAAATTCGGAATACATGTGGACAATAGATCCGTTATTTTATAAAATTCCTACTTTAAAAAGGTTATTACGGACACCAGATCCGTTATTTAACGAAAATTGTGAGAAAAACCTGCCTTGGGAAAGAAATAGCGGAAGCTGTGTCCGATAAATTCAAAATTATAGCCATTCCCCACCAATTAACGGATCCACTGTCCGTTACTAATAATAGACCGAAAAATCAGGTGATTACTAGGCATCAAATTAGTAACTAACAACGGACTTTTACTAATTTTTGTCTATTATATTTTTGACGGTGCAATTTTATAACAATATTGCTAAGCATTATCATCTTTCATTGTTCGCAAACAGTGTATCTTGCAATATTCCTAAAGTGTATCTTGCAACATTTTTAAAGTGTATCTTGCAACATTTTTAAAGTGTATCTTGCAATATTCCTAAACAGTGTAATTCTTGGAATTTTGGTGGTAATGCCATTCTTTCCATTACTCATAAGGAAGAAAATCTACTCATAAGGCAGAAAATCTATTGATTTGGCCTGGTACATATTATCACGATATTCATAAATAATGACAACCTCTCCAATGAAACCTGCTGGAGAAATTTGTGCAGCCATCGTCACAATTAGTTGATTGTTTCTTACTTCAAAATCTATAATACTGCCGAAGGCAACATCGTCAAATAGGTTTGTAGGCTGAATTTCTAAAGGCGTTATATCTACGACTGATGTCTTGTCACCTACTCGAATTTCGGCTTGAGTTGGCGATAGTTTAGTTTTTACATTTTTATATAAAACAGCTAGCGGGTGATCAACAAGGACCTCGCTGAAACGTTCATTGTCTGTATTAAAAACATAAACTTCATCCAATAATACACCAGACCCGTAGCCTTTGTTTAAAATGATAATAAGCTCTTTGTTTTCATCCTGATTAATATTTTCATAAATGATTAGTGGAGCGTATGTAGGATTATGAGCTAAGCTTAACCAAAATGGTCTCGAGTACAATGTTCCTTTGAAATCTATTTTAAAGTCGTAGTAGAAATCGTCTGTCTTTTTTGCGTACAAAAAAATTTGATCTTCGTTAGATTTCGTGACCATTTCATAGCCATCTGGGATATTTTTTGATGAGGCAACGAAATCATTTTTACTAGAAATATTACCTTTTTCATCCCCTACCGGATCATCATTAACTGTCGTAATGGCGTTTTCCTTCTCGGATTTCTTCCCTCTCCCATCCCCATCGATTGCTGCTTCTACTTTCAAAAAAACAAAGAAAATCAAGATGGCTACAAATAAGCCTATGTATTTTTTCATAAACAACACCTCATGATCGTTTGTCTGCTAACTTGATCCTTCGAACGAGCTATTTCTTAAATTTTACCTATTTTACCAATTTAACCTATTGTACCATAAGAATAGAACAGCTTTTAATAGTTTGACATTAAGTAAATTTTATTATATTATGTTCGTTGTTTGATAAACAATTATAAAATACGTTTATATTTAATATAAACTTTGATAGGATGTGTTTGTGTGATTAATATATCAGAACAGTTTTGGAATGCTTCATTAGAAGAACTAAAACGTGGTTATATTCAAGATGCTGATTGTTATACTTGCCTGTTATGTGGTGAAAAATTGGAAAAGGGTGTTATTTATCCTCATGAAGATGTTTTTTATGAAGCTGAACGGTACATGCGTCTTCATATCGAACGAACTCACCTATCGGTATTTGAATACTTGATCGGACTTGATAAAAAACTGACAGGTTTAACCGAACATCAGAATCATCTCCTTCGCCTTTTTTATCAAGGGAAAAATGATAAAGAGGTTCAAAGTGAGCTAGGGATTGGAAGTACTTCGACGATTAGACATCACCGTTTTGCGTTAAAAGAAAAGGAGCGCCAAGCGAAGACCTTTTTAGCAATTATGGAACTATTAAAAGAAAAAGATCATTATGCTCCCGCATTTATCCAACCGCATAAGACTGCCAAAATGGTTGATGACAGATACGCTGTAACAGAAGACGAACAACAAGAAATCATCAAAAAGTTTTTTCCCGAAGGGATAACTGGTCGTTTGACGAAATTTCCACCGAAAGAAAAACAGCGATTGATCGTTCTTCGAGAAATTACAAAGCGATTCAAACGAGATACCACATATACAGAAAAAGACATAAATCATCTACTAAATGAAATATATGACGATTATGTCATGTTGCGCAGGTACTTAATCGAATACGGCTTTTTGGATCGAAAGTCAGATGGTAGCCAATATTGGTTAAAAAAATAACGAAAGATTGTGAGTGAATGAAATGAACCGTAAAAAGGAATTAAAAGCGCTTTACAAAGAAATTCCGGTTGAGGCTGGTATTTTTCAAATAAAAAATAATGAAAATGGGAAGATTTTTATCGGTAGTACAAGAAATTTTAAAACGTTAAACGGATTACAATTCAGTCTTGAAGCGGGTACACATACGAATAAAGGGCTACAAGAAGAATGGAATCAATATGGGAAAGATGCTTTCAGTATTGATGTTTTAGAAACACTCAAAAAGAAAGACGATCCATATTTCACTGAAAAAGAAGCGTTGTTAGAGTTGGAAAATAAATGGTTAGATCAACTGCAACCGTACGGAGAAAAAGGTTATAACAAGAAGAAAATCCGATAACCTAATTCAGTCTTACCCCTAATTTGTTGTGAGCAGTATATTTACAATTACTCAGCATTAGAGAATGAATCAAATTATTTACAATTGTTCGTCATTTGGTAATGAACCAAGATATTTACAATTGGTCGTCAATAGGTAATGAATTGAATCTAATATAAACACATACTAACATTAGTGTAACAGACCAAGGGCTGTCCGATAAGTCCTTAAAAAGATTAAAAATATGCTAAAAATTGGTGATTTTGAAGAGTGAATGCGGTGACTCCTGCGGGACTAGCAAGCGAACCGAGACCGTGGACTGAGCGTAGCGAGGGAATCGGCTCGGTGTTTGCCCTAAGGTCCGCGTCCGCCATAGCGATCAAAATCACCATATTTATTGGGATTAAAAAAAAGAGGCTGTCAAAAGCCATTAATTATGACTTTTTAGACAGCCCCCTACACAGAATTATCGAATTTGAATTTCAATTTCTCCATACGTAATTGGTTTTGGGAACTTAAAGGTTTTAAGCTGTAAACCTTTCGTTTCTTTCGTGACATATTCTTGCTTGAAGCTGTTACCTTCAATTCTTTCAGGTAATGGCTTTTCTTCGGAAATTAAATTATTTCCATTCTCATCAATAACCATAATTGCATTAGATGATGCATGATCGTCGATAACAGCATCACTTTGAACTTCATAGGAAACAACGACCTTGTCTTTCAAATAAGACACATCTGTAACAACTACTTTTCCAACCTCACCTTGATCCATCGTTACCGGAAAGCTTTGGTTATCTAATGGGACGACTACTTCTTCATACCCTTCTTCGCTAACAGGGATAATATAAGGAACGAGCGTTACCTTTTTTGTTCCCTCTTTTAAAGGAGCATAGAGAAATTCGAGTTCGGCAATTTCTTTCCCATTAATTGTTTCGCCACTACCACTGCCGCTTAAAGGATTGACTATATCCCCACTATCATCGGTTAAGTGGAATTGAAGCTGATACAGTAATAGGCTGTCTTTTTCATCTGCAATACCTTTGACATTAAGATTCGTTCCTGCTGGACCGATCTTCAAAGAGCTAATTTCAAGTTGAGCAATTTCAGTGTCTTTCACAATTTCTGGGCGAATCACGGTCACTTCATTTGATTGCTTTACTGGAAATTTAAACTCCCATTTTCCTGGAATTAAACCAACAGCATCAATTCGCATCCTCATATCAAAGTGTTCCGGAAGTTCTTCGGTCGGATTGATATCGATTATTCCTTTATATTTCTGTGGTGTAATAAACTCTCCTGAATAGCCTGAACTGAAGTTGATGTCTTTTCCGTTTACCTCGATTGTCGGACGCTCGAGGTCCCCAATTGCAAACAATGATTCCTGAGTATACCCAAATGTTAAGCGCGTGCCATCATAAAAAACTTCATTAATTGTTAACGTAATTCCGTTATCCTTTGCTGATTGCTCAACAATTTGGGTTAAGCCCTTTTGTCCTGCTATTTGTAACCCTTCATCGCCAATGTCATTGAAAAATGTCCCGACAATTGGGAGATGGGATGCCACTTTCGCCATTGCTGGCGAAATCATTGCCGATCCGATAAATAATCCAAATCCAATGACAGCTGCACTACAAGCATATACCGTTATTTTCAGCTTTGATTTCTTCGGTTTTGAGCTGCTCAATGTATTTATAATAATTTGGTCTAACTTCTCTGTTGGAACGGTTATTTTATCGATTTCTTTCTTGAAATTTGGAAATTCGCTATTCATTTACACACTCCTCCTTTAGCTTTTCTCTTAACATTTGGAGCCCACGATGAATGTTTGTTTTTACCGTACCCTCCGGACAATCTAAAACTTCAGAAATTTGCTTCACTGAGTAATCTTTATAAAAACGTAGGAGTAAAACAGTCTTATACTTTTCATCTAATTCGAGAACGGTATGAAGTAAATCATGATTACTTTCTTTTGGCACGTAAGGATTTGTTTTACTTTCTAACACGTCCCGTTCCATTGGGATAATTCTTTCCTTCTTTCTTAAAAATTCAATCGCTGTATTGATGAGAATTCTAGTAATCCAAGTTGAGAAATATTGTTCTTTTTTTAAATTTTTAATAGAGATAAATGCTTTAAAGACTGTTTCTTGAAAAACTTCGAGAGCATCGACTTCATTTTTCATATAAATGTAGGCCATCTTGTAAAGCTTTTCTTTTTCTTCATCAATCAGTTCCTGAAAAGCTTTATTATTTCCTTTCTTTGCGCGTTTCACTTTATTTATATGTGACAAAATTGCTCCTCCTTTCTTCTACTTGTTAGATAAACGAGTCATTAAAAACGTTTCAGAAATTTCGATATTCATGAAATAAGGTAATGGGAAATTCGAATTCATTTCTCATTACCTTTATGAAAAAATACGAAGGCATTTATGTCCTTTTGAAATTTATTTAAGCGAATTATCTCATTTTTAAACCGCGATATATGATCAGTATAAGTATTACTAGTAAACTTACTAGTACAACTATACTGCGATGATTCTCAAGTGCCGACTCCACTTTTCTTATTATAATTTCCGATAACGGTTCAGGGATCGGCTCATTGCGTGTTTCCGCATAGGTTATCCTTCCATGGTACCGTTGCTTCCTTCCGTGGTACCATGGATTCCTTCCGTGGTAACGTGGATTCCTTCCGTGGTAACGTGGATTCCTTCCGTGGTACCGTTGCTTCCTTCCGTGGTATCGTAGCTTCCTACCATGGTACCGGAACTTCCTTCCGTGGTATGAATAGATACATCTACTCTTGTTAACTGTGATAGATCAGTTTGCGGACTGGTCTTTTCACTTGAACAACCAACTATTAACACGATCATAGCAAATAAATAAAGAATATTTCGTAGTTTGTTCATTTTTATCACCCATCTTTATAGACGTACAAAATTGCTAAAATGTTCCATTCCGAAGGAATTCTTTATCGGAAAAGCGATAAGGCCATCTATATAGACATATTACATTGGTAAAATGTTCTAGTGTAAGTTGGATTTTTATTAAAAAAGATTTCCTTGCATGATTTTAATAAAATAAATAAAACCTATCTCCTGCTGTTCTGAGCTAGAGTAGGTTTTCAAGGTTTTAGTTATTCATTTTTCACTTTTATTTGGATACGTCTGTTGCAGAAACTTCAGCGATTGAGTTATTAATTCTTTTAAAATATCGACATTTATATCTGCTACTTTGTTAATGTAAACACACCCTTTTCCCTTCGTGTGTTTCCCAAAATCACTTAGTAATTCATCCCCGTCTGGATCGCAAGTTGCAAAATACAAACTAATTTTTGCTTTTCGTGGAGAAAAGCCGACAAGCGGTGCGTCTCCTTCGTGACCTGAAGCATATTTGTAATGGTAACTGCCAAAGCCTATAATACTTGTTCCCCAGATTTTAGCTGGGTACCCTGTTGTTTCTGTAAAAATTTCTAATAATTTATATGCGTCGTCACGTTTTTTTGGATTTTCTACTTTTTCAATAAATTCAAGCACACTACTATCATTTTCTCTTGTTTTCTGTTCATACAAAACTAGCGACTACCTCCTTTTTGCATCACTAATTAATGGTTGCTTTCACTCAACTATTATTCACAATTGTAATCAAGCTTATTTGGCTTTGATTTAAAAACCGAATCGGAATCACACTCGTACCAAGTCCACTATCGATATATAGGTGTTGATTTTCTTTTAGGCGGTATATCCCTTTGTCTAATTTTGGGAAAAGTCCTTGATCTGGAGCCACAACTGCGCCTATAAATGGAAGTCTCACTTGTCCACCATGGGTATGTCCGCTCAGAATTAGATCAGCTTGTATCATTTCAAATTGTTTTATTATATCTGGAGAATGGGATAGCATGATCGTGTATAATTCGTTATTCGTAGTAAGAAATGCTTGATCTACATTTTCATGGTTGGTTGAAAAGTCTGCAACCCCAACTAAGTTAAATACTGCATGATTTAGAGTTAGTTGCTTGTTTCCGTTATCAAGAATCGTAACATTCCGTTTTTGTAGACCGTCAAAAAATTCATGCGTATTTACATTTTCCCACTCGTGATTACCAGATACAAAATAAACATTTTCATTAATCGCAGTAAGTTGATCAATAAGATAGTAGACATTTTCAAATTTGGCCGTTCGTCGGTCGATGAGATCACCTGTGATAACAATAATGTCTGCATGTAATTCTTCTACAGTATGTAGCAACTTCTCATTGTGATCTCGAAACGCTTTGTTATGGACGTCACTAATTTGCAAAATAGTAATCTCGGAACCTTTTGAAATTTTGTCACTATGAAACTCAATTTTATTTATCTTAAATGTGTTTGTATCGTAATAAATCCGTGCTAATAAAAATATGAACACAAAGAGAACTATAATAAATGTTAGCCATTTTAAACTCATTTAACACCATCCTAAATTACGTTCAATTAAAAATTCAAACATTAAATTTATTGTATGTTTATTTATATCATAGTATTTGATTTTATGGGAAATCGCTAGGTTAAAAAGGCTTTAATCCTATCAGTACATAGTAGACATGATCCTTAAGTATCGTAAAAGCTACGTAAATTAAAAGAATTGCCATTATTTTATTAAAGAACATTAGGATTCCATTGTTTTTTATTAATTTTGAAAAAAACTGTCCGAGTATGCAATATGTACTTGGGGCACCAATAACCAAAACCATAAATAAGAATGACATAAACGCAATATTTATACCAGTTATATTATTAGCTGGAAAATTAATAGTTGCTATCGGTAAAGCCGTCAAAGAGGCTTTTGGATTAAAGAGTTGCATTAAAAACCCATCTTTAAAGGTGATTGTATTATTCTTCGAAGAAGGATGAATTTCTATTTTTTCTGTATAGATCTTATAGGCTAAATAAATAATATAACAACTACCAACCAAGCTAATATAGATTAAGTATTCTTTCTTTATTAATTTTTCTCCTGAATAACCATAAATGATAAATAATAAAAACATAGCTACTCCTACACCAACAAAGAAACTGAAAGAGCTTTTGAATTTTTTATTAAAACCCTGATTGGCACCTAAAAGGTTAACGGGTCCAGGAGTATACATAACCCCGATACCATATAGAAACATTTCTAACATATTTGCCCTCCTTATAAGAATCTTTAAAACTTGTATTTTTTCATAGCTTTATTTTAAAATATACATAAAAATGGTACAATTTCAGAATTGTACCAATTACAATTTGAGGTAATAATAAAATGATCGATTATTTGGGGAATAAAATTACATGGGTACCAACATTAAAATCTAGTAAAAAACCTAAATATATTTTAATTGCTGAATCTATTGAAAGAGATATACAAAATGGGAAGTTGTTACATGGTGATCGGCTTCCGCCCCAGAGAGTTATTGCAAACTTTTTAGGCATTAACCATGGAACGGTAACTAGGGCATACAAATTATGCGAAGAAAAAGGTCTTTTGACTGGAATTGTTGGAAAAGGAACTTTTGTTAGCAGTAATGCAGGTTTGCCAGTTCAGTTATTAACAGATCATAATGACAAAAACATCATAAGTTTAGGTATGGTGCTGCCACTATATGAGACAAATACATTTATTGAGAAGCAACTTAAGTCCATTAGTGAATTAATGGATTATAATATTGCTTTAAAATATTGTCCTCCCGAAGGACATATTAAGCATAGGTATATTGCTGCCAAGTGGTTAAATCAATATAAAATTGAAAGTTCACCTGACAACATAATTATTACTTCTGGAACACAGAATGCACTTTCCATTATACTTGTGAGCCTTTTTTCTAAAAGTGATCGAATTATTGTTGATGAACTAACGTATACAGGTTTGAAAAGTCTTGCCAAATATTTGGGTATTATTCTAATACCTGTGCAAAGTGATGAATCAGGTATTAATATTGAACTTTTAGAGCAAACATGCAAACGTGAAAAAGCAAAAGGTATCTATTTAATGCCAGACTGTCATAACCCAACTTCTGTCACAGTAGGAGAAAAGAAAAGAGAAGAAATTGGCAAGATCATTTCAAGACATAATTTATTACTAATAGAGGATGGGGCTTGCAGTTTTACAATTAAGAATAAATTAACACCAATTAGTGCTTTTGTTCCGGACAGAGGTTTCTATATTTTCGGAACATCAAAAGCACTAAATCCTACTCTTAGAATTTCTTATATTGTATCACCATCCAAATATACGAAGAAGCTACAACAAGGTATTAACAATTTAAATTGGATGGCTTCTCCATACAATGCTGAAATGGTTTCATTGTTACAAACGACAATGAAATACGAAGAAATTGTCAAAGTAAAGTTGGCTATATTGGAAGAGAGAAATACAATTTTTGATCAAATATTTAATAATTTTAAATTCACGCGATCCAAAACTTCTCTTTTTCGATATTTGGAGATTCCAGATGAATACAGTAGCATGGAACTGGAACGTATCGCCCTAGAGCATGGTGTACAAATATTCTCCACAAATAGATTTTTAGTTGGAAAAAATAATAACTGTAATGCAATTAGAATTTCTGTAAGTTCAACCGATAACATCAAAGAATTAGAAATGGGTTTAAAAATAGTTAGGGAAATAATTAAGTAATCCGCTTTTGCTAATGAATAATGGGGCTTGCTGTTATGGGTTTAATTATATAAGGATTATATAAGGGATTTTGTGTTGATCTACATTATTGGAAAAGATGTTACGTATGAAATGTTTGCTTTACCAACTTGGATCGCAATAGATAACACTGATTTATCGGTACCAAATCGTTGCTGAATCTTGCATCATGGTAGATAACTGGGATTTATTATCAGCAAAATGGTGTGATGCTCGATTTACTGACGATAAAACGGATTTATTATCAGCAAAATGGTGTGATGCTTGATTTGCTGACGATAAAATGGATTTATTATCAGCAAAATGGTGTGATGCTTGATTTGCTGACGATAAAATGGATTTATTATCAGCAAAATGGTGTGATGCTTGATTTGCTGACGATAAAATGGATTTATTATCAGCAAAATGGTGTGATGCTTGATTTGCTGACGATAAAATGGATTTATTATCAGCAAAATGGTGTGATGCTCGATTTGCTGACGATAAAATGGATTTATTATCAGCAAAATGGTGTGATGCTCGATTTGCTGACGGTAAAATGGATTTACTATCAGCAAAATGATGTGATGCTCGATTTACTGACGATAAAACGGATTTATTATCAGCAAAACGGCGTAAGAATCGATTTTCTGACGGTAAAATGGATTTACTATCAGCAAAATGATGTGATGCTCGATTTGCTGACGATAAAATGGATTTATTATCAGCAAAACGGCGTAAGAATCGATTTGCTGACGATAAAACGGATTTACTATCAGCAAAATGATGTGATGCTCGATTTGCTGACAATAAAATGGATTTATTATCAGCAAAATGATGTGATGCTCGATTTGCTGACGGTAAAATGGATTTACTATCAGCAAAATGATGTGATGCTCGATTTACTAACGATAAACCGGATTTATTAACAGCAAAACATCGTGACATTCAATTTGGTGATGATAACAAAAATTTATCGTCACAAAAGAAGTATCGTAAAACACTGTATTTCCAGCCGTTAAATTACTTCAGCTCAGCAATGACACCTAATGTTGAGCCTTTTATAAATGGCAACCCTTGTAATGATTTAAGTTGTTCAGGTGTACCCGTAACAATGGCTCCAATAATTTGGACATCGCTTTGTTCTAACTTTCCATTATCTCCGATTAATGCATTGTAAGCTTCTCCTGCTTCCCATTTAAAATTGTTACTGTCTTGAAGGCGCTCGAGGCTTGTTATGAAAGAATCGATACCGCCATAAGCGTCCTCTTTAAATTGCTCTGCATGAAAGCCATAGATAAACGGGTAATCAGCTGAAATCGTATCTTGGTCTTGCTGAAAAAAATCGATCCGCTCATACGGATATGCATCAACCCACCACCAAACGACTTGCACATTAGAAGGCAGCTTGTTTTGAATTTCATTATAGCTGTACGCTTGATCAAACGACAAACCAAGTTCAACAAAATTTGTTTTTTCAATTTGTTCTAGTTCGCTAATGCTATCTTTATATACGTCATAGGCTACATCGGGATGATAAAAAAACAACTCGCGATCACCTGTGTAAGCATTAAATCTATCAAATTGATGGGTTTCCGCTAATGATTCCGACCGCTCGAACTGGATGGATCCATATGAACCATAGTTACGAGAAAACGTACCAAACAAATTGTAACTTCCTTCGATTGGCTCCCAAATATGAGGACGATTTCCGAGTACCTTATATGTTCTAATTTTTATGTCTCCCCCTAACCAATCAGTGTTATAGGTTTGATGACTTATATGAACATTTGGTCCACTAATTTCATTAAACATTACAATTTCACCAATCGTCTTTTGTGCACTGTGTAATGTTAGTTTCCACAAACCGTACCATAAAACTGACAGAATGATCGGTGTAACCACTATCGTTATCACTATGATTTTGATTGTTGACCAAAACTTTGCTTTTCTCATTAATTTCTTAATCTGGTTATTATCAAATGAAAAATCCTTTTGCTCATTATTCATCATGGGAATCCCCCTTATATCTTTCACTAAACTTTTCTTTTGCACGTCTTATATGCGTTTTTAACGTATTTTCATTCATATCAACTAGTGCTGCAATTTCTTTGTACGATAATTCCAATTCATACTTCAACACTAGTAATTCCTGTTGCAAACCCGAAAGTGAGTCAAGCGTATCCTTAATTTTGCTGGATTCTTCTTTTTCGAGAACATGTAATTCGGGAATGTTCGTTGAAATTGCCAGTGGGGTTTCATCAACGTCGGTTGTTCGGTACCGCTTTTCTTTTCGTTTGAGATCATAAAATTGATTGGTAGCCACCCGGTATAACCAACTCATCACTTTGTCTGACTGAATACCATCTTTATGTAATAAAAACTTGTAGCATGTATCTTGAACGATGTCCTCTGCATCTTCATGGGTAAGGCCACGCTTACGCAAATAGCGGTATAGCAAGGTGCAGATCTGTTGCAGAAATTCATTCATTGTTTGGTTTACCATGACTCCCCCCTCAGCTTACGAAACATTTTTGCAGTTTCTGATAAAAATAAAACAAAAAAAATCTTTTTTCGCGCGGTTTCTTAATTTATTGTGATCTACTAGTCATTAAAGCTGTTGAAAAGCTTCGTTTTTCATAGAATCATTGAACGTTCATTTATATAACGAAAAACGTAAGGAAAAGTTTACATATTTTATAAAAAAATCTTTTTTGTTTAACAAAAGCATTAGTAAAAAAATAGTTTGTTGAATAACGAAACTATATTAGTGAGTCTAGAAAAAGCGAATAAAATAAAACAAAAAATACTCCTCTATGTAGTCAGATTTTTTTAAATCTGTCTATCCCAAGGGGAGCATATCATACATTCCAAGTGTTTGAATTCATTTGAATGATTTAGTTTATGAAAGATTTTTTAACCCTATACCAATATTGATAAACTTCGGAAAAACCAATGTTGGTATAAAGTTTTAAAGCGGGATCGTTATTGGAAAGTACAGTTAAATAACTGTATTTAGCGCCATTTGCTTTTCCCCATTTAAGTAAATTCATGACTAATTGTTTACCAAATCCTTGATTTCGATATTGGCTGTCAGTGACAATATCATAAAGACCAATGTATTCCCTTTCAATAACCCCAAGACCACAAGCAACGACCTTGTCTTGATGATAAAGGGATAGAAAGCACTTTTTTGTAGCAATAGTAGAAAGCATTTGGACGATTGTAGGTTTGTGTTCTTCCTCAACATTATTGAATCTGCAAAAATAGTCCAGCCATTCGGAATTCAGATTTTTAGTAATATTTACGCTATGTAAGGTGGGCTCTATAGTTCCTACTAAATTCATAGTTTGAACACTAACAAAAGATGTTCCATCAAAGTCTACTAAGGAATACCCTTTTTGCTCTATTATTTTATCTAAATTTTCTGGTTGTACAAAAGGGGTAATTTTAAATGTAGGAGTCAAACCATTATTAGTGTATATTTTTTCACAATCATTAATTTTATCGTCCAAATTATAAGTTGAAAAATAGAGTGGATTAATCGAATTGGCATAGATTGTATAACCTTTAGCTAATCGTAAAACCCATCCGTCATAAAATAACGTAGACAAAGACTGCCAATTATTCATGGATAGTTCTTCAATTATTTTATAGCTCATGTTCCCGACTCCGATCATGTTTAAATTCGTCTTATCATTAGGTATCATCACGAATTGATTTTTATCATCAATTATAATCACGAATTCTATAATCACGAATTCTATAATCACGAATTCTATAATCACGAATTCTATAATCACAAATTTATTTTATCACCAATTACCATTACAATTTAATTTCATCATCACGAAACATCATGATTTAATCATGAAAATGAAAGACTAATCTCTTAAAACAGACTAAAGCCCCAATGTTACAAGACGCTATAACAATAGCCATTGGCAACGCCGTATGAGCGCTCCCAATCCCCACCAATGGAGCGGAAATCGCACCTAAAATAAATGGGACTAATCCGAGTAATGCAGAGGCACTACCCGCATTTTTTTCCTGACTTTGCATAGCTAAAGAGTTGCTTAACATACTAATGACACCCATACAAGAAAAAATCAAAAAGAAAGCAAGCAAGATAAAACGAATATTCCAGTTAAATAGTATCGATGTCAATAATAGAAGGCTTGCAAGCAAGGATATATATAAGAAAAAGATTAATATCTTTCCTTCCCCGAAATTCCCAACTACTCTTTCAGCTATAAATGTTGCCAAAATAACTCCCGCTGCATTGATGGCAAAGGAATAGCTATACTCCTGCGCTGACAAGCCATAAATATCCTGTAACACAAATGGAGAAGCAGATAAATAGCCGAAAAATCCTGCAAAAATCAGTCCTTGAGTCAGTGTGTAGCCGATAAACAGTTTGTTTTTAAATAAAATTCCAAAGTTTAAGACAGAGTTCTTCAATCCGCTTTCTGTACGTTTTTCATCCGGCAAAGACTCATTAACCCCGAAAAGTACGGTGAAAAATATGAAGAAACTAACAATCCCCAAAAATAAAAATATGCCTCGCCAATCCGTTATTTTCAGAAGCTGACCTCCTGCTACTGGTGCGATAATCGTAATGACACCATTGAGCAATGTTAAAACGGCCATAAACTTCGTTACTTCATAACCTGAATAAAGATCGCGGACAATCGCGCGGGACAAAACGACACCACCTGCCCCAGAAAACCCTTGAAAAAATCGGAAAATAACTAACATCCAAATGGATGGACTAAACGCGCACAAAATTGTTGAAACAACAAATATGAGAAAGGAAACGGTTAACGGAATTTTTCGACCTAACACATCACTATATGGTCCAATGATTAGTTGACCAAACGCCATTCCTAAAAGGACGGATGTCAAACTTAGTTGGACTGAAGCTGCATTTGCACTTAAATCTGTTGTCATTTGTGGCAAAGCTGGTAAGTAAAAATCCGTCGCAAATGGTGGGATTGAAGCTAAAAACCCTAATATGAATGCCAACACTAATCGGTTCGGGGAATTTTTCTTCTTTGTAAAATCTATTGTTTGACTCTTTGCTAAGCTCATTCTCTACTATCCTTTCAACTTAAAACTCCATTACACATCCTAATTAAATAAATAAAAAACACATCACTAAAAGGACGTGTTTACAGCTAAAATACACCCTATGTTGTCTGCTTCTTTAAGAAAATTAAGGACATTGTCTTCATTAATCTTTGTCTACAGTTTTTTTATTCAATTCTCTTAACTCATCTCTTATATCCTTTAAGTATTCATTTCTTTCTTTTGTTCTTTGTAAGAAAGTGTAAATGGCATATATTCCAAGACCAATAAGACTAATATAAAAAAGTAAAATAATAGAACCCATACCTAAAACCATCCTTTAACTCATTCTTTATTATTTTTTACTAAATGTTACCACATATTACGTCTTTGTTGTTGAAAAAACGGGAAAATGAACACTTTTAATTTTAATCCTGCACAAGAAAATTCAATAAGAGTATATAGAAAGGATAGACAACCATTGCAGCAATTGCGAGAAGTCCTGTGACAGGATTAGGCGTATCGCCGCCGTACGTGATCGGAAACAAATTTGCGAATAAATATACAAACACAACAAAATAAGGGAACCATAGAATCGCAGTCCAATATTTTGCTTTCCGAGCTCGCAGCCACTTTTTTGTTAAGAAAAACAGCAGGATTGTTCCACCAATAATTATAGTGATAGTAGATAAAGCAATTAAAATATTTAAAGTACTAATACTCCAATCTGTTAATCTGCTCATTCTATATACATTTAACATAAGCTCAAGAGGAACAAATGCCATTAATGCATAAATCATATTTACGAAATTTAATCTTAAGAAAAATTTCATTGAATTTGACCTTCTTCATCACTTTTATATTCTAAAATATCTCCAGGCTGGCATTGTAACGCCTTGCAGATCGCCTCTAACGTTGATAATCGAATTGCTTTTGCCTTACCATTTTTCAATATCGAAAGGTTCGCCATTGTGATACCAACCCGCTCTGAAAGTTCGGTTACGCTCATTTTCCGTTTCGCTAACATAACATCAATATTTACTATAATCGCCATTGTTTTCACCTCAAACCGTCAAATCATTTTCAGATTTAATATCGATTGCTTCTTGTAAAAGTCTTTGAAGGACAGCAGCGAACACTGCGATCACCATTGCAGCAAAGATCGGGACCATGCCGATGATGATGAGACCTGGTGCATCGTCTAGCTCTGCTAGCATAAAAACAAATGGCAAAATAACCACATACAAACCACTGATGGTGATTGCACACAATTTAATAATTTTTAGTGCTTTAACAGAAATTTGTGAGAAAGCTTCGTTTTTGTCAATATAGGTTAAAAGTTTAAAAGCCTGATACAATGCAACGAAAAATGGAATGACTGATAAATAAATAGCTACAATAATGGGGTATAGCATATGGGCGAAATTTGGATTTGCTGGATTGTTAACTAACCAAGGCAACCCAAATACACATAAAGCAAGACCTGGAGTTCCTATAATAAAAACTGCCAACTTCAAAAATAGTGTTGACCCTCTTTTCATAAAAAGCACCTCACTTCGTTATTTTCTATTAGAATTTACCATGTTATTTATCGTTATACAATAAATATTTATTAAATTAAATGATATTATTATCGAAATATAGACAAAAAAAAGCATTCCTTTTAAAAAGAAATGCCCAAACCCTTAAGTAGTCAACCTCACCGACTAAGTGTTAAAGCTTTTTGGTAGTGGTTCGGTTGTATGTATGTACGATCAAAGACAAGTTGCCCTCACCCATTATTTAGAAATAGCCCGCGAACACTTCTACCTTTAGTCATTGAAAACTCAGTCATTGGTTAAAATTACTCCCGCAAAGCTCCCTGTCATGACTTGTTTCTCATTTTGATTTGTACATAGGAAACTTGCCATAATAGCTGTACGATTATTCTCTTGTTTTTCATATTTTTCAATGGTGACTTCACAAACGATCGTATCACCAGTAAAAACTGGTCGCAAAAACTCAAAATTCATTGTCCGAGCTAGCACGTTTGCGTCACCACCAACTTTTGTTGGTAAAGTACCAGTCAATAATCCTTGGACGACAAATCTTCCCTGTTCATCTGGGGATACGTGATGAATTCCCTCATCGCCTGAAACCTTTGTAAATAATTCAACATCCTCAACTGTGAAAGTCCGTTCAAATATTATTTTATCGCCTACCTTTAAAGACAATTATCTTCCCCTCCCTAATTAAAACGAGACATTTTTATTTGCAGATTATAAACTTTATACACATAAGATCTCTAATCTAATCTATCCTCTATAATGAGCTATCACTTTTACAATAAATGTAATAAAAATCGAGTATAAACCATTCTTTCTATTATTAGAATAGTCTAGTAGTTAGGAAGCAAGAGAGCCTTTTCCTTGCTTCCTTTGTTTCAGTATTTCTAAGTTATATCCACAAAATAACCATATAAAAATACGGTTACAACCTGAAGAAATTCACTAAATCGAACTTCAATGGGTGTTGCAATAACCATCCCACTTGTAAAATTAATAACTCCTCCAGCAGAACCTTCAATATCTGTTTTTACTGAATCAGCTTGGAAAATAAATTCACCTAGAGGTTGTGATTGAATAATTGAGATTAATACACGTCTATCAGCAGGGAGACTAGACCCAAAATTATAAGCAATATCTGTTAATATAAAAACTTGATTTTCAGGAATTTCAAATACTTCTTGAGTTCGATCAGGTAATACCCTTGCAAAATTTTCGATCCTATCAGGCAGTACCCCTGAGCCCCGACCAACTGCCGTTACTAAATTACCAGGTGGTACCCCTAAATGTGTACAATTTTGATGGCAAATGATTCCCAATTAACTCATCCTTCCTTTTTTAATAGTATGGTATGGAAAATAAATGAAGGATGCTTGTGTGAAGGTCACATATTTGTTTGATTTTGTTTCAAAGTACTTGCTCTTGAATTAATCTTATCTTCAAGGAAAAGGGTCCTTTCTTTTCAAGATAAGCACCCGTAAGTTTAAGCTATAAATGAAATAATTCCTATAACTGTGAAGACTGTTAAATGAATAATACGGACTCCTTCTCCTTTTGCTGTATTAAGCTTTTTTCTAACATCTTTCCAGCCAAAATAATACGCTAACACGATAAGAAATAAAATCTCTTAAGGTTTACTTGCTGGAAAATAGTATGTTAAATAAAATCCAATAATGATCAATGGTGTCATGATAAAGTATTACAGCTTGTTACTCAATTTAGTCCCTTTTTCTTAGCTAATATCGTATCGAAAAAATTCTTTGATTTTGTAAAGCAAATCCGTTCTTTACAACTAGAATTTATTCACGCTCTATATGTAATAAGTCTCTTTGATGTTCGTTTTGAATCGAGTAGCCGGTTTGAATAATATTATCTTTATTACGAACAAAATATTTGTACTGCACATCTGGTTCATTTTCAAATATGACACCTATGGAATATGGATTCATACTTTCATAACCGTCCTCACGATGTGGCACCGTCCAAATCTCCCAGGTCTCTTCTGGGTATTGTTGTTCTAATTGCAATTGTAAAAAGCCTACTTTTTTTTCAAGTTGTAAATCAATCCAATATGGACGTATCACGTAAAAGCTAATAAATGAAATGACATAAACAATAGCTAATCTCTGAATAACCATTCTCCATTTTCCTTTGAAAACGAACGAAATCAATAAAAAAACGAGTAATATTCCGCTAGCTATCATCAATTCTATTAGTTCAATAGGGTGCAATGAATTCCCCCCTTTTTAGATGATATTCGTCAGATCAAATTTACAATAAAGCCGCACTTCTAATTTGCAATAAGGCCGTACTTCAAAACATTAAAACTATTATTCTGAAAAAATCCACGTATTGTAGTATATCAATATTGGCAACTTAGTCCTTATCATCATCAAAAACTTGATCTATCCTTCACTTAAAAAGTGATAGTACTCCAACTAGTACTTCCTGAAGGTGCTGATGCTGAATTCATGAATATTTTAAATGATGTTATTAAAGAATAAGACAAAGCATTAAACGATTATTGAATATATAATGGATAAGAAAATGCTCCTGTTCGCTTTATAAAATTCTACTGATTTTTAAACTTGCTTTGAACTTTAACAAGTACGTACTTTTTACTCCACATTTGTGTAGTAACAACTAATCGTTCTCCATCTTTTTCAAAAAATAGTCCAGCACCATCTTTTCCTTTAAATTCCCAACCCTTTGTGCCAATCATTTGTTTAATGTTTTCATCTGCTATTGAAATGCCCCCATTTTGAGTTCTTGTGATATACCAAATCGTATCATCTTCTACTGAAATTTCTACTAACTGGCTATCTGTTTCTTCCAGCTTTTCAATTACTTCTTTTGCTGTTAAATTTTCTATTGGAAGTGGCGGATGGTATGATTGTATTACAAAAATGAATAAAGCAAAAATAACAATTACAATAACTATTGAAATGAACCCAACCTTTTTCAATTAACTGCCCCCTCTGTTTCAAATCTAGATATTATAGCACGATCCATACAATACAAAAAATGCTCCGTCACTTCACTAAGAAATACCATTCTCCTTATTGAACAATCGCCCCTGTTCCTTTAAGTGCATGCTTCACAATCTTTAATATATAAAAACGAAATACACACAACTATAAAACCATAATTCTGTAATTAGAATTTAGATGCCAAAATGAATTATATATTTTTTCGTCTCTTTTGCTTGAATAACCAGTTCGATTAAAGTGTTATATTCTTGCTTATTTTGAGAAGACAAAATACTTATAAGTGCTTCCATTGATTTAGGCGGTATAAGGGTTATACCACAATAGGCAAGTCCTTTTCCTTCTACTCGGAGGTTATGCCAATAGCAATCTATTCCTTGCAAATCCATCATGACTGGTTCTATGAAGTCGTCATCAACCATAATGCAATTGTATTTTTGTGGTTCATATGTATCGTAACTTTCATTAGACAAGGGTTCATTTTGCATTATGCCAAACTCATGCTTTGCCAATATCGCTACACCTCCATTTTGGAAATTATAAATAAATTCATTTTACTGTATGAATTCTACTTGAACAAACTTGCTTTGTTAGTGAAAAAGCGACTGCTCCTCTTGAACAATCGCACCCGTTAGTGAAATAAGAAACTTACTTTATTATCCATTTATTTGAATTTCTTACAGTTATCAATATACAATGCAACATAACCGCAATTCGGACAAACTGACGCTTTTGGTTTTTCAGACATCTTGTTGAACAGTCCTTTACGCTTTTAAAATATTTTTATTCCATACATAACGCCTTCAACATTAACGCCACAATCTTTAACCATTTCATTCTGACATTGGTTGCATTTCAACTTTAAAACCACCTTTAAGATTTTTAATACATTTATATTGAGATATTGACTACATTATTAATTTCCCCTTTTTTATAAACTACTTATCTCCAAGATTGCCATGGAAGTAAAACAGCGAATGCATATTTTGTAATCGCACCCGTTACTTTAAGTTTTCAAAGCCTTATTTCACCCCTACTTTGACAAATTTGTACTCATATTTTTTCATTACAGCTACCTCCCATTATATGTATAATTCTACTAATGTGCATTAATTCTCTAATCTTGTTTATACTTTATATTCCGGGAAATTAATGCAAGTAATTATATTTTCAGTAAAATGCAAATTCCTCTATGACTTCTTATTGAAGAAACCTGCTCCGTTACTTCAATAAGAAAAATATTGTGTTATCATAATTCCGTTCTATAATTTCTACCCATAAAAGAAAATGAAGTGAAGATTTCAATTCAAAAGTGTTAGCACGCTGAAAAAGTGCATGATGCTACCGGCAATGACGAAAAGGTGCCAAACAGCATGGTGATACTTGAATCCTCGCCAAATATAGAAAACAGCCCCAAATGTATATAACAATCCACCGATAATTAAATACGTTACCCCACTAAGCTGCATGGCTTCTGTTAATGGCTCCCAAGCAAAAACAATTAACCAGCCCATTAACACGTATAACACTGTTTCTTCCCCTAGCTGAATTTATTTTACCAAACCAGATAAATTATTTGGTACGAAGTTGGTAATTAAATAAAGATGAATTGTTCAATCATTTATTAGTGCACAATAGGCTCTTGTTCAACTCCTGACCGTAGATTGCAAGTGAAACAATAGTGGTCGTCTATTGATCATTAAGCAACATAGCTTTCACTCTTTGTTTCTGCAAACGTCGTAAAAAGATGATAGTATTGATTATATCTATTCATTTACTCCAAAGGAAGGTTTATCCAAATGATATATTTAAAAAGCTTTAAACTTTCTTCCCATACCGTCAACAATCCAAATGCATATCCATACAATGTGTTCAGAAATATAGCAGGAGAAGTGTTTGTCTTTACTACCATTACAGTTTTGTATGGTAACAATGGTTCTGGCAAATCTACGCTGTTGAATTTAATGGCAAACAAACTGGATATTACAGGGGCTGAAGGATTTACTAATCAACGTGAAAACAATTACCCATTAGACTACATGATGGCCTGTTCCTATAGCCTTGGTGAAAATAAGAGTGATGGTGAGTCAGATCAAATACCACATAATAGTGTATACATCAAAAGTGAAGATATTTTATATGAGATCAAGAAGATTCAACAAGAAGCAATTCTTAAGGAGGGCTACTTGTATCAACAATCAAAATTAGGATATACGAAGGAGCAACTGGAAAAGTTGAACCATTCTTCGCAAATGCACAAACAAATTGAAATTATGAAGTTTGCAAATGAGAAGTATTCGAACGGAGAGACATCTATCCAGATATTTGATGAGTATCTTGTCCCAAATGGATTATATCTGCTCGATGAACCTGAAACATCTCTTTCACCTGCAAACCAAATTCAGTTGGCGACAGAAATCAATAAACTGGCAAGATTTTTTAACTGCCAGTTTATTATCGCGACACATTCGCCATTTATGCTAGGAACACTAGACGCTAATATTTATAATCTTGATGCTCCTCTTTTGAGAACATATAAATGGACTGAGCTTGAAAATGTAAAATTTTTCTACGACTTTTTCAAAGAACGTAAGAATGAATTTGAATAATATCTTTTTTATCCATATTAAAACAGGTAGAGTATAAAAGGGGGCGTTACCAAATCAAGCTAGAATAACATGTTAACAAGTCAGACCTATTGCGAAAGTCAGTTGTTTGTTGCTATAGTAATATAGGTAAAATTTAAGAATATATGTATTTGGAGGCTAACAATGAGGAAACTACTTATAATTTTATTAACATTATTTATTTTGGCTTTGACTGCTTGTGGTCAAAAAGAACAAAGAACAATTGAACTCCAGCCCTACACATTAGCTGAGTTATCAAAAATTGATCTAACTAAGATCAGTAAAATTACAATAAATAGTAATGAAACTGGAGAAAAGAAAACTATAACTGACAAGACAGTTATAAAAACTTGGGTAGAGAATATGAATGTTGCCTATTTTATACCAGATGTAGTTCAAGAAAAAAATACAACTGATTGGACTTACGATTTAACGCTTTATGAAGGAAATAAAAAAGTCTTTCATTTTTTACCGAACTACATCGATGATATTTACTTTAAGCCAGATGAAAAAGTAATGAAAAGTATTGAGGATTTATATAATTCATAGTGCTTTGCTAGCCATGCACTCAACACATTATAAAAACGCTTATTTTCCAAGTTTTTAACTTAGGAATAGGTGTTTTTTTCGCTTTCCCCCATCCTTCACTTCATAGTCGTTGCAATTTTTCATTCCGCTATAAATATACTTGTTCAGGAAGGAATCGACCCTTTAATGGGACAATTGCTTTGAATATTTTTTTTGCAGCCATAAAAATAAATTCGTAAGAAATCGTGAAATCAAAAATGCAGTAACATAGACAATTAACAGATGAAAATAGTTTGCCTTTCCGTACAATTTCAAAACACCTATGGCTTCCATACTGGGCTTAAATATGAATGCAAAAAAGCAAGCAGTTAGAAAAGAATAAAGATAATAATTTTTATTGTGGTTTAACGTCCATTGGTACACCATCATAAAAATTACAGGTACGATACTTGAATCCAATACCAAGCCTGGTAATCCAGGGATTAATGGAAAAGGGAAGTTCCAAAAACCCATATTCCTGCCATACATATCTAAATATCCAATCGTCATATGGATGCTATATCCATAAAATCCAATTAAAAAAATCTTTTCTTTATCAATTTTGATGAGAACAAACGCTAAAGATGCTATAAATAATAAAACCATTAACCAAAATTCAAATGCAGTATAGATTGACCATTCAAGCCAATACTCAGTTAACGCTCGATAACCATCTCTAATGGTCTTGACAATTTTATCAAATTGTTCTACACGATTATGTTCCAACGCAATCATCCTTAAATATTTCTTAAGGCTTGTTAATGAATAGGATAGTTATGTAGGGGGTATTCATTGATTCAGCCTTTATAGAAATATTTTGCGTTTTTATGGAAAATATATGTATCCTTGTAATATGAACACCTTTTCAAATATAAAAAATTATTTCTCCTTTTCATCCCCTAGCTGCTATTTATTCGTCCGAAAGATCCTGTTTAATATCAACCACTTGGTTATAATTCTGTTCCATGATTATTACTCTTAATATGTAAAATAATTAATTCAAAAGTGTTAGCACACTGAAAAAGTGCATGATGCTACCGGCAATGACGAAAAGGTGCCATACAGCATGGTGATACTTGAATCCTCGCCAAATATAGAAAACAGCCCCAAATGTATATAACAATCCACCGATAATTAAATACGTTACCCCACTAGGCTGCATGGCTTCTGTTAATGGCTCCCAAGCAAAAACAATTAACCAGCCCATTAACACGTATAACACAGTTGATGTGAACAAAAATTTCTTAACATAAAAGGATTTAAAGACCGTTCCACCAATTGCAATGCCCCAGACGATTCCGAAAATAGTCCATCCAACCCATCCTTTTACGGCAACAAACATGAAAGGTGTGTAAGTGCCGGCGATGAAAAAATAGATCGAACAATGGTCAAAGATTTCAAATAGGTTTTTAATTCTGCTGCCTTCAGGAAAAGCGTGCAATAGTGTCGATGATGTATACATGAGAAGCATAGTCGCTCCAAATATTGTGAAGCTAACGATATGCCAAGCGCTTCCGTACAAAGAAGAAAATACAATTAATATTACTAGTGCTGCAATGCTAAGAAGAACCCCAATTCCATGAGTAATAGAATTTGCAATTTCTTCGCCTTTGTTAAAAATGTGTGTGTTAGCCATTAAATCTCGCTCCTATTGGATTCTATTGAGAGAACATATCATGTAATATACTGGTACTAAGCCCGTTTTCCACCATGGACATAATGGCATAGTCATCCCATGTTGTAAAGTGAACTTGAGGTGAAATATGGTGCTTCTCAAAAATTTCAGAGATTTCTGCTTTCGCACCCTTTTCCAATAGCATAAACGGATTGTTCAATAATTCTTTGATTGGAAACTTATCACAATGCTCAAGCGGATGATCTTTATCAGCATTCATGAAAGCATAACAGGACTTGAAAATTCCGTGTGCCAGTTAAATTTAAAACCAGAACTAAACCTGGTACACCTATATTTTATAACATATTTTTACCCCCACTTATTTACTAATAACAAAATTAGAAATTTTTACTTCTTCCCATTCGACTCCATGGGGAGAAATATTAGAATATAAAGTTATTAACTCATTTTCTTCTATAACAGCTTTTAACAGCGGGAAATTCATTTCTTGTGGTTGTAAGTATTCATCATACAATTGTTGATAGTGTTTATCGCCACTTTCCTTTGCAGCTTTAATATATCCAACTGTATCCGGGTCTTTATCATAATTTTTATGTATCAACTTATATGAAAAAGTAGCTTCAACCTTTCCATTCACAACTTCTTCCGTATAATCTGATAATTGAAAATCTAATAACTCATAGTATGGAGAAAAAACATTTTTACATTCTTCTTCCATATATGCGCTTATTTTTTCATAGTTCACATCATCAGTTGATCCTTTGGTATCAACGGCAATTTCATTATCATTGATTATATTATTAGCTTCTTTTTGCGCTGTGGTAGTTGCATCATTGCATGCAGTGACCACAAATACTACAAGCATTGTTATTAAGATTAATAGAATTTTTTTCATGTTATTTGCCACCCTATTTATAATAAGATTCCTAAAATATAGAACAAAGGATATCATTACCCCGATACTAGTTTTGCTAGTAACTTGTCGAATTTCTTTGAGCTGATTATTTCGTGTGTAATGAATTCACCGTTATATCACCCCCGCCATAATTATACAATCATCATGTCAGAATCCCTTTAGAAATCTTTACTTTTTCCTCCACTGACCTGCTCGTTAGAATAAAAGCGACTGAGGTATGTCCTCAGCAATCATTTCCCTTATAATCATTCCTTTTCCTCCTATTACCTTGACATTTTCATGGACTACATTGTAATACTAACTTACCCTGTTCGTACTAGCTCGCTATTTTAAAACAATCGTATGTATTTTTTCATCTTGGCATATTTGCTTTAACATTTGTTTTGCTCTATAAATACGGGTTTTTACAGTTGATAATTTTATATTTAGTACGCTCGATTTCTTTTAACGACCGATTTTTAAAGTAATATAGAGTGATTACATCTTCATATTTTTTGTATTATCATAACATACAACCTTATTGCAATGAATTCTGCGGATACGATCAATACAATGATTTTTTGCCACTCTTTAAATCCAAGTGTTTAAAGAACAGTCCACATCCGAAATACAAATTATAATTCTTAAAGTACCCGGTCGTTGAACAAAAACAGCGTTACTTCATATTGAGTAACGCTGTTTTAATATAAACCATTAATTCATAATCTATTTGTCAATTTTCAGATAGTGGGTTGCTGATGGAAGAAATCGAAATTTAGTTTCGTTAATTTTTGCACTAACGTCATTTGTATTTAATGAATCTATTAGTTTGTCTAAGTGTGGGTAAATTTCATCTTTAAAACCAACTAAAGGGTATATCAATATTAATCCGCCCTTTTTTGTAATCCTCACCATTTCATTAATTGCATCTAAATGAAATTTAAAATCAAATTGCTCTTGATATAAGAATAAAAAGTGATTACAAAAAACTAATGAAAACGTATTATTATCAAAGGGTAAATTAGGCAATGTTGCTGGGATATATTTTTCTTTATGTTTGTCTTTTCTATAATTATCAATAAATTGATTTAAAGAACGATTTCTAATTTCATCATGATGTTTTAGGCTTTTATAATTGTTCCATATAAAAAGATTTTCATTTTGGGATAACTTTTGAGAAGCTATATTAATTTCCTTTTTTCCAAGATCATAAATTTCTTCGCTTGTAAGTTTGTATAAAGGATCAACCGCAATAGCTTCATATTCCATTTGATTTAGTTCAGCAATAAATGAAGATGCTCCAGATGCAATATCAAGAATTTTACCTTTACTAAACAAATCCTCTTTAAACATAAACATTTCTTTATACTCTTGGTAAGAGCGACATGTCATCGCAACTCCCGATTGAGTATACAACTCAGTTTTACTCATTCCTCAACTCTCCATTTCTCAACTAAACTAATCTCAACTAATATGTTATTATAGGAAAAAACTGTATATTATTCAAGTTCTTTTTTGCTAACTTGCTTCGTTAGCAATAACGATTTTCATACTTTAATTAAATGTCAATCGCTCTTTCACTATAGGTGGTAAACTCGTAGCCCAAGAAGTAAAAAAACAAGTTAAAGGAACGAATTGAAGCATTAAAAGAGAAAGACATAATTACTTTTCTAATGATAGAACATATCTTACATCGGTTAGCGGTTCATTATTAATTTCGAATGTATATTCATCATGATTGCAAGTAAAACCATTCTTCTTATAAAAGTTGATTGCATTATCGTTTTCCTTTAATACCCATAAATAGCAATTGCGGAATCCTTTCGTTTTCATATCACGTAAGGCAGTATGTAATAATTGCTGCCCGTACCCTCTTCTGCAAAAATCAGGGTGTACATATATAGAAATAATTTCACCCCATTCCGAAAATTTTTCATCTCTCGCTTTCCCAAACGCAATACAACCTACCGGTAATTCATCTTCATAAATAAGCTGTGCGGTTACAATGTTATTGCTAATCCAATTATCAAAAGCATTTACCCAAAAGTCATCTTTAAGCTCATCTAAATATTGTTGTGGCACTATTCCTTTATAAGCTGTCTTCCAACTTAAAGCGTGGATTTTGCTAATTGATTCTGAATCTTTAGTAGTCGCCTTTTTAATTTTTACACTCATTTTATACACCATCTCTCAAAATCTTTGAAAATATTTTTCTCTGTTGTGGCTCATCGGTAGCATTTGTTTTTTTATTTTTCAATAAAAACTGTGTTCTATAGTGATAATCTGTAGTATCTGTTCTTTATGTTCTCTTCATTGTGATCACCTGAAAACATACATATTAGTCTTTTTCAGTAATTATTTCTCCTGTGATTGCATCAATATAGCGAAACGATTTTCCTGTATGGCGATCACATGCTTGGTACGCAAGGATGTTGTTATTTTCTTCATAGTTTTTGTCCCAGATCAATTTAAAATCTAGATGCTTGCTGAAAATGTCATAAGCCTCTTTTTTCGAGATGGCTGCTTCAGACGGAATATGCTGCAGTTGTTCTAGGTCAGAGCTCGGTCCACTATAATAATCTATTTGGCCTGTTTGCCGATTAACAGAAACTACTACTATTTCTGAAAAAATAGGGATGCCATGTCCGTTATGTACGTGGAAATTGAATGCTATCCTAGTGTCATTTTGTTCATCCCCGTTATCATGGACAATCAATTGCAAATATTGATAATAATCGGGAATAATCATTTGAAGAAAGGCAATTGCTATTTGATAACATTCTTTCTGGCTAAGGGAAAGATCACCAGTTCGGTCTTTAATCCACATAAACCTTGTTATTTTCCCTGTTTTTTTCGAAATGAAAGCTTTTACGGTATCTTCATTATGTTTTTTAAATAAGCGATCCATCGATAAATCCTTTACGTCTTCATCGAGCGTCCAACCTTGGTCACGCCAAACTATCCCAGTTTCTTCGCCCCAATCGACTTCACGAATAACCTCCATCTCCTCAGAAATACCAATGATCTCTTCTGATGATAAATCATTCTGTACTATTGTTTCAGGTAGCGGGGGCAATGTAACGAACTCTTCCTTCTCCTTTTCATCTTCTTCATGGATGATCGTTAACGTCGGCACTAAAACGCCTGCCTTATATTTCATGAAAAATGGTTCAATCTTATATACGAGACGGAGTCCATCCTCGGTTACATTATGAATTACAGAATCTAATCTTGTGATTATAAGCTGAAAATCGAGGCGATTTTTGACGTGTTCGCTTAGTTTTTCTTTCGCTATTAATTTTTTTGGAACTTCTGGCTCTGGTTGCAGACCATTATACTTAAATTCAACAATCTCCCCGCGAGCGTCAACATCAACAAAACAACCTGCATCATCTAATGGTAGGTTCATCACTAATTGTTCATAGTAAAAGCGATAGGTCTTTGTTAATTTTTTCGTTTGGTAAAGGGTTAAATGCTGTAATGCATGAGGGTAATGGTCAAGCAAAAATTGTTCTGCCCGTTGTCTTAATTCAGTTTCATCTAGAGAAGCGCTATACGCATTTTCTTTTTTCATTTCAATGGATAATCGAGTCAAATTCCCATCAAGGTCAAGTGTGAGCGAAATCCCTTCGTCATGTTGGTCATCTGTCCATGTAAACATCGCTTCCCCTTCACCATTCTCCCCTTCAAAATATTCTTCTAGGACCGGCTGAAAATGATCAGGAATTTGAACTAATGATTGTGCTCGCTCCTTTAATTGTTCTTTTAACAAGGAATCCACCTCCGCGTGGTTTTACTATATTTTAAGAGCTTCTCTACTTTATCAATCTTTTATTCTCTTTTTCAGTATTCGTGAAACCATACGGTTATTTTTGCAAAACTCCGATAGAAAATTGAACGAAGTAATGAATTGGCGCTGACATTTGCGTTTACGCGTATCACGTCACTTTAGTAATATGTGGGTATGTGATTCAATCGTTATCTAAATCTCTATCGAGAAAAGTTTTGATATTTGCATTAATTCCATAATTTTTTTCAATCAATTGTCCAACTACAGATTTGTTAATACCATTCTTCACAGCTGCTACTATTACAATATAAAGAATAAACAGGCCTACACCCCAAAGAATAATATTAAAAAAAAGGATAAAACCTGGCACCCCAATATTTGAAACCATCTTTTCACCCCCTATAACAATAAAAAAATTTTTAAGTCTTTCTTAATCGTTAGTACTTCTTGACCGTTCACCTCCACAAAAAACTTCGGTAGAAGGCTGAACACTTTTTTCGTGATGAGCGCAACTTCATCTTTCGTTTTATTCATAATCGAGAACGTTTTTGGGATTTTCATAAAACTGCCTTCAACGTAATAAACATCATTCTCTTGCTGATCCTTTACCGTAAATTTGCCACTCAGGCTGAACACCTTCTGCTTTATATAAAGTTTCTTCACGCTGTTCCCCCTCGTTTAGGGATATTGTAATCCCTACCAATGTCCCCCAATGTACAAAGCAACCGATCAATTATTTCCGCATAATTTTCTCCATCGCTTTTCCCTTTGCTAGCTCATCGATTAGTTTATCTAAATAGCGAATTTCCTGCATTGTAGGTTCTTCGATATCTTCCACGCGGACACCGCAGATTATACCTTTGATCAAAGATCGTGATGGATTTAATTGCGGAGCTTCCGCAAAGAAGGTTTCAAAGTCTGTTTTTTTTTCCAATTGAGCATCTAATTCTTCTTGGCTATACCCTGTTAACCAACGGATGATTTCATCGACTTCTGATTTTGAACGCCCTTTTTTCTCTGCTTTCGTAATATAATGGGGATAGACTTTGGCGACACTCATTGTATAAATTTTATGCTTGGTCATGATACAAGCTCCCTTCTAAGTGTTTTTTACTATAGCAAGTAAAATTGAGGAATGAAATTGTACGATTCATCAAAAGGGTCTAATAATTGTCCCTATTAAATTTAAAATTCCCCCAATTACAACAAAAATAATTGCAGCTTTGATCTTTTTTCTCAATTCATCTCTTAATTCGATTGAAAGTGTATCTCCAATATTGAGATTTTTAAAACCTTTCCAAAACCGATAAAACTGGAAAGTAGCAAAAAGATAAAGAACTATTGCTAGTATTAACAAAAGCTTAAACCATTCCAAATAGATCATCACCCTATACTCAATTTGCAAGTCCATTTCCCATCATTCTCCGTACCAATTAGTTACTCTTTCGTTTGTTATTATTTTTTCATCTTTATAAAAATTAATAACAATAAACCTATGATTACACTGCTATTAATTTGATCTGCGAGAGTTGGCTCAACTTCTTGTATGTAAACTAGACCTACTGTATAAGTAATCAATCCTAGTAAAAGATAGACAATCCATTTATCATCATTCATTTTAGGTCTCCTTTTTTACGAAAATTTACGATAATACTATTGTTACTGAACTTCTTTAAATCCAACGGGAGAACCGTTATTTTTCATTTTCACAATTTTGATTGGACGTTCTGAGTTTGACTCAGATGTTTCGACTATTCTATAGTAGATATCGAAATCGTTACTCACAGATATTACCTCAATTTCTTGCCCAGTATCCCCGATAATAATTGCATATGCCTCATTTCCTATTTCAGCCATACCTGTACTTTGGCCAGGTGGTACATTATGCAAATTCATCGTCACTTCGTCTGGAGCATCTTGAAATGCTACTTCCTCATAAGAAACGTCTTGATTACAGCTAGAAAGGTAAAAACCTGTTGCAACTATTATTAAAATTTGCAACTGAACTTTGTTTTTGATTAACGTTCTTTTAAAAATTAATCTAGTCAATCCCATCGCATCCTTTTTCATATATTGGAGTATCTGTGGAAAACTTGTAAATTCCATTCATTTATTTGCCTGAATTTTTATGTTTATAAGTAAAGCTGGCCTGTTGATTTACGTCCCTATCACATAAGTTGCACCGTTCGCTCGCCAAGCATCCTCACTGATCACGTTCTCTGTAGTATGATCACTATTTTCCTTTCCACAACCATACGCTTCACCAAATGGAATACATAGAAAGCAACTATTTCTATTTAGTGGACAAAAAATCCGTTATTTTAACTATTTCTGGTGTTATGTGAATTTTAACGGACATCAAAACCTTTATTTGAAACGAATGAAGGGAAATATCGAGAAAATATATGAAATAACGGATCTGATGTCCGGATAGACATAGAAATCTTGAATTTTGCAAAAATAACGTACCTGGTGTCCGCACAATTAGCCTGCTTCGATATTCCGTCACGTAAGTGGTATTGATTAGAGATACTATAATGGAAATTCTATAGAGTATTTGAAGTGCATTGTGTTTACTCTCACTTTGTCGAATCTCTATTTTTCAATCCTTTTTTCTCTACAAAATTCCAAGAATAATAAACTATCCAAAAAATGATAGGAATTAATAACACATAATGGCTCTGATCAGCTGGAAGATAAAAAATTAAAAATACACCAATGATCGTCATCAGCGGCATATAAACTAAATAATATTTCTTTTTATCCAAAAAAACATCCCCCTCTATATCAAGCACTTTAAATTATTTTACCATAAAAAACCAGTATGTAAGCTAAACTAGTCGTTAGCGATATTACAATAACAACATTATTTCCTTTATGCTACTGGATATGAACATTGAAGTATCTTGATTCATAAAAAAGAAACCCTTATTTATTTAAAATAATTAAGGGTTCCAATTATCATTTCTTTTATCTCACTGTTTTGAGAGCAGTTGACCAAGAAATTAGTTGACCTAACATTTCGTTTACTGTACTTTCATGCATTTCGGCTGGTTTGAATGTTTGCCCATTTTCAAAATCCGTAAATAAACTTAAAGCTGGATGTGTACGAACATCTGCAACTGCTAATTCGCCTAGTATCCCACGAAGATGCTCTGCTGCACGTGCACCTCCTACTGACCCATAACTTACTATACCAGCTGCTTTATTATTCCAAGCTTCACGTGCAAAATCTAGAGCGTTTTTCAATGCACCAGTAATACTGTGGTTGTATTCTTGAACTATAAATATAAAACCATCTAAGTTAGCAAGTTTTTCGTTCCATTTAGCAATTCCTGGCTCTGATCCGTCTGTTGTACCTAAGAATGGCAGGTTAAAATCTTTAATATCAACTATTTCGTAATTTGCATCACCGCGTTTGTCCGCTTGTGATTTTATCCATTCTCCAACTTGTGGACTAAGACGTCCTTCACGTGTACTCCCTAAAATAATTCCGATGTTTAAGTTTGCCATCTGTTCTTCCTCCTTGTTAGTTGAGCTGCTAAATAACTTTGATAATAAGCCCATACTTTACCACCTAACTCTTACAGTTTAATTACAAAGGTAATTGTTGCTAAAAATAATATTTCCATAAGTGCCAATCCATATTCAAACAATAGGAGATAATAATATCTTCCTTATTGCTAAATCCTAACACTATTCGTAATTCCCCATTTAACTATTTTTAAGAAAAAAATATTGCGGGTTATAAAATATTACAAATTAAATAATAGAATAAAGATAATGATATTCATGGCAGAAATTAAGTTTTTGGACAACTGCCCTATCATAGCAATTGGAGTGAGTTCTAACAAAAAAAGCCATTTCTTGATTTTTATCAAAAAATGGCAAAAATATTTCTTACTACTGCTTTCCTATCTATTTTTGTTTTTTTCTTTAAAGAATTTCCTGGCGTTTTTCATGCCACCCACTTCATGAAACATATCATTAATCTTTTCTTTTTCTATCATTTTAGAATTTAATCCATCATATTTCATTTCTCGTTGAAGCTTTTTGTAGTTTTCTAACCTTTCCGCGGACAAAACGCCATCATGAATGGCTTTTTTGACTGCACACTTAGGTTCGCTATTATGGGTGCAGTCGTTAAATCTGCATTTAGAGGCGAGTTCGTCAATATCAGCAAAGGATTTTGCTAGATCAGCACTTATTATACCAAGCTCTCTCATTCCTGGTGTGTCTATCACAACTCCTCCATCTGATACCAAAATTAGCTCACGTCTTGTAGTAGTATGCCTCCCTTTATCATCACTTCTTATTCCACTTGTTTCTAATACACTTTCACCAAGTAGACGATTGATTAAGGTTGACTTCCCAACGCCAGAAGAGCCGATAAATGCGACTGTCTTACCACTGGAAAGAAATTTTTTCACAGATTGATAACCATTATCAGAAATAGTTGATGTTACAAGGACATCTACACCAATTGCGATGGTGGATATTTCATTGAGTCTTCCTTCTATCTCATTACACAAATCTGATTTTGTAAGGACAATAACCGGAGTAGCGCCACTATCCCATGCTACAGAAAGGTACCTCTCTAGTCTTCGAAGATTAAAATCATTGTTTAGCGACATACATATAAAAACGATATCAATATTACTAGCGACAACTTGGATATCATTTGTAGTACCAGCCACTTTTCGGGCAAACACACTTTTCCTATTTAGTACATGGTGAATAATTACGTTTCCTTGTGAGTTATCAGAACGGTCAACCATGACAAAATCTCCAACAGCCGGATATTCGGAAAGATCGCGTATGCTATGACGTAATTTTCCAGATATTTCAGCTGTAAACTCACCTTTTTCTGTAATGATTTTATATAAATTTTTTGATTGTGATGATATACGACCAATAAATAAATCTTTATATAATTTAGACTCTTGTATAAATGTTTCAGTAAGTCCTAGATTTTCCATATTAATAATACTCAACTTCATTTCCTCCTAAAGTTTTGGATTATAACCTTTGGGAGGTTTTATGCATGGATTTATTTAGCACAATCCTCCCCATTTGTTACAATCTCAACAATTTGCATGTTTAACATACAACAACATCTCCTTTCTTCTATTGAATAGTCATATTATATAATAATCAAAAAAGAAAATGAACATCATTACTGATCACTTGGTGAATTGATTATAGTTATAAAGCTTGCAATATTCTAATAGAGCTTGTAGGAGAGCATCAATATCACTGTTAGTATTCAAGTAGGAAAAGCTGATGCGGAGTGCACTATCGGCTAACTCGCGGCTTATTCCAAGTGATTCGAGCACTGCGGGACCGCGAGAATGATTTGATTTACATGCGGCGGCGCTAGAAATATATATTTTTTTCGAATCAAGATACTGTACCACTTGTTTATTATCTACACTAGGGAGTGAAAAATTGACAATGTGAGGTGCTCCCTGTTTTCTTGAATGGATAACAGCTTTTGGAAAGTGCTCTTCGATCATTTCTATCAAATAATCACGAAGTTTTGCCATATGGCCAATATTCGCTTCCATATTAGAAAAAGTGATCCGTACTGCTTCAGCAAACCCAGGTATCAGGGGTGTATTTTCGGTTCCTGAGCGTAAGCCTCGTTCTTGTCCACCCCCAAGATTTAGAGAAAACATTGGAGTACCATTTCTCACATAAAGCGCACCGATCCCTTTTGGACCGTGGATTTTGTGCGCACTTATGCTGATAAGATCAGCACCCAGGCTTGAAGCGGTAAAATTCATTTTCCCATATGCTTGAACAGCATCACAATGCAAAAGCGCAGAAGATTGCTTTTCTAAAATAATTTGTTTAATTTTATGTACGGGGAAAAAAGAGCCAATTTCATTGTTAACAAGCATGACACTTACAAGTACTGTGTTTTCAGTAATTGCCAGCTTTAACTCATTCATATCAAGCTTGCCATTTGGTGCTGAAATATACGATACGTTCCAACCTTGTCTTTTTAGATCACGAATCGTTTTCGTTACAGCTGCGTGTTCAGCTGTCGTTGTTACAATGTGTTTTCCATGCTTAGCATTTGCCAGACAAGCTCCTCTAATCGCTAGATTGTCGGACTCCGTGCCGCCAGATGTGAAATATATTTCATCACAACTGACTTCAAGTGAATCCGCAATAATATGCCGGGCTTTTTCGAGTTCTTGCTTACTTTCTTTTCCTAGACGATGTATGGATGAGGGGTTACCGTACACTTCTGTAAGCATCTTCACAACCTTTTCTGTTACTTCTGGATATGGTTTTGTAGTGGCGCAATTATCTAAATATATTTCTGGCATTCGATTCCCGCCTTTTTCTATATTTCTCCAATAAGCTATTGGATAGCAATAATCAATTTATACACTTCATTATAAAATATTAACTCTATACGTTGCCGATATAATTATCACGTTACAGTATGAAAATTCTAAAATATGAAATGGTTTTAATAAAATATGATGTAGCTACTTTCTTCTTAACATTTTCTTAATATTTTCCAGACATTTTTTTGACATCATTCATGTATGCTTGGTTTTGTTGGTTTTTCCTACCAATTTAATTTATTACCAGGGGGATTAGAAATGAAAAAACTAGTATTGAATTTAAGGAAAATTCATCGGATATTAACAGTTCCTATTGTTGTCTTAATGATCTTGAAGTTTGTATTAAATAATTCAGACTATGGATTGATAGTCACAAGAATTGTATCGATGGGTATGATATTTATGGCTGTTACAGGGCTGTTAATGTATGTCTATACTTATAAAATGAAGAAGAAAAACAGAGTTATAAACAATTAAATATAAAATTTGTTTATTAATTAGGACCATGAATAAAGGTGAACAACCTAATATTAGAAATATCGATCCATATTACCACCTTGTTATAGTTGTTGTTCACATTTGGTACAGGAAGGAATATGTGTTAACTACAATAAGGAAATAACAATACTAAAAAGCCCAACTTCTTTCGTAAAATAGGGAAATTGGGCTTTTGCTTCTGTCGCATATAACATCCAGGAATTATTTATCATAGTAAATATTGTAGTATTTCTTCTTTACTATTCCATTTTATGGTTATTTCAACGACGAGATCCTCGAAAATTACTTAGGATTAACGGTGATCCTATAGATTATTACACTTGCGAGAATGCTCGTGACTTAAGTAGTAAGGGGTTCAATCGGTTAACCTGACACTTTGATATTTCACACTTGAACCTTCCAAAATAGTGGATATGCTTTCAACCGTTATCCAATCATCCATATTATCCTGCCGTACAATAGTAAACGGTTTGATTTTTTTTACATTATCAATTTCTATCAGACAAAGATACCTTTTGCCGGCCCAACGCTTTACTTGAGAATCCGTCAAGTTAAGCTTATCTAGGTGCTCAGAAACCATTTTTTTCGATTCTTCCTCTGTCATTTTTTCAGAGTTAAATACATCTTTTACGACACCTTTTGCTTTAATTAATCCCTCGCCGTTGTTTTCAATAAAATAAAGAGTCTCACCCTTCAGGACTCTACCATAAGGTAATTTTCTACCTGCTGCTCCTCTGATTATCATTGTTTTTGCCCCGCTAAGTATTTTTTCCAGAACCTTTGCCTTAGTATCACAATAAACTAGATGCTCCATTTACTTCACCACATCCTTTATTAAAAAATTGGATTTATATGGCACTTCAATACTAATTTTACCATTTGTCAAACAGCCTAATGGTTGAAAAATTGGAACTATTGTAACACTTTATTCTGGAAAAAATGAGCTCTCCGCAATACACTATCAAGAACAATCATGGCTTAAGTCTTAAGACCACTCAAATCTTATGATGCCTTAGGTGGTTGATCATTGCAGGTATTACTAAATATAACGCATAAGCAAATGACATCCACGCAGTAAACGCAATAATTTGTGTTTCATCTAATTTTGGGAAAATCACATTGTGGTTTGATAAAGAAAATGTGTCTAATGATAGCCCAATTATCGTACCAATTATTCCAAACTTTAATGGTGCATTCTTTGATTTATCAAATAATAGATAAATATAAGTCACCGCCCATAATAATAGCCCTGTCCCAATTACTAATAATAAAATGCTTGTTATATAGTTTTCTGTACCTGGACCAAAGAGAACACGTTCTCCAAAAAGTACAAAAAACATTGTAGCAAAAAACCATACTAGTATACCGCATAGTACAGTTATTGAATATCCTTTCATTATTTATCCCCCTCGTTAAGTAAGCGAGTAAGACTATTAAATAGTCGTTCAATCTCTGCGTATGTTTTTTCTACTGGAAAATCTTTTTTTAATAACGCTTGTAATGCTAACCCGTCAATCATTGCATTTATGAGAATTCCCCACGTTTCAATTGAAACACCATCAATAGGTGATTGTGACCATAAATTCATTAAGTTTTGGGTTAATGCATTGTTTTCAGAACGTGTAATCTCTTCTAATTGCCGTCTTATTTTTTCATTTGTAAAACTCGATACAAGTAATGTGAAAAATAATTTATGAAAGAAAGAGTCATAAGAACAGCGGCTTTTTGCTGATTTTATTGCTTGACTGATAATATATGGATTACTTTGGTGTGAAATCTCTGACCATGAACTATCACAAATATCTTGAACAATATGTAATAACAACTGCTCCTTTGTTTTAAAATGATAATAGATGGTTCCCTGTGTTACTCCAGCCAATTCTGCAACTGATCGTAAAGTAAACTTGTCTATCCCGTTATGAACTAAACACTCCTTTGCACTTTTAATTAAATCTCCTTTACTAATAACATTTGGCTTTGCCAATTCATCACCGCCTTATTAGTTATTCAACTAACTAACTTTTTAACATAAATTTTACCACCTAATTTTGGTAATTACAATTTTTTCTTTTAAAATTATTAGTCATTAGTACAAAATTTCAACAAAATAGCGTTAACCCACTAACTGATCAACGCAAACTTAACAACAATTTAACCTACATTAGAACATACCATTCTCATTGGGGGAATTTTCCGGAATAGGCTGACCTACATCCCATAATTCAACGATAATATCATTATAAAAGCGAAAGATATGAACCACTGCTCCCCCAAGGTCATCTTTGTTTTGCTTTACATGTGAGTGTACAGCAACAATCTCACCATCTTCGATTACACGTTTTACTTCTATAATTATATGAGGATTATTAATTGCATTCTCTTCCATTGCGAGTAATAGTGAGTCAACATCTCCGGGGAAAAATGGATTATGATGACGAAATTCAGGACTAATGTATTTACGATATGCTTCCCGCACTTCCCCTGCTGCCACCAGTTGCAAAAACGATACCGCCTTCTCTTTAAGAGAATTTGTCATCGCAAAATCATCATTTCTATTTGGTTAATTATTTTATGAATGTATTCAACTAGCTATTTAATCTACACGTTATTATTATGTACTTTCTTTTGAGAAAAAATATGAATATTCATTCATTTTGTGTTAAAATTTGTTAAATCGAATATTGATGGGGGCGTTTTGATGTTATTAAGGACCAATTTTATGCAACAGTCGATAAATGGAGTTCAAATTGGAAAAGGTTCAGTCGCGTTTCAAGGGGTAAAATTAAGTGTCCATTGCTTTGTCGTGGATGGCGTTTTAATTGATACAGGTTCAAAATCATTAGAACATGAATTTAAACCATTTTTTAAACAACAAGATTTAGATCAAGTCGTGATCACACATTTCCATGAAGATCATACAGGTTGCGCCGCCTTTTTACAAAATGAGCTGCAGCTACCTATTTACATGAATGATATTATGCTTGATTATTGTAAAAAGAAACCCGATTATCCAATGTATCGAAAGTTGTTTTGGGGAAAACGTAATCCTTTTCATGCTAACGCAATGGGGAGTACTTTTTCATCTCGCAATGCAATATGGGACGTGATTCACACACCTGGTCATGCTATTGATCATCTTGCGTTTTTAAATAGGGAAACTGGTCAGCTATTTACTGGAGATTTATATTGTCAAGAAAAAACAAAAGTTGCTTTACGTGAAGAAAGTATTCCAACCATCATGGACTCCTTAAAAAAAGTATTAACCTATGATTTTGGAGACGTGTTTTGCTGTCATGCCGGCTTTTTAAAGGATGGGCGTGTGGCTCTCAAAAGAAAGCTCGATTATTTGATAGAGCTTCAAAGCAAAACAATTAATCTCTATGAAGATGGCTTAACAACACAACAGATTTGCAATCAGCTATTTCCAAAAAAATATCCCATCACCTATTTTTCATTAGGAGAATGGGGCGCTTCACATATTATTAATTCGATTATTCGCGAATATAGGAAGGCAACTGAGTAAGTTGATTATTCGCGAATATAGGAAGGCAACTGAGTAAGTCGATTATTCGCGAACATAGAAAGGCAACTGAGTAACTCGATTGTTCGCGAACATAGGAAGGCAACTGTGAAACTTTTGGAGATGAGAGTCGATTAATTTGAAATTCTAGTACGATTTTTAATTTTTCGGACATCAGATCCGTTATTTATCTAAATAAATTTAAAAATCCAACTCTCCCAACTTTTCATAAGCATGGCTTCTTGTTAAATTAAGAGATTGCCAGCCACTGCTTTTTAAAAACTCTCTTTCCTCTTTCCGCTGCTTTAATAATTCTTCCAAGCCTTGAACATTTCGATTTTTTTCATAGAGTTCAATCAGCGCTAGAAGCCCTGTGGATGAGAATCGATTTAAATAGGTAATATCGATTTTTCCAGTTGCCTCATAGCGGGCAATATTTTGTTCGACAACGATCATATCGAGGTTTACGACATTAATACCTGTATAATAAATGAGTGAAGCAATGAAATAAAAATGGAACAAGGATAGCTTCTCAAGCCAAATTTTGACAAGTGTATATGCAAAGATAACCATAAGGAAGATCATAAACGAATGCACAAGCACCCTTGTAAATGTGAATCCATATGCGTCTTCATACATCATCATTCGCATGAAAGCTGATACAAGAATAACTCCGCTTGATAAAACAAGAACCGTTAAGGCGATACGGATTGCTTTTTTTAAGTGCCCTAGTGAACTCTTTGTAAAATAAATAACCGCAATCGTGACGGATAAATTAATGATCGTAACAAATAACAATTCAAAAAAACCGCGTCTTGCATATTCTGCGTAGGTGTAGCCATCTCCAAGCGTGCCACTAAAAAAGTATTTGAATTGAACCGCAACAAATAGTATATAAACTAAGTCGAGAAGCAACAGTACAGTGAGAGCAATCACTCCATCCACTGAGATTGGCTTAAGAGTACTCTCTTTACTGAAAACTTCCATATTTTTTTGCAAAAGAGACTGAAAAAATCCAAAGAAAAGGAATGTGTAAATAACAATAATGACTATACGAAAAACAAAATCATCATTGAAGTTAAGTAATGTTGTGATGCCACTTAAAAGCTTTCCAAATTGGGCATCAGCTGAAATCAATAAATTAAGAATAATAAATAAAAACGGAACTGAAATCACAAAACCAATCAAGATCTTTTTCCATACTTCAAATTGCTTTTGATTGTCCCCCTGTTTGAATAGCTTTGCTATATATTTTGTGAAAAGTGCACTATAGCGAAGCCCATCAATCAATCGACGGACGATGTAATATATAAAAAGCAAGTGATTCCAATTAATTTTTTTCGGCGAAGTTATTAAAACAAGATGGAAGATAACAAGAATTGGGATCACCAACGTATTTAATGCATAAAACAGGGCTGTGTCGTTTATAAAATAGCCTGCTGATAATAGCCAAATTGAAATTAACAGTAAATAGCCAAACCTTTGATGAGTAAACGGATATGATCGAAATCTCCAGAAAAATAGTGCATAAAATGCAACAATAAAAACAAAATACGAAATGCCAATTTGGTTTCTAAAAAATGCTTCCTCGGCCACAATCCCTACGAATAAGCACAACAGCAAAAACAACCAGTCGATCTTTTCGATTTTGACGTCCAATTTCGTCTCCTCCAAATCTATATAGTTTGTTATTCTATGTATATAGAAATTATTTGTATATAGAAATTCTATGTAGATAGGCAAAAAAAGCTTAAACAGAAGCTCTTTTCCCCCATCTGTAGCTAAGTAAACATACTGGGTATAAAAGCAAAGTGAATAAAATGCAGATCCCGATAAAAGTTTCTGTTAACAATGGGCTGAACCATTCATGAGGAATAATCCGAAACACGGTCAGTACCATAAGTGAAAGATTCGGGATTAAAGCTAGCAGGAATGTTCCTTTCAACAATTTCAAGCCTTTATGACCAAATGTCCTACCTATTTCATAGCCAAGCAATGCCCAAAATAACATGTAAATCAGTGCAATCAATATCGGAATAGAGGATAACTGAACCCAAAGATCAGTTATCCAGTTCCAATCAAACAAATTATGCGCTATAGTGAGTGCTGCTCCCCCACCAAAAAACATGATATTAACAGCAACAAACAGCCATTTCATATTGCTTGGTGTAACCGAAAGCTCCTCTTTCCACATTGCGGCAATCTCTTCAGGTGTACCAAACCTTGAATAGACTTGATTTTGGATTTCAGACTCATCTTCTTGCTCGTTGAGGTTTGCAAAAAGCTCATCAAGATGAGTCTCATATTCCTTTAAAATCGACTCTTTTTCTGCGTGATTTTCCAGAGATCGTGCAAGTTGTGCTAAAAAATCATTCTTCAGCCGTTCCATGTTTTTTTCTCCCAATCACCTTGTTCATAACGGATACAAAGTCGTTCCATTCTCGGGTTTTTTCAAGAAGCATGTCTCTCCCTGCCTCGGTAATCCGATAATATTTCCTAGCAGGTCCCTTCTCCTGTTCTTGCCAATAGCATTCAATATATTCCTGCTTTTCAAGCTTATGAAGAGCTGGATAAAGCGTGCCTTCCTTGAAGGAAAACTCGTTCCCACTGCGGTTCTCCAGTTCTTTTACAAGCTCGTAACCATACATATCTCGCTCCGCTAGCAGTTGCAGCAGCAATAGCGATGTACTTCCTTTTACCAATTCTCGATTAAACATCCTATTTATCACCTACCTAGAATTATTAGGTATATAGAAATTCTATACTTATATGGATTAAATGTAAAGTGAAAATTTAATTAGTGAAAATTTAATTATAGGTGTTGTATACACTGTTTCTAAGAATGTTTTTGGGTGATTATAGTAACCACTGTTTGCTGTTCACTTTACTTTGTGGAAAGTCTTCTATAAATAATTATTTATGAATTCTACACATTTCTGATTATTTTTATCGTCTTTTGAACTCTTGCCAATTATGTAGTGTTTTTCTTTAATAGTAAAAGGATCTTCAACTTTTTCACTACCCTGCTATTTTAATGTTACTATGAATTTCACTTTTTGCATTAGAAAATTTTATAGTTTGTAATCAGTAAAATTTTCAAACTATAAATTGTTAAGTTTTGTTACATTCGTACAAGATTATTTTGAAAAGTTGCATATTCTTCCTACTATAACAAAACTAATATTCCTAGGAGTGATATAAGTGAGTGAATCACATCAAAACACAGTGATCCCAAGTAAAGTGATAGATTTGTTAGTTAATGATATTTTTCAAAAAAACGGCATCAATCTCGAGGATGGAAAAGGAAAACTATCTGTAGAGGATAAGCAAATGATCAAGGAGTTGGTTGAGGATCTACGCCTGCAAGTCGAGGCATTTTTAAAAAAGGATATTCCTTCAGTCAACTCCGATGCTGATTAAAGTGGAAAAATAACGCCCAACGAGGGCGATTTTTTTATTTTATGTAAAAAAACACATATACACAAGCACTGCGTGGAAAAACTCATATATTAAATTTAAACGTAAGGAAAGGTGGTGAAATATAAGATGTCTTCGAAAAAAAAGAAAAAGAAATATGATAAAGAGCATGAAAAAAGTAGAAGAGAAAATGGCAAACATGATTCAAATGAGACCTATGAAGAATCATATGATCATTTTTTTGATTTTCTATCAAAGGAACAACAATCCTCTACCGAGCCAGGTGATAACTTCTCTTCTTCAAAGCAATACGACGACGACAACGTAGAGGACAAGGTATTCGTAGAGTGGAACTCTGGTGAACATTCAGACGAAACTGAGGCATCTATTGATAAATCATTTGAATATCGATCAAAGGGGGATAAACAAATGGAACATCATTCTTGTGAGTACACATCCTTAGGCCATGACGAGGAACATTCAGATTATGGTTACCGTGGTCATAAAGATTCTCACTCTGCAGATGTAGTTCAAGATACAGACCAATTTGCCGCTTTCGGACAAGATTCTGATGAATTTATCTTTGTCAAAGATTCTTGCAATATTATGGTCCAAACAACCGACACACAAGCAGCGGTATCTATTCAAATTGCTTTACAGTTAGCGATTGCCCTAGTTGTTAGAATAACACTTGCTGATTCAGATCAAGGCCAAAGTGTGTTAGAAGACTTACTGCAATATTTTGATTCTGAACAAAGTAATTATCAAAAAATCTGCATTGAAAATTCAAAGGACGTTACAGTTATTACAACTGACACAGATGTGGCTGCAAACATTCAAGCTTTATTAGAAGTATTACTCTCTTTAGTTGCTAAAATCGACGTTTTATAAACTGTATTATAGTTTAGTGGAACGATCACATAAGTTTTATGTTACCAAAACGATGTAAGTTTCAATTTGGTGACGATAAAACGGATTTACTATCAGCAAAACGATTGAATTTTCGATTTGGTGACGATAAAACGGATTTACTATCAGCAAAACGATGTAAGTTTCAATTTGGTGACGATAAAACGGATTTACTATCAGCAAAACGATTGGATTTTTGATTTGGTGACGATAAAACGGATTTACTATCAGCAAAACGATTGAATTTTCGATTTGGTGACGATAAAACGGATTTACTATCAGCAAAACGATTGAATTTTCAATTTGGTGACGATAAAACGGATTTACTATCAGCAAAACGATGTAAGTTTCAATTTGGTGACGATAAAACGGATTTACTATCAGCAAAACGATTGAAGTTTCAATTTGGTGACGATAAAACGGATTTACTATCAGCAAAACGATTGAATTTTCGATTTGGTGACGATAAAACGGATTTACTATCAGCAAAACGATTGGATTTTCGATTTGGTGACGATAAAACGGATTTATCTACTTCAAATGGGTGCATATTCGAATTTAACGGTGGATAACGCTGATTAATATTGGATAATGCGAGTGTAAACATGGTTAACATAATGAGGTTTTTAAATGAAAATTTCAAAAATATAAAGAGGTGAAAAAAATGGCAGAAAAAAAATGGAGAGCTTTAGATAGTTGCGATATTGATAAAAAAACGGAAACCGATGTAATGCAAGAAGCGGATCAATTAGCTTTAAATGAACAAAAATCATTTGAATGGATTATCGTTAAAGATTCTGAGCAAGTTACTGTTCATTCAACTGACACCCAAGTCGCTGTATCCTTACAAGCTGCAATACAAGTTGCCATTGCGATTGTCATTACGTTAACTCTTGGAGATAGCCAAAAAGGAAATGCAGTCGTTCAAGACTTAAAGCAATTCTTTAAAAATAAACAACGAAATACACAAAAAACAGTTATACATGGCTCGAAGAACGTCGAAGTCATAACAACAGATACCCAAGTAGCTGTTAATATTCAAGCATTACTACAAATCCTAGTTGCTATCGTGGCAAAACTAGATGCTTTGTAAACGTATGCCCCACTAAATTTAACTTCAGAGATTATCAAAATATGTAAACACTTCAATAATCAACATCTCTCTATAAGACTAGCTCCTTAAACAAAAAATCTCCTCAGACTGTGCTGAGGAGATATAAAAATAAACGCTTGTACACATATTGACTTGTGAAAATTTTCATGCTTTCACAATTATTATCATTGCACCATTAATGTAAAGCTTATAAATTATTGTGCATTGTACAGTATCGCACAAACTTGTGCGCATTTTCGCATTGTACTACCTAACTTGTGCGCATTTTCGCATTGTACTACCTAACTTGTGCACATTTTCGCATTGTACTACGTTGTCCTAACTTGTGCACATTTTCGTATTGTACAAGGTTGTTATAACTTGTGCGCAATTCGCATTGTACAACATCGTCCAAAATTGAGTAAATTTGTTGCTTGTACATTATTGCACAATCTTGAATATTACTGCATAGCCATGTACATAATTGAACAATGTTAATTACACTTTTACATTAATATTACCGCCTACAGCCTATACTCGTAGTACCATTACAACGATTTTAAGCTCCTAGTACCATTACAACGATTTTAATCTCCTAGTTCCATTACAACAATCAATACTACCTTCAATCTCCTAGTTCCATTACAACAATCAATACCTTCAATCTCCTAGTTCCATTACAACGACCTTAACTTCCATCAATACTAGATTTTCAGAATCTCAACAACTTTTAACTATAAACTAATTCTTTTTCTTCGGTAACGATCTGTTCGACTACTTCGGCAGTGTCTAGCTCTTGATCAACTAGACCAAGCGTTTGCGCCGTAGAAGTATGAATTTCATCTAAAAGCCACGGATTATCCATTAGTGACACACCGAAGGAAGGAATCATTTCTTTAATTTTCGGGTACCACTCTTCCATATGTTGCGGGAAGCATTTTTCGATTACCTCTAGCATAACATGAACGGCAGTAGAAGCACCTGGTGACGCACCAAGTAGTGCTGCGATAGAACCGTCAGCAGCCGTAATAACTTCCGTACCAAATTGTAGGGTTCCGATGCCACCTTCAATTGTATCCTTTATAACTTGTACACGTTGACCTGCTACAACTATATCCCAATCTTCATTTTTTGCGCTCGGGATAAATTCACGTAACTCATCCATACGCTTTTCCTTCGATAACATGACTTGCTCAATCAAGTATTTTGTCAAAGGAATATTCTTCAAGCCAGCTACGATCATCGTGATAATATTATCCGGTTTCATTGATGTGATTAAATCGAACATTGACCCCGTCTTTAAAAACTTTGGTGAAAAGCCGGCATATGGCCCAAACAACAATGATTTTTTATTATTAATATATCTTGTATCAAGATGTGGTACAGACATTGGTGGAGCTCCAACCTTTGCTTTGCCGTATACTTTGGCATGATGTTCTTCGACAACATCTGGATTGTTACACACCATAAATAGGCCGCTTACCGGGAATCCACCAATATGCTTTCCTTCTGGAATACCAGACTTTTGCAATAAATGTAGGCTTCCACCACCGCTACCAATAAAGACAAATTTTGCTATATGGCGTTCAGTAGTATTGCTCTTAAGATTCCGAACCTTCAATTCCCATAAGCCGTCGGAAGTACGTTTAATATCATCAACACTATGGTTGTAATTGATGTTAATATTTTTACTTTCTAAATGGTTAAACAACATACGTGTTAAAGCCCCGAAGTTAACATCAGTTCCAGAATCAATTTTTGTCGCCGCTATAGGATCATTTCCTGCGCGATCCTGCATCATGAGCGGTATCCATTCTTTTAGCATTTCTGGATCATCGGAAAATTCCATACCTTCAAATAGTAGATTGTTAGATAATGCTTCAAAACGTTTCTTTAAAAACTCTACGTTTTGTTCCCCTTGTACAAAACTAATATGAGGCAATGGCATGATAAAATCGTGTGGATTGTGAATCAATCCATTTTTTACAAGATAAGACCAAAATTGCATTGATACTTGGAACTGTTCATTAACAGTTATAGCTTTACTTACATCAACAGATCCATCCGGTTTTTCGACCGTGTAATTTAGCTCGCATAATGCGGCGTGTCCCGTTCCCGCATTGTTCCATTCATTCGAGCTTTCCTCTCCAGCGTTTGCTAGTTTTTCAAACACTGTAATCTCCCATTGAGGTACTAATTCTTTCAAGAGTGTACCTAAAGTCGCACTCATGATTCCGGCGCCAATTAAAATGACGTCTGTTTTCGTCTCTTTGCTGCTCATTTTTCCCAACCTTTTCCCCTTTGATTTCCGATAAGAGTTAGGCGCCTTTTTTAGGCGCTTCATGCCAAAGAGCGCCTAATCACATATCTTGTATTATTTAATTATGATAATAGTATATCACTTTTATTTAATAGTGTATCACTTTTATTCATAGATTCAATACTTTTTTACTATCAAAATGATAGTAAAAAGCTATTAATGGTAAAAATTTACTTAAAAATTACAGCACACCTAAACTTTTTCATCGTATAAAAAAACTCCATATTTTACTTTCACCAGACTATCGAAATCTTGGTAATCGTTAAATTATAATGAATCCTCTACAAGTTAAAAAATCAGGCCAGTTAAACTAGGAAGCACTCGCAGACGCCTCTCTCTCCTATTTCCTTCCACTTAAGAATCGAGTTTTGTTGCAGCAAACTTATTATTTGGAAATCTACTTGATCAACTGGCAATTACTGAAAATACGGTTTCGTTGGTGTTCGTAAGAAATAGGTCACTGTAAAAAGTGTGATTCAGTCGTTATCTAAATCCTTATCAAGAAAAGATTTGATATTTACATTACTTTCATACTTTTTTTCGATCAATTGTCCAACTACAGATTTGTTAATACCATTCTTCACTGCTGCAACGATTACGATATAAAAAATAAACAGGCCTACACCCCAAAGAATAATATTTAAAAAAAGTACAAAACCTGGGACCCCAATATTTGATAACATCTTTTCACCTCTATTACTATAATAACAATTTAAAGTTCATTTTAACAAAGCAAATGAAGATTTGGAATGAAATTATCAAATTCATTTGCTCTTTTGTAGTATAATACAGTTCTGTTAGTTAATGGAATGCTAATATAGGCTAGACAAGATATTTCCAGCACTTGTCTAGCCTATATTCTTTACTATTTCAAACCATGTCAATCGAATGTTTTTCATCCTGGAACATTTGCTTTGAGATTTGTTTTGCTCGATAAATACTGGTTTTTAAGTTCATAATTTAATATTTAAACGATTTGGATTTCTTTTAATGACTGATTTTTAAAGTACTATAAAGCAATTACATCCTCATACTTTTTAGAATAATCTGACCTTTTGTCTAATTTCTTTTTTTGAATTTGAGTTAGAAATTTAGTCTCAGGTGTAACTATTTCTTCATTTTTTAGAAATTCAGTATTATCATAACATACTAGCTTGGTGCGATGAATTCTACGGGTACGATCAATACAATGATTTGTGGTAATTCGAAAATCCATGTGTTTAAAGCACAGTTCCCGTTGAAAGATTTTCGCAACGTGTACACATCTATTAATATGCACCTAAATATTCCTCAAATGTAAGATCTTTATCAGCAATTACCTGTGATGCGTTTTTTCCAACGTATCGAATATGCCATGGTTCATATTGATATCCTGTAATATGTTCCTTTCCTTTTTGATAACGGATAATAAATCCAAATTTATGCGCATTCTTTTTTACCCATTGTCCCTCTTTTGTTTCACCGAAATGCTGTGATAACCCATAATTCACGCTAGCGCTTGTCAGATCCATCGCCAATCCAGTTTGATGCTCACTCTCCCCGGGTTTCGCGCTAAACTGACCGGCACTCTCCATTCCACTCCGGATGACTTTTGCAGCAAAAATATCATTTTGACGGTCGTACGAACGGTATCCGGAAAGTGCATACAGATGAATGTTTTCTCGTTTTGCTTCTTGAAACATTGCTTCTAGAGCTAGAGCAGCATCTTTTCTCATTAATTTTTTTGTGTCGTATTGTTGAAAAGGAAAATTTACATTCGGAACAACAAGGTCTTGTGGAACATAACCTTCCGGTAAAGCATTGTTCTTATTCACTAGTACTAATATACTTTCAGGATTTGATACAAAAATATGATCAGTGAGCAGCGCATCCTGTAAATATGTTCTCGTTTTCGGTCCATATACGCCATCATTAGCGATATCACCGAATTTACTTTGAAAATCTCTGACTACAGCTTTAGTGCCTATGTCATATACTCCATCTTCACTAAGAACATAATTTAATCTGTTGAAAGCTTTTTGAATTATTTTTACGTTTTCACCTCTTTCATTAGTACTCAATACTTCATAAGGTAAAGAATTAACAAGATCAATTAATTCGTGGTCTGGAATGTGCAATTTTTGCCCAGGATAAATCATATTACTTGTTAATCTGTTGTGTTTTTTTAAATGGGAAGAAGTCATATTGAATTGGGATGCTATTTTTTGTAGCGTATCTCCCGACTGAACGGTATATACTTTTGATTGTTGGGGTATTATTTTTTCGGAACCATCTGGAATTTTTAATTTTTGTCCGGGATAGATTACATCCGTTGTTAACTTGTTAAAAATCTTTAACTGACTAACACTTGTACTTAATTTGTTTGCAATTTTATACAAGGTATCTCCAGATTTCACGATATAATTCATTTGTTTTGGTATTTTCAGCTGTTGTCCAGGGTAAATCATAGAAGTTGTTAATCGATTTTGATTTATTAATTGTGATACAGATATTCCATATTTATTTGCAATTTTATGTAGTGTATCTCCTGATTTAACCGTATATATATGTGTGGCTTGTGAGTACGATTGCGTTACATTTGTATTAGCCGCAGCTTCAACATCAACAAATGGGAAGGAAGCAACCAATAATGTTCCAAGCAAAACGTTTACGGTTTTAATTTTTACTCCTGAAAAATTTTTCTGCACATAATCTCGAACTGTATTTTCTAAATTTTTCTTTTCCTCTTTTGATATTGTGTCAAATTCTTTTGCGAATTCACTTAATTGATCATTCATATATAGTTCAAGCGTAAATCCGTCTTCATTTTCAATCAGTCTTTTTACTGCTAATAAATCCATTTCCCTGCCCCCTTTTTTCTTATTGTTTGCTGATGAAAAAGAAATATTTACATTAACAAAAAAGTATATATGCTCGTATTGAAGGTTTTTTCTGAATTATGATATAAAATGATTTAAAATTCCAATATTCGGTAACTGCTTTCTCTTAAAAAGAAAGCATATCCATAATTGAGTAACAAAATAAGCGGAATTGAACCCGTCCAGATTTCTTTCAACTAATTGTAGAAGCGATAGCCTAATTGTGCTATCGCCTCGTTTTATACCTACTATTTAAGAAATTCCTATTCTATGCCGCTATAGAAAAGTAAAATCACCCTATTTTAATTGGTGTTTCTTTTACTATTTCGTGAACTATTATTGTAGATATCACAGCTATAACAATCGATCCTACAATCGCGATCGCAACATGTGGTACTGGAATATTTAAGTTCAGTAATCCCATAATTGGTTTAGGCGTGTTAAACGCCCATAATAAATCATTTAGTGATACTATTATGAGAGCAATCACAATGGAAACAAATCCGCCAGACCCCCCATAGCGAAGAAATCCTAACCCAATTAACCAGCCAGTAAGAAAATATATCATAATTACAATGAAATAAGAGATGCTAGTCAATAACCAACTGTTGATACCAAGTGGTGATAACACAACCTCCGTGAGTAGGTTCATTTTCAATAAGCTTATGACCCAAGTTAGAATCGCTGTAATTCCAATGATCGTAATGGCTAGACCAATTGATGATATCAATGCTCCTTGAAAATATGATTTTCTAGTTACACCATGCTTTATATACATTCGTAGGAATGCTGAGCTTGAAATAATCCCACAAACGAGCATAAAGATTGTTGCCGTTTGAAACGTAAAGGTAAGTAGCGAAATCGATCTTATTTCTGGCTCATTCAGGAACCATACAATTGCAAAGTAACAAACATAAACAATTGGCAAGTACCATGCTACCCATTTCATTTGTACTAAGTATAGGTCAACCGTTACTTTCTTTCCGATTTCGTTCATTTTAATTTCCCGCCTTTGTTAATTGGATAAACAAATCATGAAGTGAAACATTTCCTATTTCTAGCCCTCTTCGTTTTACATCATCTTCTATTTCTTTTGGGAATTCTCCATACACCATCACCGATTTTGTTCCACCTAACTGTTGTTCACTCAAAACTTGAAGTCCAGCGACTACTTCGTCTACGTCTATACTCGAACCTGTCACAGAGAATCCTTTTTGCATTAAAGAATCCATATCATCTTGAATTATTAATTTCCCTTTATGAATAATAAGAACTTCGTCAAACAAGTATTCCATCTCTGATACTAAGTGGGTAGATAAAATAAAAAGTCTAGGATAACGTGCTTGCTCTTCTAGAATTTCTTTATAAAAAATTTCTCGAGTTGGAGCATCCATCCCTTGGTAAGCCTCATCGAAAATAGTGATTGGAGTTCTATTCGCTAATCCGATTGTTACATTAAAAGCGGACTGCATTCCCGTTGATAATTTTCTTAGTGGTTTATTTGTTGGTAGCTCGAAAACCTCTACTAATTGTTCCGCATATTTGCGATCAAAGGCAGGTCGATAGCGCTCTGCCAGTTCAAAATATTGAATAATTGTGTCATATTCATCTTTATAGTCTGTTTGGTGTACAAATGTAACTTGAGACACTGCTTTTTCATTTTCAAAAATGCTTTCTCCATCGATTTTTATTTCACCACTTGTCGCCTTTCGGTATGCAGCTATTAAAGAAAGTAGACTTGTTTTCCCAGCACCATTTCGACCGATTAATCCATAAATTTTCCCGTTTTCTAACGTGAAATTAATATCCGTCAATGCTTCAAATTCATTATAAGAAACACTTATATTGTTTGCTTCCACTTTCCTAGTCATCTTCTACACTACCTTTCAATTTCTCAATTATTTTCACGACATCATGGTCTGACAACCGCAGCTTTTTCGCTTCTTTTAACATCGGTAGGACAAATTCCTCAGCAAAACCTTCTCTTCGTTGTTGTACCAATTTGTCTTTCGCCCCTTCCGCCACAAACATTCCCACACCCCTCTTTTTATAAATTATCCCTTCTTCTACAAGGAGGTTAATTCCCTTCGCAACAGTAATGTGATTGACCTTATAAAATTGTACGAGCTGGTTTGTCGATGGAATTTGCTCATGCTCTTGTAGTTGATCATTAATAATCTGATCTTCAATTACTTCTTTTATTTGGATAAATATCGGCTTTTTATCATCCAAAGATTTACTCAACGGTTGAGTCACCTCCATTCCATTTTATCTTGTTATATGGTTATATAGTTATGTATATAACTATATATGAATTAGGTTTTTTAGTCAAATGTAAAAGACGACCACTTTGATCGTGGTCGTCAATTTTATCGTACTTCTTTTTCTACAGTATTTGTCTATTACATCGCAGTGGAATCTGCTCTTAAACGAAAACAGACGCATTTCTTAATGAAATGCGTCTGATAATTTAATAATATAAAATGGATAAATACCGTTCGTTATCATTCTCTCCACTTATATTATACCATGACTTACAGGTTATTTATAGACTGATCTTTTTATCATTTCCATACTATACTGTTACAGTAATACACAATTTTAAAATATAAGGAGTGTATCAATATGAACGACAAAAAAGATGTTCTAGATAATGGTCCTTTTTTCCACGGTACTAAAGCGGAACTGAAAATTGGAGATTTATTAGTACCTCAACACTTATCAAATTACCAAGATAAAAAATCAAACCATATATATTTTTCTGCAACTTTAAATGCGGCTAAATGGGGTGCAGAATTAGCAAGATCTAATTCAAAAGAACGAATATATATTGTAGAACCATTAGGTAATTTTGAAAATGATCCAAACTTAACGGACAAGAGATTTCCTGGAAACCCAACACGTTCTTATCGGTCTAAATCTCCTTTGAAAATAGTAGCTGAATTATGCTCATGGGAAAGACATTCCGACGAAGAAATAAATCAAATGCTTACATCTTTAGAAAAATTAAGTGAACTAGGTGAAAATGCAATAGATGATTAATTCAATATTTCTATAAGGTAATGATTTGATTTAAATTAATAACATATAATGATAGTTTAAATAAATACGTGAAAGACTTGAAAAAACATCCCCTTACTTTAGGATAACTGGATCTCTTTCGGGGTGCAAAAATTGTAAAAACAGGTTAAATAGCGTACGTACGAAATCGATTGGTATGAGAATTTATAAGCGGAGAATTTCCGATTAATTGAAATTTTGAGGTTAAATAAGCAGATATAACCGGAGAATTTCCGATTAACACCCTAAATATGGCAAAATAACAGGATTTTTATAATATAACCGGAAAAACTCCCTTTATTTCGAGGGAAATTTAAGTATTTTCCAATTTAAACGGAATTCCTCCGTTTATTACAATCCCGGTATAATCAGATTATTGAAATCACAGTAAAATCAGATGGCCATTTCGATCTATTTTAGCTATTCAATGATCACATAGAGAAATTCTATTCGCTAATTGATTATTACTATGTCATTTAGATTGCGATTTTATATGCCAATTTACTAATAAACACTGATACAGCAACAAAAAATAGGGTGAGAATATCACTTGTGATTTCTCACCCTATTTGCATTGTGATTTATTGTATTGCACCTTTAAAGAGAACCCGTTAACTTTAGGATGGGGATGTTTTTTTCATACTTAAAAGTCATTAATTTAGATTTAATTTCGAACACAAAAATTGTTCTAAAAGGATAAGTGATGATTATTTGTCAGATGCTATGTGATCTCTGTCAGCAGCATGAGGTGGTTTCTCCATCCAACCGTTCTCAATGTAAATTTCCGCTGCATCCTCAACAAATGCTTGGATGTTTAGTAATGATCTAGAATAAAGTAACCCCAAATCATGTCTTGCAGTTACTGCCGCTGAATTTCCAAACGCCCTTATTTTCATAGAGAACATATCCATCTTATGGGATACCATGATCTTATCTGAAAAAGGTGAAAATGATGATGTTGTAACTAAATGATCTAAATAAGGAGGAGCAGGCAAATTTTCATTACTTAGCTTTTTCATATACCGTTCCAAATTTCTATGTGTAAGGTTTTCCCCTCTTTTGAAAAGGTCGCGAATTTTTTCATTTTGGGCTACCTGGGCAAAAGACATAATTAATGCTTTACTCGTAACATTGTTTTCGATATTATCATACAAATGTGCAATTTCCAATGCTTGCATCGGACGCACATGTCCAAAAAAGCCATTTAAAAAGTCGTTATGAGCAAATACTACTTTTTCTGGTACTGGTATAATAGGTGGTTTAATAATGAATCCTTTATTCATTAATATTTCTTTTGTTTGGTCCATTAAAGCTTTGGTAGAATCTATACAATAATTATAAAATTCTTTTACATCATTTCTATATACTAGAGGAAAGGCGACGTTGTAAATACTCGCTCCTGCTTTTGCTGTGTATTTTATATAATGTACGTAAAATTCATCTTGGAATAACCGAGGAGCACTAAGGTTAACGTCCTCTTCATCGAATCCTTTAGGGATTGGAAAGTTTTCCTTTTCGAATATTCCTTTAATGGTTTCTATGAAATCTACGCTTAAATTATAAGCATTTTCTAGTAATGTCCTAATATCTTCATCCTCTACGTGTTGAAGAAAATAACTTAAAATGCATTTAGACTTGCTATTACCCATATATGTTGCCCAAAGTTTTCCCATTTCTGATGATGTTAATGGTTCCGTACTGTTTGTTTTAGTTGAGGTTATATTGATTGGTTTAAGCGAATACATAGAGAAATCCCCTTTTTAGTGTTTTGCTTAGTATTCACTTCTAATCAAATCATATTCAAGATTTCACCACCGATAAAGATTTTCAGTACGTACGTTTTGTTTTTCGTTATCTTGTTGGCTAAAAAAAGCGCATTCCTATTATGGAATAGCGCTCGATCATTGAAGATATTGTTATTAGCAAGCTTAATTTAGGGGACAGCATGATTAATTAACGAAAAGTACTATTAATGTTTATATTACGGCAATCCATATTTCATTTAATGAATTTGGGCTATGAATATCAGAATCTATATATGCTTCTATGGCTGGAAGCTCAGCTATTTCAAATCCATTGGAAGGGATCCATTCTGAATAAATTTGTTTCCAAGCATTTACCATTGCTGTTGGAGCAGGTCCATGCACTTCAAAAACAATCCATTTAGCTGCGGGGAATTGATAGCTCAAGAATCCTTCAGGAACATCTCCCACATGCTCTGCGGCAATCCAGTAATCAATTGTATTATTCTGTCCATTATAATTATCAGTCATTCCTAATAAACCCTTTATTTCTCCGTTAATAAATTGTATCAGCTTGTTGACTGTTCCATTCGCATTAACATCTTGCCAAAATTCTGGGATACCTTGACCTTTTGCGTCAGCACCACATGGACATTCACGTTTAATACCAATTACTAGGAAAGCATCTCTTTCAATTATTTGATATTTCATCGGTTCTACTCCTTTCTAACTCCTCTATATTTCAGGTGGCTATACGATTAAACTTTCTAACTGACCGTCTAACGAAAAATGTTATCTTTAATGACTGCCCTCTATTATTGAATATTTATTGGACCTTTCCATATACGTTTATTTATCGCCTCGGAGACAAATAGCAATATAAAAGATGTAGAGACACCGTACCATTTATCCCACCACACGAGACTGTGGTGGATGCCGTATTTTTGCAAAATCATGATCAAAAAATAAGTGAGTGTGACAATAATTGGATATTTCAACCATTTGCGTTTCCAGCGGATTTTCAAAGTAAGAGTGAACAAAAATGTGTAGATCATCCAATACACAACTGCAAATGCTGATGAATCATGATAAGGATCATGGAACCAGCCTATTTCATAAATCCGAGTGCTAAGAAATATCATTGGTATTGTAATCTGCACATTTCCGATTAGAGCTGCCGTAATGAGATACAGAGTTATAAAGTGAAGGAAACCCCTTAGAGGTAGCATCAATTTTGGAAACCATAGCTTTGCCAATGAAAAATATAATGGAAGTCCAATGGCGGTATAACTTATTCTCCACCAATTATGGCGGTATAGGTCCAATTCCAAGAACAGCCATTCGATTCCGACAAACATTCCGGTAAACACCAAAATGAATCGCCATGAGCATTGAAAAACAGCTATCAATACAGCTACCACTGGCAAGGAAAGCAAATTTGATGCCATCCCACCTAAATTGCTATCATAAAATTCGCTTTTCTGAATAATCTCAGGGTAAAATTGATAACAACTTAGAAATATATAGTTAATCGAATCGATTACATAGGCAACACTGGACATGACCATGAACAACAGTAGGCTTCTATATGTTTTGGATTTGAGACAGACGAAAACCAGCAGTGTTATGCTTAATATTGCCAAGCTTAGATACCATAGTGAATTGGAATGCATACACGAATTTTCCATCCTCTGTCTTTTTACTTTAGAATTCCCATACTAGATATTTATTACTCAATTTTCACTATATTTTCCCATTTGTTGTACTTTATGAATCAATACGATCGGTGAACAGAGCATAAGAAAGAGAAATTCGCAACGCTGCGCTAAAGCTCTTTTGCAAATATGGTTCGGACAAAACAAATATAAATGAAATTGCTCAATATGTTGGGGTTTCTCCTGAACCAAGTAAACCTTACTAATAATCCTCTTGCTGATTCTAATGCTGCTTGTCCCCATTTTGTATTTAACAACATTCCTCATTTCCCCTCTTGTACATTGAGTGAAATATTGCTCATCAAGCCAAACTGTCAAAATTATTAAAGAACAAAAAAAGACGTCGGTTTCTTAACAGCTAAGAAACGACGTCTTTTTTTATAAATTGCTCTCTAAAATAAAATATATCTTTCGGAAGTATTTGAAAGCAAGTTCAAAATTAGGAATTCCGCAAAATCTTATCCATCGCTTTTCCCTTTGCTAACTCATCGATTATTTTTCCGCTCTTTTCTCTACATATCAAATAGGTTTCTGAATAAAAATCATTTACCTTTTTCCATGCGAAGATCTTCTTTTTCCCCTTTTTCATAAAATAAATATGCAAACCAATTTCTATTATCAACGTTCACATGCATATCCATCTTTATCGCGATCCATTTTTGCCTGATAGGCAGGATGGCCCTCAGAAACACCGTCTGGATATACATTTCGTAATTCTGTACAGTTTTTAAAATTATCTTTTCCTGCATTAGATGTTCTTGGAGTGTTTACTGGATTTTTTACTGAGCCAGTTCCCGCTTTATCAAGATCGCCTTTTGTCGTTCCGTTTTCTCCATACGCCCATAAACCTTTATTATTTTCTCTAGCTTCCTTCGCAAACTTCACAAAAAACTTACTATATGTCACATCAGGTGGATACGTTGAAGGTTCAGCAAATCCGTTTAGCACTAAATCAGCATTAAACATTTTCGAACGTATCTCAGATTCATTCATAACATTTGTCGGAATCGCCATCCATATAAGTCTTAACGAACGCCCATAACGATCTGTGTCAGAAACGTCTTTTTGCAAGTAAATTTGTTTTCCGTTAAGCTTTGATTTTGTGTAATTACTTGCTTCCTTCCCATATTCTTCCGTTCTCGTGGTGGATTCAGGCGTATTGACCCCAACCAATCTTACCTTTGTACCATCAGACAACTCAACGGTATCGCCATCAACCACCCTTGATACAGTGGCCAAAACTAAACCAAGACTTGCCGCATCTTTTATTTTTGATTCCGTTATAACTTCATTTTTTTCCCGTTTTTCTATTTCTTCTTTTTTTTCAACTTCTAGAGGTTTTTCAACTTCGTCGATTTCCTCTATTTCTTCGCCTTCTTCTACTTCTTCAATTTCTTCATGTGTTTCTTGTTGTATTTCTTCTTCAGGTTGTTCTTGTTCAACCTCTGCATTTTGTTCCACTCCTGGGCTAGAATCAGTGCCTTTATTATCTGTCGTTTCATCAGTTGACGTTGGCATCATGACGGCGATTATAAAAAGTACAAGTGATAATAACGCAACAAGACCGCCTTGATTCTTCTTTTTGGTTAATTTATTAACTACTATTAAGATCATACCAACAACTATACCAATGAGCCCAATAGCTCCTATCAAAGCATCCATATAAACCTCCAAAAACGAATTGTCATTTTACTAATTTAACATTATAAATAAGGAAATCCTGTTATTAATGAAACCCTGTCATTTGGCAGGGCTTCTTTTTTGAAATAACTTATAAAATTCTTTCGTTATTATACCACAATTTTTAAAAAATCTATCCTTCATGCAAATTTGCCTATGAAACATTTAATAATTAGGTGTTAGCAAATGAAAATTATTGGTAGAATATAAACATACTATCAACCGAATGAAAGGATTGAATAATTTTGACTAATATCGTCATTTGTGGCAGTTCAGGTAAAATGGGAAAGGTGATTCATAACATTATTTCTACTAGAGATGAATGTACAGTTGTGGCAGGAATTGATAAAAATACAGACGGTTCAACTGATTTTCCAGTAGTATCGACTCCTAACTTACTCTCTTCTCTTTCTATTGAGCCGGATGTGATTATTGATTTTTCTCACCCATCCGTACTTGATGAATTACTAGATTATTGCCTAACTAATAGAGTTGCGCTCGTTATTGCGACAACTGGATATAGCAAGGAAGAAATTGACAAGATTCATAAAGCTGCAAAAGATATTCCTTTATTCTTTACAGCCAATATGTCTCTTGGTGTCAATTTGATTGCTGAACTAGCGAAAAAAGCAGTTTCTATTTTAGGTGATCAGTTTGATATTGAAATCGTCGAAAAACACCATAACCAAAAGATCGATGCACCTTCAGGCACCGCGCTTATGCTTGCTGATGCGATTAACGAAGAAGTAGATCATCAATATACTTATACATACGACCGACAAAGCGTTCGTGAAAAAAGAACAAAGAAAGAAATAGGTCTTCATGCTATCCGCGGGGGCACAATCGTTGGCGATCATGATATTATTTTTGCTGGTCGGGATGAAATCGTAACCATTTCCCATCATGCAGCTTCTAAAGAAATTTTTGCTGTTGGGGCCGTTAACGCAGCCATTTTCTTAAAAGGGAAAGAACCAGGATTATATAATATGAAAAATTTGATTTAATAAGATAGATAAACCTTGTTATAAAGTCAATACAGAGAGATTCAGCAACTATTGATTAAACAAATAAACCATCCATTCGTTGGACTGCACCCCTATTGTTAGACACAATGCTAACAATTGAAGGTGTAGTTCATAGTTTGGATGGTTTTTGCAATTCTATTTTTGTATTAAACAATAGAGTGCTATTTGTACACTAACACCAGTACAGCTATTTGCCAAGTCATTAAAAAATGTCGGTTATGAAAACCGACATTTTGATCGGGCTTTTTTACTAACGCTTCGTATAGTTTAAGTGAAAATCTTCACAATTCTTTGTGTAGGAGCATATAAAAAAAGAAGCATTCTTATTAAAGAAAAGCGCCCGTTTGTGGAACTAATGAGTGAAAATTAAACCAATTATTTAATTGCTTTAGTTGCGATATAACAAGGCATAAATTCTGTTAATTTTCCTTCATGGTGATTGTCCTCATAAAGGTCTTTAAGCTGAAATCCAGCTTTCATCTGTCCGCCAATCTGGGTTTCTAATGAATGGCTGAATTGCAATCCACCCATTTTAATTAATTCTTCAACCTTATTTTCCTTATTTTCCTTCAGTCCATCGTAAGGTAATTTATTTAGCACCTCTAGTTCTTGATCTCCATCACCAAACATGTAGACAACAGGGTTTGTAAATCCAGCAAGAAGTACTCCACCTTTTTTCAAAACCCGATAACACTCATTCCAAACATGTTCTACATTTTGGACATAGCAGTTGGATACAGGATGAAAAATCATGTCGAATGTATTATCCGCAAATGGTAAAGTCTTGCTCATATCACCTTTGATGATTTCTATGGAATACCCTTCTCTGTCTGCAACCATTTTCTCCAACTCTAATTGCTTATCCGAATAATCAAAAACAGTTACTTCCGCCATTTGTGCTGCGAAAATCGGGCATTGTTGAGCGCCACCACTAGCAAGTCCTAAAACCTTTGCACCATTTAATGGGATAAACCAATCTTGAGGAACAGTTTTGCAAGGGGTACCGTCAGGAAACCGCATTTATCTTAACTTTGATGTGA
>NZ_ANOK01000004.1 GCF_000331575.1 Calidifontibacillus oryziterrae
TGAATACTGTAAAGTCATCCATTATGACTAGTTAAGATAACCGTTTTTCCTGACGCTACCCCTAAATTGAAGGAAGTAAAAAAGGAGTGCCATGGCATTCCTTAAAATGTATCTTGATAGGTTTCAGTTCTGAAAACGACATCCGGTCTTTCCCCAATGACTTGCTCTATCTCATCTGCGACATATTTACCAAGCATTGACTTGGCTGCAGATAGTGATCTCTCTAGTTGCTCAATTCTTAGTCCAGTTGAGCCCTTGCGCGTTAAATCCCCTACATTATGAAGTATAAAATGATCCCCTTCGCTTGCAGACCTTTCAACTGCTTTATGGAACGCCATTTGAACTTCATCGTCTGTCATTTTTCCTTGTATAAATTTAAGAAAACCTTGCTGAAGGTTGATTAGGGTAACTTCAATACTTAGGTCTGCCTCTTCGTTAGCAATTGGTTCTGGTTCTAGCTCTACTACACCAAACAATTCGTAAAGTGAGATTCGAAGTGTTTTTGCTAGATTTAGGGCGGATCTACGGTCTAATGGATGGCCTGTTTCAACTATGAATTTTAATATGCCACTAATTACTGCATCATGCCCTGTTATATAGCGACTTCCTGCTTTTACCTTTGCTCTGCACCCGCATGCACATTCAGTTGGACAATTGACGGCTTCAAGTGCATCACTGAAAACTTGATGCCTTCTTGCTAATTCTTTGATGAGAGAGGCTTGAGTGATTACTTCTTTCCCCTGTGAATTTGTTATTGTTTGAAGATATCCGTGATTAATTAAATACTTTACTGCTGTAAGCGAGATAGATAGTCGACTTGCTACTTTACTTTTACTAAAGAACATAACAATCCCTCCAGTTTTTAATTAGGTTAGGATAGGGTAGCAACGATTCTATATTAGGTTATCGAGGAGCGAATCCACTTGAGTAAATTCCCTACACTGTTATTATAGTTGTCATACTTCAAGGTTAGAACCAAAATGACCTATTTTTTAATTTCTACAAGTTTATAGTCCAAAAGATAAGTTTTATCAAATGTTCAAACTAAGTACACACTGTCTGAACAAAATAAAACATGATATTTTGAAGCTATAAGTATGTTCAAACAGAGTTGTTTTTAATGGGTAGCGGTGAAAAATTGATGATTTTTATACAATCTTGTAGTTTAACTTAAATTGCAAATACGGCTAGAGGGACATCGGTTAAAATATGGTAATTGTTCTTAATTTTAATCATTTAAGGCACCACGAAGCTTATTTGTCCAATATTCATTTTTAGATGGTTCGTAAAACCAGTATTCATCCAATAGAGGTAACAAATTATATTCGACAACTGAAGATAACCAATCTAGCAGAATGTTTTTCAGGTGTTTGAATGGTTAAACGAAAAAAATTTGCTAACTTTATATCATACTATTTGTTTGTTGATCTTCTGTTTACAACAGTGAATAGTATACTATTTATTGCTTAAATTAACTTGGTCATTTTTAGAACTCTATATTGTTAAAAAGGATTTAAACTGGAAAAGAATATAATTTGACAGTGAAAAAAGTGGATAAATCATTAAAGTAAATGAGTAGAATCGAAAGAGGTAATGAAAAATGGACAGGGAAACTATTATGAAGAAATTAGAAGCTATTTACACTGATTATTTCGATGGTCTTTATTGTACGAATCAATTAAAGTTTATGTTAAATATGCTTCATAAGAAAACGGATATTGGTATCCAAGAGTGGGCAGAAATGTTACTTGATGCCCAATGGAAGAACGCAACAGAAGAGGATTACGAGTCGAAACGTAAGGAATTATTAAAAGTCAATGATAAAGAATAAAAATGCTTACTTTTGAACTGAATGTTTTGTTTTTTTAATGGTTAAATTGTATTACAATAAAAGGAAGTTAGTGCGTTTTTTTGCTAACTTAAACAATTGCCGATCCAAAAAGTGAGGGTAATAGGAGATGGTCTTTTGAGTTATAAATCTTTAAGTTACCACGATGAATATATAAGTCACAAAATGGATTTATTGAAAGAGTTTTATCTACCGGTACTAAGTAATACTGTCCAATTCGACAGGGCTGTTGGATATTTTAGAGGTGATTTCCTTTACGAAATATCTAAGGGAATGTCGGCTCTAATTAGAAACAATGGTAGGATGCGAGTCATTACCTCTCCAGATTTAACGGTAGAAGATATTGAAAAAATTGAAGACGGGTACGAATTACGTAGGTTAATAGAAGAAAAGCTACAGAATGCTATACAGCCACCCGTTACTTATGAAGAAGTCGAAAGAGCGAATTACATAGCCCACTTGATTGCTTCCGAGCGTTTAGATATTAAAATAGCCTTATTCAAAGATTTGAAGAACAAGGGCTTGTTTCATGAAAAATGGGGAGTACTAACTGATATTGAAGGTAACAAAATTTCAATGGTGGGATCTAACAATGATACTTATAGCGGGCTGTTAAGAAACCATGAATCGTTTGAGTTAAATTACTCATGGCTTGCTGAGACAGATAAACGCAAAATAGGAACAAAAGAAAAGCGGTTTAAGAAGATGTGGGGAAATATCGACGAAGATCTCTATATTAGTAATCTTCCAGAGGGTATTAAGGAAGAAATACTAAAGTATAAAAAAGAGAAAATTGTGCCTGAAGAGAGTTTAGTCGTTATGCCTAGAAAAATTTTAGAAAGGAGGTTACAAAGTTTGCAACAGCGTGAGGTAATAAAACCAACGTCCTCTAACGTCCCTTATGTTCCCGAAGAAATTAATATTAGGGATTACCAATGGGAGGCTCATATCAATTGGAAAAATAATGGATATTATGGCATATATTCAATGGCAACCGGTACTGGTAAAACAATAACTGCTTTAAATTCTGTTGTTGAATTATATAAGGAAACAAAAAAACTTTTTGTAATCATCGTGTGTCCTTATCAACATTTAGTTGAGCAATGGGTTGAGGATTTAGAACGGTTTAACATTTCTCCAATAATAGGGCATTCAAAATCAAGACAAAGGTCTTGGAAAACAACACTAAGAAATCAGGTTTCTTTATTCAACCTAAATAAAAAGGATAAGTTTTGTTGCTTCATTACAACAAATGCTACTTACAGTAAGGAAGAGACACGAGATGTATTATCTAAACTGAAAGGAGAAGTGTTATTTATCGTAGATGAAGCTCATAACATTGGTTCAGAAGCGGGTTTAAAAGGGCTTTTGGATAGTTACAGGTATAGACTGGCTTTATCAGCAACATTTAAGCGGAAATATGATGAGGAAGGCACCAACCAGATAAGAGAGTACTTTGGCGATGTTGTATATCATATCGGGATCAAAGAGGCGATTTTTGAAAAAAAATGTCTTGTAGAGTATGAGTATCATCCTGTTTTAACTTTTCTAACTGAGGATGAGTTTGAAAAGTATAGGGAACTAACGTTTAAAATAGCAAAAGGTACCACCACAGATAAAAGAGGAAATGCATCTCTAAATACTGCTGGGAAGCTTGCTGCTAACGAGAGATCGTTGTTGATAGCAAAATCAGCTGACAAAATTACTAAGCTAAATACCTTTATACTAGATATGAAAAATACAAGTAACAACCTAATTTATTGTGGAGCTGCTAGAGTTTCCTTAGAGGAAATGCCTGAAATAATTGAAGCTGAACACGATGAATATAGGCAGGTAGATTTGGTTGTTAGTATGCTTGTAAATAATGGAATTATAGCTACTCGATTTACAGCCGAGGAAGATATCCATCAAAGACAAATGATAAAAAATCAATTTTCAAATGGGACGATTGGTACTGTTGTTGCAATAAAGTGTCTAGACGAAGGTGTAAATATTCCTTCAATAGAAAGAGCTTATATACTTGCTAGCTCGAAAGATGAGAAACAATATATCCAAAGGCGTGGTCGGGTATTGCGCAAATTTGAAAAATGGGGATATAAAAAAGAAAAAGCAGTAATTTATGATTTTGTTTCTCTTCCGTTCTTTGTTGATTATGCTAATGGATTGTCAGAAAGTGATTATAAAATTGGAAAAACACTTGTCAGAGATGAGTTGGAGAGGATTTTAGACTTTTACGAGACTTGTTCTAATAAAGAAGAAGTTGAAAAAATAATAACAGAGCTACGTGAAACATATGAAGTGGAGGAAGAGACTGAATGACAAAGGATGAACTAAAAAAGAGCATTGTCAAGTTAGTTCTGGAACTTGAAAAGAAAAACATACACAATGGATTTCCACTCACAAGGGATGAAATGATTAATCAAATCGAAGAATTAATCATAAAGGAGGTTGACTTGTATGAAAATTCAAAAGTTAAAGCTTGAGAATTTTAGGGTATACTTTGGGGAGCAATTTATCGAGTTTTCTACCGATGACATTAAAAATTTGACCCTTTGTTTAGCTAAAAATAATGGAGGGAAAACAACCCTTGCTCAGAGTATTATCTGGTGCTTGTACGGCTATACCACCCTTAATGAGCCAAATGAGATACTAAATAAAGATGTTAAGTTCTCGATGGCTGTTGGTGAGACCCGCCAAGTGTCAGTTACTTTAGAAATTATTCATAAAGGGCAACTTTATATTATCCGAAGAGAGCAGGAATTCATAAAACACAATACCCAGTTTATTGCAAAAGAGTCAACCCAAACCATTATGACTTACAATTCAAATAATGTAATTCAGGATGTAAGTAATAAGGATATTAACGAGATACTACCTCGTTCACTCTCGCGTTTCTTTATTTTCGACGGCGAACGAATGTTGCATATGGGGACCAATAATAACACCCATAAGCAGGAGCTAGAAAAGGACATACAAACTATTTTAGGTCTCGATGTCCTAGAAGAAGCAGTGTCGCATTTGGGCGGATGGAATAATACAGGCGGGGTATTAAATTCACTCAATAAAAAAATAGATACTGGTAATGATACTGAAATTGATGAAACAAAAGCAAAGATAAATGAAATTAATGAAACCATCAATGATCTTGAAAACCAGATTAAAGAAACTACAGATTTACAAGCTGAAACTGAGACTCAATTAGTTAAGGTCTCTGAGTACTTAGAACAGAATAAACATATTCAGGAAAAACAGTTACAAAGAAAGGGATTGGAGAATGAGGTCAATTTACTTGTAGAGCGGAAAGAAAAAATAAAAAAGCAATTGCTTCGAAAATTCTCAGGCTCATTTTCCTATCTCTTATTGCAAAAATTGTTTGATAAGACAATTACCTTTGTTGCTAATTCTACTGATATAGAGGAAGCTGCACCGGATGTTACTTCCTCCACAATTGATTATATCCTTGAAAAACAAGAATGTATCTGTGGAACAAAATTTCAAGAAAACGACCACACATTCAATGTATTAAGAGACAACAAGAAATTTTATCCACCTGAGTCTATTGGTACTACTACAAAACGTTATCTTGATGCTATTAGAAGTATAGCAAAATTAAATGAGGAATCCAAACAAGAGATTGAAGAGATGTTTGCTGAATATCTTGAAGTAGACTCAGAAATTCATGACAAAGAGGTACAGCTTGATGTTATTAGCAGGGGAATACAGGCTTCTTCTGAAGAAGAGATTAGAAAAGCGGAAGAAGAATATCAAACACTTAAACAAGCTACAGCAGAGTTAAGTAATCGACTTACCGAGCTAGTAACAGAGAAAAAGTTCCAATTACAAAATCAATCTGACCTTCAGAACAAATTGGATGCTTTATCAAATACCAATGAGCAAAATAAAAAAATCATTAATTATAGGGAGATTACTAGAGATATTCTAAATAATCTTAAAGAATACTATAATCTTGAAAAGGAAAAAGTGCGTAAAGAACTTCAAGACGAAGTTCAAAAAGTTTATAAAAATATAAACAGAGGCAAAGGAAAACTAAAAATAACTGAGAAGTTTGATTTTGAACTTTATACAGAGAGCAATGGACAATTTATCAAAGATAATTCCAAAGGTCAAGGCCTTTCTACGGTTGCTGCATTTGCATTTGTTTGTGGGATAACAAAAATGGTAAGAGAAAAGAAGCTGCAAGATGAGTTAGGCTTCAGTAACGAACCATATCCTCTCGTTATTGATGCACCATACTCTGTGATGGACACAGATTATATTGAAAAGGTTTCAAAAGTGCTTCCTGAATACGCTGAACAAGTAATTATTCTAGTAAAAGATGATAACTATGAGACCGCAAAGTCTATCTTTGACGATATGGGCGTTATTGGCAAAGAGTATACCATTGAGTTGGTAAAAGATGCCTCTGGTAATGAAAACCAATTTAGAACAAAGATTACGCCAAATGAAAAAGTGGTAGGTGTTTAGGATGTTTGAGGGTGATTTCAGATATTTTGGTGATCATGCGGAATTAACGAATGACCTTTTGTTTGAAAATGGTGGAACAGATGGAGTTTTTTCAACAGCTTACGATGTATTTTTTTCAGCAGCTATAATAGGTTTTTTATCAGGAGAACGTGCAAAAGAAAAGGGCGATAGAAGTCAGGATAAGACAATTTTCAGTGATAAATTGTCAAGAGAATTTGAGAAAACAAACATTATTGAACGGACCTTGATTCTTGCAAACCCAAATATTGATTTAGAAGAAGAACATGGGCGCATTAACAGAGCGCTTAGAAACTTTTCTGAAGAACCTATTAAAAAAATTAACAAAGATTATGTGATTAGTTATGCCTTAAAAGGGATAGAGATTTTACACGATAAATTAAAAGAAGCAAAAAATGAAAAGAAAGATGTTGTCATACTTGCTAACGAGTTAATTGAAGAGTTTGCATCGGATGATAATAATTATGAAGGTTTATTTGATTTGATCCATGAATTAGCTAGATAACAATTAAATCCTTGAAATAGTACTTTGGATAAACCAAAGTACTATTTTTTTATTTCTGGAGACGGTCACCAGAAGTTCAGTTAGAACATTCGTTCTCTAAATTCAAGAACTTTTACTTAACTAAAAAAGACTTTTGATATATAATTGTTCTGGAGATAGTCATCCAGAAGGGCGTTTAGAAAGGATGTTTAATTAATGGCATACGGAAGGCATGAGAGTTTTTATTTAAGAGATAAATGGCTAAGTAAGGGAATGAAAGCAATAAATGATGATCCTCGTTTTTTCTATGATAAAGATGGTTTTGAAAAGATTGGTCTTGGAAAAAACATGGTTAGATCATTACGGTTTTGGTTATCAGCTATGGATTTAATGCAAGAAACTGCAGAAAAAACCCATATCTTAACTGATTTCGGAAAACTAATTTATGAATATGATCGATTACTGCAAAAGACTGAAACAGTATCCATTCTACATTACCATTTAGTTCGAAACAATAATGATTTAGCAACTGTTTTCTATTGGTATTTTAACATTTATAAGGAAACTGTTACTCAAAGACCGGAATTGAAAAAATCATTTAGAACTTGGGTTAAAAATCATGAGGCAAAAGCTGTTTCAGATAATTCTTTAGATAGGGATATAGATGTTTTAGTGCAGTTATATACAAAAAATGCAAATGAAAATGATCCAGAAGATTTTATTTTTTCTCCGTTTACTAAGCTAAATCTCATTAGAGAAGAGGCTTCAGAAGAAAAAAATGAAAACATAAAGAAGATTTCTCCAAATATTGAGGAAATAGGATTGATACCTTTGTACTATGTTTTACTAACGTATTCTCAAGAACTTGATTTGGAGCTAATCAGTCTTGAGGAAATCCTCAATGAAGAATTGTTATGGGGTAAGGTATTCAACTTTTCAAAAAATAAAATAATTGAGGCTCTGAATAAGTTAACAACCCATAGGAAGTTTGCGCTTGAATACGTACGTACAAATAACTTAGACAATGTAAAAGTGCCGAAAATAAACCCACTTGAATATCTTTGTTATGAGTTGAATATTGAGTTAGATAAGGTGGAAGTTGCAAATGTCATTTAAAACTAGTGTAAACATAAGATTTGATGTTGGTAAGGATGAATTTATTCTGAGGTATATTCCAACTCAGTCACATGCTGAGGTATTAAAAGGCTTACTGGATGGTTTTGTTAAAGATAGCAATAGATCACACATTATTGTAGGCCCTTATGGTACTGGAAAGTCACTTATTGCCACAGTTATTAGTACAATCGTTTCCAAAAGTGCTTCTTCACATGATATCGAAAAGTTGATTAACAAATTTAAACATTTCGATGATTATATTGCTGATCAAATTCGTAAAGCTAGTGAGGTAGAAAAGAAGTATCTTCCTGTATTATTAACAGGTAATGAGGGTAGATTTAGACAAGCTATTCTATCAAATATTATTAAATCACTAAAAAAGGAAGGGCTAGATGTTGTCCTTCCGGGTGTTAGTAAAAAAATTATAGAGGCTGTTGATAAATGGAGGACAGACTATCCTGAAACTTTTTCCAACTTTATTTCTTTATTAAAAGATGCTGAGAAAAGTATTGATAGTTGGATAGAGGATATAAGAAGCCAAAACGAAGAAGAAATCAAATTCTTTTATACTGTGTTTCCATCACTTACGTCTGGAGCTGCATTTGAAGCGGGTTATAACGAAGCATTCCTAACCCAAATGGAACACATATTAGAGGTATTGGATAAAAACAATTTGGGGCTTATTATCGTACATGATGAGTTTGGTAGATTCCTACAAGGTATTAATCGTTCTAGTCTGAATGAAACTATGCAAGATATTCAAGACCTAGCTGAGTTAACGAATCGAACTAAATCATTGCAATTTATGTTAATTACCCATAAAAGTTTAAGACAGTATTTCACCGTAATGCACGAAGATGTTGCAAAAGAATTTCAAAGAATTGAAAAGAGATTTAGACAATATAACATAGTTAGTGACCAAGCAACGTTTTTAAAGATAGCAGAGGTAATATTAACAGAAAATTTATTAGAAAAACCATCTGTATCTGAAGAAAATTTTGCGCAAGCAATTCATAATTTAAAGAAATACCCACTTTTTCCCAGTCTAAATCCTAGTGAGCGAGAAAGTGTAATTGCAAGGTCAATGTACCCTCTTCATCCGGTGGCACTTTATGTCTTGCCAGAGCTTTCAAGTGTTTTTGGACAAAATGAAAGAACTTTGTTTACTTTCTTAGAGAGTGAAGAAACCGGGGGATTAATAAATCATATTTCGAAAACGGATAATTATTATTTTGCTTACCAACTTTTTGATTATTTCTTCTCTGATGCAACAGAGAGTGATCTTGATACTAGTGTTGCTGAGCATCTTCTTCTTTATAAAAAAGCAATAGCAAGGATACCTGATAAACTTGTAGATAAAAAGATTGCTATGAATCTAATAAAATTCATTTCTACATGGAATTTATGTGGGTTACAAAAGGAGCAAAAGCTTTCAACAGAATTCCTTCTATTTGCAATGCAAATGGAAGAAGAGTTCTTACAACCAATATTAGAAATCCTTTCAAAACAGAAGGTAATTAGGTTTAACATTTTAGGTGAATTATGGGAGATCCACTCTGGTAGTACCATTGATTTACAAGATAAAATAGCAATAAAGAAATCAGAGTATATAGCAACTAAATCAGATATTATGAAAGGTCTTCAAAATAACCTTTCAAAAAAATACTATTTTGCAGAGCGGTATAATGATGAGAAGGATATGACCAGATTTGCAAAAGTTGAATTGATACTAGAATCGGATTTGGTTCAGTTCAACTTGTTAAAAAGACATAACACAGGCTCTGATTTAAATATTTATTATGTTATCCCAGAAGAAATGGCCTCAAATGAATTAGAGTCGGAAATTACCAAGCTTCCAAGTTCTGAGAAGGATATATTTGCAATACACCCTAAACCATTATCTTCTATACTGAATGAGTTGTATGATAGTAACATTATTGAGAGTCTAATGACTGATAAAGAATTACTATCAGAAGACAAGGGAATTAAGGAAGAGTTAATTTTACTGTTAAAAGAGGCAAATCATGTCATTAAAAAATACTTAGTTACTCTCTCTGACTTTGCAGAAGAAATGATTTGGGTTACAAATAAAAATCGTAAGCAAGTCCTTAGCGAAATCCAGTTGTCTGAGTTGTTGACAGATAAATGTAATAGTCTTTACAGTGAAACACCACAAATCATAAATGATTCTTTCAATCGTATGAATGCTTCTTCTCAGCAGAAAGTCGGAGCAAAAACTCTTATTGATGCGATTATTAAGAATCCTACTGAGGAAAGGTTTGGTATTGAGGGTAGTGGACCTGCATATGCCATCTATGCTTCTATATTTAAAAATAATGCTAACTTTGATAAAAATGTAAACAACTTCGATTATAAAGATATTGAATATGCCCCGTATAGTAAGCTTCGCGAGAAACTCATAAAGTTGCTCGATGAAAAGCCAAGAGGTAATTTTGCAGATGTAGTAGACGTATTTACAGGTAAACCTTTTGGTATTAGAACTCCTGTAATACCAATTTTACTTGTAGCAATGTTACGGGACCGGTGGAATGAATTTTTGTTGTACAGAAATGAGATTTTTGTACCGGGTCTGAGTGGGGATAAGCTATATGAAATACTTGAAGAGGAAGGCGCAGAAAACTACCAGTATGTCTATGAACAAATAGATGAGAAATTTATTATGTTCTTCAATAATATTGAGAATTATTTCTCGAATCATATTGAGGAACGGCTAGAAGGAGTTAATAATTCTCGGTTAATTCAAATTTGTGGGACTCTCATCAAATGGTTAAGATCTTTACCACGTTTTACTCAAATTTCAACATTAGTTAATAAAGAGTTTTCACTAGTTCGGGATATTATACGAAAAACCGAGGTAAAGCCTCAAGAAGCTATTTCAGAGTTATACGATTTATTTAACAATGAAAAGTTCATTGAATTATTGCGTGTAAAAGAATATGCTGAATGCTTCATAAATGAAGTGAAATCAGAGATCGGCCAAGAAATCTTAGAGACTACTGGAACTTCCAATCTGGAAGAATTACTTGTGTGGGCAAATAATAAACATGAGTATCTAAAGAAAACAAATGAACTCGTTAAATCAATTCTTTCAGTTAATGACAACGAGAAATGGATTGATAACTTCTTAGAGTCTTTTGCAGGGGTATTGATAGAAGATTGGTCAGATAAGACAGTAGAAAAGTTTAAACGTGAATTTAAACAAAACTACAAAGCTGTAATTGATTTCAAAGAAGTTGAAGAGAATGAAGGAAACAAGGGTCCAAAAGAAGAAGCTGCTTATATTAAAATTGGAGTAGGCGAAAAGACAAAAGTCATTTCTAAGGTGGACTTCTCGGTAAAAACAAATACAGTTTATTCAAACATTGATAGGATTATTAGGAATGCAGGACGCAATATTCCAAAAGGTGAGTTGGAATACATGATTTATCTATTATTAGAAAAGTACGTTGATTAGGTGGGAGATAGTTATGGAGGATGAACGTCAAAGTGTCCATATAGCCGTTCTAGCAGGCGGTGTTGCAAGTGCATATGTTGCTTGCGAAACGGTTAAAAAGTATGGAAAAGAGAATACTAGATTAATATTTATTGATACCTTTAGTAAAAGTGCTGAAGGTCCAGTATATGAAGCAAATTCTCGCTTCATGAAAGATGTAGCGGAATATATCGGTTTACCTTTAATAGAAATAAATGATGCTGAAAATGACTCTATTAATATCGAATTTTCTAATGAGGATGAATCAAATTCAGCTTTGAGATATGAGGTTGAGGTCAAACTTAAACAGCTACTCGCTTATCTTGAAGAAGTAAGAGAGAATGAAAAACTTGAGCCTATTTTGTATTTCGGTTCGGTACCTGAAGAAATGTATAGAAACAAGAAAATATGCTTAGAAAGTATTGAAAAAGACTTTGGGAATGTTTCCGATTTACAGTTATTTTTTGAGGTTGCGCCATCCAAGGCAATAGAAACACATTATCCGCTTGTGGAGGCAAAGAATAAAGATTTAGATGTAAAAGATATTATTCAAAATGAGTGGCGTATTGAATTACCTCGCTCAGAGAGAAAACGTGTCTACATTGCAATGTTTTCCGGTGGCGCCGGAAGTGCCTATGTGGCCTATTATATGGTACAAGCTTTTGGCAAAGAGAATTGTAAGTTATTTTTTACAAATACTTTGTGGGAAGATGAAGATAACTTACGATTTATGGATGAGGTCGCTGAATACATTGGATTAGAAATAACAGAAATCTTGGATGGAAGAACTCCAGAAGAGGTCTTCTATGATTATAAATTCTTAGGGAATTCTAGGCTTGCAAAATGTTCTGAAGAATTAAAGGTGCGACAGACACTTATCTTTCTTGAAGAACTTCGTGATAATGAAAAATTAGAGCCTGTCCTATATTTTGGTATTGCTCCACACGAAAAGCACCGAAGAGATGATAGTCATGTTAGACGCAAATCAAGTTTAGTTCGGGAGGATAGCCCTGATGCAAATATTAGAAAAGCCGCAGGGATAAGATCGTTCTACGAGCATTTTCCAATCGAGCCAATTGAATCAAGATTTCCACTCGTCGAAACACTTAGAGCTGATCTAGATGCAAAAGGAATAATTCAATTCGAATGGGGCATTAAATTACCTCGTATGTATACTGCGGCTGTTGAAAAAGCTGAAAAGGAAAACGACCCAATTGCTAAAAAGCTAGTGAAGAAGGGGATAAATGGATTCTCACATGCGAATTGTGGTGGTAGATGTGTGCGAGGTGGATTCCAACACTACGCAACTTTATATTCCATCTGGCCTGACCAGTACAAAGAGCAAGAGGAAATGGAAGAACGCTTCCGAAAACACTTTGAAAAAAATGTATCCATATTGAAGAAAAATGGCGGAGCGTATACTTTGAAACAATTCCGTGAAGAAATGGAAAGAGACGGTGTTGAAAAGTATCTGTTTACTCCAGATGAGACTATTCCTTGTGTATGTTCTTTCTCATAGCATACCGGATAATCAAATAATTAATATACAAAGGCACCTCTTAGCAATTAACGGCTAGTAGGTGCTTTTGATGTTTAGTTTAAACAACTGTAATATAATCCTTTTGTACTAACCTCTGTTTATTTTACTAATGGAAATATTATAAAAGCATGAATAATTTTGCCAGGGTTAATCTTTAATATACGGGAACAAAAGTTTAAATAGTCCTTTTTTTTGTTCGATTGAGAAGGTAGATAACATATCTATCAGCTTTCTATCCAATTCTTGATTTATATTTTCCACATTATCACCGTAAAATCCAACTTCTAAATCATGTAAATTATTATTCCTTTCTAATCTAAAGAAAAACTCACTCATGGTCATATTCAATTCATAACATATATTAGCTAGTAATGAGAAAGATAATTCTTGGATACCATTCTCTATTCTGGAAAGAGATGGTTGCGAAATTTCTATTTTTTTTGCAAACTCACTTACTGTGATTTTTTTTTCTTTTCTCAACTGTTTTACTAACCTACCTATAGCTAAGTTATTCATGAATTATCCCTCATATTGTAATATATTCTTCTCTTTATATTAATGATTTATCTTTTTACAATCAACCATCATTATTATATAATTGAGATGAATATATACATTTAACGAATTATTTTTAGGTGAAAAGGTGAATATATGAAACATATCATATTTTATAGTGGCGGTATTGGTAGTTGGGCAACTGCAAAAAGAGTAATAGAGAAGTATGGAAAAGAAGATGTAATTTTATTATTTACGGATACTCTTATTGAGGATGAAGATTTATATAGATTCATAGAAGAAACTGTTTCTGATTTAGGGGTGGAGTTCGTAAGAGTAGCTGATGGCCGCAACCCATTTGAGGTTTTCAAAGATGTTCGATATTTAGGAAATAGTAGAGTTGCTCCATGCTCTCATAAATTAAAACAGGACACGGCCAAGAAATGGATTACAAAAAGGTTTAATCCTGATGAATGTATTTTATATTTAGGAATAGATTGGACAGAAGAACACCGAATAAAAGCACCAACTGAAAATTGGAAGCCATACACAGTAAGATTCCCGATGTGTGAAGAGCCATATGTAACAAAGGATGAATTACTTAGTGAACTTGAAATCTTGGGCATAGAAATACCAAGACTTTATAAATTGGGATTCGCTCACAATAATTGCGGTGGATTCTGTTGTCGGGCTGGACAAGGACACTTTGCAAACTTGTTAGAAAAGTTACCAGAAAGATTTGCATATTATGAAGTTATAGAAGAGGAATTACGTCAGTTCCTTGGTAGCAATGTAGCTATTATGAAAAAAACTAAGAACAAAGTAACTTTTCCTTACACACTTCGCCAACTAAGAGAAGATATTGAAGCACAGAAACCAGTTGATATGACTGATGTTGGTGGATGCGGTTGTATGGTTGACTTTGATAATATAATCAATTAATAATTATTATGAACATTTAGAAAAAGGATGAGCATATAAAACCGTCCATCCTTTTATATGCTTTAGCCAAATTCAGTTTTTCGGGATCAGGTTGAATTGTATATAGGATTAACCAGTCATGATCTTCTTGTTCCATACGCACAACTTCATCCTCGTTACCTTTATCCAATGTATTTTTAACCTATTTACACACGTAATGTACTGTATAGTCGTCCTGATCCAATGTGATAGTTTCTTCATAATCGTATTGAAGAATTAATGGATTATTACAGACTCCGCAATTACCAATATTGTAATTACCGAAACCATGTTTACAGTTCATTTACACAAATTTTACACATAAATAGCGTAGAACCTTATTAAATCAATGGCTTCTACGCTATTTCGACCCCGACCACCGGTATCTTTAAGAAAAAACGAGTTAAATTAAGAAACGATAGAACGCTCACAAATGTTGATACATCATTGTTTGTGGGTGTTTTTTTGGGCTCTATAATTTTTGGCGTTGGTGAGTAAAACCAGCACCAAAATTATAGAGCCAGAAAATTTATATAGGTTTGTATAAAAGGAATGGTTTTTGTAAAAGCTAAAATAAAAGTTGACCACTTTAGCGCAATTCGCTAACCAAAATGTTGACCACCCTTAACACCAAATCCCTTATCATTGAGTTTGTCGAGAACTTCATGATTTGGGAGGAAAAAGGATGTTAAAGATGGCTAATATTGAGCTTATCAGAAAATTGCACTTTAAAGAAGGTCGATCTATTCGGCAATTATCAAAAGACCTTAGACTATCAAGGCAAACCGTTCGAAAAGCTTTAGAACAGGATGAAATTCCAACATATCAACGATCAAAGCCGGTTGCCCATCCGGTCATCGACCCTGTTAAAAATACCATTGTCCGGTGGCTAACGGACGATGAAACAGCTCCAGTAAAACAGCGTCATAGTGATGCTCAAATCCACAGACGCTTGGTGAAAGAATACGGCTTTAAAGGTGGTGAATCTACTGTACGCGAATGGATTCCAATTTACATGTCACATTTACAGATTTGAACAATGAATTAGAGCGAACCTTTAATAATTGTCATATTGTGCAAAAAAGTGATTCAAAATCGAAAAGAAGCAGGTTGCACGTAACCTGCCTAAGAATCGCATGTATGAGTTGTTAGATTTGCTTTTTTAGTAGTTTTAATAGTTCTTAATCTTATTAAATAGACACCTATTCCGAAGAATATCCATAGGAACCCTGTCAAAAAACCAGACTTTCCAACGGGTATTAATAATCCCAAACATATAGCGAATGCTAATATCGGAATAACAGGATAAAGGGGTACGTAGAATTGTGCCTCTCTGTCTTTCGTAGTGGCTTTACTTCTTGAGATGAAAAGGGCAATCATGGTAAAGATGAAAGTTAATAGATATAAAAACCCAGTAGCCGTTACCGCAATGTTTATGGAACTTATTAACGTAAAGGAAATTTGAATGCTTACTCCAAGCGTAATCGCCCAAATAGGTGTTTGAAAACGAGGGTGTATGTAAGCTATCCTCTTAGGAAATAAGCCATTTCTTCCCATCGCAAAGGCTGTTCTTGAAATCGTAATGATAAATGCATTGCATGTAGCTGGTAACGCCAAAACAATAACTAAACTAATAAAGACTGGACCAAATTTTCCTAAAAATTGTTGACTGGCTAAAGCTACAGGTACTTCAGAAGCCCCGAATTCCTGCCAAGGAATAACCCCTATAGAAATAAATAACAGCCCTAAATAAAGAAATAAGACGACCATAATAGAAGTAATTATTGCTAAGGGTATTGTCTTTTTCGGATTTCGTATTTCCTCCCCTGAAGCAACAATGGCATCCCAACCGACAATCGAGAGAAATCCTACTAATGTTGCTTCTAAAATTCCTGAAAAACCATTTGGAGAAAAGGGTTGATAAAAAGATAAATCTACATTTTTTAAACCTAATAAAAAATACCAAATAAGTACGGCAATAACTGTACCTACAATACCGACTTGTAGTTTACCGCTGAATTTTATCCCGACAATATTTAAGAATCCTAAACTAATGAGTAGAAGCACAGCACTTAACTTTGGATGAGCACCAGTCAGAACGTTTAAATAATGACCAAAACCTTGTGAAACGAAACTACTTGCGGCCAACCATGCACCCCAGTATGCCCATCCAATCACTGTACCAATAAAATTCCCCATTGTTTCACGAACGTATTCGTAGGAACCTCCTGCTTTTGGATATCGTGATGCTAATTCTGCATAACACAACCCTAACAGAATTGATAAAAGAGATGCTAAGATAAAGGATATAATGACTGCTGGACCAGCTTTACTTGTTGCGACACCACTAAGAACAAAAATACCAGCCCCCACCATTGCACCTATCCCAAGAGATGTTGCTTCTTTCCAACCTAATGTCCTTTGTAATTGCATTCCGGTATCTCCTTTAAATTATTAACGTAAAAGTGGGAGGCTGCCTGTCAATTTGTTTACCTGTTTCTTATTTCCGTAAATCGCAATTCCAAGGTATTGTAAATGGTCTTTTGTAAAAGTGGAAATTTTATCCCGATAGTCATCATAGTTCTTGGTCATTTGAGCCACATTGGAAAAATCGACAAGAAATAAGTCAGGATAATGAGAACCGATCGTATCCCGCAGTTCTTTAATTACTGTTCCTGACCCCTTTAAAATGGGGATAGGGATGGTTGTAATCCCTTCATGAGTTTGCCCATCACCATCAACCACAACAGAACCGATGATTCCTTCCATTTTTTCCCCTAAAGTCAATGCTAATACTGCTGAAGTATTGGCGATTAACCCAAGTGGCACTTCTGAATCAATCACCATGACACATTTTTCATCCATGATTGATATAAACCTCCTATAATTCGCTTTATAGTTTTTAAATTTTCGTACTACTTTACGGTATCATGATAAAATGGTTAAAATAAGTGCCAATTCAGAGAAACTTTTTGAGTACCAATTATGAAGGAGGAGAAATGAGTGCTATGGATTCCTATTGATCGCACACTTGATATTCCTTTGAAAAGACAAGTTTATGAATACATACGGAAATTAATATTAAATGGAGAGCTAAAAGCTGGAGAAAAGCTACCAGCTACTCGTGAATGTGCTTCCCAATTAGGAATTTCACGAAATGTTGTGATTGAGGCGTTTGAACAACTCTTAGCGGAAGGATATATTGTTGGACGGCAAGGTTCAGGTACTTTTGTAGCAGAAGGGGCGTTTTTAGAACAAAGACAGGAAGAACAAAGGGTAAACCAGAAAAAAACCGAAGAGGATAGGATAGAAAAGGCTGTGATTGATTTTCGGTCGGGGATACCTGCCTTAGATATGTTTCCAAAAAAGGATTGGGGAAGATTAGCCAAAGAGGTATGTATAGAAGCTCCTGATTCTACATTTGGATATGATCACCCTGAAGGGCGATTGGAATTAAGAAAGGTTCTTTCACAATATCTAAGAAGAACAAGAGGGGTCAAATGCCACGCTGACCAAATTGTCATTACATCTGGAGCAACTCAAGCCTTTTCTTTGATTACAAAACTATTGCTTTCTCAAGGTGATAAGGTGGTAATCGAAGACCCTATTACAAATGAAATTCAAACTATTTTTACATCGACTGGAGCAACTATAATCCCAATCCCTGTTGATGAACATGGGATAAGAGCAGAATTACTTTCTAATGAGATAAAACCGAAGTTTATTTTTGTTACTCCATCCCATCAGTTTCCATTAGGAAGTATTTTGCCTATTCAACGTAGAATTCAACTCATCCAATTTGCAAGAGTAAACCAATGTTACATTGTCGAAGATGACTATGACAGTGAATTTCGTTATGATGGGGAACCGATCAGCTCCCTGCAAGGCTTGGATTCTGAAAGAGTTATATATGTTGGGACATTTAGTAAAAATCTTTCCCCATCCTTACGATTGGGCTATGTGGTACTTCCGCAGGCTCTTATTGAACGTTGTAAAAATCTAAAATGGTTTCAAGATCTTCATACTCCATCATTGAATCAAATGCTTCTTGCTCGATTTATTGAGGATGGCCTATTGGAACGGCATATACGTAAAATGAGAAAAGTTTATATGAAAAGAAGAGAAGTATTGAGAGAAGCATTACTTCGTGTGTTTGGACAAACTATTGAAATTTCAGGTGATTCCACTGGTTTACATCTCATTGTAGAATTTCAAGAGTTTGAGTTTACAGAGGAATTAATAGAATTGCTTTTTCAGAATGGAATACAAGTATATCCTGTAGAGCATCATTCGATCCAAAAAGGCAAGCATGTAAGTAAATTGATATTCGGTTATGGAAATTTAAGTGAAAAAAAGATTAGAGAAGGAATTTCTCGATTCGGTGAGATTTTAAAGGAAATTGCTAAATAAGAAGTATTTATTCAAAAGGTTGGGAATTTGAACATTGATGAAATAGTTCATAAGATGCATGAAGAAGAAGCGTATAAGCAAACTGCTAGTAATAGCCCTATATCCTATTTATTTGCAAAAGATTTATCAATTGATTAATAAGCGGGAAGGTGTAGGTGCCTAAAAAAGAAGAAAGTTTAATAAGTTTAAAGTTCAGATCATCACTAATTTAGTGGAGGTCTGTTTTTGTTTGTTGTTACTGACACTACAAAATCGATCAAAATTGTCGGTGTCATTTTTCCATAATTTTACGGAAAAAATGCCAATAAAAAAGGGAAGCACGTATTCTGTAACTAGCTTCCCTAGGGTATTATTAAATATCAACTTCATAGATTTCTTTTGGATTTAAAATAAATATTGTGTCATTTGGGGCACGAAAGTTCTTACCGAGGTCGATTCGGCTAGAGAGTTTCATTCAACCTAAGCTAGGATTATTTTCATATAGAGTGGCTTTCTTTTCAATTGCGATTGTGGATCATTTGTAGCATAACAAATACATCCAATTATTATTAAACGCGATTTCTTGTTATAACGCTTATTATTTCATCATTGTTCATAGATGAGTTTAATTTATATTCGCCAACTTGTATATATTTTGCCCCATTCTTTGATTCAAGCGTTTTAATAAAATCACCTTGGTGTTTAATAAGGCCGCTTTTCTTCAATTGATAAGCTACCTCACTACTTACCATACCTTTTGTAATAGTAAATAGTTTATCTTCGGGTTTATTTTCTTCTTTTTCTTGTTTATCCTTTGAAATTTGTTGATCGAGTTCCTTGTCATTGTCCGATACTATTAGAGTAGGTTCATTCTCAGCCTTACCGTTTTCCTGTGGCGTGTTTGGCTCATTTTGATCTATATTTGCTAGTTCTTCTTTAGAAATGACGACTAAGTTATTCTCTTCTAGGAACGAAGTTATAGTATCTTGATCTAGAAGAGTATCCTTAGAGACGGTATTAGAAGAATCAAATGCAAAAATAGGCTTGAAAACGATTAAAAGTATAGCTGAAATAAATAAACCGATTGCTATCCCGCGTGCTGTATGTTTATCCACGAATTTTACTTCCTTTCTCCAAGTTCTTTACTCTGTCTTTTAATTCTATAATTTCGTTCATAAGGTTAATATTCACATTAGAAACTTGACTCGTAATCTCAGATTGATAATCTTTTGCAAAAAAAGAGTAAATAAATAAACTAATACTCGCTAGGAACAATAATGTAATTAAAAGTGTCATGGTGTCTGGTCCTCCTTCATCGTATTCAATATATTATAGTATCATATGTTCGTAAAAATTTCGCTAAAATACGACACTTTTCGCAGTATTATCTTAACATCTTTTAAATATTTTATTATCAAACTTAAAATCCGTTATTTTTTGCAAAATAGAAGTACAGAGAATTTGATTAAAGATTATGGCTTTAAAGGATCTTCTATTAATAGCATGACACGTATGAAGCGAAGCTTGACGCAAGTGAGCTGGGATAAAACTGTTTCTCAGGTAAGAATGCTGCAAGCAGCAGTAGCAGAATGTATTAAAAAAACAGTATCTGATGCAGCTTATGCAAGACTACTAAATGTGATGAATGGCAGCTATGTGTCTACTTATAGGTATATAACTCAATACATTGATATTTTAAATGATAAATTCATTAATATGAGTAACGAAAAACGTCTAAAAAACATTACAACTTTTGCAAAGCGAATTGCTGAGTGTAATAAGGAGTATCGAGAGCTGGAAGCTGATCTTAAGGAAGAAGCTAGAAGGCGCAACTGCAGGGTCGAGGATTTACAATTAGCAATTGATTATCCATATGAGATAGAGTGGTAATAATAAGTATTTTAAGAGATATAATTTCTTGTCCTTCGGTCAAAGTAACGAGGGACTTTTTTGTATACTACAAAATTTTACAAAAAATTCACTCTTTTCAGAGGATTTGAAGGATATTTATTGAATACTTTCAATAGATGTTTTTAAAAAAATATATCATCTTGTTTTGGAATAGTTGGAGATAGATTTGTGGGCTTACGCTTTGAAACTTTAACAACATAAACGGAATAATACTACAATTTCCTCTTATGGAAGGATGGTAAATAATGAGATACAAAGTTACTGTAAAAAGCAATTTCCGCATTGTGAAAATTTTAGGAATAATTGCTTTTTTTCTTTTGATGTTACTAGCACTAAGTAACCTCGGTAGAGCAGAAGAAGTAGAATTTAGTGATTTTGACAAGCAGAATCAGGCGTGGCCTTATGCGAAATACCTTATAGACAGAAATATTATAAGTGGCTATCCGGATGGTACATTTAGGCCAGAAGAACCCGCGACGAGAGCAGAGCTTGCTATTATGCTCGTAAAGCAAAAAAATATGGAACCACTAACTTCACAGAATCCTTCATTTATTGATGTGCCTCAAGATCACTTTGCATACTCCTATATCCAAGCATTAGCTGAAGAAAAATATGTAAGCGGCTATCATGATAAAACCTTCAAACCTGGCCAAAACATATCTAGAGCAGAACTCGCAACCCTCTTTTTTCGATATTTTGATAGGAAGCCCGGACAGTTAATTGAGAGGAACATAGTAGACTTACCGAAAAATCATTGGGCATACAAACAAGTGGTAGCAGCAGTAGATGCAGGTATTTTAGATTTGAAAGAAGGAAAGGTAGAACCGGATCAACCAGCTACAAGAGCAAGATTAGTATTTGCTTTAGCTGTTGGGGAGATGAATAAACAGCAAATTCAGGACGAGTCCATCGTAAAAGGAGCGCAGGTATTGACCTATGCGGTACTAGATCCTTTTGGAGTTCCATCTTTCGGAGTAAAGGGGGAAGGACACTCGATTGTGTTTTCTGATACTCAGAATCATAAGCTAGAGGTCATTGGTAGCTATAAAGTAGTCTCGACTCTTGCTGGAAAAAGCACAGGTCAGGACGAGTATGGAATGCCTATCGGTGGTTATAAGGATGGCACGGCTACTGGAGCGATGTTTGCTGCTCCCAAAGGCATAGCTCATGATGGGCATGGTACTTTCTATGTCGCAGACTCTGAAAATGGGGCAATTCGTACTGTAGATTGGAAGGGAAATGTAAAAACCTTTGTTAAAGGCTTAAATAACCCAATCGGTATTGCTTTAGGAGCAAATGGAGAGATTTATGTTGCTGAGACTTTAAATCACCGCATCTTAAAAATTGATGCGCAAGGTAAATGGACCGTGCTTGCTGGTGGTGGATATAAAGTAGAAAATGGAGAGCCTGTCGGTACTTTTGCTGATGGCAAGGGAGATGCAGCAAAATTTAATGAACCACAAGGATTGGCTATCGATGATGAGGGCTATTTGTACGTGGCAGATACCGGGAACCAACGTATTCGTAAAGTAAGCCCTGAAGGTGTGGTAACGACCTTAGCTGGTTCAGAAAATGATTTAATTGATTGGACCTCATATGTCGAAGGTGGCTATCAAGATGGATATGGGGAAGCATCCCGGTTTAACTTTCCTGTAGGACTAGCTGTGGGTAAGGATAAAACAGTATATGTCGCCGATTCGCTGAATCATTGTATCCGAGTAATTTCGCCAGAAGGAAAGGTCAGTACCTTAGCTGGTGCTATGGTACCTGGTAGGGTAGACGGTCGCGCTTCGTTGGCTCAATTTAATACACCTACTGACGTTTTGCTCTGGGAAGATAGCAGCATACTCATTATCGATCAAGGGAATTCTTTGATACGCCAGTATATACCTAACAAGTAGAGAGATTATATCGTTTCCGAATGAAGAAGTAGGTTAGAAATAATAGTTGAATGGGAAGGGGTGTATAGAATGATGAAAAAATTGGCCTCGGCTTTGATTGTTATCTTGCTTGTTAATTTTATTCCGCAGTTTAATGCTTTTTCCGTCCAGCAAGAGAGAGCTAGGGCTTCTACTACCACCTTTGTTACACTTGAAAATGTCATAGGTGAGGTATATGTCAAAAAAGGGGGCGGACTTAAGGAAATCAAAGGAACGAACGGAATGCCTCTTGTCCAAGGAGATTCAGTGCGGACAGGGAAGGAAGACTCTGCAAACTTGGTGTTTACTACAGGTAGTAAAATAGCCATAGGTTCAAATACCAAATTTACCATTATAATTGCAGATTCAACCAATACTTCTGGTGGGAAAATCTCTATAAAATTAAAATCTGGTACTCTTTGGAATAAAGTAAATGGCCTTAAAAATGCAGATGACATATATGAAATAGAGACCCCAACGACAGTGATGGAAGCAAGGGGAACCTTATTCTTAGTTAGTGTGGATCCTATCTCTGGTGAGACAACAGGTATAGTGATGGAAGGTGCTGTAGGAGCTCAGCAAAACATTTTGCGAAATCTGGGGCAGCAAGAACAGTTAGTTCCGATGGGAAATAGCATCCAAGTACCATCTTATATGCAAATGAATTTTACGCCACCGCCACCACCACCACCGGTTCCTATTGATATGAATATTATCATTGGTCGTGAAGACCCATCTGTTTTGGCGAATATTGCTGTTGACGTGTTGGACAGAATGCAGGAGCTTCAGCAACAAAGTCAGTCTTATTTAACAGGTTATCAAAATACGAATAACTCTGCCTATCTTCAGGGAGCCTTGCAACTTTCTCAGATCAATACGCTTTTGGTAGATTTAAGCCAGCAATATATGGCTGCAGTTCAGGGCACAGCACAAGAACAGATGATGAATCGAATCTTTGAACAACAGCAGAGAAATATAGACGCCCTGAACCAGCAAGTGCAACAACTATCAGATCAAGTTGAAGAAACTAGACAAAATGTTTTTGAAAATGCCCAACGTGCTGGAATATATCCTGAACAGATCCAGCGACTCTTGGAGAATGCACCAATTGCGGCAGCAGAGGCCGGCGCCGGCACCGGTACCGGCGGAATTATTGTACCACCACCACTAATTCCACCATCATATGGAGGCGGAAGCTCGAATGATAATGATTCGAATTCGGGTGGGGATGATAGCGGGGACGATCATAACAACGATGGTGATGAAAAAGTAATTCAGTTCATCAATCCATTTGAAGCCGTTTACGTTCTTACGGGAACAAGCAAAGAAATGATTCCACTGCCAGCACAAGTAGAGGTAACACTTAGTAATGACACAACCGAAATGCTTAATGTCAGCTGGGATAGCGGGACACCAGAATATGACCCAAATCAAGCAGGAACTTATGAATTCACAGGAACAATTGACCTAGTAGAGGGAATTACAAATCCGGGCGAATTAAAAGTCCAGCAGAAAGTATATGTAAAAGCCCAACAATCAATAATGGAAGCTGTGACTTCTCCCGATACGATTATCGTAGAATATGGCACAACTCTAAAAAATATTCCATTCCCAGAACAAATAGAGGTTAGTTTAAGTGATCAGACAACCGAAACGCTTAATGTCAGCTGGGACGGTGGGACACCCGAATATGACCCAAATCAAGCAGGGACTTACGAATTTATTGGTACAATCGATCTAGTAATATGGATAACAAATCCGAATGATTTGAAAGCTAGGCTATCAGTGACTGTGAATCAACAGAAACCAGCAACATCCTAGCAGTCTTAGACCCGGAATTAGTTGGAAACAAAAAATATGATACGTAAAAAGAAATAGAGAAAGAGTTTAGGAGCAACTCCTAAGCTCTTACCCCATGACAGGAGTAGTTTTAACTGATAAAGTGAGATCATTGGATTGGACAGCTCGTAATCTTAAAGTATTAAAGAAGTATGATCCAGAAGATGAACAAATTCAAGAAATAGATGAAATAATATATGAATGTCCAGCGAAAATAGAAACATACCTGACGTAATCCTTCTCTTGCCGAAAAGGGTTATTTTTTTTACTAAAAAGTATTTGTATAGCAATTCAATAAAGAACTGAGCTTTATAGGAAATATTTTTTTACAAGCACAGAAGTGATAAAATCAATGTATAGTGCTTGGACGTGAAATAATACAGGAATTGTTATAAAGCTTGAAACTATTAAAATTTTGAGAGTAGGTGTATGGAATGAGTGGAAATAAGGAATTAGAAGAAGGGATGGAACAGGCATTTTTAGAATTACAGGATTTGATAACTGAACATGTAGCAAAACTGAATAAAAAGCATTGGAGCGAAATAATTGTTCCTTTTACATTACATGAGGGACTAAGCAGATATAAGAAATCTGACTTGGATACAATTAGGAAAGCATTAGATGTTAGAAACGCTAGTAGTTTAAAAAAGGCTGACCTCGTTGAATTGCTTCAAGTGAAAATACGTGAGTATCTTGAAAACATTTATATTTTATGGGATTCTGAACGGTTTAAATTGCTGATGACTATAGCTGATAACGGAGGTCATATCGAGGAGCCAGAGTTAGATCCTGAACAAATTGAATATTTTCGTGGGACAGGTTTGATTTACACGGGGACATTTGAAGAAAAGAGGATACTTGCCGTGCCTTATGATTTGGTCGAACAGATCATTACCTTGAAGAATGATATTACCATTAGGAAAGCAATTAACAGAAATACAAATTGGGTTAAGCTTACAAGGGGGCTTTTGTATTACTATGGTACTTTAAGTGCAACGCAACTCGTTCAAATGATTGAGAAGTATACAAAAGAAAAAATAAATTTCAGGGAATTCATTAGAGTCATATTGGATGCCAACATTTATCGTGAGGAGATCCAACTAGATGCCAATGGGTTTTCTGATGGTAGTGTAATTGATTCGAATATAGTGATACAGGAGCACCTAGCGAGGGCAAGTGTACCTTACTATCCTTTTACAAAACAGCAGCTCCTTACAGCAGGCGAACCGGGATATGTCGATCGAAATGAAAGCTATGTGCAATTAGTAAACTTCCTTACCCAGAATTATAAAATTGACAGGGAGGATGCTGACATTATTGCAGAAGAATGTGTTTATGCAACTAAGATTGGTGATAGTCCTAATGATATATTTCAATATTTAGGAGAACGATTTGAATTTGATAGTATGGATACTGCCCAAGCTTTACTAGATAAAGTTGTATATCTGATGAATAACACTAGGGAATGGTTTCTTAAAGGTTATACTTCAACAGAGTTATTTGAAGAAGAGAAAAAACATTTACAGCCGTTGCCGACCTCAAAATTCAACTATAGTGACAACAAAAATGATACGAAAGTCGGTAGAAATGATCCGTGTCCTTGCGGAAGCGGGAAAAAATATAAAAAGTGTTGCGGGAGATAATCCTTTAACCGTTCCAGCTTACTATATTTAATGATTGATAACTATGAGGGTTTAAAGAAGCTTGATCCGGTTAACGAACACTATCTTGAAAAATACCAAAAAGATAAGGTTGATTTTTTAAAAGAGTATTCCCGTACAAAGGGCTCCTTTCAAATTATTGCTGATTATTCAAGACACTGTGTTGCTTCTGTCGATCAATTTAGAGTGCTACTTCAAAATGCTAAACAAGACTATTATTTTATATTTGAATATATTTTGGATGAAATACGTGAATTATTTAAATGCAAGAAATTTGAGGCCGGCATTGATTTAGCTAAAATGGCTCTTCAACATATTGAGAAGCTACCAATTAAGGATTCAATTTTCTTTCAGAGATTTATTTTCTTTTATCATTTCCAAATTCCTATTCTTTACTTGAATTTATATGAGCGAGACTTAAGAAAAAATCTCGTGGAGACAAAGCGGAAGCTTGGAGAAGGGTATACCATCATCAGGGGAACAGGTCCTGAATCTTACAAACAATATAATCAAATTATTGCATCCTTGACCAGTGGATTTGCTGCTGTGAAACGTTTAATTGAACAACGAAATTTTTATTATTCATCATTATATTCTAATTTTTTGTTTGCTTTAAATGAGTTGGTTAATGATTTTAAATTTAAACAATCTGATAGGGTAAAAGTTCGCAGTATTATTCATGAGTATATTGAATTAATGGAGCATACATTTAAAATTAGTGACTTATTTACAATTAAATTGAAGGAAAAAATATTTAAAGAGGAAAGGGAGATGCAGCCTATATTTGAAAAAAGGGAAAATGAAATATTTCAACAAATGGAACACGTAACAGGTTCTTCAAGGCGAATTAGGGATATTCAGGATGTTTTACAATGCTATAACAATATGGAGAATAAGACTAATAAAGACCGATTTGCTTTCTTGGCTGTATATCGGAAACAGGTAGCCATTGATTCTATAAAAGAAACAATTGATGAAAATTGGCTACAATTTGCTAGAAAAATATATCAATCCATAGATGATATGGACCTTGCTCTTTATGAAAAAGCAATTCTATCACACTTTATCGGCATTTGGGAGTTAATAAACTCTCAAGAACAGCTACCACATGAGGGTGCCGTAAAACGAATAGTTCAGTAACCTTCCCGTTATTAAATAAACTCCCTATTTTTATTTTCTCCACCTCGCTTCAAACTTGATGTAAATCAATTTTTTATCCCGATAGAAGTTGTAAGCTAGAGCTATCAAAACAAGGGAGGAGTACATTTATGAAAAAGTCAGTATTTCAATTAGAAGAATTAACGTGTCCATCATGCATCAAAAAAATTGAGACAACGCTTACTAAAGTTGACGGGATTGAATCAGTGAAGGTGTTGTTTAATTCTAGCAAGGTAAAAACCGATTTTAATGAGGAGCAGGTAACGGCAGCTCAAATTGAAGAAACAATAAAAAAACTAGGGTACGAAGTATTATCTACGAAAGTCTCATGAAATTTATAAATAAACATAAAAACCATATTACATTTATTGCTGCCGTTTTGATTGGTATTGGATTTCTTTCTGATAGTATTGGGTACGGTAATATGAAAGACGGTGCCCTAATTGCGGCTACCGCGATTGCCAGTATCCCTATTTTTATAAAAGCAATTCAAGCACTGCGAATGAAAGCATTTAGCATTGAATTGTTAGTTTCGATTGCCGTTATAGCGGCCTTGTATATTGGTGAATATGTTGAATCCGCGGTAGTTACGTTCTTATTCTTATTTGGAGCCTATTTAGAGTCTCGTACGTTAGAAAAGACACGTTCATCCCTTAAACAATTAGTTGACATGGCACCGCTGGAGGCTACTGTTATTCGCGATGATCATCAAGTTGTTGTTCCAATTGAAGAAGTGGTAGAAGGGGACCAAGTCGTAATTCGTTCAGGAGGGAAGGTTCCGGTCGACGGTAAAATTATATCAGGGCAAGCGTTCTTGAATGAAGCGGCTGTGACTGGTGAAAGCACTCTAGCTTCAAAAACGACCAACGATATCGTATTTAGTGGAACAATTGTCGATAGTGGCTATGTCGAAATTGTCGCTGAAAAAGTTGGCGATGATACCACCTTTGCCAAAATTATTGAACTAATCGAGGAAGCGCAGGAAACTAAATCGAAAACGGAGAAATTCCTTGACCGTTTTGCTAATTATTACACACCTTCAGTTGTAGTGCTTGCGATTATTGTGTATATATTGACAAGAAATCTTCACTTAGCGATCACATTTTTAGTCGTGGCATGTCCAGGTGCATTAGTTATTGGTGCCCCCGTTTCTACTGTTGCTGGAATTGGGAATGGTGCCAAACATGGTGTCCTTGTAAAAGGTGGGGAGGTAATGGATAAGCTTTCAAAGGTTGATACTCTCGTCTTCGACAAAACAGGTACTTTAACAAAAGGGAAACCTGAAGTAACTGATATTAAAGTGTTTACGAATATAGATTCTAACGAATTATTAAGAATCGTAGCTCAGGCAGAAACAATTTCTGAGCATCATTTAGGACAAACAATTGTGAAAGAGGCACAAGCAAGAAACCTTACTTTTAGTAAAATTGACAATGGTGAGGTCATAAAAGGAAATGGAATCCGAGCCTATATTGATGGAAGGTCTGTCGTTGTTGGAAATCGAAGTTTGTTAGAAGCAGACGGGATTGAGGTCCCAGTCAACGTAGGTAAGTACGCATTGGAACGAGAAATGGCTGGGAACACAGCTGTTTTTGTGGCTATTGAAGAAAAAGTTGCAGGCATCATTTCAATTGCTGATCAAATTCGCGAGGATGCAGCAAGGGCTTTAGCAGAGATGCGGAAAAATGGCATTAAAAAAATCGTGATGTTGACAGGAGATAATAAACATACAGCAGGATTAGTTGCGAATCAATTAGGATTAGACGTATACTACGCAGAGCTTTTACCAGAAGATAAAGTGGACTATGTTAAGAAATTAAAAGAAGAAGGTAATGTTGTTGCGATGGCTGGTGATGGGATTAATGATGCGCCTGCTATCGCAACGGCACATATTGGGTTGGCAATGGGGAAAGGTGGAACTGATGTTTCGATGGAAACGGCGGATGTCGTTTTGATGGCTGATAAGCTTATGCAATTTTCCCATGCTTACTCGTTGTCAAAAGCTACTATTCTTAACATTAAGCAAAATACATTTTTTGCAGTTGGAATTGTGTTTATACTATTAGTTGGGGTTTTAATGGGATCCGTTCATTTGGCTTCCGGTATGTTTATTCATGAAGCTAGTGTATTACTTGTAATTCTCAATGCGATGCGCTTAATTCGTTTCAATCATAAGACAATTAAAGCTGAAAAAGATCTACAACCGATCATGTCTAAATAAAAAATAAGTCCCCATTGGATGATATGGTGTTCAATAAATGTATGGTAGGATAGATATAAAAGAATAGTTTCTGTGAATGTGAGGTGCAAGTATATGCCATCTAAAGAAATGCACGTTCATGAATGTAATCACCACGAGTGTAATTATACAAGTGGAACACGCAATTCTTGTGTTTCGTTAGTACCAATATTTAATCACTTAGAAGAAACTCAAATGGATGAGATTATGGCGACCGCTCGCTCCGTCTCTTATAAAAAAGGAGAAATCATTTATCGTGCCGGTGACAAGTCTGACTCCCTTTATATAGTAAGTAAAGGGAAGATTAGAATTTATCGCCTATCAGATTCTGGGAAGGAACAGCTTGTAAGAATTTTAATTCCTGGGGATTTTACCGGCGAATATGCACTATTTAGTAAGGCAACACATGAGTCTTATGCCGAAGCGATGGTTGATACAACAGTATGCATGATTAAACAAGCCGATCTGCATGAATTTTTACTTAAATATCCTTCGATTTCGCTAAAAATTTTAACGGAATTTTCTACAAGACTTGAGCAGTCAGAACGACAAACAACAAGGGTTGTAACGGAAAAGGTTGAGACAAGGCTAGCGATGTTTCTAGCTGAAGAAATGGATCGTGAAGCCCAAGGGAATGAATTCGTTCTGCCAATGAGCAAGAAAGATTTAGCCTCATATTTGGGGACTACACCTGAAACAATTAGTCGTAAACTTTCTGAGTTTGAAGATCAAGGCTATATAAAACAAAAGCCGCGAAAGAGAATAGAAGTACTTGATTTAGATGGCTTACTGCTTGTATAAAAAAGTTATATGTTATTCAGGACATTTTTGGCAGTATATTATGATTCCATAATTTTGCCGATGTTTAACAAAAATTATTATATAAAACAAGAGATTTCATAACCCAATGAGATCTCTTGTTTTATTTTGCAAAACGGACTTTCGCCTAATTCCCGCTTTTTCAATATTTGCACAAATGAAGCTGGATTTTCAATTTTTATAATAATAGCCCGCTTTACTACATACGTATTAGTATATTGTACAGAAAATCTTGTACAAAAAGTTAGTAAAGTTAAATTCGAAAAGGGTGTTATTGATGTCCAAATTTATTGAGACGTTTTTCCAAACATATAATGGCTTTTTGGGTGCAGTAGTCGTCACATTACAAATTACAATTGTTTCACTACTAATAGCCTGCGTGTTTGGTTTAGTCGTTGCTTTAATGAAAATTTCAAGCTTTCGTATCCTTAGAATGGTGGCAAGTGGATATATTGGACTTATTCGTGGAACACCGCTAATTGTTCAAATTATGTGGCTATATTTCGGTATTACCTCTTTTGTAGTTTTGTCCGCCTTTTGGGCTGGTGCAATCGCATTAGCCATACATAGTGGTGCATATATAGCCGAGATTTTTCGTGGGGCAATTCAATCCATTGATAAAGGCCAAATGGAAGCAGCTGAATCCCTTGGTATGACAAAATCATTGGCAATGAGACGAATTATTTTACCCCAAGCATTCAAACGAGCAATTCCACCATTAGGAAACCAATTTATTATTGGCTTAAAAGACTCCTCACTTGTTTGCAATGAGTGGTTTATATCCACCGTTTAATTATCAAGATAATGGCAAGCTTGTGGGCTTTGATGTTGAGATTGGCTATGCATTAGCTGAAAAAATGGGAATGGAGCCTAAGCCTGTAACGAATCCTTGGCAGACCATTTTGGCAGCCTTAAAGGCAGATAAGTTTGATGCGATTTTAGGGAGTATGGCGATTACCGAAGAACGTCTAAAAGAGGTCAATTTCTCAGACCCGTACTATAAATCTGGAGCACAAGTGTTTGTTCATGCGGACAATGGTGAAATTCAGTCAGTTAATGACCTGCATGGCAAGAAAATTGGAGTTGTTGTTGCTAGTACATTTGAGGATATTGCCAGAGAATATACAGAAGAAGTTACAACCTATGATAGTGATGTAACAGCTCTTCAGGATTTGCTTGTAAAAGGCCGTCTTGATGCAGTTATTACGGAACAACTTGTCGGGATGTATGCGATCAATCAAAATGATTTAGCAATAAAGACGGTCGGGGACCCATTGTATATCGATCAAATGGGGATTGCAATTAAAAAAGAGCAGACAGAGCTATTGGAGAAGGTAAATGCTGCTTTAGCAGAAATCATTGCTGACGGGACGTATGCAGAAATTAGTGAGAAATACTTTGGTGAAAATATTTACGACTAAAAAGAAATAGAGTGTTGAAAGGTAACTCACTAAAGAAACTCCCCTAGAGGCCAAATGGATTTTAAGGATCCGTCCTGCCTAAGGGGAGTTTTTAATGTTCTTTACAGCTTGTTTGTAAATTCAAAGCCTTTCTCTCGAATACCCTCAATAATTTGCGGCAAAGCCTTAGCAGTTTGCTCTAATTCATGTAATAGAATGATAGAACCATCTTTTACATGTTCTACAACATTTTCAACAATTTTTTCGGGTGTGTGTTTATTTGACCAATCATACGATGTAATTTCCCACATGATCGGAGTCAGATTTAGCTCATCTAATATCGACATCGTATCCTCATTGTATTGTCCGTAAGGAGGACGGAAATGTTGAACTTTTGTTCCGGTAATGCTTTCAATCTTATCGATACTATATTTGATTTGCCCAAACTGTTGACCTTTCGTTAATCTGACCAAATTTTTATGATTACAAGCATGTGAGCCAATATGATGACCTTCGTTCAAAACTCTCCTCCATGGTCTACCCTTGTATAAAAGTTTCGATTGCCAAAAGAAAATTGCTTGAATATTTTCTGCGTTTAAAATATCTAATATATCGTTTAAATGGCGGCCGGGTCCGTCATCAAAAGTAAGAATAACTTGACCTAAAGCGGCTGGCCGAACTTGGTATATATTTTTTATCCACCTTGTATCCTTAAGATCGTACACGACGTCATCGTTAACTACTCATGGGCAATTCATTTCTATGTTCTCTCCTTTAAGAAAGTAATCTCACTAATATTTATTATCTTACGAATACCAATGAGGTTCAGCATTATCATCCTTCAAAACTCTACTTAGTTCTTCGTTTATTTGCTTTAGCAATTGTCTGAAATCTTGCTCACTAATTTGCTTTGAATTAGAGAAATTTCCGTTAATTCTCTCATTCTCATTATAAAAAATATCCATATTAATAATTGCTTTTCCATACCCATATTGCTTTCCATCTTTTTTAAGATAAATGCAAGAAAGGTAATTAGGACTTTTCACATTAAACGGATTTTGGATAATATCATTGTTCATTGGAAATACAAGTTCACCTTGGTCATCAGGAGAGAGGGGATTATGAAAAAGCGGACTGCCATTTTGAGCAAAATAAAAGCGTGTAAAAAGTTGAGCGTACGTATCCATAAAAACGACCTCCTAAAAAAAATTTAGTGAAGCATTTTTGATACTACTATGTTTATAATTCGCCGAAAATGTTAAAAACCCTTGTGTGTCTGTGTAATTAAAAGCATGATTCTACATTTCAATACCTTCTAACACTAGAATCAAATCAAACAAAATTTAGAGTCACTAAAAGAGAAGCTTAAACAAAATGTAACTGATAGTAATCAGGATGAAGTGGTAAGAGTAATAGAGGATACTCGAAGGCTTGTTATCAATCGAGAAGCTCTTAATATTAAATAGGTTTTAATAAATATTATATAAATCATACCTGCAAATAACGAGCTCGAAGGGAGAAATTTTCTATGAGTGAAAAGAAATTTACAAATTTTGTCCCCCTAAAATATAGGGGGATTTTTTATGAAAAAGTAGAGGTTTCATAGCTATATGGTAAAATATGTTGTATATTACTAGTTTTTAATAAAGGTAAACTTCAGTATTTATGATTTTAGCAAGAATGCTCGCAACATTAGTCGTGAGATGTTCAATAGAAGAAATAGGTGATCGCTTGGAAACAGTTTCTATTATAATGGGTGGGATTGGGCTTTTTTTACTTGGAATGGTCTTAATGACTGATGGATTGAAAGCAGTAGCCGGAAATTCGTTAAAAGATCGATTAAGTAGATTAACAGGCGGCGTACTGCGGTCTGTAATTTCTGGTGCAACAGTGACGGCGATTGTTCAGTCTTCAAGTGCAACGATACTAATGACTATCGGTTTTGTCAGCGCTGGGTTAATTACATTTACACAATCAATAGGTGTCATACTTGGGGCGAATTTAGGTAGTACAAGTACAGGTTGGCTCGTATCCTTGATCGGTTTGAAGGTAAGTGTTACTTCGTTTGCCTTACCGTTAATAGGGATTGGAGCGTTGCTGAAATTTTTCACAAATGGTAAGTATTCCTACCAAGGAATGGTATTAGCAGGTTTTGGCTTGATTTTTTTAGGTATAGGAACATTACAGGATGGAATGGCGGGTATTGCTGAAAATTTTTCGTTACAATCGTTCATAGGTGATTCTTTTTTTCAACTTTTACTGTTAATAATCATTGGGCTTGTAATGACCGTTGTCATGCAATCATCTAGTACAGCAATGGTGATTACTTTAACGGCTCTAGCTGCAGATGCTCTTTCGTTTGAACATGCCGCAATGTTAGTGGTTGGGCAAAATATTGGGACAACTGTAAAAGCGTATTTTGCTACTATAGGTGGAACAGTCCAAACAAAAAGAACGGCCATGACCCATATTATGTTTAATATTATCGTTGCTTTTATTGCTCTCCTTCTATTCCCGTTAATTTTGGGTTTTATTGGGTGGCTGGAGAGATTTGTTAATTATAGTGATCAAGCAATTTCATTAGCAGTTTTTTCAACACTTATTTATATTTTGGGAATCATTGGTTTGTTGCCGTTTTTATCTTTTTTCATAAAAATAATTACAAGAATAGTGCCTGAAAAAGGTGATAAATTAACAAAATATTTAGATTCAAGTGTAGCAACTGTGCCTGCAGTCGCTATTGAGGCTGTGCGCAGAACGTTAATAAGAGTATCAAAGGCAATTTCTAGAGCAGGCATTGAGGTATTTGATAAAAGGGTTATATCAACCGTCTTAAAGAATCAATTCATTGAAGCGAATGCGGCAATTAATGAAACAAGGAATTTTCTATCTCAAGTTGGAAGCAATACTTCTTCAAGAACAGAACTGGAGTACCATCAGCAAGTAGCTTTGATTCATACAATTGACCATCTTGAGCGCTTATTAAAAGCTTTAGAGGAATCAGACTACTTAGAGCATTTACATAAAGATGATATGATACTAGCATTGTCAGATGATATGTGTAATTTGTTTGCAGATATATTGGATAAGCTATCCTATGATCGCAATGAGAATTTGGTATATAAAGTGAAAATAAACTCACTTGCTATCGCTGATTTGCGTCGGAAAAGTAGGAAGGAAATCATTGAGAAGACTGTTTTGCGTCAATCCGATGTAGATGCAACGATACAAAAGGTTCATACTCTCCACTGGATTGATAGGGTTGCCTTTCATCTCTGGAGAAGTATGCATCATTTAGATAAATGCTTTGAGAGCGAAATTGTTGCAGAGAGTGAACGTTAAGCTGAAAAAGAGGAATAGCGGGAATCAAAAGTGTGAATAATTCCCGCTAAATTGGCATTGTCTCTAATTATTCATGGTGAAAGGATTTGAATATCCTGATAGCTTGTAATCGAAATATTACTATATATTAAGAGCTTGTTGAATAGGAAATAATCGAGTTAGTTTCATGTTCTAGGGTATAGACGATGTTTTCTTGAGGATCAAAAATATCCTTACTTATGTTTTGAATTGCAATTTTTGCATGATTTAATTTTTTTATTTCAATTTGCTTTCCAGCACTTAAATAAGGAATAGCCCCTGTTAATGCTCCAACCTCGTTAGCTTTAATAGTATTAACCGCGTCTATTTTACCGCCACGTATAACTGAATCTTTATTTGCAAAAATTACTTTATCTCCAGAAAAAATCTTCGTATTCACGGTACCTCTTCCATGAATTTTAATACAACCATTTGCTTTAATTTCTGCACCATCTGCTTCCTTAAAATGTATTTCACTATTGTCAAGAATGGATGCTTCTGACTGATTTATATTATCATTTAGTGAGAAAATAATATTCTCAATGATATTTATATTTTTTATTTGATGTATTTGATTAGTATTTTCAAAGTTCTTGAGCATATTATAAAGAATTTGAATAGATGCCGGAATGGCAATATTAATATTACGCGCTTCTTTAACAAGATCAGACAGTTTTTTTATCATTGGAATCAATTCACTAAATTTTTGTTCTATTAATGTATTGATTATTTTTCCTAACGTAATATTTGCTAAATTTTCTTGATTGATTCTTACCATTATTTGATCTAGTACTTTAGAAAAACTAGTAAATGTAAATAGTAAATCCTGCATAATTTTATATAGCTGATTTAACAATACACCATGCTGTCCGGCAAAAATATTACTATAAAGAACGGATCCATCGATAAATATATTTTGTGCTGATACAATTGTAGAATGGTATACATTCCCTTTTACATATACGTTTCCCATAGCATCTATTCGCATGTTATCTTTTACATGGCCGTATACAATAACATCCCCATTAAACATAATATTTCCTGTTTTAATGTCGACATCACCTAATACTTCATGTACCTGCAATATATCAAAGTATTTTACCGAATTACCTGTGAGAGTTGGGCGTCCAGGCTGAAGTGCAATCACACGCCCATCATCCTTAATCTCTACTTTATTTTTCGTACGAACCTCGACTTTTTTCGGGGGTCTGCTTTTTAAAATTTTCCCTAATACATTAAAGCCATCTCTTCCTTCTAAAGGCTTATGAACTTGTGCAATTATGTCTCCAGCAGTAACAGTAGGAATTTTTATGCGATTTTTGAAGTCGACTTTTCCTTTAATCTCTTCAAATAGTACTTCAATGTTATTTTGAAAATTAGTTTTTATATAGCCATCTCGAGATTCAATAATTGGAATACCTTCTGCAACTATAACTGCTTGAAAGGTTGGGGATTTTAATTCATTTAGGATAGCCGTTATATTAATATCACATTTAATCCCCATTTTATAGATTTCATCCATAATATCAGAGCTTACTCTTTCGATATCGATTTTTTTTTCGATCTGTTCTAATTCAAACATGAATTTAAGAGCTCTTTTTTTATCCTTTATTCGATAAGATATAATAATACTCTGATGTAATTGTAAAAAAACCTTCAGTTTGTCTTTACTAATTGTGATATGGAATTCAGAATTATCTTTAGGTCGCCAAGCTACTTTATCTCGTTCCTGGACTACGGTTTCTTTTACTATTTCCCTATTATTAACGAAAATTTTTACACTTGAATGGGGAATTAGGACGGGCTGTTTTCCATTATTTTTTGGATCCCTTATAAATAATTCGCCACCTCTTGATTCAATAAATCCATCATCCTCATTCAATTCAGTTGTTGTTTGTTCAAATTTATTGTTGATCGCTAATTCTTTTTGTACAGATTCTAAGTAATCTCCAATCATTACTTTGTGATTATCTTGAAATTGGTCTATTATTCTATTTAGATCATTTCTGTCCATGTTGTATCACATCCATTTACTAGTGTTTTTTTACAGTGGCTCTAGCAAAAAATAGATAAATAGCACTCACTTAAGGATAAACTTAGTATCCAATTCATACAGTTTATATCTCTTTTGCTTTATTAAATCACCTGCTAATGATAATCATTTTCAATAAAACAAAAATAACCACCAAAAAGGTGGGGTTTTAAGGTCATAGAATAACCATCTTTTTGGTAACCCGGCTATCATTGGTAAGTAGCCTTTAGACCCGTGGCTTTGCGTCCCTACCTTTCGGTAGGTTTGCTATTATCGTAAGACGACATTTTTTATTTAATTTTATTATTTATATAGTTTATAATCTGTGATATTCATCACACCTATTTATCGGTTTTTAAATTATTCTTGATCATTACGTAACTACAAATACTAGTTGACAATACTAGTTAAAGTACTAGGAGACAGTACTAGGAGACAGTACTAGGAGACAATACTAGGAGACAGTACTAGGAGACAATACCTAGTTGACAACATACCCATATAGGTATATTCTAATTGTTGTCAGTGTTTTTTTATAAGCAAGAGCAGATCATTAAATTAGTGTTAGAAAATTTCGATATTCATGGTAGATTATTTATTAGGTATATCTTTGATACTTAAATGTTATGGGAGGAATTAGCATGGAATATTTAAATTATATAATTTTGGGGTTAATTATTATCTTCTTGGTTCGGAAATTTTTACCAGCAAAAGGTGTAAGGCAAATTACTACGGCACAATTAAAAAATGAGTTAAAGGACAAAAACAAACAATTTATTGATGTCCGTACACCGGGGGAGTATAAAGCAAATAACATTCGTGGCTTTAAAAATATTCCATTGCATCAATTAGGAAATCAAGCTGAATCAAAGCTATCGAAAGATAAGGAAGTAGTCGTCATTTGTCAAAGTGGATCTAGAAGTAATAGCGCATGTAAAATTTTAAAGAAAAAAGGATTTGAAAAAGTAACAAATGTAAGGGGCGGCATGAGTGCTTGGTAGCCAGTTGCCCTTTTTACAAGAATAACAAAATATTTAGCATATTGTGTAATTTGTCCTAATTTTTTCTAGTAAAAAAGTTTGTATTTTTTGTGAAAAAACTATTGATTGAACGATTGCTCGATGCTATAATTTGAAACATCGAGTTAAAAAAATATGACTTCTGCTATCAACGCAGTGTTTCGTTTCATAGTAAAACGAGGCATTGCGTTTTTTAATGGGAACAAAATTGTTAAAATTAATTGATAATTATAATATGAACCATAGATAATTACTATCAAATGTCCGATATCTTTATGGTAAAAAGTAATAAGAGTCAATCATCAAAATGTCCGCAGCCTTAGTATTAGTATAAGGGCTAGAAAGTAGTAAATACCAAACATCAATATATCAAAATCCAAGATATTCGTACTAACATTCCAAATATAAAAGGAGAGGAGTGGAGAAGAGTGTCATTTGCCGAATTAAAGCAACAGCTTATTGAGTATAGCAAAATTATTGGGATTGATAAGATCGGCTTTACAACAGCAGAGCCTTTTACTGATTTGAAAAGAAGGTTATATGTTCAGCAGCAATTGAATTATCAATCTGGATTTGAAGAGTCAAATATAGAAAAAAGAACAGAGCCTGGACAGCTTCTTTTAGGTGCACAGTCAATTATCTCGATCGCGCTGGCCTATCCAACAAAAATGAAGGATGCTCCTCGAAGTACGAAGACTGAACGCCGTGGCTTTATAAGCCGGGCTTCTTGGGGATTGGATTACCATTATATATTGCGTGATCGCTTAGAGAAACTAGCAAAATTCCTAGCAGAAAAGGTTCCAGAAGCACGCACTAAATCAATGGTTGATACAGGCGAGCTTTCTGATCGGGCTGTTGCGGAAAGAGCTGGTATTGGTTGGAGCGGGAAAAATAGTTCAATTATTACGACTGAATTTGGCTCTTATGTTTATTTAGGTGAAATGATAACAACCATTCCTTTTCCCCCCGATGAACCTGTTGAAGATTTATGTGGTACTTGTAATAAATGTGTGAAAGCTTGCCCTACAAGTGCATTAGTTCAGCCTGGGCAATTGGATTCAAGAAAATGTATTGCTTTTTTAACACAAACAAAAGGATTTTTAGAGGATAAATATCGAGAAAAGCTTGGAAATCGAGTATATGGATGTGATACGTGCCAAACCATTTGCCCATATAATAAAGGAAAGGATTTTCATCACCATCATGAAATGGAGCCTGATTCTGAAATTGCAAAGCCAATGTTAAAATCACTTTTATTTATAGGCAATAAAGAATTTAAAGAAAAATTCGGACCTATGTCTGGGTCATGGCGCGGGAAAAAGCCGCTACAACGGAATGCGATTGTCGCACTTGCCCATTACAAGGATGAAACTGCCATACGTGACTTAGGGAAAGTACTAAAAGAAGATCCTCGCCCTGTTATAAGAGGAACTGCAGCTTGGGCATTAGGAAAAATTGGCGGAGAAGAAGCTAAAGCAATACTGACTATTGCTCAGCAAAATGAACAAATTGAGGAAGTTTTAGTTGAAATTGAAAAATCTCTTAAAGTGTTAGAGGATTAAATTGGTTAAGTGAGCAAAAGTATTTGTTTGTATTTAAATTCAAAAAGTGCTTAAAATGTAGTCTAAACTGAAATGAATTTGTGATGTAAAATTAATGAGAAGGACGATTGTTTATTCTTCATTTTACATTATAGGTATTTTAGCAAAGTTTTTTTTCAGCAGTCCAAAAATATTGAAAAGGTTTTGGTAAAAATGAAGCCTATATACTGTTATGCAGAAATGGAAAGTCCGATTGGTACGCTAACAATTGCTACAACTAATAAAGGGATTTGCAGTATTGAATTTGGTTGTTTTCAAGATGTTCAGCCTTCTTTGATAAGCTGGTTAAATAAGCATTTTTCTACAGATGAAATAATTAATCGGAATGAAATGCAAAACTCTGATGCTAAAAACGATCTCAAGAATCGCGATGAAATGTCCGATCGTACAATAGACGAGCTCAAGAATCGCGATGAAATGTCTGGTCGTACAATAGACGAGATCAAGAATCGCGATGAAATGTCCGGTCGTACAATAGACGAGCTCAAGAATCGCGATGGAATGTCTGGTCGTACAATAGACGAGCTCAAGAATCGCGATGGAATGTCCGGTCGTACTATACACGAGCTCACCTATCACGATAACATGTTACAGCTTGCCATAGATGAGTTAACTGAGTATTTTAATGGTGAGCGGGAACGATTTACGATGGAGCTAGATTTGTATGGAACACCATTCCAGCAAAAGGTGTGGAAGGAGCTATTAAAAATAAAATACGGGTCAACGAAGTCATATAAAGACATTTCTGAAGCGATTTCGTCTCCAAAGGCGGCTAGGGCAGTGGGTTCGGCGATAGGACGAAATCCAATACCAATAGTTATACCTTGCCATCGTGTGATTACAAGTAATGGTAGATTAGGCGGTTTTAGTGGCGGACTAGACAAAAAGGAAAAGCTATTGGCGCTAGAAAACATCCCGTTAAATCCGATGTTTTAATATTAAGGTTGTGTTTAAATCCAGTGCTAATTTTTATGACCTAGCCCAGAACACCCGTGACTTTAGTCATGAGCGGTTCAGATTAAATTTGATGTAGCGACGGGCGATGGCACGTGAGGAAATGTTAAAATTGAATCTTAGTCTTTATTCGGCACTAGAGGCAACAAAGTTGGCTCCCAGCTGGACTTAGACCGTATGTAAAATAAGCGAAACACCTTCCAAAAAGCATATGCGTTTAGTGGGTGAGGTTCACCAAAGGTTTAAAGTGCTTACAACTAACGATGTAGGCACTTTTATTTTTTTACAAGCATAAATTGTTATTAGAAATTCTATCTATTGTTTAGCAACGTCACACGACAAAACGAATGAATGGTATGAAAAAGGAGTGACAAGTATGTCGTGGTTGGAGCAATTAAAAGAGTTAATTAATGTCCGTCTCCATAAAATAGTCGGTAATTCAGTACGTTGTAGTGAGACGGAAAGGATGGAATATGAACAACAGCTTGAAGGAAAACTGGAGCAATTAAAAATGCGTAACGCTGAAATTGTAAAAGCGACGGCAAAAGGTCAAGTTGTAAGTCAAAAGCTAGTGGAAGGGTTTCGGATTGTTGATTATACGTTACATCAACAATTTTTAATAAAACAATCAAATGAAAAATACATTTTTGAAGAACAAATTGAACCACGCCAGCTCATAATAAACGATAATCACATCATGAATAATCACATCATGAAAGATATGTTATTGCCGAAGACTACTGCAAAGACTAATGAATATGTTGATATTAAACTTGAGGATTATAATGATAGCGGTGAAAACCGTCAGACGTATCATTATGATCGGAGACGAGCGGTTCAATATGCGGAGAGATGGTGGAATAGTTATAATCCGAAATATAAAAAGTTTACAGATGATTGCACAAACTATATTTCGCAATGCTTACATGAAGGTGGAATCCCAATGACGGGATTTGGTAATCGTAATAGGGGTTGGTGGTACAGCGGCAATTCATGGAGTTACAGTTGGACTGTTGCCCACGCGTTTCGCTGGTATTTAAGTGGAGCAAAACAAGGGATTCGTGCCGTTGAGGTTTCCTCAGCGAAAGAATTAATGCTTGGTGATGTAATTTGCTATGATTTTGAAGGTGATGGTAGGTGGAATCATAATACTATCGTAGTAGCAAAGGATGCAAATAACGAACCATTAGTGAATGCCCATACGTATAATAGTCGTATGCGGTATTGGGCTTATAGAGATTCTTCTGCTTATACTCCAAATATCAAATATAAATTTTTTCATATTTTGGACCGACCATAATAAATATTGATGCAAATATTTAAAATGCAAATGTGGAAGTGCTATAATATAAAGGTTGAAAAAGCATTGAGGTATTCATTATAAATATTTGCTTTTTTATTAATCATCATAGTAAGTGTAAAAATTTTTTGAGGTGAACATTTATGGCAATACACGTCGTACTATATCAGCCAGAAATTCCAGCTAATACGGGAAATATTGCAAGAACCTGTGCTGCAACAAATACTCCGTTGCATTTAATCCATCCACTAGGATTTTCAACTGATGACAAGATGTTAAAACGAGCAGGGTTGGATTATTGGGAATTTGTAGATATTAGAAATTATGATTCAATAGACATATTTTTTGAGCAGAATAAGGAAGGGAAACATTATTTCATCACGAAGTTTGGTGAAAACAAACATACTGACTTTGATTTTAGTAATCAAGATGAGGACATTTACTTTATATTTGGGCGAGAAACAAATGGACTACCAAAGGATTTGATTGCCAAACATCCAGAAACATGTTTACGTTTGCCGATGACTGAAAATGTCCGTGCCTTGAACTTATCAAATACTGCTGCTATTTTAATATATGAAGCTTTAAGACAGCAAAACTATCCAGGTTTGTCCTGAAGTTTTATTCTTCAAGAAGAACTAGTGTTTTAGTCTTGAACATAAGATTTCACCTTGTTTGGCGTTTAGTTCAGTAAATTCACATAAACAAAAAGGCCTTTAGCTAAGAGCACGATCTCAGCTAAAGGCTTTTTTCTTTTATTAGTTTGCATTTGGCTTGTCATTATACCCAGCTGTAAAAATAGCTGTTAAAAATGAAAGAATAACTACCATGATTAAAACGAAGCCCATACTATTTATCCTCCTTATATCTTTGCATACGTATTTACCGAAATATATTTCTATTATAGCCCAATTTATTCAGACTGTGAATGAAAATCATAAGAAAAAATATTTATTTGCTATATCGGATTTGAACAAATCGTTAGGCATACGCATAGTCTATACAAATAATACATTGCTGATTCATGTATTGCTATCTATTCAAAGACATGTTAATAGGGAAGTTTGCATAAAGTGAATATAAACCACTAATTTGATTTTCAACTTAGAGGGGGGTACTTATGTGGATATATTGAGGAAGATCCAGGAACATCGTGAAGAAGAGCTGAGGCTAGCGTGGGAGGGTACCTTCGCAGACTATTTAGAAATTGTTAAAGAGAGACCTTATGTAGCTCAAACAGCACATTCAAGAGTTTATAATATGATTAAAGATGCAGGTGTAGAAGAGGTAGATGGTAAAAAGAAGTACAATTTTTTTAGCGGTCATATGTTCGGTATAGATGAAGCGATTGAAAGGTTAGTTGAGGAATATTTTCACCCATCAGCAAAACGCCTTGATGTTAGAAAACGGATCTTGTTATTAATGGGGCCTGTTAGCGGTGGGAAATCAACTCTTGTTACATTATTAAAAAGAGGATTAGAAGCATATTCTCGCACAGAAAAAGGCGCGATCTATGCAATAAAGTCCTGCCCCATGCATGAAGATCCTCTCCATCTTGTACCGCCACATTTACGCGATGAATTTTACAAACAATATGGTGTCCGCATCGAAGGGAATTTATCACCGCTAAATATGATGCGATTGCAGGAAGAATACGGGGGCCGGATTGAGGATGTGATGGTTGAAAGAATATTCTTTTCTGAAAATAAGCGCGTTGGTATTGGTACATTTAGCCCTTCAGATCCTAAATCACAGGATATTGCAGATTTAACAGGTAGTATTGACTTTTCAACCATTGCCGAGTTTGGGTCAGAATCAGATCCACGTGCTTACCGGTTTGATGGTGAATTAAACAAAGCGAATCGGGGGATGATGGAGTTTCAAGAGATGCTAAAGTGTGATGAAAAATTTCTTTGGCATTTGCTCTCGCTAACACAGGAGGGAAATTTTAAAGCAGGACGATTTGCACTAATTAGTGCAGATGAGTTGATTGTAGCCCATACAAATGAGGCGGAGTATCGATCCTTTATTTCTAATAAAAAGAATGAAGCATTACACTCAAGGATCATTGTGATGCCTGTTCCATACAATCTAAGCTACAGTGAAGAAGAGAGAATATATGAGAAGATGATTAGGGAAAGTGATATGGCTCATGTTCATATTGCACCACACACATTAAAGGTGGCGGCTATGTTTACTATTTTGACTCGTTTAAAAGAGTCAAAGAAAGCAGGTATCGATTTCATAAAGAAAATGAGATTGTATGACGGTGAGATTATTGAAGGGTTTAATGAAGTGGATGTTGAAGAAATGAGAGCTGAACATAGCGACGAGGGAATGAAAGGGATTGACCCACGCTATGTTATTAACCGAATTTCATCAGCCATCATTCGTAAGGAAACACCCTCGATTAATGCATTAGATGTATTGCGGTCGTTGAAGGATGGCTTGAATCAGCACGCTTCCATTTCCAACGAGGATCGCGAGCGTTATATGAATTTTATCTCTGTTGCCCGTCGGGAGTATGATAATATTGCGAAGAAGGAAGTCCAAAAGGCATTTGTATATTCGTATGAAGAATCAGCAAAGACGCTTATGGACAATTATTTAGATAATGTAGAAGCGTATTGCAATAAGAACAAACTCCGTGATCCGTTGACTGGAGAAGAAATGAATCCAGATGAAAAGCTGATGCGTTCTATTGAAGAGCAAATTGGAATCTCGGAAAATGCAAAAAAGGCATTCCGCGAGGAAATTTTGATCCGCATTTCAGCCTATGCTCGAAAAGGCAAGCGCTTTGATTACAATTCCCACGAACGGCTGCGGGAAGCTATTCAGAAAAAGCTATTTGCCGACTTGAAGGACGTCGTCAAAATTACAACATCAACAAAAACGCCAGATGAGCAGCAACTTAAGAAAATTAATGAAGTCATTGCCACGCTTATTGATGAATATGGCTATAACTCTACATCAGCAAATGAATTGCTAAGGTATGTTGGAAGCTTGTTAAATAGGTAATAACATAAGAATCAAAGTTTAATCCGCGTGTTGTACCTTTGTAACAAATTACATTATTCGGTAACGTCTAAACCTAATCTTATTTATGTAATTTTTGTAAAATTGTACTGTTGATACTTTGAATTTTTTGAAGATGATTTTTACGGACACAGGATCCGCTATTTTCATAAAATCCTTCGTTTTTTCGTAAATACGGACACAGGATCCGTTATTTCATAGATTTGATTAAATAATTAGCTTTATGTAGATAAATAGCGGATTATATGTCCGTAACCCCGCCAAATCTGGACATTTCGGCACAAATAACCGATCTATTGTCCGATAAAGCACGTAATTGCCGGTAAAAGCACAGCAATACCGCGTCTAAAGCACGTAATTGCCGGTAAAAGCACAGTAATACCGCGTCTAAAGCACGTAAATTGTGGGAATGTAAATTATTTTGTGTAAATGATTTATTAATAATTTTGACTACACTATTACTATAGTACTCTTACCTACTAGGGGGATAGGGCAATGCTGGGGAGCAACCTGAGCACCTAGTAGGGTTCTGTATAAAAGGGAAAAGAGAGGTGTTGCACCTCTCTTTTCCCTTTTTGGTTCTCTAGGAAATTATAAAATTTGATCCTGTGGATAAATACTATAGCAAAGCGAGTAGTCGCCCAGCTCCAGCGCCCAGCGACTAGTAAACTTCGCTCATCCCTTTTGCGATAAGTCAACATCGACTCGCCCCTCGTCGTGTTTTCTTTATCTCAGTCGATGCGCTCTTATTTTTACGTCGCTAATCAGGGCGCTTGCGCTTTTGTTCAGAACCAAAGCGATAAACCCTTTAGAGCACTTAGAATGTTCGTAAAAATGATTAGATAATTAAATTTTTTCAACTTCAATGGTTGGGAACGATTTTTGTCAAGATATTATAAAAAAATGTAAATATATTGATTGCGTTTACTTATATGTCCAACTCCTAAGCATCCTATCACAATTTTTCATACCATTAGACTTCCGCTCAAATAATTCCTATTTTTCATTTTTTTTTCATTTTATATGGTTAGGATGATAATCGTAAGGAGGATTGAAATGAAAAAAAACCATGTAATAGCACTGACAGTTATTGCTTGTAGTGTAGTAAGTTTTTCTATGATCGCTAATGCAGATGATGATGTCCGTCATAGGAAAGAGTCTGATGAACAGTATTGGTTTAAAGATTACCGCAATGACAAGTTCTACGATGATTATGATTACCATCCTTATGATGACGACGATCATGAAGGCGATGACTATGGTAACGACCGCGATGATCGTGTTAATTATGATGACGACAACGATGATTATGATAACGACTACGATGACCATGCTGACGATGACGATGATTATGCTGACGACAACGATGACCATGATGACGACGACAACGATGATTATGATAACGACTACGATGACGATGACGAGGACGAATATGATGAATTTGACTATGACCATGACGAGCCTGCAACAACGGTTTCAAAAGAATATTGGTTTAAATGGTCAAGATCAGCGACGGAGCCAAATGAAATAGAGCCAATGCCGTTAACAGAACCGTCCGTACTATCATTAGTCATTGATAAACAGAATTCTGTCAAAATAAATGTCATTCCAACAGGTAGCCAATTAATGGTACCGATAGAAGAAGTGGCACAACTAGTAGAAGCTGAAGTAACCGTTTATCCTAAGTCTGAAATTATCGAGATTAATAAAGAAAACAAGCAGTTAATCGTACGAAATAATTCTAAAGTTGTTTATGAAAATATGAGAAAAACGCCAATGCAAGTAGTTGTAATGGATCAGAATGAAAAATATTATATTCCACTTTCAGTGCTTGCGAACGGATTAGGCTATGAAATCAATGAAAATATCAAAAATAATCAAATTACATTAGAAAGGATTCCGCAATTATGAAGAATAAATGGTTAAAATGGTTAATTGGTATTGGTGGGATATCAACGTTTACACTTTTTCTCCAATCAATTGATACCAATGAGAAAGCAACAGAATTTTACGATGACTATATTCAAACTGACACTGAAAATATTTATAAACTACAAGAGGGATTCTCATCTAATAAAGAATTACGAGAACAACAACTAATGGCTCTTGATTGGGAAGAAGGGAATTGGGATGTAGATTATCGCAATGAAGTAATTATTGCTACACCGAGGTTAGAGAATCCATATTTAGAACGAGCTGAACAACGAACTAGACGATCCTAGGTTTACAAGCAATATATACAATAACTGGTAAGTAAAGTAGTCAATATTCCTAGGGCTACCATTAATAAAAAGTACGATAATTGGTGAGTACAGCAGTAGTCGATCCTAATTTTGTATGTATGTAATAACCATTCCGCAACTTGAAATCAAGGGAACTCGAAAGAATCATAACTCGAAAAGCAAGGGAACTCGAAAGCATGGTAATTCGAAAGCAAAATATTAGAAAACGATCCGATGAGGGAGCATGACCGTGAACGGCATTTATTTTCAATTTAAAGCAATGTTTAGAGCAATGGATACAGAAGTTGAAATTGCAGGCACAAGCTTAACTGATTTGAAGGGAATAGAAACAGAATTGGAAGCATGGTTTGATCAATTTGAAAACATATGCTCACGATTTCGCGACAATAGTGAGCTTTCCAATTTAAATCAATCTCCCAAAAAAACAGTCATTTTTACTCACCCAATTTTATATGATGTTTTACAAATGGCAGTTAATTATATGTACAAAACAGATTATTACTTTAACCCCTTTTTGGGTTCGGCAATTAAAGCACTTGGCTATAATAAAACGTTTACGGAAATAAGGGATTGTATGGATGTAAAAAAAGTATCGTATCAATATGAATTGCCTGTGACCGAATCAATAATTTTGTTACCGGAATTATGTGGGGTCATTAAAGAAAGCGACGATGAAATCGATCTTGGTGGTATTGCGAAAGGATGGAGCGTGGACAGAATCTCAGAGAAGGTACGGACTCTGGGTTTGCAAAATGGAATTGTTAATGCCGGTGGAGATCTATTTGTTTGGGGTGATCATGAGCAGACGATTGGTATTTCACATCCAAATCCAGAATTTTTTGATATGGATATTATCCAATTCACCCTACGTAATGGTGGTGTAGCAACATCGAATACGTTATATCGAAGCTGGACTGTGGGAGAAGATAGAATACATCATATTTTAAATGGGAAAAACGGTAAATCATCTCAATCTGATATTGTGCAAGCGACAGTCTTCTCAATGAGTACGACAGAAGCAGACGTATTAGCTAAAGTATTATGCCTGCATTCCTTTGAAGACGCTGTACCTTGGTTAGCCAAGCATTTTCCACATGCAGCCTGTGTTGTGATAAATCAAAATGGACAGATTGCTATAAGTAAAACATTAAATAATTATGTGTCAAAGGTGGTGATGTGAGATGGCATTTTCAATTTGGGAATTTATAAGGGCTGCGGGGTTAACTTCATTTTTTTTACTGTTTGTATCAGTATGTGCCGGACTATTGCTTAGTAATAAAGTTAGCCATTCAAAAGTAAATAAATACTTACAACTGGTTCATCAGTCAACAGGTTGGTACAGCTTATTATTTGGGTTCTTTCACGGGTTGTTATTGTTCATTAATCAGTATGAACCTTATACATTAGTGGAAATATTTATTCCGTTTATGACTAATGAACACCAAATTTTAAATGGGATCGGAACCCTCTCGCTCTATATATTTATTCTGTTATTTTTATCGGTGGACTTAATGAAAAAAATTGGAGCAACTGTATGGAAAAAGGTACATCGGCTTGCGTTGCCAGCCTTTATACTTGTCAGCATTCATGGCATCCTATTAGGAACTGACACAAAAGAAGTTTGGGCAATCATCTTATATACAAGCTCATTAGCAGCTATCTTTGCTTTATTAATAGTTAAGCTACTTATTCCAAAAAACAAAGCAAACAAAGTAGAAAGCCTATAAACAAATATTTCTATATAATAGAAGTAAAGTAAAAATAAGGTGTTGGTTAAACATGTTAATTCTTTTAGTAGAAGACGATAAACGATTAGGGAATCTAGTTGCCCATATGCTAAAAAAACAAAAGCATCAAGTAGATTGGGTGCAAAATGGTGAAGATGCCATTACTTATACGAAAATAACCAATTATGATTTAATCATTTTGGATTGGATGATGCCGAAGAAAGATGGTATTACTGTATGTAAAGAATTGCGCGCACTAGGCTATGACGGTGCAATTTTAATGGTGACAGCAAAGGATGGTTTGGAAGATCGTGTAAAAGGGCTTGATTATGGTGCTGATGACTATATCGTTAAACCGTTTGAATTTGCTGAGCTATTTGCGAGAATTCGAGCTTTGGCAAGGAGAACTACGAAACCGTTCGTGCAAGAGGAAATTTTAACAGCTGGCTCTATAAAACTAAATGTTGTCACGCACACAGTTGAAAAAGACGGAGTTGAAATTCTATTAACACCTAAAGAATATCAGTTACTCGAGTTATTTTTACGTAATCCAAATCAAACGTTGCCAAGAGATCTGCTAATTGATCGAATATGGGGAATTGATTCGGAGGTTAATAGTAATAATTTAGATGCTTTAGTTCGGTTATTGCGTAAGAAAATTGAGGATGGGCAAAAGAATCATCTTATTCAGAACATCCGGGGAGTAGGTTATAAAATTGAAAAACAAATTATTTAACCTTACCCAATGGCGGTTGGCAATTTTGTTTACGAGCTTATTAATTATTTTTCTTGTTTCGTTTATTTTGATAACGTATTTTTCTTTAGTGTCGAACGTACGAAATGAACAAGAAAATAGATCAATTGCTTTAGCACACGAAGAATTTGAAGATCATCGAAAAGATTTATTGGAATGGAATTTTAAAAAGAGCAAAGAACGAAGGGAATGGCATGATAGAGAAGAAATTGAATATAAGCCGAACGCAAAAACCTTTTACTTTGTGATCTCTAGGGATGGAACAATAATAGATGGGGACGAGACACATCCTGAAGTTCGGAGTGATCTCTTAGAGAAGCTGAAGAATTGGTATCCAGAAGAAAACGAAGTGCGTAAACTTACGGTTGAAATAGAAGATGAAGGTAAATTGGATATTCTCTTATCGGGGAAATCTGTTTATGAACACGGTCAATATCTTGGTACGATCTATGCAGGAACAAATATTTCTGAGGAAACTGCGATTATTCGCACACTTTTATTTATTTTAATTATTTTGACGATCATATTCAGCATTGCTTCTGCTGTGCTTGGGTATTGGATGGCCGGGAGAGCGATGGTTCCGATTTCTAATGCTTTTAGAAAGCAAAAAGAATTTACAGCTGATGCCTCACACGAATTAAGAACACCACTTAGTATTATGCAATCCTCACTTGAGGTAATCGAAGCGGAGGATCGCCAAAATCTATCACCATTTTCAGTAACAGTTTTTGATGATTTAAAAGATGAAGTTAAGCGAATGTCACACCTTGTAAACGATTTGCTAGTTCTCGCAAGATCAGATCTCGATAAACAAGAAATAAAAAAACAATGGTTTTCTTTAACTAATGTGTTCGAGAAGCTACAACGAAAATTCCAATATGAATCAGAAAAACAGAATATTCAATTAGCCGTAACGATTCCGACAGAACTGGATGCATACGGGGACGAGGAAAAAATTACGCAACTTCTATTTATATTAGTAGATAATGCAATTAAATATAATGTGCCAAATGGAACTGTTACTGTTTCAGCCCAGGTGGCGAACAATCAGCTAAGAATCGACGTCGCTGACACAGGTGTAGGAATACCTGCTGACCATCAAAAACGAATTTTTGATCGGTTTTATCGAGTTGACCAAGCACGTTCAAGGGATCAAGGAAGCAGTGGTATTGGCTTATCGATTGCAGATTGGATTGTCAAAGTTCATAAAGGAAAACTCGTTGTTACGAGTGAAGAAGGCAAAGGAAGTACGTTTTCAATTTTTCTTCCTATACCTAAATAACCCATTTCATTTATAAAAAAGGAGAAAGAATACATGCAAAAAGTTTCAAATTTTATTGCTGTAAGTATGTTAACGTTGTTTGTGTTAACAGGATTACTGCTTATAGCAGAGCCAATAATAGCAGATGATTATGATGAGCATAAAAAGAACTATTATTATGAAAAACATGAAAAGCATGAAAAAGATGAAGGTTTGGAAGAAGGCGGAGAGCTATTAGGATGGGGAACAGTGATTGCAATGGGGGGAGCGGCCATTTTAATGCCGTTGCGAAGAAGTTCAAAAAAATTAATGCAAATATTTCCTAATGGTAAAAGTATAATAAGGACAATTATGAAATTTCTCAGTAAGTTTCACATATGGATTGGCGCCATAGTACTTGCTTTGAGTGGAATTCATGGAACTTTATTGTTCTTACATGAAGGTGAATTTGAATCTGAAGTAGTGCTTGGTCTTATCTCATTCAGTTTAATGGCACTAGCAGCTATCTTCGGTGTAAGACTTGCTAAGAATAAAAGTATGAAAAATACTCGTTCGATTCATATTGGTTTATTAATAGGAGCCATTGTAATGGTTGCCATTCATATTTTTGGCTCTTAAAACTTAGAAAGCTTCTAATGCATCAAGCCTTAATGCGTTAGGGCTTTTTTCTATTTAGTGTAGAAAGCCTCTAGTTTTTCTGATGCAATTATTACCATCCTTTTATTATAATGAATAATGATAGATATACTATTTCAGGTTATTGTTGATTAGGGGAAAAGGGGTAACGATTTTGAAAACGATTAATCTACTATCTTTATTAAGTGCGAAGGAAGATTTAAATGATATAAATTTCGCCAAATACATCGAACAATTTGGCATTAATCCTAGAATTAGAACAGGCGAGCTTGAAGATATTGAAGCGCTAGTAGATGAATTTATGAATAGAGGGAAGCAATTTGATATTCTCAACCATTACTATGTAGGATTTATGATTAAACAAATCGGCAAAGAATTTGATCTCCTAAGAATCGGTGAAAATAGTATCATTAATATTGAGTTAAAGCTGATCAGTACAGAGGAAAAAATTATCAAACAGCTTGTCCAAAATCAGCACTATTTAAAATTTCTTGATATTGATGTTTACAGTTTTACTTACATTTCCTCAACCAAAAAACTATATGCACTTGTCGGTCCGAATGAAATCAAAGAAGTAGATTTTGAGATTTTAATCGAAAAATTAAACGAACAAACAATAAAGGAAATAGATGATCTCGATGAATTGTTTGAGCCAACGAATTATTTAGTTTCGCCATTCAACTCTACTGATGCTTTTATTGAAGATAAGTATTTTTTAAGCGCGCAACAAAGTACTTTCAAAAGGGAAATCAATCTATTAACACCAACGGAAAAATCCATTTTTATTGCGATTAAAGGTGGTTCTGGGACAGGGAAAACACTATTAATTTACGATATCGCAAAAGACTATATGAGACAATCGAAAAAGGTACTCATTTTTAATTGTGGGAAATTAAATAATGGACATGTTAAGTTAAAAGCTGACTATCAATGGTCGATTGAAGCGATCAGTACCTTTAGCGAATACGACGATCATTCAGAAATTGATATAACTCAATATGAACTAATCATATTTGATGAAGTTCAAAGAATGTATAAAAATAAATTTTTAAAATTAACAAAAATACTTCAGCAGCTCAAAATCAAGTGTATTTTTTCCTATGATCCCAACCAATGTCTTACTGAGTTTGAAATTGAAAATAATATACCTAAGCTAATTGAGGAAACATTAAATCCTTATCAATATGAATTAACGACGATCATTAGACACAACAAAGAGATTCACGAGTTTATTAATAAGTTATTTGATTTTTCAAAGCCCGCTAAAATTCAGAATTATTCAAGCATCAGTATTCAATATTTTTCCTTGAAGGATGCGACAACAAGTTACTTACAATCCTTACAACAAGAGGGTTGGAAAATCATTGATTACACTGAGACACAGTATATTGAACAGCCCGACAATGATCATATCATTACGGCAAAGGGGAATTCTCATGCTGGCGTGGGGCAAGAGCTTGATTATGTTGTAGCGGTTATTGATGAATCTTTTTATTACAAACCAAATCACAAGCTCTCGACTAAAGATTTGGAAAATCAAGCATACTATCAGCCTAGCAGAATGCTATATCAAAACATTAGTCGTACTAAGAAAAGGCTACAAATTGTAATTTACAATAATCCTGACGTTTTAGATCATATTTTAAGGATTTTAAACTAATATATTAAATAACATCTATAATTTGAAAAGACGATGATGCAAAAAAGACGATGATGCAAAAAAGACGATGATGCAAAAAAGACAATGATGCAAAAAAGACGATGATGCAAAAAAATGATAATGATACAAACAAGATGAACTCTACAATTAAAACCACCCATAATGATATGCTCTCCTCTGGTAGAAAGATTTATTAAAAGATCTGACTACGCTTGAGGGGAGTATTTTTTATGACTTTTTCATGACTTTTGTCATGAGGAATATGACTTTTCAAAATTATAATTAAATTCAAAATGGGCTTTGAAAATAGTGTGGTATATACACTATCTATTTTTTAAAAAATTTAATTTACATAGTCTAAAAGATTTAATTATATGCAATTGAAAGGGGCTACTACAATGAATCGCAAGAAAGGAATGAAACTTCTATTTATTTTAATGCTATTATTCAGCATTGTTTGTTCTTCTATGTTTCCAGCGCCAATATCTGCCTTTGATGATTGGGATTTGCCGATAATGGATGTAAAACAAATTGAACTCTCTACTAACCAAAATGGAGAAGTAGCAGCTGGTGGTGAGGTTCTAGTAACAGCCAGTCTATCATTAACGGGTATAGATTATAACAATATTGGGTTCAGACTAGTAGGTAGTGATGGTAGTGTTCATCATTCTTTTGATTTTGATCAGACACAACCATATATTGACGGGATTATGAAAGTCGAACATTATACCAAGGTTTCAGCTATAAGTGTAGGGACTGTAACTTATACAGCGATTGTATCCTATAATGGGGTGGATTTTCCATTACAGTCAACCATTGCGGTTTCTTATGCCTCTGCTAATAAAATTGATGTAACAAAGTCAACAGTTGTACCGCTTGAAGGGTTTGCCAGAGCAGATGGTGAAGACGTGGCTGATGTAACGGCTACAATTATAAACTCTAATTCTACTCCACTAGCAAACCATGATGTTAGCTTGTACAAAATTGAAGAAGGAAAATTCACTACTGAGGATACACTTCGTATCGAGACGGTGACGACGGATGCAAATGGGCAAGCCTTATTTCGATTAAAAGGCACGGTCGTTGAAACCGTTACCTATGGCGTTTATGATGAAACAAATCGTGTAGAACTTTCACAAAGACCTACAGTTACATTTTATGAGCCAGTAACTGATCCCCAGAAATCAACGATTAGCCCTTTAGAAGATTATGCTCGGGCGGACGGAACAGATAAAGCAACGATCACTGTAAGGCTGTTAGATATTGGCTCGCGTCCGCTGGTTGGAAGTACTGTGAAGCTTCTTCGTACAGATGGTGGAACAATTAACACAGAATTCGTCACAACATCCGATCAGGATGGAAAGGCGATTTTTGACATTACAAGCACAGAACTGGATATTGCAACGTATGAAGTCATTGTTATTGACGAAGGAAAGACAGAAACAGAACAAATAAAGTTAAACCAAACAATCAAGGTTGTTTTTAATAACGATGGTGCTGGGCGAGGTGATACACTTGAGAATCCGATTGTAATCATGACAGCAACGGAATTTCGCGAACAATTTAGTAAAGTGGAAAATATGTCTAAGCATTTTAAATTAGGTGCGGATATATCGCTAGCTGGTGAGGATTGGGTACCAATTCAAAACTTTCAAAAAGGTATCCTGTTTACTGGAAGTCTAGATGGGAATGGATTTAAAATTTCCGATCTAAGGATTTATGATCGCTACGGTGTTGAGCAAGCCCTATTTGGTGATCTCGGACAAGGTGCACTTTTAAAGGATATTCATCTTGACAACCCAAGTGTGACAGGTAAACAAGCTGTTGCAGCACTTGTCGGCTATAACGGTGGTGGGACAATCGTCTCATCACGTGTAACAGGAGGTAAAATTTACGGTAATAATCAAGTTGGCGGTCTTGTTGCCCATAATGCAGGTACGATTATAGGTAGTTATGTTGAAGGCACAACAGTGGAATCGACATCCCTACCCCCGACAGGTGGTCTTGTTGGTCTTAATAATAAAGGAACAATCCGATACAGTTATGCCAATGCGATAGTAAAAGGCAAGGAGCCAGGTGGTCTTGTTGGTGAAAATTATCCGGAAAGCGTTATTGACCAAAGCTTTGCAACAGGTAAAGCTGCTGCTGGAATCGCTTATAGAAATTATGAAGGTGCGACAATTTCCAACGTAGTTTCCGATTCCGAATATGATTTATGGACACCGTCGATCATTTCGAGCAATAAAGGGATTGCAAGTAATGCAAGCATGAAAACGTCTGAGGAAATGAAAAGCCGATCAACATATGCGGATTGGCCAGATTTTAATAACTATTGGCTATTAACTGAAGGTGATGCTTATCCAAAGTTGTTTGATCTTAGCAAAATCGTTAAGATTGAAAGCTCGTTAGCGACACCTTTAGAAGTAGACGTTGATTCAAATATATTATTGAAGAACGATCTAGTTAAAGGCATATTGCAGGATGGGAAAGAAGTGGATATCACTTCAATGGCTAGCTATTCAACTATTTCTCCATTCTTAACTATTAAAAAAACTGATATGGGTTGGGAACTATCAGGGAGTCAAACAGCAATAGAGCAAGAAGTTACAGCTACCTTTAATGGGAAGTCGACGACATTTAAAGTGAATATTGTCGATATTCGCGGAAAAGCAGATGCACGTATGTCAACGCTATCACCACTGTCTAGCTATGCGAAGGCGGACGGTGTTGCAAAAATTACATTAAACGTGACCATCCGTGACAACAATTCGAAACTATTGCCAAACCATGAAGTGAAGCTGGAGCGGACGGATGGTAAACCGGAACATAACAATCTAGTAAGCATCACAAATGAAAATGGTGTGGCTCAATTTATAATTACAAGTACAACAGTAGACTCATTTGCTTATAGGATATTGGATGTAACAGATGGAGTTGAGCTAGAGCAAAAAGCCGAAGTGGAATTTGGCTTACATGAAGTACCACCTGGAGAATCTATCGACAATCCAATTATGTTAACAACAGCAGAACAATTTAAAGCTGCATTTACAAATCCTGCAAATAAAGCCAAACATTATCAATTAGGAAACGATATTTCTTTAGCCGGAATTGAGTGGGTACCTATTGAAGATTTTACAGGCAGTTTGAATGGTAATGGGCATGTGATTTCCGATTTAACGATAAATGGTGGAGAAAAAAATAATCAGGGCCTCTTTGCTTCGATCGGACTAGGTGCTTTGATTAAAAATATCCGTCTTGAAAATGTCAATGTGAATGGCCTGGAAAATATTGGGGCATTAGTTGGCTCGAACAATGGTGGCACAATCCAATTCGTTTATATTGCAGGTAAAGTCAAAGGCTTTAGGTACCTAGGTGGAATTGTGGGCTATAATGCTGGTTCTATTTCAAATGGTTTTTCGAAAGTGTCAATTAACCAAATAACAAACGTGGGCATTGCCGGTGGAATTGCAGGTATGAACCAGGGAGGTACTATCGAAAATTGTGGAGTTCTAGCTAATATAGATGCTCTATATTCAGGTGGAATTGTTGGTGTGAATGCAAGTCCAACTGATTCAGCAAAACCTTCGATTGTGAATCAAACCTTTGTTGTTGGAGACCGATTGAATTTAGGACCCGTAAGAGCTGGTATTGCCTATAAAAACGAAGCGAGTGCAACGATATCCAATTCAATCTCACTATATTCCATAAGTGGTATTAATTCAGGATCGATGGGTACTATTATGGAAAATAGTGGCACAATAGCCGATGTTGAAATGAAAACAGAAAGTGAAATGAAAAAGCGAGAGACTTATGGAAAATGGAGCGAATTCTATGAGCATTGGGCTATGACAGAGGATACTACTTATCCATTGCTCGTTCATTTTTTAGATAAATTACAAGTAATTGCAGAAGAACCACCGATTGTTCAAGTTGGAAATACGATCCCATTATCTTTGGAGCAGGGCATCTTACAAGCTGAATTCATTGATGGGCAAAAAGTTGATGTAACAGCGAGTGCAACTTATTCCACAGCTTCACCTGCATTAGAAGTAACAAAAACTACGTCAGGCTGGGTGATCTTTGGTAAGCAGGAAGCACAAAACCAAGAGGTGTCAGCTACTTTCAATGGTGAAACAGTATCCTTTAAAGTGAATGTAACGGATAAACGGGGAACAACAAATGTAGAAAAAAGCACCGTTACCCCCTTGGATGCAATTGGTCAGGCAGATGGAAAAAGCGAAATTGTAATTGATGTCATCATCCGAGATATCGATTCAAATCCATTGAGCGATCATGTTGTCAAACTTGAGCGAACGGATCAAAGGCCATCGAATAACGAATTGACAGCAACAACGGATGAAAAGGGTATTGCCCAATTTCGAATTACAGGAACAACGGTTGATTGGTTTACTTATAAAGTAACGGATATAACAACTGGAGTTGAATTGAAGCAACAAATCCAAATTACATTTTTGAATAACGATGAACTACCAGAATTAACTGAGGATCATTACTATATTCTCAAAACAGCAGAACACTTCTGGCTAATGCTTAACCATCCACTTTATAAAAACAACCGATTTAAGTTAGGGGCAAACATTTCGTTAAAGGGTGATGTACGCTGGGATCCGTGGCTACCAATCCAAAACTTTACCGGAAGCTTGGATGGCAATGGCTACGTCATTAGCAATTTAAATATAAATCAACCATCATCCAATAATGTCGGTTTGTTTGCCTCTATTGAATCCGGTGCCGTTTTAAAGAATCTTCGTTTACAAGATGTAAATATAAATGGGGCAGAAAATGTCGGTGCACTTGTAGGTTTTAACAATGGTGGTACAGTTGAAACTTCAGCTGTATTTGGTGGGAATGATTCAATGATTAATGGCTCTTCAGCGATAGGAGGTTTAATTGGGAAAAATGCTGGTGTAATCAAAGAAAGTTATGTCAATGCCAATGTTAAGGGCGATTATTATTCTATTGGTGGTTTAGTCGGCCATAATAATGGTTCTATCGAAAATAGTTATTCATTAGGTGCAGTTGTTGGTTTTCGTTCTGGTGGACTGTTAGGCGATAATTATTCAAACAAGGTCTATCAATCTTATACTAGTGTTACAAGAGACTTAGTTAGTAATTATCCATCGGGAATTACTGAATTTAATCTTGGGGTACTCGAACATATTGTTTGGAATAAAGAAATTGTACCTCCAGACGGTTCTTGGGGTAATAGTGGTTCAAATACCTGGTTTGACATCTACAGTAATCAGAATGTACCTGGTGTGAAGGATATAAAGAACTCAAATACAGCGGAAATGAAAAAACGCACTACTTATGCCAGTTGGCCGACATTCAATAATCATTGGTTAATCGTTGAAGACGAGACATTCCCATTGTTGAAGAGCCATCTGAAAGGTTTTAAAAGAATAGAAAATGGACCTTTCATAGTATCTGGTGGTAGTACAATTTCGATAGAAAAAGGATTAGTTTCATCTACCTACAGTGATGGTAGTGAAGTAGATGTTACAAAAATTTCTAGTTATACAACTTCATCAGATAAATTGTCACTTCTGAAAGATGGGGAGACATGGAAGTTAACAGTAGCGGACACTGTAGGAGACAATGAAACTCTTCAAGTAAGCTTGGATGGTTCGACTATTACCATTCCAGTTGTCATTCGTGACATGAAGGCAGACCAAGAACGTTCGACTTTAATTGTATCATCGAACAGAGTCATTGCCAGTAAGGAAAAAGCAACGATTACTGTAACATTGAAAAGTATAGATGATCAGCCAATAGATAACCGTAGCATCTTCCTTAAGCAAGGGGATAAGAATGGTAGGGTTATAGAACAAACGATGACGGACAAACAAGGTACAGTTACCTTTGAGGTAGAGAGTACATCAACAGGTAACATCACTTATACAGTAATTGACGAATTTCAAGATGTTACGTATACCATTCCAATCACTTATATAGTGGATAGGACAGACGCTAGTAAATCAACAGTCGAAGCTGATTCTTATGTAAGAATGGCAGATGGAACTTCTAAGGCACAAATTAAAGTAACGGTGAAAGGAATAATGGGTATTCCAATAGCTGGACAGACAGTGAAGCTAGAGCAAAGTGGTTCAAGTGTCATTGAACCAGCTTCACGAGAAGTTGTAACCGATGATCAAGGGGTTGCTATTTTTGAAGTGAAAAGCACAATAGCTGAATCCGTTGTTTACACAGCGCATGCAGTTGAGGATACGATTACTTTTGCTTCTGTAAAAGTTACATTTGTACCTTCAGCTGGAAGTGGAGCAAAGACAACAATCGATCAATCCCATACAGAGGTTGTTGCGGGTAATGGAGTACATCCAACCGTGATGTTAACGTTACTTGATGAAAAAGCAAATCCCATTCCTAATCGTTCTGTTGAATTAAGAGAGGGAGATAAGAATGGGGAAATTATTGCGACAAGTATGACGGATAAAAATGGGAAAGCAATCTTTACGATCAGTAATGACCAAACAAGAAAGCCAGGTCTATTGGACTTTACAGTCATTGTCCCTGACGAAAATGTTATGAGAATAGGACAAATTAACTTTGTTGAAAGTCTACAAGTAAGCAGAGAAAAAACAATAATCACTCCTATGTCACAGCAAGTTGCGGCAAATGGAGTTGATCAAGCAAAATTAGATGTCATCCTAAAAACAGCTGCGAATCAGGCTATACCTAACCAAATGATAAAGTTAAAGCGTACAAATGGTGGGACAACATATACCGAATTATCGGCTGTGACCGATGAAAATGGAGTGGCAACGTTCTCTTTTACTTCGACAACTTCAGATAGGATTATATTTTCGGTTTATCACAAAACAGATAGTGAAGAAATAGAACTAAAAACTGGTGTAACAGTCGAATTTAAAAATAGTATTTCGATTTATACAGCAGATGATCTTTATGAGAAATTCTTTTCAAAACGTGATATGGAAGAATATTGGAATATGAGCTATACAATAGAAGCTGATATTGACTGTTCAGGTATGCCTGAAGTTGTAGAGTTCCATCAGTTTAATGGCATCTTTGATGGGAAAGGTCATACAATATCAAATTTGAAAGTCAAGGGAGTTGCAGGAGTGTTTGGCGGCTTAATTGGCCAAACATATGGATCCTCTGTTATAAAGAATGTTCACCTTAGGAATGTTCAAATTAAAGGTGCCATGCATATGGGTGGACTTGTTGGTGAAAACAGAGGGCAGATATACAATAGTACGGTCACTGGTCGACTGATTTATGATGACGAACAACAATTCCCACAAAGTAATAACTTAGGTGGACTCGTTGGTATTAATTACGGTCATATTGCAGATAGTTATACCGATGTAGATATAACTTTTGGCAAGTCCAATAAAGGTGGGTTAGTCGGGCTTAATCACGGTTCCATTGATCGCAGTTATGTAGATAATGGAAGGAATCTTGTTGGACTTAATAATGGAACGATAAACCGTAGTTATGAAGTCTATGCCGATCGTTCTGGTGGTGTTGTCTATAATCCAAACGGAGCGGTTGTAAAATCGCTGGCGGAAATGAAACAAAGTGCAACGTACAAAGCATGGCCTTATTTTTCAGATGAATGGGTATTGGTAGAAGGAGAAACGTACCCTTTACGAAGTCTCTATTTCAATGGATTTGAGCAAATAAAGTCAGAGCATCTAACAATTGAAGGAAATACACCTTTAGAACTACCAAAGCAAGGCTGGTTTACATCTACATATTTTGATGGACGGGTAATTGATATGACGAAAGCAGTTACTTACTCAACATCATCTAATAAATTTACAGTTATGAAAGAAGCTGGGGTTTGGAAGCTAATCGGAAATAGCCCTACAAATAATGAAGTTCTTCAAGCAAGCTTTGCTGGTAAGACCTTTACAATCCCAGTAACCGTTAAAGAGGTCAATGTAACGGGTGTAAGCTTAGACCAAAGTGCAATAGAATTAATAGCTGGTGGAAAAGCAAAATCGCTAATAGAAACAGTAACACCAGCAAATGCCAACAATAAAGACGTTAACTGGGAATCAAGCAATCCAGAAGTTGCCTCAGTCAACCAATATGGGGTAGTGACACCTGTAGGGAAAGGAACTGCAACGATAACTGTATCAACGATTGATGGTGGTCATACTGCTACGACAACTGTAACTGTTGTTGATCCATCAGAGGATAAAGATCCAGATCCAACGGAAGTTTCTGTAACGGGAGTGAGCCTATCAGAGTCTGCTCTAACATTGACCTTGGGAAAAGAACCAAGGACGTTAATTGCCACGATTACGCCGAAAAACGCCAGCACCCAAGATGTAAAGTGGGAATCAAGCGATTCAAATGTAGCAACTGTACAAAATGGTATTGTCACTCCGGTCGGAAAAGGTACGGCAGTAATTACAGTCATAACGATTGATGGGGGCTTTACAGCCACAGCAACTGTCGAGGTTGTATCCCAACCTGTGGATAATCAACCCGATCCAACGAATCCGAGTGACCCAGGCCCGACTGAGCCTGATGGGGGAAGCCCAGATCCAGGTACTCCGGGGGGAGACAATGGTGGTGGAAGCCAAAATCCAAGTACTCCGGGTGAAGGAACAGAGCCGCAGAATCCTGGTGGTTCCAGCCCGAATTCCGGAGGTGGTGGAGGCGGAGCTTCTTCTACTCCGAAGTTGGGCAATGGAAAAGAAATAACAGCTTCTGTTGGTGGAACATTTGAAAATGAAGGGGCAAAGGTTGAAATACCAGCCCATGCACATTCAACTAATTTTAGGATATTTATTACCAACCTAACAAATACGGCAAATCTACCGATTGGTGAAAATCATCAAATACTCAGCGAAGTTTATGAGATATCACAAGACCAAGTAGGTACGTTTAATAGTTTTGTAACAATTACTCTACCATTTGACCAAGCAAAATTTGATCCGACAACCCATGAAATAAGCATATTCTGGTTCAACGAAGCTACAAAAGAATGGGTAGAGTTAGAAAATGTTGAGGTTGATTTAAACAATGGTAAAGTAAGTGGTCAAGTGAACCACTTTACTAAATTTGCCATTTTAGCAACGAAAAAAGTGGATCAGCAAGCCAAAGAAACACAAGAAAAAAATAAGAATGCTGTTGAACACACTGTTGTAGATGTTGCAGATATCAAAGGTCATTGGGCTGAAAAAGAGATTGCCTATCTTGTTTCAAAAGGAGCTGTCAACGGCTTCCCAGATGGAACTTTTAAACCTAACAACAATATCTCAAGAGCAGAATTTGCTTCTATTGTCGTCAAAGCCCTTGGATTAACGTGCGGTGAAGGTACGGTGTTCTCTGATACGACCAATCACTGGGCGAAAGATTGCATTGCAACAGCCGCTACAAACGGACTTGTAGTTGGACTTGAAGCAGACAAGTTTGCACCAAACGAACCAATTACACGGGAGCAAATGGCTGTAATCATTGCCCGGGCTGCGAAACTGGACGTTCCCGATGCAAAAACAGCATTTAAAGATGATGCGAGCATTTCGCCTTGGGCAAAGGCATCTGTAGCTGCAGCAGCGAAACAAAATCTTGTTGGTGGTCTACCAAACGGAACATTTAATCCGCAAGGAAATGCCACAAGAGCAGAAGCAGTAGCGATGATTACGAGATTCGTAAAATAAGTAGAAAAGACAAAACTCAATACGTTAACCAACTCCCTCGTTTAATAAGCGAGGGAGTTGGTCTTTCTAATACTTTAAGAAAGTTTAACTTTGTTAAAGGATTAAAGTATTAGAAAGGACATCGGCTTCCGCCATTGTGGGCGGAAAGCCGTGTCTTTCTAATAATTTTTTAGAGTTAATTATGACTTTTTCATGACTTTATTATGATTTTTGTCATAAAAAGTATGATTTTTAAAATTTATAATTGAAGAATACTTAGAAACAACACAGTTTTAATCAATAGCTGTATTAAAGTTTGTTGTTGATTTGAAGCTCATTGAGTGCACTTTTGAACCTTGTTTTACTTTTCTGAAATTTAGGGCACAAATTCGCCGAGGGCAAAAATTAAAGATTTGTAGGAGGCTTTAGAATTGAGAAAACCAGTAGTGATTCTAGTATTGTTTTGTTTGTTGGGGATTTCCATTTGGCTGACAGATAAAGGAGCGCGGGCGGAAACTCCGACATCGGAACATCATTTTACCTTCAATCCTAGTACAGGCACGATTACCGACTATGATAGAGCAAATGGACCAAAAGATGTCGTCATACCAAGTACAATCGGGGGAGTGCCAGTTACGACAATAGGAGATAATGCTTTTGAATGGGATGGTATAACGAGCGTAAAAATTCCTGACAGTGTCACAACAATTGGGAGCAATGCCTTTCATGCTAATAACATAACTAGTGTAGTGATTCCTGGGAATGTTCGTTCAATTGGTATGTATGCGTTTTGGTATAATGTAAATTTGCAGCATGTAACCATTGAAGAAGGGGTTCAAACTATTTGGAACGGAGCTTTCTCCGAAAATAGTAACTTAAATAGTGTCCGTTTTCCAAGATCTGTTACGACTATTGCGGATGATATATTTGATTGGGACAGTGATGTAATGGTCTATGGGTTTAAAGGGACTGCAGCGGAAAATTTTGCTGTTGATGGAGGGTTTCGATTCACTCCGCTATACCAAGTTTCATTTGTGGATGCTTATAACAATGTATTGAAAACAGAAATAGTTGATCACGGAAACAGTGCATCCCCGCCTGTTGCACCGACAATTGATTACTATAATTTTACTGGTTGGAATCCTGATTATATCAATGTATCTAGAGATTTGACAGTAAAAGCACAATATGTTCCTTATGAATACGATATTATTCTTAACAGTAACGGGGGAAGTGCAGTCGGTCCACTTCACGTAGGTCATGGGACAATCATTTCATCCCTGCCTGTACCGACAAGAGAAGGATACGATTTTGAAGGCTGGTATAAGGATAACGGTACATTCGCAAATAAATGGAGTATGGAAATAGATCTTGTACCAATAGGTGGTACGACATTATATGCGAAGTGGGACCTCAAAACGTATACAGTAACTTTTAAGGACTATGATGGAACAGAATTGAAAACAGAAACTGTAGGCCACGGCAAAAGTGCAACGGCACCACCGGCCCCAACAAGAGAAGGCTACACATTTGATAGATGGGATGTAGAGTTCACGAACGTAACAAGTAACTTAACGGTAACAGCAACCTACAAAGTCAATTCCTATACAATAACCTTTAACAGCAACGGGGGAAGTTCGGTACAAGGAGTAACAGTAGACTATGGTTCGAAGATACCCCATCCGACTTCGCCAACAAAAGAAGGTTATACCTTTGGTGGTTGGTATAAGGATGCAGCATTAACGAATTCATGGGATTTTACAACAGACACGATGCCCTTAAACGGAACGACATTATATGCGAAGTGGGACCTCAAAACGTATACAGTAACTTTTAAGGACTATGATGGAACAGAATTGAAAACAGAAACTGTAGGCCACGGCAAAAGTGTAACGGCACCACCGGCCCCAACAAGAGAAGGCTACACATTTGATAGATGGGATGTAGAGTTCACCAATATAACAAATAACTTAACGGTAACGGCAACCTACAAAATGAATTCATACAAGATTACTTTTAACAGTAATGGAGGAAGTATTGTTAATGAGGTAACTACGGACTATGGTTCAACCATACCAGCACCAGATGAACCAACAAGAGAAGGGTTTACATTTCTAGGTTGGAACAAAGACGAATCATTAACAACCCCATGGGATTTTGCGACAGAAAAAGTACAGAATGATGTAACCCTATATGCGAAATGGCTAGAAAAAAATCAATTAATAGATTTATCTATTAGTGCAGGCAAACTTAATTCAAACTTTTCCAAAAGCACTCTCTCTTATGAGGCTACTGTTGTAAATGAAGTAGAAAATCTAACCGTAACACCATTTTTATCGAACGACCAAAATGGGACTTTAATGATTAATAATCAAACCGTGAAAAGTGGGGAAGCGTCGGAACCAATTCCGTTAAATATAGGGAAAAATACGATAACATTGGTCGTTACTGAGAATGAATACTCGACTCAAACCTACACAATTACGGTAACAAGGCTAAAATCAAATAATGCTAATTTAAAAGATTTACAGATTAGTAGCGGAGCCTTGAGTCCTCTGTTTGACGAACAGATTACAAGTTATACTGCAATTGTCGAACCTACAGTATCCGAAGTACTAGTAACGGCGAATTCGGCACAGGTCGATGCAACAATAAAGATAAATGGGGTACAAAACACCGACTCGAATATAGCCTTACAATATGGAGCCAATTTAGTTACAATTGCCGTTATAGCTCCGGATGGAACTGAAAGAGAATATGAATTGAACATTACCCGTTTGAAATCAGGGAACGCAAGCTTAGAAGTTTTAACCATTGACCAAGGTATATTAATACCGAACTTCACACCTATGATTAATCAATATTCTACTAGAGTTGATAATACAATCACGAATGTCACAGTCTATGCGCAAGTAGCAGATGCAGCTTCGTCATTAACACTAAATGGAAAAACAGTAACCCCTGTCAGTGAACCAGTTCCAACAACACCTGATACGATTGTGATTGATCCAATGACGCTTACAACTGGGGATATGATTAAAGTTTCATTAACAGAATCATTCTCTTTGCAAGAAGGATCCAACATCATTCCAATAATGGTTACAGCACAAGATGGTAGTGAAAATATGTATACGATAACGATTACTCGATCGTCAAGACCAAAAGAGAACGAGGATGAAGGGGATTCTAGTAATGGAGGTGGTAATGAGGACAATCCTTCCAATGAATTACAAGACAATAAAATAGATCTAGAACCAAATGAAAAAGTGATTTTCTCAGAAAGCGGAGGCGTATTTGAGTATTTAGGTGTAAATATTAATATACCAGAAAACTCTCTTTCGAAATCAATAAAAGTAAGGATTGAAAAAATTGTAGGTACCACAGATATAAGTGATAGATTATTAGTGGGTGATATTTACGAAATCACAAAGGACGATCCTAGTCATTTTAATCGTCCAGTAACAATTACAATCATGTTCGATAAGACCAAATATAATCCAGCTAGCCATGAGCTTAGTCTCTATTGGTTGAATGAAGATACTAAAAAATGGGTTGAACTAGATGATATTGTAGTTGATATCGAAACAGGAACAATCAGCGGAACGGTTAATCATTTTACAAAATTTGCAGCATTAGCAACCTCTAAAGAAAGTTCTCCAATGGAGAAAAATAAAACAGTTATGGACTTAATTGATATTAAGGGACATTGGGCTGAACTTACAATTGTGGATTTTGTTTCTAATCGAATTGTAAGTGGCTATCCTGACGAGACGTTTAAACCAAATCATACTATTACAAGAGCAGAGTTTGCTTCTATACTTGTAAGAAAACTCCATTTAACAGATACCAGTGGAAAATTGTTTGAAGATACAAAACATCATTGGGCAAGAAATGCTATATCAATAGCTTATTCTAATGGGGTTGCGAATGGTTATAATGAAACTATATTTGGGGCAGATGACCCCATTACAAGAGAACAAATGGCTGCAATGGTTGTAAAAGCCTTTCAAATAAAGGAAATGGATTCATTAAAACAGTACAAGGATGATTCTGCTATTTCTACATGGGCAAAACCAGTAATGAAAACAGCTGTTGCACATGGTATCATTGGTGGCTATCAAGATGGTTTTATCAAACCGAAAGAAAACGCAACTAGGGCGGAAGCTATAACTATAATCGATCGAGCAGCAAAACTTGGTTTTAGCCAATGATAGGTTAATCTTCGTAGAGAAGGGCCATGATTAATGGTAATATAGTTGAAAAACTGGGGGATTTTTCCTCCGGTTTTTTGTTTTCATGACTTTTTCATGACTTTTGTCATGAAGAATATGACTTTTCAAAACTAAAATAATAAAAGAGAAAATACAAGATTACAAAAATTATGTAGAAAGGAAAAAATAACATGGATATACCGAATCATAAAGAATTAACTCGATTAATTAGAAAAATAGTAGTTTGGATAACAGTTATCGTTTTTTTAACTCCGATGTCAATGCCTTCAAGTCAGGTTGAGTATGTGTATGCAGCAAGTGAAGCCATTCAAAATCTAGAAGATCCGAGCGCTGCTGATGATGTCATGGGCAGCAAAATGACTACTGCTAATAGTACTACACCAGATACTATAAGAGTAGTAAATACTACTTCAGCCGATGAACTACCAACTTTAACCTATCAACCCCAATCCACTATAGGGACACCTTTGGAAATAACATATACAGGTGGTGACGACCCGCCAGCATTAACAGCAGATGGGACAAAAAATGACACAGTAACACCCTTAGAGATTTCGTATTCTGTGGATGCTAATGGGTGGGCCGATGTAATTGAATACATTTCAGCATACAATGTAAATAATGATTCAACTACAGAAATACATACCCCTAATTTTGAAATCGATAAAACCAATCGAATCATCAAAATTAATCCAGGTATTTTACCACTTGGATATTATACAATAACGATTCATGCAACTAATTTTAAAAATGCAGATGTTATGCAAAAAGTAAATGAACCTATGCCCCCAAAATTAACAGCAGATACGACAGATAATTATGGGGATCAGCCAATTGAAATTACATTTGAAGATGATGGAATGTGGGGCGTTACATTACAAGTATTACAGTAAGTTGGTTTGACACCATCATTCCCCTTAGTCCGACTGATTACACAGTTGATGAAGAAAATGGAAAAATCATCATTAATCCGGATGTAATACAATACGTAGGTCTGGACTATACAGTTGAAATAAAAGCTACTAATTACAGTGTTGCAACTTTGAAATATCAAGAGATTAAAGCATATGATCCACCAAGATTGGTTGCAGATTCAACAGACCGCTATCCAACCATGCCAATAGAATTAACCTTTGTTGATGATGGAAGGTGGGCACAATTAATAACAGGAATGAGGGTAAACGGTCAACCGGTGTCAAATTCTGAATATACCGTTGATGGAGCATCTGGGAAGATAACGATTAATCCAGGTGTATTAAATGCAGGAGAAATGAACGGCGTTGAAGTTCTTGCCAAATATTACCGTGCATCAGGTGTTTTTCAAGTGGTAGATGCTACTAAAGAACCACCTATCGTAAATCCTGATACTTCAGAAAGTTATCTATTAAATCCATTGGAACTAACCTTTTCGCCAGATGATGAATGGGCAGATTCTATTTCACAAATAACAGTACAAGAGCAAACAAAAGGGATTAATTTTACGTTGCCAAAAGAAAATTACGAAGTTAATAAAACAGCACATACTATTACATTAGTACCTGGAATATTTAATGAAAAAGGATATTATAAAATAACCATTTCAGCAGAGGGATATTCGGACGCCTATTTTTGGCAAAATGTAGATTTGAAATCACCTCCTCGTGTAGAGGAAGATACAACGAATAATGAGTATTCAAGAAAGCTAGAATTAACTTATACAGATGATGGGATATGGAGTGATACAATTACTTCTATTACTGCAACTAATTTTAATAACGGACAGACCATTACGTTGGCTGCCTCAGATTATAGTATAGATAAAATAAGCGGAATAATTACAATAAATCCGGGTGTATTAAATATTGGGAATTACCAAATTAAAGTTAAAGCACCAAACTATTATGACGCACAAATTTATCAAACTGTAACGGAGCTACCCACTATTTCATTAACTCCGGATACAACGGAAAATGATGCAACGAATGATATAGAAATTACATTTACAGATGACGGAAACTGGGCCAAGTCCATTACTGGGATAAAAGCAAAAAATATAATAACAAGGCTAGAAACTACATTAACAGAAGGTGTTGATTACACAGTAGCTGGAATTGGTGGGAAAATCATTATTAAGGCAGGAGCATTAGCACCGGGAACATACGATATTATCATCACAGCAACAAGCTATAAAGACACAATTGTCAAACAGACGATATTATCCCTCATTCCACCTAAAGTGGAATCGGATACCACGCATAATGGGAAGTCAACACCAATAGAGTTAACATTTACAGATGATGGACGTTGGGCAGATGCGATCACGGACATCCAATTTGCAAGACCGGTTAGTAATCCTGTTTCCATAAATAAAGATCAATATCAAATAGATAAAGATACCGGAATGATCACCATTAGACCGGGAGTTTTTCCATATGATGAAACGTATACAATCACTATTAAAGCTACTAATTATGAAAATGTAGTCCTTACTCAAGTAGTTATGACAAGTTATCCGCCAACAGTAGAATCAGTTCAAACGGAAATTGATATTAAAACACCCATTGAGCTAAAGTTTACCGACGATGGATACTGGGCAGATGCGATAACATTAGTTGAAGTTCACAACCCAGATTCAACAAAAACAAACTTAATATTAGATGAGAATTTTACAGTCAATAAAGCAGCAGGAACAATTACCATAAAAGAAGGGATTCTCAAGCGAGGAAATAGCAACATTGCGATTTATGCAACGGGTTACTATTTGAAGCTTATTCGCGGTATTTATGTAACGAACATAAAGCCGCCGATAATCACAGCAGATTCAACGAATAATACCATTCTCAATCCTTTGGAGGTAACATTTACTGATGATGGTCAATGGGCGGATGCCATTACAGAGATCGTTATGGTTGATGGTTGGGTATCGACCATCATCCCTGAAGATGAATACGAAATAAATGGGGAAAAAGGGACCATCAAGATAAACGCAGGAATTTTATCCGCTGGAACACGCATGATTAAAGTGAAAGCTACCAATTATGAAGATGTAAGTGTGGACCAAGAAGTAAAGGATGTACTTTTATTAAGTGATTTAAAATTAAATAATAGATCAGTAGTTTATGATGCTTATAGAGGAGGTTACATTACAACTGTAAAAAACGATGAAGCTAGCATAAAGGTAATGCCAATTTCTATTGATCCGAACTATACTATTACGGTTAATGGTCAACCAGTATTAAGCGGGCAAGAATCTGCAGAAATACGATTAAATGCTGTGTTCCCTGATAAGAATGTTATTAAAATTGCGGTTACAACAGAATCTGGAACGATAACAAAAGAATATGAACTAATCGTAACTAGAGCAGTATTAGAGGAAGTAACGGATTCTAGTCAGCCAATACCGTTAATAGGACCGACCTCTTTTGTCATTCCAGCGAATGTCTCAGATGTTAAGGTTTCAGTGGCGGCACGAGATAATGGTAATGGTGGCAAGGAAAGTTACATAATGGTGGATGCTCAGCAACAAACTAGTCTTGGTACGATTATACTTGAAATACCAGAGGGGAAAGTGACAGGTCCAGCTAATTGGAATGGTGAACTATTGTTACCAACGGTTAGGGGAAACAATTCGGTTACTGTTCCAAATGCTTCAGCTATACACGCAGTAGTTGAAGTTGGTATTGCAAAAAGTTCATTACAGTTTGAAAAAGCTGTTAAGATAGTGATTCCTAGTCAAGCTGGAAAGGCAGTTGGATTTATCGATAATGATGGGAAATTTAAGAAGATTGAGACGAAATTGAATCCATGTAACCAAACTGCGGCAGATGCATTACCAGTTGATGGAGAGGCATATTGTACGGAAGGAAGCAATTTAGTTATATGGACTAAACACTTTACGAAGTTTGTTAGTTACACAGAAAAATCTGGTTCATCAAACGATAATAATAATGGCTCATCTGGTGGCGGAGGTGGTGGAAGTACAACAACTCCATCAAATCCAACTGAGAAAGTGGAACAATTGGCTGAAGAAGTGTCAGAACAAAATGATGACACTCCTGTTAATCCGACTGTGATTGAAATGACGGATATCAACGGTCATTGGGCTGAAAAAGAGATCGCCTATCTTGTTTCAAAAGGCGCTGTCAACGGCTTCCCAGATGGAACATTTAAGCCAAACAATACTATTTCAAGAGGAGAATTCGCTTCCATTATCGTTAAATCATTAGGTTTAACGTGTGAAGAAGGCAGGGTGTTCTCTGATACAGCCAATCACTGGGCGAAAGATTGTATTGCAACAGCCGCTACAAACGGACTTGTAGCTGGACTTGAAGCAGATAAGTTTGCACCAAATGAACCGATTACACGAGAGGAAATGGCTGTAATCATTGCCCGGGCGGCAAAACTAGAAGTCTCAGAATCAAATACTACTTTCAAAGATGATTCTCAAATTTCATCTTGGGCAAAAGCATCTGTAACGGCTGCTGCGAAACAAAATCTTGTTGGTGGTCTACCAAACGGAACATTTAATCCGCAAGGAAACGCCACTAGAGCAGAAGCAGTAGCGATGATTACGAGGATAATAGAGTAGTAAAGAATGTTGAAGAGGTTGACTAAAAATGGTCAACCTCTTTTCTTATATTTTTTTAAAGTTATGACTTTTTACTGACTTTTGTCATAAAATTTATGACTTTTCAACAATATAATGGAAAAAGCACAAACGATATTTTTCAAATTATTAAATTAGAAAATGCCATCTTTCATTTTTTATACTGATAAGAAAGTATAAATTTAGTGGATATCAGTATAAGAAATACATCGACTTCCGCCATTACGGGCGGAAAGTCGTGTTTTTCTAGTGCTTTTTTTGAATATCGTCATGATAAAGTTTGGAGGGCTAACATAAGATGATTCACCCAATTTCTAAGATTAATATAGGGATTAGTAAAGAAATTGTAGACATAAAAGATGAAGTTGAAAAAGTCGCAAAAATGACGATTGATACAAATCATATCCCCCACCCCCAAAAGGTAGAACAAATATTTCGATGTGCTATTGAACAGCCAGATATTTTAGAATTTCTATTAAAAATGCGCTCTGCAAGCGATGTTGGGCGATTACGTTTTTATAGGTATATAAAAAATTCTATATTTGCAACAGTCATCGGTATTAATTTGAATATGGAAAATGATGAACTCATTTTATTAGCAAGAGCTTATTTAATATATGATATTCATTATAAAACTTTTCTTTCAAATAAGGAGTTAAGAGAAAAAAATAGGCAATTAAATAAAGAAAATTACAAGATTAAAACATTAAACGAAAAATTGAAAATAATATCTGTTCAGGACAATTTAACGAAGGTATTAAATCGAAACGGTTATGAAGAATATTTGCATTCGGAATGGACCCAAGCAACAAGAACGGGTGATCCTCTTTCTGTTTTACTACTTGATGTTGATAATTTTAAGTCTTATAACGACACGTATGGACATCAATCTGGAGATGTTATTTTGAAAAAGGTGGCAATGACAATTCAAGAAAGTGTAAGAGGATCAGATATAGTGGGCAGATATGGTGGGGAAGAGTTTATCATAATCCTTCCACGTACTAATAGGGAAATGGCAAATGTCACTGCAGAGAAGATAAGGTCTAATATAGAAAACCTAAGAATTAAGCATCCTTTATCTAAAGTAACCCCTTATTTGACTGTCAGTATTGGTGGTACAACTTTCTTTCCGAAAGCAACTGATGTATCGACGGAGCAGTTAATTAATGATGTTGACCAATTTTTATTTCAAGCAAAAAGAAAAGGTAGAAATCAAGTGTTAATGTCTCCAAAAAAAGAATGATGTTTTTCGGAAAAATTTAACAAATAATAGAAAATAGTTTGGCAATTTTAATGAGTAAAATATTTATATTGATGAAGGTCCAAATTTATTGAATAATTAATTAAGTGTCAGGGAAATTTTAGTATCTTATAAGTTTATGTAAATTTGAATTTGGCTGGTGAGAGAAATGTGTCCGACTACTATATTAATTGTAGATGATCAAACACTGATGAGGGATGGTTTGAAAACGATTCTTGATCTTGAAGAGGATATGGAGGTTATTGGGGCAGTTTCGAATGGGGAAGAGGCTTATGAGTTTGTGAAGGAGCATTCACCTTCCGTGGTATTAATGGATATTAGGATGCCGGTAATGAATGGGGTAGAGAGCATGAAACGAATTATCAATGAATTTCCGGATACAAATATTATCATGTTGACTACCTTCGATGAAGAGGAATATATCATTGAGTCGCTTGTAAACGGTGCAAAGGGTTTTTTATTAAAGGATATTCAAGGGGATAAGTTGATTGAGGCCGTTCGAGATGGAGCGAAGGGACAAATGATCCTTCCGACTAATATTGCTGAAAAGTTAGCTTTAAAAATATCTGAATTATCAAAAACCTATGATCCGGATTATAAGCTTGAGAAAATCAACAAGGACCCTATGCAATTTTCTTCAAGAGAGCAAGAAATTATTACATTAATGACTCAAGGTTTGAATAATCAACAAATTTCAGAACGGCTTTATATTAGCGAAGGAACTGTGAAAAATTATATTAGTGATATTTATAATAAAATCGGCATCAAAAATCGCCCAAAAGCAATTATTTATTTTCGAAAGCTAATGGAACAATACAGTGAGGAATAATTATGAAAACAAAAATCGCAACACTACTTTTAGTACCTATTTTTTTACTAAGCTTTTTTACTAATATAAGTGCAGAGGGCCCACAACAAGCTCAGTCAGGAATGATAGATTTAAATAATAGTAGCTCTAATGAATTAACTCCATTAAATGGAGAGTGGTTTTTTTACTTGGACAAATTACTCCATCCACGAGATTTACAGATTCATCAGCCAACCACTAAAGTTCCTTTCCCCGGACTTTGGTCCAATTATTGGGATCAAAATGGGAAAGGGTTACCAAAGCAAGGGCATGGGACATTCCAAGTAACATTAAATATTCCAGAACGTGATATTGAAAAGCAAAAGGCTCTTTATATTCCCACTGTTAAGACAGCGTACAGATTGTACATTGATGGCAAATTGATGGGGGAAGTCGGTAAGGTTGGTATTAGCAAGGAAACGATGATACCGAAGTATTTACCACAAGTGTTCACATTTATGCCTCAGTCAAAGAAAGTTGAAATTGTAATTCAAACATCTAATTATTATCATATAAAAAGTGGTGTGCGCGACGAAATATTATATGGAGACGCGGACGCAGTTATAGCTTTCAAAGAAAAAGAGGTTGCTCAAAATAGCTTTTTATTTGGTATTTTCATATTAATTAGTCTGTATCATTTGTTGTTCTTTTTTAAACGAAAGAATGAAATCCGCTCCTTAGCCTTTGCACTTTTTAGTTTGGTCATTGCGACACGGATTGTTGTGATTGATCAAACGCTTTTGGTTCGATATTTTCCTGATTTTAATTGGATTTTACTCATAAAGTTTGAATATTTAACTGTTTTTTTAGGATTTTTTTTATATATAATCTTCTTAAAAACATTGTACCCAAAAGAATGGAATGGATGGATATATCGCAGTTCTCTTGTAGTTACAGGAGCCTTATCATTAATTGTCATTTTTACAGGGCCGGGTATATTTACGAATTTATTAAAGCCTTTTGGCTTGATAGCTCTAGTTTTAATCATTTATTTTTTTTATGTGATGTTTATGGCTATGCTTCATAAGCGTGAGGGTGCCATTATTAGCTTTTCTATGGGTCTATTTTTCTATATTACAGTCATGAATGATTTGCTGCACTATAACGGATACATTCAATCAATTAGTATGGTACCATTTGGTTTTTTCATTTTTCTTTTCTCACAATTTATTATGCTGACACAAGAATATGCAAAATCCTTTAATGAAGCTAACCGGTTAAATGATTTACTGCAAAATCTTAATGGGAAATTAGAAGAGCGAGTTAAGGCTCAAACGGAATCATTAGAGCAATCGATGAAGGAGACCGCCATAGCTCTATCGGATAAAATGGTATTAGAGGAACGAAACCGCTTAATTGGGGAAATCCATGATACAGTTGGACATACGCTTACGACTATCAATATCCAAATTGAAGCTGGTAAGCGACTAATTGAAAAAAAACCGTCCGATGCAAAGGAAAAGCTAGAAAGATCTCAAGAGCAAATACGCATTGGCTTGAATGAAATTAGAAATTCACTGCGCTTATTAAAGGATCATGGACAAGGCTCAAGTGATTACTTGTTTTCGTTGAGGAATCTAATATTAAATACAGAAAAAAGCACCGGAGTTTCGATAAAAGCGGAAATGAAAGTGACGACACCTTTATCTATAAAGCAGCAATCGGTATTGTATCGAGCTCTTCAAGAAGGATTAACAAATGGAATTAGACATGGTGAAAGTAATAATTTTAACTTTTCCTTGTATGAGTCGGATGAATATATTATTTTCATGCTGGAGGATAACGGAAAAGGAGTTGGAGAAATCCAACCAGGACTTGGTCTATCAATGATGAAGGCACGTGTTGAGGAGCTACATGGAGAAATGTATATTGAATCTAATAAAGGAAAGGGATTTTCTATCGAAATCTGCTTACCCATCAAATAATTTCAACCCCTTCAAAATAGAAGGGGTTGTTTAGATGTTTTTTGCAATTCAATCATATCAGTATAATTTTACCCCCGTCAAAATAGAAGGGTTAGATACTTTTTGCAATTCAATCATATCAGTATAATTTTACCCCCTTCAAAATAGAAAGGGATGTTTAGTAATTTGGACGGCAGTGTCACTTTGTTACAAATTTCAACCCTTCAAAATAGAAGGGGGTGTTTAGTAATTTGGACGGCAGTGTCACTTTGTTACAAATTTCAACCCTTCAAAATAGAAGGGGGTGTTTAGATGTTTTTTGCAATTCAATCATATCAGTATAATTTCGGGGCTGTCCGATAAGTCCTTAAAAAGATTAAAAATATGCTAAAAATTGGTGATTTTGAAGAGCGAAGGCGGCGACTCCTGCGGGACTAGCAAGCGAATCGAGACCCTAGACGGAGCGTAGCGAGGGAAGCGGCTCGATGCTTGCCCTAAGGTCCGCGTCCGCTATAGCAATCAAAATCACCTTTTTATTGGGATTCAAAAAAAAGAAGCTGCTAAAAGTTATTCATTATGACTTTTTAGACAGCCCCGTTTAGTAATTATTTTAACAGCATCTCTATAAATTGTTCTGGTACATACATACTATCGTTTTTTATTTCTGGTGATACAGCCAATTTAAGTTGGCTTTGATTATAGCCATATTGTAAGTTACCATTTGTGACTAAAAAGGAACGATTTTGTTTATTGATTAAGACACTTGTTGTTTTTTCTTGCCAATTAACATCGTACCCAAAATGTTCTGCTATTTTTCTTAGTGGTACCATCTTTGTACCATTCTTCATGTAATGGTCCTTTTTTATGAGTTGATCAATGTGAGAAACGTCCTGATCATTTGGAATCCCGACTTGCTCATCTGGAGATTCAAGTTGATCATTTGGAATCCCGACTTGCTCATCTGGTAACTCAAATGTAATAATTTTTTTCGGAGATGTTTGTGCCGGGATGCTCTTTGTTGATATGTCATAAAAAACAATGAGCTCTTTACCATATAGGTCTTTTTCTTCAATTGGTTCTCCTTTTTGATTGATGAGAATAGTGTTTTCATTGAGTTTTAGTTTGAGTTCGTTATCAAGGCTTAGTAAATTATCATCAAATTTCGCAACCTTCACTTGACCCGAAATTTTTTCATCATGGACAATTATAATTTCAGGTGTGATCATTGGCGGATAAATCATAATTCTTGGTTTGTTTTTATCATAAAATGCTTCAATCTTGTCCCCTATTTGTAATTGGTCCTTTTCTAGTGGTTCAGCTGTGCCACTATTAAAAAGGAGTACTTCATCTGTCACTGTCATGATCATTTCGACAGAACCCTCTTGATTCTTGAACAATAATCTAGGATTCCCGTTATGGTCTTCAATTTCAGAAACGACTCCTGCGTATTTAATAAAGTTTGTAGCTTCAATGTTTATTGCAGGATTTTCTACAGGATTTTCTGATTTAATTAAACTCGGATTGTTTTCGTTAATCGAAATAACCCTCACATTTTCTGCTACATCATTTTGAGCAAGTGCTGGAGAGTTACTAAATATTACTCCGCTCATCATGGCTGTTAGTGCTATAGTCGTAATTTTTTTCATTTTCGTCTCCTCACTTTATTGTTTATTCATTTTATTTGTCGGTAAAAGTATTGAGAAGGTTACAGTCTAGTGTTTTCCGTTTTTAACCATTTATGTAAATTCAGTGAAACGGAGCTGTTTATTTTAAAGGATAATGGTTATAAATTGTAGAACTTAACTTTTAACAAATGATTTTTAGATCATTTTCATAATAATAAACGGGAGTTAAGGAGAAGTTTCATGGCAATTCAACAACAACGAATAACTATTACATTTTTAGCAGGTTTTCAGTGGTTATTTTTTATGTTTGCCAATACGGTTGTTATTCCTATATCTATTGGTGGAGCTTTTGGGTTAGAACAAGTTGAAATCATATCAGCACTCCAGCGTTCGTTTATTTTTACTGGGATAACTTGTATTTTACAAGGTCTGGTTGGCCATCGCTTAGCGTTAATGGAGGGGCAATCAGGTTTATGGTGGGGTGTTATTTTAAGTTTAGCAGCAACGGCTAGTGCTTTGAATCTTGATTTAGCAACGATTGGCGGTAGCATTGCAGTTGGGGCGATTATTTCCGGTATCCTTGTAGCCATTTTAGGAATGCTTGGTATTGGTGAAATTTTGAAGAAGTGGTTTACACCAGTCGTGATGTTTGTATTTTTATTATTGTTGGCGAATCAGTTAATCTTTATTTTTTTAAAAGGAATGCTTGGGTTAAATAGTAGTTATCACATTGATGTGAAAGTGGCTTGTTTTTCATTGGTGCTTGCAGCAATTACCATTGTTCTTAATGTGAAAGGAAAAGGTGCTATTAGTAATTTAGCATTATTAATCGGAATGGTGATTGGCTGGATTGGAGCGGTTTTCCTCTTTCCATCTGAAGCTGGCGAAACGATAAAAACAACGCCTTTTTTGGGCTGGTTTCCTTGGGGTGAACCATCGTTTGAGTGGGGAATTGTTGTTACTATTGTGATAACAGGCTTGTTAAATACAACAAACACGATTGCTACATTAAAAGGTTCTGAGGATATTTTTGAAAAAGAAGCAAAACCGAAGCAATATAAAGCTTCTTTATTTTTATCTGGGTCGTTTACGTCATTATCAGGTGCGCTTGGACTTGTTCCTTATGCACCATATGCTTCTTCATTAGGATTTATTCAGTCTACTGGCATAAAGGGAAAAGCACCGTTTTTCATCGGTTCTGTTTTATTCATTTTGTTAGGGGCAATTCCGTCATTAAGTGCATTTTTCTCGACGATTCCAGATAATGTTGGGAATACAATTTTGTTTGTAGCTTATTTGCAGTTGTTTCGCTCAGCATTGCGAAATATTGAAGGGTTGACTTTTACGACGAAGACAATTTACCGTGTTGCTTTGCCGTCGCTTTTAGGATTGTCCATTATGATTATCCCAAAGGAAGCATTTGCGTCGGTCCCAGCGCTTATTAGTCCTTTAGTGTCAAATGGAATGTTGATGGGGATTATAGTTGCGTTAATAATGGAATTTTGTTATTGTTTGCAACGTTTTATTCATTAGTCCGTAATTTTAGACGTGTGGGGTTCAGGTAGAGTGAATAATAAGGTAATTTCTGACTTTGTACCTTCAATAGATGTTCCGTTTGTTAATGTTCAGGTAAAGAGAATTATATGGTTAATTTCTGACTTTGTACCTTCAATAGATGTTCCGTTTGTTAATGTTCAGGTAAAGAGAATTATATGGTTAATTTCTGACTTTGTACCTTCAATAGATGTTCCGTTTGTTAATGTTCAGGTAAAGAGAATTATATGGTTAATTTCTGACTTTGTACCTTCAATAGATGTTCCGTTTGTTAATGTTCAGGTAAAAAGAATTATATGGTTAATTTCTGACTTTGTACCTTCAATAGATGTTCCGTTTGTTAATGTTCAGGTAAAGAGAATTATATGGTTAATTTCTGACTTTGTACCTTCAATAGATGTTCCGTTTGTTAATGTTCAGGTAAAGAGAATTATATGGTTAATTTCTGACTTTGTACCTTCAATAGATGTTCCGTTTGTTAATGTTCAGGTAAAGAGAATTATATGGTTAATTTCTGACTTTGTACCTTCAATAGATGTTCCGTTTGTTAATGTTCAGGTAAAGAGAATTATATGGTTAATTATCACATAACCCCTTCACTGGTACCAATTGTACAGTATGGTTCCAGTTTGCATTCAAGTAGCCCTAAATTTGGATTGAGCCTAATGTTATGGTTCGAGTATGCTTTCATGGTTTGAATTGGGAGTTCGGACAGAAAACGGTTGAAAGTTGGAAAAGCTGTCCGAATAGACCTTGAGTTCGGACAGAAAACGGTTGAAAGTTGGAAAAGCTGTCCGAATAGACCTTGAGTTCGGACAGAAAACGGTTGAAAGTTGGAAAAGCTGTCCGAATAGACCTTTCCTTAAGATTGTTGTCACGAAAGACTATTGGGTTGTCTTTACCCTGGAACGATATGGTAAAATAGTTGGCAGAGGTGATAATTATGTTGAAGATTTTAGCAGCAACACCAGGTATTAATATCGGTGATATTATATATCAATTAGCAACTTTCTTAATGCTGTTGAGTATTCCAATAGCGCTGATCATTTTATACAGAATTTTTAAACGGCGTAATAAGCGCATGGATCGAATTGAGGAAAAACTAGATCAATTGTTGGCAGAAAAGGACCAACAAAATTAATGAGAATTGTTGGCAGAAAAGGACCAACAAAATAAGTAAGAATGTTTGTAAACAAAGACTAACAAAACAGAAAAAAATATAAAGACTAATAAAAAATTGAAAAATGTAGCTGAAAGGGATGCTAGGGTGGCATCGTATGTCTTCTCTAGTTAATTTTCTTAGCTTTAAGTAGTAGATTACGAGATTTGGAGAACAAGCTTAGTTCAAAAAAAGCTTGTCTGATAAGTGATAGTTGTGTTTGAAATATGCATGTTAACCAAAAGGTGAGTTGGTGTGAAAAATATTACATTCAAAAGATTGATAGTTCGGGGCTCAGTTGTAGTTACAATTGCGATATTATGCATTATAATATTTTTTAGAAATGGAATGATCCTAGATTATATAGGTATACATATTGATAATCCTTTTATAAAATCTGTTCAGGTGCCTGAAGTGTATGCAACAATTGACAGAAATCAAAATGGAATTGCAGACCCCATTGATATAGTAAATGCCGCGAGACATGAAGTTAAACAAAGGACTCCATACAAAAGTGCTTATTATGACGGGGGCTATCCCCCGGATAATGAGGGTGTGTGTACTGATGTTGTTTGGCGTGGTCTAAAGGGAGCGGGAATATCACTAAAAGATTCCGTAGATCAAGATATTGAGGAAAACACTAACTTGTATCCGCGTGTTAACGGAAAACCGGATCCTAACATTGATTTCAGACGGGTTCCTAACCAATATGTTTATTTGAAACGGCATGCCCAGGAGTTGACAACAACATTAAAACCGAGAGATATCGAGAATTTGCAGGAGTGGCAGCCTGGTGATATTGTCATTTTCATGGAAGATTCCAGCTTTCACCATGTTGGAATAGTTTCAGATAAACGAGCGAAGGATGGAACACCATACTTCATTCACAATACATACCCGTTCGCCTCTGAAATAAAGCTATCATCGATTAAAACACCAATCACAGGTCATTACAGATGGAATTATTGACATCCGGGAGAAAGAAATGCGGTCCAGATTGCCATAAAGTATTTTCGACAATAGCTTTTCCGTTAATCAAAGGCAGTAATAAAAAAGAAAATTAAACCGGTCGTTACCTTCCATGGAGTAAATGCCATAATAGCTTAACCCCTAATCATTGACTTCTTTTAAAATGGAAAATGATCGTAGCCATTCGGGCAGTAAGTCTACACATTAACGAAATGACAAGTAAAATTACAAAGGAGAGAACAAAACAGTGGTCGCAGCAATACTTCATGGGATTATTTTAGCCTTTGGGCTAATCCTTCCACTAGGTGCGCAAAATGTGTTCGTTTTCAATCAAGGTGCATCACAGCCTAAATTCAGAAATGCGATTCCAGTTATAATTACTGCATCTGTTTGCGATACCTTACTTATTGTAATGGCGGTATTGGGAGTGTCGATGCTTGTTTTAACTGTACCGGTGCTGCAAACTGTTATTTTTTTAATTGGGCTTTTGTTTTTACTCTATATTGGATGGTCAATTTGGAATAGTGATCCTGTCAGCATGACTCAAAAGAAAGAAGCTATGTCGATAAAAAAACAAATCATATTTGCGATGTCAGTATCATTATTGAATCCTCACGCAATTCTCGATACGATTGGTGTAATTGGAACAAGTTCGCTTAGCTATCATGGATTGGAGAAAACAGGATTTACAGTTGCTTGCATTACCGTTTCGTGGATTTGGTTCCTGGGACTTGCTATTGTTGGCAGGATAGTAGGAAGCCTAGACTCAAAAGGAACCTTCATCAAAATTATTAATAAAGTCTCAGCAATTATTATTTGGATTGTAGCAGTTTATATTGCTAGTCAGCTGCTAAATATCGTTTAAATACTAGATATTTAGAATCTTACATATATTTTTGGGTCCTTACATATATTTTTGGGTCCTTACATATATTTTGGGTCCTTACATATATTTTTGGGTCCTTACATATATTTTTGGGTCCTTACATATATTTTGGGTCCTTACATATATTTTTGGGTAACTATGTTTTAAAAATATGAGGGTAAAACTGCATAAATGGTGGAAGTTATTAGGAGGCACTTATGCTGAAAAATATTATTAATACTTTGTTGATAGTTATAGGAATGGTAGCAGCAATTTTATTAACTCTCGGCTGGGGGAATGAATTTATCCTTGTATTATTTATTTGTCCGTTTATCGTACTAATTGCAACCATAATCGGTAACCTATTACTGAAAAAGTGGTTTATTATGCCTTTAATAACATTTTCAATCTTTTTTGTAATGATGTATGTAATCTTCAACGAATCGTTCTTCATTTGGGTTATCTCCTATACAATTATCTCTCTACTAGTATCTTTGACAATGAACGTTTTAAAATAAATTAACATCATCATAGTTTCAAAATTTGAAGATTACTTTTTTATAGGCAATACAAAGTGAAGGAGATGGGATTGTGATTCAAAAAAAGATGTTCATTTTAGCTTTCGTTTGTTTATTTTGTCTATCCACTAATGGACAAACGTATGCAGAGCAGATCTCTATAAGAGTTAATACTGAGAATGATATGATTTACTTTAATTTTGTTAACGAGCCCATTAACAATAGCGGACATATATTCGTTCCTTTACGAGAATTTGCAGAGGAATGGAAGATGAAAGTTGATTTTGATGAGGAGCTTAAATTAATAACTTTACGTCATCCAAGTCAAATTATCGAGCTTTCAATAAAAAATAATAAAGAAGTGATTGTGAAAAACGGTACTACTTATGTTCCACTACGATTTATTTCAGAGCAATTCCATACAAATGTAAACTGGGACGGACAAACGCAAACTGTTCATATTGATGGGTATGAGCGCTTTGCTTACGGAACTGTTGAAAATGATTCCTTTTGGATTAAATATAAAACAGGAGAGCTCTATTACGCACAAGGTAACGAAGCTCCGAAAATGATTGGCACGATAAATCATGAACTGTATGATATCGTTACTTTTAAAGGGGTCAAAATGGCGGACGATACATTTGCACTTAAAGTGTCTGATTTATATGGCGAGCCTCATATTCACCATCAAGTTTTCACAATGTTTGTTAAAAATGCTTCAATCCTACATAAAGAAATGGCGTACTTCAAGTATCGTTACGAAGGACATGATCTTCTTATGTATAATGACTTAGCTATTCTTCATGCTGGAACATCAATAAAACTAGTGAATTCTGAGGGTGAAATTATTAAAGAACTTCCACTAACTGAAGATGAAAAAGAACAAAATTACGATTTAATAGCGCTAAAACCTAATTATATGCTAATTCGAGGGAATGAAGATGGACTTTTGGTGTATATAAATCGTCTTATAGATGAGCGAATAATTTTGTATAAAAAGTTAATCGAGAATGATGTAGAAAGAGAATACATTGAAAATAATGGTGGTACAGTACCTGGTGATAGCTTAAAATTCATCAATGAGAAAGACGGAACTCTTATTTTTTCATACAGCGGTCTAAATGAAAGTGGGAAAACTTATACATTCAATATTTTTAAATAATGCTTTGTAAAGCACACTGTTGATTTTTGTTGTTTACGAAATTATAAAATTTGATCCTGTGGATCAATACTATAGCACAGAGAGTAGTCGTCCAGCGCAAGCGCCCAGCGACTAGTAAACTTCGCTCATCTCTTTTGCGATAAGTCAATATCGACTCGTCCCTCGACGTGTTTTGTTTATCTCAGTCGATGCGCTCATAGTTTATACGTCGCTAATCAGGGCGCCTATAGCTTTTGTTTCTATGGTTGATTGGTGAGAAAGGCACGTAGACTCCTGTGGGAAAGCGAGACAATCCAAGACCCCACAACGAACGAAGTGAGCGAGGAGACTTGGTGCGAGATGCGCTAAAAAGCGAAGTGCCTGGAACGGAAATCAACACCCCACTTTAACAGAGCATTCAACAAAGATGAAGTTGGGGACAACTTTTCATAATGGAAGGATGTTCCCGATCCATATTTCAACAAAAATACGTTATTGAACCGTTCATGACTAAAGTTACGAGTGTTCTCGGCTATTTTTCAATATAATAATGAATAAAATCCCAAAGAATACTTTGAATAGTTGGCTAAATCACGATCTAATATACAAAATTAGGAGGTCTTATCATGTATTATAGTAAACAGCAATTAGAGAAAATTAAAAAGCAAGGAGAAGAAGCAGCTAAAGAAATGGACCGTAATAAGCTCGGCCATGAATATAAAGCGAATGATATGAAAGTGATTTGTATGCATTGCAAGCACGATAAGTTTGAGTATGGGAAGGCATTACTTAACACACGAGGCATGACTTTTTTTGATATTGAGTGGTTAAATGGCGCGGCCATTACTTTAGTTTGTAAACAATGTGGATTTATTCATTGGTTCGGTAAGGATGTCACACAAATAGAAGAATAATATATTTGTACGAAACCCAAAGTTTATTTTAAGACTTATCTTCACAATGTTTATAAGTAACATTTTTTCCTTATTAAAATTTAAACTTATCTTCGTAATGTTTATAAGTAACATTTTTTCCTTATTAAAATTTAAACCTATAATAATCCATAAATAAAACACTGCTCTTTTCATTCAAAAAGAGCAGCATTTTCGAAGTTGTTAAAGTAACATTATTTTTCCAGTTCAATTACAAAATCGTTCAGCTTAAATTCTTCTTGTTCCCCTTTTTCTCTAGCCGGTTCTATTGGTATCATTTCGCCGTCTTCGTTTATTATCCCTCCACCATGGTTGTCGGCGCCAAATAATCGTAGTACAACTGTTGGTGTTATGATTAGCTTTGTGGCGTTTTCATCTAGTTTTTCAAACGTTTTGCTCCAACTCATATTATAGCCGTCACCAGATCCGCCGTTGTTCTCACCAATGTAGCTATTTCCTAAATCATCTTTTATTTCTAGATCAACATAAACATCGTCCCAGTTGTTTGTAACACTTTCAAAAACCTCTTGATTATAAAAAATAATAAAAGAAACGGGCGTCATCGAAATTTTGTTTATATTTACTCTTACGCCAGATTGTTCGGAACTTACGTCTGCTAACTGCACTTTGCTGTCCGTAGCTTTTAAGCTTAGAGAAAAACTCCACTTTCCGCTAATTTCTTTTTGCTGATCTGGAATGACTATACTATTGATATCCCACTTTAATTTTACTGAATTTGAATCCATGCGATCGATGTCCGTAGCTTTTTCAATCCCGACATAATGATTGTCATCAACCTTCGTCGTTTTAGCGCTACCTGTCATCCCGTTTGCGCCCTTAATTTTGAGGCGACCAGATACGAAAGGATAATCACCTAAGTTATGTTCGCTCTCGATCGAGTACGTAAGTGATACTGTTTCGCCATCAAAAATTGCATCATTTATCGTAATCTTAATACCGTTGCTTTCTTCTGTCATGTTCATTTCGGTTGAGTATTCCTTATAATTATCGTAAAAGCCGGTACGTTCTTCGTCTATAAATTTAAAAATATCACCAATTATTGGAATGTTACCAGCATAGGTTGGGAATGTTAATCCGAAAGATGTAACTGATAAACCAATAATAATAACGGCAGCAGCTGCTCTTTTTTTCCAGCTCGCTACTTTTTTCGGTTTGCTTTTTTTAATAGAGGCTTTTAAAGATTTTTTCAATTTTGCTTTTTCAAGATCAGTAACTTCAATTTCTTCAAAATCTGATTCCTCTATGTTCACATCATTTAATAATTCATAAATGTCTTTCATAGTGCATGCCCTCCAACACTTAAATTAATTACTTTTTGTTGAAGCTTCTTTTTTCCTCGGTAGATGCGGTTATCAATTGAAGCTTTCGTCACCTGTAGCTTTTTGGCGATATCCTCAGATTTATAGCCTAGGAAAAACTTCATTAGGAAAATTTCTTTATCTACTGGTTCCAACTGATTTATAAGCCAGATTAACTCGCGACGATCTTCTTCCAAAATCAACTCGTCCTCAACTGAGTTTTCTAGATTTACCTCAATGTGCTCTGAAACAACCTCTGCTTGTTTCATAATTTTCCGGTAGTAATCAATCGCTTTAAACTTTGCAATCGCACATATCCATTTCTTGAAATCCTCTGGGGAATCCCCGTGGAATTTGCTCGAGTTATTCCAGATTGATAAAAAAATATCGTTTATACATTCCTCAATAAGTCCGTCATTTTTCTGTGCGGATAGCAATTTATAAGTAATTCCCTTCATTAGTGGCAAGTATTGATCGACCACAAATTCAAGCGCATCTTCTTTTTGTAACTTTAATCGCTTTATAAAATTTTTTTCGTTTGATTTCATAAAACAAATCTCCTCATGTTTTTCGTAAAAGCTTTTACACCTTATATAACGAATAAAAAAAAGAATATTCTCAAAATTATTTCTAAAAGGTCAGTTATGCTGGAATTTGTTGTGCATAACAATGGGTTAACATTTATAATGAAAAATATGGATTGCTGAACGCTGAAACAATTTTATCAAAAGAGGAGGCACGTAAATGAATTATGTTTTTGCAATTATTGTTGCTTTTGTTATTAATTTCATTATGAATTATTTACAGTTTAATAGTGTAATAATATTAATTGTTACATTTCTAATAGTGTTGGCTGGGTTGCTTTATCCAACTTATCGTACATTATTATCGGAAACAAAGGTTGAAAAGGTTGAAAAATTTTTACTGAAAAAAAGGAAGATGCCAACATATGCCTTTATTTATGCGCTGGCAAATAATGATGAGGAAGAGGCGCTTGCTGCGTTAAACAAGCTGTTAAAAATAAATAAACAAACACATAAGCAAGCATTATTCAAAACGATGTATCATTTGTATAAAAAAGATCTTGCGGCAGTGAAAGAGGAAATTGAATACATTAAGCCGGAATTATATAAAAATTATTATAAAACGGCTCTATTAGTAGAGGAAGGGGAGTTTTCTGAGGCTAGGCAGCTTGCTTCACAAATTACGAAACGATGGATGCAACACGCTCTCTTTGCTGAAATAGAAAAAGAGGAAGATAATTGCGCTGAGGCTGCACGTTTTGCAAAGCTTGCATTAGCTGAGGCAAAAGGTTTGAATAGATACAGTTTGTATAAGGCATACGAGCGGGACTTTCCGGAAGTAATTTGATCGATATAGTTTGTATAAGGCAATACGAGTGGGACTTTCCGGAAGTAATTTAATCGATAAGTTTGTATAAGGCAATACGAGCGGAACTTTCCAGAAGTAATTTGATCTAAATAAATGATTACAGTAATAAATAATAGTTTATTGCGAAATAGTAGATTAGTAAAAATACTAATCTACTATTTTCGTATTAGTAGCTGTCTTTGCTTGAATTCTGAGGCCTAACGGACAGCAAATCCGTTATTTTGTTATTATTCTATAAAACTGCTATACTAGCGGACTCCAGTTCCGTTATTTGATCAAAATCATGGAAAAATACATCAATTTCAAGCAAATAGCGGATCGTGTGTCCGTAAGATTTAAAAATATAAGTTTTTTAGCAAAATAGCGGATCGTGTGTCCGATAAGCTTGCATTCTGACCGGGTCAGGTTGAATAATGGTCAAAAAATAGTATTCACAGCCAAGATGAGGAGCAAATTGCGTTGCTCTCGATCAAGAAATGGACTTCATAGCCGAGGTAACGATCGTATTGCGTTGCTCTCGATCAAGAAATGGACTTCATAGCCGAGGTAACGATCGTATTGCGTTGCTCTCGATCAAGAAATGGACTTCATAGCCGAGGTAACGATCGTATTGCGTTGCTCTCGATCAAGAAATGGCCCTCACAGCCAAGATGAGGAGCAAATTGCGTTGCGCTCGACCGAGAAATTGCCCTCACAGCCAAGATGAGGCTTACTTTACTCAACACTTTCAGCCTGCACCTGCACCACCAAACAAAAGGCTTATGTAATTGCAGATCTAAGCTTACTTTACTCAACACTTTCAGCCTGCACCTGCACCACCAAACAAAAGGCTTATGTAATTGCAGATCTAAGCTTACTTTACTCAACATCAACACTAATCAACCAACACTAATCAACCAACACTAATCAACCAACACTAATCAACCAACGCTAATCAACCAACACCTACACTTATGCCATTATGTATGTTTTATTTTTTTGTAATCTTTTCTTTAATTGGTGCTTTGCCCTGTGAATCCGAGTTTTTACGGTTGCTACTTTTAACTGAAGTATGGTAGCGATCTCTTGGTCTTTTAAATCTTGTATGTATTTAAGGTAGAGAATGCTGCGGTAATCTGGTGTTAGACTATCAATTTCTTCTCTAACAAGCTCGCAAATTAACGAATCTTCTACTTGGTCTTCCACTGTAAAGTGACTGGCGTTGCTATCCGATTTAAAATCGCCAACATTTTCAATTTGAAATTCATTTCCACGTTTCTGCTTTCGGAGATAATCAATTGCCGTTCTAGATGCAATTGTTGATATCCATGATTTTAGCTTTTCTCCATCTTCAATTTTATCCATATTTCGGAAAATTTTTATGAAAGTTTCTTGTAAAATATCCTGGGCAGCATGAGGATCTCTCGTGATAAAATAAGCGGTTTTATAGACGTGAGAATAAAACATTTCATAAATAACTCTTTTTGATTGGTCATCGTTTGTAAGGTTGTTATGTATTCCTTGGGGGAACATTTTAAAGCTCCTTTCGAAAGCTATCTATTCACACCTTCTACTATACAAAAAGATTCCAAAATAAGGAACATGTTTGTGGTAAATTATGTCTTTTGTCTTATTTGAAAATAGTATTTTAGTATTTTTCCTACAAAATTCCTATTATATTTTTATAAAAAATTCATAATATAGTGTGTTCTCCTGAAATCAGTAACAAATTATTCCTTATTTTTTCATGTATTTGTAACTTATTGTCGAATTTTGTCATTTTGTTTAGTGGTACTTTATATTTAAACATAGTTTTAAACACTGTTTAATCCAAATATGAAAGTGACAATATCAGGGTTCGATAGAGGAGGCCGCAAAGCAAAATGGCATTGCATTTAGGGCTAGATGTTGGCTCGACGACAGCAAAATTGATTGCAATAGATCAAGACGGGAGTATAGTATATCAAAAATATACTAGACATTTTTCTGATGTTAAGAATACATCGCTACAAATGTTAAGCGAACTACATAATCTTTATAAAGATGTGAGTGTAACGATCACAATAGCAGGCTCTGCGGGTTTATCACTAGCAAAGCATTTGCAAATTCCATTCATACAGGAGGTCATTGCTTGTACAGAGGCGGTTGAACGGAAAATCCCTGAGACGGATGTTGTGATTGAGCTTGGGGGAGAGGACGCAAAAATAATTTATTTTACTAACGGATTAGAACAGCGAATGAATGCAGCATGTGCCGGTGGGACTGGCGCATTTATTGATCAAATTGCGGCGCTTTTACAAACCGATGCGGCGGGTTTGAATGAACTAGCCAAGGACTATACAACCATTTATCCAATTGCATCACGTTGTGGGGTATTTGCCAAAACAGATGTCCAGCCCTTGTTAAATGAAGGGGCGAGGAAGGCGGATATTGCTGCATCTGTTTTTCAAAGTGTGGTAACGCAAACGATAGCAGGCCTAGCTTGTGGCCGACCGATTCGTGGAAGGGTTGCATTTTTAGGTGGTCCGTTAACGTATTTATCGGAGCTACGTGGTCGCTTTATTGAGACTCTTAATTTATGTGATAAAGAGGTTATCTTCCCTGAAAACAGCTTATATTTTGTCGCGTTAGGTGCTGCACATAATGGTAAAAATAACGAGAAAACTAACTTGGTTGAACTCGTTAAACGGTTTGAAAACTTTTCACTAGCTTCTGTTAACGTGAAAACAAAAACCTTACCACGATTATTTGAGAATCGTGATGAATTACAAGCTTTTCGTTCACGGCATCACATGGCTTCGGTAAAAAAAGGAAAGCTGAAGACCTATAAAGGAGTCACTTATTTAGGGATTGATGCCGGCTCGACGACTACTAAGCTTGTGTTGATAGGTGAAAATGATGAACTTTTGTTTACATATTATGAAGGCAACCAAGGCAATCCGTTACAAACGGTACTGACTGGATTAAAAGAAGTATACAGTAAGTTGCCAGATGGCACTTTCATTGCCAACTCTGCTGTAACTGGCTATGGTGAAGGGCTTGTTAAGTCTGCCTTTAAGGTTGATATTGGTGAGATCGAGACGGTTGCTCATTTTAAAGCGGCGGCAAGGTTTTTACCTGAGGTTGATTTCATTCTTGATATCGGTGGTCAGGATATGAAATGTATTAAAATAAGAAAAGGCACGATTGATAGACTAATGTTGAATGAAGCATGCTCTGCCGGATGTGGGTCGTTTCTTGAAAGCTTTGCGAAGTCGCTTGATATTCCAATTGAACAATTTGCGAAGGAAGCACTGCTAGCAGATCAACCTGTTGATTTGGGATCACGCTGTACTGTATTTATGAATTCGAAGGTGAAGCAAGTTCAAAAGGAAGGTGTGACCCTTGCCAATCTATCTGCGGGGTTATCCTATTCTGTTATTAAAAACGCTTTGCAAAAGGTTATGAAGCTACGAAATATTGAAGAACTAGGGGAACATATCATTGTTCAAGGCGGTACCTTTTATAATGAAGCAGTACTGCGTGCATTTGAGCTGTTGATAGGTAGAAATGTAGTTCGTCCGGATATAGCTGGGATGATGGGTGCGTATGGCTGTGCTTTAATTGCAAAAGAACAATATGAAGCTGGCAAAAGTAATATTTTAACATTAGCAGAACTTGCCGATTTTTCCTGCGATGTATCCCATACGCGCTGCAAGCTATGTGGGAATAGCTGCTCTCTAACAATTAATCGCTTTAAAGATAAACGATTTTTTATAACGGGTAATCGCTGTGAACGAGGGGCCGGGCTACGAAAAGAAAAAAATTCATTGCCAAACCTCTATCATTATAAATATGAGCGGATATTTGGCTATAAATCATTGACAAAAAATGAAGCAACACGCGGTACAGTCGGAATACCACGTGTGTTAAATATGTATGAAAATTATCCGTTCTGGCATACGTTTTTTACCCAATTAAACTATGAAGTCATCCTTTCTCCGCAATCTAGCAAAAAGCTATTTGAAAAAGGAATGGAATCAATCCCATCTGAATCTGTCTGCTATCCTGCTAAACTAGCACATGGTCATATAGCTAGCTTAGTAGAAAAAGGCGTAAATTTAATTTTTTATCCTGATGTTGTTTTTGAAAAAAAAGAAGCCGAAGAGGCAACCAATCATTTTAACTGTCCAGTAGTTATTTCCTATCCGGAGGTTATTAGAGTAAATATGGATATTTTAAAAGAAAAAAATATCCGCTATGTTCAGCCTTTTATAACTTTTGATAACGAAAAAGCGTTAAAAAAAATATTGGCTACAGAGTTTTCTCATATTCCTAAAAAGGAAATTTCTCGTGCTGTAGACCTAGGGTTAGCAGAGATGGATCGTGTTAAAAGTGACATACGACAAAAAGGAGAGGAAACGCTTAAATTTTTACAGGAAAGCGGGGAAAAGGGGATTGTATTAGCGGGTAGGCCATATCATATTGATCCGGAAATACATCATGGAATGCCAGATTTAATTACTAGTCAAGGGATGGCTGTTTTGACGGAGGATTCAATTGCCCATTTAGCTGATGTGGAAATGGATATGCGGGTTGTAAATCAATGGACGTATCATGCTCGTTTGTATCGGGCTGCACGAGTTGTGGCCGCAAGAGAAGAAATTGAGCTTGTGCAACTGACTTCGTTTGGTTGTGGCTTGGACGCCGTCACCTCAGACATGGTTCAAGAAATTTTGGAAAGTAAAGAAAAAATGTATACCCTTATTAAAATCGATGAGATTAATAATTTGGGAGCAGCACGGATAAGAATTCGCTCTCTGCAAGCGGCGATGAGGGAACGTGCCAAAAAGCAAATAAAACGAGCTACAGTAAAAACAGAGTACAAGCCGGTTTATTTTACGGAGAATATGAAGCAGGATTATACAATATTAATTCCACAAATGTCACCAATTCATTTTGCCTTGTATGAAGCGGCTTTGAATAGTGAAGGCTATCGGGCAGAACTTTTACCAGAAGTAAACAAGGAAGCTGTTGATGATGGATTGCGGTTTGTAAATAATGATGCCTGCTATCCGGCGATTTTAACGACGGGACAACTAGTTCGTGCACTGAGAAGTGGAAAATATGATCTGAATCGAACAGCAGTCATTATGTCGCAAACAGGTGGAGCATGCCGGGCCACAAACTATATAGCTCTATTACGCAAGGCGCTACACGATGCCGGTATGGACCAAGTTCCCGTTATCTCTCTTAATGCTCTAGGAATCGAAAAGCATCCGGGCTTTGATTTGAACTATAAGCTTATTAGAAAATTAATTGCAGCAACTTGCTATGGAGATGCGCTAATGCGTGTAACAAACAGAATTCGACCATATGAGGAAATACAAGGTAGTACAAATGAGTTATATAATAAATGGTTGAAGGCATGCAGTCAATCATTAGCAAATTTCCAAGGACGTGAATACAAGCAAATCCTTACGAATATTGTGAACGATTTTGATAAGCTGCCAGTTCACTATGTCAAAAAGCCAAGGATTGGGATTGTTGGCGAGATTTTAGTTAAGTTTCACCCAAATGCCAATAATCGAATTGTAGAAATGATTGAACAAGAAGGTGCAGAGGCCGTCCTGCCTGATATCATGGACTTCTTTCTATATTGTGCTTATGATCGGATCTATAAAGGAATCCAATTAGGAAAATCGAAAAAAAATGCGGCAGTCGGACATGGCGTTATTTACCTGCTTGAGCAATTCCGAAAGCCCTTGAAGGAAGCTTTAACTAGGAGTAAGAGATTTTCAGCACCAGCACCTATTTACAAATTAGCAGAAAAAGCTAGCAAGCTATTGTCGGTCGGGAATCAAGCCGGAGAAGGTTGGTTTTTAACAGCAGAAATGATGGAGCTTATTGAGCATGATGTAGAGAACATTGCTTGTATACAGCCGTTTGCCTGCTTGCCTAATCATGTAACGGGTCGTGGTATGCTGAAAGGGTTGAAAGCAATGTATCCAACGGCAAATGTGACGGCAATTGATTATGATGCAAGCGAATCAGAAGTGAATCAAATTAATCGACTCAAGCTTATGTTAGCAACAGCATTTAAGAATGTAGAAAAAACAGAGATCTATTAGTTTTATTACACTAGTGAGAACGCTCGGGAATTTAGTCGTGTGAAGTTTATTTCTTAGTACAAGGTTAATGAAATTGCTACTACCCTTTAAAGGGAGGCGTTATTCCATGAAAGAACAAGTAGGAGACGAGTTATCTACAAAGGATCATATTCTAAATGTTGTGTTGGAGCTTATCAATAACGAGGGGTTTGAAGCAGTTACAATTCGAAAAATCGCTGCACTTGCAAATGTTAATGTTGCCCTTGTTAATTATCATTTTGGTTCTAAAGAAAAGCTATTAAATGAAACAGTTAAAGTCATGATTCATTCTTTTAAAGGCTGCTTTACCGTGTTTGATAGGAAAGATATTTCTGCTCTGGAACGGCTGACGATTTTTTTAACTAATTATGCAAGTGCTTTGGGGAAGTTTCCTGGATTGCTACGGCAATTAGTGGCAATTGGTACAATTTCCTGTGACGTGCAAAATGAGTTTATTTCCTTTATGAAAACAATGGGCTATAACAAAATCATCAACACTCTCAAGGAAATAACTGGGGAAGTGGATCATGATAAGGTTACGGTTTGTGCAGTACAAATAATCGGGGCGTTAGTTTTCCCAATATTAATGAGTCCAATTGTCGGAAAAATTTCAGAGATCGATTTACCTGATACGAAATCACAAGTAGAACTATTGGTGAATCATTATTTATTTAAGTATATTTAAATACTGGAATATTAAAAATGGGTGTCCTTCTAGAGGATGCCCTTTTTTAAAAGATAAGAAAGTATATAATTTTGCGCTTTGGAATCCAGCTCCAGCGCCCAGCGACTAGTAAACTTCGCTCATCTCTTTTGCGATAAGTCAACATCGACACGTCCCTCGACGTGTTTCCTTTATCTCAGTCGATGCGCTCTTATTTTTACGTCGCTAATCAGGGCGCTTGCGCCTTTTTTATTGCTACAAAATTTATCAAAAATAAAGGCTTAGCGTTAGTATTTCTAAAGTGACAACTATCGGTTTCTTGTGATAAAATTTTTATCGTTAAGAGGTGGAATATGGGAAAAGAAATGGCAAAAATTAATTCGGAAGTTCAAAGCTTATCTAATCAAGTTAAACATCATAAATTAACAAAAGTAAAACTAGTTAAAAGAATTATATTCTTATTTATCGGGGCTGTCCTAATGGCAGTAGGTCTTGAAACTTTTCTTGTACCAAACAAAATTATGGACGGTGGAATTGTTGGGATTTCAATTATCGTTTCCCATCTGACAGGTATAAAATTAGGGATATTCTTATTCTTCTTAAATGCTCCATTTTTCTTTGTTGGTTATAAGCATATAGGAAAAACCTTTGCTCTTTCAACTTTATTCGGGATTACCATTATGTCTTTAGCAACGATTTTCCTTCATCCCGTTCCTGCATTTACAGATGATATTTTGCTCGCTACTGTGTTTGGTGGAATTGCTTTAGGCGCCGGGGTAGGATTAGTTATCCGATTCGGCGGTTCGTTGGATGGGACTGAGATCCTAGCGATTCTGATAAATAAACGGCTTCCGTTTTCTGTTGGTGAGATTATTATGTTTTTTAATATTTTTATTTTCGCCAGCGGTGGCTTTGTATTTGGTTGGGACCGGGCGATGTATTCAAGCTTGGCTTATTTTATCGCCTTTAAAGTGATTGATATTGTAATTGAAGGCTTGGATCAATCAAAATCTGCTTGGATAATAAGTGAAAAATATACTGAAATCGGTGACACAATTATGGCTCGATTAGGTCGTGGAGTCACATATTTAAATGGAGAAGGTGCATATTCTGGTGACGACAAGAAGGTCGTTTTTTGTGTCATATCCCGTCTTGAAGAAGCAAAGCTTAAAGAAATTGTAGAGGGTATAGATTCAAGTTCGTTTTTAGCAGTGGCAGATATTGCTGAGGTCCGTGGTGGTCGATTTAAGAAAAAAGCAATTCACTAATATGAAGATTACAGAATTTAGTTATTGTTTATAATAATATGGGTTATAAAACTAAACTATAGAAAGCTATTAACAATCGTTCAGATGGAGGCCTAGTAAATGTATGTAACGATTAAAGAAGCTGCCCAATATTTAAATATGAAGGAATCAACAATTCAAGCCTTAATCCAACAAAAGCGGATTAGGGCTATTTTTGATGGACAGCAATACTTAATAAATAAGGAACAATTTAATACACATATGGAACAAATGGAACAATATAAAAAACTGGTTGAAGAAATTCTTAATGAACCGATTCCAGAAGATCTTGATATAAAGGATGAGGATTAAATTGGATAAAGATTGGTTTGTATTAAAATAGCCGAGTAAATTTAATTTTCTGTTAAAATAAAGATAAATCATTAAAGTTTAAGGAGCATGATTGTACATAACCAAGTCAATGGAATAGGGAGGGGATGAAATGCAAAATCTTATTGATACAATAAAAGAAGTATTCTTCGCCATTTTTCCAATCACTTTAGTAGTCATACTATTACAATTTACGATTATTGGAATGCCGATGGAGGTATTTCTTCAATTTATAATTGGAGTAGTTATGGTTTCGCTCGGCTTGATTTTATTTTTGTTAGGAGTAAATGTAGGATTGTTGCCAGTTGGGGAATTGATTGGGTCTACTTTGCCGAAATACGGAAAGGTATGGGTAGTTGTATTTTTCGGTTTTTTACTTGGTTTTGTTGTTACGGTTGCAGAGCCAGATGTTCGAGTACTTGCTCTCCAAGTTGATTTAGTTTCAGGGGGAGCTGTTTCAAGGAATATTCTAATTTATACGGTTGCTTTAGGTGTTGCTATTTTTGTAGGATTAGCCATGCTTCGTATCGTTCTAAATGTCCCACTTAAATACATATTGACAGCAGGATATTTGATCGTCTTTTTACTTGCAGCATTTACACCACCGCAATTTGTACCAATTTCATTTGATTCAGGTGGCGTAACAACGGGGCCATTGACAGTCCCTTTTATCATTGCACTTGGTGTAGGTGTAGCTTCGGTAATTAGAGGGAAAACGTCTTCAGCTGATGGCTTTGGATTAGTTGCTTTAGCTTCTCTTGGACCGATATTAGCTGTGTTAATGTTGGGAGTGATTTATGGGTGAGTATCACAATATTTGAGGGATTTGGTCATGTAATAACTGAAGTTGCTTTGGCACTGCTCCCGTTATTGATTTTATTTTTATTTTTCCAGTTTTTTATACTAAAGCTTCCAATTAGGAAACTAATGGACATCTTAAAAGGAATGCTTCTTACCTTTTTTGGATTAGCCTTTTTTCTCCAAGGCGTACATATTGGGTTTTTACCAGCAGGAGAGCAAATGGGGATGATCCTAGGTCAATTTTCAAATAAATGGTTTTTAGTGCCGATTGGCTTTATTTTTGGATTCGTTGCCGTTTTTGCTGAACCAGCTGTCCGTGTATTAAACCATGAAGTAGAAAAAATGTCTGGTGGTTATATTCCGCAAAAGGTATTGCTTTATACATTATCAATTGGAGTTGCAGCTTCCATTGCATTATCAATGGTTAGGGTTATTTTAGGAATATCTATTTGGTATTTTATTATTCCATGCTATTTATTAGCAATTATTTTAATGTACTATTCCTCTGCAACGTTTACAGCTGTTGCATTTGATTCAGGTGGAGTTACGACGGGGCCGATGACTGCTACGTTTTTAGTTGCAATGTTTGTAGGGATTGCAACTGTATTAGAAGGTCGTGATCCTTTACTTGATGGATTTGGAATGATTGCCTTAGTTGCAATTGCTCCGGTTTTATCAGTGTTACTATTAGGATTGCTTTATGGCCGAAAGGAGAAAGAAAATGAACGAGCTTTTGAACAAGGATCATAAATTATTGATCACAATTGTGAAAAAAGGTTTAGCATCTAAAGTTGTTCAAGCATCAAAAGACGCAGGTGCAAGAGGTGGAACTATTCTATTTGGACGCGGACATGGCGTTCATGAAAAGCGAACATTTTTAGGTTTTACTGTTGATAAAGAAAAAGAAGTAATCTTAACAGTTATTCCAATAGACAAGATGGATAGTATTCTTTCAGCAGTCGAAAAAGCAGGGAATTTATTCAAGCCATCTCATGGAATTGGCTTTGTTATTGATGTGAAACAAGTTTCAGGAATTGCAGGTATGCTGAATTTATGCGATCCAAATAATGTTGGAGGTTTTAAAATGGAAGAAACAATTCATTACGATTTAATAGTGACAATTATTAATAAAGGCCATTCTGAAAAAGTTGTTGATGCATCAAAAAAAGCTGGTGCAGAAGGTGGTACGATCATTAATGGCCGCGGGACAGGCATAAGAGAGCAAGCGAAGCTTTTTTCTATCCCAATAGAGCCTGAAAAAGAAATTGTATTAACATTAATTGATAGAAATAAAACAGATGCGGTGCTACAGGCGATCATGAAAGAAGGGGAACTTGAAAAACCTGGTAAAGGGATTGCGTTTGTTCTTGATGTTGAGCGAACGGTAGGCATTAACCATATTTTAAATAGAATGGTAAATGAAAAATTTATGGAAAATAATTAACCAATATTAAAAGGGACTGACTCCTAGTAATCAGTTCCTTTTTTGATTCTAATTTGTTTTTGCCCTCGTGAGTCACATCATTTTTTGTAATAATGTAAAAGATGCTTATCTTTTTAATCAATTTATGGCTTGTGCTATAATTATTAAGTGTACTAATAAGGAGAAAGGTATAGAATAAATGGCGTATTTTTCAAAAATGATCATTTCTGTAATAGGATTCATTCTTATACTTCAGCTCGTATTTCCTTATTGCTCTCTTCATCCGCAGCTACAGTCTACAAGTGCTGATCAAATTTTATCTATGAAAAGCAGCCAGGTCAATGTAATACATATAGCATCAAAGTATAAAAAGTCTTTTTCTCCACTAACATCCGCTTCGATAATATCAGTTAATGATGAAAAATTTTTATTAATCTGCGTTTCTATTTTAATTTTTATTTCTTCGTATATTTCAATTGTAAAAAAGCAAGAAAAATTACTAGCTGTAAAGTTTCAAGCTAATTTCCTTCTTAAATGAATTTATCCTAGAATCTATTAATAAAATTTTAAGGGGGATTCAATGTTAACACATGATTTTAATACAGATTATTTTATACTAATGTTTGCAATGCTTTTATTATTAGGCGTACTAACGACTAAGTTTTCGTCACGGTTAGGCGTACCCGCACTAGTCTTATTTATAGCATTAGGAATGGTTTTAGGAAGTGATGTGCTCGGGATTATTTATCTTGATAATCCACATGTTGCTCAGCTAATTGGGGTACTTGCACTAGTTATTATTTTGTTTGAAGGAGGGCTTCAAACAAAGTGGACAACGGTGAAAAAAGTAGCCTATCCCGCCATATCACTCGCCACGTTGGGAGTTCTTCTCACAACTATTATATTTTCAATTGGTGCGAAACTGATTTTAGGTGTAACTTGGTTAGAGGCATTTTTAGTGGGTTCTATTGTAGGTTCTACTGATGCTGCAGCTGTATTTGCTGTAATGAAAGGACAAAATATTAAAGAAAGAATGTCTGCTACAGTTGAGATAGAGTCTGGATCGAATGACCCAATGGCTGTTTTCCTAACTTTATCATTTATTCAGTTTCTAACGATAGAGAATTCGAATTTATGGATGCTAATTGGAAATTTTTTCTGGCAAATGATTATCGGTTTGGCAATTGGGTATTTTTCCGGAAGGTTGGTCACGAAAATTATCAATAAAATTTCTTTAGATTCAAGTGGACTATATCCAGTTTTGGCACTTGGATTTGCGGTCTTAATTTATAGTATAACCGCAGTAATACATGCAAGTGGACTACTTGCTGTATATGTTGCTGCCATTGTCATCGGGAACAGTGATTTAACATATCGTACTTCAATTGTTCGCTTTAATGAAGGATTTGCTTCGATGATGCAAATTTTAATGTTTGTTATTCTTGGATTGCTAGTATTCCCTTCGCAGTTAATGGATTGGGATCTTATTTGGAAGGGCTTGCTATTAGCTTTCATTTTATTAGTTGTTGCTAGACCGGTTGCCGTTTTCTTATCGATTCCGTTTTTTAAATATTCGTTAAAAGAAAAGCTATTTGTTTCATGGGCAGGGTTAAGAGGCTCGGTCCCGATCGTATTAGCAACATTTCCGATTGTTGCTGGTGTTGAGAACAGTCAATTAATATTTAACATTGTTTTCTTCGTAGTTTTAACTTCTGCACTAGTCCAAGGATCAACCATCACGTATGTTGCTGCTAAGCTTGGATTAAGTACGACAGCGAGACCTACATCCCCACATACACTTGAATTAGTATCGATGGGGAAAGCAAATGCGGAAATGATTGAGTTTATTGTCCGACATGACCATGAGTTAATCGGAAAATTTTTAAAAGAAATAACCTTACCAGATAATGTGCTAATTAATGCGATTATTAGAGGAAATAACCTTGTTACGCCTCGAGGAGATACTAAAATATGCGAGGGGGATATTTTGTATATATTAACAGATAAGCGAAGTAAAAGTGATCTTAGAGAACTTTTAAAACCAAAAATAGTTCAAGAGTGATACGAACTCTGAGAAGATCGTTAGCCTTATAGGAACTTTTAAACCAAAAATGCACAAGAATGAAGCTTATTATTATTTTTGTCGTAAATTTTATGTGTGAACATTTTGATAATGGCTACCCAAAAAAAGTTTATTCATCAGCCCAGACAACACGTGGTTATAGTTATGAGAGCGTTTGGGAAGGGTAGCCAATTTAAAAATAACTTGAGTTAATTTTACAGAGAGGTTGAGAATATGGTAATGACAAAAAAAAAGCGAATTTTTAAAGAAATTCGCCAAATCATTATGATTACAATTGGGGCGATAATTGCAGCAATTGGTCTTGAATTATTTTTAGTTCCAAATGATATTTTAGATGGTGGAGTAATTGGGCTTTCGATTATTGCAGCAAAATTGACTGGATTTAAAATGAGTGTGTTTATTGTTGTTTTAAATATACCGTTCTTATTTATTGGTTATCGAAGATTAGGAATTAAGTTTACATTACATACTTTATATGGAGTAATTGTTTTATCTGGATTTACATCTTACTTGCATCATTTTGAAAGTGCTACTGATGATTTGTTTTTGGCAACAATTATTGGCGCAGTTATTCTTGGAACAGGTGTAGGTTTAGTTATTAGAACAGGAGGCGCTCTTGATGGTACAGAAATTATTGCCATCCTTGTTAGCAAGAAGCGTCCTATTTCAGTTGGCCAAATTGTAATGGTTATGAACTTATTCATTTTTATTTTAGCTGCTTTATTAGTATTTAGCTGGGAAACAGCGATGTACTCGATTATTACGTATTTCATCGCTTTTAAAATGATAGATATTGTAGTAGAAGGTATGGAAGAATTAAAATCTGTCACAATAATTTCTGATATTCCAGATGAAATTGCAGATACATTAACAAAGGAATTAGGCCGTGGATTAACTTATATTCACGGTGAAGGAGTTTATACTAGGGAGCCAAAAAAAATTATTTATACGATTGTTTCACGGATTGAATTATCTAATTTGAGATCTATTGTTCAAGACTTAGATCCAGGTGCTTTAGTGGCCATAGAGAATGTTGCAGATGTTTCAGGTAGTAATTTTAGGAAGAGCGGAGCGCACTAATCTGAAAATATTGTTATGAAAATAGCCTATGTTTTAGTGAGTATGGTTGTTGTTTAATACATTTTTAATAAAAATAGTTGGTTTTAATTAGAATAAAATAGCATCTGCTAGCTAACGAAAAGCAGATGCTTTTTACATATAAAGTTGGGATTTACCGGTGTTGTAAATTAGCTGAAGTATACAGTAGTTAAGCATAAGAAAGATATTCCCCATGTAATGACAAGTCCTAAAGAAAATGGTTTTCTAATTTTCTTGTACCATGGTCTTTCAATCCAATCTGCTCGAGAAATATTATTGTTGTAGGAGTAGGGTGGGGCTTGTAGGTCATTAAACATCATTGGAATGAGCATCAACCCAAGCACAAAACAATTAATTCCAATAATTAATAGAATTACCATTATTAATCCTCCCCTAGAATTTCTTACTATAATCATAATATTTTTTTCGCGTTCAATAAATCTGAAAATTTAAAAAAATATGTTTTTTCTGTGACAAACTCACATAAGTTTCAGAATAATATTATTTACCGTTGTGAGTGAATTAGTTGAATTAAAAATGATGCGGGTGTAAAATTTCACTAAAAATAGAAAGTGTAAATATGGAGTTGGGACAATCATGGATAAAGAGAGATTAATTGAAATTTTATCTGCAAAAATAAAATTAATTAGAACGGAAAGTGGTTATACACAGGATCGGATGGCGGAAGTATTGGGAATTTCAAAAAAAACACTGGTTCAGATTGAGAAAGGCCGTTTAAATGGGAGTTGGACTCTTATCGTTGCAGTATGTGCATTATTCCGTGATAGTGAAGTCCTTCAATCTGTTTTAGGTGATGTCCCGTTAGAGGTTATTGAAACGGTTGCCCATGATGGGGTGGAGCGACCGAAGGATAAAACACTTGGTGGTAAAGTATGGTGGAAGAATATTGATGTTCAAAACGGTTTTCGTATTCAACAGAATTTGTTAAGCCAGCATTATCGAATTCTAGACGAAGAAAATTATCGTTGGTATAGTTCATTTAGTAAGGAAGATACAAAAGAAAAATTTGAAGAGTTAGTTAAAGGGAAGTGATTCTGAGTGAATCACTTTTTGTGGCTTAATAGATTCATTGTCACTCTAAGGCAATAAACTGGATAACAAAATAAGAAGTAGTAGTCCATGTGGGTAAAATGTTTAAACATTTGGGTGAATTGAGAAGTACGTAAGAATAATGATGCACATATCGGTAAATAGAGGTTGTACGTGGGTAAAGTGCTGAAACTCATGGGTAAATTGGGATAGTACGTGGGTAAAGTGCTGAAACTCATGGGTAAATTGGGATAGTACGTGGGTAAAGTGCTGAAACTCATGGCTAAATTGGGATATTACGTGGGTAGCGTACTGAACCCGTGGGTAAATCACGACATTAAATTGGGGTAACTGCAGAATTAGTAATGAAACTTCAGGGTTCACGTACATTCCTCGAAATTATAAGCAATTATTTCTTGATTTTGCATAGGATAAAGTAAACTCTATATTTATATACCTTCCACATTATGTATATCGGTTTATTTTGAATTGTTAATTGTTTTAGAAATAAGAATAACAACTTCAATTTTGGGGAGGGGAATGGAAATGGCAGCAGGTAATGACCAAAGCTTTGTTATCTCTCAGGAAAACTGGTCCCTCCATCGGAAAGGTCATGATGATCAACAAAGGCATCAGGAAAAGGTTAAGGAAGCAATAAAAAACAATTTGCCAGATCTAATAACAGAGGAAAGTATTATCATGTCTAACGGTAGGGACGTTGTGAAAATACCAATCCGTTCATTAGATGAGTACAAGATTCGTTATAACTATGATAAGACAAAGCATGTAGGTCAAGGTGATGGCGATAGTCAAATTGGTGATGTTGTGGCGCGGGATGGTTCCGGGCAAAAGGCCCCAGGCAAAGGTAGTGGAGCTGGGGATCAAGCGGGTGAGGATTACTTTGAAGCAGAAGTTTCATTAATGGAAATTGAGGATGCACTTTTTAAAGAGTTAGAGCTACCAAATCTTCAGCAAAAAGAGCGCGATGATAATGTAGTTGAGGACATTGATTTCAATGATGTCCGTAAAACTGGGCTTATGGGGAATATTGATAAAAAGCGAACGTTGAAAAATGCGTTTGTACGGAATGCAATGCGTGGAGAGCCAAGTTTTAGCCCAATTTATCAGGATGACCTCCGCTTTAAGACGTGGAACGAGGTTGTAAAGCCTGAATCGAAAGCAGTTGTATTAGCAATGATGGATACATCTGGTTCAATGGGAATTTGGGAAAAGTACATGGCGCGGAGCTTTTTCTTCTGGATGACGCGGTTTTTACGTACTAAGTATGAAACGGTTGAAATTGAATTTATTGCCCACCATACAGAGGCAAAAGTTGTGTCTGAAGAAGACTTTTTCTTAAAAGGTGAAAGTGGGGGAACAATCTGTTCTTCTGCCTATCGAAAAGCACTTGAGCTAATTGAAGATAAATACTCACCAACTCGGTTTAATATTTACCCATTTCATTTTTCCGATGGTGACAATCTAACCTCAGACAACGCCCGTTGTGTCAAGCTCGTCAGCGAGATGATGAAGGTAAGCAACATGTTTGGGTACGGGGAAGTGAATCAATACAATCGGCATTCTACGCTAATGTCCGCCTATAAAAATATCACAGATGAAAAATTCCGTCATTATATATTGAAGCAAAAGTCAGACGTCTATGCGGCAATGCGGAGCTTTTTTCGAAATGAAAATGAGAATAAGGCGTATGCCTAACAAATGAAAAGCCAGCAGAGATGCTGGTTTTTGTTCTTTGTAATAGTTTAGGATAACTTTTTATTTGTATTTTATGTTATAGATCAACGTTATGAAATATTTTATGTTCAGCAAATGATTGGTCAAGTAAAATTTAAAAGGAAAACATAAAATATGAATATAATTGTAATTGATAGAAGGTTTCACAGTATTTTCCTTTTTATGCAATAATCAGTTTACTAATAAGTGATACTAAAGTTTTGATAGGAATTGGCAGAAAAAGGATTTTAAAATTAGCGGTTAAATAAATGGAACATTTGGTTTATTGTGATACGAAAGCAAAGGTATTAGAAAAAATTCTGAATGGCTCAAAAACAATGATTATTAGAGGCGCGACAGGCAGAAAGTTACCTTATGGCAGAGTATTTAAAGGTGAAACTTTATATTTTATTGAAAACAATGGAGATGGATTAATAAAAGCTAAAGCTACCGTTAAAGGTATATTTAACTCTGAAGAAATGACAGAGGACGAATCAAGAAAAGTAGTTACTGAAAATCAAAGTAAGCTAAACTTAACGGATGCCCAAATTAAGTGTTGGGCTGGCAAAAGGTTTCTTTGCTTAATAGAATTACAAGATGTAAAAAAAATTGAACCGTTCAAACTTGCTCGGCAAGATAATATGGACGATTGGATTATAGTTGAAAATATATCCACCATTTTGGAAGGGGGAAGTGAGAAATATCAAAGTATTAGGTTAAATGAATAGCAGAAGCCCGCTGTTAACTTCATAGCAAAACAAAGACAAACTTCTCAAGAAAAAATCGCTGCTGTATTATAAGGTCTTCTGATTGTACCACCAGAATTTTTTGTTAATCATTATTTGTTTGTGTGATGATGGATGTTATAATTATTATAGTATGAGTAGAGGGGAGAACGGAAAGTGGAAGAAATCTTAAAACAAATACTAAGTGAGATAAAAGAAATGCGTGTGGATATAAGACAAGTAGAAATAGACGTAAATGATTTGAAACAAGGTCAAAGTAGACTAGAATTGGGCCAGCAAAAACTGCAAAAGAACTTGGTTGATAGTTTAGGATTATATACAGAGAGAATTATTGATCATGTTGATGATAAAACGGAAGTGTTAAACAAAAGAGTATTTAAAGTCGAATCAGAAATAGAACGATTAAGTAGACAGTAAGTGGAGTTCGAATTCCTAACTGTCTTTTTTTATTTTACCATCATAAAATATAATTAATTTACATGTGTATAGTCTAAGATTGCGAGATTAACATGGTCTAAAGAAGCATTTATTGACAATAAACCTATGGAAAAATGGCTTGAAAAAACAATTGGGAATGTTAGTTTTGAGGAACAAAAAACCCCATTCGCAGCAGTTGCTTCAGATGCTTGTTCTGGAGAAGAATCTGCTTCTATTGGCTAATCGCTTCGGCAAACGTATGGGAGATTCCCTTTTTGTGAAAATGTCCCTTAATCTTCGGGAATTAGCACAGTTGGCGGGAGTAAAGAGTACTGAGTTAGCAGAGGTTATTAACGACTTAGAGGAAAAGCGTATATTGAAAATGATGGGGAATTCGTTCGAGATTGATCTGCAGAAGCTTCGATAAAGGAATCGTAGGAACGGTTCTTGTGCTTCCTTGCACAATGGTCGTGCAAAAAGTTTTTTATAATTAAGAAAGCCAGCAGAAATGTTGGCTTTTCTTTTTGCAATTATTTAGGACAACAAAAAGGATATTAATAATGCGGAATAGTATTGAAACATGTAAAGTGTTAATAAAGTACACAAGGAACGAAGGTTGATTCAACAAATGATGGTGGAGCAAGGAAAAGCAACAAGAGCAGAGGCCGCAACAGTAATTATGTAACTTTATTATTTTTCAGAAAATTATGTACATTTATATCTATTATATGATAAAATAACATTTATCCAAAATTTCCGAGTTATAAGGTCTATATATTAGGTGCATGTATTAGGTGGTAAATTAAGGATTTTCAATATCTCCTAAGGTTCTTCTATCATAGGACAAGTAATTAAATAAATTTTACAGAAATATTAACAATAATAGAGAGGTGATCTTAAATGGTTGCAGGAAAGAAAAAAATTGACAGAAAGTTTTTAGTAGAATGTGATTATCTTCTCGATCGGATAGATTTAGAGTCTATTGATCTAGTAGAGCAATATTATATTGCGTTTGGAGAAGATGAAGAGGTCAGAATTAGAAGTATCGAGGATTATAGCTCTGAGCCGCATGAAGTAACGTATTGTTTGTCAATTAAAAAAGGAAAAGGGATGTCACGTATTAAAACTGAAGTTGAAATCCAGGAAAATACGTATAAACAACTAATCAATAATCTAAAACCTATCATCAAAAAGAGATTATTTTACGATTATTGTGGACACCATTTAACAATATTCAAGTATTTTGGGAAACTAGAAGGTTTAATTATTGTAAAGGTTGAATTTGATTCAGAGGCAGAAGCAAATAAGTTTGAAATTCCCCATTGGTTTAGTACTGAAATTACAGATGACCTTTCCTACCGGAATCAAAATCTATTTCTGAAGATTAACGATATTCATCATCCAAGCGAAATAAAAGCATAATTGAGTATAGAAAGGTAAATAAATTTATTTGTATATAAAGTAATAAGACTTGTCCCTTTAAAATACAGGGCAAGTCTTAATTTCGTTTTTAAAATATTTGCATCAAATTTCCTGAAGTGGTTGTTTCTCTCAATTTATTCATTTTTTCAAAAATTATTTAATTTTTTCAGTTAAACTTAATAATAAACCGGATATTTCTTCACCTTGAGTGATTTCCTCTTCAAATTCAATTCCGTAAGAATGGTGAGTATCATTAATCGGCCTTTCCCAAACAATTTTACCATAGAAAGTATAGATAGCTCCTAAACAATCCAGCTTAAAATAAAGGGTGTCTCCAACTTTAGAAGGTAAAGAAAAATCGAAAGTCATCTTCAAGCCACCCATACTAATGTCATCTACAGTTCCATTCATTATTCGTTCATTCGGAAATGCTCTTTGGTTCATGCGTGAAATATAAATATCAACATGAACCTGTTCAGTTAAATAAACACGAATGTACTTTCTTCTGTTCACTAATGTATTTAACATCTAATATCCCCGCCTTCCTATTGGATAGATTAAATTTTATTTTTTAAATTCTATGGTGTTTACTAAAAATTGTAATAATATTCAGGTGTTGCATTTGATGGGAAGTGTAACCTAATTACAATTTAATTAAATGACAAAATATTGCTAATTGTTTTTTATTATAATACCAAATAATAAATGGAAATTGGGTCCAGTTCATTTTTTTTCTTGAAAAAAGTGTGAACCTTTTGATTAAAATATACAAAAATTCGGAAATACGAAAAATATAATTATAAAAATAAGAGAGTTAATATGGAAAAAAGTATACGAATTTCCACGGAAATAGGTGAAAGAATATGAAAATTGAAAGAAAACTATGTTTTAAAGCACTAGTTGGCAGTTATAATTATAATTTGAATACTAAGCAGTCAGATAAAGATTATAAGATTTTTTTCTATCCAAACTTTGATGATCTTTATAATGGTGGACAGTATTCGAAAGCTCTAATCAGCACTGATGAAGATGTAGAATTTCATGATATTCGCAAACTACCGAGTTTACTGTATAAATCAAATGTGAATTTCATGGAGGTTCTTTTTTCTGAGGAATATGAAATTTTTGATCATGATTTTTTCAATAAAGTTATTGTGTTGAGAGACGACATTTCAAAAATCAATTTACCGTATTTATATGATGCCTGCTACGGCATGTACCTTCAAAAAAGCAAAGAATTTTATCGCGACCAAGCTGATGCGCCTATTGAAAAAACTTGCAAACATGCAATGGGTGCCTACAGAATCCTCGATTTTTTAGATCGTTTTCATAAAAATTCATTTAGCTCATTTAAGAAGGCAATACAATATAATTCTTCTGATTCAAATCGGGATTTACTGCTTGAGATTAGAAATGGAAAGTTTAACTCGAGTCAATTGATCAACATGATAACTGCCAAAGAATCAGAAGTGCGACTATTGGAGGAAGTATATAAATCGTTTGCTGCGAATGAATCCCTTAAGGAAAAAGTTGAAAATTTGGTTAAAGAAAGTGTCAGAGCCTCTATAAAAGAAGAGTTTTTACGTCTCAAGAAGCATTAGTGTGACTTTTTTGGGGGGAATAATGGTGTGAGGTTACTCAAAATACATATTGTTTAAAATTTCGATCGTAGAGGAAAGAGTGTTGATTCGTGGGATGGTGTTCTTGATAGTTTATCGGACACCAGATCCTTTATTTTGTGATTATCCTTTAAAAACAAGCATTATGCGGACACCAGATCCGTTATTTGATTCTAATCGCAAGAAAATGTTCCTTTTTCAGTCGAATAGCGGAACCACTGTCCGTAAGATCTAAACTTCTAATATTTTTACCGCGAATAGCGGAACCACTGTCCGTAAGATCTAAACTTCTAATATTTTTACCGCGAATAGCGGAACCACTGTCCGTAAGATCTAAACTTCTAATATTTTTAACTCGAATTGCGGAATTGAGGTCCGCTAAATTTAAAAATCGTATAATTGTAACCCGCTTAGAGGAACCTATTTTCGTAAAATTCCCCCTTTAAATTGACCCCACTTAGCAGAACCAATGCCGCAGCAAAATTCAAGATTCTCCTATATGACTCGAAGTCTGGAAGATTCCCAAATAGACCACCCTTTTTCAAATGATTTCCTATATTTGTTACACAACCTTGTAATACGATGTACACCTATTTGTTACATAACCTTGTAATACGATGTACATCTATTTGTTACATAACCTTGTAATACGATGTAAATCGTTATACAATAAAAGTAACACTTTTGGAGGTGAGTCGTTTTGGATAAGGAGCTTATGAAAGGTAGTATTGATATTTTGTTACTTGCGATGATTTCATCGAAGGAAATGTACGGATATGAAATGGTAAAAGCATTAAAAGAGAAAAGTAATGATTTATACAATATGAGTGAAGGGACATTGTATCCAGCTTTAAAGCGACTTGAAAAGAAAAAATGGGTCGAATCCTATTGGCTAGATGTACCTTTAGGTGGTCGAAGAAAATATTATCGAATTACTGATGACGGGCGTAAAGAATTAGAAAGGAAACTGAGCGAATGGAATAACATTAACAGCCTGATTAAATCTGTTTCAGGAGGATTAACATGAACAGATTAGAGCAATATATAACGGAGATATTGGCAAATGTTGAATGTAATGATATTGAAAGAGCCGACTTAAAGGAAGAACTGTTAACTCATCTTGCGGAAGCAAAATTTGAACTTATGCAAAAAGGTCTTTCAGAACAAGAGGCAGAAGAGCAAGCAATCCAAGGTTTTGGAAAAGCAGAGCGTCTAGGAAACAATTTACAGCGTTCTATGTATCCATATCGAAAAAATCTATTGCTTTTTATTGGATTTGGCACAATCGTGTTTAGTCTTGCGTGTTATTTTCATAATGTGATAATGTTTTCAGATAATACGTATATTGTTCTTGCTTTAAGTATTTTGATAGGATCGATGATAGTATTTGCAGCGGTTAATCCGGTTTATTTTTCAAATAGAAAAATCGCGATGAATGTTTTGTTAATCAGTCTATTTCCGTTTTATTTTATTAATTTTTTAATAATTGATACGATGAGTAACTGGTACATTCCGCTATTAAATGTACTGGGATTTTTACTAGTTATTAGTTCAATTTGGATGATTTTTTTAACAGCTTTAAAACCACCAACGAATAAAAGGGTAGATGAGAAGACATTAAAGAGACGAAAAATTGTCCACGTTATCAATATAACGATCGGAATAATTGCTATTGGATTTTCGATGTTATTTTCATTTGGAGTTCTTATTTTTGCAGGGCCAAATCCTGTCTTGTTCGTGCCAGCGGCGATTATATTTGCATGGGGACTGTTATATTGGTGGCAAATTAAACTAGTAGACCGTAAAGCTGCGAAATAAGGTGAGAATATGAATCGTAAAAAGTTTAATGTGATTTTTTCTATAAGTGTAGGTTTGATTTTAGCTATTTCATTGCTATTTGGATTTTGGAAAACGAGTACAAATGAAGAAGAGAATTATAGTGGGATCGGTTCTAGTGTAACGGTTTCACCTGACAATAAGAAAATTATTTTTTCATATTTTCAAAATAATAGTGCTGGACTTTATCAAGCAAGCGTTAGTGGAAAAAATGTTGACGTCTTGACATATCCAGAAACTGGGTATGATATTTCAGCGCAGTTTTCAACTGATGGTTCAAAAATAGCTTATATTCATCGATTAGTAACCGAGGGAGAAGAACCGAAGCAATCGCTTTATATTATCGATGCTAGTGGCGGCCAACCGCAGCAGTTAACAAATGATGATTACTATGTTTCCGAAGCAGCTTTTTCAAAGGATGGCACAAAAATATACTTTTTGAATGCAGGGGTATACACAAATTATTCACCAATTACCGGTCCACGCCCGCATGAATTTGACATTTACGAAATGAACGTTGATGGAACTGAAATAAAAAGATTAACTAATTATAAGAATTACAGTATGAGTGATATAACTGTCTCTGCTGATGGGAAATACTTGTATTTTCAAATGATGAATGATGAAAAAATGCAGGAACAAAGTGATACGTTTGAGGTTTTTAAAGAAATATATAAGTTCTCATTAGAAACAGGCGAAACGGAATTTTCATTTGTACCTGAGGGTGAATTTGGCTGGGGAGAAGTATTTGGGATTGCCTTTTCAAACGATGAAAGCCAGCTTGCCTATTCAGCGGTCACGCCTAAATCAAAAACAGAAAACTATTTTAAATATGAACTGTTTGTAACGAACATGGAGACGAACAGTACAACCCAAATCACAAATTTACATTCACATGCTTCAGACCCTGTGTTTTTCAATCATAATCAGCAGCTTCTCTTTGTAGAGCAGTATAATTGGCCAGGTAAGCCTGAAAAATTTCAATTATGGAAAGTGAATGTTGACGGAACGGATTTAGAAAAAATTGAGATAGAAATGTAAGGTAAGGAGAGTATGAAATTGAAGGAAGCATAAGAACGGGCAAGAGAACCGTCTTCCTGTTCCCCGGTGCTTCGTGTAGATAGGAGAGTGTCGTTTTGTCATCATCGTTTCAAGCAGAAGCATACATTAAAATAGCAGTTGCCATGGCGATCGTTGGTAGCTCCGTTGTCGTTGGTAAGCTGATTGTATCGAGTTTTCCGATATTTATTGCATCGGAACTGAGATTTGTCATTGCAGTTATAATTTTAATACCACTTTTATTGCGCCAAGAACGGCGATTTCCTGTAATTGATAAAAAGCACCTAATTATAATGTTTCTTCAAGCATTTACAGGCATCTTTCTGTTTAATGTTTTTATGCTTTATGGTCTAAAATATACCACTGCGATGGAAGCGGGAATAATTATGAGCACACTTCCAGCCGTGGTAGGGATTGTTGCTTATATCTTTTTAAGAGAAAAAATGACAATACATCAAGGTGTGGGAATTTTATTTGCCGTTTTTGGAGTATTGGTGATGACCTTTGTTGGTGGTAAGATTGGTGATTCTTATTCATGGTTTGGGAATCTACTAGTTTTTGGAGCGGTATTAGGTGAAACATTTTTTATTACGCTAGGCAAATTTGTATCCAATCAGCTTAGTCCCCTTGTCATTACAACAATGGTTAGTATCTTTGGACTAATTATGTTCCTGCCTTTTGCTTTAATTGAAGCGAAGGATTTCAATTTTAGTAGTGTTGGGGTAGGAGACTGGTTGAACATATTATATTTTGGAATCGTTGTTACGATAGTAGCATTTTTGCTAATGTATCAAGGCTTAGCAAAGGTTCCGGCAAGTTCAGCTGGAGTATTAACTAGTATGCTTCCTGTAAGCTCTACTATTCTTTCATTTTTAATTTTAAAGGAAAGCATTACAAGCTCACATTTCATCGGGATCTTTCTTGTCATTGTCGCGATATTTTTAATATCACGTGATGGGTCAGAGAGGGAAAAATCCCAAGATTTGAGTAGGACAAGTTGAAATTTCGGTGTTGCAAAAGTAAAAAATCAGGCTGTTAATAATTGTATGCTGAAAAATTCGGGTCATTAAAAATGAAAACAATACTAAAGTATGAAGAATAATAAGTAGAATTTTAGATTCAATAATAGAAGAAAATACTAGAAAATAAGAATAACCACTTAGTTGTGAGTCAGCAAATAATGCTGGCTTTTTTTGTTAGGGTATCAAATTCATAGGTTTGATTCAAAATAGCCAGAACACCTGTGACTTAAATCATGAGAGATTCAGTTTGTAAAAAGTTATCTTCATCTCTTTTGCAAGACTACGGACTTAATCACAGTTTGGAGGTATTTCAACTAACAGTGTAACTGTTGTATAAAATAATTTTATTTGTTATATTTATTTTTGTTATTGAACAGCATAGAATTACTAACGAGGAGTGAGGGATATGTTCAAGAAATTATTCAAGAATAATAGTATTAAGCTATTTATCGTATTAACAATGGTTGTTGGATTGTTGGCTGCTTGCGGGACCGCACAGCAAAAAGGCGAGATGTCGACGGAAGAAATGATGAGGGTATATGCAAGCTCGGTTGAACAATTAAGTAAAGAGACACCTATTTTTATTGATGAGGAAAATAAGTTGGTTCGAGTATATGCAACAGTAAATGGTAAATATTTAGTTGAACCAACTCGCCATGGGATGAATTGGATTGAGGGAGCATATGGTGACCAAGCAGTTTTAAAAACGTATGCAAATCCACTTGCTTTCAATGAAGCATTAGTAAAAATCGGTGGAACGCCTGCGGTTGATAAAGGTGGAGATGCAAGTAAGGAATTTGAAGAAACAACAGAAGGCAAGTTTATCAAAGGTGATGTGCTTAACGTTTCTGTGACTTGGGAAAGTGCTGAAAAGGACTACGATATTAATGAAGTAATGGTTGATTCAACTGGCAAAAAAATTGTTTATCGTTTTGGTGGCAATTATGATGCAGCAGCTAATAAAGTAACAGGCTGCTATATGTGTTTTGACAGTTGCCCAGTTGGTATTACTAGTAACTCAACACATCCAGTTGGAACATTCGAAAAAGGGAATGCTTCATTTCATGGTAATCCTGATGTTCTTCCAGCGGATGGAACTCCTGTCGTTGTAACCTATTCGTTTATGGAATAAAGGGGGTAACCATGTTGCAGAATGTTATGAATTTAAGTCGTAGTAACCTATTCGTTTATGGAATAAAGAGGGTAACCTTGTTACAGAATGCTATGAATTTAAGCCGTAATAATCTATTCGTTTATGGAATAAAGGGGGATTAACGTGCGACGAATTATAAATTTCGGAAGCCACTTTTTTGCTTCCGTTTTCCTGTTTTATTTAATTGGATTTAGTATTTCTTTGCTGTTAATTCAAAGTAACTGGATAGATATGCGTTTTGATAGTGAATTTTTTATAGTTGTTTCAATGATTGTTGGGATTTGGCTTTACTTCATCGTTCTATTTATGAATGGCAAGCATCTTGCCCTCTGGACAAACAAGAAAATAAATTATCTCACAATAATTGCAACAACAATTATAACGCTGTTTGCAACAGTTGTTGCAAAAGAAGGCTTCTTTGTCATTCCAGCCTATATTACAAGAAAAGCGTTATTTTTAAGTGATATATTTTCATTACAACAAATGAATATCATTCTAGTAATCTGGCTGCTGTTTGGTTTATGTTCACTTTATTTTGCAGAGAAAGAGACGCTTTCATTAAAAAAAGGAACAACGTTAGTTTGGGATCAATTTTCGAAAACGAAACGAATTGGCATTATGTCTTTATTTGCTTTTTTACAATTGTTTCTACTATGTTATTTAGCTCAAGGTGAGTTCCAGACAATGATTAATCAAGCAGTAACAATCATGAAAAATGCTGATGTAGAAGGGTTCAGGGATTATTTATTATCATTTGGCCCCCTAGCTGCCGTTTTTTCAGGGTTGTTGATGGTGTTTCAATCGGTTATGGCACCATTGCCAGCGTTCGTCATAACCTTCGCAAATGGTCTCTTGTTCGGCTGGTTTTTCGGTGCGTTATTATCATGGAGTTCAGCTATGCTCGGAGCGATCGTCTGCTATTATTTAGCGAAATTTTTAGGTAGACCAGTCGTTGAAAAAATTGTATCGAAAAATGGATTACATTGGTGGGATCAATTTTTTGAAAAGTATGGGAAGCATGCAGTTTTTATTGCCCGCTTAGTGCCAATTGTATCATTTGATTTAGTCAGCTATGCCGCGGGTATAACATCTATTTCATTTTGGCAATTTTTCTGGGCAACAGGTCTAGGGCAATTACCGGCAACCATTTTGTATTCTTATTTAGGGCAAAACGCAACAGGCACGGTACAAATTCTCTTTTTCATGTTTACGATTGTAATAGCACTTGCTGTTATTGGGATGTTATTAAAACCTAAATTTAGTAAATTTAAGAAAAAGCCACAGGAGAGTTAGGGGAAATGTCTTTCAGTAAAAGAGGAACCCAATATTTAAGATTATTGGTACGCTTGCTTATTAGCGCAGCCCTAATTATTTGGCTTGGGTTCACCATTGATTGGTCTCAATTAGGTACAGTATTAAAGGAAAGTTCCTTATTATTTATCATTTTAGCGCTAGTTGCAATTCAGTTAACAGTGCTACCGAGTATTTGGAAGTGGAAGCTTTTAGTAGATGCTTCCGTTGTCGAACAAGGTTCCGATTCAGTCTCTTTAGGTAGACTTGGGAGATTGTATTACATCGGCTTATTTTTTAATAATTTCTTACCAAGTAGTGTTGGTGGTGACGTTATTCGGATCATCCAGCTTGGTAGAACAATCGGGATGCCAACAGCAACAGCATCTGTAGGGTTTGAGCGGTTCACAAGCGGTTTGGCATTAGTAATGATTTTGCTAGGTAGTGTGATGATTACGGAAAGAGCGAGACCTTTTCTAGGTTCAATTGTGCTTCTTTGTCTTGTTTTCGTCCTTATATTTTTTATTCTGTGGTACCTTATGATACAAAGCAAAAAGAATCGTGGCTCAGTTGACTTAAATCGTACATTCTCAAATGTATTTTTAAAAATTATGGATAAATTAAAAGCATCCTTATTAAAAATTGGTGAGACAACAGGGCAGTATAGCAATAAAGGGTCAAAATGGTGGCTGCTTGTTGCTGTTTTATCATTTGCATTTCAAATTGGGATGGTATGGATTAATGATTTGTTATTTAAATCTCTGCATGTTGAAGTACCGTTTCTAGAATTGCTTGTGATTATAACGCTTATATCGGCGTTAACGATGCTCCCGATAAGTATTAATGGGATCGGAGTAAGAGAGGTAAGTTATATATTTTTCTTTCAACAGCTTGGTATTCCAAATGAAATAGCCGTATCGGTATCATTATTATTTTTCTTACTTGTGACGATTTCAAGCTTAGCAGGCGGTGTATTTTGGCTGTATGAAAGGGATATGCGCTAGTTATGATAAAGTTTCAGTTATATGGGTAAAACGCTGAAACTCGTGGGTAAAGTGTGCAATTTCGTGGGTAAAACGCTGAAACTCGTGGATAAAGTGTGCAATTTCGTGGGTAAAACGCTTGTTCAAAAGCATAATTAAGAGGGAGGAAGGAATATGAAGCTGGCGGGGAATAGACTAATTGAATCGGTTGTTGGGCAAACCGCAAAGTCTATGGTTAAAACAATAGAAGGCGATATTCCGCTAACCCCTTTTGAGAAAGATCCAAAAGAAACAACGATTGCTTTGATTACTACTTCAGGCGTACATTTGAAATCACAACCTATGTTTGATGTTGAAGCAGGGGATCATAGTGTTCGCCTAATACCATATCATTGTCATGAGGACGATTTGATGATTAGCCATACTCATTATGACCGTACGGATGCTGACAAGGATATAAACTGTGTATTTCCACTTGCGCGCTTACGGGAGCTTGCTGAAGAAGGAATAATTGGAAGGGTCGCAACGACTCATTTTGGATTAATGGGTTATATACCAGAGACAACGAAATTAATAAATGAAACGATTCCTATCATCATTCAACAGCTGAAAACTGAGGAAGTTGATGCTGTTATTCTAAATCCCGGCTGATATATATGTCATCAATCAGTTGGATTGATTCAATATTATTTAGAAAATGAAGGAATTCCTACAATTTCGATAACCCATTTGCCGGGATTAACGAAAAAAGTAAGGGTGCCTAGAGCATTGCAGCTTCCATTTCCGATGGGGCGTAGTTTTGGCCGTGCCGGAGATATTTCGTTGCAAACCAGAATCCTGCGCGATGCACTTCACTATTTGAAGGAAATTAATCAACCAGAGACAATCATTAAGCTTCCTTATCGTTGGAGAAGGTGAACTTTATCGTTGGAAAAGGTGAACTTTTTTGTGAGCAAAATTGTTGAAAAGATTATTTTATTCAAAAGATTATTTTAATACTTTGGGCATAAATTGGTACTTCCATATTGAGGATAACGATCTGATTATTAACAAGATCCATTGGCTTGATCACGCTAGCCGTGTATAAAATATAGAAATACGTTTGACTCAGATTGAAATCGATTGGCTTGATCACGCTAGCTTTGTTTAATATTTTGTATGAAAATATGATTCCTGATAAAATCGATTGTTTTGCTCACCGTAGCGATATTTTATTTAGAGTATGACAGTATAACTCTTCGTCGAGAGGGCTAGATTTTTATGAAAAAAAATCATGCAAGGCTTTTGCAACGAATTTTTTGGCATTTGCAGTGGTTATTAATATTAATGTTAATCACATATAATGTTGGGGCATTTTTGTATTTTTTCGAAATGAAAACATATTTAATTGTTCATGGTTTTGCTGGATCGATACTATATTTCATAAAATTGTGGGAGCAGTATTTCGACTGTAAAGCTAATTGTAAAATTTGAGGGACATGAGGAGTTTAGAGTGTGAACAGTTGCAAAGGATAGGGCCATTGGGGATTTTTAGGTTAAATTATTATATAAAAGGGTCTCAACAGGCTGAAGATCTGAAAGTGGACAACAATAGTATAAACATTTTCCTTGTAATCTCACCCTGTTGAGTGTAAAAAGGAGATTAAAAGAAATGATACGAAATAAAAAGTTATTATCAACTATTTTAATCGTCTTCGCGATGATAGCAGGCTGCTCATCAACTGATGATGTTCAACAAACTACTAGTGTTGAAAATGAGTCAATTGTATCTCAAGAGGATGTGCTTTCGTTAAATTGGGATGAAATTGTTGATAAAGCGAAAGGTACGAAGGTTAATTTCTTTTTGTGGGGTGGCGATGAGGGAGTTAATCGTTACATAGATGAATGGGTTGCCCCACGTCTTAAGGAACAATACGATATTGAATTAACAAGATATCCGATGGATGCTCAAGAGTTTATAAATAAATTGTTATCTGAAAAAAAAGCTAATAAAGAAAAGGGCGATATTGATTTACTTTGGTTAAATGGCGAAAATTTTAAAACAGCGAAAGAAAATGGACTATTATTTGGACCGATTGCTTCTAAAATTCCAAATTTCAATGAATTTGTAGATGGAACTAGCCCGGATGTCATGTTTGATTTTGGCTATCCGACCGAAGGCTATGAAGTTCCATGGGGGAAGGTCCAGTTTGCATTTGCCTATGATTCGAGTAAAATATCTGATCCGCCGCAATCGCTTGAAGAGTTAGAAGAGTGGGTAAAGGCGCATCCAGGCAAATTCACATACCCTGCTCCACCAGATTTTACTGGTAGTGCATTTATCCGTCATGTATTATATGAAACAAGTACAAATGACGAGGCTTATTTAGGCGCCTTTGATGAAGCGGTAGTATCGAAGGATGCAACCGCTGTATGGGAAGTATTAAATGATATGAAGCCATATTTATGGCGCGAAGGGAATTCATACCCGCAATCGGTAGCGCAGCTTGAACAATTATATAAAAATGGTGAAGTATGGATGACAATGGGATATGATGAAGCAAATGCATCCAATCTTATTAAAAGTGGCGAATTTCCAGAAACAACGAAAACCTTCCTTTTTAAAAATGGAACGTTAGCAAATACTCATTTTGTTACAGTTCCTTTCAATACAGTCAACCCTTATGGTGCTCTTGTTACAATTGACTTTTTACTTTCTCCTGCGGCACAATTGAAAAAAATGGATCTTGAATATTGGGGAGAAAATATTGCTCTAAATGTAGATTGGCTTCCAGATGAATATATTGAGCAGCTTGAAAATATAGATAGAGGCCCAGCTACACTTTCACAGAATGAGCTTGAGAGTCATCGTTTACCAGAAATGAATGCTCATTATGTCGAGTGGCTCGAGCGGGGCTGGATTGAAAATGTTGCAAAGTAATTCGTTCGAAATTGATTGAATGGGCTAGTATAGGACTGGCTCGAAAAGGTTGAAAGGTTATTCATTCATTATGTCGAGTGGCTCGAGCGGGGCTGGATTGAAAATGTTGCAAAGTAATTCATTCGAAATTGATTGAATGGGCTAGTACAGGACTGGCTCGAAAAGGTTGAATGTAATTCTTGAACAATATTACTGTTGGTTAGAGCGTGAATAGATTGTAACTGTTGAAGGGTAATTCAAATGATGTTAATGTTGGACAAAACAAATATGAAAACTTGGTAATTTCATTCCAATCGATAAAGTAAGAGGACAGTGGTTCCGTTATTTTGTTAAAAAGCTCCCTCTTGAGGTTTTAACGGACATACAATCCGTTATTCAATTGTAAAAGAGATTTTTTCTTGTAAATTTTGCGAAATAACGAATCCTGTGTCCGCAAACTTTAATATAAAAACAGATTATTTCTAAATAAGAGATCATGTGTCCGTTAAATATAGACTTTGTTAAACTTGGATGTTTAATTTCGTTATACGTAATTTGCTTTACGTGGGCTCGAGCCAAGCCACCTAACTCAATTCGTCCTCTGTGGGGTCTTGGACTATTTCGTTTTCTCGCAGGAGTCTACGTGCATGGAATGAAGATGACTTTCGACTAAAGTCAACATTGTGCGTTAACAGAGCCAAAATATATATAGTTCAGTAGTTTATGCTGGGGATCATGTACTATATCATATCGTTTCCAACATGCGACTGAGACCAGGTAGAGTTTTATTTTTGCTGTTTAAATAATATAGTCTTCCAAGTCAATACGACATGCAAACGAGACCAGCTAGAGTTCTTATTTTTTGCTGCTTAAATAATATAGTTTTCCAAGTCAATACGACATGCAAACGAGACCAGGTAGAGTTTTATTTTTGCTGCTTAAATAATATAGTTTTCCAAGTCAATACGACATGCAAACGATACCAGCTAGGGTTCTTATTTTTGCTGCTTAAATAATATAGTTTTTCAAGTCAATACGACATGCAAACGAGACCAGCTAGAGTTCTTATTTTTTGCTGCTTAAATAATTATAGTTTTCCAAGTCAATACGACATGCAAACGAGACCAAGTAGAGTTCATACTTTTACTGCTTCTTTTATGATATCGTTTTCAAATCAATACGACATTCGACTGATATTGTTTAGGCATGGTGAAGTTTAATTGGTAGCCAGCCGCAAGGATCTTAAAGTAGTACAAATACAATATAAGCATTTTTATTAAGTAATTAAGAGTAGTGAGGAATTGATTATTCAATGAAAGCAAATTCTTATCGGAAATCTGACCAGAACTTATATACAGTGCTGCAAAGACATCAATGGGTATTGGGAATTCTCCCAGCCCTTTTGTTTTTTTTACTATTTTTAGGCGGGGGATTCTGTGCTGCAATCTTTATAAGCTTTGAAAATGATTTAGCTTTATCTCCAAGCTATGTTACAGGTTGGGCATATAGGGAGCTATTCACTATTACGTTTCTTAAATCGTTAGGGGTTACGATTGGAATGTCATTCGTTGTGGCGCTACTTGCAGGAATCATTAGTTTAATGATCGCCCTGCTTCTTGCTTTGAAAACAGATAAATGGCGTTGGCTCCAAATTCTATATCAACTGCCAATTGGAATTCCTCATTTGCTTGCGGCCTATATGCTTTTGCAGGTTTTTACGCAAAGTGGTTGGTATTCAAGGCTAGCTTATCAACTAGGACTGGTTGATACGCTTGAACAATTTCCCGTGCTAATCCACGATAATTACGGGATTGGAATTGTGTTAGCGTATTTATGGAAAGAGGTTCCTTTCCTAATTTTATTACTATACCCTTTTGTCCTTAGGTTAATGGCTGAATGGACAGAAACTAGCAAGGTTTTAGGAGCAACTTTTGGCCAAATGATTGGTTGGATTGTGCTTCCGTTATTACTACCTGTGTGGATTGGTGGAATGTGGATTGTATTTGCCTTTACGTTAGGTGCTTATGAAATACCAGCATTATTAGGTCGAACATCCTTCGGTTTTATTCCATTTACAGCATGGCAAGAGTATACCCAATTTGGCTTAGAACGGCAAAAGATTGCAATTGCAATGAATGTTGTATTAGCGGTTGTTTCAATGGTTGTTGGAATGGTATTACTATTTTTACAAAGACGTTGGTACGAAAAAGGGCGAAGAATATGGTGAAAAAGGAAAACAATCAAAATCGAATGATGTTGATCGCTGGCTTTGTCATTTTGCTGTTCATACTACTATTTTTATTACTTCCTTTTATTCCGCTGATTGTGTGGAGCTTTACAAAGCAATGGCCTTGGCCGTTCTTATTTCCGGAAGAATATTCAATGGATGCTTGGAGATATATTTTTTCTCCATCTGGAAGGGGGATTGAAGGAGTTTTTAATAGTGTTGTAATCGCTTTTTTTACATTGTCTATAAATCTTTTATTAGGGTTACCTGTGGCTAGAACATTTGCGCACCAGCATTTCTTTGGAAAAACAGGTTTATTTATATTCTTTCTATCGCCACTATTTATCCCTTCTATTGCATCAATGATTGGTATGTATAACTTATCGATACAGCTTGATTTTATAAATGTTTATATTAGAGTTACGATTGCACATGTTTTAATTACAATTCCTTATTTTATCGCAACAGTATGGTATCAATATCGGCTTATGGGAACTGATATACTAGAGGCAGGAAAAAGCCTTGGTGCAAAGGGTTGGCAAATTTTTTTATGGATTGAATTGCCGCAATTATTACCAGCTTTATCATTAGCAAGTGTTTTTGTATTTATTATTTCGTTGAGTCAGTATTTGCCGACCTGGATTATGAGCGGTGGCACACTTTTGACACTTCCGGTTATTATGTTTCCATTTGCTAGTAGCGGGAATGCTTCGATTGTTGCTGCATATAGCCTTTTGTTTTTTGTACCTGTAATTTGTATGGTGTTGACTCATTTTTATTTAATAAAAATGAGTAGAGAAAGAAATGCATTAGATTAAGAGGCGATTGAAAAGGATATTGAGTTAACGGAATTGAGTTTTCAAGGCGAACTAGATCGTATTAATTTTTACAATTATGCGATATACGAGGAGTATTAAGATGAAACTAGAAAATTTGACAATTCGCTATGGCACGCAACAAATAATCAATTCAATAAATCTTGAAATAAACGACTGTGAAATTTTTGTATTAATGGGGCCATCTGGAAGCGGGAAAACCACATTATTAAGAGGGATCATCGGTTTAACACCAATAACGGCTGGAGCGATCAATTGGTCGGGTGAAAAAGGGAATGTAGGCATCGTTTTTCAAGAGCCACGACTGTTTCCCCATATGAATGTTATTGATAATTTAGCGTTTGGGCTACGTGCAAGTGGATATTCAAAAACTGAAAGATATAAAGTGGTTGATCATTATTTGGACATTTTACAATTGCGCGGTTTAGAGACAAGATTTCCACATGAGCTTTCTGGCGGCCAAAAGCAAAGGGTCTCGCTTGGTAGAGCAATTGTACTAAATCCAACTGTTCTATTACTTGATGAACCATTCTCGTCGTTAGATACTTCATTACGTTATGACTTAACGGATTGGCTTTACCAAATTCAAAGGGATCAAGGTTTTTCTATTCTATGGGTGACGCATTATTTAGATGAGGCCTTTTCAGTTGCAGATCGAATTGGAGTTTTAATTGATGGGAGATTGAGGCAAGTTGGAGAGCCTTTGGAAGTATATCATTCTCCTAGTTCAGAGGAAGTAGCTGCGTTTTTCTCATTACCAAATCGGTTTCTGCGGGATACTTGGAGTGAGTTATTTCCAAAGTTATCAATTCCGGCGGAGAGTGAAATGGGTTGGATTCCAGCTGATGCATTATGGCTAGTCAATAGAGGAGAATCATTTGAGGAGTTTAAAGTTGAAAGCAACTTGCTAGTAAATGATGGAATTGGAGAAAAGCATGGAATTAATAAAGAGCATGAAACGGAAATTGCGATTCAGCGGGCTAGTTCTACTGGTTATTTACATCAAAAACAAGCAAATGGTCGAATATTTCACAATAGTATAGTAGCATGGTTTGAAGGTGAAATTTACCGTGTTAAGCATGTAACTAATGGGCATACAGTTGTGGTAAACAGCAAATATGGGAAATGGAATGTATTTGTTGATACTTGCTGCAAGTGCCCCGAAATAAATGACGTTGTGAAAGTAGTTGTTCCGTTTAATAAAATAAATTGGTACTATAAATAATTTTTTCTTGCTAATTTGGACAGGATTCACAATAAACTGCTTGGTTCTGTCCTTATTTGGTATGGTTCGGACAGAAAAGGTAGAAGAAATAGAAATCGAGTCCGAACTAGGCGCAGGTTCGGACAGAAAAGGTAGAAGAAAGCGAAATCGAGTCCGAACTAGGCGCAGGTTCGGACAGAAAAGGTAGAAGAAATAGAAATCGAGTCCGAACTAGGCGCAGGTTCGGACAGAAAAGGTAGAAGAAAGCGAAATCGAGTCCGAACTAGGCGCAGGTTCGGACAGAAAAGGTAGAAGAAAGCGAAATCGTGTCCGAACTAGGGGTGAGTTCGGACAGAAATGGTAGAAGAAAGCGAAATCGAGTCCGAACTAGGGGTGAGTTAGGACAGAAAAGGTAGAAGAAAGCGAAATCGAGTCCGAACTAGGGGTGAGTTCGGACAGAAAAGGTAGAAGAAAGCGAAATCGTGTCCGAACTAGGCGCAGGTTCGGACAGAAAAGGTAGAAGAAATAGAAATCGAGTCCGAACTAGGCGCAGGTTCGGACAGAAAAGGTAGAAGAAAGCGAAATCGAGTCCGAACTAGGCGCAGGTTCGGACAGAAAAGGTAGAAGAAAGCGAAATCGTGTCCGAACTAGGGGTGAGTTCGGACAGAAATGGTAGAAGAAAGCGAAATCGTGTCCGAACTAGGGGTGAGTTCGGACAGAAATGGTAGAAGAAAGCGAAATCGAGTCCGAACTAGGGGTGAGTTAGGACAGAAAAGGTAGAAGAAAGCGAAATCGAGTCCGAACTAGGGGTGAGTTCGGACAGAAAAGGTAGAAGAAAGCGAAATCGAGTCCGAACTAGGCGGAAGTTCGGACAGAAAAGGTAGAAGAAAGCGAAATCGTGTCCGAACTAGGGGTGAGTTCGGACAGAAATGGTAGAAGAAAGCGAAATCGTGTCCGAACTAGGGGTGAGTTCGGACAGAAATGGTAGAAGAAAGCGAAATCGAGTCCGAACTAGGGGTGAGTTCGGACAGAAAAGGTAGAAGAAAGCGAAATCGAGTCCGAACTAGGCGGAAGTTCGGACAGAAAAGGTAGAAGAAAGCGAAATCGTGTCCGAACTAGGGGTGAGTTCGGACAGAAAAGGTAGAAGAAAGCGAAATCGAGTCCGAACTAGGCGGAAGTTCGGACAGAAAAGGTAGAAGAGTTAGACATCGAGTCCGAACTAGGGGTGAGTTCGGACAGGAAAACCTAGGCAAGCATTATGAGAGTCCGAACCACGAGCAACTTCCAACTATTTGATTCATACTGTATTAAAAGGAGAGAATTCAATTGTTAGATACGTATGGCCGTTCTTTTGTCCAACCTATTATTGGGAAGACAGCCCAATATTTATTAAAGCTAGGTTTGTCTGCAACTCAAGTTACGCTGATAGCTTTTTTAATTGGAATCGGGGCAAGTGTTTTGGTTTATATTGGACAACCGATAGCAGGTGTAGTTGTTTTATGGATTTCGGGTTTTTTAGATGCAGTTGACGGAAGCATGGCTAGACAAAGTAATACAAGCTCTTCATGGGGAACAGTATTGGATGTAACATTAGACCGAGTAGTTGAAACCTCAATTTTAATTGCGTTAGCATTGCTGCATCCGGAACCACAAATACTATTTATGTTTTTGCTATTGGCAATATCAATAATATTCACAATGACAGTATTTTTAACAGTAGGAGCCGTGTCTGAAAAGAAAAGTATTAAATCATTTTATTATCAGCCAGGACTCGCGGAGAGGACAGAAGGGTTTATATTATTTTCTCTTCTTGTATTGTTTCAAAACCACTTGTTGTTTTGGACAGCGATATTTTTAGCAGTAGAAATTATTACAGGTATACAACGATTGTTGGAAGCACGAAAAATATTGGATTAGGGAAAATATTGGATTAGGTGAGGAATTATAATTTTATGGTTGCATAAGTTATTGGAGTAGCAAAGAATGTTGGACTAGCATGACTTTCATCAAAACAAGCTTATTTACAGTGTAGTTCTTTCAGATTCTGTTATAGGACTCAAATCTAGCATGACTTTCATCAAAACAAGTTTATTTACAGTGTAGTATAAACTTCTAAACATTGATAACGGAAAACCTTATCGTCGAGTTGATTTCCTCAAATCTATTTACGACTGTGGAGTAATATTTTGTATTTTGTCCAATATAATATTGAGTTAAAAAATAAATCACCATTGTAAGTCTATTTTCGAGAAGTATTAAAAAACTAAAGGGGGTAACAAAACATGCAAAAACAGGCACTGCTCGATTACCAAGAATTTAATAATGAAAAATTTACAAAGCGCATCATTTTCAAAGAAGGGGAAAGTACAGTCTTCGTCCTTAACTTTGAACCTGGACAAAAACTGCCAGCTCATAAACATCCTGGAACTAATGTCTATTTGTTAGTATTACAAGGTGAAGGGACACTAACGATTGATGGGAATGAAGTTCCAATTGTAAAGGATGATGTTGTCCTTTGTGGTGGCGAAGAGGAATTCGCGTTTGCAAATGGATCTAGTAATACTAGTCTATATGTAATGCTTAATAAGATCCCAGATGATAGATATGCTCAAAACATATAAGATTCTCTAGAAAAAGTATGAATTCGGTTATATTTTGTAAACTTAAAAACACAATACAGCAAAACAAACAATGCACCGTAACACAATGCACCGTAACACAATGCACCGTAACACAATGCACCGTAACACAATGCGCTGTAACACATAGCACACAACACAAAAGGTGAGCTCCAAGATAAAAACACGCTCACCTTTTCCTTCACGGAATTATTACGATCATTTTAAATTCACGTCATCACTTTAATTTCACGGCAAGAATTCGAAAATGACCTAGTTCAACTTCATCAATAGTTGCATTCATTCCTAACGAATTGAGAGCGTTGACTAATGGCTCTGCACGTTTGGGTAAATGTATTTCAAAGATTGTACCTTCTTGAGCTGTTTGAACATAATCCAAGATTTCACCACGCGGATGTTCACCAGCTAAAATTTTTGCACGTACGTCGATGATCGCCTTATTTCCTTCATGTTTAACATCTAGCATTTTTCGCACCACCTTGTTGATTGTCGTAAACTTTTCTTATGAGAGATCTGTATGAAATACAACGGCCATGAAACAATGTTACTATTCTTTTAAAAACAATGTGTTGATTTAAGTCACATTAAGCACAAAAAAAGATAAAAAATACATTGTTAGCCGATGATTTTTACAATGTTAGTATAGGAAAAGTAAACTCTAATCATACATTGGCGGAAACGGAGCAAAAATGATCCCAGTTATTGATTATAAATGTACGATTTTCGATACTAATTAAGTTTTCTTCTTTTAGTTTTGAGACAATTTTACTCAATGTTTCTCGTGATGAACCAACAATATTAGCTAATTCTTGAACCGATAAGGGAAGATCGATTGAAATACTTGTTCCACATGAATTTAAAATTCCATATTCAATACCTAGTCGTTGGATTGTTTTTACAGTTTTACCGTACACATCATTTAAGGTATAGTCCTTAATAATTGTTGAATAACTTTTTACTGTAAACCCCATCGTTTGAATGATTCTTTTTGATAATTCAGGGTTGCATAAGATGATTTCTTCTAAATCTGCTTTTTGAATATAACCCACCTCAATATTAGTCAACGCTTGTGCTGTTGCAGGATATAAAAAGTCATCCGATTGAAAAAGAATTGCTTCAGCAAATGTATCCCCACTTCTTTTAATATTTACAATGACCTCTCTGCCCCGAGAGTTTAATTTAATGATTTTAACGATACCTTCTTTTATGAAAAAAACTGCTTTTGCTTTTTCAGAATCATGATAGATGTAATTACCTTTTGGAACTTTTTCCATTTTGATTTTTTCATCTATGAGTATTAGTGAAGATTCAGGTAGACCCGAGAAAAAATTAAAGTGATTGACATGTAAGTTTTCCATAATATCACCCCTTATAATTTTGGATCTAATTTCATAAACTAAGTACTATCAATTCGATGATGATTCGTTAATTACTTTAAAACAATAAATATAGTATATTTACTTTTTGGTTAATTTTAGCAAGTTAAATTGTCCGAAATAGTGACATAGATCACACTTGTGATTTATGTCACGGATTCACAATGATTTTTTCTATAAAATTTCCAGGATATTTAAAAAGCGAATACTGAAGCTAGACCAAAACACAATACAGAAGTTGGACCAAAACATAATACTGATGTTTGATCAAAACATAATACTGATGTTTGATCAAAACATAATACTGATGTTTGATCAAAACACAATACAGAAGTTGGACCAAAACATACTACTGATGTTTGATCAAAACACAATACAGAAGTTGGACCAAAACACAATACAGAAGTTGGACCAAAACACAATACAGAAGTTGGACCAAAACATAATACTGATGTTTGATCAAAATGCAAATATTGGCCAAAACACTCATACTAATGTTGGATCAAAACAAGGAATGATCTACCTATTACTCTTAATTTAACTTACCTTATTACCCATTAAAAAAAGGTTAAAGAAAAACTAGAAACATAAAATTTATATAAAAATTGCGTGATAAAATTGTGACTTAATTGTAATTGTATAAAATAAAGAAAAAATCCACCTGAATAGGCAGATTTCTTTAATTATTCCCAAAACTTATTTGAGTTGTTTTCGGCAATTCCATAATCATCAATATTATCAATTTTTTCATAAAGTTGATGAATTAAACTTTCATCTTTCCCTAATGTTAACTGGGCAACACTTGAAGTCCAACGTTGTCCTCTATTAAAAGGACACACATATATGCAAACACAGCAATCAGTGCCACATTCACTCCAATATTTATAACATTTTTTTTGATCAATTACCCAGCGTAAATAGTGATCAGCCCCTGAGTCATCAATTGCTTTATTATCAGGTCCACCTTTAGATAGAGCTCCAACAGGACATTGGCGTGCACATTTTTTACATGATTGGCAAAATTCAATTATTCCATAGTTTTGCGGTTGATCGCAGCTAAGTGGTAAATCTGTTATGACTTTGGCAATTCTTGTCTTTGCTCCTAATTCAGGGTGAATAAGCTTACCGCTTCGCCCCATTTCTCCAAGACCAGCATCAATTGCTAGTGGGATGCTTAACGCTGTACAATTTATACTTGGAATGGCGTTATATCCTAACGTTTTAATAAACCCGGCAATATTTAATGTAAGGTTTGTTAAATCTGCATATGCTTTTACACTTGCTGCTCGGGCTAGCATTGTTGGAGCATATTGAAGTGATTCATTGTCCATATCTACAAGGACTACAATCGCATATTTCATGCTTGCAGGAATAACTCTTGTACCATCATCCAATTTTGTAGGTGAAACAATGTTCTCATATTCGGGCATTTCGTCCGAGAAACGAAGTGGAAAGCTTTCCTTTTTTTCATCATCATACCAATGGGAATACACCCATCTTCGATCAAGCTCTGTTATGCCCACTGCATTTGCTCCAAATTTCATTGCAGCTTTTTTAATAATCGCAGCCATTTCACTTTTGGGAGGTAACTCAGCTTTCGGCTCTGTTGCCGCGGTGTTAGACCAAGAATTTGCCGGCTGGTCACATAGATTAAGCCCAAAGTTAAGATTGTTTAATTGGTTCATAATTCCTTGATAGTAAGCGAAATCGAATAATGAATAACCTGATTTATTGTTTTGAATATGATCTTTCAACGATGAAATAATTTTCTTATCATTATGTATCATTTCATCATTCCATAAGGCTTGAATTAATAAACTCTTTTTCTGGTCAAAGCGTTCATATTCATCATCCACTTTGTATATTTCCGATAATGATAGATTAGTTTTATTCGTCATTAGTTTCGCCCCCCTTAGTTTCGTACTCTTTTTTTATTTAGTTGGAAAATTTCTTACCCGATCATCTTATAGCCTACTGTTGGAATCGTTTGGATAAATCCTTTTTCATCTTCATTAATTGGTATTTTTTTTCGTAATCTCGCAATACAAACTCTTAAATAGTGAGTTTCATTAATATAATCCTGGCCCCAAATATGACTTAATAAATGCTCGTGGGTTAAAACACATTCTGGGTTCTTCGCGAGTTCTACTAATAAATTAAACTCTGTCGGAGTTAGTGAAATTTTTTCATTATTAAAAAGTACTTTATAATTATTTAAGTGAATATATAAGGAACCAATGTTAATCGTTGGTTCTACAACTGTAACTTCACTATTACTTCTTCTTAGCACAGCTTTTATTCTTGCAATCAGCTCGTTAATATCAAAGGGCTTTACAATATAGTCATCTGCTCCTAATTCGAGACCTTGAATAACATCCTGAGATGATCCTTTTGCTGTAAGGATAATAATTGGAACATTTGAATATTGTCTGATCTTTTCAACACATTGAAGACCAGTCAATTTCGGAAGCATTAAATCCATTAATATTAAGTCAGGAAGATGTTTTTCATACAAATTTAAAGCTTCTACACCGTCATGTGCCGAAAACACGGTATAATTACTAGCAATCAAATTTGCTCGAATAAACCTCATGATTTTATGATCATCCTCAACAACTAATATCGATTCTGGCATTTCCCTTTCACCTTCCTACTATCGGTATAGTAAAATGAAAGCTACTTCCTCGTCCTTCGTAGCTTTCAACCCAAATTTCACCATTGTGAACGGAAATAAAACCTTTGCAGATTGCTAATCCTAGTCCAAAACCAACTGTTTTATCGTTTTGATCCTTTTGGTAAAATTTTTCAAAGATTTTACCTAAATTTTCCTTAGGAATACCAATACCGTTATCTTTTACCGTAAATTGGATATGATGATTTGCATTTTGAATAGAAATTTCAATTAATATATTTGAGGAATTATGCTTTAAAGCATTGTCAATTAAATTAAAAAATACTTGAATAATTCTCTGTTCGTCGATTTCAAAACGCTCTTCTTTTGCAAACATATGAATAGAAATTTGCTGAAACTTTTCTTTATATCGCTTAAAAAGTTGCTCTTTAAGATTCCGGACAAAGTTTTGAACGGTCTGGACTGTTGGGTCAATACGTAAAGCCCCGGCATTGATCTTTGAAAAATCTAATAGTTTACCTATTAAATCATTTAAATGGTCTGATTCTTCATAAATATCTTGCAAAAATAAAATTTTATCTTCTTCTGGCCAAATGATATCCTTTCTTAATAATGCGCTAGCATTTCCTTTAATACTTGTTAAAGGGGTGCGAAGCTCATGGCTTACAGTAGCTATTAAATCATCCTTAAGTTTATCGGATTCTTTATACTGGGTGAAATCACTAACGATAATGCCCCACGTTTTTAATGAAGTTTGTGTTTTTTCTAAAGGATATTTTTTAATTCGCAAAATTTTATTCGACTTTGTTTCAACGAAAAAGTGATAATGTTTAATAAAATTATTTTGTAATGTATCGATTGCAAGTTGAATGTTTAACATGTCCTTAGAATGAGCCTTAATATAATTAAGAAATTGATTTACATTATGATTTTTCCACGACTGTTTGGAATCAATTAAACTATTAAGTTTTTGATTCCAAAAAATAATATCTTGATTATTTACAATCATGACACCTTCGGTTAGGCTGTCAAGAATCATAAAAGAACTATAGGATAACTTTTTTGTGTTTTCTTTTATTAATTCGTTTTCTATTGATAAACCGATTTGATTCGTAATAATTTGTAACCAGTAAAAATCCTCTTCCGAAAATAATTCATCATTTTTATCGATTAGTACAAGTGTACATTTTGTGTTTAAATCATATAACGGTGGTAAAGGAATACCGTAAATATAATAGTCTTGATATTTTTGTGCTTGTTGCAAATTGAATTTAATTGTTAGGTCCTTAGGATTACTAGAAAAAAAGGTTGAAAATTGTTCTGACTTAAAAAAGTTTTTGTACTGTTGGAAGCGGTCCTTATGACTACATGATAAGACAAATGTTTCACCATTTTCGTCTTTTAAAAAAATGACTGCTAAATCAATATCAGCTTTCTCTACAATTGAAATTAATAGTTCTTGAAGGACGCATGTACAATTATGCGATAATGTTAACATTTCAGAAAGTTGTTTAATCGCTTGAAGGTCAAATTTGGCCAATGAACTCACTCCTATTATCCTCTCATTTAAGGCCCCTACGTTTTAAATCAAAGAATTCACCTCGATTTGTGTGTATCAATAATTTTAATTTATTTACTATTTTTATTATGTCTCTATAAATAATATATTAGCTGAATTCTTGTGTGATTTAACTTATTCCATGAGATTAGTCACACTTTTTTTATGTTTTTTTAACATTTTTTTCACACTTTATTAACAAATTACGACAAAAACCGTAACCGTGGTTACGTTTCCGTGAATAAATTTAGATGTACGTTTAATGTGTGAAGAAATTGTGCAGAAAGTGTGCAATTTTTACGCAGCATCGTTTTTTTATAGGAATGGCTTTGTTATCAGTAATCAGGCCATTAGTTCAAAAGTTTAAGAGAAATATAGAGAGGAGGGGAGTCAGTGAATAATGTGTTGCGATGGATTATCTTTTTAGTAATTGGTGTAGTGCTTGGATTTATGGTTTCACTTTTATTTAATAATACTGATCAAGTTGCAACAACGGAGCAGCAGCCTCAAGCAGTTGAAGAGACAGTACCCGGTCAATCCTCAAGTAGCGAAATAGCAAGTGAAGAAACAGAGAATCCGTCAGGAAATGAGGATAATATTTTAGTCCAAAAAGGATGTATTCAATGTCATGATGTGAGTCCGTTGGGGATTAAAGGGAACGGAACAGGGCCAGATTTGGCAATTGCTTATGATGATGTAAAAAATCGGTTTGGAAAAAGTTTAGAAGAATTTTTGGCTGAACCAGAAGGAACGATGTCTGCTGTTTTTAGTCAAACACCACTTAATGATGATGAAAAGCAAGCAGTCTTAAGTTTAATAAAGGATTATGGTGAGAAATAACGAACGAGGAGGAACGAATATGAAGTTTGGAAAATGGTATGTTCCGATGATCATTGGGATTATCGTTGGGATGGTTACTGGTAATATATTCATCCCAGGTATATCCAATCAAGGGTCACAGTCAACAATGACAAGTACACAAATTTCTGCAGCACAAAATAAAGCGTTTGTACCACCTGGAGAACACGATGAATATTATATGTTCTCTTCCGGTGGGCACTCTGGTCAAGTTTTTGTTATTGGGGTGCCTTCATTGAGAAGAATTCGGACAATCCCAGTATTTTCACCAGATTCAGCAACAGGATATGGGTATGATGAGCGCACGAAAGAACTTATGGGTGGATTTACATGGGGTGACGTTCATCACCCATCTTTGAGTGAAACAAATGGTGAATATGATGGAAGATTTTTGTTTGTGAATGATAATGCAAACAACCGCGCGGCAATGGTTAATTTAAAAACATTTCATACAGAGCAAATTCTTGGCCCAATTCCTAATATAATGGGACCACACTCTGCAGTATTTGTAACTCCAAATACAGAGTATTTTATGATGGGAACAAGATTTTCAGCACCGATGGATGGTTCATACCAAACGCTTGATAAATATAGCGAAGCATACGATGGTGCCCTGCAAGCAATTAGTGTTGATCAAGAAACTGGCCATATGACACCAGCTTGGCAATTGAAGCTTCCACCTTGGAACTATGACTTATCAGATGCAGGGAAAGGACCTTCTGATGGTTGGGCATTTTTAACAACGTATAACTCAGAAGAAGCAACACATTTACTTGAAGTAAATGCTTCAAAAAATGAAACTGACTATATTACTGCTATTAACTGGAAGGCAGCTGAAAAAGCAATAGAAGAAGGTAAATTTGAAGAATTAAACGGACAAAAGGTTATTGATCCTGCTAAAGTTCCGGGAATAGTATATTTAGTTGCGGCAGCAAAAAGTCCACATGGTGTAGACGTTTCTCCAGACGGTAAATATTTTATTGGTAACGGTAAGCTATCTCCAAATATAACAGCTTATGATTTTGAAAAATTCATACAAGCTATTGAGGCAGAAGACTTTACAGAAGAAGTAAGAGGGATCCCAGTAGTAAACTATGATTCAGTTGTTGCAGCTGAAGTAGAAGTTGGACTTGGACCACTTCATACACAATTTGGACCTGATGGTGATGCTTATACAACATTATTCGTAGAAAGTGCTGTTGCAAAATGGAAGCTTGGTGAATGGACTGTTCTTGATAAAGAAACCGTTCATTATAGCCCTGGTCATGGTACAGCAGCAGAAGGTGATACAGTTAGCCCAGATGGCAAATATTTTGTTGCCCTCAACAAGCTAGCGAAAGACCGACATCTTCCAGTTGGGCCATCACATCCAGAGAACATGCAGTTAATTGATATTTCCGGTGAACAAATGGAGCTAATCAATGAAGCCCCAATTGATCCTGAACCACACTATGCACAAATTGTTAAAGCAGATAAACTAAGTCCAGTTAAGATTTATGAAAAAGATGAAAGCAACCCACTTGCAGTTTGGTCTGAAGAAGACGTGAGAGTTGAAAGAGATGGCAACAATGTTACGGTTTATGGCGTGGCACTACGATCTCGCTTCTATCCTGATGAAATTCAAGTTAATGAAGGTGACAACGTTACTATTCACTTAACAAATATTGACCTAGACCAAGATATTACTCACGGATTTGGTATCAACTTGTACGATATTAACTTCGAGGTTCAACCAGGTCAAACGAATACGATTAAATTTACAGCAGATAAACCAGGAGTATTCCCATACTACTGTACAAACTTCTGCTCAGCGCTTCACCAAGAAATGCAAGGTTATCTATTAGTTAAACCAAAACAATAAGGAACAAGGGAGGATTTTTCCTCCCTTTTATCCATAAGGAAGTTTTGAACGGGGGCGCCATAATGAAAACAGCAAAAAAATTATCAGTCATAAGTAGACTATTATTATTGGCTGGAGCTATTTTATTAGGAATTTCAGCCTTTTTTCCGTGGTGGGGTTTAGACCTTAAGGCAACGATGTATCCCGAAGGTTTATCTATCATTGTTCACCCCGATAAACTAAGTGGGGAAATCGATATATTAAATACGTTAAACCACTATATTGGAATGAAAGAAATAAGTGAAGAAGGATTTCCTGAGCTACAGTATATCCCGTATGTTATTTGGGGTTTAGTAGCATTCCTTGTTTTGGACGCTATTTTAGGTTGTCGAAAGCTAGCCTATGTAATTTGTTTGTTATTTTTGGTAGGTGGAGCATTAGGAGTCTATGATATGTATCATTGGTTACACACATTTGGGACAGAGCTTGACCCTGATGCACCCATATATGTAGATCCATTCGTTCCACCAGTGATAGGTCAAAATCAACTTGCAAACTTTACAACTTTTAGTTCATTTCGAATTGGCTTTTACTTCCTTGTACTTAGTGCCTTTTCAGTTTTTGTGGGCACATGGGGTGAACGATTATGGGCAAAAAAACCTTCCTAATCTTTGGTATTGTATGTCTTCTTTTTTTACAATACCACGGTTACGGTTATGCGGCGGAATTGGAGGTAGGAGATAATAAACCATTTCAAACGATCACTTCTGCAATTGCGTCTGCAAGTGATGGCGATATTATAAAAGTTTTTCCAGGATTATATAAGGAAAAATTAGAGTTAAATAAACAAATCATACTACAATCGGTTGAAAAACATAAAGCAATTATTGAAGGTGACCACAAGAAACATGTAATCGAAATTAAAAGCCCAGACGTTGTAATAAAGGGTTTTAAGATTAGAGCGAGTGGTCATAATTTCCTAAATAATGATGCCGCCATTTTAGTTGATCAAGCTGATCATGCCCAAATAGTGGACAATGTGATGGAGGATATATTGTTTGGAGTTTATATTGATAGCGGGAACAATACGATCATCACTGGAAATGAGATATATGGTTTGAAGGACAAAAGGCTATCTGAACGCGGAAATGGAATCCACTTTTTTAATACAAACGGCAACGAAGTGAACGGAAATGTGATTAAAAATGTTCGCGATGGCATGTACTTTGATCATGCAAATGAGACTGAAGTTACGAATAACAAAATTACAGATGTTCGTTATGGCTTGCATTATATGTGGTCAAACGATAATACGTTTCGGGAAAACTATTTTAGTAACAATGTATCTGGTGCAGCAATCATGTTTTCGAAGTTTATAAGCCTAGAGAAAAATATTTTTGCGGATAATCGCGGTTACAGAGCGTTTGGGATGTTTTTTCAAACAGCTGAGGAAAGTATTGTTGAAGATAATTTATTTATGCGAAACTCGATTGGAATTTATTCTGATTTATCGAGAGGAAATATAATTCGAAATAATACAGTGGTTCAAAATGATATCGGCATTGAAATTCTTGGAAGCAATTGGGACGATGAAATTTACGGAAATAGTTTTATTGATAATCTTCAGCATGCTTCTGTGAATGAAATGAAAATTCGTGATAAATGGTATAAAGATGGAGAAGGAAACTTTTGGAGTGATTATTCGGGAGTTGATATTGAAAAAGATGGGATTGGCGATGCTGAATATCATTCAGGCTCCGCATTTGAATTTTTAATGTACAAGTATCCACATTTACGGTTATTTGTGGAAAGCCCAACTTCAAAGATGTTGAAGGCAATTGACAAAATGTTTCCAGTTATTGATCGGGCAGAAGTTATTGATCCCTATCCACTTAAAGTGGAAAACAACTCTGCAAGTTATGTAAAGAATATGAAAATTTATCCTAGTAAAGTAGCTGGAATTATGACATTCGTTATTTCTCTTATGGTTACTGCAATAGGTATTACATTTATTACCTATTTATCAAAACGTTTTAGCCATTAAATGTTAGGGGTTGAGGTGAGGAAATATGCAAAAGCTCCCTATTTATCATATTTTTATAATGCTTGCAGTGATTATTCTACTTTCTGCTTGTGGTGAAGAAGGTGAAATAATGCCGCAGGCGATAGATGAAGAAATCGATGTTTGTGAAGTATGCTATATGATGGTTCCGGATAATCAATTCGGTGCGCAAATTGTAACCGGTGATGGAAAAGTATATAAGTTTGATGATATCGGTTGTATGGCTATGTATATAAATGATTACAATCCGGATGGGGCTGTGTTTTCAAGAGATTTTTATACGAATGAATGGATTGAAATTGATAAATCGATGTTTGTGGCAACAACTGATGTAGAAACGCCGATGAATTACGGGTATGTCTCATTTGGCAGCCGTGAAAATCTCGAAAAATTTTTGACAGAGTCGAATGGAGAAGAGGTTAACTGGGCGGACATTTTGGAAAACCAAAAAGAGCGGAGCAACCATGATGAAAACTAACCTTCATACTATTAAAGTGCTCGTTGAAAAAGAAATACTAGATTCAATTCGAAATCGCTGGTTTTATACGTTTTTGACTATCTTTATGCTTCTATCTTTATCAATTATTTATTTAGGAATATTTAAAAGTAGTGGGTTAGGCTTTGAAAGCTTTAATAAAACAACAGCTAGTTTATTAAATTTAATTTTATTTTTAATTCCAATGATTACACTTCTTTTAGGTGGAACATCTATTTCTGGTGAAAAAGAACAAGGTACAATGAATCTTATGTTATCAAAACCTATTAGTGCAACGGAATTAATTATTGGGAAATATTTAGGAATTGCGACGGCGCTAATTTTTTCAATTATGATTGGATTTGGATTAATGGGTATGATTGTTGCATTTAAGGTTTCAGTTGTGGATGCAAAAGCATATCTGTATTTTGTGTTATTATCAGCACTTCTTTCGTTAGCATTTCTAAGTATATCAATCCTAATATCTGTTTTAGTAAGTAAGAGAATTACAGCAATTATTGTGAGCACGATAGTGTGGTTTTTTTTCATACTAATTTACGACCTAGTTGTCATGGCTTTTGCTAGCTTTTTTAAAGGAACATCCATGGCAATTTTTCTATTAATCTCAATTTTATTAAATCCTGCTGATTCTATTAGAATATTAGCGATTGTAAAATTGGGTGGTCAAACAATCTTTGGACCAAGTCTTGTTGAGTTAACACGCATGATCACCAATGTATCTAGCGAGGTCATTATTTTAACAGGAATAGTAGCATGGATCATTGTTCCGTTGTTGTTATCTGTGTTCTTTTTTAAGAGGAGTGTTCTTAAATGACAGAGGCAATTGTTACGTTTGTTAATGTAAGTAAAAAATATGAAAAAAAAGAAGTCGTAAAAGATGTTTCTTTACAAATAAATGAAGGTGAAATATTTGCTTTACTTGGCCACAATGGTGCCGGGAAAAGCACGTTAATCAAAATGCTAACAGGGTTGATCCAAACAAATAGCGGTGAGATAACGATAAATGGGAATAAAATGGCCCCTTTTCAAAAGGAAGCCAAAAAACAATTTTCTTATTTACCTGAAATTATGAAATTATTCCCACATCTCACTGCAAAGGAGACACTGCGTTTTTTTGCGGAGCTGCAAAAAATACCAGAGGAAAATGAAGATGAAGTTCTTGAATTAGTTGGACTAGGTGACCATAAAAATGATAAGGTCGGCGATTTTTCAAAAGGTATGACCCAAAGGATGGGGTTTGCAATTACACTTTTACCAAAGTCGAAGTTATTGATACTTGATGAGCCAACATCTGGTTTAGACCCTTATTGGGCAATTCAATTCAAAAAAAATTTAAAGCAGCTCAACAAGGAAGGCACAACGGTTATTTTTGCCTCACATATATTAAGTGAGGTCGAAGAATTAGCGGATCGTGTCGGTATCATGAGTGATGGTGAAATTGTTGCATTAGGCAGTATTCAAGAGTTGAAAAGTAGAGCAACGAATAAAATAAAAATTTACGCTGCTTTTGACGAATCAGTTAGCAGCGCAGCAATAAGGAAAGAGATCAAACAGCCGTTTTTCTATGAAAAAGGATGGTATGTTATCTCATGTGATTATGAAGAAAAATTAGCTGTGATCCATTCTCTCCAAAAATTTAAGGAACTGAAGGACATGGAAATGAAAGAGATTACACTAGAAGATATTTATCAGGAACTATTACAAAAAAGATATCATGAAAAAGTGTTTCATTATAAAGGTGGAAATTAAATTATGAAAACTTTCCAATATATATTGTTTATCCTACTAATTCTCCTTAGTGTTGGATGTTCTCAAAATAATGATATAGTTGAAAATAAACAAAATGGTAATTCTAATGAAAATAGTATTTCGGAGGACCTACCTGAAAATAATAAAATATATGCAACAATTGCAGGTGAGGAAATTACAGAGGAAGAAGTAAATTTTGAATGCTTTCGGGCGGAATTGCAAAATGCTTTGGCAAATACAACTATGAATCAAACTTGTCCTAAAGAGGAAACAATCATAACACAAATCATTCAGTTAAAAGCGATAGACTATTTAGCAGTAGAAAAAGGTGTAAGTGCAACTGCTGAAGAAGTTGAAAAACGTTTAGAAAATATAAAAAAGGAATTAGCAGCTTCACCAATTTTTCAAGAAAAGATTAAAGCATATGGCGAGGATAAATATTGGAAACATGAAGAGAAACGATATTACACGATTATTAACTCGGAAAAAATAAAACAAAGTATCGTTGAAAAGGAAAAAGAGAAACACTCATACTTAGATGAGGATGCATTGGCATTAGCGGCAAAAAAGGAATTTGATGATCTAGTTGTTGAAGCAGTTGGGCTTATGGATGTCCAGGTAATCAAAGAATAAAAAGTACGGTTGATGAAGCAATGAATTTGTTTTAAATACAGATGTACATGTAATAAAGGATTAAAAGATCATTGCACTGAAGGGGGAAACACCGTGAAAGGATTATTAATTTACTCACTTGTAGTTGTGGCTATGCTGTTTCTTTCAGCTTGTGGTCTAGCCCCACAATCGACCGAAACACCATCTGAATCACAATCAATCCCGCAGTCAGAAATTCAGCAGGAAACACAATCGAATTTCCAGGCTGATTATGATTGGGTGTTGCCATATTTCAATTTCGTCAATCAGGATAACGAGAGGGTAAGTAAAGAAGATTTAGAGGGACAAGTATGGCTAGCAAACTTTATCTTCACTAACTGTTATACGGTTTGCCCTCCAATGACTGCAAATATGGCTAAACTCCAACAAACAATGGCAGATGAAAATGTCAGTGTGCAAATCGTATCCTTTAGCGTAGATCCTGATAGGGATACACCGGAGGCGTTAAAAGAGTATGCAAGTAAGTTCGATGCGGATTTTACTAATTGGCACTTATTAACGGGTTACAGACAGGGGGAGATAAAAAAAATAGCAAAGGCATTTAAAACGTTAGCAGAAGCAGAGGAAGGAACGGATCAATTCATTCATAGTACAAAAATATTCATGATCGATGAAAATGGCATAATTGTAAAAGGTTATAACGGGTTACAGGTCCCTTACGATCAGATTATTGCTGATCTGAAGCTAAAGCAAGAGGATGGTTCACTTGCTAGCATAAAGTAATAAAAGAAGTGAAGTAGGTGACCGTTTCTAGGCTTCAATTAAAATTTTAAAAAAATTTATCAAAAATTGTCTTAAATCCCTGTTTAATGCAGGGATTTATGTTTTTTTGGCAAATTGTTAATGTAAAACCTACGCAAGAAGGGCAGTTACGTTAGTTAAAGTTTTTGCAGATTAACCGAAAATAAGAATAGATGAATTGTTGTTCGGCTATTCTTTATGAAGGGACTGTAATCTAATGCGTATTTTTTCAAGTTATCAAACTACAAATCTTAATCAATATGAGCAATCTACTAACCAAAGTAAAGTTAGCAGTAAATCTGTTGGTTCAACAACCAGTACCACCTCTAATCAAGCAGCAATACTAGATTTGTCTGGCTCAGAACAAATGGACATGGAAGAGTATGCGCCATATACTATTAATTCTGTAAAAGAAACGTATCTTTTAGCCTCTACAGCTTCCTTAACGCCGTTAGAGGTTTATAATAATTGGTATTCGGGAATTGGTGAACTTGTTGATGAAAGGCTAAATTATAGTTATGCAGCTATTGATACATATAACGCTTCCCCAGGTGATTTAACTAATGTAGAATTTATAGCGCAGCTTGATCAGGAGCAATTGGAATGGTTCCAACAACAATATGATAATTTGGTAAATCAGTTAATGACTGATTCATCTTTAACAGAGGAACAAGCAATAGCTTATAGCCAGCAGGCACTAGAAATTTTAGGTAATATGGACCTAGATATGCAAGCTGCTATACAACAATATAATAACAACGGAGAAAAGGTTAACGGATCCTTTAACGGAGCATTAATTGCTTATCGTGAGTTTGAAAATACGTTAGGGCAAGAAATTGCGAATTACCTGGAAACTGAATATCAAAAAATTAACAACAGTGTTAGTGTGATTACAAATGATGAAATTGAAGACTTTTCAAAGCGATTTAATGAATGGATGATTGGGCTTTTTAATAGCTTTTCTACAGAGTTAGAAGGAGCTCAGACACCTAATAATACGAGGATGTTATTGGAAGAAAACATGCTAAATACGTTTGAAGTAGTTATGCCAGATATTTGGAATAGTATAAGTAATACAATTCAGCAAAAGAATAGCAGTATCGAAAGTGCAAATAGACGAAGGCAGCAGGCAGCTGAGGCTGAGGAATTTAACCGGTTTAAAGTTGACTATAAAACGGGCTCACCAACAAATGAAATAAATATTTCTACTAGTAAACCCACTTCAAATAAATACTCTACAAAATTTGTTGTAGAGGGTAGCGGTGGTAAGAGTAAAGATGTTTATATAAGCTTTAGTGATGAGCGCTTAAAAAAGGAATTTGATAAACGAATTAAAGCTGCTGGGCTTGAAGGCAAAAAGCTTTCTATTAAAGAATTCGATGAGATTATGAAGGAATTAAAGAAGTCTTTAAAAGAATTAGGTGATATTGATTTAGAAGCACTGTTACAAAAGATGGAAAAAGGTGAAAAAGATTTAGATTTTGAGCATAGTATGAATCGATTTATTTTATATTTAAAGCGTGCAGTAAAGTGAGGATGAGCGTTTTCGAAAATAAACATGTTGTTGTTCGATTCTAAAAAGGGCAGTAGATTTTGGGCATTAGTTAGGAGAATTACATTTAAATGATAGACATAATAATAGCAGCATGTATTTTTATTGTTACGCTTGTTTTTGTAATTTGGCAGCCGCGTAATCTTTCGATTGGATGGCCGGCTTGTGGTGGGGCAATTATAGCGCTACTTGCAGGTGTTGTGAATGTAAATGATGTTTTAACTGTAACAGGTATAGTTTGGAATGCGACATTGGCTTTAATTGGGATCATCATTATATCTTTGATTTTAGATAATATAGGATTCTTTGAATGGTCGGCTCTCCACATGGCTCGATTTGCTAATGGCAGTGGCATTAAAATGTTTATTTATGTAACGATTTTAGGAGCGATTGTAGCCGCGTTTTTTACAAATGATGGAGCTGCTTTAATTTTAACACCTATAGTGTTAGCAATGGTAAGAGCAATGAACTTCAAGGAACAAATGATAATTCCGTTTATAATGGCGAGTGGATTTATTGCCGATACTACATCCTTACCGTTTATTATTAGTAACTTAGTTAATATTGTGTCAGCCGACTTTTTTGGGCTAGGGTTTGTTGAATATGCATCACGGATGATTGTACCAAATTTGTTTTCATTAACGGCTAGTATACTTGTGCTTTTCTTATATTTTAGAAAAAAGCTCCCGAAACAGTATGAATTGGGACAATTGAAGAAACCTGCGGATGCAATTCTAGACCGTAAATTGTTTATTTTGGCGTGGTTTGTATTAGCAATATTATTAGTAGGTTATTTTGTCAGTGAGTTTATGAGTATCCCAGTTTCATTCATCGTTGTCTTTGTAGCAATATTGTTTTTGTTTATGGCGCGGAAAAGCCATGCCGTTCAAATAAAGCAAATAGTAAGAAGTGCACCTTGGTCCATCGTTTTTTTCTCAATCGGAATGTATGTTGTTGTATATGGATTGCGAAACGTAGGTTTAACAAGTGTGCTTACAGAGATTATTCAAACTGCCGCAGATCAAGGCCTATTTGTAGGGACGTTTGTGATGGGTTTTTTAGCTGCAATCCAATCTTCAATCATGAACAATTTGCCTACTGTTATGATTGATGCACTGGCAATTACAGATACAAATACAACTGATGTAATCCGTGAAGGGTTGATTTACGCTAATGTAATTGGCTCTGATTTGGGGCCGAAAATCACCCCAATTGGCTCCTTAGCAACGCTTTTATGGCTTCATGTTCTATCAAATAAAAGTGTGAAGATCACATGGGGGTATTATTTTAAAATTGGTATAGTACTAACTATTCCAACATTATTTGTTACACTTATTGGTCTTTATTTATGGTTGTTAATTTTATAAAAAATAGCTATATGTAATACGAATGCACATGTGGGTATGACATGTGCATTCAAATTTTTTATGAGTAAGTTAAGCTAATTAGAAAAAATTTAAAATATGAACTTTATTAAAGCGCTTATTAAAACCACACTGTAGAACTATCCCGTTTAAAAAACTATATTTTTCCCGTAGAAAATTTCATCCATTTCAAGCTTTAATTTTTCAGTTATTAATATCTGCTCATCCATTGGGATTTGGTCCTTCTTTTTCCCAAATAAATAATTATCTAAATCAAATTCGCGCAGTTTACATTTTGTATGAAAGATGTTCTCCTGATAGACATTGACATCAATCATATGATACAAGTCATAAACTTCATCCGGAATATAATTTTGAATTGAATTGATTTCATGATCAATAAATAACTTATGCCCAGTGATATCTCTCGTAAATCCACGAACGCGATAATCAATCGTCATTACATCTGTCTCAAATGAGTGAATTAAGTAGTTTAACGCTTTAAGAGGTGAGATTTCTCCGCATGTTGAGACATCCACATCTGCCCTAAATGTACTGATTCCTTCATCAGGATGTGATTCAGGATAGGTGTGGACGGTGATGTGGCTCTTATCTAATTGCGCAATAACCGATCCGGGGATCGGACCTGGTGATTCTTCAAATGATTCTACGGGAGATTTGTCAACCGGTTGTTCGGAAATTAACATCGCTACACTTGCCCCCTGCGGATCAAAGTCCTGCTTGGCAACGTTTAAAATGTTTGCCCCAATAATATGTGTTACATCTGATAAAATTTTTGTTAATCTTTCAGCATTATATTGTTCATCAATATACTCTAAATAGGCTTTCCGTTCCTCGATTGTTTTTGTATAACAAATATCATACATATTAAAGCTAAGTGTTTTTGTCAGGTTATTAAATCCATGTAATTCAACAACTTGCTTTGGTGTAAGCTTCATTTTGAGATCCCCTTTTTCAGTTCGTAAAAAAGCTCAACTATTTCTTAATTTTGTTAAAAATGGGGGGATCTATACATGTTATTTACATTTTGTAAAAGGTGTTGAACTTGCACATGTGTCTTAAATTTTAAAAAGATTCGGATTCTATATATTTTACCATCATATTTTTTCAATATTAACGCGTCCTGAGAAAAACGTAGCACCACCACCCATATCGGCAACACGATCAGGTGTTAAAGCATTTACTAAATGTTTTTGAGTGCCTCTATGTGTCCATAGACCTTGAGTCACAATTACACTAGGCAAAACATCTTCGCCAACCTTAACCTTTAGCTCACAAGCACCACGGTTGTTCCAGATTCGAACTGTATCTCCATCATGAATACCTCTGTCAAGAGCATCCACATGATTTATATAGGCAACAGGATTTTTTTCAAGCTCAACATGAAATTCATTATTCGCAAACGTCGAGTTTATGAAATTATGATTTGGCGCAGGGATAAACTTAAACGGGAAGTCACCATCATCCTTTAAAGGTAAGTATGTTGGTAACGGTGGTAGCCCTGCTTGTGCCATTGCTCCAGAGTATAATTCGATTTTTCCGCTTGGAGTTGGTAAATTACCGGGATCAAACGTATAACTTTGGCATTTCTGATAGTTTTGTTCAATTAACGATTCGAAGTTAATGTGCTCAATATATGGATTTTCTTGATAATCTAGAGCTTTACGAATTAACGTTTCTTCTGATTCTTTAAAAATAGGATCAGTAAATCCCATTTCTTTTGCTAACAACTGGAACACTTCAACATTGGATTTAGCTTCGAAATGTGGTTCTATTACTGGTTTTTGAATCTGTATATAATGATGCCAATACGATGCGTAGAAATCCATGTTTTCAAACGAAGAGGTTGCCGGCAAAATAATATCTGCAAAAAAAGCAGTCTCTGTCATAAATAAATCATGCACTACTAAAAATAAATCCTCGCGAGCTAATCCGGCTCTTACCTTATTGCAATTTGGCGCAACAATCGCAGGGTTGCTATTATAGACGTACATGGAATGAATTTTTGGTTCAAGATCGAGCAATGCTTGACCAAGTAAGTTCATATTGATTGTTCGAGTATTTGGATTTTCCAATAAATCTGGTCGTTGCGTCACGACAGAATTGTAGGATAAATAACCTGAATTGCTTTTTATCGCACCGCCTCCTTTAACAAGCCATTGACCAGTTAACGCAGGTAAACACGCAATAGTTCGAACGGCCATTCCCCCGTTATCGTGATGCTGCAATCCATTACCTATTCTTATATAGGAAGGGGAAATTTCCCCATATAAACGAGAAAGCTTGTAAAGGTCATCCTCGGGTACACCAGTAATTTCAGAAACGGTTTTCGGATCATATTGAGTAACATGCTTCTTAAGTTCATCATGCCCGACTGTAAATTTTTCTAAGAATGCATAGTCAACCATATTCTCCTTAAATAGTATATGCATCATTCCAAGGGCAAGGGCGCTATCTGTACCAGGTTGAATTGGAATAAACCAATCAGCTAAACGACCAGTTTGGTTTTTATGAACATCAATAACAATAATTTTTGCCCCTTGCTTCCTTGCTTTTTGGGCAAGTAAAATTTGATGCATATTTGTGCTAACAGCATTTATACCCCAGAAAATGAACAGCTTTGAGTGAATCGTATCTTCGGGATCGATGCCACGACTAGCACCCATTGTATATTTATATCCTTTTGCTCCTGCTGAGTTGCAAATAGTTCGGTCAAGTCTACTTGCTCCCAGTGCATTAAAAAATGCATGCCCCATTCCTTCAGAAGTAAGGTTTCCCATATTGCCATAAAAGCTATATGGTAGTATCGTTTCTGGGCCATGTTCTGCGATAAGAGTTTTCCACTTGTTAGAGATTGTGTCTAGAGCTTCAGTCCAGCTGATTTGCTCGAATTTGCCGGAACCTTTTGCTCCTATACGTTTCATTGGATATTTAAGACGATTTTGATCATTAATACGTGCCGGCATATTTCGAACTTTATTACAAATATGCCCTTTCGTTACCGGATGATTCGGGTCTCCTTCAACCTTTATTACCGTTCCGTTTACTTTGTGCAGGAGCAAACCACATTGGTCAGGGCAATCTAGCGGGCATACTGCTGGGAATATTCCGTTCTGTTCATTAACATAAGAGTTCATCGTATTAGTCACACCACCCTTTATTATGATAATTATCGTAATTAAATAGAAAAATATATTTATAAAACATTATAATAGTAGTAAAGGATAAACGGGCAAATATTTTAAAAAGTTTTTTGGCAAGTATTTCTTATATGTGACGTTTTTCCTAGTAATTTCATAGTCCACAAGATACAAAAATCGAAGAATGTACAACAATTTATGTACACGGTTGGTTACTATATTTTATAATGTATATATGGTAAAAATTTGTCGATTATAAAAAAATTACAAATCTCAGAGGAGACTTAAAATAAATGACAAAAAAGACTGAGATTCATACATACATAACATTAATTGCGGGATTGTTGATCTTTCTCGGTATTCATACAACGAACCTACATGTTGATATTGATTTAGAACCACAAATTTTCTTATCTGTACATACAATTTTAGAGCTATTTAGTATTTTAGTTGCAATGGGGATTGCGATACAAGCTTGGGTTATATTTCCGCATACACGTTCTAAGCATCGACTAGCATTAGGTGCTTTGTTTTTAACGATCGGTTTGTTTGATATTTTTCATACTCTTTTTTATAAAGGAATGCCTTTTTCTTCGAGTATTGTTACTGATGCGGTACCTACTTGGTTTTGGCTCATTTCAAGGTTAACTTTGTCACTTGGTATACTTATTCTTTTTAGTAGTGCGGACAAACAAAGTAATATAAAGCGTTTTTATGTGTATACAACTGTATTTATATTGGCTGGTTCCATTTCTGGATTTGTTTTACTCCAAGGAGAATTGCTTCCGGTTTTAGTGATTACCGGAGTAGGTCCAACAACAATTAATAAACTACTAGAATATTTTATTGCTATTTTGTTTTTGGTTACAATTGCTATTTTGTTTAAACAATATCGACAACATAAGAAGGATTCCTATCTTATTTTAATTGTAGCTTTAGGTTTTGCGATTTTTAGTGAATTAAGTTTAACAGTTTTTGTATATCCATTTGATTTAGCAAATCTAGCGGGACACATTTTTAAAGGAATTAGTTACTTTTTCTTTATGAATGGAATTTTTGCTGTTTCAATTGGAGAGCCTTTTATTGTTCAAAAACAAGTTCAACAAAAGCTACAGGAAAGTGAAAAACGGTTAGAAACGATTGTGAATACAATCCCAAATGGAATAGTTATTACTGACAAGGACGGACAAGTTATTTTTGCAAATAAAACTGCTGAGGATATGATCGGAATATCCCATGATGAGACGGTATATAAAAAGGAAGCTGACTCAGCTTGGACTATTAAGACAATAGATGGCTTAAATAATATTGAGGGGCAAAGTCCGGTTGACTTTATTGCAAAAACCAATAAGTCTATAAAAGATTCAATCTACAAATTAACTAAGGGAAATAATGAACCAACTACATTATCGGTAAATTCAACACCGATTCTAAATAATGACGATGAAATACTAAATACAATTCATTCAATAACAGATATTACCGACCAAATTAAAATTCAAGAAAAAATAAATTATTTAGCTTACCATGATGAATTAACGGGCTTGCCAAACCGTAACTTTTTATTAAAGTGTTTAGAAGAATATTTTAATAATATAAAAGGTACTACTGATACTTTCGCTCTTGTTTCTATTAATTTAAATCGTTTTAAAAATGTGAATGACTCATTAGGGAACGAAATGGGGGATTTATTCCTCAAAACAATCGCAATGAGATTGCGAGAGTTTCATAAGGAAGAAGTAATTCTAGCAAGAATGGTAGCAGATGAGTTTATGTTTGTATTGCCAAATGTAAAAGATATTTCTGAATTAACTCGCTATGCTAACAATATTCATCAACGTCTTGAGGAACCTATGATTGCGAAAGGATTTAAATTTCATATAACGTCCTCAATTGGAATCACTATTTATCAAGATGATATTCATGACGTGCAGCAGTTAATCAAGCAAGCACATATAGCCATGCATGAAGCAAAGAAAAATGGACAAGCTGTTATGGTGTATCATCCTGACATGAATAAAGAGTTATTTGAAAATATTTTCCTTGAAAATGATTTAAGGCAGGCGATCGCAAGGGATGAAATGATTCTGCATTATCAGCCACAAGTGAATATTGAAACAGGGGATATTATTGGAGTTGAAGCGTTGATTCGCTGGAATCATCATGATAAAGGTATGATCTCGCCAGGAAGATTTATTCCGTTAGCAGAAGAAACGGGGTTAATTATCCCGATCGGTAACTGGGTAATTGAACAGGCTTGTAAGCAATTAAGAGACTGGCAAAATAAAGGGATCGGTCCAATACGAATCTCGGTCAATCTTTCACTGCGTCAATTATTCCAAGAGGACTTAGTCGAAATAGTAGAATCTGCCTTGAAGAAATATAACATAAATCCGCAACATTTAGAGATTGAAATAACTGAAAGTATGACGATGAATATGGAGAGGGCTATTTCCATCTTTCAAAGTCTTAAAGCATTAGGAGTTCGAATTTCAGTGGATGATTTTGGAACAGGCTATAGTTCATTAAGTTATCTTTATTCGTTCCCAATAGATACATTAAAGATTGATCAATCATTCATCTCAAATTTATTTACTGATGAGAATAATAAACTCATAGTAGGAACGATCATTTCTATGGGACAAAATTTAGGTCTTGAATTAATAGCAGAAGGTGTGGAAACTGAAGATCAGGTGAATTTCTTACGAACATATAATTGTGTAGGAGTTCAAGGCTTTTTAATTAGCAGACCAGTTCCTTCTGATGAAATTGAACAAATGCTTTCGAAAAAAAAGATTCAGTTAGGAAGCTATTCTAGCTAGGTTTCCTCTGATGGGGGTATGGAATTGAAATCGATTCTATCTATTAAAAATCATTCAATTCGATTTTGGATTACAGCGTTATTAATATTCTCATTGTTACTTACATTATGTATTAGTATCTTTGTCAGCTATAAACTCACTTACAATACATTAATAAATAATACTCTTGAATCCAATCAAGGATACGCAGAAAAAGTTGCTAGCACAGCAGAGGGATTTTTTGTTGATGTAAAGAAAAAGCTTCAAGTTTCGGCAGTAGGATTTCCATTAAAGCTTGGCAACGATGATCAAGTCCAACGACGGTTGGATGAAATTCTAGGTAGCAGTAATTTTTTTAATTCAGTTGTATTTGTCGATGTGACCGGAAAAATAAAGAATATTGCACCGAAGACGTTAAAATTACAAGGGAAACCCTTTAATAAAACTGTTTTTTACCAAGCTAATTTGTTAAAAGGTCCATATGTTTCCGATCCTTTTATCGGAATGACAGACCGATTAATTGTTATGATAACAGTGCCAATTTATGATGGGAATCAGTTTTTGGGATTATTAGCTGGATCGATTTATCTCCATGAAAACAATGCCTTAAGCTCAATTTTGGAGACTCACTTTTATCGTAATGAATCTTATCTTTATGTTGTTGACCAAAAAGGCAGCCTAATTTACCATCCACAGCCTAAAAGATTAGGTGAAGATGTTACAAAGAATGAAGTTGTTCGCAAGGTGTTGCAGGGTGGAAGGGGAGCAGAGCGTGTTGTTAATACTGTAGGAGCCGATATGTTGGCAGGCTATGCACCTGTGGAAAGCAGTAATTGGGGAATTATCTCCCAGACTCCTACCGAGCTCGCCTTGATGCCGGCGAAAGATTTAGTTAAAAATATGATGTTATATTCAGGACCGTTCTTTTTGCTTTTGTTTGCGCTATCTTCGTGGATAGCAAAGCTTATCGTAAAACCGTTGAATCAATTATCAACTTTTTCTGAAAGGCTTTGTCATGGTAATCATGAAAAACCATTATCTAAAATTTCAACATGGTACAAAGAAGCGAAAACATTGAAAAACGCAATGATGATTGGCGTAGATTCGTTACGAAATCAAATTAATCATTTATCTGTAGAGGCCTATACGGACCCCCTTACAAAACTTTCTAACCGCCGGGCTCTGAAAATGATTATTGAGGACTGGATACAAAACGATATCCCTTTTAGTATGGTATTATTTGATATCGATCATTTTAAACAAGTTAATGATATTTATGGACATGTAATGGGAGACAAGGTTTTGCAATATATTGCCAACATTATGATGGACGAAGTTCGGAAAAATGATATTTGTTTTCGATACGGCGGCGAAGAATTTCTAATTTTATTGCCGCAAGCAGATAAAAATTTAACAAGTCAAATTGCTGAGCGACTTCGGTTGAAGATTGCTACACAATCAAGCCCGATTGGTGAGCCTATTACAGTATCAATTGGTATATCTGCTTATCCAGAAGATGCGAAATCCTCAACTGAGCTTTTACGTCTAACCGATGATGCGATGTACATTGCAAAAAAAGCTGGAAAGAACCGAACGGTGATTGTTTAAATAAATAAGGTTAAGCTTTAAAATAAAACAATGTGTTCTGCAATAGTTGAATGCGTGAGAATGCACTGTGAGAATAATATAGCTATAATAGATTTTTATAGAGTAGATACGGGTCAGCCCTGAGTTCAAGGCTGACTTTTTTCTCATTTTAATACTAGGAAATTTCTGTTAATATATTGATTATCTTTAAGATTATTAGACTATTTAGACAGGGATGAAAACATGGAAGCTGTATCAGTGATGTCAAAAAATAAATCAATTGGAATTTTTCTTGTTTTAACAGGTGCAATATTATGGGGGTTATCCGGTACAGTTGCCCAATATTTGTTCCAAGTTAAAGGTCTTTCGCCAGGTTGGCTCATTACGATCAGATTAACTACTTCAGGGTTGTTATTGTTGCTTATTTCAGCACTTAAATATAAACGGTCATTTTTGAATATATGGAAATCAAAGAGTGACCGCTTTCCTTTACTTTTGTTTGCCTTATTTGGAATGCTAACCGTTCAATACACGTATTTTGTTGCAATTGAAGCATCAAATGCCGCAACCGCTACATTCTTACAATATTTAGCACCGGCTTTAATTGCAATTTACTATGTTATTGTTAATCGAAAGCTTCCAGTCGGGAAAGAACAGCTTGCACTGATTTTTGCAATTGTTGGGACGTTTTTGTTAGTTACAAAAGGTACGTTAGAAAGTTTGTCAATTACAAAAGCAGCACTGTTTTGGGGAATTACCTCGGCATTTGCTTTAGCTTTTTATACAATACAACCGAGAAATCTGTTAAAGAAATGGGATTCAATTACAATCACGGGCTGGGGTATGTTAATTGGTGGTCTTGCAATAAGCTTTATCCATCCTCCATGGGAATTCCAGGGTTCTTTGTCTGTGGGTAGTCTGTTTTTTATTTTATTTGTTATAGTGTTTGGGACATTAATTCCGTTTTATTGCTATATGGAAAGCTTAAATTATATCAGCCCTTCTGAAACAAGTATGCTTGCTAGTATTGAACCATTAACAGCAGCGATTGTATCTGTGGCTTGGCTTAAGACTTCATTTGTTGTGATGGAATGGCTCGGAGCAGCTTTTATCGTGGCGACCATTATACTATTATCAAATCATAAACAGGAGTGAGAGGTTTAAACCTTCGCTCCTGTTTTTAAATTTCGTTAGTGGGAATACTCGTGACTTAAGTTGTGAGAGGTTCAAGGGTTTTCATTAATAACGTTAAAGTTGTATTTGTAGCTTTTAAACAAATAAACGCTCGAAATATTGTACGTTACTAACATTGTGAATACTGAATTACTAGCTGTAAAATTATTTATATGAACTTTTTATAAGCGAAGGGAGTGATCAACGTGGAAGCGCTTACTAGAAACTTTTTTCTTTATTTGTCAAAAAGCAAAATGTTAAATCATATTGCCCAAAATCGTGGCGGCAGCTTCGCTACTGGTAAAATCATAGGGGGAATAGATTTCAAATGCTCAATCCCAGTAATTAGAGATTTGAATAATAAAGGCTTAGCTGTAACTGTTGACCATTTAGGTGAATTTGTTGATTCTGCTGATGTAGCTCGCGAGCGGGCCGCTGAGTGTGTTGAAACAATTAAAACTATTAGCCGTGAACGACTAGACTCTCAAGTTTCTGTAAAAATGACATCACTCGGACTAGACATCGACCACGAGCTCGTTTATCAAAATATGACCTCTATTTTGGAAACGGCTGAGCATAATAAAATATTGGTAACGATTGATATGGAGGATTTTCCACGTTGTCAGGCAACCTTAGATTTATTTAAACAATTTAAAGTAAAGTATGAGTATGTAAGTACTGTTGTGCAGGCTTATCTATATCGTACTGAACAAGATGTTTTAGACTTAAATAAATTTAATCCTGCTCTCCGGATTGTGAAAGGTGCTTATAAAGAATCAGCAGATGTTGCATTTCCAGATAAAAAAGATGTAGATAATAACTTTATAAACATTGTAAAAATGCATTTGTTAAATGGAAATTACACTGCAGTAGCAACACATGACGACGCAATGATTAATTTTACAAAAGAGTTTGTTAAAGAACAGCAAATACCTACTAGTCAATTCGAATTTCAAATGCTTTATGGGATGAGAAGTCAAACACAATTAGATTTAGCTAAGGAAGGCTATAAAATGCGGGTCTACTTACCATATGGGAAGGACTGGTATGGCTATTGTATGAGACGATTAGCCGAAAGACCAGCCAATATAGCATTTGTCTTCAAAGGTATGGTTAAAAGCTAGGTTGCATAAACTCTAAAATGTTAGTCATTTATTGCGAAAAAATGTATATCACATTATTAAATTTATAATAAAAGGAGAGATTCGATGTACACACCGTATAAACATGAACCTTTGACAGATTTTTCAGTAGAAAAAAACCGCAAGGACTTCGAGGCAGCTTTAGAAAAAGTAAACACGTTACTGGGAAAAGATTATGACCTTATTATTGGTGGTGAGCGCATTACAACAGAAGAAAAAATCGTTTCTGTTAATCCTGCTAATAAAGCTGAAGTGATTGGTCGTGTTTCTAAAGCGAATAAGGATTTAGCTGAAAAGGCAATGGAAGCAGCATCTTCGGCGTTTAAAACGTGGAGAAAGTGGGATGCTGAAGCAAGGGCAGGAATTCTCTTCCGTGCAGCTGCAATTACTCGCCGCCGTAAGCATGAGTTCTCTGCGTTGTTAGTTAAAGAAGCGGGGAAACCGTGGAAGGAAGCAGATGCAGATACTGCTGAAGCAATTGATTTTATGGAATATTATGCACGTCAAATGATTGAATTAGCGAAAGGGAAGCCGGTATTAAGCCGTGATGGTGAACGGAATCAATATGTTTACCAACCATCAGGTGTAGCAGTCGTTATTCCGCCTTGGAACTTCGCATTTGCAATTATGGCGGGTACTACTGTAGCTCCAATCGTAACCGGTAACACAGTACTTCTTAAGCCTGCAAGTGCTACTCCAGTAGTTGCTGCTTGGTTTGTTGATGTTTTAGAACAAGCTGGTCTTCCAAAAGGAGTAGTGAACTTTATTCCGGGAAGCGGAGCTGAAGTTGGTGACTATTTAGTTGATCATCCGAAAACCGCACTAATTACATTTACTGGTTCACGTGATGTTGGTTTACGTATTTTCGGACGTGCAGCTGTTGTTCAACCTGGTCAAAAGCATTTAAAACGTGTCATTGCTGAAATGGGTGGCAAAGATACGGTCGTTGTTGATAAAGACTGTGACGTTGAATTGGCGGCGCAATCTATTTTTACTTCTGCATTCGGCTTTGCGGGGCAAAAATGTTCAGCGGGTTCGCGTGCGGTTGTCCATGAAGATGTTTATGATCAAGTTTTAAACCGTGTCGTTGAAATTACGAAAGCAGCGGTTACTGGTGATCCAGAAAAATATGAAACATATATGGGACCAGTTATTGATCAAGCTTCATTTAATAAGATTATGGAATATATAGAAATTGGCAAAAAGGAAGGACGCATAGCAGCTGGCGGAAATGGTGATGATTCAAAAGGTTACTTCATTGAGCCAACGATTATTGCTGATCTTGATCCGAACGGAAGAGTACAACAGGAAGAAATCTTTGGTCCTGTAGTAGGTTTCTCAAAGTTTAAGACGTTTGATGAGGGACTTGAAATTGCAAATAATACTGAATACGGACTAACTGGTGCGCTTATTTCGAATAACCGTGAGCACATTGAACGAGCAAAGCGGGAATTCCATGTAGGGAACCTATACTTTAACCGCAATTGTACGGGTGCGATTGTAGGTTACCAACCATTCGGTGGCTTTAACATGTCTGGTACAGATTCAAAAGCAGGTGGTCCAGATTATTTAGCTCTTCATATGCAGGCAAAAACAATTAGCGAAATGCTATAATTCTACATCTAAAAACTGTATTAAAATAATAAAATAAGGTATGACTTCGATTGAATTAGTATTGGTTAACGGACAATTCGGATTCCAACTAAAGTGAGGTCATACTTTTTCTTATGCATTAAATCAGTGTTTTTGTGTGTAAAAATGTCAGATAATTCACAATATAAAGACTTAAGAAAATATAGTAAAAAATTGTTCACAAATCTTTAAAATTTTTGTAATATAGAGTTATCAAATAAATTCTATGAAACTAATTTATCGGTTCATAGAATAAAAGGGAGGTAAACTATGGAAAATATTCAACTTCTTATTTCTGTAAGCGTATACATGATTGGTATGCTTTGGATTGGTTATTACGCTTACAAACGCACTTCTAATTTATCAGATTATATGTTAGGTGGACGCGGACTAGGTCCAATGGTAACAGCATTAAGTGCTGGTGCTGCTGACATGAGTGGCTGGCTATTAATGGGTCTGCCAGGGGCAATGTATGCAACAGGATTAAGCGCTTCTTGGATTGCGATAGGTTTAACATTAGGTGCATGGGCTAACTGGATTTGGGTTGCGCCACGTTTAAGGTCATATACGGAATTAGCGAACAATTCAATTACAATTCCTGGTTATTTAGAAAATCGTTTTGGTGATAAATCAAAAATACTTCGCTTAATATCAGGTTTTGTTATATTAATCTTTTTTACTTTTTACGTTTCCTCAGGGATGGTTTCAGGTGGAGTATTATTCAATAGTACGTTTGGGATTAGTTATCACACAGGATTGTTTATTATAACAGGTGTTGTAGTAGCCTATACGTTGTTTGGTGGATTCCTAGCTGTAAGCTGGACTGATGCAGTTCAAGGCATGATCATGTTTATAGCTTTAATTTTAGTACCGATTGTTACAATTATGGAAATTGGTGGATTAGGTACTTCTTTTACAGAAATTCGGACAATCGATCCTGCACTTTTAAATATTTTTACAGGTACTAGTTTCTTAGGAATTGTGTCACTTTTTGCATGGGGATTAGGTTATGTTGGGCAACCCCACATTATTGTTCGTTTTATGGCGATTACGAATGTAAAAGAAATTAAAAAAGCTCGTCGTATTGGGATGAGCTGGATGATTTTTTCTGTATTTGGTGCAATGTTTACAGGACTTATCGGTATTGCTTATTATTCAGTAAATGGAATGACACTAGCTGATCCGGAAACCATTTTCATTATGTTAGGACATATATTATTCCATCCGATCATTACAGGTTTCCTAATTGCTGCCATTCTAGCAGCTGTTATGAGTACGATATCATCACAATTGCTTGTTACTTCGAGCTCGTTGACTGAGGACTTATATAAAACGTTTTTCCGTCGTGAGGCTTCAGATAAAGAATTGGTGTTTATGGGACGTTTATCTGTTTTAATAGTTTCCATTGTTGCTTTAAGCCTTGCCTGGACAAAGAATGCAACGATTCTTGATCTTGTTGGTTACGCATGGGCTGGATTTGGATCATCCTTTGGTCCTGTTATTCTTCTCAGCCTATACTGGAAGAGGATGACAAAATGGGGGGCTCTTGCAGGTATGGTTGTCGGGGCGCTTACGGTAATTATTTGGTCAAACGTTGGATTATCAGATGTCCTTTATGAAATGATTCCAGGCTTTGCAGCGAGCTTATTAGCAGTATATGTTGTAAGTATTCTGACATCAAAGCCGTCTTCTGAAATTGAAAAACAATTTGAGGAGTTTGAAAAGACAGTAAAAAATTAATAAAAAAATAGTTTTTTCTCTTTAAAATTATAGTGAAACATATTTGTTTTCTCATTAATTTAATAGAAATGAAAATGCAACTCCTTCTATCTTATTTGGGTAGAGGAGTTGTTTTTTGATTACGAGATTCCTATTACGGCAGATGCTAATATTTTGCATACATGTTATGATATTGTTATTCATTTGGATTGCAAGGAGGCTGTAATTAATGAAGCAACAGTTAGCTAAGGCCTTAACAATATCTGACTTTCACAAAGTAGTTGAATATATTAGCCATACTTTGAAAAAACCTATTATATTGGAAGATGACGGGTTTAATCTTTTGTCTTATAGTTCCTACTATATTAAAGATTTTGATCAAGCAAACCAACAAACCATTCTTTCAAAAAAATGCCCAATATCGATTCTGGAAAAATTTATAGAAGAGGGTATTATCGATCAGTTGCAATCGATTACTGGTCCTTTTCGAGTCCGTAAAATTGAAGAAATAGGTCTTAATCAAAGAGTTGTTGTAAGTACACAACATAAACAATTGATTCTAGGCTATTTATGGGTTCAGGAAATTGAAAAGCTGCTTTCAGAACAAGAGCTTAAGTTTCTTGAGCAGGTTGCAATTCATATAGGAAAGCTATTATATAGAAATAACGTGGCAAAGCGTGAAAAAGATGAAAAAAAGGGACATTTTTACCGTCAGCTACTAAGCAATGGATATAAAAATGAAAAGGAACTTAAACAACAAGCTGAAACGTTAAACATAGTACTACCGCCAGTTGTAAGAGTAGTAGTGTTTACAGTTGCTGCCGAAGAGGATGATTTGTTTGACCAACTAAAGGAGACAGTGCAGTCGTATTTAAATGTAACGCTTTGTGCTGTTGAATTAATTGTTGATTCTCGAAAAGTCATTGTGATTCTGGGGGATAGCTTCAAAAATAGTTCGTTACAAGTACAAGCAAATGAATTGGTAATTAGAGTTATTAAGAGCTTTGAAACCAACTACTCTATCAAAATATTTGCCGGTATTGGCGATGAATATTTGATCTCTTTATTGAGTAGTAGCTACCAAGAGGCGATCGAAGTCATAAAGGCTGCAGAATTTTTAGGGCAACAAGATCATATGGCATATGAGTATCAAAAACTAGGAGTTTATAGGTATTTACAAGTATTAGCGGATCATAATCGCGATTCTCAATATGTTAATCCATTGTTATTACAATTACAGCAAAAGGACCAAGAAAATCAAACAGAGCTGCTGAAAACAGTAGAAGCTTACTTATTAAATAATTGTAAGGCAAAGCAGACTGCAGAATATCTTTTTATTCATCCCAATACCTTGAATTACCGAATTAAACAAATAATTGAGCACACTGGGATAGACTTTTCAGATTTTAGTATGAACTGCCAGTTGTTTATCGACTTGCTACTATTAAAACAACAAAAGTAAATAACTGGAGGGACACAGTGGGTGCCAGGGCGGTGTCCATAGAGGTTCCTGACCCCGGCAAAAAATGGAAAATGACTTGTCCGTAATGGGACAAGTCATTTTCCGTGTTATGCGAAGTTTATTACGCTGCTTCGTTTTCTTTTGAATGTACAGTTTTCATAAATTCGTTAACGTCTGCTGGAACCTTGCGGTCTAGCTTTGAAACAATATATACAGCCAAGAAGCCTGCAGGTACTGTAATAAGGCCTGGGATTTTGAATTGTAATGCTACTGGTAATGTTTCTACAAAGAATATGCAATACATTGAACTTAGTAATCCAACAAGCATTCCGGCAATGGCGCCTTTTTCAGTCATACCTCTCCACCATATACCAAGAATGAAGATTGGTGCAAATGTACTTGCTGCAACGTTGAAGGCTAATCCTACTAGGTGGCCGATGGATGCTTCTTTAACTAACAAGCCAAGTGCGCCGTAGAAGAAACCAAGGAATACAATTGCAATTTTACCAGCCCAAACTCGGTCTTTTTCAGTAAGTTTTTTCTTTGTGAAAGTTGCATATAAGTCATGTGCTAGTGCTCCAGAGCTTGCGATAAATAATCCTGAAACGTTCGAGAAAATGGCCGCGAACGCACCAGCAATAACTAGTCCAAGTAACCACTTACCACCAAGAGCTTCCGCAGTTGATGGAATGATCATGTTTTGTCCACCTTTCACCATATCACCAATAATTCTTGGATCAGTTGAAGGATCAAGGAACATTGCACGACCAACAGTACCTAAATATACTGCAAAGAAGAAGAACACACTTGCAAGCACAATTGCCATTAAAGCAGAGCTACGTGCTGCTTTCGCACTTGGATTCGTATAGAATCGAAGTAAGATGTGCGGAAGGCCAATTGTACCAAATGCTAAACCAATTGTCATTGAGACAGTTTGCCAAAATGATGGGAAGTAAAATCCTGTGCCTAACCAGCTTGGGCCGTCTACAACAAGATCTTTCCCGTCTGTTGTAAATTGACCTGTACCAGCTAATGAACCCGAAAAGCTACCAATTGTAGCTAAAATTTTATCGTAATGTAGACCGCCCCAAACCGCTGCAGCTACCATCAAAATAAAAGCGCCAAGACGAATCCAAAGCTCAAGTGCTTGGTTAATTGTTGTTCCCTTCATTCCACCGACACCAACATAGAAAATCATAACGAGACATGTAAAAATAATTCCAAATTCATAGGTTGTACCAAAAAACATACTCAAAATTTGTGCAGCTCCTAATAGCTGAGGTGCAGCATAAAAACCTGAAATTGAAAATACAACTGCAACAGCGACAACACGGGCACGCTTACTATGGAAGCGGTGTCCTAAGAAATCAGCTACAGTGTACGCACCGAAGCGACGCAATGGACCGGCAACAAAAATAGAAAGAAGAACAAGTCCAATTGAGAAACAGAATGCATAGTAAGCGCCATCATAGCCAAGTGTGAATGTGAGACCGGCTATCCCTAAAAATGTTGCAGCACTTAAATAATCTCCCGCAATCGCTGAACCGTTCATGAACCATCCAAACTGCCGTCCACCAACAAAATAGTCAGATGCTGTTGCGTTTCGCTTAGTTGCATAGGTTATATATACGATCGTTCCAAGTAGAATAAAGGTAAATAAATATTTTGGTTCTAAAAATTCCACTAGCTAATCCCCCTTTCGACCGAAGTTGTTTCATCGGTAGTAGTAAGACTTTCGTAATTTTTCAAACGTTTTTCATATAAATTAACATGAATATAGGCAATAATTACTGCGACAGCTAATGAACCAATAGCTGTCATAAACCAACTGATAGTCATGCCACCCCAAAATTTTGTTAACATCAATTCACTTGCATACCAATTTAAAACTGGAATAGAAAATATAAATGCGAAATAAACTAAACTTAAGCCAAAACCTGTGCGAAATTCACCTTTCATGATTTTATCAGTTGCTGGATCAAGTGGCTCCAATTCAGAAATATCTACACTTCCTGCTGGTACGTAATGTCTTTCTTTATATTCAGCTGCCATTTTCCTTATCCCCCTTATTGTAGAAAATTGTAGAAATTCGTTACCCTCTAGTAATAACACCTCCCGAAAAGGTAACACTGTTATACATCAACCATTGTAATGATAATTTTTTAGAAATACCTTACAATTTCTTGCTCTTTTTAAAGTGGATAATATTTTAAATGTTTTGAAAGATTAAAAAAGACTGAAATATTCGGATAAAAGCCTTCATAATTCAGCCTTCTTAGTTCAGTTTTTAAAAACTTTATAGCGAAGTTACTGCCTTCCCATAAAATTATCCAAAATACATACCAGAATATGCAGTCTGTATTTATCGAGTTATTTCTTATCGTTATAGGACTATTAGGTCATTTTATATGAACAGTAAGTAGGATATTTGTAACAAATATGTTCTATAACAAATTGAAATATGTCGAATTATAAGGTAAAATCGTATAGGTAGTTATTGGGAGTAAATGGTTTTTATAATAAAATATAATTTGATAGTTTTCCATTAGGAGGGGACTCAATGCCAATCCGAATCATTATCGCTGATGATCATGCCATTGTGCGTTCAGGATTAGAAATGTTAGTAAATATGCAGGATGGTATGGAAGTAATAGAAACTGCATGTGATGGTGAAGAAGTTTTTCAAAAGGCTGTTCAGTTAAAGCCGGATATAGTCATTATGGATTTAAACATGCCACCTGGTGAAAATGGTTTATCTGCAACTAGGAGGTTGAAGGAAGCAGCCCCCGAAATTAAAGTTCTTGTATTAACGATGCACGATGATAAAGAATATATTTTCCGAGTGTTGCAGGCTGGTGCGTCTGGATATATCTTGAAAAGTGCAGAAGATATGGATTTAATCAATGCTATTCGGACAGTGCAAAGAGGCGAGGCTTATTTGTATCCAAAAGCACAAAAGCTTTTAATAGAAGACTATATGAACCGTATCTCTCAAGATGGTAGTGATGATGTGTTTAACCTGTTATCGACTAGGGAGCAGGAAGTACTTGAATATATAGCCAAAGGTTATACGAATAAAGAGATTGCTGATATGCTCTACTTATCGGTTAAAACGATTGAATCGCATAAATCAAAGATAATGGAAAAGTTGCAATTAAGAACGAGACCTGAACTAGTTCGTTACGCTTTAAAACAAGGGTTACTAGACTTCGTATAGTGGTGACGTTATGCACGCTTTTAACAAAAATGAAATAAGAACAATTTTAATTGCAGGTGCTGCAATTTTAATCTTTTTTATTACAAGATTATTACATACAACGATTTCTTTTTTTTATGATCCGTCCTATTATTTAATTTCTCATACGCTGCTAGAGCTATCTAGCGTATTTGTTTCCTATGTAATATTTATCCATGGGTTGTTAACAGCATCGTATTTTCAGTCTAGGAACAGCTTGAATTTTGGATTATTATTTTTTGCGATCGGCACCATTGATTTATTTCATACCTTATCTTACAAAGGGATGCCATTTTTTCAATCTGAATATTCAATCCAAATCGCAACGTGGTTTTGGATTGTAGCAAGATTTATTGAGAGCATCGGTTTATTATGGTTTATTATAAGAAATAATGATAGCAAGGTTGAAGCGATAGAGAAAAATATTAAAATCTTTTTGACTTTTTTCTTTTTGTTTATTGGAGTATATGGCATTTTATCTTATGCTCAATTTTTACCTGTTCTTGTCATAGAGGGTGTTGGAGTTTCAAATTTTAAAGCAAATATGGAATATGCAATAAGTATCATTCATTTTATAACGTTGTTGATCATTGCAACCCAATATGTTACTGAGCGTGTTCCGAGGAAATTGACTATTTCTCTTGCCGTAGTTTTTCTTTTAATAGGTGAATTAGTTTTTACCCTTTATCGAAATGTGTATGATATGGATAATTTACTAGGTCACTTATATAAAGCAACCGGTTATATTTTTCTGTATTATGGTATTTTTTATCCTCAGTTTAAAAGAGTATTCATAGAGCGGGAAAAAGCTGAAAATAAATGGATTCTTGCAGAAGAGCGCTTAATTGAGCATGAAAAAAAGGTAACGTCACGTATCATCGATGCACAAGAAGAAGAGCGGAAGAGAGTATCGCGCGAATTACATGATAGTATCGGCCAATCATTATATAGTATTTTAATGTCATTAAAATTATTAAAGCAGGTTGGCGCAGATCAGAAAATTTTGGAACAAATTGAAAATGTAGAGAAATTAACTAGCAGTTCAATGGAAGAAGTGAAGTCACTTGCCTTTCAGTTACGCCCAAGTGCGTTGGATGATTTAGGATTATTTTCGGCAATTCGGACACATATTGAAAGGTTTGAAAACACTTTTGGAATAAAGGTAGATTTTGAAGTGAATGGAATAAAACAGCGCTATTCACCTGAAATTGAGGTAGCACTTTATCGGATTTTCCAAGAGGCACTAAGCAATGCGGCCAAATATGCAGAAACTGAAAAGATTACTGTAAGAATAAATAGCGGCAAAAATAGAATCGAGTTATATGTTATTGATGAAGGCATTGGCTTTAATGTTAAAGAATATGAGAAAACACGAAAAAATAAAGGAATTGGTTTATTTAGTATGAAGGAACGCGCACTTTTAGTAAATGGGTCTGTCGATATAGAGTCAATCGAAGGATTAGGTACAAAAGTAAAAGTAGTGGTTCCTTTATAAAAAAGTGATTAGTAGGAAGAAGGTCACGAGCTGATCTTCTTTTTTTCTTTGATATAGGCAGTTTTTTTAAACGAAACTAGGGAATCCCCTGATTGAATGTTTTTTGAAAATTAGAAATAATATTAAGTAAGCATTATTATGGAGAAATAATGCGAGCTCTATTTATTGTTACAGTATGGAAGCGTTTAATAAAGAGACAAGTGAACGGCTGCGTAATGATTCAAAATAGGGCGAATTCAAAAGGGGTTAACAAACTGCCATTATATCGGCTACTAATGGTAGTTTAAATAAAGGGGGAATAATTATTTTAGGAGGGAAAAAGTGGATAAAATTAATCCTATTACAAATAGTACAGAGCGAACTACCGAGGTTGAGGATAGGATTGAGTTAATTGACAAATATGAGAGCATCAAGGAACAATATTTTAACACGGAAAAAATGCTCTTACGAGTCTTCGATGAACAAGAAAAGCATAAGAAACAAGTATCGGACGAATTATATAATGTTATCGGTCAGACATTATATGGCTCGCTTATTGGTTTAAAAATGGCACTTAAAGCAAATATTGATGATAGTTTAAAAGAATATTTGACTGGTGTTATAGAAACAACAAACGATGTTCTTCATCAGGTGAGAAAACTTTCATTTGAGCTATTTCCGTTAGCTGTTGAGGATATCGGTTTTATCGAAGCGCTGAAATCGTATATTAGGACAATCGATAATGATAACACGCCTATCCAATTAATTGTTAGAGGAACGAGGATCAGATATGAATTAGAGAAAGAAATGCTATTCTATCGTATATGTCAACAAACATTATCGTTACTTGTAGAAGTACTTTATGCAGCTAACCTAATATTAACAATTACTTTTGATGAGTTGAGTAGAGGAATTTTGAAATTTCAGTTTCAATTTAACGAAGGCGAAACGGGAGTAACTAATGACTTACTGAAGGAAGGCTTGGCGATTATTCACAAAAAGATTGAGACTTGGAGTGGAGAAATGAATATTTACAATAATTCGAATGAATTTCGGAAATGGACGATTGAGGTTCGAGTTCCTTAATATAGAAAAGGGTCTATTCGTAAAAAATAGTCCCTTTTTTGTTTTTTTTTGCTTAAAAGGAAGGATTAGGATACGGGCAATTTTTAGTGGCAGGTTACGTTTGCAATTGAATAAGAAAAGTCTATGATTTGCTCAATGAACATAATAGAAATAAAATAGAAAATAATATATGCTAATTGGAAATAAGGTTTTCTTGGTTGTAGAATGGAGGATTTATATTGAGAGATAAAAGAGCATTGCCTATTCTCTTTTTGATAATGTTCCTTGTTATGGTTGGGTTTGGGATTATAATCCCTGTACTTCCTTTTTTTGCGGAGGAGATTGGGGCAACACCGACACAATTAGGGCTATTGATGGCTGTATACTCTTTTATGCAGTTTTTATTTGCTCCAATGTGGGGACGAATCTCTGACCGAATTGGTCGTAAACCGGTCATGTTAATTGGTATAGCTGGACTTGCTCTTTCCTTCTTTTTATTTGCAATGTCAACAGAGCTATGGATGCTTTTTGGTGCTCGAATTATTGGGGGATTTTTATCTTCAGCTAATATGCCGACCTCAATGGCCTATGTTGCGGATATTACAACTAGTGAGGATCGTGGCAAAGGGATGGGTATAATCGGGGCGGCCGTTGGCTTAGGGTTTATTTTTGGTCCAGCAATTGGTGGTGTTTTTTCAGAAATTAGTTTAAATATGCCATTTTGGATTGCTGGTGCTGTATCATCACTTACTTTTTTTGTTGTATTATTTATACTTGAGGAATCTCTTCCTACAGACAAAAGAGCACAGTCTATTGCAAAGAAGGATACACCGTGGCAGACCGTGAAACAGCCTCTAGGATTTTTATATTTCTTATCGTTTTTTATTTCATTTTCGTTAGCAGGCTTAGAAGCGACTTTTGCCTATTTTGCAGCTGCACGGGCAGGTCTCGATTCAAAAAGCTTAGGGTATATTTTTATGATAATGGGCTTTGCGGGTGCTGCTGTACAAGGCGGCTTAGTAGGCAGGTTCATTAAGAAACATGGTGAAGGGAAGGTCATAAAAGCAGGAATCGTCGTTTCTGTTATCGGCTTTTGTTTATTACTACTAACAAAGGATTTTATAACAGCTGCTTTCTTTCTAACCATTTTTGGTCTTGGAAATGGTGTGATCCGTCCTAGTGTGTCCTCGTTATTAACGAAGACGAATGCAGAAGGCTATGGCGGTGTTACAGGAATGCTTTCTTCCTTTGATTCACTAGGTAGAATTCTTGGACCACCGATTGCAGGTGCTCTCTATTCAGTAGCTATTGGGTTACCGTATATCGCAGGAGCAATAATTTCTGTTGGTGCTTTTATGTTATATCAAGTATATGAGCGCGTTGTAAAAAATGAAATTGTAACAAGTAGATAAACTAAGTACATAAAACCTATACTATGTTCAAAAGGGCTTCTCAAAAGGAGCCCTTTTTTAGTTGTAAATTTAATAGGGTTGTTGAGTCAAACAAGGTGGATTTTTATACAAAACATTCAAAATAATTCACTAATTTCGACATTTATGCTATTGTAAGCATTACATTAGTGACGAATTTTAGTGGTTTCACGGTTAATAGGGGGAATTAAATAATGGGAGTTGATATTCAAGTAAGTTCGTTTGGAACGATAGCAGGTTTAATTATTGCGATCGTCTTCATTTTAAAAAGGGTTGCCCCGCCTGTTGCAATGATGATAGGGGCACTTGTTGGCGGACTAATGGGCGGCTTAGCATTCTCTGATTCTGTCAATATAATGATTGATGGGGCAAAGGGGATGACCGGAATCGTGCTTCGGGTCTTAACTGCTGGGGTGTTAGCGGGAGTATTAATTGAATCAGGAGCTGCAAAAACTATTGCAGAATCCATTTTACATAAACTAGGTGTGAAGAAAGCGTTGCTCGCTATAGCAGGTGCGACTATGATTTTAACAGCCGTTGGTGTTTTTATTGGTGTTGCTGTGTTGACAGTCGCACCAATTGCACTTTCAATTGCCAAGCAGGCAAAGCTGTCTAAACTTGCTGTATTACTTGCAATTTCAGGTGGCGGGAAGGCAGGGAACATTATGTCGCCAAATCCGAACACGATTGCAGTGTCTGAAGCATTCAGTGTACCTTTAACATCGGTGATGGTGGCTGGAATTATCCCTGCTTTACTTGGACTTGCCATTACTTATTTAATGGCGCAAAATCTGAAACAAACAGGGAGTCAGGTAGAGGAAGTGGATATGGAGGAAGGAAACGAGGAAAAGCTTCCATCGCTTTTCGGAGCTTTATCGGGTCCAGCAGTTGCTATTTTTCTATTATTATTGCAGCCGGGATTTGGAATTTCCATCGATCCTTTAATTGCTTTGCCAGTTGGCGGGATCGCTGGGGCAATTGTGATGAAAAAAACTAGAGATTTAAATTTCTATATTACTAGTGGAATCGATAAAATGTCAGGAATAGCAATATTGTTGCTAGGGACAGGTACATTAGCAGGCTTAATTTCTCATTCAGCATTAACTACTGTTATTACGAATTCGATAGAATCTCTTGGTCTACCGACCTATTTAATCGCTCCAATTGCCGGAATTACAATGTCTGCAGCAACGGGTTCAACTTCAGCTGCCGCAGCAGTTGCTGGTGGTGCATTTGCTCCAACCATTATTGAAATTGGAGTTAGTGCTTTAGCAGGGGCGGCAATGGTACATGCGGGAGCAACAGTATTAGACCATATGCCACACGGAACCTATTTCCATATAACTCGTTCAAGTGTAAAAATGAATATGCATGAAAGATTTAAACTCTTGCCTTATGAGACGGTTATTGGCATTGTTATGGTAATCGCTTCAACGATTATGTTTGGAATACTACATTAATTTGGCCTGGATTTGGCCTGGAAATTATTAAGTTTCCGTTAATAAATAAAAACTTTGCGGAAATTTGTAGAATTCCATGCTATATTTGTAAAAAAGGTTGTTTTTGGAGTGGAGTATTCATGAACGATTACAACATCAGTCGTACTAATAGTAATCTTAACAAGCCTAAGCGAAAACAATATCAAATTGCACCACTAACCGAAGTGTTAGACCAACTTACAAGTATAGTTAGTTTTTCAGATATAACATTTGATGACTGTAAAAAACAGCTCACCCAAATACTCGAATTAATGGGAGCTGTCGATCAATCTGTTATTATTGGGATAACTGATACGGCAGGAAGAATTATATATGCAAATGATATGTTTTGCCAAATAACGAAGTATACACGAGAAGAATTAATAGGTAGAAATCATCGCATATTAAAGTCTGACTATCATGATAACTTATTTTTTAAAAATATGTGGGATACAATTGTTGCGGGTGAAAAGTGGGAAGGAGAAATAAAAAATAAAGCAAAGGATGGTACCCACTATTGGGTTAAAACGACAATCGTTCCGATTTTAAATAATGAAGGAAAACCATTTATGTATATCTCCATCCGCTCAGAAATTACTGAAGGGAAAAAGGCACAGGAACAATTATATTCAGCACTACAAGAGGAATATCGACAAACTGTAAGTGCGCTTGATACGATCATTTTTAAAGTAAAGAAAAACACGGATGGAAAAATGTACTTTACTTTATTTGCTGGTAAACTTGCCGAAAAATTAGATTATAGTAACGAAGATTTTCATCATAAAACCGCAGAGCAAGTTTTCGATAAAAAAGATGCGGACTATTTATATCAACAATTTCATCTGGCGTTTAGTAATAAAAAGGTAAATTTCAAGCTCCATATAAAAGGGAAAACACTATTTATCTCTTTATCTCCTATTGTTCTTGATGATGTAGTTGTTGAGATTGTCGGAAATGTGTCAGATATTACTGAATTAGAAAAGGCCCATGAAACGATTAATGATATGGCCTATCATGATGTTGTTACGGATCTTCCTAACCAACGGTTATTTAATAACGACTTAGATAAAAAGTTCAGGAAAGTTCAAAAGCGAACGGAGCCGTTTGGAATATTATGCCTAAAAATAAATGGGTTTACAAAGACAAACGAATTACTAGGGCATGAGGTTGGAGAAAAATTAGTTTGCTCAATTTCGACCACTCTAAAAAAGGTTGTCCAATCATTTGGTGTTTTATATCGCAGTGAAGGAAGTCGCTTTTTAATTATTACAAAAACAATTGAAAGTCCCGACCAGCTAAAAGACTTTGCAGAAATCATTCAAAAGGAAATAAGTAAAATTCAGCAAATTGACAATCACGAGATTCGTTTAACGAGTAATATCGGAGCTAGCGCTTATCCAGAGTGTGGGAATGATCCGCAGCAGCTAGTGAAAAGTGCTTATATCGCATTAAATTACTCAAGATATAAAGCTTTTTGTAATTATAAGTACTATACAATGGAAGTGCACAACTATTATCAAGAGAATGAATTGCTTGAACAAGCTCTTAAACATGCGATTGAAAATCATGAGTTGTCGTTACATTATCAACCGAAGGTTGATATTAAACATAATCGCATTATTGGTGCTGAAGCATTAATTAGATGGAATTCACCACAGTTAGGGTCAGTAAGTCCGGCGAAATTTATCCCGCTTGCTGAAGAGACAGGTCTTATTTTTGCTTTAGGAGAATGGGTGTTACAAGAAGCGTGTCGACAAAATATGGAATGGATTTCAATGGGGTATTCCCCGTTAAAAGTGGCGGTTAATATATCACCGCTTGAATTACAGCATTCCATGTTTATTCCAAAATTACAAAATATTCTAGAAAGAACGGGTCTAGACCCTAAGTATTTAGAAATCGAAATCACCGAAAATAGCATTATGAATGATCAAGAAGAAAGCATCGAGATTATAAAAAAATTACGAGATCTTGGTGTGACGGTTGCAATTGATGATTTTGGAACAGGTTATTCATCTCTGAGCTATTTAAAAAAATTTCCAGTCAATTCATTAAAAATTGATCAATGCTTTATTAAAGATGTCATGCAAACACCAAGCGATGCACAATTAGTAATCGGGATGATCAACATTGCCCATGTGTTTGGATTAGAGGTTGTTGCTGAAGGAGTGGAAACTTTAGAAGTAGCTGACTTCTTAAAAAGTTATCATTGTGAGCAAGTACAGGGCTATTATTACAGTAAGCCAATACCAGCAGATAGATTTGAAGAAAAATTTCTAATTATGGCGCATGCTAGTTTATAATATTTGCAAAGAACCATTCGTTCGGTTTCCAAACAAACGAATGGTTTTTTTTATGGTTAAGGAAATTAAAAAATTTGATCCTGTGGATAAATACTATAGGACAGAGAGAAGTCGTCCAGCTCCAGCGCCCAGCGACTAGTAAACTTTGCTCATCTCTTTTGCGATAAGTCAACATCGACTCGTCCCTCGACGTGCTTTGTTTATCTCAGTCGATGTGCTCTTAGTTTATACGTCGCTAATCAGGGCGCCTATAGCTTTTGTTCTTGAAGGATTATCAAAAAGTGACCATAGTAGGCGAGATCTACCGTATATTAAATGCTAAATGATTCCAATATTGTTATAATAATACTAAAGTAATAGTTATTTTGGGAGGGATAAAATGCCCGAGAGTATAATGGTAAATTCATTATCAGAAAAGTTTAATGAAGCTACTTTAAATGCATTTAAATTATTAAGTCACTCAATTGGTGTACGAACCTTCTTTGTTGGTAAAACGACGGAAGAAACCTATTCAGTATTAAAGGTGTTTAATAATAATGGTTGTTTAGTTGAGGAAGGGGTATCAGTTCCGATAGAGGAATCTTATTGCAATATGGTCTTCAGAAACGGCCATATTCCCGTTATAATTGACGATACCTCGATGCATCCAATAACAAGTCAATTACAATTAACAAAAGCCGCCAACATAGGTTCCTATCTAGGTGTCCCGATAATTTTAGGAGATCATTCAATGTTTGGAACTCTTTGTGCAGTGGACCCTGCTCCTTATAAATTTACGAGTGCTGATCTCGAGCTGATGCAAACGTTAGCCAATTTCATTGGGAATGCAATTGATTTAGGGCAGGCATATGAACGGATTTTAACGGAAGAACAAAGAGTACAAACAGAATTAGAGATCGCCAAAAAAGTGCAAACAAGTGTCTTGCCTGAATCGATTGACTGTGATAATTTTAAAGCTCATTCATTCTATCAATCTTCTGAATCGCTATCAGGGGATATGTATAGCTGGTTTCAAATAGCACCATCTAAGTATTGCGTCATCATAATAGATGTAATGGGACATGGGGTGTCTGCTTCCTTGATCAGCATGTCAATCCGTTCTGTATTGAGGAGCCTAATCACAACAATAATTGAACCTGAATTGGTGATGCAGGAATTAAATCGCCATATTTATTTAATGTTTAATGTACATAACCAAACAACATATGCAACGGCAATTTATTTGGTTGTAGATACAGTAGAGCGAACAGTGGAGTATGTGAATGCGGGTCATCCATATGGTCTATTAGTAGAAGGAAATAATTCCATTACTTTGTTACATGAGGGTTGCTTACCTTTAGGTATTTTTCCTGACTTAAACGCAAAAAAAGGTACTATTTATTATGACGAAGCAGCTACTCTCTTATTATATACAGATGGTTTAATTGATTTAATTGATCCCTCCATTGAGAAAGGGATTGAAATTTTAAAGTCATTATTAGAAAATCAGTCAAATAGTATAGAGGTAATAAGAGATATTCAAACGACGTATATTAATGGGAAAGTGTTAACGGATGATGTATGTTTTGTTGCGCTAACGGCTAACTAAAAGGAGCCAATGAGTTATGTGACATCCAGTTGATAGATTGTGCCTACGAATTGGATGGGCATTTTTGATGGCTCCTTTACGTTATGGTATGCTGTTACGATTTAATTTAATGACCAATGTAATCGAGTAATGGAATAAGCTCCTGAAAATCTTGGTACGTAATTGTCGATTGCCAATGGCCTGTTAATTTTGCGACAATAATGGCGCCAAAGAATACTGCCAAAAACGCACTAGGTATAACCCACTTATTTACTTTTTTTGTTGCGACTGTCATGTTTAATGTATCCTTGACTGGACAGGCTTCGATGCAAGAGAAGCAAGCCGTACATTCCGGTGTCATAACTGCTTTCTTTTGTGCTACTTTTATACCTTGAGGGCAAGCTCGAGTGCATTGATTACAATCAATACAAGTTAGTTCATTTCGTTTAATTTTTGATAGTTGAAATAATGATCCTAAGCCAATTAATGCACCATATGGGCATAAAAAGCGACACCAAAAGTTTTTGATAAAAAGTGATAATAGCATAAGGATAACAATTACTTTTAATGAAAACGCACTAATTTCAAGGAAAAATAACATCATTTTAATATCTGCAATTTTATTATATGGGCTATTAATAAAGTCTATTGATGCGATAATGGGCATATCAAATATGATCACTTTAGCAAAAGCTATGAGTAATAAATATTTCAGCGAGGACAAAATAACAGATAACCATTTTGGTGGTTCAAACTGCTTTTTAAATAAATTCTTCCCTATTTTTCCAAGAAACTCACTCATAGTACCAACGGGACATAACCAGCCGCAAAACGCTTTGCGAAATAGAATGCTAGAAAAAACAATAATCGTAAATAATACGAGTCCAGCAGGGTGTATCATGTCAAATTGTCCTGTCGTAACCCATACTTTAAAAGCTACAAGTGAACTAATCGGCAAAAAACCCTCTACAGCCCCAGGTCTTTCAACAAATGGTTCTACTCCCATTGAGGCAAAATGGTTGTAGAATTGGTAAAATTTCCAACCTACATACAAAAGAAAAAACGAAAATAATAGTTGGACCGTATTTCTTGTCCACTGAATGGGTTTTCTTTTGAATTTTCTAACAATAGTAGCTTTATTGTACATTACGAACCACACCTATCTAAATATATCTAATATTAATTATAAGGAATCACCCACACAATGAAGTGATATAAATCATAGGCATAAAGCACTACGGTTCCTGACCCGTTCCGGGGTGGAGCCTGGCACGTGTCCAGGGTGGGTGCCAGGGGGGTGTCCATAGAGGGTGCCACCCAGGCGCCTGACCCCGGTAGAAAATGGAAAAACCTCTCCGGAATGAAGAGAGGCTTTTCTATTTATTGGTTAGGGAATTATTGATCTACTGTTACTTCTATTGTGTGTGATTCGTGATGGAAAATAATATTTTCATTCGGGATTTGCTTCTTATTAATGAATAGCTTTGTATTTTCATTTGCAAGATGGACAATTAATTTCCATTGTTTCCAACTAGGCTTATAGGTAGAAATAATGTTCTCAACTGAAATATTTAACGTGTCTCCACTATACATACAAGTAATTTTTTTCTCGAAATATTGTCCATACATATAGTTAAAGGTTGTGCCATCATCGTCGTACAACGTATAGGAGCTTGCCACATTTTCATCAGGATATATATGAATTTGCATATCCGTTTCAGCTACCATTGTCGATTGTTTACTCGCTCCTTGGGCAATGATCGCCCCTTTTTTAATAAAAATTGGTAAAGTTTCAAGGTCAGCCTCTATTAGTAAATGCTTATCGCCTATTAAAACTTGGTCGGTCCAATAGTTGATCCATTCCCCATCTGGTAAATAGACAACTCGGTGGAACGTGTCTGGTCTTAAAATAGGAGCAATAATGACATTTTCACCAATCATAAATTGATCGGATAAGTTCCAAACATGTTTATCACCTGGATACTCTAAAACAAGTGGGCGCATGACAGGAATTCCGGTGCGACTGCATTCCGAAAATAATGTATAGAGGTGTGGAAGCCAACGATAGCGCAATTGTATGTATTTTCTAATGATGCTTTCATATTTGGCCCCGAACGCCCAAGGCTCTTGGGAATTCGTATCAAGTGCATTATGATTACGGAAGAAAGGAGTAAAGGCTCCAACCTGAATCCAGCGTGTGAGTAATTGGCCATTACAATCATGGGCAAAGCCGCCAACATCCGGCCCACAGAAAGCAACTCCTGATATACCAAGGTTCATACACATAGGTAACGACATTTCAAGGTGCTCCCAAAAGCTACGGTTATCGCCAGTCCACACAGCAGCGTACCTTTGAATTCCAGAATATCCGGCACGTGTCAATAAAAACGGCCGTTTCCCCTGTAGTTGCTCAACTAAACCATTGTAGGTGGACATTCCCATTAATAAACCATATAAATTATGGAGTTCTGCATGTGTTCTTATATCCCCATCATTGTCATGGATGACCTCAAGATCCATTGTTTTCGTGTTATTAAACACAGCCGGCTCATTCATATCATTCCAAATACCTTCGATACCTAAATCTGTATAAAACGTATGGTTATCTGCCCACCATTTTTGAGTCTCGGTTTTTGAAAAATCCGGGAATGCACTTTCGCCAGGCCAGACCTCGTCTATATATATATCACCTTCTAAATATTTACAAAAATGATTTTTGAGAATCCCATCCTTGTAAATATTGTAACTAGGATCTTTTTTTACACCCGGATCAACGATTGGAATTAAATGAATCCCTTTGCTTTTTAAGTCCGCAATTAGTTGTTGAGGATTAGGGAAAGAATGTTGATCAAATGTAAATACCCGGTATTCATCCATATAATGAATATCAAGATAAATGGCGTCCACAGGGATATCCTTTTCTATAAAATTGTGAATAAGCTCGCGGACTTCAGATTCAGACATGTAGCTATATTTCGACTGATGATAGCCTAGTGCCCACTTTGGAGGCAACGGCATTCTTCCAGTTAAGTGTGTATACTGCCTAACAACATCTTTCGGTGATGGACCTGAGAAAACATAATAATCAAGCTGTCCGCCGTTTGCAGAAAAGGAATACAAATCGGTTTCAGTTTTAAAATCGAAGGTGGTTTTAAACGTATTATCAAAAAAAATACCGTAGGCACTGCCATTTCTAACTGCCATAAAGAATGGGATAGATTGATATAATGGATCTGTTTCAGGGTTATGCGGAGCATATACATCAGTGTTCCACATCACCATTTTTTCTCCGCGCTTATTTAAATAACCAGTTTTTTCACCAAATCCATAGAAATGGTCGTCCTCAGTCATTACTTTATAACAAACAACTTCACTAGTTGCTTTAGTACCTATTCCTTTCGAGCCTTCCGTTAACAATACTTCACCAGTTTCGTCGCGTATTGTAAGCCGACAAGGTGTTTTGAATAGTTCAAGTGATAATTTCGTTGAGGTTAAAATGATCCTATCTTTTAGCTGTTGCAGTTTAACGGATATTTTTTTTGGTTGCTCAATTACTGCAACACTACTTTTTAACGATGGCTCAACTAAAGGATTCATCACAATACGGACAATATCGTTTTGGTAGAAAACAATCTTCATAAACCCATTCTTGCAAGTAATAATGTATACATGTCCTTGTTGTTCAAAACTCAAAATTTCACCGATATCATGATATCGTGAGTCCATACTTTTCCCTAATTTATTTGGATGAATTGCAAAGCTTGAATCTTCGAACATGCAAAACATTCCTCTCAATTTGTACTATACTATATACTTATTTTACCATATCGTAGAACATGTTTGCGGGAATAAAAAAAGACCGTTCAGATAAAACGGTCTTTTCGAAGTTCTGAAATCTCTCCATATATTAAAAATTCAACTTAGCACTAGTAACATTAAAATATTTTGGTGCAGTGTTAATTAAGATTGAAACAAATATTGCACTTAAAACAAAAGCAGGTAACATGTACGTTCCATTATACAAGAAAGAATATACAAAAACAGGAGTTCCTTCCGGTGCATATTCAGCAAAGAATACTGCCCCAGCTATAAAATGCATAAGAAATCTCAAACCACTACCTAATAAAGTGCCAGCAATAACATAGGTTGTGACTTTGCTCTTTGATTGGTTCTGAATTGCCAGTTGAATCTGCTTTGCAAATATACCTGCCAAACCAACAACTGTAAATGCAAGGAAATAATCAAGCAGACCTTGAACTGGATGGGCAATATAAGCCTGACCTGTAACGACTTGTAATCCACCAAGTAATAATCCAGATAGCAGCCCGCCTTTAAGTCCCCATCTAAAAGCTACTAAGAAAATTGGCACCATGGCAATGGAAATTGAGCCGCCTTGTGCCCAAATTTTTAATGAAACGATATTTGCTAATAAGTCAAATACGTAAGCCAGCGCAGAAAATAGGGCAACCTCAACTAAAAATAATGTTTTGCTCTTCTTCATAAATGAACAACTCCTTTGTTTTTATAGTGGTAACCAAATACGGGGAAATGCAGCTTTTTTCGTCATTTACCAAAAAAGGCTACCCATAAGGGTAGCCTAGTCATCGCGTAAATAGTATGATTACATTTATAAAAAATGCTTCATCCCTACGCTGGCATTACCCAGATCAGGTTTAAGGGTCGATACAAATCAGTATCCTCTCAGCCAAGTTCACTTAGCTCCCCTATTACATGTATCACTATAACAGTAGTAAGTTTTTTTGTAAATATAAAACTTTCACTTCTACATATTAAACTACATTAATGTAGAAGTTTCTAGATAATTATGTAAATTTATAATCGATATAAAAAATATTTATAAAACTAACAGATTATGATATTATATGTATTGTTTAAAATACAAACATACTGGAGGTCACATAAGTTATGAAAAAGCTACTTATCATTTCTATTATAGCATTAATGGCTGCACTTGTAGGTTGCAGTTCAGGAGAAAATACAACGAATCAGGGAGCAAACCAAACAGCAACAGAGGCTCAAACTAATGACGGTGCAGCAACGTATGAAGAGGTTGACATTGCAAAAGCAAAGGAATTAATTGAGCAAGGAGTTAAAATCGTGGATGTTCGTACTGCTGAAGAATATGCAGAAGGGCATATTCCAGGAGCTGTATTAATTCCATTAGAAGAAATTGAAGGTCGATTATCTGAATTTAATCAAGATGAAACGTATTTAATGGTTTGCCGTTCAGGAAATCGCTCTGGTCAAGCAAGCGAAATTTTAGTCAAAAATGGAGTGGCAAATGCGGTTAATATGCTTGGTGGAATGAAGGAATGGGATGGCGAGGTTGTTACTGAATAAATATCAAACGAGACCAAGAATGAGACCAAGAAAAAATGGCGGAGATGAATTCTCCGTCATTTTTTTTGGTTTGTTAAAGGATTGCGTTAGTCTTAGGCAAACAGTCCTTTTAACCAATTCAAAAATGCAATTAAGCCATCGATTATATTTTGCATAATCGACTTAGTTCTTTCCTCTTGAAAAAACTCCTGAAGGCGATCTTTTACATATGTAATATCACTTTTTACTTGATCCCAATCAATATTCATAGTTTTCATTTTATTAAATAGATCAACTATCTCTTGCTTTTCTGCCTCAGTCAATTGAATGCCTAGCTCATTTGCAATTTGGTCAACTAGAGCTGATACTTGAACGTCCGTAAGGTTGGGGTTATTGGCAACTTCTTCTTTAATTCTTGTAAATAATGCAGTTGCCTCGTCTGAACCGATTCGTTCACCAAGCTCAGCAGCTTTCACCATTTCCTCGTTTGCAAACTGCTTATGTTCTTCAGGGATAACTTTTGTTTGTTGCTCACTAGCTAAATCTTCACTAACAATTATTTTAACATCACCGTTTTTTCCATCAGCGAAGCTAACTTGTAGTGGTACAAGAAAAAGTACGAATAGTAGGAAATAACAGACGATGATTTGCATTAGCCTTTTCATTTTTAAAACCTCCCTTGAACAAAATATAACTTATTTGAGTGTGAAAAAACAATTTTTTCATAGGTTTACGGAAGCAAAACCTCTTTATTTTAAAAAAAACGGGAATTTTTAGTAGATTGTGATATATTTTAAATAGTTTCAAAGTGTAGTGGGGAGAGGATTTACCATGAGACAAGAAAAAGTATTAGTAGTCGAAGATGAAGTAGAAATCAGAGAGTTAATTAATATTTATTTAAAAAATAGTGGGTATAATACAGTCTTGGCAACAAATGGTCAAGAAGGACTAGAATTTTTTCATAAAAATGCCCCTGATATAGTTATTCTTGATATTATGTTGCCGAAAATGGACGGAATCGAAGTATGTCAAGAAATTAGGAAGGTATCAACAGTACCAATCCTATTTTTAAGTGCAAAACGGGATTCAGATGATATTATTAGGGGATTGGAATTAGGCGGAGATGATTATATCACAAAACCGTTTGATCCGAATGTTTTAGTAGCTAGGGTAAAAGCAAACTTGCGGAGATTGCCAATTACAATTCCTAATTCGCCGGATCAAAAAAATCTTTTCAAGTATGATTATTTAGAATTAGATTTAAATAGTTACACGATTAAAGTGAATAATGAACCAATAACATTATTTGCAAAGGAGCTGCAACTTTTAATACTACTAGCTAAAAACCCAAATCAGGTTTTTAGTGTGGAGCAATTGTATTCACAAATATGGGGAGCAGAAAGCTTTGGAGACACAAGAACCGTTATGGTTCATATTAGTAATCTCCGTAAAAAGATTGAGCTTGATCCTGCAAATCCAAGGTTTATCCAAACTGTTCGAGGGTTTGGCTACCGATTTAATGCATTGTAGTTTGGAAAGGAAAAGCTTTGGGCTTCCCCGCTGACTTCTGGAGTAAAGAAGGGCTAATTAGGCTCACACGGAAGCCTGTTTTACATGCCAGGCTTCCTAGAGTTCAACTTTTTAAGCTATGTTGCATTTTAGCAGTTTTTTTAAATAAAACACCAGTCGTAATTAACACCCCGGTTATCGTTATCACTCCTCCAATTAATTGTGCAGATGTTAATGTTTCTCCTAAAAAAATGATTGCAAAGATCGATGCAAAAACCGGAATCAAATTTAGAAAGGGAGAGGCTTTCCCTGGTCCTATTTCAGTCACGGCCTTGTTCCAGCATATAAAAGAAATTACTGATGCACATGCACCTAAATATAAAAATCCGATAAATCCTTTGAAGGTAAAAGTCATTGGTTTTGCAACGGCCCATTCATAAATAGTAAATGGTGTTAAAATAATGATACCGATTAGTATGGTTACTAGAAAAACACCTGAAGCAGGGAATTTATGAGCATTTTTCTTTACAATAACAGAATAAACACTCCACATCGTAACAGCTAATAGCATCAAAAGCTCCCCTTTATTAATTGTAAAGGATAATAATGCTTCGAGCGAACCACGGCTGACAATCCAACTGACCCCAATTACCGAAAAAATGATCCCGATAAAGTGTCTTATCTGCATTTTTTCTTTCAGAAATAAAAAGGAGAGTAGCATGATAAGGACAGGAGTTGGAGCATTCACGAGTGATGCATTTATTGATGTAGTGTAGTGGACTGCAATATAAACGAGCGTATTAAACCCAGCAACCCCAGTTAGTGCCATCCAAAACAATGTCTTCCACTCTTTTTTCCATAAATGTTTATAATTAATAAGCTCTCTTTTGGCAAAAGGAAATAAAAATAAAAAAGCAAAAAACCATCTTAAAAAAGCTAATGTAAACGGGGGTACAATGTTAGCAAATCCTTTTCCGATTACAAAATTTCCACCCCAAAACATAGTTGCTATCACCAATAAAAAATATGGCGATTTCCAATTCACATTATCCCCCCCTAAAATTATCTGTAAAAAATTCCCGGGGTCAGGCGCCTCTATGGACACCACCCTGGCCACCTCTATGGACACCACCCTGGCCCCCACTATGGCACAAATTAGTATATCATCAAATCGGAATTTTTTGTAAATTATTCATCATGACAATTGTAATTATGAAAGATATAGTAAATATTTGTAAATAATAGTGTAGTTATTAAAAGGTTATTTTATAATAGAACTAACGTTTCTAGGGGAGGTTGTTGTATGAACTGGAGAGAACACTATGAACGCTGGGTTAAATTTGATGGTTTAGAAGAAGAATTAAGACAAAAACTACATGAAAAAAAACACGACGAGAAATGGCTTGAGGATAGCTTTTATAAAAATTTAGAATTTGGTACTGGCGGGATGCGTGGGGAAATTGGGCCAGGTACGAACCGCATGAATGTGTACACAATTCGGAAGGCCGCAGAAGGCTTAGCAAGGTACATAGAATCCTTTGGAGAAGATGCAAAGAAGCGTGGTGTTGTTATAGCGTACGATTGCCGTCATAAATCCCCTGAATTTGCAATTGAAGCAGCAAAAACCCTTGGGTATCACGGCATTCAATCGTATGTCTTTGAAGAACTTCGACCAACTCCAGAGCTTTCTTTCGCTGTTCGCTATTTGAATGCATTTTCTGGAATTGTAATTACAGCTAGTCACAACCCACCAGAATATAATGGCTTTAAAGTGTACGGCTCAGATGGTTGTCAATTGCCACCACGTCCGGCAGATGAAGTAATTTCAAAAGTGAATGAAGTGGATAATGAGTTGTTGATCCAAGTAGCAGAGGAAGATGAATTAAAGGCAAATGGTCTTTTAAAAATAATTGGTCATAAAATTGACGGAGCATACATAGAAAAAATAAAAACGATTTCGTTGAACCGAGAGCTTTTTAAGGAAAATATTGTGAAGGTCGTGTTTACTCCGCTACACGGAACGGCAAATAAGCCTGTTAGAGCAAGCCTAGATGCGTTAGGTTTTAAGAATGTAACAATTGTGAAGGAGCAGGAGCTACCGGATCCTAATTTTTCAACTGTTACGTCACCAAATCCTGAGGAGCATGCTGCCTTTGAATTAGCGATAAAAGAAGGCTTGAAAGTAGATGCTGATCTATTAATTGGAACAGACCCAGATGCCGATCGTCTCGGTATAGCTGTTAAAAATAATAGTGGTGACTATGAAATTTTAACGGGTAACCAAACGGGTGGACTATTATTGCATTATTTATTATCACAGAAAAAAGAAAAGGGGCTATTGCCGGAAAATGGGGTTGTTTTGAAGACAATTGTAACCTCTGAATTCGGTCGGACGATTGCCAATGATTATGGCTTGGATACGATCGATACGCTTACCGGTTTTAAATTTATTGGTGAAAAAATCAAGGAGTATGAAGAAACTGGGAAGTATCAATTTCAATTTGGTTATGAGGAAAGCTATGGCTACTTAATTGGAGATTTTGCAAGGGATAAAGATGCAGTTCAAGCTGCTGTATTAGCAGTAGAGGTAGCTAGTTATTATAAGAAACAAGGAAAAACCTTATATGAAGCACTATTGGACTTGTTCGCAAAATACGGTTATTATCGTGAAGGTTTAAAATCGTTAATATTAAAGGGCAAAGAAGGAGCAGAGCAAATCCAGGGAATATTGGCAGCCTTTCGTAAAGAACCACCCAAAACAATTGCCGATTGCCAAATTACACAAATTGAAGATTATCAAACGAAGGAAAGGACATTTGTAGTTGAGGGCAGAAAAGAACGAATTGATTTACCTAAATCAAATGTTTTAAAATACTTCCTTGAAGATGGCTCATGGTTTTGCCTGCGTCCATCTGGAACTGAGCCGAAGGTTAAATTTTATTTTGGTGTAAAAGGTACATCATTAAATGAGAGTAATGATAAATTAACGGCAATTAGTCTTGATTTAATGGACAGAATTAATAAGCTAATTGTCCGTAAATAATGATGAAAGGTGTCCCATGAAATAATAGGGGCACCTTTTTCAGTAAAAGGTGCCAGGGTGGTGTCCATAGAGGTATCCATAGAGGTTCCTGACCCCGGAAATTAATGGTATTTAATGGAGTAGTTGCTGTCATCGGTATGAATGATGATTTCATTGTCCAGTAAGGTCATTTCGTGTTGACCTGCAAGGGGGATTTCGTATGTTTCATATGGGATTTGTTCATGCTGAGCATGACTTGTTGATATTTGTCCCTTTCCATGAAGCTGTAATACAAACGGAGCAACGTATCCATCGATTGTATCTGGCCGTTCATGAAAGTTAACGCCACTTAGCGTCATCATTGTGTCGTCAAGATCACGATTTTGGTTCTTCGTAATATGAATTAGTTTGCCTGACAATTTATTTAGTCTATCTTGTAATTCGAGATCTGTTTTGGTAGGATTTTGTTTCATTCATTTCACCTCAACTTCTATTTTCTCCAAAAAAGCACCTAATATGAATTGCTTTCAACTAGCGGCCAATATCCCCGTAATGTAGTGGGAATCTAAACATTGAATAAAGACAAATTTAGAACAATATCACAACACCCAGATCCAACACCAAGATCGAGAAAAAAGGAAGGAAGCTTACGTCGCTCCCTTCCAATTTTTCGATATAATAGTTTTTTCCTGTATATTAATTAGTTTAAATTAGCATAATTAAACTAACTTGTATAGGACACTGTTGATGGGACTGAGGCTAGTGCATGATCTACATATGTCAGCAAGTGATATGCAGTTTTCTCAATCGCCGAATAATCGCGGCTAAAATTACATGCATGGAGGAACTGTTCAATTTTTTTCGATAAAAAATCATCCTTTGTACGTACCATTAATATTAATAAGTTATCCCATTCACCGCGATTCATATAAAATAAAGCTTTATCATAATCGACAGCGTTCATATTTGATCACATTCTCCTTTCGAAGAATTGAATATAGTTTATGATAAAAAAAATAAAATACGCGGTGGAATGTTGAGTAATTGTTGACAAGTCATGAAAATCTGAAATAGGAATGAAAAGGACAAATAAAGGAAGAAATTAAGCTTCATTTTGGGAGGATAAGATGGGTGCAATTGAGCGTGAAGGTTATGTATTTGAGGTAGAATTTAGTCAAATTTCCAAAACAGCAGCAATACATGTTCACAATAAAGGAAATTTTGTAGCAGAATTAACATTTCCATTTGCTGGTAATGAGCCTACACTACAGCAAATTGAGGGAAAAATAGAGGAATTTTTAAGAGCTTAAAACAATAGCAACCATTGTATAAAAATTGTATTAAGCTGGGGCATGATTGATTAACTTGTCCTAGCTTTTTTGTTTTTAGTCCTGTTTTTGGTCCATTTGCTAAAAAAAGGAATGTTTTTACTATTCATGACAAACCAAACAAAGATAGGACCTAGAAGATTAAAAATAAAAATTCCTACGACAATACTCCATACAAATGGCTGAGTATTTAAAATATTCTCGTAAATCCATGAATGATATAAGTCCAATGAGAAACCGCCCTTTCACTTTAGATTACTCAAATAGCAAATATTAAGAAAGTTCTTTTCCATTTTATCCAAGCTTTATAATCTCTAATCATAATGAATAATCTAATCATAATGAATAATCTAATCATAATGAATAAAACGATGCTTAATAGGAAAGGAAGATAAGGTAGGAACGAATAGAGGAGTTATACATATGAAAAATCAACTAAATGAGAAGCTCCAAAGACAAATTGCCGAAAAAGTAGATGAAAATGTTACTTTAATTAAAGAAATTCTCGAGGATAGTGTAGATCTCGTAAAAAGGGAATTATTTTTTCATGGACATAACGATATTAAAATAGTCTGCTTTTATACAGATGGGTTAGCTAACACATCTGAAATTGCAACTGTTTCGGATACGCTCCTTTTTAAAACTCCTGAATTAATTGTGAATAGTCACGTTGGCCCAACACAGAAAGATATTGTAAAAAATATTAAAGTCAATTTGTTGACTCACCCTTCTTCAAAGGCAATAGAAAAGATGAATGATGCTGTTGTTGGTATCTTGAGTGGGGATGCAGTTTTTTTTATAGATGGAAGTAAAGAGGCCTTAATCATTTCTTCTAGAGGATGGGATACTCGTTCAGTTGATGAACCAGCCTCAGAGCAGGTTGTAAGGGGACCACGTGATGGATTCACTGAAAGTATACGTACAAATACAGCGCTAGTTCGCCGGAGGATACGCGACCCATTGTTTCGGATCGATACTATGAAAATTGGTACAAAATCAAAAACCGATATAAATATTGCCTATTTAAAAGGAACTGTAAAAGAGAACCTTGTAAATGAAGTAAAAAAACGGCTTAAGGAAATAAAAATCGATGCTATTTTGGAAAGTGGTTACATTGAGGAATTAATTGAAGATTCACCATTATCTCCCTTTCCTACTATACAAAGTACAGAACGACCTGATAAAGTTGCTGGTGCAATTCTAGAAGGAAGAGTGGCTATTTTTGTAGATAACACTCCTTTTGTATTAATCGTCCCTACATATTTTTGGGAATATCTGCAGGCTAGTGATGATTACTATTCAAGGTTTTATACAGGGACATTTTATCGGATTATACGCTATCTTGCATTTGTGATTAGTCTGATTCTCCCATCGATGTATGTAATGCTAGTGAGTTTTCATCAGGAAATGATTCCGACTCCATTAGCCCTAACGATTGCATCTGGGCGAGAAATCATTCCATATCCTGTCTTATTAGAAGCACTAATTATGGAGGTTGCATTTGAATTAATGCGTGAAGCCGGTTTACGAATGCCGAAGCCAATTGGGCAGGCAGTAAGTATTGTCGGCTCTTTGATTATTGGTCAAGCAGCTGTTCAAGCAGGACTGGTTTCACCATTTATGGTAATTATCGTTGCTTTAACAGGAATTGCTTCATTTGCAATTCCGAGTAATTCTGCATCCTTTTCTGTTCGTTTAATTCGCTTTCCACTATTACTAGCTTCAGGAACACTTGGATTATTAGGATTTGCAGCTGCGTTTTCTATTCTAGCTATTCATGCTTTATCGATTCGTTCATTTGGTGAGCCATATTTAGCACCAGCTACACCGTTTAAGCCATCAGATCAGAAGGATTCAATGATTCGATTACCTTGGTGGAAAATGATTAGTCAACCACAACTAGCGGAAGGGCAGGAAGATCGGATTAGCGAACATAACCAAATACCTCAACCTCCAGATGATAAACAAAGTAAAATTTACAGACAATCAGAAAACAATTTAGATGGTCAATCGAATGAATTTGAAAATGAAACTAAAGAAAAAGGGAAAAACCATAAACATACATTTGTTAAACCAAAAAAACTGAAAGGAGGAAAGGAACGAGAATGAAGTATCGTCTGTCGCTAACCTTAGTAATTCTTATTTTATTCCTTTCAGGTTGTGCTGGGAAAAGAGAGATTAACGATTTAGCATTAGTTATGGCAGTTGGTATTGATAAAGTTGAGGACAAAAATGAATTTGAAGTTACTGTAGAGGTTGCTAGACCTGCAGATTCGAGGGGACAAACGGGAGCACCCGCCGGGAATACTGGTGATCCTATCTGGTCAGCTTCGGCAACAGGTAAAACTTTATTTGAAGCGATTAGAAACTTGGCAAATTTTTCAACAAGAAGAGTATTTTGGGCTCATAATTTTATTGTAGTTGTAAATGAAGATATTGCGCGAGAGGGGCTTGCTGATATTATTGATTTTTTTACAAGGAATCCAGAATTACGTATGAGAACATGGATAGCGATCACCCCTGATAAAGCGAAGGATGTCGTATCAACGATGACAGGTTTAGAAGTTATTCCAGGTGAAGCGTTGGATAAGCTATATCGTTATACGAAAATTTCTTCAACATCGCCTAGAACAGAGCTACTAGATTTAAAGGCTGCATATTTAAGTGAAACCACTCAGCCGGTGTTATCAAGACTAAAACTAATTGAACGAGGAGTATCGAATAAAAAACAAGGTCAAGCAGGCGCGATTAAGCAAGTTGCCTTAGAGGGAGCGGGAATTTTTAAGGATGACAAGCTTATTGGTATTTTAGCCCCTGATGAAACGAGAGCAATGCTACCATTTATTGAGGAAGTGGATTCAGGTGTTATTGTGCTTCCATGTGAAAATGAGCCGGATCGGTTTATTACAGCAGAATTGAGAAACCAAAGCTTAAAAGTGACACCAGAATATAAAGAAAATAAACCTTCCTTTAAAGTGAATTATACTATCGCGAGAGTAGTTATTGTTGAAGCGGGCTGTCCGTTTTCAATAAAAAATAAACAACAAGTTCGCCAGCTTGAAGAAAAATTAGAAGATAAAGTAAAGACTGATATTGAAAAAATGTTAACAAAAGCACAAAAAGAATATCAAGCAGATTTTCTTGAGTTAGGTCAAAGGTTTAATAACCGATTTCCGGCTGAGTGGAAGGGAATAAAAAAAGATTGGGATTCAACATTTGCAAATGTAAGCATTGATGTAAATGTTAACGCGGAAATTAAAAGCGGTGTACTATTATTTAAACCTACTCGTTCAGGGAAAAATTGAGGGATCGATATGAGAGTGCAAATAACAAATGGAATGTTTATGGCATTAATCATAAATATGGTTTATGCAAAGGCAATTGGGGTAACACAAGGTTCGATGGCTCGTGAGGTTGGAAGAGATATTTGGCTGTCAACGATATTCGCTAGTGTGATTGCTGCACTACTTATGCTCATTATCGTGTCCACCATTTGGAGAATGCCTGAGGGAGATATATTTAAACATGGCGGTAGGTTAGTTGGGCCATGGTTTGAAAAGCTCCTTGGGGTGTTATTTTTTATATTTTTCTTCGGGGCTTTTACAGTATCAATGGTAACCTTTGTTTATCATATCAAGGATTATTTTTTGCCAGAAATACCAATTTGGGGAATTGTTTTAACGGCAACTATTGTTAGTGTCTATGCGATTCATTTTGGAATTGAAGTCGTCTCACGAATGGCTTTGATTGGTGTTTTTTCTATCCTATGCTTAAATATTTTAGTACTACTCGGGTCATTAGAGAAATTTGATATTCGTGAGTTGTTACCTGTTTTTGAATCAGGTGTAGGGAATACAATGTGGGCAGGACGACATTATTTAGCTGATTGGACTACTGTTATTATGATGAGTGCAATCATTTTGCCAATTGTTAAAAACCCACCTACATGGAAACGTTCAGGCTTATCGGGTGTTCTTTATGGCGCAGGATTTGTTGCCATGTGGCCCATTATAGAAGTTGGTGTTATGTCCGCAAATGTTACAGCTCAATATGCCATTTCTTGTATGCAAATGGCAAGAAGTGCACAAATTGGCTTATATGTTCACCGCTATGAGTTAATTATGGTCATCTTTTTTGCACTATCAATTTTGACACAGCTAATGATGAGTTTATATTGTGCGTGTGTATCACTACAGAGAACAATGAGTTTTAAGGATTATCGGGGATTTATAATTCCGTCGGCTGTATTATTAGGACTAGGAAGCTTTTGGATTGTAAATGATTCAGGCCGAGCAATGGAATTTACTGAAATGGAATGGATTGGCATCGGACTTTCATTAGGAATATGCATCCCTTTGTTTGTATGGTTAATCGGATTTGTGTTAAAAAATAAATTAAAAAATAATGATAAATTTCAATGATGAAGTACTTTATGAAAGATAAGATGCATCAAAAAAATATTGCCTAAAATCTCCCTCATTAAATAATTGAAACACTCATAGATTGACATAAAGGGATATTCAAACGTGATTCCGTTAAAGGGGAGATGAAAGTGGCAAAAAGTCATCAATCGTTAGAATATGCAATCAGTGAAATTACGGAAATTGCGAAGGGGTTTGGATTAGATTTTTATCCAATGCGCTATGAAATTTGTCCGGCAGAAATAATTTATACATTTGGGTCTTATGGGATGCCAACAAGATTCTCGCATTGGAGCTTTGGAAAACAGTTTCACAAAATGAAGCTTCAGTATGATTTAGGGTTGAGCAAAATTTACGAGTTAGTTATTAATTCCGATCCTTGTTACGCCTTCTTACTTAATACAAATAGTTTAATTCAAAATAAATTAATTGTTGCTCATGTATTAGCTCATTGTGATTTTTTCAAAAATAATATTCGTTTTAGTAATACAAAACGCGATATGGTAGAAAGTATGGCAGCGACAGCTGAAAGAATTGCCCACTATGAACATGAATATGGAAAGTTAGAGGTTGAGAAATTTTTAGATGCTATTTTAGCGATACAAGAGCATATTGATCCTTCGCTTGTAAGACCTAAGCTCTCTTGGAGTGATTCTTTCGATGATGAACAGGATGAACACGATCAGCTACCTAGAACACCGTATGATGATCTTTGGCGTCTAGATGATCGAAGGAAATTGTCTAAGGAACGAAAAAAGAAGAAAAAACCGTTTCCACCCCAGCCCGAGAAAGATCTTCTTCTTTTTATTGAACAATATAGTCGGGAGCTAGAGGAATGGCAACGAGATATTTTAACAATGATGCGTGAGGAAATGTTGTATTTTTGGCCACAATTAGAAACAAAAATCATGAACGAAGGCTGGGCTTCGTACTCCTAAGGCGCTTAGACCATGGAGGCTAATAATGAAATTAATATATTTTCTATGTATAATATTATTAATAATGTCAATTCTAGAAATGTTCCGAATTTTATTTAATTTAATATTATCATTTTTTTCATTATCTTCTGTATCTAATAATAATGTGAAAACAAATCTTTATTTTAGTCTGATAGGGATATCTTTTTCAGTTTTAAGTTTTCTCATCATATATTATTTTGATTTATAATTGCTCTTAATTTTGAATTGGACCAAACGAGCAATCTAAGTTGTGTACCTCCAAAGTAAACACATTTCTTTATATAAGAACAATAAGTTAGATCATTTTTTTCATTACTTAAGAAATCATTATCTAAAAGTGTGATCAATTCAATATAAATATTTTCAGCTTGTTTGTGTGCATTTGAAATTTTTCTCTCAATAATTTCGAGTGAGATAATTGCACCAATTGTATAAGGTAATGTTATAACACCAATTGCCCATTTAAACCATTCAATTTCAATTGGAAATCCTATGGTAATAGTTCCTTGAGAGTCAAAAAGTAATATAGGCAGAAACAAAGAAATTATACCAAATAAGTTTTTTATATGACTAAATGCTCTTTTAGTATCATCTAGTTTATAAATTGGTCGAATAACTACAATAAATAATTGAAATAATACTGATGATAGTAAGATTGTTGTAATAAGTAAATAATCATTTTTAATAAAAAGCGATTCAGATTTCAGAAACTGGTATAAACTATCTATTAATCCCAATATAAAAGTTGCGCTCAAGAGACCAACGAAAATACTTAATATAATAGAAAGACTAGTTAATTTAGAAGAACTATAATTAATTACAAGGTAAGATACAAAAAGGGTGGAACAAAGAATTAGTAGTAAACTATACACTAACTGTAAGAGCGAAATAAATAATAAAGATTGACTCATCAGAGTAGCTGTGCATAGTATTACAACTAATAGATTAAACGAAATAATAAAAATATGTCTTGAAGTAGTCTTGAAAAATATAGCTCTTTGCTTCAAATCCTCTTCATTATCTTTTACTTTAAAATAATATAGACTTTGAATTTTCATCCATTGTTGCTGATTTTTTATTAAGATAATAATACCAATTGTTAGTAGGGCAAATACTAGACATAATAAAAAACCTTTAAGAACTGTATTATTGTCGATGATAATAAATGATGACATAAACAATGTAACTAGGCTTATATTCTGATACAAATCAATATCATTTTCAAGAATTAGGCGATAATACATGCTTTTTGTGTTAGCTATGATCGAATTAATCATAGTATGTAAAAGTGATATTAGTATTTCTAAAAATAGATTCTTCATAGTAAATATCCTCAAAAATTTTTATATTAGTTCTAGTGTAATGTAAACAATTGTAATTTTAAATACTTTAAGTATAAAAAAAGAGGAAATAACAGTATTCCCACTTTTTGTTTTCTATAATTAACCAAGATTTAAAATAATCTCTATTTCTTTGTGCTCCTTAATTATTATTTTTTCAACAAGTGTAGAAATTAAAGCTTTAGCATTTTCAATAGGCAATGTACTAATAGCATCCACTACATTTTTTATTTTCCCCTCAAGACTTTTTTGTATTTTTTCTAAATCAATTTCTTGATGCTTTTCTTCACTTTTTAGTGCTTCAATAATCTGATCCATTCGCTGCTTTTCTTCAGTTAAATCATTTAACTCAATAAGCCCAGCTGTATAAGCTTCTACTTTTCTGTTATACCTTGCTTTGGCTGATCTAATTTTTTGTTCGATGTTTAGGTCCCGGTTATGTGTTGTTTGTTTAGAAAGTTTTAATAATATATCTGAGCTAAAGTTTTTTGTTAATTGGAGTAATCCCTGTTTAAACCAAGACTCAACTTCATCGGCTTTATATTGTTTACTTGTGCAGGTACCTTTATTTTTATTATTGGAACAACGATATACCCGATATCTGTTGTTTTTCGACCCCGACCAAGAAATGCTCATTCCTCCACCACAGTTACCGCATTTCAATAGGCCTCCGAGTAGGTGAGGGCTTGACTGTGCTCGTGATGGTATTTGTTTTTTATTTAGTCTACTCTGTACTGCCTCCCAAGTCTCTTTATCAATAATGGTCGGCAAGCAGTCATCAACAATGACCCACTCTTCTTCTTCCTTTTCTTGTCGTTTCTTTTTACTTGAATTTATTCGGTTCCATACCAATGTTCCTTTGTAGACTGGATTAGAAAGCATAAGTTTAACGGATCTTAGCGACCATTCTTTATTGAATCTAGAAGGGATGTTTTCTTCGTTAAGCTGTTTAGCTATCGCAAAATAGCCTTTCCCCTCATGTAGGTATGAGTTGAATATTCTTTTAACAATTTTTGCTTCTGAATCATTAATAACCAAATTTTTATCTATTAATTGATATCCGTAAGGGCTTTGAGTTAACCATTTTCCATTGCCGGCCGCATGAAGCATATTATCAAAAACACGTTCACGAATCCGTTCACGTTCAAATTCAGCAACTGCACCTAATACTTGTAGGGTAAGTCGTCCGGAAGGAGTGTTAGTGTCAAAGGATTCACTAATTGAAATAAATGAAACCTCTTGTTCTTGAAATAAGTCAATTAGATTTAATAAGTCTAATAATTTACGACTCATTCGATCTAATTTCGTTACCATGACTTTTGATACTTGCCCCATCTTTACCGATTTTAAGAGTTTCTTTAACTGAGGTCTTTCCGTATTTTTAGCTGAATAACCATCATCTATGAAAAGCTCTACTTCATGATTCCATCCCATGGCACGACAGTATGCTTTAAGGCGTTCTTGTTGTTCATCTAAAGAAACGCCTTCACGTGCTTGTTCATCTGTTGAAACTCGACAATATAAAGCAATCGAACGCACTCCAATGAATTTCGTTTCTTTCAGCATCTAAAAGTCCCCTTTAAATGGCTTGTCACAGTATATGATCTTAGAGATAAAAACATGATTTTGGTTTATCCATCCCCCACGCGGCATAAGGTGTAATGGGGAGGGATTTGATTGGATGAAATTAAAATTGAATTTTCATATTGTGTTAACGATAGAACAATATCGTTTTTTTGCTTGAAGGACATTGCAAATGATGAAACCTTTGAAATGCTAAAAAATCAGATTCTTACATTTGATAAAAAAATAAAAGAAGCAGCAATCGTACATCTCTTAAATCAAGAAGTTGGCCAAGAATATTCGAAACAAATAACTGTTGATGTAAAGGTATTGGAACTAGAAAGAGAGCCATTCGTTATGGAATAGGCTCTCTTTTTTGTTTGAAATTATTCACGAAATGAAACAGTCGTTTATTTTTTGGAATAGTTATTAATGTTTTGGCTAATGATATTTTTTAAGATCACTTTTTTCTTGATCGGTCTGATTTTGAAAAAGTTCAACACCCTGTTCAACCATTTGCAATAAGTAATGTGCCATTGCTGGATTTTGTTTTTCTAGATTAGTGAGCATTGAACTTGCCCTGTTTACTCGATACTGAAATTCATTAAATTCAGTAGCATCAATGTTGTCGTATTCAGTAGAGAGGATGTTTAATTCTTTTTCTAGACTATGTAAGAAAGAAGGTTCAATTTTCTTTGTTTTTCCTGTTTCAAGATTACTTAAATAAGCTGGCGATACATTTAGTCGTCTAGCCAATTGATTTAATCCAATTCTTTTATGTTGTCTAATCGTTCTAATTTTTTGACCAAAATCTTCAAACATGAAAATTCCTCCTTGAAAGGTTGAGTTAAATGACGAAAAAAAGTGAATTAATTATTCAATCAATAAGTTATGTACATGATCCATATGCTGCACAGAAGTGGTTTGAAATTTATGTTGAAATGGTGAAAAGACAGCTGCTTGAGTATGTCAAAAAAGAATTGGACTAGGCTTTTATTTCTTAGCATAAATTTTTAATAATCCTAGCGTGAGGAGGTTAACATGAGAACCGTTGCCTATTATCGCCGATCCACCAACATTCAAGAAAATTCTTTGGAAATGCAAAGACAGATGGCCCGAAACATTTCCTACCACAAAGCTCTTTTGATTGATGAAGAATATATTGACGATGCAGTTTCTAGTCGGAAAAAGACCATAAAGGAACGTTTCGCTCTACAAAAGCTACTTACTGAAATTGAGAAAGAAACTGTCCACACTCTTCTAGTTTATAAGAGAGATCGACTTGCTCGAAACGCAATTGAATATCTTGAAATTTATCATCTATTGCGAGAAAAAAAGATTAATGTCATTTTCACTGCTGAGAATGAAGTCCCCATTCAATATTCTCCTGCTGGTGAGTTGATTGAGTTACTAATGGCTGGTGTGATTCAGCGTGAAGGTGAGCAGATCGTTGAAAGAATTCAGGAAACGATTAAAGCTAACTTTCAAAGAGGTATCACACCAGGTAATCTTCCTTATGGATACTACTATGATCGCAAGACGAGAACGATCCATCGTAATGAAGAACAGCTTTCTATTGTGAAGTTTTTATTCGACCAAGCTGCCAAAGATACGATCAGTTCTATAAAGGAGCTAAAAGATTTATTGCATATCCAAAATGAAATTCCTCAAGATAAAAAATGGTCTACACAAATGATTAAAAAGGTTTTAGCCAATCCAACTTATATGGGGGAGCGAGTACTTAATATTTCGGGTGAAGTATTAAAAAGTCACTATCAACAATTAGCTATTGTAGATGAAAAACAATGGCTCAAGGCACAACAATTTCTTGAACAAACAGCCAAACCAAAGAGATTAACAAATGAACAACCTCCAATTATCTATTCGTTAGCTGGACTACTTATTTGCAAAGAATGCAGGCACCCCTTAACACCATTCACGAGCAGAAGAAATAATCAGCCAACCTTTTACTATCGATGCAAAGAACACTCAATCAAATTTGAAAAAAACTTGATTGAAGCGAAAGTTCTAGATGCTTGTAAAGAATTTTTTCAAACTTTGCTCCAATCTAATTTGCAGGAGCTGTATGACCGCTATCAGCAGGCTAATGAACAAAAGTTGCAGCAAGAGAAAAATAACATTGAAAATGAGTTTGATGCCATAGAGCGACAATTGATAACCAAAACTGAAAAATGGTTTCAAGAAACAAGTGAGCCCGAAAAGGAAAAATTACAGGTACAGTTGCTTAACCTATACGACAAGCAAGAAAATCTCTTGCAGCAAATCGAACAAATTAACCAAGAAATAGCAGAGTTACAAACACTAAAACATCTAATGGAATCCAAATCATCGTTATTGGTTCATGTTGAGCCCTCCTGCGGTGAAACCGATATAAAATCATTATTTCAAGATATTGTAAAAGAAGTTTTACTCAATTCATATACCATGCACATCACATTTAAACATCCTTTCCTGTCTGTAAAGGAGGCGTTTGCAGATGAGGTTAGCTGAAGTTATTTGTGCTGGGATGGAAGGGGTTTTTTACGGTAGGCATTCTACTGACAAGCAAGAAATGGTAATGCAGCAGCATTCAGTTTCAAATCTAATGACTAAATATGGGTGTGATATCGTTGATGAATATTTAGATGCGGGGGTATCAGCTGTAAAAAAGAATCTTCATCAAAGAAAACAATTACAAAGATTAATCAATGATGCTTCCTCTAATAAATTTGATTTTGTCGTTGTTTACAAAGGTGATCGTTTAGCAAGAGATCCAATCGAACATCATTTTATCCGAACGACAATGGAGCTTTATGACATCCCGATTATTGAAAGCTCTACTGAAACCTTATATACCCACGGTGAAAATATTATTGTTCAATTGCTTCAAGATGGCTTATCTAAATTTGAAGCAGATAATATTCGCCAACGAACACGTAATGGTCTTGAATCAAGAGCCCAAAAAGGTTACTGGACAGGTGGAAATGCACCATTCGGTTATCGTTATGATAGGAAAACCCATCGGTTTATCCTATATCCAGAAGAGTTAGAAATAGTAAAACAGATTTTTGACTTATACAAAAAAGCCGAAGGGTTTGATTCCATTTCTAAGAAGCTATCCCAAACAACTAATAATGGGAAAGAATGGACAAAGGAAAAAGTGAAACGAATTGTAACAAACCCCTTCTATTCTGGATACTTGGCTTGGGGGAAGACAAAGCCAGATTCTAAAAATTCATTATCTGACAGGGAAACATGGATTTATGCGAAATGTGATTTTATTGAGCCGGTTATTTCAAAAGAAGATTGGGAGTTTTGTTGGAAACTTTATCAACAAAAGCGTAAACGAAAAGTATCCCCAAAGCATTATAAAACTAGCTTTTTACTAAAAGACCTAGTCTATTGTAAGAATTGCAATCAGTTACTCGATTGTAAAAATCAACAAACAAAGGGAAATAATGGAAAGAAATATGGCAGTAAGATCTACTACTGTTCATTATGTCGGTTACGAATTGAAGCCGATACATTACATGTCATTATCGACTCCCTTCTAAATGATATTCGGACAAACCAGCCTGAACAAATTTTTTTAGGTGTCAAGAAAGGGATTTATAAAGACATTCAAAAAATAGAATCAGAAATTGCTGAACTAGAATCTGCATTAGGAACATACTCGATTCAATGTAACAAAGTGAAAAATGAAATTCAATCACGGCTAAAACAAGAATTATCCGATCAGAATAAAAAAATGCTAAATATAATGACTACATACAGATTAACTTTGAAGAATAGAGTTGAGCAAACAGAAATTCAAATTAGTGAGAAAAGAAAACAAATTGAGCAATTTAAACAAGTGGATGCGGCAAAAGAATCATGGAATATTATCCTTCAAGATGCCTTTACTAACAGGAATGATATCAATCCAAGTGATCTTCGCAGGCTGTTAATTCATTTAGTATCTACGATTACTGTTGATAAAGAATTAAGGATAGAATATCAATTACGGCATAACTTGATTAAGAAAGAAACGAATAATCAATTGGAATTGCTTTTTTAACAAACCTCCTAGCGATAGGAGGTTATATTATTGGATTAGCTCGGTTTTTAGGTGTAGATTTTTGTTTTCGAACAGAAACCTCTCGGTCTAAAGGTAGGGGCGGTATACCGCCCCTACCTTTAGACCGAGCTTGATATGACTGAAATATTACTTGACCCTTGCTAATCCTGAACAAGTCTATATTTATGAGTATGGACAGTAATTTCAAATTATAAACGTGTTCGGTGATTAGGTAAGTGGAGTGTCAAGGTCTATTCAAATTTCTCGGTCATTAGGTGTGGGGATGATTGTTGGATCAGTCAATTTAGTTTTGTAGGGTAATTAATAAAGATTTAGCTGTTCCAGAATCTATTCCTGCATAATTCACTACTAGAAAATGATATAATGGTATTAATGAAATAATTGTCAGGGAGGTTGGTATCATGGCTATGGAAGAACCAAAAGCAAGGGTTGGGATAAATCCAGACTTCTTGCCTTTTTTACAAGGAATCCATGATGATTCCATAGATGAGGATGTTAATTTGTCGTTAGCCATTTACTTATTTACTGCAAAAAAGGTTACATTGGCACGCGCGGCTGAACTTGCGGGAAAAAGCATAGCGGATTTTATTCAGGTTTTGATCAATCATAACATTCATTGGGCTGAGTATACGGATGAACACAAGAAACAAGACGATGAAACTATCGAATTTCTATTAAGAGAAGATGGAATGCATGATTAAAGCGATAAGTAATACAAGCCCTATTATTGGGTTATCTATGATTGGCCAAATTGAATTGTTATGGGAATTATTTGATATCTATATTCCGCAAGAGGTATACAATGAGGTTGTTATCGAAAGCAGCGATCATGCGATTGGTAAATATGAATTACAAAATGCAGTGGCAGAAGGGTATATAAGAATTTATCAAGTCCAAGATCAGGACTTTATTTCAAAAGCTTATGGTCGGTTACATAGAGGGGAACTTGAGGTAATCGTTGGTGGGAAAGAATTAGGAGTAAGTGTAGTTATTATTGATGAAATTTCAGCAAGAAATTTTGCAGAGGCACTTTTGCTAAAGCCACTTGGCATACTGGGAATTTTAAAACTTGCTAAAGCTAAGGGGAAAATTCAAGAGATAAAACCGTTTTTAGATATACTTGTTTCGAAGAAATTTAGAATATCTAAAAAAATGATAAACCAAGTATTACAAGAGGTTGGAGAAGGGTAGGCGGTTAGTCGTAAGAATATCTTTTATGTCTTTAATTATAGAGGTCTTTAAGATACCAGGTTGTTTAATATTATTTGAAATCAACTATCGCAAAGTGAAATCTGCAAATAAGCCTTGATATCCTAAACCTACCTAACTGCCTAGATTGATATCACAGGTTTAAGCCCCGTCCCTTGGTAAACTTGGACAAGTCTTTATTAAATAGTTTGGACAAAAATTTTCATTTATAATCTTATTAGGTGACTAAGTAAATCCAATGTAAGATTGATTATATAATTTATTTTGCTTTTAGGTTACTGTTTTTTGTTAGTATCCCACTAAAAATGTTGGAAGTTCAAAGCTCACAAGATAATATGATTTAGTCAGTAATTCATTTTCATACGGACAGATTTTATGGCAATATACTATTTTTTTTTTATTGTAATATGTAAATTTTCATTTAATTTAGAATTTCGATGGATATATGTTGGAAATTCCTGAATACTTAGGGTTTAAGGAGAGATGATTATGAAGGTTATTAGTCTAATAAATATGAAAGGTGGAGTTGCCAAGACTACCTTAGCTATTAATATTGCTGATTGTTTATATAAAAGACACGGTAAAAGTGTTTTAGTAATAGATGTTGATCCTCAATTTAACGCTACTCAGTGTTTGATGAGCGGTAAGGAATATGTTAAGTATTTAAAAGACGGAAATGATACAGTGGTTAATGTGTTTGATAGGAGTTTTCGCCCAACAGTAGGTATAGTTGAAGGGCAAAAGGTTAACAAACCCAAAAGTTTGGGTGATATTAAAACCTATAAAACATTAAGAGGGTTTGAATTGCTGCCAGGTGCATTAGATTTATATAAGTTGGAAATGGCTCCTGGTCAAGGAAGAGAGTATCGTATAAAAAATTATTTAAGGGAGAAAAATTATGACTATGTGATTATCGATACTCCGCCAACTCCATCTGTTTGGATGACAAGTGCACTACTTGCATCAGATTTTTATTTAATACCAGTTAAACCAGATCCTATCAGTCTAACAGGAATAGATTTATTACATGGAATAATATCAGAAAAAACAGAGAACTTCGGGCTAACTATTAAATGTTGTGGTTTGGTGTTTACTATAGCGGAAGCACATACAAAAATTTTTAAAAATGCGAAAAATAGTATTACAAATAGTAAGAGATGGAAAGGAAAGCTCTACAAAAACCACCTCTTGAAACGGGTTGAAGTTGCACGTACCCAATTAAAACAGGAATTTATTTTAGATATAGGGGATTCAGAATTAAAAAGAAGTTTAACAAGTATAGTGCAAGAACTTATTGAAAGGACTGATGATAATGAATAAAAAACAGGAGGGTGAAATAAATAAAGCGATTAACTTTTTGGAAGAATTTATTTGGTTATTTGAATCAAAAAGGAACTTTAAATTTAATGAAGTTCCCAACATCTTAAGAGAATTACTAGATGATCCAGTTAACATTGGCCCTGTTGAAAAGAAATATGTATCCCCTAATCCTAATATTCATTTTCTAATAGGAGTTTTACCAAGATTATTTAAAGATAGAAGTTTATTTCCTTTAAATTCTAGTATTATACAATTTGCAAATGAGGTATTGGATATTGATGTATCCTCTAATGCCAAACGTTCTAGAATTGAATTAATTGGACATATAGTATGTGAAACTGACAATTTAAGTGATTCAAAATTAGAAAAACTAGTTCGAGCGTTAACCCAATTAACTGGTGATGAAGAAAAGCTCACGAAGGTGAAAGAAGCACAAATAAATAATAATTTTTCATGGAACGAAACAATTCAAAAGTTGACGGAGTAGAACATGAGTAGAGAAATATCCCAAGACTGCAAACAACTCATTGATTTTTTTCAAAATTATAATTTTGGTGCGTATCTTTCTAATCACATATTTAAAGAACGATTAACTTCTATGCATAAAAAAGTGTTTGGATTTTTAACTTTTATTGCAGAAGTTGAGTTTCAAAATTCTCAAGAGAAATTTATAGATCTAAAATCATTAGATTATTTAAAGGAAAGTGGTTCAGACTTAATACAATCTCTTTTTTGTTGGGTAAACGGCACTTATAAGCCAGCTGAAATGTTACTAAGAAGTTCTATTGAAACATATATCAAGGCTATATTGGGTAATACAGATGACGAAGTGTTTAAAGAAAAAAGCATGTATAAATTATTTGATTTGGCAAAAGATCATCCTTTCTTTAAAGGTAATACTAGAAAAGAGGAGTATTTTTCTATAATACACAGTAATTATAAGATGCTTTGCATGACAACTCATACTGCAACTATTGATAATTTAATTTCAGTAGACACACTTAAGTTGCTTCCAAGGTTTAATCCAAAAACATCGGAGCAGTTTTCTCAACTATATTTATCAACCGTTAATATGTTTCTTGGAGTAGTATTAATTAATTTCCATGCTAGCATATATAATATGCATCCTATAAATAGAACCAACTTTTTTGATACAATCCCTCTTGCAATAAAAAAGCAAAATCATGAGGAAATAGATTAATTAACCATTTTTTAAAAAATAAGCACCTTAGCAGAACGAAGGCTGGGCTTCGTACTGGCATGCTCGCATCATTCGAGAAATGGAGTTAACTTCAGATGAAGCGATTGAATTTGCAAAGTTGAATGCTGGTGTAGTTCAACCCTCACGTACTTCAATAAATCCATATTATTTAGGTTTGAAAATATTTGAAGATATCGAGGATCGCTATAATAATCCTACAGAAGAAATGGAGAAACAAGGTGTAAAGCCTGGTTCAGGAAGGGAAAAAATCTTTGAGGTTCGCGAAGTTGAGTCTGATATTTCGTTTATACGAAACTATTTGACGAAGGATTTAGTATTACGTGAGGATATGTATTTGTTTCAAAAGCAAGGAAAAGATTATAAAATCATCGATAAAGAGTGGAAGAATATTCGTGACCAGCTTGTTAACATGCGGGTAAACGGGGGCTTTCCTTATATTACAGTTAATGACGGTGACTTCTTGAAGAATGGGGAGCTATATTTAAAGCATTGGTATGAAGGAATCGAGCTTGACATTAAATATTTAGAGAAAGTGTTACCATATATTCATCAGCTATGGGGTCGATCTGTGCATATGGAAACTGTTGTTGAAAACAAAAATGTTCTATTTACGTATGATGGGAAAAACATGCATCGCAAATATTTATAGGAATAGGGGATGGAGCTGCCGAGAATCGGTAGCTCCTTTTTGGTAAAACTTACAATAAACTGCACTACACTATACATAATGGTCTACTGTATTTCCATTTATTTCACTAACAACAAATTTATTTTTCAACAGACTTTGTATTTGTGCTGTAATCATGTGTTTCATCTGTTAATGACCAACCGGTTTTGAGTCCGAGAATGAACCATCCTAAAGCCAATACGCCAATTGCAAAAATCGTATCACCAACGACACGCATCCAATGCCAGAATTGGACAATATCTTTCTGTAAAAATTCAGCAGATCTCGCATACCACATGCCATGTTCGAAGCTTGCCCAAGTTTGTAATAATCCTACTGGCAGTAAGCTTAATAATGCCATTAACGCCAGTCCGATATTGATGGCCCAAAAGGCAAAGCTGAGCACTTTCGTCTTCCATACGCGTTGTCCGGTAAGTCCTTTTAAACAGAACAGCATAAGTCCGAAGCCCAGCATCCCATATACACCGAACAGGGCAGTGTGGCCATGAAGTGGTGTCGTATTTAAGCCTTGCATGTAATAAAGTGCAATTGGTGGATTGATGAAAAAGCCAAATAAACCAGCTCCGACTAAATTCCAAAATGCAACTGCAACGAAGCAGTAGATTGGCCATTTATATGCTACAACCCATGGTTTTGTCCGACTTAATGTTAAGTTCTCATATGCCTCAAAACCGATTAGTACTAGCGGTACAACCTCTAATGCACTAAATACTGCTCCGTAAGCAATGAGGCCTAACGGGGCACCATTAAAATATAAATGATGAAATGTTCCAATAATCCCGCCAAATAAGAAAATGGTTGTTGAAAAAAGGACGGATGCAGTCGCGGTTGATGTTCGTAACAACCCCATTCGTGTAAATAAAAACGCCATTACAACTGTTGCAAATACTTCGAAAAATCCTTCTACCCACAAATGAACAATCCACCAGCGCCAATATTCTGCCATTGCTAAATGTGTTTGCTGTCCCCATAATAATCCTGGGATATAGAACAATGGAATTGCTGATGCGGCCAAGAGAAACATTGCTAATAGGTGTCGATCTTCCTTTGATTTTTTAAATGCTGGAAGCAATGCTCGTCCCATTAAAAATAACCATAGAAAAAGTCCGACAGTTAAAAAGATTTGCCAAAATCGCCCTAAGTCGACATATTCATAGCCTTGATGTCCAAACCAGAAGTTTGTTGTATTATCGAATTTTTGAGCTACGCCCATCCATTGCCCGGCCATTGAACCGACTACGATGATAAGCAAGCATATAAATAAGAAATTGACTAATGCGCGCTGCCCCTTTGGCTCATATCCTGAAACAGCAGGTGCCATAAATAAACCAGTAGCTAGCCATGCTGTTGCTATCCATAAAATCCCTAATTGCGTATGCCATGTTCGAGCAACAGAATAAGGTAGCCATTCTTGAATTGGAATTCCATAAAAACCAGCTCCTTCAACTGCATAGTGGGCTGCTATAGCTCCAAGGCCAACTTGAACAACGACAAGTGCGGTAACAACCCAAAAGTATTTTAATGTTGCTTTCATGGAAGGTGTCGCTGATAAACCTAAAAGTGGATCTTTCTCCGGATATACTTCTGGGAGTGAGCTTTCCTTATGACGCTGCACCGCGAAGTACCAAGCAAGCGCACCAATTCCTGCGAGAAGCATTACAAAACTAACAACAGACCATATAATAAGTTCACCTGTTGGACGATTGCCGACTAGCTCTTCACTAGGCCAGTTATATGTATAAGAGACATCCTCACCTGGCCTATTCGTAACTGTTGCCCACGTACTCCAGAAGAAAAAAGTATTCAAGTCGTCCATACGATCTTCGTCTTTAATCGTATTAATCGGGATAGCGTAATGGTCTCTTAAATCGGAGATTTCAGGATCATCCATAAAAAGTCTTGCATAATAATTGCTTAAATAATCATATGCATCAGCGCGGTCATAAGATATGACTAATTCCTTCGTTTTTTCATTATACGTATTTGTGCGCATTTCTTCTTGTAGTCGCGCCCTAAGAGATGCTTGTTGTTCGTTATTAAGTGCCTCGTAATCATTGCCGAATTCAACCTCAGCCCATCTATTTAAAAGTAGCAGTGATTCACGATGGAGCCAGTCCGCATTCCAATCAGGTGCAACATATGCACCGTGTCCCCAAATACTTCCAAGCTCTTGCCCGCCTATAGATTGCCAAACGTTTTGCCCATCTCTAATATCTTGTCCAGTGAACAACAGTGTGCCGTCTTCTGTAACAACTCGATCGGGAATGGGTGGCATAACTTGATAAATTCGTCCTCCATAATACCCTAAAATAGCAAAGGAAATAATAATAACAAGGCTTAAAGAAATCCATAATTTTTTGTAACTCATTTCAATCCTCCTTTTAAGGTTAAGTTTTCCTTTTTTGAGATTTATATGCATGAATTACTAACAATAAATAATGCAGTCGCTGTAAGAGTTTTTAACAAAATAACTTTTAGAAAATAATGTTTAGTAAATTTTGTTTTAAATAAATTTTTATGGACATACTAAAAAGGCAAGTGAAAATTGCAATTCTTTTACAATAGCTAGGAGGCAACAAAAAAATGGAACGTGGTAAAGTAAAATGGTTTAATAGTGAAAAGGGCTTTGGATTTATTGAGAGGGAAGATGGTGAAGATGTCTTTGTTCATTTCTCAGCTATTCAAGGCGAAGGCTTTAAAACATTAGATGAGGGCCAGGAGGTTACTTTTGAAATTGAAAATGGCCAACGAGGACCTCAAGCGACAAACGTCCAAAAAGTATAATGTTTAGATAAAGAGGTGTCCAATGAAAAGCGGACACCTCTTTTTTAAAAGATAAGAAAGTATATAATTTTGCGCTTCGGAATCCAGCTCCAGCGCCCAGCGACTAGTAAACTTCGCTCATCTCTTTTGCGATAGGTCAACATCGACTCTTCCTTCGACGTGTTTTGTTTATCTCAGTCGATGCGCTCTTAGTTTATACGTCGCTAATCAGGGCGCTTGCGCTTTTTTTAATGGAAGAATAAAAAGCAATATAATACCCCTTTAGCGAGCCGCATTCGATTCGCAAAAGGGGTATTTCTATTATTTAGTATGTTCCTTTTTTCTTAATGCTTGTGGTATATAAACACAGAATGGTTCACTCTCAAGATAATCGCCAGTTATCGCGTATGTTCGGGATCTTGAACCACCGCAAACGTAACGAAATTCACAAATACCGCATTTCCCTTTGTAAATGTCCGGATTACGCAACTCCTTTAATACAGGGGATTCACGATAGATTTCAGCAAGCGGTTGTTCGCGGACATTGCCGACTTTTATAGGTAACAAGCCACTTGGAAGAACGTCACCAGTATGAGAAACAAAAATAAAACCATTTCCATCATTAACACCCTTAGGAGCGCGCTTTATACCGTCAATCAAAGAAGCACTGTCGGTTGTAATTGAATCTTCATACTTGATATCACCTTTATCAACAAGGTGATCTCTCATTTTTTCTTGAATAACAACCCGACGGTAATGTTGTGCAGCTGTTGTTTTAATGTCATATGGGGCTGTTTTACTAAGGTCATACAACCATCTAAATACCTTTTCATGTTCAGCAGGTGTTAGGCAATCTTTTATTTGGCCGCGCCCTGTCGGTACTAAAAGGAAAATATACCACATTACTGCCTTTAAATCTTTAATTAATTCCGCCATTTGTTCTAAATGATCGTAGTTATAGCGAGAGATAACTGTATTAATTTGCAAAGGCATATTTAGTTCATTTAAATATTTTATCTTTTCTAATGTAAGATCGAATGAACCTGGTGTACCTCTGAAAAGATCATGTATTTCGGGCGTTGGCCCATCTAGACTAAAACCCCAACGAGATAAACCAACTTCTTTCGCCTGCTTCATCTTTTCTTTTGTTACATTATCAGTTGCGCTCGGCACCATTGAAACGCGCATACCCTTCTTGATTGCATAATCTGCAAGTTCAATTAAATCCTTTCTCATCATACAATCTCCGCCGGTAAATACTAGCATTGGATTGTTCATTTCATAGATTTGGTCAATTAGCTGTATTCCTTCTTCATGGGTTAGCTCATTTGGATCTGGTGTTGTTTGTGCATCAGCTCGACAATGAACGCATTTTAATTGGCAGGCTCTTGTAACCTCCCAAATTACAATAAAAGGATTTTCGTTATAATCAATTGAAATATGCTGTGGATGACCGTGAGGATGACCTTTACTTTCCAATATTTATCACCTAACCTTTTTTATAGTTACTTCAAAAACTAGTGTCATATAACAAGTATAGAATTTTTAACAACACTATGAATCGATTGATTGTTACAATAAATTTACAAAAATTATAGATGCTTCGTTTAAAGGGCAGTTAAAGGGCAGTTTTTATTTTACTTCTACGAACTTAAAGTGTATAATAAAGCATAAAGACTGTTAGAGGGGGGATCATCTTGACAACTGATGTTAGTACTATTGATCAATTTGAAGAATGGTTATTAAAGCAAGATAAGTCACCGAATACAGTAAAAACTTATATTAGTGTTATTCAGAAATTTCGTTTATGGTTGGAAGAAAGAGGTCAAAGTCTTGAACAACTGAATAAGTCTATTGTCCAAGACTATATGAATGAACTAGAAATGGAAGGAAAAAGTGCTGCAACGATTGATAAAATTTTTGCAACAATCCGGGTTTATACGCAGTTTATAAATAGATCAGAAATTACTGAAAATATTCATCGAAAAGAAAAGGAAAAAAATATATATCAAACTGTACCTGAATTTTTAAATAAAAGTGAAAGAGCGACTCTTTTACAAGAGGTTGAAAAAGATAAAGATGTTCGCAATATAGCGATTGTATATATGTTACTGTATACTGGAATTCGCTTGTCCGAGCTTTGTAATTTAGACCGTAGTCATGTTGAAATAGCAGGCGATAAAGGGAATGTAAATATTGTGATACTAAATGGGAGTGCAAAGAGAACGGTTCCAATACCCGAAGATGCTCTTAAGCCTATTAAGAACTATATTGATTCTCTAAGTGAAGACTACCAAGGTCCATTGTTTATTTCAAAGCAAAATAAAAGATTAACGACACGCTCGATCCAGTACATGCTTGAAAAGTACAATATAAATCCTCACAAATTACGACATACTTTTTGCCACGATCTCATTGAAAAGGGTGTCGATATTGCCACCGTTGCGCAACTAGCTGGACATAATGATATTAATATAACAAAAAGGTACAAAATCAAAGGTGCATAATATATTTTATAACGAAACACACGGGCGCTTTGTCTTGGATTAGTCTTTTTTATAAAAACAGCTCTATTTCATAATTAATTTAGAGCTGTTTTTTGTTGTTCATAATTTATAAATTGAAGAAATCTTATAGAAGTTTTACAATATTAGCAATAAGTCATTAATTTTCTAAAATACTAATTTAGGTTACCGAATTAGGAAAGAAGATGATCGTTTGGATTTTAATATTTTGTTGCCTTATATAAAAGAATACGGTTATATAGCACTATATTTAATATTGTGGATTGGTTTTTTTGGTTTCCCTGTTCCAAACGAAGTGATCGTCATGACAAGTGGTTTAATTGCAAATAAAAGTGTTCTTCATCCAATTTTTACGTTTGTTATAACTTATTTAGGGGTAATTTCAAGCTTAACGACCTTATATTGTATGGGGAGATTTGGAGACAGACTAGCAAAAACGAAGAAAAGAATTCATTCTGATAAACTGAAAAATGCGAAAGACATGATTAAAAAACACGGAGCTTTCTCGTTATGTATTAGTTACTACTTTCCAACAGCAAGGCATTTAATTCCATTAATTTTAGGTACTAATAATTTTCCCTATCGAACATTCGCGCTTTACTCATATTCAAATGCATTGATTTGGACTTCGATATATTTTTTAATTGGCTACGAATTTGGTGCATATATTAATGTGATCGGTTCTTATGTTTATCGATATGGGTGGTATGGATTAGGACTAATCATATTTATTGGGGTAGTGTTTTATGTTTGGAAAACGAAAAAGACAACAAAACCCGATAAGAAACAACAAATCGAATAACACTTAGTTTTTGAAAATTTTTTCTGTACCAGATGAAATTGTGTAATGATATGATAAAAAAAAAGTGATAATATATATAATGGAAATCGAAGAAACGGTTTACTTATTTGGATAAGTTTAAAGGAGAGAACTAAATGGAAAAAGTGTTTATTCTTGGTCACAAAAATCCAGATACAGATTCGATTTGTTCTGCAATCGCGTATTCTGAATTGAAAAATAAGCTAGGTGCTAAGACAGAGCCTATTCGTTTAGGGGTTATTAATGCAGAAACTCAATATGCATTAGACTATTTCAAGATGGCTGCACCACGATTAGTTGAAGCTGTAGCCAAAGAAGTAAATAGTGTCATTTTGGTTGATCATAACGAACGCCAACAAAGTGCAGATGATATCAGCGAAGTCCGTATTCTTGAAGTTGTTGATCATCACCGAATTGCAAACTTTGAAACGAAGGATCCTTTATATTTTCGAGCGGAACCAGTTGGTTGCACAGCAACAATATTAAATAAAATGTATAAGGAAAAAGGCATTACAATTCAAAAAGAAATTGCTGGATTAATGTTATCTGCAATTATTTCAGACTCATTATTGTTCAAATCACCGACATGCACAGAAGAGGACATCGCTGCTGCTAGGGAGTTAGCTGAAATAGCTGGAGTTAATATTGATACGTACGGTTTAGATATGCTAAAAGCCGGAGCAAATTTAAATGATAAAACTGTTAGCGAATTAATTTCACTTGACTCAAAAGAGTTTCAAATGGGTAGTTCAAAAGTACAAGTAGCACAAGTGAACACTGTTGATACTAGTGAGGTACTTAGCCGTCAGGGTGAATTAGAGGAGGCAATTACAAAAGAGGTTGTCGCTAAGAATTTAGATTTATTTTTGTTCGTCATCACTGATATTTTAAATAGCGATTCAGTTGCCTTAGCAATTGGTAAAGCAACAGCTAATGTTGAAGAAGCCTTTGATGTGAAGTTAAATAATAATACAGCTATTTTAAAGGGTGTTGTTTCACGGAAGAAACAAATTATTCCACAATTAACCGATACATTTAACAATTTAGTTAGATAATTTTCTGTTTTTAGCGTTATCTCGGTTTACTGAGGTAGCGCTTCATTTTTTTGGCTCCTTTTCTAGTTGGAAAAAGATTATAATAAAGGAAGCAGCAAAATAAGAGGTGAGTTTTGTGGATATCCGCCATTTAGAGTATTTTTCTGAGGTTGCAAGGCTACTTAGCTTTACGAAAGCTGCTTCCACGTTGCATGTTTCGCAGCCTTCATTAAGCAAAGCAATTCAAAATTTAGAAAATGAGTTAGGTGTACAATTATTTTATCGTTCTCCAAAACAACTAGAATTAACAGATGCTGGTAAAGCTGTATTAGTGAATGCTAAACATGTATTAGATGCGTTTAAAAATCTAACTTCGGAACTTACCGATATTTCAAATTTAAAAAAAGGTGAAATAAAAATAGGAATACCACCTATCATGGGGGCTGCATTTTTCTCAAAGCTGATCAGCCAATATAAAGAAATCTACCCTTTAGTACAAATTCATTTAACTGAGGTTGGATCAAAAAAGATAAAAGAAGGGGTGGAGGATGGATCGTTAGATATTGGATTAGTCTGCAATATCCCAATCAAGAGTGACATGTTTGAGGTAATCCGGTTATTAAATGATCCATTATTGGCGATTATGCATAAGGAAAATCCATTGGCAAAAAAGGAAGTTATTCAGCTTTCAGACTTACAGAATGAACCTTTTGTTTTATATCGAAAGGATTTCTCACTTTATGATCGAATAATTGATGTTTGCTCGAGAAATGGTTTTTCTCCAATTATTGCTTGTGAATCTTCACAAAAGGATTTCATTGTAGAAATGGTGGGGGCGAAATTAGGAGTAGCTTTACTGCCTAGTAAGATATGTAATGAAATAAAAAATAAAGAAATTGTATCAAAAGCGATTCCGTTTTCTGAGCTTAGTTTAGAGCTAGGGATGATTTGGAAGAAAAATAAATATTTATCGTTTGCAGTTCGTGAATTTATAGCGATGTCTGAACAATACCTTGAAGATGAAACAGCAATTTAAAAATGATATGAACGGGTCCGATATGCATTACGTGCATATCGGACCCGTTTTTTAAAAGTTAAGAAAGCATAATTTTGCGCTTTGGAATCCAGCTCCAGCGCCCAGCGACTAGTAAACTTCGCTCATCTCTTTTGCGAAAAGTCAACACATCGACTCGTCCCTCGACGTGTTTTGTTTATCTCAGTCGATGCGCTCTTAGTTTATACGTCGCTAATCAGGGCGCTTGCGCCTTTTTTATGTTATTGAATTACGGCAAATTTAGCTTTTGCCTCGATGCGTCGTTTGTGTAATATTGGTTCTGTATAACCACTTGGTTGGTCATAGCCTTTAAAGATTAAATCGCACGCCGCTTGAAAAGCGACAGAATTATCATAGTCAGGTGCCATTGGTCGATAAGCGGAATCACCTTCGTTTTGTTTATCAACAACAATAGCCATACGCTTTAAAGTCTCAATGACTTCGTCTTTTGTGCAAATACCATGATGTAACCAGTTAGCCATATGTTGACTAGAAATTCGGAGCGTTGCCCGATCCTCCATTAAGCCAATATTATTTATATCAGGTACTTTCGAACATCCTACCCCTTGTTCAACCCAACGTACAACATAACCAAGAATACCTTGAGCATTATTTTCTAGTTCTTGCTGAATCTCTTCGGCAGTCCAAACTGGATTTTTTTGTACTGGAACCGTTAGAATTTCATTACGAAAATCCTTTATGCTTTTAGCAAGTTCAGCTTGAACATCTTTCACATTAACTTGATGATAATGTAGTGCGTGCAATGTCGCGGCAGTAGGTGAAGGTACCCATGCTGCATTACCGCCGGCATTTAGATGACCTATTTTTTGTTTTAGCATTTCCGCCATTAAGTCTGGCATTGCCCACATACCTTTACCGATTTGGGCTTTACCCGGTAGGCCACACATAAGTCCCACTGATACATTTGATTTTTCGTACGATTGTAGCCATATTGATGATTTCATTTCATTTTTACGGATCATCGGACCTGCTTCCATTGAAGTATGGATTTCATCACCAGTCCGATCTAAGAAACCGGTATTAATGAATACAATTCGTTCCTTTACTTCACGAATACATGCTTTTAAATTTAAAGATGTTCGTCTTTCTTCATCCATTACGCCGATTTTTAAAGTGTTACGTTTTAATTGTAACATGTCCTCAATTCGGTCAAATAGCTTATTTGCAAAGGCCACTTCCTTTGAACCATGCATTTTGGGCTTAACAATATATATAGAGCCTTTAGCAGAATTTTGATATTTTGCATTGCCAAGGAGATTATGTTTAGCAATTAAACTAGTAATGATACCGTCCATAATTCCTTCAGGGATTTCATTACCATTTTGATCTAAAACTGCATTGGTTGTCATTAGGTGACCAACATTACGAACGAATAACAATGATCTACCATGTAATGTAATTGTGTTACCCGCTAGTGTGGTGTAGACACGATCAGAATTAAGCACGCGTGTCATTTCTATTTTTCCTTTTGTGAATGTCGCCGCAATGTCCCCTTTATTAAGACCTAACCAATTACGGTAGGCACGAACTTTATCATCAGCGTCAACAGCAGCAATCGAATCCTCCAAATCCATGATTGTTGTTACAGCTGATTCCATTAAAATATCCTTTACCCCAGCCTGATCACTTTGACCAATTGGGTGTACGCGATCAATTTGTATTTCAAAATGAAGGCCATTGTTTTTCAATAAGATAGCAGATGGATTATCTTGTTCTCCTTGGTAGCCAATTAGCTTTGTATTGTCTTTTAAAGTTGTCAATTCGCCATTTTCTAGTGAAGCAGATAAACAATTATTAACGATTGAGTATTGAAGCACATTTTTGTGTGAGCCGCTATTTAATGGAATTGTTTGATCTAAAAAGTCCTTTGCATAGCGAATTACTTTATTACCACGAATCGGATTGTACGAACCAGCTTTTGATGCGCCGTCATCCTCACTTATTGCATCTGTTCCATAAAGTGCATCGTACAAACTTCCCCAGCGCGCATTTGCAGCATTAATTGCATATCTCGCATTATCAACAGGAACAACTAGCTGCGGTCCAGCTTGGACTGCAATTTCATCATCGACATTTTCAGTTGTAATTTGAAAGTCCTCTACTTCTGGTTCAACATACCCAATTTCTTCCAAAAACAAACGATATTTTTGGAAATCGCTGTTATCTTTATTTTCTTTATGCCATTCATTTATTTTGGCCTGAAGCACATCACGTTCCTGCAATAAAGCTTTGTTTTCTGGAGCTAACTCAGAAATAATTTCTTCAAAGCTACTCCAGAATTGTTCAGAAGTGATTCCTGAACCTGGAAGTGCTTCATTATTAATAAAATCCCGAAGAACGGGTGCGACCTGGAGATTGCCGATTTTTACATAATCCGTCATTTCAAAAATTCCCCCTTCAAATAAACAATAGTAAGGTACAATTATTAAATTGAATATTTTGAAAATTCAAGCCCTACTATTCACATTTTTCGATGTACTATTTATTATAAGGTGTATTTTCTATTCAATAAAATACATATTTCGAATAGTTATTATTCGATTTAGTTATAGACTCTGTAAAACACGCATAGTAGTGCATAATTAGCCTGCTGTATAGGGATTAGCAAGTGTTTCAATCAGAAGATATTGCATATCCTATGCTGCAGGCTTTATGTAGTATGTTTTAAAGGTGCATTTTAGAATTTTGACGGTCATGTATCCAATTGTTAATGTCTGTTTTTTTTGTGAAAACTAAAAAGAAATTCATTGCCCAAATACCAACAAACTGTTCAATTGAACTAAAATAAATTGTACTATAATGTTTTAAGCGCATGACAATAAAGGATTCAATTACAATTAAAACAAAGCCAAGGACAAAAGATGCACCGACACGAAACAAAGTAATCTCCTTCTTTCGTCTTTCTTTATATTAATTTTACCATGAAATTCACATAAAAAACGAAGAGAAAAATGTTTGTGCTATAATTCACAAATTCGACACGTCAAGTAGATTGACCATGCTTAGAATGTCATTTAATCTAAAATTAGCCATAATTTTTGCGAGGTAATAAGCATGGTTCTTTCAAACTACTAATAAGGTGATAATATGACAGATTTAGATTTTATGACGCTTGCATTACAATTAGCAAAAAGTACAAAAGGACAAACTAGTCCTAATCCTTTAGTTGGTGCTGTCTTAGTAAAAGATCACCAAATTGTTGGGTTAGGTGCAAGTTTGAAGGCTGAAGATCCTCATGCTGGAATTATAGCTATACAGATGGCAGGAGCAAAGGCAAGAAATGCGACGTTATATATTACCTTAGAACCAAGTGTGGATTATGGTCGTAGTTTAAGTTGTATTGACATGATTATTTCAAGCCAAATTGATCGGATAGTCATTGCTACTTTAAATCCGGATCCAAAACATAAAGGAGAAGGGGTAAAATCTCTCAAAATTGCAGGTTTAAAAGTTGATATTGGTGTTTTAAAGGAGAAGGCTGATGAAGTAAATAAAGTTTTCTTCCATTTTATTAAATTAGGAATGCCGTATGTCACTTTAAAGGCTGCAATGACGATGGATGGAAAAGCAGCAACGATAGCAGGGGACCAGCTAGTTCCATGTGAAGATACTAGATTAGATATCCATCAATATCGACATGAGCATGACGCCGTAGTAACTGGGGTAAATACTATATTAAGAAATGATCCATATTTAACAACAAGGCTCCCGTTAGGCGGTAAAAACCCCATTCGAATTGTTCTGGATACAAATCTTCGAACACCCCTTGATGCAAAAGTAATTAATGATCATTGTGTAGATACGTGGATTGTTGTTAGTAGGTATGCACCTACTGATAAAGTATTGAGTATGAAATCAAAAAATGTTGAAATCATTCAGCTTGCTGAAGAAAAAATAAATATTGTGAGCCTATTAAAGCTACTAGGGAAAAAAGGAATTTCATCCTTATTTGTTGAAGGTGGACCTCAAATCCTAGGAAGCTTTATGCAATCCAAAGTAGTAAATGAAATCGTCACTTATATATCTCCAAAAATTGTTTGTGGTGCAAATGCACCAACATCAATTGGTGGTGAGGGAATTGGAATGATGAACAATGCTATTCAACAAAAAATAAAATCAATTGAACAAATTGGAGAAGATATTAAAATCGTGTCCTCACCGATTTGGGATCATGAATGAAAGGCTGTCCGGGTGGACAGCCTTTTCGGTTACGCTTTATATTTGCCAATTAAAGTCTGCAATTCTTCTGCCATACTTGATAAAGCTGCTGCAGATGCTGAAATTTCTTCCATAGTAGCGAGCTGTTGTTCGCTTGCAGCAGAACACTCTTGACTAGCATGAGTCCCATCTTCAGCAGTTACCCTAACCTTGTCCATCGCATCATTAATATGGTCACTTTGGCTAGATATTTTTTCAACAGCAGTAGATACTTGTTTAACCTTATGAGTTACATTTTGAATAGCTGCATTAATGCTCTGGAATACTTCATTCACTTGATTCGCCATATTAAGCCCTGTATTAACCTTATTCGTTCCTTGTTCCATTGAATGAACAGCCTGAATTGTTTCCTTCTGGATATCAGTAATTAAGCTAGAAATCTGCCCTGCTGATCGATTTGATTGCTCTGCAAGCTTGCGTACCTCTTCAGCAACTACAGCAAAGCCTTTTCCATGTTCTCCAGCACGGGCTGCTTCAATTGCGGCATTTAATGCTAATAAATTTGTTTGATTGGCAATATCCGTAATGAGTGAGACAATTTCACCGATTTTTTGTGAACTGTCACCTAGGTTTTTAATAGTTTGGGCACTTCCTTGTACAGTTTCATTAATTTCATTCATACTAGTTAAAACATCTTTTACAATATAAACGCCTTTCTCGGTAGAATTGGCAGTTTGCTCGAACATTTCTAACATCTCATCACTATTGTCCGCAACTTCATGGATATAAACTGTCATTGATTTAATCGATTCATTGGCTTCATGAACGGACTCCATTTGTTTTTCAGAACCATATGCAACCGTCTGTGTAACTTCAGCAATGCGTTCACAAGAACGTGCACACTCATCAGAACTAGATGATAATTGCTCGGCAGATGAAGATAACTCATAGGATAGTTTTTGATTTGCACTTATAAGTTTTTGGATTGTATCCATCATATTATTAATTGATAGTTCGATTTTTTTTGTTTCATCGTTAGTGGTTAGTTGAATTCTTTCAGTTAAATCACCGTCTGAAATTTTTGTAGTAGAACGATTGATACTTTCGATGCTTTCTTTTATTGATTTATAAAATGCAATAAAGAGTATGATCGCAAGTAGTGTTGCGATTACACTAGTAATAATTACAATAGTACGTTGGAATGCTAATTTATCTATATGTTTTCCTAAATGATTATTAAGTAGAGTGGCATTAGAATCAATAACGGTGAAGATCGTATCGATAGCAACTGTTGCCTCATCAAAATATTTTGTAGAATCATACGTAAATTCATTTGCATTTAAGATTTCATTGCTAATGAGCTGGCTGAAGTTTTTTGAAGCATTCATAGATTCGTTATATTGAGCTGAAATATTTTGGCGTGCTTCCTCATTAGCGTTAAGAACAATCCCCATACTGTGTTCAGCACCGCTCAAATTTTGAGCCATTAATTGTGATTGATAGGAGAGCTTAAATTGTTGATCTGTGGTAATGGTTTTGGCTGCTAACACATTTGAACCAACTGCTCTAGCTTGTCCCATGTATTCAGTAGCATTTATGAGTTCATTCGTAATTATTCTAGATAGATGATGGCGAATTACATCAGAGTCTAGTGATAGGTTGGTCGAGTCTGAAATTGCAGATGCTAATGTTAAAACGGTTGCAATTAAATTTGTATGGCGATCAAAAGATTGTGGTGCCGTCAAAGTTTCTACTTCATTTCTTAAGCTATCCCAATTTGCTCTGATTATTTTCCAATCATCACTATGTAGGGTTACTTCCTGATTGCTAGTTAAATATTGTTCAATGGCTTCAATATTGCTTTGAATTTGCTCTTGCTTTTCAGCCATTTTTTCTTTATTACCTTTGTTTCCACCAAGAAATCCAGCGGAAAGACCTCGATGCTGCTGTACGTTTTGCACAAGTGCTTGAAGCTTCATGTTCCCTTCAAGACCGATTTGTTCGCTTTTAGCAAAATTAATATCATTGTGAATGTTATATACTATTAAAGCTAAAGAACTAATTATGGGGACAGTAAATAGCAAAAAGATTAGTAAAAACTTTTGAAAATACTTTAATCGATTCATAATTGCTACAAATGGTGATAATATAAAGTTCATAATTCGCCCCTCCACACTAGATGTTTTTCTCAATTATATTATAAAAATATCGAATAATGTCGGATGATGTCGAAATTTTACGCAAATATTTGTGAACAAAGTATAATTTTTTGTATTAAAAAACTGCTGGTTTTATTCAACCAGCAGTAGATTTTTTTAAAATTTAAATTTTTATTAAGAATTTATTTTAGACCATGTTTTTGCAGTGTTTTCAAGCTCTGGAAACTTTTTCTCTAATTCTTCTGCAGGTAATGGATGACTAAAATAATATCCCTGGATTTCATCGCAGTTGTTTTTTTGAAGGAAAAGAACTTGATTCTCTTCCTCTACACCCTCTGCAATCACATGGAGTTTAAGATTATAGGCCATATTAATAATGGTTGAGACAATTGCTGCGTTTTCAGAATTAGAAGTAATCCCATTGATAAAAGATTTATCAATTTTTAAACGATCAATTGGCAGCATCCTTAAATAGTTCAGTGAACTGTAGCCGGTTCCAAAATCGTCTACACTTATTTGGATTCCAATACCTTTAAGTTGCTCAAGTATACTTGTGGCTTGTTTAACATCCATTGTCATACTTTCTGTTATTTCAAGCTCTAATAAATTAGGATCTAGGCCTGTTTCGTTTAGGATTGTTTCTACTGTCTTAACAAGATCTCTTTGTAAAAACTGTTTTGTAGATAAATTAACAGAGACCACAAACGGTGGGAATCCTCTCTTTTGCCATTCAACAGATTTTTCACATGCTGTTCTCAATACAAATTCTCCGATAGGTATTATTAAACCTGTTTCCTCTGCAATCGGAATAAATTTACCAGGAGATATTAATCCTTTTTCCGGATGTTGCCAACGCACAAGAGCCTCGAGACCGCTAATTTTCCCAGATTGGATATTAATTTTCGGTTGATAGTATACAGTGAATTCATTACGCTCTAATGCTTTACGTAATTCATTTTCAAAAACTAGCTGTTCATATGATGGGTCGTTCTCAATTGGAGAATAAACACAATAATTATTTTTCCCTAACTCTTTGACCCTGTACATAGCAGTATCGGCATGCTTAATTAATGTATTTGCGTCCCGACCATCTACTGGATAAAGCGCAATTCCCATACTTGCGGTTATATGGACCTCATAACCGTTTATCGTGATCGGCTGATTAATAGCTTCCGTAATCTTTTTTGCATACAATATCGCTTCATTGCCATCTTTAATTCTTGGAAGCATCACGATAAACTCATCACCGCCAATACGTGCAACTGTATGATCTGGGTTAACGCTATTAAGGATAATTTTAGCGACTTCTTTTAATAGGAGATCGCCAAAATCGTGACCTAACGTATCATTTATTACTTTGAAACGGTCTAAGTCTAGAAACATTACGGCAAGAACTGTAGGTTCTAAACTAACATTAGCTGCATCTATTGCCCTATCTAAGTTATTTTTAAAATATCGATAGTTAGGCAATTTTGTTAAGTAGTCGTGATATGCTGAGTCTTGTAACGATTCATAAGCTGAAACGCGATCTAATGCAATTGCTATTTGGTTTGTGAAAACAGTTAGTTGGTTATACGTATTTAAGCTGTATTGATTTTTTTGATAACTCCCGATATTTAAGGTACCAATCACTCGATCGTGAATGATTAATGGCATCATTAAAGTGGAATGGATGCCTTCCTTAAGCAATGTTTTTTCGCGTGGAAGTAAATCTAATAAACTTAAATCATTACGAATAACAGGTTGCTTCATGTCTTTCACTAAACGGATGGGACTATCATTTAAATGAATTTCTTCGATTATTATCCTGTCATGATTATTTAAGACATAAATTTCTAATTTATCATCACGATCATCCGTAAACAATGAAATTGATATTTTATCAGGGTTAATAAACGCTTTTATTTCTTTTAAAATAATACTAATAATATCTTGATGGTTTAAATATTGAGTCAACACAGATTGTGAAATATTACCTAGTGTCTTTAACGTTTTAACCTTTTCAGAAAGACGACTAGTAGCATTGTTAATTTCTCTCTTTAAATTTTCTTCATTTTTTTCAATTGTTGTTGCCATTTGATTAAAAACAATACTGAGTGATTTGATTTCTTCTGTACCTTCTTCTTTAACATTTATGTGCCTCTTACCCTCGATCAATTCTTTGGCTGCATTCATAAGTGCATTTAATGGAGCTGATAATTTCTTACTCATTAAAACTGATACGATCATTGTAATAGCAGACACAAATAATGCTAGAAGAATGGTATACGTATAAATACGTCTACGCTCGATCATTAATGAATCTGCCTTCAGGGCAATTTCAATTTCCCCTAAATTTGAATTGAAGTAGATTAATGGGATTTGTTCAATAAGTAAATTATTGTTTGTTAATGTATCACCTTTTTGATTGACAATCGTACCGTCTTTATCTTTAACAATAACATACTGGATGTTTGGCTGCTCTAACAAAGAATATGCTAACGGTGAAATGGCACTAAAGTCTTCTTGGAGCATTGACAACGCAATTGCTGAACTTAGTGTACTTGCTGCTGTTCTTCCTTCTGTTCTTAATGATTCTTCAATATGCCTACTTTCATTAAAAAGATAAATACTGCTAAGTGAGATAATGCCAAGTAGAACAAGAATATTCATTGACAACCAGATACGAAACGATAATTTATTGCTTTTCTCTTTGATATCCATATCGTACCTCCAGCCTGTCCAACATGCTATTTGTTGAATAAATATTTATATAATAAAAGAACCTTTGTAATATGTAGTTCATACTTACACCTACTTCATCCAAATATCACCATAATTATACAATAAAAAACATAGATAATATTCAACAAATTAAAAAAATAAATGAATTATGAAAAATATATTATAAGTATTATTGAATAAAGACTGTATGTAAGTTACAAATAGCGCAAATTTTAAGTATAATAAAAAGTGGTTATAGGCAAATGACAAATTTTTTATTTTGGCTCTGTTAAACTCGGTTGTTGATTTTCGCTATGGGCGGACGCTTTTTAGCGGGCACGGCTTCAGCTTCCTCGACTCGTAAACTCGTCTGCGGGATCTTCAGCTCATGCTATTCCCGCTGGAGTCGCCGCCCGTCGCTACAATCAATATAAATATAAAAATCAACATTGCGCTTTAACACAGCCTTTATTTTAATAGAATTACAGAAGCTTGTACGAAGAAAGGGTAAAGTTTTATGAGAAAGAGTGTATGGGTCCGATATATGGTGATATTTTCGATTATCGTAATATCAGTTTCATTCGTTATAGCATTTAGCCATATTTTTGATTTATTATGGGGAATTACTCGTTTTTTTGAAACTTTTTTCTAAAAATGCTCTGTCGATAATGGAAAAAGTGTAAAAGGTAGGCAAAAGCCTACCTTTATTTACTGTTTAGGAAATTATAAAATTTGATCCTGTGAATAACTACTATAACACAGAGAGTAGTCGTCCAGCTCCAGCGCCCAGCGACTAGTAAACTTCGCTCATCTCTTTTGCGATAAGTCAACATCGACTCGTCCCTCGACGTGTTTTGTTTATCTCAGTCGATGCGCTCTTAGTTTATACGTCGCTAATCAGGGCGCCTATAGCTTTTGTTCCTGATAACAGTATACACTTCACGAATTATTATTGTTATTTCAGTACTTGTGCTTTGTGGAAATCTCTAAACAAATCTATCTATTTATTACCAACAAGTAGCTTGGCATGCTTTCTCTCCAATTTCATTTCGATCCGATCTAGTTCATCCTTGTTCTCCATTAGTTCTTGTTTATTTTTCATTACTAAGTCGTGAAAACTTGGTCGCTTTTTCTTCAATGTTATATCCTCCTCGGTAATTATTTTAATAATTGTCTTAAAATTTCCTACAAATCTATTATAGGATGGCTCTATTTGTGGTAGATGTGATTTGTGTCACGAACTGTCGATGAATTGAAGATAATTCACAATATGTTAACAATTTTCAAAAAACTTTAACTTGTTTAGTAAACGGTTATGACAAATTTTTTAACGGACTGGTGTAATATAGGTAGTATGGTAAAATTGAAATAGAGTTCACTATTCACAAGCCAATGGTGTAAAGGTTGATGGGGGTTACAGATATGATTAATGAACTATCTTTATCAGGTTTATTGTTTTTAATTAGCATTGTGTTTACAGCAGTAGGTTTTATACTAGGTTCCGTATTTATGGTGAAACAATTAGCAGAGGGCATTATTATGATAATGATCGCCGTATCGAGCGGAATACTCTTTTTTGGGATAGGCAAGGTGCTGCAATTATTAAATGATATTAAGGGTCAAGCAATTGTTCCATCACCTGATAATCAGTTAATTGAAAATAATCAATCAAAAGAAATCGTTGAGGAGCCTGCCAAAATAGAAAAGGCAGAAGAAGAAAAAGAAGTTGAGGTCCCGTATAATGTGCCTGTTGATTGGAAATTAACAGCTAAGCAACGTTCAAATATAATGGCATACTATTTAAAGGACAAACAAAGGATTGTTGAAAAGAATATCATTGTTACGCCTTTTAAAGGATATTGTGTAGTTAAAACAAATCATTTTATCGATGTGATTGAAATGGTTGATGATCATCCCATTACGTTAAAGCGCGATCAGGTTGATAATTTTAAAGAGCTTCGGCAATGGATTGAAGCAAATGTATTTAGAAAAAAATAAGAAAAGAAATATCGGTCCCAAGCTAAAAGCATGGGACCGAAGCCATTTATATTAAGTTAATTAAAATTGACCGTGTGTGCCAGCCATTTGTTGTTGTGCCATAGATACTAGACGTTTAGTAATTTCCCCACCAACTGAACCGTTAGCACGAGAAGTAGTATCTGCACCAAGATTAACACCGAATTCTTGAGCGATTTCATATTTCATTTGATCGATAGCTTGAGAAACACCAGGTACTAATAATTGGTTACTACTGCTATTGTTTGCCATAATTGTATTCACTCCTTTAGAATTTTCGTGTTGTTTATGGTGGGGTTAGTCGGGTTTTACCCAACAGTTTCGAAATACTGCCTCAAGTGGCTAACCCCATAATGAAAAAAATAATTCAATATAATATTTTATTTACTATTAAGTTACCCGTTTTTGATTTTTTTATTATTGGTAATAGTAGGATTTATTTAAGCTTCTTCATTGAAGTCTTGTACAATTTAGTAGTAGTTTTAGTTGTTTTTTATCGTCTATTCGTTCTAAATACTTGAAATTATTGGTATTGTGTATTTGTTTTAGATGTCAGTTATATACACATACTGAATGTATATATTTTTAAAAAGGAGCAGTCCTATAATGCATGTGTGCCCATTATGCAACCAATTTTCTCAATTAAGTTTTACGTGTAATAATTGTAAGACAATAATGGATGATCACGGTAGATTGATGGACTTTTTTGATGATTATAGTGCATATTTAGATATTGAGGGGATGAAGCTATTTGATGGCTATCCAACTGATCAGAAAGAGCATAGTTGTCCGCATGTTTTTTATTGTGAAAAGTGTAATACTAATACTACAGTGCTAATTAGCGAATATGAACTATAAGATATAAATCATATTTTTTTGATAAGATTTAGAGGATATTATTTTACAAATGAAGAACGTATACTATAATAAAGTATACAAGTACCAGCAGGGGTAATTTATGAAGGATGGTGATGTAAATGCAATATCCTCAAGATATGAAAAATCGCTTAAAACGAGTAGAGGGACAAGTTCGAGGAATTCTCCGTATGATGGAGGAAGATAAAGATTGTAAAGATGTAATTACTCAGCTATCTGCCGCAAGGTCCGCAATTGATCGAGCTATTGGCTATGTAGTTGCCAAAAATCTAGAGCATTGTATTCGAAACCAAGCGGAACAAGGTGAGAGTGCAGATGAAGTAATTAACGAGGCAATTCAAATGATTGTTAAGAGTCGATAAAAGAGGGGCTAAACCAGTTTTGGGTTTAGCTCCTTTATCTTAGTCGATGCGCTCTTAGTTTATACGTCGCTAACGCTAATCAGGGCGCTTGCGCCTTTTTTATTTTCGATAGTACATTTTTTTTATCGGGTTGTTTTAAGCTATTTAGCATTCTGTTGTTATTCGTCATTCAGCTTTTTGTGGTGGTTCTTCAGCAGTTAAGTCAATGGTCTCTTCAATTTGCTTTTTTTCATGTCTAGTAATGACTGTACCATTAGCAAGACCGCCACTGATCATCCGTTCGACATCCATGAAATAACGGTCACGACCCTCATATTTCGAGTCTTTACGATACAATCTTTCTATTTCTTTATTTTTATTTGCATTCATGTTGTCCCTCCTTACTATTAATTTGTTCTTAAGGAGGGGAAATATACGGATGTTATACAGTTATACTTTTGTATCCACTTTTACATGTTCGGTAAAAATTTGCATAAGGTTTTTTATACCACTCTCATATATATCAATTTCATCAAATTTCATTGGTTTTGCATTGATGTCAAAAATATAATAATGTCCAGAAACTGATTTTCCGATATCAACTGAGAATTCTTTTAAATTTTGATATTTGCTTGAAAGAGTCACTCCGCAGCTTGAAATTATTTCTTGAAGTCTTGTTTTGTCAACTGATGTTGCAATTTCGTCCAGCTTCAATATGTTGCCGCCCTTCAAAACGTGAGTAGTAATACCATTTTTCTTGCGCTGTCTTATTCCCATTCCGGAAATAACCCATTCGTTGTTAAGCAAATGAGTCAGAAGTCGGAAATCAAAGCTCCGATTGTTTTGTTCCTCAAGCTCGATATGCCGCTGGGCTAGATAATCTCTATTTAAGATTAATGGTTGTATTTTATCTTTCCAAAGCTTAGTAAATGACGAAGAACCATATGCCTTTTCATAGGCTCTCAATAGGTACGTTTCATTTTTAAGTTTTGAAAGTACGTAAATTCCATTGCCTTTACTACCTTCACATGGCTTCAAATATAAGGAGTTATGTCTCTTTAATAGCTGATGTAATTGTTCTTTAGTGGTGATAAGCTCTGTTTCTGGTAAGTATTGTTGTAAAGTAGGTTCTTGACTAAATGTGTTGTAAACATCCCATTTTGATAAAAAACTTTGATTAAAAAAAGGGATCGATTGCTGGTTACACCATGCGGAAAAAGCTTGGAAACTTTCCGTTTTCTCATCCTTCCTGTAAGGGATCCGATTGTAAATAATTGTTGGTCTAGGAATAGTAGTTGTATACAACCATTTATTTTTGTCTTCTTTAAAAACATAACCATAATTTAGTTTGCCATTACATAAGGATGCTGGTGTTAATAAAATTACCTTTCCGCCAATAGAAGTAAGTCTTTTGGATAGTTCACGAAATAATGTGAAATTCCCTGTTATCGGTGAGTTCTTACCTTCTGAAGTTAGTATTCCAACAATCGAAATTTCTTTGTTACGTTTTTTCATGAAAAAGCACCCCTGGATTATAAATCGATTTTTTTGTTAGAAAAACAGCGTATGAGATCGGCAATGAACGTGATAATTTGTCATATTTCTTTAATTTTGGATGCTTGAATATGGAGCGGCCAGGTTTTGAATTAGCTTCAAATAGCCAAATTTTACCTGTTTTATCCACGCCTAGATCAAATCCAATTTCCCCTATATTGCCGGTAATTTCTTTGTCTAGAATTAAACTTATTGATAAAACGGTTTCCTCGATTTGACTTGCAATGTTTGTAGGGAGATTTGTGAAATTTAGAATTTCATCCATTGTTTTTACTGTTCCGCCACTACCTATATGAGTTGTAATACTACCCGTTCCTGCTACTTTTGCAGCAATTGCACTGACCTGCCATTCTCCAAACTCATCCTTATTTGTATGGACACGGAAGTCTATTGGTTTTTCATTCATTCTTAGAAGTTGGATTCCTTGCTGCACAATAAAATGTTGCAATGTTGTAGTTTGAAATTGATGTGTAAGTAGGTTTTCTAACGTTTTATATTTGCGAAGGTAATTTTTTTCATTCTGGCGAAACCGACAGTAGTAATAGTTATCTATATTTGATTTGAATATTTGCTGAATACCTAAACCTAAACTGCCATTAATTGGCTTTATAAAAACTTTATTATATTTCCTTAAAAAATCATCAACAACTGTAATCGTAGGATGTGGGGTCGTTTCGGGTAAAAATTGCTTTACTGAATGCTTGCTAAGAATTTGATGTATCTCCAATTTATTGAAAAATCCAGGATTAAACCATGGAATTGAATATTCAATTTGCAGTCTTTTTTTGATGTCTTGGAGAACGTTATGATTTTCCGTTTTCCGATTTGGTAATCTATCATATATTACGTTAGGGAAAGGGATTTCGCTTTGAATCCAACCATCAGAGTTGTGGAAATAGCCGTTAATTGTCCCTTTTTCCCAGTTAATATGGTTAGCTCCGAAGACGAAGGCAAAGGCACCAACAGTTTTTTCAGTAGATAACATTTTTGCGAAAAATAAAGATCGTTCGCCAATCGGTCTAAGGCGTGAACCAGTGAATCCTGCTGTGAAAACACCTACTAATGGACCAATATGAATCATTTCTTCATTAGGAATAACATGAACTTTGCTAGTATATGGGATCATTAATCTCTTCCAAACATTATTACAAATATAAATTGTTTTATCTTTAGTGGATTTTTTCACAATACAATGGCAGGTTTTTGTACCAAACGAGATTTCGTTACTATGCTTTACTATAGAATATAGTGGATTAGGGATATATACGTAGTTTTCATTGTCATCAAGCTTTTTTATTGTATAAACAGACATATAATCAACTCCTTTGAAGCTCTAAATGCTGACAATAAGCTAAAGGTGCTTTGTATAGAAAGTCTTCAATTTTTTCATTTAGATGAAGTATTGTTTGATGCCCAGGCTTTGAGTTTGTATCAAGGATCCAGATCGTTCTATCTTTGGCGACACCAATATCAATACCAATTTCAAATAGTGGGCCAAAGTTTTGTTCAAGAATAGTTGGCAAATGGGATACTATCGTTTTAATATCATCCTTTATAAGTACACGTTCATGATGATTATAAGTTTTTAACCACTTTTTGAAGCTATGAACTGTTCCACCGCTATGAAGATTAGATATTAAAAAGCCTGGTTGGCCTTTACGAATTCCACGCCCAATTTCGATCCATTGGTCGGGTTTATTTTTTTGAACTAGTACTCTAATATCAAAACATTGATGATCGTGATCTTGTAAATTTAATAATGGCTGTACTAGATAGGAGTGTGTGGTAATTAGTTTTTTTAGCCAGTTTGATAGTAGCAGCTTATTTGAATAATCCTTTCTGATAATTTGTTTATTTATATGTGTTTGCAGTTCAATTTTTCTGCCTTCTTTTAGTGATAAGGCAACAATTCCTTTCCCCTGTGAGCCGTTGATTGGTTTTAATAATACCTTTTGATATTTCTTTAAAAATTTGAGGATATGGCTTGGTTCCGTTGCGATTATGGAATGAGGGACATAGTAGTTTAAGATTGGATGTTCAGAAAGTATCTTGTAAATTTCCCATTTATTTGGCAAACCATAACCGATAAAAGTTGTATTTCTTCTTTTTTTCAACCAATTTACAATTGGAGAATATTTACGGAACTGCTCTTCGGTTGCGTAAAAGCACCGATCATATAAGTAATTTGGGATTGGGAAGCTTGCTCTCTCCCAATTGCAATTAATGGAATTAAAAATTTCTCCATTTACTAATTCGGTGTTAGGATCTATGTCTGCAGGTGAAAAACAAAACACCTCTGTTGTAGTTGTTAAGGCTCGTTTTGCTACTTCAGTATAATATTTACGTTCAATATTTTTATTTAATGTTAAGAAACCAAAGGATAACATGATTTCCCTCCTCAAAAATTCCAGGCTGTTAGATTGTGACAAAAATTAATAATTGCTTTTGCAGAAGGTCTTACCTGTAAAGTCTTTAGACCAAGATCATGATTTTTTGAAGGCTTTGTATTTACCTCTATAATCCATGGCTTTCCGTCCTCATCAAGTGCAAGATCAATTCCTAACTCCCCGTAAATCCCGTCGGTATGTTGGTGGATTGCAAAGGCAACTTCAATAGCTATCTCAGCTAGCAATTTTTTAAGATGAATTGCGGTTTTTTGTTCAAAGTGTTCAAACAAGACATGGTTAATTGTAAATAATTCACCGCCTCTAGAGATATTAGAGACAAATTCATTTTTTGACGAGACTCTAGCTACTTGTGAGCTAATAACCCACTCATTTTCATATTTTTGATGGCATAGCAAGCGAAAGTCAAGGGGGCGATCCTGCCAACTTAAAAGCTTTAAACCTTGTTGAATAATATAACGTTGCTCCTTAAATTTTGGCCTTATAACATCATATAACTGCATGATTGTTGGATAGTACCTTTCAATTTCTCCTGAGAACGTTGTATAGTCTAAATTAAAGCCTGCTTCAAGCTGATTAATTTTAAAAATATTTTTTCCTTGGCTTCCGTGAACGGGTTTTATGAAGACGGTTTCGTAGTCTTTAAGCATTTCTTCAATAGTTGCTCTTCCATTTAAAAGTTTTGTATGTGGCAAATATGGTAATAGATAATCATATTCACAAAGGAGCTCAAATACCTCCCACTTATTTAAAAAGCGCTCATTAAAATAAGGTATATTGACTTTCTCAAGCTGCTTAAAAAATAGGCTTGTTGCACTTGACCGCTCAGTAATGCGAGAATGAATGCGGTTATGGATGACATGTGGCACGGGTAGCTTGTGCGGATACCAGCCTGAGGATGCTCCGTTATACCAATATCCGTCTACATAATCATTATGGTAATTTTGATAATGAAACACATATAAAAAAGATGATTTTTCGCGAGCATATCGTTGTAATTCATAAATAAATTTATCAATTGTTCCAAAATGATTATTTTTTATCTGGTCGGTAACAATTCCAATATAAGGGCCAAATTCCCAAATGGCATCTTCTGAATTTACTTTTAAATAAATGTTAATAGGACTTTCCGGAAGGAAAAGCTTTTCGTAAAGAACTTTGGAACAATATATGGTTTGTGCCTCTTGTGAGGCAGAATGAACATCGATATTACAGTCAATGAGACATTTTCCGGACCTTAACGCAACTTTTTGAAGTTCAGTGGTGTTTGTTTGCTCCATTAAATTTCGACTTATTATAATGATGGGGGACTTGTCATTTCTTTCAACTTCACAAGGTAAAAGCTGTACTTTATAAAAATTATTCATTATAAGCCCTCACAATGGTTCATACTTTAAAAACTAGGCATTTGCTGATATCGTATAGTATGATAATTAAACGTAGTGTGTGAGGAAATGATAGAGGAAGGTTGTTGTACATATGAATTTTGTAATAATGATTGTTTTTATGATGGTGATTGGTGCCTTAATTGGTGGAGTTACAAATCATCTAGCTATTAAAATGTTATTCAGGCCCTATAAACCGATTTATATATGGGGGAAACAGCTGCCATTTACTCCTGGTCTCATTCCGAAGCGCCGAGAAGAGTTAGCGGTTCAGCTCGGTAGGATGGTAGTGGACCATTTATTAACAGCTGAGGGTATTCGTAGTAAATTTAAAGAACCAAACTTTAAACGAGATATGGTAACATGGGCGCAGTCTGAAGGGATGCGGATATTAGAAAGTGATAAGAAGATTATTCAATGGTTTGAACAGTTTGGAGTAGTGGATTCAGAAAATAAAATAGAACAACAATTAAACGCGTTTATTGGAAGCAGGTATGAGGAGGTAATGGGACAAGCTCGATCAAAGACATTAAAAGAAACGTTACCAAATCAGTGGCTAGCAAAAGTTGATGCAATAATCCCCGATATTTCCATATACATATTAGAAAAGGGGATTGAATATTTTGAAAGTGCTGAAGGTAAACAACGCTTAAGCATCATGATTAATGATTTTCTTGAAAACCTTGGGACTTTAGGAAATATGGTAAAAATGTTTTTAAGCAATGAAGCCATCGCTAATTCAATTCAACCTGAGTTAGTTAGGTTTTTAAGCCATCGTGGTACGTTTAATTTACTTACACAGTTATTAGATAACGAATGGGATAAAATTAAAGAATGGAGAATAGGCCGTTTAGAGCAAAAGCTCGGTAAGGAACGAGTGTTATCATTTTTGCAAACCCATATTGCGGAACAAATTCCATACAAAAAATGGTTACATTCGACTATTGGTGAAGTAACAGCAGCCTATAAGGAAATCATTCTTGAGGTTTGGATTCCGAAAGCGGTTGAGCTTGGTGGAGAATTTATTGCAACACGAATCGAGGAAATGATGGAGAGACTTCATTTAGCGGAGATCGTTCGTAATCAAGTTGAAGGTTTTTCTGTTGAACGTTTAGAGGTAATGGTATTGTCAATTTCAAAACGAGAATTTAAAATGATCACATTTTTAGGTGCACTATTAGGTGGAGGAATCGGTATTGTTCAAGGATTAATCGTGCTTTTGGTTCAGTAATTCAAATTGGAGGGATGAGCAATTGGGTACTATGTATGATATTGCATATAGTCTAGAGAAAGCTTTAAGAGAAAGTGATGAATTTAAGACATTGAAATCATACTATAATTCGGTGTCAAACGATCCATCTTCAAAGCAGTTGTTTGATAGCTTCCGGGAAACACAATTCGAGCTTCAGCAAAAACAAGTAATGGGAGAGGAAATAACTGAGGCTGAAGTTCATAAAGCACAACAACAATTTCAGCTTATTCAACAGCATACAGTTATTTCAAAGTTACTAGAGGCAGAAGGACGAATGACAATGATTATTAACGATTTAAACAAAATAATCATGCAACCACTTGAGAAGCTATACGGCGTTCCAGAGGAATTTAAATAGTTTTTTATTTTAAAAATTCAAAATCACTATTAAGACATTCATCAGACAGTATCCTTTTGCTTTTAGTTCTAAACGAATTCCTTAATACATACGTTTATTATAAGGAGATTAACGTTGTTTTAAGGGGGATGTCATCATGATGTATAAAATGCTCGCAATAAATGTAGATGGTACTTTATTAAAGTCAAATGGGAAATTACCTAAGGATACGAAGGATGCTATCCAATATGTCCTTGACAAGGATGTATATGTTACATTAGTAACGAGCCGGAATTTTTCATCAGCAAAAAAAATTGCAAAAGCCTTGAAGCTAGACAGTTACATAATTACCCATAGCGGTTCATTTATTGCAAAGGACATTGATGAACCATTATTTGAAAGACGAATTTCTGAAGAACAAACCTTTAATCTCGTTCAGGTGTTAGAAAATTACCATTGTTCAATTCGTCTTGTTCATGAGCGATATTCGATCGGGAATCGTCTTAAGCAAAAGGGTAATTTGATTGCAAAAGCGATTTTAAACTCAAACGACCCATTATTTTATCCATCACAATTTGTAGATAGCTTGAGTGACCAGTTAGTTGATTTTCCAATGGCTGCTCCAAAAATCGAGGTGTATTTTGCGAGTTCGGATAAAATGACGGAGGTAAAAGATATTATTAATAAATCTTTTCCGGACGTAAATGTAGTGGTCACAGATGAGAAAGTTTTTGAGATTCTTCCAAATCTTGTTTCGAAGGAACGAGCTATTAAGCAGCTTGGAGAGCATATTGGAATAGCGATGGAGGAAACAGTAGTGATTGCTGATTCAATCAGTGACATTCCTATGCTTAAACAGGCGGGGTTAGGTGTAGCCATGTGGAATTCACCATTTGAAGTGAAGCAAGCAGCTGATTGGGTGACAAGATCAAACAATGAAAATGGTGTTTCATTTATGATTCGTGAGCATTTCCGAAAGCAGCAAAGAATCAAATTTTTACGTGAATTAACAAAAAAATAATAAAAGTATGGCTGCCCAAATTAATTTTGGGCAGCTTCTTTATTTAACTAGCTTCTTTATTTGACCAGCTGGAAATTGTTAAGTAAACTACAGACGTGTGCGGTATTTACTAAATAGCAGGTGAAAAAAATGCGAATTCAAATTAATGAGATCGATTCTATATTTTTTCGTGATATACAACTAATTTCACAACTGTTTTTTGAGGATTGTTTAGTGTCATTTACTACTATAGATGCACCCGATTTGCATGTAACTTTTACTTTAACAGGGACAGAAAGCGTTTTGATTACCGCTGACTTACTTGTTGTTCAAACAAACAAGAAGTACCATTCAAAGTGTGAAAAAGAAAACAAACTTACTCCTCACTCGAAGGAATGGAAAAAGGTTGTTAAGCATGCGGTTAACTTTACGTATTTGGACGTTTTGCAAAAATTAACAGGTATAATCCAAAAGTGGGGCACCTTAACGGGGGTTCGGCCAATAAAATTACTTCATAAGAAACTAACTGCCGGGCTAAGCTATAATGAAGCACGACAAAGTCTGCAAAAGGAGTATATGATTCAAAATGAGAAGATTGAGTTAATGCAAAGGGTTGTTAGCAGCCAACTAAAAGCGATACCGGACTTGTATTCATTAGGGAATGAGGTTAGCATCTATATTGGCATCCCATTCTGTCCAACTAAATGTGCATACTGCACGTTTCCTGCATATGCGATTAATGGCAAACACCTCTCTGTCAGCTCATTTTTAGGTGGTCTTCATTACGAAATACAAGAGATAGGCAAGTGGCTTAAACAAAGTGGAATGAATGTGACAACCGTTTATTTCGGGGGTGGTACACCTACAAGTATAACTGAAATAGAAATGGATTTGCTGTATGATCAAATGTATCAATCATTTCCAAATACAAGTAGGATTAGAGAGATTACGGTTGAAGCAGGGCGTCCTGATACAATAACAGTTGAAAAGTTAAAAGTCCTAAAAAAGTGGGGAATTGATCGAATTAGTATAAACCCACAATCTTATATTCAGGAAACGTTAAAAGCAATTGGTCGTCATCATACGGTTGAAGAGACGATTGAGAAATTTAAGCTTGCTCGGCAAATGGGTATGAAAAATATTAATATGGACTTAATTATCGGATTACCAGGAGAAGGAATAAACGAGTTTGAATATTCGTTAAGAGAAACCGCAAACCTTATGCCGGAATCATTAACTGTGCATACTCTTTCATTTAAACGAGCATCGGAAATGACTAAAAATAAACAAAAGTATAAAGTGGCTGGTCGTGAGGAAATTATTAACATGATGAATGCCGCAGTAGAGTGGACGAATCAACATGGCTACGAGCCTTATTACTTATACCGTCAAAAAAATATTCTTGGGAACTTAGAAAATGTTGGTTATTCATTAAAAGGACATGAAAGCTTATATAATATTATCATTATGGAGGAGCAGCAAACCATTTTAGGATTGGGCTGTGGTGCTTCCAGTAAATTTGTAGATCCAGTCTCCAAGAAAATAACTAGATTTGCGAATCCAAAAGATCCAAAGACGTATAATGATGGGTTTAAGCATTATACAAATGAAAAAATCAAACTATTATCTGAAATGTATTCCCACTAATTTTAGTGGGTTTACTTTTTTTATGCTTGCGCCTTTTGGGTTTTATTTCAAATATTTTAATAATTTTGAAGAAAATCTTATGCTTTTAGGGAATAAAACTAGTAAAATAGTAAATAGGAATATTATTCATTAAAATGAAAATTTTTATCAGAGGAGTGTTACGAATTGTCACAAACCGTGATATTAAATATTGAAGAGAAAATAGCAACTCTTCAATTAAATCGACCTGATGCATTGAACGCTATGGATATTACCATGATAAATGAACTTTTGGAAAAGTTAAAAGAAGTAGCTATTAGCGAAGCGGAAATTTTAATAATTTCCGGTAACGGAAGAGCTTTTTCAGCAGGCGGTGATATAAAAACAATGCTTCAGGAAACGGATGAAGATGGGTTTAACCGGGTTATGGATACAATCAATGAGATGATGATGACGCTTTATGCTCTACCAAAGCTTGTGATTAGTGCAATTCACGGTCCAGCAGCAGGTCTTGGTTTTAGTTTCGCTTTATGTGCAGACCATGTTATTGCAACACAATCTGCTAAATTGGCAATGAATTTTATTAATATCGGTTTAATCCCTGATGGTGGCGGACACTTTTTTATGAAACAACGATTGGGAGACGCTAAGGCTAAACAAATTATTTGGGAAGGGAAAACCTATCCTGCAGCTGAAGCGTATGAGTTGGGCTTGGTCGATGAAGTTGTTGAGGACGATGCGATATTTGCAGCTTATAACAAGGCAAATGAATGGTTAAAGAAACCGATAGCAGCGATGATTAAAACTAAAAAAATTATTGCTGATAGCAGTCGTTCAAATTTATTAGAAATATTAAAGATGGAAAAACTTGGTCAAACAAAAATGCGTGAATCTGAGGACCACAAGGAAGGAATTAAGGCTTTTTTAGAAAAGCGCAGTCCTATCTTTGTTGGGAAGTAATGATATAAGTATGTTGTAGGGTCATGCTCATTCTAGATACCTTTTAGTTAATATTGTTCTAAAGGTGATGGTCTAGAAGTGTGCTTGACCCTTTATCGTTTTATAATTTGTGCTAGTCTTTTTTGAATTGCTGGTTATTATTTGACTGAAATGAGTGTTCAATAAGCTCCTTTTGCTGTCCAGGATTCATTTTTCCCTTCACACTTGCAGCGGCAACACCATTTTTGCTTGGATCTGCTTTCATTTTTGACATATACATCACCTCCACACCGTTAATCTTTCCAAAAAACTAAAAAATATAAAGTTGTTATTATACCGATCATTTGTTCGTTATGTTAAAATGAATATAAAATTGAGGAAAGTTGTGGTAGAAATGGATACACTAAAATTTATTCACACAGCCGATTTACATTTAGATAGTCCATTTAAAGGATTAAGCTATTTACCAACAAAAATATTTGAGAAATTGAAGGAGAGCACTTTTGTATCCTTTCATAAAATCATTAATGTAGCAATATTAGAGCACGTTGATTTTATCTTAATAGCGGGCGATTTGTTTGATGATGAATATCGGAGCCTAAAGGCACAAATAGCAATGAGGACAGAATTTGAACGGTTAGAGAAGGAAGGAATATATGTTTACATAATTCATGGTAATCACGACCATCTAGCTGGAAAATGGGCCCAATTAAATTGGCCGGGAAATGTTTATTTTTTCTCTTCGAAGGTTGAAGTAATACGTTATGTGAAAAATGACACATGTCTTGCACATATATATGGGTTTAGCTACGAACAAAGGGCAATAATTCGAAATATGACAAACGATTATAAAAAGGAGGACGGTGCCCTCTTTCACATTGGCATGTTGCACGGGAATCTTGAAGGAAAAGAAGGTCATGATCATTATGCACCTTTTTCAATTGATCAATTAATACAAAAGGAATTTGATTATTGGGCACTAGGTCATATACATAAACAACAAGTGCTTTGTGAAAAACCAGCGATTATATATCCAGGTAATATTCAAGGAAGACATAAAAAAGAAACTGGTGAGAAAGGCTGTTATTTAATTGAATTATCAAAGAATGGGACGAATCAACAGTTTATTCCAACTGATCTAGTTATTTGGGAAAATATACTGATCTCGATTGATGGTATTTCTATGCTGGATGAGTTACTAGAAAAAATTAAGAATGTAAAGGAGTCCTATCGTCTAGATAAAAGGAGCATGATTTTAACTATTGAATTAATTGGGACGAGCAATTTACATAATCAATTAATGGAGAAAAGCTTTATCTATGAATTTGTAGACACGATAAATGCTAGTGAGGCTAATGAGGATGTATTTATTTGGATTTCCGATTGTAAGGTTAATACAAATTTTGCATATGACCGTGATACTCTCAAGAATGATTCTCATTTTATTAGTGATTTGTTGAACCGAATTGATGAATACAGTACCCATGATTTAGAGCTCGCCCTTTCCAGTCTAATTTCCAATCGTAAAGCGGCCCCTTTTTTAAACGAGTTAAACGAGGATTTTCAGGAAATTATCAATAATGCAGAAAAACTAATATTAAGAGACTTATTAAAAGAATAGTACTGATGCGATCGAAGGTGAAGGAAAAATGAAAATACTATCCATCGATATATATGGTTTTGGTCAATTTGAAGACAGGGTATTTCATTTAAATAATAGTAAGAAAGCCCATATTTTTTATGGATATAATGAGGCAGGGAAAACGACGATTATCTCATTTATTCACGCTATATTATTCGGGTTTCCGACGAAACAAAGTAATGAAAATCGCTTTGAGCCCAAAAAAGGTGGAAAATACGGTGGCAAGTTACTATTACAAGTACATAAAGATAGAACAATTACCATTGAACGGATAGCCGGTAGGGCAGTCGGAGAAGTAAAAGTATATGACAATAAAGGCTTAGCAGGTGATGAGGAAGTATTAAGGTCGCTTTTAAATGGTCTAAATCGTTCATTGTATTTAGCTATTTATTCCTTTAGCTTTAAGGGATTGCAAGAAATAGAGGCGGTGAATGCGGCTGAATTAAGCCGTTATTTGTTTTCGGCTGGAGCTTACGGAAGCCATTCATTATTTGACTTCGAGAAAAAGATAAATAAACAACTAGATGATTTATATAAACCGAATGGGCAAAAGCCTACCCTAAATGAAAAAATAACGGGTTTAATCAAGCTTCGTGAGCGACTTCATAATTGGACATATAAAATGGATGAATACAATAGCTATGTCAAAGCACGTAATAGCTTACTTATAGAGACCGAGAAGCTCAACAAAAAAGTAATAGAAAACGCAGCATTCATAAAGGAATATGAAAAAAAACGAATGCTGAAGCCTTATGTTGAAGAACGGAAAAGGTTGCAAATACAACTTGGACAACTAAGCAATTATCAGCCTTTTCCAATAGATGGATTAAACAGGCTGAAAGAGCTTCAATTTCAAGTAAAGCCACTAAAGGGTCAGTCTGAGTCTGTAACTGAAAAAATAACCGAAATTGAAAAAAGGTTGGCGGACATTTCCTTTAATCAAACTTATCTTGACAATGAGGAAACTTTATACGCTTTAAAAGAAAAACAAAAGTTATGCGAAATGCAGGAAAAAAAGGTTGAGGAAATAAATGCTACGCTCAAGCATGAGTTATCTGAAATAACATCCTTGATGGAGAAGCTAGGTACTACTTACACAGAGGAAAGAATTCAAGCGGCTGATACTAGTTTGATAGTCAAACAGCAGATAAAAGAACTGGCGACAAAACAAGAAAGACTTGACGAGCAGCAGAAATTTTTAGACGAACAATTTAGAAATGCAAAACTAGAGCTCGAAAAAACTGAGCTAGCGATTACCCATTTAAAACGTGGTAGCGGTACCAATCATAAAAAACTTGGGATGCTTTTGTCAGCGGTCATAACCTTATTAGGGATTGGTGCATGGCTATTAACTCAAAGTCTCTACCCACTTCTTTTCATAATTGCGTTTATAATAGCATTTAGTTTTTATAGTGTTATGAATAATTCGAAAGCAAGACAGCAATTAGAGAGGGAAAAAATCATTTTACAGCAAAAACAACAATTATTTGAAGGTATTATGAAGCAATTTGAAGTACTTGAAGATGATCGGCACCTGTTAAAAAAAGACTTGGCACTATTATGTACTAAATACAGCCTTCCGAATAATCTATCGGGGAATCAATTGGTAACTTCTTTTGAATTACTGGAGGATTTAAAAAAGCGTCTACGTTCAAAAAATCAGTTATTAACTGAGCTGGTAAAAGTTAAGAGTGAGATTGTACAATTTTACTCGCAAATCTCAAAGCAAATGGAGCTATTTCAACTTACGGGAGAAGCATCGACTCAAGCTCTAATAGAGATGATCACAACGGTGGAGAGAGAAAAAGAATTAAAATTTCAAAAGAATAGGTTAATCGAGAAGCATCAAGATTTACTCGATGAAAGCTCACGGATACAAAAACAAATAGAAGAGTATGAGTTGTCTATAAAGGAACTTTTTGCTGGTGCGATGGTAGATAATGAAGAGGATTATAGAAAAAAAGGGAAGGCTGCTGGAGAATATGAAGAGATCGCGGGTAAGCTGAAAGCGACAGAAAGCCATATAAAAGTAATTTTAAAAGATGGGGAAAAAAATTATATTAACGAGGTTGAAAATGAAAATTTCAACTATGAAGAGTTGATGAAACAGGTAGGAAAAGAGACCGAAATGCTACATGGTCTAATTAGGAATAATGATTTAAAAATTGCTGAAATAGGTGCAGATCTAAAAGCATTGGAAGAGGGAGCAGCCTATTCGGAGCTAACTCATAAATATGAAATTGAAAAGTCTGCTTTCCAAACGGTTGCAGGACAATGGGCAATATTACAGGTAGCGAAAGATCTTATTGAAAAAACGAAAAATTTCTACCGAGAGGTACGGTTACCACATGTTATTGAAAAGGCACAACATTTCTTCTCGTTTTTGACTTTTGGCCGCTATATTCAGATTTATGCACCGACAGAGGATACTGGTTTTACAGTTGAGCGGGCAGACGGAATTCGTTTTAAACCGGGCGAATTGAGTCAAGCTACAAAAGAACAGCTTTATTTAGCCATTCGCTTAGCATTGGCAATTCATCATAATTCCCCGTCACCATTGCCGCTCATTATTGACGACAGTTTTGTGAACTTTGATAGGGAGCGAGCAGAGCGGGCGTTTGAGCTTATTCGTAAAATTTCAACGGACTATAATCATCAAGTATTATTTTTTTCTTGTCACGAACATGCTATAAAGTTTTTCGAAAATGAAAATATCATTTATTTAAAATAATTAATAGAGCTGTTTGATGATTTCTTAATGGTGATTTTAAGTGTGATGATGTTAGTACTGGCGTAGCGACAGGCTGTCGCAACGCCAGTGCTTTTCTGTCAGAGCTGACCAAGACGCTTTCCGCTTTTTGTTCTTTATTTAATTTGTTCTGTATTTTCATAGCGACTGTCGAGAAAGTCGACAAAATGAATTAAAAATCCCTCTAACGTTTGTGGATTTTTTACACAAGCTCCCCATTCAGGCAAGCCGTGGTGACAGAGAATACAATGGCTCATATGGTGTATGTCCTCAATTGTTACAGAAATCCCCTTTGTTTCAATTATTTTTGCTAATAATAGAACACCATATGGTATGTGTCCAACCATAACACCAAGCTCATCCATAATAATCCCGGTTTGTTTTCGATTTAATAGCGATGAGGTATCAGCGGTTGGAAATAAAAAACTAAATTCTTCAAAGCCCTTTCCGGCATGATCATATTCCAAAAGCTTACCAATATCATGGAAAAGAATACTTACCATTAATAAATCATAATTAGGCTTTTTATCTTTGTGCTTCGCCATTCCGTAAAACATTGTATAAAGATGGTCAATTGTATCCTTCCAGGTAAAAGAATGTTGGCTAGACCCAGGTCGATCAGAAAGTAAATTGGCCCAAAGTTCATCTTTATGGGCTTTCTCAATCCGATGAATTAGCTTTAAAATAGCTTGGAATACGTTTTCTTCAAACTTCAAAATATACCTAGAAATACGCATTAAACCAACGGTATGTTTTAATAATCCACCTAAATAATTATGATGGAAGCCTTTTGCTGCCGGTCTGATGCGAAATTGTTCCCAAAAATGTTCCATTGCTGTGAGAGCAATTTCTTGATAAGGGGATGTTAGTTCAGATAAGTAACTAAAGAGCTCAACAGTAAGTTGTTTAACGTCCTGTTTCGTACTAGCTATTAAGGTAGAAGGGTTTATAGCTTCATTACATGGGTTCATTCGAAAGATTGTAATTGATTTATGACCTCGATAATCTTCTACTCTTCCATTCACATCAAATAAACTGTACTCTTCAAGCATTGGAATATAGCGTTCTAATGTACCGTCATTGTCCCAAATTTTCGCATTTATAATACCGTTACAATTACAAAACTTGAGCTTTACGTATTGTTTATCTGTTTTCGTTTTTTCTATTGAGAATTCATTTAGTAGGAGCGTTGCTTTAATATCATTACCACTAACCTCATTATCAAGATTAAATGTTTCATAGCGCTCTTCCAATATTGGTGGTGGAAACTTATCTAGTATTGAAGTATAGTCTTGTTCAGAAATGTTGATTTGAACAGGAATAAAATCATAAAAATATTTGTCATTTCTTACGGATGACATGTATAACACTCCTATCTTTTAAAATGTGACTAGGTAAGTATTGTATCTTCTACTATATAGTTTTTTTGTAAAGGAATCACGCATATTTTCTTTGAAACTATCATATTTTATCAATATATAACTTGTCTAAACAATGGAAAAATAGTTAAAAGGGAGTGACAGGTATGCTTTCATTACCATGGTGGATTTACTTCGTATTAGCTGGAATAGTTTTTAGTGCCTATATGATGATTAAATCAGTCCGAAAGGATCAAGAGATTGATCAAAGTTTTATAGAAAAAGAAGGGGAAGTTTATATTGAACGAATGAAGCAGGAAAGAGAGCGAAGAAGGCAGCTGCCAAGATTATAAAAATAAACCGTTACATGGGAAAATGTAACGGCTTTTTTCTGATTTGCATCATTCATTACAAGTTTACTTTTGTTGTTCGGTTGATTCAGCTGAATCTTGCGCTTCATCAGGAGCTGCTTGCTCACTGCTGTCATTAATGAAGTCAAAGATACCTTGTAGGTCCTCATCATTAACTTTAATATTTGCTTCCTTTAAATCATTCTTAACTTTTTCTTGAATGGTTGTTGGATCTTTTTCAACTTTTTCTTGAATTATTTCTTGTCGTATTTCTTCCTTTTTCTCTTCATATGGCTCTAAGTCTTTTCGATCTGTTAGCTTAATTATGTGATAACCAAACTCAGATTTTACAAGGTCACTAATTCCACCTACTTCTAACGCATAAGCGGCTTCCTCAAAAGGTTTAGTCATCATACCAGGGCCAAAATAACCGAGGTCACCACCATTAACTGCAGAAGCTGTATCTTCAGAATTTTCTGTAGCAAGTGCTGCAAAGTCTTCACCTGCTTGTACCTTTGCTAGAATCTCTTTCGCTTTATTCTCATCTTTAATTAAAATATGACTTGCTTTTATTTCTGGTTTCATTTCTTCGTAACGTTTTTTCATTTCTTCTTCAGGAATTTCTATATAGGAGGCTAACGCTTTATCTTGAACTACTTGCATTCGAAGGGTATCTTTATATGCCGCTTCATCCTTGACTCCAGTCATAGAAAGGTATACTTCAAATTGGTCCCCATATTGTTCCTTAACTTTAGCAAGCTCCGCATCAATATCTTCTTCGGTAACACCATATTTAGTGGACAATACTTTCGTTAGAACCATTTCATAAAGGACCATATCTCCATATTGATTTTTTAGTTTTTCGTATAATTCATTTTCTGTAATGTTACCGGCATTAGTTTCGACAACCACTTCTGACTCTGAATTATTACCATTACATGCTGCTAGTCCGAAAATCAATGTAGCAGCTGTTATTGAAAGAACCCATTTTTTCATTGTTATGACAACTCCTAAATAATTATTGTCTGTCTCTTTTCTTGAAAAAGAAGATGATCTAATTGGACACAAAAGATACTATAACACATTTTGAGATAAGATAAAAATATTTCCTTTTGAAATACTTAAATAAATCAAAAAAGCTCCCATGCGCGGAAGCCCTTCAATTAAGCAAATAGGATCTCGACATAAGTCGAAATTAATAAAATTGTAATAAGTATATTTATCGTACGAAAAACCTGAGGCTGGCGGTCATCAGGAATCTCTTTCTGCGAACATAAAGAGCTGGTCATCGAATTAATTTTATATAAATAAAAAATTGCAAATACAATGAGAAGTACTACCAAATTGAGATTCCCCCTTTACAATGTAATAATAGTTTTTATTATTTTTGTATTTATTATATGATATTACCATTACTAAACATGAATGTAAAAAGATAGTAATTGGAAAGGTAAGGAAAAAGGTTGCCACTAGTTGTCTTAAAACGTAGCCAGACATTTAAAATGGTCAACCTTTAATTAATATATCAAATGATTGATTGTAATGATCAATGTAACATTTCTTAGGTGCACGAATTAGAACAGTTAAATAAATAAAGTCAACGACTGATAAGCCGATATTTACCGCAGTAGTCATGGTAAAATAATGCATATAGCTCGGATAAATAAGAGCGCAAATAATCAGCGGTATTGTAATAAAAAATGTTGGTGCTAAAATTGATAGAATTTTTAACGATTTAGGAATTGAGTCAATATATTTTATCGTGAAATATAAAACTACGTATGGGTTTCTGATAATTTGTATTTTCGCTTTTTTAAATGTTAGCCAAGCAGGGATTGCATAGCTAACATTGTGCAGCGGGGTCACAATGAATAAGCTAATAATAAATAAAAATATTCGGTCATCGTTCAATGGGATTGAATCGTTTATAATACTTAGTGAAAGGTACATAATAATAAAGGAAGCTAAAGCTACTAGAAATGAAAAAATAGCAATCCGGCGATCTCCTAAATCGCGAGATAGATTGATGGTTTTCCAACAATTCATTAAATAACACCTCATAAGATATCAAAGACCTGGGTCGTGTTTAAGTTACTTTCATACCATATTATTTTTTATGTGAAAAATCAATAGAAATAATGAAATTTAACATTTAAACGTGGGGAAGAGCGATAAAATGGAAGATTTATTGTGCCGTATAAAAAAAATAGAATATCACCAAAGGCTACTGTTAAAAATGATTGAAAATCAAAACTACCCGGTCTATGAGTTATTTGTTAAAAAAGATCTTTCAGAGGTGGATGCAGCTGAACTTTTTAGTCTGTGTGATGAGCTCACTCTAAAACTTGAAACACAAAAAGAGGAGGGTTTTGTTTATTTCACACCGCTCCTCACTGAGTTTATTCGATTGCTTAATCCAAAGTTAGAACCAAAAGAAACAATAAATGCATTTTTAAAGCAAAATCTATATCGGTCGTTGATGGAAGAACTTGAGAAGTCATTTGATTGCCAATAAGTTATGAACTAACTGGCTCTTTTATAATCTCTTCTATTGGCTGCTGTTGTACTTGAACTGGTTCCTTTTTTACTAAATGACCATTCTCTTCAGTGAATTCCGCATTAATGTTATCAAATGATCGTTCAAAGATCTGCATGAAATCATCACCATAGATGTTGCGGACTATACAACTAAACTCCACCATTTCAGGAAACTTCCCGTAAAGTTCTCGAAGTGGGCTAGCAGCTTTGTAAGCTGCATTTCCTTCAGGATCATAGTGTTCCATTGTACGTAATAAAATTTTTTCTCCTGCATCTGTTAGTTCAACGTACGTATTTCTTTTATCATCTTCCTTCTTTGAGAATGTTAACAATCCTCTTTCCTCTAATTTTTTTGAAAAATTAAAGGCAGTTGATACATGCATGACCCCAAATTTTGCAATTTCAGAGATCGATGCCCCCTTAAGATGATAAGCGATCCAAAGAATGTGATGCTCATTGATATTAAGATCAAATGGCTTAATCCAATTTTGCCAATCTTTTTCGATCGACTTCCATAACGCCTTACTAAGCTGCCCAACTTTCTGACTGAAAAGGATAGCTTCCTTTAAAGAATAAGAACGTTCATCCGTGTTCATTTTTCCTCACCCGCTTTTTTAAAAAATGATTATATTAGAAATCTAATTTTATTATTCTTCTATTATGCCAATAATTGTTCAAAAGATAAAGAGTATTTTTTGCCTAAATTCAGAAAATTATTAAATTTTTAATAAACTTTTGGTTAAATAATAAAACAGGACCTTAATTTGGCCCTGCTTCTCTCTTTTTTGTTAATATTTCTAATTCTTTAATTGATTCTTCAATATTTTTTAGCTCGTCCACTATCCGTGTCTGATTTGGTTCAATGTCATCCTTCCAAGCTTGGACAGAGGTTTTAACATCTTTGGAAAAATCTTTTAGTATAGTAATACTTTCCATTGAAGCATTATTAATTTGATTTTTTAATTTAATCGACTCACTTTTTAGGTTGTCGATCGCTTCAATAACTTTTGTGCTGTTTTGCTTAACTATTTGCCTTATCTCGTTACCGTTTTTTGGTGTAGTTAGCATGACAGTAGCAGCTCCAGCAATTGTGCCAACGAATAAACCTAGGAATAGTGATTTGCCTCTTGCCATATGTATCAACTCCTAAATAGGATACTACTAATATTATAAAGAAAAATAATTATCATGTAAAAAATATGTTTAAAAAAATAGTGGCTGTCCCATAGGTTTGAGACAGCCGTTTGCACTATTATTGTTGAGGAATTGCAATCTTTGTTCGTTTCAAGATAGATTGAACGATTGGATAAACAATTATCATCGCAACAGTATTAAAGGCTGTTGCTGGTAATACTACGGCTGTGAAAAGTGCCATAAAGGATGCCCCGCCTGGTAATCCAAACAGTACTAGGGCAGCACCTAAAAATACTGAACCGCTTATAATTGTCCCAATTATTGTTAAGATACTTGCTGAGAAAACAGAATTATTAAACTTCTTAACAGCAAGGAAAAGTGCAAAAAATAAAAATGCAGTAATCGGTTTATCAATCATATTGGCAACTTGGCCGCCTGGGAAGCTTGTTGTTAAGGCAGATACAATACCGGTTGCTAATGCTAATACAAAAACATTCTTCTTTTCTGGGAATAAGACAATTCCAAGAAACATCATGACTAGAAGCATATCCGGCTTCATCCCTAAAAAGATTGGTGGCATTACCGCATGGAGCACCGCTCCGATTCCGACTAACATTGCTAATGATACAAGTATTTTTGTGTTCATTTCTCATCTCTCCTCTACTAATCTAGGCTTTTATTAACTTTTCAATAGTGTCCTTGCGACCTATTGCAAAAGTTAATTGTTATTGTAACAAATTATTTAATATTTTAAAAGAGTAATTATATTAATTTTGTAAAAAATTAATTTTTTGCTTTAAACGAAATCATAAAATCACGTAATGCTTCGCATGTTTCTAGTGGAACGGCATTATAAATTGATGCACGGCATCCACCAATTGAACGGTGTCCACCTAGTCCGACAAAGCCTGCTTGTTTTGCCTCAGCTAAAAATGCTTTCGTCAAATCCTCATTTGGTAATGTGAACGTAACATTCATATTTGAACGGCTTCCTACTAATGCGTGGGCAGAGTAAAAACCATTGCTTTCATCGATTGTATTATATAATAGTGAAGCTTTTTGCTCATTCAATGCTTGGATTTTTGCAACTCCACCTTGCGATTTTACCCAATTTAGTACTAGTGATAACATATAAATACCAAATGTAGGTGGAGTATTATACAATGAATTACTATCTACATGGGTACGATAGTCAAGCATTGTAGCAAGGTTTTCAGGAATTCGTGCGAGCAAGTCCTTTTTCAAGACAACAACGGTAACGCCTGATGGCCCAAGATTTTTTTGGGCACCTGCGTAAAATAATGAGAACTTTTCAACATCAAATTGACGGCTTAGTATATCACTTGACATATCTGCAATTAAATCTACATTTTCAAATGATGGAAAGTCATGCCACTGTGTCCCGTATATTGTGTTATTTGATGTAATGTGTAAATAAGCAGGATTGTTACTTAATTTAATTTCTTCGATGCTAGGGATAGAACGGTATTTTGATTCTTTTGTGCTGGCAGCGATATGAGTTTGTCCAACTTTTTTTGCTTCTTTAAGAGCTTTATCCGACCAAGAGCCAGTTAATACATAGTTGGCAACTTGATCATCCCCTAGAAAGTTCATTGGAACCATTGAAAACTGTAGGCTAGCGCCACCTTGCAAAAATAAAACATCATAATTATTAGGAATTGCTAATAGCTCTCTTAATAAAGCTTGCGCTTCCTCATGAACTGCATCATATTCTTTACTACGGTGACTAAGCTCCATAACGGACATGCCAGACCCTTTAAAATCAAGCAATTCTGCTTGGGCTGTTTGCAGAACTTCATAAGGCAATGCAGAAGGTCCTGCGTTAAAATTATAAGCGCGTTTCATAATAATGATTTCCTCCTCAAAAATGTGTACTCATTATGAATACTATTATCCTATCACTTTTTGCTGAAAAGTGGCGAATATTTTTTTAATATTCAACTTATTTTTCAAGTCCTGCTGCAATTGTATTTGCAATTGCTTGGAGATCTTCTTTTGTATACTCAGAATCATGTTTTTTCCAAACAGAACCAAAGCCATCACCTTTACCATAACGTGGAATGAGGTGAAGATGGAGATGAAAGACCTCTTGCCCTGCTTTTTCACCGGTATTGCTAACTAAATTAAGTCCTCCGAGCTTTAATTGGTCTTTCATTGCATTTGCTAATTTCGGAACAACTGCAAAAAGATGTTGAGCCATTTCTGAAGATAGGTCATAAAGGTTCTCATTATGAGTTTTTGGAATTAACAATGTATGGCCCTTTGTAACTTGTGAAATATCTAAGAAGGCTAGTACATTTTCATCCTCATACACCTTTATTGAAGGTATTTCACCGTTCACTATTTTGCAAAAGATACAATCTGACATAATCTTCATCCTCTCAAGAAAATTTTTCTAGCCTTTATTATACAGAATTATCCTGAGCTTGAAAAACAAATGTGAAAACAAGGGCCAGTGATAATGAAAAGAGAAAGACAGAGTGCCCGCGAGGAACACCCTGTCTAACAAAGAGGAAGAGAGTCAGCCTATCGGTTGCGTCTAAAACTGTAAATTGTCTTTAACAGACACCCCATTTTCTAAGGAATAGTGTATACATCAGTTAAATACCGATCGTCAACACCCCATTTAAGAAAGTGGTTAAAAAGTTTTATGCAACGTTTAAAGCGGTTAGTTGTCTTTAACAGACACCTCATTTCGGTTAAAATGACGTTACTGAATCACCACTTAGATTGTTCATCGCCATCATCTCCCTTAATGATTAACTGCTAACCTTATTTCACTCTCCTCTTCTCTATTATGATTACCTGTTTAAATGTTTCTATACGTCATTCAAAAGTGTCTTGTTTAAGAAAAATTTGTTAAAATGAAAAGTGCCACTCGTTGTACCATACAATATAAGATGTAAAATCAACGGTTGGGTTAGTTTAACTACATGGTTATTAATAATGTTTAATATAGTAGGGAGAAATTAATATGACCAAACTACTTGAAATATCGAACGTAACAGGTGGATACACAAAAAAGCCGGTTATTCAGGATGTATCACTTGAAGTGAATCGGAATGAAATAGTTGCATTAATCGGCTTAAATGGTGCCGGAAAAAGTACAACAATAAAGCACATTATTGGTTTAATGGAGCCTAGAAGTGGTTCAGTTAAGATTAATGGCTCTACATTTAAGCAAAATCCCGATGAATATCGGCGTCAGTTTACATATATTCCGGAAACACCAATCCTTTATGATGAACTAACTTTATACGAGCATCTGGAACTAACAGCTATGGCTTACGGAATTAATAAAGTGGATTTTGAAAACAGATTGGAATCGTTACTAAAAGAATTTCGTATGGAAAAACGGTTAAAGTGGTTTCCAGTTCATTTTTCAAAAGGGATGCGTCAAAAGGTCATGATTATGTGTGCATTTTTGGTACGTCCAAATCTTTATATCGTAGATGAGCCTTTTGTTGGATTGGATCCTGTTGGAATACAGTCATTTCTCACGATGATGGAAAAGTCAAAGGAGAATGGGGCAGGGATTTTAATGTCAACACATATACTATCTACTGCGGAAAAATATTGTGATCGTTTTATTATTCTTCATGATGGTAAAATTAAAGCACATGGGACAATAGATGATTTGCGAGCAGAATTTGGGTTACCAGGGGCTTCTTTGGATGATTTATATATACAATTAACGAGGGAAGACTCATGATTGATGTAAATAAACTATGGAAAACAAGGTTTCAATTGTATGTAAAGGAAACTAGGCGATATTTAAAGCTGATTTTTAATGACCATTTCAAGTTTGTTTTAATTTTTGCAATCGGCGGGGGGGCTTATTATTACCAAAGCTGGCTGAAAACAATGCCACAAACCTTTCCAATTGAAATAATACTTGCTTTAATTATCGGGTTTGTATTAACGGGGAGTTCAATTTTAACCTTTCTTAAGGAAGCTGATATAGTTTTTCTTTTGCCTATCGAAACACAATTAAAGTCCTATTTTAATCGTTCCCTAGCATTATCTTTTCTGTTTCATTTTTACATTCTTGTTTTTACAGTGGCCGCCCTCGGACCGTTGTATTTTCATAAGGAAGGAACATCTATATCGGAATATTTAATCCTTATGTTAATTTTTGTCATTTTAAAAGGAATTAATATAATGGTTAGATGGTACATTCAATTTTTTCCTGATATGAAAACGGGTCGCTTTGACAAGCTTATTCGCTTCACATTAAATGTTTCTCTTGTTTATTTACTAGTAAGCGGTGCTTCTTGGATTTTTCCTGCTGCAATTGGGACTTTATTTATTGCGTTATTAGTCTACTTTTTATTTGCGACCAAAGGAAAAGGTCTAAAATGGGAGTGTCTTATTGAGCTTGAAGCACAACGAATGATGACGTTCTATCGAATTGCAAATATGTTTACAGATGTTCCGAAATATAAAGAGCGTGTAAAAAAGAGACATTATCTTGATTGGATTGCAAATAGATTGCCCTTTGAGCAAAGTGCTACGTTTTCATACCTTTATTATCGGACATTTATTCGTTCAAGCGATTATTTTGGAATTTATGTTCGTTTATTAGTTATTGGTGCTATACTTCTATATTTCTTGCCTTTAGTTATTAGTAAACTGGCTGTGCTTATGCTATTTATTTATTTATCAGGCTTTCAGTTATTAACGTTAGCACGCCATCACTCTACGAAAATCTGGATGGATCTATACCCGATTTCCGCAGAGATAAGGAGAAGCAATTTTTTGAAAATGCTATTTGAATTGTTAGTAGTAAAATGCTTCCTTCTCGCTTTCGTTATTTTAGTAACAGGTGATTTTCTTTTAGCATTTTTAGCAATTGGCATTGGACTTTTGTTTACATATTATTTTGTTTTCTCCTATGTTAAAAATAAATTAGCAATTACTAAGGATGAATAAAATGGAACGATTTTTAGCTTTTCCTTTAGAAGATATACCTTTATTAATTATTGTCCTTGCGATTGCCTTTTCGGTTCATGAATTTGCACATGCCTATGTAGCTTATCGATTTGGTGATCCAACAGCAAAAAATCAAGGACGGCTAACTTTATCGCCGTTAGCTCATTTGGACGTATTTGGTACAATTATGATTTTTATTGCGGGTTTCGGATGGGCAAAGCCTGTTCCTGTTAACCGTTTTCATTTTAAAAACCCACGCTTAGCAGGAGTTTTAGTATCGTTAGCTGGACCTCTAAGTAATTTAGTCCTTGTAATTGTTGGTTTTTTAATCTGGTATGGAATGGTTGCCACTGGTGTAATGGGGCTAGTCCCGGAATCAATTGAAAATACGTTATATCAATTTTTTAATTTGTTTATTTTGCTGAATATTATATTATGTGTGTTTAATTTGTTACCATTTCCACCTCTTGATGGGTATCGGATGATAGAGGATCTCACACCCCATAATATTAGAGCAAAATTAACTCAATATGAAAACTATGGTATTTTGCTATTTTTAATTTTGGTCATTACACCTTTGGATCAATACACGATAACACCTATTTTTAATGTTGTCATTCCGTTTGTCTTTGAAGCATTTGACCAATTATTTTTACAAGTATTTTAATTGAAAACATGTAAAACCTTTAAGACAATTTTATGACAGTTTCTTAATGGATGTATACATAAAACGCTAAATTAGATTATAGTTGTAGTTGTGGAATTATAGTTATAAATAGTGGAATCATAGTCGTTAAATTTCTATATCAAAAGGCTATGTTAAAAATATTAATAGTAGGAATTAAGGAAAGGTGTTGGAGCAATTAATGAGTAATCGCGAAATTAACGATACATTTTTGAAAGCAGCAAGAGGTGAAAAAACTGATTATGTTCCTTGTTGGTATATGCGCCAAGCTGGGCGTTCGCAGCCGGAGTATCGGGCTCTTAAGGAGAAATACTCTTTGTTTGAGATTACCCATCAGCCAGAGCTATGTGCATATGTGACAAGACTGCCTGTTGAACAACATGGTGTAGATGCCGCGATTTTGTATAAGGATATCATGTCTCCACTACCTTCAATTGGGGTTGATGTCGACATTAAGGCAGGGATTGGCCCGGTTATTTCAAATCCTGTTCGTTCAATTGAAGATGTTGAGAAGCTTGGTGAGATTAATCCGGAACAAGATGTTCCGTATGTATTAAATACAATAAAACTTCTCGTGAATGAACAATTAAATGTGCCGTTAATTGGCTTTGCGGGTGCACCTTTTACGTTAGCAAGCTATATGATTGAAGGTGGTCCTTCTAAAAATTATAATAAAACGAAAGCTTTTATGTATTCACAACCAGAAGCTTGGTTTAAGTTAATGGACAAGCTAGGTTCAATGACAATCACTTACGTAAAATCACAAATTGATGCAGGAGCAAAAGCTATTCAAATTTTCGATTCTTGGGTAGGTGCGTTGAATGTTGCTGATTACCGAACATTTATTAAACCAGTAATGACTCGAATTTTTTCGGAGCTTCGTGAGAAAAATGTACCACTTATTATGTTTGGAGTAGGAGCTAGTCATTTAGCATTAGAGTGGCAAGATCTTCCGCTTGACGTTGTTGGTTTGGATTGGCGCTTACCAATTTCAGAAGCGAGAAAAATCGGTATTACAAAGACTATACAAGGTAACTTGGATCCTGCTATATTGTTAGCCCCGTGGGATGTTATTGAGAAAAGAGTAATAGAAATCCTTGATCAAGGTATGGCACAGCTAGGTTATATTTTTAATCTTGGTCATGGTGTATTCCCAGATGTTAAGGTGGAAACATTACAACGTTTAACAAAGTTTATTCATGACTATTCGGCAGAAAAGCTTGCTAGATAAGTTGGATATAATACTATTAAAGTCGTGCGGGAGTTTTTTCGCACGACTTTAAACTAGTAAGTGAACTATAAAATTTGAGGTGACAGAATGACTAAAAAGAAATTAGGCCTACTAGTTATGGCTTATGGCACCCCTAATAAGGAAGAAGATCTGGAACGATACTATACCCATATACGGAGAGGGAGAAGGCCGTCTCCGGAGATGGTCGAAGAACTACGTGAAAGATACGAGGCAATCGGTGGGATTTCTCCATTAGCGAAAATTACGAAGCAACAAGCTGAAGCACTTGAATCAAGGTTAAATGAAATAGTAGAGGATTATGAATTTAAAATGTATTTAGGATTAAAGCATATTGATCCCTTTATTGAAGATGCTGTGAAGGAAATGAAAAATGATGGAATAGAGGAAGCGATAAGTATTGTTTTAGCGCCACACTTTTCAACGTTTAGTGTGAAATCTTATAACTCAAGAGCACAGGAAGAAGCGGAGAAAATAGATGGGCCGAAAATTCATTGTGTTGAATCATGGTATAAAGAGCCTTTATTTATTGAGTTTTGGGCAGAAAATATTAGAGCAATATTTGCTCAATTTTCTGAGGTTGAGAGGGAGAAAGCGGTACTAGTAGTTTCTGCACATAGTTTACCCGAGAAAATTCTAGGGACTGGTGACCCGTATCCACAGCAATTAGAGGAAACGGCAAGGTTAATTGCAGACAAGGCTGGTATAGCAAATGTTGAAATTGGTTGGCAAAGTGCAGGGAACACACCGGAACCATGGCTAGGCCCAGATGTACAAGATTTAACTAGAGATCTTTATGAACAAAAAGGATATACGACGTTTGTTTACGCTCCAGTTGGGTTTGTTAGTGACCATTTGGAAGTTTTATACGACAATGATTATGAATGTAAAATGGTTACGGATAAAATTGGTGCAAGTTATTATCGTCCAGAGATGCCAAATGCAAATCCAAAGTTTATTGAAGCTTTATGCAATATTGTTACAAAAAAACTTAGTGAAGTAGGCGAATAACAGTGACGCAGCAAAAGAAGAAGGTAGTAATTATAGGTGGTGGGATAACTGGGGTTACAACCGCTTACTACTTACAGAAGGAAATTAAAATGAAAGACTTACCTATAGAAACCGTTCTAATCGAAGCTTCCGACCGTTTAGGGGGAAAAATTCAAACCTATACTGAAAATGGTTATGTGATTGAAAAAGGTCCTGATTCCTTGCTGGCTCGCAAATTAAGTGCTTCGAGACTCGCTGCCGAAGTAGGACTAACAGATCAAATAGTTCGAAACGGGACCGGTAAATCATATGTATTAGTAAAAGATAAGCTTCATCCAATGCCGGGGGGATCAATAATGGGAATCCCGACAAAAATTACTCCATTTGCATTTTCAGGACTATTTAGTCCATTAGGGAAACTACGAGCAGGCTTAGACTTGGTAATCCCTAGATCTAGTGAATCTGGTGATCAATCATTAGGAAAATTCTTTAGACGAAGATTAGGTGATGAGGTTGTAGATCATTTAATTGAACCGCTTTTGTCAGGGATATATGCTGGTGATATAGATCAAATGAGTTTACTAACAACTTTTCCAGAGTTTTTTGAAGTTGAGAAAAAATACCGAAGCTTAGTATTAGGAATGAAGCAATCAAGGTCTACGGCTCCAAAACCAAAGGGAAAAACCGAGAAAAAGCCAGGGGGAATGTTTATATCATTATCTGGTGGTTTAGAGTCCCTTGTTCAAGGTATTGAGGCAAAGCTTGAAACAGATAGTGTGAAAAAAAATGTTCTTGTGGAAAAGGTTGAACGATTGGGTGATTTATATAAGCTTCAATTATCGGCAGGTGAAGATATTATTGCAGACAGCGTGGTTGTTACAATTCCCCACCAACAAACAGCCAAAATATTCGCTGATTATTCGTTTTTCGAACCGTTTAAGTCAGTTCCATCTACATCAGTTGCAAATGTGGCAATGGCCTTTCCTGAATCTGCCATAAAAAAAGATATTGATGGTACAGGTTTTGTCGTATCACGTGATAGCGATTATTGTATCACTGCTGTTACTTGGACACACAAAAAATGGCCACATTCAACACCAAAAGGTAAAGCTTTATTGCGTTGTTATGTGGGAAAACCTGGTGATGAAGAGATTGTCTCAAAGTCTGATGATGAAATTATAGAAGCTGCTTTAAAGGATTTAAATAAAACAATGGATATTACAATGAAACCGGAATTAACGGTTATTACTAGATGGCATAATGGAATGCCGCAATATACAGTTGGCCACAAGGATCGTATGAAATCAATAAAAGAAGCGATGGACAATTACCTGCCAGGAATATTTTTGGCAGGGGCATCATATGAAGGATTAGCAGTTCCAGACTGTATTGATCAGGGTGAAGAGGCTGTTCGTAAGGTGTTAACCTATTTAATGGGAGAATTATAATATAACAAGGCTGATCACAACGATCAGCCTCGTTTTATTTAAGTTTTTTTTCAAGCTCTTTTAAATTTTTAATTGCTGTTTCCTTATTAATCGTGATGTGAGTAACAAAATCTAAGACAGGGTTATAGCTTGCCTGTTTTTTCAATTCGTGAAAAATGATTGGTTTTTCATTCTCGATTATTGTCATTATTTCTATAGTAGGCAAATTAAGATCAGAAGTTGGCCTGATTTTTAAAAAGTAGCGAATGTAATCGGCAAAATAATAAGCATTATCTGGAATATCTTCGTAGGTTTTAAGTAATGTTTTAAATTTCTTTATTGCGTTTTTTAGTTCTAAGTTTTCCATCCAATCTCCCCCTACCGTTATTATGTACTATTTTTAAAATATTGGGTATAGCAAAAGCAGATTTTTTAAATAGAATTTCATTATACTGACAGTGTTGACAAAAAATGATATATTCATGACGAAAGGGGATAGGAGAATGGTTATAAAATTTCAAAAAAATGAAGAGTGGTTTACATTTTATGATAGTAAAGGTACTTTAATTGAGCGAAAAACAGAGGTTCGTTTTGATCCACTTACTGGTGAAACATCACGGATAGTTTTCGACTCAGGAGCAGCTATCGTACCACCTGATTATACTGAAGCAGCAAAACAGACCATTGGAGTAAAATGTCCATTTTGTCCGGAAAATCTATTACATATGACTCCAGTTTTTCCAAAGGAAGTGGCAAAGGACGGGCGTATTTTCCAAGGGAAGGCGGTTGTGTTTCCTAACCTGTTTCCTTACAGTAAACATAATGGGGTCGTAATTTTCTCGGATCAGCATTATATAAAGCTTGAACAATTCACCACTGAATTAATTATGGATGCGTTTTTAGCAGCGCAAACGTATATTCAAAATGTAAAGGGAACGGATCCTAAAGCAAAATATGCATCGATAAATTGGAACTACTTGCCCTACTCTGGTGGCAGCGTTTTACATCCACATATTCAAGCGATTGTATCAGAGTCACCGACAAATTATCAAACTCGTTCAAGCAACAAATTGCTTGAGTACTCGCAAGATAATGATGGAATCGACTTTCATTATTCACTTTATCATACTGAAAAGAATCTTGGAGAAAGATGGATTGGGGAATGCGGGCAAGTTGCTTGGATGCATGCATTTGCTCCTAAAAGTCATAATGATTTTATAGCTGTATTTTTACAATCCCATTCTATTTATGATATTAGTGAGCAAGACTGGGCCGATTTTGCTAGAGGATTACAGGCAATCTTTGCAACCTTAACAGAACAAGGATTTGCCAGCTTTAACTTAGCCTTAAATGTAGCCCTTGACCAAGAAGCAAGACAGCTAGTCTATGCACATCTTATTCCAAGGATTACAATTGGGAAGCTTAATACAAGTGATATTAATGTTTTTCAAGCACTTCAGAATGAACCATTATCATTTAAAACACCAGAGGTTGTAGCAGCAATAGCCCGTAACAATTTTCAAAAATTATAAAAAATATTGGTACACATAAGGCGTTGTTACATGCCTTATGTTTTTTTTACATAAAAAAAGGACAGTCTATATAGACTGTCAAATGGGGTAGAAGTGTATGTTATTAACGTAATTAAACGTGATGCCCATCAAAAATTACTTGGATTAAATACTAATTATTTAATGTCGCGAAGACAGTGATCACAATGATTCATGTAAGATTCTGCATGTTCATCAATAATTGCGCCGCAATCACAACAATATTTAGGCGGTAATGTTTTGAAAAACTCAGTTGAACTTTGTACCATTTGTAATCCCTCCAACAATTGATGTAAGGTTATTGTATTATAACAGAAATGAGTTGTCAATAACTGTTTTAATACAAAAATTAAAAAATTTTTAATTTTCTTTTTAATTTGTGTTTTGTTATCGTAGTAAATAAGATCATATTGAAGGGGTATGTTGCTATGAAATTTATAGATAACGAAGGAATTACAGATCCAAGAATAAATCTGTCGATTGAGGAATTTGCAGTAAAAAATTTGAATATAGAAGAATCATATTTGCTTTTTTATATAAATGAGCCATCAATTATTATTGGTAAAAATCAAAATACGATTGAGGAAATTAATGCGAATTATGTTGAAGAACATAGAATTCATGTTGTTAGACGTCTCTCTGGTGGCGGGGCAGTTTATCATGACCTTGGCAATTTGAATTTCAGCTTTATTACAAAGGATGATGGTGATAGTTTCCATAACTTCAGTAAATTTACTTTGCCAGTTATAGAGGCTTTACATAAGCTTGGTGTTCATGCAGAGCTTAGCGGTAGAAATGATATTGTTGTGAATGGTCGTAAAATATCTGGTAATGCTCAGTTTGCAACAAAAGGTAGAATGTTTAGCCACGGTACGTTGATGTTTAACTCCAATATTGATAATGTTGTGTCAGCTTTAAATGTAAAATTAGATAAAATAGAATCAAAAGGGATTAAATCAATTCGAAGTAGAGTCGCAAATATTAGTGAATTTCTATCAAAAGAAATGTCGATTACTGACTTTAAGGAACACTTATTGAAATATATATTTAACAGTGAGGATCCTATTCCAGTTTATCGATTAACAAGTAATGATTGGGAACAAATAAACCAGATTGCTGATCGCCATTATAATAACTGGGATTGGAATTATGGCAAATCGCCTAAATTTAATTTGCAGAAAACAAAAAGGTTTTCGATTGGACAAATTGATGTACGTTTAAACGTTAATAAGGGGAGAATTGAAGTCTGTAAAATATATGGAGACTTTTTTGGGATAGATGATGTTACTGATATTGAAAGGATAATAACAGGCTGCCGCCTTGAAAAAAATGAGATCACAAAAGCATTAGAAAGTGTTAATTTTCAGCAATATTTTGGTGATTTTAATAAGGATGAATTTATTGAACTTCTATTTTAACTACCTTTATTCTATAAAGGTAGTTTTTTATAATTATCTTGTAAAAAAATAAATTTTTTTATATAATATTGTCAGAACTTTTTTTATTATTCAAAAATGAATGGTTGTTCATTCATTTTATTTTTAAGGGGGGACTAGGGTGAATTTAAGTAGTCGATTAGCGCAGAGTGCAGAAAGGTATCCCGATAAAGATGCTTACATATTTAACGGGAAAAGTAGTAGTTACGCACAGCTGAATCATCAAGTTAATCAGTTTGCAGATGGGTTGTCAATGGTAGGGGTGAAAAAAGGGGACCATGTAGCATTAATTTTAGGGAATAGCCCTCATTTTGTAATTGGTTTATATGGAGCCTTACGTGCGGGAGCTACTGTTATTCCGATAAATCCAATTTATACACCAGATGAGATCGGCTATATTTTAAACAATGGAGATGTGAAGGTTGTTGTAACATTGGATAAATTAATTCCACTCTTTGATAAAATGAATTCACATTTACCGATGGTTGAACAATATGTATTTGTTGAAACTGGAGAAGCTTTACAGCAATCGTATTCAATTTCCAATAAAATGAAATCGTTTACAAGTTTGCTTAGCGCAAGTGACGGTATTTTTGAAGGACCTGTACTAGATAAAGACGATGTTGCTGTTATTTTATATACTTCGGGAACGACAGGTAAACCAAAAGGTGCAATGTTAACACATGAGAATGTATATAGCAACGCTAGAGATGTAGCTGATTATTTAAAAATAAATGATGCGGATAAAGTGATTGCGACATTACCTATGTTCCATGTATTTTGTCTAACTGTCGCATTAAATGCACCTTTAATGAATGGTGGAACAGTAATTATCGTACCAAGATTTAGTCCAGCAGATATATTTAAGATTGTGGTCGAGCAAAATGCTACCGTGTTTGCGGGTGTTCCGACAATGTATAACTTTTTATTCCAGTACCCTGAAGGAAATCCCGAAGATTTTAGAAATATCCGCTTATGTATTTCAGGTGGGGCTTCTCTTCCAGTTGCGCTATTGAAAAATTTTGAACAAAAATTCAATGTTCTTATTTCTGAAGGTTATGGTCTATCTGAAGCATCCCCGGTTACATGCTTTAATCCATTGGACCGTCCACGCAAACCAGGATCAATTGGGACAAGTATTTTAAATGTTAAAAATAAAGTGGTAAACGAGGTTGGAGAGGAATTGCCGCCAGGGGAGGTTGGCGAATTAGTTGTTCGCGGCCCAAATGTAATGAAGGGCTATTATAAAATGCCAGAAGAAACAGTGATGACAATAAAGAATGGCTGGCTTCATACAGGTGATTTAGCAAGGATGGATGAAGAAGGATATTTCTATATTGTTGATCGGAAAAAGGACATGGTTATTGTTGGTGGTTATAACGTTTACCCTAGAGAAGTTGAGGAAGTTCTTTATAATCATGAAAGTGTGGTGGAAGTAGCGGTTTTAGGTGTGCCTGATCCGGATTTCGGAGAAGCAATTAAATGTTTTGTTGTTAGCAAAGATCCTTCATTAACAGAAGAAAACTTAAAGGAATATTGTAGTGAACATTTAGCAAAGTATAAAATTCCAAAGTCAATTGAGTTTATCGATGAGCTTCCAAAGAATACAACCGGAAAAATTTTGCGAAGAGCGCTCCGTGATCAATTGGTAAAAAAATAAATTATAGTAATTTACTTCATCTAAATGTCTAGACATGAGATTCTATTAGATAGTCGTTAGTGTGTGTTTGCGGCACTAGATAGAATTATCATGTCTTTTCTAGCTTTATTAATAAATTTAGAAAATGATATTGCAATATATTGTATTTTTGAAATTGGACAAAAGTTAAGATTGAAGTTTTCGAATATTTCTGTATAATTTAATACATAAAAGCATGTTAGTAAAAAAGCGTTAAAGAGAAAAAGGGGGATAAAGGAATGAATTGGAAAAAGTTAATTGGTTCTTCAGCTTTAAGCTTAATGCTATTGGCAGGCTGCGGTGGTGGAGGACAAGAAACAACAACCGAACAGCCAAGTGAGCCAGCTGCAGAGCCTGCCACTGAGGAGCAAGCTACTACATACAAAGTAGGAGTTACACAAATTGTTGAGCATCCTTCATTAGATGCTGCAACAGATGGTTTCCAAAAGGCATTAGAGGATGCAGGTTTAACAGTTGAGTACAATGTTCAAATTGCTCAAGGAGATCAAAATAATAACCAAACAATTGCTAATAATTTTGTAGGTGACAAAGTTGATTTAATTTTTGCAAACTCAACTCCTAGTGCACAAGGTGCATTAAATGCAACGAAGGATATTCCAATTATTTTCACATCTGTTACAGATCCAGTTGGTGCTAGTTTAGTAGAAGCCATGGATAAGCCTGGTGCCAACATTACTGGAACTACTGATACACATCCAGATGCAATTCCGAATACTGTGAAGTTTATTGATCAGTATTTTGAAGCTACAAAGGTTGGTATGGTGTACAACGCTGGTGAACAAAACTCTGTTGCACAAGTAGAGTTAGTTAAACAAGCAATGAAAGGCACTGACCTTGAGGTTGTCGAAAGATCAGTTTCAACATCTGCTGAGGTTAAGCAAGCTAGTGAATCATTAGTAGGTGAAGCTGATGTTATTTATATCATTACTGATAATACTGTTGTTTCAGCTTTAGAAAGTGTTATAGCAGTTGCAAATGAGAATGACATTCCATTATTTGTTGGTGAATTAGATTCTGTTGCCCGTGGTGGTTTTGCTGCATATGGCTTTGACTACTATGATATTGGTTATGAAGCAGGTCAAATGGCTGCACAAATTCTTAAAGGTGAAAAAACAGCAGCAGACCTACCAGTTCAATATCCGCAAAATCTTAAGCTGTTAATTAATAAAAAAGCTGCTGCTGAAATGGGTATTGAGATTAACGCAGAATGGGAAGGCGCTGCAGAATTTACTGAATAATATTTTGGAGATTTTTCCAAAGATAGATGACAACACTGTTTGAGAGGATGAGCGTTTAATGTTTGTAGCAATATTTGGCTCAATTGAATCAGGAATTATATATGCAATTATGGCGCTAGGTGTTTACCTCTCGTTTAGGATTTTAGATTTCCCAGATCTTACAGTTGATGGAAGTTTTGTAACAGGGGCGGCAGTTACTGCCGTCCTTATTGTTAACGGGGTAAATCCATTTTTGGCAACGATTGTTGCCTTATTTGCAGGATTTATAGCTGGATGTATAACAGGGTTATTGCATACGAAAGGTAAAATCAATGCCCTTTTAGCAGGAATTTTAATGATGATTGCATTATATTCAATAAATCTTAGAATAATGGGTCGTTCAAATGTTCCATTATTAAATGAAGAAACTGTGATCACGAAGCTTACTGCTTGGTGGCAGTCTTTGGGATTAGATAGTGCTATTAATAGTTTGGTAGTTTCGTTAGGCCTAGACGGGATGATACCTAAAACGTGGGCTATTTTGTTTTTTATGTTAATTTGTACGTTAGTGATTAAATTTTTTACAGATTGGTTTTTATCTACGGAAGTTGGGTTGGCATTAAGAGCTGTTGGTGACAACAAGCGAATGATCAGAAGCTTTTCGGCAAATACAGACACACTTACGATTGTTGGTTTAGGGATATCAAATGGATTTGTAGCGTTCTCTGGTGCACTTGTTGCCCAATATAATGCATTTAGTGATGTCGGTATGGGAATTGGTATGATTGTAATAGGATTAGCCTCTGTAATAATTGGAGAGGCATTATTTGGAACGAAAACTATAGCTCGCACTACCTTAGCGGTTATTGGTGGAGCAATTATTTATAGAATTATATTAGCGCTAGCACTTAAATATGGATTCTTCTTAGAAACTGGTGATATGAAATTACTCACAGCTACTATTGTAATCCTTGCCCTGACTATTCCGAAAATGATTGATGCTCATAAGGAAAAAAAGCGGAAGCAAAAACGGAGGAACGATCAGCTTATTCAAGCTGGGAAGGGGGGCAAAATGGATGTTACACCTTAAGCAAATATTTAAAGTGTTTAATGAAGGAACGCTAGATGAGAAAATTGCCCTAGATAATGTTGATTTGTCTTTAAAACCTGGAGATTTTGTTACGGTTATTGGTAGTAATGGTGCCGGAAAATCGACGCTGATGAATATGGTTTCTGGTGCGCTAACCCCTGATGTTGGAACTGTTATAATTGATGGTCAGGATGTTACGAATCTGCCCGAGTATAAACGTTCTAGATTAATAGGCCGTGTGTTCCAAGATCCAATGGCAGGAACAGCGCCAACAATGACAATAGAAGAAAATTTAGCAATAGCCTATTCACGAGCTAATAAGCGAAGCTTACGGAAGGGTGTTTCGAAGAAAAGACGTGATGTCTTCAAGGAGCAGCTGTCAAGTCTGCATATGGGATTAGAAAATCGGTTGAATGCAAAGGTTGGTCTTTTATCTGGTGGGGAACGGCAAGCATTATCACTATTAATGGCAACATTTACAGAGCCGAAAATACTACTATTAGATGAGCATACTGCCGCCCTTGACCCTTCTCGTGCAGAATTAATTACAAATATAACGAAAGAAATTGTTGAAAAGCTTCAATTGACAACGTTAATGGTTACCCATAATATGCAGCAAGCACTAGATTTGGGGAATCATTTAATTATGATGGATAAAGGTCAAATTATTTTCGAGGCACAAGGGGAAGAAAAACAAAAACTTACAATTGAAAGTTTATTGGATGAATTTAGAAGAATTCGCGGTACAGGCATGGCGAGTGACCGAGCATTATTAGGGTAATATGATGGAGCTGTCAAATGTTGATGGCTCTTTTTGTTTGCTAATTTCCATTTTCCTCCGGGGTCAGGAACCTCTATGGACACCGCACTGGCACCTTTTTTCCAATAATTTTACATATAATATCGCTGACTCTTCATTTATTGTTATAGGTAGATAGATAAAAAGATAACTAGATGAAAGGGCAGAGGTAATGAAAAAACTACTAGGTGTATTCATCACGATAGTACTAATGATCAGTTTATTCCCACATACGGGCGTAGAAGGTGCTGCCAAAAAGCGGTTTAATATGACGTATTTATTTGCCGCCAGTGCAACAGACCCTATTAAATATATAAACATGACAAACGAATCACTAGATCAAGTTTCTCCAAGATATTTTCAAGTATTAGATAATGGTACTATGGATGTGCATATGCCAGCAAATAGTCGGGCATTCATTGAAGAAATGCATAAGAGAAATATTGAGGTAGTTCCGTTTTTAGCCAACAATTGGGCGAAAGGGGAATTGATGTTTACGAATAGCGAAAAAATTACTGATCAAATAGTCAAAACAATTAAAGACTACAAATTAGATGGAATAAATATTGATGTTGAAGGGTTAGGACCAATATACAGAAGTCAATTCACTGAATTCATTCAAATGCTAGATAAAAAGCTTCCAAATGATAAAATTCTTTCAATTGCTGTTGCGCCGAATCCATGGGGTACGAATAAGGGATGGCAAGGATTTTATGATTACGAAGCGCTGGCTGAATGTGTTGATTTCCTCTTTATAATGACCTATGACGAAAGAGGTGGGGGTAGTAAAAATAATGGACCTGTAGCAAGTTATTCTTTTATAGAAAAATCTGTTCAGTATGCGTTAAAACATGTTTCTCCTGAAAAAATTGTGTTAGGTATTCCTTTTTATGGTCGAGTATGGAACTTAAAGGATGTCAGCAATCCGAATGACTCACAAGATGGTAACAGTCAAATAATATTAGGTGAATCGATTTCTTTAAATAAAGTTGAAGAACTTATGGATGCCTTTGATGTAAAAATAGAATACAATAAGGAATCTGAAAGTGTAAAAGGTACTTTTGAGGTCAAACAAGGTGAACCAGGCTTTAAATTAAAATCCTGGTTACAACCGCTAAAGCCAGGAACGTATGAAATGTGGATTGAGAATGAGTCCTCCATTAAGAAAAAGCTGGAGCTTGTTCATAAATATAATTTAAAGGGTGTTGGAAGCTGGAGTTTAGGGCAAGAGGACCCTGCACTTTGGCAAGACTTTCGTTTATGGTTAGATGGATTAGAATTTTCAGATGTTGGCATTAATCATTGGGCGCTTAAATCGATTGAATTTGTTAAGGAAAGAAAATGGATGCTCGGTAAAAATACTGTCACGACCTTTAAGCCTGAAGATTCGTTAACACGTGCAGAAGCTGCAGCAATTTTATCAAGGGTTTTAGGGCTTACTTATATTGAGCCAGCCAATACACCTTTTACTGATATTGCTGGGCAACAATGGGCAAGTGAAAATATTGAAATTGTCAGGCAGCATGGAATTATGAAAGGTACAGGCGTTACTACTTTTGAACCTGGGAAAGCATTGACTAGAGAAGAAATGGCAGCTATATTAGATCGCTTATTAGCTGACAAATATGCGAATAATATCCCAAAGAAAATCATGTTTACTGATCAAAATCAAATTTCAAGCTGGGCCTATGATTCGATCATTCGAATGAGTGGAAATTACGTATTCTCTGGTTATGATGATGGTACATTTAAACCTAAGAAAAATATTAATCGTGCTGAAATGGCAGCGTTGTTAAGCAGGATGGCAGATAAATTTCCTGAGTAAAAAGTTGTAGGAGAATAGGATAGATAAGCATGTGGTTGGCTTTGAAAGCACTAGTAAAAATTCTTTACTTAGATAATAGTGCTTCAAATTTCTTCCACATGCTTTTTTCAAAAACTAACCATAAAAAATGTGTAGACAACTATTTCGTAATTAGTACCTACATACTCTTTTGTCCCTTTTTGCGTTGCGACTAAAAAATAATTCATGTTTATATAGCAAAAGGATTGAAAAAAAATTATTTTTCTAAGAAAATAGCTTAAAGAGGGGAGAGAGAAGGTTGCAGACAACAGCAGTAGAAAAAAAGCATTCAGATTTTCGTTTTGGGTTTCAGGATGGTCTAAGTATTGCGATTGGCTATTTACCAGCAGCACTTACATTTGGTTTATTAGCAAAATCGACTGGTTTAAGCCTTGAAGAAACTATCATGATGAGTGTGCTTGTATACGCAGGAGCTGCTCAATATATGGCCCTTAATTTAATAGCATTAGGTACAGGCCCATTTGCAATCATTATTGCCACATTTATTGTGAACATAAGGCACTTCCTTATGACTGCATCTCTAAATGAAAAAGTTGAAAAAGACCACCCCCTAAAAAAAGCAATATATGCTTTTGGGGTTACAGACGAAACTTTTTCTGTAGCCGCAACAAGGCAGGAAACTGTCACAACATCTTATATGTTTGGTCTTGCAATTATCGCATATGGAAGTTGGGTGATTAATTCAGGGCTAGGTCATTTTATTGGTTCAAGCTTACCACAGGTTTTACAAGAAAGCATGGCTATCGCTCTATATGCAATGTTTGTTGGTTTATTAGTACCTTCGCTAAAAAAACATCGTAAAATAGTATTTTTAGCCGGGACAGCTGCAATTTTAAATAGTGTATTTACATATGTTTTACCACCAGATTGGTCTGGATGGGCGATTGTTAGTGCCACGTTGATTTCGGCAATTGGGATAGAATGGCTCAATAAAGTAGTAGGAGAGAAATACAATCATGGATAAGTCGATAATGCTAATGATTATTGGGATGGCAATAGTAACTTATATACCGCGAATGTTGCCATTAGTAGCTTTAAATGGCAAAAAAATGCCTTCATTTTTACAGGAGGTATTAAAAAATGTTCCTTTTGCAGCACTTGGTGCATTAATTGTACCTGGAGTTTTTTTCATAAATGAAAATATTTGGTATGGAATAGTTGGACTAGTCACTGCCTTCGGCGTTGCTTATCTTGGAGTAAATGTAATTGTGGTTGTTATGAGTTCAATTGCAGTTTTAACAATTTTCTCTTTACTATTTTAAAAGCGAAAAGCGCCCTCTAGGCGCTTTTACTTGTTGTTTAGGAAACTTAGTTTCCGTGTAAATTAGTCAATAATCGTAAATTCATGTTTTTCCATTAGGTGCATCGATAATGCGTCTGCGTGATAGTACATAAAATATTTCCCAGGTGCGGCAAACCCTTTTTCTAATTTATAAATACCTTCTCCACTATGCTTTATCGGAATGACAATATGATCTGCATTAGCTTGTCCGTCCATCCAAAATTCAAATCTTACGTCAGCATCCTTGACTATTTTTTCTCCAGCTACAATTTTTGCAGTAAAGGTTACTATTTCATTTACTGTTGCTGTACTTGGTTCAATTGTAAAATCTACTTCCGGAAAAGTAAATTCTTCATCAGAGTCCGGTTGGCATCCGAATAATAAAATGAAAAGTACGAAAAAGGGAAGTGCTTTCTTAAGCATCAGCATTCCTTCCTTCATTGGTGTTAGTTTAATTCATTCATAATTCTTTCATAAACTCGTTCTGTTGTAAAACCTTCTCCCATAGTAAAGGACTCAATTTGTTTATTCTTCGTATTTAGTAGATATGAAAAGTTAGAGTGAATTAAATAACCAGTACCTGGATCGCGAAACATAAAAAGGAATGGATCAGACAGTTTTTTTGTGTCTTCTAATGATCCCCGTAAGAAATACCAGCCACTATTATCGTCAGTTATGTCAAAAAGTTTGGCATAATCCTGTAATTTTTCTTGTGTGTCCCTTTCCGGATCAATTGTCACCGTTAGGAACTCAACCTTATCACCGAATACACCTTGCTCTTCAAGCATTTTACGAACTTGATTCATTCTAACAGTTGTAACTGGACAAACATCAGGACAATTAATATACATAAATTCAATTAATCGAACTTTTTCAGGCATATTGCCAAAGTCATATTGCCCTCCAAATGCAGTTTCCATTACTACATCATTAGGTATTTCAACACTTCCAGGGCGAACTACACTTAAATAAATGATTCCTGAAGCGATACCTAAAACAGCCAAAGTAACAAAAATAATAAATATTTTTTTATAATTCATTATGCTCCACCCCGTCTAAAGATATAATTAATCCAATACTATCATACACCACGTGTGATCTCGATAACAGGAAATGAACATGAAAAATATGAACTTTATTTGAACAACTTTTAAGTTATAATAGTTCTAAATTATTTTTTTTGATCTAAAATTTTAATATAAGGGGTTGTACATACTAAGGTTGTATCTGAAAGGGGCGCTACATCATTGCAAAGATTTTTAAAATGGTTGTTCATAGGGTATGGTCTTTATGTAATTTTAATTATTCTATATTTTGTATTTGGTGTTGAATCAACCAATTTACCTGAATTGTATAAAGGGACCGCTGCAGACCCTGAAACTTTTATGAATGACCGACAACTTTTTTTAACATACGAATACTCAAAGATTCGGAATATCATCTTTTTTTTATTGATACCATTTGAATGGGTTTTATACTTAACAATACTAGTAATAGGTCTTTCTGAACGTTTTCGAAATTGGTCATATTCTGCCTCTAAATTTTCAGTAATACAGAAAGCAATTTATGTATTTTGGTTATCAATTCTTAGTTTTGTCGTTATGTTTCCAATTGATTATATTCGTTACATTATTTCAAAATATTATGGAGTTACCGCATCTACGTTTTCAATATGGATGAAAGATCAATTCATTGATTTTTGGATTAATTATCTGTTCATCATATTAATGGCAATAGTCATTTATTCTTTAATAAGAAAAACAGAAAAACGGTGGTGGTTTTACACTTGGTGTTTATCAATTCCATTTACAATTTTTTTAATGTTCATCCAACCTGTTATAATCGATCCTTTATATAATGATTTTTATCCATTAAAAAATAAGGAATTAGAAGAGAAGATATTAAATATTGCAAGCCAAGCCAATATCCCTGCAGAACATGTATATGAAGTAAATATGTCTGAAAAAACAAATGCCTTAAATGCATATGTAACAGGAATTGGATCAAATTCGAGAATAGTTCTTTGGGATACAACATTGAACAAGCTAGAGGATGACGAGATCCTTTTTGTAATGGCGCATGAAATGGCTCATTATGTAAAAAAACACATTTATGTAGGGGTAGCAATCTATTTAGTCCTTTCATTTTTAGGGTTATTTATTGCGGCAAAATTAATGAAAGCGATTATTGCAAGATGGGGGAATAACTTGGGAATTAAGGGATTGCATGATATTGCAAGTTTACCCTTATTATTACTACTAATTTCGATTCTTACTTTTGCTATAAGTCCGATATCTAATGCATTTTCAAGATATCAAGAACACTCGGCAGATGAATATGCAATTGAAATGACTAAGGATCAAGATGCTGCCATTCGTGCGTTTCAAAAATTAACAGTAGCGGGTTTAAGTGAGGTTAATCCGCCGGCCATTGTAAAGTGGCTCCGTTATGGTCATCCGACAATGCTGGAAAGGCTGGTGTTTTTAGAGAATTTTGAAGTTGATGAGGAAGTTGATGAGGTTAAATAGTAATGATGCCATAGGTAAAATAAGTGCCTATGGCTTTTTTAAATTTTAGGATTTGTTAAAGGATCAACTACCAGGTTTAAAAGGACCTATTTTAAAAGATATGATATAAAGAATATTCATCGTCAATGGTCATTATCGATAAAATGATGAGTTAATAATAATTAAATTTTAAAATTTTCAAAAAAAGGGTTTCAATTTCAAAAATGCTGTTATATAATACAAACAGAAAGTTTCAGTTGTGATATATAACATGATCACACAAAGGGGATAAAGATACTAGGAAAACGGAAGGGAACATTCGTACAGATATGTATGTCGAGTAGTACTCACCTAGTAAATAAAAAATGGGATCGTAAGAAAGGGGAAATTGGGGATGTCAAACCAAGAAAGAATTGCAAAATTAGAAGAAAGCTGGAAAATGGATGAACGCTGGAAAGGTGTTACAAGACCATATTCAGCAGAGGATGTTATCCGTCTGCGAGGTTCAATTGATATTGAACATACATTAGCTCGTGTAGGATCAGAACGTCTTTGGAAGCTTTTGCATGAAGAGGACTACGTAAATGCTCTAGGTGCTCTAACAGGTAACCAAGCAGTGCAACAAGTAAAAGCTGGTTTAAAAGCGATTTACTTAAGTGGTTGGCAGGTTGCAGCTGATGCGAACCTTGCAGGGCAAATGTATCCAGACCAAAGCTTATATCCAGCAAACTCTGTGCCATCAGTTGTTAAGCGTATTAATCAAGCTTTACAACGTGCGGACCAAATCCAATCTACAGAAGGTAAAGGTGATACCTATTGGTTTGCTCCAATTGTAGCTGATGCGGAAGCTGGTTTTGGTGGAGCACTAAACGTATTTGAATTAATGAAAGGTATGATTGAAGCAGGAGCATCAGGTGTTCACTTCGAAGACCAACTTTCTTCTGAAAAGAAATGTGGGCATTTAGGTGGTAAAGTATTACTTCCTACACAAACAGCAGTACGTAACTTAATTTCTGCTCGTTTAGCAGCTGACGTTATGGGAGTACCAACAATTATTGTTGCTCGTACTGATGCTGATGCTGCAGATATGATTACTAGTGATATTGATGATAATGATAAGCCATTCTTAACAGGTGAAAGAACTCCAGAAGGATTTTATCGTACAAGAGCTGGAATAGATCAAGCAATTTCTCGTGGCTTAGCTTACGCTCCGTATGCAGATTTAGTATGGTGTGAAACTTCAACTCCAGACCTTGAGCAAGCGAAAAAGTTTGCGGATGCTATTCATGCGAAGTTCCCTGGTAAGATGCTTGCTTATAACTGCTCACCTTCATTTAACTGGAAGGCAAAGCTTGATGATGAAACTATCGAAAACTTCCAAAAAGAAATCGGCAAAATGGGATATAAGTTCCAATTCGTTACATTAGCTGGTTTCCATGCGCTTAACCACAGCATGTTCCAATTAGCAAAAGGCTATAAAGAACGTGGTATGGGTGCATATTCTGAATTACAACAAGCAGAATTTGCAGCTGAAGCTGATGGTTATACTGCTACAAAACACCAGCGTGAAGTTGGAACAGGTTATTTCGATGAAGTTTCTCAAATCGTATCTGGTGGACAATCATCAACAACTGCGATGAAAGGGTCTACTGAAGAAGCTCAATTCGTTAAATAGTAATTCATTTGTAGTGCGTTCATTCTCCTGAACATATATATTGAGGCTGCCCCTAAACATAGGGGATCCGGAACTTGCATTTAGGTAAGGTGAAATAATCCTTTGTACTAAATAGTTGTTCGGATCCCAATGGGTGCAGTCTCCTTTTTTATGTTACATGTCTAATCAGGGAATTGTACTTGGCTGCAACTTCATAAAACTTTTCTTGATCTTTTGAATCTAATGCATCATTAATTTGTTTTTCTAATAAATTTTTTTTGTAATTATAAAGGGCTTCATCAATAACCATTTGAATATACAGATCAAGGACAAAACTTACCTCTTTATTGTTTAATTCAGTAGCTTTGTTTTTCATATGCTCAGTGTATGACTTTCTGTTTTTCATGGTTTTTATCACCCCTGTTACTCTTTTTACTATTATATTAGTGTAAAGATAATTTAGCAATATTTTTTCAAATTTTTCTGAAAATTTAACTTGGCCATTTATTTTGGCCTTTTGTATGTGACTAAATATTCTTCATTGGTAATATAAAAATCAATTGGCGGTCTTTCTGTAAGTAAACTATTATTTTCGAGCATTAAATAACTGACTTTTTGATAAGGGTCATCAGGGATTGTTGGTAATTTTTTATACATATCCACATAACGATCAACTGCTTGTTGGACTTTATCAATGTATAAAGGTATAGCCTTATCTTTCTCCTCGAAGACTTCATACGTTTCTTTAGACATATAAAACGTTTTATTGGGTATGCCATTTAAAAATGGTTTCAGCAGGTTAAAGTCAATTGAATGGTCATCTTTCACCAATACTTTTGTAGTTACTCCTGGAGGGGCATTTTCTGCGAATTTTCGGACTGCCGCCTTAATTGTATCGAGGTCTACTTCAATAATATTGTCATTGTTGTAACTATTTGGAATATGTTGTTGATTTGATTTCTTCTTAGTCCATTTTTTCCACATTTTAAATCCTCCTTAGAAAAATAATCAAAAATCGTTTTTTTGAACAATCTATATATATGGAGGTGGATACATGAAAGGCGAAAAGCTAGTAAAATTCAGGGTTAATAAAGAACAAGAAAGAAATGAGGAAACATCGATAAGCTCAAGATTTAGTGTTGGTCTTACATCTGATATAACAAATCCTTCAGGAAAAGACTATATGACAGGTGACAGTATAAACGAACATCAAATAATCGAGCAAGCAAATGAGTATATAGCAGAAGAAGAGGTAAATCAACAATATAACAATTTATAGAATGAGTGGCTATCGCTCATTCTAATTTATGATATTAAAATAAAAATTTAGGAAAAGGTTGAATTGTGGTAATATAAATAATATGGAATCTCTGTCAAGCTTCGCCAACCTTATATTCTTATTATATTATAAAATAAGAGGTGAATGCTCATGAAATCAGTAAAATACTCAAAAATCTTGGATGAATTTGAAATTAGTCCATATACGATGGCAATTGTAGGTGAGAAGGGAAATAAGGACTCACCAGTTTATTCAAGAATACTTGAGGTTGAATCTGAATTTCTGGTAAAAATGAAACCTATGATGGTGATGGACAGAAGTTGTAAATATTTTGGTTCTAGTCTAAAGGGCAGGCAAGAAGGAACAAGGGAAATTACAGGTATTTCTTATAAAGCTCCAATTGCAGTGGATCCGTTAAATGAGATCTATATGTTTCCCACAATCTCTCCATATAAAGACACATGTGCATGGATTTCTCACTCCTATATTTTAAATTACTTCTCAGTTGAACGTGAAAAAACAGAAGTTCTTTTCACAAACCACACCTCCATCATTCTTGATATTTCAAAAGGGTCGTTTGAAAATCAGCTAAATAGAACTGCGCAATTTAGGTACATTCTTTCAAATAGGGTTCATCAAAAAGGAAACCGTATTAAGAATAGTTATTATTAGAAATCTTGTGAAAACCCTCGCTATATTTTGACAAGTGCCCCTTACAAATAAATAAAGTTATTATGCGCCTTTATATATGAAAAATTAAGTGCTGTGTAGTAAACTTTTTATTGGGGAAGATAAAAATTAAATTGGTTGTTTGTAAGGGGTCATTACTAAATGGACTTTCAGTCTTTTAAAGAGTACTTTACATTAGAAAACATTTTACAACTTCTCGAACAATACGCAGATTTAGGACCGATACCGGGTATTTTACTTCCGATGATGGAAGCTTTTTTGCCAATGTTACCACTTGTATTATTTGTAATGGCTAATGCCGCAGCATTTGGATTATGGAAAGGATTTTTAATATCTTGGTTCGGTGCGAGTCTAGGTGCGTTACTAGTATTCTTCATCGTAAGGCGGCTCGGTCAGCAACGCTTTTTTAAGTTTTTAACAAAACATCATAAAGTAAAAAAATTAATGAACTGGGTTGAGCGACACGGGTTTGGGTTTATTTTCCTATTATTATGTTTTCCTTTCTCCCCTTCATCAATTATTAATATCGTTGCAGGCTTGTCTAGGGTTAGTATCCAACAATTTATCCTTGCAGTTATGTTAGGTAAGCTAGTCATGATTTTTACAATTTCATTTATTGGATATGATTTAAAATCGTTAATTGAACAACCGCTTAGAACTATATTTGTTCTTATTATAATGTCTATTCTATGGTTTATAGGAAAAAAAATAGAAGTTCGTCTTGATGTTGAAAATCACGAGAGATAATTTAAAGCAATAGTGTATGGGGGAGTTGAATATGGAAGATATAAAAAAATATTCAGGTTACGAGTGGATTAAAACTATAGGCATAGCAATTGTGTTAGCAGTGTTTTTTCGAACATTTTTCTTTTCTAGTTATGTAGTAGACGGAGAATCGATGTTGCCGACATTAGAAGATGGAAACTTACTCATAGTAAATAAAATAGGTTATGAAATAGGTGAGTTAAAACGTTTTGATGTAATCGTGTTTCACGCTACTAGTGAGGATGATTTTGTAAAGAGGATAATTGGTCTTCCTGGAGACAAAATTGAATATAAAAATGATGTATTATACATAAATGGTCAAGCATATGAAGAAGAATATTTAAAGCAATATAAATCTGGAATGATAGAACAAAGATTAACCGAAGATTTTACTTTATTTGATTTAACTGGAATCGAAACTGTTCCAGAAGGACATATCTTTGTACTCGGTGATAATAGAAAGGGTAGTTTTGATAGCAGACAATTCGGCTTTGTTCCAATGGAAAAGATAGTAGGGAAGGTTAATTTAAGATATTGGCCAATGGATGAAATAAATATAAAATTTTAGAAAATTATTGATAAACTAGTTAATCGACTAGTAAATCATGAATAATGTGACTTCGTTTAATAGGATAAATCGATCCTTTTGAACAAAAATTCAGGGACGCATTCCCCTTCCAAATTTAACTATTTTGTGGAAGGTTAGTCATTCCACATTAGAGGCAACAAAGTTGGCTCCCAGCTGGACTTAGACCGTATGTAAGATAAGCGAAGCACCTTCTAAAAAGCATAAGTGTTTGGTGGGTGAGGTTCACGCGAGAAAAGACCTTGGTTCCCAAGGTAGAACGTATCACTATTCTATAGGAGCAAAATTTTATTACAACAACGAATAAGCATTGTACAAATTGGACTGGTTATTTTTATGAATTGTGTTGACGAATTCTCGTAACACTGCTATATTATTATTTGCTGTCAGATTTAAAAAAAATTGAGAGCTGATTATTGACTTCCGCGAAACGAAGTGGTAAGATCACAACTGTTGCTAAAATGGCAGCGCGAAAGTTTTTTTTGAAAAAAGTTATTGACTTCCACGAAGCAAAATGATATGATAGATTTTGCCGCTGGAGAAAAGCGACATCTTTTGAGAAGGTCAGATGTTCTTTGAAAACTAAACAAAATGTCAAGCGTGCAAAAGAAGTTGAACGAAGGTTCAACAAAACAAGTAAGTCAGTATTTGATTCGAGCAATCAAACTCAAATCAAATTAGAAGCGAAGAGTTCGAGGAAACAACGTCTTGAGTACCGGAGCGTACTAAGGTACGTGAGGAACGGAAAGATGAAGTGTATTTTGACTAAGAACAGTCACGTCCTGTGACTAACGTCAAAATGTTGACATCCTGTCTTCCGAAATCTGAAGCTTATCATTTGATATTTATCGGAGAGTTTGATCCTGGCTCAGGACGAACGCTGGCGGCGTGCCTAATACATGCAAGTCGAGCGGAAGTCAAGAAGCTTGCTTCTTGACTTTAGCGGCGGACGGGTGAGTAACACGTGGGCAACCTGCCTGTAAGACTGGGATAACTTCGGGAAACCGGAGCTAATACCGGATAACTTATCGCATCACATGGTGAGATAATAAAAGATGGTTTCGGCTATCACTTACAGATGGGCCCGCGGCGCATTAGCTAGTTGGAGAGGTAACGGCTCCCCAAGGCGACGATGCGTAGCCGACCTGAGAGGGTGATCGGCCACACTGGGACTGAGACACGGCCCAGACTCCTACGGGAGGCAGCAGTAGGGAATCTTCCGCAATGGACGAAAGTCTGACGGAGCAACGCCGCGTGAGCGAAGAAGGTTTTCGGATCGTAAAGCTCTGTTGTTAGGGAAGAACAGGTAGAAGAGTAACTGCTTTTACCGTGACGGTACCTAACGAGAAAGCCACGGCTAACTACGTGCCAGCAGCCGCGGTAATACGTAGGTGGCAAGCGTTGTCCGGAATTATTGGGCGTAAAGCGCGCGCAGGCGGTTCTTTAAGTCTGATGTGAAAGCCCCCGGCTCAACCGGGGAGGGTCATTGGAAACTGGGGAACTTGAGTGCAGAAGAGGAGAGTGGAATTCCACGTGTAGCGGTGAAATGCGTAGAGATGTGGAGGAACACCAGTGGCGAAGGCGACTCTCTGGTCTGTAACTGACGCTGAGGCGCGAAAGCGTGGGGAGCGAACAGGATTAGATACCCTGGTAGTCCACGCCGTAAACGATGAGTGCTAAGTGTTGGAGGGTTTCCGCCCTTCAGTGCTGCAGCTAACGCATTAAGCACTCCGCCTGGGGAGTACGGTCGCAAGACTGAAACTCAAAGGAATTGACGGGGGCCCGCACAAGCGGTGGAGCATGTGGTTTAATTCGAAGCAACGCGAAGAACCTTACCAGGTCTTGACATCTCCTGAAAGCTCTAGAGATAGAGGGATCCCCTTCGGGGGACAGGAAGACAGGTGGTGCATGGTTGTCGTCAGCTCGTGTCGTGAGATGTTGGGTTAAGTCCCGCAACGAGCGCAACCCTTGTCCTTAGTTGCCAGCATTGAGTTGGGCACTCTAAGGAGACTGCCGGTGACAAACCGGAGGAAGGTGGGGATGACGTCAAATCATCATGCCCCTTATGACCTGGGCTACACACGTGCTACAATGGATGGTACAAAGGGAAGCAAGACCGCGAGGTGGAGCGAATCCCATAAAGCCATTCTCAGTTCGGATTGTAGGCTGCAACTCGCCTACATGAAGCCGGAATCGCTAGTAATCGCGGATCAGCATGCCGCGGTGAATACGTTCCCGGGCCTTGTACACACCGCCCGTCACACCACGAGAGTTTGTAACACCCGAAGTCGGTGGGGTAACAATACGCACATTGAGTGCAGCGCACCTTCGACATTTTGTTTAGTTTTGAGAGAGCATTCTCTCAAAACAAGCTCAATATAAACTGGAGCACATCGACCGAGATAAAGGAAACACGAGAGCGTAGCGATTCGATGTTAACTTATCGCAAAAGAGATGAGCAAAGTTTACTAGTCGCTGGGAGCTGTAGCTAGACAGTGAGACACGTGCAGACATTTTGTTTAGTTTTGAGAGAGCATTAGTATAATTTCATGTCAATCCTCTCGTAAGCAAGGAGATACCAATAAATCCTTGTCTTTAATTTTCAATAAAATAGATGATTATGGGCCTGTAGCTCAGCTGGTTAGAGCGCACGCCTGATAAGCGTGAGGTCGATGGTTCAAGTCCATTCAGGCCCACCATAATCTAAGTAATTGGGGGCTTAGCTCAGCTGGGAGAGCGCCTGCCTTGCACGCAGGAGGTCAGCGGTTCGATCCCGCTAGTCTCCACCAAAATTGTTCTTTGAAAACTAGATAGCAATACCATTCATATTTACTGCAAAGAAAGTTCTTATTTAATGCTTTTCTTTATTATTTAATAGAGAAAGTAAAACGTAAGACGAATAAGAAGCAAGCAGAACGAGGAAACGAGTTCACGAGGAGCGGAGTGTACGTTTAAAGGGTACATGAGCACCGCAGGGGACGAAGTTGACGACGTAATGCGCAGCTTATCATTCGTCGGAGGTTAAGTTAATAAGGGCGCACGGTGAATGCCTAGGCACTAGGAGCCGATGAAGGACGGGACTAACGCCGAAACGCTTCGGGGAGCTGTAAGTAAGCTTTGATCCGGAGATATCCGAATGGGGAAACCCACCATCTTTAATAGGATGGTATTCTTACCTGAATACATAGGGTAAGGAAGGCAGACCCGGGGAACTGAAACATCTAAGTACCCGGAGGAAGAGAAAGCAAACGCGATTACCTGAGTAGCGGCGAGCGAAACGGTAGAAGCCCAAACCAAGAGGCATGCCTCTTGGGGTTGTAGGACACTCAAAACGGAGTTACAAAAGAATGATGTAGGTGAAGCGACATGGAAAGGTCGGCCGAAGAAGGTAACAGCCCTGTAGCTGAAACATCATTCACTCTTGAGTGGATCCTGAGTACGGCGGGACACGAGAAATCCCGTCGGAAGCAGGGAGGACCATCTCCCAAGGCTAAATACTCCCTAGTGACCGATAGTGAACCAGTACCGTGAGGGAAAGGTGAAAAGCACCCCGGGAGGGGAGTGAAAGAGAACCTGAAACCGTGTGCCTACAAGTAGTCAGAGCCCGTTCAAGGGTGATGGCGTGCCTTTTGTAGAATGAACCGGCGAGTTACGATCTCGTGCAAGGTTAAGTTGAAGAAACGGAGCCGCAGCGAAAGCGAGTCTTAAGAGGGCGAGTAAGTACGAGGTCGTAGACCCGAAACCAGGTGATCTACCCATGTCCAGGGTGAAGGTAGGGTAACACCTACTGGAGGCCCGAACCCACGCACGTTGAAAAGTGCGGGGATGAGGTGTGGGTAGCGGAGAAATTCCAATCGAACTTGGAGATAGCTGGTTCTCCCCGAAATAGCTTTAGGGCTAGCCTTAAGAAAAGAGTCTTGGAGGTAGAGCACTGATTGGACTAGGGGCCCCCATCGGGTTACCGAATTCAGTCAAACTCCGAATGCCAAGCACTTATGCTTAGGAGTCAGACTACGAGTGATAAGGTCCGTGGTCAAGAGGGAAACAGCCCAGACCACCAGCTAAGGTCCCAAAGTGTACGTTAAGTGGCAAAGGATGTGGAGTTGCCCAGACAACCAGGATGTTGGCTTAGAAGCAGCCACCATTTAAAGAGTGCGTAATAGCTCACTGGTCGAGTGACTCTGCGCCGAAAATGTAACGGGGCTAAACGTACCACCGAAGCTGTGGGTGAACAGAAATGTTCGCGGTAGGGGAGCGTTCTAAGGGCATTGAAGCTAGACCGGAAGGACTGGTGGAGCGCTTAGAAGTGAGAATGCCGGTGTAAGTAGCGAAAAGACAGGTGAGAATCCTGTCCATCGAAAGCCTAAGGTTTCCTGAGGAAGGCTCGTCCGCTCAGGGTAAGTCGGGACCTAAGCCGAGGCCGAAAGGCGTAGGCGATGGCCAACAGGTTGAAATTCCTGTACCACCTCATTACCGTTTTCCCGCAAGGGGACAAGGGGCACTAAGCGCTAAAGCGCAAAGACCCCCTTCGAAGCAATGGAGGGACGCAGGAGGATAGGGCAAGCGCGCTGTTGGAAATGCGCGTCCAAGCAGGTAGGCTGAGAAGTAGGCAAATCCGCTTCTCGAAAAGGCTGAGCTGTGATGGCGAGGGAAAAACAGTACCGAAGTTCCTGATTCCACACTGCCAAGAAAAGCTTCTAGCGAGGTAGAAGGTGCCCGTACCGCAAACCGACACAGGTAGGCGAGGAGAGAATCCTAAGATGCGCGAGAGAACTCTCGTTAAGGAACTCGGCAAAATGACCCCGTAACTTCGGGAGAAGGGGTGCTCTGATAGCGTGCAAGCGTGAGAGAGCCGCAGTGAATAGGCCCAAGCGACTGTTTAGCAAAAACACAGGTCTCTGCGAAGCCGTAAGGCGAAGTATAGGGGCTGACACCTGCCCGGTGCTGGAAGGTTAAGAGGAGAGGTTATCGCAAGAGAAGCTTTGAATCGAAGCCCCAGTAAACGGCGGCCGTAACTATAACGGTCCTAAGGTAGCGAAATTCCTTGTCAGGTAAGTTCTGACCCGCACGAAAGGTGTAACGACTTGGGCACTGTCTCAACGAGAGACTCGGTGAAATCATAGTACCTGTGAAGATGCAGGTTACCCGCGACAGGACGGAAAGACCCCGTGGAGCTTTACTGCAGCCTGATATTGAATTTTGGTACAGCTTGTACAGGATAGGTAGGAGCCTGGGAAGTGGGAGCGCCAGCTTCCATGGAGGCAATGGTGGGATACTACCCTGGCTGTATTGAAATTCTAACCCACATCTGTAAACCAGATGGGAGACAGTGTCAGGTGGGCAGTTTGACTGGGGCGGTCGCCTGTAGGAGCCTGGGAAGTGGGAGCGCCAGCTTCCATGGAGGCAACGGTGGGATACTACCCTGGCTGTATTGAAATTCTAACCCACGACCAAAAGCAGGTTGGGAGACAGTGTCAGGTGGGCAGTTTGACTGGGGCGGTCGCCTCCCAAAGAGTAACGGAGGCGCCCAAAGGTTCCCTCAGAATGGTTGGAAATCATTCGGAGAGTGTAAAGGCACAAGGGAGCTTGACTGCGAGACCTACAAGTCGAGCAGGGACGAAAGTCGGGCTTAGTGATCCGGTGGTACCGCATGGAAGGGCCATCGCTCAACGGATAAAAGCTACCCCGGGGATAACAGGCTTATCTCCCCCAAGAGTCCACATCGACGGGGAGGTTTGGCACCTCGATGTCGGCTCATCGCATCCTGGGGCTGTAGTCGGTCCCAAGGGTTGGGCTGTTCGCCCATTAAAGCGG
>NZ_ANOK01000005.1 GCF_000331575.1 Calidifontibacillus oryziterrae
CAGCGGCAAAATCTATCATATCATTTTGTTTCGTGGAAGTCAACAACTTTTTTAAAGAAGTTTTTACGCCGTCTCTTTAGCGACATTATTTATTTTACCAATCAACTTCATAGAAGTCAATACTGTTTAATAAATATTTTTAATCGCCTTCTTTCAGGCAGCGACCTTTATAAGATAACATCTGACACTTCTAAAGTCAACATGTTTCTTTAAACATATAATCATTTTTTGATCTCTCTATATTATTATTCTATATTATTATATAGAGGTCTTTATCTTATCCTTATAATCAAAAAAAAACACGTCGCTGCTCTTTTTAAGGAAGCGACGGTCTTTACTATATCATGCACTATATTTTTACGTCAACATTTCATTTTTTACAAGTCAATAATTCTGATAGTTTTAGGAAACGATATATTTTCTTTGATATATATTATTGCTTTTTGTTCCTTCATTTATTACGCGAACGATATTTTTTGATACTAAATATTGAAGAAGGAGACCTACGTCCAAGTTAAAGTCCTCGAGGCTTTTTTCCTGCATTAACTCAGCTATTGTCCAAGGCTCTTCTTTTGATTTCATAATATCAACTATGAAGGAGCTGCCAATCCTTGCACGCGAACTGATGGCAAATTCACTGGCTAACAATAGTAATTCTACCTTTTCTTCTATCGTTTCTGTGCTTTCTACAAGCTCCATATAAAGCTTATACACTTCCGGCTCTATTTTTTTAACCTGTTTCCAGACGGTTACTTCCGGATAAAATCCATGTTCAATAACCGATAGCCTAGCTAAATGATGTAACGCAAGAACCATCTGATTATAAGCATCTAAATATTGTTTCCTCTCATATAAATCTTTTCCGTTTGACCAGCTCCGAATTAATTTCGCAAACTCTATTACAATTTTCCTCTTTCGAAACATCACTGGAAATTGAAGAATTGAATTCCTTAATGCCTCTATATATTGATTACGCTCAAATAAAACGGTCCCATCTAACACCCAATAAAGTAGTCTTCGATTTGAGCCATTAGCTAACCATTCATTAAACTGATTTTCATTAATAATATGAAAAGCAACCTTTTTCTCATCAATATTGTAATGTTCGACTTCATACATAGGCCCTTCGTCGTTCATATTTTTTTCAATTACAATTAATATTGTATCGAAATTGTCTGTTAGAGGACTATTTGCTTTAGCTTTTTCTAATAACAACACCCCTAGTGTTTCGCTACGACTCACTCTTTCTTCATAAATAGGCCGAAGTAACTCGTCCATATAAATGCCCCCATCTACCTTACTCTTTGTTTAAATATCATGACTTTAGTCCCAAATGTTCTCGCTATAAATTATTCTACAAGGGTTAATAAAAAACCTTTTTTCACTATTAATAAGTTTAGATTTAGATTTGATAAACTTAATAATTGTTTATGTGCTATAATTTTCAGTTAGGAGGGAATTGAAATGGGTTTAAAATATTCTAGTAAAATAAATAAAATTCGTACCTTTGCCTTAAGTCTAATATTTCTTGGATTTGCTTTAATGTATGTCGGGATTTTTTTCAAGCAAAACGTTTGGTTAATGTCATTTTTTATTTTTATTGGTTTTCTTTTCATTATTGCTAGTACCATTGTTTACTTCTGGATTGGAATGCTTTCAACAAAAACCGTTCAAGTAAAGTGTCCATCCTGTAACAAAACGACCAAAATGCTTGGCCGCGTAGATCTATGTATGTATTGTAACGAACCACTTACTTTAGATCCAAACCTAGAAGGAAAAGAGTTTGACGAAAGCTATAATAGCAAAAAAAAATAAGCTGAAAGCAGCTCATGCTTTCAGCTTTTTACGTACTTAATGCTTTTGGGTTGTTTTACAATCAGTGCATGTTCCATATACTTCCATTCTATGATGGCTTACTTCAAAGCCTGTCACATGCTCGACTATTGTTTCTACCTCATCCAAGCCAGGGTAGTGAAAATCAACAATCTTGCCGCATTGCTCACAAATGGCATGATAGTGATCTGAGACATTACAATCAAATCGGCTTGAGGAATCACCGTAGGTTAGTTCTCTCACTAATCCGACTTCTTTAAATACCCGCAAATTATTATAGACTGTTGCGACACTCATGTTTGGAAATTTTCCTTCAAGCGCTTTGTAAATCTCATCTGCAGTTGGATGGGTCATTGAATTTAATAGAAATTCTAATATCGCATGACGTTGAGGTGTAATTCGAACTCCAGAACCTTTTAGAGTTTCCATCGCCTCTTGAATACGTACTTCTGCCATCGTCATGCACCTCGCTTTCAAGTATATATTATTACTTTATAATTTTTATAATGTTATAACCATTGTACAATCAGCCGTGTTATATTGTCAATCTGCAAATAAATTTTTCACCACTATCATAGTGGAAATCCCTAAGCGGTACTCATGTTTTTTGTCGCGCTTATTTACCCTTGTTTACAATAATTATTAATTATTGATGTAATCCAAGCTCCTCTTCGTTTAATCGATTATTGACATAGCGAGCGGCAATAAACAAGAAATCTGACAGACGATTTAAGTATGCTACAGCTAATGGATTAACACCTTCACCTATTGCCACCGCCTTCCTCTCTCCTCTTCTTACAATTGTTCTAGCGACATGTAAGGCGGCACCTGCAGGATGACCACTAGGTAATATGAAATTTTTAAGCTGTGGTAATCTTGCATCCCACTTGTCTATCGTTTGTTCTAACTCTGTAATATCATTTTCTTGAACTGACCATTTTACCTCTTTTCCCTGCGGAGTTGCTAGCTCTGCCCCAACATGAAAAAGCTTCGTTTGGATACGATGTAGTATTTCTAGTATTTCCTGCTTCCCATCAAATGTCTCTTTTTTTAAATAGCTTAAAGCTAAGCCAATCATGGAATTGGCCTCATCACAAGTACCATACGCATCTACGCGTGGATCTGTTTTTGATACTCTATCTCCGTAAATTAAAGAAGTCGTCCCTTTGTCCCCTGTTTTCGTATATATTTTCATCAACTAATACCCCCTGTTTAAGTCAATTATATTTTTGTAATTATTCTCACCTTTTAAATATTTTTCTAAATTATATTCAAAAATATCAAAGCCTCTACGTTGATAAAGGGCTGATAATCCCGATAAATGGGGAGTTACGGTTACATTTTCCATCCTCCAAAAAGGATGATCTTCCTTCAACGGTTCAGTCTCAAAAACATCTAAGACCGCATGGGCAATTTCATTTCTCTCCAGCGCATTCATTAATACACTTTCTGCAACAACCGTTCCTCTGCCAATATTGAGAAACACTGCATCATTTTTCATTATGGCAAAATGCTCCTCCTTCAACAGATGAACCGTTTCTGGGGTACTTGGTAGGACGGAGACAATAAAATCACCTTGTTTCAGTGCAGGCTTGATGTCAGCAACCGAATATATTTCATCGATATATTCTGATGGTTTGCCGCTACGATTGATACCAATCGTTTTCATGTTAAATGCTTTTGCCAGCCGAGCTATTTCTGTCCCAATTGCCCCTGCACCAAGTATCGTTATTGTTTTGCCAAATAACTCAATCATTTGGATGGAACGATCCCATATTTCATTTTTCTCGTTTTCTATTAATTGCTTTGTCTTTCTTGAGACTTGAAGCATCATTCCAATTGTATATTCGGCCATAGGTGTTTTATGGATCCCCCTGACATTTGTAACGAGAATTCCTTTTTCTTTAATCGCTTGAAAAGGCATTTTTTCCATGCCAGCGGACAAAACCATAATCCATTTTAAGTTTTTTGCCGTATCAATTAATTGTTCATTTAAATCTTCGCCATATGTAATTAATATTTCCGCGTCCAGTAAATCCTCTTTTGCCTCCTTCATTGCTGTTTTAAAGCAAAAATTTACGTTTGGATATTTTTCTAAAAGCTTCTCCTTAATTGCTGTCTTGACTCTAAATGTTGTCAGTATTTTCAAAAATATCACCTCACAGTTAATTATAGCGTATATAGTGAAAACGTGAAAACGTACAAATAAAAAAAGTGCGAAATACAATCGCACTCGCACTTCAATTTTACCGCTATCATCTGAGGAGGTATGCCCTACAATATAACATACGAAAATAAACTGATTTTTGTATAGGTAATCGCCTGTAATTCGTAAATTTCAGGAGAATGATAAGCCGAAGAAAGACGATTCATTACCATTACGCCGGATTCATTATTGATAATAATGTAGTCCTTTCCCTTAATTTAAGCCAAGTTTTCTTTAATAAATTGTAATGCCTCTTCAACATGTCCTTTCACCTTAACTTTGCGCCACTCCTTCACGATCTTGCCTTCTCTGTCAATCACAAAAGTTGAACGTTCAATCCCCATATACTCTTTACCAAAATTTTTCTTTAATTTCCAAACACCGTACGCTTCGGCTGCCTTATTTTCTTCATCTGCTACCAGTAAAAATGGTAAATCATATTTTTCAATAAATTTTTCATGGCGGTTCAGTGGATCAGGACTCACGCCTATAATAACAGTATTTAACCCAGCAAAGCTTTCATGATGATCGCGAAAGTCGCACGCCTCGGTCGTGCACCCCGGCGTCATATCCTTTGGATAGAAATACAACACGACGTTTTTTCCTTGAAAATCAGATAATTTTATTAATTCACCATTACTTGCCGGAAGCTCAAAATCCGGTGCCATCTGACCAATATCAACTGCCATCTCAAAACCTCCATTGTTGTTTTACAAATACAATATCTAACAATACCATATTTTTCAAATATTAACTGAGAAGCTTTACTCATTCATTAAATATTGACTACTCGGTGTTCAGCGTTTTCGTTATCTAATAATATCTCCGACTTCTGTTCGCAGACTGCGTACGTGTATGAATGGTTGCTTTTTTTATCGAATACGCCTCCTCCATTTCTAAAAAAGACCTCATAACAAAGGCGATTGGTAACATATAACCTATTAGCGCTTCGATAATTGCAATCCACCTTCCGATACCAATAGGAGTAATGTCGCCATAGCCAACAGAAAACATCGTAATGGCGCTAAAATACATGCCTGTTGATAATAGCTGTAGAAACTGCCCTGCCACTAATTGACCCGCTTCAACCAATATCGGCTTCCCGGTCACGATGATCACAGCGTACATACATCCAAAACCAACTAAAATGATTATATAAGTTAATAGTAAAACAACGAAGTATTCGAACGGTAAAAACCGTAGCTTTCTTAAATGGGTTTTATGATCTGTCCATATCCATTTCAGGCTTTTATAAATGATAAAAACAATCATAATTATGCTAAAAAGGACCACCCTATTTTGCACCACCTTTTCATTATTTATATGAAGAAGTTGTCCAAAATAGAAATTAATTCCTTTGGCTAGTATTTGGCGAAAATAAAAGTTTTGTCTTTTTAAATATATTTTTACAAATGTAAAATGCAGTTTTTTTTCTAAAAGTTAATTGATAAGATTAAGCTAGACTACATAAGGAGGCAATATAATGCAATTCAACAAGTCAGAGAAATTGTATTCAGATGCGCTAGAACATATTGTAGGTGGAGTAAATAGTCCTTCTCGATCATTTAAAGCTGTTGGTGGTGGCGCACCTGTTTTTATGGAACGGGCAAAAGGTGCCTACTTCTGGGATGTTGACGGTAATCGCTACATCGATTATTTAGCTGCATACGGACCAATTATTACTGGACATGCACATCCCCATATTACAAAAGCAATTACTAAAGCTGCTGAAAACGGCGTGTTGTACGGAACACCAACTGAGCTCGAAGTTCAATTTGCCAAAATGTTGAAGGATGCGATCCCTTCACTTGAGAAAATTCGCTTTACAAACTCGGGAACAGAAGCTGTTATGACAACCATTCGCGTTGCAAGAGCGTATACAAACCGTGATAAAATTATTAAATTTGCCGGCTGTTACCATGGTCACTCAGACTTAGTATTAGTGGCTGCAGGATCAGGCCCATCTACATTAGGAACACCTGATTCTGCTGGTGTACCGAAAAGTATTGCCCAGGAAGTAATTACTGTTCCTTTCAATGAAATTGAACCTTTTGAGGAAGCACTGAACAAATGGGGCGACCAAATTGCCGGTGTGCTTGTAGAGCCAATTGTCGGGAACTTCGGTATCGTTGAGCCAAACCCTGGTTTCTTGGAGAAGGTTGTTGAGCTTACCCATCAGCATGGAGCTTTAGTCATTTTCGACGAAGTAATTACTGCCTTCCGCTTCATGTATGGCGGTGCTCAAAACCTGTTAGGAATTGAACCTGATATTACTGCGCTAGGAAAAATTATCGGTGGTGGCTTGCCAATCGGTGCCTATGGGGGACGTAAAGAAATTATGGAGCAGGTGGCGCCATTAGGCCCTGCTTATCAGGCAGGAACAATGGCTGGAAATCCAGCATCAATTTCAGCTGGGATTGCATGTCTCGAAGTTTTACAGGAAGAAGGACTTTATGAAAAACTCGATGAGTTAGGTGAGATTTTAGAGGAGGGTATTTTGACACACGCGAAAACATATAATATCCCGATTACAATTAATCGCTTAAAAGGTGCATTAACGGTTTACTTTACAACGGAAAAGGTTGTAAATTATGCTCAAGCCGAAAATACTGACGGTGAAATGTTCGGCAAGTTTTTCAAGCTGATGCTTCAGCGAGGTATAAACCTAGCGCCTTCAAAATACGAAGCATGGTTTTTAACAATTGCCCATACAGAAGCTGATGTGACGGAAACGCTTCGGGCAGTCGAAGCTTCATTTATGGCGATGAGTAACAAGTAACAACATAGAATATATGAGAAAACGTTAATTTCGTTGTAGAATATATGAGAGTACATTAATTCCGTTGTAGAATATATGAGAAAACGTTAATTCCGTTGTAGAATATATGAGAAAACGTTAATTCCGTTGTAGAATATATGAGAAAACGTTAATTCCGTTGATGTACTAGATGAAATTAAATAAAAGTGTTTAAAAAAAGCAAAGTGGAAGAAAAATTTCACTTTGCTCTTTTATTGGAGAAAGAAAATTCCTACTTTTCGATCCTCAATATAAAAATAATCTAAAAATATTAAAGATCAACTACAGAAATAAGCTATTATTTTATATTATCAATCATTACAATTATTATTGAGAATGGTTATTGTCCTATATGAACATTTTATTGTCGCAATTCGGATTTTATTTGCCCAGCTTAATACTTTATTGTCCTGAATCGGACATTTATTGTCCGACTGCCACTATTTGGAAAACGAAATGTACATGAACTCATTCGCCGCCTCGACTGCCACTATTTGGAATACGAAATGTACATGCACTCAATTACCACCTCGACTGCCACTATTTGGAAAACGAAATGTACATGAACTCATTTACCGTCTCGACTACCACTATTCGGTAAATACAATGCGCTCACACTCATTTACCGTCTCGACTGCCACTATTCGGTAAATACAATGCACACACACTCATTCGCCGCCTCGACTGCCACTATTTGGAAAATACAATGCGCTCACACTCATTTACCGTCTCGACTGCCACTATTTGGAAAATACAATGCACAAATTTACCTTACACTACATCCATCTTCAGTTTCAGGCACATCATCCAATTGTTGCACCTTAAACAAGTTGTAATAGCTGCCCTCAAGCTGCATTAATTCTTCATGAGTCCCTACTTCTTTTATTTCACCATACTCAATCAACACGATACGATCTGCATGGGTGATCGTAGCTAAGCGATGGGCAACAATGAACGTTGTCCGGTTCCTTGCAAGTTTATCTAGCGCCTCTTGAATGAGATGCTCGCTTTCCAAATCCAGTGCTGATGTTGCTTCATCTAATATTAATAATGGTGGGTTTTTCAAGAAAACACGGGCGATCGCCACGCGTTGCTTTTGTCCCCCAGAAAGCTTCACGCCCCGTTCGCCAACCTTCGTATCATAACCGTTTGGTAGCTCCATAATAAATTCGTGAGCATTGGCAGCCTTCGCTGCGGCAATCACTTCTTCATCTGTTGCATTTGGATTACCCATTAATATATTCATTTTTACAGAATCACTAAACAAAATATTATCTTGAAGCACCATACCGATTTTATCGCGTAAGGATCTCGCTCTAAAGTCACGTATATCAATACCATCTAATTTAATCGAGCCTGAGGTTACATCATAAAAGCGTGGGATAAGGCTTACTAATGTAGATTTGCCACCGCCGCTCATCCCAACCAACGCAATTGTTTCTCCCGGTTGTACGTCTAAGGAAATATCCTTTAACACCATTGTTTCCTCGTCATTATATTGAAAGCTTACATTTTCAATTGTCACATTCCCCTTAACCTCTTTTAGTTCAATCGCATTTGGCTTATCGACAATATCATACTTCTCATCTATAAATTCAAACATTCGATCCATTGATGCCAGCGACTGTGTTAACGTAGTTGAAGAGTTCACTAGGCGCCGCAAAGGGTTATATAGCTTATCCATATAAGAAACAAACACAACCATTGTTCCTATTGATAAATTTCCGGTAATCACCTCATACCCTGAAAAAGCAATAACAATTAACGGTGCGATATCAGCAATCGTATTCACGACAGCAAATGTTTTGGCATTCCAGCTCGTATGTGCCAAAGCTTTATTTAGAAAATTTTTATTTTGCTTATTAAAAAGCGTTTGTTCATGCTCCTCTAATGCAAAGCTGCGAATCACCGGTACGCCTTGAACTCGTTCATGCAAATGGCCTTGTACTTCAGCCAAAGCCTGTGAGCGCACTCGCGTTAATTGCCGCAAGCGTCCATAAAAATATTTGACCGAAAATCCATAAAGTGGAAAAAGCATCATTGCAATCAGTGTAAGTTTTACATCAAGCGTAAACAAAATGGCTAACGCAATAAAAATGGTTAACGTATCAAGCCAAATATTCATTAACCCAGTAACAACAAATGACTTTGTTTGTTCAACATCATTTATAACTCGTGAGATCACCTCACCGGTTTTTGTGTTTGAGTAATAGCGCAAGCTTAGCTTTTGGATATGGGAAAAAAGCTGATCGCGGATATCATATAAGATTTTACTTGCTGTCCATTGGGCATAATATTGACGGTAATATTCAATAGGCGGGCGCAAAACTAAAAATATAAGGAATGCAATTCCCATAATTAGAAATAGTTGATGCACTTTTTCATCAACAGTTAAAGTTTCATTCGGGATAATATCATCTAGTACATATTTTAAAAATAACGGCATTAATAAAGGGATCCCAAATTTTAAAAGTCCGATAATTATCGTTAAAATAATCTTCGATTTATAAGGACCTACGAACTTTAAATATCTCTTTATACTATCCAATCTGTACACCACCTAGTAGGTAATAACGATTCACGTGCTATTTACACCTTAAAAAAACTACCTTAAAAAAACTAGGCTTCCTTTATTTTTGAACGGAAGCCTCTAAATCATGTATTTTAAAAACCTTCTGCTATCATGTCTAGGTAATTATCCCAACTAGTTCTAAATACTACATCAAAAGCATTATTTACATCTAAAGCATTTAAGAACGATAAGTTAAGTACCTCTCATACCAGTTATCAACAAAATCCGGTGCAAACGGACCTTTCCGTCCGCGAATCCAACGAATTAAATCATCCATATTTTTCTTCAATATATAATCAATTTCATCTGGATAATTCATTTGCTTACTATGTATTTTATACTCATCCTCATCTAAAATACTAAAAGTCATATCCGGAAAAACCTTTATATCTAAATCATAATCAATATATTTAAGTATGTTGCGGTCCCATGCAAATGGTGAGCTTAAATTACAATAGTAATAAATACCATCGTCCCGTAACATCCCAATAATATTAAACCAATGCTTGGCGTGAAAATAACAAATCGCCGGTTCGCGTGTTATCCATGTTCTTCCATCAGCTTCCATAACTAGCGTTCGATCATTCGCACCGATTGCAACAGAACGGGTCCCCTTCAATAAAGTAGTTTCTTCCCAAATACGGTGTACATTCCCGCTATGCTTATAGCTTTGTATTTGAATTTTATCTCCTTCTTTGGGAATAAACATACGATCTTCCTTTCTCACCTTAAACCTACTATAATAAATCGGCAACCGTCGCATAACTTCCTTAAGATGATTACTTAAACGTAAATGCTTGAATAAATGAAAAAAGAGCTACCTCTTATCTTTATTGTGGTACTACTTAATTTTAGCTATAACCTATTTTTCTATTATATTATTATAACGGTTCAGTGCTTAATTTAAAACTATTGTGTATGAGAAAAACACGTATTTTGCCCAAAATCACAATTTATGATGGTTTTTAAACCTTATTAAAGCAAAAAAACATTCCCCTCCTTAGATATAAGGAAGGGAATGCTTCCAGTACTGAATGTCAGATTATGAATTCTGACTTTTGTTTTGCTCTGCTTGAGCGTTTTGTTGTCTTACTTGTTGTGCATTTGTTTCACTAGCAAATTCAGTTCCGAATTGCCCTGCACTACCAGCAGACTTTGCATTTTGTTGTCTCACTTGTTGAATGTTAGTCCCAGATTGAGAGTTCTTAGCCATCGTTTGGCACCTCCATCAAATTTGCTAAGTCAAGTACTAGGGAGTACTCCTTGACTTGCACAAATTTATTTTGTGCCGTAATTCATTTTCTATGCAGAAAAATTTCGTTTATCGAAATTAGCTGGGTGTTGAGCTTAATTTTTAACATTTATCCATGCATCACCGAACCATGTAAATATATGGTACCAGCTGCCAACCTGTTCAAATGCTTTTACCGTTTGGGGACTAACCTCACCACTATATGCTCCATTAGGTCTCGTATATAACGTAGTTTGTTTTGTTAAAACAAGCTTCTTCTCTACTTGATTCAATTCCCCAACTACCGTTGCCTCTTTTGTAATCCAAGCATCACCAAGCCAAGTGCGAATATGATAAAACCCCGTGTCCGTTTCCTCAAAAACCTTCACTACTTGTGGAGAGGAAATCATGGCACCGAAGCTGTTACTATACCTTGATGGCTTCGTAAAAAGCTCCTTATCCAAAAAGATCGTGACATTCTTGTTACCTTTTATAATCTCCGGTAGCTTCAGTTCGTACCCATTTTCTTTAGCTAAATCCTCAAAATCCTTTTTCTCATTTACTATAACGACTTGAATACCTGTTGAAATTTGGTCAAAAAGCCAGCGAACATCATCGTTATGCATCCGAACACAGCCGTCACTAATATATTTCCCTATACTACTTTCGTTATTATTACCGTGAATTCCATATACATTGCCCCACGTTCCAGGCACACTTAAACCAAGCCAACGATCTCCTAACGGATTATTCGGTGACCCACCTGGTATATTTTTCTTATAATAAGGACGATTTTTTATTTTTTTTAGAACTGTAAATGTACCTTCTGGTGTATAAGTCATTTTTCTTCCCGTTGCAACATCAAAGACTTTGACTACTTGGCCTTCATCGAAAAAAGCTAATTTATTTGTAGCCTTATTAATGATAATCATGGAATTATTTTCTGCAGCGGCTGTCTTCGTTAAAGAAGGGAAAAGTAATACAAGACACAAGCATATAATCAAAATGAAAAAGGCTCTTTTTCTTACCATCTCTTATTCCCCCCAGCTTAGATTAAAGTAATGGTCCTCAACGACCCAAATCTAATCTATGCATAGGGACTTGTAGTGTTTCTATCTGTAAAGAAAAATTATTTTAGTTCACATTCAACTCTATCTTTAGTTTCTCAATAATTTTTTGAAAGGATACCGGAAAAGCATATTCACTTACCTCATGTAAATAAACAAAGCGCTCGTTATCAGTAGGCTCGAACTTAGATGTTGTTGCTCCACGATAAACGGCAATGTCCCAAAGCAAATGAGAAAACTCATGCTTTAAATTCATAACATAATCAATTCCTTTTAACTTTACCCGATATTTATCATTTATGAATTTTACGAGCTGCTCCTGTTGACTGAGTAACACGGGGGAAATTCCCATTTCAAAATTTGGAAACTCCCATAAATTGGCTAACAAGCCTGTATTGGGCCGTTTTCGAATAAGAATTTTTCCTTCGTCATTCTTAATAATACCAACAATTAATACAACGTCCTTTATTGCTTTTTTCCTAGATTTAATAGGCAATTCATCTTGAACTCCTTCTTGAAAAGCTAAGCAATGCTGTTGAACAGGGCATAACAAACAAGATGGAGATTTCGGCGTACATACAATTGCTCCTAATTCCATCAAACCTTGGTTAAATTCTGATGGTTGTTCATGGGAAATGATTTCTCGAATGACTGATTCGATAATTTTCCTTGTTTTTGGTTTCGCAATATCGTCCCATAAAGAAAGAATGCGCGATAGAACACGCATCACGTTCCCGTCAACGGCAGGCTCCGGAATCCCATATGCAATGCTTAAAATTGCCCCTTGTGTATACGGGCCAACCCCTTTTAGCTTTGAAATTTCCTCAACATTATTCGGAACTTTACCACCATATTCTGACACAACTTCCTTTACAGCCGCTTGAAGATTTCTTGCTCTTGAGTAATAGCCTAATCCTTCCCAAGCCTTAATAACTTGATCTTCATCAGCTTCTGCCAACGCTTCAATAGTTGGAAATTTTTCAAGAAAATTTTTATAATATGGAATTACCGTTTCTACTCTTGTTTGTTGTAGCATTATTTCAGAAACCCATATTTTATAAGGATCTTTATCGATTCGCCATGGTAAATCACGTTGTTCACGAAGGAACCATGTAATAAGATCATTCTGAAACTTGTGTTTATTAAAATTTTTTAAATTAATATGCACGTTTGCTCCCCCATGGTGGTAAAATTTAAAGTATAAAGCTTTTCCAGTTTATTTATTATTGAGTTCAAATAAATCATTACTTTTGAAGTATAATACAATTGAACTTATTTGTTTGCTACTTTTATCGACTTAGTTCAAGCACTGTTGAAGGTTTGCTAGCTAATCATTATACAAATTTTACTATAGGAGGCTAAGCTCATGGATACTGGAACTCATGTTGTCATGGGGATTGCACTTGGTGGTATCGCAACCCTTGACCCAGTTGTTGCGAATCATGAACTTACCGCACAAGCCATTATGATTGGAACAATAATCGGCTCGCAAGCTCCTGATTTGGACACTGTATTAAAGCTGAAAAATAATGCTAAATATATTCGGAATCATCGCGGAATTACTCATTCAATCCCAGCTGTGATGTTTTGGCCTCTATTAATCACTGGTGGTATTTACCTCTTTGCACCAGAGTCCAATTTGCTGCATCTTTGGCTTTGGACTTTTCTAGCTGTAATATTTCACGTTTTTGTAGATATTTTCAATGCATATGGAACACAGGCTTTACGACCATTTACAAAAAAATGGATTGCTCTTGGCGTGATCAATACGTTTGATCCTTACATTTTCTTCGCCCATGTAATCGGAATTGCGATTTGGCGACTTGGTGCTCAGCCAGGAATTACATTTGTTGGTGTCTATATCGTATTAATAGGGTATTATATTGCCCGCTATTACTCGAAGAATAATATTATAAGGAAAGTAAAAGCAAAAATTCCAAATACAACTCAAATTATCATTTCACCAACATACCGATTAGCCCAATGGCACATAGCTATTTCAACTAAAACAAGATTTTATGTAGCAAGGGCCATCAATGGAGAAGTGAATATTTTAGATGAGTTTGAAAAAATTCCAATTCCCGACACACCTGTTATGAAGGCAGCTCTTAAGGATGATAATTTATCCGCCTTTCTGTCGTTTTCGCCTGTCTATCGTTGGGAAATTGATGAATATAATGACCATCATGAGGTTCGATTTATTGATTTAAGATACCGTAGTAAAGGGTACTATCCGTTTGTAGCGGTTGTCCAGCTCGATCAATCCCTAAATATTGTAAGCTCATACACTGGCTGGATATTTAGTGAAGAAAAGCTATTTAAAAAGCTGGAAATTGTGCCGGAATAATTACTTACTCAGTATTTAATTACTTCTTCATCAATCAATAATTAGTTACCAATCAATAATTAGTTACCAATCAATAATTAGTTACCAAGCAATAATTAGTTAGTTAGCAGTAATTAGTTATTTAGAATGGAGCAGCTTTAAATTATATTATTTTTACTAGTTTGGAATCTTTTTTACGCTGTGAGCCCTTCATAAGCTTTTTGTTTTAACTCATACTAATAGTGAATGTTCTTAAGCATTCGGACATTCATCACTGTTTAAGGAGGGTTCTAAATGGTACGCAACAAAGTAAACAATTTTCCTCCTCGCATGAGCTTTGACGGTGAACCACGTGCTAAAGAAGAATATTCTTCGTTACGTGCAAATGGACAAATTAATACAACACCGCAAAAGCGTATGCGGAGCTCAAACGAAGAAGCACGTAAATAGGCTGCCTTACAACTCAACATGGCTAGATTTATCAAAAAATGCTGAAATGGCGCTTGATTTCAAGAACTAGCATATAGGCCAATCGAGATATGAGGAGGATGATTTTTATGTCTAAACGAACGAAGTTCAAGCAGCATATATATCAAAATCCTTTTCAAAGCCCACACGCAAATCCAAAACATGCTTATCACCAAGTAAATGGTGAAACGAGGCGTACCGTAAACTTGATTATCCTAGAGCACGAAACAAGAAAACGTTCCTAACCAACCATTATAATGGCTACCTTCCGCTTTCTTTAGCGGACAATTATGAAAGGGGCTTGCTCACTATGGTACAACATTTACTGCAGGAATTACCCGCTGAAGTGTTTGACCAATGGTGCTCGCCCCTTTTGTGTTGTCAGCTTCATTGAAAAAATTAAATTCGCCTTAATAACGAAATCGGGATTCCTTCCTCCTGTTTGTTCCCATCTCTTTTTCCCCATGCAAACACACCATTCATATAATCAATCTTGAAGTGAACACCTGGTGCTCCTTCAATCTCATATACTTCGCCGACATGAAAATCACTTGGATCTAAAAGATACGCTTTCGCCATAGCAATTTTTCTTTCATATACAGCAAACTCATTAACCATGCCAAGCTGTTCAGCTTTTCTAGCTTTCTCATGTAAATGACTTATTTCTTGATTTAACTCATACTCTGTCATAGTACTATATCGTTTTTCCATTACCCCACCCCATATTTCTTTAGCAAAGCGCTATGTAGTGCTAACCTTTACAACCATAAGTATAGATTATTTCTAGCACCGATCCAAATCATAACTTTTGGAAAAGCTGTTAACTTTGATTTCTGGAGAAAATACTCTATCAAGAAATGAACCGATCCAAATCATAACTTTTGGAAAAGCTGTTAACCTTCGTGTTCGTCCATCTCAATTTTATGAATAAATTTTTCAATGTCATCGCTGCTAAATCCACGTTGATACAAAAATTGTTTTATTTTTTGCTTTAGCTCCCAGCCCTCGTATTTGCTACTGTATTTTTTGAGAGCCTTCTCACCTTGTTTCGTCACTGCTTTTTCAAGTTGTTCGTCGTCTGTAGCAATCTTCACTTGACTAATAGCTGTTTGAACAATTTCCTGGGAAAAACCTTTATTAAATAACGCTTGACTCATGTTTTTCTTTATTTGATACTCAGACAAATTTTTGTTCTTACCAAAATTTTTCTCAGCAAACTTACCGGCAATTTCTAGCTGTTTTTCCTCCGAAAACTCTTTTAATGCTTCCGTAATAGTATCTTCTGAAACGCCTTTTCGATAAAGCTCTTGTTTTATTAGCGCTGGCCCCTTTGTTGATGTGCCAATTCTTGAGCGAACAAAGGCCGTCGCAAACTCTAAATCATTCACAAAATTAAGCTTCCGTAGCCGTACTATTACAGAGCTAATAATATCATGCTCAAATGATTTCCCAACTAAATAATCCTCAATTTCTTTCTTAGATCTCATTCGAAAAGATAAAAAATGAAGTGCCAAATTAAAAGCTTTCTTTATTTCATCTTTATGAAGAATTTTGTTGAGCTCTTCTTCCGTGTATGTATTCCCTTTGCGAAGCTGAAATTCAATATATACATCTTGGTCTACACTAAATCCATACTCTTCGCCATTCCCACGATCAATATAGATGTTAAACCTTTCTGCATTATTTTTTTGGGTTGTAATCCTGACAATCTTTATCACAACTACTCCTCCCAACTTTTTCATGAAAAATTTACTGAATCACACGATCCTTCATCTGCTTCATTATAACAGACGTTATGTATTGTAATCTGTAATTTCAAAAGCAAAACCACCCGTATCTTAACAAAATAATAATTTAATCGTATATCTTACTCTTTTTTGGGAATAATTTTAACAACCATAATTTTGAAAGAAAGGGAGTTTTGACCTTTGAAAAGTAAAGCTAGACGTGACAAAGAAAAAAGACGTTCATTAAATAGTACACAAGAGGTATTGTATTCTCGTGATTTTAAAAAAGCGGATCGAGCAGGTGGATTTGTACCACCTAACCCAAATTCCTAATAATTCCATTCATACCCTTTATCTCTCGAGACATTCTATTAGTAAAGCCTTTGTATATTAAACTTAGCGCTATTAATCGTAACTTACTTTTAATCATAACTTATTGAAGCGCAAAACTATGTATTTGAAAGGAGCTTACACTAATGACTCGAGGACAAAGCCAACAACGAGACAACAACTCAGCAAGTATGCCGCAAACACCTAAATATGCAAAAACGACTGCAGATGGACGTGACATTGAATTTTCCCGCGAATTAGCAGATCAGGCTGATCTAGAAGCACAAGCACGTTCACAAGCTGCTGACCAAAGAGTAAAATCAAAACAATAATTTTTTAAGAAAGACGCGAAATCCCACTCGGAAAAGTGGCATTCGTTAAATTGTAAAACTGTCCAATTTTTTTTGTGGACAGTTTTTTTATTTTACAACATTTTTATAAGCTTTAACGAGGATACTCTGTGTATAAAGCTGTTGATAACTTAATGATTGTTACTATTGTGTGAACGTTTTTCTGTGGATAACCTCGGTTTTCCATGTGGATTATGTGGATATCATGGTGGATTACCCATTTAATCCTGTTTTATATGTGTATAGATTTGTGGATTACTTTTTTGTAAAATTCACCTTAATCTCATTGACATTTTTTATTAAAATACTCTTTTTTTTTTACAATAATCCATAATATTATTTAATCTTTTCCATTTTTTTTATAAAAATTTGGTAAAATAAACCTAGGATTATTTGTCAGAAATTTTTTATTACTAGAAGAGGGTGATTTAGTGAAACGTTTTTCTTTCGTCATTTCTATAGCAATGGTTTTTCTATTACTTTTAATTAGTTGTAATACTAAGGAATCATCCACACCTGTTGGTTCGACAGACAATGATGACTTAACTACTATTAAAATCATTGCAGAATCACCTGGAGCAGTACAATTTATCCAAATGCAGGAAAAAGAAATCGCAGAAAAATATGGAATACGGCTAGAATACAATTATCCTGAAAGATTAACAGAAAACTTGGAGGACTTTTTATTTGCCACTGAAGAGCAATATGATATATATAGCATTTTCCCAGTTAAACTTCCTCTTTATGTTGAACGAGAAATGCTCTTTCCTTTAGATGAATATATAACCGAAGAATTTGAAAGTGATCTTCTCCCCTTTTATCGTAAGCTTTATATGAATTATGGGGGACACGATTATGGTATGGCTTATGACGGTGACGCTCACCTATTATTTTATCGGAAGGATCTTTTTGAAAAATATAACGATGAATACAAGCAACTATATGGAGTTGACTTAAAACCGCCAACAACGTGGCAGGAATATGACCAAGTCGCGAGCTTCTTAACACGAGATCTGGATTCAGATGGTAAAATTGATATTTATGGCACTGCCATCGTAAATGGTGGTGGGATGAGCTATCCTTGGTTTATCGAACGATTCATGTCTATGGGTGGAACTTTTTTTGATAAGAATATGAAACCTACACTTAATAGTGAAATAGGACAGAAGGTTTTACAGGATCTAGTAAACTTACAAAATAGTAATGCCGTCCCACCTGGCTCTATGTATGACTGGGAGGACTTAAATAATGCGTTTTTGCAAGGTAAAATTGCAATGTGTGTTCAATGGAGTGACACAGCGCGCTTTTCCTATGATAGCGACACTTGGAAATCAAAGGTTGCTCATAAAGTTGACTGGACCATTGTACCCGGTGAACTGCCCGAAGCTCCGAGGGGCGGATCCTTTATAGGTAGAGTTTTGGCAATATCAAGTGATTCGAAGGTTCCAGACAAAGCCTGGCAGGTCATTGAGCATCTAACATCAAAAGAAGTAAGTATCAAATCTATCAATTCTTATCAAACGATTAATGATCCTTTCAGATATAGTCATTTTGAAGTAGATGGAAAAGGCCCATTCCCGACCGAGTTAGTAAGTCACGATTTTTTTGAAACACTTAGTGAGAGTTTGAAAAATACAAATGCTGAGTTAATGATTCCAGGCAGCTGGGATTATATGCAAAGTCTTGATCGTAATATGGGGCTCGCACTTATAAATAAACTCACACCAGAACAAGCTCTTGAGCAAACCGAGAGAGAATGGGAAGCTATCACGAATAAGTACGGACGCGACACGCAAAAGCAATATTATCATGAATGGGTAAGAAAATTAGAAGAAGTAAGAGAGCTTAACGAAAAATAGTATTGAAATCCATTTTCCGTTGGTATTGTTGATGTTGATGTTGATGTTGATGTTGATGTTGATGTTGATGTTGATGTTGATGTTGATTTTGATTTTGATTTTGATTTAGTTGATGTTGAGCCTTTGAAGTGCGGCTAATCGAAAAAAATGCATTGGCGAGAAGCTTTGACCGAATCACTCTGCCAATGCATTTTTTATATGTTTCTATTAAAAAACGGTTCGTTAATATTGTAATTCAATTAATTTAATTCGATCATATAACATTTCGTTAACTGGTGTGGCAACATTGTATTGCTTGCCAAGCTCTAGAATTGTTCCGGCAAATAAATCAACCTCACTAAAGCGCTTAGCTTCAACATCCTGTGCCATAGATGGCTTCCCTTCAGGACTTAAAGTCGCTAATACACTTAGCCAATAGTTCAAGTCAGCTTCAGTTAAATTGACCCCTTCCTTTTCAGACAAGGCCATAACCTCTCTCATAGCTGCAATCATTGTATCCCTTGCTTCCCCTTCATTTTGGATTAACCCATAATTTCCTTGGTAGACGGCAACCGTTTGATTGACACCAACGTTTAACATCAATTTACCCCAAAGTCGCTTGTACATATCAGTTACAGCCTCATAAGGAAGCTCCACCTTTTCAAAAAATCTAGCAACGCTTTGGACCTTTTCGCTAACCACACCTGGATCCCGTTCTCCGAAAACTAGCATCCCCATATTATGGTATGTTAATTGATTTCCTTCTTTAACGGCATCCATGCCTTGGGCAACACAATATAAAATTTTATCCATACCATAAGTTTCACCAATAATACCTTCACTTGATATCCCATTTAAGGCAGATATAATAATCGTATTTTCACCGACGTGGTTTTTCGCGGCACTAATTGCATCCTTTAAGCCATTGTATTTCACAGTAAAAATAAGTAAGTCTGCTGGCTCACATTTTTCTTCCGGTGAAATATAGTTAAATTCACATTTTTCACCGTTACAAAAAACACCCGTTTCCTTATACCTTTGGATGCGGTCCTTATCTGCGATTATTCTTAAAGCGTTCTTTGGCATTTTCTTCGCCAAATGACTACCAAATAAAATCCCTAATGCGCCTAGACCAATAATTGAAACAGTTTTTATCTCCATAGCAACCCCCGATTTCCATTCTTTTATGTAATTAAACTTTGTTATTTAAACTTTATCACAAAATTCCAAATTTTGAACCTTTCACGACTTAAGTCACGAGTATTCTCGCTCATGTAATAAAAAATTTCATTTTTGGAAATTTTATTGTTGATTTTTTTATTTTTTTTTATTAATATACCCTTATGGGTATATTTGAAATCGCCAATAAACAATTAAATCAACAATTTAATTATTATTATTAGGAGAGTGGTTTTTTTGGTAAAAAATTTAAAAGAAAAATATAGTCCGCTATATTTTCTAGCTTCACTTGGTGCAGGGGGAATGGGAGTATCCTTTTTCATGTATTTTATGTTTTTAATCCCACATCCAGACTTTGGGATGCCGACGTTTAACCATATTTATCCTTACCTAACAGGGGATAATAAAGTAGTAGCTGGTCTTATCGTATTTGTTACATTAGCAATTCTTTTCTTTGTTTTTAAGCATTTTCAATTACTCATTTGGAATCTAAAGGAATATAGCCAGTTTAAGAAAACTTCTGCCTATCAGCAATTGCGCTCAAGCAATGCTGAAGTAACCTTAATGGCAATTCCTTTAACACTTGGAATGACTATTAATGGCATGTTTATATTAGGCGTGTTATTTGTACCAAATCTACTTAGTTTTATCGAATATTTATTCCCAGCAGCCATCGTAGCATTTTCTCTTGTAGGGATTTATGCATTACGTATTTTCGCAAGCTACTTTACTCGTTTTATAACAAATGGAGATTTTGACTTTGGTAAAAACAACAACCTAAGCCAAATGATTGCAATTTTTGCATTTTCAATGATTTCTGTAGGATTAGCTGCTCCAGCAGCATTAAGTCATAATATTTATACATCAACGGTCGGCATGTATCTATCGATTTTCTTTGGTACAGTTGCAGTATCCTTAGTGATTATCAAGCTTACGTTTGGTTTAAATTCAATATTTGCAAACGGTATCGGGAAGGAAGCGGCTCCTAGCCTTTGGATTATGATTCCTGTACTAACATTATTCGGAATTACTTTTGTACGGCTATTTTCTGGTGTAAACCATAACTTATTTCACACCCAGCCAAGCCCGCATATTGTATTTTTAGTTTTATCAGTTTTTATTTCACTACAAATCATATTCGGATTAGTTGGATTTGTTGTAATGAGAAGGATTGGTTACTTTAAAGATTATGTATATGGCGATATGAACAGTCCTGCAAGCTTTACACTTGTATGTCCGTTTGTTGCATTTACAGTTTTAGGTATGTTCTTTATTGGTTGGGGTCTTGTCCAAACAGGAATTGTTGAAAAGTACACAATTGCTCACTATTCATTAATGATTCCGTTTGTGTTAAGCCAGATTAAGGGTATTGAGTTTATTTTCAGATTGAATAAAAAGAACCTTTATGCAAAAGCAACTAAAAGTGTACTAAAATCTAGTGTTGCAAACTAAGAAACATAAGCTAGCAAAAATCATATCAAATCGATCCAATGTACTCACTTTTTCGTTCATGTTGCAAACTAAGAAACATAAGCTAGCAAAAATCATATCAAATCGATCCAATGTACTCACTTTTTCGTTCATGTTGCAAACTAAGAAACATAAGCTAGCAAAAATCATTATGATGATTATATGATAGCTTCGTATAAATTGATTTTTTAACATAATAGACGCCCGAATAGGCGTCTATTTTTTTGTTACACTAGCGAAAATACTCACGACTGGTAACTGGTATTTTTGCCCGTACTTTCACAAGTCTTTTATTTTGTTACATTAGCGAGATTACTCACGCATTTGTCATGGTTGTTCAATGTTATGTTTTAAATTCTACAAATTGAACTTGGTTTTTCCCGGAAGCTTTTGCTTTATATAAAGCTTTATCTACCGCCAAAAATAAATCCTTCGGTGATCTGTTCATATCAGGAATTATCGACGCAACTCCAATACTAACTGTAACATATGGGCAAACTGCCGAGTATTTATTGGGGATTTTCAAGTCCTCAACTGCTTGTCGCAATTGAAGTGCCATATTGATCGCATCATCCTTTCCAAGATCAGGCATAATAACGACAAACTCTTCTCCCCCATAGCGAGCCGGCAAATCTCCGGCACGATTAAAGTAAGACTTAATGGTATGTGCGACTTGAATTAAACATTCATCACCAGCGCTATGTCCATAATAATCATTAAATGCTTTGAAATTATCAATATCAACCATAAGTAACGAAATGGATCTCTCGTATCGTAAACAGCGATTCCATTCGATGAGGATAACTTTATCGTAATGTCTTCTATTCCATAAATCTGTTAAAGGATCCTTCAAAGTAAGCATGCGGAGAGCACTATTGGCTTTCTCAAGCTCTAGCTTCTGATGCTCGATTTTTTCCCGCGACTTTTGTAGTGCCTCGGTTCGTTTAATTACTAGCTCATCAAGATGACTATTCATTTCTTTGAGCTTTGCCGTCATAACTTCTTCATTCTCAAGTACTTCTGAATACTTTTGAGCTAGGACTAACGAGTTTGCAAACACGAAGATTAATTGGCCGACAGAAGACAAGTTCCCTGTCCTACACACCGTTCTTATAAAAGAGTTACCATGATCATTCATCCATATACTTAAAAAAATAATGTCATTCAAGCTTGTTACTATTAATGCTAGTGCTCCAACAATAATTATGTTAATTCCCTTTTCTTTTTGCCGAAAAATTTTTATGAAATTAAGTAAGATAAAAATAATGACACAAAACGTAAAAACTTGAAATGCTGGATTAAAAACTGTAAAAATTTTTGCAGGGGTCAAAACAACAATGGTGCTAAAGATAATGCCTACAATGCTTATGAATCTTACAATTTTGGAATGAAAGCCGTTTTGAAAAACAGATTTAAAATAGCATATGATTAATGGAACACCTAAATAAAAAGTAAGGGTTTGTATTTTATGAGCTAACTCCCAACTAAAGTTTGGAAATAGATAAATAAAAAACCTTTCTCCAACTAACAGCGTTCTTAAGCCAATTAGAAGACAGAACAATCCAAAAAATAAAGATGACCTATTCTTTTTCCTAAAGAAAAATAACGCAAGATGATAGGCTCCAATAATTGTTAAACTCCCAAATAAGAAAAGCTCATAAGCTATATTTTTATCGCGCATAGCCATTATTTGCTGTTCATTTCCAATCATGAGGCCTTCAAGTATCCCCCACTGCGATGATAAAAGTTAGATACTTGGATTACAACTTCATTGACCCCTTGTTGTGCTTCAAAAAAAGCAACCTGTGGAAGATACTGTGCCGTCATTTCCGTTCTATTAGCACCAACCTTGCCAGCAGAAGCGATAAGTTGTTCATTAACCCAGAGCCTATATATAGTAAAGATTCTTGGAAGTTTGATCGCTAATCTTGAATTACCGTTAGTTGTGAAATGTAACCGAAAAGTAGCATACCCATCTCCAGTTAATGGTTGGTTATTGATTGTAAACTTGTTCCATGATTGCGGAATGGTAATGTAGCCGGTTCTTTCAATTTCTCCGTTGTGAAATTCCTGCGGTTCAAGTAGCTGATTCCAGTAAAATTCCCATTGTCCATCTAACCTAACAGCCTCTTTCTCTGACTGCCATTCTGATAAATTTAGACTACCTTCCTTAGCAGTGGCGTAATGGACCGAATAGTCATTAGAGCAGCCTCCCAAAGATAAAACAATTGCTATAAATAATAAACTACATGTCAGAAACCATTTATTTACCATTAGGAGATCCCCTCTTCCAGGAATAGCAATTGCAGAACTATACTTAACGATGCTTTAGGAGTACAGAACCGATCGTTACGTAGGAAAACGAAAATGGTACTTTATGAGTACGGAAATGATACCTTATGAATACGGAAGCGATACCTTATGAGTATGGAAATGGTACTTTATGAATACGGAAGCGATACCTTATGAGTACGGAAATGATACCTTATGAATACGGAAGCGGTACCCTATGAGTACGGAAACGATACCTTATGAATACGGAAGCGATACCTTATGAGTACGGAAATGATACCTTATGAATACAGAAGCGATACCTAGAAATCGAAAATGGTACTTTATGAATACGGAAGCGATACCTTATGAATACAGAAGCGATACCTAGAAAACGAAAATGGTACTTTATGAGTACGGACACGATTCTTTATGAGTACGGAAACGATACCTTATGAGTACGGAAATGATACCTTATGAATACGGAAGCGATACCTTATGAGTACGGAAATGATACCTTATGAGTACGGAAATGATACCTTATGAATACGGAAGCGGTACCCTATGAGTACGGAAACGATACCTTATGAATACGGAAGCGATACCTAGAAAACGAAAATGGTACTTTATGGCATACATATATACAAAAAGGCACCTGATTGTTAACATCTTAGGTGCCTTTTCGGTCATTTTTTTGAAAACTGCTTATTAATATACAGTTATCCAATCCATATTCTTTTTCTACATGATATCTTAATGCATTTCTTATTCGACAAATAATGACAATATTCCTGCTCGAACGAACAAACTTTAAAAGCTTAGTACTAATTTGCTCAAACGCTACCTCTATTTCTTTTTTGCTGATTCAAACATCTTTGTAAATCGTTCTTCAACTCTCGAAAAAATAGTATTAGGCGCATACTTTCCTTTTTCGTTACGAATATTCCCAGCACTGATTCCAGTTAGAATTTCAATTCCTTCAGCAATATGACCGATCGCCCAAATATTAAATTTTCCGTACTTTACAGCCTCAACGACATCATTTTCAAGCATTAAATTTTGAACATTTTGTTTTGGAATAATAACTCCTTGATAACCAGTTAAGCCTCTCTCACTGCAAATATGGAAAAATCCTTCTATTTTCTCATTCACACCACCGATTGGTTGAATTTCTCCCCATTGATTTACAGAGCCTGTTACAGCAATACCTTGATTAATTGGTACTTCAGCTAACGAAGAGAGCAGAACATATAACTCCGTGCTTGAAGCACTATCTCCATCAATCGGGGAATACGTTTGCTCAAACGTAATACTTGCAGACAAAGGGATTGGACGGTTTTTTGCAAATTCACCGGAAAGGAACCCAGTTAGGATCATCATTCCTTTATTATGAATTTGTCCGCTTAAGGCAGCTTCTCTTTCAATATTCATAATCCCACTTTTACCTACATACGTCTGTGCAGTAATCTTCGTCGGAATTCCAAATACAGAATCCCTTGTTCCTAATACAGCTAAGCCATTAATTTGCCCTACTCGATAACCATCTGTTTCAACCATGATCGTTTCGTTCTTTATCATTTCTCGATATTGTTCAGTTACATGATTTGATCGTTGCATTTTTTCGGAAAGTGCTTTTTCGACATGTTGTTTGTCAACAACAGTTTCATTCTCGACCTTTGCCCAATAGCTTGACTCAACAAGCACCTTTGTTATTTCTTGAAAATCAGTCGTTAGCTTTGACTGCTCCTCAACTAAACGGGAGCTATAATCAATAACCTTGGCAATTGCGCGTCGGTGGAACGGTAATAGTCCTTCTCTCTCTACATAATTTTTTACAAACCGCGCAAGCTTCCAACTGTTTTCTTTATCCTTGTCCATAACCGTTACAAATTCCACTTTAACTTTAAAGAGCTTATGGAAGTCTTCATCATAAATAGAAAGGAAATCAAATAAATAGTAGGATCCAATAATAATGACCTTTATATCTAATGGTATTGGCTCCGGCTTAAGCCCGCTAGTTGGTACTACACCATTATCCTCATATAAATTTTCAATTTGAATGCTACCCGTTTGTAGCGTTCTTTTTAAACGAGTCCAAGCATTTGGATGCTGCAGTAGCTCTGCAGCTTGAAGCACTAAATAACCACCGTTAGCTAAGTGCAGTGCACCTGGCTTTACTAAAGAGAAATCAGTGACCCAGCTACCAAGGGATCCGCGGTACTCTACTTTCCCAAATAAATTATGGTAGGTTGGATTCGTTTCATAAATAACCGGTGCACCCTTTAAGCTTCGATTATTTACAAATAAATTAACCGTATAACGATGGAGATCCTTCTCTTTTGAACCTATAAGAAGGTTCATAATATTTTGCTGTTCATCCTGCTCTGGCTCGACAAAGAACGAATAGTGCCTTACAATATCGTGAAAATATGCTTCTAAGTATTCCATCACCTTTTTATTCTCTTGATACGTCTCATAAAGCGGTTGAAAAAGGCCTTCAATTGATTTTGCAGCTGCTTCCATCATAAACTGTGTAATCATTTTCCGCAGCTTTTCTTCTACTTTAAGAATTTGATAGACAGTTTCATCAATTTTCGTCTCAACTACTCTTTCTCGCTCTTTTATCAAATCCTTGTTAGCATCAGACAGAAGCTCGTACTCCTTCATATCCATCGGTCTACCAAAAAATAATGGGATTGTCTCAACCCCTTCGGGAGTCCTTTCAATTTTTATTTGATTTTCTAGAGCAAATATATCCGTTTGTTCCCAAAGTTCTTCAATTTCATTTCTAAAATCATCAAATATCTTACGTTTATCTTTTTCAAATAACTCACTAGTAAAGGCTGAGCGAATATTTCTCTCAATATCAATTAATAACACTTCAATTTCACGTTGAAACTTTTGTCCTAACCCTGCAGGAAAATGAATAGCTAATGGCATATCAGGGTTTTCAAAATTGTAAACATAGCAGATATCATTCGGTATCTTTCGTTCTTTCGCCTGTTTTGTCACACTATCCATTGTATATGTCAGCCGGCCGGAACCTGAAGGACCAACTACAAAAATATTATAACCTGATTGTTGAACTGCCAAGCCAAATTCCATCGCTTTCTCCGCTCGCTTCTGTCCTATCATTTCATTCGGTAGCTTTTCGAGTTCAGCTGTTGTCTCAAACGGAAATGTAGTTGGATCAAACTCTGGTCGTAGCTTTGCAGTCGGAACTCTATGTACTGATAAAACATTCTCATATTCTTCCCTATTCATTGCAAGCAACTCCTTTCGAAAATTTTGGGCTACTTTTTGGTTTTCCCTTATCTTCTTCATCATAAATTTATTACACCTAATAGTATTGCTTCAAAATTTTATAGTAAATAACATATTCTACCTAATTTTCTCAATGATACTTAGAAATTACAAGGTAAAATTACTTACCGTAATCTCTGTGATGCTCAATTAGACCGCTTGAACTATTGAAAAGTAAATATTGGTCCGAACTTGGTGTAACTTTAGATAGGAATTAGATTGAAGGACAAAAATAAGTCCGAACTCAGCCCCAGTTCGGACAGGAAATCCCCAATACTGCTAAATCGTGTCCGAACTCAGCCCCAGTTCGGACAGGAAATCCCCAGAATTGCTAAATCGTGTCCGAACTTAGCCCTAATTCGGACAGGAAATCCCCAGAACTGCTAAATCGTGTCCGAACTTAGCCCTAATTCGGACAGGAAATCCCCAGAACTGCTTAATCGTGTCCGAACTTAGCCCCAGTTCGGACAGGAAATCCCCAGAACTGCTTAATCGTGTCCGAACTCAGCCCCAGTTCGGACAGGAAATCCCCAATACGACTAAATCGTGTCCGAACTCAGCTCTTGTTCGGACAGGAAATCCCCAGAACTGCTTAATCGTGTCCGAACTCAGCCCCAGTTCGGACAGGAAATCCCCAGAACTGCTAAATCGTGTCCGAACTCAGCCCCAGTTCGGACAGGAAATCCCCAGAACTGCTAAATCGTGTCCGAACTCAGTCCCAGTTCAGACAGGAAATCCCCAGAACTGCTTAATCGTGTCCGAACCCAGCCCCAGTTCGGACAGGAAATCCCCAGAACTGCTAAATCGTGTCCGAACCCAGCCCCAGTTCGGACAGGAAATCCCCAGAACTGCTTAATCGTGTCCGAACTCAGCCCCAGTTCGGACAGGAAATCCCCAGAACTGCTTAATCGTGTCCGAACTCAGCCCCAGTTCGGACAGGAAATCCCCAGAACTGCTAAATCGTGTCCGAACTCAGCCCCAGTTCGGACAGGAAATCCCCAGAACTGCTAAATCGTGTCCGAACTCAGCCCCAGTTCGGACAACTTTGGAGAATTTATGACATTTCGTGTCCTAGCGCATTCTAACTCCATTCAAATATTTGAAACACTACAATTTTATAAGAAAACACCTTCAACAAAAACGGCATGGTAAAATCGGTATTCGATTTACCATGCCGTTCCTAAATTAATTGTCCTATATACGTTAATGTTCTGCTTTATTGTTTCTATCATCAATATATCTAAATCTAATTTAATGCTACGTTAAAACGTAATGATAAAGTGTGGGCGAGTTGTTTCTATCATCAATGTATCTAAATCTACTTTAATGTCCGCCAGCTTCCATTCCATCATCTTTGCCGTCACTTGTTACTTTTAAATAAGCTGTTGCACCTTTTGAAGCGTGATTGAACTGATGCGTTACAATTGGATATACACCCTCTTCAACAACAGTAAATTCGACTACTGCACCACCACTTGCTGGAAGCATAACAGTTTGCATGCCTTCAAAGTGATTAGCAGGATTCCCATCAATATACACATCATCAAAAACAGTTCCGACAACATGGAATGAGCTTACTTCATTTGGTCCCACATTATTCACATAAAGTCTAACTTTGTCTCCGACCTTAGCAAGTAGCGGATTATCTTTTGTACTTCCAACAACACCATTCGTATTTACTTGACCTTCTGTTAATGCTTTTGCTGAAAATACTACATGACTTGGTTCCCCATTTAACATATCTTCATAATCGTTATACTTATACCACTCATTTTGTACAATTACATACTCTTTATCCACTTCAGCATCTGTTGGATAACCGTTTTTTGGCATTACAATGATCACGCCGTGCATTCCATTTGCAATATGTGACAGGACAGGCTTTGTTCCACAGTGATACATGAAGACACCTGGTTTATTAGCATTATACGTAAATGTTCCTGACTCATCTGGCATAACATCAATAAACTTTTTATTCGGTGCAGCGTGTACAGCATGGAAATCCATGCTATGAGGGATTGATGGGTCCATATTTTCTAGCGTGAAATTGATTTTGTCTCCTTCATTTACAACAACTAGTGGACCTGGAGCTTCCCCGTTAAATGTCCAAGCTTTATAAATATTTCCTTTATCTATTTCAATATCAGTAATTTGAGCTGTCATTTTGACATTTACTTCATGCTCGCCTACTCTTTCAATTTGAATAGGGGTAGGTGCTTGATTTACACCTTTATGAGGTGCAATCACTTCGTTTGCTTTCTCTTCAGCTTGAACTACTTCTTCCTTTGCATACTTATTTATATTTATATAAAATTCACTTGTATTCCAACCGACTAAAACTAAAGCACTTAAACCAATAGCTAATGATACTTTTACTTTATTTTTCATAATAAATACCTTCCTTCTAGGTTTTTATTAGCTTCAGTTATCTAGTAAGGTTCGTGACAACTTTGTGAAACTATTCACAAATGACGCTAAAAAAATTAGACCCATTAATTTGTAACTAAAGTTAGTTTTTATTATTATCACTATCCTTACAGTGCAATCTTAATTTATTTAGTGATTGTTTACAACTCACAATATATTCCAATTCCAAAATGTTTCCCTAAGACTTATTGATACTACATATTATAAACATAACCATTGCACTTAACGTCTTTAAACCTGATTTCCCTAAATTATAGGCAGTTTGATAGGCATCTTCAAAACTATTAAATGCAAAAAATGCTGGAAACTCAGCCTCTGGTCGTGGGAATATTTCTAAAACAGCTTCAGTTGCTACTCCTAATGTACCTTGATGGCCCATGAACAAATCCTTGAGACGATAACCTGTTGAAGATTTACGAATTTTTTTGCCGCCACCTTCACCGACATGAATCACTTCTCCTGTAGGTAAAACATGTTCGAAACTTATAACTAAATCTCGAGTATGTCCATAACCTGAGCCGACTAAGCTAAATCCACTACAACCAATCCTGCCACCAACACAGGCATTAACATACCCAGCAGGATCATCCGGATGCCAATATCCTAGCTCACCAAGAACTTTATTTAGCATAAGTAAATTTATACCAGTTTGAACGGTTACACACATATTTTCCTCATCAATTTCAAGGATTCTGTTCATTCTCTTTATATCAATAACAATTCCATGCTTTAAGGGAACAGCTCCGTCCGCTAATCCACTTCCGCCACCCCGAGGGACAATAGGAATCTTATACTTATTTGCTATTTTTACAATTCCAACAACATCATCTGTTGAATCCGGGAAGACAACAATATCAGGTAAATGTTTTTTCCATTGTTGGACAGGGAAAGGGGAACAGGAAGCGCTTCTAACAACGCGATGTCTCATTTCTGTTAAGACATTTTCCTTACCTAGTGCTGCGATCAATTCTTTTACCGCTTCATCATTTGCTTGTGTTGTAGTCATTCTTTACAACTCCTTTTTTGTTAATTTCAAGATAAAGTTAAAACTTTTAGGAATTAACTTTCTGTACAATCTTTAATATGCAAATACCGTGCCAACATACTTAGGGGCTTTTAGACTTGTAAATTAGTTTTTTTAGGTAGTCATTTTCAGAGGATTTATTCAAATTTGGAATTTATATATTAAAAATTGAATATTGACTATTTGTTATAAACAAACACACATTCAAAACAAAGAATCTTTTTTCAGTTCGGTTTTCTATTACTGTGTTTACAAATACTGTGTCCACAAATACTGTGTTCACAAAGTTTTCGCAAACATTTATTTCCATCAAAAATGATGGGCCGTCACAATAATGGTATAGTTAATTTGACAGAATATTTTACTTAAACATAATCATTAATTTCAATAGGAAAGAAGGTGAATAACAGTGCCTGAAGAATTCAAACCTGGTTGTCAGAGACCTGCTACAAGAAATACTGCACCTAGTACAGAAAATGTTGTCATTGAGAAAATCGAAAAGGAGAGGGAAGAAACCATGATAAAAGTTGGCAAACCTGCACCAGATTTTCGAGCTGCTGCTTATCATCAAGGAAAATTTATTGAAACGAGTCTTTCTGAATATAAAGGTAAATGGTTGTTACTTTGCTTCTATCCAGGTGATTTTACATTCGTTTGAGCGACAGAAGTTTCAGCAGTTGCTGAAAAGTATAATGAATTACAAGCTTTAAATGCGGAAGTTCTATCAGTGAGTGTAGATAGCGTTTTCGTCCACAAAATGTGGAATGATCATGAATTGTCAAAAATGATTGATAAAGATGTGCCATTCCCGATGCTAGCTGATCAAGACGGTAGTATAGGAAAAATGTATGGCATCTATGATGAAGATGCAGGAGTGGAAACAAGAGGACGATTTATTATTGATCCAGACGGCATTGTTCAAGGCTTTGAAGTATTAACCCCACCTGTGGGAAGAAACGTAAGTGAAACGATTCGCCAAATTAAAGCGTTCCAACACGTTAGGGAAACAAATGGTTCTGAAGCAACACCATCTGGCTGGAAGCCGGGCAAACAAACCCTGAGTCCTTCACCGGAATTGGTTGGAAACGTATGGAAAGCATGGTCGGTAAAAGAAGCTTTTGAAGATTAGAAGACAAGTGACTTAAATCAACGAGTTGTCTTTTGAGGTGCAAAAAGTAATAAATCAGGCGTGGGAACTGTTCTTGTGGAAGCATGGGGACAGTTCTTGTACTTTCAGCTTCGGAAGTGAAATTGAAATGTAGGATTTTCCCATCCCTAGGTAACGGTTTATACAATCTAATTCTAATTTGAATAGATTGTAGTAAAGACTGTTTGCAAAGGGGGGATAGTATTGGCACAAAAAGGCTATAGACGGTTCTGCATTTTCCCAGGCTATAATTGGTGCGGACCAGGCTGCAGTGGACCAGGCGCACCGGTTAATGACTTAGATGCAGCGTGCAAACGTCATGATGAATGCTATAGATATCATCGAAATCCATGTGAATGTGATCGTGAATTTCTACACCGTCTTCGCTTGATAATGAATCCCTATTCACAAAAAGGGAGACAAGCACGCCTTATGTATAATTATATGAAGCTTCAATCTATTTTTACATGTGGATTTTACCGAAGGTAAAAATCAAAACAGGTGCTATCCTCAAAATGGGACAACACCTGTTTTTGCATTTAAACTATTTACATAGCTTTTGATACTCTTTTTACATTAGTAAAACTTCTAATGCTCATTATTCGGTAATAAAACTTCTAATACCCCTTTTGCGGTAATAAAACTTCTAATACCCCTTTTGCGGTAATAAAACTTCTAATACCCCTTTTGCGGTAATAAAACTTCTAATACCCCTTTTGCGGTAATAGAACTTCTAATACCCCTCTTGCGGTAATAGAACTTCTGATACTCCTCTTGCGGTAATAGAACTTCTGATACTCCTTTTGCGGTAATAGAACTTCTGATACCTTTTGCGGTAGGATGCCCCTTTCGCTACTTTTGGAGTAGTTTTTCTAATTCTTCAATAAAAGCGGACACTGCCTCTTCTTTCGTTGCCCAAGATGTTACGAGACGAATCGCTGAGAGATTCGCATCTACTTGTTCCCAAATTAAAAATGAAAATTTTTTCTCGAGTTCGGCAATTAAAGAATTTGGTAAAATTGGGAACACTTGATTAGATGGCGCATGGGTCAAAAATTGAAAATTAGCCCTCGTAAATCCATCTCTAAGAATGTTGGCCATTTTATTAGCATGTGCGGCAAGTTCAAAGTACAAGTTATCTTTGAAAAGCTCAAGGAACTGTATACTTAACACTCTTCCTTTTGCAAGGATAGCTCCTCTTTGCTTCATATGAAAGCGAAAATCCTCTTTAAGAGAATCCCGACAAATGACTAATGCTTCACCTAAAAGCGCTCCATTTTTTGTCCCGCCAATATAAAAAGCATCTACTAACTTAGGGAGATCACGTAGTTTGAGATCACTTTCATCCGAACATAGTGCTGATCCTAACCTCGCCCCGTCCATAAACAAAATAAGACCATGATCATCACAAAACACTCGTAATTGCTCAAGTTCATCTTTTTTGTAAATTGACCCGATTTCTGTGGAGTTTGATATGTATACTAGTTTTGGAATTACCATATGCTCATCTGTATGGATGTCAAGCACCTTCTGCAATTGCGCTGTGGTAAGCTTACCATCAGAGCTCTCTACAGTTAGTATTTTGTGTCCAGTCGCTTCAATTGCTCCAGTTTCATGAGTATTTATATGTCCTGTACTTGCTGAAATCGCGGCATGATGCGGTCTAAGAAACGCTGAAAGAGCTGTGAGATTCGTTTGAGTTCCTCCAGATAAAAAGTGAATATCTACATCAACCCGTTCTAATTTTTGCTTTAACAATTCAATTGCTTTTTTCGAATAATAATCTTCCCCATAGCCCTCCTCTTGGTTAAAATTGGATTCGACTAAGGCATTCAAAATTCTAGGATGGGCGCCTTCACTGTAATCGTTTTTAAAGCTGTACATATAATAGCCTCCATTATTATTTAAGATTGTATATTTTTTATCCTATCATAACATGTAACGATAACACATCACCTTGCAATTTTTCACGCAACAATATCACTGCAACAAAACTACTGTGACAAAAAGATAAAGGTTATTTGTCCCTATCTCATTACTGATAAGAAACAAATAACCTTAATTCCGTATTACAATAGCTAACTTCCCAATACAAAGCAATTATCCTAATCGGTCTTTACAAAATCTACATTAAACAAGCTTATCAATTATTTTAGCGATAATACCTACAATAATAACTACGATAAAAGCACCAATCAGCGCAGGAACTAATGAAAATCCAATAACCATCGGACCCCAATTCCCGACTAAACGAGGACCTACCCACGCGCCTATAAATCCCGCTAGTAAAACCCCAGCCCAGCCACCAGGCATAGTAAACGGAGTTACCTTCTCTGCAACAGTACCTATGACGAAGGCTATCATTGCAGAAATGATCAAAGTTATAACGCTAGTCATCCTTCAAACTCCTTTTTACTAGCTTATTCACATTCTGCAATGATTGTTCGTAATGTTTTATGAGAAGACTATCGTATTAGTTTAAGTCCTCAAACTCCTTTGCAATTCTTTCAAATGCCTCTTTTATCATCGGCCTTGGCGATGGAATGCAAATTCTTTGATAATGCAACCCTTCTTCGCCGAACATAATACCGTCTTCTAATATAACATTTGCCTTGTTGTAGATACGGTCGTGTACTTCTTTAGGAGAAATCCCATATGAGCTAAAATCCATCCACATAATATACGTCCCTTCAGGAATTCTTACCTTAACCTTTGGCATCCTTTCGGCTAAAAACTCTACTACCCATTCCATAGTTCCATCAATGTATTCCTTTAGTTGCTCTAACCAATCCTCGCCATGATTATAGACGGCTATGAGCGCAGAGATAGTAAATGGTGAAGCTAATTGCATACCAAGCTCATTCGTAAATGTCTTCCTTAACTCTGGATTAGTGATGATTACATTTGTACAATGTAGACCGGCAACATTAAATGTTTTATTAATCGCTGTAAACGTGATGATATGCTCCGTACTGCTAGCAGCTTTTGCTATTGGGATAAAGGAATGATTGCTGCGAATTAAATCACCATGTATCTCATCAGCGAAAATAAGAACCCCGTTCCGATCACATATTTCAGTCAATTTTTGCAGCTCTTCACGATTAAAAACGCGACCAGTCGGATTTTGTGGATTACATAAAATAAATAGCTTTGTATTTTCCTCCTTTGCTTTTGCTTCAAAATCAGCAAAGTCAATGGAGTAATACCCATTTTCATCAGTGATCAAGGCGTTATTCCTTACTTGCCTTCCATTAGATTCAATCACTCTTGTAAAAGGTGGATACACAGGTCGTTGAATAATTACGCCATCACCTTGTTTTGTAAAAGCCTTAACCGCAACATTTAGGGCATGCACTGTCCCAGGACTATATACAATTTCATCTTTTTTGATGTCCCAATCATGTCTTTTTTTAAACCAGTGCTGTATAGCTTCATAATAGTCATTTGGGAAAACAGAATACCCGAATATTCTATGGTCTACTGTTTTATGTAGAGCATCAACTAAAGGTTGTGGAACTGGCAAATCCATATCTGCAGTAAACAACGGTATCGTATTTTCATCGTACCGTTCCGTAAGCCTCATTTTTTTTATTAGTTCTCCACCATCCCATTTCATTGAATATGTATTTCTACGATTAACAATTTCATCAAAATTATATTTCATATGGACTCCTCCTTGATTCTCAGTTATTTCTCAAAAAAATGCATTACCCTATATTTCACAATTAGCAAATGTAAAAGTTCCGTTTATGATTCTAATATAGAACTTTGACGGAACTTTTAGTACTTTCATATTACTAAAATACATGGTAAAACACTAATAATTAAGAATTGGAATAAAAGCAAAAACTGCCGAGAATGTCCCGACAGTTAGAAGGTTTAGTAAGAAAGCTCATTTTTTTAAGTAGAAAGAATTTTAGTAGAAGGTTATTTATTAATCAACATAGTGTTTGCCATATTTTACTTGTATTTGTAACAGAGCTTTTTTCAATAATTGAATAAGCTGCATTTGTGATTGCTTGCGCTAATGTTTCGCCTGTTTCCTTTATATCGTTAAAACAGGCTTCGGTGCCATTTGCCACAAATTTAAATCCGAATTTTTCCAACTGCTCCACTATTAACATTGCATGGTCTAGGTTTTGTTCTGGCTGAAAGTCATTAGTATGAATAAAAACTCCTTTTTCATAATCATACCAACGATCCCACCGATTTAATTTCCAACCTAGTATACGACGAGCAATAGATTCTATTTTTTCCATACTCCATTTCCCCTTTATCTTTTTTTCCGGCCTATCCATTTGTTATATAACAAATGATATTATTTTTTATAATTATATAACAGAATAATAATGATTGCCACCTTTAAATTACGTATTTTTTTTCAAAAGGGGATACGCCAACAACCCTCAATTTGATGACGAATTAATGTAGCAAAATTACAAACCCCATTATGAAATGGTATGATCTTGAAACTTGTGTTCCTATACTTTGGTGCTATTTGTGAACATTTTGTGACAACCTGCAAAATAATACCTACTATTAGTACTAGGTGTAAACTTTGTTACTGCGATTTGTACTTCCTATTGCTATAATGAGTAGGTATTAGTGCTTTCAAACCAATTTGAAATGGGGTTTTTTCTTGAATTTTCCACAATTAAAAATAGGGCATATGATGCCCAAGGTTCCAATCATGCAAGGCGGTATGGGCGTTGGTATTTCATTAAGTGGGCTTGCATCCGCTGTTGCAAATGCCGGGGGTATAGGGATCATTTCGGGTACAGGCATTTCTATCGATGAAATGATCACACATATTAGAAGGGCAAAGGAGCGCATTAAGGGTACAGGTTATATTGGAGTAAATGTCCTTTTTGCTATGAATGATTTTGCAGAAAAAATGAAAGCAGCCATTGAGGAAAAAGTTGATTTCATTATCTCAGGTGCTGGAATTTCGAGAGATATGTATGCTTGGGGGAAAGAATCAGGCATACCTGTCATTTCGATCGTATCTTCTGCAAGGCTCGCTAAAATGTCTGAACGACTTGGAGCTTCCGCAGTTGTTGTTGAAGGACATGAAGCCGGTGGACACCTTGGGACCGAAAGACCTTTATTTGACATATTACCTGAAGTAGTTGCAGCTGTTAACATTCCGGTTATAGCTGCAGGTGGTATTTTAACAGGTGAAGATTTGGCACGAGCATTAAATATGGGAGCTGCCGGAGTTCAAATGGGTACGAGGTTCGTTGCCAGTGAAGAATGTGATGCACCGTTATCTTTTAAAGAAAAATATATCAGCGCTCAACTCGAAGATACGATCTTGGTAAAAACAACCGTTGGACTCCATGGTCGGGCGATTAAGAATTCTTTCACTGATCTAATTGCTGATGATAAAAAGGTAAAGATAAAAAAATGTATTGATTGTCTAAAAAGTTGTTCTCATCGCTTCTGTACGTTAGATTCCCTAATTACATCTATGAACGGCGATTGCGAGAATGGTATCGTATTTGCCGGTGCAAGAGTTCATGAAATCAAAGAAATTCTTCCAGTTCAAAAGATTATTAACAATATCATGAGAGAATATGAAGCTTGTAGGTAATGTTTAATTAGTCTAGACAAATGTTTATTAATGCTATGGTAATTGGTTGTTAGGTAACAATAATAGCCTAATGCGGGAATCGTCTGTTTGACAGTCACATTCGGAAATACAATCATTCCAGATAATGTAACAATAATTGCCCAATGCGGCGCGGCGTCTGTTTGTTTTTTAAAATCAATGGTAATTGGTTGTTTAGAGTTAGATTGTATTTGAACTAGAATAGAAAACAACATTCGATGGTAATTTAGCGGACACTGGTTCCGTTAATTAGTAAAAATGAATCTTTATGGTGAGTCTATCGGACCTAGGATCCGTTATTCATTCAAAAAGGACCCTTTTTTGTATGTTTTTTATCAAATAACGGATCTTGTGTCCGTTAAATTGGAGAAATACATGATTTTGATAAAATAACGGATCTGTAGTCCGAATTTTTTCCTATGGGAAAATTGTAGTACTACCCTATGGTAAAATATGTAATACTACCCTATGGTAAAATATGTAATACTACCCTATGATAAAATATGTAATACTACCCTATTGTAAAATTGTAGTACTACCCTATGGGAAAATTGTAGTACTACCCTATGGTAAAATATGTAATACTACCCTGTGGTAAAATATGTAATACTACCCTACGAGGTGTACGACCAACCGTGCTCACCATGGTAGATCATTTGTTTTGACATACCGCCATCAATAGTAATGTTTTCACCGGTTATAAAGCTACTAGCATCACTGCATAAATATAGAACCATTTTGGCAATATCAAGCGGTGTCCCTACACGCCTCACTGGGTGCTGCAAATGATCTTCCCTTGATAGTTCACCAAAAGCACCTGTGTCAATCCATCCTGGGCTAATGGAATTCACTCTCACTTTTCCAGCTAAGCTAATGCTTAGAGCATGGGTTAGTGCGCTAATTCCACCTTTAGCAGCCGAATAACTTTCGGTATCCTTTTGGGACATCGTTGCACGTGATGAAGAAATATTTACAATTGCTGCATCCGAATTAAAATAATCTTGTAATAACATCGTCAACAAATATGGGGCAGTTACACCAAGCTTTAAAACATAATTAAAATCATCATAACTACATTTTGACAAGATGCCATTCCTACTTACACATGCGTTATTAATTAAATAGTCAACGTGCTTAAAACGTTTTAAAACCATTTTCACAAAATTAGTAATGATTTCTTCATTCGTAATATCCCCTGAAAAATACGTCAGCTTTTCACCATGCTTAGCAACAAGCTTCTCTGCCGCTTCGTTGTCTATATCTATAAAGATCACATTTGCACCATTCTGTAGAAATTGTTCAACAATGGCTCGTCCAATTCCATTTGCACCGCCAGTTACAATGCATACTTTATTGTTAAAATCCAATGGTTGCATCCCCCTTTTATTATTATTTTCTGCATTAATTCTTATTACTAAATACTTTGTTGATGATCGTAAAGGCGCTTTTCCATTTTTTACTAATAGTTATTAGCAGTTATAAAATCAATACCTAGCTGCAAGTCGGTCCGACATCACTCTTTAGTATCTTTCGTTATTATAATATCCAGCAAATATGAAAAGCTACCTCAACAATAATTGCTTTTTGGTTAAGAAAAAAATTTGTCCTACTTTTTAAAATTAGATTTGCCGAAGTATTTTAAAATTCTCACATAACAAAACAAATAGTGTTAGTATTCTTAAAATTGCTACAAAACGAATAACCAAGTTAGCAATAAATCCTATATAATAATAGAAGCAGAGATACAAGCAAGGATTGGATGGGAGGGGAAGAAATGGAAGCAAACTATTTTAAGGATTTCTTTAGCAGGTCTCCGATAGCCTTTTCCTGTCAAAAGGCTATATTCGATAACGAAGGAATGCCTTATGACTATGAATTTTTATTTATTAATGAAGCATTCGCTAAGCTAATGAATATTCAATGTGCCTCTTCTGTCCATAGAAAATTTTCAGAAGTATTCCAAGAAGTGGGTCGAGAAAATCTAGTAAAGAAAACCCTAGAATATACCAACACGAACCTTGAGGCAACTCATTTTGACTTGTACCTTGATCAGGATTCTAAATGGATTCGCATCCACATGTTCCCTTTACATGAACATACCTTTGGTTGTACCTATTTTGATGTAACAAAGGAATATATGCTTGTTCAAGATATCGAAGGATTTTTAAAAGTAAATATTGATTTGCTTTGTGTAATAGACCTTAAAGGTCATATTATGAAAGTGAACAAAGCATTTGAACGGATACTTGGATATAAATTTGAAGAGTTACAAGGAAATAAGATTACTACTCTAATACATCCTGAAGATGTACAGGCAAGCAAACAAACGTTGAAAAAGCTAAAGGATCAAAAATCAGTTTCTAATTTTATTAATAGAATCCGTGGTAACGATGGGTTATATAGAATTTTAGAATGGCATTCAGAAACTATTGGAACATATATATATGCATCTGCGAGAGATATAACGGAAACACAAAAACTAGAAATGCAGCTGTATAAAAACAACGAAAGTCTTATCGAGCTAACTGAAAAGTTGGAGAGAAAAAACAAAATTCTAAAAGACCTTGCTATCAAGGATGAATTAACTGGTCTATACAACCGTCATTACTTAGACCAGTGGATTGATCAAGAGCTAAGTCGTGCTGATCGTGAACAACAACCATTATCTATGATTATTTTTGACTTGGATCATTTTAAGCGTGTAAACGACATTTGGGGGCATCCAGTTGGTGATGAGGTTTTGAAACAAACAGCACATTTAGCAAATCGTCTAATACGGGAACCGGAGTTTCTTGTAAGGCTAGGCGGTGAAGAGTTTGCGATACTATTACCAGGCAGTAATCTAAAACAAGCAATCCATATTGCGGAAACGATTCGACAAACAATGGAGGACTACAAATATCCAATTGTCGGCCATTTAACAGCTAGCTTTGGCGTCGCCGAAAAAAAGAATTCTGAAAAATTTTATTGCTGGTACAAACGTACAGATAAAGCGATGTATCGCGCGAAAGAAGCAGGACGGAATCGTGTTTTTTGCTCAGACGATGAAGACCGTCCGCTTAACGCCCCGATAAAGTTTGTTTGGAAAAGTGAATGGGAAAGTGGCAATCCTAAAATAGATGAAGAGCATCGAGAGCTTGTTGAACAAGCTAATAGCCTTGTATCTTTGTCTTTGTCAGATATAGATGATGACAAAATTATCCCAAAAGTGGATACTATTTTAAATAATATTATTGAGCATTTCCGTGATGAAGAAGAAATCTTGAAAAATGTTGGATATCCAGATTACGAAAAACACGCTGAGATCCACCAATGCTTACTAGATAAAGTGTTTCAATTCAAAAAAGCTTATCAGTGTGGAGATTTAAAGCTATCTGAATTATTTTCATTTATCGTAAATGACCTCATCGTTGGCCATATTCTAAATTCCGATTCTGATTATTTTCCATATACAAAAGCCAGCCATAAAAAGTAGATAGCTGCCAAGTGCATCAAGCACTTGGCAGCTATTTCTTAATACAGACTTATATCCTTATGATGTATATATTTAGTTTTATTCATTGGATTTTGAATCGGAGACGTCAGCTTGAATTCTACTCAAAAACTCCTTTAATGGTTTTCACCTTCATATACACCGTCCAATTATGTTTCTTTACTTTATTCCTACTGAAAACTTATGGACTCTCAGCACCTTTCAGTAAATTTACTATTTATCTCTTAACGAACTTGAGATGGTTACTAACGTTGTTGATAAACTAATTACCTCTTCTGCTTTTCCAACCATTTCTTTCGTAATATTATTTTGTTTTTGACTTTTCAGGGAACTCTCCTCCGACGCTTCTGTTACAATTTGCATTTTATCAGAAATTTTTTCCGACAGGGATTTAATCATGGCGGCATTTTCTTTTGACAACTCAGACAATTTTGTCATTTCTTGTGCAACGATGCTAAAGCCTTTGCCATGTTCCCCACTTCGAGCTGCTTCAATCATCGCATTAAAACCTAATATTCTCGTTTGGTTTGCTATTTGAGTAATAAACTCTAACGTATTATTTACTTCATTCGTAATTTCTTGAACCTCTTTTATATGGTTAACTAATTGGCGCTCATTCTCCTCAATTTCATGAGCAAATGTAGCGACTTCAGCTATTTTCCCTTCCATTGTTTTCATGCTTGTATTGAGTTGTTCTGAAACCGTTTTTAACTCCTCACTTACCGTTTCTGCAAGTCTCTTATTTTGATTTCGAATCCGGCCGGATAATTTCTTTAATAACTTCCAAGCAAACCCCTGTTCATTACTTATATAGTTTAATAGCTGCTCCTTTGTAAAAGAAACGAGTATGGTTGGTTTCACTGCTGTTGCTGTAGCACTTCGCGGCATATTTTCAAGCAATGCCATTTCTCCAAGTGCATCCCCAGCACGTAAAGTTGCAATTGTTATCGTATTACCGGTATAATTGGCAGAAAGCATTACTTCCCCCGAGACTATTAAGTACATATTCTTCCCTTGATCACCTTGATGAAAAATAACCTCATCCTCGTTGAAAGATTGCTCAACACCATCCTTAATAATCTTTTCTGTATCCATAGTTATATTCATTTTCAATCAGCCCTTATCTTTATTTGAAACTAATATTATTACAGACACATTACTCTTTTTTTGGCTATTTTTGCAGTATTTCTTCAAATGATTGTTAGCTACACATCCTGAAAATATTGCCATATATGGTTGATTATAACACCAACTATCATGATTATCGACAACAATTACATGGTTTCTGTCTGAGGACTTTAAAAAAAATCAAAATAAAAATGGTGATTTTGATTGCTATGGTGGACGCAACCCTTAAGGCATTGCTTCAGTCTCCTTGCTTGCATGAATGAGAGCTATGGGGCTTTCACTGTTGCTTTCCCGTAGGAGTCGTCACCTTCGCTTTTCAAAATCACCAGTATTAAACATATTTTTAACATAGTACAACAGGACTTATCAGATAGCCCCACCGTACGTGAAGTTACAAATCTATTTTCTTTTCAATCAAATAACCCGTACCGAAGAATAGTGCAACCGTTGTAATAATATTGTATAGGCTTGCTGCTATATTTATTTCAAGCCCACCATGAATGTTACCGGTAACAAGGCTATTATTATGATGAAAACTGATGGCACTATTTTCTATACCCATTGTCCCAATACTAAACGTGTTAAGGTCTAAATAATATGGGAATAAATCACTCAATCCAAATTGCCCAAACGCTAAAATCCCACTTAGTATTAAAAAGATAATAAACCAGAAACCGCCAATTCTTTTATTTCGAAATGTCACTTTGCTTAATGCCATTGAAAAATATATTAGTACTAAAAGATTTACGCCACCAAACACAGATGTTAGTACAACAAAAACAATTTCTGCCCATGAAACTTGTTGCAAGAACATCGAGAAGATTTCCGCTAACGGAACTTCAACTGGAAAAAAGCTGTATGCCATAACCAAGTTGTATATTCCGATTACCAAGCCTAATATCGTAAACCACAATAACGCAACAATTAATTTTGAACCAACAATTTTATATCCTGTTAACGGTAATGAAAACGTTAAGTACCCTCTATCTTCATATAATTCTTTTCGGAAAGAGCCTACAATAAATAAAAATGTGACTAATGCTGTAGCAAATAAAACCATTACCGACAAAGCTATAAAAAGGTTGCCTGCTAACGATTCCCCAGTAGCTCTACTTATATAGGCGAAAATACCTGTCATTAGAATTAATACTAGAGCTAATACACCTAAAATATATTTATACGTTCCTCTTATTTCATATTTCATATAGTTAATCACTCAAAATCCCTCCTATTCACTAAATACTTCTTTATAAATATCATCAATTTGTTTTCCCTTTTCTGCCCGTAAATTCTCAGCGTTTCCAGCTAAAACAATTTGACCATTCCTTAAAAATACAACTTCATCTAACATGTTTTCCATGTCTCTGACTAAATGGGTTGTAATAATCATTGAACTATTTTCATTGTAGTTATTAATGATGGCATTCATAATTTGATCTCTTGCGACAGGATCTACTCCGGCAATCGGCTCATCTAAAATGTATAGTTTCGCATCCCTTGATAATACAAGTGCTAAATTAAGCTTTTCATGCATCCCTTTTGAAAGTGTATCAATCTTCATGTTTGGTTCTAGCTTCATAAAATCTAACAACTCATTAAATTTTATTTCATTAAAATCACTGAAAAAATCTTTATAAAGCTTGCAAGCATCTTCAATCTTCATCCATTTGTAAAGAAAGTTTCGATCTGGTAAATAAGAAACAATTGATTTCGTATAAACACCGACTTTTTGATTATCAATTAATACTTCGCCACTTGATTGTCTTAATAAGCCCGTCAATATTTTAATGAATGTCGTTTTCCCGCTTCCATTTGGGCCTAGTATACCAACAACTTTTCCCGCTTCTATCGTGAAACTTGGTAAGTCTAATACTTGTTTATTCAAATATTTTTTCGTTAGATTTTTCACTTCGACAATCGTACTCATTCATTTCCCTCCTCAAACCAGTTTGAGATGATTTCTTTTATTTCAGCTTGTTTAAACCCTAGATTTTTCATTTCTTTGAAAAATTGTTCGACAACCTCGGTTGCCATCGTTCTTTTTAGCTTATTAATAGTGTTGATATTTTCTGTTACAAAAGTACCCATTCCTCTTTGCGTGAAAACTAATTCTTCTCTTTCCAATTCTTGATAAGCCCTTTGAATCGTGTTTGGATTTACCTTTAATTCTTTTGAAAAATCTCTTACTGATGGCAACTTGTCACCCCCGTTCATCTCGCCTGAGACAATTTTTGTTTTCAATAAATTCATGATTTGAATATATATGGGAAGATTATTGTTAAACTCCATTTCCCCACCTCCATAGCTTTTAATGTATCGGTGTATTAATGACATAGTACACTAATATTCAATTACTGTCAACACCACTGATATAAATTTTTTCAACAAGACTTTGTTGAAGCACAATTTGCTGATTTTCAACAAAAAAAACAACCTACTCTATCGCAATGTAGGTTGTTTGTAAAAGCCAAACGTCTTGTTTATAAAATTATTAATTAGATTTCTTGAGTTCTTCAATACAAGTTAAAAATTCCTCTGCTTTTTGTTCAGGTGCTTTTGTCAATAAACTGACAACGATAAAAAGGAACACTGAAACAGTAATACCCCAAATACCGGAAGCAAGACCAAGTGGTTTTAATTTAAAAACCTCAAAAGCGATAACCATCAACCCACTTATCATGACACTTGTTAATAAACCTGCTGCAGTTCCTCTTTTCCAGAAAAACGCACCTATTATCGCGGGAACAACTACTAACAGCCCTGCTGATGAAGCCACTGATAATACTGCAATTAAATTTAACTCTAATTTGGCAAATAAAAAGGCTAGTATAGCGATGATTGGAATCACAATTTTCCCAACTCGCAATTGCATTTGATCCGTTGAACTCCTTTTAAAGTTCCCATACACATCTCTCGCAAATAATGAAGATAATGTAAGTAGAATCGAATCGATCGTCGAAATAGCTGCCGCCATAATCCCGACCATGACGATAACTCCTAAAAGCGGTGGTACAACATCAGATGATAGAACCATTGGAGTTGCTAAATCTGGGTTTTCTAAACCGGGAAACATCACAACAGCGGAAAATCCCCAAATCACTGCAACAAGAGTATAAATTAAGCCGAAAATCATAAAACCCATTAACATTATTCGTAAGCTTTTTAGTGATGCTGGCATAAATAACCGTTGGCTTACTTGGGGATTTGATAGACTAAAGAAAAACCAAGGAATTGTCATGCCAAGAAAGGTTGTAAAGCTCCAAAATCCGTTTCCGGGTACTGTTAAATATTCAGAATGATTTTTTTCTAATGAATGAAAAAATCCAGTGAAACCACCTAATTCATTAATAAGTACTAGTACGACAATTGTTGATGTAATAATCATGAATAGTGCTTGTAATGAATCAGTCCAGGCAACCGACCTGATTCCAGCAATATATGCAAAAACAATTGCAACAATAGTAGCGATAATTACACCGACAGTGAATGGGATTTCATTATTTGTCATTCCCTGCAATAAATATCCCACCCCTGTAAGCTGAACCGCACTATATGGAATTAGGAAAATACAGCTTGTTAAAGACACAATAACGGCTACCATTTTATTGTCATATCGGTCGCCTAACATTTCCGACGGGGTAACATATCCATATTTCTTCCCTACGATCCAAAACCTTGGTCCAAAGAAAGCAACTAGCGAAACTCCCATTAAATAGATGAGTTCAAACCCTAATGCACCTACACCACCCTTATAGGTTAAACCTGCCAAACCAACTAACATAAACGCACTGTATGTAGTGGCACTATAGCTAAGGGCTGATACAAATCCACCAAGTTTCCGGTCACCAAGAAAATAGCTGCCTAAATTATTTTGTGTTCCTGTTCTTGACAGGTAGGCAACATATAAAGCAATGATTATATAAATAACAATCGCCCACCAAATCATAGTTGTTGTCATCTTTCATTACCCCAATTCTTCGTTAAAAAATAGTTGATTACGATTACTATTATGGAAAGCAAGGTCCATACGAAAAAGCCTCCATACCATTTAGAAACATCATTTAATAACGTGTATGGAAGAATATAAGCTAGCATCACAATCACAATAATTGATAAAGCCCATTTCCATTCATTTTCTTTCACACGATCACCTTAACCTATTCTAGTTTTTTGACTATTTTCAATATACTACCAATAAAATAATTATTCAAAGTCAAAAAAAGAATCGACAGCAATATGTGCCTATCGATTATCTCAAAACAATATTATTCACAATACCATTAGAAAAAAATTCTATCATAAAATAAAATTCCTAATTCGCCCACGACGATAGTGGTAATGTTACAGAAAAAGTTGAACCCTCTCCTACTTGACTTGTAACATCAATTTTCCCATTGTGATTCCCGACAATTTTATAACAAACCATAAGACCTAAACCAGTTCCCTTCTCTTTGGTGGTGAAAAAAGGTTCACCTAATTTATCTAACATCTCTTGAGACATACCAGTCCCTTGGTCAATAACATCAACTTGAACAAAATCCTTTAGTTTCTTCGTTAGAATTATGATTTTACCTTTATCCATAACCTCAATTGCATTTTTTATAATATTTATAAAGACTTGCCTTATTTTTGTTTCTTCACAATCTATGTATATTTCTTTTCTATCACTTAAAATTTCAATTTCTATATTTTTTAAAATCGCTTGTGTATCTAGCAATGTTTTTACATTGTTCAAAAGCGCAACTATATTTGTAACTTTCAATGTCTCACTGTGCGGTTTCGCAAGTATTAATAATTCACTAGAAATTTGTTCAATTCTTGAAATCTCATCATTTATTATTGTTAAGTAAATTTCATTACTTGTATCCTCAAGCAGTTTGACAAACCCTTTAATTGCTGTTAATGGGTTTCTAATTTCATGAGCAATCCCCGCAGCTAATTCACCTGCAATACTCAGCTTTTCAGAACGTACCATTAGCTTTTCGTTTAGCTTTTGCTCTGTTAAGTCAATTAATATGTATAATGCTGCACTTTCCCCTTCAAACCAGGTTGGAATCCATTTTACTGCAAAGTACCTAAATTCATGATTTGGCAGCAAAAGCTTATATTCACTTAAGCCGTTTTTAGTTGCAGATGTAGTTTTATCAAACAGCTTCGAAAAAGCTTTCCCTTGAATATCAACACTATCAAAGCTCTTTATTCCGGTATGATTAACATAGACAATATGATCATTCTTAGTAATTACAATGGAAACAGGTAATTCCTCAATAAGATTGCGATAAAACTTTTCACTTCGTTCAATAATAGACTTCTTCCTATTAATTTCATCATACAATTTTTGCAGTTTTTTATTTTGGTCTTGCAAAAATGTGATGTCCTTATCAAGCTTTTGCAGCCTTCTTATTTCCCCATTTGAAAGAGGATTTAAGTTTTCTTTTCTGTAAAACGGCGAGAGAACGATTTGATCGTCAGTCATAAAATATTCGTGCGTTTTAAGCATCTCATTTTGAATATATGCCGGAACTATTAAACCATTATACGTACAGACTATAATTGTTTTCGATTCAGCAACAACCTCGTCACATCGAGATTCATAAAGTCTTAATTTCGAAACGGCTGGTTCATCCATTTGCAAGGATACTTGACCCCATATTCGGAGGAACAAACCCTTTTCTAAATACAGACTTACTGTGTCTTTTAACATCTGGATGCTTCTATCAACATCAAAACTGGCATTAGTAAGGTAAAACGTATCATTTTCAACAAATACTATGAGTTCTATATCATCCTTTTTATAACCATTAGTTGTCAGCTTTTCTATTACTTCTTCATAAATATCAATTTTATCGACGATAATAACTTGTTGCCTTTTAGTAAGCCCTTCAGTTATAAAACCTAAAAGGTTATTAATATACTTCTCTCTTTCATAAAAAGCATAGAAAACATGAACCCCTTTTTGTAAGGCTTCATCATTATTTGTAAGCTGTGATAAAACATTTTGTTGATTCAAACCACTTGAGCCATTAATTATATAGCGAAGCATAATGAACCCTCCTAAACTCCCATAAAGCACTAACAACAATAATTGATCCATTAGATGAAAATAATCGAGTTAATTAGTAGAAATTATGAAGTAAACCTGCTTCGTTAAAAACGTTTGGTAGTTTTAAAAATATTTTAAACTTAGAATTATTTCACATTATTTATATATTTTATTAATTATACCATTTTTTACTATTATGATGGTAGTATTAACAGATATAACTACCCTATATTACCTGTTAGAAATTTGCCAATCTATTTCCCAAAGCCCGTTTTCACGCAAAAAGGCATTAGTTCGAGAAAAAGGTCTACTTCCAAAAAAACCTTTATTAGCAGAGAACGGGCTTGGATGTGGCGATTTAATTATTAAATGCTTTGCAGACGTTATTAGTTCTTGTTTCTGCTCGGCAAACCGACCCCAAAGGATAAATACAACTGGTGTCTCCCGTTCATTTAATTTTTCTATAATTTTATTAGTGAAATTCTCCCAACCTAAAGCTTTATGTGAATTTGGAATTCCGGCTCGAACAGTTAAAACAGCATTTAACAACAATACACCTTGTTTTGTCCATTCAACTAAGTAACCATTATTAGGAATATAACAACCCAAATCCGCTTGAAGTTCCTTGTAAATATTTTGTAGAGATGGCGGAACTACAACCCCAGGTTTAACAGAAAAACTTAATCCATGAGCTTGACCGTGACCATGGTACGGGTCTTGTCCGATAATTACTACTTTCACATCTTTATAGGGAGTAAAATGTAATGCATTATAAATATCGTATCGATCAGGATAAACAGATTGTGTTTTGTATTCTTCCTTTAATACACTTCTCAGCTGCTGATAGTAAGGTTTAGCAAATTCTTCTTCAAGCAAAAGAGCCCAATCATTTTTCAAAATCGCCATTAGGTTTCACACTCACTTTAATTAGTTAGTAATTTTCATTATATAAACAATATAAACTACCTTTTCATTTTTATTGTAAATAATTGTTACCGATGTTAGGGAAAAGTTTTAATGGGGTACGTGGTGATTTATTAGCGCATGTCGCAATAATTATATCAATATATTGTTTCACCAGTGCTTAATATATATTTTTTGATTAAAAAAGGTGTTTCCAAACTTTTTTATTTAATTAATCTTGGTTTCTTTAACGCCTTACTTCTTGTGATATATATCACGATATTTAAACGTCTAAACATAGTATCAATGCTTAAAATTCGATTTGTCTCGTTATCAAAAACAGCTTAAGATCCTATCGAAAAGAAATGATTAATAAAATATCTCAGGATAATTTTTGAACATTATGTTAAATTTTACCCAAACTATATAATTCCTCCAACAAATCAAATAAAATAAGATTCAAATTAAGAAAATATAAACTGCAGCAAAGAAGATTCATCTTTATTTGGGCGCTTGGATGAATCGGAGCGAGTAGCGCAACCGGCCATTTTATTTTGGCCGGTTTTTTTCATTTTAAGACTATCAGGAGGTTCAACAGCATGCAAAAAAATTGGAAACTATTCATTTCTATGATTTTAATTCTCTTCAGTTTTCCTTCACAAATATTCGCAGAAAATTTTGAAGGCTTTTCTGTTTCAGATATGATTATAGAGCTTACAGGAAAACCAGGAGACAAAATCACCCATACATATAAAGTATTTAACGATACAGATAATACCGTTTCAGTATCGCTTAATATTAAGGACTTCAAACTTGAAGGGAAACAACTTAAATTTCCAACAAATGGACATGAATCCTTTTCTGTTATGAAGTGGTCAAATCTCAACGATAATGTTTTAAATTTAGAAAAAAAAGAATCAAAAGAAGTCGCACTAACTGTTTCCATCCCCAAAAACGCTGAGATTGGCGAGCACTCCGCGCTAATTTCTAATAAATTTTCAAACCCAAATACTAATGCATCACAAGTAAAATTCGAAACAGAAATATTACCCATTCTTTATGTTACAGTAACGAATCCAGACGGTACGATCCCAACGGATAAAAGATGGAGTTTAATTAACACAAGCCAAGATAAGATAAATGGTGGATATTTTCACTTCTTTGTAAAAAACGAGGGAAATGTACATTTAGAATCAGAAGGTAGTATCGAAATAGTGAATCTTCTTACAAAAGAGTCGACATCAATCCAGATTCCAACAATTAACCTGCTTCCAAATCATGAAAAAGACATAAAGGTATTATGGGAAAAACTTGATTTAATTGGGATATATAAAGGAACATATCAATTTTCAATGGATGGAGAAAGATTTGAAAAAGACTCAGTATATTTAGCTGTTGTTCCTTGGGTATTTATTTTAACTAGTTTGGTAGTCATCATTCTCTTATTCTTGGGAATCAGAATATATTTAAGGAGGTTAAAGAAGAGATGGATAGAGGAAGCAACTAGATTAAAAGAGTAAGTTCCCCTTGTCACCCCATCCTTCCGCCAAAGGAAAGGGTTTTATATATAATACTCAAATTATATTTTAGGAGGCAAATCATGAAGTATATTAAAAAACTACCAAAGCTACTTCTATGTACTCTATTACTAGCTGCTTCTGTACCATTATACTCTCTAGCAGCAAATGAAGTAAACATAACTGCAAAGCTTTGGCCAAAGTCAGGGATGTCATTAAATTTCAACGAAGTTAATTTTGAAGGATTCATCGGGGCTTCTAACAACGCTGCAACATTTTCTCTTAATGACCAAATCGTGACCGAACCATCATTATCTGTTCGATATCATACAAACTATACTGCCTATATTACTGGTACGAACTTCTCAGATAGTGCTGGTAACACATTGGACATTGAGCGTTTAGGCTTATCCGTTGATGAGGGAGCATTTGCTCCAATAACAACTGATTCCGAAGAATTTACTAGTGATTCCGGAAATGGAGCAAGTAATGATGTAGTCAATTTAAATTTTAATCTTGACCTATCTTCTCAAGATAATAGTTTTTCCGATAATGAAGTATTGTCTAGTATTAGTGATGAAACAAACTTTGTAACAACTGTTACTATCTCTATACCTGGTTTTTAATAACTATTTAAGGAAGGCAATTCATTTTTTTGCCTTCCTTTTCTATTTCTGAGTGTTTTCAGCTTGCGAAACTTTTTATAGACTTTGCTTCTATCCGTCCATGTTAAAGCCTAATACTAGAGTGACAAAATAATAAAAATGTTTTTTCGATTAAAGATATTCAAATGAATAATTGATAAATATAATCCTGCATATAATAAATCATATATGAATTATAGCGAAATATATACCTTTTCCAACTTTACACAAAATTTTTATAGAACAACTACAAATATTTTAGTATAATGATATTAATATTTTAAAATAATTCACAATTGGCAAAATTCACTTTAAATATACAACCTAACAATATAATTGTGAATTTTTTTTATGCATCTATTAGAATTCGGAGGGAAGTACATGAAGAATTTAATTCTAAAGTGGAACCAGTTAAGTCTAGTAAAACGAATACTTATCGGTATGATTATAGGTATTATTTTAGCTGTTACGATACCTGATGCCGCTAAATGGATATCAATTTTTGGTTCCTTATTTGTTGGGGCATTAAAGGCCGTTGCACCAATATTGGTATTTTTCTTAGTTATCGCAGCCATATCTAATCATAGAAGTGGTATGAAAACAAATATGAAATCCATTCTTGGATTGTATGGAATCGGAACATTCCTTGCTGGATTTGTGGCCGTTTTGGCGAGTTTCCTTTTTCCGGTAAGCTTATCACTGACTACTGGCGCAGAGGGTTTAACACCTCCCGGTGGTATTGTCGAAGTACTGAAGACATTATTATTTAATATTGTAGACAATCCAGTTAATGCTTTAATGAATGCTAACTATATCGGCATTTTAACTTGGGCTATCCTTCTTGGTATTGCTTTAAGAAGGGCTACCGATTCTACTAAGGACATGTTTGCTAATTTTTCAGATGCCATCTCACAGCTAGTAAAATGGGTTATTAATTTAGCTCCGATCGGAATCATGGGTCTTGTATTTGATGCGATTGTAACGAATGGTTTAACGGCTCTGCTCGATTACGGAAAATTACTTTTAGTACTTCTCGGATGTATGTTTTTTGTTGCCCTTGTCGTAAATCCTATTATTGTATATCTTTATATTCGAAAAAATCCATATCCACTTGTATTAAGAGCTTTGAGAGAAAGTGGAATTACAGCATTCTTTACACGGAGCTCAGCTGCTAACATTCCGGTAAATATGAGTTTATGTGAAAAACTAAATTTAAATAAAGATACTTACTCAGTATCAATACCATTAGGGGCCACAATAAATATGGCTGGTGCAGCAATTACGATCGCAGTTCTAACTCTTTCCGCTGTTCACACTCTAGGTATTCAAGTAGATATTGGTACAGCACTAATTCTTGTCGTTTTATCAGCTGTATCTGCTGCTGGTGCTTCAGGGGTTGCCGGTGGATCACTGTTGCTTATTCCTCTCGCTTGTAGTTTATTCGGAATTCCTAATGACATTGCAATGCAAGTCGTTGGTGTTGGTTTTATTATCGGAGTTTTACAAGACTCTTGTGAAACTGCACTTAATTCTTCAACCGATGTTGTCTTTACAGCAACAGCCGAATATGCCAAGCTACGTAAGGAAGGCAAAGAGGTTGTTGTTAATCCATAAAAAGATTTTTTAGTATAGACAAACTGTAGACCAACCCTTCACAAATGAGAATTTGTAAAAGGATTGGTCTATTTTATTAAAGTTCTGAAATTTTAGTTTTACATTTAATTAAGCGATCTATTTTTTGACTAACCTTGTCCGCTCAGGTGGTTGGCAATGTCGCTATCCTAGCTTTAAATCCAATTAATCGATGTTATTACGGTCAGTTGGCAATGTCGCTATCCTAGCTTTAAATCCAATTAAGTGATTGTCGTAATAATACGCATAATACTATGGGAAATTATTTGAAAATCTTTAGTACGATCAGTTAATACGTTCAAATAATATGCTCTAACAAACGACAAACCCGTTCACAAATAAAAAATTTGAAAATGGGTTTGTTTTTTTGTACAGGATTTATTTGATATTAATATTTGGAAATTAGTTTTGTTTATAAGAGGAAAACTGTTAAGTCCTAGTTTGAGTTTTACGGACATACGTTCCGTTATTTGTTAGAATTAGCTATTAAGTTAAATCTAACGGACATACGTTCCGTTATTCAATCAATAAAGATGCTTTTTTGTATGTTTTTTATCAAATAACGGATCTGGTGTCCGATAAAATTGGAGAAATACATGATTTTGATAAAATAACGGCCCTGGTGTCCGTTAGTATATCTATTCCATTATTTTGTGAGGCTTGGTAATTCTAATTAACATCTTTAGTTGAAGAACTCGATTTAAAATCATCAGAAACTTCCCAAATTACGGTATTTGTGGCTTAAACTGCACGAAGTTAGGTATGCTAGAAAAATTCGGAATTCCCCTTACATTTCGCATGGCAAGAAACAAATATCGTTACTTATTCTTTAATACATAACAAGGTTAATATTTCGAAAACATAAAAAAAAATCACCCAAAAGGGTGAAAATATATTTTTATAGAAAAAATCTATAAGTGTTTTTACTCTTCAGTTAACTTGAATCCACTACATAAATTCTTATATGAGTATTAGCAGTGTTAATAGACTCGTCCATTGCTTCATCAGTTATTTAAGTTTAGTAAATTCATAATCACTGTTGCTGCCTCTGCTCTTGTTGCTTTTCCTTGTGGATTAAAAGTTTGATTTGGAAGACCGTTTACTATTTTGTAATTCGCAGCTGTGTTCACAGCGCTTTCTGCCCAGCTCGCAATTTTTTCACTGTCTAGGAAGTTATTTTTTGAATCAACTTGCTTAAGTGCTCCTGCATTAACAATCATGACTGCCATTTGTTCCCTAGTAATTTCTTCATTTGGTCTAAATTGATCTTCACTTAATCCATTTACAATACCAATTGTCGCTGCCTGCTCAATCACATTTTTCGCCCAATGATTTTGGATATCGGAAAATGTTTTACTATTATTTTTCGTTTCCTCTATTCCAATAGCCTTAGCAAGCATAGCCACAAATTCTGCTCTAGTGACTGTTTGGCTCGGTTTGAATGTTCCATCAGGATATCCACCTACAGCCCCTTTTAAAATTAATTGGCGAATCGTATCTTCAGCCCAGTGTCCGCTTATATCGTTAACGATAATAGAAGTTGATGTAGGATTTTCTACTTGTTCTTTTGGTGGTAGTGCAAGAATCGTAAATGTACTAAATCTTTCAATTGAGAATGATAGACCAATAGGTTGATTATTTTGATCGTAAACAATTTTGCCCGTTACCACTTCATTATCATCCTTACTATGCTGCACTAGCACACCTAGAGACGCTAGGAAAGTCTTTTGTTCATCCGGGTCGCTTGGAATATCAATGCCCTCTAATGGTAATGTTACATCTGTTTTCCCTTCGTAATTCGTTTCTATTTTAAGCGACTGACCTACTTTTGTTCCATTTGGGGCAATAATACTAATCACAGAATCCGTTTCTTGAATTTCTGTAGATGCTTTTATTTGTTCAATTGTAAAAGTAACGTCTTGATTTAAATTGCTCAATGTAGTTGTTGGAATTGAAATCGTTGCATGATTCGATTCAATTGTAACGGCCAAATCGTTATTACTTATGCGACTTAGTGTTTCCTTTGATAAGGTTGCTTCAACTTTATCTGCAGGATCTTCCTTTGAAGTATTTATTTCAATCGTAATCGTATTTTGATTTTTATTTAATGCGTCATTTATTAATTCCGTTGCTTTTGTTTCATTGATCGTTACTTGATCAACCTTTTGTCCATTTTGAACAGTTCTTGTAACTGTGCCATCGGCCGTTGTACTGTTTTGGTTAGATGATGAGCTTGAACCACCACCGCCACCACTGCCGCCAGTTGCTGGCTGAGCTTTAATGGTCAAAGTAAAGCTTTTCGCCTGGCTTGTACCGCCTTCCTTGCTGACAGTAGCTGTTAGGGTAACGGACTTATCTCCCTCGCTGTGGCTTGGTCTTGTAACTGTCCCGTCGCCAGCGATGACCGTAGGATCACTGGAGCCCCAGCTTAGGGTTGTGCCATTGGTTCCCGCTGTCGGAAGATAGAGTCCTGTGGTCACGTTATTTTCGGCGCTGTTTTCTCCTTTGATGATATCCCAGGTTATTGCCTCTGTATCAATCGTGATCAGTTCATTGATTTCTCCCATAGTCAGGGGCTGCCACTGTAAGAGAGGATAAGTAAGAACCTCGGTGATTCTCCAGACGCCGCTAAAGTCCCACCCCTCGTAGGTTGCCTGTTGTCCCATTTCGGCAGTGTTTTTTGGTCTTCCCTTGCCGATATCATCATTTTGTCCTGATGTTTCGCTGTCGTAATAGCTATTTGTGACTTCATCGTAGTTTTTACCAACCAGACCACCCACCGTTGCATCGGAGTCCCCTGCCACAGCCCCTATACTGTAGCTGTTGTTGACAATTCCGCCGTTGAAGCCAATCAGACCGCCCACTGAAGCATTAACACCACCAGTGACGTCGCCAGTGCTATAGCTATTTGTAACGGTGCCGCCATTGTAGCCGATTAAGCCCCCAGAGTATTCGTCATCTCCACCTGATACTGTTGCCAAACTGTAGCTGCTACTGACCGAGCCGTCATTATAGCCCAGCAATCCGCCTGCGCGTCCCGCACTGCTTACAGTACCGCTTAGAACACTGCAGTTACTGATGATTCCATAATTATGTCCCACCAGACTACCCGCAAAGGCATAATCTCCGGTCAGGCTATTTTCTATAATGACACTCTCTAGAGTGATGTTTTTCAGAACTCCGCCGGTATCTATTGCACCAAATAAGCCCACCCAGGTCAAGGAATTGCTAGATGTCAGATTAGTTATGGTCCACCCGTTGCCTTCATAACTGCCGGCAAATTTTGTTCCTTTAAATTCATTCCCGATGGGTGTCCAGTTGGCATAGCCTGATAAATCAATGTCGTCAGTCTGCTCGAAGTAGATATCGCTAGTATTGAGATAATTTCGTACTGCATCAAGTTGGTCCGCTGTTGCTACTTGATAAGGGTCTGCTTCTGTACCACTGCCATCACCCGGCCAGTCTAGAGATATATCAACGGCATAGGTAGTTGTTTTGCCGTCAAAGGTGATCGTCAATACTTGATCATCAGCAGGTACGCTGCTGTCAAATCCAGTGATGTTTGCAGCTGTAATCGGCAAGGCGGCTTTGTTATTCCCCGCATAGGTTCCTGTGACAACAAGGCCGGTGTTGTCCAATGCTTCTCCCACTGCATAGGCTAACTTAGTTGCTGGTGTCGTGATGGCGATGCTGTTTAGAGTTATGCTACCGCCACTGTCATAACCAAGCAGTGCGCCTACCGTGGCACTATCCCCTCCTGTGACATTGCCAGTACTGGAGCTGTCTTTAATTTCCGAAACACTATTCCCATGATGATAACCTACCAGGCCGCCCACATATGCCCGTTCTTCGCCACTGACATTTCCAGAACTATCGCTATTGTTAATTTTCGCCCTATTCCTGCCTACCAGCCCGCCAATAGACGACGAATAATCAAAATAGAAATATCCATTATCGCTTTTACCACCAGTTACATGTGAACTACTAGAACTATTGTTGATGTTTCCAAAATCACCATAATTATAACCAACCAGTCCACCAACATTTGCATCATCACTACCGTTAACAGTTCCTTCACTCATACTAGAGCTGATTGTTCCTCCAGTATTAAAACCGACCAATCCGCCAACACTAGAAGCAATCCCTGCGATCACATTACCAGTGCTACTACAGTCAGTTACGGTTCCTCTATCAATAGCACCAACCAGTCCTCCCACATGGGCAATCCCTTCGTAGTGTTCATTTCTTGGTTCCTCTTTCCATACTCCATCATTCGTTGAGGTAACTGAAACACCTGTCAACGTCATATTCTCCAGCTTACCACCATTACTCAATAATCCGAACAAACCAACGTACTCCAAAGTACCGTCATTGATGGTCAGATTGGATATGGTTTTACCATTGCCGTTGTATTTACCAGTAAACGGGTTAGTGGCATCACCAATTGGAATCCAGTTGGCATAGCCTTCCAAATCAATATCCGCTGTCTGCTCGAAATAGACTTCGCTGTTATTTAGAAAATTTCGTACTGCATTAAGCTGGTCCGCTGTTGCCACTTGATAAGGGTCGGCGACTGTCCCACTTCCGTCCCCTGGCCAGGGTGCCCCAAAAGTAACTAATTTTTCATCCTCCCAAATCACATAAAGGGTTAGATTTTCTGCAGGCATCGTCACGTTTTCACCTTCAGCATAGGGTGTACCTGTATCATCTGCTTTTGTGTTCCAGTGCTTGAACTGCTTGCCTTCCGGTGGAGTGAAGCTGTTAACCCCTGCGGTAAAGGTATCACCTTCTGCTTTCTCAGTTTCTAGCGGTACTGTGCCACTGCCGCCATTAGCATCATACGTTACCGAATAATACGTATCCTCGACAAGCTTCATAATAATTAGAATAAAGTCTTCTGTCTGGTTTGTCCCTCCTGCATAGCTCACAGTTGCCGTTAAGGTAACAGTTTTGTCTTCACTATCCGCTGCTGGTCTTGTGACCGCTCCTGTGTCAGTGTTAATTGTTCCGTCATCTGGTGAAACACTCCAGCTGATTGTTGATCCATTTTCCCCGGTCTTTGGAAGAACGAGGTTTACTGTTATAGTGTCTGCTGTTGTGTTTTCGCCACTAATTACGTCCCATGCCAAAGCCTGAATGTCTGCGGTAATTCTCTCATCCGCTGACATATCAGTCGCATCTACTGTCGTAGGTATAACTGCCGGCATCCACATTCCTATTAGCATACAGATAACCACAAATCGAGCGGTTATTTTGGTAAGACCTTTAGTGTACATTTCATCTCCTCCTACTAAAGTTTAGTTGTAATTTTCACCAATACTATTGCTTTATAGGGGGCCACCCACGAAATTCACACATCAACACGAATTTCATAGCCCTTTTACCTTGTGGAACCCTGATGGTGTTTTGTGATAAATCAGCTTAAGGCATTTTTCCCCCATTCTATGTTGACTATAATTTTTTTAAAAAAATCATGCATTGACGATTTTGCGGATAGAAAAAAACACCTTGAAAAATATTCAAGGTGTTAGGCCATATCATATTAAATTTTTGTTATATGAATAGATTCGACTAGAGGGCAATCATGAAATTTTACCTGGGATGCGAGACTTTTTTTATCCGCCTGATGTTTTTTCCTAAACTCCGATGGTGTACATTGAAAGTTTTGCTTAAAATGTTTAATGAGATACTTCACGTCGGAAAACCCACACTCCATGGCAATATCTATAACCCTTCGCTCGGTGCTCAAAAGTAGCTTTGCCGCCTGTTCACATTTGCTGTAATACAATAATTCCTGGAAAGTGAACCCAAACTTATCCTTAATATCATGAGATAAATGGTGCAACGTCACACCAACTTCATCTGCCAAGGCTTTCAATCCCAATTGTACCTCTTGTTCGCCGCTCGCATGTCCAGCAATCTTTTTGAGTCTCTCAACCAATTTTTCACTAAAGGGGGTTATGCCATATCCCCACCGTAAAAAATCAAAACTATAATTCAGGTAAGCAATCATATTTGTAAGGATATTATGAATAGTATCTTTGCTATTACCAGTGGGACCTTCACTTAAAGCTTTGAGCAACTGGGCAATTGTTTCTTTTACTATTTTATATTTTTCCGGCACTTCTGACTCATGGTAGGGTGAACAACAGTAAATAAAAAAATATTCGTTTTCGGGAAGTACATCCCGGCAAAAGCTTGCATCAATCTGAAGTATTAAAACTTCATTATCCTGTTCACTTTTGGTGATGCGGTGCAATTCCCCAATGTTGATTACAGCGATATCATTCTCCTTAAGCAGTAGGTTATCATTACCAAGTCCCACATGAACCGAACCTTTTAAGACCTGGATAATTTCCAACGTATCATGCCAGTGGTAGGGATATTGCTCTATAGATCTAACAAACGCTTTAACTGGTAATCCATCTGTAAATTCAATTGTTTCCGGTCGCATATATCCCACCTACTTTGTTTGTCTTTGTCTCAGCTACCTTACTGCAAGTGTGGTAAATCCATAAGCTTTTGTCGCATATATTCCCACCTACTTTGTTTGTCTCAGCTTTTCTGGATTTGTACGTTATTTTTACTTATTAACATACCCGCTTGGTAAATACTCCCTTTTAACAGCCTTTAAATTTTTTAATACTGATAAATAATACTTACGATAGATTACAGTATGAATATCATAACGTATTCCTTTTAAATCTCTTAATACTGATAAATGATATTTACATTCGCACGGATTTCCATTTCTCCGCCTGAGATTGGCGTAGACGAGACACTATCATAAGAAACGCCACTTGCTGAAACCTTTTCCATGCCATAATTGATTGGGGATGGCAAATAAGCACCCGATTCACTTATAACAGCTGGTACTGTTAGAGAGATTCCATATATACTCGCAATATACTCCGCTTTTGATTTTCCGTTTTGCACTGCTCCCTTTAATGCTTCCAAATATTTTTTCGTTTTTACAGCGTCGCTCAATCCAAAAGCAATATTATTAATTTTGTTTGCACCTTCTTTAACAGTAGTATCAATAATAGTACCTACTTTTTGAAAATCGTTTACTGTAACTCTAATATTATTAATTACCTCATAACCAATTAGTATTTGTTCTCTAATTGTTTCAATCCCGCCTTGATTATTTTTCTTTTCAACATTTTTCCATTCGTATCTCGGCTGAATTCGATAATCAGTCGTGCGGATATCCTTCTCCTCAAGCCCAAGATTTTTCAACTGTTCCATAACTTTGTTCATCTGATGTTTATTTAACTCCTGCGCTTTTTTTGCATCCTCATTAAACGTGTTAACTGCGATATCAATATAAGCAATATCAGGCGCAACCTTAACACTATACTCCCCATTCACACTGATTGTCTTTTTTGATAGTTCAGACTCATTCGCATAAGCATTTGTGCTACTTGTTAACGAATTTAAAGTGATAAATAATATTGCCATGACTACAATACCAATGATTTTCTTCATCGTTCCAATTGTCATACAAATCATCTCCTCATATAGATTTTTTTAAAGTAGTAAATACTATTTTTCAATGCTGACGTTTTAAATGTTCGTTTCTGCTCCTTATATGACTTTTCCACAACATGCTACTAGTATTATTGTTTAATAACTGACTATTTCCTCTTTATTATATAATAAAAAAAAGAAATTAGCGGACAGGAGTTCCGCTAATTCCCCAGTTTAGACATTATTATTGATTTTTACGGACATATATTCCGTTATTCGTGATATTAAGTGCCAATTGAATTCGATGAACATCAAATAAAGGATCCTGTGTCCATTAATCATGCTATACTATAATTTTTCCATAAAATAACGGATCTGTTGTCCGCAAGATAACTCCATTTCAGAGAAGCATTATATGAGAGAGGAATTTAAATTAAAAACTGGATTATTTTCAATTTCATATAATAATTCGAATGTTTTAGGTGCATTTTGTTTCAAAATTTCTCTTGAATTATCATCATAGTAATACATGGCAAATGCTTCGGCAAAAAATTCATCTTGGTAGTCTAAGAAATATTGGCGTGATGGCATTAATTTTGGCGCTTCTTCCTTCCATATTGAATTATATACTAAATTCTCTTTAAGAGCTGGATAGTTTCTCTCAAATAAGTGGCCAATCTCATGTAATTCTAAATTTATCGAACTATGCCCCATTCCAGTCTGACTAGCTCCTATTTTTGCTGCTGCTAAAGTAGAGCTACAACCACCTGGAACATCATCCCATGTTAATCCATTATCCCACCCTCTAGGTACTATCCCACTTAACTTTTGAAAATATGGTTCATCTGTAATATTTCCATCAAAAAGCTTTACTTTCAGATTATTCTCAGCTAAAAAAGAGAGAATAACTGGATCAATTTGTGAAATTCTCATAATCATATTGAGTGCACTTTCTCTATCGAAGTCATTATTTTCCGGCAGAAGAACAATATCGCGAACAAGCATTTCTACTCGTTTACTTTCATATGAAATGTCTAGCTGCTTTTCATCCAATGAATCACCCAGTGATTTTCCATTAACATAACTATTCGCTGAAAAGATTATTACAATTGAAAAAAAGAATAACGATATTCTTTTCATGAGTATACCTCCCAAAGAATCAAATCTTAATAAAAAATATAAATTATGAGTCTGAAAGTTATATGAAAAAAATAAAAAGTCTAGTAGTTTTATGAGATTTTTTACGAATAAAAGCGGAATTAAAGGCCATACGTTGAAGTTAGATCAATCATTCCAATTTCAAATGGTACTCAAATCAAAAAAGAAAAAACCCCGAATTCAAATTGAACTGCACCCCAATTGTTGGACACCATCTAACAATTGGAGGTGCAGTTCAAATATCCGAGGTTTCTTTATCAATCTAGTTCGTATGATAAGGTCAGCTAAAATTCTGCATAACCATTTTATCTAGTTAATTATTTGTTCCAATGAGCTTTTGCTTCCTCCTCAAGCACTTTCAACCTTTTATAATAATCTGGAAATTCATTGAGATGAGCCAAAGCAATTTTCCCAGTTGTTATAGGATCATCCGTTGTAACATTTGTCAGATTGTATTTTCTCCCATGTTCAAGTTCAGTATTTACTCCCATCCAAAACTCATTTAAATCAAATTTACTCTTCGTAAAATCAATACCTAATAGTATTGCTATGGCAGCAGCTTCCTCTTTTGAAAAGCTCGTTCTAAATTTGATTCTTTTTATCCCAAAGATATTTGAATTTTTGCGATGGCCGTGAGCTTCTTCTGCTGCCATTGCATCTTCTTTGGTTACATGAACAGTACCAAATGGATGGTTAGGCGGAGCATATATCGAGTAAAGTTTTAACGGAATGTTACCTATATTGGTAAGATTATGCCATGTTCCAGCAGGTATTAATATTGCAAAATCATCATAGACATTTCTTTCAAAATCAAGATTATCCTTGCTATTGCCCATTTGAACAAGCCCCTGCCCCTGTTCAACCCGTAAGAATTGATCGACATCAGGATGCATTTCCAATCCGATATCTTCACCAACATTGATACTCATTAACGTAACTTGCAAATATTCTCCTGTCCATAAAGCGGTGCGATAAGTTTTGTTTTGTTTCGTAGCTTCATTAATATTAACCACAAATGGTTCAGGACCATAATCTGCTAACCTAATCCTTTCATTACTATTAAAATATCCAATTGGATCCATTCTGTTTGTATGCTCTATCTCATTAGGAAAAGCTCCATAATCAGACTGCCCTCTAAAGTTATAAATGGGTACATTTACATAATACGGATATTGATATGGATACATATTTGGAACGTAATACATTTTACTCATTCCCTTCATAGCTTTTCAAATTATACTATGCACTATGTTTGGGTAATGTTTTTTATTATGCACTATGTTTGGGTAATGTTTTTTATTTAAAACTGGTACTGTTTAGTGAATTACATTCCTACCTACCACTAATCTTTATAACAGCAACGGTACATGCCTATTAAGGTGGTTTAATTTAATTACGTACCTATTTTTCATCTTTATAACAGAGATAGGATCAAATATTGAGTAAAAATCCTTAATCGATTTCAACTTCTAGATTTAACGGACCTCAAATCCGTTATTTATCAACAATACGCGTTTTTTTACTTTTAACGGACACCAGATCCTTTATATGCTGAATAGTAGCTGAAAATTACCTCGTTTTCTCCAAATAGCGGAACGTATGTCCGTTAAATTTATGAAAATCAATAATTCCCACAAATAGCGGAACGTGTGTCCGTAAGATTCGCAACTTGGGTTTATTGTCGCACCTATTTATCTTCATGAAGGATGGCAAGATGGATATTATCAGATGTATGAGCGTTTGGATACTGAATTACCTTCTGAGGCGAAGAAAGATCTTACCTTTGAGTTTATCCAGCATCGTTTTACAAAGCCTGCTAAAAGAGTAATTGAAAAAAACTACCCGATGACAAAATTAGAGTTAGATGAAGAAAAAAGAAGATATAAATGGGGAAAATACGGAATTGGAAAATATATTTATCAAAAAGATGAAGAAGGGGACATAAAAAAACATCTTTACACCTTTATGGAGAAGTTTTTCCCAAAAGCAAAACTAGAATATTTCACTTAGTTTACTTGATATCACCACCATATACAATCCTTTCAAGATTATGAAAGGTCCTCTTTTTTTTTTATTTAATTCATCCCGATAATGTTGTCTATATTTCTTCCAAATTAACTCATAATTTAGCATTGCAATTACATAATAATTATTATAAATCTAGTTTTCTACGTTTTAGTTAACTAGATGAATAAATTATTAAACTTAAATGAGGGGGAGATGGAAATATGGATACTAAAGAAAATGGCAACATTGGAGGATGCCCGTTTCACGGTGGTGCAACTAGCCACAAATCAAGTGGCACTTCAAATCGAGACTGGTGGCCAAATGCATTAAACTTAAATATTCTCCATCAGCATGACAAAAAGTCCAACCCTATGGGAGAAGACTTTGATTATGCTGAGGAATTCTCGAAGTTAGATTACGATGCTCTAAAGCAGGATCTTAAAGATCTAATGAAAGACAGTCAGGATTGGTGGCCTGCTGACTATGGTCATTATGGTCCATTGTTTATTCGTATGTCTTGGCACGCAGCTGGTACTTACCGCACAGGCGATGGCCGAGGCGGTGGTGGAACTGGTAACCAACGTTTCGCACCACTTAATAGCTGGCCGGACAACGTTAGCCTTGACAAGGCACGACGTCTTCTTTGGCCAATTAAGCAAAAGTATGGGAACAAGATCTCATGGGCAGACTTGCTTGTTCTAGCAGGAAATGTTGCGATTGAGGACATGGGCGGTCCAACAATAGGTTTTGGAGCAGGCCGCCCAGATATTTGGCATCCAGAAGAAGATATCTATTGGGGCACGGAAACGGAGTGGCTAGGTGATAATCGTTACACAGGTGATCGTGATCTTGAAAATCCACTTGCTGCTGTTCAGATGGGGTTGATTTACGTGAACCCTGAAGGTCCAAACGGCAAACCAGATCCGATTGCTTCGGCTCACGATATTCGTGAAACCTTCGCACGTATGGGGATGAATGATGAGGACACTGTTGCACTAATCGCTGGCGGTCACACTTTCGGTAAGGCTCACGGTGCAGGAGATGCAGCTCTTGTTGGTCCAGAGCCAGAGGCTGCTCCAATTGAGGCACAGGGATTAGGCTGGCAAAGTTCTCATGGAAAGGGATTTGGCCGTGACACTATAGGTAGCGGTATCGAAGGTGCTTGGACTGCTAATCCAACACAGTGGGATAACGGTTACTTCGATCTATTGTTTGGATATGAGTGGTGGCTTACAAAAAGTCCTGCAGGTGCCTGGCAATGGGCTATTGTAGATCCTGCTGACGAGCATCTTGCACCAGATGCAGAAGATTCATCAATTAAAGTTCCAACAATGATGACCACTGCTGATTTGGCATTGCGTCACGATCCAGAATACGAGAAGATTGCTCGTCGTTTTCATGAAAATCCAGACGAGTTTGCTGATGCATTTGCCAAGGCATGGTTCAAACTTTTACACCGTGACATGGGACCTAAAACAAGATACCTAGGTCCGGAAGTTCCAGAAGAAGATTTCATCTGGCAAGATCCTGTACCAGCAGGTAATTATGATTTAGCTGAGTCTGATATAGCAGAGCTAAAAGCAAGAATCCTTGAATCAGGACTTACAGTCAGCCAACTAGTGACCACTGCTTGGGCTTCTGCTAGTACGTATCGTGGGTCAGATCATCGTGGTGGTGCTAACGGTGCCCGCATCCGTCTTGCCCCACAAAAGGATTGGGAAGTCAATCAGCCCGAACAACTTGAACAAGTACTTCATGTATTCGAAAGCATTCAAAAGGATCTAGATAAGAAGGTAAGCATGGCCGATTTAATTGTACTAGGTGGTAATGCTGCAATTGAAAAAGCTGCACAAGATGCTGGCTTTGATGTAATAGTTCCTTTTGCTCCTGGACGTGGCGATGCAATACAAGAGCAAACCGATATAGAAAGCTTTGAAGTGCTGGAGCCGATCGCTGACGGTTTCCGTAACTATCAAAAGAAACAGTATAGTGTAAGTCCAGAAGAACTCCTTATAGATAAGGCTCAGCTCTTAAATCTAACGGCACCAGAAATGACTGTTCTTATCGGCGGTATGCGTGTTCTAGGTACAAACTATGGTGGCACTGAGTATGGTGTGTTCACAGATCGTTTAGGTGTACTTACAAATGACTTCTTCGTTAACTTACTTGATATGGGAGTCGAATGGAAGTCTGTAGATGGTGTCATATATGAAGGCCGTGATCGCAAGACTGGCGAAATCGTGCGTACAGCAACAAGAGTAGACTTAGTTTTCGGCTCAAACTCTGTTCTACGTGCCATAGCGGAAGTTTACGCTCAAAATGATAACAAAGAGAAGTTTGTACGTGACTTTATCGCTGCTTGGGTCAAGGTGATGAACGCAGATCGCTTTGATCTTAAAGCGATTGGCCATAGAAAAGTTGAACTAACAGGTAAATAAGTGTTAGAAAGACACGGCTTTCCGCCCACAATGGCGGAAGCCGATGTCCTTTCTTATACTTTAATCCTTTACCACTGAAAAGTAACGAAACAAATTCTAAGTGCTACGATTGATTACTGACCCCATGATCTATAATGCCGAATTTCATTTCCTACTTTCCTAACATTTCGACAAACAATTTCACTTGCTCTCGAATGGCAATAGGATCGTATCGATAAAATTGATCAAAATCGTTAACAAAAAATTTATTATTTTTCACAGCTTCAAGGTTTTGATAAATGGATAAATTTTGTAATTTTTTCAAACTTTGGCCTATCCCCTCAGGATCATATACTGTTAAAAACATATAATCCGCAGCATATTCTGGCAATACTTCATAAGAGATTTCCTTCCAGCCTTCCCCATTCATAACTTCTTTTTCAATTATTTCTGGAGCTTTTAAGCCTAGTGCATCATATAATGCTTGTCCACCACGACCAAAGTTGGCCCCAAATACATATAATTTGTCATCAGGGGTTAACTCATAAATACCGAACGTTGTATCTTCGTCAAAAACTCCTTCAAGCTTCTTTTTTGCTTCTGAAATTTCCTTATCATATTCAGCTATAAATTCTTTTGCTTCACTGCTATTACCAGTTATATCCCCGAATTTTTCCAGCGTATCATAAATATCAGCATCTGCTGCCCACGGGATATATAGTGTTGGCGCAATTCTTGAATATTCTTCATAACGATCTTCGTACATTGTAATAATAAGATCTGGTTCCAAGTCTAAAATCATTTCTACATTTATTGGTGAACCTAAATCCATTATTTTCGAGAGTTGATCTTGTATAAATGGATGAGCAAAAGCATCTGAATCTGCACCAACTACATTTGCTCCAACAGATAACAATTCTCCCACATAAAAATCGGTTACAATTCGCTCTGGTTTAACGGGGATTTCAATATTCCCTTTTACTGTTTCATATGTCCTGACCTGCCCAGCAGACTCTCCTACAGATTGATCTTGTACAATATCACTTGAATCAGAATTCCCACCGCAAGCAGACAGAACAAGTATTGTAAGTAAAAAAGATAGACTTAGTAATAGGCTTTTCTTTACCATTGATATATTCCTCCAATGTAAATTTTAATTCTCAGTCAGTTTTTACATGTAAAGTCATTGTTGATTTATCTCAATATTTTCTTTAGAATTATGGCTCTCCCTGAAACAACTGTGGAAACCTTATATATTCATTCGTATATGGGCCTAGAAATTTGCATGTTTGTCTGTTAACCTTGGTAGTAATTTTCGTTACAGCCACTTCGTTGTTTTAGCGCGTTCATGTCAAGCAAATGTCGTTGAACTGGCAGAATGCATGCCAATAGAAAACAATATGCAACAACTCACATATATCAAGCTTTTGCCCGTGCAAGCAAATATAGAAAATATGGAGCCCCAATAATCGCAACAATTATTCCCGCCGGTATCTCAGACGGTTGAATGATAAAGCGCCCAACTGTATCAGCAACAAGTACTAAAAGTCCCCCTAGTAAAGCTGCAACAGGCAAACTAAATTCATGTTTTGAACCAACTAACTGCCTCGCAAGATGCGGTGCAATTTACCCTACGAAACTAATACTTCCGCTTACAGATACACTTGCTCCAGCTAGCGCTACAGCCGATCCTAGCAAAAATAATCGTTCTCTTTCAATCGAGGTACCTAAACCTATCGCATGCTGATCCCCTAAATCAAGAACATTTAATACGCGAGTTTTTAATAACACAATTGGTAAGAGTATTATTAACCATGGAAGCAAAGCAACAACATTCTTCCAGCTTGATATTCCGATATTTCCAGCCATCCATACTGCAATTGATTGATAATTCTCTGGCGTTAAACGTAATGTCAATACAATCATTGCGGCATTGATCCCTGCTGCTATCGCAATTCCGGTCAGTATTAATCTTGTCGGCGAAATTCCCTCACCGCGCTTATAGGAAAATGCATAAATAATTCCAGCGGTAATGAGCGCCCCACAAAATGCAAATAGAGGTAAAAATAATGAAAGCTCCAATGCTCCTGCTGGAACAAATGAAATAAATAGCATAACTCCTAAACCTGCACCAGAATTTATACCCAGTATTCCAGGCTCAGCAAGAGCGTTTCGCGATATACTTTGTAAAATACACCCTGAAATAGCTAAACCAATTCCTACCAGCACGGATATTACGATTCGCGGTAAACGAAATTCAAATAACACTAAATTTTGTCTATTGGTACCCTGACGTAGTAATGTCTGAAAGACTTCGAATGGAGAAAGCTTACTAGCTCCTGTATTCATACTGATGAAAAAAGTCACTACGAGTAAAATTAGTAAAATAATCATAACAATGATGAATTTCTGTCTTTTTTGAAGTTGCGCCTTTGACATTAGAGTCTTTTGAATCATAGCTCCCTTCCTCCCTTTCTCGCTAAATAAAGAAAGAAAGGTACGCCAATTAAAGCAATTAATGCTCCAATAGGTGTTTCAGATGGCGGATTAATCATTCTGGCACAAAGATCCGCAACAACCATGAACAAGCTTCCGATAACAATGGAACATGGAATAATCCATCGATAATCATGGCCAACAAGAAATCGAGTAATGTGGGGAATCATAAGCCCGACAAAACTAACTGCACCAACAACTGAGACTGCAATGCCTGCTAAAATTAATACGATGACAGCTCCAAAAAGTTTTATCACACCTGTTCTTTGCCCAAGACCGATGGCAACCTCTTCCCCAAGATTTAGTAATGTTAGGGATGGACCGATGATAAAAGCTCCAATCATTGCAACTACTACCCAAGGAGTGAGGATTTTGAGATTACTCCACGTAGTACCTGAAACATCGCCTGCATACCAAAAGGCTAAATCTTGTGCAAGATCAAAATGAATAGCAATCCCTTGACTTAATGCTACAAGCAATGCACTGACAGCTGCACCTGCCAAAACAAGGCGCATAGGTGTTAATCCACCTTTTCCCATAAAACCAATTCCATATACTAAAATGGTGCCAAGCATAGCACCTACGAAAGAAAACAAAATAAGATATTGATAAGACAGCCCTGGGAAGAATGCAAAACAAATAGCCACCATAAAGGCAGCACCTGCGTTTAAACCTAAAAGGCCTGGATCTGCAAGGGGATTTCTTGTCATCCCTTGCATGATAGAACCTGCTACCGCAAAGCAAGCACCTATTATTGCGGCTCCTAGGACTCTCGGTAGTCTGATTTCTTGAATAATTTGATGTGTTGTTAACGTAGAATTATAATCAAACACTGCGAGCCAAACAGTAGAAAATTTAATATCAGCTGCACCAAATAGAATCGAACTCCATATCGCAAACACCAATAAGGCTATGCCGCCGAATAGGACTATACTTGCTACCATAGGCTGATTCTTTGGTTTTAATGTTAACTTGTCTGCATTTTTCGTAGAATCTTGCATGTGTAACTCCTTTAGGAACGCGCTTTACATAATTGGTACGATAAACAAATGGGGTGATTACTAAAAGGACATTCTGCTAGGATTGCATTGATATCAAATATAGTTTTTAAATTGTCACTAGTCATTACCGTTTCTGGAGAACCTTCGGTTACTATTTTCCCAGCTTTCATCGCAATCAAATAGTCAGAAAATCTAGAAGCATGGTTTAGATCATGTAGAACCATCAATATGGTTTTGCCTTCTTGCTCATTCAGTTTTTTTAATAATAATAGTATGTCTAGCTGATGTGCTAAATCTAAATACGTTGTCGGCTCATCTAAAACTAGAATTTCTGAATCTTGAGCAAGTGCCATCGCAATCCATACTCGTTGTCTTTGACCACCTGATAATGATTCAACAGGATGATCTCTATACTCAGATAGTCCTGTTTCTTCAATCGCCCAATTGATAAAGTGATAATCCTCCTTTTTTAACGATCTAAAACCTCGTTGATGTGGAAATCTACCATATGATACAAGCTCAAACACAGTTAATCCTGGCGGTGTCTCAGCCGTTTGCGGTAAAACTGCCATTTTTCTAGCAATTTCTCTTGTATGTAATTGATGAATTTCCTTTCCATCTAAAAAAACAGTCCCTTGTTTTATTTTCAACAGTCTTGATATAGCTTTTAACAACGTTGACTTACCACAACCATTTTGTCCAATAATCGTTGTTATTTTTTTCTCAGGTATTTTTACGCTTAAGCCATCAATGATGAGAAAATCATTGTAGCCTACTGCGATTTGATCAATTGTAAGTCCTGACATAAAATCCTCAACCTACCTTTGCTTTTGACACTGATAATCATTATCATATACTCATCCTAATGTATGAAGCCAATCGAGTCAATGAGCTATATCACACCCCTTTGTCAAATAGTATGGTAAAAATAAGGCAAGAAAACTCGTTTATAATGATTAAAATGAAGGCAAAAATTTATTTCTTTAATAATATTTCATGTAATATCCACCATGATTTAAAAAGTAAATATAACATCTCTTTTCGTGTTATAGCGTAGCCAAAGAACTGAAGGGGTATTGAACAAAAGGAAAAAGGACTGTACCACTATTGGATACAGCGCTTACTACCATAGCTTAATGAATTAACAAAAAAATGAGCTCGGTGTTTACCATGAGCTCATTTTTACTTTGTGTAAATTTCAGCAATGCAACAATCAACGTACGTTGAGTAGTAATCCCGCAAACATATTAACATAGTGGTATTTGCCTATTATAATTTAAATATCCTTACTTCCTAAATCGTCCATTGGTTGTTTATAACGCCTATCAATTTCCAATAATCCCCATATTGTGCCTTTTGCTAGCACAGCCTTAGTTGAAATATTCATCAGTATCCTTATTATACCAAAGTCGCCCTATCTAAACATGAAATATACGTACCTTGTAATTTTATCCTTGTTCATTCATTTACTAATTTAGTACTTTATTTATTCCATTAATAATAACATTTTCTTTGTGTGTTACCGTCATAGATTACTAGTTTTTCGCGATTATTCCTTTTTCTCCGTAAATGTATTCCTTAACCCCTTCAACAATAGCAGTAGCCACGCGATTTTGAAATTCATCAGCCCACATTTTGAACTCATCCTCGGGATTTGTCAAATATCCTACTTCTATCAAAGCCCCAGGCATTTTTGTATCCTTTATAACAAATAAATCTTTCACCATTATGCCTCTATCCCTAAATCCGGTAGCTTCCGCCACATGTTCCTGCATGGTCTCAGCAAAATGGCGAGAATTGTTGTGATAATAATATGTTTCTGTGCCGGAAACATTCGGATTTGTAAAAGTATTTCCGTGAATCGAAATAAATAAATCTGCATTTAAGTTGTTCGCATATTTTGGTCTGTATCTACTTTCTTGCGAAATAAAGCTATCATCCGTTCTTGTCATAAAAACTTGTATTTGAGGTTCCTTCTCCAGTAGTTTTTCAACCTTTCTCGATACACTTAATGTAAAATCTTTTTCATACTGGCCACTTGCGCTTGAAGCTCCGACATCTTTGCCACCATGTCCTGGATCAATTACAACCTTAAAAGGTGTGTTACTGTTTTGGTCACGATTGTGATTATCACTACTGGAACTAACTTTCATGTAATTATCGTTATTGTTAATGGAATTGTTGATGAAAACTGATAATAGTAGAATGAGAAATAAGATCAATATAATAAAAAGCCTACTTTTTCCCCTTCTTCTCCTATTATTGTGCTGGAATGCCATCGCTAATCTATCCCTTCTATTTCAAAGTATCCTTGTACTTTTTAAAGATTAATAGAGAGAGATAAAGATTAGGTGCAGATCATGTCAATATCATTTAAAGAATAGGAATCGGAAATCTATCGGTCTTCTATTCCTTGTTACGTCTTTTTTTAAAGAAGAAAACAAGAGAAATCAAAAATAGACATATAGTAAGAAACCATGTAGTAAAAAATGCAAGTCCTAAACCAATATTGGCATCCACATATTGCACAATTTTATGATTAATTACTGCGTATACAACAGGACTTGCAACACCTAAATATATAAAGCACGCGATTGCATACGGCATTTTACCTTTCTTATTTGTACTTTTCAAGTAAATTACAAAAGGTATAATCAATATAAATAAAGTTATTAGTAATAAAATATTCAAGGACAAGTGAATGCCCTCCCCCATCTTTCACTATATTTCTGCAATAACTTCAATGAAAATTAGCGATGAGCCTTGCGAACAGTAACAGTGACTGTTCGTCTATCCGTTCAATACCTATGGCAAAGGCTGATTGAACGGGTGGCTCATATATTCTTGTTTCTTTAAATAAAAGAAAAACAACACGCCATCTTCAGTATTCAAAACACCATACTGTGCACCATGCAGCTCCAAAATATTTTTTGAAATAGCCAGACCTAATCCTGTTCCACCATTCGACCGCCTACGAGACGCATCCCCACGGTAAAATCGATCCCATATTTTCTCTAAATGTTCCTCTGCTATATGTGCCCCTTTATTTTCAATGCATACTTTTACACGCTCGTGCTCTTCTATTGTAGAAATGATAATCTCTTTGTTTTCTGGTGTATAACGAATCGCGTTCGTAATAAAGTTTGTCAAAACCTGTTCAATTCGATGTTGATTGGCAACAACCTTCACTTTAAATAGTTGTTTATGGACATGTAATTGCTTGTTCATTATATCTATATTTAATTGCACACATATATACTCGATGACCTCATCAATATAAAATACATCCATCTTCATTTTATACGTACCAGACTCAAATTTTGCTAATTCGAGCATATCGACAATAAGCATATCCATTTTATCTACTTCTTTTGACATCGCTTGAAAATAATAATCTTTTTTATTACTCGCAACCCCATCTTCCAAAATGGAGATGCAGCTTTTCATAATGCTTAAAGGGGTCTTTAATTCATGTGACACACTCGAAATAAATTCTTTTCGTGTATTTTCCAACCTTTTTTCTTTCTCTATATCTTGTTGCAATTGATTAATATACGAATGTAACGTATTGGAAAGCGTATTAATATTTTGTGACAATGCACCAATCTCATCATTTGATGTAATACGTATAGTCTCAGAAAAATCTAAGTTTGCCATCTTGTTCGTCGTATCGTTTATTTGTAATAATGGTTTGGCAATCTTTTTTGAATAATAAAATGACGAAAGAACAACAAGAAGAACTACTAAGATAATTAGGTAAATATAATAATCTTTTAACATTTGAATAGCTTCATCAACTGGTTGTAATGATGTCATCGCAAAAATATACATTGTTTCACCAGTTGTATCTTTTATCGGTTTAATAAATATTTTGTAATTAATATTATTTTCTTCAAAGTCGATTGTTTCAGGCTTGCTATAATGGCGTTCAGCAAACAGTAAATTCACCTGAAATTGTTTTACCCTTTCTATAAATACACGATTTGTATAAATGTTTGAACTACCTGACCCAAAAGGTAATTGTAATTCCTGAATATCTCCTTTTAAAAACAACTTTGAACCATTATAAATGTTTGAATTGCCTGGTTCCACGGGTACTTGTAATTTCCGATTGTCGTCCATTAATTGCCTCGATTGCTCTATTGGAGAAGGTTCTGTTATCTCTTTATTACCATATAATTTTTCTGATAAGAGCATATTTTCCAAGACTGTATTCTTATTATCTACCGTTAATATAGCTGGAACTACCGTATTATCTTTTTTTATTCCGTCTATATAAATTCGATTTCCTTGTTTCAGATCGAACTTGACCCTTTCCATTTCTTCTAAACCAATTAAACTATACAAAGGAATGGAAATCGTCCGGTTAGAAAACTCTTTATCTCGAGCTGGATCTATATGAACTTTTATGGAAAAATCACTTGCGTGTTTAATAGTTCCTACCCTGTCTAATACTGCAATCCAAGTCATATTTTCTTGGTAAAAATCCTGCTTTAGCTTTTGGATTGTTTCAACATTTTTTTCAGATTTTAAATACTCTTTCGTAAAGCTTTGAATACTTGTTTCAATATTCTTTACCTTTTGGTTTTCATAATATTGCTTGAAAAATATAGTTTGTCCAACAAAAATTGTTGCCAAAATAAACATACATAATATAGTTGTTAAGATAAATAGCTTTAATACAATCCCTTGTTTCATACTTTTCCCTCAAATTTATAACCCGCTCTAATAACCGTAACAATACAATTTGCTTTATTTCCTAATTTATGACGTAAATTTCGAATATGACTATTGACCGTGCGATCATCGCCCGAAAATTCGTACCCCCAAATTTTCGTAATGAGTTGTTCTCTTGTCAAAATAATCCCTTGATTTTGCATTAAGTAGGTTAGTATTTCAAATTCCGTATACGTCAAACTAATTTGTTCTCCATCAACAAATACCGTACGTGTAGGAAAATGCACATGAATACCACTACTTATTAAAGTATCTTCGTTAGATTTGTTACTTATATGAGAATATCGACTATCCAGTAATCGTTTTACTCTAGCCAATAAAATCGGGGGGCGGTACGGTTTTGTAACATAATCATCCGCCCCCAGTTCAAAACCTAATAACGTATCATCTTCATCGCTTCGTGCCGTCAACATAATAATAGGTACATTGGATGATTTTCGAATCCGCTTGCATACAGACCATCCATCTAATTCTGGCAACATAATATCTAGAATAATTAGGTGTACTTCATATTCTTCAAAAATAGCTAGAGCTTCATTTCCATCTGCTGCTTCTAACACTTTATATCCTTCATCTACTAAATAATCTTTCATAATTTCACGTAAAATATCTTCATCTTCTACAATTAATATCGTTTTTTTCATTTTTCTCCCTCACAATGCTTCAACGGTTACTACCTATGAAAGAGTACCATATTGATGTAAAGATGAGATAAAGATGTTGACTTAAATTCAGATAATCTTTACTACAGTATCCCCACCTAATTTAATAAATTTTAGAATTATTGTTCCCATATTTCCATTTTCAATCAATCCAGTAATGATACTTTCACTCAAAATCAATCAATGATTTTTAACTTACGTCTCATTTCCGCATAAAAAGTAAGACCTCGGCTCGGCTTAAAAATCCCCCGAACCATTAGTCCGAGGGAACATATTTTAATATTCAAGTATGCATTTAAGGAAAATCTCCGCTTATTTACCATCCTATAGAGGACTACCATCCTCATTCCAATATTCCCATTCTCCTATTTCTTCACCAGCAGCATAGGCACCCCTAGCTTTAATCTGCCCATTCTCATAATAGTATTCCCACGTACCTGTCTCTAGGCCCTCTTCATAGCTTCCTTCAGACATAAGTTGACCATTGAAATAATATTGCTCCCATGTTCCTGTCTTTTTATCATTAGAATACTGTCCGATAAATTCTTTTGCACCGTTATGGGTATACCAAGTTTTGTATAAGCCATCTAATACTCCATTGTTATAGTTGGCTTCAAGCGTCTTACTGTATTCAGGTCCTTCATATTTTTCATGGATGCCATGATACGTATTATCCTTGTATACATACCTTTCGGAAATCAGGCCACCTACATAATTTTCCCAAGCTCCCTGCTTGTCTCCGTAATCATCTTCATACCAGACATAATACCAGTCTGAAGAGCCTTCAATTTCCCTTGTTAGCTGCGAATAATCCACTCCTGTATCATCAACGACATATGGATAGAATTCCACGGTGATAGTCGGAATAAATCCCCCTGAATTTTTCACATTAGATGGTGGCAGGAATTCCCCTTCAAATGTATACAATCCTGTATAAGGAAATATTCCAACAACGCTATCAACAGTAGGATAGAGAACGACCGGATCCTCTTTCCAGTCTACGTTGAGATCCATAGTATCTGGGCCAGGACTTAAATATACTTTGATTTTTTTCGGTAAGTAAGATGATACGGCTTCAGCAAAACTCGTACCCTCTGGGATTCTCACGGTTTCTGCCGGATCATCATATCCACCAATTTCAAATTCATCATAAACTGGAACTTCTCGATACGTTACAGTAACAACCCTATTAAAGGCCGGCATTGACCCTGTTACGTTATCAATATCAGCATAATAACCATCAATTGTAGGAGAAGGGATATTGTAGTCTTCTCCTACCTTAAACCTTTTAACAATCGGTTCTGCTACTTTTGTTTCATCTTCATATATATAGTTGATGGTTAGTTGATAAGTTAGAGTATCATTATAATAAATCACGGTGATATATTTAAATGTTTCATCCATTATTCCGGTAACGACTGGTGTATCCGCAGTATACCCTTCTATTGTTGGAGAAGGAACACTAAACTCCTCACCTTCTTTTAGGCTGTCATCGTTATAAGGATCTGGTGCAAGGACAGCCTCATCATCGATTACATAGTTTATAAATAACGTATAAGTCTCCTCAAAATCCTTTGTGTATATGACTGTAACGGTCGTATCTCTTGCGATAATACCTTCTACCGTTGCTTTATCAGGAGTATAACCTTCTATTGTTGGTGTAGGAATATTGTAGCTATCTCTATATTCATAATCTTCTTTTTTAAAAGTTGCAGGTGCTGCCACTCCGCCATCGTCAATCACATATTGCACAGTTAAAGTGTAATAGATGATATCATCATCTGAGTCGTCTTCGTCTGAATCCCCTGAATCATCTGAATCGCCCTCATCTGGGTCTTCTGAGTCGTCCTCATCTGAATCCCCCGAATCATCTGAACCATCTGAACCACCGGAGTCATCTGATTCGTCCGAATCTCCTGGGTCTTCTAGTTCTTCCGTTTCCCCAAGTCTCTCTTCTTCTATTTCTTTTTCGATTTCATCTAGAATTTCATCGATCGGTCTACCCTCTAGTTCTTCAATTTCTTGGATTAATTCATCATACACCCTATCAAACTCTTCAATACCCATGTCCAACTGATCTAGCATTGTATTTATATCTTCATAGCTAATCCCATCAAAAGTAGATGCATAATCTTGATTCTTTTCATAATCCAATGCAAAGTTCATATCAGAAAATAATTGTTGATAATCTTCCATAAAATCGGATGAAAACATCTCAGATTCTAATAATTCTTGAGGAATCTGCCCATCTTCTAAAGGGATTTCAACATAAGCGATACTTCCACCTTCAGCATCACTACTAATTTTAATTCCGAGAAGCTTCCCTTCATTCACCAAATCTGCAATTTGTTCTCCTACATAAAATATTTGGTTCCCTAAATCAGCCCCACCAAAGTCAGATAGGCCAAAAATAGAGGATACCGGCGCAAAATCATCCTTCATCTTATCAAATGTCATCGTTACTTTATCATTTTCTCCAACGATAATTGCACTACCTAATGAACTGACATCTAAAATAACATCCACACCAGAAACAACAACCCCCGCAGCTTCACCGAGATACAACGTACCTGCCGCTGCCGTAGACATACCTGCGGTAATGATTGTACCCCCTATAAAAAGTCCTACTTTACTAGCTGTCTTTGTAGTTCTAGCGATTAATTCTAGATTCTTGTAAAAGGCCTCATCAGCCATAGCATCTCCATGAACTATTTCACTAGACAATTTTAAAATTTCAAAGGCCTGTTTTGCATCTACTCCTAGCTGCTTGGAAAACTCTTTCAGCTTTTGCGCACTTTTAATGGCATCAAACTGATTTTGTATTTTTTCAGCCCACTCAAGACTATTCCCATTGGATGCAAGCATTGAATTTTCCATTTTCTCTTCCACATCACTAATAAAACGATCCGCTGCATATTGCATAGTTAAACTATTCTGGTATACCTTATCCCATGTTTCCGACGCTTCGTTTCTAGTTTTAATCCACTCATCCATTCCAACTTTATCAATATCCATAGTAAATAATTTCTCATTCAGCAGAGATGCCTTAATAAATAATGATACTGTATTATTTGTAGCTTTAGAAACTGATCCCATTTGTAGATCTTTATTAGATCTAGTAACTTCGCCTGAATTTATTGATTGAATGGTTTTTAAATCATTAATTCGTTTAACAATTGTAATAGCTTCACCAAATGTTAATTTATCTTGTATTCGCAGAGTCTTATCATCATATCCACGAAGTATACCTAGTTTAATAAACCTATTAACATCGGCTATTAAACTGTTATCAATTTGTTGACTATCTCTATAATCCCTTACTGAAACCTTTAATATCTCTTCATATTCCAATGTATCAGCTAACAGATTAACTACGTCAATTCTAGTTAAAGCATTATCATCACAATCCATATCTTTCTTATTTGAAAGTGCGATATTAGTAACTTGTTCAAACAATGCCCGGAACTCACAGGATGAAATATTTTTATTTAGGTTAATAGGTTCTTCTTCTGTTAAAATATTCTTTTGTTTAAAATATTCAAAGTTTTCACTTGCCCAATGATTTACGTTTTGAGCATAGGCAAAGTTGCTAAAAAGTAAAAACAATACTGTTGCTAAAGCTATAGTTCTTTTAGTGATCATTCTCAACTCACCTCTAATTTAATTTTTGAACGGTATACAAAATTTGTTATTGTAAATGCTTACCTTCCTGCAATAAACATTCCCGATTATTTGTATATCTACAAAAGTAGTTTAAAAGTAGTTAATATAAAATACATCACTATTAAGTATGAAATCACAAAAAAAACGCCTTTCATACTTTAGTACGAAGGGCAACATTGTATAATATCTATAATATTTTGCGACTATACGTCCTTGAGAAAGGTGCTAATGAGTTCCGCACGACTCGATACATCATACTTTGAATAAATATTTCGCACGTGCGTTTTAACAGTACTTTCACTTATACAAAGAATCTCACCAATTCCACGATTTGATTTTCCCATCAATATAAGTTCAAGTACTTCATTTTCCCTTTCTGTAAGTGGTGTTGCTATCTTTGTCTTTTGAATAATATTAGGTAGTTGTAGGTTTTTTAGGCTATCATAGTTTGCAAGATAAGTATGGTTCTTGATTAAAATCGTTAATTGACGATTAAGCGGCGGCAACAAAGCAAGTGCAATACTTACTACTACAAGTGCAATAACTGCCACTTCTGCGCTTGGTAACCGCATTGATGTAACACCCAATCCAATAATATCACCGAATAATACTCCAATTACATTCGCTGCAAGGCCTATACCAAAAACTACACTTGGATTTTTACTATAATCCAGCATCTCAGCAATTATACTCCACCAAAACAAATCAAAAATACCACAGGCTGCTAGCATCAACGTGTTCACAATAATAAAATCCATGGATTCACGTCCTACTAACATAAAAGAAATAAACGAAGCCATAATCATTGCCATACCAACGTATAAAATATGTGATCGTTTCACTTTAGTTGGCAAATTGCGCATTATAATAATGGCAAAAATATAAGGTACAGCCCAATACCAGCTCAACAAACCCGTTAGATGTTTAAAAGCAGGATTTATAACTTGATACATAAGACCAGAGTTAATAGTAATAATACTGACAAATAGAAATAACAACACAAGAGATTTTATAGCATTGTTGCTAGATTCTTTTCTTTCAGTTTCTTTAATTAATAGTTTATTAGTTTCAACTGGTATGAACCAAATAAATAGCATACCTAAACCTAAGCAGAGCATAGATAAAGCAAGGCCCACAAATGGCGATAGATTAATAGCAATCACATTGATAACTATCATTATAATGTTCGAGTAAATCAACACATCTGCACAAGTCTTAAGCCGCTCGTATTTAGGTGTAAATAATTTTAAAAAATATCCCCATGAGGCTATAGCACAGCCACCAGAGTATCCAATAATAATTAACCCAATACCCCATAAATTTGCAACATTAAAAACGAAAGGTGTAGTTGCAATTAGACAAATACCCATAGTAATGAGCATCGTGCGTCTTGCCATAACAGATGTTTTTACTACTAAACCGCAAGATAACAGTCCTGCAAAATGTGCTACAATACCAGCTAATACGTAACCAAAAGGATTATAATTGTAGTGGTCAAAAAGGCTATATAATACCTGGCCTTCAAAAACAAAGGATAATAAGTAAGCAGATAGCAAGACGAAACCATTAATCGAAAGGATTCGTTTATCAGTTATTTTAAACATAATTATTAAACCATCTCCTATAAATCAACCATAACCATTTTTCCAGTTTTATTAATGTATTAGCCAGCTACTAGTGAGCAAAAGTAAAGGCCGACCAAACAGAGATCTCGTTTGATTGACCTTCTTTTTATTGATAATATTAAACTTTGTGAAATTACATGAATTTTATAAATATTCTACTAACTTATTATACTACTATATATCACCCTTAAATGTGGACAACTCGTGACATTTTGCTTTGCCCTATTATTGTTCCCATATTTCCATTTTCAATCAATCCAGTAATGATTCTTCACCGTATTAAATACGCGATGTGTCTATCTAATAATATTTTATTAAGTTAATATCGAATTTAGGTAGTCCAATAAATCCGATTTTTGAAAGAGGCGCTATATGACTTAAGATACAATATTTACAATCCATTCTCACTTTCACTTGCCTACTTACAATCTATCATACGAAAAGAAATATAATTATCGGACTAAGTTTAATTTCTTATCTTTGATTTCATAAATTACATCAGCCACATTCTCAAGCAGCCGATTGTCATGAGTGATAAACAATATGGTTCCAGTATATTCCTTCATTAACACTTCCAAAGCTTCTAAACTCGATATGTCAAGAAAGTTGCTAGGTTCATCCATTAACAGGATATTGTATCTCCCCATAAGCATTTTTGCCAGTAACAATTTAATAATTTCGCCACCGCTTAAAACAGATAAGCTTTTAGCAATATCGTTTTGTTTAAACCCCATTGATGCTAGCACTGAACGGATTTCTGATACATTGTAATCACACTCCTCTTGCATAAACTCCATGACATTCTGATTACTGTTGTACTTGTAACCATTTTGTGCAAAGTACCCTATTTTTGCCTTAGGTGAAATAGAAATTCCATCTTCATGGTTTAAGATCATCTGTATTAACGTTGTTTTTCCCGTTCCATTACCACCAGTTAGCGCTACTTTTGCTCCAAGCGGAATTTGAAAAGATGCATTTTCAAACAATACCTTTTCTCCAAATATTTTATTAATTTCCGTACCGACAATAGGATATGGATTGTGGAGTGCCAATGCTTTGCTTTGCCTGAAACGAATCCTACGAATGTTTTCTGGAGCTTCTACATCTCCCAAGGCCGCAATCCTATGTTCCAGAGACTTAACGGCATTATGCATCTTTTTTTCCTTACTTCCCATTGATTTTTGATGAGCTAAACGCCCACCACCTTCAGTATTTTTTTTCTTTGAAGCACCTTTTACCTTCTGTTCTAGTTTACGAGCATGTTTTCGCTTTTCCTCCGCAGCCCTTTCCAATCGATCACGTTCTGCAACAAATTGTTCGTATTCTGCAGCTTGGTTCTTGCGTTCATCCTCTTTCTGGCGAAGATAATCAGAATAGTTTCCCCAATACTCCGTGATTTTGCCATCTTTCAGTTCCCATATTTTATCTACTACCTCATCAAGAAAATATCGGTCGTGACTAATAACTAACAGTGCACCTGTAAAATATTTTAGCTGTCCGATTAGAAAATCAATTCCTTCACGGTCTAAATGACTTGTTGGTTCATCCGCTAAAATACCATGCACCTGTGCTGATAATGCCTGTGCTAGTTTAAGCCTTGTTTCTTCACCACCGCTCATGGTCTGTATATCCAATTGCTCAACACCGAGCTTGCCTACAAGTGCAAAATCTTTTTCCGCCTGCAATCTTACTTCGTCCAACTGGGGGATATAGGCAAATTCACCGAGTCGATTAATTTTACATCCTACCGGGGTTAATTCTCCTAAAAGCACCTTAAATAAAGTGCTTTTCCCTACACCATTTGCTCCCACTAGACCAATACGGTCATAATCATATACTTCTAATTCTTCTATATCTAAAACATCACGCCCTGTGAATTCCACATAAACGTCTTTTGCCTTTAATATCAATTCCATATTATTTCCTCCTGTCTATAATCGCCTGTTTTCATTTGCCTGTACGCAGGGAAAACCCTGCGATTTAAGCAGGAAGAATTACATGAAAATATAATACATAAATAACCCTCCAATTATGTTTACTTTATTTTGAATCTAATTTTCTTATCTCAGTCACCATTGGGCAAACACTAGCAATACCGATGATTAAAATACCTGATATGAAAAACCAATGGTTTACACCGATTCTATCCGCAAAGAATCCGGAAAGGATTAACCCAAATGGCATAGCAAGTGACATGAAGCTCCCTGTCAATGAAAATACACGTCCTAAATATTCAGGCTTAATTTTCTCCTGAAAAAGAGCTGTTTGTACACCGCTGTAAAATGGCACCGAAAGTCCCATCATTGCACAGCAAACTACAAATATCACAAATCCACTCGGAGGTAGTAAGCCTGAAATGACCAAACTAGACCCCATCACAAAAATGGATACCGTGATTAATAGGATTCGCTTTTTATAGTTGCCAAAAAACCCTAACGATAGCCCCCCTGCCAGCATACCAGAAGCATAAGCAATCTCCGTGATAGAAATATGCATCGGTGTCCCATTAAAATATTCCATGGTGATTAAAGGATATAATGCATTAATAGGCATATATACAAACATATATAATGTTCCTATTAGTAGTAAGGCAAATAATCCTTTATTGTCCTTTAAGACTATAAATCCCTCTCTCATCTCGCCTATAAAATTCAGCTTAAAGTTTTGCTTGTCTACTTTAAGCTTTGGAATATTCACAAAAGCTACAGTGAGACTAGCAATTACAGCACCTAACACATCGATCGTAATAATCGCATTTAATTCCCAAACAGAGTATAACAATGCTGCTACTGCGGGACTAACAATATAGCTAATAGACTGCAAGGACTGGCTATAACCCGCACATTTAGTTAACTGATCTTCCGGTACTAACAGAGGAGTGACCGCATGTAGAGCAGGTGTATGAAAAGCTGTGCCAACACTACGGATAAACAATACTACCATAACGATCCAAACAGGTAACTCCATATAAAATGCAATAATTGCTAGCACTGCTCCAGCTGCTGCAATAATTAAATCAGCACCAATCATTATCTTTTTCCTATCATAACGATCCACCAATACACCAATAGCTGGCCCAAAAACAGCATATGGTAGAAAACCAACTAGTGAAGCCATAGATAAGACCATCGCAGATCCTGTTTTTTCTGTAAGATAAAAAATAATTGCCATTTGCAGGATGGCACTTGTAATTAATGATACTGCCTGCCCTGCCCATATTGTAAAAAACTTAAGTTTCCAATTATTAAATTTTTCCATGTTATTGCCTCCTGCATACTATCTGCTTGAATTCTGCTTGAATTTTTATGGTTCTAGGCAATAAAAAATGCAGGCCAAAATCCACAATGTGGCTTTAGTCTGCATACATACAATATGAAAGCATTCTTAAAAAAGACATAGTTAAATAAAGCTATAGTTAAATAAGCTATATCCTAACCGTAACTAATGAATGCCCAATATCGTATAAATAAGCACAACAAAAAAGCCTATCATCGGGGATAGATTTTGCCTTTTTTATTGCCAGCTTATCTTAAACGCATTGAGGCTGTCATAGTTTCGGTTCCTCCTATGTTCTTATTTGTAACAACGTGCATTTTAACACAAAAAATTAATATGTTCAATATTTAGAGTTAAAAATCCACGGGGAAAACCACCAATTACGACATTCCCTGTTCAACAACACATATCTAGTCCTTTATCTCCCAAGCTGGATTCCAAACTACTTCCCACAAATGGCCATCCGGATCTTGGAAGTGACCAGAATATCCACCCCAAAAAGTCTCATGTGCTGGATCCGTTATTGTTGCACCCGCTTTTTCGGCTTGTTCTAATACTTTATCTACTTCTTCTTTACTATTTACATTGTGACCAATTGTAAATTCAGTAGGACTTGCAGGAGCCTGTGTAACTTTTGCCTCATATGCAATACTTTCTCGTTTCCAAATAGCAAGCTTCAAACCTTCTTGTAGATCAAAAAAAGCAACTGCTCCATGCTCAAATTCTTTCCCTACAATACCTTCTGTTGGTAGTCCTAAACCATCACGATAGAATTCTAAAGCCTTTTCCAAATCATCTACACCTAATGTAATTACAGTGATTCTTGGTTTCATAAGTGATCTTATCCCCCCTCAATTCATCCTTAAATAGCAATAAAAAGAATCTTTTTTTTAATATTCATTTTTTCTTTTCCTATTTCTGCCAGATAGCCAAAGTAAGAATTCATTATTCTTATTCCCAACAGACTCTTTTTTATACGATAAAATAAACAATAACCGCTAGAATAATAGATGTCACTGTCATTGCTGCTAATGGGCGCATTGCTTTCTTACGCAAGTCTTTCAAACTTACATTTAGTCCCAGTCCTACCATTGCAGCTGTTAAAAGCCAAGTCAAAACCGTGCATCTCTCTAACATCACCAAGTTGTATGGTATGCTCCAAAGATCCTGATACCTTTCTCGTCTCTGCCCCTTTCATAATTGAAAAATTCCTGTAAAAGCAGTTCTCATAAGCTCATTTGGAAGTCAATTGAACAGCTAATTCCCAGACTCTTTCAATATTAGCTATATCATCAGCATATTTAGGGTAAACACCTTTATCAGTTAGCTGCTTGAACTCTTGAATAAATCCGCTTGAATAATTGGAGGGCCTCATCAATTCTCTTTTGTCATTGAAAAGTTTACCGGTTATATCTTTACATTCTTCAGAAGTACAGATATAGAAGTAAGTATCTGCCATTGACTCTGGCGTGGAACTATAAATATTTTGAATTGATGCGGCCATTCTCCATACAGATTTGAACTTTATCAATGTTTCTTTTGACAACTTTATTGCAGGTATTTGAATGGCATTCACCTTGATACCATCTTTTCTAAAGACATCTGCCATTTTGAAGGTCAACATCAATAATGCCATTTTGGAGTCTCCATACATTTTGTAGCTATTGTAACGCCTACTATCGATTAATTCCCCCTGCAAATTATCATAGTCAATTGTCCTATTTGAATCAAAGAAGTGCCTGATATTGGTCGTGCAGGCATTAAGAACTCTTGCATCCTCCGATTTTTTAAGAACATCTGCCAACAAGTGAGTCATTAGAAATGGGCCAATGGCGTTGGTTGCAAAAGATAATTCAATATGATCTGGACTTAATTGATATTCTTTTTCACCATGCTTAAAATATCCCGCGTTATGAATCAAGATATCTAGCTTTTTATATTTTTTCTTAAACTCAGAGCAGAAATCTTTTATAGACTGAAAAGAAGAAACATCAAGTTTAAGTAACTCAACGAAGTGATTGTTGGACTGTTCTATTATTTCCTGTTGAATTTTTTTACTTTTTTCAATATTACGGCATGCCATGATAATCTTGTACTGTTCTCTCGCGAACCTAATGGCTGCAGCCCTACCAATACCTGAATTTGCACCTGTAATAATAACGATTTTATCATTCAAAATGACCTACCTTCTTTCATGAAATTCAATTGGACAATCAGAAAACCAAATGAACATCGCCAACATTACCTAAAAGCTGCTCCATTTTAAGAGAAAAGTCTATAGATATGTATTAATCTAACAGAAGATTTTATTTCCTAATTACATTTTACACCCTAGATTACTACAAACATAGCAATACCATATAACATCTTACTATGCTTTAACATTCTCAAGTAATCACCGCCCATTAACCCTTACAGGATTCTGCCTGCGTTTTTTGTATTATTGGTAGACGGGAACATATCCACCCTCGCTCGTATTGTCTCCAAAAAGGGCGCTCTAACTAAGAGCGCCCTCAATCATAAACATTGTTGTAATTAATAGTCTTTTTTCTTTACTGGAATCCAGATTTCGCTTCGATAGTTTGGATTTCCAGTGTCTGGGCTCTCATTCCATAAAATTTCAGGACCTGGGGCTGCCTCAAACCCTGAAGTTGGAAACCACTCTGAGTATATCCTTCCCCATACATTTTGAAGCGTTTCCGGGAAGGGTCCAATGGATTCGAAAACTGCCCAGGTACTAGCTTCTATATTCAAAACATCGAATTCTGCTGTTTCATCACTTGAAGTTGCTACCCCGATGTAATGATCCAGCTCACCCCTTTCTTCCATTCTTCCTTCCGAGAAGTTTGTAGATGCACTAATAATCCCTTTTGGTTCTATATTTGAAAGGGCTTTTAATTGTTTAATAACCTCAGGGGTTAAAAGTTCACTCATTTTTGAAATCTCTGGATTGACGCCTTCAAAAATTATTGGAATTCTCTTCTTAAATCCTACTAACTTAAAAGGTCCTTTCTCAACAATGCGATAATTCATTTCGCATCCTCCTTTAATTGATAATTGAAAGGTCATTCTAGGATAGGCTTTTAACTGTGTATTCTCCCTTCTTGCTTCAGAAGGAAGAATACCATGAATAGAATGAAAAGCACGGGAGAATGAATCAGCTGAATCATAACCATATTTGACAGCAACATCGATTATTCTCAAATTTGTATCCTTCAAATCAAGGGCAGCCAACGTTAGTCTCCTTCTTCGAATGTATTCTGACAAACCAATTCCTGATAAAAAAGAAAACATCCTTTTAAAATGATACTCTGAGCAGGAAGCAATTTTTGATACTTCACTATAATCAATATCCTCCGTTAGGTGCTCTTCAATATATGCCAATGCTTTATTCATACTACGTAACGAATCCATCAAACAACCTCCTTTCATCATCGATATTATCAAAGGATGCGCTTACCCATCCGATAATCTGTGCACAGTATAGTCGACTCGTGTTATTATCGTTGACCATAATATAATCTGTTGCAAAATATTAAATTGCGCTCTTTCCAAAATTTCCTGTATTATTGACGTTTTAGCATCTGCGTAATGATGAACATGATGCCACTTACTCTTTGCCAAGCCTCGTTTGACTTGTGCATATTTCTCCCGTTCACCTTCATTAGCCCGTAGCCAATCTCGAAAACGTAACATTCTATCAATCTCTGATGTACCCGAACTGAACACATACAGATTGATGTCGGTATACTATTTTTTCTTTGCGATATAAAATACATAGCTGTAATAGTGCTTAAACCGATTGTACATATCGGCTTCTATTTTACCTTGTTCAACAAAATCTTTAACTTCATCAGCATAATCATATTTTTTCAGGAATTCTTCCGCATTTTCCATATGTAGATCTATTAGGTTTTTCTTGGTTGAAATTTCTTTTTCATAGAGCTCTCTTTATAACCTTATTTATTTTTTCATTAATTGCTCTAATCCTATTTCGGATGTTAACATTTCAAGATTATTAAATATTTCTTCTTCGCTCCAATTCCACCACCCTAGCTTTAGCAGAAATTCAATCTTTTCGTCACTAAAGCGTTTTTTGATAAATTTAGCTGGATTCCCACCATATATTGAATAAGGTTCAACACTTTTTACTACTGTTGAGTTAGCAGCAATAATCGCACCATCTCCAATTTTAACACCTGGCATTATGGTTACATTTTGACCTATCCACACATCATTGCCAATCATTGTGTCACCCTTAAAAGGAAGTTGTTCTATTGTAGGAGTCACCTTTTCCCATCCACAGCCAAAGATATTAAAGGGATAGGTTGTAATCCCATCCATTCTATGATTTGCGCCATTCATGATAAACTTAACACCCTCTGCAATTGCACAGAACTTACCTATTATCAGTTTATCCCCCAGAAATTCGTAATGATGCTCTATATTTTCGTAAAATTTCTCTGGAGACTTTTTATTATCGCTATAATAGGTATATTCACCAATCTCAACATTTGGTCTTTTAGGTAGATTACTTATATAGCAAACCGTCTTTATATTTTCATTCGGATAAAGCTTTTTCTTATCTGGTCCCGTCATTGAATATGGACTCCTTTCAGGTATTCAACCTCATTTACTAGTCTTTGAAGAATCTCTATTCCTTTTCTTGTACAATCTACATCAGTTGATATTAAGGAAATAACCTTATCGACCCTTTCCTTGTAATCGCTTGGCTTAATCTTAAAATCTTCAATCAACATAACAGCCTTTTTTTCATTTATACAGTATTCTTTATTTATTGCAAACAAGACTTGATTAAGGGAAGATATGCTTCGAAAACAATGCCCGCAAACATAGGATACATCGTCTTTATCTATATTGTTCTCAGCAAACATTAAAGAGAAACCTGCCTCAAACATAAAAAATTCGGTTAGCCCTTTCTGCAAAGCGGTTGGATAACGTTCTGCTTGCTTTTTAAACTCATAAAAGTTTTCATCATTAGCGTATTGTATCTTGCTGATTGCCAATTCTCCACGATACATGGCGCTAATATATCCATGGGGATGCCCTGTCTGATAATTAGCAGTAACAATTCCTTGCTCCGTATTTTTGATTATTTGTTCCACCCGTTTTTTATCACGTAAAATCAAGTCAACATCATACCCATTTATGACTAACCATCCACCGCCATTAACCCAATCACCCCACGCTCCGGGAGGTACAACAAGGTTGCTTCTATTCTCATCATCTAACTCCGTAGCAAGTTGATTAATCGCAGTCAGGTCAAATGATTCTGAATTGTAATAGATTCCGATATCTATATCAGAATCCTCTGTATGGGTGCCTCTTGCACGTGAGCCCCCTAATACAATGCCTTCTATACAAGGCATAGAGGATAATTTCTCTACTACTAATTTAATAATATTATCCATCAGGCACACTCCTTGAATCGATTAACTGCTAACAGTACCAAAGTTCCAAGCCAAATCTTTTACTTCTAATAAAATATCGCAATTTATTTTAAAAATTTTTATAACTCAAATTAGATACATCATAAATATTTTCCTTCTCTAAAATCGGATTCCAAACTTTAGATCGTTAATTTATAAGAACGTTCCGAGCTATTCGTATATTTTGCCGAAAACCGAGTCTGAAAATATGGTAATTTTAATTATTAAACTCTCTAAATAAGATGCACATACGTCCCACAAGGCATGAGTGGTGATGGCAGATTGGATATCTTGTTTCATTATTCATCAAAATGCTGGCCTTTCTTCTGTCAATGCTGACAAAATTAGCATGCCAAGCAAAGAAACTTTTTGGGAATTCCCCATACCCTTCTGAAGAGGTCAGCTCACTATCCTTTATTCCTAACTTATCAAGCAATGTCTTTGTACATTGAATTAACAATTAACATTTGATTCACCCTATCGTTTACAATTGTTAAAAACGAAAGCAAAATTTATTAAATAAGATCTTCAATGTTTTCCGAGCTCTACTTTCTCGACATCAACACCATGCACTCCACATGGCTCGAGAGGACAGAATGAATGTCATTTGAGCGTGTCCGTTCTCGGAAACATATCCACTGAATTTAATATTTCTAGGTTCGCGGGAATATATCAACCATTATGTATTGTTCTTTAAAACGGATTACTAAGCTTCGCCTTTTTGAAACCTGACTTCCACACCTAGAAAATCATAAAGGCATCAACTGTGTTCGACATATGTTGCATCAAAATCAGCTTCAGTTATTAAGGACAAATCATCTCGTGTAATATTTGAAATATTCACTACTCTTCTTGCGTGATTCATGACCAAATCATCATAAAGGTTTCTGACCAAACGACCATTAGCAAAATTCTCATCCTTTGAAGATACTTGTTTTTCAAAAAACATATGGATTTTTTCTTCTGCGGCCTTATCCAATGCGTAGTCATTTTTCTTGCACATAGAAAGTAAAATTCTATCCAATTCAGTAGGACTATAATCCTCAAATTCAATGAATGTGTTAAAGCGAGATTTTAGTCCCGGATTGGACTCGAAAAATTTATTCATTGGCTCTGTGTATCCCGCAACAATCACAACCAAATCTTCTCTATAGTCTTCCAGTGCTTTCGTTAATTCTGTCAAGCACTCCCTACCATAAGAATCGGAATGGTCATTTTCTGTAATGCTATAGGCTTCGTCAATGAAAAGTACGCCACCCTTGGCCTGCTCAATAACCTTTTTTACCTTCAGAGCAGTTTGTCCTTGATATCCAGCAATCAAATCAGTTCTTGATACCTCTACAAAGTGTCCCTTTGAGAGGAGTCCTATTTTCTTATAGATTCTTCCAACAATCCGTGCTACGGTAGTTTTTCCTGTACCAGGATTTCCCTCAAATGCAAGATGTAAAGTATTTTTGGATGCGTGAAGATTATTCTCCCTACGCAACTTCTGAACCTTTTGATAAACAATCAAATCATGAACCTTGTCCTTGACTGTATCTAAGCCGACAAGGGCATTAAGTTCGTCCAGTAATTCCTGCAATGTTCTTGTATCTTCAGTTGGCACTGTATCTGGTTTGCAAATACCTTGTAATGTCGAGTAACCATAGTATTCAATCAAACTGGAATTCAAGAACTGGGCTACACGCTTTACCTCAGTCTTATATTTAGGATTGTCAACCACCTCAGATATTTTCTTAAGGAGTGAAATCGTCGCCGACTTACTATTGTCCTCGACTATCAATGATGCCAGCTTAGTTATTTCTCCACAGGCATCTGTAATAGCATCTAATTTTGAAGCATTATTTATTAATGTCTGCTTGTACTTATCCATCATATCACCTTCACAAGAATCACTATCAACTCAACAATCGCAAGTCCTACCGCACCCCCGGCAAGCAAATATGCATACTTAATTTTTTTCGCTAACATCTCCACCGCCGTATTGGACTGTTCAATAGCACCTGCAATTGCAGCATTAGTATCATCCTTGTTTGTCTGAACAATATCCTTTATCTCACCACTCTGCTTTTCTAACTCAGACAACTGGGTAGAATGGTTCTCGACAGACTCCCAAATATCATCTACATCATCTAAATGAGCCATGCTACAGAGTTTTGTTTTGTACTCATTCAATCCATTGATGCTTGTTTTGTTCGCCTCTACAAGATCAATGATATCCTCATCTTTTTGCTTTAGTTCTTCCAGTCTAACAGCGTGTGTTTCGCTTCTGTTGGCGAGTTCTCCTATGCGAAGCCGATGTTCTTCAGTTCGATTCCAACTAGCATCTACATCTGTTAAATGTGCAAGGCCAGACAAATTCTCCATAAATGCAAGAAGCGTTTCTATATCCGCTTGCTGTTTGGTTGTGGTATTCTTGAACAAAGTTAACTCATCACCGATATTTTGCAGGGAGTCATGTGCAGAAGATATGGACTCCCACATTTCATCGATATCCTGTAGATGTGTGATTTTTTCTAATGCACCAGTAAACGAGATGATAGATTCCAACCTTACAGTTTGTTGTCCTAATTGCTTTGACAAATCATCAATTGTCTTTTCTGCCGCCTTTAATGCCGACTTAACGACATCTGCTTTTTGGGCACTTTCTTTACTGCTGGCAGTTGCACTGCTAATTGAATTTGAAAGCTTGTTTATTTCCTTATACCATTTCTGGCAATCACTCCAAATTTTATCTATGTCCCCAAGGTGAAGGTAGCCGTCAAGTTTCTGTTTGAACTTTTTCAGTTCTTCGAGCGTTATTCTCTGGTTTTCTATAATCTTCTTAATCTTTCCTTGTGTTTCTTGGATGCTTTGGCTCGTTTCCTCAGTTGCCTTGATAGATACTAAAATTGCTTGAATATAATCCTTGTCCAGGGCCTCCAATGCACTATACACCTGACCAAATTCTTTAATTAGCTTAATTTGAGTGTTATTAATACTATGCAAATGTGATTGGATTTGAGTTGTTAATTCATTCAGCTCTTCTCCAGTTACCTTGTGTTTCAAACCTATACCGCCGCCCAAAAAGAAGTCTCCAAACCACTCTCCAACTTCCTTTGAATCGTCTACCCTTTTTAAGTCCAAATCTGTTGTGGTTTGTTCGGAAAACTGTTTTATCTCTTTTTTGGCGTTCTCAAAATCATGATATTTTATAACTAATTCGCTCATCTTCAATCCTCACTCAACATTTTATCTAACTCCGTAGAAACCTGGTCTATATCATTATTTGTACTTTCAGAAATCTTAACTCTTTCACGAATTGTGTCAACAGATTTCCTTGATGATACTGGCAGCCCCTTCGTGTCTGGTGTACATATTTCCTATTGCCGAATCCTTCACATCTTCATATCCAGTTTCCTCATCGTGAACAACCTCTTGGCTAACAAGGGATGTATCACCACCTGTTGTCTTTACCTCGAAAGTTTCTTTTGGACTGATATCAGCATTCCGATTTGCTTTTTCCTTTTTGTTCAGCAACACATACACAGCTACGCCAAGAATCAAGGCAACTCCAATAAACCCTAAAACTTTTTTCACAGCAATCAATCCTTCAATTCATCAAACAACTTATCAATATCGTCAAATGTATCCTGTATAGATTCATCAGTTGAACAGTTTGCTCTGATGTTCTCGACAGACTCCGCCATAACAGTTGCTGCTGCGACATGAAGGTCATGAATGTCAGTTGCCAATGTTACCTTGGTGTGTTCAAGTTTTACCTCATTTACAACCTGGACTTTATGTTGAAGATTTAAAATCTCATTGCCTTTTTTAATTTGGGCATCAATATTTTCTGCCTTCAAACTTTTTTCAATCTGTTTTTCAATAAGGTTTATCGCAATAGCACCAATAATACCAGCAACTACTGCTCCAAGGAAGATGCCCAAAATATTCGCCAGGCTACCGAGCAGAGGGATTTCAAACGCAAAAATAGGAATTGTCATCAGACCTTTTTCAATGACCTCTCCAAGTAACAACGCACCTGAACCAGTTAAACCAGCAATAATTATTTTACCAACTTCAAGAAGGAGACGACCAACAGGCTTTCCTTTATTGACAGGGTTCTTAATATAGTTGACAGCATCCTTAAGTGATTTCCATCCCTGTTTTAGCAACATCCACATCTTCTTAATCGTTCCGAAAATAGGTCCGATAATTGCGGTTGCAACTGTACTGAAAACAGTGTTCCCTGCGTTAATCAGATGCGTTTTCATTTTTCCGATGAAAGAGTGAATTGCCTCTTTCAAACTGTCAAGAAGGGTATCTAAGCCTTTCTTTACAGACTTAAACCACTTAACCAACTTAGCAATGATTTCTCTAACTAACTCAGCAAGCAGCTGCATAAGTACTGCCCGGAGTGCTTTCCCACCAATACGGAAAGCCTCTTCTTTTTGAGACTTTTTGCCAGACTCGATGGATTTCTGTTCTGCCTCTCTTTTCTGTTTCTCGTACTCTTCACGAGCTTCAGCATCTTTCTGACGCATTTTTTTATCATCTTCATCACTGATGTCAAATATCTCATTAGGCTTTTGACCATTAGCGTTTGGATTATCAAGCCACTCGGTTGTTGGCTTGTCACCCTTTGAACGATTAAGGCTCGAATCCATTTCGTTAAGGTTTGCCTCACTATTAGCAAAGGCGATTTGTTCCTCTTTTGTCATGTGAGCGTTAGCCGCCGGGTCTCTAATAATTTCTGCTGCCGATACAGTGTGATCCATATCCGTGTGTTTCTCAGCAGAACCACATGGTCGGTCATCATCAAATGGTTTTCTTGCACCTTTAACCAATGTAGCTTCCTTTTTTTCAGTTCTAGTCGTATGAGTTACAACATTTCCATTTTCGTCTTTTACGAAATTGGACTGCCAATCATCGTAACGTTCTTGATAATCAATTTTTGTATTATGTGTTGCAATCTTTCCGTTTGCAAAATTTTCTGTGGTTTGAATATGTGCTTCGTTCCTTAAATCAAGGTGGAGACCATTATTTTCTTTAATGAAATCTTCTCCGGCGGTAACAGCAACTTGATTCAGAAACTGTTCCCAAACAACATCCATAATGACATTCCCAAGGTTGTCTGGATTGCCAAGCTTCTCTTTTTCCTCTGCCAAGAATTGCATATCAGCCAGTTCTTCTTCCAATTGGCTCTGAAGTTTTTCTTCCAGTTCATCTAAGTCAAATGATTCAAAGGAAACATCATCATATTCTTCTTTTATATTTAATATCGCATTATCCTTTGCCATATATTCTTTACCCCCTTTTAACAATTGTTATTTATTCATTCAAAAATTTTTTTGTATCAAGAGATTTTAACTTTCATAAAAATCTATCCCTGTTTCAAAGAAGTCCGAAAAGAATTCGGATTTCAAAAAGCGAAAGAACTTATCTGAAGAATATGAATAAAGCTGAGACAATAGCAACATCGTATTTGCTGTAGCAACATTTTCTTTCTCATGGTATCTCTGGAAATAATGAATCTTCATAACTATTTATCTCCTCTTTTTTTCTTTCCGTAGTTCTTTGGGAAGTAATCCTTCCCAAGTAGCCAAACACACTGGTCAATTTGCTTCAGGTTATATTTATCCAAGCCATAAAAGGCACGGAAATCAATCAGTATACCTTTGAATTTAATATAGGCCTTCAAATCGTCATCTTGGAAATCCGAGAAACTATCACGATTCCTAAAATAGCGAAGCACCTCATCAACGTAGCTGTCATAAATCGGATAATCAAGTGGATTGTGATGGCTACAATACTTTGTGGCAAAAGAGTAAAAATTCTTCTTTGTATCACCGATAGTTACATACTGGATATCTCGAACTAGGGTAACATCACCAGCTTTATGTCTTGAATCAATATCCAGAGTACATATGTGCTTAGCCACCGGATAGATTGAGAAAATATTCGTACTATAAAAGTCGTTAAGCGTTGATGCCTTCAAAAGAACATCGATAATGTCTGTATTCTTCGGGCATATCTCAAAGAACAGTTTATTAAGTGCATTCTCCTGCAGGTGGTAGTTCTCAAGACCATCCCACTTAGCAAGATAAAACTCTACCTGCTCAATTGATGGATCAGGAACATCAACATCCATTTTCTTTTTACGAGTATATGTACGATTAGCAGTATTCTCCTGTTTGTGCATTGATGGCTCGGCAATTCAATCAGAAGCTAAGAATAAACGGAACCTCCTTAGATGAGACAAGTAACTATTAACAAGTGATTTAACATTGCCGGTCAAGTTCTCAGAAAGAGCCTGTCTTAATAAATTCTTCGCCTCATTCTCGAAATCACTAGCAGTCACTGCATTCCAGAACAGGGCCTTTGCTTCCTTTTCTCCAAAGATAGAAGGTATCTACATAAGCAGTATTGATTGTTGCATTTGAAATACTCTGGCTATGCAGGAAGTTTCTATATAAAGCACGCAATTCATCATATGGTAAAGCTATCATTTTATTAATATCCAAAGTCAAATCTCCTTTACCCGATACCACTTAATCTTTCAAGCCACTTCAATTAATCATTTTAAAAAATATTTACTCGTCGTTTTTATATTAAATAATTCTTCTTTGTCTTTTTCTGTTAACAAATCATCCGGATGTTTAATAGAATCCTGAATCCAATTAGCCTTATCCATAGCCCATTCATATTCATCTGTTGTTTCATCCAGCTCAGCAGAAATGTATTCCTTTATTAGTTTCGAGTAAAAATAGTTTATCGAGTTAGTCAGCAAATCCTTGGTTCTTTTATGTTCCTTTTCTCTTCGCTTCCTGAGTAATTCCCGATCCCGTTCTTCTATCAATCTTCTTTCTTCCTCTAGGATATGTGCCTTTTCTTCTTCATCAATGATTGACGGAAGTGAAAATATGTATAAGAACACCTTTCTTAATAAATCTTCAGGTGTCATAGTTTGCGTTTGTTTTATTAATTTTTCATGCTTTCCCCATTTACGCCAATACAACTTATAACCTACTTCAACATTTACTTTTCCTATTGTTTCATACTTAAATGTGTTGTAACGTGAATAGTCTTTATCCTCTGGCGATAATGTGACTTTTTTACAAGGGAGTCTAAATTTCAAACTGACTGTATACTTTTTATACAATACTTGTATTTCATCATATTTACTAACGACTTTTGCTCCAGCCATTTCAAGTGCTTTAAATAAACTATCAATGAAAGGTAAAACTTCTGGAATGATTTCACCCGAAGCAGAATTAATTCTTAATTTATCCTCTCTATATGATTGCGTTTTTCTGCGGTATTCCACTATTTCCTTATGGGGTATATTGGATAAAGTCTTATTAACCTTTAATGAGTTGTATATTTTAGTTAATTTTTCTTGGTCAGATTCTAGGTCAAGAAAATAGGACAGCTTTTCCTTTTCTATCTTCTTTGTGGGTGAAGAAGCGCTCTTTTCTGCAGGGGGGCTACTGGACTTTTTTTCATTTACTGCAACTGTTATTTTTTTAGGTACCTTTGCAATTTGTTTTTTAGCTGTTTCAATGACAACTATTCGGTTATCATTTGGATTTGGTAGTGGCTGTTGGACTGGCTTCTCATTCCCCAAATGTAAACTGCTCCAATAAGATGCTGTAGGTAATGGAATATCATTGCTAGTACATGTATTTTTCAATTTATTATAGAGTACATTTAACTCTTTAGCTGTTTTAGTGGTACCAATAGTCCATAGCTTTTCATATAAATCTTTTCTCGAGATTGATAGCATGATTTTCCCTCTCTTTATCCTTTGTTTCATTTTATATCTACAAAAGTTTTCGGTCAATTTGATACTCGGGTCTTTGACAGTTGCATAAGGAAAAATCTCTGAAAGCCTTGATATAGGCTTATTTTTTTGTCTTTTTTACCTTTTTATATATCGCACCTTATCGCACTGTGTTATAATATAAGGAAAGAGAGGTGATATTTGTATGAGACTCAAGGTGACCAAGTCCAAAAATGCAGCTTCACTTTATGTAATAAAATCTGTTTATAACAGTAAGACTCAATCAAATTCTTCAGTGATTGTAGAGAAACTCGGAACCGAAGCTGAACTCAGAGAAAAGTTAAATGGACAGGATCCTTATGAATGGGCTAAAAAATACATTGATGAATTAAATCAAAAGGAAAAAGAACTCAAACGTGAAGTTATTGTTAAGTATAATCAATCAAAATTGATCGAAAAAGACAAACAACGTTCTTTTAATGGTGGTTATCTCTTCTTACAAAAAATCTATCATCAGCTGGGGTTACACAGAATTTGCCAAGAAATATCTAGCAAGTATAAGTTTGCCTTTAATCTTGATTCTATTCTGTCAAGATTGATTTACGGCAGAATCCTATATCCGTCTTCAAAACTAAATACCTGCCAACAATCAAAGAGATTGTTAGAACAACCTGACTTCGAATTGCAGCATATATACAGAGCATTGGAAGTGATTGCTAAAGAAACGGATTTCATACAATCCGAGCTTTACAAAAATAGTTTGGCTCTATCCAAACGGAACGACCGTATTCTTTACTATGATTGCACAAATTACTTTTTTGAAATCGAACAGGATGATGGTCTCAAACAATACGGCTTCGGCAAAGATCACAAACCTAATCCGATCATTGAGATGGGTTTATTTATGGACGGGGATGGTATCCCTCTTGCTTTTAGTATTCATAGTGGCAATACCAATGAACAAACAACCCTCAGGCCCTTGGAAGAAAAAATCCTCAAAGACTTTGAACTATCAAAGTTTATTGTCTGCACAGATGCCGCCGGACTATCATCAACGGAAAATCGAAAATTTAACAATAAAAAAAGTCGGGCATTCATTACAACCCAGTCTGTCAAAAAGTTAAAAAAACATCTAAAAGAGTGGGCACTCGACACTTCAGGCTGGCATCTTGCGGGAACTGATAAAACGTATGATATCGAAATACTCGTTCAGGATGAAATGACTTATGAAAAATATAAAGGCGAAACCTTTTTCAAGGAACGTTGGATTAAGGAGGATGGTCTCGAACAGAAACTTATTGTTACCTATTCTTTAAAATACCGAGATTATCAGAGACAGATTAGAAAGAGGCAGTTAGAACGTGCCATAAAACTGATTCAATCTAGGCCATCCGACATTATGAAAAAAAATCAAAATGATTTTAAACGGTTTATTTCTCCTACTAATATTACAGATGATGGCGAAATAGCGGACAAAGTCATATACCGACTGGACGAACAAGCCATTGCAACAGAAGAACTCTATGATGGTTTTTATGCAATATGTACGAACCTAGATGATGATGCTTCAGCCATTACAAAGATCAACCACAGACGTTGGGAAATTGAAGAATCTTTTAGGATGATGAAAAGCGAGTTCAAAGCCAGACCTGTTTACTTAAGTCGAGATGACAGGATACAAGCACATTTCACTACATGTTTTCTGGCGTTAACGCTTTTCAGATATCTTGAAAAAAGGTTAGGAGAAAAGTTTACAAGCCATGACATTGTTACTGGTTTAAGAGAGATGAACTTTTACTCAATTCCAGCCGAAGGCTATATACCAACCTATACAAGAACAGATTTGTCGGATGCATTACATGAGGCATTCGGTTTCAGAACGGATTATCAGATCGTCAGTACTAAACTGCTAAAAAAAATTTTTAAAGACACAAAGAAATAAAAAAAGTACGCATTTTTTCAGATATAAAAAAAGCTTGGACTCCACTGTTTTCAAGGGTTACCAAGCTTTTTTTCTTATATAACTGTCAAAGATGGGATTATAACATTTTTAACATGCAAAATGAAGGTGAAAATGGCTTTAAATCAACATTTCCAGCAGATTTAGAACACTCCTTTCGATGATTTTTGAATAGCCTTTGGTTGCTGAATTGACAACCCTTCTAGCAGCCAGCGGAGGGTCTGTTGGAAAAGTTTACGTACTTCATTTTCATCTTTAGGCCACTGAAGTTTTCCGTTATCCAAACGTTTATAAAGCATGGCAAAGCCATCCCCATCAAAATACAAACATTTGTAACGGTCTTTACTCCATCCAGAAAATAAAAATATAGAATCACCATAAGGATCCAGATCAAAAGAATCCTGAATCAGTGTGGCAAGCCCATCAATACCCTTTCTCATATCCGTTTTACCACAAATAATATAAATATTTTTCACGCTCGTAAAATCGTGTCTCATAGATGTTTCAACTCCCTCATAACAGTTTGGATTATGCGCTCATCTACGCCGTTGAAGAAGGAGATTTCTGTGGTTGCCGTCTTAATCATGCAAGCCGGTTTTGAGGAAAGCGCTGCTGAATTAATTGGAGAAGTATTTTTATCTTCAGTTTGTAATGTAACGGGGACGATGGTTAATATTTGTTGCGGCATAGAAAAACACCTCCTTTAATTGATACATGTATCGTACCAAAGGGGTGCTGTTGATTTGTATGCGTTGTTTGAATGGGGGCTTACAGTAAATCAAACATATCTGTTTAAACTATCTAAGAAAAAAGGGTTTACTTTACATTATTTTTTACTATGCATAACCTTTTGACTCTGGATCAGATTTTCTACAAAGATATACCTTGAACCGCCTTGCCTGCTGATATTTAGTAAATTCCTCTGTCATGATAATGTCCCCTGCATTCTCTCTGACTGCCAGTAATCGATCTTGGTCATAGACTATTTCAATGGACATCCATCCAAAAAAACGGAAGGCATTTTCATGCATTCGGATAAGATCCGTTGCCCGAAACGGCCGGTCTAGCCACTCTACATATTTGTATCTTGAGTGGGCTAGCACAAATCCAATGAAATAAAGCCGCGTGTACGTTCCATCCGTTGTGGGAATCCTTTTTTGCCCAAAATCCACCTGAATCTGCTGCCCCATAGGAAGTTCAGGAACTGCACTAAACTCCCTTTCGGAAGTGATTTTTGGAATATGATAGGTTTCCCTTAGCTCATTTACATAATTCCTTACTGTCCCTTCGGTGATAATGCTAACGTTTAGTTTTTCCTCTAGCCAATCAAATACCTGTGCTCCCGACAAATCAGGATGTTCCTTGAGCCACCCCAAAATCTTTTCCCGAAAAGGATCATGCTTTTTACTTCTACTTTGTAGAGAGATGACAAATAGGTAAAATTCGTCTGGTGTCATTTTTCCATAGTCTATTACCCTATTTCTAGAAATCTTTAATTTTCTGGCAATCGCACTGTTAGAAAACCCCTCACTGCGAAGCCTATGAATCTCGTTGTAGATTATATTTTTCCACTTCCTATTCCTCACTTTCCATAGACTACTTCAAGTATATAGAAAGTGTGTAAATTAAGGTAAACTGTTGAGTCTTATTTGTCGAATTCTGTTTACCCTTATTTGTGGAAAACTGTTACTTCTAGTTTAACGTTTACAAGCTTTAAACAAAACTCGAATCAAAGTAATGAATCAAGATAAAAAGCATTATAACAAGTTAAAGAAATACTGGAAGCTCCTCCTAAAAGATCAATCAAAAATTGATTATACCAATACCATCGTTGCTTTAGAAAGTTAATGCGTGAAATAGATATCATTCATTATTTAATAAAGCTTGACCCAGAATTAAAAGCCTCATATGAGCTACATCATGACGTGCGATACTGCATGAAAAACAAGGACTTTGAGCTTCTGAAGAAGGCTTTAGTTAACGAATATAAGAGCGTTTCTAGCTATATGAAAACGGCCATCAATACAATTAGGAAATACATAAACTATGTGGGGCACACCCTTACATACGATTATAATAACGGTGTTTTAGAAGGTATTAATAATAAAACTAAAGTAATTAAGCGAATCGCATTTGGTTATAGATGTTTCTACCATTTCAAAAATCGGATTCTCATTACCCAAAATTTAGCGACAATAAAAAGAGCTTAGAGGAAATAAACAACCTCTAAGCTAATTGATTACATTTTACCGGCTAATGTCAATAAAATTATTCACCAACACCATTTAACAAAGAATCTGAATTAATAAAGCAAACGGCTTTTTATACTTGTTTTAATATAAGAAGAACATAATTAAAAAACTATGTCTCCATATTTGTTAACAGCTATTGCAACAGGAGTACGCAATTCTTTTCGAAGAATTAGTAAATATAAATAACTATTAATAAATTAAAAATTTCTTTTATGTATAATAATATATTCACTGTTCATTGAGCTTACAGGTTTTTGATGAACAACAGAAGTAACTTTGGGCGTTCTTTTTATAGGAATATCTCTCTGAGCTTGCTTAACGTTACAAAAGTTCCGTCTTTCTAAAAAGGTCTTGGTTATATCTGTTAAGTTAATTTGTACTCTATCGACTGTACGATTTCCAAGAGTTAAAACAATGTATTTGTCAGTAACTCTACATAGTTCTTCAAGAAATTGAAAATAATCACTAAAGAAGCGAATCACTTTTCTATGCTTCGAAACTGAAATCCTATCTAAATACGGTTTAATTAGACTTTTCTCATATTCGTTTATATTTTCTTCGCTGTTTATTCCTCCCATACTGTTTGAATCAATAATGGAATAATTCTCCAATTCCCATCCTTCTAATTCTAAATCATTTTGGGGTATTGTGTATAGCGCAAGCATAGAAAACTGGCCATATGGAACAGTAGTTGCATTTTCTCCATACGGTGGAGATGTAATAGAAACATCGAAATTTTTATTATCAAAAGTTTTCATTTTTTTCAGCACATCACATTTATAAAGAATAAAGTTGTTGGATGAATGCATAAATTTATCTGCATTTTTTTCAATTGCGGCAATAAAATTTTCTGCAACTTTATTTTCAATTCTGGAAATCGCATCTGTATCTTTAATGTGTAGTTTATAAGTTGAGCTTCTTGTATTACTATGCTTTCGAATAATATCACACAACATATACCAAAAAAACAATCTATTTTGATCATCTTTGATATGCATAATTGCTGAACGTATAACTTTTAGAGATTCAAAAACATCTTTACGTAACCATTTATCCATATTAGGAAAGGAAAATGGATATATATATTTAGGGTCAGCAAGGTAACTTTTCAATTTTTCAATATCTTTGTATACATTAGCTTTAACTCCCTGAAGTTTAACTTTTGTTATTAAATTTGCAAGAGGGTTGATATCACATCCTACCAGATGTATATTGGGCGATATCTCCATAGCTTCATAAAGAGCCGTTCCTGAACCATGAAATGGATCAAAAACTGATAAAATATCATTTTCAAGAATTAACTCGTTTAGTATATTTTTTTGCACAGGTGCAATCATAACTGCTGGATACAATACTGTTCCATGTATATCGCCACTTTTTTTATAGTCTTTAAAAGCGATATTATTTAACATAAAGTACTCAAACCTCCTTTTTCACAATTACAACCAACATCAACTAATATTACTGTTATTAAGCATTTCATTTACGACTACGACAAAAACACCTAGAAGTTTTGCAAGTTGTATAATATCACTTTCACTTATGTAAGCTCCAGATTTATGCGCCCCCAAGTGAGCTGTAGATATTCCTGACCTAAACCGTTGGGAATCCAACATATTTCCCAGGCTTTGAAAATCAATCTTTGTAGATTTGGAGATAGATTCTTTAAATGCTTTGTTACTTTTTATATAATCAACAACCTTCACAACTCGGTCTTCAAATGAATGCACACCTCTAAAGAGGGTATTAAATTTACCGGACTTATTTATCGAATCAATACTTAAGTCAAATATTGCCCTTAATGAGCATGAAATTAGTTCTAAATATTCTCTATGATTCAAACTGTTGATTTGCTTAATAAGTTTATCAACATAGTTATTATAGCTAATAGTATAACTTTTGTGTGAAGGTAATGAAATAAGCAATCTTTCTCCACTTTTGCCAGCTATCGCTGATTCTGGACGATAGAATATAAATTGAAGAGTTTTCACTACTAACCCAGTTCTAGGATCTAAGTAGGTATATTCAATATATTTTTCACATGGCTCTATGACGCTTGATAATATGCCTCCTTCAACTTTACTTCCATCTTTTTTAATAATTAACAAGTTTTTATCAACCATAATTCCATTACTATCGTAAACTGAAGCTATATAATTTTTTAAATCAACCTGACCTGTAGGAACAGAAATTTTCACACTGCTACAATTAAAATTAATAACTGCAGGAATGAGTGAATTATTTCCCTTAGGATTATCCGGTGGATGATTGTCATCCTGGGTATGCTTTTCTTCTTTACCAGTTACTGTACTAGATCCATTTTGAGAAGTCGCAGCCTTTGGTCTTATATTTATTATTTTTTCCTTTCCGAATAATGAATAACTAACTTTGTCACCTTTACAATTTATGACAACGTTTGATCTAAAAGCAAAATCGCTCTTAACGTATTTTCTAAATTTTTCACTATCGGCAATGTCATTACACTCTGGGGGTAATGCTGATAACGTTAATATATTAAAATCCATAAGATATTTTTTGTTTTGTGATCCAATCACCTGGATTTGTTTATTTACATCAGATAAAAAAACCCTTATAGAATCAGTTAATTCATTCTGTAAAAACTGAGTTCTATCCGAATTAAAATTTATCAAGGAATCATCACTAACAATCCTCACAAAACCGATCATCTGGTTTAATACCTGCGTAGTTTTAATGTTTTTCATTATATTTGGATCAAACAAATCATAATTATTAAATAAATTCGCATTAACATAAATCAAAGGAGTTAAATCATCTTGAGGATTATAAAATAGCTGATCCACCTTCGCTTTTCCATATGGTGGAAACTGGAAGATAACTAATTCTATGTTTAATTTATATGATTTTGAGTTAAATAAAAAATCTTCCGAGAGTATCTCACTATTATTATAGAAAAACTTAATTTTTTGCTTATCACTATCATATGTTACATAATATAGTTGGTGCTCTTTAGCATTACTAGTTAATGGGAGAGTATCGCAGCTTGTATATTTCATTCCATTGATATGCAATTCTATTATAAAATTCTTATCATCAAATGCGTTCAGGACTTTTTTATAATTTTTCTCGATGGTAAAATAGCTTTCTAACGAACTAGCATTATATTCATCTAGTAAAATTGTTATAGATGTACCTTTATCAATAGTGTTATTTTCGGTTATTTCAATTTCAAATTGTGAGATATCACTAGCTTCAAGAAGGGAATTATAATTCACTTTAAAAATAAGTCCGTTCTTCTTTCGTGTTTTCCATTCTACATGTCTGCCAAATTTGAAAACAGATAAAAATCCTAATCCTTTAGACCCTTGAGTGTATCTTCCGTACTTATTGATCTGGCCATATTTTTTTGTACTATTTGAAATATGAAAAAGAGTATCAATATCGTTTTTATCCATACCAGAACCGTCATCAATTATCTGTAGTGTTTTTTGTGATGAGTCTAGAATAACGGTAACCTTTGAAGCACCCGCATCATATGAGTTTTTTAGCAATTCATTAAGTGCGATTATATTTGACGGTATTTTTTCAGACAACTCACTAATGATATTCCCACTAACAGTTATTTTAGAATTCATACTTATCCTCCTATCCTCGTAAAGATATCAAAAAATTAAACACTTGATGATTTCTAAGTTTTTAAATATCTCTGTTGTCCCGAAGATGACTTGTGTATTCCTTTAACATTAGCATTTGATGTATTAACATAATTCAAAAATAATGTACCCAGCAAAAGACGTTGGCTCCGAGAAATACGGTTCCATTCGTAGCCTTTAAATAAATCTCGTACAAGGAAAACTTCCCCTTTGTTCAGATTTTCCGTCTCCTTAATTGCAGTATTTAAAAGATAATTCACATCTGGCATCAATAACCCTCCGTAAATATCGATGTAAACAACGTTATTGATATGATTATATCACTTGAATGAAATTATTTCCAATAAAATTACAAAATTCTATATAAAAAGAGAATGCCGTCAAAAAACCGACATTCTCTCATTATTGCCCAGTCTCAAATTACCCCACACTGCGTAATATAGACATGTCTAAACACTCTACTCAATCCACTGAGTAAACATGTCTACACACTCGAGGTCTAACACTACGGAAACTTCAATTTTATTTTTCAAAACCTTATTTCTGAAATCTTCGCCATCCGTTGTGAATGTAGCGAATTTCGCAAAGTGCTGAAAATCAGTATTTCTAGGTATCTTTCCTTTGCATTCCTATTACGCACTCCACATGGCTCGTATGGGGGAACATATCCACTGGCTGAATGTAGTTCACTTTGTATACTTTGCTTAGAAATTGAATATCTTTTGCTAACGTTGATGGATTGCAAGATACATATACCATTCGTTTTGGCTTTAGCCTTAAAACTGTTTCGAGGAATTTTTGATCACAGCCTGTCCGCGGTGGATCCACAATGATCACATCTGGCTTCCAGCCTTCTTTTTCCCATTTAGGTAACCAATATTCGGCTTTCCCAACTACATAGGTAGCATTTTCGATATGATGTCTTGCTGCGTTTTCACGTGCATCTTCAATTGATTCTCCAATTGTATCCATTCCACGTATTTCGGCAGCACCTTTTGCTAACCAAAGTCCAATTGTTCCAACACCGCAGTAAGCATCAACAATTTTCTCGCACCCCGTTAATCCAGCTGCTTTTTTCACTTCATCATAAAGCTTTACAGTTTGAATCGGATTCAATTGAAAAAATGCTCTTGCCGAAAGTTCGAATGAAAAATCACCTAATGTTTCTTGTATGACCTCCTCACCTTCAAGATGAATCGTTTCATTGCCGAACACCAGTGATGTTTTTTCACCGTTAATGTTTTGAATGATAGAATGCACATCTGGTAACCGTTTTTTTATTTCCGCAATTAATTTATCCATTTTCGGTAGCTCGCGTTTTGCAGTCACTAAAACAAGTTGAATTTGTCCAGATTGGAATCCAACTCTAGTTACAATCGTTCGCACTAGGCCTGTCCGTTTCCGTTCATTATATATAGGAATATTCAATTCCTCTAATATTTGTTTAACTACTTGTGTTGTCTTATTTGTGCTCGGATGTTGAATCATACAGTTGGAAATATCAACTAGCTTATGAGAATTAATACCATATAACCCTGCTAATACTTTTCGATCATTTCTACCAACCTGAAGTTGACTTTTATTACGATAGCCCCAAGGATGTTCCATTCCAATCGTCTCTCTTATATCAAGGTCTTCGATTTTAAATTTTGTATGCCGTTCAAATGCTTGTACTACAATATCCCATTTTTCACGTAATTGCTCGCGATAATCTAAATGCTGTAACTGACAGCCACCGCACTCTTCATAAACCGGGCATGGTGGCGCAACACGATGTGGGGATTTTTCACGGATTTTTTTTATTTTCGCTTCTGTAAAATTGTTATTCACCTTTGTGGCTTCCGCAACAATTACCTCGCCAGGCAATGCTCCCGGTACAAATACTGCTTGTTTTTTAAAAAAACCGACACCTTCACCGTTGATGCCAAGTCGTTTTATTGTCAGCGGGAATTGTTGGCCTACCTGCAATTGTGCTTGTTTTTGTTCATTTGGAATTGGTGGCTTTTGTTTCCTATCAATTATCGAATCTTGACTTTTTCGCTTTGATAACGATGAAATTTGATTACTATTTTTTATTTGGTCACGACTTTTTCCCGGCTTCTGCTTTGCCATATTAATTACTCCATTCATTTTTCTAGTTGTTTCTATTATAGGGTTATATTTTATGTGCAGGCAAATTTACTATGTAATGAGGAATATTTTTTGCTGGCAAAGGAAATAACCAGCTAACATTTTGAACTACACCGCTAGTTGTTACTTGCGAATCTAACAATCGGGTGTAGTTCATTATTGCTGGTTTTTTCCTCTTTTACATATTTATTTAAAATACTGTTGATATAGCAATGGTTTTGGAATACTACGTTCAAACATTAAATCATCTAAGCTTTTAAAAGTATATCCTTCCTTCCGCAAATCATCAATCACATTGGAAAGTGCTTTTGCATTGTCTTCAGATACAGCGTGTAGCAAAATAATTGCTCCAGGATGTATTTGTTTCATTATATTATCATACGCATACCTCCAACCTTTTTGGCGATCGGTATACCAATCTATATAAGCAAGTGACCAAAAAACATTTACATACCCTAGCTGTTGTGAGAGCTTCAGGGTTCGCTCACTGTATATCCCCCTTGGTGGTCGAAGATACATCATGTCCGTTCGCCCAGTTTGTCTTTCATATTCTTCTTTTATAAGATTTAACTCTTTGGCCAGGCGTGTATCACTCACTTGTGTTAAATCAGGATGATGCCACGAATGATTACCAATAATATGTCCCTCATCAACCATTCTTTTAATTAAATCTTCATTTTTAGTAAGGTAATGTCCTGTAACAAAAAACGCTGCTGGCACGTCTTTCTTTTTTAATACATCTAAAATTTCCTCAGTATAACCATTTTCATAGCCATTATCAAAAGTTAAATATATATCTTTTTTCGTTGTGTCACCTAAATAAAAGGATCCGTATTTTTGAAGATTATTGTTATGGACAGCACCGGCATCTGGCGGCTCGTGATTAACTGACCTTTTCAAGCCCCAGTGTAGCGACTTATTTGAAATAGGTTCAGCTTGCGTAATAGCTCCGTTAACTACAAACAATACTACTATTAATAGAAGTTGAATAAGGTTTCTTGTACGCTTACTTTGTGTGCCCTTATTATGTGTGCCCTTATTATGTGTGCCTTTATTATGTGTACCTTTATTATGTGTACTCGTATGTCGTGCACCCTTCATTAGCAATGGCCTCCCTTTTTGGCAGTCTTTATAAATAGCTTTTGAAGGTTGGCTAAATTCATACGAAACATGTTTTACCAAACCCTGTATTTTGACACAAGCAATGGACTTTAAACGTACAATTCAATTTTTCCCATTTTATTCTTAAAATTTAATTCAATATTCATGAGCACTATTCAGATTCCATGTTCTACTCATAAAATCTGAAATTTACTCCAAATTCAGAGTTCTACTCACGAAATCAGGTACTTTACTCGCGGAATCGAGTGCTTTTCTCGCAGAATCGAGAGCTTTTCTCGCAGAATCGAGTACTTTACTCGCGAAATCGGGTACTTTACTCGCGAAATCGAGTGCTTTACTCGCGGAATCGAGTGCTTTTCTCACGGAATGGAGTACTTTTCTCGCGGAATCGAGTGCTTTTCTCGCGGAATCGAGTGCTTTTCTCGCGGAATCGAGTGCTTAACTCGCGAAATCGAGTACTTTACTCACAGAATCGAATGCTTTTCTCGCAGAATCGAGTACTTTACTCGCGAAATCGAGTACTTTACTCACAGAATCGAGTACTTTTCTCACGGAATGGAGTACTTTTCTCACGGAATGGATACTTTACCCACATAATTCGGTGATTTACCCACGAATCCTAACAGATTACCCATATAAATCTGAACTTTACCCATGAAACCCAGCAAAATACCCATATAAATCTGAAATTTACCCACGAACTCGAGAATCACAACTAGAAAAGTCCAAAACAAAAGGGAGTTACCCATTCCCCAATGAGTACTCCCCGTTAAAATATCCTAAAATCCTGTTGAATCGGTGCCAATTATTGACCACGGCCAAGTCTAAATCCTAAACCAAATCTAGGGCCAAATTCCAAATTCAAATCGAAAACCAAATCAAAATCCAAGGTCAAATTCAAATAAAAGCCCCAGACCAAGTCCATATACAATTCAAATTTAAAGGCCAAATTCAAATTTCAATGTCAAAGAAAAATCCAGATTCAAATTCAATTTCAAGTCCAATTTCAGGCCCTAATCCAAACCCTATATTTAGTTAAATACTTTATCCTTAAATTGTGCTAATTTCTCAAGTGATGATTTTTCCACATCTTGATGTAGGCTATTGCCATGTGAATCCATTGTTACAACAGCTTTGAAGTTTTTAACCTTTAAATGCCACATTGCTTCTGGAATACCAAACTCCATTAAGTCTACACCTTCGACAGCTTCAATACATTCTGCATAGTATTGGGCAGCACCGCCAATTGCATTTAAATATACGCCGCCATGCTCTTGTAAAGCTTTTAACGTTTTTGGTCCCATACCGCCTTTCCCCATTACTGCGCGGATACCAAATTTTTTCATAATATCCCCTTGGTATGGCTCCTCACGAATACTAGTTGTTGGACCAGCAGCTTTCACATGCCAAACACCTTCAGAATCCTTTAACATAACCGGACCACAATGGTATACAATTTGGCCATTTAAATCAACTGGTGCGTCATGCTCCATTAAATGATGGTGAATGGCATCGCGACCTGTGTACATTCTACCATTAATTGAAACAACATCGCCTACTTTTAATGAACGAATCTGTTCTTCAGTAATAGGTGCTTCTAATACAACCTCACGAGTTTCGTCACTAGTACCACCAGCCTTAGCAGCTTCCTGTTGCAACTTAACAAAGTCAACATCGTCTCCTTCAGTGTAATGCCATTCTGTAATTGCACCCGTTTGCGGATCAAGCTTCACACCTTGTCGACGGAACGCCCAGCAATTATAAGCAACTGATACATAGAAGCTTGCTGGGATGCGGTTTGAAACCCCAATCTTGCAACCTAGTAAAGTTGTTTCGCCGCCAAATCCCATTGTACCAATTCCTAATTTATTTGCATTTTCCATTACATACTCTTCTAATTTACGTAAATCTTCATTAGGATTTACATCATCACAATTTCTAAAAAGTTGGTTCTTTGCAAGCTCATATCCAGATGTACGGTCCCCACCGATTCCAACACCAATAAAACCAGCTGAACATCCTTGTCCTTGTGCTTGATAAACAGAATGCATAATGCACTTACGAATACCGTCTAAATCACGACCAGCACGGCCTAATCCTTCTATCTCACAAGGTAAACTGTATTGAATATTTTTATTCTCACAGCCGCCACCTTTTAAAATAAGCTTGACATCTATATAATCATTTTCCCATTGCTCATATTTGATGACAGGTGTACCTTCACCAAGATTGTCACCGCTGTTAGCACCAGTTATGGAATCAACTGAGTTGGGACGAAGCTTACCATTTTTAGTTGCTTCCGCAATAGCTTTTCGAATAGCAGCTTTAATTTCTAATTGATTTACACCAATCGGAGTTTTGACAACAAATGTTGGCAACCCAGTGTCCTGGCAGATCGGCGATACATTTGTATCAGCCATAATAATATTGTTAGTAATTGTGTCTAAAGACATTGCTGCTCTTGTCCCTGCACTTTCACTCAATTTTGCTTTTAAAATTGCGCGTTTTGCATCCTTCGGTAGCTTTGTGGATGTTTCAACTACCAGCTCGTACATACTTTCATACAATTTTTCCATTACTAAATACCCCTTTCCCCTCTGCTCCTATTTATTTGGCTAATGCTATTCCACCAAGCAAAAAAGTAGAAATTTTTATCCTATCGGAAGTAAACAGCATTAATTCTGATAGTATAAAAATTCCGAATTCATTTAAAATACTACCACACCCTATTATAATCCTTGTCACTTTTTTACGAAAGTAGACCAATCAAAAATCTTATAAAACAAATGATTTGAACAACATCTTATTAGCTTTACCTACATTGAATATTCATAAGAATTAGTCCCTGAAGATTCCTACGTAAAGATGCTATTAAAAAATTCTATCATCAAATGTTACCGATCTTGATAATTTAAGCTAACCTAAAGTAAATATTACCAATCTGGTCTAAATTGGTTAATTTTATCTTGAATATCATCAACCATTTGTAATAGCTTATCAATATCTTCTACATCCGCTTCCTCAGGTTCAATCGATTCCAAAACCTTTAGGAGAAGATTCATACGATTAGTTAACCATTCAATTTGTGACTTTTTATCGTGAATTGCTTTAGACATCGCTTTTCGCTCCCTTCATTTCTAGACTAATAGTAGCTAATATTATGTAATTTGACAATGATCGATTCATAGCGAGATGTTCATCCAACACACCTCGTACAAAAAAGGATCATGTATGGATGGCCACCCCACATGATCCCCAGTAAATTAAACTTTTTTGATAGATGGGCCTAGAAACGATGCTAAAAATCCTCGCGGCAAGAATCAAGAGCTAGGCTGGGCTAAACCATAACTAACAAATTACCTTCCTTTAACAAAAACGCTTACAAACAGTGGCAGTCACGATGCTGGCTGGGCTAAACCATAACTAACAAATTACCTTCCTTTAACAATGCAACAATGCGCTTACTGACAATGACAGTCACGATGTAGGCTGGGCTAACTCATAACTAACAAACCAAACACTTTAATATATTATCTAGGTGTATCAGCAGTAATAAATTTAAACGATAAATGATCTTGAACTGGAATCCAAGCTCCAATGCCTTGTTGAGTTACATTTTTCACCTTTAACTTTGCTTTACTTCCTTTTAATTCAAGATATACTTCCCCAAAGGTAACCTTCCCTTTTTCATTTACCGCAGGTGCATAAGCATACAAATAACCGAGCTTTTTGGGGGCAATATTATACACCTGTTCCTTTTTCGTACCTTGTCCAATAACAGTGTCAAACGCTAATGGAAGCTCGGTTTTTTTCATTGCAGTAAGCATCATCATTTTTTGAACTTCTTCTGCGTTATTAATTCGAGACGTTAACCCACCTTTGATTACAGACTCCTGCTCCTGTAAATAGTGAAATTTATAAGGAGTTTTTCCACCACGGTTATCATACTTATTTGTATTGGCAGGCTTATACTCCCAATTAATATTCGTTTCCGTTGATTCATAGCTTAGTGGCCATTGGCCAAGATAAATGGTTGCACGGTAACCAATAGCTGTTGGTGTTGTATTAATAGAAGACTCATTCAAGATTCGAATAAGGTCAGGATTCTCAATTGGTACATCCGATGTTTCAAGAAGCTCTTTTGTTAAATCACTTGGCTGTAAGTATGGTAAATCTTGAGTAGGATTCGGATAAGTATTTTCTTTCGAAATATCGAGCACAGAATCCGGGACTTTTACATTACCAGATTTATTGGACTTTGATTGGTCCGCATTAATTGGAGAATGTTGTGTAAATATCGATAAAATAAGGAGTGAAATTAATATTAAACCGCTACGTAAAACTTTCACTGTCTTTACCTCCTTTACAGTAATTACTTGTATTTTTTTCGATTTACAAGTTGTTTATCCACTTGGGATATTAGAAAAATATGGACATACCAAAAAGACTTAGACTAAAATTGAGAAAGTTTATTGTCGGACTTACTTAGTTTATTCATCCAAAATTGACTTTTATTGTAGGTGGGCGTCCATTTATTGTCCTGAATCAATTTTTATTGTCCGGAATCATATGTTTATTGTCCAAATTCATATGTTTATTGTCCAAATTCAAATGTTTATTGTCCGACTGCCATATTATGGTAAAAATAATACGCATATCCACTACCGCCGTTAGTACAGCAACAAAATAAAAAGCACCCGAAAATTTTATTGCCCTGAATCAATTTTTATTGTCCGGAATTAAATTTTTATTGTCCAAATTCAAATTTTTATTGTCCGGAATTAAATTTTTATTGTCCGGAATCATATGTTTATTGTCCAAATTCAAATGTTTATTGCCCGACTGCCATATTATGGTAAAAATAATACGCATATCCACTACCGCCGTTAGTACAGCAACAAAATAAAAAGCACCCGAAAATTTTATTGTCCTGAATCGATTTTTATTGTCCGGAATTAAATTTTTATTGTCCAAATTCAAATTTTTATTGTCCGGAATTAAATTTTTATTGTCCGGAATTAAATTTTTATTGTCCAAATTCAAATGTTTATTGTCCGACTTCCATATTATGGTAAAAATAATACGCATATCCACTACCGCCGTTAGTACAGTAACAAAATAAAAAGCACCCCAACTGCCACATTATGGCAAAAATAATACGCATATCCACTACCGCCGTTAGTACAGTAACAAAATAAAAAGCACCCGAAAAAGGTGCTTATGCTTATAAATATGTTTAAATGTTAGTTTTTAATCTGCATACTTTTTTCAAAATCTATAGCAAATAAAATCCGATTCCCATTATTGCATATGCAGCCAATAATGTAGCACCTTCAAACCAGTTCGTATCACCATCATTAGATATTGCAATTGTTAGCAATACAGCTGTGACCATTGATATAAGCTCAGATAATGTAAACACTAACGGCATTGGTGTTGGGAAAAGTAATGATATTAATACGAGCACTGGAGCTACAAACATTGCGACTTGAAGGGTTGAGCCAACAGCAATTTCGACTGCAACATTCATTTTATTTTTATAAGCCATTATAATCGCTGAAGCATGCTCTGCTGCATTTCCAACAATCGCAACGATGATAACCCCGATAAATAACTCACTCCATCCAAATGTTTCAGCTACTGCTTCAAATGAATGTACTAGCTTTTCCGAAACGTAAGCAACAGCAACTGTTGCGGCAAGCAATACAGCTAGCGCCTTGTTTCGTCCCCACTCTGCTTCCTCATGCTCATGAGCTTCGTCACTTTTATGCTGATATACCCCACGGTGTGTGACTAGTTTAAAGAAAAGAGCGCTTAAATATAATGTAATTAGTATTATGGAAATTCCTGTACTTAGCGCAATTTTCTTCTCTTCGATCATTCCTTGTGAAAACACCTCCGGAATGACAAACGCAACAATTACAGCAAATACTAAAAGACCAGAATTATGACGGGCATCATAAACATTAAATTCCTGACGCTTATATTTTAGTCCCCCTACAAAAAACGATAACCCTGCTACTAATAATAAGTTTCCTAGGACAGATCCAGTTAATGATGCTAGGACAACCCCAACTAAACCAGCCTTTAAAGCAAATATAGAGATAATTAACTCGACTGCATTCCCAAACGTTGCATTTAACAAACCACCAATCCGCTCACCAGCCACCACAGCTAAGCTCTCTGTAGCTCTTCCCATATAACCAGCAAGCCCAATTATTGTTAAACAATATACGGCAAACATTAAGATAGTCGGCATGTTTAGCATACTACCAACAACTGAAAACGGTACTCCAATTAAAACGACGAGAAAAAATATTTTATTTACCATCTTCTATATCCAACCTTTCTAATTAAAAAGTCAAACTACTATTATTACAATTAATAAAAAATAGGATTTTACACATTTACCATAACCATCAATATAAAACATTATTTGTAAAAAATAAAGTACTGTAAAAAATACAAATTGAACACAAAAAAATACAAATTGACTACAAAAGAAAAAATTTTTAAAAAAGTAAAACTTTTATATTCACAAACATACCCCTTTAGGTATATAATCGAAAATATATGTCAAAAGTGACAAATTAGTGACAAAAAGCGACAAAGGGGGCTTTAAGGGATGGCAAAGATTGTCATTTTGGGTGCTGGGTTTTCGGGACAAACTGCTGCGTTGTATTTACGTAAGAAATTAAAAAAGGAACATGAAGTTATTGTTGTTAATCCATGGCCACGTTTTACGTATATTCCTTCATTAGTATGGGTTGGTATTGGCCAAATGGAACCTGAACAAACAATGTTTGAGCTTGCACCGGTTTTAAAGAAAAAGGGGATTAAGTTTTTACAAGCATGGGCACGAGAAATTCATCCAGATGAACAATATGTAGTAACAGAAGCAAATGATGGGTCAGGTGAAATTCAAAAAATTGAATACGACTATTTAATTAATGCTACCGGGCCACATTTAAACTTCGAGGGTACTGAAGGTTTAGGACCAGATAATGGTCACTCTCATTCTATTTGTAATATTCATCATGCGAAGATGGCAAGGGACGCTTACTTGAAGACAGTTGAAAGAATGGAAAAAGGGGAAAATGTGAAAATTCTGATTGGTACAGGTCATGGTCAAGCAACATGCCAAGGTGCCGCATTAGAGTATATAACAAATATTCATAGTGACCTTGTAAAACGCGGATTAAGAGATCGCGCGAAAGTTATGTGGATTTCCAACGAACCTGCGTTAGGTGACTTAGGTGTCGGCGGTATTTACGCAAAAAAATATGGTTATATTATGAAATCCGAGCAATTTCTTAAATCGCTATTTGCTGAATTTGGTGTTTACCATCAAGTTCAAACTGCAGTAACAAAAGTAGAAGCTGGTAAAGCAATTTGGGAAAATTACGCAGGTGAAGTTGGGGAAACTGAATTTGATTTCGCGATGTTAATTCCACAATTCCAAGGAACAAAAATTAAATATGTTAATAAAGATGGTGAAGATATTACATCAAAATTAACAAATCCAGGCGGCTTTACGCTTGTTGATGGTGGTTACGGGAAGAGCTGGGGTGACATAAAAGGTTCTGATTGGCCTTCAACATATCAATCACCAATCTATTCAAATATATTCGCTGCAGGAATTGCATTTGCTCCTCCAGGGTCTATTTCCAAGCCACATGTAACAAAAAATGGAACAGTTATAACTGCAACTGCTCCTAGAACTGGAATGGCTGCTGGGATCATTGGTAAGGTTGTAGCTTTAAATGTTGTGGATATGATTGAAGGAAGAACACCTTCACACCAAGAATCAATGACTGAAATGCCGGGGGCATGTATTGCATCATTAGGAAAATCTATTTGGAATGGTTCCGCTGCAACAATCTTAATGTATCCTGTAGCTCCTGATTATGACAAATACCCTGATTACGGACGGGACCTTAACGTGTGCGATTTAGAGGTCGGCCTTGCAGGCGCTTGGATTAAGCGATCATTACACACTGCATTTTCATATAAAATGAAGGGAAATCCCGGCTGGAGTATGATCCCAGAATAAATTATACAATACGAATTTACAATTTCGTTCGTAGGAAACTTTTACTTTTATATGAAACGACTTAAAATATCATTTTTTCAATGAAAGGTGGATCATTTATGGAGCTTATTAAAGAAATGAAACCTACAAAAAGAACTTTATTTGCACGACAATGCAAAAGCTATCAATTTATACGCTTTGTATCATTAAATTTAAGAATATTAAAAATTGCTTTATTCCCACCACATCAGAAACATTAATATCAATAATGTATAAATCTCAAAGGCTGACTTTTGTTAGCCTTTTTAATTTGCTTGTCTTCCAATTAAAATACTTGTACGATAGTTGCATTAGGCCCAAACCTTACTACCGATGGACTCTCACTTAGTATTGACAATAAAGAAATAACTAAAAAATTAAACAAAATACTTTTGCTGAATTGCAGTAACGAACAGGAGTTTTAGTAATGTACAACCCTAACAGACGATTTTGGATATTAATAAGTATTGTTGGCATTTCCGGTTTTTCTCAAGGGATGTTATTGCCTTTAATAGCTGTTATTTTTGAAAACAGTGGAATTACATCAACATTAAACGGATTCCATGCTACTGCAATGTATATCGGTGCATTAATTTCATCACCTTTTATAGAGAAGCCTTTAAGGAAGCTTGGCTATAAACCAATGATTGCAATTGGAACATTGTTAATTATTATTTCGTTGACTGTCTTTCCATTATGGCAAGCATTTTGGTTTTGGTTTGTATTACGATTAATAATCGGAATCGGTGACCAATTACTTCATTTCGGAACACAAACATGGATAACTGCTTCATCACCAATCCATAAAAGAGGACGAAACATTGCAATTTACGGCTTCTTTTTTAGTGTCGGCTTTGCTACTGGACCGCTAATGACTAGATTCGTATCTATACATACATATTTGCCGTTTTGGATTGCGGCCGGGATTAGTTTAATTGCTTGGCTCCTATTATTAACAATAAAAAATGAAATACCAGATAAAGATGATAATGATGTAGATGGGAAAGAAGATACTTCATTTAATCGTTTTGCTAAAGCATGGAAGTTAGCTTGGGTAGCTTTTCTACCACCATTGGGATATGGATTTTTAGAAGCCTCTCTTCATGGGAATTTCCCTGTATATGCTTTACGAACAGGAATTAATGTTGATCAACTATCGATCATATTACCAACATTTGCAATAGGTAGCTTGCTAACTCAAATGCCGTTAGGAGTCCTCAGTGATATCATTGGACGAAAGAAACTATTGCTGATAATCATGTTTGGAGGCTTTACAACATTTATGATTGCCAGCATATTTGAAACAAATTTTTGGGGATTATTTATTTGTCTTTCAATTGCTGGGATGCTAGTTGGTTCAACATTTTCACTTGGACTTAGCTTTATGGCTGATTTATTACCGAAAAATCTTTTACCTGCCGGTAATATCTTATGTGGTGTTTGTTATAGTATCGGTAGCATTATTGGTCCTTTCATCGGAGGTTTATATATTCAATTGTTCCCTAATGGAAGTTTCTTTTATGTAATTAGTACAGTTTTACTTCTTATTTTTATTTCACTTGTCGCATTTAAACAAAAAGGGTTAAAACAAGCTGTCCATTCACCACAACCGTAATCCTGCAATGACAAGACTGGGCAGCTTTTATAGGTTTAGCCTATTTTTATTTTTTTCAAAAATATATATTGACCTTTTTCTGTTTACTGTTATATAATACAAATAACAATAAAACACTGTATTAATACAGAAAGTGGAAAAATAAATTTTTAGGAGGAATTAATAATGAGTCGACAAGAACGGAAAAACATGATCGATTTTATTACAAAAAACAGAGAGATTCACAGTGAGAAGCTTATGTATATGACTGATGATGAAATCGAACATATTTATAACAGTACGTATTATCATTTTGAAGAAATTATTGAAGGGTAAATCGAACGGAACTCCACCTAAACTGAAAATAGCGCAAGCACCTTCGTCAGCTCCAATAGAAAAAAAGCGCCAAGCGGAAAAATGCCTCCCGGCTTCAAGCGACAGAGGCATTTTTTTGTTTTCCAGTTTTAGTTCGATTTACGATAATAATTCCACTTGTAACAAATATTAATCCTAGTAATACAAACATATGAATCGTTTCACCCAATAAAAGTGCAGAAAGCATTACTCCAAAGATTGGAATAAAGAATAAATACATCGATACTTTTCCTACTTGATTATATTTCATCACATTGTTCCAAAGGATAAAGCCTGCTGCTGATAAAAATGATAAATATAAAAGCATCCAAACAGCATCAACTGAAAAATGCAAAGGTGTAAATCCTACAAACATTGCGCCAGCAGCTATTAAACCGATAGCACCGAAAAGCATTTGATAAGCGGTTAAGTATGCTACATCCATCTTTCCACTGCCGTTTTTGGCCAAAATATTCCCTAATGCACCAGCCATCATTGCGATTAACAAACAAAATTCACCTAATCCAAATTTAAATTCAAAGGTTCCACGTGTTAGATTCACAAGGACAACTCCAGTAAAGCCGACAACAAGACCTATTACCTTCTTCCAGTTCAAAGCATCATCTTTATACATAAAATGGGCAAACAATATTTGAAAGAATGACGTTGTTCCAGCGATAATTGAGCCTTGAATTCCCGTACTTAAGCTTAAACCAATATAAAAAAATACATATTGGATAAAGGTTTGGAACAAGCCGATTTTCAATAGTGGCTTAATCGTTGCTTTTTTATATCGAGCATTTCTTTTCGTGAGTAACATAAAAGCAATGATAAATAGTCCCGCTAAAAAAAATCTGTAACCCGCAAATAATAGCTGTTCTGCTGTTTCATTACTTCGAATGGCGAGCTCGTCATAGCTTAATTTAATGACTGGAAAAGCACTACCCCAAAAGAATGTTGCCAGCATTGCAGCAATAATTACCCCATACTTATTTGTAAAAAACTTTTCCGATGTCAATACTACCCTTCCCCTCCCGCAATTTAACCTCTAAGCTTTTATTTTATACCATATGCTACATTACAAAAAGCAAAATACTTTTCAGTAGAAAAATTTGTAATTTTCATCTTCCCATTAACAATGAATAATGATATACTCTTTTTATAATTATTCTAATTTATATTTTATAATTATTATAAACATACTTCTGCTGAACTTAAAATAAATATTGATTTGATAGTGACTATAATTATCAATTAGAAAAAGGAGAGAAGAAAAATTGGACTTACAAATAAGTCGGACTAAAAATCATTCTCAATTAGATACAGAGCAAATGCCCATTATTCATAAAATAACGGAGCATATAGAACTTATCGCAGCTTTTTTCAGCGGAGCCCTCATTTTATTAGCATGGATATTTTCAAAAAATGGCTTTGATTCTTTGTCTATTGGTTTATATATTAGCGCATTCCTCATTGGTGGTTTCGCTAAAGCAAAGGAAGGCATTGAAAATACAATTAAAGATAAAGACTTAAACGTAGAAATGCTCATGATTTTTGCTGCAATAGGTTCTGCCATTATCGGTTATTGGGCAGAAGGTGCAATTTTGATATTTATATTTGCACTTAGCGGCGCCCTTGAAACATACACAATGAATAAAAGTAAACGGGAAATTTCTAGTCTTATGAGTCTTCAACCTGAAGAAGCGCTAAGATTGACTAAAGAAGGTGAAGAAGAATTAGTTACTGTATCTTCCTTAGTAGTTGGTGATCACATCCTCGTAAAACCAGGGGAACGTGTTCCAGCTGATGGCGAAATAGTAAGAGGAGCGACAACAATTGATGAGGCCGCAATTACTGGTGAAGCCATTCCTGTTACAAAAAATGTGAATGATGATGTTTTTGCAGGAACTGTAAATCTAAACGGATCGATTGTTGTTGAAATAACGAAGCCTAGTAGCGAGACATTATTTCAAAAAATCATAACATTGGTACAAACTGCCCAAAGTGAAAAGTCTCCTTCGCAATTATTTATTGAAAAATTCGAAGGTACTTATGTCAAGGTTGTCCTACTTGTTGTAGTACTAATGATGTTTTTACCACATTATTTGCTAGGCTGGAGCTGGACTGAAACCTTTTATCGCGCAATGATCCTACTTGTTGTTGCCTCACCATGTGCACTTGTTGCTTCTATCACTCCTGCCACTTTAGCCGCCATCACAAACGGAGCAAAGCATGGAATTTTGTTCAAAGGTGGGATCCATTTAGAAAAGCTTGCAAGTCTACAAGCGATTGCTTTTGACAAGACAGGTACCTTAACTAGAGGAAAGCCGGTAGTCACAGATGTTATTGTTGCAGAGGGGATAACCGAAGAGGAGCTATTAACAATTGCAGCATCAATCGAAAGTCATTCCACCCATCCGCTAGCTAACGCCATTGTTGATTATACAAAGAACAAATATAACTGTAAGCTCGAAGAGCCTACTTTGTTCAAGGATATTGCAGGTTGGGGGATTGAGGCTACAGTATATAATAAGCAATGGAAATTAGGTAAAAAGGGCTTTATGGAAAAAAATGAAGCAGAAGCTTTTCAAGGTACGATTACAAAAAAACTGGCCAGTGAAGGTAAATCAATCGTATACGTACGAGACGAACAACGAATCCAAGGATTAATCGCTTTGAAGGATACCGTTCGTGACATTACAAAACAAGCGATTCAAACACTGCGGAATAGTAATATTCAAACTATTATGTTAACAGGTGACAGCACAAAAACAGCGGAGGCAATCGCTATGGAAAGTGGGATCGATGAGTACATTGCTGAATGCTTACCTGAAAATAAAGTGGATCATTTGAAAAAACTTCAGGCAAAGTATAAAGACGTCTGCATGGTTGGTGACGGGATCAACGATGCTCCAGCTTTAGCAACTGCAAACGTTGGCATTGCAATGGGAGAAGGTACCGATGTTGCTCTTGAAACAGCTGACATCGTACTTATGAAAAACGATCTTACGAAAATTTCTGAAGCAATTATCTTATCAAAACGGATGAACAAGATTATCAAACAAAATATTGTATTTTCTATCTCTGTTATTATGCTATTAATCGCTTCAAATTTTCTTCAACTCCTAGATCTTCCTTATGGAGTTATTGGACATGAAGGAAGTACAATTTTAGTAATTCTCAATGGTCTTAGACTTTTAAAATAAGTCAAAACTTCCCTCATCGAAGGCCGCTTTTACCTCGATGTGGGAAGAAATTTTATCCTAGATGTTAGACTCTTTAACTAGATTATATTTATTTTTTAATGGAAGTTATTCTTTTTATTAGCACTGCTGGATGTTTTGTGCTTTGTATTGCTATGATTTTTCTTTTGATTTTTACCCATTATCTTCCCCTCCTAAAATGGACATGAGTGAAAGGATAGGATCACTTTCACAACCTTATTATATTCCGAGGGTTACTATTCATATTTATAAAAGTAGTCCAGCTTTGGAATTATTTATGATATGGGAACCTATTCATTCGCAAAATAGCATTAAGCTCCCCCCCTAAAATAATAATCATCGCTGATAAATAAAACCAGATCATTAGAACTATAATTCCACCAAGACTTCCGTATGTTGCTGAATAATTACCGAAATTGGTTACAAAATAAGAGAAAGCAAATGAGACCAATTGCCATCCTATCGTCGCAACAACCGCACCAGTCCATACTTCTTTAAAACGAAGTCTTTTATTTGGTGCTAGAAAATACAACACAGCCAGAATGGACACCATCACAAAAAAACTGGTTATGATCCGAAACGTATCCCAAATAATCATAAAGGTGTTAGCCATTTCAAGATGTTTAATAATAAACAAACCAATCGCTTCTCCAAAAACCTGTAATAGTAAAGCAACAATGATAACAAAAATCATACCAAATGTTAGAAATATGGCCATTAATCTCGAAACAAAAAACGTTCGACTTTCCGTAACGTCATAAGCTCTATTCATCGCACGTATAATTGCATTGACGCCGTTTGAAGCAGACCAAATTGTCGCAATTACCCCAAAAGAAAGCAAGCCCCCTCTTTTTTTCTCGAGGATCATTGCTAAATTAGTTTCTATTAATTTTATCGTATCTCCTGGTGCATAGCGATGAACAAGTGAAAGAACATCATCCTGAGAAATTGGCAGGAAACCGATTAAGGTGATTAAAAATAGTAAAAATGGAAATAAAGACAGCAGAAAAAAATAAGCTAATTGTGCAGATAACCCAATTACTTCATCATGATTAAAGCGGTATAACAGCTCTTTTGAAAATTCTCTCACATTCATGACTTTATGATCAGTCATTTAAACACCTCACAATCATTGGTTGTTAACCAATTTTTAACAATCAATGATTAAATCCTTTCCTTATCTCTTACTATTTTTATTAGTGATATTTTGTGTTGATGCTGTTATATCGTTCACTTTTTCTAAAATATAATGGATATCCTCGGTAAACTCTTCTATTCTCATTCTTGCAGCAGCAATATTTTCTCCAATATCTCTTCCTATTTTTGCTGGATTTTTAGCAATACTCCACACCTTTTTACTACAGCTTTTTACATTTTCAACTGCTTTCTCTCTAGTATCACGATCAAGTAAAGAAATCGCGGCACCTACCATTGCACCAATTAACATTCCATTCACTAATTTACTCTTTTTCGCCATACCACAACTCCCCTTTTATCGTTAAATAAATACTTATTATTTATCACCTAAAACCATTAAAAACGTTACTACTACGATTATCGTACAAAAATTGCATCTTTCTAATATGTATTACCATTTTTTATGAATAAAATCACTATTACCTACATTATATATAACAATATCATTTCAAAAAACTATTCTCCCGAAAAAATTATAAGACTATTCACAAAGTTATGACTGTTGTTGTATAATAATTTTATCCATTACCATAATGAAGGATTTTAACGTATTTTTATTATTCTAATAAACCTTTATTTAAATGATATTGAATAAATATAAATTCACATTTATATTTATTAATATAGCTTTTGTTAGATCTCTAATTGATTAATAACATATTAGACTTCTAACATATATAATTTTTGTTTAAATATACATATTTAAGGGGGAGATCAAATGAAATCTAAAACTATTAAGTCATTTCTTTTATTTTTGGCACTGACATTTGTAATGATTGCGGCAGCATGCGGCCAATCACAAACTTCTACTACAGAAGAAGCACCTGCGAACGAACCAGCTGAACAAGAACCAGCTGCAAAGAAGAAACTATTAGTTGGAACAGACGCTGCATATCCACCATTTGAAAATATTGAAGCTGGAGAAATTGTTGGCTTTGATGTTGATCTCATTACTGCTGTAATGGAACAAGCTGGTTACGAATTTGAAATTCAACATACTGGTTGGGAGCCACTTTTCCAAATGGTCACTAACGGTTCAGTTGATGTAGGTATTTCAGCAATTACAATTACTGAAGACCGTCAAAAAACGTATGACTTTTCAACACCATATTTTGAAGCATCACAAATGATCTTAGTTCCTGAAGGATCAGACGTGAAAAATTACCAAGATTTAAAGGATAAAGTAATTGGTGTTCAAAATGGTACAACAGGAGACTTTAAGGCTCAAGAGCTACTAGGCGAGAAAAGCACAGACATTAAGAAATATGAAACAACTCCATTAGCAATTATGGCAATGATTAATGGCGAATCAGAAGCAGTCATTGCAGATAACGTTGTTGTCCAAGAATATGTTGCAAACAACCCTGATGCAAAGGTTGTTGCGATTGAAGATCCAGATAGTTTTGAATCAGAATATTATGGATTAATGTTCAAAAAAGGAAATGATAGCTTAAGAGAGGAATTAAGCACTGCAGTTCAGACAGTTATTGATAATGGAAAGTATGCAGAAATTTATAAGCAATGGTTTGGCTATGAACCAGATATTGAAAAGTTGAAGCAATAATTGACAACGTAATAAAAATTGCGTAACGCAGCCGTTACGCAATTTTTATTCAAAATAAAGGAGTAAGCATATGAATTTCGATTGGAGTATTGTAACAGAATATCTTCCCTTCTTTCTAAAAGGAACGCTTTGGACAATTGGCATGTCTATAACCGGTATCCTAATTGGCTGCATCTTGGGCTTATTTATTGCTCTTGGTAAAATGTCATCTATCAAAATAATAAACTTACCTTTTGTATGGTATATTAACTTTTTTCGTGGTACCCCGCTTTTAGTACAGCTATTATTAATCCATTTTGGTGTAGTTCCAATTTTTATGACACCAGCAAATCCTATAGTATCTACAATTTTAACCTTATCATTAAACTCAGCAGCGTATGTAGCTGAAATCTTTCGTGCAGGTATCCAATCAATCGATAAGGGGCAAACAGAAGCAGCTCGTTCCTTAGGAATGTCGAATACACAAACGATGAGATACATTATTATTCCACAAGCATTTAAGCGTATGATTCCTCCACTTGGAAATGAATTCATTGTACTTTTGAAAGACTCTTCACTCGCTGCAATTATAGCAGCCCCTGAATTAATGTATTGGGGAAGAGCAGCTGTGGGGCAATATATGCGAGTTTGGGAAGCGTATTTAACAGTTGCATTAATCTACCTCGTATTAACACTCTCACTAACATATCTACTTAACTATATAGAAAAGAGGGTGGCAACGGAATGATTAAAGTAAAAAATTTAAAAAAATCCTTCGGCTCACTAGAAGTTTTAAAAGATATATCAGTTGAAATAAAACCGCAGGAAGTTGTCGTAGTGATAGGTCCTTCTGGATCTGGTAAATCAACCTTTCTTCGTTGTTTAAACCTTTTAGAATCGATTACAGATGGACATGTATTAATTGAAGGCATTGACTTAGTTGATAAAAAAACTGATATTAATAAAATTCGTGAAGAAGTTGGCATGGTATTTCAACAATTTAACCTATTTCCGCATAAAACAGTTTTGGAAAATATCATGTTAGCTCCTATAAAGGTTAAAAAAGTCTCTCCTGAAGCAGCAAAACAAAAGGCATTAGCCCTTCTTGAGAAGGTTGGTCTTCGGGAAAAAGCAGATGTATATCCTGATTCTTTGTCCGGCGGACAAAAACAACGAGTTGCCATTGCTCGGGCGCTCGCAATGGAACCAAAAATCATGTTATTTGACGAGCCTACATCCGCTCTTGACCCCGAAATGGTCGGTGAAGTCCTTGAGGTTATGAAACAGCTTGCCAAGGACGGTATGACAATGGTTGTTGTGACTCACGAAATGGGGTTTGCTCGTGAGGTTGGAGACCGCGTACTGTTTATGGATGGCGGTTTTATTGTTGAAGAAAATGTTCCGGTTGAACTTTTCAACAATCCACAACATAATCGAACAAAAGCATTTTTAAGTAAGGTGTTATAGTAGTTTTTATAGATTCTCCTCATTCGACTGGGTGATTTAGTAGTTCTAGATGGTGCATAATTTTATTTACTATACAAACCATATTTTTTTGCAGGAGGAGGAAACAATGAATGGAAACATCTTTTACTTTTATGGATTTGATCAATAAGGTAAGTGGTTGGATTTGGGGGCCGCCACTGCTGGTATTAATTGTAGGAACAGGTATTTTCCTGACAATTAGATTAGGATTTTTGCAGATTACAACTCTTCCATACGCGCTAAAGCTCGCTTTTAGCAAGCACCAGGATAAAAAATCCGAGGGTGATATCTCGCATTATCAAGCACTAATGACTGCATTAGCTGCTACTGTTGGTACAGGTAACATAGTTGGGGTTGCAACAGCAGTAGTGTTGGGGGGACCTGGTGCTGTATTTTGGATGTGGCTTTCCGCCCTTTTTGGAATGGCAACAAAATATGCCGAAGCCATTCTCGCTGTCAAATACCGAGTAGAAGACGAGAACGGCGAAATGTCAGGCGGTCCAATGTATTATTTAGAACGTGGCTTAGGGCAGAAATGGCTCGGAGTCCTATTCGCCTTGTTCGGTGCAATCGCAGCATTCGGGATTGGCAATATGGTGCAATCAAATTCCATTTCCGATGTAGTGGAAGCTACTTTTCATATTCCCACGTGGATTACTGGCGCAGTTCTAACAATTTTTACTGCTCTTGTTATTCTTGGCGGAATTAAAAGTATTGGTAGAGTAACAGCTTTCTTCGTTCCAATCATGGCCATTTTTTATTTAGTCGCTGGCCTAATTGTCATGATTATGAATATTAGTGAAGTCCCTGCTGCTATCGGTCTTATTTTCTCTGATGCATTTACCGGTAGTGCGGTAGCAGGCGGTGCAATTGGTGCTGTAATTCGCTGGGGTGTTGCTCGCGGTGTTTTCTCAAACGAGGCTGGTTTAGGTTCTGCGCCAATCGCTGCCGCTGCAGCCAAGACTGACTATCCCGCTCGCCAAGCTTTAGTATCCATGACTCAAGTATTAATCGATACAATTGTAATTTGCTCGATTACTGGAATCACGCTAGTTATGGGTGGTATTTATAAAGACGGACTAGTAGGGGCTGAGTTAACATCAGCAACATTCGAACAATTTATCGGGTCACCGGGGCCACTTATCGTAGCAATTGGTTTAGTGTTCTTCGCATTTTCAACAATCCTTGGCTGGTCTTATTACGGTGAAAAGTGCTTCTCTTATCTTTTTGGTAAAGCAACAGTAAAATATTATCGTCTTGCCTTCGTAGCAGCTGTATTCATTGGCGCTGTTTCTACACTAGATGCAGTATGGGGAATTGCTGATATTATGAACGGACTAATGGCCTTCCCTAACTTAATAGGTTTACTCGGATTATCAGGAGTGGTCGTTCACGAAACTCGTAAATTTAGAAAAGTAATGCAAGAAGAAAAAATGAGGCAAAATAGCTAATCAATATAGAAAATGATTATCGGTCCAAATCATATAAGTGATTTGGACTTTTTTCTTGATTGTAAGAGTCGTAAAAAAAGTTCTATAATAGGATAGTATAATAGAATTCTTTTTTATTAAGGGGATTTTCACATTGACGACTGTTACGAAAGAAAGAATTACATATTTAGATATTTTTAGAGCAATCGCTATTTTAGCAGTGATTGTTATTCATACGATCGCCCAGCCTGTTACATTATTACCAACTGATTCAGCGATATACCCCGCTTATATTAGCATTTATGCATTAGTGCAATTCGCAGTACCATCGTTCATTTTTCTTAGCGGTTTCGTGTTATTTTATAGCTATGAAAGCAGATGGAACTTAGCCACTTGCAAAGCATTTTTTAAAAAGCGTATTTTATTTATTGTTATACCTTATGTACTATGGTCACTTTTTTACTTTTTAGTATTACAGCTAGGCTATAATCAAAACCCTTTTACACATATTCCTAACTTTCTGCGTGACTTATTAGTAGGGAAAAACTATACACATTTATATTTTATTTTCATTATCATTCAATTCTACATATTATTTCCTGGTTTTATGTACATTCTTAAACGTTTTACATTTATACGTAAATATTTAATATGGATTGTCATTTCAATTCAATTAATCTATTATCTATTAAATTTATCAGTTTTTAAGATTCAAGCAACTGGCAGCTTCTTTATGACCTATCTTTTATTTTTCTTATTAGGAGCATACATTGGATTACATTATAAGGATGTCATTGAAAAGATTAGAACACATTCGAAGGTGTACTTATTCCTAAATACGGTTGTTGCCATCCTTGTTGTGATTAAATATTACCTTCGCTATACAATTCCAGGTTATGGTCAAGCTTGGATGCCTTATGCAAATTTTGTTTTATATTACTCGTTTGTTCCTTTAACTTGTATAAGTATACTAATTATATCTAGATGGTTACATGATCATTTTCAGGCAACAAGACTAGTACGAACACTTACATCATGGGGACAAGGATCGTTCTTAATTTACTTCGCCCATCCATTTATATTGCTCGTATGGCGGCACTTTTTTCTATCTAATGATCCGATTGGCTATCATATAACTATAATTGTAGGTGGAATTTTATCGTTACTACTATCATGGATTGGTTATATAATTATCAAAAGATTTAGCTGGTCGTGGATTTTCATGGGAAAATAAAGAAAATGAAACGAAATTAAATAAAAAGCTTATGCAGAGATTTTACATCCCGCATAAGCTTTCTTCATCTATTTTGTTTGATTTCCTCATAAATTTAACAATACATGAATCAATTTTGAGTTTCGTGAATTTTGCTTATCTTCTCTTCTATATTTGAACGAATCTTATCTACGACAGTAAAATCCATTGCGGCAATGTAAATAGCTTCTAACTTATCATGAAGCTCTTTTGCCTGTGCTAGATGAGATATACCCTCCTTCATCTTCTCTGAGTATCTAGACTTAATTTCATTGATAGAATCTGCGTATTTTTCATCAGTTCCATTATTTATAACTATTTCGTACATATCAATAATTACATCATGATCTCTTTCCGGAAAATGCTCATGTGGTGCTGTACTATCAAAGATTGCAATTCCAACCTCTCTTACAATTACCATATCTATACTGTTCGGATCAAAACCACAATGATAAATTTCAACATCAAAACCACGTACTTCAGCTTCTTTCGCAATTTTCTTTAACATCGTCGATTTGCCACTGCCAGCTCTACCCTTTATAAAAAAACGATTCGCCACATTTGCCGTTAAGTTTTGGATAAAGTCAACCGCCCCTTTTGGTGTTGCTCCACCTAAAAAACGATGTTTTACATTTGGCTGTTTATTTAAGTTTATTTGGCCAAAAAATAACTGAATCAACTCCTCTGTCAGTTTATTAGCTGCAGTAAAGTCCATATTTTTTATATAAATTTTTTCCCATTCATCATGTATTTTTAAAGCTTCGGCAAAATTCTTGTATGCAGATTGAAAAGCATTTGAAATCTCGTTCGAGATCCTAACAATTTCAGATTTATTAGCTAATAACCTATTTGAATCCCATGCCTCGCCAAGGTTTACATATTCCTCAATTGCTCCCGGAGCTTTTGGTTCGATAACATGTGGCGCAGTCCCATCGACAATTCCTACCTTTAACTGCCTAATAATAACCCCATCAATCGAGTTATTATCAGAGGAACAATGTAAATATTCAATATCAAAGTTTTTTTCAAGCCAATTCGCACCAACTTTTTTCATCAATGAAGATTTACCAGTTCCAGGACCACCTTTAAGTATGAATAATCGTTCTAAGTCTTTGAGATTTGAATCATATAAACTAACAAAGCCTTTCGCCGTATTACCACTGGCATAATAGTTAATTACCGTTCCAGTCATGTAATTCCGCCCCTTTCCACATGTAGATTTATGCAACATACTTGAACCAATAGCCTCTGTTTATGGAAAACATGTCTTTTGTTAACCTACCTATCTATAAAATATGTTAAGATATTGAAAGCCATTTGGTTTGCTATTGCAGCTGGATTTTATATGGTTTTATGATTTTCTACAACATTTTGATTTTCTACAACGTTTTGATTTTCCATTACAGTAGATTTTTCTATAACCATTTGATTATCTATTGTCATATGAATTCCTTCTTCTGTTTCCTTTAATACAATATGCAGGCACAACTATATAGGTGAATGCCCAATTAAAAAAGTATTCTTCCATCCTATTCATATCTCGGCTATAATCTTTATATGTGTGTTAAAAATAGGCTAAGTTTCTAATTGCAATTTAGCTTAATTATAGATACGTTAGCTATTATGATTAATAAAGGAGTCTTATTATGAGCATTTTACATGTAAAAAACTTAAGTCACGGCTTTGGTGATCGTGCCATTTTCAATAATGTCTCCTTCAGGCTTCTCAAAGGAGAACATATTGGATTAATCGGAGCAAATGGTGAGGGTAAATCCACCTTTATGAATATCATTACAAGAAAGCTTGAACCAGATGCCGGTCAAGTGGAGTGGTCAAAAAACGTACGAGTTGGTTATTTAGATCAACATACAGTGTTAGAGAAAGGACTAACAATTCGTGATGTATTAAAAACAGCGTTTCAATATTTGTTTGATCTTGAAGCGGAAATGAATCAAATTTATGAGCGTATGGCAGATGCAACACCTGAAGAATTAGAAAAGTTATTGGAAGAGGTTGGTACCATTCAGGACCTACTAACGAACAATGATTTCTATATTATTGATGCAAAAGTTGAAGAAGTTGCCCGTGGTTTAGGATTAAACGATATTGGGCTTGATCGAGATGTTCAAGATTTAAGTGGGGGACAACGTACGAAAATACTACTTGCAAAGTTATTGCTGGAGAAACCTGACATCCTCCTACTTGATGAACCAACCAACTATTTAGATGAACAGCATATTGAATGGTTAAAACGTTACTTACAAGAATATGAAAATGCGTTTATTTTAATTTCACACGATATTCCATTTTTAAATAGTGTAATTAACTTAATTTATCATATGGAAAATCAAGAATTGAATCGCTATGTCGGTGATTACGATAATTTCTTATCAGTATACGAAGTGAAAAAGCAACAATTGGAAGCAGCATTCAAAAAACAACAACAAGAAATTGCTGAGCTGAAAGACTTTGTCGCACGAAACAAAGCTCGAGTTTCAACGAGGAACATGGCCATGTCCCGTCAAAAAAAGCTAGATAAAATGGAAGTTATCGAATTAGCTAAAGAAAAACCAAAACCAGAATTCAATTTCAAGGAATCGAGAGCATCTGGCAAGTTAATTTTTGAAACGAAAGATCTAGTTATCGGTTATGATGAACCCCTTTCTCGCCCATTAAATTTACGGATGGAACGCGGCCAAAAAATTGCCCTTGTTGGTGCAAACGGAATTGGAAAAACGACGCTCCTAAGAAGTATTATTGGAGAAATCACGCCGATCTCTGGAACTGTCGAACGTGGAGATTACCTTTATACAGGTTATTTTGAACAGGAAATGAAGACAACGAATAACAATACTTGTATCGAGGAAATTTGGAATGAGTTCCCTCATCTAAGTCAATATGAAGTACGTGCAGCACTCGCAAAATGTGGACTTACGACAAAGCATATTGAAAGCAAAGTTGAAGTTTTAAGCGGTGGTGAAAAAGCAAAGGTTCGCCTTTGCAAACTCATTAATAATGAAACAAATCTGCTTGTCCTTGATGAGCCGACAAATCACCTTGATGTTGACGCGAAGGAAGAACTTAAGCGTGCCTTGAGAGCATACAAAGGTAGTATTTTACTAATAAGTCATGAGCCTGAATTTTATAACGACGTTGTCACGGATGTTTGGAATTGCGAATCTTGGACAACAAAGGTGTTTTAAATGGCTCTGCTTAGGCGAAATAGCCCAAAATTATTGAATAAAACAACCTTTCGGACTCCAGATCCGCTATTTGCGAAAATCCTGTACTATAAGCTACTATTGCGGACAATAGATCCGTTATTTTATAGAAATCACTAGAAAATGGCTTCTATACAATCAATTAACGGATCCCATGTCCGCAAAAGTTCAAATTTCAATAATTATTTCAAATTAACGGAACTGATGTCCACTATCTATATGTTTCAGCATCAAAAGTTTATACTTGCATAGTATACATCTCAGTTTCCTTTTCTAAATGAGACAGAATAACCTTAAATAGCAACTTCGAGAAAGATTATGCACTTTCTAAAAACAGTATAGACTAATCGTAACAAAAGGACCTCATCATTCATGATGAGGTCCACGTATATACTAGAACAACCCTATAGCTTTGCCATCAGCATCAACATCCATATTTAATGCCGCTGGCTTTTTCGGTAATCCAGGCATTGTCATTACATCCCCTGTCAATGCAACAAGGAAACCAGCACCAATCGATGGACGTAATTCCCGAACTGTGATCGTAAAGCCTTCAGGTCTACCAAGCTTTGTGGGATCGTCCGATAATGAGTATTGCGTTTTCGCCATACAGATCGGAAGCTTATCCCAGCCAAAGCTTGTAAATTCTGCAATTTGTTTTTTTGCTTTCGTTGAAAATTCTACTCCGCTTGCACCATATACCTTTTTTGCAATCGTTTCAATTTTAGCTTCAATAGGTTCAGTTGTATCATATAACGGCTTAAAATTGTTTTCTTTCTCATCTAATACCTTCAGCAATTTAATTGCTAAATCTATTCCACCTTCGCCACCTTTTGCCCATACATCAGAAAGTGCAACATCATAGCCGCGTTCATCGCACCAGTCGTGAATTAGCTTTATTTCAGCATCTGTGTCGGTAACGAAACGATTAATTGCGACAACAAAAGGCAAGCCAAAGCTTTGAACTGTTTCAATGTGCTTCTGCAGGTTTTCCATTCCGTTACGGAGTGCTTCCACATTCTCTACTGAGAGGTTTTCTTTTGCCACACCACCATGCATTTTCAATGCCCGAATTGTGGCAACAATAACGACAGCCTGTGGCTTCAATTCACCAATACGAGATTTAATATTTAAAAACTTCTCAGCTCCAAGATCCGCACCAAATCCAGCTTCTGTTACAACATAATCACCAAGTTTGCTCGCCAGCTTTGTTGCAATAATGCTATTACAACCATGAGCAATATTTGCAAACGGTCCACCGTGTAAAATTGCTGGAGTATTCTCTAATGTTTGTACTAAATTAGGCTTAAGCGCTTCTTTAAGCAACAGAGTTAAGGCACCTTGTACTCCTAAATCCTTAACAGTCACAGGTTCATTATTATAATTATAAGCAACAACAATACGTGACAATCGTTCCTTTAGATCATTTAAATCACTTGCTAAACAAAGAATTGCCATTATCTCAGATGCAACTGTAATATTGAAGCCGTCTTCACGCGGCACGCCTTGGACCGGACCACCAAGACCAACGACAACCTGTCTAAGTGCGCGGTCGTTCAAGTCTACTACACGCTTCCAAACAATTTTTCTCGTGTCAATTTGACATTCATTACCTTGATGTATGTGGTTATCAATAAAAGCTGATAGAGCATTATTCGCAGTTGTAATCGCATGGAAATCACCTGTAAAATGAAGATTGATATCCTCCATTGGCATAACCTGTGAATAGCCACCGCCACTTGCTCCACCTTTTATCCCCATCGTTGGTCCAAGTGAAGGCTCACGAAGAGCCACAATTGTCTTATTCCCAATTTTATTTAAAGCCTGACCAAGTCCAACTGTCACTGTTGATTTCCCTTCACCAGCAGGTGTTGGATTGATTGACGTAACTAAAATCACCTTTCCATCAGGTTTTTTTTGAAGTCGTTTCATTACGTCTAATGAAATTTTTGCCTTGTACCTTCCATATGGCTCCCATTCATCATCACTTAAATTTAGCGTATTAGCAATTTCGCTAATTGGCTTCATGACTGCTTCTTGTGCAATCTCAATGTCTGACTTTACCTTTTTAGCCTCTACACTCATTTCTTTCCCACCCATTATTTATGTTTTATTTTTTGTTTGTAAGTTATCCTTACCTATTGTATACGAAAAATCCCAGAAACTCACCCTCGTTTTAAAAGATTGTTTAAATTTTGAAACTAATTTAAATTTTCGTCGTCTAATATATATGGTGGGAAATTACAAGGGAGGCAAATTTTAATGAGCGCTAAAGGCTGTATTAAATGTGGCAGTACTGACGCAGGACGAAAAGAAGTAGCAATGACAGGCACTGGTTTAGCAAAAATGTTTGACATACAAAATAATACATTTGTTGTTGTTTTTTGTAAAAATTGTGGATACTCTGAATTTTACAATCGCGACCCATCTACCGCTGGAAACGTCCTTGATTTATTTTTTGGCGGTTAAACTAAACACCCTATATACATAGATAGGAGCTATCTAATAAGTCATCTTTAACTTAAGGATAGCTCCTTTTTTTAATAGTTTCAATTTGCGTCGCTCTAGTACAGATTTTTTACAGGGCAATATTTAAATTAGTAAAAACTTAATTACTTGACTTTATCATCTTTTCAGCAAGCATAAATATTTCCTCTTTTTTAAGAACATTTCCGACATCTGTTATCGTATATTGTAATCCTTCTTCTTCCCACATAAGCGTGTCTCCAATTCCATACTGACCTTCTAATAACTGAGCATTTTGTCCATGTACTTGATAATCATTTGAAAATGTCTCAGAATTTTCAACTTGATTTATCGTAAACAAGAAATAGGTAAATCCATCTTTCATATAAGTAATACTTATCGTTTTTTCACCTAGATTTATTATAGGTTGCATTTGAATTTCTTCTGATGAAGGGAAATAATAAAATGACTTACCTAATAGATTTTGAGCTTCTTCGATTGTTATCGTTGGTGGTTGCTCATCCTTTACCAACTTGACATCTTTAGGAAGATGTAATGCAAATAAATCATCGCTGATCTCAATATTCATTTGATAGTCTTTAATTAATGTTTCCTGGCGAGCATTTCCAAATTCACTACTAATTTTCTTCATAACCCATTTCTCTTGGTCAATCCAAAACTCTTGATTTCCAATAATGCCATTTGGATCTTTTGCGATAGCTTTCAAATGGTAGGTTAAAACACCATCTACCTTTTCTTCGCCTATAAACGTAATTTCGTGCGTCTTAGCCAAATCGTTTAATCCTTGGATGAAGGAATCGATTAACGAATTAGGTTGGTCTACATGAGTAGTAGGCGCACCCATTACAACTGCATTTTCATCTCCTTCTCTGTATAAAATTCTCTCAACTCCATCAAAAACTGTATATCTTACCGGACCGTTCTCTGCAAAAATTTCATATCGAAAGCGACCGGTTCCATAATCATGCCATACTTTTAACGTTTCCTCAGTTAGAACTTTGTTATTTTCAGAAGTTACTGTGACCATCTCTTGATAAAAGGATTTTGGCACTTTCAATTGCTCATGCTGCTTTAAAAGCTCTTCCACAATTTGCTCTGAGGAAGTATATTGATTCCCTTCCGCACATCCCGTCAATGTTAGTGTTGATGCTAACAAAACACCACATAATAGTTTAGTTATCTTCATATTCTTTTCTCCTCTGGTTCAGGGGGAAATATTATAACACTTTTCCATAGATAAAGAACCATTCTCCCCGATCATTTTTTGTAAAATGGAAGCCAACAAACAATTGTTGTCCCATGGTCTGCTTCTGAATAGAGTTCAATCATGCCCTCATGCTTTTCGATAATTATTTTGGCAATACTAAGTCCAAGTCCTGTACCCGTATCAGACTTTGTTCGGGCTTCTTCGACCTGATATAGAGGTTGAAAAACCTTTGGTTGATCCTTTTCAGGAATTACTTGACCTTCATTTTGGACAACGACTATGAAGCCATGTTCACGATACTTCATAATAGATTGTCTTGCAACTGGAAAAATCCATTGTGGTAATGAATCTATCTCAGAAAAAGCACCTAGCCAAATTCGTTCGTTCGCTCTCGTAAATTTGATCGCATTCGTAACAAGATTATCGATTACACGAACCATTTCCTTGCTATTAACAAAAATTGTCCCCGTCACACTAATTTGTTGTGTTAATATAATCTGCTTTTCATCACATAATTTTTCGTAGCCACTAAGAAGCATTTCAAAATATTCTTCCGCATCAACAACGACACGTTCCATTTTTTTCTCATCCGATTGAAGCAGTGTGTAAATTGTCAAATCATCCAACATTTGTTTCATATAATCTGCCTTACCTATAATCACATCAATATACTCGTTTCTTTCTCCATCTGTTATATTTGTTTGTTTTAATGATTCACTATAAGCTCTCATCGATGTTAATGGTGTTTTTAAATCATGGGATATTGATGCGATGATAAATTCTTTTCCCTTCTGTTCCTGTTGAACCTTCGTTTGAGTTAAGGTTAATAGTTTGCGCATCTTCTCAAAATGTTGAATTAATACTCCGATTTCATCTTTTCCAGCCCGAATCTCAGCAACGCTTTTGCCAGCTGCAAAGTCAGTCATTTGTCTCATTAATTGAGTTAGTGGTATTGTTAATTTACGCTTTACAAGTAATATGATAAAAGTGTAAATCGCTATGAAACTTAGAAAAAAGAGGAAGGTAATCAAATTTCTTTTCTCATTCATTTTTTGAATGTTATCTACCCTAGTAATCTCAATTTCGTAAAAGCCGATAATCGTACCATTTAAAAATACTGGTTTCTTAATAGTATGTGCTCGTAGACCAGAACGGAGCTTATATAAGTCCTGATAAAGCTCTTCCTTTGCTAGCTTTGAGGAAAAGTACGCATTTTGATGGCTACTAAATAACGGTACACCCTCTGCATTAAATAAACGAATACTTTCGTAATCTGTCGTTAACGTATTTAATTCGTCTATATACTGATTCGAATTACTATACAGAGAAGGATTCTGTAACTTTTTTTCAAGCTTTGCAATCGTAGTATTTGCATCAAGGTAATCATGAAATAACTGTTGGTTATTCGTTGATTGCAACCAAATGTAAAAACAATAGGCTGATAATAACGGTAACACCATTACAATAAAATAACTAATCGCAAGCCATGTTCTCAATTTCATACGCAAACCTCACCAATAAAACGATATCCCATTCCCCAAACAGTTTGGATAAAAATCGGTTGTTTAATTGGGTCGTTAAGCTTAGTACGTATGCTTTTAATATGAACCGTTATTGTATTGTTACCTTCAACATCTGGATGATTCCATATGTGCTCATACAACTCCTTCTTCGAAAAAACTCTGCCTGGGTTCGCTATCAGTAGTACCAGTAATGCATATTCTTTAGATGTTAACGCTACTTCTGCACCGTTTAATGTTACTATTTTATTGTAAAAATCAATACTTAAACCAGACTGGAATGTTAGCCGTTCATTATTTTCAAATTGCTCACGATGATATCTTCGGAACCTGCGCAGATGAGATTCAATCCGCGCCTCCAATTCTAGTAAACTAAAAGGTTTCGTCAAATAATCGTCTGCTCCCCCTCTAAAGCCCCTCACTTTATCGTCGTCTTCATGCCTTGCACTGATAATTAATAAAGGAACATCATCCGTCTCGAGCCGAATGTGTTTAACCAGAGTGAATCCATCCATTTCCGGAAGCATTAAGTCAATAATAACTAAATCGTAATGGTTTGCCTGAAAATCATCCCAGCCTTCCTGACCAGTCGAAGCCCAAGTCACCGCATATCCTTTTCTTTGTAAATGATCACGTATTATTCTTGCTATTTCTAAGTCATCTTCCACCACTAAAACATGAATGCTCACCTGCTTACCTCCCCTGATTACGAGTATAAATGGAAAATTTGGTTAATCTATAAATTTAATAAATTCTTTATTTTTTAGGGCCGTTCACCTACCGTATATTACCAATAATAATTTATTTTTTCCTAATAAGGAATTTCAGTTTCCAAATCTGGGTTATTAAGGGGAGAATAAAGGTAAACTACACACAACAAAGGGTACCCAATTTATGAGCACCCACTAAAATAAAGATTCAATTAACACGTTCAGCGTGTATTATAAAAATAAATTACGAAACTTCATCATCCTATTACAAGCTTTTATAGTCATTTGCCTCAAACAGGTCAATTAGCTCGACGTCTTTGTTTTTATCGCTAAAATAACGATATGTGAAGTCATTTTCGAATAACACTGCATATCTCCCATACCGGTCTTTCACGAGTAAGCTACGGGAATCAAATAGACGTCTATCCTTCGGTTGCTCTACCAGCCATCGTGGAATTCTTTCTCCTATGCTTGTAAATTCAATCTCAACATTGTACTCAGCCCTCATGCGATATTCAAATACCTCAAACTGAAGTTGACCAACTGCACCTAAAATAACATCATCATTGGAGTCTTGTTTGAACAATTGGATTGCTCCTTCTTGCACAAGCTGCTCAATTCCTTTTTTAAACTGCTTTGATTTCATAACGTTTTTCACGCGTACTTTCCGGAACATTTCCGGCGGGAATTGTGGTAGCTCGCGATAATGAATCTGCTCTTTTCCTTCAGTCAGTGTATCGCCGATTTGATACATATTAGGATCATAGATTCCAATAATGTCACCTGCATATGCTTCCTCAACCGTTTCGCGACTTGAAGCAAGAAATTGCTGGGTCTGATTAAGATTAATGGTTTTACCCGTTCTTGTTAATTGGACACTCATGCCACGCTGAAATTTACCTGAGCAAATCCGTAAAAAAGCAATTCGGTCGCGATGTGCTGGATTCATATTTGCTTGGATTTTAAAAATATAGCCTGTAAAAATAGGTGTATCAGGACTAACCATGCCATCATCTGTCTTTCGCGGTTTTGGCGGCGACGCAAACCGAATGAATGTATCAAAAAATGTGTGAACGCCAAAATTAGCAAGGGCGCTCCCAAAAAATACAGGTGTCAGTTCACCCTTCATCACCCGTTCAGCACTAAATTCATTTCCCGCTTCATCTAAAAGCTCGAGCTCATCAAATACCGACGCAAACAAGGGATTTTCACTTTTATTTAATTCTCCTAAAGGAACAACCTCCTCTTTTTCATCGCCCATATAACGAACAAATTGATCGTTAAAACGATCAATAATTCCTAAAAATCGCTTTCCCATTCCAACTGGCCAGTTCATTGGATACGATTCAATTCCGAGAACATCCTCAATTTCTGATAATAGCTCAAGCGGTTCTTTCCCTTCACGATCAAGCTTATTTATAAATGTAAAGATCGGAATCCCTCTCATCCTACAAACTTTAAATAGCTTGATCGTTTGGGGCTCTACTCCTTTTACGGAGTCAATAATCATTACAACGCTGTCGACTGCTGTTAACGTCCGGTAGGTGTCTTCGCTAAAATCCTCATGTCCAGGAGTGTCTAATATATTAACGTAATAATTTTCGTATGGAAAACTCATTACACTAGATGTAACTGATATCCCTCTTTTTTTCTCGATTTCCATCCAATCCGAGGTTGCGTACTTGCCTGTTTTTTTACCTTTAACCGTTCCTGCTTCACGTATAATATTTCCAAACAACAATAGTTTTTCTGTCATTGTCGTTTTCCCAGCATCGGGATGCGATATAATTGCAAATGTCCGCCTATGATTAACTTGTTCTTTTATACTCATGACTCATTTCCTCTCAATTTTTTCACTTCCTAAATATATCACAAGGAATTTATGAAGGAAAAGAGCAAATAGAAAGAGGTTGAAATTTATCTGTTCAACCTCTTTACGAAAATTTAAGTCATAGTTCCTGACTTAAATCTCTCCTTATGAAAATTTCAAGTCATAGTTCCTGACTTAAATCTCCCTTATGAAAATTTCAAGTCATAGTTCCTGACTTAAATCTCTCTTTACGAAAATTTAAGTCATAGTTCCTGACTTAAATCTCCCTTATAATATAGAAAGCCTTACAATATTAATAATTAAAACTCAATTGACCGATAATCGTATGGATCAATTTTTTTTAACATCGCAAGCTGGTCGTTAGTTGGTGCTTTTGTAGTTTTAATTTCATCATAAATTAGATTGAAACCTGTATTTTCTTTAACCTCCTCTAAACTAGAAGTTGGATGAACCGAATCTAAATGGAGCTTACCGTTTTTATATTCAAATACGCATAGAGGCGTAACAATTTTCCAAAGGTTACCCCTTGTTGTGATGAAATCAACTTTTTCAACAAAAGTACGTTTATCATGTTTTGTCCGCCAAATAATTGCTTTTTTGGCTGTTGGAATTAGCACGGCACTTCCCGCTCCACCAGGAAGGCGAACCTTTGGTTTTTTATAGGAGCCAATAACTGAAGCATTAACATTCCCATTGATATCGAATTGGATTCCACTTAGAAAGGCAACATCTAATCCGCCACGCATCGATAGGTCAAAAATTTCTTGGAGTGGAAAATATGCTTCCGAATTCTCTACCAAATCACTACCAGCTGATGAATATCCTGCTTTTTTAATAGAAGCTGGATTTACACCACCAGGAATATTTAGATGAACTAAGTTCGGAGCATGCATCTGTTTTGCTAAATGCATTGCCACCATTGGGAGGTGTGAGGATACACCATGGAAGACAGATTCATAATCCTGGAGAAAATTTGCGATCGCGCAAGTCATGACATCGCTAACTCTATATTGTGAATTCCTCATAAGCGTATTGCCGTCCTTTCTCCAGCATAATCTTTACTTTCATAGTTTTTTAAATAAGAATGAGCGATTTCGTCCTTCCCCTTCATTTTTATAAATGCCGTGAGAACTTTATCATCGATATCATATTTCTTATAACAAGCCGTTGGACTAGCGCCATTTGGTGCGTGGACAATGGCATGTACAAGAAATCCGGGAATATCAATATTTTCGTGTGCAACCTTCATTCTACTCTCGGGGATAATTTGTTCTGCAGTGATAATCACCTTTTTGGCAGCACGACTAATAATGACATCCTCAAACTTAGGTCCGTAAATTCGCGCATTGCCTTTTGTATCACATTCTTGTACATGAATTACAGCAACATCAGGAACTAAAGATTTCACTAACGTAATCGGTTCCCCGCTGAAGGGATCTTCGACAACTACAAAATAATCATTTTCTAATAATAAATCGCCGGCATTTAAACCTCTAACTGGCATAAACGGAACATTCATTGTTGCTGCTCTTAACGCACTAATTACAGTGTAACAGGCATGTTCATTTGCGGTTACAACTCCTTCTTGTACAGCCTTTCGATAATGTGTCGCGAGTCCATATTTTGTCTCATAGCTTACAAATCCAGCATGTACAGCTCGAACATTTTCCAACGCACAAAGTAAATCGATCTCATGTGCAGCCGCAGTTTTCACAATTGTTAAGTTCCTTTTGCTTTGCCTCGCCATTTCACGCACGAAAGACATAGGTGCACGATGTAATACATTACCACCAAAAGCAACCATATCTCCATTTTGGACAAGTGCAACCGCATCCTTCAAGCTCAAAACCTTTTTCATTTTCCGCATCACCACTGTTTCCATTTTTTGACGGGGTCAGGAACCTCTATGGCACCCTCCCTGGACACCTCCCTGGCACCGTATTCCATTCTATTTGACAGCGTTGCTTGCAATATGAACCGCATCCCACACCCCAGCAAAAGGCGGAGCATAGCATAAATCTGTCATACCGAGATCATCCGCTGTCATGTTATTATGAATGGCTACCGCAAATACATCGATTCTTAATACGACACCCTTGTTACCGATGGCTTGGGCACCTAGTATCCGCTTTGATCGTTTTTCACATATTAGCTTTATCCAAATGGGTGTTTGATCAGGATAATAACGAGGATGATCGGCGCTTTCGACAAATACTGTTGTGTAATCAATCGCTAAATTCTTTGCATCAATTTCTGATAACCCTGTCCGCCCCAGTTCTAGATCAAACACTTTGATTGCCGCGCTTCCTAGCGTACCAACATATTTATTGTGTCCTCCAGCTATGTTAACACCAGCGAGACGACCGGTTTTGTTGGCATTTGTTCCAAGCGGGATATACGTATTCTCCTCCCTTACTTTGTGATAAACTTGGGCGCAGTCCCCGGCAGAATAAATATCTTCAATGTTTGTTCGCATTTCACGGTCAATAATGACCGCACCATTTTGCGCTAGGGAAATTCCTGAACCAGCTAAAAACTTAGTTGCAGGCTTTACCCCAATTGAAAGCAGGACTAAGTCTGCCTCATATACGCCTTTATCGGTTCTAACACCTTTAACTCTTTCATTTCCGATAAAACCTTCAACCTTCTCTCCAAGGTTTAATTGAACACCATGTTTTCGTAATTCCTTTTCTGCTAGATCAGTTATTTCTTGATCAAATGTTTGTAAAATTCGATTAGAAAGCTCAATGACACGAACATTTTTCCCTAAAAAAGACATTGCTTCTGCAACTTCTATACCAATATATCCACCGCCGACAATTACTACATCGCGAATATTTTGCTCGTTTGCAATTTCTTTTAATTCAATTCCATCCTCTAACGTTTTCAAAACATGAATCCCCGGAAGTTTAACCCCCTCTAGTGGTGGTACGACTGGAAAAGTGCCTGTGGAAATCATTAATTTGTCATAGCTGTCTAGGAAAACTTTATGATTGACTAAATCTTTGATCATCACTTGCTTTTTCTTCGGTTCAACTTTAACGACTTCATGGTAAAGATGAGTTTGTATATTTAGTTCCTTTTCAAAATGATCCCTCGTTCGAGCGATCATTTTCGTATAATCATCGTTTTCACCAGACACATAATAGGGCAGTCCACATGCACCATATGAAAGGAAACCACCTTTTTCATAGACCACTACTTGTGCATCTTTATGAATTCGTTTTAGCTTTGAGGCAGCAGACATTCCAGCAGCTACCCCACCAATTACGACTAGCTTCATCCGCAACTACTCCTACAACGAAATTGTAGCCTTCTTCATATTACAATTTCGAAAATTATTTCATTTACCAACATATTTCTGGATTTTACCCTCATTTTTTTGCATTTCCCTCAATGTTTCAACACTTTACCCATATGAATTAGCTATTTACCCATATATTTTCGACCTTTACCCATATGAATTAGCTATTTACCCATATGTTTCAACGCTTTACCCATATGAATTAGCTATTTACCCATATGTTTCAGCACTTTACCCATATGAATTAGCTATTTACCCATATATTTCAATTAACTACAGATTTCACCTTCACTTCGGCATATGCTAAAGCTTCTCCAGCATCTAGTTCACCTGTAAAAGCTTTATAAATATAATCGTATAATGGTGCCATCTTTTCGCCGGCGCGATCCATCATCGGTAATGGTTTGGCATATTTTTCTATCAGTTTGAGATGTGTATCATACCATCTGTATTTTTCAGCATCCTTAACATACGTTGATTTACGAACAGGGGATCCAGCATAACCGCCAACGATGCGATCTACTTCGGAACTTGTTATATAAGCTAAAAACTCGTTTGCCAATTTTTTATTTTTACAGCGTTGGCTAATGGCGAAACTCCATGTTACATTCCAAGCTGTTTTTATTGCTGCAAATCCTACATCCTCAATATCTAAGCAACGGTCATTTAACACGACCCCCAGTTGTCCACCCCAAGTAACTGTAAGCGCTACCTTTTTCTTCTGGAATGCAACCCTTACTTCATCATTTCCATACGTATGCGTATCTTCTGGTGCATATTTCTTCAATGAGTTGTACTTCTTTAATGCAATAATGCCTTTCTCATTATTAAAAGATGGTGCATGACTTGTAATGTCAAAAGCATCTATTGCTTCATTTCGTAAATACGGTAAAAAATCCAAGAATATTTCACTTTGATGTGCCTTAAGTGCTATAGCTCTCATATTATCAACACGGTCGCACTTTTCTGCGAGCAATAAAATTGTATCCGTATCTACTACGTCCGATAACTGTTCATTCATCACTCTACTAACAACACTTTTTCGATACAGGAAAATATGACCATCACAAAACGAAGGATACAAATAAGGTCGGCCATCAACAACCATTTCTCCGGCAATTACATCTAAAATATCCTCACGATTATATTCCTTTGTGCTTGGGTATTGTACTTCAGCAAGAAATCCTTGATTAATAAAGTCCTTCGCCCATAGATGACCTGCTACCATAACAATGTCATAATCTTGCTCACCATTAAAAGTCGACATCATTGTTTCATAATACCGATCAAACGGCACAATATTAAATTCTACTTTGACGCCTCTCGTTTTATTAAATTTTTCGATTAACGAAAATCGCGAATCAGTATATGCATATACTGCCGGGTCCCCAACTGCTAATACTTTTAAACCGTTTTCGATATCCATTCCCTATTCATTCACCTGCTTATTTCACCCCTTGATTTCTGGTTCGTGATCAATGATTCCAACAACGACAGCATCAATTGGTGCTTTTTTTGTTAATGCATGCCCAGCAGCATCACCGGTTGTGACAAGAACAAGTTCTCCTTCACCTGCTCCTATATGATCAGCTGCAACAAAGTAGTCTTCTGATTCCCCATAACGAGGTTGAACAACTAGCAATTTATAACCTTGCAATGCATCATTTTTTCTTGTTGAAACTACCTTGCTAACCACCCTCCCAATAATCATTCGCACGAACCTCCTTTCCTAAAAAGGGTCTTCCCCTTCACTTACTGCTTAAAATACGTAATCTATACAAGGGATAAAGATATTTTTTAAATTTAATTTCGAGGACCTTGCTCTTATGTTTCACCACTTTAATAGTCCCTAACGTCTAAAAAATTAATTTTAATTGCTCATTTCCTTTTAAGCCAAAAGCATTGGCATCGTCAGTATCAATATGCATATCTAGTGCATATCTATCCTTTATTCTTATCGTAACTTGATCCATTACCCCCCCTTTAGCGCCTTCAACTAATACAGAAACCTTCTGGCCATCAAAGACACCATAATCATTTGCATCCTTTGGTGTCATGTGGATATGACGATCGGCAATTATACAGCCTTCCTCAAGGGTGACTGAACCCTTCGGACCAACAATTGTAATCGGTGCTGACCCTTTAAGATTCCCAGAATTTCTAACAGGAGCTGATAGTCCCAGTTTTCGCGCATCGCTACTCGCTATTTCGACTTGTGTTTTGCTTCGTAACGGTCCTAACACTCTTACATTTTCAATGATTCCTTTTGGACCGATTAGTGTTAACTTCTCATTACATGCATATTGCCCTGGCTGCGATATCTCCTTAAATTTTGTCAGATGATATCCTTCACCAAACAATAGTCCTACATGATCCTCTTGCAAATGAATATGCCGTGCTGAGATACTCACAGGTACGTGCGTTTTTTGTTTATTACCATTTAACAATTTGCTGTTTTTTAATTCTTCGATTACCAAATACGTTATCTCTTCAATAAGGTCATCTCTAGTTGTATTTATCACTTAAATCACGCCTTATTTTAAATTCGGGATTAATTTAGTAACGTCTGAATGCGGTCTTGGGATGACATGCACTGCTACTAACTCGCCTACCCTTCCTGCTGCTTCAGCTCCTACCTCCGTTGCTGCTTTGACAGCACCAACTTCACCCTGAATAATAACTGACACGAGTCCCGAACCAATTTTTTCACTACCAACAATCTCTACATTTGCAGCCTTTAGCATCGCATCTGCTGCTTCAATTGCAGCCGTTAACCCTCTTGTTTCAATTACTCCAAGTGAACTATTCATGTTGTGTTCTCCTCCTGTATTTATCCTTTTTCTGCTTTCGTAACGAAACCAATTCAACTGCTTTTAAAGAACACCCTAAAATTATTTAATATTTGGAAGTAATTTAGAAAGGTCACCGTGTGGCCTTGGGATAACATGTACTGCTACTAACTCGCCTACCCTTCCTGCTGCTTCAGCTCCCACTTCCGTTGCTGCCTTGACAGCACCCACATCACCTTGGACAATAACTGATACTAAACCAGAACCAATTTTTTCACTCCCTACAATTTCCACATTTGCGGCCTTTAGCATTGCATCCGCCGCCTCTATCGCTGCTGTTAATCCTCTTGTCTCGATTATTCCTATTGATTCATTCATGATAAAGCCTCCTTGCTAGTCTTTGTTGTTGTTTTATTCGCTTCTGTTTTACTAGTTCTTTTCCGTCTTTTTTGTTTAGGTGAAGTATCTTTTTTAGCTGTTTTTACTAAGTCTGCACTTTTGGAATGATCCTCTGGTAAAAGATCTTCTACAATACTTAACCTACCTGGCCCTTCAATTTTGGATGGAACGATAAATTTTAAAATTTCTGAATGGGGATTTGTAATAACCAAAGCCATTTTTAATGGGTTTTTCGGTTTGTTTTCACAAATCTGCTTAGCTAACCTTATAGCTGTTGTGGCATCAGGAATACTGCCCCCAACAATTAATGTTACTAATCTCCCACCGAGGTAGTTTTCGCTTGTTACAAATTCTACATTACTTGCCTTACATATTTCGTCTAAAAGCTCCATCGCGGTGGCAAAGTACTGTGCTTCTATTACGCCAATCGCTTCATACTTTTTCATCCATTACCACCTTCTCATTTGCACATTTATAAAATTCTAAGCTGACATTAAACCAGAAGGCACGAAGCACTTCGCTTGTTTTTTACAATCTATAATTGTATACTTCCCTTTCTAGCAAAAATTAAATACGACAGGCCTGATGCAAACTCTAATGCATACTCTAATGCAAACTCTGATGCAAACATCAATGCAAACATCAATGCAAACTCTAATGCAAACTCTCGTTAGTTTTATTTATCTACAATGGAATACAAACCTTTATAAGGCCTAGGAATGACACGATAAGCAACTAGCTCTCCATGTCTCATCGCCTCAGCTTGTCCTATATCGATCGCATACAGGACTGATGCTAAATCCCCTTTAATAAAAATAGCAATTAATCCTGACCCAACCCGATTAACCTTATATAGATCTACAAAAGCTGATTTAGTCATTGCATCAATACAAGCTATGGCAGTTACCATCCCCGTTACCTCTATGATCCCTAATGACTTATTCACTTTCTCCACCCCTTACTTGTGCTCTTTTCAGGTAGATTCCCAAACTAAAATGGAAAGTGGTCTACCTTTATTTGAGCTTTACCTTTCCGGTAGAAAGGAGCTTTTCTAAACCAGGCATTGCTGATGGTATTATATGGGAAAGAATATCCTTTTCACTTATATACCTGCTTGCTTCTTGCCTTGCCGATTCTAGGGCAATTTTGATATCATCAACTCTACCGCTAAGTTTTACTTGAATTACCACTGGTATTGGTGCGGCATTGCCCAAAACTGGATTATTACTATCGATTCCTTCTATTTTAATGTTTGCCGCTTTACATGCTTTATCCATTGCCGCAAGTGCCACACTATAACCTTGTACCTCTAAAAAGCCTACTGCCTTCTTCATGTTAATCACCTACATTTGTGGATGGTGTTGGGTTTCCCTTTATTCCACTATTTTGAAAAAATTACTACTTTTAAACCAAGAAAGAACACCGTGCTAGATGATGCGAAAGCCACCTTCAGCTAACACACATCTTCTTTGTCTCGTAAAAGTTCTTGCTGACGTAATTCCTTCCCCAGTAGGCCCGGCAATTGTCATCGTTGTATGACCTTCACCACCAAAGCCAACTCCAGCTAATGATGAGGCGTTTTTTACAAATATCGTTGTTTCAACTGCTCTCGCAAACCGAGTTAAGTTATCGACATTTTTGGAGTGCATTAATGCTGTGTGGCGATTTCCATGCTCTGCCTCCACAGCCATTGCAATTGCTTCATCCAAGTTTCGAACTTTTACAATTGGAAGAACCGGCATTAATTGCTCCACTTGCACAAAAGGATGATCAAAATCTACTTCACAAATTAACAGCTTTACGTTTGAACTAGGTTGAACACCGATCTTTTCTAAAAACTTGCTTGCGCTTTGTCCAACCCATTTCTTCGCAACATGATACTCCCTTTTCGTATCTAGGCTACATCCTCTAGCTTCTTTGTTTACATTCTCTTCAAGGGCGAAGGTCATTACGTGTTCAAGCTCGTTTTGCGAAAGCATATATGCTCCGTTATTGAGCATATGGAATATTAAATCATCAGCAACAGCATCTATAACAAATACTTCTTTTTCCGCAATGCAAAGAAGGTTATTATCGAATGATGCTCCTTCAACAATTGCTTTTGCTGCATGTTCAATGTCCGCAGTTTCATCAACAATGACTGGTGGATTCCCTGCTCCTGCACCAATTGCCTTTTTCCCTGATTTTAATAATGATTTGACTAAGCCCGGTCCTCCAGTTCCGACAAGAATTTTTACCTTTGGATTATCAATTAGCCTTTGCATTGTTTCCATAGTTGGCTCTCGCACCATTGTTACAAGGTTCGCCGGACCACCTGCCTCAATTATCGTTTTATTTATGAGTGAAACAGCATAAGCACACGATCGTTTTGAGGATGGATGTACATTAAACACAACAGCATTTCCAGCTGCAATCATTCCGATTGTATTATTGAATATTGTCTCAGTCGGATTTGTTACTGGCGTAACTCCTCCAATTAGTCCAAACGGGCCTTGTTCAATAATAGTCAATCCGTCATCACCCGAAATTGCATGCGTCCTCAAATCCTCTGTCCCAGGTGTCTTTAAAGCAGTTAACTCTAGTTTGGCAATTTTATCTTCATAAACACCTAACTTCGTTTCTTCAAAAACGAGCTTTGCTAAATATTCCTTTTCTTTTAATATTGCTTTACGTATTGCGGAAATTATTTTTTCACGATCTTTGAGTTGAAAGTTTTTGACATAATTCCGCTGGGCGTTAAAACCCTCTTCAATTGCGTCATCCATATTTTCAAAAACGCCAAACTGTCCTGTAGATGAATCTAAATGACTACCACTAGCTTGGCCGTTACCTTTATTACTCGTGTTCGTAGTAGTAGCGCAATGGTTCACTGGAGCTACTAGTCCTGGAAATTGCTTATTTTTCCCATTATGATTGGTGCCATTTCCCTTTAGATATCCACCCGAATTCTCTGACTTGTTATGTTCTGATGGATCTAGTGTCTTCATTTTGATGGGTCTGACAGATTTTGGGGTGTCATCATTAGCTGTCTTTGCCAGTGATCCTTCCACGTTTTGTAAGACGGCTTGAACTATTTTTTGAATATCATGTTCTGTTATATTCATAGTTAGCGGTGATACTCCTTTCAAAGCTTTGTGTTTACGAGTACATGGCAACTTTGAGTTTTACTTTGTGAATCAACTGAATCAACAAAATCAACAAGTAGCATCCTCTTGTTAGGGTTAGCGCTTCATATTTTCTAGAACCTTTTCGGTTACTTTGCGAACGATAGTCTCTATCAACTCTTCTTTTGCTTGTAATTCATTTTTACCCTTCAAAGGATTTGTAGTTTCATCTTTACATGGTGGTACTCCACCAGTTTTGATGCCAAGTTTTTCTCTTAATCCCATTAAGGTATCAATTTGGTTGCAATTCAGCTCATTCACTTTATTAATAATATTGTTTGAATACATTAGCATTAAGGCATAATGCTCTAAAGATTCCATCCGAAAATACGCTTCGATAATATCTCTTCCCCAAGTAAGCGCCCCGTGGTTTGCAAGAAGTACCGCATTATAGTTTTTGCAAAATGGCGCGATTGAATCTGGTACTTCCTGTGTGCCTGGTGTTGCATACGGTGCAATTGGCACTGTGCCTAACAACACGACCGCCTCCGCCGTAACAGGTTTTTCCAAGCTAATCCCCGCAATGGCATACGATGTAGCAACAGGTGGATGCGCATGGACAACAGCCTTAACTTCAGGATTTTCATTATAAACGCGTAAATGCATTTTAACTTCAGAAGACGGTTTATGTTTTCCTGAGATAACATTTCCCTGGAGGTCCATTTTCACCATCATGTCAGGTGTCATAAAACCTTTACTTACTCCTGTTGGTGTTGCCCAAATTGTATTTGGTCCGCATTTGACTGTTATATTACCGTCATTCGCTGCAACAAAGTTTTTATTATACACCCTTCTACCAATTTCACATATCCATTTCTTTGCTTCAAAATCAGAATAATAGCCGTTATTATCAACCATTTTAACCATCCCCATTTCCGAAATCACTATTACCAAATAACTTTTCAATTTATATTAAAACACACAAAACTCATTAAAAGATGGTATCCAATAAAATTACATACTTTTCTTTTATGCTTTGGATTTAGCTTTAACTTTAGCTTTATCTTTGGCTTTGGCTTTAGCTTTGGCTTGCTTCGAACATTTTCGGAAGACTTTCAGTAAACGGAGCATATGCAATCCCGTCTTCTGTGATGATGGCACTAATAAATTGGTGATCCGTTACGTCAAATGCAGGATTATACGTTTTTACATCCTTTGGTGCCATTGATTCTGCATACCACTTTGTCGTTATTTCCTCAGAAGGACGCAATTCAATTTCAATGTCATCACCTGTTTTACATTCTAAATCTACAGTTGAAAGTGGTGCACAAACATAGAAAGGAACACCGTAATGTTTAGCAAGTATAGCGACACCTGATGTGCCAATTTTATTTGCTGTATCGCCATTGGCTGCGACACGATCACAGCCAACAAGTACTGCTTGTACTTTGCCTTCCTTCATAACAATTGAGACCATATTATCGCATATTAAAGTGACGTCAATTCCCGCTTCATTTAATTCCCAAGCTGTTAACCTTGCTCCTTGTAGTAATGGACGCGTTTCATCAGCATATACCTTAAAATTATATCCTTGATCTTGTCCTAAATAGATCGGTGCCAGCGCTGTCCCGTATTTTGAAGTTGCAATTGCACCTGCATTACAATGTGTTAACAATCCCATGTCTGGCTTCAGTAATGACAATGCATATTTACCTATAGATTCATTTACTTTTTCGTCTTCAGCACGTATATTTTCTGCTTCTTCCTTTAAGGCGGCTTTAACCTCATCCACATTCTTACCTTTCTCTAATAAAAATCGTTTTTCCATTCGATTTAATGCCCAAAAAAGGTTAACTGCAGTAGGACGTGATGATGCTAAGTAATCTTTAATCTTCTTAAATTCTTCATATAATTCATCATAAGTAGAGGCATCTGTTTTTCTTGTTCCTAAGTATATTCCATAAGCCGCAGCAATTCCGATTGCCGGAGCACCACGAACCTTTAAATGATAGATAGCATCCCAAACATCCTTCATATTATCGATTTCTAAAAATATTTTTTTATTAGGTAAGACGGTTTGATCTAATATGATCAGCCTATCTCTTTCGTCATCAAGTCTTACTGATTGGATTACTCCACTTGATTTGTCCATTTTAGATCCTCCTATCTAAAACCGTTGTTGTGTGTCTTTTACTAAAGAAACGTAGTCATTACCAGTTTTCATAGTTTGTCTTTGGAGAATGCACGTTTTCCCTATTGTAAGAGCGATTTTTTCAGCTTTTGTTCTAGCGTCTTTATCTTGAATTGAAGTAATATCCTTAACATGTGCCAATCCGATTATTCTTCTACATAATTCAAGGCCAGTAACAGCAGCTGTATCTCTTAATAGGTTATCTAAGTAATACTCCCTATATCCTTCATACTTTGCTACACGTTCAGTCGCGTTTTCATCCCAAGCTTTTATGAATTTTTCTTTAAAAAGATCAACAATATCTTTAATTGTATTTTCAATATAGGTGGTAAAATCATCTCTAGCTGCATTATCTGAAATTGTAAATTTGCCATTTACATATGCAAATATTAGATTAGCGATTACATTTCCAACGTCGTAGCCTGCAGGACCATAAAAAGCAAATTCGGGATCAATGACTTTCGTTGAATCCTCTTTGATAAAAACAGAACCAGTATGAAGGTCACCATGGATTAATGATTGGGCATTTGTCATAAATTCAAATTTCAACTTTGCTGTTTCAAGTTGAAGTTTTTCGTCTTTCCAAATGTGTTCCTTTACAAACTCGCGGGATCCTTCAAAAACATCATTTCGTGGGCAATCATAAAATGGCTCGGTATAGACTAGGTCCTCCGAGATTTCGCAAAGCTCAGGATTGATAAAATCTCCAACCAATTCTTTCTTTTCCTTATGGTCCATAACAACATCAGAGGTTAATAGCAAGGTATTAACTAGAAAAGTGGAAATATGATCTGCAAATAGTGGGAATTTTTTATGTTCAATCAACGCTGCTCTCATAATTTGGTGATCAGAGAGGTCATCCATTGCAAAGCAATTCATAATCGGATCGTAATGATACATCTTTGGCACAAGGCCAGGAGCTAACTTCCCCTGCAAAGCTAATATTTCACTTTCAATTCGATTGCGGTCTGGGGATAATTTAAATTCATCAGAAATACGCGCAATAGGACCGGCTTGTTTAAGAATTAGCGATTTATTATTTGCTTCATCAACTAGTCTAAATACATAGTTCAAATTTCCATCGCCAATTTCTTTACATGTAAGCTTCGCGTTCGGATCAAAAAAATTTAAAATGCTTTTTGAATATGCAATTGCGTCCTCTTCCTTCATCGTAAAATACTTTGTTTTAAAATCAGCCATTTTTATCCTCCTATTTTTATTTCAGCTTATAGTAGGTTAACGCCAGTGCAAATGCTAACACTGTTCCTTTTACAATATCCATTGCATAATATGGAACCGACATCATAACTAATCCATTTTGCAGGATCCCTATTAGCACTGCGCCGATAAATGTCCCAAAGGCATTTGGTTTCCCAGCACCAAGTACGGAGAAGCCGATAAAGGCTGCTGCAACAGAGTCCATTAAATAAGGTGCACCAGCATTAATTTCTGCTGTCATGACCCTAGCGGCAAGCATAATTCCACCAAAAGCAGCAAACATAGAAGACAATAAATAAGCAATCACCTTATATTTATCCACTGCAATCCCTGATAGTCTAGCAGCTTCTTTATTACCGCCAATAACATACATATAGCGTCCATGCTTTGTATAGGTAAGAAAAATATGAACCAAAAAAACTATGACAAGCATAATAATGATAATCCAAGGTACTTGGCCGATTTTTGCAAAAATTGGGCTAATAATACCCGTAGCAAATGTACCATCTGGCATAACCATATTTTGAGATACTGTTGCACCCCTCGTATAGGTAAGAGCAATCCCCTGGATAATGAACATTGTTGCTAATGTGATTAACATATCCTGTATACCAATTTTTATTATCATAAAAGAATTAAGCAAACCGACTAAGAGTGCTGCTGCAACTGCCGCAAGAATCGCAATGAAAATATTTTGTGAATACCAGACAAACATTGATATAACAATCGCGTTTGCTAATGATGCTACTGAACCTACTGATAAATCAAAGCCATCAACAGACAAAGAGATGGTAATACCGATCGCAATAATTGTGACAATCGAAATTGATCTTAAAATATTTATAATATTATTCGTTTGAATAAAGCTTGGATTTGCGATTGCAAAAATGATAATTAAAGCAACAATTGTAATCATCGTTCCGTATTTATAGAGAAAATCAAAAAAGTCAAATTTTTGTTTTGCCACAGGATTCGCTTGCTCCATTCTATTTGCCTCCTGTTGAATAATATAAAATTTGTTCTTCCGATGTGTTTTTTGTTTCAATTTCTTTGACTACTTCACCATCGTAAATCACATAAACACGATCGGTTATTCCCATGATCTCCGTTAGTTCACTAGAAGCATAAAGAATCGCCTTCCCTCGTTGTGCCAAGCCAGCAATAAGCTCGAAAATATCCTTTTTTGCACCAACGTCAACTCCTTTTGTCGGCTCGTCAAAAATATAGACCTCTGCATCAGCTACTAACCATTTCCCGATTGCGACCTTTTGCTGATTACCACCTGATAAATTTTGCACTTTCGTTTCAGTTGATGGCGTTTTTATGCCAAGACTCTTGATAATATCTTGTGCATTTTTCTTTTCGCCCTTAAAGTTGAGAAAACTAAATGCTTTACTGAATTTTTTTAAATTAGCTGCGGAAAGATTCGTCGTTACAGTTTCTTGGACGAGAATACCTTCCTTTCTTCTTTCCTCTGGGACTAAGGCAAGACCTTGTTTAACAGCCTCATAGGGATTATTAATTTTCAGACTTCGCCCTTTAATATTAATCTCGCCAGCAGTTTTTGCTTCAGCACCAAATATTGCCTTACAAACTTCTGTCTTACCGGCACCAACTAGTCCAGCCAGACCAACAATTTCGCCTTCCCTTATATATAGATTTACCTTTTTCACGACTGATTTATCATAAAGCCCCTTTACTTCAAGTACTTTATTGCCAATTTCACCTTGAAACTTTGGAAACTGTTCTTCCAGCTTTTGCCCAAGCATATACTCTACTACACGCGCCTGTGTAGTATCCGCAATTTTTTCTTTTATTACAAATTTTCCATTACGCATAATTGTTATCTCATCACATATTTCAAATAGCTCCGGAAGTCGATGAGAGATAAAAATAATACCAACATTTTGTGCTTTCAAATCTCTTACAATCCGAAAAAGCTCCGTTGTTTCAGCATGGCTTAAAGGAGCAGTCGGTTCATCTAAAATAAGAAATTTACATTCTTTTGAGATCGATCTCGCTATAAGAACCATTTGTTTTTCTGCTAAAGTAAGATCACTAACTAATTTTTTTGATGAAACTTTAATATGCATGCTTTTTAAAACTTCTGTTGCTTTTCGATGGATTTCTTTATAATTGACAAATTGTTTTGATCCCATATCATGAACAGTTTCATTCAACATGATATTCTCTCCGACCGTTAAGTACGGGATCAATGCTGTATCAACCTCTTGATAGACAATTTGTATCCCAAGATCCTGTGCATCCTTCGGTGTTCTTATCGTAACCTCTTTCCCATCCATATAAATGGAACCAGTATAGTGGTTATAAGCACCCGAAAGTACTTTCATTAGCGTAGATTTCCCCGCTCCATTTGCCCCGATGAGAGCATGGGATACACCAGTTTCCGTAGAGAAATCTACATTATCTAAAGCCTTAACACCTGGAAACTCGATCGTTATATTCTTCATTTCTAACAATGTTCTCATTGCGCCCATACGTCCTTCCCTCAATCAATTGTATGAAAAAAAGTAATTAACTTATTAGGGGCCTTAAGCTTACTCTGGGACATGCACATTTAGCCGAGCTGTCGTAGCTCTTTTGGTAGCTAAATGTAAGACCAGAGATGCTTTGACCCCTATTAGTCCAAATAGTACTTTTTCTCTTAAAATCTTTATACAATCGTTCGAATTCGTTCGCTATTGGATGAACATTGTTCCCTTATTTATAGTGGTCCCGTAATACATCCATCCATTCTTCATTGAAAGCTTCAGATTGTCCCCAACCTGGAATGATATTAGCAAGATTAGCCATATTAACAGGCTCTTGAGAGGATTGAACTAAATCTTGTGTAATTAATGATGCTTCCAAGTCATAGGTCGGCGGAGTCTCTTCACCAGCAAGCTTTTTTGCAAGTATTCTCATGTTCACTGCCCCAATTAATTTAGGGTCAACAGCGGAAGTTGAAACCCATGGACTTCCTTCCTCCTGAATTAATTGTAGGTCTGCATTTGATACATCTATTCCGTAAATTTTAATTTCATTTCTTCCTGCTTCTTTAATGGCGCGAGCGGCACCGATTGCAAACGCATCCCATGTAGCAAAAATTGCATCTAACTCCCCTTTTTTATACTTATTTAACATTGCTGCCACTGCATTTTGGGTTTGGACGGAGGTGTCGGCGGCTGCAACTCCAAATCTTTCCAGTTCTTTAATTCCAGGATTGGCACTTAACACTTCTTGATACACATTATTACGCCTTACCATTGGTGGAAATCCATCTACCCAAAGATAAGCAATATTTGCCTTCCCGTTTGTATCTTTAATTAATTGATCAAGAGCTTGAACAGCAAGAGCTTCATCATCTTGAGATGTAAGAGTTACACCCTCAATTTCTGTTAGCTCACTAACTGAATCAAACGCAACTACTTCAATTCCTTTATCCCTTAATTTACTTACATCATCTGCTGTAGCTGCATCATCACCATGGGAAAGAATAACACCATCATAATCCTGCTGCATAGCTTGAGCTATCGCATCATGGAATTTTGCAGTATCACCATTAGCTGTAAAGATGTCCACTGTGAATCCTAACGATTCGCCCTCTTCCTTAGCACCAGCTAAAAATTGAGCTGTATGATCATCCCCGCCAATTTTACGGATGACCTTAATTTTGGCTCCTTCTCCTGTTGCAAATCTTTCAGGTACATTCTCCAATGACACTGGTTCTTGATTTTCAGCTGGCTCTTTGGCTGTATCTCCACCTGTATTACAACCAGTTAAAAAAAGCATTGCAGAAAGTACTGTTATCATTGTTCTTTTTAAAAATTTTTCCCTCATCTCTGACCACTCCTTTTTTTACAATCTGATTTTTCTTGTTGAGCAAGCTTACGCAACACTGTTTCCTTTTTGCACCTTCTACTATTTTTTACAACTGCATAAATTTGATTCATATTTATTTTTTAAATAAAAGAGCATATTTTATTCAGGTTGGACAAATGCTTTAAACGTAACTACTAGTGTTCTTTTAGATTCAGTATATTTATGTATTGCTTTTCCTAATGATTATTTTTATTTCACGACCTTTACACTTGATGGTAGAGTATTTATAAACGAAGAGACGAAAAAAAAAATGAACAGAGAGTTTATCCCTGTTCATTTAAAAACTAGCCATTTCATAATTATTTTTTATTATAAAGATTTTATAAACTATCGCCAAAATCTTGTCTGAATTTTTCTACTAGTTTATTTTGCCAATTCGATGTTGTGATCAGCTTTCCAAAGAAGAAGCGTAGGACACTTGGCTCTTCCACAAATTTCAAGCCTTCAATTAAATGACGATTTTCATAAAGCCATACGATTCTGTCAATAGCATATTTAACATGTGACAAAGAATAGACACGTCTTGGCATCGCCAATCGTAAAAGCTCCATATGAGACAATGTCTCATTTCCATCTTCATCTCTTTGCTCCGACATTGTACCGCGTTCCATGCCACGTACTCCACTTACTAAATAATATGCTGCAGCTAAAGCGCCCGCAGGATATTGTTCCTGTGGAATATGGTCTACAAATTCCATTGCATTAATATGACAACCTAGCCCTCCAGCAGGTGTTACAACTGGTACACCTTTTTTCTGAAGTTCGTTAACCATAAACTCAATAAATTGCGGACCTTGATTGACCATATTCTCATCCATTGTTTCTTCTAATCCAATCACAATGGCTTCCATTTCCCGAACGGACATCCCACCATAGGTTAGAAAACCTTCATAAAGAGTGACTAGTTCACGCATTTTAAGATATGCTTCCTTACTATTTGTACAAATACCGCCACCACGAGCACAGCCAAGCTTCCGTGCTGAAAAATAAATAATATCAGCCAAATCTGCAAGTTTACGTGTAATTTGATTAATGCTCATATTTTTGCATTTTTCTTCACGATTCTTTATGAAATAAAGATTATCTGCTAATAGACTTGCATCATATACTAACATAATCCCAAACTCATCACATACTTTGCGGATTTCTTCCATATTTTCTAATGAATGAGGTTGTCCCCCAATCAGATTGGTTCCGGCTTCAAGACGGATAAATGCAATTTTTTCTTGTCCTTGTTTTTGAATTAATTCCCGTAACTTTGGTATATCCATGTTGCCCTTAAACGGCTGATCGCTTTTAATCTTTAAGGCTTCTTCCGTAAAGATTTCCTCTACTACCCCACCGTTTAAAACAACATGTGCCTTAGAGGTTGTAAAATGGTAATTCATTGGAACGATTGTTCCTTTTTTCACAAAAGACTTTGAGATAATATTTTCGCAAGCTCTTCCTTGGTGTGCTGGTAGGAAATACTCTTTACCAAAAATTTCTTTAATTTTATTGTGTAATTTTGTAAATGTCCCCGATCCAGCATAACTATCATCAGCTTCAAGCATAGCTGCTTGCTGCCTGTCACTCATCGCGTTTACTCCACTGTCGGTAAGCATATCCATAAAAATATCACTGTTCTTTAACAAAAACGTGTTATAACCGGCTTCTTCTATTGCCACCAAACGACGTTCAATCGGCTGAAGATTTATTTTTTGGACAATCCGAGCCTTATGCATTTCTAATGGAACACTATCGCCATAATAAAATTTAACATGTGACATCGTAACACTCCCTTTGCAATTCAGAAAAAAATCCCATTATTAATACGAAAAGTATACAGCTAAAAAATTAAAATACAATGAGGTTTACAAAGATAGGTTCAATATTATAAGTTGTTTATCAATTTAAAGCCTAAACGCTTTTATGCGTTATATTATTAAAGCGAATTTACAGAGAAAAAACCGCCTACCTCACTTAACTAAAGTGTAGAATATAACGGTTTTCTTCTAAAAATACATACATTATTTTGCTATTATAACCTCAACCTTTGTGAAGTTTACTTAAACTAGTTCCTCAACCTTTTCTAGCATTGTTCCGTTTGTAGCTAGATTAATATGCCAAGAAAATGCTTTTTCTAATACATGCGGAGTCTGCCCGCCTCTAGAAAGTGCCTCATAATAGTAATCACGTAGCTGATTACGATACATTGGGTGTGCACAGTTTTCAATAATTTTCTCAACACGTTCACGTGGTGCTAAACCACGTAAGTCTGCATAGCCTTGTTCCGTAACAATAACATCAACGTCATGCTCGGTATGATCAACGTGAGAAACAAATGGAACGATACTTGATATTTTGCCACCTTTAGCAATTGATTTTGTAACAAATATAGCTAAACGCGCATTTCTCGCAAAGTCACCTGACCCACCAATCCCGTTCATCATTTTTGTACCTAGTACATGAGTGGAGTTGACATTACCATAAATATCCAATTCCAATGCTGTATTTATCGATATTAAACCAAGGCGTCTAATAACTTCAGGATGATTCGAGATCTCTTGTGGTCTCATAAGTAGACGATCGCGATATTTATCAAAGTTTGAGAAGACTTCATTCATTTTCGATTCTGACAACGTGATTGAACAGCAAGAAGCAAAGCTTACTTTTCCCGCATCCATTAAATCAAATACAGCATCCTGTAATACTTCAGAATATACTTCTAAATTTTCAAATTCAGAATCGATCATTCCATGGAGGACAGCATTCGCTACTGAACCGATTCCTGATTGCAACGGTGCAAGTCGCTCAGTCAGGCGACCAGCTTCAATTTCCTTCCGTAAAAATGACATTAAATGCTGTGCCATCTCAACTGTTTCTTCATCGGGCTGAACAATTGTTGATGGAGAATCTAATTGGTCCGTGAAGACAATTCCTTTCACTTTGTTAATATCAACAGGAATACCCACCGTTCCTATTCGGTCATTTGCCTTTGTTAGTGGAATCGGATTCCTCTCCCCTTGTTTTCCTGGTTCATATAAATCATGAATTCCTTCTAATTCCGTCGGTTGTGCTGTATTTATTTCAATAATGATATTATTTGCATTTAACGCAAATGATAAAGAGTTTCCGATTGAAGTTGTTGGAATAACCATCCCATCCTCCGAAATTGATACCGCTTCCAATATTGCAAAATCAATAGGACCCATTACATTTGCACGAACTAGCTCAGCTGTGTGTGACAAATGCTGATCAACAAATAAGAAATCCCCTTCATTAATCCCTTTTCTCATCGTAGGGTCTGCTTGAAATGGTAAACGCTTTCCAATAATTCCAGCCTCAGCAAATAGCTTATCTATATCAGATCCTAAGGATGCTCCCGTAAAAACATTTACTTTAAAGCTTTCTGTTTCTGCACGTTTAACTAATGCAAATGGTACCGCTTTCGCATCACCTGCACGTGTAAATCCACTTAACCCTAATGTCATTCCGTCTTGAATCCATGAAGCCGCTTCTTCTGCTGTTACAACACGATCTCTAAATCGGACATCTCTTATCCTTTCAATACTTTTTCCCATATCCCCATTACCCCTTATAAATGATAGTAAATTAAATTATTTTTTATATTAAATTTATAACGAAAATTCTCATAAATTATTTTTTTGGTATAAAACAGTTAATTTTCCGACGAACTAGCATATCTACATACTGAAGCATAGAATTTTTGCAATAACAAAAATACCAAAGAAGATAATTCGACGACGAAATAGCTAATTTCTGTACTAAAACAGAGGTTTTTATAACGATCAACTGTATGAATCTGTTATAGTATTTCAAATTTTATATAAATTATGGTTTTTTGTGCCCTCTCATAAATAACAAATGAAAATTCACTATTTACTAACCCAAACAAAACAGAGGCTGCCCCCTACGGACAGCCCATGATTTTTGCTAGGTAATTATTACCTTTTATATTTTATTTACTTACACTAATTCTTCCACTTTTTCTAGCATTGTGCCTTTAGTAGCTAAATTAATGTGCCAAGAAAGTGCTTTTTCCAATACATGAGGAGTATGACCGCCCCTAGTGAGCGCTTCGTTATAATATTCGAGAAGCTGCTCACGATACATCGGATGTGCGCAATTATTAATAATTAATTCTACACGTTGTCTTGGAGCTAATCCACGTAAGTCAGCTATACCTTGTTCTGTTACAACGACATCGACATCATGTTCAGTATGGTCAACGTGTGAGACAAATGGGACAACACTCGAGATTTTGCCACCTTTGGCAATTGATTTTGTTACGAATATTGCTAAACGGGCATTACGTGCAAAATCACCAGAACCACCGATTCCATTCATCATTTTGGTCCCCATTACATGTGTAGAATTGACATTCCCATAAATATCAAATTCTAGCGCTGTATTAATTGAAATTAAGCCAAGACGGCGAATGATTTCTGGATTATTAGAAAGTTCCTGTGGTCGCAAAACAATCCTGTCTCGATACTTATCAAAATTCGAATAAACGTCATCCATTTTTTCCTCTGAAAGACCTAAAGAGCAGCTAGAAGCAAATTTGACTTTTCCAGCATCCATTAAATCAAACACTGCGTCTTGTAAAACTTCAGAATATAGCTCTAAATCCTCAAATTCTGATTCAAGCATTCCGTGTAGAACAGCATTTGCGACTGACCCGACTCCTGATTGCAATGGAGCAAGATGTTCTGTTAATCTACCTTCAGCTATTTCATTTCGTAAAAAATCAAGCAAATGCTTTGCCATAATAAGTGTTTCTTCATCTGGCGGTACAATAGCAGATGGTGTATCTGGCAAATTAGTAAAAACAATTCCTTTAACTTTATCAGCATCATATGGAATACCGATTGTCCCAATTCGATCAGACGGTTTTGTCAAAGGGATAGGTTGACGTTCTCCTTGTTTTCCGGGATCGTAAAAATCATGCAAGCCTTCTATATTTGTTTTGTGTGCCATGTTAATTTCGATAACAATTGATTTTGCATGCTTTGCATAAGTTAATGAGTTCCCACATGAAGTTGTTGGTATGATCATTCCATCCTTCGTGATTGAAACCGCTTCCAAAATAGCGACGTCAACCTGCTCAAGAACATTATTACGTATTAAATCAGAACAATGCGACAGGTGGGCATCAACAAATAAAATTTCACCTTCATTAATCGCACTTCTCATCGTCTTATCGGCTTGATATGGCAACCTTTTCCCAACAATACCTGCTTCTGTAAACATTTTATCTATGTCTGAGCCAATTGAAGCACCCGTAAATAAATTTACTTTAAATTTCTCTTTTTCAGATCGCTTAACTAACGCAAATGGAACTGCTTTTGCATCACCAGCCCTAGTAAATCCGCTTATCCCAAGAGTCATTCCGTCTTGAATCCATGAAGCTGCCTCCTCTGCTGTGACGACGCGATCCCGCAAACGCACATCCCTTATACGCTGTAGCTTCTCTTCCATACCCCATACCCCACTTTAAGTTTTTTAAAAATATTTTATCTTCAAAATTAAGCAAAAAGTGAGTATACGGATAAATCACCTAAAAATTTTTATAAGCTAGCAAAATCCTATACTAAAACAGAGTTATTTTCTCCCCTTAATGTATAACAGATTAACCTTTAACCTTAAAAACCTAGAAGCTTCCGAAAATAGCTGGAATACAATTGGCTAACCGGAACTCGGTCTCCGTTATCCATTAACAATAAAAATTTCGAATGAGTATCAGGGAATATCTCTTTAATATGATTGACATTCACGATAAACGAGCGATGACAGCGGATAAAATAATCCATCGGTAGAAAGTATTCAAACTCTTGGAGAGAATACTTATGTGTGCCTGATAATCCATCTGCATACACGAAGGATTTCTTTTCCTTTGCTTCCACGTAGACAACCTGTTCAAACGGAATCGGAATCCAACCATCATCTGTTTTGACTGTTACAACAGATTTTCCATCTGTTAAAGCTGGATAAACAGCTGTCACACACCCTTCTATATCGCCGTCTTGGCTAAAAAAAGGTACAGCCATACCATGATATGGAACTCCATAAATTTCACGGTTTATAAATTCTGATACTTTTTGTTTTGATGTTAACGCTTTGTATGTAATGGTCCCTCGTTTGATACTATCCCCTGGTTTAATTTTCAAATCAATCCGTTTGCTCTGGCGATAATAAATGTATTCTTTTGTATTTGAAACTGCTATTGATATTTCATCAGAAAACAATTCGCTAATCACTTCTAAAACGGATACCAAATTTGTACTCTCCATTGTCCCTACCAACCTCCACTAAGGAATTGCCGCTAAAACTAGTTTTAGTTTATCATTCTATTGTTTGTTAATTCTATAAATCGTACAGAAATTGTCGTTACGAGCTCTGCTGTTGCATGAGTAGATGTTCCATGAAAAATGCAAAACCCTTATGAAATATATTACTATAGCAATTGATTTTTAAATAATCATACTTTTTTAACAATTTTGTGAACGCAGGTGGAATTATTTCTAAGTTGACTATAATCTTGATAAAATATAGATGTAGGTATTAAATATTAAATTGGAGGGTGATTCATATGCCGGCTCTTCATGATTTACTACCTAAGATTTGGAACAAAAGGTCGCAGGAGTTAGAGGATTTTTTTGCAAACCCTTGGCCATTCAGCAAGATTTTTGATGTTGACGTTAAGGAGTTGGAAAAGTCCATCTCTATCCAGGCAGATTTACCAGGTTTCAAAAAAGAAGACATTGAACTTGAGCTTGACGATTACTCCTTAACAATTAAAGCTTCAAGATCCTCTGAAAGAGAGGAAAAAGGCGAGAAATACTATAAACAGGAGCGCCAGTACGGTAAAGTTGAACGAACGATCCCGCTACCAGCAGAAGTAATAAGTGACTCTTCAAAAGCAAAATACAAAGATGGTGTTTTAACTGTAACATTGGAAAAAAGAAATCCATCATTACCAAGTCGACAAAGAATTTCTATTGATTAACTTTAGTCCATAATTAAGAAGCTGTGTCTCCCTTATAAATTAGGGAAATACAGCTTTATTTTCATGGTTAAGCTTGATCAAAACTGTTCACTTAAAATCATTTTAAGTTTTCCGCTCACTATTTTCCCACCTATCAAACTATATACTTACAGAAAAAGCATCCACACTTATCATGTGTAGATGCCTTTTTATTTTGAAATTTAATCTGTCGTCGCTCACTAACAATCGTTTCTTAATTACTAGTTTAATCATCATTACTAGTTTAATCATCATTACTAGTTTAATCATCCATTTTCATGCTATCACTTTTTGATTTAATCTTCTAACATTAGTCTTTCCAGTTGTAATGGCTCAATATACTCACCATTTTTGTACGCCCTCATATTTCCCCCAGAGATTTCATCAATTAATACGATTTGTTTATCTACTAATCTACCAAATTCAAATTTAATATCATATAACTCAATATCCTTCTTTGTTAATTCATCCTTTACAACACTACCAATTTTTCTAGTTAGCTCTTTTAATTCTTTGTATTCATTCTTTGATAAAATTCCAAGCATATCAAGAGCATCCTCACTTATAGGTGGATCTTGGCGCTCATCGTCTTTAATTGTAACTTCTACAAATGCATCTAATGGCTGACCTTCTTCAGCATACGCTCCATACCGACGCAAAAAACTACCAACCGCACGATAACGGCAAATGACTTCAAGACCCTTGCCAAATACTGTAGCTGGCTTCACAGTCATAGTGGCTTCTTCAATATTAGCATCTACGTAATGAGTAGGAATCCCTTGCTCTTGTAGCTTCTCAAAAAAGAATTTTGTTAATTTAAGTCCAGCCTGCCCTGCACCCTCCATTGTTAAACCAACCGTGTTGGCGCCCGGATCAAAAACACCATTTTCCCCAGTCACATCATCTTTAAATTTGAGTAAATAATTTCCGTCCTCTAATGCATAAACGTTTTTCGTTTTCCCAGTATAAATAAGTTTCATTTTTTTAATCCCTTCTCTATTAAAGTTTTTCTATTTTTATTATGCATGAAATTTTCTGAATAAATCAACTACTGATTTTGCATAATAGCAAATAACTATAAAATTATTGTAATATTATATTCCTTTTGACACTTTAGTTAAGTTGATAATAATGATATGATATAAAATTTTCGAAATAATCGATTTTATCATTGACAGTGATGGAATTTTATATTTACTATTGTTATAGAACAATAGTTTTGTGGATTTCGATATATTATATCAGCATAGTCAGGAGGAAAGTGATGGATAGCTTAGCACATTACCAGCACGCAAATAAAAAAGCAGAGACACCACCTAAAAAAAATATTGGCCAATTGTTCGGCTTAGGACTCGGTCCTATTTTATTTTTACTCACATTATTATTCGTATCACCTGAGGGAATGTCAAAAGAAGCAACAGCAGTTTTAGCTAGTACGCTTTGGATCGCTACCTGGTGGATCACAGAGGCAGTTCCAATTCCTATAACAGCATTATTACCAGTTATATTGTTTCCGCTTACAAAAGCTGTAGATGGCGGAATTACTAATCAATATGGTGATAGTACGATATTCCTTTTTCTTGGTGGATTTGTATTAGCGATTGCACTAGAAAAATGGAATTTACATCGTCGTATCGCATTGAATATTATCTTACTCGTTGGCACAAGCACTCAACGTCTCGTATTAGGCTTTATGGTAGCAACTGGATTTTTGTCAATGTGGATATCTAACACAGCGACTGCAATGATGATGATGCCTATTGCACTATCTGTTCTAACACATGTAAAGGACTCATTGAAGGGAGAAAACGAACAAGCTACAACAAACTTTGGCAAAGTACTTTTGCTAGGTGTGGCATATTCGGCCTCAATAGGCGGTCTTGGTACATTAATTGGAACGCCGCCAAATACAATATTTGCGGGTGTCGTTCGCGAACTGTATGGAATTGATATTTCATTTGCAAAATGGATGCTCTTCGGCGTTCCAATCTCAGCATTTTTACTACTAGTCGCATGGATTTACTTAACAAAAGTTGCTTTCCCATTGAAAATTAAAGAATTGCCTGGTGGAAAGGCAATTATCCATGAACAAAAAATCAGCCTTGGAAATATGAGCTATGAAGAAAAAGCAGTGGCAGTTGTATTTGTTGCAACAGCATTGGCATGGATTACACGTACATTCGTTTTAGAAAGGTTTGTTTCGGGGATTAATGATACAGTTATAGCAATTATGGCAGCTGTTGTTCTTTTCCTTATTCCTTCTAAAAAAGGCGAAGACGGCATGCTTTTGACATGGGATGATGCTAAAAAGCTACCATGGGATATATTATTACTTTTCGGCGGTGGCCTCGCCATTGCAAAAGGCTTTAAGGATTCTGGTTTAGCACTATGGATTGGTGAACAGTTAACTATTTTACAAGGAATTCACTTTATCTTAATTATTGCAGCTGTCGCAACACTTGTATTATTCTTAACAGAAATTACTTCAAATACCGCAACAGCAACTATGATGTTCCCGATTATGGCATCGCTTGCATTGGCTATTGGTGTGCATCCATATGGGTTAATGATCGCTGCTGGCTTAGCCGCCTCCTGTGCATTTATGTTACCTGTAGCAACACCACCAAATGCTGTCGTCTTTGGTTCAGGTCTATTAAAAATTAAAGATATGGCAAAAGCTGGATTTTGGTTAAATATTTTCTGCATTTTTATTATTACTTTATTTATCTTTTTCTTCCTTCCGACTGTGTGGGGGATTGACCTATCCATCTTCCCAGAGAGTATGAAATAGCAATTTAGCAACATAATGATAGCAAGAACAAAAGCTATAGGCGCCCTGATTAGCGACGTATAAACTAAGAGCGCATCGACTGGGATAAACAAAACACGTCGAGGGACGAGTCGATGTTGACTTATCGCAAAAGAAATTTTCGGGGATCGCCTTATTCCAATCAGGACGAGTCGATGTTGACTTATCGCAAAAGAGATGAGCGAAGTTTACTAGTCGCTGGGCGCTGGAACTGGACGACTACTCTCTGTGCTTTAGTATTTATCCACAGGATCAAATTTTATAATTTCCTAAACAATTATAAAAAGTGCCCGGTTGCGGCACTTTTTTGTACTTTAAGAAAGTTTAACTTTGTTAAAGGATTAAAGTATAAGAAAGGACATCGGCTTCCGCCATTGTGGGCGGAAAGCCGTGTCTTTCTAACATTATCATTAAAACAATGAAACTTATTTTGCATTCCTTCGTAAATAATTTAAAATAGTTTGAAGGGTGGATGAAAGTAAAGGATTACAACCCGCATTTTTTACATTAAAAATCATGAACAAACATGGAGGGAAAAGTATTGAAAAAAATTATGACATTAATCCTGACTGCAGCGCTTATTTTTTCGCCTGTAGGTAGTAATGTTTTTCAGGATCATTCAACAACTGTGGAAGCAAAATCTTATAAATCTGGTAAAAGAAGCTTTAACTTCAATAATAACAATAATACAAATAACAACTCGCTATTTCAAAACAAAAAGGCCGATACTAATACAAACTCTAATGCTACTACTAATAAGTCTACAACCACAACAAATCCTAAAGGTGGATTTAATTCTGGCGGGTTAATGAAGGGTCTTATGCTCGGCGGACTAGCAGGCTTGCTATTCGGTAGTTTATTTGCAAACATGGGAATTCTCGGCTCTATTCTCGGTTTAATGATAAACATACTTGCGATTATGATTTTAATAGCTATTGTTCGCAAAATATTCTTCTTAATTAAAGACAAGAAGAAAAAAGAGGATACGAATCCGTGGCAGAGTTAGTGATCCTCGAGCAGGATATAATTAACGCAGTTTGCGTTTATATATCACGCAAAAAGCATGTAAAGCCTGAGGAAGTCGAAGTAGAATTAATGTATGATGACGAATACGGCTTCTCTGCTGAATCATACGTTAATGGGTATAAGCAAATATTAATCACCGGTAACTTAATCGAGGCATTGCGGATATGGCTTCAGGAATTTTTAAACCGAGACCCTTATGCCGGAATTGAGCTTGTTCTTGATGATAATGAAGGTATAATTGCCAAAATTAATTAGTCTTGCAGGACAAAAAAAAGGCATCTGTAATTATTTGCAGATGCTCTTTTTATAGTGATATTATCGAATATCTCTTACAAACAACAGCTTATACAATTGTATAACGACTAGTGGTATCATCGCTAGGCTATAAATATAGCCTAACTGCATTCCGGTTAATGATGCAACCTCAAAAACACTCATTAAAGGTGGGACGAATAACACAATATGTAATAAGGCTATACCTAGTATAAATGCCAGCCAACTAAATTTATTTGTAAATACCCCAATTTTAAAAATGGACTGCTTCGACCTTGAATTAAATCCATGCAACAATCTTGATAAACACAATGTTGCAAATGCCATAGTGCTAGCAGTTGTATAGTCCCCTGTTGATAACCCCATACTAAATGCAATGATAGTAACAATCGCAATTATCAACCCTTCCATTATAACATTGGTTGCAAATGATTTATTTAATAATGGTGTATGAATATCTCTCGGTTTCTCATTCATGAGCCTATCATTATGCGGTTCTAACCCAATTGCTATTGCAGGTAAGCTATCAGTAAGTAAATTGATAAATAATAAGTGCACTGGTAGAAATGGTGCAGGTAATGCAAATATCGTTGCATACAATACGGTTAGGATAGCACCTGTGTTACCTGACAATAAAAACTTTATTGCGTTTTTTATATTTTCATATATGCTTCTACCATTTGATATCGCCTTTACAATTGTTGCAAAATTATCGTCAGTTAACACCATTGAAGATGCGTCTTTCGCCACTTCCGTTCCTGTTATTCCCATTGCAATACCGATATCCGCTTCTTTTAATGCTGGAGCGTCATTTACGCCATCTCCTGTCATGGCAACAATATTCCCTTTTTTCTGCCATGCTTTCACAATCCGAATTTTATGTTCTGGTGATACACGAGCATAAACTGAAATTCCCCCAACCTTTTCCATGAGTTCATTGTCAGTCATCTTCTCTACATCGTACCCTTCAATCGCTTCAGATGAATCATTTAATATTCCAATTTGTTTCGCAATCACCGAAGCTGTTACTTTATGGTCACCAGTAATCATCACGGGCTTAATGCCTGCTTTTACACAGTTTTTCACAGCATCCTTAGATTCTTTCCTCGGCGGATCCATCATTGCTGTTAAGCCTACAAATATTAAATCTTTTTCATCCTCAGTATGGATATCCTTACCTTCTGCCACCTCTTTATAAGCAAAGGCTAGAACTCTCAAACCATCCATAGAGAAGTGTTGATTAACTCGCTCAATCCCTTCTCGCATATCCTCAGTAAGATCAAGAATTCCTTTTGATGTTTCAACTTTAACGATTCTTGTTAGGAGTACATCAACTGCTCCTTTCGTAATCATGATTGTTTTTTCATTAATTTTATGAACAGTGCTCATTAATTTACGATTAGAATCAAAAGGTACTTCCGCTTTTCTAGGGTATTTTTCACGCACTGTTAATTCGTCTAAATCGTATTCTTCCCCAAAGTTTACTAGGGCAACCTCAGTGGGATCGCCTATTTCCTTTTTATCTAAAGTTACTGAATCATTACATAATAGCGCCATTAAAACAAATTTATATTGCAAAGAATTTTCTTTTTCTAATTGATCGTGTTGTTTCACAGTTAGGTCAAGAAATACTTTTTGAACAGTCATCTTATTTTGTGTTAATGTCCCTGTTTTATCAGAACAGATTACTGATATGCTCCCTAAACTTTCTACAGCATGTAGCTTGCGTATTATTGCATTTTCCTTTGCCATCTTTTGAGTTCCAAAAGCCAGAACAATTGTTACGATTGAACTCAAAGCCTCCGGTATCGCCGCAACTGCTAGAGAAACAGCAAACATAAACGAATCGACTAGCTCCCGTCCGCGAACAATATCAAGTCCAAAGATCAATAAGCAAATCGTAATAATTCCAATAGCTAACCTTTTCCCAAAATGATCTAGACTTACTTGTAATGGAGTTTTCTTTTCCTTTGCTGAATCCAACAAGTTTGCAATTTTCCCAATTTCTGTGTTCATTCCAACGGCAGTCACAATAGCAGTACCACGGCCATTTGTTATAAAGCTACCGGAGAATACCATATTGTTCCGATCACCGATTGAAACATCTTCGCTTAATTCTTTTCCGCTTGGCAGGACCTCGCTTGTAATTTCTCCGCTTGTAATTTCTCCGCTTGGCATTTCTCCGCTTGGCATTTCTCCGCTTGGCATTTCTCCGATAGAAATTTCTCCGCTTGGCACACAAGCGAGGGAAATTGGTTCACATGCTTTTTCAACAGCTACTGATTCACCAGTCAAAGAGCTTTCGTTAATTTGTAAACTATAGCTTTCTAGTAATCTTCCATCTGCACTGACATAATCACCAGCATCGAGATAAAGAATATCTCCTACTACAACCTCACGCGAAGGAATTTCAACCATTTTCCCTTCCCTCAAAACTTTTGCTGAAGGAGCTGACAATGCCTTGAGACTATTTAGTGACTGTTCCGCCTTTACATGTTGGATTGTACCAAGTAATGAATTTAAAATGACAACAAATAAGATTACAATTGTACTTTCTATTTCTCCTAAAAATGCCGAAACAATGGCAGCCACAATTAAAATGATTACTAAAAAATCTTTAAATTGCTCAAAAAAAACTTGTAACGTACTTTTCCGTTTTTGTTCCTCTAGCTCATTCAAACCATACTTACTCCGTCTTTTTGGCACATCAGCAGCACTTAAACCTTTTTCGTTAACTTCGAGCAACTTCATCGTTTCAGTAGATGAAATCAGGTAATATTTGGTCATTTATAATCACGGCCCTCTTGTTCTTTCTAACCTCTTTTATCTACGTTCCAATTTTTATACTACATATTAAAGATACTATTTTTCCCACATTTCTACAAAAAATTAACGATTTTCTCGTTTGTATAGCCTAAACAATATTGTATAAAAAAACAAGCTATCCTTTCCTCAATAGCTTGTTTTACATTACTCGATTTAAACAGCTGGTTGTTTTTCCTTCTTTTCATTAGTAAGGAACCAGCCAGCTGTTGCAATTCCAATTAGTACTATATAAAACGTAAGTTTCCATCCTGTTGAATGAACAAACTCTTCTGATAAAATACCAATTTCCGGATGGCCTAATGTCAATACCGAAAGTTTTACGCCAACCCATCCTACGATCGCGAACGCGGCGATCTCTAAGCCCGGTCGAGCATGGAGAAGTCTTACAAAAAAGTCTGCCGCAAACCGCATCAAAATAACTCCTATTATTCCTCCGGTAAATACTACAAGGAACTTACCGCCGTCCATTCCTCCGATTTGAGGGATATTCGTATTTGGTAGAGTAACTGCTAGTGCTACAGCCGCTAAAATCGAGTCCACCGCAAAGGCAATATCCGCTAATTCCACTTTAAATACTGTTGCCCAGAAACCAGATTGCTTTTTTTCTTTTTCGACCTTATGCTCATCTTTGCTTTTGAAGAAAAGCTTCCTGACGATATGATTAATTGCAATAAATAATAAATATATGGCCCCTATAGCCTGAACCTGCCACACATTGACAAGAAATGAAATTATAAATAATGAACCTAGTCGCAAAATAAACGCGCCTGCCAATCCATAAAATAACGCTTTTCTCCTTTCATCCTCCGGCAGATGCTTTACCATTACAGCTAAAACAAGAGCATTATCAGTTGCTAACAAGCCCTCTAGAACAATTAATAATAATAGTACCCACCCGTATTCCAATAAAATTGAAAAATCCATTCATTTTCCCCCTAAAAAAATGATTTTCGGTCAAATATTATCTTTGCTTTTTTAATTTAGTGTTTCCCTTGCGCATATTAACATTCTCCGATTTACCAATTTGAAAATTACCACCAACTACCTTTATTTACACCCATGTTACTTTGCACTGATTTATTACCATCAAACTAAGCACAAGGAAACCTTTACCGGCATCGGCAAAGGTTTCTAATACAATAAAAGACCTTTACCAGTAGGTAAAGGTCTTGCTAACAACAATATTTGTTGCCAACAAAGCCGGGAGAAACAAACTCCGAATTGACGACTTTGCTGTAAAAGCTACTCCCCTTTAGGAGAAATATTCAGTATTAGTAGTGATTATTTTAAGTTTAAACTATCTTTTATTTGTATGTCAATTAGATATGCTTTACTATCTAACAATCTATTAATTTATTTTTTATTTCGCTTAGACATTCTTCCTAATATAAATGCTCCAGCTGCAACACCAAGTACTGTATTTGTTTTTTTGTTAAATACTTGTTTTGCCACTAAATTTAAATTTTGTGGTCGTTCTGCAAGACGACGCATAAAATAGCCGTACCAATCTTTACCAAATGGAACATACGTACAGAAGTTATAGCCTTCTTTTGCTAATTGCAATTGAAGATCCTTTCTAAACCCGTAAAGCATTTGAAACTCATATTTGTCTTTAGGTATATTATTTCTTTTCACAAACTTTTTAATATGATTAATAATATTATGGTCATGAGTTGCAATGGATGTGAACTTACCGTTCAATAAATGCCACTCAACGACCTTTATGAAGTTTGCATCAATGTCCTTCTTTTCTTGATATGCGATTTCGGCTGGCTCTTTGTAAGCACCCTTTACAAAACGCAAACGTAGGTCTTTATATTTTTCTGTATATTCTTGAGCGCGATGAAAATAAGACTGAATAACCGCACCAACATTATCATACTCTTTCAAAAGCTCATCAAGAACATCATAGGAAGGCTGCAGGTGACTTGAATCTTCAATATCAATGTTTACAAACATATTGTAACCGCTTGCTTTTTTGAGAATTTCTTTCAAATTTTCCAACGCAAAATCAAAATCTATATCTAACCCTAGTTGGGTAGCTTTTAAAGAAATATGTGCATCTACATTATTTTCGTGAATAGCTTCAATAACTTCAAGGATTTTTTCTTTTGCCTCTGTCGCCTCTTCTTTTTTAAAGACAAACTCCCCCAAATTATCAACAGTACAAGAAATCCCATGAGCATTTAGTTCTTTAATGCTTTTTATTGTTTCCTCAACATTTGTACCAGCTACTACACTTTGTGCCCCTAATCGTAATCCATATTTTTTCGCTGCACTATTTAAAAATTGATTTTGAGATAAAGCAATAAAAAAATCTTTCAACATTGGAAATTCTCCTTATCAATATTATTTTATGATAATTTTAGCACATTTCATTATAAAACTGGTATTAAAATATTTTTCTAATATAGTTTACCAATTATTTTAAATAATATTAATAGTATGAAAAAATTGATTCTAATGACAAAAAAACCTTTTATTAAGCGAAATAAAGACATGAAATTCAAATAAATTGATAGAACGTGTGGGGAAATGTACACTTTCATGCAACAATTTCCAATACGAATTCAATCCTCATTGAACATCATGCCATATAGTATTTATTAACTTTCTGCTAATTTAGAAATTACCTTTTTGCCAGCAGACTTTTCATTTATTTCCTCAAGTGGTGTTGCTCTTTTTATAAAAAAGGCGAGAATTAAAGCAACAAGTGCAATGAAAGCTGCAACAAAAAATGAATAGTTAGTTCCTTCCAACATCGCTGTTGCTGTAATTTGCTGTTTCATTTCTGCTATTGACGCTGCAGTTTGCTGGCCAGCTACATCGCTCATTGCATTCGCCGTTAATTCAGCTGCAACCTTTTCGGACTTCGTAGACATAACAGTAACTAGCATCGCTGTGCCGATTGCCCCTGATACTTGATTTAACGTGTTATTCATCGCGGTACCATGAGGATAAAACCTTCTAGGTAATTGATTTAACCCGTTAGTTGAGACAGGCATCATTACCATTGACATCCCAAACATCCGAATAGCATGGAGAACCATTAAGTAAGTATAAGAGGTCTCAAAGGTTAATTTGCTGAAATAATATGTTGTAACGGTCATAATAGCTAACCCAACTATAGCTAATACCTTACCGCCATACTTATCGAATAATCTTCCAGTTATCGGTGACATGCCAGCCATTACAATCGCACCAGGAAGTAACATTAAGCCCGCATCTAGAGGTGAAATTCCACGGAGTGATTGTACATAGATTGGCAAAAGCAGCATTCCTGAAAACATCGCCATGTTTACTACGATCGTAATTGTTGACGATAAGGCAAACATTGGGTATTTGAAGATGCTAAAATTTAACATTGGCTCATCTTGCTTTGATTGTCTTAAAATGAACCATATCAATGCAATTAAGCCAATTATTATCGTCCCGTATACTTCTGGACTACTCCATCCTTTGTTCCCCGCAGAACTAAAACCATATAAAATTCCGCCAAAACCTACGCTAGACAATAATAACGAAAACATATCAAGGCTGATATCAACTTTTTCTTTTTTATCCTTTAGTAGGAAAAAGCCAATTAACAGCACGGCTACTGCTATCGGTGTCACAAAGTGAAAAAGCATCCTCCAATCATAATGCTCAATGATCCAACCTGAAAGGGTTGGCCCAATTGCAGGAGCAGCCATTAAAATAAGTCCAAATACACCCATGGCTGCTCCCCTTTTTTCAATTGGGAAGCTTATAAGCATAACATTCATCAATAATGGCATCATAATCGCTGAACCCGCAGCTTGCACCATTCTACCAGTTAATAGTATTGGAAAAGCGTGGGCCATTCCGGCAATTATTGTACCTATTGTAAATAAACCCATAGCAAATAAAAAAATATGACGAACTGAATATTTTTGAATTAGAAACGCAGTTGTTGGAATTAATATTCCGTTTACTAACATAAATCCTGTTGTTAACCATTGAACAACGGATGCGTCAACCTTTAAATCAACCATTATCGACGGAAGCGCAATATTTAATAATGTGTTATTTAAAAATGCAATAAAGGCACCAATCATCAAAATTGAAAGAATCCCATATGGCGGACGATCAGTATTGTTTGTGGATTCTATATTTTTCTTAGAAAAGTCCATTATTTCCCCCCCTGTTTACTCTGTATGATGCGTCGATCAACAAAATCTTTTCAGATAATCTATATCATAAACCATTAGCTCCAGTTTTACATTAAAAATGAATGTTTCTTTTAAAAAAACATGATATCGATAGTATCTCACTATATTAAAAAATCATTACTGCGTATAAGGAATTGTCCAGTAAATCAATATTTTAATTCTAAATAAATATTATTTCTTTTACATGTAAAACATATTTTTGATACATGTAAAATCATATTTTCGATACATGTAAAATCATATTTTCTATACATGTAAAATCATATTTTCGATACATGTAAAATCATATTTTTATTACATGTAAAATCATATTTTTGTAATCATAAGGCTAGGAGGAACGATAAATGACGGGAGCCACTGAAGATATCAGTAAGACATTTTGCTATAGTGAATACGATGAATTAAAAAGAGTGATTTTATGCGAACCCCATTACATGACAATCCGCGATGTCATTAATGAAACACAGAAACATTTTGAAAACGAAGGAATCCATATTGAACGTGCAGTAGAACAGCATGGACAGTTTGTAAAAACATTACGTGACAACGGTATTGATGTGGTTTTACTTCCTTATCACAAAAAATACCCTGAACAGGTGTTTACACGCGATATTGGGTTTACACTAGGTCATACCATTTTCGTAGCAAAAATGGCAAGTAACGTGAGAAAAGGCGAGGAAGATGTGTTAAAGCAATGGTTGGATGATGAAGAGATTTCATATTTTAATTTACTGGAGGACCGTATTGAAGGCGGTGATGTTATCATTGACCGCAATACGATTTACGTCGGTTTAAGTGAACGAACAAACCAGAAAGCCGTTGATCATTTACAAAGTATTTTAACCCAATTCAATATAATCGCTGTTCCTTTTAAAGAAAGATATCTTCATTTAGATTGTGTATTCAATGTTATTTCAAATGAAATAGCATTAATCTATCCTCATGCCCTAACAAAAAAAGACGTTGAGTTATTTTCCTCCCGTTATGAGCTAATAGAGGTAACGGAAAAGGAACAATTCACATTGGGTACAAATGTTTTGGCAATAGGAAATAATAAAATACTAAGTCTCCCTGTAAATGAAAATGTTAATAGACAGCTGCGATCTAAAGGCTTTGATGTGATTGAAGTAGACATTACAGAAATTATTAAATCAGGTGGATCATTTCGCTGTTGCACACTACCAATTTTGCGTGGGAATGGGATGCAGAGCTACTATCATTTACGTATGTAGCTAGGATTTAATCGATTTTTTTCAAATGTAATCCGGGTAATCGGGCTTATTGCGGAAATCGGCCTTATTGCGCGTTATCGGCCTTGTTGCATGTTATCGGTCTTGTTGCATGTTATCGGGCTTGTTGCAGAAATCGGGCTTGTTGCGCGTTATCGGGCTTATTGCAGAAATCGGCCTTATTGCGCGTTATCGGCCTTGTTGCAGAAATCGGCCTTGTTGCAGAAATCGGCCTTATTGCATGTTATCGGGCTTGTTGTAGAAATCGGCCTTATTGCATGTTATCGGGCTTGTTGCAGAAATCGGCCTTATTGCGCGTATTTAAGGGATTGTTTATAATCTTAGTTAGCATACGGACATAGGTTCCGTTATTTTGAAAAAAAGACCTGTTTGTTGAATTTAACGGACTCAGGATACGTTATTCGACTGAAACACGTTCATTTTTGATTGGTTTTCATCAAATAACGGATCTGTGGTCCGCTATAATAATTATGGGCTAGCATTTTAACAAAATAACGGATCTGGTGTCCGTAAGCTTTCTTTTCCCCTTGTTTAAGACTTTTTTCATCGAAAACACACCCGGTTTTTATTTGCTCACGATAGAAACCTCGTTTGATTCCTGTCATACTTTTCTAACCTACTTGGACAACCACCTCTGCCTCACTTGATTCCCGTTCGATCAGTTTGCCATCGCATACAACCACCACTAAACTTACTTGATTCCCGTTCGATCAGTTTGCCATTGCATACAACCACCTCAAAACTTTACACTGACGGAAGATACAAACATAATATCAAGAACAATCGAATCCAACGGAACGCCCTATAACTTCAAGTTTTTGGCAGTTGAATTTGATGATGGTCAATCTACAAATGGCGCTTGTAATGTAAATTTTTCTATAGGCGGGATTCCTGTTCTGCCATTATTGAGCATAAAAATGGAGACATAATTACAAGGTACGATTTAGGAATGCCTTCGTTCGCTCAAACTGAGGATTTAAAAATAATTGGGATGGATGTGCAGACTCCACAATTTCTCCATTATCCATAAAAATAACTCTGTCCGCTACATCTCTAGCAAATCCCATTTCATGTGTTACAACAATCATTGTCATATGTTCTTTTGCTAAGTCCTTCATTACTTGCAATACTTCCCCTGTTAATTCAGGATCTAAAGCTGAAGTGGGCTCATCAAACAACAAAATTTCAGGATCCATCATAAGTGCACGGGCAATAGCAACACGTTGTTTTTGACCACCCGAAAGGTTAGCAGGGTATGCTGCAGCACGATCTGAGAGCCCAATTTTCGCTAACAACTCAGAACTTTTTCGTTGAATATCGGTATTTAATCCTTTTTTATGTAATTTCGGAGCGATCTCAAGATTTTCCTTAACGGTAAGATGAGGAAAAAGATTAAAATGCTGAAATACCATTCCCATCTTTGCTGTGATCTGTTTAATTTCCTGTGGTTTTGAATAGACTCCATCTTTTACAAGATAATCACCATCGACGCAAATACTCCCACCATTGATTTCTTCTAGATGAACTAAACCCCGAAGCATCGTACTTTTCCCAGAACCAGACGGTCCGATGACAGCTACGACCTCGTTTTTATTTACTGCAAATGTAATTTGCTTTAAGACCTCAAGGTTTCCAAACGATTTTTTCATATTGGACACTTCGATAATTGCCACCATTACCCTTCCTTCCTATTGAAACGTAAACCGCTGTTCTAGCCATTTAAAGAACATGGTCAATATAAGCGTCATAACCAAATAAATTATACCTGCGACGAAGAAAGGCACAATCGTAAAGTCGCGATTGACTGCTGTTTGCGCAAAGTGTAGTAATTCTGGAACAGCCACTGCATAAAGTAAAGCAGTATCTTTTACTAACGTAACGGATTCGTTGGCAACTGCTGGCAAAGCAATACGAAACATTTGTGGTAATACGATGTGTACAGTTGTTTGCCATTTCGTCAACCCTAGTACTTGTGCTGCTTCATATTGACCCTTATCAATTGCGAGCAAACCACCACGAAAAATTTCTGCAAAATAGGCTGCATAGTTCAAGATAAATCCAATACAAGCAGCTACAAAACGGTCAAAGACTAAATATTCTCCAACTACAGGCAGCATTGGTAACCCAAAGCATATTAACAATAGCTGTAGTAGTAATGGTGTTCCACGCATTACATATATGTACCCTTGTGCAAATAGAGACAGTGGCTTAAAACTACTTCTCACTGCTAGTGTTAAAACAAATCCTAATGGAATGGATGCCACAATAGCAATGATGAACAATAAGACAGTCATCTGTGCCCCTTCTAGCATCGGTTTAAGAATTGTAATTAAGTAATCCAGAGACATAGAGAATTCCTCCATAATTTAAAAGCGCTGGAGTTTACAAATGCGCAATTTTTGATTTTAGCAAACAAAAAGGCTATCCCCTTGGGATCTGACCGCTCTGGCAATTACAAGTTAGCATTGGGATACTGTTTTAACTAAGCTAAGTGTAGTGGCCAGAGGTGCCTAACCCTAATGTGGGACAGCCCCTTTTCATCCTAATTTAATATTACTTTAATACTTTGTCTTCACCAAACCATTTAGTAGAAATCTGAGCTGCCGTGCCATCTGCATTAAGTTCATCTAATGCAGCTTGAAGCTTATTTAACAACTCTTCATTTCCTTTTTTAACACCAATTCCATATTCTTCTGGTGCTAATGATTCTTCTAGAACCTTAAATGTTTGCTGCTCTTTCGTCATGTAATAATTAATAACAATTTCATCAATTACAACCGCATCAATACGGCCACTCTTCAAATCATTTAACGCTAACACATTATCAGCAAACTCTGTAACAGTTTTAATTTTATCTTTAATCGGATTCGCATTTAAAGCATCTGATGCAGATGAAAGAGATTGAAGTCCAACAATTTTGTCTTCCAAATCAGCTAGTTTCGTAATATCTGAATCCGCTATTGTCACAACAACTTGAGCATTTTTTAAATAAGGCTTTGTAAAAAGCACCTTCTCTTTACGTTCATCGGTAATAGTATAACCATTCCAAATCAGATCAATACGGCCACTGCTTAACTCAGATTCTTTAGTTTTCCAGTCGATCGGCTGAAATTTAGCTTCTAAGCCCATTTTTTCTGCTGCAGCTCTTGCATAATCAATATCAAATCCAACGATTTCATTATTTTCATCTCTGAATCCCATTGGTGCAAATTTATCATCAATACCGATTATAAGGGTGTTATCTTCATTTTCAACATTCCCCGCAGAATCTGAAGAACATCCTGAAATAATCGAAATTACCATTATTATCGCTAAAACACTCATCATTAAACGTTTCATATGTTGAACCACCTTTAAATAAATTATGATTATGATCTATTACTTTAGCATGCTACCATGTTATCATGCTATCGCACTAACATATTATAACACTATAGCTTTATAAATTACAATATCCTACAAATTGTTCGATATTTTGACACCCTCTTTATACCACTGCGGGTATATGATAAAATGATTTTTAAAGGACAATAGTCTCATAGTTATTTATTCATGAGGTTTAAAATCTCCGTTTAGATTAAGGAAGTGAAAGGAAACTATTATGATAAAAGAAAGAGTACGTTTTCGTGTATTATTTTTATTGTTAATTGGATTTATAACCATAACCGGTTGTTCAACGAACCCTACCGTTAAAGTAAAAGAAATTGCTTTTGAAAACCTTTATGTTATAAATAAAGATGGGAAATACGGGTTTATTAATGAAAAAGGGGAAATTGTGATTGAGCCCCAGTTTGAATATGCAGAAAACTTTTCAGAAGAACTCGCTGTCGTACAAACTCACGGTAAGCTTGGGTATATTACCAAAGCAGGATCCTACCAGATCGAACCCCAATATTCACTAGCTAACTCCTTTCATGAAGGGGTTGCCTCGATCATACCTTCTTTTGACAAAGGTCAATTGTATGGAATTATTGATAAAAACGGAAAGAACATTATAGAGCCTACTTACGATTGCATCAATGCGTTTTCAGAAGGGCTGGCTGCTGTTCGAATCAATCAGAAATATGGATATATTAATAAAGAAGGGAATCTTATCATCCCTGCTACATTTGACCACGCGACTGCATTTTATGATGGTTTTGCCGTTGTTATGATAAATGATAAATATGGATTGATTAACAATAGTGGGGAATTTGTTGTTGAGCCCGTTCATGAATACATTGGCGGCTATTCAGAAGGGTTGGTCGTTATAGCAAAAGACAATCGTTGGGGGTTTATCGATTTAGATGGCAATCCAATCATCCATTTGGATTATGAAAAAGCTAGTAGGTTTTTCGAAGGTTTAGCAATCGTAAAGAAAAACGGTAAATTCGGAGTTATCAATATGCAAGGTGATTTTATTATACAGCCTCAATTTGAAGTCATTCAGGAACAAACTGAAGGGATATTCGCAATGAAGCAAGCTGGAAAATACGGTTTTATTAGTATAGACGGAACTATTATCGCTTCTCCACAGTACAAACATGCACGCCCTTTTACAAATGGTTTAGCTGCTGTATACACTGAGGACACTTCGGGATACATAACGAAACAAGGCGAGCTTATATGGAGTGGTCCTTTACCTTCTAATAAATAGGTTTTGCAATAAGTCTATGTTTATATCAACTATGAAACTCTGTACCCGCTGCTTCTCTATTTAAAATGAATAGGCTTTAACAATTAAGTCTGTGTTTGTTTCAACTATGAAACTCTGTACCCGCTGCTTCTCTATTTAAAATGAATAGGCTTTAACAATTAAGTCTGTGTTTATATCAACTATGATACTCTGTACCCGCTGCTTCTCTATTTAAAATGAATAGGCTTTAACAATTAAGTCTGTGTTTGTGTCCCTTACTCACAAGCTATCGTAGCAAATAAAGCTTGTAGACCATCATTCCCTTGATAAGTCTACAAGCTTATTATTTTACACAATTAATTTATAAGTATACTCATCACAAATGGCTTTAGTGATGATCGCTTCAGGCATTTGTTTCTACTTGTTTAGCATGGTTCATTTCCCTAGCTTGTTCTTTAATAAGTAGACCACCGATCAAACCTATCAGTGAGAAAAACACAGGAATAATTAAACCATAATAATAGCCAACATTACTTGAAGATATTTGAAAGTAGTCAAGTACTCTCCCAAATATACTTGGCAATAATACCGCACTTAAAAAGCCCCCAGTATTAGCAAAGCCCGAAACGACTCCTACCTCTTTTATATTAAAGGATTGCCGTACAACAGCAAACGTTAAGGCGCCCGCTCCATTTCCGTAACCAATAATAAGGAAAAGAATTACAAGAATGAAAAAAGGCGGCTTCCCGCTAAATAACAGAAACATAGCCCAGCTAAGAAAAACACCAATATGAACAACAACATAAGGTTTTTTTATCGATCCGATCCGTGTTGAAATCCAGCTCGTTAGTGGCGCACCAATAATTGCCCCGATTATACCAATCATGATAAGCTGGCTAGCATCAGACCGCGTCATATCATATACATGCATTCCATACGGAACTGCCCACGATCCGATAAATCCAACATATGTCCCAACAACACCAAAATGGCATAAAAATGTTGCCCAAGCTTGACGAGTAGTAAATACACGACGCAAGATTGTTATTGTTTTCTCCCTTTCCTTTTTCTCCGCACAGCTAATTGAATGATCCTTACGCATTCGTTTTGGAATACGTACTAACACTATGTATAGAAGCAATCCCGAAATAACTAAAGTAATTCCAACTGTAAAAAAAGAGGACCTCCATCCGGCTAATTCGATCCATGCTGAAAAGGGAAAAGTCGCCATCAAAAACCCTATACTTCCACACATTCCTGTAAAACCTAGCAATCTAACAAATTCATTTGGTTTGAACCATTGACTTAAAATTAAAACTAAATTAATCCAAATCGTCGCATCGCCAGTTCCTACTAAGAATCTTGCAAAAAGAAGGATTATATCATCTGTCGCTAAACTATAAATTAATGTTCCTAAGCCATTAAGGAGTGTCCCAATAATTAGAAAAAAATTAGGACCAAATCGGTCGGATAAAATCCCAATAGGAATTTGCAAGCCGGCATAAGCCAAAAATTGAATACTCGTCAAAAGCCCAATCACAGAAGCTGTCACACTAAATTCTTTCATCAATTGATCGGTAATTAATCCCGGAGCAGTTCTTTGCGTAACAATCAAAATATATGAAAATAATGCAGTTGCAAAAACGACCCATCTGTATCTACTGTTTTGATTTTCCAATGTCTTCTTCTCCCACTTTTGCTTTATCTACGTAATTATACTTCATTTTTAAAATGCAAAATATAAAAATCCCTAGTAGTTTAAAAATTTTTATAATTACTTTTTTTAAAAGTCTTCCAATAGTTTAAATTAAAAGCACATCATTACATAATCTTTTTAGGCTTTCTTCGAATCTTATGTCTGATTCCTTTTCTCGTTTCTTTGGTCCTTTCGTTCTTCCACCCGACTCTCTAATTTTTTTCGCTAAATGCCTTGTAAATAATAACTGATCAATATTTTCCGGGGTATAAAGCCTTCCATTTTGGTCGATTGCATACCCTTTTTTTGCTAACACCATTGCAGCTAAGCCATAATCTTGAGTAATAACGATATCCCCCACTTGAACACGGTTTACTAGGACAAAATCGACCGCATCAGATCCTTTTGATACAGTAATCGTTGTTGCACCTTCTCGTTCTATATAATGGGATGTATCACATATTAGAATAACACTTAAGTTAAACTCCTTTGCAACCTTAATCGTAGGATCAATGACTGGACAAGCATCAGCATCTACTAAAATTACAGTCATACTCATTCCCCCCTTAGAAGAATAATTCCCATAAGAACCCTAATGAATTCTCTTTCGTATAATAAAGTACTTCAATTCTCATTATAACAATTTTGATTTATGGAGGTTCATCATGTTTTACAGACAAGAAGTTCAACGGATTCTTCCAGAGAGATTGGACGAAGTAAATCGTTTCTTTGATAAGTATTTGTTCCCTACTCAATTAAAAAATGGTGCAAAATTGGTTGGTCGCTGGGTAAGTGCAGCAAACGATGAAATTATGACATTATGGGAATATCCAAGTTATGAAGATTATTTGAAAATAGAGGAACGCGTGAAAAAAGATGAAATTTATCTAAATTCAAAAAAACAGCATTCAGAAGTTGAAAAGCATATTTTAGATTCAAAGCATGATTTTTTATCAGCTACGGGTTCTTACCAGCAACCAAGGCATACTGTAACAGTTAGCGGATTAATTACAAATGAAAGCAATGAAACGTTATTGGTAAAAACGTTTTGGCGTGATGATACGTGGGAGTTACCTGGTGGTGGTGTTGATGAAGGCGAAACATTGGACGTTGCACTATCCCGAGAAATCCTTGAAGAAACCGGAATTGAAGTTAAGTTATTAGGAATAACAGGTGTCTATTCTAATGGAGCTACAGTTGCGATTGTTTTTCGTGGAAAATACCGCGGCGGCGCTATTAGAACATCTGAAGAAACAAAGGATGTACAGTTTGTTAAACTTGATCCAGTCAATGTCCGAAACTATATAAAAAGAGAAAAATTCGTTGCAAGGGTAGTGGATGCCCTGCAAGGGAATTGTATACCATACGAATCATTTAGCGTTCGCCCATATAGGCTATTACAAAGGCTTGAGGGCACGTTTAACATGTAAACGCACCCCCACGTCACTTTTGGCTCAAGCATAATATTAGTTTGCTTACCACGAAACTCGCGGATTAACAACCACCTGCTCATGTGAATCCTCTTGAAGGTGGAGCATAGCCACCGCCAGATCCAGATGAGATCGGACCTTTTATATTTGCTTTATATACCCTTTCATGATTTGTACTTCCGCAATCTGGGCACTTCACTTCGGATAGTTTTGAAAAAGAAACCATTTCTGTAAATTCTTTTTGGCAATCACGACAGCGTAAATCAAAAAAGGCCATTTACACTCAACTCCTTGTAAAACATAATACACCTGTAGGTATTTTACCAAAGACCTTTACTTCGAGCAAGAAAGAACTCTTTGTAGCATATATCAATGCGTAAATCGTACAATTCGCTACAAATAACTCTTCATCCATTAGAGACTTTTATTACAATTACCTAAAACAAAAGCTATAAGTGCCCTGATTAGCGACGTATAAACTAAGAGCGCATCGACTGAGATAAACAAAACACGTCGAGGAACGAGTCGATGTTGACTTATCTCAAAAGAGATGAGCGAATTTTATTAGTCGCTGGGCGCTTGCGCTGGACGACTACTCTCTGTGCTATAGTATTTATCCACAGGATCAAATTGTATAATTTCCTAAACAAAAAAAAAGAAGCAAGAGAACTACCTATCCCTTGCTTCTGGGACACGAAACCTGTCCCCTAAATAATACGTACTGTTACGATATCGTTAATTTGGTTGATTTTTTCTTCTAAGCTCGGAATAATATCACCGTTGACTTTATTATCAATATCAATCATTGTATAAGCGTAATCGCCACGGCTTCTATTAACCATGTCTGCAATGTTCAAATTGAAGCTAGAAATGGCAGACGTAATTTGCCCCACCATATTTGGAACATTTTTGTGGAAAGCGGCAACACGTTTCTTACCTGTATATTCTAAAAATGCATTAGGGAAATTCACCGAATTTTTGATATTCCCTGTTTCTAGAAAATCCTTCACTTGGCGTGCAGCCATAATTGCACAGTTTTCCTCTGATTCTGCAGTAGAAGCGCCAAGATGTGGAATTGGTACTGCATTCTTCATTTTCAGCACATTTTCATTTGGAAAATCTGTAATATACTTTCCTACCTTTCCGCTTTCAAGTGCGGCGGCCATATCCTTTTCATTCACTAAACCACCACGAGAGAAGTTTAAAATATGAACGCCATCCTTCATAATACTGAAGCTTCCTTCGTTAAACATTTCTTTTGTATCATCTGTTAACGGAACATGAACGGTAATATAATCAGAATTAGCGAATAACTGTTCAATTGTCATCGCACGTTGAACATTACGAGATAAGTTCCATGCAGTGTCAACTGAAATAAATGGGTCATACCCAATTACATCCATATCTAAATCAAGGGCATCATTCGCTACAAGAGCTCCAATTGCTCCTAAGCCAATTACACCTAAAGTTTTTCCCTTAATTTCTTTTCCAACAAATTGCTTCTTCCCTGCTTCAACAAGCTTAGGAATTTCTTCCCCTTGACCTTCTAATGATCTAGTCCATAACACACCAGCAAATAGATTTCTAGATGAAGCCATCAATGAAGTTAAAACAAGTTCTTTCACAGCGTTAGCATTTGCCCCAGGTGTATTAAAAACAACAATTCCTTGCTCTGTGCATTTTTCAATTGGAATATTATTTACACCAGCTCCAGCCCGCGCAATTGCCTTTAAATTACTGCCGAAATCCATAGAATGCATATTAAAGCTGCGAACGACGATTGCATCTGGGTTTTCACTGTCATTGTCAATTGTATATTGATCTTTACTAAAAACATTTAAACCCCTCTCTGCAATACTATTTAATGTTTTTACTGTTTTTACTTTCTCTAATGCTACTGTACTCATGTTTTCTCCTCTTTTTCTTTAAATAATTTTTCCCTTAAAATTAAGCCTACTACAAAAACATAAACATTTCATATCACAGACCCATTACACCCTTAGCTTACCCCTCCTAATAAACATAAAAAGGTAAGGGGATCGATTCTCCCTTACCTTTGCCCAGGCGAACGGCTTTTCGAAACTATGCGCTCCCTCACGGTTACTCCGCGTTCGCCAGTCACACATAGTCTTTTGATTTATTAAAATATTAACAAAATATTCACCATTCTTCAAGCATTTTTATCAAACAAAAAATCTAAACGGTTTTTTTGATTGTTCTATTTAGGCCGAAAAGGTTTTCACCTTATTGTAAATAACTGTACCCGTCTCACCAAGAACCGCTTCTTTCGCTTTTTCTAATGAAGAAATAATCGCTTTTCTTCCTGGTTTTGATTCGACGAATTTAATGGCGGCTTCTACTTTAGGAAGCATACTACCTGGTGGAAATTGACCTTCATCTATTAATGATTTAGCTTCCTCAACAGATAACGATTTTAAATCAACTTGGTTTGGTTTTCCAAAGTTTATTGCGATTTTTTCGACTGCAGTAAGTATAAACAGAAAATCAGCATCAATTTCTTCAGCTAAACATTCACTAGCTAAATCCTTGTCAATTACTGCTTCGACACCGATTAAATCGTTACCTTTTTCAATAACAGGTATTCCACCACCACCAACTGTAATGACGACTTGACCAGTATTGACTAAGCTTTCGATTGTTTCTTTTTCAATAACCTTTAATGGTTTTGGCGATGGAATAACTTTACGATATCCTCGACCAGAATCTTCTATATATTTATCATTGCTCTCTGCCATTAGCTTTTCAGCTTCCTCTTTCGTGTAAAAACCACCAATCGGTTTCGTCGGATTCTGAAAGGCAGGATCATTCGAATCAACAACTACATGAGTAACGATTGTTGCGACCGGCTTTTTCATATAACGTTCACGTAGCTCTTTTCTTATGCCATTTTGCAGGTGATACCCAATATAACCTTGGCTCATTGCACCACATTCTGGAAAAGGCATTTCAGGTATATTCGGATTTTGCTTTGAAGCAATCTCAAAGGCAAGGTTGATTGCCCCTACTTGCGGACCATTCCCGTGTGCAATTATGACATCATGTCCTTGTTCAATCAGGTCAACAATAGGTTTCGCTGCTTCTTTAACTAATTGGAGCTGTTCTGAAGGTGTATTACCAAGAGCATTTCCACCTAGAGCAATTAAAATTTTACTCATGCCTATTTTTCCTCCTTATACGCTTCATACAAAGCAAGTAAGCCCTTATCAAAGCATGGTTTTGGCGGATGTACAATTCCTGCACCAATTTGTCCAACACCAGCAACCTTATGGGCAACCCCAGTATTAATGACTGGCAAAATTCCTGTGTCGATTACTTTTCGGACATCGATTCCAAAAGCACCACCACGGAAATTAAGAGTAGGTATTGAATTGTTGCTATTTTCTCCAACTGTAATATCATACATTTGCTCACTATACTGAATAGCGTCCTCTACTTCTCCACCAACAAATTGAACAATAGCAGGTGCTCCACCCATAGCAAAGCCGCCAATACCCATTGTCTCTGTAATTGCACTGTCACCTAGGTCACGTGCTGCATCTTCATCCGAAAAGCCTGGAAACAATAGGCCTTTAACAAATTCTGCAGGTGCTGTGAACCATTCTTTTTCCCCTAGACCACTTATTCTAATACCAAACTCAACACCATTTCGAGCCATTGTTGTAACGACTGTTGAATATGGAACGCCATGACCTGCGTCTAAAGCTGATTTACATGCAGGCATTGATAAGTTTAAGAAATAATGCTCATTTTTCTTAATAAATGATAGTACTTCATTGAGCTCCTCTTTATTTAAATCTGTTTCCAAGAAATAACCAACAATTTCTCGGTAAAATAAGCTTGTTGCTGCTTTATTACGATTATGGCATTCATCACCCATATGAAGAGCTTGAGAAATAATTGATTTTAAATCGATTCCATTTGTTTTAACCAATGCCTTTTTTAAAGCTGGTGCAAATGAATCTTTAATCCATTTCAAACGATCAATAACTTCTTCAGAAAAAGCCCCGAATCGTAAAACCTTCCCTAAGCCTTCATTTACTGTACAATATGCTCTATTTCCGTGTACTCTATTCTCGATAATATGAACTGGCATAGATGCTGATACAATCCCAGCCATTGGACCAACAGTCGAGTGCTCATTACATGGTGAAAAATCAATTTCGCCGGATTCAGCTAATTTACGAGCTTCATCTTCATTCGTTGCAAGTCCTTCGAATAAAAGAGCACCAATTACGGCTCCTTGCATTGGGCCGCACATATTTCTCCATTCAACAGGTGGACCAGCATGTAAGATCTTTTTTGGATGCATGCCTGGAATCACGTTTCCTGCCAGGTCAATATCAACTAAGTGAGGATGTGCATCCTTAATACGTTTAATAGCTTCTAGGTTAGCTTCTTCTACTTTTTCGTTATCTACTAAAAAATCTAATGCTTCAATCAGTTTAATATTCCCACCCGCTGGTGGCTGCCAATCAACTTGGACTGACTCTACCCTTTGCAGGTCTAAATCTTCCTTAAATTTTGAAGTACCAATATTTATCACCTTTAATGGTTGAGAAAATAAACCATCGTATTTACTCATTTTCATTGCCCCCTATCCTATCAACTGAGTTTCAGCGCTTGTATTTGCACTAGTTAACGCTGTATCGACTATGTTTTGCCCCCAGTTCCCTACCCAAGGAATGATTGCTAGTATAATTGCCGGAGCATATTTCAGATCAACAGCTTGGAATGCCTGCGAGCCAATAATCAGTCCAATATATATTAAGATCGGTACAATTGCTTCTAACGGAATAATTGTCAATAGCAAGGATATAAGCCCTAACCAAGTCAATAATAGTATCGCTAAACCTGTTGCCCATGCATAGCCAAGTCGGGCACCAGCTTCCTTCCAGCCTGGATGACCAATAAATACGGCTGTTGGGAAAGGACTACCAAATAAACTTGCTAGGATTGTCGTTGATCCATCTGCTAATAAAGCTTGTCTTGTGTTGTAATGGTCACCCGCAACCTCAGCGCTTTCAATGTTGTCAATCGTTTCGAAGAAATTGTAAATCCCTAATGGAATCGCTGCGATTAAATAAGGTGCCGCTTCCGAAAAACCATTCATAATTCGTTCAATTGAAAAAGTTGGCAATGAAAACTCGACCTGTTTAGCTGCTTCTGATACTTCTTTAATGTCCATAAAACCAGTTAACCAGCCAATTATGGTTCCAACTATAATTGCAAACAATCCTACTGGTATATGAAACGGAAATTTAATTTTTCCAAACCAGCCTAGAAAAATTATGACTAAGGATATTAAGCCAATGTATGGTAAATCAAATGTTTGCATTGCCGGTGTCATGGCGATGAAAGTTAATGACACACCCGCAAGGGAACCTAACATTGCAGCTCTAGGTAATAGTTCTCTTACCTTCGGGCCAATAGCAGCCCCTAAAAGCTCAACGAGTCCTTCAACAAATCCCCAGGCCAATCCCGCAAACCATGCTAAATACGGATCACCAGTTTTCCAGTACACCGGACCCATAATTAAAAAGACAATTAAAAACATATGTGGTACGCTTGTCCCTGAAGGCAATGCGGTTACCGTATTTCTACCTTCTTTTTTTGCAAGTTGATAAGCCATCCATGTATATATCAGACTGCTAGCAAACATGGAAAGTCCAACTGCCGGAAGAATTTGTCCATATGCGATGTTAGCTGGCAAACCAATCGAAATATTTAGCAACCCTGCCATTACTAGTATGTTTGTTAAATTGTTTGTAAATAATCCGAAAAAACCATCAACATCAGCCTTCTGCCAAAACCTTACTTTGGTTTGTGTCATGGGAAACCTCCCTTAACTGATTCATTTATGTAACTCAAGAGTTATGTTGCCTATTATGTACCTCCTTCCTTGTACTCAAGCACATAATATCAGCAAAACTTTAATCATTCATTGTTAATAATTCACAAAACAATTAACAATTATTCGTTAAGTATTGACCAATAGACTAATTAATGTATTAAAAAAGTACAAAAGACGTTGCGCTTCAAGAGAAGATACAACGTCATTTGTACAAATTATGAACAAGATTTATTTTGTATTTAAATATTGATATAACTGGATGGCTACCGAAATATCGGTTAATTCAAAGCCATCTTCTGTATTTATTCCTAGCTCTTTTAATTTATTTACACGGTATCGCAGCGTATTGTAGTGGATAAACATATCTTGAGCAGTCTTTTGGATATTCCAATTATTTTTTATTAAAAAATCGATTGTTTCAAGCAAATTGGAATCCTTTTTATTATTATACTCAATAATATTCCCGATTTTTTCCTCAACATATCGTTGTAAAAACGCTTCGTCATCTATTTGATAAAATAGCTTGTACATACTTAAATCTTCATAAAACTTTACAAACGTAGCTCCTTTGAGAATTTTCTTTTGAATTTTATACGTTAACACCGAGTGCTCATATGCATCTTTTAACTTGGAAATATTATAAACACTTTCCGACACACCAATAGATAGTTCACCCTTCTGTTTGAAATACGTTATTAACCTTTCCCCTGCTTTCTTTACCCTTTGCTTCAATCTATTTTCAAATAATACACTGATGAAACAAATAAGAGAATCGTTGTAATAAATTAACTTACAATTTTCTGCGGAAATGTCCATTATTTCTGAAACAATTCTTTCAACTAGCCCAGATTCCAATATTTCATAGGAAATTGCACGTTTTTTATCAACATCGTCAATGTTTACTTGAATGTTTAACAAAGTAACCGGGAAATGGAATTGCCATTTGTATATTTTGGCCTTTTCAATGACCTCTGTTTGGGAATTATATTGGTCGTTAAAAATATCGCGTATGAATGCATCTAAATAGTTTCGTTCTTTTTGAACAATTGTTTTCTCTCGTTGAAATACAATTCCAAACAATAACGACGCTTCCTCTAGTGCGGCGATTATTGAATCAGATAGACTTTCCTTTTTATTTAGCAAAACTACTACTTGTCCAAATAACTCCTCCTTATTACCATAGATCGGCTGAATATATATATAATCACCTTCATACATCTTTTCGCCTAATCGAATCTTAAAATTGTTCATTTTTGTTGCATTTTGTTTATGTGGCAAAACTTTAAATGCTGCATCTTTAGTATTAATCGAGGAATGAATTAACTCGTTTTTATTGTCTAGAAGCACAATTGGATTATTTACTATTTCAGCTAAAGCCTGTACTAAATGTTGTAAATCTGAACCCTTTAGCAATAACTCCATTAACTGCTGATGCACCTTGTCCCGAAATTCAAGAATCGATGTTTTGATCCCTAATAGCAATTCTAAAATAGTGTTTGTTAATAGTGATAAATTCGCATCGCCCGGTAACAAAATTATAGGAATATTATATTCGTTCGCTTGTTCAATCATTAATTCTGGTATTTCATCAATATAGCGCCCCGGTTTAATTGCAATCCCCGCAATTTTCCGATCTATCAACCTTGGTATAAAATTATTAATTGCCGCTTCATTATCGGCAATCGGATAAAGTGTCGTCAATAATAAACCATTTTCATCTATAAAAGCATAAATATCTGGAACTTCCATAAAAAATACATTATTTACCACACGATTTAGTCCAGAAAGTCCAGCAATGACTTCGACATTATTAAATTGCTCAATTGTTAAAATATCATTTACAGTTACTTGCACACTTAATCTCTCCAAATCAACTTATTTTAAGATTTAAATTATAAAAAGGTTCCATTTCAACCAGGTTAAACCGGATTAACCGGAAAAACCTTTTAACAACGTGAAAATAGCTAAATATTAATAACCACTTATAAAAAGACTATATCGAAAAACCTTTTATAAGTCACTTATAAACATCGAGAAACTATTTTAGCGTAATTTTATTCATCGTTCTGTCTTGATTTATTTATTTTTGTTATGTACACTTTGAAGGAGTTATGGCAATTAAAGGAGGCAACAGCATGGGAAATGTTTACGTTCTAGATCATCCACTGATTCAACACAAAATGAGCATTATTCGCAACAAAGATACGGGGCCTAAAGAATTTCGTGAGCTAGTAGACGAAATCTCTACATTAATGGCTTTCGAAATAACAAGAGATTTACCATTAGAAGAAGTTGAGATTGAAACACCTATTTGTAAGACTAAGGCTAAAATGTTATCCGGAAAGAAATTAGGAGTCATTCCTATCATGAGAGCCGGTTTAGGCATGATTAACGGGATTTTAAATATGATACCTGTTGCTAAAGTCGGTCATATCGGTCTATATCGAGACCCTGAAACATTAAAGCCCGTGGAATATTATGTGAAATTACCAACGGATATTGAAGAGAGAGAATTAATAGTCATTGACCCAATGTTAGCAACAGGTGGTTCTGCGTCAGCAGCAATTCAAGCTATCAAGAATAGAGGGGCAAAGCATATTAAATTATTATGCCTAATCGCAGTCCCTGAGGGAATTGAAGTCATTCAAAAAGACCATCCTGAAGTAGATATTTATCTAGGGGCTATGGATCCAGGATTAAATGAAAAAAGTTACATAAAACCAGGTTTTGGTGATGCTGGAGATCGATTGTTTGGCACAAAGTAAATATATTGTAGAATAGGGCGTAACGATAAGCGATTACACGCCACAAATAATAATTAAAATAAAACTCTAAACACTAGCATAACAATTTAGTTGAACCGCAACGATAAACTAAGCATACTACAAAGAAAAGTCGACTTCTTAAAAACTGCACCGAATTGTAATTTATACCTACAAATCGGGTTCAGTTTAAGAAGATCGACTTTATTAATTATTATATTCAAATTAGAATTTGATAAAGATCCGCTAACTTTTGGATTTGATAGGTTGGGTTAATATCCGAATCGTTTTGATTCTTATCAGGATTAAACCAACACGTATCTATGCCAGCTAAGTTGCCACCTTTAATATCTGCATGTAGTGAATCCCCAATAATCATTGTTTGATCACTTGAAAAGTTCACAATTCTTGTAAAAACATAATCAAAAAATTCCCTTCTCGGTTTTTGAAAACCAGCATCTTCTGACACAAAAATCCCCTTTAGCAATGGACTTATCCCTGAATCACGTAAACGCTTATGCTGAGTTTTAGATACACCATTCGTGACAACATACAGGTCAAAATCATTCTGTAATCTTGTTAATAATTGCAAAGCTCCTTCGACAAGATGATGACCTTGATCCAAGTAAGTACGATACGCACCTTCAAGAATGACCCCATCTACCTTTTGATTATATTCGCTAAATAAAATCGTAAAACGACTATTAACAACCTCTTCGCGTGTTAGCTTTCCTTCTTCAAACGATTTCCAGAGTCGTTTATTAAGTTGTTTATAATGTAATTCGATTTCCTGAGTTAAAGTCATATTTTGTTCTTCAAAAAGCTTTCGCAACGCAAAGCTTTCTGTTGTACCAAAATCCAATAATGTATCATCTGCGTCAAATAATAATGTTTTATACTTTTTCAAGATGAATCTCTCCAGTTTTACAACCAAATAGTTACTATATAATCCAAGACTAAACATTTATCTAGACATGCAATATTTATTGCATCAAAATACTATCAAATTTTACAATATGTCTTCATTCCTAGTAGGCCTTCTTATTGTTACTTTATCTTCCCAAGCTCGTCAACAAAAGCGGGTCTTCTGTAATAATCTTGCAATAGCTGGCTTATTATAGTTTGTCCATGTTTGTCACCGAAAACTTTTTGATAGAACCACCAATTCTTTTTCAGTTGATTTATTAATTAAACTTTCTTGATTACATGCAGTTAAAGAGTTTACAAGCATTAAAGATATTACAGTATAAAAAATGCTTTTCATTGTACTCCCTCCCCTTCGGTATTGATAGTTAAATAGTACCATTAGTGGAAATCATTTTCCCTAAATTATCTGAAAATATTATGACCTTGTTCTTATTTTTTATTGGTTAAGTATTTACATAGGAACAATTGTCTTTATACTATACAAGGAACATGCATTCTTATTGAGGTGATTTATAAAATGGACAAAATATTGTATTGTCGCTTTTCTGGCGGGCAGCGATTAATAAATGTTTTTGATTTTAAAGGCGAACAAATAATTGGATTTTCACTTGATGAACTTGAAAAAAAGAGTTAACGGATGAATTAATAGAATATATCAAATGATTATTGTAATGTTGATATACATGCTTTTGATAAAGTAGACCCATTTGGAATAACGTAAGTCCGTTCAAACACGCATATAATATACTAGCACCTCCTGGTATGATTAACGTATCAATTAAAGGAAGTACTTTTCATATTCTCAACAAAAACTAACCATTGTCCCCGTTACATTACATCCCGAAAACAAAAATACTTCTGCTGCTGATCCAGTAGAATCTGGCGATCTATCAAGATTCTGAGATTTTAAATCACTATATGCCTTAGTCAAAAGTAACGCAAAAAGCACAAATAGTATTCTATTACGTATTTGATTCATAATTAATCAATACTAAAGTTAATAGGTGAATATGAATGTTAATCATTCATGGAAGTAATGTTTTTAATGATTGAAAATATGGAGAATAACACATCATGAAATTAAAATAAAGTCCCCATCGCCATGACAGGGACTATTTAAGATTTTGTAAAATTGTTAACTTTTAATTTTGGTTACTTTAATTGGAAATTGAATAAAATAGATATAGTCTTTTGTATATAAAAATGGCACTTTTCCATTACCGAGTTTAGTTAGGTCGGTATAGGTTGTAGAACCAACTTTAATCTTCCTTAAGAAATCACCTTCTGATGTAAATTTTTCAAAATATAAGTATCCATTTTGATATCCCCTTATTATAGAAATTCCACCTTCTTGCACTGGAAGCTTATAAGTAGCGGTCTTATGTGTATTTGCATCAAAAATTATATATTCATATTCCACGCCATTGGATAGAACTAAAATATTATCAGACCAAAGAGAGCTTGAATGTAATCCACCATATCCGTGAGGATTTTCTAGTTCAAATAATTCTTCTCTTTGAGTTCCATCTAAAGATAATTTATAAATTCTAAGATATAACTTATTCTTTTCTCTATCAGGTTCATAACTCCAATAATAAAAACTTCCGTTTGCAATATGAAGATCTTTAAAACTTTCATTCTCTTCTAACGTTATAATTGGCTCTATACTCGTACCATCTAAGTCCATCTTATAGAGCTTTTCGCTCTCTTTATAGTTGTTGCTGTATAAAAAATAGATGTGATTTCCGTCTGTGATTAATTCCGCAAACGTATCTGGAGAAAAGTCAATTTTTTCCTTTACACTGCCATCGTATTTTATCTTATAGATAAAAGGATGGTATGGAGTTCCGTTATAACCCCCTTCAGATGATTTAAGATATAACCAATCACCAACCTTCAAACCTCTTGGGTCTGTATCATTATTTGTAATTCCAAAGTTTATTAGCTTTTGTTTATCTATGTCAAAATATGAATTGTATGAATTTCCGTTTTTTATTTCGTCAAATCTAGCAAAATAGTACCAGTTTTTCTTTTCTTTCGTCACACTTTTTACTGGCTCTTCATTTACCTTTATTAAAATTGTTTTTTCTATTGATTCAACAGAAACTGTTCTGTTTTTTTCGTCCCATTCCACTTTTGCCCCTAATATTTCACTTACAAATCTTACAGGTACCATTACTTTATTATTAATTATTTTAGCTGGTACATCAATAGACCTTTGTTCGCCGTTAACCGTTGCTGTACTAGAATTTACCTTTATTATGATCTTTGTATCCTCTTTTGTAGCTGTAACAGTATTAGAACTACTATCCCAAACAACTTGGGCGTTCAAATTTTCAAAGATACTTCTTAACGGTAGCATTGTCTTTCCTTCAATTAACATTGCTCCATCAAGACTTATTGCATCACCATCCTTTGCCATTACATTTGATGTTCCAAACACAGCAACTAATAAAATCATACATAATAACAAATATTTTTTCATATTAGCCCCCTGATATTTAGGTTATAGTAATATTTTACAATATTACAAGTTAGTTGAATAGAATATACGGCATTTTCCGATTTTTTTGCAGTAACGTTACTGAACAATAGCCCCATATTGTTCAATATTCTAAACTAATCTGATTCAATTAACTTACACTGTCATTGATGTAAGAGCAATTGTATAAATATTAGTATCTATACAGTTATTCGTTGAATTATAATTCAGTAAATTTAATAAACATACCGCCAAAATATACATCAATTATTTGCCAGAAACAATCATACTTGAGTAGGTGTGCCTATTTGGCATTATTTATGGCAGACCTGCGGTTGTTCCTCAACACGGGCAAAAGTTAAGTCAATGGTGGCGGACAATAGTATTCGCTCTTATTATGGCAGAACAATAGTAGTGGATTTCCTTTCCGCAGTTATTTGATCAAACATCTGCATTCAGTGGCTCAAAACAGCGCACTGCTGGCTCAAACTGTCCGCAATACTCATATCAAAGGTATAAGGGATTATATTGATATTGATAAAGGATATTTTGATTATGCTTTGCGAGTTGAAAATTTTGGCATTTCAATTCAAAGGACACGAATGGGAAGAACTAGCTAGATGCTGGGAAATTGCTGAGGATTCCGAAATTGTTAAGCAATTCATAATGTATAATTTAGGATCAAATGGTTTTAACAATAAGCAAATCAGGTACGATATTGAACAATTTTTACATGCATTGATAAAAGAAGAGAGGAAGCTTGGGGACAATTATCATGTCTATGAAGCATTTTTAAAACTTAGTGACTCTTCACTGGCAAAATGGATTACAAACAACTTATCTGAGTTGTGGACTTAAATCCTATTCGCTAATGGCATTTGATATATTTAACCATAATAAAAGGCACCTACATTTCTGCAGATGCCCTTTATCACAGCTAAATTACAATTCCGCTGCTACTTCAATATTCATTTCTTTGCCTGTTTTTTCGTCTATATAGTCCTTTTGATATAGCACTACACAGCACTCAACGTGGCTTGTATGCGGAAACATATCCACTGGCTGCACTTCAACTGTTTGAAAGCCGCCGTCCTCTAATATTCGCAAATCACGTGCTAATGTACCTGGGTTGCAAGATACATATACAACCCGCTTCGGCTTCATTGCAATGATAGTATCTAATAGCTCGACGTCACAGCCTTTACGTGGCGGATCGACTACAATCACATCAGCCTTAATCCCATTCTTATACCAATTAGGGATCACTTCCTCTGCTTTCCCTACCGCAAATTCAACATTTTCAATACCGTTCAGTTTTGCATTACGCTTAGCATCTTCGATTGCCTCAGGCACAATTTCCACACCGTAAACGCTTTTAGCTTTTTGCGCGAGAAATAACGAGATTGTTCCGATGCCACAGTAGGCGTCAATGACAGTTTCTACGCCAGTAAGTTCCGCATATTGTAACGCTTTATCATATAAAACCTTTGTTTGCTCAGGATTCACTTGATAAAAAGACCGTGCGGAAATCGCAAACTTTATATCACCAATGGAATCATATAAATATTCCTCACCCGCAAGCACTTTTGTTTGTTCTCCAAAAATAACATTTGTACGCTTAGTATTGATGTTTTGAATTATAGATTTAACCTGTGGGAATGCTTCCAGTATCTCTTTAATTATTTTACCTTTATGAGGAAGTTCTTCTGTTCGTGTAATTAACACAACCATGACGTCCTGAGACTGTCTACCGTACCTAGTGACAATATGGCGAAGAATTCCTTGATGTGTTTGTTCGTTATAGGCTGGTATGCCATATTTCTCAGCAATCGTGCGCACCCCTTGAACAATGCGGTCATTTGCTTCTGCTTGAATCAAACACTCTTCCATATTAATAATCGTGTGGCTACGTTGCTGATAAAAACCAGCCACAAGCCCACCTTCCCTTTCACCAACTGGAACCTGGGATTTATTTCGGTAGCGCCACGGCTCGCTCATTCCTAAAACTGGATGAACTTTCACATTTTCTAATCGCCCAATTCTATTTAACACTTCCTGAACTTGTTTTTGTTTAAATATAAGCTGTGCCTCATACTTTAGATGTTGAAGCTGACAACCACCACACTGTTTATAGATGGGGCATGGTGGCTCGACTCGCTCAGGACTTCGCTCATTTAGCTCAACAATTCGCCCATAACCATAGCCCTTATTTACTTTTACCACTTTTATTTGGGCCCGTTCCCCCGGAAGTCCGTTTGGAACAAATACCGGAAATCCCTCAATTTTAGCGACACCAGCGCCATCATGTGTTAAATCTACGAATGTAGCCTCCACTATTTCGTTTTTTTGAATGGGAGCTTGTTGTTTTGCCATATCATTCTTCCTCTTTACATTTTTTGTCTTTTAATGAAATCAGATTAACCGTTGCAAACCGTCCAATTCAGTACATCTGAACCTCTCACGACTAAAGTAAAAGTCACGGGTGTCCTAGAATATTTTATAAAAAATTCTCATGTAAAAATTGAACTTCATATATCGAAAAAAGGCAAACCATTGCTACTGGTTTACCCCCATTTTACCATTTTAAAATTCTTGACATGAAACTGGGTTGCCCTAACTTTTAAGAAACCATCCGATTAACTTTCGCAATATCTATCCTCCAACTTTACCAAACCAGTACTTTACTCTAATCCTTTGGTACAAAAATTTCAATATGCTGATATAAATTAGTAAATTCTGCTGGCAAAATTCCACCATATTCACCATCAAGGTTCAACTGTACTTTTTCCTCAGAGGTCACTTTAATTCGGTTCGCTTTTGTATAAATAACTAACTCATCATTTAAATGTTCGCCTCGTAAAGCCAAAGTAGCAATTCGTACAAAATCAGCCATTGTTGATTTTTTTAAAATAAGAAAGTCAAACATTCCATCGTCTAATGCTGCTTTAGGTGCCAGCTTTTCAAAACCACCAACAGAGTTCGTATTAGAAACTAAAAATAGCATTACTTCGCCTTCAAATAGTTTGCCATCATATTCAATTCTTACAGGAGACGGCTTCAATGTTGGAAGCATTTCTACACCTTTAATATAATAAGCAAGCTGCCCCAAAACAGTCTTCAATTTACTTGGCACTTCGTACGTTAGTTCCGTAATCCGTCCGCCACCAGCAATATTGATAAAATATTGGTCATTCATTTTTCCAATATCAATTTTTTTTGAATATCCATCTGTTATTATTTCACACGCCTTATCAATTGATCTATTTGCGTGAATCGCTCTTGCAAAATCATTTGTAGTCCCAACAGGAATGACCCCAAGCTTTGGACGTACTACATGTTCAGCTAATCCATTGACGACTTCATTAATTGTTCCATCTCCACCTGCTGCAATAACGACGTCAAACCCACGCTCAGTAGCTTGCCTAGCTGCTTCAATTGCATCTCCAGGACCTTTCGTTGCATGGCATGATGTTTCATAGCCCGCTAATTCAAGCTTATTAAGCACATCAGGTAAATACCGTCTGAAAATTTCTCTCCCAGCAGTTGGATTATAAATTATACGTGCTTTTTGCATGAACAACCCATCCTACCATAATATGAATTCAATTCCACTATTTAACATGATAACGAAAATTATTTGATTAAGCAATTAGGAACTATACGGGAAAAAGAAGCCGCTAATAAATTACCCAACTCACTTTAAAAGTTAATCTGGGTGTCTCCTGCTTTACCCATTCTGTTACCACTACTGATCCACCAATGACTTAAATTCAAATTTCGTTCTATCCATTGACTTGGAAAGTTTGTCGTTGTTATGCTTTCGAACGAGAATAATGTTCTAAGCTGTTTTATAGTAATTGAATTGTGCAAATTAAGGCTTTTGAAATAAGTTACGGACATACGTTCCGCTATTTTCGAAAAATGGTTGGAATATTAATTTTAGCGGACATAGAATTCCTTATTCGCTTGTTCAGACGCTATTTTCGTATGATTTTTATTAAATAACGGATGTGGTGTACGCATAAACAGATTATTATGTAGTATTCCATTAAATAACGGATCTGGTGTCCTTATTATCAACTTGTTAATTAGTATTTCAGCAATAACTTGTTAATTAGTATTTCAGCAATTATGATCTGGCGTCTGCAAAAACAGCTGGGAAATGTCAGCTTCGAGGCGCCCAGCTTTTGGGTCCGACTCTAGTGTTCACTAATAATCCATTTCTCAAATTTCTAGAAATCCAAATAAAATGTACAAGATTTCCTTATTAAAAATAAAAATTTAAAACGCATGGATTTAAATTTTATCTGTATTGAACCAAAAATTAAACTTTGAGGTTCAACTAAAATCCATGCGTTTTTTATCTGTTTATGAATGCCATAAATCAGCTTCTTTACCACTGGCATCTTCGATCAATTCTGTTTATGAATGCCCTAAATCAGCTTCTTTAATACTGGCATCTTCGATCAATTCTGTTTATGAATGCCCTAAATAAGCTTCTTTAATACTAGTATCCTCAATTAATTGAGAGGCTGGACCTTCGACTACAACTTTACCGGTTTCTAAAACGTAACCGTAGTCAGCAATTTTTAATGCTTGTCGTGCATTTTGTTCCACGATTAATACCGTTGTCCCCGACTCGCGAATTTCTTTTACAATCTTGAAAATATCTTGAACAATAAGCGGAGCCAGCCCCATTGAAGGTTCATCTAATAATAACAGCTTTGGTTTTGACATTAGCGCCCTTGCAATCGCAAGCATTTGCTGCTGTCCACCAGAAAGTGTGCCGCCTAATTGACCTTTCCGCTCTCGTAAAATTGGAAAACGATCCATTACCATTTCTAAATCATCCTTGACCCCATTATCGTTACGATGATAAGCGCCCATTTCTAAGTTTTCAAGAACAGTCATTGTCGTTAAGATTGCTCGGCCTTCAGGAACAAGGGCAATTCCCTTTCGAACTAATTGATACGGCTGCAACTTTGTAATTTCTTCATCATAGAAAAATATTTTCCCCTCTCTTGGCTTGAGCAAACCACTTATCGTGTTCATTGTCGTCGTTTTTCCTGCTCCATTTGCACCAAGAATCGTAACAATACTTCCTTCTTTTACATGTAACGATACATTTTTTAACGCTTGAATATTTCCGTAATACGTGCATATCTCTTGAACCTTAAGCAAGCTCATCCGCCTCCTCTCGACCAAGATAAGCCTCAATAACTACAGGATCATTTTGTATTTCTGTTGGTGTTCCTTCGGCAATCTTTTCTCCAAAATTCAGAACTGCGATTCGGTCACAAGCCTTCATGACAAGGGGCATATCATGCTCAATTAATAAAATTGTATAACCTTTACTTTTAATGAGCTTGACAAGTTCTAATAAATCGTTAGTTTCCTTCTCATTCATTCCCGCTGCAGGTTCATCAAGTAGTAATAGTTTAGGAGAACTCGCTAACGCTCGGGCAATTTCTAATCTTCTTTGCTGTCCGTATGCTAAATTCTCAGCAGCTGTATCTTTTAAATCTAGCAAACCAACAAGCTCGAGAAGCTCCTCTGCCTTTTCCTTTACTACTTTCTCCTCCTGCTTTTGACCTTTTGTTCGGAATACACTCCGCCATACGCCTGCTTTTGTACGACAGTGCGTACCCACCATAACATTCTCAATAACGGTCATTTGCTGGAATAAACGGATATTTTGGAACGTCCGACAAATTCCTTTCTCTGTTATTTGATGGGGCTTAAGTCCAGTTATTTTTTCATTAAAAAACAAGATTTCCCCCGAAGTTGGCGGAAACATAGCTGTTATGCAGTTAAACATCGTCGTTTTCCCAGCACCATTTGGCCCAATCAAACCAAAAACTTGTCCTTCTTCAATTGAGAACGAAACATTTGATAACGCTTGAAGACCACCGAAGCTTTTTCGTATTTGTTTTACTTCAAGAACCATGTCCCGCCCCCCTATTAACAGATTTCACTTGCTTTCTTTGCTTTGCCTTTTTAAACCACCCTAGAACATTTGCATCCAAAATACCTTGCGGTCTAAACGCCATCATTGCTACTAAAATTGCACCATAAATCATAAAACGATAGTCAGCAATGAATCGCAAAAATTCTGGCATTGATGTTAGGAATGCAGCACCAAAGACTGGACCCCAAATAATATCGCTTCCACCAAATACAGCAAAAATTAAAATTTCTACTGCCCGATGATACGAAAAATCAGCTGGGCTAATATAAGCTGTTACATGCGCATATAACGCTCCTGCAAATCCTGAGATCATTGCTCCTTGAACAAATGCTAAAATTTTATAATATGTAATGTTTACACCCATTGCTTCTGTAGCTCGTTCATCCATTTTGATCGCTGCAAAAGCCCGACCAACCCGCGAATGATTTTGTCTCATAAAAAACCATAGCAAAATGCTTACAATCAAAAGTAATAATAGAAAGACTGATAGACTGATAAATTGATTGTTTCGTAATCCTAAGTTAGCTGGTTCTATTCCCCATTGCTTTACTGTTGCTAAAATTTCACGGCCCATGTGAGGAATTCCCGAAATCCCTATTGCACCACTTGTTATCGATTCCCAATTGATGAAAAGAACACGGATAACCTCACCGAATCCTAGTGTTGCGATTGCTAAAAACACTCCTTGCAACCTCAATGTTGGTAAGCCTACTAATAATCCGACAGCACCAGCAACTATTGATCCCAATAATATTCCTACAACAATCGGCACATCATACTGAAGAGTAAGGATCGCAGAAGTGTAGGCTCCAATACCCATAAAGCCAGCATTTCCTAATGAAATCTGTCCTGTTGCTAATGTAATATACATACTGATTCCTAGAATAATGTTAATGAGTACGAAAGAGGCCACCTGTAAATAATATGGATTAATCATACTTTCTAACATTCTATCACCGCCTTGCCTCTGGAATCGCCGAACCAAACAGGCCTTGTGGGCGAACTAATAGAATGATAATAATTGCAATAAAAGCTATGGCATCACGATATCCTGAATCTCCAAACGCAACGACAAACGTTTCGGATAACCCTAAAATTAAGCCACCAACCATTGCTCCTCGTACACTACCCATACCGCCTAAAATAATAATGGCAAGCCCCTTTAATCCCATCGAAAGTCCCATTTGCGGTGTAACAGAATTAAATGCCATTCCAACTAGAATCCCGGCAATTCCTCCCATTGCTGATGCAAGAATTACCGTAAAAGTAATCATTCGTTTTGTATCAACCCCAAGTAGGCTAGCTGCAGCTAAATTTTCTGCACTTGCACGCAACCCTTTTCCTGCCTTTGTTTTTGATAGCCAATAAGATAGTCCCATCATCAAAATTACAGCTATAACAAAAATAACGATTTGCACGACATAAATCGTTATTGAACCAACTTGAATACTAATTTCGGAAAAAGACGTACGGAATGGATGATTCCCAGCTCCAAATAAATGATGGGCTAGATTTTCGAGAAAAATAGATACCCCTATGGTACTTATAAGAGGAGCAAGGTGTGAAACACCTTGCTTTCCACGAAGTGGCCTTAATGCAAATCTTTCCAAAAAGTATCCCATAACACCAGTTACGGCAATAGCAATTAAAAAGGCAATCCATAAAGGCCATTCAAAAGTATGAGTAATAAGCACTCCCATAAAGGCACCGAACATAAAGATTTCTCCGTGTGACATATTGATTATATTTAGAACACCAAATACTAACGTGTATCCTAAAGCTACAATCGCATAAATACTGCCAAGCGTTATGCCGTTAATTAATTGCTCTAAAAACATAAGCCGGTGCCTCTCCTTTCAGTTGTTTTTATTTGATAGATATCCATAAAAATAGTAATTTACCGATAAACGCTCTAACACTATTTTAGGACCATCTATCTTATAAAAATTATCTTTAAGTAACTAGTACTGACATTTATTCAAATAACTTAAATTCGCCACCATCAATGACTAAAACAGTTGGATCCATCACAATGTCACCATCTTGGTCAAAAGACATATTTCCAAGAACGCCTGGGAAGTCTTTTATGGCTGCCAATGCATCACGCACTTTGTCACGATCTGCTTCACCGGCATTTTTAATAGCTTCTGCTAGTAAATAAAAACCGTCATAAGCTTGTGCTGCAAATTGATCTGGATCTTTTCCATAAGCATCTTTATATTTTTGAATAAACTCTTGAACTTTCGGATCATCTTTACCACTAAACCAAGGTGTTGCTACAATTAAACCGTTTGCTGCATCGCCAGCAATTGTAATTACTTCTGGTGAGTTAAATCCGTTTCCACCAACAAACGGAATATCAAGTCCCATTTTTCTAGCTTGGCTCATAATTACTGCACCTTCGTTATATAAAGCTGAGCAAAGAATTAAGTCAGGATTTAAATTTTTTATTTTTGTTAATTGAGCATTGTAATCAGATTGACCTTTTTGGAACGTTTCCTCTGTAAGAATATTTAAGCCCATTTCATTTGCAACTTGGTGCATTGTATCATAGCCTGACTTTGTAAACACATCGTCATTTCCATACATAATCGCTACATTTTTTACCCCATATTTTTCAACTGCTTTTTTAATCGAAGCTGGAATAGCCAAAGACTCAGGAATTGAATCTCGGAAAATATAATCACCAATTTGTGGAATTCCTTGCGCAGTAACGGACGTTCCCATTGTTGGCACTCCACTTAAATCTGCCTCTGGACCAACAACTTGCATTTCAGTACTTAATGTAGGACCTAATAAAGCGGTTACATTTTCTGAGTTGATTAACTTTTGTGCAGCTGATAAGGCTTGTTCCTGCTTCCCTGCTGAATCTTCAATTAATACTTCAAGCTTTACTTCACCTTTTGTATTGATTTCTTCTAATGCTAACTTAACCCCATTTTTTATAGCTTCGCCATAACCAGCCCCAGAGCCAGTTATCCAAGAAATAACTCCAATTTTTGCTTCTACTGGTCCTGAAGCAGCTCCCTGTTCTGCCTCACCAGTAGGCTCGTCCGTTTGACCGCCGCTAGTAGTCGATTGATTGCCACCACCACAAGCAGCTAGAAACATCGCTAGCATTAATGTCATCGCTAGCATTAATCCTTTCATGTTTTTCATCTTTCTCCCTCCAAACCCTTGATTGTATAGTTATACTATCCTATTAAAATATATTATCTGAATTTTGTAAATAGTATTTATATTTATTTATTTCCAAAGTTTGATTTTATTCCCTGTAAATATATGGTTAATTCGTGACCGTTTTATTTCTTATTCAAGTCATCTTCTTATTGAAATTAATTTTGTAGTGTATCAATTGGAGTGTTATTTTTCTTTTTGTATAATGCTGATTTCATCTGATAAGTGGACTTTATTGTTTGTCATCTGGTTATGTGTTATTTTGCGTTCTGCATAAGGGTGATTCGATCTAAGATTATGTGCATTTTTAAAAGAATAAATATAGGTTTTTTTAAACCTACCATTCTGGAGCGTGCCCTACTTTATTTCTTATTAATATAAGTGCTGATACCTATTAATCAGACGATGACTACCAACTAGGAACCTATCCTAATTGATTTGTAATATTAAAATTTTAAAAATTACAAACAATTCACATGTTTTATTGATAATGAATGATACTATTAGAATAACTAGAATTCGAAAGGATTGATCGTTATGAATAGTACGAAACGGGTAAGTGAATCAAGGATTTTTAAATCTAGTCATGTTCTCCCACCGGATACAAATAATCATGGAACATTGTTTGGTGGCAAGCTAATGGCTTATATAGATGATGTAGCTGCTCTATCTGCCCGCAAGCATTCCCGCTTAAACTGTGTAACAGCATCTACGGATTCAATCGACTTTCTTAAGCCCATCAAGGTTGATAGTGAAGTTTGTCTGGAAGCTTTTGTTACGTGGACACATACTACCTCAATGGAGGTATTTGTTCGGGTAATAGCAGAAGATTTATTTACTGGTGAACGAATTGTATGTGCAACATCGTTTTTAACTTTTGTAGCTATTGGTGAGGATGGTAAGCCTACTGAGGTTCCAAAGGTAATTCCTGAAACAGAAGTAGAAAAATTCCTACACGAAACCGCATCTGCCCGTGCCGAAATTCGTAAAACTCGTAGAATTAACAGTAAACAGCTTGTCCAGAAGATTGGGTCAAAATTGTTGTGGGAATAAATGTCAATCGAAATTGCGGAAAAGCACCTTGACCTGTTAAGCAAATAAATCTAAAGTACAGAAACATACAAGAAGGTTGAACTATACACAGATCAACCTTTCTATCTTTATTTATTCTTTTATTTGCGCAGTTATTCTTTTATCTTCACGTGAAAATGATGTGTTTTATTCTTCTTCTCTTTTCGTTATCAATAGGGTAAAAGTATCACCTGACCTAGTTAGATGATATAATTTATCCCTTAGTTGGACATATGGATACTCTATTAATGATTTATCACCTAATAACCCCAATTCATTAAAAAATTTTGACCATGTTTCATCATCTATATCAGGTTCTAACGTCCGACAAACAATTGCCATAAAATATTCTATTTCAGTGTTTTTCTTGGTATTTGTTGTTAGAGTCGTAATAACATCAATCGAATATATATTATCATTTTCATTTAAAGCAACACCGAGCTCTAAATGATCCGCAGAATCGCTGTTATCTAAAATTGCACTGATATTTTTCACGCCGCTTCCATCAAGCGTAAAAGGAAAGTCGTAATTAGAAGCTACCATATTAAAATCTTCTATAAATTGATCAAACGGAATATTTAGACCTTTTTTTCCGAAAAAATCAGCATCCTCTTCCTCGTTTTTAGTTTCAGATTCTTGAGCAGTGAGATCAGCACTCGTTTTTTCTGAGGCAACAGGATTAACATTTTTTGTCAAATTAATGTTTTTATCACTTTGGACATAAAAAAAGGTTGCTACATTCAATATAAATAAACTCATACCAGTTATAAGAATGATAGTATGCTTTTTTATTTTTATATTTTTATTTGAAGTCATTTTCGAATAAAAAAATCTGAATAACACCTTCAAAAGCTTTTTAGACTTTAAAAAAATGTTCATTGTTAAATACCCCGCTTAAGCTTTAAACTTTTTAGGTAAAATTTAGATGAAGATAAAACTATATTTAAAACTAGTTCTATTTTAACTTGTATAAACCTTCCATTTACCTGAATTTAAATCTTTGATGCAACACCAAGGGAGCGACTTCTTAATTACAATAGTAACATTACAAACATAGATTATTGATCAACCCAAAAGTGACCATGTAAATCGAATAAAAATTAACCACCCTCATGTTAAATCGAATAGGAATCACTTAGATACGAAATCTTTACCCACGCATATGGATGATATAGACTTTGTATTAGTCCCTCCAATAAGGCAGCGATCATCTGGTTTCAAAGACCGAGTATGGTCAATGATAATATTTCAATCCTCTAATCACGAGGCTCTGCTTTGATACAAAAGAACGCTATAAATAAGCTGGCAACTATAAAGAAATTTCAATCCTCTAATCGCGAGGCTCTGCTTTGATACACAAATCAGCAATCTGACCTGCACCGATCCCATCATATTTCAATCCTCTAATCGCGAGGCTCTGCTTTGATACCAAAAAGGTAAAACTTTTAATTCTTTTGTAAAAGCATATTTCAATCCTCTAATCGCGAGGCTCTGCTTTGATACTTATTCAGAAGGTGGAGTGCAGCTATCTGTAAGTTTATTTCAATCCTCTAATCGCGAGGCTCTGCTTTGATACTCGAACACTATCTCGTTGTTCTTGGAGTGGATGCAAATTTCAATCCTCTAATCGCGAGGCTCTGCTTTGATACAATAATATTTTTCCAAAGCCCGGCTTTTCTGGAATATTTCAATCCTCTAATCGCGAGGCTCTGCTTTGATACATTGTATGACCCATTCGAGGACAAATACATGTTTATCAATTTCAATCCTCTAATCGCGAGGCTCTGCTTTGATACTTTGTTGATAACGTCGGACGGTAAATACTTATAATATTTCAATCCTCTAATCGCGAGGCTCTGCTTTGATACCAAGTAGATCGAGCGCTTAAATTTAATCCTGGAAACGATTTCAATCCTCTAATCGCGAGGCTCTGCTTTGATACTGCATCTCACAGATAATTATGGGTATCGTTTATTTAATTTCAATCCTCTAATCGCGAGGCTCTGCTTTGATACCTGAAATTGATTTGCTTTCAGTATTAATAGATAAACATTTCAATCCTCTAATCGCGAGGCTCTGCTTTGATACAAACTGTTCTTTTGTTAGTTTTGCTTGGATAAAATCTAATTTCAATCCTCTAATCGCGAGGCTCTGCTTTGATACTTAATAACCGCTAATATAGGCGCTTGGTCAATGAGATTTCAATCCTCTAATCGCGAGGCTCTGCTTTGATACAAAACGGAAGAAGAAAAAGAAAGTAGAACTATTTAAATTTCAATCCTCTAATCGCGAGGCTCTGCTTTGATACGTTCTTTAAAGGTAAGAAGATTTATCTATGTTCAAAATTTCAATCCTCTAATCGCGAGGCTCTGCTTTGATACTACACAACCAACTACACCTCCTGATGCAATTAATCTATTTCAATCCTCTAATCGCGAGGCTCTGCTTTGATACCAATTGCAATATTACAGTTCAATGAATCTTGCCTATCATTTCAATCCTCTAATCGCGAGGCTCTGCTTTGATACTTAAATTAATAGAAAAGGGGTGTGGTATCAATGAAGATTTCAATCCTCTAATCGCGAGGCTCTGCTTTGATACAGAATACTTTAAGGTATTTGATAAACTTTGGGATAGTATTTCAATCATTTCAATCCTCTAATCGCGAGGCTCTGCTTTGATACTTTAATTAATTCAGCCGATAAAATGAAACTTTTATCATTTCAATCCTCTAATCGCGAGGCTCTGCTTTGATACTTACTGAGGAGTTGGAGAAATTGAAAATTACATTAATTTCAATCCTCTAATCGCGAGGCTCTGCTTTGATACACATTGCAGCATGGTTAGTTGATAAAAATAACTATTATTTCAATCCTCTAATCGCGAGGCTCTGCTTTGATACGACATGAAATAGGTTTCATTCACTTTGACAAATAATATTTCAATCCTCTAATCGCGAGGCTCTGCTTTGATACTTGTGGCTGATGCAATCACAGTAGGTACTTTAAATGATTTCAATCCTCTAATCGCGAGGCTCTGCTTTGATACTAACAGCCGGGTAGCTCCCGGCTATCCTTTTAAGAATTTCAATCCTCTAATCGCGAGGCTCTGCTTTGATACTCTTCGGAAAGCAACGTAACCTTAGAGCCACATAAGATTTCAATCCTCTAATCGCGAGGCTCTGCTTTGATACAGACCTCTAAGAAGTGGAGCAAGATGTCCACTTATGGATTTCAATCCTCTAATCGCGAGGCTCTGCTTTGATACTGACAAAATTTTAACATTTGACGGGTTTTCTAGAAGATTTCAATCCTCTAATCGCGAGGCTCTGCTTTGATACTTTATGTTCACAACACACCGAACTTCAGTATTTATAAATTTCAATCCTCTAATCGCGAGGCTCTGCTTTGATACAATATTCCAAACATAACTAAAAAGTCTGTTAATGGATTTCAATCCTCTAATCGCGAGGCTCTGCTTTGATACTTCGTGCTGTGTTAGGAGAGTACGCAGAAGGTAAATAATTTCAATCCTCTAATCGCGAGGCTCTGCTTTGATACTTCATTAGCCGCATCAGCTGCTTCAATTCTTGCAATATTTCAATCCTCTAATCGCGAGGCTCTGCTTTGATACTAGATTCCACGAATTTGGCTCAAGCTACAATACATTATTTCAATCCTCTAATCGCGAGGCTCTGCTTTGATACCTCCAAAGTTGAAAACTTGGCTATCGGGAATAATTATTTCAATCCTCTAATCGCGAGGCTCTGCTTTGATACGATATAGAAAGTTATCGCCGGCGATGGACATTCTCTATTTCAATCCTCTAATCGCGAGGCTCTGCTTTGATACAATATTCTGTTAAAAAATGTCTATGTCCCCGAACACATTTCAATCCTCTAATCGCGAGGCTCTGCTTTGATACTATAAAAAACGCTCCCATAATATCAACTCCTATTCATTTCAATCCTCTAATCGCGAGGCTCTGCTTTGATACAATTCGTTCGGTCGAACCGATGGAATAACGGTCTATTTATTTCAATCCTCTAATCGCGAGGCTCTGCTTTGATACCTCGGACTGTTTACATTTTTGACGGTACCAATTGGGATTTCAATCCTCTAATCGCGAGGCTCTGCTTTGATACAGTATTTCAGGACAAACAAATACACGATACTTCTCAATTTCAATCCTCTAATCGCGAGGCTCTGCTTTGATACGGATTTAGAACATAAATCAAAACAGTTCAGCAGGTGATTTCAATCCTCTAATCGCGAGGCTCTGCTTTGATACGCTCAAGATATTCCCTTAATGGTTTCTCTTGTAATCGTATTTCAATCCTCTAATCGCGAGGCTCTGCTTTGATACATGTGTCAATTGTAAATGGGCAAGTTGCAGAAATTAATTTCAATCCTCTAATCGCGAGGCTCTGCTTTGATACCAATGGATATATGCTTTCGTAATCGGAATGACTGAAATTTCAATCCTCTAATCGCGAGGCTCTGCTTTGATACAGTTCGATTAACGAATAATTGTTTGCATATTGTTACATTTCAATCCTCTAATCGCGAGGCTCTGCTTTGATACTGAAATACGTGTGCTTAGTTGTGATATTGCATTATTATTTCAATCCTCTAATCGCGAGGCTCTGCTTTGATACTAGGCACATATGACGACGCAGGACATGCTCTTACATATTTCAATCCTCTAATCGCGAGGCTCTGCTTTGATACTAGAAACACAACAAGCATACTTAAATATGTTAAACATTTCAATCCTCTAATCGCGAGGCTCTGCTTTGATACGGTAAAAGTAATGTATGAGGACATCTTAGTAGGAGATTTCAATCCTCTAATCGCGAGGCTCTGCTTTGATACTTTTTCTGCCAATGGTATAATTGCTCGTTCTACTGCATTTCAATCCTCTAATCGCGAGGCTCTGCTTTGATACTTGCGAGGACGCATGTGCAAATAAAATTCATTTAGGATTTCAATCCTCTAATCGCGAGGCTCTGCTTTGATACGATCAAAATTAGGATTTGGAATATACATAGGTGTTATATTTCAATCCTCTAATCGCGAGGCTCTGCTTTGATACAGGTGTGATTATTATTTGTAAAGTAGTGATAAATATATTTCAATCCTCTAATCGCGAGGCTCTGCTTTGATACGTATAGAAGTTGAATGAACCTATCTCTTCTTTATAAATTTCAATCCTCTAATCGCGAGGCTCTGCTTTGATACATAAAATCACTTATTTAAAAAATGGTGAGATAGTAAATTTCAATCCTCTAATCGCGAGGCTCTGCTTTGATACAAAAAACTGAAATCTAACTCAAAATTTGGTGTATAATTTCAATCCTCTAATCGCGAGGCTCTGCTTTGATACCGCATTTGCTAACTACGGTCAAAAGCATATGTATCAAAGGTTTCAAAAATCTTACTATCTATCTATTTCCATTTTATTACGAATTTCCCTGTTCTGCAATAAATGGTCAACCTCCTTCGAAATCCATTTTATTAATGACTTTTCTGGCAAAATCCTTATTAATAAATTACCCAAATAAGCGAGGTTTTACTAACAAAAAACACATCCAATTTAAATTGAATGCGTCTTTTCCAAAGTATCTATATATGCAGTTACATTCTTCGCTAATTCGCTACAAATCCTTGCGTTATTATTTATCAATAAACAAAATAGATTTTCCATCATTTACATAGCATTGATCGCAAATACATTACAATAATTATATTCTTTCCTTTGTATTAAATAATTGTTTTACTAGTTCTAAGTTTTTCTCTTTTTGTTCTTGTTGTGATGATATATCATGATCATTACAATAACGAATAAATTCGCAATCCCAGCATCTTTTCCTAGCTCTAGGTTCTGGATAATGCTCCTCATTGATTATTTTATTAATCATTGAAATCATTTTACGAACATATTTTTTTTGTTCATTTGTAATTATTATTTTATAAGCCTTTTTCTCTGGTATTATGTAAATAAATCCTTCTGAAACTGTGCTTCCCGTCATTTCTTCCAGGCACATAGCATATGCAACTAATTGATATTTTATATTATTAAATATCCCCCTGTCAGTATCTTTGCACTCTACAGGAAAATAACGTTGGCCTAATTCATTTTTTGTATCAATTAAAATATCCAGTTTCCCTGATAATCCTAATTCCTGAGAACGAATAGGGTATCCAAAAATTCGTTCTCCTTCAATTAATTTATATTGTATTAATCCTCTTCTTTTTTCCTTCTTATTCATCTCTGTATGTTGCTCTCGACCATACACCATTTTAAATGTTGGTTTTTTTGGTACTGGTTGGACATATGTATAGTAAATAACTCGTGGACAATATACAAATTGCTTTAAATCAGTAATTGTAAGCAATAATAATCACATCCTTATTTTTTAAACTGCATCTTCTGAATAATGAATATCAATATAAATAACTTTATCTAAACTATCTTGACTTAATGGAAAAATAATAACACTGCTTCTTGAACTCTCTTTTAATAGAGCTTTTAGTCTTCTTTGCAATTCCCCTCGTAAATTACTATTCAATTGACCAAAAAAAGCACTATATTGTACACGTACTAACCCATAATCTTTACACATTTCCGAAGCTTTCGTACGAAGCCGATCCTCTGAAATATCATATATTAATAAAATATTCAATGCTACCACCTTGACGTGTGACCTTTAAATTCTCCCTCTCTTTTAAAAAACGAAGAAAGCATGCGAGCTTGCATTTGAATGATTGTTTTTACCATATAATCTTTCCCTTGAAATTCTTCGCGACTATTTAAACGCTTATTAATGTAATCTCTTATTGTGCTTAAAGTAGGTTTATTCATAAATAATTGACCATCCTCTTTCTCTTCCAACTTAGGCTGAAACCCTCTTGTTAAAATTGAAATAATGGCTCGGTCAACAACAGCTGGCCTGAATATTTCCATGAAGTCTAATACTAATGAAGGTCTTCCAGATCGATCTACATGTAGAAATCCGCCATAAGGCTCTAATCCAGACCGAATAATAGACGAGGTTACGCGTGAACGAAGTATGGCGTATCCGTAATCTAGCATCATATTAACAATATCTTTTGATCTAGGTTTTCTCGAAGGAAAGTCTATTTTATCTTCTAAAATGAATCTGACGCATTTCCAATAGCGTTTAGCGGCCTGTCCTTCATATGCATCAATAGAAAGCCGAATATCATCTATACATAAAGCATGTAGTTGCTCGATAGCTTTAATACTTTTCTTCATTCCTTGAATTTCTTCCTTTAATATATTAGCCACATCTAGTTCTTTACGGCTTTTTAAAAAGTATTTAATAACATTAATTTGATTTTGGATTTTAGTTGTAATACACTCCTTAATAAATAAAACACCCCGCTCATCATGATAACTAAGAAGCTGTTCTCGTCGCGCTTTAATTGAACCATGCAAAGCTGGTGTATAAGCAGTGATAAACGGCTCTTCCTTATAATTAACAAAATGAATTTGAGTTCCGTTTGTTATTAGCTCTTCTAATAATGCAATTGATACAACACCACATTTACTTGTAATAATAAGATCTTCCAACTCTTTTATTGCAATTTCTTCGATGACCTTTCCATCTTTCTTTATTATCAGCCTTTCACTTTTCTTTGATAAATTTACACCATAGTCATCAACAATAAGTTCTTTTAGCATTTCTATTCCTCCATTTCAGGTCTACTAGTCTAGTTATTTCCAAAAAATATTAAAAAATGCACTTAAAAAGTGCAGATTTAAAATAAACAGATATTTTTTCCCATTTCATCAAATTTATTTTCCAAAATATAATGTTATAATTTATTCAGGAGGGATAACCATGAGAAAATTAGAAGGACAGGAAGCCCAAATGATGAAAAAGATAATTGATGAGGGTGGAAATTTAATTTTTGAATTAGATGGGAGTCATTATCAAATAAGCCCAGTAATTAGTACAGTATCCTCAAAAAAACAAAGAGATGAAATGACAAAGGTGATTTTTCAAAATAAAGAAGTTTTAAAGCAATTACGGGATTCCGAAACAGAAAATATTTATATCGAAAATGAAGAAGATTTTATGAAAATAATTAAAGAGGTACAACATGGAAGGTAAGAATTATCGTGTTGTTTGGAGTAAAAAGGCTATACAAGCACTAGGTCGGTTATTTAATATTAATCACCGAATAGTTTTTAATCGGTCAAAAATTTTGCTATCACATTCACTAGAAACACAAGCAGAAGGTATAGCTGACTTCCCAGAATTCAAATTTAACGGTTACTACTGGACACTTATTAACAATGTTATCATTGTCTATAAAGTTGTTGATGAAGAGAACAGCGTATTTATTCAAGCTTGTTATTTTGCAAATACCGAACAATCCCACTATATTTTTTATAAAATTGAACCAGAAAAAGAATAACAAGTACCACTAAAGTGAATAAAAACCTTTAATAATACTTGTTAAAGAATATTGCTACCATTTATTTGTTATTTGTTTTTCCAAATAAATTTCACTTTACCTAAGCCAAACACCGGATTTTTACCTATATTGCTCCATTCAGCTAATTGTAACCAAGGTAAATAGGGTTCAAAATCACCTTGATACGCTGCATTTCCTACGATACCGCCCATTTTTAAACGTTGCTTTTGACGATTTGAATACCTTTCCCAGCTCGTCCATTCCACATTTGACTTTTTACAAGTGATTTCCTTTTCAGCTTGTTGGAATAATCTACCAAAATCAAAATTTAACTTTGGTTCATCATGGTGAAAATATAATAGAGAGGTAATGCGACGAACAGCCGATCTTAATACAATATGGAATGCAGGATTAGATACAAATTCACCATCATATTTAAGTCTTGCTGGCGAGGCAAAATGAATACGACATTCACCAGAAAGCTCACAATTCTGCGTTAGAATCTCCTCACCAGTTACTATGATAAAATCATTAATAACTTTACGCTGTGCATTTGAAAATATTGGCTTAGCTAAATCTCCATATGCATCAACAGACCAAACTTGTCTTAACTCCGCCTGTTTCTGACCACGCCCGAAGCCTTGGCGACCCATTGCATCTAACACGTATATAAAATACGGTAAATATTCTATTCCTTTTCCGAATAGCGAAAAACCAAATGTAAATCGTTCCCCTGGTGCAAAGTACGTTTTTGAATCATTAGGTGGTTCGAGCAAAAAAGGCCTCGGAATACTTTCATTATTAATTAAAATTTCCGAACCTTCAGGTGATGAAGTCTCAAAAACATACGCATAAACACAATGATCAAAATGCTTGGGTGAAACCCCGTTTCCATTGTTCGGACATGTGCAAGCTACTTCTTTAAAAGCATGCCCAAAACTCCCACGGAAGGTAGAACCTTTGAAAGGCGGTAGTTCTAAGCCGTTTGGACCCGCTTCATAAATGGCTGTGAATTTGGCAATTTTAATTTTCGATAAGTATTGATAGAGTTCTTCATTATTTTTCATTAATAAGATTTTCCCCTAATCGATTCTTTCATAATGCGAATATCCTCTACTTGATTTTATTAATTTATAAGGTACTCCTACCTGTTTTAAAACTCTATCTTTTCCTAATGAAGCAGACTTTGCATCATAATTATTTATAGATTCAAATTTTGACTTTTCTCCCATATCATCTAGGTATTGAATCATTAAAGCATTTGGCATTTCTATTTCTTTGTCCTCAAGAAAAAATGTAAAATCATGATTTAATGACATCTCTTCCCTTACACCTTTAAATTGAACAAAACATCCTCGTTTACCTAACTGATTAATGTGAATAAGTAAATGTTTTAACTTCTGAACACAGCTATCTTGTAATTTACTTATTTCAATTGCAACATGTAATGAATCACTATATATTACATATTCACGTAAAGCTACTGAGGACGTAAACACTTGACTTGGATTTTCCTTTAATATTTCTTTTCTTGATTCCTTCAAAATTTTCACAAACGAATTTTGAACAGTTGCTTTTTTCGGTGGCTTAAAGCGAATATCAAGCCCTTTAATCCAATTAAACTCTTTTTCTCCATCAAGTCCAATATGATATGCTGCATTTATTAAAGCCATTTTAAAAGAATACATTGTCGGTAGTAGATTCGTTTTTCCGCCAGAACTAGTCGCAAGGGAACTTTTTAAGGAAAACGGAGTTGTGAAATCGTACACGGCAATTAGCCAACTCATATAATCACCCACTATTCTAATTCTTGGATGAGATCTGTCATATTTTGAGTGAATTCAACTTGACTATCAAATTTTTTAGCATTGATCTTTCCGTCATAGAGTCGATTGAATTGCTCGACAATCCCTTCAATTTCTTCTCGATAATTACTATTTAACGCACTAATAGAAGGAGCAGGTACAGTTGATTTTGAGTAGCTAACAATACCTTCAAACCCTAAGATATGTGGATTTTGAGTATTTCGATGTGCTCCTAACGGTTTAATAAATGTAAACATTACACTTTCTAATAGAGCTTTTGCCCTTTTTAGCCTTTCTTCTTCTGACAAAGTATATTCTCTTGAAATATCATTAAACGCGATCCTGCTTAACTCTAGATTTACAACTACCGCATATTTGCCAGAACTAGCCGGTCGATAGAAAATATTTTGTCCAAGATTGGCACCTGACTCATCTCCAGAACCGGCTCCACGATTGTTATCAAATTTCACATGGAAGTATGATTCCGTTCGAGTGTAATCTGGTAAACCAACTAGCCATCCAAATTCAACAGTAGATTTTCTCGATGCAGACCGATTATCCCTAGTGATTAAAATCCCCTCTAAGTCGTCCACTGTACAATACGGCAATAATTGATCGATAATTTTAACACTATTCTTCTCACCATCTAACGACTCAAAAAATGAGCCATCTCGATTTATTCGATTAGCATCAAACTTTCTACATCCATCACATAATGGTAACTCTTTTTCTATTGATAAACTTGTCAAATGATCGGCTTGAATATGCTTTAACATATCACCACTAATTGCATTTACAACTTGAAGTTCACCTTGTCCATCAACGATATGGACCATCCTTGTTTGTAACTGATTACCTTCACCACCCTCATTATTTAAAGAGTGCATATCCAGAGTTAATAGACCAGAAATCGTTACATTGTTTATCATTCCTCATTTCCCCCTTCATCCTTTTTGGTTTTTCCATCATAACAAGAAGCAGCGGCAACTAACATCAGCGCAATTGTTTCATGTTTCTTTGGATATTGATCAAATAAATTTGCAAACTCTTTCAATGATTCTAATGAAACTAAAAGTCTTCCTTTATAATCTTTTCCCTTCTGCTCCATTTTTCTAGCAGTTTCCCGATTGTATTCGGAAATAAAATCATTAACCACACTTATAACTTGATCTTCAAACTTTGCTTTTCTTTTTATTTCCTGAAATAGTCCGTAATGAATTTCAAACTGTTGTTTCCCTTGCGACTTTCTGTATTGCTCATTTACTGTTGCTTCTCGAATTGCCTTTGCGATTTCATCAAACCCTCTGTTATTTATTATTTCTTTAAACATTGTACTCACTCGTTGACACACTCCTTTCAAGATTTCATGCCTATGTTGAACTAGATATTTCTTTCGCTCTTTTTGTTGTAAATAAAGACCCGCATATGATGTAAGATATTCAAAAAACTTTTTCCAATCTGAACTAGATAAAAAATCTCGATACATCATTAATAGCTGCATTTCTTCACTTTTTGATTCATCCAACCTTCCCAAAACTTTTTTATGATCATCAATCACATCTATCCAGAGGTCTGCGTCTTTCTCGTTATTTATTGGAAACCAATCTGGAAAGCTAATAAATGAATTATTAATTAATACTCTACCGGAACCTAAGCTTTTAAAATAAGCACCAGATAGCCCAGAAATAATATTACTTGGATTAACTTCCAACATCGACAAAAACGGATCATCGTCAGTAGTAACTTTTATAAAATCCTCAGAATGTTCTACCAAAAATTCAACTACATTTAGGATAACTAATATGTCGTTCTTACTTGACGAATACTCTCGCTGTTTTAAAAATTTTTCATGCAAATTCATTAAACCTTGAACGGTAACTTTACTTGGAATAAGTGCTGAAAACTTCAAGTCATCTTTCATTGGATAGGCATTCAACACGAGATTTGATCCTATAAAGCGCAGCCATTCTTCAAACCAGTCAACAAGTTTTGAAGGAATTGAGCCAACAGAAATGGAATTTGCTTTAGCCTTATTAACACCTTTTCCAATAATAGGATTATAGGCTTGTACAGCTGATACAGAAGGTCTAAATACTTCCTTTTCAATTGGCTGCTGTTCTAACGATGAATACATTTTTAATCTTTCAACAATTGTTACTTTAAGATCTTGAGTTGGTACTGTTTGAATATCCTTATACAATTTATTACTTGTACCAAGTGCTTGTAATACTCTTAGGCTTTGCATTAGCAAATAAATAGGATCGGCTGGTAAAGGTAAATTCTCCGAATCCCCGCTTAAATCAACTTTAGATTTTTTCGACTCTTTTTGTGCCTTATATAATTCTTGCTCCCTAAAATACCGAAAGGCTTGAACCGGAACCCCTTCCTCATCCTCTGCAAATTGAACATAGCAGTAACCAGGTTTACGCTTTAATTCCTCTACATCCATTTGTTCAAAGTCTAATTGACTAGGAAAAACACATTTAAAAAATCCCGAATACTCTTCAATCTGAATATCATTTCTATTAAATAGAATAGACAAAAGCCTAGCTAAACCAACTGCTACTAATGCATCACCATAACTTCCATATTTTTTTTGAATATAAAATAGAGCGTTACTCATTTACTCACCTCCTAAATTTTTTCTTGTTGAGATAATTGATCCGCTAATCTAAGCCTTCTACTAAAATACCAATACAAGGGCCATCCGAATTCATATTCAGAAGGATTTACTCCATATTTACTATATTGAGTTGCTTTTGCTAAGCCAAATTTCTCATTCAATGAAACCACATTCAACGAAAAACCTTCCAAGGTCTTTAAAATTATCTTTGAAGCATCACTAACCATACTATATTCTTTCACTTGATTAACATAAGCACCGTGATGTCTTTTTATAGCAGTAAACATAGCTAAAAATAGCTCCGATTCTAATTTTTTACTTACATTCAAATCCCCTACCACTTTCATTAATATTGGAAGGACTGCACAAGCACCTTCTGCCGCATGGGGAACCCTCTTAAATTTTGCTTCTTTTTCTTTTTGAACATGATAATGATTGTTTGCATCAAAATCTGTATGTGCTAAATACTCATTCGTTATATCACCAATAATTTCCTGCTGCCAATTTTGATATGCCAGAACATTATCAATTAACAACTTGCCAGCATCATGTAGGGCACCAACAAATTCTGCTAGTTCATTTAATGATATTGAATAGTTGTTTAAAGCCTTTTGAACTTGATTAGAAAAAACAGTATATTCCTCATCCCTACTCCGGATTTTTACTCTTACATCCATTGCATGCTCAAGATACGTTTCGTTTTTATATGAAAATCTTTTTCTTTTATCTATTTCATCTACAGTTTCCTTTGATGTAAATTCTCCTGCTTGATCCAATTTAAATCCAATGTTCTTACAGTAACTTGCAATCTGTGGAGATAATGAAATGAATGAATAATTATGAATGCTTTTTATATCCTTTAATGGTTTCCATTTTACTTCTTTTGAGTATTTATTTTGGATGTCCTCAGGAAACTCAGGATTAAAAACTAATCCATCTAAATTTTCAATTTTCCTTAGAGCATTTATTATAGTTCGATATGGAATAGAAAAATACTCTGGTTTTTTATATAGATCAAGCTCCCATGGTTTCGGATGAATAATGACTTGAATATTATCTACGTCTCTAATAAGTTCTTTAATATGGGAACGATGACCCTCAATTTGCGTTTTCGCAACTATTTTCCTAACCTCAGAAAATGATATTTTATTTAATAATTCTTCTTCATTATTTGAATGAACCATTTCAACCATTTGCGATTCTTCAATTGCTGTCATAATTATGGGGGCATTTTCCATTAAATAATCTTTAGTTCGATTTACTAAATTACTATCATAGGGCAAAGAACTTCCTTCTAATTCGTGTACAAACACTTTTCCAATGGATTCGCCATATCTTTCACATCTACCCATCCTTTGAATGAGAGAATTTGCAGGACACAACTCAGTAATTAAAACTGTTGCAGATATGTCTAAGCCTACCTCTACAACTTGATTTGCTATTACAATCATTTCCTTATTGGAATTTCGTTTCAATGTTTCTAGTATTTCAGACTCCAATTTATTTCGATGATTCTTAAGAAATCTTGCATGTAAGCATACAATTTTATTATTTTCTCCAATCGATCTAAGATGTTCGTTAAGCTCTTTATATAGTTTTTGAGCTTTTTTAACTGTATTCACTACCACTAATGTTCGATCTTGATGTTTTTTGGTAATCTCTTCTACACTTATGGGTGCCTCATTCCAAAACACTTCTCTGAGTCTTACGGCATTTAAATCCATTTGTAAATCTACAATCTCTTGACCGGATATCATTTGGTACCGCCCATTAATTTTATTTGCTAGGGCTTCAAGGAGTTTTTCCGTAGCTGTTGCTGTCATCATACAAGTTCGCACAAAAGGTGATAAATAATTTATCATGTCGATGTATGTTGCCAGTGATTTATCTACTTCAAGCAAATGAAATTCATCTAAAACAATATACGAACCTAAAATTGCACCAGGAGCGATATTACTACCATTTCTCGATGTTCCATATGAAACCCCCAAATAAGCTGCAAGCAGTTGATCAATTGTCGTTACTATGACGTCCCCTTCAAAATAGGGATCCTCATTTTGTCCGCCCATTTGAATAGTAACTTTTAAACTTCTTTCTGCTAAAATTGGTTTTATTACATCTGCAACAGAAGTTACTAGGGTTCTTTGTGGTAATACGTAAAACATTCGATCAGCAAAGGCAATATTATTTTCTTTAGCATAAATAAATGGAAAAATACTCATCCAAGTCTTACCTGAACCTGTTGAGGCTGTTATAATATATTTTTCATTGTCTAATATTTCCTGAATTGCTTGTAGTTGAAATGGATAAGGGTTATGACCTGTTAGTTGTTTAAATGAATTTTCCATAAGAAACCTCCCCTACTTCAATCCCCTAAATCGGGGCATAAATTTAACTATTAATAAACAGATATCATAGTTTCAATCCTCTAATAACGAGGCTATTTTTTTTTAACTGTCGAATTGCCAGATAAAACATTAAATAAATGGGAGTTTCAATCCTCTTAACAAGACGTTGCAATAAATTGGAATGACAACAATTTCTTTGAATAAATGACTATATTTCAATCCTCTAATAAAAACATGTATTCTCAATAGCTACAAAACAATTTACAATTCTCCAAAATGTATAACTTCGAACTTGTGAACATTCTTTAACCATAATGTTTAATTAATATAACTTTTAGTTAAACTTTCAATTATGAGGCTGAGAAACTCAGCCTCAAGGTTTTTATGCACAGGAGTCTAGCTCACTCTTGTGCATTTTTGACTTTGCTAACTAATAGCCAAATAACTAACAGTGAAATATTCTGGTTAACCAAAAAGATCTTGTTCGTATCCATTTATTTTAACCACCCCTTCGAAATTTAGTTACTATTAATAATTTGATTTCATAAGGTGAAACCAATTACTAATAATTATAGTAGCTCCATTTTATTTGAATTTTATACTTTTTCTCTCCATTGTTGGTGTGTTGGTCATTTTTAACATCATGAGCTATGATAAACTTTTTTATATAATAAAGACTTCCCCCACCATCCCTCTAATTCCTTCTGACTTTTTTGAAAATTCTGTGTATAAAATCCAAAGTTTTAGTCTAGCCTGCTAATAGTTTTAGGAGGTGAAAATGTGGAATTGCAACAAATTAATAAAATTCCAGAAATTGAGTATACGAAAGGCTTTGCATATTTATTTCATTTATTGAGTCACTTAACAAGTTCTAAAAATCTATTCGAACACAAAATCCATGTCATCATGGAACTTTCTAGAAGTTCTACTAGCTCTACATTCTCAAAAGCTGACATCGAGTCTATGATCCCTCAATATCCAGCAAAAGATCTCGAGTCGATTGTTACTAGCTTAATAGACGGCGGCTGGCTGAAACGTGAAGAAGGAACATTAAGCTACCAATTCACAAATCCAGGGTTATTATTCACACGCTTCCTGCCATTTTTATATCAGGGTGATCAACTGGATGATCAGTCCTTTCAATCTGCCTTAAAAGATATGATGAATGCGGCTGAAAAAATGAATTTAAGTCTAACTTCACTTGAATTTATGAGAGATCAAGCCATCCATTCAGTTCAAAGAAATATTGAAGAAATAAAGGGGGCATTGATATCCAAAAATGAAGAAAAAATCTATGAAGCTAGACAGAAGCTTGATGCCTTCTTACAAAATATTGATGATTTTCTAATAAGATTTAAGCAAATTAATGATTTTAAACGATTAAACAATATGGACATCACTGAGAGCGATAAAAATTCTATTGAATTCTTGCTCTCACTTGAATTAAAAATTAATGAACTGTTTGATTATCGGCGGCAATCATTAATCAATTCGATTTCAATGGGAAATGGGATCTTTACAAAGAAAGATATTGATCGTTTTATCTATCAATCTTCATTCAAAAGTTTATCCAACCTTCTTAATAATATTGTATATACACCATCACAAGCACAATGGATTGATGAAGATGAAATAATTGAAGCACTAGGCCAATTTTTAAACATTGTTAAACCATTAAATTCGTCAAGAAATATTAGTAAAAGAGTATATGGAATTCGTGAAGAACAAAAAAGCATTTCTGCATCTTTTTTAGACAAAACTAACCTAGTTTTAGAAAATACATTTTCAGAGAACAATTTAATTTCCTTAGAAAAGTTTTTACTTCAATTTGATAACAAAGTTGATTTGTTTATGCATTTTGCTGCTTTGTGCTATTTGGACTCAAAAAAATTATTACGATATCAATTACAAACAATCAAAAAAGCAAAATCATTAAATAATAGCATATTGAAAACAGTCTCAATTGCAACCATAGAAAGGAGAGAGTGACTTGAATAATATTTATGACATTACATCTGAAGAAATTTGTGCTGTATTAACCATTCAACCCATTTCTAAGCAATACATACCTCAATTAGATTTTGATGATTATTTAAGAAAGAAAGTAATCAATTCACTTGCTGAAGCTGGTTATGAGTTTATCGATGATTCTTTATCAGGCTATTACGATGCTAGATTAAAGAAGGAAATCCGTACAACAAGACCAATAATGGAACAAAAATTAATCGGTAACCAACTTAACATTAATGAAAAAGCTATACTTGTAATTTTGTGGTGTTTACTTGTTCTACCACGGATTGATCATATGATTCGGAGAGAATTAAGAGATCCCTTGACTATTACGGAAGAACAGCTATATGAAAATTTCAAGCAACATATTGGTCCAAAGTAAATCTCAGAAAAATCATGACAATACTTCGCAAGCACCAATTCTTACAATATTCTCTAAAAAAGAAAGCTTATATTGCTGGCCCAAGATTGTTTACCGCGATCGATTCAAGTATTATGTACGACCGTGTCAAAACTAATATGATTGATTTTTTAGTAGCTGAACATGAAAAACAGCAAACAGCATTTAATAATACTGTTAATTCTACTATTCAAAGTTATGTTCTAGAAATGAAGGAGGGTGAATACAATGAGCACCGCAAAAATGCATAAAAGGTATTTACCATTAAAATTAAAAAGCATTGAAACAGAAGGATTTTCATATTTCCCCCGACAAGAAATTTTAATACACGATGTTATAACAATGTTGAACGGCGAAAATGGTGCAGGCAAAACAACCTTACTAAATATGTTTCGTGTCCTTTTTGGAGCAAAAAAATTTGATAATGGCCACACTCTAAAAACTTTCTTTGAACGCGATCATATTCATGAGATTTATATATTAGGCAAATTTTCTAATACTATTGATCAAAATTGTGGTCGTCGCCCCTTTCAAGAAATAGGAAAATGGAATGACGATGTAACAATTGTTTGCCGCCTTATAAATGATAAACAAATCTCAAGAGAGTATATAATCTTTGATGGAGTATTTGATTTAGAAAAAAATCTGAATGAAAAAATAAATTGGCTGGATGTCGGACAATATTTGCATCAAATGAGTGAGATTGGAATGCCTCGGTCCCTTTCTAATGCATTTAGTTTATCACAAGGCAAAACCGAAAAAATTCTTGAGTTATCGGAGGAACAACTTGCTCAATATATTTTGCAAATATGCGGTGAACAGGAAAGAATTGAACAATTTAATAAAATAAAAATTGATTTAAAGGAACAAAAAGAACAATTCCATAAGCTATGCCTTCAAAAACAACAAGAAGAACTCACTTTGGATAATCTTCTAAAAAAAATTACAAGATTTAAAGAGATTAAACAACATGAAGAAACCAAAAATATACTTTCATTTAATAAACCATTGAGCATCCTTAAAACCTTAAATGGAGAAATAAATATTATAAACAGTTCACTTAAACAATTAGATGAAAGTATAAAAACTTTAGATCTCAACCTACTTGAAAAACAAAAGCAATACGATGTAACGCTGATAGAAAAAGATAATATTCAAGCACAATTAAATAAAATCACAACTGAAATAAATGATCTTCAAACAGAAATAACACCTATTCATATTAATCTTAATGAAATATCTACTCAAATTAGTAATATCGAGGAATTCATAATAAAGTATGAAAATATCGAAGAAGTCGATCTTCAACTTTTGCAAACAAAAAAAAATAAATATACTATTCAACACAGAAACCAAATTACAAAAGTCACAAACGTTTTAAATGAAATTGAATTAATTAAGAGTGACATTTCAAAAATTGAAAAAAATAAAAATGTGATCTATCCCCTTGCAGTCCAAAAACTAACAGAATTACTAGAATCCGAAGAAATTCAGTATTTATTATTGGCTGAATATGTGGAAATGCAAGATCATGAATGGAGAAATGCTATTGAAGCATTATTAGGAAATGAACGTTTTACGATAATAGTTGATCCAAAACAAATTGTTTCAGTGATGAAAATTGCCCAACAAATTGAATATCCATTTTGGATTTCACCGTATTCATCATGTGTTTTAAACGCAGATAAGCAATCAATTTTAACTAAAATGACTGTTTTGGATGAGCGTATTTCGGGCTATCTAAATAAGTACTCTAAGTACAAAATGGCAGCCACGATTGAAGAAGCTTGGGAATGGTCAAGTAAAGGTGATAGCTGTATCTTAAACAAACCATACCCTTATTTAGTTACTAAAAGAGGCGGTAAATCGATAAAAGCCAATCGTTTGTACTGCGGAAAAAAGGCTTACGAGGCACAATTAATTGAATACTATTCACAGCTTAACAAGCTCGAAACTAACATTATAGATTTAAAAGCAGAAGAAGAAATACTTTCTAATAAACTCAAAATTATAGATGCCCAAATAAATGATCAAGAAAATCGTCTACTTCTTCCTGAAAAACAAACTATCTTTTTTGAACTACTAACAAATAAAACAAAACTAAAACAAAAGCTAATTGAATACACAAAAGAGTTATCTCAAAAAAAATCCAATCAACATATGTTAATTATTAATTCACAAAATATATTTGCAGAAATTGCAAAGCTAGAAGAGCAACTCAACCAATCTAAACACAGCCTGAAAGCAAAAGTAAGCCAACAAAATGACCTTTCAACTAAAAAGGAAATTAAAAAACGAAATTTCCAACAAATCTATCAACAATTATCAAAAGAACAACAACATAAGTTTCGCGATGAGGAATATTGCAATTCATTAAGTGAATATGAATTTTACAAAACAGAAATTGAAAAAATTAATTCTCTAATACAGCAATTATATTCTTTAGGAGATCCACTTGACCCTGAAATTGAAAATTTAGTAGTATTAGAAGAAAAATACAAAGCCCACTCAGTATTGCTACAAAACAATTTAAATGAAATCGAAAATACTGAGAATCAATTAGAGAAACTACAACAAAAGCACGCTGAAGCTCGTGAAGAATTTATGACGATGGTTCAAGAAGCTTTCAAAAGGGTTAAACTATCACTTGAAACCATGGCGAAAGAAGGAAATATTCAAGCAACCATTAACTTTTTCCCATACGGCGATGAAAAATGGCGAGCGGATTACAAAATTGGCTTTCATGGTAAAAAACCAATAAGTTATCGTTCAAATTCCAAATTAAGTGGTGGTCAAAAGGTTGTTGCTTCATTGCTACTAACACTAGCTACAATAAAAGCAGATGGAATCCTAAGTTTTATGATACTAGATGAACCGTTTGCACATCTTGATCAACAAAACATGGAATTAGTAGGATCTTTTTTGAAAAATACAAATTCCCAATACATTATCGCAATGCCATATTCAGAAAATTTGAAAGTCGCTTATCCTTTTGTCGATATGTCTATTCAATTAAGACCAAAAGAGCCAAATGAAGAGGTAGCACCGCCCATCACATATGGAGTGATTAATGATGAATACATTCAACAAAAATCACATTTTAAACCACAATCATAATTTATCAACTATAAAAACATGGAGTCCATTTCAACTTAGAAATGGCTCCTATAGACGTGAAAAAAATACTACTAAACGATGTAATGAATGTAGTTATGAAAGGAAAATATTAACTGGAGAATAGGAACTTACGGGATAAAACCAATCGGAGGTTCCCTATCTGATCACTTTAAACAAAATGATGAAAAGATTGCCAAGAAAATACTATTTGATTTGTTCAAAGCTAACAACAAAAAAAGATGGAGAAACTGGAAATTAAACTTATTAAAAACTTGTAATTATGAAACCCTTGATCATATAATTAATACTTTAAACAACTTAGGCATTTTAATTGTACGCTTTAAAAAAGACACAGATAGAATTGACTGTAAAAATATAACACACATATACTATAACGAAAAACACTTGAAGGATATAAAATCTTTTATCAATGTTGTGGAACCCGAAGTACCATTTTGGGTTAAAGAGGCCTTTCCAAAAATCCAAAAAATCCTTACAAAACCGGAAAGTACAAAAATATACAATATCCTGACTTCCCAAAAATATTTATATGAATCAAATCATAAAGCTATATTAGAAGATGAATCGGGCCACAAAATTGCTTCTTCAAGCGATTCAAGTTTTACTTACTTCCGTATTATTAAATGCCTATATGGACTTTTAGAACTTATTGAAGAGAATAGAACCGAAAATATAAAAACATTTTCACAACGATTATTCTCAGATACGAAGGTATTAACTAGACAAGATATAGAGAAGTTGAAAACATTACTTGGCAATACTATAGTGTCTTCAATTTTAAAGAGTGATTTTTCTGAAATACTGTTGTCTGCCAAGTTTTCATGGCGGTTTGGTCCTAACATTGGCAGCAGTATAGCATTCAAAAATTATACACCAATACCTAGAGATATGATTAATGATATAGAGTTATTTAACTGGTCTGCTTCAAATCTATTAATCGTTGAAAACCAAGAGTTGTTTCATAATATAGTGAAACAGCAACTACTAGACCAAAATAAGTGGGGAGTATTACTAAGTAATGGTTTTCTTTCATCTGGAGAAGAGATACTTATTTCTAAAGCAAGCAACCACCCACTTAAAAATATTTATATTTGGCCAGATTTAGACCCTTATGGTTATGAAATAGCTAAAAACATTGCTGAAAAATTTGCTGTCTATCCAGAGTTGCGTTTTTTTCTGTTTGGATTTCTACAAAACGATTTAGAAAATCTACCTGTCTATAAAAAAATGCTGCCACAAGATATTCAAAAAGTAGATCAACTACTAAAAACAAATATACACCCTCAAGTTAAAGAAACTATTCTTAAAATGAAAAAAAGCGGTAATAAAGGGGAGCAAGAAATTATGGTAAAGTCAATAAATAAGGATATTTTTGAAAAAAATGTTTTCAAAAGTTCAATCCCCTTACATTTAAAATAATACCGTTGATTACTCAAAAATGCTTGCGTTATAATTCTTGGCGCCAAATAGTAAGTGTGTTCATATTTATGTTTCAACTAATCTGGTTACGGGAATAAATATGAATGTAAATGATAATGCTTAGTTGATCGTTTGCAGACCACATCTTGTTTGTTGTGACTACTATTAATTGTATCGCAGCGAATATAGATGACTACAATAGAATAATGCATTTTTGGGATTTTATTATCACTTAAGATACGGAGGAAATATCAAGTGGTAACACAATTACAAATGGCAGGGATGATTGCTCAAATATTAATCGCAATATTAGTTCCTGTTGCTATTTTTATTTATTTATATAGAAAAAAGGCATTTTCTTGGAAAGTATTGGGCATTGGAATTCTAATTTTTATCATTTTTTCTCAGGTCCTTGAGAAAGCATTGCATATTGCAGTTCTTGATCCTTCTGGTCGCTCATTAAAATGGACGAATAGCGCCGTTATGTTTGTAGCGTATGGAGCTTTGGCAGCAGGTGTGTTTGAGGAAATCGGTAGATATGTTGGATTTAAATTTTTGCTAAAGAGAAATAGACAGTATCGGGATGGTTTGTCATTTGGTCTTGGACATGGTGGTATTGAAGGCATTTTAATTGGCGTGCTCTCAGGAGTAAATGCACTAGTTATTGCCAACTTAATTAATACGGGGATGTTTGAATCAACTATCGGTGCAACCATTCCCGCAGAGCAGGCCGCACTAATTAAGGATCAATTTATAAATACCGGCTTTAGTATGTATTTGTTGGGTGGAATTGAGAGAATTTCTGCGATTTTTGCCCATATTGCCTTTTCTTTATTGGTGTTGCTAGGCGTTCGTGAGAATCGCTTTTTGTATGTTCTTTATGCTATAGGTCTACATGCATTAATGGATGTAGTACCAGCTATGTATCAGGTTGGTACAATTCAAAACGTTTGGATTGCTGAATTCATTATTGCGTTATTTGGTGTTGCGGCGATTGTGTATATTCTTAAGGTAAGAAATGTATTTCAGAATTAAAATTGTATTTAGGACGTTGAATATTAATACTCCTAAAAAGCGCCGAAGTTTTTCGCAATCTGTATACTTCGGTCATTTTATTAATTAGCTGTACTAAATTTGACCGATGATAATATAAGATTGTTGATTGAAGTGATAAGCGGCGACTCTGCGTGATATCAAGTAAGTGAATCGAGAACCTGGATTGAGCCTAGTAAGTGAATCGGGGACGCTGGATTAAACATAATAATTTAAGCGTAAGCGGCTCGGTGCTTGCCCGAGAAAAACGTCCGCTTGAACAGGAATCAACTATATACTTTAACTGAGCCTGTTAATTAGATCTTTGTTAAACAAACGTTTATTTTATTTCCGATCAACCTCTGTTAGAATCCCTAACACCGTTAACAAGCGGTAGTTAACGTCAGCCATAAGTTATTAAACCAAAAAATACGAGGCTAATCCGGTACACATGATCGGGAGAGCCTCGTAAATGATATAAAAATTTAATTAGTTTTGTGTTGTGGCGACTATTTTTGCTGAAGATACAAATGGAACTTGTCCATATGGTTTGTTAATAGTATATTTATCGGAAAAAAGAGCGCTAAATCCTCCGAATTATTAACAACACCGACTTACTTTTAAAAATACCCACATATATTTAGCATTTACCCACATAAACCGTGTAAATACCCACACAAATTTGATTAATACCCACACAAATTTGATTAATACCCACATAAAATGCGGATTTCCACATAAAATGCGGATTTCCACATAAAATGCGGATTTACCCACATAAAATGCGGATTTACCCACATAAAATGCGGATTTACCCACATAAAATGCGGATTTACCCACATAAAATGCGGATTTACCCACATAAAATGCGGATTTACCCACATAAAATGCGGATTTACCCACATTTCCTAGAAATCCACTGGGGGAAGCACGAATGAACAGCCAATCCAACTTACTACTCCTAGAGAATTCTCACGCAAGTATCACTATGGTAATTTGACGGACATAACTCCACAACGAGATCCCAGAAAGAATCTCTAAAATGACACGCAAGTATCACTATGGTAATTTGACGGACGTAACTCCACAACGAGATCCCAGAAAGAATCTCTAAAATGACACGCAAGTATCACTATGGTAATTTGACGGACATAACTCCACAACGAGATCCCAGAAAGAATCTCTAAAATGACACGCAAGTATCACTATGGTAATTTGACGGACGTAACTCCACAACGAGATTCCAGAAAGAATCTCTAAAATGACACGCAAGTATTACTATGGTAGTTTGAAGGTCGTAACCAAAACCACATCCAGCTGAAGCTAAGCTAATTCCCAAGAAATTCTTGCAACAATATTGCAATGGACTTATAAAGAACTATTAGCTAGGGAAAATCATAGCATATTCCTACATTATTTATCTTTTCGCAAGCTCTTCAGCAATGAGTTTGTTCACCATTTGTGGATTTGCTTTGCCTTTTGTTGCTTTCATAATTTGGCCTACGAAGAAGCCAGCTGCTTTTTGATTACCGCTCTTGTAGTCTTCAACAACCTTCGGATTGTTGTCGATTACTTCAGCAACAATGCCGCGAAGCTCGCCTTCGTCGGAAATTTGGACAAGGCCTTTTTCTTCCACAACCTTTTCAGGGTCGCCCCCGTTTTCAACAAGCTCCTTGAAAACGTCCTTCGCTATTTTCGAAGAAATGGTTCCTTTTTGAATAAGAGCAATCAACTTCCCTAACGCTTCTGGTGTCAGCTTTATATCATGAAGCTCTGCATTATTAGCATTTAAGTATGCTGATAATTCACCCATAATCCAGTTGGACGCTTGTTTCGGATCAGCGCCGACAGCAACGACAGCTTCGAAAAAGTCTGATGTTTCCTTAGAAACCGTCAATACCGCAGCGTCATAAGCAGGTAACCCAAGTTCGCCAACATAGCGTTTGCGACGGGCATCTGGAAGCTCCGGAATTGATGCACGAACACGATTCATCCAGTCCTCATCAATATAAATATCAACTAAGTCCGGCTCCGGGAAATAACGATAATCGTCAGAGCCCTCCTTCACACGCATCAATATCGTTTTCTTTTTCGCATCATCGTACCGACGTGTTTCTTGGTTAATCACACCGCCAGTCAACAACACCTGCTCCTGACGTTTTTCCTCATACTCCAATCCGTCACGAACAAAGGCAAATGAGTTTAAATTTTTAAGCTCTGTTTTTGTACCAAATTTTTCCTGACCGATCGGGCGAAGAGAAATATTGGCATCACAGCGCAATGAACCTTCCTCCATTTTACAGTCAGACACCGCTGTATACTGGATAATAGATTTTAATTTTTCCAAATAAGCATACGCTTCTTCTGGTGAACGCATATCTGGCTCAGATACTATTTCGATTAATGGTGTCCCTTGGCGGTTCAAGTCAACTAATGAATGGCCGTCACCTGTATGCGTTAATTTACCAGCATCTTCTTCCATATGTATACGAGTAATGCCAATTCGCTTCTTCTTACCGTCAACTTCAATTTCAATCCAACCGTGTTCCCCAATTGGCTTATCAAATTGTGAAATTTGATAAGCCTTTGGATTGTCAGGATAAAAATAGTTTTTGCGATCAAACGTTGTAATCGGTGCAATCTCGCAATTAAGAGCCATCGCTGCCTTCATGGCAAATTCAACAGCTTGCCGATTCACTACTGGTAAAACACCCGGATGGCCTTGACAGATTGGACATGTGTTACTGTTAGGGGCTGCTCCAAATTCGTTGGCGCAATCACAAAAGATTTTTGTATTTGTTTTTAATTCAACATGGACCTCAAGCCCGATGATTGTTTCAAATGCCATATTCGTAACCTCCCCTACAGATTCGGTCTTTGTCGTGTGAAATCAGTTGCTTGCTCGAATGTATGAGCGACACGATAGACCGTACTTTCATCAAAATGCTTGCCAATAATTTGTAGACCGATTGGCAGACCGTTACTTGAAAATCCACAAGGGACTGAAATCCCTGGTACCCCTGCAAGGTTTACCGGAATTGTTAAAATATCTTCAAGATACATAGTTAATGGATCATCCGTTTTTTCACCAATTTTATATGCTGGTGTTGGATTTGTAGGCCCGATTATAACATCATATTTTTCAAATACTTTTTCAAAGTCATTTTTAATTAATGTCCGAACCTTTTGTGCTTTTTTATAATAAGCATCATAATAACCTGCGCTTAACGCAAATGTCCCTAGCATAATGCGGCGCTTTACTTCATCTCCAAAACCTTCACTACGAGACATTTTAAACAAATCAATAATATTCTTGGCGTTATCGGAACGAACACCGTAGCGGACACCGTCAAATCGTGATAGATTGGCAGATGCCTCTGATGAAGCAATTAAATAATAAGTTGCAACCGCATATTTAGAGTGTGGAAGAGAAACTTCTTCCCATACAGCACCCTGTGCCTCTAATACTTTTAAAGCATTCATGACAGCTGTTCTTACTTCTTCCGTTACACCTTCACCTAAATATTCTTTAGGTACCGCAATTTTCAAACCTTTAACGTCACCTGTTAATGCTGATACGTAATCTGGTATATCAACATTTGCTGATGTCGAATCCATTTTGTCATGACCGGCAATTGTTTGTAAAATATAGGCATTATCTTCAACACTTCTAGTAATTGGGCCAATTTGATCTAATGACGATGCATACGCAACAAGTCCAAATCGTGACACTAACCCATAAGTCGGCTTTAAGCCTACCACTCCACAGAAGGCTGCTGGCTGGCGAATCGAACCACCCGTGTCAGATCCTAATGAAAAAGGCACTTCACCTGCTGCTACTGCTGCTGCTGAACCGCCGCTTGATCCACCTGGTACGTAATCTAAATTCCATGGATTTTTCGTCGGATAGAAACCTGAATTTTCATTGGATGAACCCATTGCATATTCATCCATATTACATTTACCGATGATAATTGCCTGGGCTTCTTTTAATTTTTCAGTAACTGTCGCATCATAAACAGGATCAAAGTTTGCGAGAATTTTACTAGCACAAGTTGTCCGTAAACCTTTTGTACTAATATTATCTTTCACACCAATCGGCATCCCAAATAAAAGGCCAAATTCGTCCATTTCACTCATTTTTTCATCTAATTTTGCAGCCTCATTACGTGCTGTTTCTTCATTTATAGTAAGAAACGCCTTTACTTTGTCTTCAACTTCAGCGATTCTTTTATAAGATTCATTCACTAAATCTGTAACGGTAATTTCTTTTTTATGTATCATACTATGTAAATCTGCGATTTTATGCTCAAATAACGACATGTAGCAAACCTCCTCTCCTTACTCAATAATCGATGGCACTCTAAATTGACCATCTCTTTTCTCAGGCGCATTTTTCAATGCTTCTTCTTGTGATAACCACTGACGTGCTGTATCGTCTCTTAGCACATTTTTAATATCAAGCACATGCGTTGTCGGTTCAACGTTGTCAGTATCTAATTCGTTTAATAATTCCGCATATCCAATGATTGCATCCAAATGCTTTGTAAAGATTTCTGCTTCCTCTTCTGTTACCGCTAAACGTGCCAAATGGGCAACGTGTTTAACTTGATCAACTGTAATTCGTGACATTTCTTTCACCTCCATATAGAAATGTGGAAGGGGGCGCCTCATCATGAGGTCTGTCTCTCTGGATATTCAACATATAGCACAAAAAGTTTCTTTTCATCGCTAAATATTGTACCAAGGTGCCTGACCCATTAGTTTTGTAAGACAGCCACTTTCCCCTATATTGCTTGTCCGCAATCAACGGACACTTGTTCAATAATTAACAATAAATTGATAATACCAAAGTTTCACACTATTATTCAAGATAGCTCTATCGATAAATATGAACAAACGGCTTTGTTTCCCCACCATCCCAATTAATCAATGCTTCTTGACCATCGATTGATGAAATATAGACTTGAACAGAAATATATGGTGGAAAATGATCTAGAACTAAACCAGTAATATATTCAGTGAACCCAATTAGTTCAGCCTTTCCGTAAAACTGAACCGGGATTTCAATCGTCATTTCTTGAAGCTGACCATCACGGTAAAACCCTCTTCCAATTACACCAATAAAGTTTGGAAAGTAGTTTTCAACATCCGCTTTAAAGTTTAGCATTTTCGTGTAATCATCAAAATATAAATCTTTGGCATCTTGAGATGGAAATAATATAAATTGTTCGTTAATCGTTTCCCATTTTGAAATCGAATTATCATTTTCACCAATATACGCTTTGGCAAAGAAATTCCCCGGCACGATTGATTCCCTAGGTTTTTCTTTAAATAGAGCTATCACAATTGGCATTTGTTCCAAGCCTTTAATACTGCGCATTCGTTGCAAAACCTGAAGCGCAAGTGCTTTCCCTTGTTTTTCGATCTCTTCATCCGGGATAACCTGTTCACGCGGATAACCGTTTGTTGGTTCATTAAAATTGTAAACCGATTTTAAAGCTAGCCCTACTACAACACCACCCAATTCTACTTTATCCTCGTTATTTCTTTTTAAATAATTATGCTCCATAACATGAGATAAATATCTTGGATTGTTCCGAAATTCTTCTGTTGTCGCGTTATCTTCATCTAGTGATGGATTCAAACCCTCTTCGGCATTCTCACTTTGTCTTCTAATCCATTCTTCTACCATTTCAGAAGTTAAATATTGACCTTCTTGAAAATAATAATCGTTTGGCTTGAAATTTTCTTGTGCAATTCTCATAAGACCCATTTCAAGCTCATTTAAATCTAGACGATTATACACTGTGTAATTTACAAGACCTCTTGCCTTCCCTGGCTTGAAAGGTAAAATTGTTCGATAATATTCATCTGAGATTTTATATTTTGGAATAATCGCTGTCTCTGTCTTTTCTTCCGTTTCTTGAACGACCTTTTCCTCATTTTCTATTTTTGGGGTACATGCTGAAAGCATCAGCAACAGGACTACCAAAGCAATTCTATATTTCCTCAATTCTTCTTCCCCCCATTCACATCAGCCAATATTTTTTTGCGAAACAAGCTCCATTAACAACAATTAAAACCAACTTTTAGTTTAGCGCTTCAGCTCTTGTATTAACTTAGCTTCATCCCAGATCTCAATTCCTAATTGAGTTGCTTTATCAAGCTTTGAACCGGCTTCAGTACCGGCAATTACAAGGTCTGTGCTTTTGCTCACACTTCCAGTTACTTTGCCACCAAGTGCTTCGATTTCTTTTTTAGCTTCATTTCTCGTTAACTGCTCTAGCTTACCCGTTAAAACAATTGTCTTACCAGCAAAGGCAGAATCAATTTCGGTAGCATTAACCGCTTTTGGACCGGTATAGGCCATGTTAACTCCATTTAACTTAAGCTCTTCAATCAGGTCCTTTACTTCCTGCTTCGCAAAATAAGTAACGATCGAATCAGCCATTTTATGACCAATGTCTTGAATTGTCGTCAATTCTTCTAAAGTCGCGGCTTGCAAGCGATCAATCGTTTCAAATTGCTGAGCAAGCGTTTTCGCTGCCTTTTCGCCAACTAAACGAATACCTAGACCAAAAATTAACCGTTCTAGCGAATTAGCCTTTGAAGCTTCAATAGCATTCAAGAGGTTATCAACCGATTTTTCACCCATCCGTTCTAACCGTAATAGCTCGTCTCTTTGTAATTGATAAAGGTCAGCAACATCATGGATTAGATTTTCATTAAACAATTGAGCAATGACCTTTTCACCTAGACCATCAATGTTCATTGCATTTCTAGAAACAAAGTGAATAAGTCCCTCACGGATTTGTGCCGGGCATTTCGGATTAATACAGCGAAGAGCCACTTCATCCTCTAATCGGACTAACGCACTGTCACATTCAGGACAGCTTGATGGCATAACAAAATCCTTTTCTTCGCCAGTTCGTCGCTTCTCGAGAACATTTACAACTTCAGGAATAATGTCCCCTGCCTTTTTGACAGTGACAAAATCTCCAAGCTTAATATCTTTTTCGCGAATTAAATCCTCATTATGTAGTGAAGCCCTTTTAACAGTTGTCCCTGCCACTCTCACAGGCTCTAATATTGCAGTTGGTGTAATAACACCCGTTCGTCCAACGCTTAACTCAATATCAATTAGTCTCGTTACAACCTCTTCAGCTGGAAATTTATAAGCAATCGCCCAACGAGGACTTTTTGCAGTAAATCCTAATTGTTCCTGCTGCTCTAAAGAGTCGACTTTTATTACTATTCCATCGATCTCATAAGGTAAAGAGGGCCGTTTTTCCGCCCAGTATTCAATAAATTCGAGCACGTTCTCTAACGAAGCACATCGTCTTCTTTCGTGATTTGTTTTAAAACCTATTTGCTCTAAATAGTCAAGCCCTGCACTATGGGAATCGAGGATAACTGCTTCATTTTCACCAATCCCATATACAAACATATCGAGTTGCCGTTTTGCAGCTATTTTCGGATCTAATTGTCTTAAAGAACCTGCAGCTGCATTTCGGGGATTTGCAAATAACTCTTCACCACGCGTTTCCCGCTCTTTATTTAATTCTTCAAAAGTTCGCTTTGGCATATAAGCCTCTCCACGAACCTCTATATTAATTTCATTCTTTAGCTTAAGAGGAATTGATTTAATCGTTTTTAAGTTGTAGGTAATATCCTCACCTACAACACCATCTCCTCGAGTAGCTCCAAGTAAAAATATTCCTTTTTCATAGCGGAGCGATACGGCAAGTCCATCAATCTTTAATTCACATATATAAGAGAATTGGTCTCCGACCTCTTGGCGAATACGGCGATCAAAATCTCGCAAGTCTCCTTCATTAAAAGCATTCCCTAGGCTTAACATTGGTGATGTATGTTGAACCTTTGTAAACGCAGCTAAAGGCTCGCCACCAACACGCTGTGATGGAGAATCCGGTGTAATCAGTTCAGGATACTGGGCTTCAAGTTCCATTAATTCCTGCATTAATCTATCATATTCTGCATCTGAAACTGTCGGCTTATCTAATGTGTAGTATTCATAATTGTATTGATTCAATAATTCTTTTAACTCATTTAAACGGCGCCTTGTATTTTCTCTAGTCATTCTTTAACCATCCTTACACCTTTGTAATCGGAGCAAATTTTGCTAATAAGCGTTTAATACCTACAGGCTGAGGAAAGGCAATATCAAGCTCCTTGTCCTCATTTTCTCCCTTTACACTCACAACTGTCCCTATTCCCCATTTTTTATGCTCTACCTTATCACCAACTCGCCATCCAATCGTAGCTCCACCAGTGTTGTTAGCCAATGGGCGAACAATAGATTGCTGCACTTCTGATCTTAATTGACCGAATGGTGATGGATTCCCACGTGTGAATACTTGCTTTGTTGTCTCGGCAAGATTTTCAAGTAACTCTTCAGGGATCTCATTGATAAATCTTGAAACTTGATTAACATTTGTACGCCCATATAAAGTGCGTAAGCGTGCATTTGTAAGAAACAATTGATTTTCTGCTCTTGTAATCCCAACGTAAGCTAACCTTCGTTCCTCCTCCATTTCTTCCTCGTCCATTAAGGAACGGCTATGTGGAAAAATCCCTTCCTCTAAACCTATCAGAAAAACGACAGGAAATTCTAATCCTTTTGCAGAATGCAAGGTCATTAATACTACATGTTCTTCGCTATTTTTCCCCTCGTCTTGATCGGCTTGATCAATATCTGAAATGAGCGCTAAGTCTGTTAAGAAAGTAACTAAACTTTTATCCTCACTTGTTTTTTCAAAGTTTTTTGTAACTGATAAAAATTCTTCAATGTTCTCCAACCGACTTTCCGCTTCAAGTGTTTTCTCCGCCTTTAACATCTCACGATAGCCAGTTTTCTCAAGTACTTCTTCAACAAGCTCTGTAACAGATAGAAATTCCTGCATCTGATGCCAATTTCGAATTTGGTCTTTGAAATTTGCAAGTGTGTTGGCAAACCGGGTTGAAAGTCCTATGAAATCTACATCATCTAATGCAGAGTATATCGACCTTCCATCCTGCGCAGCATATTGTACAAGCTTATCTAGTGTTGATGCGCCAATACCACGTTTCGGCACATTGATAATTCGTTCTAAACTAATATCGTCATCAGGATTTGCAATCAAACGTAAATACGCAAGTAAATCCTTAATTTCTTTGCGATCATAGAATTTCATTCCGCCAACGATGTTATAGCTAATATTTGATTTTAATAAAACTTCCTCGATCACCCGGGATTGAGCATTGGTTCGATAAAGAATTGCTATTTCACTATAACGACGCTTTCCGCTATCAACTAGTTCTTTGATCTGCCCAGCAACAAAGTGCGCTTCATCCCGCTCTGTATCGCCACGATAATATACAAGCTTATTTCCTTCTTCATTTTCAGTCCAAAGCTTTTTCGGCTTTCGATTAGAGTTGTTCGTAATCACTAAGTTGGCTGCCTCAAGAATACGTTTTGTTGAACGATAATTTTGCTCGAGCAAAATCACTTTCGCGTTCGGATAATCCTTTTCAAAGGATAGTATGTTTTTAATGTCAGCCCCGCGCCAGCGATAAATTGATTGATCCGAATCTCCCACAACGCAAAGGTTTTTAAAGCGATCCGCCATCATTTTTACTAGCATATATTGCGCTCGGTTCGTATCTTGATACTCATCTACGTGAATATACTGAAATTTCCTTTGGTAAAATTCAAGGACCTCTGGAACACGATTAAACAACTGAATTGTGACCATAATTAAATCATCGAAATCTAAAGACTGGTTCTTTTTCAATCTATCTTCATATATTTTATAAACATCGCTCACTACTTTTTCAAAATACCCAGCTGCACTCTTTGCGTATTCGTCTGCTGTGATTAATTCATTTTTTGCTCCACTAATTGAGCCTAAAATTGCCCGAGGATCAAATTTTTTCGGATCTATATTTTTTTCCTTTAAGATTCTTTTTATGATTGAAAGCTGATCTGTTGTATCAAGAATTGAAAAATTACGATTAAATCCGATTCTATCAATATCACGACGTAATATACGCACGCACATTGAATGAAAGGTTGATATCCATATCTCCTCTGCTCTAGCCCCAACGATTAAAGAAACACGTTCTTTCATTTCCCTTGCTGCTTTATTCGTAAACGTTATCGCTACTATATTCCACGGATTCACATCTTTTTCACTCATTAAATACGCAATCCTGTGTGTTAAAACTCTTGTTTTCCCACTTCCTGCCCCTGCCATAATTAATAGTGGACCTTCTGTGCATTTCACTGCAGCTTGCTGTTCATTATTTAATCCGCTTAATAACCCATCTTTTTTTGTTTGCATGGCTTACACCACCTTCGTAGCATGAACTGTTCTTAATGCTGATTTTATATCATGATATAGTAAGTTCCCAACAACTATTGTATCTGCAAATTGTGCCATTTCAGCAGCATCTTTTTCATTTTTTATTCCGCCACCATAAAACAGTTGTGTATTATTTAATGAAGACTTAACCTTTTGGACAATATCCGGATCACCATATGTACCACTGTATTCTAAGTAAAAGATCGGTAAATGAAACATTCTTTCAGCTAGCTGCGCATAGGCAATGATATCCTCTAATACCAATGAGGTTTGTGCCTCAGTTAGCCTTGCTACTTTTGAATCTTCATTCAGGATACAATAACCTTCAACAATCATCTCATCCCAATTCATTATATCACCATACTCTTTAATGGCTTCATGGTGATAATCAACAATCCACTTTTTATTACAGCTATTTAAGACTGTTGGAATAAAGTAAAAATCGAATCCTGGTGTAATCGCTTCTAACGTTGAAACCTCTAAAACACAAGGAACAGTATATTTCCGAACTCTTGACAGCATTGAAATCGTATTATCAAACGTTATACCATCACTTCCACCAATTATGACAGCATCAGTGCCTGATTCACAAATCGCTTCTAGATTCTGATCTGAAATTTCCTTATTTGGGTCTAGCTTAAAAACATGCTTCCATTTTTTTATATCATACATGAACAAATTCCTCCTGAGACACTACTAAAGGGTATTATACCAAATCTAACAAAACAAAAAAGCCGAACTCATAATGAGAAATCGGCTGTATATTTATGTAAATTCATTCTTTTTGCTTCGCTTTACTATCAACACGATCTAAAGCCATAATATAGGCATCATTACCGTAATTTAAGCAGCGCTTTACTCGTGATATTGTTGCCGTACTTGCACCTGTCTCCGTTTCAATTTTATGGTATGTAAACCCATCTCTTAGCATCCTCGCAACCTCTAACCTCTGTGCTAATGATTGTATCTCATTAACTGTACATAAATCATCAAAAAACCGATAGCATTCTTCAAGATCATTAAGAGATAGTATTGCTTCAAAAAGCTGGTCAAGTGATTTTCCTCTCAATTTGTCAATTTGCATGGTTTCACTCCTCGTTTTCGATACCAAAAGAAATCATTTTTTCTAGACCAGGACTATCAGGAATTACATTTATCCATGTCTTACCTGGGGAAAGAGCTACTACTTCACCATTAATATAAGGAATTATACGTCCATCATTATTTTCCCAAATAATATCTCTTACAATACCATGTTGGATTATGTATCCTCGCCCACTACCATCTAGCTGTATATCTCTTCGTCCCTCATTATCAATAACTTTATGCGGTGCTTCAATAATTAAAACATTATTTACTTCAATTGGAGTATCTGTCTCCCTATCTTTACTTTGTTCATCATTAGTAAATCTTTGGTATTTTTTCGACTTTTCATCAAATTTAAAACTAGTGTTATAATAAGGACCATAATTTATCATGATGTCTTTTGCAGGTTTCCCACTTATCTTTGGAATTTCGTTTTCTGTCATAAACAAATACGGTTCAACATTTTGCGTAAGTGAGTAATTTCTTCGATCTGCCCCTCTAATTAACTCTTCTTTAGTTGTATACACATTATGAGGTGCTTTTCGAAAATTAACCCTATAAAAAAATTCATCATCTGCGTATCCTGTTCTTAAAATCCCGCCAATATAGTCCATCATTTCCATGTCACGTAGTAATAGAAAAGCTTCAGGACTACCACCATAGGCTACATATATTGAACCATATCCATTACTTAAATGAATAAAATAATCCCTTGCACTTCGCACTGGCCCAACCACATCTGGCAGTTCGCTTTGATATAACGCTAAATACCTTGTTATTTCCCATTCGGATAATATTTCAAACACGATATCTGCCTTATGAAGCCCAGATTGAGGCCTTGCAGTTGAATGATTATTAACCATCACCGCAAAAATGCGCTGATTTATTTGTTCATTTGTTCCGATACCAGTTAAAGGATATATATTTGAATAGTTTTGTTTAAAAAACGTCTCCTCACTCTCAGAATCCTCGATGTATTGTATTTCCGGTTGTTCTATTGGTGCGTTTACTTGTTTCTCTGAACTACAGCCTATCAACGATATTAATAATGCCGTAATTCCAAGTACAAGTACCATTTTAATTGTCTTTTTCATTAGGACACAACCTTATACTTTATCAGTTTAACGCATAATTGAAGGGAAGAGTACTACTTTTTTCATAACATCAAATATTCCTTGCGGTGTTACGCGAATATATGGCAAATGTGTTGACGATAAGAATAACAATGTATAAACAGGGTCAATAAATGGATAGCCCCTTTCACGAAGAAGATCAAACAACTCTTGTTCATCTCCCATTAACTCATTAATGCTCTTATTAGACATTACTCCAAGAAGAGGTAACCTTACTTCATGAATAACTTCGCCATTTTCTACAAGAACAAAGCCACCACCCATTTCTTTCATCCGCTTAAATGCTTTTAACATATCTTGCTTATTCTTTCCAATTAACACGAAATCTCCAGTATTTGAATAGGAGCTCGCAAATCCCGATACTTTGCTAGCAAACCCTTTTAAAACCGTGTTTATTCTCCACTTGCCATTTTTGTCAATAAGCATTAAAAAACTCTCATCATGATCCATTGATAATGTATCCATTGATGCGTCAATCGTTACTGAATACGGTTTTGTAATCACTGAATTTACCATTTCCATTCCAAACGGCATCGAAAATTGTAAGTCATCCATGGTTAAATCCCAATTAAAATTAAGCGGCTCTATTCCATAATTGTCCCAAGGGAACGATTCCACTTGATTTACAGCTTGGCCATCCCTTTTAACCCATTGCCCTTTTGCCAATACAGATACGGGCTTTGGATTTCTGATATCCTCTAAAAAGTTTAAATGAGCAATCCTTCCAGGACCGATCATCCCATGAAGATGATCAATACCATAGTGCCTAGCTACATTATAGGAAGCCATATTATAAGCATCTATCTCTGGAATTCCCTTTTCGATGGCGATTTGAATCATTGTATCAATCACACCATCTTTATAAAAATTGGGCGGCGAGCCATCAGTTGTAAAGATTATTCGATTATATTGATCAATGCCTTCGTCTTTCATTTCATCCAAGAGCTTTGGTAAATCTGGGCGGATGGATGAATAACGTAGCGATACAGTATAGCCTTGAGTTAGCCTCATTAATACATCTTTTCCAGTCATTGACTCATGGTCACAGTCAACTCCAAGTAACCGCATTTTTGTTAATGTATTTTCCGAAGCACCTGGTAAATGACCTTCTATTGGCTTCCTTAATCGCTTTGTTTCTTGCATCCAGTGGAGCAGAAAATCATCGCCATCCATAACCTTAGGCCAAGAAGTCAATTCTCCACCTTGTAGAACTAGGTCATGTTCTAACCAATCGTTAATGGCTTCTGGAGAAAAAATTTGGTCTTCACCTGGTATTTCAGTTTGTGGATCATAGCGACACCACCAATATTGCGTAGTAGGCAGCTTATTTAAATCCTCTATAAGCGAAAACGCTTTCTTTTTAGGCAAATGCAAAGCAAACAATAAGTTATCATTAATAAATGTAGTTGTTCCTCCTTGCGATGCATATTGAGAAAACGTATGGGGATTATATAACTGAAAAGGATGGGCATGTGGTTCGATATAGCCAGGGACAACAAATAAGTCTTGACAGTCAACTATTTCAGTTTCATGCGTATTTTTCGGAAGGTCCTTGCCGACATAAATAATTCGATCCTCGTAAATCCAAATATTTGCCGTCATCCACTTATGCAAGGCTTGATTTAAATATGTAGCGTTTTTCAAAACTATAGATGGTGAACTCTTTCCATTAATGACAGCAATTTGTTCACGAATTTGCTTTGTCCTCCATCTGTATGGCTGGTCAGGCATTGTTATCCTCCATTCATGATTCACTATATATTGTTATCGTACCATATTTCATATTTTAACGCACTAAAGAGAGTATTAAATTTTAATAAAAATCGACAATATTTTTACGTAACGAAGGAGGAATTGTATGATGATGGTTAAACCTAATATTGGGCTTGTAAATGCTTTAGTTCGAATCACTTTTGGTTTTACAATTTTGGCTTGGGCAACTGCAAAAATGGTGAAACGCCCATGGCGTAATTCTTATTTTTGGGTTGCATTGATGGCTGGGATGAAAATTGCCGAAGGAATCACTAGATTTTGTCCGCTGACGGCGCTTTTTGAACGTTATCAAGAAAATCTGCTACCAAATGATACTACAAATAATAATGATAACGCGAGTGAGCCTTTAGTTCAGGAAATAGCGAATTCGATTACAAACCCTTAATAACAGCAGCCCAAAACCAGACTGAACCTCTTATGCCTAAAGCCACGGGTGTTCTGGGCTGAGGAACAAATTCGCAAGCGCCCTGCTTAGCGACGTAAAAATAAGAGCGCATCGACTGAGATAAAGGAAACACGACGAGGGATGAGTCGATGTTGACTTATCGCAAAAGAGATGAGCGAAGTTTACTAGTCGCGGGTGCTGGAGCTGGACGACTACACTCTTTGCTATAGTATTTATCCACAGGATCAAATTTTATAATTTCCTACAGAATAATAAAAAAAACAAGCCACAGAATAAAGCGACTGTGGCTTGTTAAACTTAAACTTTTTATGATTTTTTATAAAGAAGCATGTGCGATAGCACGATAGCCAATATCTTTTCGATAAAATATTCCATCGGAATGGAGCATTTCTAATTGTTTATATAACTGTTTTTGCGCTTCCGCTAAATTGTTACTTCTAGTTGCTACAAGTAGGACACGACCACCGTTCGTAACAAATCCTGCATCTGACTTTTTTGTACCGGCATGAAAAATGAAAACATCATTTGTCATTTCATCCAAGCCATTTATGACGTGGCCCTTTTCATAATCGTTTGGATAGCCCTTTGAAGCAATGACAACACCTAAAACTGCATCGTTAGTCCACCTTAACTGTACGGGCTTATCATCTAATATATCATTAATAAGTTGTGCAAGATCATTTTCTAAGCGAGGTAAAACTACCTGTGTTTCCGGGTCACCAAAGCGTGCGTTAAATTCAATCACCTTAGGCCCATCCACCGTTAATATGAGTCCCGCATATAATATTCCCGTAAAGGAGCGATTTTCAGCAATCATCGCGTCTGCAGTTGGCTTTAAAATGGTTTTAACCGCTTCATCTAAAACTTCTTGCGGTATTTGTGGAACTGGGGAATAAGCGCCCATACCACCTGTGTTTGGTCCTTGGTCGCCATCATAAGCACGTTTATGATCTTGAGAGATGACCATAGGATATACTTTATTCCCTTTTACAAATGCCATAAATGAAAACTCTTCACCATCAAGGAATTCTTCAATGACAACTTTGCTGCTAGCCTCTCCGAATTTCGCACCCTTCATCATTTCATCAATGGCAGCTAACGCATCTTCAAGTGTCATCGCAACGACGACGCCTTTCCCAGCAGCTAAACCGTCAGCTTTAATAACAATTGGCGCACCTTGTGCTTCGAGGTAGGCTTTTGCAGCTTCATATTCAGTAAAGGTTTCATATTTACCTGTTGGAATATTGTATTTTTTCAATAAGTCCTTCGTAAATGATTTGCTACCTTCAATGATTGCTGCTTCTTTCCGTGGACCGAATACTCGCAAACCCTCTTCTTCAAAACGGTTGACTATACCCTCTGATAATGGTGCTTCTGGACCAACAAATGTAAGCTCAATGCCTTTATCCTTTACAAATTGTACAAGCTCATCATGTTCACTTTCATTAATAGGGACCAACTGTGCTACATCTGTCATTCCATCATTACCAGGTGAAACATATACTTGTTCTACTTGTGAACTTTGGGCAAATTTCCATGCCAAAGCGTGCTCACGTCCCCCACGCCCAATTACAAGAACCTTCATTACAGTTCACTCTCCTTGAAACGATGAATTTACTCGCTCATTTTGGCTATTCAATCACAAAATCGGCAATTTATTCTAGAGATTTTGCGTTTTATTCACGAATTAGAGTACTTTACTCACAAATTTCAGCTCTTTACTCACAAATTGCACCATTACTTACTAATATCGCTTTATTACTCACGAAATTTGATCAGTAAGCCTTATTATACTTTTAATGTTTAAAATGGCGAACCCCTGTAAATACCATAGCGATTCCGTATTCATCGCATTTTTTGATTGAATCTTCATCACGAATTGAACCGCCTGGTTGGATGATTGCTGTAATGCCTGCTTTTGCTGCTTCTTCTACTGTGTCTGGCATAGGGAAAAATGCATCTGATCCTAATGCTGAACCCTTCGCTTTTTCACCTGCTTGCTCGATTGCAATTTTTGCAGAACCAACACGATTCATTTGTCCGGCACCCACACCGATTGTCATATCATCCTTCGCAAGTACAATCGCATTTGATTTCACATGCTTAACAACCTTCCAAGCTACTTTCAAGTCTTTCCATTCTTGCTCTGTAGGTTGGCGCTTTGTTGGAATTGTGATTGTTGCTTCGTCTAAGCCAAATGAATCTTCGTCTTGAACGAGTAAACCACCATGAATCGTCGTTAATTTCTTTTCAACTTTTGCTGCTTTTTCAATAGGTAGTGTTAACAAACGTAAATTTTTCTTAGCTGATAAAATTTCAACAGCCTCCGCACTAAATGAAGGAGCAATAATAATTTCTAAGAAGATTTCCTTCATTTTTAATGCAGTCGCACCATCGATTTCACGATTTGCACAAATAATTCCGCCAAAAATTGAGACTGGATCTGATTCATACGCTTTATCATATGCCTCTTCAATCGTTGTGCCTACTCCAACACCACAAGGGTTCATATGTTTAACAGCAACAACCGCTGGCTCCGTAAATTCTTTCGCAATTTGTAGAGCAGCATCGCCATCATTAATATTGTTATAGGATAACTCTTTACCTTGTAATTGAGTTGCAGCAGCAATTGAACTGTTTGAACTTAATGGTTTTTTGTAGAACGCTGCTGTTTGATGAGGATTTTCTCCATAGCGTAAACCTTGAACCTTCGTATAAGTCACTGTTAATGACTCTGGATAGTCTTCACCAGTTTGCGCAGTTAAGTATTCACCAATTACTGCATCATAAGCTGCTGTATGGCGGAATACCTTTGCTGCTAATTTGCGCTTCGTTTCAATTGAAACGTCTCCACTAGCTTGTACTTGTGCTAGCACGTCATCATAATCTGCTGGATCAACAACAACTGCAACATCCGCATGGTTTTTCGCAGCTGAACGAAGCATTGTTGGACCCCCAATATCGATGTTTTCAATTGCTTCTGCATATGTAACATCTGGTTTTGCAATTGTTGCTTGGAACGGATAAAGGTTAACAACAACTAAATCAATTGGTGTAATTTGATGATCTGAAAGTGCTTTTTCATGCTCTTCATTACCACGAACTGCAAGCAAAGCACCATGAATATTAGGATGTAATGTTTTTACACGGCCATCCATAATTTCTGGAAATCCTGTAACCTCAGAAATACCGATTACTTGAATGCCATTGTCTTGTAATGTTTTAAATGTTCCACCTGTTGAAATTACTTCAACACCCTGTTCTACAAGCCCTTTTACAAACGGGACAATTCCTTGCTTATCCGATACACTAACTAATGCACGCTTTATTGCCATAATCAATCTAACTCCTTTACAAAAAATGGAATGGTAAGCTAGGCCGTAGAGCTAACTAACCATCTTGATTTTTTTAATTAACTGGTGTTTTTCGTCTAGCCTACTGAAATAGATTCGATAATGTGTTTACATATAATTGGTGTTCAACCTTTTGAATTTTTTTCTGAAGGTCGTAACGCGTATCCATCTCATCTATTTTCACGGCCTCTTGGGCAATGATTGGTCCTGTGTCCATACCTTCGTCAACATAATGAATCGTAACCCCAGTTACCTTCACCTTCGCATCAAATGCTTGTCCAATTGCATCTTTACCCGGGAACGACGGCAAGAGCGAAGGATGAATATTAACTATTTTCCCTTCAAAAGATGACAACAACGTTTTCCCTATTAACCGCATGTATCCTGCTAATGCAATAAATTCAACTTGTTTCTCTTCTAATTCTTGTAATATTCTAGCCTCATACTCTGCCTTACTTGTAAATTCCTTTGGTGATAGGACTAGTGCAGGGATACTTGATTGTTCAGCGCGTTCAATACATTTAGCCCCAGGCTGATCACAAACTAGTAAGCTTATCTCACAGTCTAGCTTCCCTTCCTTTGTCGCATCGATAATTGCTTGAAAATTCGTACCTGACCCTGAAGCAAAAACTGCGATTTTTTTCATTACAGCTTCCCTCCAGTAAATGATACTCCTTCACCTTTAACAGTACGTCCAATCACATACGCTTTTTCTCCGCAAGCATGTAGTTTTTCAATAACTGCTGCTGCATCACTACCACTTACAACAACAACCATACCAATGCCCATATTAAACACATTAAAAAGCTCATTACGATTTAGCTTTCCAACATTTTCAATAAACTCAAAGATTGGTAGAATCGGCCATGAACCATTTTCAATTTCTACTCCAATTCCTTCCGGTAGCATCCTTGGAATATTTTCAATAAAACCGCCACCTGTAATATGAGCTAATCCTTTTAAGTCAAATTGCTTCATCGTTTCTAACAATGGTTTGACATATATTTTTGTTGGTTCAAGTAGCTCTTCACCAAGTGGGCGTGATAAGCCCTCGTATTGTTTTGACAAGTCAAGACCACCATCTGCTAACAATACTTTGCGGACTAATGAATAACCATTACTATGAATACCGCTTGAGGATAGGCCAATTAGAACATCTCCCGCTTCAATCCGCTCTCCAGTTATTAATTTAGACTTCTCAGCTACCCCGACTGCAAAACCAGCTAAATCATATTCATTTATATCGTACATCCCCGGCATTTCCGCTGTTTCTCCCCCAACTAGCGAACACCCTGCCTGCTCACACCCTGTCGCGACGCCTTTCACAATCATTTCAATTCGTTCAGGAACAGCTTTTCCGCAAGCAATATAATCTAAGAAATAAATTGGCTCTGCACCTTGGACGACAATATCATTGACACACATAGCGACACAATCAATTCCTATTGTATCGTGCTTATCCATCATAAATGCAAGCATTAGCTTAGTACCAACACCATCTGTCCCAGATATTAAGACCGGCTCTTTTACATTCATTTTGGAAAGATCAAACATACCGCCAAAGCCGCCTAAACCGCCCATTACTTCTGGACGAATTGTTCTTTGAACATGTTTCTTCATTCGATTAACTGACTCATAGCCTGCTTCAATATCAACTCCGGCATTCTTATAAGCATTTGACATTTGTTAATCTCCTCTTCTTATGCTTTATTACAATATAGTTCCCCTACTTGCACATTGAAGTAGGGGACATAGCAGCATTAATTGCCACTAACAATTGTTTGGGATTTCCCGCTTTTTTCAGGATAAATTTCAGTAGGATATTTTCCTGTAAAACAAGCTAAGCATTGTCCACAATTTTCCTCATTACTGTTTCTTCCAATTGCTTCTAGTAATCCATCTGTTGAAATAAAAGCAAGTGAATCTGCACCAATTTCTTGACGAATCTCTTCAATTGTCATCGAAGCTGCGATTAACTCTTCTCGTGAAGATGTATCGATTCCATAAAAACAAGGATTTTCAATTGGTGGCGAACTAATGCGCACATGAACCTCTGTTGCTCCTGCGTCACGCAATAATTTTACAATTCTTCTACTCGTTGTGCCACGCACGATTGAATCATCTACCATGACAACCCGCTTACCCTCAACTACCCCTCGTACTGGTGAAAGCTTCATCTTCACTCCACGTTCACGCATTTCTTGAGATGGTTGGATAAATGTTCGACCAACATAACGATTTTTTAATAATCCTAATTCATACGGAATACCTGTTGCTTCAGCATAGCCAATTGCTGCCGAAATACTTGAATCTGGTACCCCTGTTACAACATCGGCTTCAACCGCTGCTTCCTCAGCAAGCTTTTTCCCTAATCTTTTACGTGCACTATGAACATTCACACTATCAACATTACTGTCAGGTCGAGCAAAATATATATATTCCATACTGCAAATCGAGCGATTGACATTTACAGTAAAACGCTCAGAACGCATACCTGTATCATCGATAATAATCATTTCACCTGGAAGTACATCACGTTCATACGTAGCACCAATTACATCAAAAGCACAAGTCTCAGATGCAATCACATAGGCACCATCAAGACGTCCAATTGATAATGGCCGGAAACCATTCGGATCAAGTGCCGCAATTAGTTTATTTTCTGTCAAAATGATATAGGCATATGCACCTTTTAACATTGGTAAAGAGTTTTTCACTTGCTCCTCAATATTAAGAAATCCGCCGCGTCTAATTAAATGAGCAAGCACTTCTGTATCTGACGACGTTTGAAAAATTGAACCTTGAAATTCTAATTGCCGTCTTAATGCAATTGCATTGACAAGATTGCCGTTATGGGCTAATGCTAAACTGCCAGATTGTGAATTGAACAAAAGTGGCTGTACATTTTCATATCCTTTATCACCAGCTGTCGAATAGCGAACATGACCGATAGCAGCATTACCTTTTAAGCTCTCAAGTTCACCCAGACCAAAAACCTCAGTTACCAAACCTAATCCTTTGGAAATTTTTAGAGTTTCTCCATCTGTTACAACAATACCTGAACCTTCTTGACCGCGATGTTGAAGACTATGCAAGCCATAATAAGTCAAGTGTGCTGCGTCAGAATGCCCCCACACCCCAAACACGCCACATTCTTCATTTAACCCTTTTATTTCAGCAAGCATGGGATTGCTCCTTTCCAGGCATCCTTCATGATGCTTGTTTGAATAGATAACAATTCTTTGTTTGAGTCGTCTGAGATTGTAAGATTACCAGCTTCTGTGACTTCACCAACCAAACTAGCATTTACAATTGTTTCAAATTGTTCTTTATTATCTTTCTTTACAGAAACGATAAACCGCGATTGTGATTCACTAAATAAGGCTGAAACTGCGTCACCGCTTAGTTGAACATCGGCACCTAATGTTTCGTTATCCATCAAACATTCGGCGAGCGCTACAGCTAAGCCTCCTTCCGCAACATCATGTGCAGATTGAACAAGACCTGATTTAATTGCTGTTAATAATTGTTGCTGACGATTTACTTCAATTTCTAGATCTATTTGTGGTGCTTTACCAAAAATGCGTCCCTCGAGCAGCTTTTGGAGCTCACTTCCACCAAATTCAGGCTTCGTATCACCTAATACATAAATGAGGTCGCCTGCTTGTTTAAAATATTGCGTTGTAATATGGTCAACATCTTCTATAAGTCCAACCATTCCAACAACTGGTGTTGGATAAACGGCTACGCCGTTCGTCTCATTGTATAACGAAACATTCCCACCGATTACTGGTGCACTTAAAGCTTCACAAGCGGCACTCATTCCATCAGTAGATTTTTCAAGCTGCCAGAATATTTCTGGTTTCTCTGGATTACCATAGTTTAAGCAATCAGTAATTGCTAACGGCTCACCACCGGAACAAACAATGTTACGAGCTGCTTCACTTACTGCGATTTTGCCCCCTACCTCCGGATCAAGATATATATAGCGAGAATTACAATCCGTCGTCATTGCTAATGCTTTTCTAGTTCCGCGCACTCTTAATACGGCAGCATCCGATCCTGGTGCCACTACTGTATTTGTACGAACCATATAGTCATATTGATCATATACATATTCTTTACTTGCAATTGTAGGCTGGCTTAATAATTGCAATAACGTTTCTTTATAATCCTTTACAACTGGTATATATGGAGCGAGAGATTGGAACTCCTGATAGTAAGCTGGCTCTTTCGATGGCTTATGATAGACAGGAGCATCCTCCGCTAAAGCATCAACGGGAACATCAGCCACTACCTCCCCTTTATGAAGAAGACGTAGCATCTTATCATCTGTTACCTTTCCGATTGCAACTGCTTCAAGTCCATACTTTTCGCATATATCAATAATTTCTTGTTCGCGTCCTTTTTCCACAACTAAAAGCATCCGTTCTTGTGACTCGGATAACATCATTTCGTACGCTGTCATTCCTGTCTCGCGTTGTGGAACTAGATCAAGATTCATTTCAATACCAGAACCCGCTTTACTTGCCATCTCACTTGATGAAGATGTTAAACCAGCAGCACCCATATCTTGAATACCAACTAGTGCGTCATTTTTAACAATTTCCAAGCACGCTTCAAGCAGAAGTTTTTCCATAAATGGATCACCAACTTGAACAGCTGGGCGTTTTGCTTCTGACGCTTCATTTAATTCCTCTGATGCAAATGTTGCACCGTGGATTCCATCGCGCCCAGTTGCTGCACCTACATAAATGACGGTATTGCCAACACCTTTAGCCTGACCCTTTTTAATATCTTCATGATTAATTAAGCCGACACACATTGCATTAACAAGGGGATTGCCATCATAAGAAGGATCAAACTGAACCTCTCCACCTACTGTCGGAATCCCAATACAGTTTCCATAACCCGCAATACCATGTACCACTTCATCAAATAAATATTTTACGCGCGGCGTTGTTAACTCCCCAAAACGAAGCGAGTTTAACATTGCAATTGGGCGAGCACCCATTGAGAATACATCACGAATAATACCACCTACACCTGTCGCTGCCCCTTGGTATGGCTCAATAGCTGATGGGTGATTGTGACTTTCAATTTTAAAAACGACCGCTTGATTATCACCAATATCTACGATACCAGCACCTTCACCCGGACCTTGTAGTACTCTTTCACCACTAGTTGGGAATTTTCTTAACACTGGTTTTGAATTTTTATAACTACAATGCTCTGACCACATGACCGAAAATAACCCTAGTTCTGTATAGTTCGGTAGGCGCCCAAGAATATTTTCTACTAATGCGAATTCTTCATCACTTAATCCCATTTCACGATAAATGGCTTCGTTTTTAATTTGTTGTGCTGTTGGCTCAAGAAGTAACGACATGTGCTTCCCTCCAATTTCTTAAAATCGATTGAAATAGTTTTAATCCATCTGCGCTACCTAACAATTCGCTTACAGCACGCTCTGGATGAGGCATCATGCCTAATACATTTCCTTTATCATTCATAATTCCAGCGATATCTGCTTTCGATCCATTTGGATTTTCACCATGATAGCGGAAGACGATTTGATTGTTTTCTTCTAACTGTTTCAGCGTTGCTTCATCACACTCATAGTTTCCTTCACCATGAGCGATTGGAATAGAAATTATATCTCCTTGTGAATATTCACTTGTAAACATCGTATTGTTATTAACAACTTCAAGGTCTACAGGGCGACACATAAATTTCAGATTTTTGTTACGCTTCATTGCTCCTGGAAGAAGTCCAGATTCTAATAGAACTTGAAATCCATTACACACTCCTAATACAGGTTTACCCGCTTCAGCAGCTTGGATAACAGCTTCCATAATGTTCGAGAAACGAGCGATTGCTCCACAACGAAGATAGTCACCGTAAGAAAACCCACCTGGGAGAAGGATTGCATCAAATCCGCTTAAATCTGATTGTGTATGCCACACATATTCCACTTCTTCCCCTAGCTCATCCTTAATCGCATGATACATATCAATATCACAATTGGAACCCGGGAATACTACAACTGCATACTTCACTGAGCGACAACCTCCTCAATTTCGTAACGGTAGTTTTCAATAACAGGATTTGAAAGTAAACGATCACACATTTCTTTTACTTTTTCTTCAACATTTTCAGTTCCATCAGCAAGTGTTAATTCTAAATATTTACCAATTCTTACATCTGTTACATCGTTATAAGACATGCTATGCAGTGAATTTTTCACCGCTACTCCTTGTGGATCTAATACACTTTCTCTTAATGTTACATACACCTTTACTTTAAACATAATTACTCGCCCCCTAAACGTTTTAATATTTCTTCATATGCATCTGTTAAATTACCTAAGTCCCGACGAAATACATCTTTATCAAATTTTTGATTTGTATCCTCGTCCCAAAGCCTGCAATTATCAGGTGAAATCTCATCAGCCAAAATAACTTCACCAGTCTCGGTTACTCCAAATTCAAGCTTAAAATCTATTAATTTAATTTTTCTGTCTAGGAAAAATTGAAGAAGAATAGCATTGATCTTAAGTGCCATTTCTTTAATAGTGGCTAATTGTTCATCTGTAGCCAAATCTAATGCTTGGATATGGTCATTGTTTAATAATGGATCGCCTAATTTATCATCTTTGTAATAGAATTCAATTATTGTATTTTTTAAGGCAACTCCTTCTTCGATACCTAGTCTCTTCGCTAGACCTCCTGCGACAACATTGCGTAACACAACTTCTAGTGGAATAATCTTCACTTTTTGAACGATCTGCTCTGTTTCAGAAAGTTTTTCTACAAAATGGGTGGGTATTCCATCTTGCCCCAGCTTTTCATATAAAATTGTTGTAATTGCGTTGTTTAAACGGCCTTTTCCACTAATAGAGTCTTTTTTTACACCGTTAAAAGCAGTAGCATCATCTTTAAACTCAATTAGCACAATATTTTTATCAATTGTTTCATATATTCTTTTCGCTTTGCCCTCGTATAAAAGCCTTCCTTTTTCCATTTTCGGTTCCCCCGTATCCTGAACATTATGAATGAATTGTATAGAGAGGTACATAAGTACCCCATCTTTATAGACCTAGACGTTCAAATATTAAATCAACATTTTTCAGATGATAGTTATAATCAAAGCAATCGGCAATTTCTTCAGGAGTTAATCTACTAGTGATTTGCTCTTCCGCTTCAATTAAAGGTCTAAACTGAATTTGGTTATCCCAAGCTTCAGCCGTTTTTGGTTGAACAAGGTCATAAGCAGCTTCTCTTGACATTCCTTTTTCTATTAGCGCTAACAGTACGCGTTGCGAATAAATTAGGCCAAAAGTCCTTTCCATATTGCGCTTCATATTTTCAGGGAACACCGTTAAGTTTTTCACAATATTTGTAAATCGATTTAGCATATAGTTAAGTGCAATTGTAGCATCTGGTAATATTACACGTTCTGCAGAAGAATGAGAGATATCTCGTTCATGCCACAGAGGAACATTTTCATAGGCCGTCATCATATAACCACGAATCACACGAGCAAGTCCTGCCATGTTCTCAGAACCTATTGGATTTCGTTTATGTGGCATTGCCGAAGATCCTTTTTGACCCTTTGCAAAAAACTCTTCAACCTCACGTGTTTCGCTTTTTTGTAAGCCACGAATTTCTACTGCAAATTTCTCAATTGATGTTGCGATAAGAGCAAGTGCCCCCATATAATCGGCATGACGATCACGCTGTAATGTTTGTGTTGAAATCGGGGCAGCTTGAAGACCAAGATTTTCACAAACATATTGTTCAACGAAAGGATCAATGTTTGCATACGTACCAACAGCACCAGAAATCTTGCCAACTCGAATTCCATCTGCAGCCTGTTTAAATCGCTCAAGGTTTCGCTTCATTTCTTCATGCCACAGCGCTAGCTTCAAGCCAAATGTCGTTGGTTCAGCATGGACACCATGAGTTCGTCCCATCATAACAGTATACTTGTGCTCCCGTGCTTTATCCTTCAGGACGTTTATAAAGCTTTCAATATCTTTTAAGAGAATTTCATTTGCCTGTTTCACTAAATAAGATAAAGCAGTGTCAACAACGTCCGTTGAAGTTAATCCATAGTGAACCCATTTTCTTTCTTCACCAAGTGTCTCTGATACAGCACGTGTAAATGCAACTACATCATGGCGAGTATCTAACTCAATTTCATTAATGCGATCAATGTTAAATGATGCATTTTCACGGAGCTTCTTTACATCCTCTTTCGGAATTTCACCAAGTTCAGCCCATGCTTCACATGCCAATATTTCAACCTCAAGCCATGCTTTATACTTATTTTCCTCTGTCCAAATTGCTTTCATTTCAGGACGTGTGTAACGTTCAATCATCAATATAGTCCCCCAGTCAGTTCCAAATCTTTAGTTTCTTATATTTTTGCAAAGCTTCATCAACAGTATTTGCTAAAATATTTAAATGACCCATTTTCCGAGCTAATTTTGCTTCTGCCTTTCCATATAAGTGCAACTTACAATCAGAAAATTGGTCAATATTTGCTAACACAGGTTCTACATGCTCACCTAATATATTAGCCATCACAACTGGTTTTAATAAATTTGTTTCTCCTAATGGCCAACCACAAATAGCACGAACATGTTGTTCAAATTGACAAGTTTCACATGCATTAATCGTATAATGCCCAGAATTGTGTGGTCTTGGAGCTAATTCATTTATAAATATTTCATTATCTATTGTTAGAAACATTTCTACTGCAAGGGTACCAATCATATTTATAGAGTTAGCTAGCTTAATAGCTTCCTGAGTTGCCTTACACGCTATCTCATCATCAATTCTTGCTGGAACAATCGTTTGTGACAAAATATTATTGACATGAATATTTTCTGCTACTGGAAATGTTCGAACCTCTCCAGATACACTTCTTGTCACAATAACCGATAACTCCATTTGAAAAGGGATCCATTTTTCTAGTACACATGATCCATAGTTGAGGAGTTTTTGCGCATCATCAATATTTTTTTTCTCTTTTATAACGACTTGACCCTTTCCGTCATAGCCGCCCCTACATGTTTTTAATACAGACGGTGTGCCGATTTCTTTAAGGCCTTTATGTAAATCTTCAATATTGTTAACGAGGAAATACGGGGCAACGTCTCCACCACTAACGGTTATAGCTTTTTTCTCGTTAGCGCGATCCTGCGTAATTTTAATAAGTTCGCTTCCTTGCGGTAAATAAGCATTTTTCTCAAGCCAGCTTAAAACGTCGTGGTCCACATTTTCAAATTCATAAGTGATCACATCACTCACTTCAGCTAATTTTTTTGCAGCAGATAAATCATCGTAAGGAGCATTAATTTCAATATCTGCAACTTGAGCACATGGGGAATCGATAGTTGGCTCCATAACCGCAATACGATAGCCCATTTCCTTTGCAGCAATTGCCATCATTCTCCCTAACTGTCCACCACCAATGATGCCGATTGTTTGTCCTGGTAGAATTCTTTTATTTCCCAAGCTGATCACTACTTTCAATAACGTCTTGTCGAGTTTTTTCTCGTCTATTAACTAATCGTTCATCAATTTCAGGGTATTGAGTACCGAGAATTTGCGCCGCCATAAGCCCAGCATTTGTAGCACCGGCTTTCCCTATTGCTACAGTTGCTACTGGTACGCCACCTGGCATTTGTACAATTGAAAGTAATGAATCTAATCCATTAAGTGCTTTCGATTGAACAGGCACACCAATAACAGGTAAAGTTGTCTTTGCCGCAACCATACCTGGTAGATGAGCCGCACCACCTGCACCTGCAATAATCACTTTAATTCCTCGCTGTTTGGCTGTCTCTGCATACTCAAACATTAAATCTGGGGTACGATGTGCTGATACGACCTTCTTTTCGAACGGAATGTGACACTCTTCTAATATTTGACACGCATGTTCCATCGTGGTCCAATCAGATGTGCTTCCCATAATAACCCCGACTAAAGGCTTTTCCATGGTAATCCTCCTATATATAATGAACTTTAATTAAATGCTTCGAATAACCACTTAACCTGATGTATTAGGTAAAATGTGTATTGGTTATTCCGATAAAAAAAGCCCAGGATAGAAACTTTCTTTACGGAGAAAGCAATCTAACCTGGACATGATGAACATAAGAAAGACACAACTTTCGCTCAAATGGCGAAAATTCATTTTCTCTCTTACTGATAGTCGCTAGGATATCCAAATCAGTACAAAGAAAAAACGAGCCGTTTCCTTATGTTGGTCAAGTCACTGATGGTATATTACCTTCCCCATAGTCTGATCATTTACGGTAATCAGGTAGAAACTTTTGGGCCATATTCCCAATGATATATGAGGCAATTGTTGGCTATTTCATTTTTTCTACTTCATCTTAACAAGCAATCTATAAATATGTCAATAAATATCGAACAATTTTATTTTTACATGAATCCAATGTTCGGTTTTTACTTTTGCACACCTTCAAAAATAATTTTTTGACTATGAATACGTTGACTAATTTTATTTCCTTCCTTTACTTCAATGAAAATCGGTTCCTCCACTCTTCTTATTGGTCGATACCCCTCAAGTTCCATTCTTTTTAAACAGTCCACAATCGTTTCATTTTGTTGGACTTCAAATTTTTTCTTTTTCGGTTTGTTGCTCATGTTTCAATCTTCCTTTTTTCACTGATTTCACCCAAAAACCACCGTAAATTGTTTTTGGCTCAAAAGCAATAATGAATGCCTTTGGATCAATTTCTTTTATATGCTTATAGAGAGCGGATTCTGATTTTCTTGGAGTTAAAATCTGCATAGCTAACCGATCTCCTTCCATTCCATACGCCATCCAGCTCGTAACACCATAACCCTTTTCTCTTAGAAGCTTTGTGAAGGGCTTGTCCCATTCCTTCGTAATTACATTCACGGTAATGTAACCGAGGGCTAACTTTTCTTCTATTTTCATCCCCGCTAAAACCCCTAAACCATATCCTATCGCATATGCAATTAAATTTTGGATTTGATTTAGATTATCTAATACAAGTCCTAAACCTACGACATAAATTACAACTTCAACTGTGCTTATCATTGCTGCTGCATAACGCTGACCCTTTAATGTTAAAATCATTCGAATGGTAAAAAATGATACATACACAATATTAATAATAAGAATTATTGTAACCATAACAAATGAATTCTCTAACACTTTACAGTGGTCACCACCTTTTTCAATTTTGATATTTCCTTATTCTACACTAATGAATTTCTGTGTTCAAATTCTAAAATACGGCGGATTTACCCTTTATTTTATCACTTATTTCTCTAAATAATTGAAATAAAAAAGACATACACCCATTCTTAGCCATATCATATACTAATAACAAATTTAGTTATAGGTTGTTCGAAACTCTAGTTCGATATCCTAGCTTATTGACACATCAAATTAGTCTATGTCAAATATAAAAAGGGTGGTGTACCATGGATCCTTTTAAGAACTGGCAAGATTGGCAAAAAAGCCTTGATACGTTTTTTGGGGATGAGTTTTTATCTAACTTTGAAGGCTTTTTTAAATATAAGCATTTCCCCTTAGTCAACTTGTATCAAACAGAAAATGAAATATTACTACTTGCTAGTATTCCAGGCTTGGATGATATCAATAATGTTGATGTTTATGTTGACTATCAATCTATAGAACTGAAAGGGAATGTAAATCTTCGTTATAAAGGCTTCAGATTAGTTCAAGATGAACTTTTTAACGGTTTCTTTGAAAGGAAAATAGATCTACCTTTTGCTGTAAAAGAGGACCGTATAGACGCAGCCTACCATAACGGTATCCTTATCATTCATCTATATCGCCTTATTCCAGACAATCAGAAGAAGCAACGGATATCTATTAAAAAAATTGATGAATAAGAATTACTAACTGTGATGTAATCAGCGTTTTAAATAAATGTTTAATTCAATAATGTAAAAACTTATTTATTTGATATTCTCTTATCTTCTTAATCTGAATCGCGAGTTTACTAGGATAAAAAAAAGACTGATCCAATTCAATTTGGATCAGCCACCTTATACTATTTATTCAACGGAAACCTCGATGCTTTTAATCATTTCTGATACTGAAATCAGTCCTCCACCTGATAAATACCAGTAATTCGGGTCTAAATAAATGATCTTTCCATTTTTATAGGCGTTTGTTTGTTTCACTAATTCATTTTCAATCGTTTGCTTTGCTGATGATTCTGTTCCAATCGCTGCATCACGATCCACTACAAAAAGATAATCGGGGTTTTTCTCGAGAATATATTCAAACGAAACATTTTGTCCATGAGTCGATACTTCGATATTTTCATCTGCTGGCTTAAATCCTAAAACGTCATGTATAACACCGAATCTTGATCCAGGACCATAAGCACTAATATTTCCTGCGTTTGCTAGGATTACTAACGCACTTCCCCCTGTATCAGTGGTTTTATCATGCACCGGTTGAACCATTTCACTTATTTTTGAAATTTCTGCATTAACAATGTCTTCTTTACCATAAATTTGACCAAGAATATTCATGTTTTCCGTGAATGATTTCATATAGTTTGCATAATCAATTTCAAAATATAGTGTTGGAGCAATTTCATTCAATTCCTCATACATATCCACTTGTCTTGTCGAAACAATAATTAAATCTGGGTCAAGTTCACTGATTTTCTCAAAATCAGGTTCTTTTAGTCCTCCTACATTTTCATATTTTTCGTCATTATATTTTGATAAGTAAGAAGGTATATTAGCCTTTGGTACTCCTGTTACTTCCACACCCATTTTATCCAATGAATCTAAAATTCCAAAATCAAATACAACGACCCTTTCAGGATTTTTCGATACGGTTGTTTCGCCTAGCTTATGTGTAAAAGTTAATTGTGAAGCTTCTGTTGATGCTTCTGATGATACACCATTGTTAGCAGCTGCATCTTCGTTGTTTTTTGTACCACAAGCAGCCATTATCATAGTTAAAGCTAATACGAGTATCATTATTAGTGTATTTTTTTTCATCCTCTTCACCTCATTATATTTTTTGTATTTTTTTAAGTTTTTTACCAAATTGTTTTTTATGAAAAATAAACACAAATTTTATTACAATTAATATCTTTTATACACATATCCATATCGTATATTTCTTTTAAAGCCTTTTCGTTAATGATTTCATGAGTAGGCCCTTCTTTAATTATTTTTCCGTTTTTTAATGCAACAATATAATCCGAATAACAAGATGCAAAGTTAATATCGTGTATTACAATAACAACGGTTTTTCCAAGTTCATCCACTAATCTTCTTAATACTTTCATAATTTGAACTGAGTGCTTCATATCTAGGTTATTTAGCGGCTCATCTAAAAGAATATAATCTGTGTTTTGCGCAATAACCATTGCAATATACGCTCGCTGTCTTTGCCCACCACTCAACTGATCAAGATATTTATCCTGCATATCTTTTAGTTCCATATAGTCGATTGCTTCATCAACATGTTTCCAATCTTCTCTTGTAAGTCTGCCTTGTGAATACGGAAATCGGCCGAAGCTAACTAAGTCTTTTACCGTTAAGCGGATATTAATATTATTGGATTGTTTAAGGATTGATATTTTCTTCGCTAGCTCCTTACTTTCCCATTGGCCAATATCTTTGCCTTCTATTGATATTTTCCCTTGGTCCTTCTTAATCAACCGGCTGACCATCGAGAGCAATGTGCTTTTCCCAGCTCCATTTGGTCCAATAAATGATGTTATTTTCCCTTTTGGAATTTTTACAGAAACATCTTCAACAACAAATTTATTTCCATACCTTTTTGATACTTCTCTAACCTCTACCATGCTTTACTCCCCTTTAATAGAAGATATATAAAGTACACTCCACCAATAAAATTAATAATGACACTTAATGTTGTTGCAAACGTAAATACCCTTTCTACGATTAGCTGGCCTCCAACTAAGGCAATGATACTAATTAAAATTGAACCTAATATCAAATAATTGTGTTGATGTGTTTTCATAAATTCATGAGCAACATTAGCTACTAACAAACCTAGGAAAATAATCGGGCCAACAAGCGCCGTTGATATCGCTACAAGAATTGCAACAACTATTAGTAACCTTTGTACAACATAATCGTAATCAATCCCTAAGTTTACGGCTTGCTCCTTTCCAAGTGAAAGTACGTCTAAATACTTCGTAAATTTATAGCTATACATTGCAACAAATAAAACTGTTATAAATGCTATGATTAATAAATCCGTATTCACATTATTAAAGCTTGCAAACATTCGGTCTTGAACAATTAAAAATTCATTAGGATCAATAAGTACTTGCATAAATGATGAAATACTCTCGAAAAAAGTCCCGAATATTAATCCTACCAATAATAAGAAGTAAATATTTTGTCCTTCTCTTTTAAACAGTAGTTTGAACAAAATACTAGCAAATAAAATCATTAGTACTACTGAAATCATAAAGTTTATATTTTTATCAGCAGCAGTTAGACTAGTTGAGCCAAATACAAATATGATTAAGGTTTGGATAAGCATATAAAGAGAATCTAGCCCGATTAAACTAGGGGTTAAAATTCTATTATTTGTAATCGTTTGAAATACCATTGTTGAAAAAGCAATGACTGAACCAGTAAGTATGATCGCGAGAACCTTCTTCGCTCTTCGCGGAAGAACGTAATCCCAGTTACTACCAAGGTCAATAAATAAAAACAACAATACTAAAATGATTGAAATTATTCCTAAAACAATTAATTTTTTGCTGCTACTCATAGGCGTTTCTCCTTAACAACAAATAAAGAAAGATTCCACTGCCGATTACACCTACCATCACACCTATGGCTATCTCATAAGGATAAATAATAATCCGACCTAAAATGTCGCAAATTAATACAAATGCTGCTCCTAGAAGTGCTGTATGAGGGAGATTCTTTTTCAAATTATCCCCCTGATAAATCGTAACGATGTTTGGAATAATTAATCCTAAAAACGGGATAATCCCAACAGTTATTGTTACTACCGAAGTGACAAGCGCAACAATGACCAACCCAATATTTACGATTTGTTTATGATTAAGACCTAGATTGATCGAAAACTCTTCGCCCATTCCAGCAATCGTAAACTTATTTGCATATAAATAAGCAATAATTACTAGCGGAATACTAATGTATAGTAATTCATACCGTCCTTGGATCATTAAGGAAAAATTACCTTGAAGCCAAGAGGACATATTTTGAACAATATTATTTTTATAAGCAAAAAATGTTGTAATGGAGCCTACAATACTACCAAACATTAATCCTACTAACGGAATAAAGATTGCATCTTTAAACTTGATCTTGTCTAGTATCTTCATAAATATAAAAGTTCCAGCTAAGGAAAAAACAAACGCTACAAGCATTTTTTCAAGTGGACTAGCCGAAGTGAAAATTATAAGAGATACTAAAATACCTAATCGCGCTGAATCCTCAGTACCTGCTGTCGTCGGCGAAACGAATTTATTTCGTGTTAGCTGCTGCATAATAAGCCCACAAATACTCATACTAATTCCTGCAATTATGATACTCATTAACCGCGGAAACCTACTCACAAACAAAATTTGATACTGTTCTTCACTTAAACGAAATAAATCAAATACCGATAAGTCCTTTGCACCAATAAATAGCGATGTAATTGATAATATGACTAATGCAATTACTAAGTAACGTTTCTTCATATTAACCCCTAACTTTCATATCCCAGTTGTTTAAACCTATCCTATATATATTTAAAACAATAAATTATTATGATAATGAATCTCATTATCATCTTACTGGTATTGAGATTCATTGTCAATTAGATTTTGAATAAAAATATAAAAAGCCATTCATCCATTTTTTACCGGGGTCAGGCTCCTAGGTGGCACCCTCTATGGACACCACTGTGGATACCGCTATGGATACCGCCCTGGCACCTTGGTGTAATGATATTATAATTTCCTATACAAAAAGAGTAGTGGTTATTTCCACTACTCTTTCGCTTCGCCTGGCAACGTCCTACTCTCACAGGGG
>NZ_ANOK01000006.1 GCF_000331575.1 Calidifontibacillus oryziterrae
ATCCTCGTGTCGGCAGTTCGATTCTGTCTCGAGCCACCATTTGTTTTTGTTTAAATAGCCCTGTCGTAATTAACTCGCTTATTCTCTTCAGAAATAATCAAAATAATTTCTGCGCGTATTTATAAGAAGCATATTTGATGAAGATTATTCAAGAAGTCATATCAATGGGCTATAGCCAAGCGGTAAGGCAACGGACTTTGACTCCGTCATGCGCTGGTTCGAATCCAGCTAGCCCAGCCAGCTACATTGTTATCCTTCAACGTTCAGTTGCGGGTGTAGTTTAATGGCAAAACTTCAGCTTCCCAAGCTGACGTCGTGGGTTCGATTCCCATCACCCGCTCCAATTATTTAGATATGGGCCTGTAGCTCAGCTGGTTAGAGCGCACGCCTGATAAGCGTGAGGTCGATGGTTCAAGTCCATTCAGGCCCATTCATTCCACAGTAGCTCAGTGGTAGAGCTATCGGCTGTTAACCGATCGGTCGCAGGTTCGAATCCTGCCTGTGGAGCCAAGTGGAGAAGTACTCAAGAGGCTGAAGAGGCGCCCCTGCTAAGGGTGTAGGTCGGGTAACCGGCGCGAGGGTTCAAATCCCTCCTTCTCCGCCATTCTATATAATAAATCAACTAAATACATGGCCCGTTGGTCAAGTGGTTAAGACACCGCCCTTTCACGGCGGTAACACGGGTTCGAATCCCGTACGGGTCACTATTTAATAGATCAAGAGATTTCTACTCTCTTGGTCTTTTTTGGTGTATAAAAAACGTAAATTGCACCTGTAACTAGATTTATAAATTAATCTAACTCCAGCGCGTTAGCATAAGGAACATTACTAATGCTATAATAAATCTATATTTTTTAATGGAGGTCTTTGTGATATGTCTTTACGCTTTGTTATAGGACGATCAGGTAGTGGTAAGTCAACGTTTCTACTAAATGAAGTAAGAAATAAACTTCAACAAGATCCTACAGGTTCTCCTCTCATCTTTTTAGTACCTGATCAAATGACATTTCAAATAGAATATCAACTGATCAATACGCCCAATCTAAATGGTATGATCCGCTTACAAGTGTTTAGTTTTACAAGGCTTGCGTGGCGGGTTCTTCAAGAAACTGGTGGGTTTAGTAGATTTCATTTAAACAGTACCGGATTACAAATGCTGCTAAGAAAAATTGTTGAGCATCGTAAGGATGAATTTAAGGTTTTTACAAGAGCGGCAGATCAAAATGGTTTTTTAACGCAATTAGAAGAAATGATTGCCGAGTTTAAAAGATACTGTATTACGCCAGAGCTCCTTCAGGAAAAATATTCAGAGCTAGTTGAAATCTCAAATACGCAGCCAAATAAAGAAAGTTTGGCTAATAAGTTTTTTGATTTTCAGTTAATATTTCAGGATTATGAGAACTATCTACTATCGCATTATGTTGACGCCGAGGATTATCTTAGACTATTAAGTGAAAATATTGCAAGATCTTCTGAGCTTCAGGATGCAGAGGTTTATATTGATGGATTTCATAGTTTTACCCCTCAGGAATTAGAAGTAATTGGACAACTTTTAAAAGCTTGTAAAAGAGTTACGGTTGCGCTAACGGTTGATCCCGATGTCATTCATAAAGAGATAGATGAGTTAAGCTTATTTCAAATGACCCGTAAAACACTTCATTCAATCATTAATATTGCCAAAGAAAATCATGTTGAGATAGAGGATTACAATGTTTTTGAGAATATGGTCAGATTTGAGAAATCACCATCATTATCTCACCTTGAAAAATATTTTGATAGCAGGCCTACCATTTCATGTACAAACGAATTGACCAATATTAAGCTCAGTGGGGCTGTCAACCGGCGCGCAGAGATAGAGGGGATAGCAAGAGAGATATTGGACCTTGTAAGAAACGAAAACTATCGTTGGCGCGATTTTGCCATCCTTTTAAGAGATGTTGGCTCTTATCACAGCCTGTTGGAAACAGTCTTCGAGGATTACCATATTCCTTTGTACCTAGATCAAAAAAGATCAATGTTAAATCATCCCCTTATTGAACTAATTAGGTCGACGTTAGACGTTGTTCAAAGTAATTGGCGCTATGAACCGATCTTTCGCTGTGTGAAAACGGATTTACTGTATCCATTTGAATGGAATCCAGGACAAATCCGTGAAGAGATGGATCAATTTGAAAACTATGTTTTAGCATATGGCATTCAAGGCAATCGTTGGAAAGAAAAAAAAACTTGGACATATCGCAAATTTCATTCAATTGAAGGTCAAAACTATCCAAAAACGGATAAAGAGATTGAATACGAAGCAAAAATAAATGAGTTACGAAGTTTAATTACAGAACCATTTGCCACGTTCGAAAATAGCATAAAAAACGCTAAGACAAGCCGTGGATTTTGTCAGGCATTATATTACTTTTTGGAGAATTTAGACGTTCCTAAGAAAATGGACCGTCTTAGCTGTGAAGCAGAAAGGAAAGGTGAATTAACCGATGCCCGTGATCACAGTCAGGTATGGAACTCTGTCATTGAATTGCTTGACCAAATGGTTTCATTAATGGGTGAGGAAGAACTTTCTTTTGAACTCTTTCGAAAAATGATTCATTCTGGATTGGAAAGTATGCATTTTGCTTCCGTTCCTCCCGCGATTGATCAAGTAGTAGTAGGTAATATGGAAAGATCACGTTTTTCAAATATAAAGTACACGTTTATTATTGGTGCGAATGATGGGGTTATTCCATTAAAACCGACCGAAGAGGGTGTTATCACAGAAGAAGAAAGAGAAGTACTAGTAAACACGGGTTTTATATTAGCACCGGGTGGAAAACAACAGCTTTTGGATGAACAATTCATTATCTATTTAGCGTTAACTAGCGCGTCCAGCCGATTATCGGTTAGTTATCCACTTGCTGACGAGGAAGGAAAGTCACTTGTCCCTTCTATTTTGATTAATAGATTGAAGGATTTATTTCCTCTTGCAAAAGAAAATTTTATGATAAATGAGCCTAATGAGGAGCAATTTATAAATCAACTATTATATGTGACCAATCCGCAAAAGACATTGTCTTATTTATCAGGACAATTACAAACTTGGAAACGAGGTTATCCAATAAGTGATATATGGTGGGATGTATACAATTGGTTTGTCGAAAATAATAATTGGAATTCATACGCAAAAAAAATTCTTAGAAGCCTATTTTATATAAATAAAGCAGCTGCAATACATGAAAATACTAGTAGAGAATTGTATGGGAGCGATATCAAAGCAAGTGTCTCGCGTATGGAATTATTCCAATCATGCCCGTTTTCCCACTTTTTAACGTATGGATTGCGATTGGAAGAACGACAAATATTTCGCTTGGAAGCGCCCGATATTGGTCAACTTTTCCATGCAGCATTAAAAATGATGGCAGACATCATTATTGATCGCAAACTAGATTGGGCTTCATTGTCAAAGTCTGAATGTGAACATTTAGCTTTCCAAGTGGTTGAACAGTTAGCACCAAATATTCAAAAAGAAATATTATTAAGCTCAAACCGTTTTCACTATATAAAAAGAAAACTACAGCAAGTAGTGGGACGAGCCTCAATAGTTTTAAGTGAGCATGCAAAAATTAGTGGTTTTGCACCAATCGGTCTTGAATTGGCCTTTGGAGCAAATGGGCCATTACCTCCGCTTCGATTTAAGTTGCCAAATGGCTGTTCAATGGAAGTCGTCGGTCGCATCGACCGTGTTGATAAATCGGACACTGAAAATGGTACTTATTTGCGAATAATTGACTATAAGTCAAGCAAAAAAGCTCTAAATTTAGCTGAAGTTTACTATGGGTTATCACTGCAAATGCTGACATACTTGGATGTTGTTGTTTCTAACTCAAAAAATTGGATCGGTAAGGACGCAATTCCGGCCGGTGTCCTATATTTTCATGTTCACAACCCGATGGTTAATAAATCTTCTTTACCGCCGTTTGAGCAGATTGAACAAGATATATTAAAACAATTTAAAATGAAGGGATTATTGGTAGCCGATAAAGAGTCGATTCAATTAATGGATAAGTCACTAGAATCGGGTTATTCCGATATTATTCCAATCGGCATGAAAAAAGATGGAGAATTATATAGCAGTTCTTCTGTTGCTAGTCGTGAGGATTTTACTCATTTACGGGATTATGTCCGCCATAAAATTAAAGGAATCGGTACGGAGATAACAAATGGCGTGATTGATATTGCACCGTATAAGCTGAAGGATCGTACACCTTGTACTTTTTGTTCTTATCAATCGATATGTCAATTTGATCGGTCGTTACAGGAAAATAAATATAATCTATTAAAACCAGAAAAAGCAGATGTTATTTTAGAAAAAATTCGAACGGAAGGAGGGGAATTACATGAGTAATGAATTTCAAAAGCCTGAGAATAGTACTTGGACAGATGATCAGTGGCGAGCCATTGTTACGACTGGGAACAATATATTAGTTGCGGCTGCAGCGGGTTCAGGGAAAACGGCAGTATTGGTAGAAAGAATTATAAAAAAAGTGACATCGTTGACGGATCCGATAGATGTTGACCGCTTATTAGTTGTGACCTTTACAAACGCTGCTGCTGCTGAAATGCGTAAACGAATTGGAGAGGCTCTTGAAAAAGAAATTGCTAAACATCCATCCTCGCTCCATTTGCGCCGGCAATTGACATTATTGAACCGTGCAGCGATTTCAACGTTGCATTCTTTTTGTTTGAGTGTTTTAAGAAAGTATTATTATCATATTGATTTAGATCCAAGCTTTCGGATTGCTGATGAAACAGAGGCAGAGCTTCTTATGGATGAGGTAATGGAAGAACTGCTTGACGAACAATTTGGTTTGGAAGATAATGAACGATTTTATGATCTCGTTGACCGCTATAGTGATGATCGCAGTGACACTGAACTGCAATTTTTAATTAGAAAACTGTACGATTTTTCACGCTCACACCCCTGGCCAAATCATTGGCTTGATCAACTTGTCAACGTATATAATGTCGACGCAACGACACCAATTGATGATATTCTTTGGTTGATCGATTTAAGAGAAGATATCAGACTGCAGCTAAGTGGTTGTCAAGAAGTTTTAAATAGAGCGTTACATCTTACAAAAGAGCCTGGTGGTCCTTCACCTTACGCGGATACTATCGAAAAAGACCTTAATGATATTAATCGGCTTTTACATGTCAACGCCACATCATGGGTAAAACTACATGAGGAAATGCAAAGTGATATGTTTGGGAAATTAAAAGCGTGTAGAGGTGACGAGTATGATAAAGTTCTGCAAGATAAAGTAAAAAAACTTCGTGAGCAAGCCAAGAAACAAGTTACAAACATGAAGGAAGAGTTATTTAGCCGGAAACCTGAAAGCTATTTACAAGATATACAGGAAATGAAGCCGATTATTGAAACATTAGTCGCTTTAGTTAAAGACTTCGGACGACGTTATCAGGAGGTTAAGAATGAGAAAGGGCTCGTTGATTTTGCTGATCTTGAACATTTTTGTTTGCAAATCCTAATGAATCCAACTAGTAATATCGATGAGGTGATCTCATCTGATGTTGCTCTTAGCTACCAAGAATTGTTTGTTGAAGTACTCGTTGATGAATACCAAGATACAAACTTAGTCCAAGAAACGATCATTCAACTCGTATCTAAAAATGATAATTTGTTTATGGTTGGCGATGTTAAGCAGAGTATTTATCGTTTTCGCCTAGCTGAGCCACATTTATTCTTGATGAAATATAAACAGTTCTTGAAAGAAGATCAAGCGGGAGCTTTAGGTATACGTATAGATTTATCGAAAAATTTCAGGAGTCGTGCCGAAGTGTTGGAAGGTACTAACTATATTTTTAAGCAAATCATGAATGAAACAGTTGGGGAAATAAACTATGATGACGATGCCGAGCTAAAATTAGGGAATGTTCATTATCCTGAAACAACGGAAGCGAAGGCTGAATTGTTACTTATCGACCGCAACGATACGAAGGGGGACACGGAGAATAATGCGGAAGACGAGGAACTTGAAAAGGTTGATTTATCAGAATTAGAGACCGTCCAATTAGAGGCTAGGGTCGTTGGATTAAAAATAAAAGAATTAATCGAAAAACAATATAAAATAACTGAGAAAAATGGCAATACCCGTAATATTACTTACCGTGACATCGTCATTTTATTGCGTTCGATGCCATGGGCAGAAACGCTTATGGAAGAATTTAGAGAATTAGGAATTCCTGTATATGCGGAGCTTTCAACTGGCTACTTTGAAGCTGTTGAGGTATCTGTGATGATGTCGTTATTAAAGGTGGTTGACAATCCATTTCAGGATATCCCACTTGTAGCAGTGCTCCGATCGCCAATTGTTGGACTTACAGAAGAAGAGCTTGCAACGATACGAATTCATCATAAGCAAAACAGTTATTTTGAAAGTGTTAAAGGCTTTATAAAATCAGGAGAAAACTCTATCCTAATAGAAAAATTAAATGATTTTTATACGATTTTGAAAAAATGGCGTGATAGAGCAAGACAAGGAAGTTTATCAGAGTTAATATGGCAAATCTATCGTGAAACAGGCTATTATGATTACGTTGGTGGATTGGTAAGTGGTAAGCAACGGCAAGCAAATTTACGAGCCCTTTATGATCGGTCAAAGCAATATGAAGAAACTTCTTTTCGTGGCCTGTTTCGATTTTTGAAATTTGTCGAGCGTATGCAAGATCGTGGTGACGATCTTGGAGCAGCTAGAGCGTTGGGTGAGCAAGAGGACGTGGTCAGAATGATGACGATTCATAAAAGTAAAGGGCTTGAATTTCCTGTTGTGTTTGTTGCCGGTCTAGGCAGACAGTTTAATATGCAGGATTTAAGTAATAAAGTACTTTTACACAAAGAATTAGGCTTTGGTTCGAAGCTAGTCAATCCGAAACTTCGAATTAGTTATCCAACATTGCCATTACTTGCTATGAAAAGACGGATGAAAATGGAACTTTTAGCAGAAGAAATGCGTGTACTTTATGTAGCTCTAACAAGGGCAAAGGAAAAGCTATTTCTTGTTGGGACTGTGAAAAATAGCGAAAAAACGTTAGAAGCTTGGGGCGAGATAATAGAACTTAACAAGGTAGTTTTGCCTGATTATACAAGAGCGAAAGCGACTAGCTACTTAGATTGGATTGGTCCTGCTTTAATCCGTCATCAAGATTGTGGGGTGTTAAGGTTAGATTCGGATAAACCCATTAGTACAAGTGAACTATATACTCATCCATCAAGATGGGAGATCAAGGTGTTAAATGCAGATAATTTCCCAAGTACCGATAAACAAAAAGAGCAGCAAAATCAAAGTTATTTAGTAGCAATTGAAAACTGGCAAACGGTTCCCGTAGAAAGTGAACAAAAAATGCAAGTCTTTTCTCTACTATCTTGGCAGTATTCTCATCCTGATGCTGAGCGGAAACGCTCCAAGCAATCTGTTTCGGAAATTAAATCAAGGAAACAAATTAGCGATGGTTTTGCAGCAACTGAGTTTATAACAAAGTTTCGTCCTCCATTAACAGATCGTCCTAAATTTATGCAACAAAAAACATTGACAGCCGCAGAACGTGGTACGGCCATGCATATGGTGATGCAGCATATCGATTTAACGTCAACGGTTACTGAGGAATCTCTGCTTGGATTGCTTGATAAAATGGTGATGAATGAATTGTTAACACCAGAACAGAAAAGTGTAATCGACATCGATGGAATTTTGAATTTTTTTGAATTACCGTTAGGAAAACGACTAATAGCCGCAAAAAAGGTTCGGCGCGAGGTTCCGTTCAGCTTAGCTTTACCAGTAAAAGAAGCGTATCCTGATTGGCAGGAAGAGGATGACATCAATGTATTAGTTCAAGGCGTAATGGATTGTGTATTGGTAGACGAAAACGGAATTGTGTTAATAGATTATAAGACAGACGCGATAACCGGTCGTTTTTCCAGTTATGACGAAGCAAAGCCAGTCCTAGAAAATCGTTATCGCTTGCAAATTGAGTTGTATTCTAGAGCATTAAAGGAGATATGGAAGCTTCCAAATGTTGAAAGGTTTCTGTACTTTTTCGATGGTGGCCATATTTTGAAAATGTAAATTGTTGTATAACATAATATTTATAGTCATACCCATGTTACAAATGAAAGGTCATTGAACAGTCAAAGCCTTTATGTGACGTGGGTTTAGCTGTTTTTATAATATTTTTATAATATCTTGCGAACATTGAAATTATTATACAAAAGATGTCGAATTTGTGATAGTGTTATATAACAAAACTATGTCATTCTATTAGGGGGTTAATTATTATGGCAACGAACGGAACAACTCAAGAGGTTTTACGAATGGACGAAACGGCAAACTTAAAAAACTATGATGAAGCAGTAGCAAACATGGATTGGAAGAAGATTGAAGAGCATTTTACATGGTTTGAAACAGGGAAAGTAAATATGGTTTATGAGGCAATCGATCGTCATGTGAATGAAGGAAAGGCTGATCAAAAAGCACTGTTATATACAGATGGGGTACGTGAGGAAGCCTACACATATGCTGACCTTCAAAGGTTGTCCTGCCAATTTGCAAATGGTTTGCGTTCATACGGGGTTGAAAAAGGTGATCGTGTCTTTATTTTTATGCCACGGAGTCCTGAATTATATATTTCACTTCTAGGGATTATTCGGATTGGAGCAATCGGTGGACCATTATTTGAAGCATTTATGGAGGAAGCAGTCAAGGATCGTTTAAGTGATAGTGGTGCAGTAGCTGTTGTGACAACACCTGCTTTGTTAGAACGAATTCCAGTTCAAGATCTTCCAAATTTAAAGCATGTTATTTTAGTAGGTGCTGAAGAAAAAACAGCAGATAATCAAATACTTTATCATGAATTAATGAGCAAATCTGATGAATACACAATCGAGTGGGTTGATCGCGAAACAGGCATGTTACTTCACTACACATCTGGTTCAACAGGGAAGCCAAAAGGAGTTCTCCAAGTTCATGACGCAATGGTCCATCAGTATCTTTCCGGTAAATGGGCTTATGATCTTCGTGAAGGTGATGTTTATTGGTGTACAGCTGACCCGGGTTGGGTTACAGGAACTTCAGCGGGAATGTGGTCGCCATGGCTTAACGGGGTAACTGCTGTACTTCGCGGTGGGCGCTTCCAAGCGGAGGATTGGTTTGCAACTTTAGAAAAGTTCGGAGTTAATGTTTGGTTTAGTGCGCCTACAGCGTTCCGTTTATTAATGGCTGCAGGCAATGAACTACCAAAGAAATATGACCTATCAAAACTGCGCCACATTCTTTCAGCGGGAGAACCTTTAAATCCGGAAGTTATTCGTTGGGGTCTAGAAGCACTCGATCATCGTATTCATGACAACTGGTGGATGACTGAAACAGGTTCTTGTATTTGTGCAAATTTCCGTTGTAACCCAATTCGTCCCGGCTCAATGGGTAAGCCACTTCCTGGTATTACACTTGCAATCGTTGATGATAAGGGTAATGTATTACCACCAAACCGTATGGGCAACTTAGCAATTAAACCAAAATGGCCTGCAATGGTTCGCCAAATTTGGAATAATAAAGAAAAATACGCTGAATACTTTGAAACAGGTTGGTTCGTATCTGGTGATTCAGCATATATGGATGAAGATGGCTACTTCTGGTTTGAAGGTCGTGTTGATGATGTTATCAACACATCAGGTGAGCGTGTTGGCCCATTTGAAGTTGAAAGCAAGCTTGTTGAACATCCAGCAGTCGCTGAAGCAGGCGTAATTGGTGTTCCTGACCCAGTTCGTGGTGAAGTCATTAAAGCATTTATTACGTTACGTCCAGGCTTCACAGAAAGCGATGAGTTAAAAGAAGAAATTCGCAATTTCGTAAAAACTAGACTTGCAGCGCATGCAGCGCCACGGATGATTGAAATACGCGAAACGATTCCAAAAACTCGTTCAGGTAAAATTATGCGTCGCGTCTTAAAAGCATGGGAGCTCGGCTTACCAACAGGTGATCTTTCAACAATGGAAGATTAAGGAAATTATAGAAACAGTATATAAAAAATCCTATTAAGACTTTTGTTTTAATAGGATTTTTTATGTTATAATAAAAAAAACGAACGTATGATCTTAAAGTGAGGGGTGTCTTATGCGAATCTTACATACTGCTGATTGGCATTTAGGGCGAACGTTGGAAGGAAGAAACCGAATTGATGAGCAGGCGCAATTTTTGGACGAGCTTAAAAAAATAGTAGAGGAAGAAAAAGTAGATGTAATTTTAATGGCTGGTGATGTATTTGATACTGTGAATCCACCAGCAGGTGCGGAACAGCTTTTTTATGATAGTATTGCTAAACTTTCCAATGAAGGTAACAGACAGATTGTGATTATTGCAGGTAACCATGATAATCCAGACCGATTATCTGCTGCGTCACCATTAGCACTAAAGCATCGAATTCAAATTTTAGGGTATCCAACAACTCAACTCCAAAAATTATATATCCCAAGCTGTGAGCAAATGCTAGAATTAGCGGCACTTCCTTATCCTTCAGAATCAAGGCTAATGGAGCTTTTGTCTGAAGATGCTGATGAAAAAGCAATGCGGAGCAAGTATGACGAACGGATTCAAGCTATTTTTCAAAAAATGAGTGAGCAATTTTCAAACGATGCAGTCCGCATTGCGATGAGTCATATTTATGTAGCCGGCGGTAATTCATCAGATTCGGAAAGACCTATTGAAGTTGGTGGCGCCTACACAGTTGCGGCGACAAGCCTGCCAGAAGCAGCGCAGTATGTAGCCCTTGGACATTTACACAGACCACAAACGATCAAAAGAGCAAAGACGTTGGCACGTTATTCTGGTTCACCACTTGCGTTTAGTTTTTCTGAATCAGGCTATACAAAATCTGTGACGATCATCGACGCCGAACCGCACACCGAACCAGTCATGTCGGAAATCTACTTGACTAGCGGGAAACCGCTTGTGCGTTGGCAAGCGACAGAAGGAATTAGCCAAGTATATAAATGGATTGATGAAAAAAAGGATTTGAACGCATGGATTGATTTAGAAATTCATTTAAAGCATGCATTATCTATCGAAGAAATTCATAACCTCCGCAAGCTTCATAAAGGATTTGTAAACATTCGACCAGTTTTTTCAGAGCCTGAAATAAATAACTACGACCGAAAGGCATCCAATCTGCCAATTGATGAATTGTTTAAAAAATTTTATGAACGCCAAACAGGTGGGGCAGAGCCTGAGGCGGAACTTATAGAACTCTTTCTAGAACTTGTAGCTGATGATGAGAAAGAGGTGAGTGTATGAGACCTATACAACTAGCAGTAGCGGGTTTGCACAGTTTTCGTGAGAAACAGGAAGTAGATTTCAGGGAGCTGTGTGAAGGCGGCGTATTTGGCATTTTTGGTCCAACTGGAAGTGGGAAGTCTTCTTTATTAGATGCGATGACTTTAGCGCTTTACGGAAAAGTTGAGCGGGCATCTAATAACACACAAGGGATATTAAATCATGCCGAAGATGAAGTTTATGTATCGTTCACGTTTGAACTCGGTAACGCCAACGGTACGAATCGATATAAGGTTGAAAGAAGCTTTAAACGCTCAGGTGAATATTCATTAAGAACGGCAACTTGTCGGATCATTGAAATAATCGATGAGCAATCTGTTGTTTTAGCAGATAAGATGAATGATGTTAACCAAGTGGTTCAAGAATTGATCGGTCTTACAATTGATGACTTTACAAGAGCTGTTGTGTTGCCACAAGGTAAATTTGCAGAATTTTTATCATTAAAAGGCTCGGAAAGGCGTCAAATGCTCCAACGACTTTTTCACCTTGAAAAATATGGTGATATTCTTAATCAAAAGCTGAGAGATCGCTATCAACTATTAGATAGACAAAAAGAAGCGACAATCGCTGAACAAACAGGGCTTGGCGATGCGTCAAAAGAGGCTTTAGCTGAAGCAAAACGAAAGCTTGAGGAAAGCGAAATACTTCTACAGGCTACCTTAAAAGAATTTGAAAAAATGGAGCTCCGTTATTCTGAAGGTAAGCAAATTTGGGAGTGGCAGCTCGAAAGCGAGAAAATAAAAGAAAAATTATCGAAGCTTAACGAGGACCAAGCACGAATAGAAATGCTAGTAGAGCGCATTGATAGAGCGAAAAAGGCTGAAGCAATACGGCCGTATTTAGAGGAATTTGAATTGGCAGCTGCAGAAGTGAAAGGGATCGACAGTAAGTTTGACGAAGTAAAAGCAATGCTTGAGAATGCTCAAGTTGAATACGAGAAAGCTGTCCAACAATATGAACTAGCGAAACAAGCAAGAGCAAAAGATGAGCATCCTCTTATCATTAAAATTGAACAATTTACTCGGGCTCAAGAAATTCAGCGAGAAATAACGAAGGCGAAATTGGAGAAAGCTCAATTAGCTAACGAAATTAGTTTGAAAAACAATGAATTACAAACTAAAGTAGTGACTCTTAATGAAGCGGAAAGCACTCGTGATCAGGCACTGACTATGCAACACCAGTTAAAAGAAAGCTTAAAAAAGGCTCACGTTCCAGTAAATCAACGTGAACAAATCCAAACTGCGGTAGAAGCAAAACAAAAAATTACCGTATTAGTAGAAGCTAATAACCAGTTAGCTCATGAAATTACAACTAAACAATCGCAACTGAAGGATATATTAAACGAGAAAAAACAGCTAGATGATTCAAATCAACGTCTCATAAAGACGGTGGAACGTTTCTTTACGAAAACAGTAACGGTGTATGATCATATCGTTGCATTGGATCGAAGGTTTGAAATGCTAGTGAGCTTTAGTGCTCGACTTACAAAAGAACTAAAACTTGAACTCGATCATGAAAAAGCGAAGCAACTGGCAGCACATTTAGCAGAGCAATTAAAGACAGGTGAGGCCTGTCCAGTATGTGGCTCCACCGATCATCCAAATCCTGTTATTGAAACTAAGGATAATGCTGATACTATTAAGCAGTCGATAGAAAGATTAGAACAAACGATCGCTGATAGTAATGAAAAAAGGCAGGAGCTAAAAACGCAGCAAATCAAGTTACAATCAGTTGCAGATGGTTTAACAGAAATTTTGAAGATAGAGCCAAGCGAAGAACAATCCGAGTCTGCTGTCGCATTAGACGAACTTCAGCTCAATGAAAAATCAAGTTCAACAATTTCTAACTTAACAACAATTTATCAGCAACTTGTAATTGAATGCAAAGGGTTAACTCAAGATGTACTTGAGGTACAAGAAGAAAGTAAACAAACTGTACTGCGTGTGCGTGATCTTGAACAAAAATCGTTACAAGTAAATCATAGTGTTCAAGTGTTAACAACGACCGTTCAAGAACTTGACGATCGCTTTAAGTCACAATCTAAACTAGTGATAGATTTGATTGATGATTGGGAAAAACAATTTGCACCAATGCGATTTGAAGAAGTTGAAAAAGAACAACAACAAGTTTCACGGATGGACAGAGAAGCAACTAACATTACAGAAGAGCTTGATAAAATTTCACCACAGATTGAAATGAAAGAAAAAGAAATAAATGAATTAAAAGAAGCGATCCATCATTTGCAAATTTTATTGGCTACAGACAAATCATCTTTTGCAGAAAAAGAAAAAATTGTTCACGAACAAACAGAGAAATTAATGAAGCAAATTGGTGATGCAGATGTAGACGAATTATTACAAGAAATGAATACAAAGTTAACAGCTTTAAAAGAAACAGAACAAAAAACACTGGAAAATTATAATGAAAAACAAAAAATATTGCAAATCGCCGAAAAGGATTTTGCAGTAACAAGCGAATCAAAAGCATCGGCAAAAGTTAGGTTCGAAAAAGCAACGACAAGATGGAGCCAAATGTTACAGGAAACACCATTTGTAACAATCGATGAAGTTAAGCAAGCCTTTACTTCAAAGGAAGAAATAGGTACGTGGGAAAGGGAGATCCAATTGTACCAAGAGCAAGTAACGAAAGTGAACGTAGAGAAGGCTCGACTCGATAATTTGTTAGTAGGAAGACAGCTTACGAAAGACGAATGGGATGATTTGCAAGCTCAACATCAAAGACTATTTGAGAAAATTAGTGATGCACGGGAAAGAAAGGGTGCATCTGCTGAATTCCTCAGTGAAATTGAAAGGAAACATGCACGGCATAATGAGTTAGAAACGCTACAGAAGGAATTAGGAAAGGAAATTGAAAAGGTTGGAAAGCTACAAACAGTATTTCGCGGCAACGCATTTATTGAATATATTGCTGAGGAGCAGTTAATTACAGTTAGTCGCGATGCATCAGAACGATTAGCTCAGCTTACGAGAGGACGATATGCAATTGAAGTGAACTCAGAAGGTGGGTTTGTAATAAGGGATGATGCGAATGGCGGTGTTAAGCGCCCGGTTTCAACGTTATCAGGCGGAGAAACATTTCTAACGTCTCTTGCGCTTGCGTTATCCTTATCAGCGCAAATTCAGCTTAGAGGGCAGTATCCTTTAGAATTCTTCTTCCTCGATGAAGGCTTTGGAACATTGGACCAGGATCTACTGGATATTGTCATTTCATCTTTAGAAAAGCTCCATTCTGACCGTCTTTCTGTAGGGGTTATCAGTCATGTTCAAGAATTAAGAGCTAGGTTACCAAGAAAACTGATTGTTGAAGCAGCAGAACCATCTGGGAAAGGTAGTCAAGTGAAGCTAGAGAAATTTTAAAGAAGCTAGTGAAATTTTAAAGAAGTAATAACAGAAGCGGGTACCGTTTACTCAGTATCTTAAGATCAGAGCAATCGGTACCCGCAGTTATTTTATTGACGAACAGTTCGAGAGTTTCTAGTTATGCATTTGCCGTTTGCGGCTGATCAACGAGATCAGGATCTATCGTATTTGTTGCGCTAACACCGTTATACGACCATACAAAGTTTCCAGTATTAAATCCACCGGAACCAGAAGACGTTTTACCTACACTTTTTGGTGCGATGTAAAATGAATCACCAAAATTCACGACTCCTTCTGCACCAGTTATATTGATCGGTCCACCAATAACTGAAGGCATAATGAACATCCTTTTTTTAGTTTACTTTATTTTAGAATATGTTAAAGTACAATGGTGATTTTGGTGCTACAATCGACTTTAACATCCTTATTTTAATGTATGGTAATCATTTAAAAAATGTTCATGTCGTATATCTATCTTTTTAATCTATGCCAAAACAATAAAATGTTGTAAACATTTTACGAGGTTTCTTCTGCTAACTGGCGGATATGTTTGACTCTTGCTTCAGATTTAATATGATTGGTAGATCCGATATGAATGACACTTGAAAAGGCACCAGCAAGAATATTTACTGAGCCGACACAAATGGTAGGTGATTCATTTGTTTTTTGGACAGTAATTGATTCTGTTATAACTGGTAGTGGAATTGGGGTATTGAATAACTGGTAGGTAGCAAAATTCCCTTCATTTCCATAGAAGATTTCATATTGACGTTGAACTGCTAATGCTTTTGAATACGGTAGGATCATGCTGGAATCACCAATTTCAAAAACGGTGCTATAGGCTAAAGATTGTACATTTACATTATCAACAATTGATAATCTTTTCGTCTGCAAATCCAACTATCCTTTCATCTTTCAGGTGTTAACGGCACAAAAGGAGCAATAACGAGAGATTCAGGTGGTGTATCAAATATTGAGGACAATGAAACAGTATCAGTATCTCCGATTAGAACAACAGAAGACGTTGACATTCCTGTAATATCAATACTTCCAACTGAAAGACCTCGGTTTACTACGGTGAAGTTCATGGAGAAAAATGCCCTCCCTTAGGTAAATGATTAATGAAAGCTTCAATAGCTTTTTCGATATCTTTTTGCACGGCCCCAACTACTTGAATTTTTAACTCTTCCAAATAATCCATTCTTTTTTCTTGATGAATAAATTTACTTAAGTAATGCTTTATTCGTCCATCTAGCTGTCTTTCAATATCTTGAATTATAAAAGTTTGCTGTGACCCGTCAAGCCTGAGCTGGTGTTTATCTGCTAGTTCATCAATTATACTTGGGCATTGTTCCTTCATAAATTGGTCTAAATCATTACGAATTGCAGGATAAAGCTCTGGATGATTTTGTAATATCGGCATAATACTTGGTGATGGTTGATCAATAGCGAAGTTTTCAAACGTTTCAGGGTCGGTCATACCGTTAGGTGCTAAGCCAATATTTAATGTTCCTTCTAATGTTTCAATTTTTAATTGATCAAATTTATATTCAATTTTTTCAATAGTAGTAGTTGGTTTTTCGTTGACTTCGTTAATTTGTTTTTGTAGTGATAGTATTTGCATACGTAAATCTTTCGTTTCCTTTTTCAGGTTCTTTAATTGAGCCTGTTGATCTCGAACATGAGCTCCAAACTGGTTTAAATAGTAATAAAACCCATTCGTTCCATACATATTGGCCACCTCAACTTTCCGCTACATATACTATGCTAAAAGAAGGGGTTAGGTGAATCGCCTAGTTTGTTATCGAAAATGAGCAGTTGATTTTTCATGTCGTTAATGGCACTAAAGGTAATGGGATAGGTTTTTTTGCTTTCGGGGCAACTCCTGTAAATTCACCAGTATTATACAGATTTGATAATGGTTTAATAATTCCAGCGCTACCAATTTGGACAACAGACGAATTACTTATTCCGCCTATTTTTATATAATGAATCATGATCGTTTGGTTTACATAGAAATTCATGATACCCCCCCTTAATTATTTGCTGTTTGAGGTTGGTCGATATAATCAGCGTCGAATGTATTCGTATTGCTATAGTGATTATATACTCTCATATTGTCACCTGTATTAAATGAACCAGCACCCGCAAAAGTTTTAGCAGAACTATTTGGTGCGATTAGATAGACATCCCCGATATTCATTACCCCACTTGAACCTATACTAACAACATTTATTGCTCCTACAAAAGCTGGCATGAAAAACACCCTTTTTTAAAGAAAACATTTGGTTTACAAAGATTCTTAAGGTATTATATGAGTTTTGCCCAATCAGTGTTCCACGACAAGATATTATATAAAACATAGCAAAATTTTGTAGAATGATTTCGTCATTTTGTGATATAGTTAATTTAGAATTTTCAAAAAAATATTAGCTATAATAGGGGGATGGATAATGTACGTACCATTGCTACTGAATCAATTTCTGGACCGTGCTGTTAAATTGTATGGACCAAAAAAAGCTGTCATAAATACAGATGGAAGAGAGTTCACCTATGCGGAACTAAATCAACGTGTAAATCAATTGTCGCGTGGTTTGCAGGACTTAGGGGTTAAAAAAGGTGATCGTGTTGCTTACTTGGCGCCAAATACTTTAGAAATGCTAGAAGGATTTTATGGTGTATTTCAATTAGGTGCAATTATGGTACCTTTAAATACGCGTTTGAAACCTGAAGATTATCTATTTATTTTGAATCATAGTGAATCAAAGGTGCTTGTTTGCGATCAAGAACTATACCATCAAATTGCGCCAATTCGAGAGAAGCTTGAAACAGTTGAAAGCGTTTTAATCCATTATGCGGATGAAAATTGTGAAGGTATTCATTATGATGAATGGCTAAACGGCTTTTCAGGCGAAGCATTTGACCGTCCTGAATTAGACGAACAAGATGTTTGTAGCTTACTTTATACGAGCGGTACAACAGGAAATCCTAAAGGTGTCATGCTGACGCATAGAAGCAACTATTTACATGCACTATCTGTACAGCATCATCTTCGCGTTTCTGACCGTGATGTATTGCTGCATATTTTACCGATGTTCCATGTAAATGGTTGGGGTTCTCCATTCTATTATACGGCAAATGGAGCAACACAAGTAATGCTTCGTAAAGCAGATCCAGATACGATCTTTACTTTAGTTCAAAAGCATAAAGTTTCTGTAATGCATATGGCTCCTACTGTATTAAATTCGCTTATTCAGCATTACGAAGCTACGAAAATTCAAACGGAGCATGACGTTCGTATTGTTATTGCAGGATCAGCACCACCACCTGCGTTTGTTGCGAAAGTTGAAGAAGAAATGCGTTGGGAATTCATTCAAGTATATGGAATGACAGAATCATCACCATTAAGCTTAGTATCACCTATTCGACCGCATTTAGATGAATTACCAAAAGAACAGAAGTACCGTCTTAAAGCTAAAGCTGGAATTCCAATGATTACTTGTGATGTCAAGGTAGTCAATGATTTTGGCGAAGAGGTTGCGTGGAACGGCAAAGAAATTGGTGAAGTGTTAACGAGAAGTAATGGTGTCATGAAAGGCTATTGGAAAAACGAACAAGCTACGATGGAAACAATTCAAAACGGTTGGCTCCATACTGGTGATATGGGAACCGTTGATGAGTTCGGTACAATCGATATTGTTGACCGTAAGAAAGATGTCATTATTAGTGGTGGAGAAAATATCTCTTCCATTGAAGTAGAGGGTGTTTTATATGAACATCCATCGATTTTGGAGGCTGCTGTTGTAGCGTTACCACATGAAAAATGGGGTGAAACTCCACATGCGTTTGTTGTTGTGAAAAAGGGAGAAACACTAACAGAAGAAGATGTTATCCAATTCTCTCGTAGCAAATTAGCTCATTTTAAAGCTGTAACAGGTGTAACCTTTGTTGAAGAACTCCCGAAGACTGCTTCAGGGAAAATTCAAAAAGTACATCTACGTAACCAAGCTTGGGATGAAGCTGGGAAAGCTAGCAATGGCCGCTTCGTAAACTAATATAAAAGAAATCAAAACGATTCCGAATTTCGGGATCGTTTTTGCTTAAATGAAAGAAATAAAGGGTGTTAGTAAGCTAGCAAGTACCCTTCTATTCGTGTTGGATCAATGGTTATTCTTTTTATTCTGCTACTATAAGCCTAGCTGATCATCTTTTGACCATTACTTTTGAATTATTTAATAGAGGGATATTAGGTATTTTTATCCTTGTTTTAGTTAATAGAAAATGAGTATCACGATGGATAGAAATTAATAGATTTGAGTTATATGATAAAGACATAAATCAGATTCAAGCGAATACAACCGCTGAGTCTCGATAAAGGCAAAGCTTGATGAAAATCAGTGACGCAAAGCTACAGGGGCTAAAGGTCTTGCTGTTTCCAAGATCAATGCCAGCCAGCTACCGAAGGAAGCAGGGTTTTTTTGTATATGTCAAATGGAGAACTGTGTTCATCCGTTTATTTGACAACCCCGCCTTTCGGTAAGGCGGGGTTAATTTCGTTTATGGAGGTGAAATTCAATGGAGCTCGTCAACCTTTCGAATGGAGTGATCATTGCTAAGGATGTAAAAGTGGCAAAAACTTTCTGGAAGCGATTTAAGGGTTTAATGTTTACAAAGGATCTCCAGAAAGGTTCAGCTCTATTAATTGAACCCTGCCAATCGGTCCATACGTTTTTCATGAGCTATGCCCTCGACATCTTGTTTGTAAATGAAGAGGGAAAAGTAGTAGCTGTTGAAGAACAAATGAAGCCTGGGAAAATCGGAAAAATTGTTAGAACTGCTAAGCAGGTAATCGAATTACCGGCAGGAACAATTCGAGCAACCAAGATAGAAGTGAACCAGGTAATCAAACTTAAAAATTAAAAAGGAGCGATTGAAATGTTAAACAAATTTAAAGGATTAGTAGTAGAGGAACAAGGACAAGGTATGACAGAGTACGGCTTAGTATTGGGAATTATTGCGGTAGCAGTTGTTGGTGTTCTAGCATTTTTACGTGAGGAAATACTAGAAATGTTCAATGGCGTCAAGGATGCCGTAACGAACCGCGATAGTACACCGACTACTTAATTAATTGTCTTTCGATTGAAATAGTTGAAATGAAATATTAAAAGGAGTGAGCGAAGTGGTAAATAAATTAAAAGGCTTAGTAATAGAGGAACAAGGACAAGGTATGACAGAATATGGGTTAGTATTAGGAATAATTGCGGTAGCAGTTGTAGGCGTACTGGCATTTTTAAGAGAAGAAATTTTAGAAATGTTTAATGGCGTTAAAGATGCTGTATCAAACAGAGATAGCACACCAACAACGTAATAGTTTAATAGCTGTTCGTTAGCACCTATATAATAAATAAGTAGATGGGTTTAACGAACCTAGGAGTGGTTCCTATGGCAGAAATCATTAGAAAGCTACTAACAGAAGAACAAGGTCAAGGGACAACGGAATACGGCTTAATTTTAGGGATTATTTCGATAGCTGTGATCGGATTGTTAGGAGCGTTAAGCACTACAATCATCGAAATGTTCCAGAAGGCATTAACGGATCTTCAAAGCAGGCCGGATTAATAATATTCCGCCTAAAAATATGTCGCCTTTGATAAAAATGAAATCGAATTAGGTTACTAGTTTGAAAATGGCCTTACACCTTGCTACTAGAGTGTAGGGCCATTTTTAAAAACAATGAAGAATGAGCGAGGGATTACCATGATTGTGAATGGAATCTTAATTATCGTACTACTAATTTGTATTGTTACAGATTTAAAAGAAAGAAAAATTTACAATAAAGTAATTTTTCCTGCGCTATTGCTAGCTTTTCTTTATCAGGCAATGACAGGAGGCTGGAATGGATTACAATCGGCTTTTTTTGGTTTTTTAGTAGGCCTCGGAGTGCTTTTGATTCCGTATCTGCTAGGAGGAATGGGAGCTGGGGATGTTAAGCTGTTAGCATTAATTGGCGCACTGAAAGGGACGGTTTTCGTCTTGAATACTGCTATTTATATGGCGCTAATTGGGGGTATAATTGCTCTATTTATCCTCCTATTCCGTAAGGGCGTAATAGAAAGAATAAAAGGTATTTTGTATTTCCTTCATGCGCGAAGATATGGTTTGAAAACACCAATACTGCTAAATAAGGAAGCATTAACTGCTACCTATCCTTATGGCTTAGCAATTGCCGGAGGTGCTTTTGTTAGTTTACTAGCAAAGGGGTGGATTATTTTATGATAAAGAATGAAAATGGTCAATCAATTGTAGAAACTGCTCTACTATTACCAATTCTCTTATTGTTACTAGTTGGCATCTTTGATTTTGGTAGGATTCTTTATACTCAAGTACATTTGCAAATGGCTACACAGGAAACGGTGCGCTTAGGCGGCTTAGGGCGTGATGATTCAGAAATAGTTATGTTTGCAAAGGATTATGTTCATGTCCAGGATCCAACACAATTGGTAGTATCTGTAATACCAAGACAATCATCACGGAAATCTGGTGACTATGTCACCGTCGAATTATCATATCCGATGACGTTTATAACGCCTTTCCTCGATAATATCTTACATTCACCATTTGAAATTACCGCAAATTCAACGATTCGAGTTGAGTAAACGAGGTGGTAAATACATGATTAAAAAAGTAATGAAGCGATTTCATGAACAAAACGGAAATGCAATGGTTTTGGCCAGTTTAGCGATGATAGCTCTGTTAACGATGACAGGCTTAGTACTTGATGGTGGCAAGCTTTATATGACAAGAGCTCATTTGCAAAAGGTAGCAAATGCTGCTGCGTTATCTGGTGCTCAAGAGCTTACAAATAATGAAGCGGCTGTTGGGAGTGTCGTTGAAAAAGTGCTTATTGACCATCAAGAAGAAGCAAGTCTAGATGAATTAAACATACAGATGGAAGATAAAGTTCGTGTTGAATTAAAAAAAGATGTTCCTTTAACATTTTCAAAGTTATTTGGTGTTGAACAAACTCCTGTTAAAGCGGAAGCAGCTGCCGAGCTAGGAGTAATGGGGCGCGCAATTGGAGCAGCCCCATTAGGGATTGATGACTCGATTCCACTTGAATATTTCAGAGAATACAAGCTAAAGGTAGATCAAACAGAAGTTGACCATGGCTATTTTGGAGTTTTGGCCTTAGGTGGTCCTGGAGCTAATATATACGAACAAAATTTAAGACATGGGTATCAAGATGAAATAAACGTTGGTGATGTATTAGAAACACAAACCGGGAATATTGCCGGAAAAACACGCCAGGTTATTCAAGATCGGTTGAATGCATGCCCATTACCTGGAGATTACACTCATCGTGATTGTTCAAGGGTGATATTGATACCAACATACACGCCCTATAATCATGAGCCTAATAAGCAATTGAAGGAAGTTAAGGTTACAGGATTTGCTTATTTTTATATAACAGAGCCAATGCATCCACATGATACTTCAATAACCGGAATGTTTATTGAACGAACTGGAACAGGATTTGAAGAACCAACGGCTAAAAATAAAGGTGCATTTGCAATCAGATTAACAGAATAAAAATACAATAAGAATGGTATGAAAAAAATCGGTAGGTGAAAATAATGAGATCAAAACTTATTTTAACGCTAGCTATTATTATGGGGCTAATTACAACATATTTATTTTACAGCTATACAAAAAAGCTAGATCAGCAAGTTGTAATGAATGAAAGCGTTGTTGAGGTTGTTATAGCGTCTCAACCGTTAAAGGTTAATCAAAAGCTCTCAAGTGATATGTTCGAATATATTGCAGTTCCAGAGACTGGGCTTCATCCCCAGGCTATTAAAGACATTTCCGAGGTAGATGGAAAATTTATTACGGCAAATATAGAAAAAGGGGAAATTATCCTTTCTCATCGTTTGCAGGATCAAAAGACTGAACAGCAATTTGTGTCACGCAAAGTAACCGAAGGGTATCGGGCAGTGTCGATCGGTGCCAACTTTGTCCAATCAGTATCAAACTTAATAGAACCGGAGGATTATGTGGACGTCATTTTCACTGAAGAGGTTAAAAATCCTGGCGAGCAAGAGAAAATGTTTGTATCGACACAATTATTACAGAAAGCACGGGTACTTGCTGTTGGTAGAAGAATGCTTGAGTCCGTACCTGGAGAGGAGTATGTGGAATATAGCTCGGTTACGCTTGAGCTCTCCCCTGACGATGCAGTCAAGGTGGTGAACGCCTCTCAAAAGGGAACGCTACAATTTACACTTCATTCTAGAGTAAAACCACCAGAGGAGGTGGGAACAAATGGAAGTGAACAACCTTCAGCCGGAAATTAACAAAGCTAAACGAGGTGAAATGATCGCAGTTTGTAGTGCAAAAGGTGGAGTTGGGAAAACATTATTGAGTGTAAATCTCGCCGTATCGTTATCGAAAAAAAACATACAAGTGACATTGGTCGATGGAGATTTTCAATTTGGTGATGTAAGTATTGCGATGGATTTACACACTACCTTTAGCATAAAGGATGTTATTGAAGAAATCAGTCATCTCGATCAATTTAGCTTGGCCAATTTTTTGAATCGTCATGAAAGTGGTGTAAAGGTACTAGCTGCTCCAGAACGCCCTGAGCATGCTGACCTTATTACGCCAGCGATCATAAATAAAGTCATTGATTTATTATTAATCCAAAACGATTATGTCGTTGTTGATACTGGTGTAGGGTTGCAAGACAAGAGCCTTACTATTATTGAAAAAGCCGACCAAATAATCGTTGTGACAAATTTGGAGATGACTACATTAAAGAATACAAAGTTAATGTTAGAGACCCTTGACATTCTTGGAATGCGCGACAAGGTTCAGGTCGTTATCAATCGTTCCACCATGGAAAGTGTGATAGAGGCAACAGATGTTCCTGATATTTTAGGAGAAGAAAATCCTATCTATATCCCTAATGATTTTCAAACGGCGTCACAGTCATTAAATATCGGTGTTCCATTTGTTAGCAATCAAGGGAAAACTGAAATTGCCAAGGCTGTATACAAAATGGCAGAACAGCTTTCAAGCAGAAGGGAAATTACAATGTTTAAACCCAAAAGCCCTTCAATCTTTACTAAGTTTCTCTCTAAAGCAAAACGGACAAAGGAGGGGATCTAAGGATGAGCTTACTTGAAAAAATTCAAGCAAAATCAAAGGAACTGGAAGAGAAGAGTCCTAGTTTAGTTGAAGAAGAAGTAAAGGATGTAAAACCATATAAGCGTGATTTAGTTTCGTCGTTCCGAGAGGCACGTACAATAGAAGCGAAACCAAGTGTAAAACGAAATGAAAGAAAGCCGGTCAATAAACATCAAGAGCTTAAAAATCTTTTACACAAAAAAATATTAAATGATCTCCAAACAGTGGATATAGCAGAAATTGTACCGAAAATAGATGAAATGGCAATCGAAATTATTAAAGATGATGAATCGTTCCGTGGGAAAATAGACCGTAAGAAGGTTGTCGAAGAATTAATCAATGACTTAACAGGCTTTGGGCCAATTAATCCACTCTTACTTGATCCCGATATAACAGAGGTGATGGTTAACGGCGCTAGTCAAGTTTATGTTGAAAAAAAAGGAAAGATCTTCTTAACAGAAGTCGTATTTAGAGATGACGAGCATGTTATGAATGTAATTGAAAAAATCGTTGCCCCGATTGGAAGAAGAATTGATGAATCTAGCCCAATGGTAGATGCGAGATTACCAGATGGCTCGCGGGTAAATGCAATTATTCCACCCCTCGCCTTAAACGGGCCAACGATTACGATACGGAAATTCTCACCAGATCCTTTCGATATCGAGGACTTAATAAATTTTGGAACGTTATCACAAGAAATGGCGACTTTTTTAGAGGCTTGTGTAAAAGCTAGGTTAAATATCTTTGTTAGTGGCGGTACCGGTTCTGGTAAAACAACAACCCTAAACGTTTTGTCAAATTTCATTCCGTATGATGAACGTATTATCACAATTGAGGATTCAGCGGAATTACAGCTTGGACAAGAACATGTTATATCCTTGGAAGCGAGACCAGCCAATATAGAAGGAAAAGGTTCGATTACTATTCGTGACTTAGTGAAAAACTCACTGAGGATGAGACCTGACCGTATTGTGATCGGTGAGGTTCGGAGTGGTGAAGCATTAGATATGCTTCAAGCAATGAATACTGGTCATGACGGTTCACTTGCAACAGGTCACTCCAATAGCCCACGTGATATGATTTCTCGCCTTGAAACAATGGTTCTTCTCGCTGGCGTTGATCTCCCTATCAGGGCAATTCGTGAACAAATTTCTGGCGCGATTGATTTGATTATTCAGCAATCAAGGTTAAAGGATGGGAGTCGTAAAATTGTAAATATTACTGAAGTTCAAGGATTAGAAGGTGATGTAATTGTTCTTCAGGATATTTTTACGTATAAGCAAGAAGGTATAGATGCTGAAGGAAAGGTCATTGGCAAATTAGTTCCGACAGGCGTTCGCCCGAAATTTTATGAAAGATTAGAAAGCTCAGGTATTCATATTCCTGCTAGTGTGTTCATTGATCGAGAGGAGTGGACATAATGGAGTGGGTTTTGCTAGTTTTCGTTATGTTTACATCTTTTTTATTTTTTATTGCGATCCTGCAGATTCTTTTTTTATCAAATCGACGAATGGAAAAAAGAATGAAACGATATTTGGAAGTACCAAATCGAAAAATGCTCGATCCAAAAAAATTCAATTTGATTTTGCAGCTTCAGCTTACAAAACAAAAAGTGCGAAAGAAAATGTTAACAAAAGGAAAGACAGAAAAATTAGAGGCTTTGCTAAAAAGAGCTGGAGTACCGCTTAAACCTGAAGAATATATAATGTTTCAATGGATCATGATGGGACTCATAGGAGGGGTATTATTTTTACTATCAGGGAAGGGACTATTTTTAATTGTTGGTTTTTTCTTAGGGTTCATGATACCACGCTGGTGGCTAAACAAAAAGCAGCGTGATCGTGTTCGCAGCTTTAATGATGGCTTAGCAGACACAATTACAACTATTGTTGGTTCATTACGGGCAGGATTTAGCTTTCCCCAAGCATTAAAAACTGTAGTTGAGGAAGCTCATTCACCGATTAAAGAGGAAATTGAACAAGTGGTAAAAGAAATGCAATATGGAACAAGCATGGAGGATGCTCTTCTAGATTTGAAGGAGCGGATGCCTAGTGAGGACTTGGATTTAATGATTCAAGCAATTTTAATCCAAAGACAAGTGGGTGGGAATTTAGCGACTGTACTAGATAAAATTGTTCAAACTATTCGCGATCGAACTAGAATCGAAAGGCAAATCCATACATTAACAGCACAAGGCCGGCTATCGGGCATTGTGATTGGTTTACTACCAATCATCCTAGGTTTCGTTATTTATTTGATTGAGCCAGGCTATATTGGCCCACTTTTTGAACATCCTATTGGTCTTTTGATGGTTGGTGGTGGGGCTATTTCAGGTATTGTAGGGTTTATCATGATCAAAAAGCTTACAACGATTGAGGTGTAACCAATGTTGTATTTTACCTTTTTTTGTACCATCACTTTACTTATTTACTTTTTGTTTGTATTACGAAGTGAAGTAAGGGAAAAACTGCGGCGAAGAGTTGCTGTATTTTTAAATCATGGGAACGACGAAGGAAATGTAATAACCAAAGCAGAGAAACACCAGGGAGAAACGTTGGCACAACGGGTAATTTTACCTTATTGGCTTGAGTTTAAGCGCAGCTTTAAACGGAGAATGCCTGGGGAAAAAGAAGCAAAGCTTGAGATTAAGTTATTACAAGCAGGTAATCCATTTGGAATGACTCCAGTTGAGTTTCGGTTACTACAAATAGCACTATTTTTGACAATGCCATTTTTGTTTGGTGGCTATGGGTTTTTGCTAAAGGCAAATGTTGTCGGCATTGTAATGTTTGTTCTTTTAGGGATTATAACAGCAATTTACCTTCCACATTTTTATATTCAATTAAAAACGAAGGCAAGGAACAAATTAGCATTACGTGAACTTCCTGATGTTCTTGATTTGTTAACCGTAAGTCTAGAGGCAGGTTTGGGATTTGATTCTGCTCTCGGCAAGGTGGTTTCCAAAAAAGATGGCGTCCTTTCGAGTGAATTTCAGCGATGTTTAGAAGAAATTCGCTTAGGAAAAACAAGACGTGAAGCATTACGAGGTGTTCGTGAGCGCCTAAAGGTTGAAGAAATTAGTGTTTTAATAAGTAGCATTTTGCAGGCGGAAAAGCTAGGGATAGGTATGGTTCAAGTGTTACGAATCCAATCTGCTGAAGTGCGTGAGCAACGGAAGCAACGTGCTGAAGAAGAAGCAATGAAGGCTCCGATCAAAATGTTGTTTCCACTTGTCTTGTTTATCTTCCCAAGTCTTTTTATCGTTTTACTTGGACCAGCTGTAATTGAGTTTTTATTGACGTTTCAGGATTAGTCACGTAAAAGCCTCATAATTGCCGAAAACTGTGAATATATTTTACAAGGTAAATATTAAATTCGGAATGGGGGCTTGAACGGGAGTGCAATTTTATTATGGTCAACAAATGCCTCTACGCCTTTTAGACGAGGCCGAGTTTTGGAAGCATCAGGAGGAGGAACATACAGTTGTTATTCGTGAATTAGTAAAAAATTTGGAGAAACCTTATGTAGATGCATTAAAAAATTGGGAAAAGGCATTAAGTGACACACATCAACACGTCGTGCGTTTTATTGAAACGGTGACGAGGTCTGGAAATGTAGTTACACCTTCACTTCACCAGGATGTACTACAATTAATAAACTTTTGTTTGCAACAAAGCTTGAAATTTATTGAGTTATGCAGACAAATACGGGATGAAAGTAATGTCATTCAAAATAATTTGACTGCTAAAGTTGTACTCAATCATATTATTCGAGAATCTGAGTATTTCATTGGCATAGCTCAAACGATTTTATATCAAAAATAGCTGTCCGCCTTATGGCTGACAGTTTTTTTTCGTTTTTAGCTGTTGGGGGAAATTACGTAATTTTCTAATGAGTAAATTTGATGTAACATAGAGAATAATAATTTGAAAATGGGGTGGAATGATGAGATTTGTTACTGCGGAAACAAATGGAGAAATTTTTGTTGGGGTTGTTCAGGAAGATTCGTACCAAGTCATCCATTTACGGAATGCTTTTCAGTCAATAAACAGTGACTTCAATATGCCAAATACATTGATTGGTTGTATCACCCTCGGTGATGAATTTATTAAGGAAGTTAAATATTTATTAAGTAAATTTGATAGCATGCAAAATCATGATGTCAATGGGTATTTATTTGCTTTAGACGATGTAAGGCTACTTGCCCCAATTCCTCGTCCTTTGAAAAATATTTTTTGTGTGGGGAAAAACTATGCTGCCCATGCAATAGAATTAGGGAGTGAAAAGGATATCCCAGAACACATTATGCTGTTTTCAAAAACACCTACAACAGTTATTGGACATGAGGATGTTGTCTTAAATCACAGAAATGTTACAGATAGCTTAGACTATGAAGGCGAATTAGCTGTCATTATTGGGAAGAAAGGGAAAGGGATTACGAGGCAGGATGCTATGGATTATGTCTTTGGCTATACGATTGTGAATGACATTACGGCGCGTGATATACAGGAACGTCATAAGCAATTTTTATTAGGGAAAAGCCTCGATTCATCTTGTCCGATGGGACCATATATTGTACATAAGTCGCTCATTCCAAATCCAAGCAAAGTAAATCTTGAAACAAAAGTGAATGGAGAGGTCAGACAATCTGCGAATACAGAGCAATTTATCTTTGATATTCCTACAATTATTTCTACCATCTCCCAAGGAACTACTTTAGAACCTGGAGACATAATTGCAACAGGAACGCCTGCTGGGGTTGGGAAAGGTTTTAAGCCACCGCGCTATTTACAACCTGGAGATGTTGTTGAAGTGACAATCGAAGGGATAGGGACATTGAGAAATACGATTGAAGAATGATTATGGTGGTTGACATTTGTTGTTTAAAAATCTGATATAGGGTTGTTGGTATCCTTAAATGAAAAAAACTGAGTGAGGATTTTCCCCTTCACTCAGTTTTATTGTATTTACACTGAAAGTACGTTACGAATTTTTTCTAACGCCCAATCTAAGTCTTCTTGCGAGATAATTAAAGGTGGGGCAAATCTAATAACATTATCATGTGTTTCTTTACATAATAATCCTTGTTCCTTTAGTTTTTCACAATAGCTACGTGCAGATTTCGTTAATTCAACACCGATGAATAGTCCTTTGCCGCGAACATTTTTTATGATCGGATTGTTAATCTTTTTTAGCTCTGAAATCATGTATGTTCCAAGCTCAAGTGAACGGTCCGAAAGGTTTTCGTCGATTATTACGTCTATTGCTGCAATCGATACAGCACACGCCAGTGGATTTCCACCAAAGGTTGAACCGTGAGAACCAGGTTCAAATACGCCAAGTATATCTTTATTTGCTGCTACACAGGAGATTGGCATTACTCCACCGCCAAGTGCTTTACCTAAAATATAAACATCAGGTGTTACATTCTCCCAATCACATGCAAAAATCTTTCCTGAGCGACCGAGTCCTGCCTGAATTTCATCCGCCATGAAAAGAACGTTATGTTCTTTGCAAACCATGTAAGCTTCTTTTAGGAAGCCTTCAGGTGGAATAATGATCCCTGCTTCACCTTGAATTGGTTCAATTAGAAACGCTGCTGTGTTTTTTGTTATGGAAGACTTTAAAGCATCAATGTCACCGTAGGGAATAATTTTGATTCCGGGAAGCATCGGTTCGAATCCTCGTTTGTATTCTGGATTTGAGGATAATGAAACGGCGGTCATTGTTCTGCCATGGAAATTATTTGAGCAGGCAATAATTTCTGCTTGATTTTCTGGTACACGTTTTATATCATATGCCCACCGTCTAGCAGCCTTGACAGCAGTTTCAACTGCCTCAGCACCTGTATTCATTGGTAAAACCATTTCTTTTGTAGTTAATGTCGCAACTTTTTCGTACCAAGGACCAAGCTGGTCATTATGAAAAGCACGAGAAGTTAAAGTCACACGATCGGCTTGAGCTTTTAAAGCTTGTATGATTTTTGGGTGCCTATGTCCTTGGTTGACAGCAGAATAGGCGCTAAGCATATCCATATATTTTCTTCCTTCTGGATCTTCAACCCAAATGCCTTCTGCCCGTGAAACTACGATTTGGAGTGGATTATAATTAGTTGCACCAAACTTTTCGGTTAACTTAATGATTTCTGTCGTTTTCAAAACTCTCCCTCCGTTCTATTTATGTAATTTCTTCCTTATTTATTTTAACATTTTCATATAGAAAGTAGTTATTTTTTGAGTTTATCCCCTTAATGTGTATAATGATAGTTGCAACCTTGTTTATTATTAATACTATTATAGGAGGGAATAGTTTGACACATGCTCATGTTACAACTTGGTTTATTGCAGTAATCTTATTTTTTGTTAGCTATTCGATGCAAAAAAGCGGGAAAGAGCGACCTGCAAAAATTATGAAGATGATTTTACGTCTTTTCTACATACTAATTTTGGCAACAGGTGCCCATTTATTTGGGGTGTGGGCTACAAGGCTTGGAGCTAATATCATAACATCCCATGTTTTGATTAAAGCTATTTTTGGTTTATGGGTTATTTTCGCAATGGAATTTGTTTTAGACAGGCTTGCGAAAGGAAAACCAACGGGCATATTTTGGGCTCAATTTGTCATATCGCTTTTACTAGCAATGATTTGGGGATGGGTTGTTATTTAACAAGGCTGCGAGTGCAGCCTTGTTAACATTCATTAGTATTTCCGTCACTGTTGCTTTGTAAAAATGAACAGATCAATCTTTTTCCATCACTCTTCGAAAATTCAAATCGGTCAGTTAATTCATGGCCTTTTCTAAAGAAGTAATGCTGAACAACACATATTTGCTCCTCGTTGTCAAAAATCATCACATTCATACCTTCCTTTTTGTCTCTTTTTTGTAAAAAGACAAGATAGTTGTGACAATAAATGCAATCAAAAAGTGAATATGATAGTTCATTTAGAGTTTTAACAAAATTCAAGTATGATTGATCATTAAGTTCCTCGATTAATGTTTTAAATGAATATGTTAACTTTTTATTATATCTAATGCGATCACCGTTTTGTAAATAATGTATGTCATTTTTTATATATATAATTGTATTATCAATTAGTGTTCCCTTTTTCCATTGATCATTTATGTATACTTCTACTTCATCACCTAATTCCTCAAGTTCAAATGCTTCTTCATTTGTTTCATCGAAAAATATCCATTCGTTTCCAATGTATTCGATTGTACCCTCAATAAAAGCTCTTTCTTGAAGAGGAATGATTTCAAGTCGTTTTTGAAAATTCATGTTCATAGTTAAACCCCTTTAACAGTAACTTGTTTCATTAACCTAACTTTTCCATTTTATTTCATTTCTATCATGGCGCTATTTTGAAAAAAAATACAAGCAATAGCCTTTTTTGGTAACGAATTCCTAATGCGTATAATGAATATCCTTCACGTTTTTACTGATACTACAATTGTAAATTTATTTTTTACATTGATTTTATTTAGGAGGTAAAAACATGACTGTAGCTACACAGGTCAAACAAACATTAGCGGGGTTAAAGAGTGCCCAAGCAAGCTTTGAGACGTTTGCTCTACAAACTGAAAACAAATCAGCAAAGCAGTTATATCAAAATGCTACCCAACAAACTCAGCAAATTGTTGACACTTTAAATGCTCGTATGACAGAACTTGAAAACGAAGAACCACAATATAAAAGCTAATTTTTTTGTAAAAGGTTGGTTACTATAGCCAACCTTTTGAGTCCTTGAATCAATACATATGTCTGTTTAAAGGATGATTATATGAAAAAAACGATATTCATACTTATGCTCATACTTCTAATAGGCTGTAACCAAAATCAGGGCCAAACAAATCTTTATCGGACAAATACGAACCAAACTTATGATTTACAAAATACTAAAGTGATCGAAGAAAGTACAGACGCAACAGGACAAAAAGACAAAGGAAGTAATCAAGAGAATGTTAGGAAAGCAGAAAATTTGCTGTTAAGTCAAAAGGAAGTGAAAAGAGTAAGAATTGTCGAAGGGAAGAAGCTTCTAATTGCAGCAATTGAATTAAATCATTGGAATACGTTCCAATCAAAGAAACTAACAAAGGAATTCAAAAAAAAGCTGGAGAAAGAAATTCCATCCAAAAAAGTCGAGGCTACAACTGATCATAAAATTTATCTAGAAATAGAGAAACTACTAATAAAAATAGAAAACAATGAAATATCAAATAAAGAACTTGAAAAAAAGTTGAAAAAATTACAAAAGCTAATGAAGGAACAAACGTAATCCGTAATCCGTATTTAAGGGGATGCTGTGAATGTCTAATAAAAAAATGAAAAATTTAACACCAACCATGCAGCAGTACAAACAATTTGAAAAAGAAAGGGAAACGAAACGACCTGTTGTAAAAAACTGTATTCGTGCATTTCTAGTTGGTGGATTTATTTGTTTAATTGGACAAGTAATTCAAACTTTTTTTATGAGGTATTTTAATTTTACAGAGCAAACGGCTGGGAATCCTACAGTAGCAGTGCTTATTTTCATTACTATGTTGCTAACGGGGTTTGGTGTATACGATCGAATTGCCCAATTTGCTGGCGCCGGAACAGCAGTCCCTGTTACTGGGTTTGGGAATGCTGTAATATCTGCGGCAATTGAACATCGTACAGAAGGCTTGGTGCTTGGTACTGGCAGTAATATGTTTAAACTGGCAGGTTCTGTCATTATGTTTGGTGTGGTTTCTGCATTTTTCGTTGCCTTAATTAAAACAATCTTAATTCAATGGGGTGGTTTGTAGATGTTAGTGGGGCACCGAACCTGGATTTTTGAAAATAAACCTGTCATTATGTCTACCGCAACCATTGTTGGACCATTTGAAGGGAAAGGTAATTTGACAGGCGATTTTGATATTGTTCATGATGATCTTTGGCTTGAACAAGATTCCTTTGAAAAAGCTGAGAAAGTGCTGTTGGAGGAATCATGTCAGACAGTGATTTCAAAAGCTGGATTAACAAAAGAGGATATTCAGTTCTTTTTTTGTGGAGATTTAAGTGCCCAAATAACTTCAACTAGCTTTGCAGCAAGGACTTTAGGAGCACCATATTTCGGACTATTTGGGGCATGCTCAACTTCCATGGAAGGGTTGGCATTATCCTCTTTTATTGTAAATGCAAAGGGTGCTAAATATGTGTTAACTGGCGCTGTCAGTCATAATGCAGCGACTGAAAAGCAATTTCGCTATCCAACAGAATATGGTGGGCAAAAACCGCCAACAGCGCAATGGACCGTAACAGGAGCAGGTACAGCGATTATTACTGATGTGGGAGAAGGACCATATGTAACATCTGCAACTATCGGTAAAGTGATTGATATGGGTCTTTCCGATCCCTTTAATATGGGAGGGGCGATGGCTCCTGCTGCAGTAGATACGATTCAAACGCATTTACGAGAAAGAAATGTTCCGGCTTCCTATTATGATTTGATAGTAACTGGTGATCTTGCTCATATCGGTCGAGAGATTGCGTTAGATTTGCTTAATACGCACGGTATTGGTATTACTGAAAAAATGTTTAAAGACTGCGGTTTAATGATATATAGAGAAGGTCAACCTGTACTAGCTGGTGCAAGTGGGGCAGGTTGCTCAGCTGTTGTCACGTATGGCCATTTATTAAACGAAATGAAAAAAGGTACACTAAAACGCATTTTGGTTGTTGCAACAGGTGCATTGTTATCACCTCTTACTTATCAGCAAAAAGAAACGATCCCATGTATTGCTCATGCTGTATCGATTGAAGCGGAAGTTGGCACTGGAGGTGGCTTGTAAATGATAATTTACTTTTGGGCATTTGTTGTTGGCGGTTTGATTTGTGTGATTGGTCAAATTATGTTTGATGTTTTTAAACTTACTCCAGCTCATACGTTAAGCTCACTTGTCGTAGTTGGAGCAATACTAGATGGTTTTGGACTTTATGAACCATTAATCGAATTTGCCGGGGCTGGTGCTACAGTGCCAATAACAAGCTTTGGGAACTCCTTGGTTCATGGTGCAATGGCCGAGGCTGAGAAGCATGGACTAGTTGGGGTTTTGACAGGTATGTTTGAGGTAACTAGCTCAGGTATATCTGCAGCAATTGTATTTGGATTTATTGGTGCCATTTTATTTAAACCGAAGGGTTAATAGTAAGCATTAAGCTTTGATTTTTATTTTTATCAAATTTTTAAATACCGATTCATCAACACCAATATCATTTCGTAAAGGAGTGTTTCACCAGTGACGGTTGGTTCTCAAGTAAAGCAATGTTCCTATAGTCTCAAAAGTGCCGAGCAAGGTTTAATAAATCTTTCAGTGAGGACACAAGAGGAGGATGCGCAAAAAATTTTAATTGAAGCAGCAGCAATTTTAGGTGAAGTTATTACAGATCTAAATATACGGGTAGGTCAGTTGGAATTTGAAGAACCACAATATAAGGGCTTTTAATTAATGGAATGGAATATGTAGAGTATTAAGTCTTATATTTTAGTTAGCTTAAAAAGGAGTTAAGTAATAATGGTTAATTGGGTTGAAATAATTTTACGAACCATCGGTATGCTAGTATTATTATTTTTCGCCGCAAAAATATCCGGAAAAAAGCAAGTAGCACAGCTTTCCTATTTTGATTATGTCTCAAGGATTACTCTTGGAGGAATAGGGGCAGTCTGTGCCATTGATTTGCGGGTTAATTACTTATATGGAATATTAGCTATTTTTACTTGGGTAGGAATTACATATGTATTGGATTTAATTGCGGTTAAAAGTAAGGTTCTACGAGACTTCATTGATGGGAAAGGAACTGTATTAATAAAAGATGGAAAAATAATGGAGGATAACTTAAAAAAAGAGCAGTTTACAACAGATATGCTTTTAAAGCAGCTCCGATCGAAAAATGCGTTTAAGGTTGCTGATGTTGAGTTTGCTGTATTAGAACCTACCGGAGAATTAAATGTATTATTAAAACACGACCGTCAGCCTGTCACTCTGAAGGACTTAAATATTAAAGCACCAAATGAAAAAGAACCGCAGACAGTCATAATGGATGGTGAACCATTAAATGAACCGTTAGCAACTCTTGGTCTAAGCCCGGGCTGGCTAAAGGGTGAGTTAGATAAATTAGGAGTTGCGATTGAAAATGTATATTTAGGTCAAGTTGATTCTTATGGACAATTAACCGTTGACTTATTTGATGATAAAATCCAAGTACCTGCCCCTACTGAACGACCGCTTTTGTTTTCAACTATAAAAAAATGCCAAGCAGATCTAGAACTTTTTGCACTAGCTACAGAAAATGAACAAGCAAAACAAATGTACGGAAAAAATGCAAGAAAAATAGAAGAAGTCATTGAAAAACTAAAACCAATTTTACAATAAATGGAGGGACACAGAGGTGTCCACAGAGGTGTCCATAGAGGTTCCTGACCCCTCCAGAAGATGGTAAAAACTCCGCAAGGGATTGCGGAGTTTTTACATTACAGTACATTAAAATATCTAGCTTCGGGATGAGAAAATACAATTGCTGTAACTGAAGCTTCAGGCTTCATCATAAAGCCTTCTGTCAGTTCAATCCCAATTTGCTCCGGTTTAAGTAACTTAAAAAGCTTTTCTTGATCCTCTAAATTGGGGCAAGCAGGATAGCCAAACGAGAAACGTTGACCTTGGTACTTCGCTTTAAATAAATCCTGAATAGTAAGATCTGTTGGATCGACAATTCCCCAATGATCCCGCATAAGTTGATGGATCCGTTCGGCAAAGGCTTCAGCAGTCTCTAAAGCAAGGGACTGTAAAGCATGGTTTTTTAAGAAGTCACCATCATCTTTCAGCTTTTGAGCAAGACTACGAATATTTTTACCAGCTGTAACAGCTAAAAAGCCAACATAATCGATAACACCACTTTCAACAGGGCGCACAAAATCCGCTAAGCACAAATATGGTTCCTTCTGTTGACGTGGAAACGTAAATGTTTCTAGAATTTTTGTCGCGTCATTTGGATGATATATAATAATTGTGTTCCCATCTGACTGCACAGGGAAAAATTGATATATACCAGACGGTTGAATCAAGTTAGTTGCTTTAGCTTCAACCAATAGTGAATCAATTTTATCCTTTAGGAGTACAGCTTTTTCGTCTTTTTCTTGAAGTAGTTGGGAAACATTTCCCTTTAACCCTAAGTGATGGCCAAGTAGCATTTGCATATTTATATAAGGCTCAAGATGATCAAGAGAGTAATCTCTTAACACATGTTGTTGCAAGTCTCTAGGGATATAAACAGGGCCATTAGTAGAAACAATTGATTTAGTTCGAACATTGTCACCAATATCGTTTAACATCGATGGTACCGGCTGTTTTGTTATCCTAAGCAATCCTTTTGAGGATTCAAATAATTTTTCACGCTCGTCTTTATTCTGCAAGCGATTTGCAAGCTCCAATCCATTCATCGCGTCTTTAGCATACAAAACTAGTCCGTCATATTCTGGCGCAATCTTCGTTTCAGTAAATTTTCTTGACAACGCAGCTCCACCTACTAGGATTGGTACAGTTATATTTTCTTGATTCATATCCTGAGCGGTTACCATCATTTGTTGCGCTGATTTAACAAGTAAGCCAGATAATCCAACAATATCAGGCTGTTCTTTACGAATCGCATCAATTAAATCAGATGAGTTCACTTTTATGCCAAGGTCAATCACTTTAAAACCGTTATTACTAAGAATTATATCAACTAAGTTTTTACCGATATCATGAACGTCACCTTTAACGGTTGCCAGAAGAACCTTCCCTTTACCGCTATCACCTTCATTTTTTTCCATATACGGCTCCAAGAAAGTAACGGCAGCTTTCATCACTTCTGCACTTTGTAAAACCTCAGCGACAATAAGTTGATTATCGTTAAAAAGTTTTCCTACTTCAGCCATTCCATCCATTAAAGGTCCGTTTATAATGTCAAGAGGAGTGGAATATTCGCTCAATGCTAATTCAAGATCAGGAATTAAACCTTCCTTTGTGCCTTCAACAACATAATGAGCAAGACGTTCTGCCAAATTCATATCAGTTGTTGTGATTGTTTCATCTTTTTTCTTATCACGATAAAAATCGGTAAACTTCGCAAGCACTTCATCGCTAGTATGAAATAACAGCTGTTCAGCAAGTGTAATCTCATCTTTTGGTATAAGTGCAAACCGTTCAAGCTTTTCCGTGTTGACGATCGCGTAATCTAGGCCTGCTTGGGTACAATGGTATAAAAACACTGCATTTAATATTTCCCTGCCAACAGGCGGCAACCCAAAGGAAATATTACTAATTCCTAAAATGGTTAGGACTCGAGGGAGCTTTTCTTTAATTAATTGGATTCCTTTAACCGTTTCATTGGCGGAGCCAATATATTGTTCATCACCAGTCCCTACTGGAAAAACAAGTGGATCAAAAATAATATCCTCGGGATTTAGACCATATTTATTTACTAATAGTTTGTATGCACGTTCCGCAATTTCCAATTTACGCTCTGCCGTTACCGCCATACCGATCTCGTCAATCGTTCCAACAACAATAGCTGCACCGTAACGATGGATAATTGGAATAATTTTCTCAAAGCGTTCTTCTCCATCTTCAAGATTAATAGAATTAATGATCGCTTTACCTTGAGAATAGGATAGCGCCTTTTCAATGACAGCTTCATCGGTTGAATCGATCACTAGCGGTGCTTTAATTTTTTTAGTTAATACATATAAAAAGTTCTCCATATCCACTAATTCATCGCGATCTGGATCAGCTAGGCAAACATCGATGACATGTGCGCCATTTTTAACCTGCGAACGTGCTATTTCTGCAGCTTCTTCAAACTGACCTTCGGAAATCAAACGTTTAAATTTTCTTGAACCAATTACATTTGTTCGTTCTCCAACAAATAGTGGACGCATAGATTCATCGTAAATCAATGGATCAATTCCTGAAACAACATGAGCATGTGTATGTTCAGGAACTTCGCGTGGTGAGTACTTCTTTAATGTATCAGCTATTGCCTTTATATGCTCTGGTGTCGTACCGCAGCAACCCCCAGCAATATTAATCCAGCCTTTTTCTGCAAAACCGGCTAATTTTGCTGCTAATGACTGTGGAGATTCATGATAATGTCCTTCTTCATCAGGAAGTCCCGCATTTGGATAACAGCTAACAGCTGTTATTGCTAGATCTGATAGTGAGCGGATATGATCACGCATGAATTCTGGTCCTGTTGCACAGTTCATACCAACCGCTAAAGGTTTCATATGCTCAACGGAAATATAAAAGGATTCTATTGATTGTCCAGCAAGGGTTGTTCCCATTGGTTCAATGGTTCCCGATATAATAAGGGGTACTTTCCTACCAGTTGTACTAAAGGCTTTTTCAATGCCAATAAAGGCTGCCTTCACATTACGCATATCCTGGCTCGTTTCTAATAATAATAAATCAACGCCCCCATCAAGTAGTCCACGAGCTTGCTCTTCAAAATTTTCTATAAGCTCATTAAAAGTTGTTCCACCCGTTACGGAAAGGGATTTTGTTGTTGGCCCCATCGAACCGGCTACAAATCTCGGCCAGTTTCGAGTTGTAAACTGTACCGCAACTTTTCGGGCAAGCTCTGCAGCAATTTTATTAATCTCGTAGGCTTTAGTGCCAAGGTCGTAGTCATCGAGCACGAGTTTAGTCGCACCGAATGTATTTGTTTCAACAATATCTGCTCCTGCCTCAAAATATGAGCGATGAATCCATTCAATAATATGGGGTGCAGTTAAATTTAAATGTTCGTTACACCCTTCATATTGTTCACCACCAAAGTCAGCTGCTGTGAGATTAGCTTGCTGTAGCATAGTTCCCATCGCACCGTCAATAATAAGTATTTTTTTCTTCATTTGTTCTTGTAAAATATTTTCTGGCAATCTAATCTCCCTCCCTAGTCGGGTTAGTATTATTTAGCTTTTTTGTTATTAAACTTTTAACTTTTTTTCCTTTAGCTTCTGTTCCTTTTTATTTATATAATGCACAAGTTCAATTGTAAGATCATAGCGCATAAATGGGGTAATTAAATAAATCCCATTAAATAAATCAAACGCAACATCTATAAGAGCTTTTGAAATAGCGATCCCTTCTCGAGTAGCTTTTTCACGGTCATTTCCGCAAAGTGCCATTTTAGATCGAATATCATCGGTAAGTTTAATACCTGGTACTTCATTATGAATAAACTCGGCATTTTGGCTACTAGTTAGTGGCATAATCCCAATATAAATTGATTTATTTAGATGTTTCGTTTGTTCATAAACATTAATGAATTGGTCCTCATTATAGATCGGTTGGCTTATAAAATAATCAGCACCGAACTCAATTTTTTTCTCTAATCTTTTCACTGCTTTATCTAAGTGGCGAACATTAGGATTAAAAGCTGCAGCCACTGAGAAGGAGGTTTTCTTTTTCAATGGTTTTCCGGAAAAAGAAATGCCCGTATTAAACTGCTTAATAAGCTGAATTAACTCAAAAGAAGAAAGATCATAGACAGAGGTTGCCCCTGGGAAGTCTCCTACTTTTGTAGGATCTCCAGTAACAGCTAATACTTGGTTAATTCCTAAAGCGTCTAACCCCATTAAATGAGATTGCAATCCAATTAAATTACGGTCACGGCAAGTAATGTGGACGAGTGGTCTTACTCCAAACTTATTTTTGACAAGGGTAGCCATCGCAACATTAGATATTCTCGGAGAGGCAAGTGAATTATCAGCCATCGTTAAGGCATCAATTCCAGCTTCGTGGAGAGCTTTTGCACCAGTAAGAAAATTAGTGGTGTCTAATGTCTTCGGAGTATCTAATTCGACGATAACTGAACGCCTAGTAGCTGCAATCTCATGTAAATGTGGTTCAATCGGCTCGTTTGGCTCAGGTTGTACCTTTACTAATAGTTCATTCTGAGATGATGATTGAACTTCTTTTTTGCTAATTGGATCTAATCCTTTTAATTTATTTGCAATTGCGGCAATATGTTTTGGAGTTGTTCCACAACAGCCACCTATAAGATGGACTCCTTGACTTCGAAGACTAAGGGCGCATTCTCCAAAATATTCAGCATCTGATTCATAAATCAATCTTCCATCAACATAATCTGGTAAGCTGGCATTTGGATAAACAGAAAGAACGGCCTTTTTTGGAATAGGGACAACCTCAAGAGCTTTTATCATATGATGTGGACCAAGTCGACAATTCAAACCAACAGCATCCGCTCCGAGATCTTCAAGCTGAGAAAGTGCATCAGCTAACGGAGTTCCGTCCTGTATAACAGCTACTTCATGAATGGCAACCTGTGCAATAATTGGTAGATTAGTTTCTTTCCGTGCAATGCTAAGTACAGTTTTGATTTCCTCTAAGTCATAGAAGGTCTCCAAAAGTAGTCCATCGACACCAGCTATTAACAAGCTGTCAAGCTGCTCATGAAATGAATTTTTTATGTCCTCAATAGTTGCGGCACTCTTTTTTATTCCGCGAATTCCTCCTAAAGAGCCTAAAACATAAGTTTTAGTATCACTAGCTGCTGTCCTTGCCAGTTTGACGGCAGCAGTATTTAAGTTGTTAACTTGATCCTCAAGCCCATATCGAGAAAGCTTTAGGAAATTTGCACCATATGTATTTGTTTGAATAACATCTGAACCCGCTTTTATATAAGCTTTATGAATTTGGGTAATTTGTTCAGGTTGCAAAAGATTTAGTTCCTCAAAACAAAAATCAACCCCATAGGAATAAAGGAGGGTACCCATTGCACCATCACCTATTAATATTCGACTTTGTAAAGCTTTTAATAGTGTCATAATTTTCACCTACTACTTTATTTAAAGTTTCAACTTGACTTTGAAATATTGCGGATATATAGTTCCAATCTAGTTTCTGGAATGATAAAAACTATTTCGTTACTAATGTGATATTGACTGCACAAGGGATTCAGCAAATTTTTCACAGAAAAAATGTCTTCCTCAAATAGAAGAAGACATTTAGCGTACAATTCTTCTTCTTATCTCCCTGGAATTAGCACCTGACATATAAGCTGGTTGCTGAGGTTTCAAAGGGCCAGTCCCTCCACCTCTCGTGATAAGAATTAATACTTATGGTAGTATTATAGTTTCTCCTAATTTACTATAATATAGGTTCTTTGACAAGATGAATCATCTAAATTGTAAAAATGTTATAATAATGGGGGTAAGTTGTTCATTTAAGGAACTTAGAAAGAGGTATGAACATGATAAAAAAAAGGGATGATAAACTACTTACTGAAGAGCAAAAAAGTACTCCGACAGGTATCGCTAAAGATGCTATTGATCGTTCTTTTAGCGGCCAGCCTCAGGAATTATTAAAAGGGAATGGTCTTACAATACTACTAACTTTAGTTGTAATAATTAGTCTGATTTTTGGGTTGAGTCAATGTAGCATCTAAGCGAAGGTACTCATTAATAAGCTTGTCTAATTTTTGGCTAATTTGAATTGTTGCAGCATTTGTAAACCCATATTGAAGACCGACATTAATAAGCTGCGCTCTCATGTCTTTAATTTGCGTATTTAACAATTCTTTTCTTTGGGTTATTGTGGTAGCTGTCATCACATTTTCCCCTATCTATGTATTATTAATGATAATTTTACCTTTTCCAAAGTAAGGTTGCAGTGAAATCTGTCACAGAATATAAATAGACTGTTTGAATGACTCAAAAAAACAAGCTGCCCAAAAGTCAATAATTCTGACTTTTGAACAACTTAATCGGAATTCCAATTGTGCATATATATATACTTTGTCCATGAAATGGCATATAAAAATTTTGTCGAAAGCAATGATAAATGGTCCTCATCCACTTGAATTTTGTTGTGTATCGATATAAATATCTTCCTGGTCAATTGCATAATCATATGCAAGTACAAGTCCAATATCCGTTTCGTGTTCTAAATTACTAGAAATAGTAAAGGAGAGGTTATGTTTGTTGGCTAGCTTAATGTAATCACTTAGATGGTGATAACTTAGTTCCCCATTCAGTATTAGCTTTACTTTGGGATGTTCAGCCATTAATTCCTCAATCTCTTTGTATGTTCCTGATTCCTTGACCTGTGTTGTCGATAGAACTGCTAAAACCCGTTCTCTTAACGTACCTAAGAATTTTCTCCTTTCAGCCGGATTTATTTCTTTCACTCCATATATTCCTTCTTGTAAAATGTCATTAACATCTTTGCTCATGATTTCATCCCTTCAAAAATGTACTATCCTTATAATTTACGTATATATTATATTCATGTAAGGAAGGTGCAATTTTTTGTTTAAAAATTGTACACATTCATGAGATAATTTATGATATGCATGTAATTTTGGGTGGGAAAGGGGTCGTTATGAAGGATAAAATATCATTATTATTTGTTTTATTTGCAGCTATTTTATGGGGTACAACGGGTACTGCTCAAACATTTGCCCCCGGAAACACTCATCCGATCTCTTTTGGAGCAATGAGGTTGGCATTTGGTGGTACGACGTTACTATTGTTTTTGCTAATTAGAAGAAAGTTAAATTTAAAGGGGTGGACTTTCAAAACAGTTTTTATGGCTGCTTTATGTATGGCTTGTTATCAGCCATTTTTCTTTTCTGCAGTCAAAATGACAGGAGTTGCTGTTGGAACGGTCGTGGCTATTGGAAGCTCACCGATTTTAGCAGGAATGCTAGAATGGTTATTTACGAAAAGGATGCCCCAAAAGTCATGGTGGCTGGCAACTGGTGTTGCAATTGTAGGTTGTCTTTTGCTATTCACAAATGACAACGCAGTTCAGATTAAGCCAATTGGGATCCTATTGGCTTTAGGTGCGGGGCTGTCATTTGCATCCTATACTTTAATAAGCAAAGAACTTTTAAAGACACATGAACCAGATGCGGTTGTAGCTGTTGTCTTTACACTTAGTGCGTGCTTGTTAAGCCCGCTATTATTCATTTTTGATTTGTCATGGTTACTCGAGTTAAATGGGGTTGCAACAAGCTTATATCTTGGTGTATTTGCAACTGCGATTGCGTATTTATTGTTCATAAAAGGTTTAGTTAAAATTCCAGCTTCTACAGCAGTAACCCTTTCGTTGTTTGAGCCGCTTACAGCCGCTTTGCTTGGCGCATTTATTGTCGGCGAAACACTTACGTTGCAATCATGGTTAGGAGTGACTTTGATATTTTTTGCGATTTTTATTATCTCTTTCGTTCCTCAGAAAAAGCTCAATAAAGTGCAAGTCAATGTAAATGTAAAGTAATAATTGTTACATAAACAAAACTAAAAACAACTCTAGCTCGTGGTTAGAGTTGTTTTTTGGTGAAAAAAGAAGCATATGGGTGATAACTTATCGATAATTTATAAACTGCACATCAATCGGCAAATCTGCACCTTTAATTGCTGAGATTACCTGTTGGAGGTCATCACGGCTTTTACCTGTGACGCGGATTTGGTCATCTTGAATTTGTGATTTGACCTTCAGCTTTAAATCTTTAATGATATTATTAATCCTCTTTGCGTTATCCTTATCGATTCCTTGAACAAGTTTGGCACGTTGGCGTACAGTTCCACCTGATGCAGGTTCAATCCTTCCATAATTCAAGTTTTTTGTAGGAACGTTTCTTTTTATTAATTTGCTAACGAGGACATCTTTGAGTTGCTCAAGCTTGAATTCATCATCGGAAATGAGTACAATCTCTTCTTTTTCAAGTGTGATATCACTTTTGCTTCCTTTAAAATCATAGCGTGTTCCAATTTCCTTAAGCGCCATTGTGACTGCATTTGATACCTCTTGTGTATCTATTTTTGAAACAATATCAAATGAACTTTCCTTCGACATATTCCATCCCTCCAAAAATTTGTCGGTTTGCTTTAATTTTCTATTAATTGTTGCGAAAATGCAACATAATAGATATGGTAAAACTAGAATAAACTGATGAATTGATGAATAAGCGTCTCAGAATACTCGCTACTTTCATTATTTAATTAGCCCAACACACCCGTGATTTTAGTCATGAGGGGTTTAGGAAGACGGGCGCGACTAAAAACTTAGAGGGAAGGAATAAATATGACGAACATAAAACCAGGAACAATTACATCTTTACATGTTTCGCACGAAGCTCCGTTTGGTTATTTCCTTACAGATGGCGAAACTGAAGTATTGCTTCATCATAATGAGATTAAGGAAGGGTTATTAGAAGGAGAGGTAATCGAGGGCAAGAAGATTAGTGTGTTTTTATATCATGATAGACAAGGGCGTTTAGCTGCCACGATGACGCTACCAACCATTACGCTTGATACATTCGGATGGGCAAAAATCGTTGAGGTTAAGTCTGACTTTGGTGTTTTTGTTGATATCGGCATTGACAAAGCAATATTACTGTCAAAGGATGATTTGCCACCACTTGAAACGGTGTGGCCGAAAGTGGATGATGAAGTTTATTGTACGCTAGAAATTGGCCATAATGGACGGCTATTTGTAAAACTTGCAAAAGAAGTTGATTTTCTTGAAATAGCAAACAGTGCTGATCATTCGCTAATGAATAAAAACGTGACAGGTCGTATATATAGAACATTATATGTGGGTTCGTTCATATTTACAGATGATGGATATTTAGGTTTTATTCATGAAAGCGAGCGAAAAGAGGAGCCGCGTATAGGTGAGAAGGTATCCGGAAGAATTATTGGTGTAAAGGAAGACGGTACCGTTAACGTGTCATTATTACCACGAAAGCATGAAGCAATGGGGGATGACGCTGAAAAGATTGTTGATTATATGGAATCCCGCAATGGGGCGATGCCGTATTGGGATAAAAGTGATCCTGACGATATTGAAGCTCGCTTCGGAATGAGCAAAGGGGCTTTTAAACGGGCATTAGGTCGCCTAATGAAAGAAGGAAAGGTGTACCAAGAGAAAGGATGGACATATTTCAAAAAAGGCGAATGAAGGAACAAAAGCTATAGGCGCCCTGATTAGCGACGTATAAACTAAGAGCGCATCGACTGAGATAAAGAAAACACGTCGAGGGACGAGTCGATGTTGACTTATCGCAAAAGAGATGAGCGATGTTTACTAGTCGCTGGACGACTACTCTCTGTGCTATAGTATTTATCCACAGGATCAAATTTTTTTAATTTCCTAAACAATAAAAAAATCAGTGGGGTTTATATTCTCCACTGATTCTTTATTATGCTTATAAATGATCTGTTTCTTTAGAAAACTGTCGTTTACCAGCTATGCGGTTCGCCTCACGCATTTCGTTTTTCTTTGCACGTTTAGCATTGTTATCATTTGGCTTTTTATCATTATCCTTATCAATCGAATTCCACGGTTGCATATGAACGCTCCTTCCTAATTGCATCATCCACAATAGTTTTTGTTGGTCAATAACAAATTATGCTTGCGGATTTCACAAGTTGGAAGTGAATAAATCTTTTTATTCGCTCGGAAATTGATTCAGAAAGAAAATTGAAATCGTTCCAGGACCAGTATGTGCGCCAATTGAACAGCCAATAGTATGTATAAGGAAGTCGTTACACCCGGTTTCTTCTTTAATTAAATCTCTTACGTATTGTGCTGTTTCTAAGTCATCACCATGGCTAATCGCGATACATTGCTTATCTAATTTATATCCGCGTTCTTTTAAAAGTTTGACGATCCGTTTTAAAACCTTTTTTCTTCCTTTTAATTTTTCAAGAGGTATGAGCTTACCATCTTCAACGTTTAATATAGGTTTAATATTTAATAAACCGCCAACAAATGCAGAAGTTTTACTAACACGGCCCCCGCGATATAGGTATTCCAAAGAATCAACTGTAAAAAGGTGCTCCATATGCTTGCAATAAAAAGTAACCATCTCTATTATTTCTTCTTTAGATTTCCCTATTTCAGCTAATTCCGCAGCTTTTTTAACAACAAGCCCATAACCAAGAGAGGCACATTTGGAATCAATAATTGTAAGATCAAAATCAGGATATTTTTCAATAATATCAGTTTTAACTAGTGTTGAGGTTTGATAAGTACCAGATAACTCTGAGGAAAAAGCGATATAAATGCATGGTTGTTTACTCTCAGCATATTTAATATAGGTTTCCTCAAAACGAGAGGGTGGAACTTGGGATGTTTTTGCAACTGTTCCCTCTCTCATCATTTGATATAACTCTTTCGGTTGGATCGTTTCCCCATCATAATATTGTTGTTCATCAATTTGCACAACAAGAGGAAGAAAGTCTATATGTAAGGATTCAATAATATCCTGTGGTAAATCACAAGCACTATCAGCGATAATTTTAACACGCATTCGAATCGTCCCCTTCGTAATTTAAGAGTAAAGAAAATGTTACCTTCTTTCCCACATTGTACGTTTATATTCAAAAAATTTCAATTTATGTATCGTTAAAAATTTAAGTTTTAAAAGGTAGTAAGGTTCTCGGACAATTAACACAGTAAAAATAGTATTGTGATGAAAAAATGCAAATAATGTGTTTATAAAAGCTACTAAGGAGGGAACACCCTTGGCTTTGTTACAATTAAAAAAACTTGGAATCGTATTTATAGGTGCATTGTTAAGTGCTATTGGTTTAAATTTATTTCTAATCCCTGCAAATGTATATTCAAGTGGTTTTACTGGAATTTCTCAATTGCTCTCGAGTATTTTTTCAGAATATACAACATTTACAATTTCAACGGGGATCATATTATTTATTTTAAACATTCCAGTCGCTGTATTAGGGTGGCTTAAGGTTGGAAAGGCGTTTACAATATATAGTTTTATAAGTGTTGCAGTTACGACTTTTTTTCTGGAATTAATACCGATTAATCCAGTGTCAGATGACATTTTATTAAACGCTGTGTTTGGGGGAGTGATTTCTTCTATCGGTGTGGGATTCACTTTAAAATGGGGAGCATCAACTGGCGGTGTTGATATTATTGCTTTGGTATTATCAAGACAAAAAGATAGGCCAATTGGCAAATATATTTTTATTATAAATTCTGTTATTATTATTACAGCTGGGCTTCTTTATGGATGGGAAAAAGCATTGTATACATTAGTTACGCTATATGTTTCAACACGTATTATCGATGTGATCCATACTCGACATGAAAAGTTAACTGCAATGATCATTACTAATAAAGGTAAAGAGCTTCAAGAAGCTATTCATGAACGATTAGTGAGAGGAATTACTACTGTTCAAGCAACGGGTTCATATACGAAACAACCTAAAGAATTGCTGTTAATCGTTATAACTAGATATGAGTTATTTGAATTAGAGCGTATTATTAAACAAGTTGATCCACAAGCTTTTACAAATATCGTCCAAACAGCAGGAATTTTAGGTGTCTTTCGCAAAGATTAATAGTAGTGAAACTTTTTTCTGGAATTGACGACTTAATTAATAAGAACTCAAATAGGAGTGACCTAAAGATGAAACTCAACAAATTTTATATGTATATTGTTTTAGTTGCCTTAATTTTCACAGCTGCTTGTGGGACAGCAACGCAAAATAACGAAAATAGTACTGATCCAACAAATCGTCAAACGATTGAAAATGAACAAGTTGAAAACAGAGATAATGAAAATCAACAAGAAGAAATTAAGGATGATAATCAAGACGATGATGAAAACAATGCCTTCCGTAATATTGAAGCAACCGGGGAAAAAGGGAACTATGTCGTAAAAGGAGAAGCACGTGTTTTTGAGGGCGTTTTTTTCTATGCAGTGGAGGAAGGTCATAATTACTTAATTGAAGAAACTAAAGTAGAGGTGGCCCAAGGTGCCCCAACATGGGAGCCATTTGAGTTAAATATCACAATTCCTGAAGATCAACTACCAAATAATGGCACGCTAACGTTGACATTATATGAGCATAGTGCGAAAGATAATACAGAGATAAATTATTACAACGTAAAGCTTGATCAGTTTCAGCCATAAAATAGTAAACTTGTAAAAATATTATTATAAGCTCTTGTGAATTCACGAGGGCTTTTTTCAATTATTAATGGTTTAAACAGTATTCTTATATACATTTTTTTAGTTCGTGTTATAGTATTATTATATGTATTTTACTAGAAAGTAGGGTTTTGAATGTTCGGAAGAAGAAATGAGATAAATCAATTAAAAGCCGAAATTGCGAATCTTCAAGAACAACTTAAAGATGCGAAAAAGAATAATCAAAATACAGATGGAAATATTAAAATGTTTTTGGATGGATTATATAAAGATTTAATTTCTACAATCGAACAGCATGAAGTTGTAAATGGTCAGCATGGAGATTTGGCTGAACTTGTTCTGAAGATAAAGCAACGCTTTGATAAGGTTACTACAATTAGTGAACAATCAAAAGAAATCTCTTATACAATGACAGAAAAGGGACAAGCACTAATCAAATCAACAAAAGAGATGGTTTGCCAATCGGAAGAAGGTCGTGATTCAGTAAGTAAGGTGGAGTCTTTAATTAAACATCTAGGTGAACAATCTAAAGAAACCTCCTCAAGTATGACAAAATTAGGTATACGTTCAAAAGAGATTGAGGATATAGTAAAGGTTATTACTGATATTGCTGAACAAACAAACCTTTTAGCACTGAACGCATCAATCGAGGCTGCCCGAGCTGGCGAGCATGGTAAAGGCTTTGCTGTTGTTGCAAGTGAAGTACGGAAGCTTGCCGAGAACACTGCCAATAGTACGAAAAATATAAGCGAACTAACGAAAAGAATACAACAAGAAATAGATGGAGCTTTAAGGGCGAATGAAAAAAATATTCAGTTTGTAAATGATGGGATTGAGCTTAGTACGACGACAACTGAGAAAATTGATAATATTTTAAAGGTGATTCAAATCGTTCAGTCAGAAGTAAATGATGTGATGGAAACGATAGAGGAACAAAAGGAATATAGTGCAGATGTTATAACGGAAATTAGTTTAACAAACGATATATTTATGGAAGTTAATACCGCAATATTAAAGCATATCGACGACGCTAAAATTGTTGATAATAAACTTGAAGCTGGTATTAATCGACTAAAAGATGTAAGGGATCAGCTCGTCTGATCCCTATTTTTATACTTTAAGAAAGTTTAACTTTGTTAAAGGATTAAAGTATAAGAAAGGACATCGGCTTCCGCCATTGTGGGCAGAAAGCCGTGTCTTTCTAATAGTGGAGAATAAATTAATCGGTATTGTCAAAATTTGTTAATGATTCTTGGGCTTTATCAAGTCTTTGCTGAAGTTCTTGTAGCTGCTGTTTTTCAGCAAAGCTAGAATTTGCAAATGCTGAGGAAAGCTCATTTTTTGCAACTTTAATTTTTGCTTGTACCTCGGTAAGATTTGGATTGGAACTAGCTGATTGAACGGAAGTTTCAACATTATGAACGGCAGATTTAGCTAATTGGAAAAGTCTATTTCCCATTATTATAATCCCCCAAGTGAATTGTTAATTTGGCTATCGTGTTTACGTTGTCGCTCCTCAGCTTCTGCTAAGGTTGTGTAATAAGGTATTCGCTCACTATGGCGTTGGATCGAATCAGCACTTTGTTGGTAAAAGCGTTTCGATTTACTTTTTTTGCTCACGAATATACCCCCTAATTCTGGATTTATGCAAAACGTCAGAAATGGACTGACTTATGTTTTAGTGTGAATCAGGTTTACTATAGATATGTAAAACGGATAAGAACAAATACTTGTTCAATTGGCAAATAATGTTTGCATTACAAAAAAGGCCTATTTGGAAAACTAAGTAGTATACTTTACTAATTTAGCTTTCTTAGCTCGACTTAAAAAATGTTATAACTTAAAAAACTGTTCTAAGTAATGTGCTATGCCGTCTTTTTCGTTAGTTTCTGTTACATCATTTGCGATTGATTTTACTTTGTCAATTGCGTTTCCCATTGCTATTCCATAATTTGCGAAATGAAGCATTTCTAGATCATTGTCTTCATCGCCAAAGGCAATAATACGTTCAGTAGGAATATTGTAATAGTCAGCCACCTTTTTCAATCCTACGGCCTTATTAATTCCTGTTTTTATAATTTCAATCACATTCCAAGGCCCACCAGATTTTCGATGATCTATATAGTTTCCAACCTCCATCGTTAACTGCTCACGGATGTGATCCACATTTTCGTCTGATGTATGGATTAGTATAGATGTAGGTTTGTCCTTCAGCTTTTCTTTAATATGTCCAGTTTCAATAGTTGGGTTTCCAAATGATATAAATTCCATAATCGTTTCGTCGTAGCTTTGTAGAAATACATTATCTTTAACTTGTGCCATTATATTTTTTATATTGTGTTTGTTACAAGTATCAATTATTTTTTTGGCTACCTGCAAGTCAATAGTTGAATGGAATATCTTCCATTTGTTATCCATTGGATGGTGTACATAAGCACCATTATAATTTACGATGGGTGTGTCTAAAGCCAATTGCTTATAGTAAATATTACTAGCTCGAAAAGGTCTACCAGTAGCAATCATGACATGATGGCCAAGATCACGGACTTTTTTGATAGAATTTAAAGTCCGTTTAGAAATAGTTTTATCATCTTTTAGTAATGTACCATCAAGGTCAACAGCAATTAAATGTGGTTTCATATAAATATCCTTTCCGTAAATTAACTTATTGTAAGATAATTCAAGTGTAATTATTGTTTATTCATTTGTCTATGAACATGCTATAATCAAAAATATCTTTAGCTTAAAAATAGTGGATAAATGGAATAAATTTATTATTGAATCTTACTTCAGAAGGGGGTTGACTAATATTGAGCGAAAAAATTGGTTGGTTAACAAATATGTATATCGCCCACCGCGGCTTCCATAATGGCGAATCACCAGAAAATTCAGTAGGGTCCTTTGAGAGTGCAATTAAAGAAGGTTTTGCAATAGAACTGGACTTACAGGTTACAAAAGATAACAAAGTAGTTGTCTTTCATGATGAAAACTTAGAACGAATGACTGGTTTAAATAAAAATATTAGAGAGTGCACCTATCGTGAAATAAGCACGTTGAAATTATTAGAAACCGAAGAAATGATTCCCCTTTTTAGTGATATTTTGGAGTTAGTTAATGGAAAAGTTCCATTAATGGTTGAATTAAAAAACAAACGAAAAGTAGGTAACTTCGAAAAGTATACGTATGAGTTATTAAAACATTACAAAGGAGAATTTGTAATCCAATCGTTCAATCCATATTCTGTCGGATGGTTTGTTCAAAATGCTCCTCATATTCCTAGAGGCCAATTATCAGGTAGTTTTAATGGTGAACGATTAAGCTTTTATAAAAAAATTATATTAAGCAATTTATTACTAAACAATGTGAGCCAGCCTCATTTTATTAACTATGAAATAGATTATCTCCACAAATTACCAATGAGGTATAAAAACCAAAGAGAAATACCGATTTTAGGTTGGACGGCTAAATCGGAAGAAAAATATAAACAAGCATTAAAGGTTTGTCAAAATGTCGTTTTTGAAGGATTTAATCCTTTATATTTAAATTGAGTGTGGTGAAAGCAAGTGTTTGAAACAATATTAACTAACATTATATCAAATTTTATTGTATCAGCGATTGTATTCATATATGCATTAAGCTCAAAATTTAGAATATATGTATTAGTATTTATTCATTACATAAAATTTAAATTTATTAGTAAGAAAGTAATTTTTATTTGGAATGATGATGAAAAATATTATTCAGACAATATAATAGCGTCATTAAAAAGTAGGAATAATAATTTTCATTATATTGCATTGAATGCACCGGAAGAAATTCTATTCTATCCATTGCTTACGAAACACGTACATTTAGTGAACTTTTTCGTATCTGACGTAACAAAGCTTTCAAGTAACAATAAAATTAGAGAAAAAATCCAAATAAAGATCCTTTCATATGTAGCTAAAGGTGGAACCTTTGTCGGCACCCACGATATTTTATATCGAAGAACAAAAAACGAGAAATTTCAAGTTGCCTTCGGCTGCAAAATTACTAAATTCCAACCTGTTGATGAACCGATTATTTATAAAGTAAATGAAACGTATAAGGATCATCCTATTCTTGAAGGCTTACCTGATAAATTTTTGTTGGAAGATCAAGAAGTATGTTGGGGAGAATGGGATGAAGCAGTTCATAAATTATTAGTATCCGAGATTAAATACAATGGGATGACAGAGGAGATACCACTTTTCGCATTAAAAGAATACGAGAATGGAAGATTGATATGGATTAATAGTGGTGATAAAGGGGAAGATGGATTATGCAAGAGTATAAAAAACCCTAATGGGAAATTAATCCATTTGTTAGCAAATGTTATTAATTTTGTGCATTAGAATTACATGAATGGTTAAAACTTATTTGTAGACATTCTTGCATATTAATAACACTAGTAATAGTTTTCCGATATAATGATAAAGAGACCACGATAATGAAGGGAGATTATATAAATGGACAAAGCTTTAGAAGAAAATATTATGGGCGCTTTGGAGGATGTATTAGACCCTGAACTTGGTGTGGATATTGTTAATTTAGGACTAGTTTATGGACTTGATCTAAATGAAGATGGCGTTTTAACAGTTACGATGACGCTAACCTCCATGGGATGTCCTCTAGCTGGACAAATTGAAGGTAGTATTAAAAGAGTATTATCTGATTTACCGGAAATAAAAGAAACAAAAGTTGAGATTGTCTGGAATCCACCTTGGTCAAAGGATAAAATGTCACGATATGCAAAAATTGCATTAGGAATTCCGGATTAATTATTGGGAATAAGGATAAGTTTAATGAATTAACCCGTCAATATGAAGTATTAACAATATCATAAATTTGTAACAACTCCATTTAAAGCCACAAATCAGATTATAAGGGCATAAAATGGAGTTTTCTCATATAAACAAAATATGGTGTATGTGAATTTAATCACAGTCAATGATTATGTGTATAATTACAATGAGTATATTATTACCATGAAAACAATAAAAATAATCATAATTTGTTCCGTAGTGAAGGAGGCAACAATTAGTGCTTGATAGAAGAGATCCGATTGCAGTATCTGAAGCAGTAAAACGTGTTATGAAATATGCCAAACAAGGTTCGATAGAATATGTTTCTATAAATGACTGTGATCAAAGATATTTAGGTGAACCAGTAAAGGCTAGTCATGATGTACCTCCGTTTGATCGTGCGCCGTATGATGGCTATGCGATTCGAGCAGAAGATTCAGCAAATGCATCACAAAAGAATCCAATTGAATTTGAAGTTATTGAGGAAATTGGTGCAGGTCATATTTCGAAAAAAGAAGTAGGTCCATTTCAAGCAATTCGCATAATGACTGGAGCATTGATGCCAAAGTCATGTAATGCTGTTGTTATGCTAGAGCTTGCAAAAGATATAGAAAAAGATGGAAAGCCTTATATGGTGCTAAAGCGACGACATAAACCAGGGGAGAATGTGTCTTATCAAGGGTCTGAAACAAAGGAAGGAGAGATTCTTGTTGAACAGGGTCGTGTCATAAACCCTGGAATTAAAGCACTGTTAGCCACTTTTGGTTATGCAAAAGTTCCTGTTGTTAAAAAGCCAATCGTTGGATTATATGCTACGGGGACAGAGCTACTAGATGTAGATGAACAAATGGAACCCGGGAAAATCCGTAATAGTAATTCTTATATGATTGCAGCGCAAATTAAACGCGTTGGTGCAAATGCTAAATATTATGGTAAGCTAAAGGATGATTTTGATACATGCTATAATGCTGTAAAAAGTGCATTGGATGAAGTTGATATGTTAATTACCACTGGTGGTGTATCGGTAGGTGATTATGATTATATGCCTGAGATTTATAAGAAATTGGGTGCGGAGATTTTGTTTAATAAGATTACGATGCGCCCGGGTAGTGTAACGACTGTTGCCCAATATAACGGAAAACTGTTATTTGGACTATCAGGGAATCCTTCAGCCTGTTTTGTTGGATTTGAGTTATATGCAAGACCTATTATTCGGAGCTGGTATATGTCTAGCACACCACACTTACAGAAAGTAACTGCTACTTTAGATGCGGATTTTCCAAAAGCTAATCCTTTTACTCGATTTGTCCGAAGTAAATTAGTATATCGTGCTGGAAAATTATATGTAGAGCCATCGGGTCTTGATAAATCAAATGTTGTAACATCTTTAGTTGATGCAGATTCGCTTATGATTTTACCAGGTGGAACAAGGGGATTTGAAAAAGGCGATGAAGTAGAAGTATTGTTGATGGAGGACTTAAAAGGCAGCGAGTGGCCATGGGCGTAAGCATTCCTGTTTTACAAATTGTTGGCTATCAAAATAGTGGGAAGACAACGCTTGTGACAAAAATTGTAAAACGCCTGAGTCAAAGTGGAATAAAAGTAGCAACTCTTAAGCATCATGGTCATGGCGGTGTCCCAAAAAATTCTGATGAGGGAAAAGATAGTGCGAAGCATCGCGACGCTGGAGCCATTGTTACTGGTGTAGAAGGTGAAGGTGTATTGCAATTATTTGCAATGAATTCGTCAGGATGGACGTTACACAATATGCTATCCTTATATGAAAGACTTCCAATTGATTTAGCTATCGTAGAGGGGTTTAAAAAAGCTGAATTTCCAAAAATTGTTCTTTTAAGGTCAAGGGAAGATGAACAGCTTTTGAGTCAATTGGATCATATTGTACTGGCAATTTGTTGGTATAAGCCTGATACTTTATTGCATAAAGTACCAACTTTTTTCATAAATGATGATGAGCAATACTTAACTTGGATTGGATCTTATTTGAAAGGAAGATTTAATTGAGTGAACAGATGTTTTTAATAACGAAAGACCCAATATCAATGGAAGAGGTAACAAAAAAGGTTGTCCGCCGTGAAGCGGGGGCAATTAATACATTTATTGGTACGGTTCGTGAACTAACACGTGGGAAAAAGACACTACACCTAGAATATGATGCATATGTTCCAATGGCTGAGAAGAAATTGGCGCAAATTGGAACGGAAATTCAGGAAAAATGGCCTGAAGCTATAGTGGCCATTACTCATCGAATCGGCCATCTTGATATTTCTGATATTGCAGTTGTTATTGCTGTCTCAACTCCACATCGGGCTCACTCTTTTGAAGCCAGTCGCTACGCAATCGAACGAATTAAGGAAATTGTACCGATATGGAAAAAAGAGTTTTGGGAGGATGGAGAAAAGTGGATTGGTGATCAGCTTGAAAAAACAGCCTATCCTTCTGGAAAGCCTGAACTTTTAGATGAGATAAAGGAGGAGCTAGAAAAATGATAGATATCCTATTATTTGCCCACCTTCAAGAGGCGATCGGTGACTCTAAAATAAATTGGTCGGAGCTACCAATTACTGTTGGTGAGCTAAAACAAAAGCTTTCTGGGAAGTATAACGTATCTTTTCAAGCTGTTATGGTTGCTGTTAATGAAGAATATGCAGAGGATGAAATGGAATTGAAGGCAGGCGATACAGTAGCCTTAATTCCCCCAGTAAGTGGTGGATGAGAAACAGAAATTATAAAGTAAGAATATACAAAGACAAGACATGAGAAATTCATGTCTTTTTTGTCCTTATGAAGTTCGATTATACGGCTCGGAAAAATGTGATAAATATCATGGCGTTATCATAAAGTGCGTCGTAAAATAGATTTGTAGATGATAAATGTTATCAATTATTTTGAAATTTGTCACACTTTCAGTGGAAAAAGTGTGATATTTTATTTATAATTAATAATGATAATAGTTATCAATAGAAGATTGTTTAAAATGCCACATAACAGAATATTATAGATGATACTCATTTTACAGATGTGGAGGGAATGACCTTGTTACTATCCGATTTGAAGCAAGGAGAAAAAGCAAAAATTAAAGATTTTTCTACTGTAAGTACGTTAGTAAAACGTAGATTAATAGATATGGGTATAAGTGAAGGCTCTGAAATATGTCTTAAATGTAATATGCCTTTTGGTGGTCCATGTATGATTGAAACGTTAGGTCAATGTGTCGGTTTACGTCGAAATGAAGCCGCAACTATTAGAGTGGAGAAGCGATGATTGAAATAGCGTTATTTGGTAATCCGAATACAGGTAAAACCTCGCTCTTTAATGCCTTAACAGGTTCTTATGAATATGTTGGGAACTGGAGTGGGGTTACAGTTGAAAAGAAAATTGGCTTACTCCGAAATAAACAAGGACACATCATTGACCTACCTGGAATTTATTCATTAAACCCGCTATCAAGAGATGAGTCTGTTGTCACAAATTTTTTGCTTCATGAATCTTTTTCTGAAGTATTAAATATTGTGGATGCCTCTCAGCTAGAACGAAATTTACAGTTAACGGTTCAACTATTAGAATATGGGAAGCCTTTAATTATCGGCTTAAATATGATTGATGTTGCGAATAATCGCGGTATTCGGATTGATGAAAACTTATTAGCTGAACAGCTTGGTGTTCCTATTGTACCCATTGTCGCACGTACAGGTAAAGGCTGTAAGGAGTTAAGTAATCGTCTCGTTACAATTTCAGACCAAAAGAGGACACCGCTTCAACTTTTTTATGGTTCTATTATTGAAAAAGCGATTGATCAAATTAGCCTGCTAATTGTTAACTCCAAAACAAAACTTACTATGGAGTTGCCACCTTTGCGATGGACGGCAATTCAATTTCTGGAAGGAAATGAAGCGGTTCAACGATATTTAGAGAATTTTGTTGATAGCGGAGCATTATCTGATATAGCGAAAAAGGCTGAAGAAAAATTAATTGAAGAAGGTAATGAAAAATCCCTTCACCAAATTATTTATCAAGTAAGACGTCAATATATTGACCAAGTACTGGATGGAGCAGCCGAGCGAAAAAGTGTTAACAAAAAGACTTTAACTGAAAAGATCGATGTTATTGTTACAAATAAATATTTTGGTATTCCGATTTTCTTATTGTTTATGTTTTTTATGTTCATGTTAACTTTTGATTGGTTGGGTTCACCGTTATCAGATGCGCTGGATGCGTTTTTCTCAGGACCTCTTACAGAATGGATATCTATTGGACTAGTTAGTATTGGTGCTTCTGACTTTATCCAGTCACTAATACTAGATGGTATTATCTCTGGTGTTGGTGGGGTACTAGTATTTGTACCGCAAATTTTCATTCTGTTTTTCTTTATTTCTTTTTTAGAGGATTCAGGATACATGGCTCGGGTAGCGCTCGTTATGGATCGAATTATGGAAGCTATAGGTCTTAATGGAAAGGCATTTATTCCTATGATAATCGGCTTTGGGTGTAATGTACCGGGCGTTATGGCTGCAAGAACTATTGAGCAGCCAAAGGAACGTCTCCTTACAACATTATTAACTCCGCTAATGTCTTGTTCGGCGAGACTCCCTGTTTATGCGTTATTTGTTGGTGCTTTCTTTGCTGCACATCAAGCCTTTGTTGTACTAGCTCTATATGTATTGGGAATTGTTATGGCATTTGTTTTAGCTAAAGTATTTTCTGCAACAATTTTAAAAAGTGAGCAATCCGTATTTGTAATTGAGTTACCCCCTTATCGGGTGCCTCAATTTGCAACACTAGCAAGAAGCACTTGGGAAAAAGGAAAAGGTTTTGTACGAAAAGCAGGTACATTTATTTTTGCAGGATCAGTAATTATATGGTTGTTAACATATGTTGGTCCAACAGGGATAGCAGTAAATATGGATGAAAGTTATTTGGCACTAATAGGTGGAATAGTGGCTCCTTTGTTGGCACCGCTTGGATTTGGTACATGGCAGGCTGGTGCATCACTTCTAACAGGCTTTTTGGCTAAGGAAGTAGTGGTTTCCTCAATGAATATCATTTATCATGTGCCGGATGTGGAATCTTTGCAAGGGTTAATGGCATCTGCATACACACCACTATCTGCTTTTACATTTATGGTATTTGTATTGTTATATATCCCATGCTTAGCAACGGTTGCAACGATACAAAAGGAAACACGTTCTGCAAAGTGGACGGCATTTTCAATGGGATATGCATTGGCTCTAGCATATATATTATGTTTAATCATTTATCAATTCGGCCGGATACTTGGTTTTGCGTAAAAAACTCTTTTAGAAGGAAGGGTTACACATGTTGATCAATATTGCCATTGGAACGGCAATCTTTGGGTATGCAGGTTGGGCGCTATTTCGCCATATTAAAAGAAGTAAACAGGGTAAATGTGCTGCTTGTTCTGCGAAAAATTCTTGTCATACAAAATGTAATTAATATAAAAAGGATGTTCCAAAATAGTTGGAACATCCTTTATTATACTTTACGAAAGTTTAACCTTGTTTAAAGATTAAAGCATAAGAAAAGACATCGTAATTTGCTGTTGTGAGCAAATTACGTATTTTTCTAATAAACTGCCTTATTATCTTTTTACAACGTTAGCAGCTTGAGGTCCACGGTTACCTTCAACGATTTCAAATTCTACGCTTTGTCCTTCTTCAAGTGTTTTGAATCCATCACCTTGGATTGCTGAGAAGTGTACGAATACATCATCTCCACCATCAACTTCGATAAAACCGAAACCTTTTTCTGCGTTAAACCATTTTACTTTACCATTTTGCATGTGCTTGCCTCCTAAATTCCTTGCACTTTCATTCGTGCTTATTATCTTAAACCATTAACTACTTACATAAATTTAATATAACGTATGTATCATCGGAGACAGAACACAACTCTAGTGTACCAACGATAGTTCATTACGATTCAAACTTATATATGAAGGAAACGGTCTTATATAGAATAACATTCGTTTGGATCAATGTCAATTTTGAGGCTTTTCAATTTTTCATCCATCCTTTACTGTTCAAAAATAACGATACCTGTTTGCGAGATATCATATCCAATTGATGAGAGTTCTTTCTTAAATTCATCTGATTGAAGAATGTTTGATAACAATTTTATTAGTTCCTTATTCTCCTCTGTTTTCAAAATAACAAGATCATATCTTTCTTTTGTCAACGGAATGAAATCTACTTCTACCATACGGGCGGCTTTCTCAATTCCTACTCCCACGTCAGCTAGACCTTTCGCAATTCTTCCTGCAACAGTAAGGTGACTTGTTTCTTCGTCTTCATATCCGTTAATTTCGGAATCTATAATATTATGAATTCTCAACATTTCATCCACGAAGGTTCGGGCCCCAGAGCCTTTTTCACGATTAACAAATGTAACGTCTTTTTTAACGAGATCTCTCCATGTTTGAATGTGTAATGGATTACCGCTTTTTACATAAAAGCCAGCCCAACGTGAAATAAGATTGATAACAATAAAATGTTCGCTAACGAAAAGCTTACGAATATAAGGAATATTGTATTCGAACGTATCTCCATCAATTAAATGTGTACTTACTATGTCCGCTTCGCCTTTATACATTGAATATAAACTTTCGAGACTACCCACGTAGGAGCGAAGAGGTCTGTATAGCTTTGTCTGTTTTTCAATATACTTGCATAAAATATCAAGACTCATGTCCTGTCCACTAATGATGATCGACCGATTTGAAGCTGGAGTTTGTATTGAATGAAGAGAGTTCACTGTAACGTCTGTTACTCTTTGTTCTTCAATAAACGTGAGACCTTTAGCTTTTCTTTTATAATTTTCAAGATCTGTTGCATCGACTCTCATTTGTCTCCCAACACGATAAGAGCGTAATTCTCCTTTTTTAATTAGATCATATACAGTCAACTTTGACACTTTCAAAATTCGGGCAATTTCTTCAGTTGTAAAGGATTCATTTCTCAATTTGATCCTCTCCTATTTCAAGGATATAAAGTTCATTGTCTGTTCATATTCTAACATTTACACCCTAAATATAACTAACTATAATTAAAAATATATTAGATATAACTATTTATAATTAAATATAACTAATTATAGTATCGGAGGTGCTAAAATGATTCAAAAAATTCACGTCGGTTTAATAGCTCTATTACTATTTGTAGCTGTAATTGGATGTAGTCAAAATAAGGCGGTAGAGGAACATACAAACGTAGGTATTGAACAAGCACAGCATGAAGTTCAATCCGATGTGAAGCAGATAGAGTTAACAATTTCAGCAGCGATTAGTTTGACAGACGCTCTTAACGAAATGAAAGATGTATATGAAAAAGAACATAAAGAGGTAACCTTAACCTTTAATCTTGGTGGTTCAGGGAAGTTAGCGCAACAAATTGAACAGGGTGCCCCAGTTGATATATTTTTATCGGCAGATACGAAGTGGATGGATGAATTAGAAAGCAAATCGTTAGTTGTTACGAATACAAGGGTCGATTTTACTGGCAACAAGATTGTTCTTATTACGAATAAAGACAATGAATTAGGCTTAAATTCCTTTAAAGATATTGATAGTTCTACCTTAACGCACATTGCTGTCGGAGAACCAACAAGTGTTCCAGCTGGAAGGTATACAAAAGAAGCGTTAATTGCAATTGGTAAATGGGAAAGAGTTCAATCCAAATTAGTATTTGGGCAAGATGTTCGTCAAGTATTAACTTATGTGGAATCAGGTAATGCTGATATGGGGATTGTTTATTTAAGTGATGCTGTAACATCTGATAAAGTTACAATAAAGGCGGAAGCACAACCACAATGGCACTCAGCTATCATTTATCCAGCTGCCGTTACAGCTGAAAGCAAAAATAAGCAAGAAGCAAAGAAATTTATTAATTTTTTACAAGGTGAACAAGGTCAAGCGATCCTCGAAAAGTATGGATTTGTAAAATAACATTTTACTTGTAGGTGTTAATATATATGAACTATTCTCCGTTAATTCTTTCATTAAAGATAGCAAGTATTTCCACCGTTATTGTCTTTATTGTTGGATTACTTATCTCACGATGGTTGGCAAGGCGGGATTTCTTCGGAAAGACGATTATTGAATCGATTATACTTTTACCTTTAGTTCTTCCGCCAACAGTTGTTGGGTTCGGATTATTAATGTTATTTGGAAAGAATGGACCAATAGGAAGTTTGTTACTTAACTTATTTGATATCCAAATTGTATTTACATGGCTTGGAGCGGTTATCGCTGCAATTGTGGTTTCCTTTCCACTTATGTATCAAAGTGCATCGGCAGCTTTCCAAAAGTATGATCATAACTTAGAAAATGCAGCTCTCACTATGGGAGCTTCTAAATGGCGAGTATTTTGGACGATTTCTTTCCCGCTAGCGTGGCCGGGTCTTCTTGCAGGACTTGTATTATCATTTGCAAGAGGGTTAGGAGAGTTTGGTGCCACTTTAATGATTGCTGGCTATATTCCAAATAAAACGGATACGATCCCAATGGCAATTTACTTTGCAGTTGAAACAGGACAAACAGATGTTGCGAAATTTTGGGTTATCATTATTGTTGCTTTAGGGTTTAGTACAATTATGTGGTTAAATTGGTGGAGTAAACGCAATATGATGAAATATGTAACAAAAAAATAAACGAACATTTATGGTGCTTCACCTATAATAATTTTCCAGCAACTTACGCTCGTACTTCACAAGTATTCTACAGAAGTACATATTGGAGATGATTTATATATGTTATCAATTCAAATTGAAAAAAAATTGCCTCATTTCAAAGTAGAAGTTGATATGGAAATTAACGATGAAATTGCAATTTTATTTGGACCGTCTGGTTCCGGTAAAACAACAATTTTAAACTGTCTTGCTGGTTTAACTAACCCGGACCAAGGCGCTATTGCAAATAATGGCGACGTATATTTTAGTCATGAACAGAAGCCTCTTGCTGTTCAAAAAAGGAAGATCGGTTATCTTTTTCAGGATTACGCCTTGTTTCCTCATATGACAGTTAAGAAAAATATTTATTATGGAATGAAAAATTACGAGTTAACGGAGCAAATTATAGAAGTTTTAGGGATAAAGCATTTATTAAATAAATATCCCCTAGAAATTTCAGGTGGAGAAAAGCAAAGAGTTGCCCTGACAAGAGCGTTAGCTACTGAACCCTCTATACTACTACTCGATGAGCCGTTTTCAGCCTTAGACCAAGAAACAAGACAACAGTGTCAGGATGAACTTATCCGTCTCCACGATTTGTGGAATATTCCGGTATTGATGGTCACCCATGACCTTGATGAGGCAAAAAAATTGGGAGATCGAATTTTTTTTATAAAAGAAGGAAAAATTGAAAAGGTAGTTCTAGCTTAAATTTTTGCAAGAACTACCTTTTAACTTTTTAGAAAAACCTATTAACGTTTTTTAATTGTTATTTGAAAGCTACCATCCTCGAGTTCAATCGTGCTATGGCTGTAGCCTTTTTCATCTAATTCCTCATAAAGAAACATTGGTCTGCGGTCATTTATAATAACTAATTCTTCATTTTCATCAAGGTTTTCAAGGGCAGCTAAAGTTCTCATCATTGGTTGTGGTGGTTCTAGTCCTCGATTATCAAGCATCATTTAGTTTAGCTCCTCATTAATTTTTTACAAATGTAACTTTCCAATGTTCTTCATCAATTTCTTCAGCCTCACTTGAGAAGCCTTTTGATCCCAATACTCCTAATAAAGGAGTTGGTTTAAACGGTGCATGTAAAATTAAAATATCTCCTGATTCCAACGGCCCAATTGCATTCATAATTTTTTGAAACGGGTCTAATTTCCCTGCAATATCTTCACGTACATCTAATTCAATTACTTTTCCAGCTTCCTTAGTCATGATATCACCCCATTTTTATATAGTATTAAGCACCTAGAAATTTTCTAGCATCCGGACTCATCTTATCAGGAGACCAGGCTGGCTCCCAAACGAGATTTACATTTACATTATTCAATTCATCCATTGCTTCAAGTGCAATTTTTACACCGCTTGTAATACTGTCATGTAATGGGCAGCCTGGTGTGGTTAATGTCATTGTAATATCGACATTATTTTGTTCATCAATATTGATTTCGTAAATTAATCCTAGATCAACGACATTAATTCCTAACTCAGGATCGATAACTGCTTTTAATTCCTCTAAGACCTTTTCCTTTAAATTCATACTTTTCTCCTCCTAATAATTAATTATTTGGCTGTGTTATAGCACAATGTTGATTTTGGTCATATTCGTACCAGACACGTAGACTCCTGCGGGACAGCGAGACAGCCCAAGACCCCACAGCGAACGAAGTGAGCGAGGTTGCATGGCGCGATCCCGCGGAAAGCGAAGTCCCTAGAACGAAATTCAACAGCAAAGTTTAACATAGTCAAGTATTTAGTTATTTTCTGACAACGTTAATGATTGCAGTGCAAAAGATTATGGATGCTGTAGCAATGATAAATTGTACAAGTGTATAAAAAGTCGGTAATTGAAATGTGAATGCAATTATTAAACCAATTAAACAAACCAAAAAAATAATAAATAAATTCAAACCTAGTTTTTCATTCATAAGCTGTTTTAAGGTCGGAACACCAGGTTTACCCATTTCTTTGCTATAGCGATATGTCCACCATAAAAAAGGAACAATTTTGTATAAATAACCTAGAATACTAAATATGATCCAACCAAAAGTGTATAAATATAAGATAATTCCAAAAGTTACTTGTGAAACTGATATAAAAGCTAGGATAACAGAAGCAAGGTGAATACCCCATCCAATCAGTATGGCAAGTAGGGAAAACATAAATGGTTTGTCTAAATTTTTCTTTAATCGTTTATCGATAATTTCTTTAATATGCCAGACAAATATCGAAAAAGCGATAAATAACAATATCAAACCTAGTTGAAACCAACCATTACTTTCAAGCCAGAACGAGGCAATGGTTACAGAAAGACCAAATAAATAGATTATTAAAACAGGCTTGCTTAATTTCATAGAGAAGCCGTGTGATAAAGAAAACATCGGCACCATTTTATAAGAAAACCCAAATATAAGTAGCGTAAACCATCCTGCCACACCTAATACGATATGACTTTTTAAAACTGCAACATGGTTTGCGAGTGAGATATTTCCCCCGATACTTGCAGAAAGTAAAATCCCTAAAGAAATAGCTAGTAATAAGCAAACTAATCCACTGCCAACAAGAAGCGTAAAAATATTCTTTTCTGATTGTTTCCGAATGGTCATAATCATTTGAAAAAAGAACATCAAAATGCCGATAAACGTCAGTGATCCGGATACGATTATAAATGCCGGAGAAAATGCCAATGATAAAGCAAATGCTGTTATACCAACTGCAGTTATTACAAATTGAATAAATCCAAATGTTTCATTCCAAATTGGCGTTAAAAAAACTACTGGAACAAGCTGATACATTGCCCCCATTGCTACCATTAGTGCCCATCCTAGCAATAGAAGGTGCGCAATCATCCATAAGTGGGGTATTCGAAATACACCATTAGATACAAAGCTACCGCTAAATATTAACAACACCTGTGATATAGAAAACGCAACAAGGCTGTAAAAAATAAACGAAAAAGGCAATTTAATATTCGTCTCTGTTTTGGAGAGAGTCGGCATCATACTCAAACGAGTTACCTCCTTTAGCTCATAATTTTATGATAACCATTTTCAATCGCAATTATAGTGATTCAAATCACGGATATCATAATTTTTATAAGCGTTTAGGATATAGAAAAAAAGCTTAGATTCTATCATCTAAGTCTTTTTTTGAAAGATTAAGAAAATATACAATTTTGCGCTTTGGAATCCAGCACGAGCGCCCAGCGACTAGTAAACTTCGCTCATCTCTTTTGCGATAGGTCAACATCGACTCGTCCCTCGACGTGTTTTGTTTATCTCAGTCGATGCGCTCTTAGTTTATGCGTCGCTTATCAGGGCGACTATAGCTTTTGTTCCTTAATATAATTCATCCTCTAATTTTTCTGTTTCAATAATATATAGCCCTTCAGAATTTGTATCGATTAATCCCCGTTTTTTGAGTTGATTTAATGTTCGGCTTACTGTTTCACGGGAGCTCCCAATCATGTTAGCAAGTTCACGATTTGTAAACTGGGTTGTAATTACTATTTTATTGGTGTCCCCCTTGTATATTTTTCCATGATTTTTAGCTAATCTTAATAAGAGCTTAATGATTTGTTCATAAGTATTAGATAAAATTTGTTCCTCAAGTCGGTTTTGTAAATCGATGATTTTTTCACCCATCACTCGAAATACTTTCATACTTACATCAGGGTATTTGATTAATATTTGTTCAAAGTTAGCGATCGAGATTACAACAAGTGTAGAAGGCTCAATAATTTCTGCATGTGCTGGATATTCTCCTTTACGAAAAAATCCTGCGTGAGGGAACATATCCCCAGCCGTTAAAATTGAGACAATTTGTTCCCTTCCATTAAAATCTGTTTTATATATCTTTACTTTTCCACTATAAATAAAAAAAACACGATCGAGTACATCTCCCTGCATAAATACATGTGATTTTGCGTCAAATACTCTAGTCTGGGAAATATCTATAATAGGCTGTAACTCTTCGTCTGTTAATTCTTTAAATATAGGTACACTATGTAACAGTTGTTTTATAGATAAGGTTGCCATCCAGTTTCACCTTCCATACATATTGTATATAGTAAGTTTAGCAAATATCGACAAAATAAAAAAATATAAACTTTTTATAAAATAAATAATGTAATATTTGAAATATAAAAAATTTAAGGTTTATTCAGATAAATACCATTAATATAGTGTTTTCGTGCAACAACTTTGTGAACAATTGAAAACTTGTGATATAAGTCACATAAGTGAATCGATAATACCTGTAAAATGAGAACATAGTTTTGCAGGAGGAGGAATGGTTCACGTGTTTAATCGCGATTATAATAAAGACCCATTTATTGTAATTTGGGAGTTGACAAGGGCTTGTCAGTTACATTGTTTGCATTGCCGTGCAGAGGCACAGCTTACAAGAGATCCACGAGAGCTTTCATTTGAAGAAGGAAAAAAATTAATAGATGATATATATGAAATGGATAGTCCAATGCTTGTTTTTACAGGTGGAGATCCATTGATGCGTAATGATGTATATGACATCGCTGATTACGCAATAAAAAAAGGTGTTCGAGTTTCAATGACACCTAGTGCAACACCAAACGTTACGAAGGAAGCAATAGAAAAGGCAAAGGCTGTTGGCCTTTCCCGATGGGCTTTCAGTCTTGATGGGCCCACTGCAGAAATTCATGATCATTTTCGAGGAACAACGGGTTCTTTTGATTTAACAATGAAGGCAATTAAATATTTACATGAGTTAGAAATTCCTATACAGATTAATACGGTTATTTCTCGTTATAATATTGATGTATTAGATGAAATGGCTAAATTAGTTGAAGAACTTGATTGTGTGTTATGGAGTGTGTTTTTCCTAGTACCAACAGGCCGTGGGCAACAAGCAGATATGATTTCACCGGTTCAGCATGAACAAGTCTTTACTTGGCTGTATAACTTAAGCAAGCGCGTGAAATTTGATATTAAAACTACGGCAGCACAACATTACCGTCGTGTAGTGATTCAAAATAAAATGAGAGAAAATTTAACAGATCGTGATGGCATTAATTATGAAGATGCCCTAATGAAGGGGGCGACAGGAACGATTGACGGTTTAGGCCGAGCTCCAAAGGGTGTTAACGATGGAAATGGCTTCGTGTTTATTTCTCATATAGGAGACGTGTATCCAAGCGGGTTGTTACCAATAAAGGCTGGAAATGTTAGAGAGACACCTTTAGCCGAAATTTATCGTGAATCACCAGTTTTTAAATCATTACGAAATCCAGACATGTATAAAGGGAAATGCGGTGTTTGTGAATTTCGATTTGTATGTGGTGGTTCAAGATCACGAGCATATGCGATGACAGGTGATTATTTAGAAAGTGAACCATTCTGCGTCTATATTCCGAAAGCATTAAGAAAGAAGCAAGAACAACAATAACAGAATAGCCGGCAGATGAATTCTGTCGGCTTCTTCTATAATATGAGGTGATGAAGGTGAAATTGTTATTACCAAAACAACATGGAGCATGGGCCATGCTTATTTTGCCGTTTATATTAGGTATGGCTATAGGTGCTCCTAGCTGGCTTCATATTCCATTATTTATTGCCTGGCTGATGTTATATTTAGCAACTTATCCCCTTATAATGGTATTTAAAAATAAACAAAAAGAACTTCATTTGAAATGGGTAATAAGATATTCCATTATAGCTTTATTTGGATTAGTTGTACCTGTTTTTCTTGTTCCAGAGCTTATATTTTTCGGTCTTGCGATGTTTCCGTTTTTCTTAATTAATATATATTACGGAAAAAGAAATAATGACCGTGCTCTACTAAATGATTTTAGTGCGATTGCTGCTTTTGGTATCGGCGGAGTAGCTAGCTATTATGTTGGACAAGGTGAATTGGATCAAGTAGCCATTTTTCTATTTTTATTTACAATTATGTTTTTTATCGGTAGTACTTTTTTTGTGAAAACACTTATTAGAGAAAAGAAAAATCCAGCATTTCGCTGGATTTCATGGGGTTACCATGTAGGTGTTATTCTTTTTGTAATTGCAATAGGTTATCCTTTTCTAGCACTAGCTTATTTACCTAGTGTTATACGTGCAATTTGGTGTTACGGGAAAACAATGTCACCTAAGCAAATAGGAATTTTAGAAATATTTAATTCTGTTTATTTTTTAGGGATTATGGTCATAGTACTGTAGTTGTTCGTATTAATCTATGCGACATAGATCGATTGGGCAGCCTTCACAATTTATTTCATTTCGTAAAAAATTGATATTATGAATGATCATTTTTCCTTTTTGGTTAGATATAATACTATTTTTTCGAAGGTCGCTGAGCATACGATTGACACTTTCTCTTGAAGTGCCACAAAAATTTGCGAGATCTTGGTTTGTTAATGATAGATCAATTAATATACTGCCATCATCAAGAGTTACGCCATAGCTATTTGTCATTCTAATTAAAGTTGAATAAAGAGCTCCCTTTTTCCCGTGGAGAACAAGATCTCTAAATTTTGTTTGCGTTTTTCTGAAGTGATCGCTCATATATTTCATAAATTCATAAGTAACGGGACCATTTTCCATAAGTTGTTTCTCTAAGAAATCTTTCTTTAATATGGAAACTTCGCCACTTTCTATTACTTTTGCATTTAATAAATATTTTGCTTCGTCTGTGAATAACGTTAGCTCACCTACAATATCGCCTACTGTACAAATACGAAGTGAAAGCTCTCTGCCGTCAGGGGAAATTTTACTAATTTGTATTTTCCCTGAACGGACAATATAAAGCTCCGTTGCGGGCATACCCTCTTGAAATAGGAAAGTTCCTTTTTTCGTTTTTATTGTATGCTCAACAGAATTTAATAACTCTTTAAGATTTCCCGAAAGTTTTCGATTTTTTAAAATATTATATTCAGGCATGTCTATTTACCACCTCTTCGACGAATTTCGTCAAAATTTTACTGCTATAATATATAGTTAAAAGCAAAAAGTCATTATCGTCAAGGTTTTTACTACGAATATAGTAGAAATAAACTGGTAGCTACGCCAAATAAATCTTCTTACGAATAGCACTTGTGAACAATTTATGAAACTAAGTGGTATCGTGATTTAATTCACACTGTTTTGAGGAATTCAACTATACAATAGTGACAATAGCCTTTTGATAAGGTTATAAGGAGTGTGGACATATGGGGAACAGCAACAATGGGTTAGTTGATCGTTATGGACGAAATCATGATTATTTAAGAATATCAGTTACAGACCGATGTAACTTGCGTTGCCATTATTGTGTACCTAATGGTGAACATCAATGTATGGATTTTGAAAAGCTTTTAACAGACGATGAAATTATCAAAATTGTCAAGATTGGAGCAAAGCTAGGCATCAAAAAAATTAGAATAACAGGTGGCGAGCCGCTATTACGAAAAAATTTGCCAAAATTAATCCAACAAATAAAATTGATCGATGAGATTGAAGATATTGCTTTAACTACAAATGGGGTTTTTCTGAAAAAGTATGGAGCTGAACTGAAGGAAGCTGGACTTGACAGAGTAAATATTAGCTTAGATTCACTAGATGAGAAGAAATTTTCATATATAACAAGAGATGGAAATCTACAGCAAGTACTTGAAGGTATTGTAACTGCAATTAATTTGGGATTAAATCCAATTAAAATAAATGTAGTTTTAATGAAGGATTTCAATGTAAATGAAGTTGAGGACTTCTTGAAATGGACAATTCGTGAACCAATTGATGTTCGCTTTATAGAATATATGCCAATTGGGCAAGGAAACAATATTTGGAGTGATCAATATCAGCCTTTAAGCATAGTGGAGGAAATTGCACAACGTATTGCTCCCTATCTTGGTATTACTAGGAATAAACAAAGTGGGCCTGCAGATCAATTTTCATTTGAGAATGCAAAGGGTTCATTTGGATTAATTCATCCGATTTCTTGTAACTTTTGTGATGCATGTAACCGTTTAAGACTAACAGCCGATGGGCACTTGAAACCATGCTTATTCTGGTCAGATGAAGTGTCGTTAAAGCAAATTATAGATGATGAACATCAGTTGTTACATGCTTTTAAAAAGGCAATGTTTATAAAACCAGAACGTCATCAAATGGGTGACGCTCAATTTGACTTTGGTAATCCGACAACACGCGTAATGTCCGCTATTGGCGGATAAAGGTGTGTTAATTTTGAATAGTTTTTTAGTGTTTTATTTCCTAACCCCCTTATCTCTTTGGGAGCACGTTGAAGTGCTCTATTTTTTTTGCGCAGAATGGAGCACTTAATTTCAATGGCTCTGTCATATTTAATTTAACAAAGCCAAAATTATAAAAGAAGCTGCCAAAATCAAAAAGACTTTTTGACAGCTCCTTATAAATTTTAAAGTAGCGTTTGTGCCTTTGTTATGCTTCTACTGTTTCAGCAAACATATGGCAAAAATCACACCAATTGTTAATAATAATATTCTTTTCGTTTATTGAAATGAGATCTTGTTCTCTAAGCTTTGAAAGAACACGACTCACACTTTCACGCGTAGACCCGACAATATTGGCTAATTCTTGGATAGATAATGGCAACTCAATTACAACTCCACTTTCTGTTTTACTTCCAAATTCACGTGCTAGTCTCTCAATCGTTTTTACTGTTTTACCATACACATCTAACAATGCAATATCTCGCAAAATTGATGTGAATGAACGTAACTGAGTACTCATGAAGCGAATCATTTCTACGGAAAGCTCAGGATTCATAGATAGTGCTTCTTCTAAATCTGTCGTAAGTAAATAGAGCACCTCTCCACTTGAAAGCATTTGTGCAGTTCCAGGATAAATTGAACCTGATTCGCAAAATAATGAAGCTTCTGCAAAAATATCACCACTTCTCTTCATGCAAACGATTAGTTCTTTACCTTGGGCATTGATCTTTTTTATTTTTACAGCACCACTTTTTACAAAAAAGACAGCTTTTGCTTCATCTGATTCATGAAAAACAAAATCTCCTTTTTGATATTGAGCTGTTTTAATCTTTGCACTTAATATTTCAATTATGTGATCAGGTAAAGGTTTAAAAATAGATATCTTTCGCAAAAATTCTGCATACATAAGTCAGCATCTCTCCCAGTGTATTATTATATTCGTAAAATACTTTTTAACTTCAGATATAATTCACAATTCGACATGTCGGTGTGAATTATGTCACATACATATACTTAAGTATAATTTATATGCCAACTATTAGTTGTGATAAAAGTCACAAAATAATAAATTTCTACGTTTGATCATATTTATGGAGAATTCACTTTTTTAAAAAATTAATTAATTTATAAAAATACATTTGCATTTATTTTTATGCAATTATATAATAAACAATTATATAATAAAATCGTAGTTTCATTGATTTGTAGAAATGATATATAGATAGGAGGACAATGATGAAAGTAGCAATCGTTGGTGCAACGGGATATGGCGGTGCTGAATTAATACGATTATTAAATCATCATCCTGAGGTCGAAATAGTATCTTTGCACTCATCATCACAGCAAGGATTACCATATGTTGAAAGCTATCCACACTTGCAAGATATTATTCATTACAGTTTAGAAGATATAGATCCGTTACAAATGGCAGAAAAAGCAGAGCTTGTATTTTTGGCAACACCATCTGGTATTTCGGCGAATTTAACGCCAAAATTGCATCAAGCAGGTTTGAAGGTTATTGACTTATCGGGTGATTTGCGAATTAATGATTTACAAGTTTATGAGAAGTGGTATAGAAAACAACCGTCTACAGAAGAGACGGTAAAGAGTGCGGTATACGGGTTGTCTGAATGGTTTAAGGACGATATCCAGTCTGCTACCATTGTTGCAAATCCGGGCTGCTATCCAACAGCAACGTTAATAGGATTAGCACCATTAATTCAACAGAAGTTAGTTGTTGAGGACTCGATTATTGTTGATGCTAAATCTGCCGTTTCAGGGGCAGGCCGCTCACCATCTGCGGCAACACATTTTACTGAAATAAACGATAATTTTAAAATCTATAAAGTAAATCAACATCAGCATATACCTGAAATAGAGCAAATTCTAAATGTTTGGAATCCAGAAATTCAACCAATTAGCTTTAATACACATCTTGTACCAATGACAAGAGGGATCATGTCAACTATTTATGTTAAGCCAAAGGATGTCACAACAATTGATCAATTAATCGATCTGTATAATGGAACGTATGTAAATCATCCATTTGTTCGTATTCGTAAAAAAGGCAGTTTCCCAGCCACGAAAGAAGTATATGGCTCAAACTATTGTGATATCGGTATAGCTTATGATGAAAGAACAGGTAGAATTATGGTTGTTTCGGTTATAGATAATTTAGTAAAAGGTGCGGCAGGGCAAGCGGTTCAAAATTTAAACATTATGATGGGATTAGATGAAACAACAGGCTTGCAGTTTGTTCCTGTATATCCTTAAGAAAAGAGAAAAGAAGATTAAAAGGAGAGAACAACATTGACACTGAACTTCGAAAATGGGGTTGTTAAAAAAATGAAAAACGGTACAATTACAACTCCTATAGGGTTTAATGCTGCAGCTATTTGCGCGAATATAAGAAAAAAGGAGAGGCTGGACCTAGGGGTTATTTTTAGTGACGTTCCTGCTAGCTGTGCGGCCGTTTATACATTAAATACGTTTCAGGCAGCCCCAATAAAGGTCACAAAAGAGAGTATTGCTGTCGAACAAAGACTACAGGCGATTATATGTAATAGTGGAAACGCTAATGCATGTACCGGGGAACAAGGACTTCTTGACGCACATAAGATGAGAAGCGAAACAGCGAAAAAACTTGCGATTCCAAATCATTATGTGGCGGTAGCTTCAACAGGTGTTATCGGTGAACTAATGCCAATGGACAAAATTGTGACAGGTATTGAAAGACTTGAGCCGTCTTCGTCTGCTGAAGGTGGCGAACAGTTCAGTAGGGCGATTTTAACAACAGATTTAGTGCAAAAAACAACATGTTATCAAACTGAGATTAATAATAAGAAGATTACTGTTGCTGGAGCTGCTAAAGGTTCGGGGATGATTAAACCGAATATGGCAACGATGCTTGGGTTTATTACGACAGATGCAGCGATTGATTCAGGAAATTTACAGACTGCATTAAGTGACATTACGAATAAAACGTTTAACCGCATTACAGTAGATGGAGATACCTCAACAAATGATACGGTTATTGTTCTTGCTAATGGTTTGGCCGAAAATGACTTATTAACACCTGAACATCCTGATTGGAATCTGTTTTATGCAGCTCTTGAAAAAGCATGTGAAGATTTGGCAAAGGAAATTGCTAGAGATGGTGAAGGAGCGACAAAGCTTGTTGAAGTAAATGTCGTAGGTGCTTTAAATGAAGATGATGCGGGAATAATCGCTAAAACGATTGTCGGATCATCGTTAGTTAAAACAGCTGTACATGGTGCAGATGCAAACTGGGGTCGAATCATTTGCGCGGTAGGCTATAGTGGCGTTGAAATCAATCCAGATACTGTGGATGTTTTCATTGGTGATATTCAAATGTTAAAAAATAGTCAGCCAATTCCTTTTTCAGAGGAAGACGCGACTGTTTATTTAAAAGGTAACGAGATTACAATTAAAGTAGATCTTCATATGGGGGAAGCTACAGGGAAGGCTTGGGGTTGTGATTTATCATATGATTATGTTCGAATTAACGCGAGCTATCGATCTTAGTAATAAGGGGAAACGAATTAGAGGGGGAGCTTAGCGTGGGAGATATTGTGTTAATAAAATGTGGTGGTAGTACGTTATCAAATTTAAGCGATGGCTTTTTTGAAAGTATTGCCGATATTATAAAACTAGGGAAAAGGCCGGTAATTGTTCACGGTGGAGGCCCAGAGATTAATAGGATCTTGACTGAATTAAAGATTGAATCTGAATTTGTAAATGGTCTCAGAAAAACGACAACAGAAGTGATGGAAGTTGTTGAAATGGTTATTGCAGGAAAAATAAATACGACACTTGTTGGCAAGCTGCAAAAAGCAGGTGTGGAGGCACTTGGCTTATCAGGGGTTGATGGAAAACTCCTCAAGGCAAAACCAGTTAATTTCGAACAACTCGGATATGTTGGTGAAGTTGAAACAGTAAATAGAGAGTTGTTATTGGCTATTCTTTCCCTTAATATCGTTCCGGTAATTGCACCGATTGGGGTAGATGATGATGACCACCGTTATAATATTAATGCTGATACAGCAGCAGGTGCAGTAGCCAAAGCATTAGATGCAGATCAATTACTATTTGTTACGGATGTTCCTGGTATTTTAAAAGACGGTGAACTTTTAGAGGAGCTCACACCTAAAGAGATTGAAGTACTTATTGAAGAAGGAACCATTTATGGTGGAATGATTCCGAAGGTAAAAGCAGCGTTACATTCATTAACTGGAGAACTACAAGAAGTAATGATAGTTGACGGGAAACATTCAAAAATTGTGAACGATGGAAAAATTATTGGTACAAAGATAATCAAGGAAACAGCAGTTAATATTTAATAAAAATTAAGAAACAATATAGAGGTGTGAAAAAATGGAAGCAGTTTTTCCAACATACGCGCGTTGGGAGCTTGAAATTGTTAAAGCAGAGGGTACAAAGGTTTATGATCAAAATGGTAAGGAATACTTGGACTTTATCGCTGGTATAGCTGTGTGTAACTTAGGACATCGTCCGCAGGTTGTGCAAAAGGCACTTGAGGAACAGCTGAACAAAGTTTGGCATGTGTCTAATCTTTTTCAATCAAGTCTTCAGGTGGAAGTAGCGAAGCTTCTTACTGACAATAGTGTTGGTGATTTAGTGTTTTTTTGTAATAGTGGAGCTGAGGCGAATGAAGCGGCAATCAAAGTAGCTAGGAAGCATACGCAAAAATCAAAAATAATAACGTTTAAACAGTCATTTCACGGGCGAACGTTTGCGACAATGTCAGCGACTGGCCAAGAGAAAATTCATACAGGCTTTGGCCCTTTATTAGAGGAGTTTGTTTATCTTCCGTATAATGATGAAAATGAGCTAGAAAAAGCTATGGGAGATGATGTTGCAGCCATTATGGTTGAGGTTATTCAAGGTGAAGGTGGCGTCCATCCTGGTGAGTATATATTTTTGCAAAAGTGTGAACAGTTATGCAAGAAATATGGTGCATTATTCATTGTAGACGAAGTGCAAACAGGTATTGGCAGAACAGGGAAAGCTTTTGCATATGAGCATGCAGAAATATCACCTGACGTTATTACAGTTGCAAAAGGATTAGGGAGCGGGTTTCCAGTTGGAGCAATGATTGGCAAGAAATTTCTAGGTGAAACATTTTCAGCTGGTGTACATGGTTCAACATTTGGTGGAAACCCATTAGCAATGGCGGCAGCTAAAGCAACGATAACAGAAATATTTAATTCAAAGTTTTTACAGGATGTTCAAGAAAAAGGTGACTATTTTCTGGACCAGTTAACAAACGGGTTGAAAAATATAGGAAATGTTAGAGCTATCAGGGGTAAGGGTTTGTTATTGGGTATTGAATGGAGTGAAGGTGCTACAGAAATTATAACAGAACTTAGAACTCATGGACTACTTGTATTAACGGCAGGCCCTAATGTGATACGTTTATTACCACCATTGATTGTAACGAAGGAAGAAATTGATATTGCTGTGAATTTAATAAAGGATGTCCTGCTAAAAAAAGCAGCAGCCATTAAGTAATTGCTATTGTAAAATGTTTAGTCTATTTTTTTATAGTTCGATGAATAAAAATACCTTCTTTTTAATAAATATACGTCGTGGGGGTGCTTGAGTATGGAAGGTTTTCTCGTATTAGAAAATGGTGATTATTTTGAAGGGAATTGGGTTGGTCAACAACCGTTACATCCAATTGAAGGTGAAGTAGTATTCGTAACGAGTATGACTGGGTATCAGGAGGTAGTTACGGATCCTTCATTTAAAGGCCAAATCGTTGTGTTTACGTATCCTTTAATTGGAAACTGTGGCGTAAATGAAGTTGATCTTGAGAGTAATAAGCCTCAAGTTTCAGCGGTAATTATTTGTGAATATAGCTTTGAAAGTCACCATTACGAAGCGGTTAGTACATTTGCTGCATATTTAGATAAGTGGCAAGTTCCCACATTAACAAATGTAGACACACGAGCTATCGTTAAGCGTATACGGAATCAAGGTGTAATGGGTGGGTTTTTAGTATCAAAAGTAGAAGATGCCAATTTCGAAAATTATCAGGTAATTGAAGAAAAATTGCTAATTAAAGAAGTATCCACAGACAAAATAGAAATGTATGGTATAGGTACCTTCAATGTAGTATTAATGGATTTCGGTTATAAAAAGTCAATCATAACAACCTTGAACCAATTAGGGTGCAGAGTGACTGTTGTCCCATACAACACGACATTTGAAACCATTCAATCACTACAACCGGATGGTATTTTGCTTTCTAACGGACCAGGTGATCCAAAACAAATGAGCTTTCATTTACCAGTTATTAAAAAGCTATTGCAAACTTATCCAACTCTAGCAATAGGTTTAGGCCATCAAATAGTTGCATTAGCTTTTGGCGCTAATACGAAAAAACTAAAATATGGACATTATGGTGCTAACCAGCCTGTTAGTGATTTACTAACGAAAAAAGTTTTTATGTCATCACAAAATCACTCATTTGTAGTTGTTGAAAAAAGCTTACAAGGTACGGACCTTTCTCCACGTTATTTAAATGTAAACGATCGTTCAATCGAGGGGGTAATTCATAATAGATTACCAATTATTTCAGTTCAGTTTCATCCAGAAGTACAACCTGATGCAGTTGGTAGTAGTTGGTTATTTGCTGATTTTGTTGGACTCATGAATAACGTTAGGAGAGAAAAAGTATATGCCTAAATCAAACCATATACAATCAGTATTAGTGATTGGCTCAGGTCCTATTATTATTGGGCAAGCTGCTGAATTTGATTATGCAGGTACGCAGGCTTGTTTAGCACTTAAAGAGGAAGGCTGCCGCGTTATTCTAGTAAACAATAATCCTGCAACAATAATGACCGATGAGGCGAATACTGATGCTGTTTATTTTGAGCCTTTGACTGTTGAAAGCATAGAAAAAATTATTATTAAAGAAAAACCTGATGGATTATTAGCAACATTAGGTGGGCAAACAGGATTAAATCTTGCTTTCGCACTTCACGAAAAAGGAATTTTGCAAAAGTACAATGTAGAGCTTTTAGGGACTCCAATTGAATCAATAAAAAAAGGTGAAGATAGGGAAGCTTTTCGTTCCCTTATGCATGAATTAAAGGAGCCCGTACCTGAAAGTGACATTGTTGATAATATTGAAGCGGCAAAAAGCTTTGCAAAGGAAATAGGCTTTCCTATCATTGTACGGCCAGCATATACTTTGGGTGGCTTCGGTGGTGGTATTGCTGAGGATATGGAAAGTTTTATAGATCTTGTCCGAAACGGACTTGATGCGAGTCCTATTACACAGTGCTTGATTGAAAGGAGTATAGCGGGATATAAAGAGATTGAGTATGAAGTGATGCGTGATGCGAAGGATACTTGTATTACGATTTGTAATATGGAAAACATTGATCCAGTAGGTATCCATACTGGAGATTCAATTGTAGTTGCCCCATCACAAACGTTAACAAATGTTGAGTATAAGATGCTGCGTAGTGCATCTGTGAAAATTATACGGGCGTTAGGCATTATTGGTGGTTGCAATATTCAATTTGCGTTAGATCCTGTTAGTAAAAACTATTACTTAATTGAAGTTAACCCACGCGTAAGCCGGTCGTCAGCACTTGCTTCTAAGGCAACAGGTTATCCGATCGCACGAATAGCTGCTAAGTTAAGCTTAGGATACACACTGGATGAATTGTTAAACCCTGTGACGGGGCACACATATGCAAGCTTTGAACCTGCAATTGATTATGTTGTTGTAAAGTTTCCGTGTTGGCCGTTTGATAAATTTCCAAATGCTCATCGATTATTGGGGACACAAATGAAAGCAACAGGGGAAGTAATGGCAATTGATCGCAACCTTGAAAGTGCATTGCAAAAAGCCGTACGCTCGTTAGAGGTAGGTGCAATAGGGCTTAAATTACCTGTAATTGAAAAAATGAATAAGGAACAATTATGGAAGCTTGTGATAAATGCTGATGACCGTCGCTTTTTCGCGATTTTGGAATTGCTCCGTCGTGGTGAAAGTATCCAAAGTGTTGAAAAAGAAACAAAAATCAATTCATTTTTTGTTCATTGCTTCTATCGCTTAATTAAGCTGGAAAGTGAAATAGAAGCGTATTCCTTTGCTAATGTGGGTCAATCGTTTATGAAAAAGGTAAAAAAATACGGGTTTTCTGATGCCTATTTAGCGTCAGCATGGAAGGTGGCGGAAAACGATATCCGATTGCTCAGAAAGGATATGAATATTAAACCGGCTTATAAAATGGTTGATACGTGTGCAGCCGAGTTTTCAGCAAATACTCCTTATTACTATTCAAGCTATTTCGGGGAATGTGAAGTTGAAAAAAAAGATAAGAAAAAGGTCGGTATAATCGGATCTGGACCGATTCGAATTGGGCAAGGAATTGAATTTGATTATAGTTCAGTTCATGGTGTTCTAGCACTACAGGATGAAGGTTATGAAACGATTATGATTAATAATAATCCTGAAACAGTGAGTACAGACTATCAAGTAGCTGATCGTCTCTACTTTGAGCCACTAACAATAGAAGAAGTATTAAATGTTCTAGAAGTTGAAGGGATAAACGAAGTAATTGTTCAATTCGGAGGGCAAACTGCAATAAATTTAGTAGCTGAACTAGAAAAAGCTGGTGTATTAATAATTGGAACAACTTTGGATGTTATTGATCAGCTTGAAGATCGCGATCGTTTTTATCAACTATTGCAAAAAGTAAATGTTCCCCATATACCAGGAGAAACCGCTTATAACATTGATGATTTAAAAGAAAAAGCGGAAATGATTGGTTTTCCAGTCCTTTTACGACCTTCCTATGTCATTGGTGGTAAAGGAATGATTATTTTAAATTCAAAGTCAGAATTAGATCAATTGATTGAGAATCAAACTGAAAAAGTATTTCCAATATTGCTAGATGCATATGTGGCTGGCAAAGAAGCAGAGGTTGATGTTTTAACAGATGGTGAAAATGTATTAATTCCGACTATTATCGAACATATTGAAAAAGCAGGCGTCCATTCAGGTGATAGCACAGCAATTTTGCCATCCATATCTGTTTCTGCTGAAGATAAGCAAAAAATGGTGGAATATTCTAAAAAAATTGCAGTAGAACTTGGGTTTAAAGGAATCATGAATATTCAATTTGTTCTATGTGATGGGGTTGTTTATGTTTTAGAAGTTAACCCTAGAGCGAGTAGAACTGTGCCAATTTTAAGTAAGGTTACTGGAGTTCCCGTTATTCAGATTGCGACAAAATTATTGCTTGGGAAATACTTAAATGAAATAACGGAACTAAAAGGACTTTTGCCAGATCGAAATTACATTACAATTAAGTATCCAGTATTTTCAACTTTTAAACTTGCTGGTTTAGACCCATTGTTAGGTCCTGAAATGAAATCAACTGGGGAAGGGATTGCGATAGCCGCATCCAAAGAGGAAGCTTTTTACAAAGTATATAACTGGAGCGAACAGAAATCACATCGAAAGAATGAAGTTTATGTAGATACAAACGGACTTGAAAAAGAAACATTAGATTATATTAATAAAAAGATAACTAACGCAGGTTTAACATTGGCGGATGAGGTTAACTTTGCAAACTGGGTTCAAAAAGATGAAGCACTTGCACTGATCAGTTTATCAAAGGCTAAAACAGAAGATGAAATAGAAAAACGGATAATCGCGTTAAAATATCGTTTACACGTTTTTACTGAATGGGAGACAGTTGAAGGATTTTTGATTGGACACAAGGATCAAAATTTCACTGTCTATTCGATTCAAGATTGGTTAACAAAAAATTTTGCTGAAAGAGAAGTGATGTAACATGGGAGCTACAATAAATATTTCTAAGCCGAAATTACACGTAAATGATCTATTAACGTTAAGGGATCTAACAAAGGATGAAATTATGGAGTTAATTCATACAGGTATTGAATTGAAAAAGCTTCATAAAGCAGGTCAACATCTAGATGTTTTAAAAGGGAAAACGATGGGAATGATATTTGAAAAATCATCAACACGTACTCGTGTATCTTTTGAAGCGGGAATGACACAGTTAGGTGGTCATGCGATTTTTTTAAGTACGAAGGATTCACAGTTAGGAAGAGGAGAACCGATTTCGGATACTGCGATGGTTTTGTCGGAGTATATAGATATTATTATGGTTCGTACGTTTGAGCATGATAGGGTTGTAGAATTAGCTGACAAAGCATCCATCCCTGTTATTAATGCACTTACTGATGACTATCATCCTTGTCAAGCTTTGGCCGATCTTATGACAATATACGAAATAAAGGGAAGTTTAGAAGGTCAGAAGCTTGTGTATGTTGGTGACGGCAATAATGTTGCCCATTCATTAATGATTGCTGCTGCAAAAGTTGGTGTAGATTGTACGGTTGCATGTCCAGCAGAGTATGAACCGAAGAAGGAAATTGTTGAGTTTGCGAAAGAGGTTGCTAAGGAAACAGGCGCCATTATCGAAGTATCTCATGATCCGATAGAAGCAGTAAAAGGTGCAGATTTCATCTATACTGATGTATGGACTAGTATGGGTTTTGAATCAGAACAGCAAGAAAGAATGGAAAAGCTAAAGCCTTTTCAAGTTAATCAGCAATTAATGTCATATGCAAAGGAAGATTACTCGTTCTTACATTGCCTGCCTGCACACCGTGAAGAAGAGGTCACCTCGGAAATAATCGACGGTCCACATTCTGTTGTTTTTCAACAAGCAGGAAATCGTCTACATGTTCAAAAGGCATTGATTCTAGGGTTATTAGATTATTAAAAATGAATGATGCGGTCCTGATTTGTCTTCTAAAAAGTCGTGATTACTTCGTAATCAACGCTTTCATAAGCCATAATCGGGACCGCATTTTTAAAAGATAAGAAAGTATAATTTTGCGCTTTGGAATCCAGCACGAGCGCCCAGCGACTAATAAACTTCGCTCATCTCTTTTGCAATAAGTCAACATCGACTCGTCCCTCGACGTGTTTTGTTTATCTCAGTCGATGCGCTCTTAGTTTATACGTCGCTAAGCGGGGCGCTTGCGCCTTTTGTTAATTGAATAAGACAACTGCTGTGCCAGCAACTAAACAATATATTGCAAAATAGATTAAATTGCCTCGTGCCATAATTCCCATAAACCATTTAAGGGAAAAATATGACGCAACTAATGAACCGATAAATGCTAATGTATATGGAATAATGAGTGCATTTAAGTTGGGATCATTTAGAATATCTGTTGCAGATAAAATCATCCCACCTAGACTAACCGGAATAAATAACATAAATGAAAACCGCAATGCTGTTTCTGGCTTCATTCCAAGTCCCATCGCAGCAACAATTGTTGCTCCTGAACGGCTAATACCTGGTATTAATGCAATTGCTTGGGCGAAGCCAATTATGATGGCATCCCTAAATGCTAAATCTCCATCACCTTTTCGACCGCGAAGATTACGGATTGCCCAAAGTGCAATACCAGTGATAATTAATGTTATGCCGATAAGCTTTACGCCATCTTTAAAAATGGCACCAATTTCATCATCAAATAGAACGCCAATTACACCAGCTGGAATTGTGGCAACGATAAGATAAATAATAAAGTGAAAATCTGCTTTGCATTTTTCCTCTTTAGTCTGTATATATTTTAAGCCATTGACCGCTAATCTTATTAAATCTTTCCGATAAATCAGTAGGACAGCAAGTAGTGAGGCGAAATTTACTAATAACTCGAAGCTAAAGCCTTCTATTTCTAGCCCTAGGTAATGCTGTGCTAATACAAGGTGTCCACTTGAAGAGACCGGAATTGGTTCTGTGAAGCCTTGGAATATGCCTAAAAATAAATATTTTATCAAAAGATAAATTTTATCTGCTTGTTCCATCTGATATGCCTCCGATATGTATTAATAAATGAATTAACTGTTTTATTAAACAACATAATAACAAATATGTAAATAATCAATAACTATTTTTGTCACTACCATAATATACATTTTAATTGGTGTATTATGTTTTTTATTGTAAAGAGCAACTGTTTTTTTGATAATAAGATGTAAATGCAAGGGAAATAATAGTAACGAATATAACATAGGGAGGTTTTAAAATGGGACAACCACGGCAATTTAGAGCAGGCCAAAAAGCTCCTAATAACGGAATATATGTAGAAATCGGAGAAACGGGATCGATGGTTACGAATCCACAATCTGTAAAGCTTCAAGCTGGAGATACTTTTCCGGAAAATTCGAATCATAATCGGAAATGGACCTATGCCAGAAAACCATAAGTCTTTATGCTGTCCTTCAGGGCAGCTTTCTTAATATTCAAAAGGTCAAAAAAAATCAATAATACGTGAAAAACAGACTATTAAGAAGTAAATTAAAGAAAAAGACGCTTTTTCTGTAAAAATATATGTATTAAAAAACTTGTGTTTTTTCTTTTAAAAATGGATAATATAAGTAAAGGTCAAACAAGGTCAAACAATAAAAAGATTGGAGGTATACGTATGGATATGAATAAAATGACTGAGAAAACACAAGAAGCACTTGTTAATGCGCAATCATTAGCAGTTCGCAAAGGTCATCAACAAATTGATGTTGAACATCTTATGTATTCTTTATTAGAACAGCAAGATGGTATTACAGCTAGTATTTTACAAAGATTAAATGTTGATAAAGAAATGGTCAAAGCAAAGGTTGAAGGATTCTTGAATAAACTACCTAAAGTTACAGGCTCTGGAGTTGATTCTAGCGGTGTTTATATTACTCAGCGGTTACAAGCACTTCTCGTTCGGGCTGAGGACGAGGCAAAACGGCTAAAAGATGAATACATTTCAGTGGAACATGTATTGTTGGCAATAACAGATGAAAAATCATCTACAGACATAGCTAAGCTATTAAAACAATTTGGTATGGATCGTTCTACCTTATTAAAAGTGTTAACAGAAATTCGTGGGAATCAACGTGTTACAACTCCAACTCCTGAGGCGACATATGAAGCATTAGCTAAATATGGTCGTGATTTAGTTGCCGATGTAAGGTCAGGGAAAGTTGATCCAGTCATTGGTAGGGATTCTGAAATACGTCGTGTAATTCGAATTTTATCAAGAAAAACCAAAAATAACCCTGTTTTAATTGGTGAACCAGGTGTTGGGAAAACAGCAATTGTTGAAGGTTTAGCGCAAAGGATCGTCCGTAAAGATGTACCCGAGGGATTAAAGGACAAGACAATATTTGCACTCGATATGAGTGCCTTAGTTGCAGGCGCAAAATATCGAGGTGAGTTTGAAGAACGGTTAAAGGCTGTTTTAAACGAAGTAAAAAAAAGCAACGGAAAAATTCTTTTATTTATTGATGAGCTTCATACGATTGTTGGTGCCGGAAAAACAGAGGGTGCCATGGACGCAGGAAATATGTTAAAGCCTATGCTTGCACGAGGTGAGTTACATTGTATAGGTGCAACAACTTTAGATGAGCATCGGAAGTACATTGAAAAAGATCCGGCCCTTGAACGTCGCTTTCAGCAAGTTTTAGTTAATGAACCATCCGTTGAGGATACAATCTCAATTCTACGAGGATTAAAAGAACGGTTTGAGATTCATCATGGTGTCAATATTCATGACCGTGCCCTAGTTTCTGCAGCTGTTTTATCTGATCGCTATATCTCAGATCGGTTTTTACCAGATAAAGCGATTGATTTAGTTGATGAAGCATGCGCAATGATTCGAACTGAAATTGATTCAATGCCATCTGAATTAGATGAAGTAACACGTCGTGTTATGCAGCTTGAAATTGAAGAAGCGGCATTAAGCAAAGAAAAGGACCAAGGAAGTATTGAACGCTTAGAAGCATTAAGGAAAGAGCTTGCAAACTTGAAAGAAAAAGCACAGTTTATGAGGGCAAAATGGGAAGAGGAAAAGAAAGGGATTTTACAACTTCAAGAATTGCGAGGTGCAATTGAGAAAGCACGTCGAGAATTGGAGGATGCGGAGTCAAAATATGATTTAAATAAGGCTGCTGAGCTGAGACATGGTAGAATTCCAGAGCTTGAAAAACAATTGAAACAGGCTGAACAAAATATTACACAAAATGAGAAAGAGGGTAGATTGCTCCGTGAAGAGGTAACCGAAGACGAAATAGCGGATATCGTTGGTCGTTGGACAGGAATACCAGTATCTCGTCTTGTTGAGGGTGAATGGGAAAAGCTTCTACGCTTAGATCATATTCTTCATGAGCGTGTTATTGGTCAGGATGAAGCGGTCCAACTAGTTGCCGATGCAGTTATTAGAGCACGAGCTGGCGTCAAGGATCCAAAACGACCAATCGGATCATTCATTTTTTTAGGACCGACTGGTGTCGGGAAAACAGAGCTTGCAAAAGCGTTAGCGGAAAGTTTGTTTGATAGTGAAGAGCATATTATTCGAATTGATATGTCTGAATATATGGAAAAGCATACGGTTTCTCGTTTAATTGGTGCCCCACCTGGATATGTAGGATATGAAGAAGGTGGACAATTAACTGAAGCCGTCAGGCGAAAGCCTTATTCAGTTATATTATTAGATGAAATTGAAAAAGCCCATTCTGAAGTGTTTAACATTTTATTACAAATATTAGATGATGGTAGAGTAACCGACTCTAAGGGAACTGTTGTGGATTTTAAAAATACGGTTATTATTATGACGTCTAATATCGGTTCAACCTACTTGTTAGAAGGAATAACAACGTCTGGTGAAATAGCTGAATCTACAAGAGAAAAAGTAATGGGTCAACTCCGTCAACATTTTAGACCTGAATTTTTAAATCGTGTAGATGATACGATCTTATTTAAGCCTCTTACTGTTAATGAAATCAAAGGTATTGTTATGAAGCTGACGGAAGAATTACAGAAGCGGTTAGAGGATCGCCAAATTAAATTAACACTAACAGATGAAGCAAAAGATTTTATAGCTAATGAAGGATTTGATCCCGTTTATGGTGCCCGTCCATTAAAACGTTTCATTCAACGATTCATCGAAACAAAGGTTGCTAGAGAAATTATTGCCGGGAAAATAACCGATGGATCCAACATAGTGATTGGTGTTCAAAATGGCGAAATCAATGTTGAAGTAGATTAATATTTAAAAGAGAAAATGGCTATGAACAAAGAGGCAAACCACTAACGGTTTGCCTCTTACTATAAATTATGAACGTTTAATTCTTACATATTAATGGTGAGATTCGCTCGGTTCATTTGGTACTCCAGCTTCTCCCACAATAATAATAACTAGAGAGAATACAACAGCAAGAATTACACCCTGCATAAATACAAATGGACTACCCGTCATGCTGCTGATAACATAAACTAGCATTAGACTTAATAAGAATGACCAAAAAAGAGTCCAGAAAATACGCATTTTTTTTTCACCTCGATATAAGCACATTTTAACTTATTTTATCATAACTCTTCTTAAAAAATAAAGAAAAAGTTGGATTGAACGAGAAGAACGCATTGACATAGATTCTAAAAAGATAAGACAAGCATAAAAATAACTAAATGGGAATTTTCTTTTACATTTATGTTATAGAAGGGTAAAATATAAATGTTATACGTATGTAGAAATGGTTTTTTGAGGGGGGCTCCGTTATGAAGAAGCTTCTTCTAATATGGATAACTATAGTTTTAGTATGTGTTGCCTGTGGACAACCATCTGGATCCTTTAAATCTAATCCTATTAAGGTAGGTTTACTATTACCAGAAACGATCAATGACCCGGTATGGGGAAGTAAAGGCTACAAAGGTTTATTAAAAATTCAATCAGAATTAAATGCAGATGTTTACTATAAAGAAAATATAAAAACTAGGGATGCAGTAAAACAAGCATTAGCTGAATTTGACGATCAGGGAGTCACACTTGTATTCGGACATGGTAGTGAATATGGTCTATTTTTCAAGGAATTCCATAGTCTGTACCCTCATATTGAATTTATTTATTTTAATGGTGAGTTTGTAGCAGATAATGTCACGAGTATTAAATTTAACTCCTATGCAATGGGTTTTTTTGGTGGTATGGTAGCTGCAAAAATGAGTGGGACAAAAAAATTAGGAATTATTGCTGCCTTTGATTGGCAGCCAGAGGTTCGTGGATTTATTGAAGGCGCAAATTTTGAAGATCCTACCATTACAATCACAGTGGATTATACGAAAAGTTGGAGTAACGACGAAAAAGCGCTGGAAATTTATAAACGAATGGAAAATAAAGGCGCTGACGTTTATTATCCAGCAGGTGATACATTTAATATGGTTTTAGTGGAACAAATAAAAGAAGATGGACTTTATGCAATAGGATTTGTATCTGATCAATCTGATTTAGGAGAAACAACGGTACTTACAAGCACAGTACAGCATGTAGATGAACTATATGAATTAATTGCTTCCGAATTTATTGCAGGTAAGCTTGAGCATGTACCAAAGTCATTTGATTTTGCAGAAGGTGTTATAACATTAGGTGAATTTAGTCCTGAGGTACCACAAGACTATCAGACTAAGATTGAAAAAGCAGTGGACATCTATATAAAAACTGGTAAATTACCAAATGAATATGAATAAATAAGGAGTGCAATTAAATGGAACAAGATAGAAATTTAAAATTTATGCAAATTGCAATGAAGTATTTGCCTGAAACACAAACTTTATTGAAGGAAAGGGGTTTTGAAGCTGATATGGAAATGATGCAGCCGATGTTAACCGTTCTTTTGAAGGTCATGAATGATGCATATGAGTTAGGTGCTACAGAAGCAGCTGAACAAAATAAATAATGTGCGAGGCTATCTGAAATCATAATCAATGACTTTTGGATAGCTTCTTTTGCTGTTTTTTGAATGTTTTTGGATATTTTTTATCCGTTTGTCAGTAGACAAAAATATTTTTTTAGATTAAAATTAGTACCAAGTCATAATATTTGATCATAAACTATGGATCAGTAAACTACTATATGATTTAAAGGGGTTGCTAAAATGAATGCTGGGATTATAGGAATTGGCCGTTACCTTCCTGAAAAAATAGTCACAAATGCAGATTTAGAGAAAATAGTGGATACTTCTGACGAGTGGATTCAGACAAGAACAGGGATTAAGGAAAGACGAATTGCTAGTGATGATATTGATACATCTGACATGGCTTTCTTTGCTGCTGAAAAAGCTATATCAAATGCGGGTTTAACAGCTCTTGATATTGAATTAATTATCGTAGCTACTGTAACACCTGATTCCCCGTTTCCATCAGTTGCTTGTTTAGTCCAAGAAAGGTTAGGTGCTAACAATGCAGCTGCAATGGATATTGGTGCTGCTTGTGCAGGGTTTATGTACGGGATGGTTACAGCACAACAATTTATCCAAACTGGCACTTATAAAAATGTCCTCGTGATAGGTGTTGAAAAGCTTTCAAAAATTACCGATTGGAATGACCGTAATACAGCTGTGTTATTCGGGGATGGTGCAGCAGCTGCTGTTATGGCTCCTGTATCGAAAGGCAGAGGTATTCTTTCGTTTGAGCTAGGTGCAGACGGTGTTGGCGCCAAACATTTATACCAAGATGAATATATTATTATGAATGGAAGAGAAGTATTTAAGTTTGCCGTTAGACAAATGGGGGAATCTGCAGTAAGTGTCATTGAAAAAGCTGGTTTAACAAAAGATGATGTTGACTTTTTAGTTCCCCATCAAGCAAATATTAGGATTATGGAGGCATCTCGGCAAAGGCTAGAGCTACCTGAAGAAAAAATGTCCAAAACAGTAGATAAGTACGGTAATACATCCTCATCTTCAATTCCAATTGCTCTTGTAGAAGAGCTTGAAAAAGGAAACATAAAAGATGATGATGTAGTTGTAATGGTAGGTTTTGGTGGCGGATTAACCTGGGGAGCTATTGCGTTAAAATGGGGGAAATAAATAATAGCAGGAAAAACGATATTTTGTTCGAAACAAATATAATAAGTGATTAAAATATAGAAAAGGGGAGTCCTATTTATGGAGAAAAGACGAGTTGTTATCACAGGTTTAGGTGCAGTTACACCTTGTGGAAATAACTTAGATACCACATGGAACAATGTTATAAATGGTATTTCCGGTGTTAGCGAGGTAACGAGAATTGATAAAGATCAGTTTCCGGCTAAAGTAGCAGGCGAATTAAAGAATTTTAATCCGGAAGATTTTTTTGATAAAAAAGAAGCAAGAAGAATGGACAAATTTACTCAATATGCGATGGCTGCTTCATTAATGGCAGTAAAAGATGCAAATCTTGAGATCACCGATGAAATAGCGCCAAGAGTAGGTGTTTGGATAGGTTCAGGTATCGGCGGCATGGAAACACATGAAGAGCAGCACAGGAATTTCCTAGAAAAAGGTTATCGTCGCGTAAGTCCATTCTATGTGCCAATGATGATTGCTGATATGGCCGCAGGCCAAGTTTCGATTGCGCTAGGTGCAAAAGGGATTAATGCTTGTACAGTAACTGCTTGTGCTTCGGGCGCAAATTCCGTTGGGGATGCCTTTAAAGTTATTCAACGTGGCGATGCTGATTATATGATAACAGGTGGAACTGAAGCACCGATTACAAACATGGCATTTGCTGGCTTTTGTATGGCTAAAGCATTGTCAACAAATCCAGATCCAAAGACAGCTAGTCGCCCGTTTGATTTAAATCGTGATGGTTTTGTAATGGGGGAAGGGGCAGGTATTCTGGTACTAGAATCATTAGAAACTGCTCTTAGTCGTGGTGCAAAGATTTATGCTGAGATTGTTGGCTATGGAGCTACCGGTGATGCTTATCACATTACCGCTCCTGCTCCTGGTGGTGAAGGCGGAGTAAGAGCGATGAGGCAGGCATTGCAGGATGCTGGGATTAAGCCTGAAGATATTGATTACATGAATGCACATGGTACGAGTACAGACTACAACGATAAATATGAAACAATGGCTATTAAGGAGGTTTTCGGTGAGCATGCCTATAAAATGGCTGTTAGTTCAACGAAGTCAGTCACAGGACATTTATTAGGTGCAGCAGGTGCAGTAGAGGCAATTTTCTCCGTTAAAGCAATTACAGATGGAGTTATTCCACCAACAATGAATCTTGAAACTCCTGATCCGGAATGTGACTTAGATTATGTTCCTAATCAAGCTCGAAAGCAGGAAGTAAAAACAGTACTAAGTAACTCATTAGGATTTGGTGGTCACAACGTTTCCCTCATTTTCAAAAAATATGAATAGTAGGTCTTGATGTTTCTATAAATTTAGACTGTATGTAGTAAATATTTAACAGTAAAAAAAGCTAGCAAGGAATAATGAATTCCTGCTAGCTTTTTTTACTCGGTTCTTAAGTCATTTAACTCTGCAATTTGAACAGTTGAGCTAAAGAAATCTTTTAAAGCTTTCTTATTTTCTTCAAGGTCCATATCAAGAACAGAACCAGCGTGGCTATAACTTCCATTTTGGTATGAACCATCTACTGGGATTCTAATAGTTTCAATCTCCTTTGGATTCATGAGAAAGCTAGACCCAATACTGAGAATTGTTTTTGATCCAATATTAGTATCTATATATGGTTGAATTGTTCCTAGTAATCTAGGCAATTTTATAATTCCTTTTAAACTGATTACTTCGTCCTTTACAGCTGAAATTACTTGTTGTTGTCTTCTTACTCTACCAAAGTCGCTTTCAGCATCATGGCGAAAACGTGCATATTTTAGAAGCTCAGCACCATCTAGATTCTGTAAACCAGGCTGAAAATCAATATAAAGTCCTCCGGCGTTATCTACATAGTACATACGTTTCTCCACATCAATTTCGACACCTTCTGGGGCGAGTGTATCGATCACATCAGAAAATCCATCAAAATCGACAATTGCATAGTATTGCACATCAATTCCAAAGTTCTCTTTAATCGTTTCCCTTACTAACTCTGGACCGCCAAGAAAGTAGGCTGTATTAATTTTATTATCAGCATATCCAGGAATAGAAACATATGAATCTCTCATAATCGAAGCGATTTTTGCACTTCCATTTTCCGGATCATATTGAGCAACCATAATTGTGTCAGTTCTGCCACTCTCAGAATTGGTAGAGTCTACACCTAATATGAGAACATTGATTTTCTCAAGGTCTTGAACACCATTGAATACCGGATCATCATCATGATTGTCTTCAGCATTTATGATTGGCGGCTTTTTATCAGTATCTATATACCCTAAATAAAATTCATAAACTCCATAGCCAATAAGAGCTAAGAAAAACGTAAACATAATTAATGCAATTTTAAATGGACTTCTTTTTCTTCTTCTTTTTATCATTCTTTTTTGTTGCTCTATATTTTTTCTACGCTCAATGCGCGTTTTAGACATATATTGACACCTCTCATTAAGTCACAACAACTAATTTACTCCGATTTTACTAATTCGTAAAGGGGTAAATGATAAAATGTTAAACCTTCAGAATAATAGAGTACTAGATTCGACAGTTATTTACAAACAATATTAACATAAATATAGAACTCTAGCGAAAATTACAGTGTTTTCCATGACATGAATAGTCTTATTATATTCCTACTTGAAGATTATCACTTTAAATTGTCTTTTATTCATAAATATTTTTTTATTTCATATTAATGGTAGAAAGGGATCCGGACAAGCAGCAGTAATCATAATTTGTATCAAAACAGGGGGTACTCGGTCAATGATATTTAGACTGTTTATTTTTTTGATTGGATTTGGACTTGCTGTGGTAGGTGGGGTAAGTGTCATTGCATTTTTAAACATTTTAGCAACCGGTCAAAATTTTATAGAGTACTTCTTATTTATAAGTAAAAAAATCGAGTGTTACCTATTATTAATTGGGATCCTACTGATCACCTTGAGCGTTTATTTTCCTTCCAAATAATTTAGTTGAATTGGAATAATTTAGTTTTTAACTGCCTATACTGATTCCTAACAATGAGATTTGAAGTGAGGGGTTAAGAAATGTTATATCTGCACGATGTTTGGGTGAATTGGTTTGAGGGAGAAGAAAATGGCTATAACGTTTGTCATTTTCATGAATGGCGGAAGGACGATACTGTTGAACTTTTAGACCAAGCCCCATTAATAAAGGTAGAAAGACCATTATTCAATTACATTGAAAATGATTTAGCAGACCTGCCTCAATCTTTATTAAAGGATGTATATCAGAAAAGCTATATTCGCAAAAACCACGAACGAATCCAACAAGATTATTGCTTTATCGCAACGGATGGAATTGGAATTATTGCTATAGATACATTGGGCTATCATCTGCCAATCAGAAAAAGCCGCTTAATTCCAAGACAGGAACAATTAGTATACGATATGGCAGAGGGAATCGAAGCAACTACATACGACTTTGAAAGCCCAACAAATAAGGAATATCACATACTATCACCAGATCCTCTAGTAATGAAGGGGTTAACCAGAAAAGAACGACAATTAAAACAATTATTGTTTATGACATTGGATCAGCTTCAAACGACGGGAAATCCTGCTGAAATTCGCTATTGGTATACTGAGTGGAACCCAGCTAAATATCAAGAAACTCAAAAGCAAGATTTTGAATATGTCTGGAAACAACTGTATGAAGAAACAATGTACGGCTGGTCACCAAGGCATGAAAATCTTTGTGAACGTCTCGTCAAAGGGCATCCGTTCTTTGAAAAATTGTGGGAATTAGAGCATGGAACGAGAGTAAATTAGAGGCTGACTCAAACATAGGGGGAACAAGCACCTCTGGTACTACGTTTAGCTAAGAAAAAAGTATTTTTCGCTAAATGTTACAATTCCGGAGTAGCTAGCCCCCTACCTCAGTTAGCCTCTTATTTGATTATCTTCTTTTTCTGCCTAGTCCCATTGCATTTTCAGCTTTTTTAAGCATTTTTGTTGCAACGGCATTTGCTTTTTCTGCTCCAAGATTGAGATAGTCGTCTAGCTTTGCAGACTCAATAAGGTCAAAGTACTTTTCTTGGATTGGTTTTAATGTTTCGACAACAGCTGCGGCAACATCTGCTTTAAACTCACCATAGCCTTTACCTGCATATTGGTCTTCTAACGCTCCAATAGATTGTCCAGAGCAGCTTGAATAAATCGTCAATAAATTTGAAACTCCAGGCTTATTTACAGGATCGTATTTTACAATCCCATCTGAATCTGTAACGGCACTTTTTATTTTTTTCTCAATTTGCTTTTCGGAGTCAAGCATCGATACAAATGCCTTTGTGTTTGCATCCGATTTGCTCATTTTTTTAGTAGGCTCTTGTAGTGACATGATTCGTGCGCCAACTTTAGGAATGCTGATTTCAGGAATAGTAAATATTTCTTTGTATTTTTTATTAAATCGTTCAGCTAAATCGCGTGTCAGCTCAAGATGTTGCTTTTGGTCTTCGCCGACTGGAACAATGTCAGTACCATATAATAAAATATCTGCAACCATTAACGGTGGATAAGTCAATAAACCAGCTGATACACTTTCTTTACCAGCAGATTTATCTTTAAATTGAGTCATTCTTTCTAATTCACCAATATAGCTTACACATTGCATCATCCAACCGAGCTGGGCGTGTGCAGGGACCTCTGATTGAATAAATAATGTTGATTTTACTGGATCAATGCCGACCGCAATATATAATGCCGCTAAACTACGGATGTTTTTTCGTAGCTCTTTCGGGTCTTGTGGGACTGTAATTGCATGCTGATCAACGATACAAAAATAACATTCATTATTGTCTTGTAGTTCGACAAATTGCTTCATCGCACCTAAATAGTTTCCAAGTGTTAATGTTCCACTTGGTTGAATACCTGAAAAAATTTTCACCATGTTCATTCCTCCAATTTATCTTTGTAAGTTCTTAATATTTGAATTCCGTTAAAACCTGCTCTCTTTTCGACTTTACCCAAATTTTAACTAGGTCATACAAAAAAGGCCATTCATCCCCTAAATAAGGGACGAATGGACCGCGGTGCCACCCTTGTTATTCCAAGCTTGGAATCACTTTAAATATATTTGCTCTAAAGCCCATTCCATAACATTTCACTACTTGTTTTCACCAACCACAAGCTCTCTAAAAGCTTCCTGATATGTACTTATCTTTATCATCGCAATTTACATATTCAATTAATTTTGAATTTTATTATAGACAAGGGGCAATTAAAAAGCAAGTCTGTTAATCATAAAAAAGTAAAGGCCAGAAACGCGTTTGTCGATTTAATAAAATTAACTAAAACTGTAAATAATACCATTAAATAGTCCACCTTGAAAAATGTATCTGATTTCTATTTAAGCATAATTAAATTAATCTGGAAGGGATAGTATAAATTATAAGATGGTACCTATCTATGACTATTTTTTGAATACTAGGATAATTTATATACATAATAATTAGAATATTTATATAATTATTTCGTGAGTATGATCGATATAAAAGTAAATTCTTATTGGCCTAATGTGTTTGTTTCAGTTCTGCAATCTATCGTATTGCAAAAATGATGGAGGTCGTTGTTATGAAAATGAAGTTGTTATTCCTAGTTTTATTACTATTGTTGAGCAGTCTATTAGCTGGGTGCGGTGAAAAGAAAGAAAAAGCAACTGAGGATGGACAGACTGCTGAAGCAACGGCGGAAGAGCAAGTTCTTAACTTGTTAGAGGCTGCTGAACTACCAACTATGGATACAACCCAAGCTGATGATTCTGCCTCATTTGTTGCAATGAACCAAGTTTTTGAAGGATTATACCGTCTTGGCCCTGATAATACACCTGTCCCTGGTGTCGCTAAGGAGGTAATTAAAAGTGAAAGTGGAGCAGTCCTTACATTTATATTAAATGAAAATGCAAACTGGAGTGATGGTACACCAGTAACCGCCAATGATTTTGTTTATGCTTGGCAAAAGGCTTTACATCCTGAAACACTTTCTCCTTATGCTCATCTTATGAAACCGATAAAAAATGCGATGGCAATTATTACAAAAGATGATCCCTTATTCGGGAAAGTTGATGAGCTAGGTGTGAAAGCAATTGATGACAAAACTCTTGAGGTGACCCTTGAAATACCGGTTCCTTACTTTGTAAGCTTAACCTCATTTGCAACTTTCTTCCCGCAAAAACAAGAGTTTGTTGAAACCCAAGGAAGTGATTTTGCACTTTATGCAGATAAAATGATTTATAATGGACCATTTGTGATGTCTGAATGGAATGCGAGCGGGTGGACATTTAGAAAAAACAATGAGTATTGGGATAAGGATTCTGTGAAGCTAGAACAAATCAATTATAAAGTAATTAAAGATGCTGCTACTGAGTCCAACCTTTTTGAAAGAGGCCAGGCGGACCGTGCCATTTTAAGTGCTGAGTTAGTTGATCTATATCAAGATCATCCTGATTTTATGACCTATAGCGAACCAACGATGTGGTATTTAAAGTTTAATATTGACCGGGTACCTTTGGCACAACGAAAAGCGATACAACGAGCTATTAACAAAGAGGATTTCGTTCATACAATGTTAAACAATGGCTCGTTAGTTGCTGATTATTTCCACCCTGCTGATTTTGTAACTCATCCTGATACGGGAGAAGATTTTCGGGCAAAGCACGGCAACATCATTTCCTATAGTGTTGTGGAGGCGAAAAGATATTGGGTGGAAGCTGGTTCTCCAATTGTAACTTGGGAGTTGTTAATAAATGATCGTGACGAAATAAAAAGAATTGCTGAGTATATAAAAAACCAGTTAGAAACAAACCTTCCGGGATTAACAATTAATATTAATGTTCAACCTTTTAAACAAAGGTTAGCATTAGATGATGAAATAGATTATGATATTCAGTTCACTGGATGGGGACCTGATTATCAAGATCCATTGACTTTTATGGATTTATGGATCACAAATGGTGGAAACAATAAAACAAATTATTCTAACCGTGAGTATGACAAAATTATTGAAGATGCTTTAGTAAATCTTAATGACTTAGGTGCTCGCTTTGAGAATCTACAGGACGCAGAACGAATTTTGCTTGAACAGGATGCTGTACTTGCACCTCTTTATCAGCGAGGTCGTGCGGTCCTACAGAAAAGCTATGTAAAAAACTTAATTGTACATCCGTTCGGACCAGAATATAGCTTCAAGTGGGCGTATATCGAAGGGAAGGAATAAGATAAACGTCAGAGCCTAGACTGTAGAGGTTGCGATTCCATTGGAGGATAGCCCCTCTCTTTTTTCTTTCCAAACAAATCGAAAGAAGAGCGGTAATAAAGGAAGGAAGTGGTAAAGTTGATCCGTTATATCGGTACACGCTTACTTTACATGCTTTTAACATTGTTAATTATTGCGTCGTTAACATTTTTTTTAATGCAAACATTACCAGGGTCGCCGTTTAATGACGAAAAATTAACTGATACCCAAGTAGAGCTGTTAAATGAAAAATATGGTTTAGATCGTCATGTAGCGATTCAGTATATTTTATATATGAAGAATTTACTTCATGGCGACTTAGGTGTTTCCTTTCAATTTGATGGACGACCTGTCACTGAAATTATTGGAGAAAGAATCCCAGCTTCTGCTTTTTTAGGAGGACAGGCTTTACTATTTGGAACTGTTATTGGAGTATTCCTAGGTATTATATCTGCACTCAAACATAATACATTTATTGATTATGGATCGATGGTAGTAGCTGTTTTAGGAGTTTCGGTTCCATCGTTTGTATTTGCAGGTTTATTGCAATATTGGTTTAGTGTAAGATTGGGGCTGTTCCCTGTCGCGTTTTGGGATGGTTATACTTATACAATCCTTCCAACGATAGCACTTTCTGTTTTCGTTATCGCAACTGTTGCTCGTTTTATGAGAACAGAAATGCTTGAAGTGTTAGGACAAGATTATATTATAACGGCGAGGGCGAAAGGGATTAGTCAAGGAGCCGTTGTTATTAAACATACAATTCGGAATGCGTTAATACCTGTAGTTACCATACTCGGGCCTCTAACTGTGAATGTGATGACTGGTTCATTAGTAATTGAAAAAATATTTGGAATTCCAGGTCTGGGGGAGCAATTTGTTATGTCGATTATGACAAATGACTACCCTGTAATTATGGGGACAACATTGTTTTACAGTGCATTATTCATTTGTATTGTTTTTATTATTGATATTTTGTATGGGATCATTGATCCAAGAATTCGCATTGCTGGGGGAAGGTTCAATGAGTGACCAGAGGAGTCGAGAAAGCATTGAGCTATTCAAGCCGGTTTTTGTAAATAATAGTTTTAATGAAGGGATTGATAGGAGAAGCTTTACGTACTGGCAGGATACCTGGATGCGATTAAGGAGAAATAGGGCAGCGTTTACCGGACTTGTTATTATTTGTATCATAATGATTCTAGCTATTATTGGGCCTTCATTAAGTGAATACTCCTATAAAGACCAGGATTTGGGACGTGCTAATTTGCCACCAAAAATACCTGTTTTGGAGTATATACCATTTCTAGGCCTTGATGGAGTAGATACTCGTGGTATTGATCAGTACGAAAGAAAGAGTATAGACGAATATTTTTGGTTTGGAACAGATGACTTAGGGCGTGACATTTGGACAAGAACGTGGCACGGGACACGAATCTCTTTATACATTGCTTTTTTAGCGGCAGTGATAGACATTGTTATCGGGGTTGTCTATGGAGGAATTTCAGGTTTTTATGGTGGTCGGATTGATAATATTATGCAGCGCATGATTGAAATTCTAGTCGGTATTCCCAGTTTAATTGTTGTTATACTATTCATTCTTGTGCTTGAGCCTGGCATAATTTCGATAACAATCGCGATGGTAATAACGGGGTGGGTTGGAATGGCAAGAGTAGTACGGGGACAAATATTAAAATTAAAAGATCAAGAGTTTGTTTTAGCATCAAAAACGTTAGGTGCTAGTGATAGTCGTTTACTCTGGAAACAGCTAATACCCAATACGATCGGACCTATTATCATAACTGCGATGTTTACAATCCCAAGTGCGATTTTTACAGAAGCTTTTTTGAGCTTTATTGGCCTTGGGCTACGCCCGCCGTCTGCATCCTTAGGAACCCTTGTAAATGACGGCTTTAAAACTATGCGAATATACCCACACTTAATGGCCATATCTTCTGTTGTGATCAGTTTAATTATGATTAGCTTTAACCTTTTAGGTGATGGTCTCCGCGATGCGTTAGATCCAAGAATGCGAAGATAGGGTGGTGGTAGGATGGGAAAGATTCTTGAAGTACGAGATTTACATGTTTGTTTTGATACCTTTAGTGGGGAGGTACATGCAGTTCGTGGTGTGGATTTCTACTTGGAAGAGGGGGAAACGCTAGCTATTGTCGGCGAATCGGGTTCGGGTAAATCGGTAATGACAAAATGTATTATGCGGCTTCTTCCTACTCCACTAAGTCGAATCCCTAAGGGTGAAATACTTTATAAAGGAAAAAATGTTATTAAATTGAAGGAAAAAGAAATGCAAACTGTTCGTGGTTCAGAAATATCAATGATTTTTCAGGACCCAATGACATCTTTGAATCCTACAATGACAATAGGGAAGCAAATCACAGAAGGTTTAATGAAGCATCAAAACTTAAGTAAAAAAGAAACTAAGATGCGTGCAATACAGCTGTTAACGCTTGTTGGGCTTCCTAATCCTGAAAAAAGAGTCAACCAATACCCTCATCAATTTTCGGGTGGTATGAGACAGCGTGTTGTAATTGCTATGGCGATAGCATGTAATCCAAAAATATTAATTGCGGATGAACCTACGACCGCACTCGATGTAACGATACAATCTCAGATCCTTGAGTTAATGAAGGATTTACAAGTGAAGATGCATACATCCATTATTATCATTACACATGACCTTGGAGTTGTGGCTAATGTTGCCGATCGTGTTGCAGTAATGTATGCAGGAATCATTATTGAAACAGGAACCGTAGATGAAATTTTCTATCGATCTAACCATCCATATACTTGGGGGTTATTAACTTCAATGCCAACGTTACAAACAAAGTCTACAAGACTTGTTGCAATACCTGGAACACCACCAGATTTAATATCCCCACCAAAAGGATGTCCGTTTGCTTCGCGTTGCCAATATGTTATGGAAGTTTGTATAAATCATATGCCAGATTATTCAAATTTAACAGATACACATCTTGTTGCCTGTTGGTTACTAGATGATCGAGCACCGAGGATTGAACAACCTTTCATTGCAAGAGGAGGCACAGGTGATGGTTAAAAATTGTGAAGCATTGATCGAAGTGAAAAATTTAAAAAAATACTTTCATGTAGGTAATAGTCAAACATTAAAAGCTGTTGATAATGTTTCCTTTGAAATATATAAAGGAGAGACATTTGGTCTAGTGGGGGAATCTGGTTGTGGAAAATCAACTACCGGTCGTACGATTATGGGTCTTATTGAAGCTACATCAGGCTACGTTCTTTATGAAGGAAAGGATGTACAACATGGGAAAAAGTCTAAAAGGAATCGTAAAGAGCTTTATCGTAAAATGCAAATGATATTTCAAGATCCCTACGCATCCTTGAATCCACGTATGACAGTTTCTGATATAATCGCTGAAGGTATAGATATTCATGGTTTGGCAAGAAATTTTGATGATCGATTGAAGAAAGTATTTAATCTGTTAGAGACGGTAGGGTTAAACCGTGAGCATGCCAATCGTTATCCCCATGAGTTCTCCGGCGGACAACGTCAGCGGATTGGAATCGCACGGGCACTTGCTGTAGAGCCGGACTTTATAATTGCTGATGAGCCTATTTCTGCGTTGGATGTATCAATCCAAGCACAGGTTGTAAATCTGATGAAAGAATTACAGCAAGAACGGAATATAACCTATTTATTTATCGCGCACGATTTATCAATGGTGAAGTTTATTAGTGATCGGATTGGTGTGATGTATTTAGGTAGTATTGTAGAATTAGCTGAAAGCAATCGTCTTTATGAAGAACCACTGCATCCCTATACAAAGGTGCTGCTATCAGCAATTCCACAACCAGATCCTGTCACGGAACGGAGAAGGGAGCGAATTATTCCAAAAGGTGATATTCCAAGCCCAATTAACCCACCAAGTGGGTGTCGCTTTCATACTAGATGTCCGCTTGCTATGAATATTTGTAAGACATCCGAACCAAAATTATTAAATATAAAAGAAGATCAGTGGGTTGCATGTCACCTATATTAACAAAGTATAATAAGTGTTCTTTAGAATATAATTAGTTAATCTTAGCTAATATTTCTATTAGCTGGTTTTTTTTACTACATAAAATAAAAATGAAAAATGTCAAAAAAGCCTGTTTCCTGTATGAAAATGTCCTATAATAAAAAAGAGAGAAAAAAATGATAGGAGTATTCAGCGATGGGAATTTTAACTACAAGGAAAAGAGTCATCTGTAACACAATTGTTGTCTTAGTCATAATCAGCATGTTCTTCACCGGTTCTGTTTCTGCAGAAAATAATAAATTAGTTGCATATCATACAAAAAAATTAATTGAACTAAAACAAGTTGAATTACCTTCTGCTATGCCAAGATTTAAATATAATACTGGCTTAACGTTTACATACCCTGACGCTGTTAGAGGCGTTTACTTAACAGCACATACAGCAGGTGGCTACAAAAACTATATGAATCATCAAAATGATAATACAGTGCCACTATATTCCTCAGGAAAAAACTTCGCAGGTATTATGAATTTAATGGACAATACGGATTTAAATGCTGTTGTTATAGATATAAAAGATGATTGGGGAAATTTAACATATGTTCCTGAAGAAGGATCTCCACTTACAAGTATTAGTAAACCATATATAAAAGACCCGCGAGAAATGTTAGAGTTGTTGGAAGAAAAACAGGTTTATCCAATTGCAAGAATTGTCGTATTTAAAGACACTGTTTGGGCAAAACAACGACCAGACCTATCATTTTTAGAAAATGGAACTGTTTGGGAAAATGGACGTGGTGAGTCCTTTGTAAATCCATTTCTTAAAGAGGTATGGGATCATAACATTCAGATTGCGATTGATGCCGCAAAGCTAGGGTTTAAAGAAATCCAATTTGATTATGTTCGCTTTCCAGAAGGATTTGAAAAGAGAGATGCTACTTTAACTTATAATATGGGGGATTATAAGGATATTGAGATGGATAATATTCAAAAGCGCGTAAAAGCAGTAACAGATTTTGTCGCCTATGCAAAAGAACAACTACAATCATATGATGTCGATCTTTCCGTTGATATTTTTGGTTATACGGCAACATTACCTGAGGCACCAGGGATTGGACAAAATTTTACTAAAATTTCCGAGAATGTTGATGTTATTTCTTCGATGATCTATCCAAGCCATTGGACATCTTATTTTGGAATTGCTAAACCAGATTTAGAACCGTATCGTCTCGTTACAGAATATACAAAGGTTGAAAATGAAAAGCTTAATCAATTAGAAAACCGTCCTATTTCACGACCTTGGATTCAAGATTTTACTGCCAGTTATTTAGGTAGAGGAAACTATTTAACTTATGGGAAAAATGAGGTTGAAGCGCAAATTCGCGCATTGAATGAAAATGGTATAAAGGAATTTCTATTGTGGGATGCAGCAAATACGTATACTACAGGTGTCGATTACACACCGTCAAATTAAATGAATTGATCAAAAATAAAAAAATAAAAGGTGGCTTAATTGCCACCTTTTGTTTATTGTTTAGGAAATTATAAAATTTGATTCTGTGGATAAATACTATAGCACAGAGAGTAGTCGTCCAGCGCAAGCGCCCAGCGACTAGTAAACTTCGCTCATCTCTTTTGCGAAAAGTCAACATCGACTCGTCTCTCGACGTGTTTCCTTTATCTCAGTCGATGCGCTCTAGTTTGTACGTCGCTAATCAGGGCGCCTATAGATTTTGTTCTTAATATTGTTTTCTACCCCCAACAGCTTTCCAACCAGCTTGAGTTTTCGCTGTCTGTTCAACATGTAAATTTTGCTTTCCTCTACCAAAAATTCGAGTACCAATTGCATTTGACAGTACGCCATTTAAAGCTGTAATCCCAATAATTAGGGCAGCAACTATACTAAAATCAATGATATATTCTCCCACGTTATAACCCCCAAGTTTTATTTCCTAACTACTATTCTATAAAATAATCGTCAGAAAGAAAAGAGCAAAGATTTCTTTGTAAATTTTATGGAAATAAATAATTTTTAAATTTTATTGTGTTGTATGAAACCAATCGCATACTTTAGTCGTATATAGCTATAAAAGAAAATTTTTTTGACACCTATTCTTTTTTTTGCAACCTTTACAAGAAATAATCGTCTAAATAAGTGGAAATATTTTCACGAGGGGGTAAAAAAGGGCGACTAAATCTCATACATAAAACAAGAAGAAATTATATGCAACTTTTTAAACATTTATTTTTAAAAACTATATATTTCTAATTAATTTTATTGTATAATTATAGCAAATAAGTTATTTAAAATAATTTTAAAGTAATAGTCAGTGTTTATATAAAGATTTTAAGGATGATAGGAGTGAGCGTTTGATGGTTACATTATTTACCTCTCCAAGCTGTACATCTTGCCGAAAAGCTAAGGCGTGGCTTGAAGAACATGAAATTGCTTATCAGGAAAGAAATATATTTACGGAACCTTTAACAATTGAGGAAGCAAAACAAATATTGAGAATGACTGAGAATGGGACAGATGAAATTATTTCGACAAGGTCAAAAATATTTCAAGAATTAGATGTTGACTTAGAGACAATGCCATTACAGGATTTAATCAAGCTAATTAGTGAGCACCCTGGGCTATTAAGACGTCCAATTATGATTGATGAGAAACGGTTACAGGTGGGTTATAACGAAGATGAAATTCGTCGTTTTTTACCTAGGAAAGTACGTACATTTCAGCTTCGTGAAGCACAACGCTTAGTAAATTAATGAAAATATCATTACGAAAAAGAAAAACTTCTGCGATTAAACCGTAGAAGTTTTTTTAAACCATCCTGAAAAAAGGACAATAATTATTGCTATTATTGGAATAATATAATTAATGTAATGATACGCTTCTAATAGGGGATTTATTTTGTCGTCATTTAACACCATTTTTCCTGCGGTATAGGCAAGAACTCCAGCTCCAATATAAATTATAATTGAAAATTGTTCCATCAATTTCAAAATGATCTTACTCCCCCATACAATAATCGGAATGGATATAAGCAAACCAGTCATAACTAAGAGAATATTTCCTTGTGATGCCCCGGCAACTGCCAAAACATTATCGAAACCCATTACAATATCAGCCACTACAATGGTTCTGACCGCCTGAAATAATGTTGTACCACCCCTAACTTTAGTTGTGTTATCTGCATTTTGAGCCAGTAAATTATAGGCAATCCATAATAGAAATAAACCACCTATTAATTGAAGATATGGGATCATAAGTAAATAAACGGCAACAACAGTTAAGAAGACACGGACAACAATGGCTAGAAGTGTACCGAGAATAATGGCTCGATTTCGTTTAGAAGTCGGTAGATTTCGGCACGCAAGAGCTATAACAATTGCGTTATCGCCACCAAGTATGATGTCAATCCCAATAATTAATAGTATTTGACTAATAAGTTCAAAATCCAATAAAATGCCTCCCTTATCCAACATCAGTCAGTATCATATATATGCAGGGATGGACAATAAATCACTTTTGGAAATAAAATGCCCTTTTTTTCTCGTGGTCGGATTTTTTATTTCCAATATGCTCACTTTTGTCATAGAATAGAAGTACAAGGTATTACTTTATTTATTTTAGGAAATGTTGTTTTTATACTAATAACTGTTCAAAGAGCGCATGCTCGGGGGTAGGTATTGTCCCTTCGGATTTATAACTATGGAATAGAAGGGAGAGAACAATATGGAAATCGAAAGAATCAATGATCACACTGTAAAGTTTTATGTAACTTACCGTGATATCGAGGACAGGGGTTTTGACCGAGACGAGATTTGGTATAATCGTGAACGTAGCGAAGAGTTATTCTGGGAAATGATGGATGAAGTCAATAGTACTGGAGAATTCTTGGTGGAAGGACCGCTGTGGATTCAAGTTCAAGCATTGGAAAAGGGCTTAGAGGTAGTAGTTACAAAAGCACAGTTCTCAAAAGATGGCCAAAGACTTGAACTACCAATTGGTAATGAAAAGCATATTGATTTGCCAGTAGGTGAAAAGATTGAATCTTTTCTAGAGCAAACGTACCATTCAGAAAAAGATCAAAGTAATCATTACGAAGATTATCAAATTATTGAAGAAGATTTAGACTATGAGGATCTTCATATCTTAATCGGATTCCATGACTTTGAAGACATAATAACATTAAGTTATAGTATTGAAATTGAAGGTTTGTTTAGCAGCTTATATTCATTTGATGATAAATACTATTTATATATACAATTTGACGAAGAGAAAATTGAAGAGGAATTTGAAGATGATTTATTGTGTCAAATTCTAGAATTTGGTTTTGAATCTAGATTGTCAATTCACAGGGTCCAAGAATATGGTAAAGAAATACTTCATGAAAATGCTTTACAACAAATTAAACAACATTTTCCGTTAAATAGATAACCGATTTCACATTATGTGGTATCGGTTTTTTTCTGACCAATTAATAACAATATAAGAAAGGGCAATCGTATTTTGTTATGATGAGTGATTTACGTGATTTTCTAACGAAAGTTCTTCCAAATATGAAATACTTTCAATGATCGGTTATAATTTAGATATTAACAAACTGTAAAACAATTAATATTTACTTTAAGGAGTTACATATGAAGAAGAGGCTGCAAATAGGTGTCTTTATCATTGGGCTTACACTCATTTTATCTCTAACCCACAATTACTGGGAAGGCTGGATTTTAGGTACATTTAGTATTATTATACCGATCTCGGCTATACTAATAGGAATTGTTATTTTCTTAGAAAATAGAAACCCTACTGGTACTATTGCTTGGATGATTGTATTAGCGGCTTTTCCAATTTTAGGATTTATTTTTTATTTATTATTTGGGCAAAGCTTTCGAAAGAAGAAGCGATTTGCGAAAAAAGCTTGGTTGGACGAGCAGGCTTTCTTGAAAATTGAAGGTAATAGACAGATAAGTGAGCCAGAGCTTAATCAAATGGGTGATCATCAGAAAAATCTTTTTCGATTAGCCCATCGTATTGGAAATAGTCCTATATCTTTTTCTACTGAAACAAAAGTGTTGACGAATGGTGATGAAAAATTTGCATTTTTGCTTAAGGAAATGAAGAATGCAAAGCATCATATCCATTTAGAGTATTACATTGTTCGAGATGATGTTATTGGCAACCAAATAAAGGGAATTTTAATCCAAAAAGCAAAAGCTGGGGTGGAAGTTCGCTTTCTGTTTGATGCAGTTGGTTGCTGGAAGCTACCAAGCAGCTACATTGATGAGTTAAGCAATGCCGGTGTTATGATGGTACCATTTTCACCTGTTCGTTTTCCGGTGATGAATAATCAAATAAATTTTCGTAATCACCGCAAAATTTGCGTAGTTGACGGAAATATAGGGTTTGTTGGTGGGTTAAATATTGGAGACGAATATTTAGGTAAGAGTGAGTATTTTGGTTTTTGGCGTGATACCCACCTTTATGTAAGGGGGGAAGCTGTAAGGAGCTTACAGATCATCTTTCTACAAGATTGGTATTATATGACGGGAGAGACCTTATTAACTCCTGATTATTTATCCCCTGAATTAGTTGATATTGACGGTTCAGGTGGAGTTCAATTGTTAGCGGGTGGTCCCGATAATAATTGGAATGTTATCAAAAATGTATTTTTTTCTATGATAATCTCTGCAAAAAAGAGTATTTGGATTGAATCGCCATATTTTATCCCGGATGAGGATATTTTTTCTGCTTTACGGACCGCTGCATTAAGTGGAATAGATGTGAGAATTATCGTTCCAAACAAGCCTGATAAGCGGTTAGTATTTCATGCTTCAAGGTCGTATTTTATAGAATTATTGGAGGCAGGTGTTAAAATATTTGAATACGGGAATGGGTTTTTGCATAGCAAGGTGATTATTGTTGATCAGGAGCTAGCCTCTATTGGAACGGCTAATATGGATATGCGTAGCTTTCATCTGAATTTTGAAGTGAATGCTTTCTTGTATAAAACGAATAGTACGGAAAAACTAGTTGTTGATTTTTTAAATGATCTTCATGCTTCAAATGAAATTTATTTCGAAGAATTTCAAACCCGCTCGATTTATCAACGGATTATCGAATCGACGGCACGATTATTTTCGCCATTATTGTAAAGATATTCGAATTGATGAACTTTAAAAGATTGGAAGATAAAGAGGAAAAACCATTTCATATGTCGAAGACAATTCGATGAAAGGAGTGGTTTTTTTGTTTACAGCGAAAATGAAGGATGGAACAGTTATTTCTCTGCTTAATGGGTGGGACAAAAGTAAGCTTGAGTCTTATATTCACAATGAACCGTTATTTTGTCCTGTATGTGGGAGTATTGTTTTACCTAAGTTAGGATCATGTCGTTTATGGCATTTTGCGCATGCTGCTAAGAAAGGGTGTTTGAATAGTATTGAAAATGAATCATATTACCATATGAGTGGAAAGAAAAATCTATACGAATGGTTCAAACGCCAAGGTTATAAGGTTGAAATAGAAGTTTATATACCAGAAATTAAACAACGACCGGATTTACTTGTTTACGTTGAAAATAAAAGATATGCAATTGAATATCAGTGTTCAACAATTGATACGGAGTTACTCTTAAAACGAACTCGTTGTTATCAAAAAGCAAAAATTATACCTTTGTGGATTGTAGGTGGTAATCGGTTAAAAAGGAATACAAACCATACAATAACCCTCTCTTCATTTGATTTGCTTATGGCTCTTGCAATCGAAAATAAAGATATTTGTATGATCTACTATTGTCCCTCAACAAATCGTTTCTTACAGGCTTCGTTACTTGTACCATTCTCCACGAGTAAATTCCTTGCCAAAATTCACTTCTATAAACCTACTCAATTTTCTTTCCCAATGATGTTGAAGTCTATAAATAACATTAATCCTGATTATTATGATGATTGGCTGTTCATGAAAGAAAGATGGCGTAAAAAATCTTATGTATATACAAGTGATTTTTATAAAAGGTTGTTTTATGAACAAGGTGTGCCACTATGTCTTTTACCAGCTGAAGCGGGAATTCCGACTAAATCGTTGATATGGATAAAAACGGATGCAATTCTTTGGCAGGGCTGGATTATAATGAATTTCATTGTACCGATTAAGGAAGGGTTGCCATTTACCTTTCATGACGTATATGACCGTTTTAGAACTGAGATTGAAAAAGGAATTTTTAAAATAAGGAAGCTTCCCACTATGGAAAAAAGTCATTATTCCTTTGCAGTTATGGAATATTTACTACAATTAGTTAAAGCAGGCCTGTTATGTAAATCCGGTAATCCACCTGTTTTTCGAAAGATACACGCTATAGTTTTGCCAAAAAATATTGAAGAAGCCTGCGATCTCGATCGAGAAATAGTAAACCGATTGAAACAATAACATTTTTGATTCCTTTTTCGGTTCCTGGCTCCTCTATGGCTCCTCTATGGCTACTACTATGGCTACCACACTGGCTACCACTATGGCTACTACTATGGCTACTACTTTGGACACTACTCAGGCACGTTCTAGGCTCCATTCCGGGATGTTTCTAATTTTTAAAAAAACTGGATACAATCATAAGTAACATATTTATGGTAATTATACGGAATTTTGGATATTTTTTGAACTTTCCACCAACTGTGATTTAAATCACACTTCTATTACTAAATTTCCCTTAATCTGAAACATGTGGAAAAACATTAGAAAAGGGAGAGTGGAAAGATGTATTGTCATCAATGCATGCAAGTCGCTCCAAGCGGCTGTACAGTAGTTGGGGTATGTGGGAAGGATGAAACGATAGCAAGTCTACAGGATACAATGATCTTTGGGTTAAAAGGGATTGCTGCGTATCGTACTCATGCAAGACAATTAGGTTTTACAGATGAGTTTGTAGATCGGACAACACATGAAGCTTTATACATGACATTAACAAACTCAAATTTTAATGTGCAACAGCATATTGATATGGCTATGCAAGTAGGGCAAGCGGCTGTTAGAATCATGGACGTTTTAGACAAGGCACATACAGAACGGTTAGGTATCCCACAGCCTATACGTGTTTCCCAAAATAAAATTGAAGGGAAATGTATTCTAGTAACAGGCCACAATTTGTTTGCGTTAGAGGAACTTTTAAAACAAACAGAAGGTAAAGGTATTAATATTTATACACATTCAGAAATGCTTCCAGCCCATGGTTATCCGCACTTAAAAAAATATTCACATTTAAAGGGGAATGTAGGTAAAGCATGGTTTGATCAACGTCGATTATTTGAGCAATTCCCTGGTGCCATACTAGCGACTACTAATTGTGTCATGCCAATTAAAGGTTCTTATGCAGACCGGATGTGGACCTATGAAGTAGCGGGATTAGAGGGTGTTGCAAAAATTAGCGAGGATGATTTTAGTCCATTAATTAATAGAGCATTGGAATTACCTGAAGCAAATATAGAATCAGATGAAACATTATTAACTGGATTTCACCATGAAACTGTTCTAGGATTGGCTCCAGAAGTTATCCAAGCTGTAAAAGATGGAAAGATAAAGCGTTTCTTCGTGATTGCAGGGTGTGATGCACCTGGTAAAGGGAACGACTATTACCGTGAGTTGGCAACATCCTTGCCACCAGAAACAGTTATCCTAACAACATCATGTGGTAAATTCCGCTTTAACGATGTCGACTATGGTGTCGTACCAGGGACAGAAATTCCACGTTATATTGATTTAGGTCAATGTAACAATTCAGGGTCAGCCGTAAAAATTGCGCTTGCCTTAGCTGATGCATTTGGTTGCGAAGTAAATGATTTGCCAGTAAGCATTGTCCTATCATGGTTTGAACAAAAGGCTGTAGCGATCTTACTTGGATTATTCAGCTTAGGAATTAAGGATATCCGCATCGGACCAAAACCACCTGCGTTCATATCGGAAGGTGTACTTGATGTGTTAGTGAATACGTTTGGATTAAAACTAATCGGAAATGCACAAGAGGATATGAAGGCCATGCTGGCATTATCCGAAGCATAATAAATATGTTGAATATAGAAAAATCACCTTAATATAAAGGTGATTTTTCCACTATATGGAGGGGTCAGGAACCTCTATGGACACCTCTATGGACACCACCCTGGCACCTAAACAGTGTAAGGCACCAAACCATTCACTTTAGTTTTATTTTTACTTTCAAATGATATACTATGGATAGAGGTAAATTTTTCATTTGGAGGTTTGATTCTATGGTGGAAGAGAAAAAGCCGAAGTCTTTACCAAAGCGTAGTGAAATTGATTCTGAGTATACATGGCGGTTAGAAGATGTTTTTTCATCTGATGAGGAGTGGGAGAAGGAGTTTAATGAGGTAAAGGCAGTGCTTCCAACTATCGATCAATATAGAGGGAAACTAACTGAATCTGCTGATAGTCTATATAAGGCATTAGAAAGCCAATATGATATTTCTAGAAGGCTAGGAATTTTATATACTTATGCACATATGCGCTATGATCAGGATACAACTAATAATTTTTATCAAGGTCTAAATGATCGGGCGACGAATTTATTAACTGAGGCAGGGAGTGCTTTTTCGTATATTGATCCCGAGATTTTGTCTGCAGAGGAAGAGAAAATTAAATCGTTTATTGAACAACATGAGGGCTTAAAGCTTTATGAGCATATTTTGGATGAGCTAAATCGCGGCAGACCACACATCTTATCTGCCAATGAAGAAGCATTGCTTGCTCAAGTTTCTGAAGTTACAGGTAACTCGAGCAATACATTTGGAATGCTAAACAACGCAGACCTAAAATTTCCGACAATCAAGGATGAAAATGGTGAAGAGGTTGAGATTACCCATGGCCGATATATTCGTTTTCTTGAAAGTGACGATCGCCGTGTTCGTCAAGACGCTTTTAAAGCGGTTTATGAAACGTATGGCAAATTTAAAAATACTTTCTCAAGCACGTTGAGTGGTACAGTTAAAAAAGATAATTTCTATGCAAAAGTACGTAAATATAAATCAGCTCGTGAAGCAGCACTTGATAGTAATAACATTCCTGAAAGTGTATACGATACTTTAGTTGATACAATAAACGACCATCTTCATTTATTGCAGCGTTATGTGGCTTTACGGAAAAAAGTACTTGGTGTTGAAGAACTACATATGTACGACCTTTATACACCGTTAGTTAAAGACGTGAAAATGGAAATTCCTTATGAACAGGCAACTCATATCGTGAAAAAAGGTTTAGCTCCCCTAGGAGAGGAATATCAAAACATTTTACAAGAGGCATACGATAACCGTTGGATTGATGTTTATGAAAATCAAGGGAAACGAAGCGGTGCTTATTCTTCTGGGACATATGGCACAAATCCTTATGTATTGATGAACTGGCAGGATAATGTAAACAACTTATTTACATTAGCGCATGAGTTAGGTCATTCCGTTCATAGCTATTATACGAGAAAGACGCAACCTTATCCGTATGCGAATTATTCCATTTTCGTTGCTGAAGTTGCTTCAACGTGCAATGAGGCTTTATTAAATGATTACTTGTTAAAAACCGAAGATGATAAGCAAAAGAAACTTTATATTTTGAATCATTACTTGGAGGGTTTCCGTGGCACAGTGTTCAGGCAAACAATGTTTGCTGAATTTGAACATATGATTCATGAAAAAGCACGTGAGGGGGAGCCTTTAACTGCAGAGCTACTTACAAAGCTATATTATGATTTAAATAAAAAGTATTTTGGCAGCAAAGATATCATAATTGATGAGGAAATCGGTTTGGAATGGTCGAGAATTCCACATTTTTATTACAACTACTATGTTTACCAATACGCAACTGGATTTAGTGCGGCGGCAGCGTTAGCTAAACAAATTTTAGAAGAAGGAAAGCCAGCTGTAGATCGTTATATTGATTTCTTGAAAGCTGGAAGCTCCGATTATCCAATTGAAGTTTTAAAACGCGCTGGTGTCGATATGACATCTAGTGAACCAATCAAACAAGCATTGATGGTATTTGAAGAAAAGTTAACCGAAATGGAACAGTTGTTGAATGCATAATTTAAAAAAGAAGCAAACTTAAAGTTTTGAAGCGAACCTTGCGTTCGCTTCTTTTTCCATCTATTATTGCTTGACCACCTTATGTTTTGCCCCACGAAATCGATTACGATTGTTCCAGCTGTGTACTGTAAATAATATCGATAAAAACATCGGAATTATTGTAAAAATAAGTGGAACAATTCTCATTAGGCCTAGTAGGTAAAATACAAAAGAAAAAATGATTAGAATAATTCCAACACCAATAAAATATCTGTACATATAAGTATCCTCCTAGGTAGATAGTAAGTCTTTTTCCCTGAAAAATAATTATTACTATATATATTTTTATTACATAAAAAGATGTTGAACAAAATGTGTCGATTGATGTTGAAGAAAGTGACAGTTTTGTGAAAAACGTAACATAGAGATTGTCAGACAACTGCAATATTGATAATATATGTTTGTAAAGTTAATCACAAACAAACATAACCCCTTTGTTTGACCGTGAAACTTTCTCCCACCCCCCTGTCGAATGAGACATAAAAAGAAGGTTAGGTATCCCGCCTAACCTTCTTTTTATTAACTCTTGATTATTCTAGTATCCTCTGATAAAACTAGAAGTTTACTTTTCATTCGCCAAGATATCTCCAAAACGTACCATATTTTACAGGTACACGTTCTACGCTTTGCTTTAATAATAGCTTTTTCATTTGCTTTTCAACTTCTTGGCAGGATATGTTATAGACCACGGCAATTTCTTTTGTCGCAACAAATTTAAAATAAGATAAAAACTCTTCAATCGGGGGTGGTGTGTTAGCATTTAGCTTTCTCTGTAATATTTCTGATAAAACTTGAACATAGATTTCATACGGATAAGATCCCGTAAGTTTAATCCCTTCTTCTTCAACATTAATATTATTAAAAAATACTAAAGTGGGACTTTCCTCAACATCCATTTCCCTAGTTATTTTTAGATCACATTGAAAAGCTTTTGCAGCCGTTTCCGAGTGAAGATCACTCTTAAATTCATGTATATCTAACATTGTTTCTTTTGCAAGTTGTATTAATACATCTTCCTTCGTTATGTTTTGTTTATCAAGAAAAAGCCATTCTTGAAGTTTCCTTAAAAATTTCAACCCAGATTTTTTTCCTTGCAGTTCAGCTGCTTTTACGGCAATTGATGCAGCGTAAGGTGTAGATAAAGGATCCTCGAACCAGACATCACCATCACAAGACATCCCAGACCGGCTAGCAGTACGTTCCCATACTTTGGCAATTTCAGATGGAGCAGTCTTTGTTATGTTTAAAGAAGTTAATCGACCAGTAAGAACGTGACGGATGCTAAATTTGTCTCCATATTCGATTAATAGTTTTTTAAGAATAGGCTCTAATGCCCAACAGTCTGGGTAAAGCGGGTCTATAAATACATAAATCTCGATAGGTTTTGTAAAAAGGTTTTTCCAGCCGATCTTCCCAGATTCGTTGCCGGTATCATAACCGTTCAGAACCATGAGTATCTCCTTTCTAAAGACGCATATTATACTATTTATTTTAACAACCTTAAAATAGGGGGGCAAATAAAGTGCTTATGAAGATTTTTCCACATAAAAAGAAAAACATACCCCTTTTAGAAGGCATGCCCTTCGGAAATATTTAGTTTATGCGTAAAAGGAATCCGTAACCTTTTTAACATAGTTTTGCGTTTCTTTGAATGGTGGAATTCCATTATATTTATCTACATTCCCAGGACCCGCGTTATATGCAGCTAAGGCTAGCTTTAGGTCACCATTATACTTGTCCAACATTTTTTTTAAATATTTTGTTCCGGCTTCAATGTTTTCCTTTGGGTCGTAAACATCTTCTACGCCTAGCCATTTTGCTGTAGCAGGCATTAACTGCATTAATCCCGCTGCACCTGCATGGCTTTTTGCTTTTGGATCAAAATTCGATTCATGTTTAATAACAGCACGAATAAGATTGGCATCGACGTCATATTTTTTTGCCGCTAATTCAATGATATCATCGTAGTTTGATGATTGGTTTGTTTTATTTGGAATTGGTAATGTATACTTTGTAATATTAAAGCCAGGCTGTAAAGCCTGCAGTTCCTTTATCGCTAAATTAGCTGGTGTTGACGTTGGTTCGGATGTGGTGAGACTTTGCAGTTTTGCAATCTCTAAAGCTAATAGTTCAGAAAAAGGATCATCAATAGATGAACTTGAAGAGCTATTAGTTTGATTGAAACTACGCAATGCTTGTATTTCCATTAATGTTTTTAGATGATCTGCAGTCAATTTCATAATTCATACGTCCCCCAATAATATCTTTCCCATTAAAGATAGGGCTTAGGATCTCGGTAATTGATTATTCTTTAGTTTAAAGAACCGTGCTATTTTATTATCAGTCGATTTTATTATTATATCATATTCGCCTAAAAGCTGAATGAATCTTTGTTTTCCTTTAATTGCATCCTTTACTTCATATTCTAGCTCATAATCTTCATGACCAAGATAAGAACTATGATCTAAAATAAGGAGATTATCTTCATGCTCAAGTTCTACTCTATCTGTTTTTAATGAACCTAAATATACGATATCATCTAAGTCAATCCCTAAATTTTTAATAGCATTTGTTACTTCACCTTTAAATAATTGTAGGGATTCTCCAGCTACTAATGACAAAGCTTGGTTTTCGGTCATCTGTTGGTGTGTTTCTAGTATCCCGGCTGAATGTGGTTGTTTCAATGTAAGGGTGTAAATCCCTTGTTTTTTTCTGATTCTCAAAGCAGAACCTTTAGCTTTTAGTGAAAAATTTAATGTGTCAAAATAATAGTTATAATGAGTAATAAAATCTCGTTGGTTAATATGAAACTCTTTTATTAAGCGTTCAAATTCTTCTTTCGTAAGTAAATTTTTATATTCTATTTCTATTTCTTGAGTCATATTTTATAAAACTCCCAAAAATTGAAATTTATAACATCTATTATTATGCAGGAAAATGCTTTTAAAATCAATCAACTAAAAAGGAAGGAATTTCTGTGGTAAACTAGTATTTAAATAAAGGAAGTAGAAGAATATATTTTGGTGGTGACGGTAGTATATGCAAGATTGGAAACTATTTTTAGCACCTTATTCACAAGCGGTTGAAGAACTTAAAATAAAGTTAAAAGGGATTAGGGAACAATATAAAATTCAATCTATCCACTCTCCGATTGAATATATCACGGGTCGAGTAAAACCAATACATAGCATTATAGAAAAAGCAAAAAGAAAAAATATTTCACTTGATGATATAGAAGAAAACTTATATGATATTGCTGGTGTTCGCATGGTGTGCCAGTTTAAGGACGATATTGACTATGTAATTCATTTGCTTCGAAAAAGGAAAGATTTTGAAATTGTAGAAGAGCGAGATTACATCCACCATAAAAAAGACAGCGGCTACCGTTCCTATCATATTGTCATACGTTATCCGGTAGAAACAATAAATGGTACAAAACATATTTTCGTTGAAATCCAAATTAGAACGCTTGCGATGAATTTCTGGGCTACAATTGAGCATTCATTAAACTATAAATATCATGGACAAATTCCAAAAGATATCCAGAATCGACTTCTGCGAGCATCAGAAGCTGCGTCACAGCTTGATGAAGAAATGTCTATCATTCGTGAAGAGGTTCAAGAGGCACAAAGGATTTTTTTGCATAAAGAAGAAAACGAATGATTATTGTATACTAATGAAAGATAGAATTATGTACTGACATATTTTATATAGAATAGGAAGTCGATAGAAAATGAAGTTTGCGATCATATCTAGGGGAGATCAAATCTCTAACTCACTGCAAATGAAAATGAAAAATTACCTCCTCGATTTTGATTTAGTTCATGATGAGCAAGAACCGGATATTGTAATTTCAATCGGTGGAGATGGAACGTTACTTTATGCATTTCATCAATATATAAACCGACTAGATAAAACCGCGTTTGTTGGTGTTCACACAGGACATCTTGGGTTTTATGCAGATTGGATGCCTAGTGAGATAGAGAAACTAGTTATTGAAATTGCCAAAACTCCATTTTCTGTTGTCGAGTATCCGATTCTTGAAACAATTGTCCGCCATATTGATGGGGGACAGGAAGTTTGTTATTTAGCTTTAAATGAAGCCACAGTCAAGTCGTCCGATGGATCCCTTGTGATTGATGTTGAAGTTAAAGGGCAAAAATTTGAAACTTTTCGTGGAGACGGCTTATGTATCTCTACTCCTTCGGGTAGTACTGCATATAATAAAGCGTTAGGCGGTGCGATTATCCATCCGTCGATAGAAGCATTACAGGTAGCAGAAATGGCATCGATTAACAACCGTGTGTTTCGAACAATTGGTTCGCCTTTGATCTTACCTGGACATCATACGTTAATGCTAAAACCAAAGAAAGAAACAGACTTGCTAATTACTGTTGATCACAAAACTTTTATACATAAGGACGTAAAATCAATTCAATGTCGTGTTGCCGATCAGAAAATTCGTTTTGCGAGATTCCGACCATTCCCGTTTTGGAAACGAGTACGTGATTCGTTTATAGCTGATCATAATTAAAAGTTCATAATTAAGAAGCGCAATGAAAACTCAATTAAGAAGCGCAATGAAAGTTTGTGTAAAATGGATAATTTATTTCAAATTCAACGGGTTATTACAGAGGAACATAATGGTATGCTAATTCGAGAATTCCTGTTTAAAGAGCTAGGAATTTCAAGGAGGGCATTAACAGATATTAAATTTTCTGGTGGTGACATTCTTATTAATGATAATCATGTCACGGTTCGGGAACGACTTAATGTGGGCGATTTGGTAACAGTGAAATTTCCACCCGAACAGCGTAATGAATCAATAATACCAGAAAATATACCTTTAAATATTGTCTATGAGGATGAGTATATCCTTGTTATTGATAAAGAGCCTTATATGGCGACGATTCCTTCTAGAGAACATCCCAATCAAACGGTAGCAAATGGATTACAATATTATTATGACGAGATTGGGTTAGCGGCAACCATCCATATTGTGAATCGTCTTGACCGAGATACGTCAGGATTGCTAATTGTCGCAAAAAATCGTCATGTTCATCATTTGTTCTCTTTAGAGCAAAAACAAGGTACAATCGACCGGCAATATGAGGCAATCGTACACGGAATAATAGAGGAAAAAAATGGGATTATTAACGCGCCAATTGGCCGAAAACAAACAAGTATTATTGAGCGAGAGGTTCGAGCAGATGGGCAATTGGCTGTGACACATTATGAAGTAGTTCGAACATTTAATAATAGAACATGGGTGGCATTAAAGCTTGAGACTGGCAGAACCCACCAAATACGTGTCCATATGGCACATATAGGATATCCCTTATTAGGAGATGTTCTATACGGCGGGACCCAACAATTAATTACAAGACAAGCCTTACATAGTAAGTCGCTACAGTTTTATCATCCTTTATTGAAGGAGAACGTGCAATTCACAGCACCATTACCTGAGGATATGCAACTACTTACGATATAAAGGTGCCAGGGGGGTGCCCATAGAGGTGTCCATAGAGGTTCCTGACCCCGGCAAAAAATGGAAAAAGCGCCGTGTCGGCGCTTTTGTTAATCGTTGAAGGATCGGAATTTCTCTGGTACCTTTGGCATTGTGGACGGAACTGAGATTGTCTCCATTTCCGGATAACGAAGGGCTGTGAGCATCCCGCCAAACACACAGCCTGTATCAATATTCCATGTATTGTTGATCTTCCTTGGCTTTTCAACTGGTGTATGGCCATAGACAATACAAGGATCTCCATTATAATCCTTCGCCCAATCTCGTCTTACAGGGGTACCGTCCGGATTTGTTTCACCTGTTATATCACCATATAGGACGAATGTCTTAACCTTTTTGCTAGTTTTGCCAATATAATCATGGCGAATTCCTGCATGAGCAACCACTAAATTACCGTTATCCATTTGCAGATACAAAGGTGCCTGTTCAAAAAGCTTCATAAAATGGGACCTAACTCTTGCTTGACCTTTTGTTGATAGATTTCCATATTCTGCAACAGTTGTTTCAAGGCCATGTGTATGTTGAACGTTACGACCAAGGAAAAACCGATAAAGCTTGTCGCAATGATTTCCAGGTGTGTAATGTGCTTGTTTTTCTTCGATTACAAGCTTATATACAATTTCTACAACTTCAATTGATGCAGGTCCTCGATCAGTCAAATCACCCAAAAACACAAGCTGTCTCCCCTTTGGATGAACAGGAAATCCATTAGTCCAACTATATCCAAGCTCTTGTGTCAGAGTGATGAATTCATTATAACAACCATGAATATCACCTATTACGTCAAACATATTATGTTACCACCTCACAGAAGTCGACCATATTTCCCTTGTCTCCTACGGCATATTCAATTCCATAAGAAGTTGTTAAACGGAAATTTCCGTTATTCTTCTTAGTCACTGAACATATATTTTTTCGTTCTAGAACGAACATTTAAGACGATACCAATGGCGATCATACTCGTTAACAACGAACTTCCCCCATAGCTTATAAATGGGAGAGTTAACCCTGTAATCGGCATTAATTGTACAGTCATACCTATATTTTGAAACACTTGAAACGTAATCATACCAATTACACCTGTACATAAATAACTACCATACGGATCGTGGCTTTCAAGTGCCGTATGAATCATTCTATATATTAATAAGAAGTATAAAGAAATTACTATGCTTGCTCCGATGAAGCCAAATTGTTCTCCAATAACCGCAAAAATAAAGTCAGTATGGGCTTCGGGGAAATAAACTTGGCCGTTCATCAAACCCTTTCCTTCTAGTTGACCGGAACCGATCGCAACTAAAGATTTAATAAGTTGGAACCCATAACTGCTTGCAAACTCGTGGGGAGCAAGCCAGCCGTAAAAGCGATCCATTTGGTGCTTCTTTAATATATAGGTCAAGATAAAGTCGGGATTTTTAAAATAAATAAACACTAACACTCCGATAAACGCAATAACGGTAGATACCATGCCGAATAATACGCGCCACCGAATCCCAGAAACTAAAAGTAGTGAACCGATAATTGCGGCTAAAACAATTGACGTCCCCAAATCTGGTTGCCGAAGAATTAATGCTAATGGGATGATCGATACACCCAGAAGCTTACCTACTAAATAAAGATCATCCTTCACTGTTCGATTTGTTGGATGTATTTCATTATGTTTTGCAATAATTTTGCTTAGTAAAATTATTAAAAAGATTTTCATGAGTTCCGCTGGTTGGAAGTTACCAATAAACGGAAGATCATACCAGCTTACAGCGCCATTTTTTACCGGAGCAAGGTCCGTACCCTCAAACACTTCAAGTCCAACCAATAGTAAAATCCCCAAGCCATAAAGGTACCAGGAGAAATTTTTAAAGCGATCAAAATCAATGATCATTGTTACAACAATTGCAACAAAGCCAATTACATACCACTGTATTTGTTTAGCAACAAAATTAATATTTTGTAATTTCGCCGGCAAAGATGGTTGAATACTATAGATAGCAATTAAGCTAACAACACCTAGCAAAATAACAATCATAATCAAGGCCACATCTATTTGTTGATAAGGAGTTTTTTCCTTTTCCATTTCCATATGTTTGATTCCTTTCAAGATGATAAAAATAACCTAATGGATTAAATCATATCCTATATAATCTTATCGAAATTTTGTACGATTGAAAACCACCAGAATCTGTTTGACAAATAATATGTGGCAATTTACGATTAAAAAGGCCTTATATATACTATTTAACTATAAAAACTGTAAAAAATCCCTAAAGGGGGGACACCCGCATGTCAGATCTAAAAAAAAGAATGGATGAGCAATTCGAAGCTTTTGTTTTTGATGCAATTCAAAAAAAGGATATTGATCTTTTTCGGCAAGAATTCCTTGAATTCCATCCATATGATCAAGCAAAATTCTATGTTAAGCAGGAAAAGGATGTTAGGATATTAATTAATTCCTATTTAACGCCTGCTGAAATGGCTGAATTGTTTCATAATATTGACGTAGAAGAGCAAGAGGATATTTTGCATGATATGGAACCAGCGTATGCAGCAGATATGCTTGCAGAAATGTATGCGGATGACGCGGTAGATGTCTTAAATGAGCTTCAAAAAGATCAGGTTGTCAGCTATTTAACAATTATGGATAATGAGGCAGCACAAGAAATCAAAGACTTGCTTCATTATGAGGAAAAAACAGCTGGTAGTATTATGACAACTGAATTCGTGTCAATTTCTGCAAATCAAACTGTACGAAATGCGATGAAAATTTTAAAAACAGAAGCACCTGATGCAGAAACCATTTATTATCTATACGTAACTGATGATGAGGAACGGCTTGTAGGTGTTATCTCCTTGCGTGATTTAATAATATCCGATGAAGATAAACTTATTTCAGAAGCAATGAATGATCGTGTGGTTTCAGTTTCAGTTAGTGAAGACCAGGAAAATGTTGCGAAAATGATGAAGGATTACGATTTCCTAGCTCTTCCGGTGGTTGATTTTCAAAGACATTTACTTGGGATTATTACTGTTGATGATATCATTGATGTTATGGAAGAAGAAGCATCAGATGACTACTCAAAACTAGCTGGTGTCCCTGAAATTGATAGCTCTGATTATTCATCTATATCTGCAGCTAGAAAACGATTACCATGGCTAATTATCCTACTTTTTTTAGGGATGTTTACTGCAAGTTTAATTGGTCGTTTCGAGTCAGCTTTAAGTCAATTATCGATATTGGCAGTTTTTATTCCTTTAATTGCTGGCATGGCTGGAAATACTGGAACACAAGCATTAGCAGTCGCAGTTCGTGGGATTGCAACAGGTGATATTGGCCAAACCGGAACATTTCGGATATTGAAAAAAGAAATTGGAACAGGAATCATAGTTGGCTTAATATGTGGAATATTAGTAATGATCACTGTAAATGTATGGCAACATAATTTTGCCTTAGGTCTTCTAGTTGGTATTTCGATTTTTCTTACTGTTACAGTATCAACATTCGCGGGAGCTGTTGTACCATTAGTTATGCATCGTTTTAAGATCGATCCAGCGGTTGCATCCGGCCCTTTTATTACAACAATAAATGATATTATTAGTATTTTAATTTATTTCGGTTTAGCAACATTCCTCATGAATTATTTAATATGATAAACTTTATGAAAGCAATATAAAGGGGGTCGATTGATGGAAGGTCATGTTGCAGTTACATCACTTGTTATAGTCATTTTAGCAGCATTTCTTACCCCGATTTTTTTACATCGCTTTAAGATGAATATTATTCCAGTAGTCGTTGCGGAGATCATTGTTGGATTAATACTAGGGAAAAGTGGTTTCGAGCTTGTACAACCTGATATGTGGCTTGAAACTCTTTCCCTTTTAGGTTTTATATTCCTCATGTTTTTAAGTGGCCTTGAAATTGATTTCTCAGCATTTGCAGGCGGTAAGAAAAGAAACGGACATACACCTAACGCTTTTCTTATTGCCTCAGTCTACTTTTTCGGTATTTTAGTTATATCTTATCTTTTATCACTTGTATTTGTATGGTTTGGCTTTATCGATAATGCAATGTTAATGACATTAATTATTTCGACGATTTCACTTGGTGTTGTCGTTCCCACATTAAAGGAAGCCCAAATTATGAAAACTACCATTGGGCAAACCATTTTATTAGTTGCAGTAATTGCAGACTTAGTCACGATGGTGCTTCTTGCAGTCTTTGTTTCGTTATATGGTGAAGAACATGGAAACATGTGGCTTTTATTAGTTTTATTTGGTGTAGGTGTCTTTTTATACTTTCTTGGAAAGCGTTTCCGACAGCTATCTTTTATTGAAACGATGTCTAAGGGAACGATTCAAATTGATACGAGAGCAATATTTACACTGATTATTTTATTAGTAGCATTATCTGAATCAGTTGGTGCGGAAAATATATTAGGTGCGTTTTTAGCGGGAGTTTTAGTATCACTATTATCTCCAAACCCCGAAATGGTACATAAATTAGATTCATTTGGTTATGGGTTTTTAATCCCGATATTTTTCGTTATGATCGGTGTAGAGTTAGATATCTGGGCACTCTTTAGAGATGAAAAAGTGTTGCTGTTAATGCCTCTTTTACTAATTGCATTATACTTATCTAAGCTACTTCCCGCTTTAGTTTTGAGGAAATGGTATGACTGGAAAACAGTATTTGCATCAGGCTTCATTCTAACATCCACTTTATCATTAGTTATTGCTGCTGCAACAATAGGTGAACGGATGGAGATGATTTCTAATGAGGTTTCTGGTGCTTTAATTTTAGTTGCAGTAATTTCATGTATTATTTCGCCGATCATTTTTAAGAAGATCTTTCCAAAACATGCGATTACAACTCATCGGGAGAAAGTAGCGTTTATTGGCGCAAACACTTTGACATTATCTGTTTCAAGAGAGCTAGAAGACGACCATTATGAAACCTTTATTTATCATACAAGACAAGACAAAATTGATAAGCAACAATCTACGTCATTGTTTCACATTCAAGAAGTTGACAGCTATGCGGTCGAGAATCTAGAAAGACAAAAAGTTTTTAATGTAGATATTCTTGTTGTATCAACTGGTGATGAACAAACGAATGCAACAATTGCGATTTACGCGAAGGAGCAGCATGGGATTGAACGGATCATTGCTCGAGCGGAAACACCTGATATTGAAAAACAACTTCGAAATTATAACATTGAGGTCATTTCAGTCATCTTGTCTGCAAATATCCTCCTAAAAGCACTGATCGAATCGCCGAGTGTATTAACGCTACTAACTAAAGAAGAAAGCGCCCTATATGAAATCAATATGAATAACCATAAATATCATGGTATAATGCTACGCAAATTTCCGTTTACAGGAGACGTCATTATTGTCCGTGTGTTTAGGGGGAAGGACTCAATTGTTCCTCATGGTGATACGGAATTAAAACTAAATGATCGCTTAATTGTAACAGGATCAAGGGAATATGTTGAACAATTGCGAAAATTATTTGAGTATTGTGAGTGGTGCTAAATAAGGGGGCTAATAGAAAAAACGATTTTCTATTAAAAAAATCAACAGTGTACGTTTACACAACCTTTAGAAAAGTGAAAAATTATGATATAATCAAATTATAGCACTAGGTACTAATATCATATACTAAAAAATATTAAATAATTTTAATTTAAGGGGGAACTAGAAATGTTATCTTTAAAAGAACGTACATATGTGGTGATGGGTGTTGCAAACAAGCGTAGTATAGCATGGGGGATTGCTCAGGCCTTAGATAAAGCAGGTGCTAGATTAGTTTTTACATATGCAGGTGAGCGCCTAGAAAAGAGTGTGCGGGAGCTAGCAGATACATTGAATCGAAAAGATTCCATAGTATTGCCATGTGACGTAACAAGTGATGAAGATATAGAAAGAGCATTCAAGCAAATAAAGGATGAAATAGGTACAATCCACGGTCTCGCTCATTGTATTGCATTCGCCAAAACAGAGGAGCTTAAAGGTGAATACATGAATACAACAAGGGACGGCTTTTTATTAGCACACAACATTAGTTCTTATTCTTTAACAGCTATTGCAAAGGTTGCAAAAGATTTAATGACTGAAGGCAGAAGTATCGTAACATTAACGTATTTGGGCGGCGAACGTGTGATGACCAATTATAATGTGATGGGTGTTGCAAAAGCCTCTCTCGATGCAAGTGTTAAATACTTGGCATCGGACCTTGGCAAGTATGGCATTCGTGTCAATTCGATTTCAGCTGGACCAATCCGGACGTTATCTGCAAAAGGTGTAAGTGATTTTAATGTTATCTTGAAAGAAATTGAAGAAAAAGCACCTTTACGTCGAACTACAACCCAGGAAGAGGTTGGGGATACAGCTCTATACTTATTTAGCGACCTTTCAAGAGGTGTAACGGGAGAAAACATTCATGTCGATTCAGGGTATCATATTATCGGCTATTAAAATATAGTTGTATGAGGGACAAAAAATCCGGATTATATATCATGAACGATGATCGGAGAGCAAAAACGCTTCTTTTCAAGCGTTTTTTTTGTAAAAGATAAAAAAGTATATAATTTTGCGCTTTGGAATCCAGCTCCAGCGCCCAGCGACTAGTAAACTTCGCTCATCTCTTTTGCGATAAGTCAATATCGACTCGTCCCTAGTCGTGTTTCCTTTATCTCGATCGATGCGCTCTTAGTTTATACGTCGCTAAGCGGGGCGCTTGCGCCTTTTTTGTAGGCACATTACCTAAGGTGTTGCATAAGATAAGTAAGAGATGACTTGAAGGAGGGAGGGGATGAATATGGAGAAAAAAATTGCTGCTACTGTAAATAGTCCACTTTTGTATATATCACAGCCTGTCTTTGGAGAAGTAAAACCAAAAATGCAGGAGATGTGTATAGTAAGGCCAAAGACACATGTAATTGAAAAACAGCCTGTCGTCTCAGAAGTTGAAAGTAATGACCGTGAAAAAAAAACATCAATCGAAAGCATGCTGGACGAAAATCCGAAGCAAATCGAAGAAAAACTAACACCAATTGAAAATAATATCGAAGAAAAGTTAGCACCAATTGAAAATAAAATCGAAGAAAAAATTGCTCCAATTGAGATTAAAATGGATGAAAAGCCTAACGAAAATAAGCTAGCCTTTTTTGATAAACCTATGCATTTTGGAAATAAAATTGAAAAACCGTTGCAAGCCGAAGAACCTATAGGTAAAAGTCCGATTAAGGTCGAAAACAATATAGCTCCGAAAGTATTATCTAACCATGATCTAAATGATGATCTTGCTAAGGTTGAAGAAAAAAAAGCAAAAAGAAAAAAAATTGTAGCATACGGTATTAAATCAAGTTTTGAAAAAGGAATTAAAGCTTCAAATAAACGTAAAGAGATAAAGCATAAAAGCATCAATCCTTTAGCGTTGTTAGCTGCAAACCCCAATTTGAAAAAAGTAAAGGAGACAAACGATTCAACAGCTATGGCTTCGGATACCATTGAAAATGAGCGTCAAGAAACGAACCAAAACCAAGAATATATACAAAAACATGAAAAACAGGAACCATCCTTGCAAAATACCAATATGCAACAAGCCGAGGTGGTGGAAGGAAAAGCAACAGTCACAAAACGTTTCAAAGAACTTTCAATGGAAGAAAAAGTGGAATATTTGCTTCATTTACCACCTGGGGTGCCAAAAATCAAATGTGAATTCGAGACAAAAGAAGAGAAGTATCATGGTATTGTTATCGGATATGCTGACGGGATTGTTCACATTTTTCAAAAGAAAAAGCCAAATAAACTTAGCTTAAAAATAGAGGATATCATTTCGATCAATCGTAAAAGTTTTTAACCCTGAGGAATAGAAACTAACTCCCGAGGATTACATTTGTAGTCTTTTTTTTTACAATTTTAAGCTGGAAAGGTGTGATCTTATATCAAAATATATATGAAAAACAATAAAGGAGACTACGTTTGTTTGGTAGTCTCCTTTATTAGCATTGTGTTACAGCTTGTTACTCCCACCATTAATCGATAACAGATCCTTACGATAAAGAAACAGCTGGTAAACAAGTAATAGCACAGAAGCATGTTAGATCAACTGTAAGGCAAATTCCAGTGGCTGTAAGATCAGCTAAATTTTCGTTATTAATTTGCTCGCATGGATCGTCAAATTCCATTGGTTCTGCATCACCATTACCATTACCATTTGTTTCCTCAAAGGTTAGAAGCTCTAGAACTGCACAGCAATCATCATCAACTGTTTTTACGCGGAAAATAAAGCTTTCAATACATTGGAATACTTGTTCATTGAAATTCATTGGTGTTTGGAAATCTACGCCAAAACCTTTAAAAGGTTTTAATTTCTTTCCATAAAGAATAAATGGAACTGTATTTAAATTGTTTGCTGCACTAGGATCTAATAAGCTTTCAATTGAATTTTCGCAACTTACATCGCAACAATTTTCTACAACTTCGTTTTGTGCATCGGCGATAGCTCTTACAACATCACAAACGCAATTCCCACTATGATGATGATGGTCCCCTTTTCCACAACTCATACCCTCAATCTCTCCTTTTTATAAATTTATATTTTATGACTTTCGTCTCTAACAGAATATGTGTGGGTTAATGTATTGTGTGGGTATTCGTCTAATTTTTTGACAATTAAATTAGGATAAGGAGCGATTTAATAATAGAAAAAAGGGGTATAAGATTCGGGTGATTTATTTAGACGTACACTTATGAGCTTTTAAAATATCGTGTATTTGTGAAGCTGTAGCGTTTTCCGTCATAGTTGGTTGGTGACAAGAGATACCGCAGAAACATTCAAGGTCAACTGTTATGCATGCGCCTGTTTCAATAAAACCATTAAAGTCGAAGCATGGGAATGATTTTTTGTGATCACCTGTAAATTTGCCTGCAAAGGGTTCACCATTACAGGTAGGCCATAATAATTCCAATACAGCACAACAATCGTCCTTTATTTTTTTGACCTTAAAGAATGGACTAAAGATAAGACAAAACTTTCCGTTCTTACCATATAGTGGTGCTTTCCCGAGGAACGGTGAATTGTTACATGATTTACATCCGCATTCTAAACTAAAAGGGATTGTATTTGCTACTGGTGCAAACTTTTTTGGAGAAAGGAGCTGCTGAATGGATCTTTCGCAGCTTACTTTACAACAATCGTTACGTCGTTCTTCTGCTGCTAATTGAGCTTTGTGGATTTTTCGGACAACTTTGCAGACACAATGGATATCATCATCATGCTCGTGATCGTGCTCGTGCTCGTGTTCATGATCATGATGATCGTCGTCTTCAAAGAAATAATCGTGATGGTGATCATCAATGAATTGATCAAAATCACTGTTTTTTCTCTTCATAAATTAAGTTCCTCCTTTATAAATGATTTGACCATTTTCACTTGTTGTCACTTACTAGAATATGTAATTAGTTCGTACATGTATGGGGAGTTGTCTACTTCATTATAAATATGGGTATGTAAAAATAATAAAGTAACGTTCAGGTTATCGATGCAATTAATTAAACTGCCCATACATAAATGAGACTTTCAGCATAATGATAAAAAGAGTACCTATAGATTTCATGAACTCAAATATTTTAAGAGGATTGATCAAACAAATGACAAAAACCATTGTCTTTGTTGAAACAACAAAATCAGGTTCGAGTAGGGAAGCTTTAAAGGCGGCTCACCGTTTATGTTTCTTTACTGTCTTAATAACGGAAAACAAAAGATTTGTTACTCAACCGGAGGAATTTCCAGAGGTTAATAAAATGATACATCTAGATACCATAACTGTAGAAGGAATAAGTGAAGAAATAAGGAAGCTTCAACAACAAGGTAGAGTGATCCAAACAGTAATTAGTTTAATTGATCCATTTGTTTCAAAAGCAGCAAAATTATCCAACGAATTTTGTGGAACAGACCTTTCTGTTTCAGCAATCGAAAAAATGGAGGATAAAACATTAACCCGCGAGACACTGAAATATAATAGTGCTACACCAAAGTTTCATATTTACGATCCGAAAGGGCAACTAGTATCTTTCGTAGACAACTATCATGATCATTTCCCAATTATATTAAAATCACCCTTTTCAAAGGCTTCGAGAGATGTTTATTTAGCTGAGAATAAAATTGAAATGGAAAAGATGATGCGACGGTTATTGAAAACCTATCCGACTGAAAAAATATTAGTAGAGGAATATTTAATAGGTCCTCAATACTTAGTAGAGGTAGTAGTAAGTAAAGGGAAAGTAAATATTATCGCAATTGTTAAGCAAGAAATTACGAAAAAGACAGCGTTTATTATTACCGGGTACGAAATCCGAGTGGAGTTGGAGAAGGAATTATTCAATACATTAGAGGATTCTGTCCATTCAATTATTGAGGATATAAAGCTTGAAAATGGTGGATGCCATTTTGAATTCAGGCATATTAACGGGAAATGGATGTTAATTGAGATAAATCCCAGAATTTCCGGTGGAGCAATGAATCGGATGATTGAAGAAGCTTTTGGAATTAATCTGGTTGAAGAAACCATTAAGCTATATACAGGAAATGCTCCTAATTTGGAAAGAAAGTTTGAGAAACATATTTTTACCCATTATATTACAATAGGATCCACCGGTAGGTTGTTAAAAGTTGCAGGTACGAACCATGCAATTAATGAGATAGGCGTAAAAGAGGTTTATATAAAGCCTTCCATAGGCGATATGCTGACACCGCCGACGACAATGGGGCACCGTTATGGGTACGTTATGGCAACTGGAAAAACTTCCGAAGAGGCAAGGGAAAATGCTTTAAGAGCTGCACGCCATATAAAATTTTATTTAGAAGCATTTTAGATGTGTAGCAAAATTAAAATTGAAATACCCACACCATTGTACACATTCCGCTATACAATAAAAATAAGATATTGTAACAATTTCCATTTACAATGGGAGGGGTGAGCTAGTAATGGAAAAAAAGATGAATATTTGTTCGGCAATGGAAAAGCTATTAATGGAACAAAACTATATGTCAGAGAATGAAAAGGAGTTTCAATTTATTCATATGCCACCTAAACCAGATACGATACCTTTTATGCTATTTGGTGATAATGGATGCGGCCAGGCTTTTACAACTTTCTGTATTACTGGAGAGGAGTGTATTAAAACCTCTTTCTTTCGTTTGGAAAAGCTTAATCTTAAAGGGTGTTGTGCAGTTTTGTCACTACTTAAGGCAGTTGATATGGATGGGTGTCAAGTTGAAGACTGTGACAAAATCTACTCGTTAATAAAAACGAAATGCTGTGTTGTTGTTGATTTGCGATGCTTTTGTGCCATAAGCCCGCTTTCACCAATCCTTGTCAACCGTCCACTCCCTATTATTGAACCAAAATGCTAGCGATTTCCAATTGAATTCCTTTTTATCGAACCACCAAAACCTTAGTGAAGTGAACTGCTAAGGTTTTTTGTGTGGTTCTAGGATGACCATAATAAATCAACATCAACATCAACATCTTTTTTATGATTACGCTTGTCCAGTCACTTTTAGGGGAGAATCATATATTTCTAATATGAGGAAGAAACAATAAGAAAGGAGAAAAAAGATGACAGAAAAATCTGGTTATCCAGTTGGTACAGCAGAGTGGAAAAAAAGTGCGGTCGAATGGCTTTTTGCAGAAGGGTTACTCTCTGATGAGAATTGGAAGTCAAAAATTGATCAACCTCTGCCATTATGGGCACAAGCAGCAGTATATAATCGCTTATTTCAAAAATTAAGAGGTGGAGCAGAAAATGGAAGATCAACAAACCTTTAAATCGTATACGTTGTTACAATTTCAGTCGTTCATTCAATCTATAAGTATAAATCGCAAGATTACCCATATTCAAATTCATCATACTTGGAAGCCTCGGAAAATTGATTATCGTGGTGAAGCAACAATTGTTGGGATGTGGCGCTATCATACTCAAACACGAGGATGGCATGATATTGGCCAACATTTTAGCGTGGCACCAGATGGCCTTATTTGGGACGGGCGTTCGTTAGAGAGTGATCCTGCAGGGATAAGCGGACATAATAAAGGTGGAGTTATGTTTGAAATTATTGGTAACTTTGATAAAGGAGAGGAACAGCTAGAGGGCAAACAATTAGAGGCAATAATCGGGGCTGTAAGATTAATCATCTCTAAATTTAATTTAAAGTTGGATAACATTATCTTCCATCGGGAGTATTCAAGTAAAACATGTCCGGGCACAGGGATAACTAAGGATTGGTTTTTAGAGCAAGTAAAGGCAGGAAGAGCAAGTTTACCAGACTCCCAGGGATTTATAGATTCACCTAAGTGGAAAAAGGATTATATTGATTGGTTCTATCAAGAAGGTCTTCTTTCTTCTGAAGAGTGGAAAAAGGATATAGAAGCAAGTTTACCCTTATGGGCAGAAGCATTAGTAATTAAGAGATTTTACCGAAAATATCTACAATCAAGTAACGAATTGATTACTAGAAAATAAGGGAGCCCTCCATTTGGCTAATAGCATGTTTTCTGTTATGGACAATGAACCAAATTTGTTAGTTTGAATATCATAGAATTGAATTTGCACAAGGAGGAGAAAAAATGAATTATTATATGAACCCACAAATGCCTTATGGACAACAAGCTCCCTATGCTGGAACAATGCCGTATATTCAACAACCTATGTACGGGCAGCCGGCGTCTTACGGGCAACCACTGCCATATGATCAAGCGATGCAGCCGGGAATGATGGGTGCTGGTCAAATGCCGGGAGTACCTATGGGGACAGAAACAAACTGGAAGGATTTCTGTAAGAGACATATGCACCATCTTGTAGGAGTACAAACATCTGACGGAATGCAACATGAAGGAATTGTAGAAGGAACAGATGAGGATAATATGTATATGCTTGTTCCAGATGGAGATACAAGAGAAGATGAAGATGAAATTGATGAAAGATTTGGAGTCGGTCCAGGGTTTGGAGGCTATGGCGGTTTTGGTGGCTATGGTTTTGGTTATCCGCGTCGTTTCCGTCGATTTAGAAGACGTCGTTTTCCTTTTTACACAATTGGCGGCTTCTATTTCCCAATTTTCTTCTAACTATCGAATTAGTAGTATAAAAGGCGGCTATTCAGTTATGAATGGCCGTCTTTTCATAGGGTATAAGCTATATAAAAGGAGTAGGTTCAAATGATTAGCAGTGTACTAGATTTTATTTTAATTTGTTTAGCAACATTTCGATTAACAAGATTTTTTGTTTACGACAAGCTTGCTTCCGTTATCCGAAAGCCCTTCCATCACGAATATGAAATTATCCTTGACGATGGGACAATTGAAACATACTTTGAAGTGAGAGGAAAAGGCTTACGAAAAATCTTCGGGGAATTGTTAAGTTGTTATTGGTGTACCGGAATTTGGTGTGCAATTATTTTATATTGTGGCTATTTTTTTCTTCCGATTTACAGTTCACCAGTCATCATAATTTTAGCTATAGCTGGGAGTGCTTCGTTTTTTGAAGCTCTCCTGCAAAAAATGATCGATTCAGAAAATTAGACAGTGCTAGCCGTAACCATACTTTCCCGTTAAGAATATACTGTTTATAGTAATAGAGATGGAGGTTTTAATATGTTGAAAAAAGTGAAAAAAGCCTCACAAACGCAAACGAAAAGAAAAACAAGCATAGCTAAGAAAAAAAGTGGCTGCGGCTGTGGGAAAAGAAAATGATACATGTAAAATTAAAGCTCCCTGAGCTTTTTTTTGTTATATAGGACTAACTATTTATTGAGGGACAAGCTATTAAACGATATAATTAATTTAAAGTAGTATATAAATATTATACTACTCTAATAATCAAATTGACTTTTAAAAAAGTATATACTGCAAACGATTTCAAACAAAATACTAGGAATATTGATCAGGAGGTGGAGATAAAATGGATGCCAATATTTTTACAGGGAAAACAGTTGAAGAAGCAATTGAAATAGGATTACAAAAACTTGGTTTAACGAAGGATGATGCTTCAATTGAAGTTCTTGAGGAAGGACGAAAGGGACTATTAAAAATAGGCTCTAAGCCTGCTGAGGTTCGAATTACAAAAAAGGTTGAGTCACAAACACAATTAACTGACGTGGATCATACATTTACTAATATTGAAACGAAAGAAACCGAGAATACGATTGAAACAACAGACAATGTAAAAGGGAAGGTTTGGGTAAAAGGTGGTATGATTCATTGTGTTGACCCTGATGAAGGTGAACTTATTATCCACATTCCGCGAACAGTTCTTCTATATAAAAATAGTGAACTCGTTAAAGAGGAAAAAATCTCAATCTTGCAAAAAGATGAAATATCAATTGAATTTAAAACAGAAGAAACCCCAACAAAATGGGTGATTGAACAAAGTAAGGATAAGTTAGAAGCCAAGATTAAGGTAGAACCTGGTTTTAGGCTCACCTATTCTCTAAAAGATAAAAGACCTGCAAAGGAACTATTTTTAGATACTGTCGAATCCCGTGAGATTAATCTTACATTAACTCGTGAAGAAGTCCATGCCAAACTAAAAGATTTATCAATCGTTTTTGGCATTCTCGAAGAACAAATAGAAGCTGCATGTAAATCAAGAGAAAAAGCAGAATTTGTAATTGCAATAGGTGAAAAACCAATTGAAGGGAAAAATGGATGGTTAGAGTATAAGGTTGAAATAAATGAAGGGAAGAGATTTAAAGAACGTGAGGATGGAACAATCGATTATCGCGAAGGAAGGGATATTCCTTCAGTTGATGAAGGGATTGTAATAGCTATCATTCATGAACCAGAGGAAGGAACACCAGGGAAAGCTATTACTGGAGAAGAAATCCCGCCAAAGCCTGTTCACCCTATTCAAGTTAATCTTGGACCAGGAGCTTCGTTTAAAGAGAATGATGAAAAAACTCTTGTTTCAACCTCAATAGGTAGACCATCTATTGAGAAACGTGGCACAAGTGTAATTGTTGATGTTGTTCCGAAATTTGACCATAAAGGTGACGTCAATCTCGCATCTGGTAATTTGAAGTTCCATGGTGACATTACTGTTAGTGGAAATGTTGACGAAAATATGAGCATTACGGCATCGGGTAATATAGAAATTAGAGGGACTACTAGTAAGGCTAAGATTAATGCAGGGCAGTCAGTTCTTCTTTATAGTAATGTTATATCAAGTGAAATTATTGCAGGAAATAGCAATAAAATTATCATTGAAAAAATAAACGAGTTAACGAACATTCATGAACAACTCGTAGCAATGAATAATGATCTCCACCAAATTAGTAAAAATCCTTCGTTTGCAAATGTTGATTTACAGACAGGGATTATGCGATTAGTAAAGGTACTGATACAAACGAAATATTCAGCACTTGTTAAAGAAATACGCCAATTTATCATTGCTGTAAAAGATGATATAGAAATGCTTAATGGTGCTTGGCAATCAATTATTAAAGACCTCCATGATTGCTTTATAATGATGGATCCAAGTGCTCTTTTGTCAATTGACGATTATGGAAAGCTAGTTCATAAAGTTGAACAATTAATTGAGGCATCGAACATTCCTGCTGAACATGGTGCTTCTATCGTGTTACCTTCTGCAATGAATAGTGAAATTTATTCATCTGGTGATGTAATTGTAAATAAACAAGGGTGCTATAACTCAAATATTTATGCACAAGGAACGTTAGAGGTTCACGGATTTATTCGCGGTGGACAAGTGTTTGCTGGTCAAGGTGCGGAAATTGATGAGGTTGGAAGTAAGGGTGGGACACCAACTTTAATTAGCGTTCCGCATGATCAATCCATTAAAATTAAAAATGCTTTAGCTGATACTACTGTTCAAATTGGTAAGAAGAAATATACGTTTACGAAGGATATGACACATGTTGTCGCAAGACTTGATGAAGCAGGAATCGTAGTAGTACACTAAATTTTATCTAAGGCTCAGGGCCAGGGCTTGTAATTCAAGCTCTGGCCTTCTTGGTTAGTGGCCCTATGTATGTTCATATTAGGCTATGGAAATATGATATAATAAACGGATACAATTCCCTCTGTATCAACCTTTAAGTTACTGCTAAAAAAATGATAACAATAATTCCAAAGAGGATGAACGTAAAATGGTGCAAGGGCAACTATTTATGGCATTTTCACGTGTCGGCCTACTCGGCTATGGGGGCGGACCTTCATCAATTCCACTCGTACATAATGAGGTTGTAAAAAAATATCGTTGGCTTACTGATGATGAGTTTTCAGACATTATAGCGCTAGCTAATACGCTGCCCGGACCAATTGCGACGAAGATTGCAGGCTACATTGGATATCGAGTTGGAGGCGTCTTTGGCATGATAAATGCTGTTTGTGCATCAATTATACCTACTATTTTGCTTATGATTATCTTATTGACTTCACTTTCATCTTTGAGAGATCAATCATGGGTTGCCGGGATGACGAAGGCAGTTGTTCCTGTCGTAGGTGTGATGTTGGCGGTGTTAACATGGGATTTTTTTTCGAAGGCTTCCGTCGATCTTGGCTGGATGCGAACCATTGCGTTAACACTTTTGACGCTATTTTTGCTGGAATATTTACACCTTCATCCGGGTATTGTGATCGCAGCACTATTGCTGTTTGCAATTTTTAATCCTTCTCATAACCAAAAGCAAAAACAGAAAAAGGAAGGTGGAGGTCGGGTATGATATACTGGCAAATTTTCCTTGCTTTCTTTATTCCGGGAATCGTTGGCTATGGTGGCGGTCCTGCTTCTATCCCTTTAGTTGAAAATGAAGTTGTCCATCATTATGGATGGTTAACCGTTCACGAATTTAGTGAAGTACTAGCGTTAGGGAATGCTCTACCTGGACCAATTGCAACAAAAATGGCAGGATATATTGGATATGTAGAAGGTGGTATTTTGGGGGCAATTGTTGGAGTGTTTGCAACAGTAGCACCATCCCTTATTCTAATGATTGCGCTCTTAAGTGTATTATATAAATTTAAAGATTCGCAAAAGGTTAAGCAGATGACGGTGTTAATACGACCAACAATTGCCATACTGTTAGGATTAATGTCGTTTCGTTTTTTTGCCACGTCTTATGAAGGTTCGGGAACATTCCAAACTGTTCTATTAATTATTTTAAGTTATGTTTTTTTGCAAAAATTAAAAATACATCCCGCTTATGTAATTGTAGCCGCACTCGTATACGGAGCGATATTCTTAGGCTGAAACAACGGAATGATTTCACATTATCTCAGGTGTGATTTGTAATTTTTTTATTTTTATGAGGATTAGCTATATAATTGGTTTATTTTGCCGATATAAAGGGTAGATAGAGATTATAGGTAGCAGCATGATAAAAAGATACTTTTGGCAAGGATGCTATAGTCAAGATAACTTTTCTTATTCCACAAGGAGGTGGAAGTCATGGGCTATATTTTACCGTTAAATCACGAGCAATATACTCAATATGCAAATCGTACAATTCGAAAAGACACATCTGGTTTTAAACTTGCTCCTGTTCAAAGGGTTACCATTCGTACGAAGCTTAAGGGTAAAACGAACTATGAGGACAAGTATGAGGAAATCAAACAGCTACAGGATGGTAATAGTAAGGAAATTGAAAGGGTCGAAACGACTGGTTTCGAGCGAGACGACCTTGACGAAAAAGATTTAGCAGAGCTGACTGGTAAGGGAACGCTTTTTAACGAAGTAATTTGAAAAGGGAGTTACTAAATGGCAACGATTGATGATTTTCTGAAATTAGATATTCGAGTTGGGACAGTTTTAACTGCAGAGCCTTTTCCTGAAGCGAGAATTCCAGCAATTAAGATGAAGATTGACTTTGGAGCAGAAATTGGCGTAAAACAAACTAGTGCGCAAATTACAAAAAGGTATAAAGCGGATGAGTTAATTGGTCGTCAAGTAGTTGGAGTCGTGAACTTTCCACCTCGCCGAATTGCGGGCTTTAATTCCGAGGTATTAGTTCTAGGTGGGGTTCCAGAAAAAGGAGATGTCGTTTTACTTCGGCCTGATATAGAGATACCAAATGGATCACCAATTGCCTAATAAACTGGCGCGGTAGGGAGCTTACCGCGCCTTTTCATATTTTTGAATATACAGGGACTCTCCTTGTTTGTATTCTGCATACAAAACTTCACGTATACTTTCAGCCCCATGGGATTTTATTTGCTGGTCAAGCCAGTTTTCATTACGGCCAATCGATTTTAAGTTCTCACTAATTAGCTCTCCGTCAGTAATTATTGTTACTGGGAGAATGACATTTTGCTGCGGTAAATGCAAATCCTTCCGGCTAGGGTTTGCCGCTTCAGAGGTTTTTAAAACACTAACTTGGCCATCAGTTTCTAGGATGGCAAATTCAACATCTTGTATGGAGAAAGCATTTTTTGCACGTAAAAGGTGTTGGAGTTGATTAATATCTAATTTATTTTTCTTTAATACATCCCTTTGGATTTTTCCTTTGCGAATAACGATCGAAGGCTCCCCTTCTAATAACTTTCTTGACCTTCTAAATTTCTGCGTAATGATTTCTAATACATAGATTAAAATGCCCCATAAAGCAATTGCAAACAAGATTTTTGTAATATTAATCTTTTCATCATATATGGCATTCCCTACAAGTTCACCCAATACTAGTGCCGAAATAAAATCGAAGGCGGTAATTTGGGTAATTTGTGTTTTCCCTAAGATTTTGGTAAGAATAAATAATGCTATAAAACCTACAACCAGTTCGGTTGCTAATTCCAAATATTCCATGCTATTCACCTACAATTGATATAATCACTTGTATAGCATGTACATCTGCGAAAAAAATATAACCTAACCTTTTTAAGTTAATATGGGAGGTATAAAATCGACAGACAAAAATAGCGACCGTAAGGTCGCCTCATTTATATTAATAGTCTTCCCCTAAATGGAATGTTTCGTATGTCGTCCATTGGTCATTATCTAATTGGTAAAGTAAATGAAAGCGATCAATTGAATCTGAATGAGTAACGTCCATCATCGTAAGCTGACCGACGATATCGGAATGCTCAGGGTTGGAAAGCTTTTGTCCAATTGTAATATGTGGCACATAGCTTTCTGCAAAGTTATTATTTTTAAAAATTTCTTTATTTAGATTTTCAGCTAGGTTTGTAAGCTTCTCTTCTTTTTTGATAGCTAAATAAATTTTATTACTTGAAGGATGAAAAGTTTTTACTTTATAAATTTCCAAAGTGAATGGTGAGTTGTTTTTTGCTATTTCATGCAGATTTTTAATGGTTTGTTTAATTTTATCTTCATCTGCTTCAAAGGTAGGAACTAAAGTGACATGTGGTGGTATTAATGAATAATGAGGATCATAGCGCTTCCGATAGGAATTCGCAAAATCTTGGAGCTTTTTTGACGGAAATATTACGATACCATATTTCATAGGTTGTGCCTCCTTGGTGGTTTTCGACCTTTAGTACAATTTTTTTCATTATAACAAATATTATAATATTTTTATACTTTGTGAACTGTGAAGAATGATCACTAGTATTATTTATGTTATTCATATGATTACCATTTTTTACTCAAGATTATGTAAAAGTATTTTTATTACATTTCCAAAAATCGACATGTTATAATAAAATGTATGTTTGGCATAAGAGAGGAGATTGACGTAAGAATGTACACGAGAATTCATAGCCGCGAGGTTAAAAAAGCAACGGTAAACCTTCTTGAGGAGCGCGGTGTTTCAGTGAAAGAAATTGCAGAAATTGTTTATGAAATGCAATTACCGTATAATCATAATTTAACAATAGAAGATTGTACCGAATCAGTTGAGGCGGTTTTAGCAAAACGAGAAATTCAACATGCGATTCTTGTAGGAATTGAGTTGGATAGATTGGCAGAGAAAAAGCTTTTATCGGAGCCCTTACAGACGATTGTAGAATCAGATGAAGGGTTATTTGGGATTGATGAAACGATTGGATTAGGCGCTGTTTTAACGTATGGTAGTATCGCTGTTACAACATATGGACATTTAGACAAGCGAAAAATTGGAATTATTAAGAAGCTGGATACGAAAAGTGGTGCGGGTGTTCATACGTTTTTAGATGATCTTGTTGCGAGTGTAGCTGCATGTGCTGCCTCTCGAATTGCGCATAAACAACGTGATCTGGAAGAGTTGGTCGTTGATCTTGAAAGCAAATAGAACAATCACTTAAACTGGATTGGTTCTAAATTGTGGCTTGAAAAAATTTTTTTTATTACTTTATTTTTTTCTCTTGATATTTTTAAGAAATGTTGATACTATAATGGAGTTATTACAAATGGAAAGCAGATATTCAAAGTCATGAGTCTTTCCAAGCAGATAATTTTTGACCACTTTCCGCTTTGATTTAAGGAAAGTTAAGGCAACGGTGTGCCGGGTCAAATGCCGATTGGCAACTTTCGTTGCCTTATTGATTGAGTTAAAAGCTCAAATTTTATAAGTTGGTTACTTTACAACCAGTGCAATTTGCACACAACTTGTGAAACGGTCAATAAGAGTGGTAAAAGTAATTATTTGCTATATAGACTCTGAACCTGAAATGATATATTTGAATATTAAGGGCTATCCATCAAACAACTTTGTATCGTGTTCAATGAATACATACGAATTTTGTCGAATTTTGACTTGGTGAACTTAGTTGTTCTTAATAGTAGAAGTATGTCAAAGCAAGTGGTGCGCAAATGTGCGTTATTCACTTGCTTTTTTGTTTTGTCAAAATATCAACCGAATAACGTACGAACAAAGGTATAACATGTAAAGTTTGTCGGAAATTTAATAAGTTTGAAAAAATATAAAAATCTAAAGGGAGATGAGAAAAATGGGAAAAGCGTTAATTATTGGTTGCGGCGGAGTTGCTTCTGTAGCTATTCACAAATGTGTTCAAAACAGTGAGGTTTTTGAGGAAATATGTATTGCAAGTCGGACAAAATCAAAATGTGATGCGCTAAAAGCAAAACTTGATGGTGGAAAAACAAAAATTACGACTGCGCAAGTTGATGCAAATAATGTAGACGAGTTAATCGCTTTAATTGAAGAAGTAAAACCAGATATCGTGATGAATCTTGCTTTACCGTATCAAGATTTAACGATTATGGATGCTTGTCTTGCAACAAAAACACATTATTTAGATACTGCAAATTATGAGCCAGAAGATACTGCAAAATTTGAATATAAATGGCAATGGGACTATCGTGAACGTTTTGAAAAGGCTGGTATAACGGCTCTTTTAGGAAGCGGCTTTGATCCTGGTGTTACAGGTGTATTCTCTGCATATGCACTTAAGCATTATTTTGATGAAATTGAGTATATTGACATTCTTGATTGCAACGGTGGCGATCATGGTTATCCGTTTGCTACTAATTTCAACCCGGAGATCAATATTCGTGAAGTTTCTGCAAACGGAAGATATTGGGAGAATGGGGAATGGATCGAAACAAAGCCAATGGAAATAAAACGTGTATATAGCTTCGATGAAGTTGGCGAGAAGGATATGTACTTGCTATATCATGAAGAGCTTGAATCACTTGCTCAAAACATCCCTGGACTTAAGCGAATTCGTTTCTTCATGACTTTTGGCCAAAGTTACTTAACTCACCTAAAATGTCTTGAAAATGTGGGCATGACTTCAATTGAGCCGATTGAATTTGAAGGAAAACAAATTATTCCGCTTCAGTTTTTGAAAGCAGTCTTACCTGACCCAGCTTCACTTGGCCCAAGAACAGTGGGAAAAACAAATATTGGCTGTATATTTAAAGGTAAAAAAGACGGTCAAGATAAAACTTACTATGTTTACAATGTTTGTGATCACCAAGAATGCTACAAAGAAGTGGGCTCACAGGCAATTTCTTATACTACAGGCGTTCCTGCAATGATTGGTGCGATGATGATATTAACTGGAAAGTGGAACAAACCAGGCGTTTACAATATTGAAGAATTTGATCCAGACCCATTCATGGAAGCATTGAACAAATGGGGACTTCCATGGAAGGAAGATTTTAACCCAGTGCTTGTCGATGAACTTCCAGAGGATGAAGATTCTTCAGATTCTTTAGAAGCGGAGCTTGTGGGTTAAGATGCGGTTTGAACAATTACCAACGCCCTGTTATGTCGTAGATGAAGGTCTTTTGGAAAAGAATCTCAAGATTCTAAACGGAGTTATGAAACGAACTGGTGCTAAGATTATTTTAGCTCAGAAAGCATTTTCTATGTATTCGCTATATCCGTTGATAGGGAAATATTTGAGTGGCACAGCAGCAAGCGGGCTATATGAGGCTCGCCTAGGCTATGAGGAGATGGGCAAAGAAAACCATGTGTTTGCTCCTGCCTATCGCGAAGATGAAATTGATGAAATTATTGGCTATTGTGATCATATCATTTTCAACTCTTTCTCACAGATTGAGAAATTTGGTGACAAAGTATTAAAAGCGGGGAAAAAGTTCGGACTCCGCATCAATCCTGAATGCTCTACCCAGGTTGGACATGATATTTATAACCCATGTGCTGTAGGATCAAGGTTTGGTGTAACAGTTGGACATTTCCGTCCAGACTTACTAAAAGGTGTTTCTGGCTTTCACTTCCACACGCTTTGTCAACAGAACTCAGACGACTTGGCAAAGACATTAGAAGAGGTTGAAGAGAAGTTTGGCCCGTGGCTTTCACAACTGGAATGGATAAATTTCGGTGGTGGTCATCATATTACAAGAGAAGATTATGATATTTCATTACTAGAAAAATGTATTAAACGAATGCAGGAGAAATACGGGTTAGAAGTTTATCTTGAACCAGGTGAAGCGATTGCATTAAATGCTGGCTACTTAGTCACCACGGTACTAGATACGCTTCAAAATGGAATGGATATCGCAATTCTTGATACATCTGCTTCTTGTCATATGCCTGATGTGCTAGAAATGCCTTATCGTCCACCGCTTATTGGCGCTGGGGAAGCTGGAGAGAAGCCATATACGTACCGACTTGGTGGACAAACGTGTCTTTCAGGCGATACAATCGGGGATTATTCGTTTGATAAGCCGTTGGAGAGTGGTGATCGCCTTGTTTTTGGTGACATGGCAATCTATACAATGGTGAAAAACACTACTTTTAACGGAATGCCATTACCAACTATCGCAGTTCAAAAGAAAAATGGCGATTGCCAAATTGTTCGTGAATTTGGTTATCAAGATTTTAAAATGAGACTAGCAGACTATAGTATAAATCACGGGAACAAAGGTACAGTTGTAATGTTTCCTTCGAAGCAAGGGGAGACTGCTTTGAAACGGCAGCATGAAGTTTCACAAGTGAATAGGGGTATGTAATTAAGAGACGATTTTAGTGCTTTATTTGGAAGCGCTAGAATCGTCTTTTTTGAATCAGGGCGCTTGCGCCTTTTTTATTTACTATTATTTATAAAAGTTAAAGCCACATGCACCTACAATGATTAATAAAATAAACAAGACTACAATCAAGATAAAATCATCGTAACGATTTGTAGGATATCCATAAGTAAAAGCAGGAGCGGTAAAAGTAGGCATTGGTGGAATGTTTGCACCAAGAGTAGGAGGTGCGTTTACGTTAGCATGCATTTTCACACTTCCTTTCGTGTTAGTATTTCTATCACTATATAATACTCGCAAAGGGAAAATTAGAGCCCGTCTACAAAAAAAATGGGTTACTGTCAGGGCTTAATGAAGGGCTGTAATAAAAAATTAATGTATTGTACATAGGATATGGAGCATTTGTTATGGTGCACAACAGGAAGCTGATTTTTAAAAACACGATAAGTTCTCTCTAGATTTGCCAATCTAACTAAATGGTTAAATGAAGGCCTTGTCACTAAACTTGTTAAATAAGATGATTGATTACCCCACGGCTTTCTTTTTTCATTAAGAATTTGAATCATTTGTTCAGAAGTCCTTATTGAAAATCCATGTCCAAAATATTTCCCGTCGTTAAGAAGAACAGCATTAACTCCTCGAAACCATGGTGTTTTTGGATTAAAGTCCGGATTATTAAAGTAAACAACATCACCTGGTAAAAAATGATTGGAATAAAAGGTGTATATAGCTAGATCGGGATCAGTATGCCAACTGTAAAGATATAGATTTTGAAACAGAGAATTAAATAATCGGATGCCAATGCTATACAGTACGGCATAATAAAAGATGATTACAGATGCAGTTGCACATTCAAATGCATATCGTGAACTGTTCTTATAAATATCCAGAATCGCATCAGAAGGTTTAACATTAGGCTTTAACAGGAATCCACCGGCTGTTGTTAAATACCAATATTTAGGATTGCAACGGGCATATTCAAAGCTTGTAAATCGAGCTTCACCTTGATTCATCTCTAATGCACTTTCTATGATGTTCTTTCGAACTTTGAGTTCAAACAATAATTCATTGATGGAATAATATGAAAAATGAACTGGTGCTTCTTGCATATGATGAATGATTGTTTTTTCAATATTGCCAAGCTCCAGCTTTTCGATTTTATTTTGAAACGGAACCCCTGATATTTGTATCATCCAATCCCCCATTTCACCTTTCTCTATATCTATCGTATTTTCGATTTGCGTTAATAATGTTAGTAAAGTTCCATTAATTTGACTAATTAGATAAAAATACCATAATTGTCGAAAAAATGACGATAATGATTCTCAGTCAATTATTATCTGAAATAATTTAATTTTGTACTATGGTTGAAAAGTGTAGTAATATCAAGGGCTTGGGCCCTTTCTTCACCTCTATTTTAGCTCGGAATGCAGAACCACCTAGAATCAACACTGCCATAGCTATTTGCATATATCAAAGGATTGACATCTAAACAGAATACCTATAATATATACCTGCATGGGTATAAAATTAAATGAGTAGTCGCATCGATATAAAATTCTTAGTAAAAAATATAATTTGTTTTAATACATTAGTATTCGATGACTTTTATTCATTCAGAAAATAAAACCCAGTAATATTAGTTGATTATTTTTCAAAGTATAGAGAAAACACCTACTAAATTATATTATTGGAGGCAATAAATGATGGAGAAAATTGTTATTATTGGTGGCGTAGCGGCAGGTGCTACAGCTGCAGCAAAAGCCAGAAGACTATCAGCAGATGCTCAAATTACAATTCTTGAATCTGGACCCGATATCTCATTTGCAAATTGCGGACTTCCGTACTATATCGGTGGAGACATAGATAGTAGATCAAAGCTTATTTTACAAAGCCCTGAAAGTTTTAATGAGCAGTACCAGACAGCAGTTCACATATATACAACAGCAACAGAGATTGATAGAAAAAACAGAATTGTATATGCAGTAGATTCACGTACTGGAGAAAAGAAAACATATGAATATACAAAGCTTATTCTTGCTCAAGGTGGAAAACCTATTGCTCCACCAATACCTGGAGCAGAACAAGATCATGTCTTCCAGCTTTGGACTCTTGAAGACATGGATAAGATCAATTCATTCATAGAAAATAGAAAGCCTAAGACAGCGGTAGTTGTAGGTGGTGGATTTATTGGTCTTGAAATGGTAGAAGCTCTTGTTAAGAAGGGAATAAAAGTTTCTGTAGTTGAGATGATGCCTCATGTGATGGCTATTATGGAATCCGAAATAGCTGGGTTCATCCAGCAAGAAATGGTGTCATACGGAGTAGATGTTCTGACAAATAAAGCGGTTTCTGATATAGGTAGAAATAGTGTGACTCTTAAGGATGGATCTACAATTGATGCCGATATGATTCTTTTATCAATAGGTGTGCGTCCTACCCTTAAACTTGCTCAGGAGGCAGGTCTAGATATTGGTGAAGCGGGTGGCTTACTGGTTGATTCAACATTGAAAACTAGTGATGATAATATTTATGCTGCAGGGGATATGGTTGAACTTGAACACCGAGTGCATGGCAAGAAAGTACGTATTCCACTTGCAGGACCTGCTAATCGTCAAGGACGAATTGCAGCAGAAAATGCCCTTGGCAAAAGGCATGAATACAAAGGCTCAATAGGTACATCTATTGTCAGAGTTTTTGAAGCAGTTGCAGGAACTACTGGACTCTCCCTAAAAGGTGCTAGAGCTGCAGGGCTTAATGCAGATGCAATTGTTATTCATAAAGAACACCACACTTCTTATTATCCGGGAGCAGAGCAGGTTACTGTTCTTGTCGTTTATGATAGAGAAACTGGAGTGGTGCTTGGTGGACAGACAGCAGGTTATGCCGGAGCTGACAGAAGACTAGATGTTTTAGCAGCCGCTGCCGCAGCAAAACTCACAGTTTCTGATCTTGCTGATATGGATTTTGCTTACTCACCACCGCTTGGAACTGCAAATGATGCCATGAATATGGCGGCATATGTAGCCGAGAACCGAATTTCAGGGTACTCACCCGCTTTGACAGTTTCTGAAATAGACAGCTATTTAGATGGCAAGGAAGCGCTTTGGGTTGATGTTAGGGATGTATTTGCATTTGACAAATCCCATGTAGAGGGAGCAATTAATATCCCTCTCGAAATTCTTCTATCAAAACTAGATGAGCTTCCGAAGAATAAACTAATCTTTGTTTATGATCAAACTGGGAAAAAAGGACATCAGGCATTGCGTACTCTCGTTGGAGCGGGATTTACGAATGTATTTAATGTAAGCGGTGGATTCGCAAGTCTTTCCGGCTATGTAAGGGCTGTGACTCCAACGAATTTCCAACTAGAACTGCCAGCACCAGAACCAAAAAGAATTGGTGAGAAAAGTAATGTCGAAGAGAATAATGTTGATACAGTTGAAATAAAAGAGGAAGAATCAAATGGACCTTTGATTGTTGATGTGCGTACTGCTGGGGAGTTTGCATTCGGTGCATATCCTGGCGCGATAAATATTCCTCTAGATGAATTACAGTCTAAAGTAGATAAGTTAGGAAAGAAGGATAGAGAAATAATACTTTACTGCCAATCTGGCGCAAGAAGTGCTTATGCAGTGCAGATTCTCAAAACATACGGCTTTACCAACCTTGAAAATGGCGGCGGACTTTCAAGAATGATGGCCCGTACAAGATAGATTGCCAGAAGCAGCGAGAAGAATTGCTTTTGTAGATGTGGAATACAGTGAGAATAACTTGGGCGATTGCTCCCTATGGGAAACCCGAACGAGAATCCTGTATAATTTATTGGAGAAATGAAAGTAAGGTCGGATACGGAGTAGCTTTGACTACTTCAAGTATCCGATTTTTTTATCATTTTATATACCATATGTAAGTGAAAAAACATTGGTATTTATCGAATTTAATTCCTGTTTTAGCAGCAAGAAAGTTATGAAAAGTAGCCAATGGAAAAAGAAATTGACAGAAGGAAAACGGTTCACAATTCAAGCCGCTTCCTTCTAAAGAATATGTCCAAAAATCTAATCGTAAATATAGAGGTCACTGTAAAGACTGCCATGTAGTCTTGATGATGTAAATGGTGCCATAAATATTAGTAAAAAGTATCTGAACGTGCTTCAAGCACAATCAGTAGTCGTGTTGGGCGCCCCAAGGTGTATACGTTCAATGGACATCAGTTCATTGCGTAGAACCAGAAGCTTGCCATTTTAATGGCGACGTAGTTCACTTAATGAACTCAATATTATAACTGATTTCTTTATAAGCTTAACAGTTTATAAATAATGGAACTTTTGTAAAAAACGTTTTCCCACTTTCTGTTATTAGATATAATTAAATTAGCTTAGACTAGAATATTACAAATTACATTAAACTCCCACTTCTCCAGCCAGCTGGGTTACAGACTTGTTTTTCTCTGTGATATACTTTACTGTTTCTTTCTTAAATGGAATATCATAAGGGAGTATTAATAGTACATTAGTGTTTAAAATGGCAATAGAATAATTATCCGAGCGAAACATTTTGGTGGGGTAATGTAACATCTATTTATCACATCTGTGGAAGCTGCTAATGATAATAAAAATAAGGTTGAAATACAATTCGAATATCATCAGTCACTCCTTTTAAGGTTCTTGTGCGGATTTGCAAGGAGCTATATTGTAATATTGGTTATATAGGTGATTATTTGCTAGATGTGGAGGATAGAAGATGAATAATGAACAATTAAAAGATCTAAAAGCTAGACTATGGGCATCAGCAGATCAACTTCGTGCTAATTCTGGACTTAAATCTACTGAATATGCAACGCCAATATTAGGGCTTATTTTTCTAAGATTTGCTGAGAGTAAATATAAGCAATATGAAGCAGATATAAATGCAGAATATGAAAAACATCGAGGAACAAGAATGGAAAGATCTATTCAGGAAATTGCAATTGAAAAGTGCGGTTTTTATTTGCCTAGTGAGGCAAAGTATGACTATTTATTAAACCTGCCTGAAAGCGAAAATCTTGCGCAAAAGGTAAAGGAAGCGATGGTTGCTGTAGAAAAATATACTACAGAGCTTGCAGATACTCTGCCAAAAGATGAGTATTACAATATTAGTAGCGGTGATGATAAAACTGTACTTAAAAAGCTTCTTAAAACATTTAAGGATATTCCTGATGATATTAGCATTGATGTCTTTGGTGAGATTTATGAATATTTTCTTGGTAACTTTGCCCTTGCAGAAGGTCAAGGCGGTGGAGAATTCTTTACACCATCGACGGTTGTTCGCTATATGGTTGAAGTTCTGGCGCCTACTGAGGGGAAAATATTAGACCCGGCATGTGGTAGTGGTGGTATGTTTGTTCAAACGGCCCACTATATTGAGAAGCATAAAAAAAATGGAAATAACATAAATCTCCGTGCTTACGGTGTTGAAAAAACCGGAGCAACAGTCAAATTAGCAAAAATGAACTTAGCTCTTAACAATATTCGTGGCACCATTATAGAGGCAAACTCTTATTATAATGATCCTTATGATTGTTTTGGCAATTTTGATTACGTGATGGCAAATCCACCGTTTAATGTCGATGGCATTGAGCTGGACAGTGTGAAAAACCAACCTCGCTTTAATACTTACGGTGTCCCGCAAAATAAATCGAAAAAAGCAAAAGGTGATGCATCAGAAACCGTACCTAATGGAAACTATTTATGGATTAATATGTTTGCAACTTCGTTAAATGAAAAAGGACGAGCTGCGCTAGTTATGGCAAATTCTGCATCAGATGCAGGACATAGTGAAAAAGAGATTCGGATGAAGTTGATTGAAAGTGGTATTATTAGCCAAATGGTCACATTGCCTTCCAATATGTTTAGTACGGTGACATTACCTGCAACCCTTTGGTTTTTTAATAATGCCAAGATAAAGAAAGATGAAATACTATTTATCGATGCTAGAAATATATTCACTCAAATTGATCGAGCACACCGTAAATTTTCTGATGAACAAATAAAAAATCTTGCAATCATCACAAGGTTATATGAAGGCAAATCAGAAGAATTTTGGGCATTGGTAGATGAGTACAAAGCAGAATTGGAAGCTGCTGAGGATAAAGCATACTGGCAAAGTAATCTTGATTGGCTATTAGAACGATTCCCCGAAGGAAAATATCAAGATATAACAGGTCTTTGTAAAGTGGCAACAATCGATGGTGAAGATGGAATAAAAGAACAAGACTATTCGCTAAATCCAGGGCGCTATGTTGGTGTTGTCATTGAGGAAGATGGATTAACAGAGGAAGAATTTAAAGCAGAAATGTTAACGCTTCATGAAGAATTGGCGCAACTAAATAATGACGCAAAAGAATTAGAGAGGAAAATTGCGGAGAATTTGCAGTTATTGGTGAATGGCAATGAGTAAAAAAAATTCATTGAGTCAAAGCAATCAGTTGCAAATACGTAATAGTACCGCAGAGTTTTTAATATTCACATCTCAAGCAGGTGAAGATTCCATTGAAGTTATGGTTGCTGATGAAAATGTATGGTTAACCCAAGATATGATTGCAACGCTTTACGAAAAAGGTCGTTCTACTATTACAGAACACTTAAAAAATATCTTTTCCGATGGTGAATTGGATGAGCATTCAGTGCGTCGGAAATTCCGACGAACTGGAACTGACGGGAAAGAATATAATACTAAATTTTATAACTTAGAAGCTGTAATTGCTGTTGGATTTAGAACGAATTCTAACCGAGCCATTCAGTTTCGTCAGTGGGCAACTTCTGTTCTAAAGGATTTTTCTATTCGTGGTTATGTGCTTGATAAAGAAAGACTAAAAAATGGTACATTTTTGAATGAAGAATATTTCGATCATTTGCTTGAAGAAATTAGAGAAATTAGAGCCAGTGAGAGAAAGTTTTATCAAAAAATAACTGATATTTACGCTACGGCAATGGATTATTCTTCGACTGCTCTAACGACTAAGGCATTTTTTAAAACAGTACAAAATAAACTTCATTTTGCAATCCATGGTAAAACAGCGGCTGAGCTTATAGTTGATCGAGCAAATGCAGAAAAAGAGAACATGGGACTAACTAGCTGGAAAAGTTCACCTAATGGTAAAATATTGAAGAGTGATGTTTCTGTTGCAAAAAACTATTTAACATTAGATGAGATAGATTCACTTAATAGGATTGTTACAATGTACCTTGACTATGCAGAAAATCAAGCTAAAAGAAAGATACCGATGACAATGGAAGATTGGGCAAAAAAGCTAAATGCTTTTTTGCAGTTTAATGAATATGACTTACTTAATAACTCTGGTAAGGTGACAGCAGAGGTAGCAAAAGCCTTTGCAGAAAGTGAGTTTGAAAAATATCGGATTGTGCAGGATAGACTGTTTGAAAGCGACTTTGACAGACTTTTGAAGGAGTCTAATCAAGGCGGTGAAGGGCGTGAGTAATTGGGAAGAGAAGAGATTAGGGGAAGTATGTAATGTAATTTCTGGTTATGCATTTAAAAGTAATGATTTTAAAAGTAAAGGACAAATTCCTGTAATTAAAATCTCCAATATCGGGAACGGTTATGTCGATTTAGATAATAATACTCAATATGTAGATGTCCAATCTGTTTCAACATTAGATGAGAAATATACTGTTAAATTTGGAGATGTATTAGTTTCCTTAACAGGATCTCATATTACTCAACCAAACTCTATGGTAGGAAGAACGGCAATATACAAAAGTCAATCTCCTTCCATCTTAAATCAAAGAGCTGGTAAGATAATTGGCAAAAAAAATAAAGGATTGGGTAAATTTATTTATTATATTTTGAGGACTCAATGGATTAGAGAATATATTGGAATAATCGCACATGGTGCAGCTAATCAAGCAAATATTAGCCCGAAATCTATAGAAAATATAAAAACCTTTGTTCCGCCACTTCCTACCCAACAAAAAATAGCTGATATTCTATCAGCATATGATGATCTTATCGAAAACAACAACCGCAGAATAGAGCTGTTAGAAAAAGCTGCACAAAATTTATATAAAGAATGGTTTGTGCGTTTCCGTTTTCCAAACTACAAGCAAACAAAGTTTGAAAATGGTTTGCCAAAAGGGTGGGAAGTTGCGAAGGTGAAAAATATTGTAAAAAGATTACCCTTTGGAACTTTATACAAAGAAAATAATGTCTCAGCAGAGGGTAGGGTTATAGTAATTGACCAATCACGAAAAGAATATGTTGGATTTCATAACAATGAACCATCTCATAAAGCAAGTATTGATAACCCCATTATTATATTTGGTGATCATTCTTGCAAAATGCAACTTATGATAAATGATTTTTCATTATCTGAAAATGTTGTTCCTTTTATCTCCCAAAATAAGATTCCGATTTTGTTTTTATATTACCTTGTTAACAGCCTTATAGAAACTACTGAATATAAAAGACATTGGACAGAATTTATGAATAAAAAGGTATTGATGCCAAATGGCAATCTACAAGAATTATTTGACAAAAAAGTTAAGAATAGCAAATTGTTAATTAACAATCTCCAAACTCAAAACCGCAACCTCATCAAACAACGTGACCTATTACTACCAAGACTTATGAGCGGGAAAATCGAAGTGTAAGAAAAGGGGGCTTATTATGGCACGAATTATTACAGAGGATATGATTGAACAATCAGCGATCAAGATGTTAGTCGATGTCAATCAATACGAAAGTATGAATTGCTTCACAGCAGATAAAGAAACGTTGCCTGATGGGACAGGTCGAGAAAATAAAAAGCAGGTTGTCTTGCCAAAGGTCCTGTATAATAAGTTGTGCCAACTTAACCCCAACATCCCGGTCGATACTGTAAAACAAGTGGCAGAAAAGTTAGTCTCCACCCCGAATACGGCTGATTTAATGCTTACAAACTATGAAAATTATCAAATGCTCCGCACAGGGATAAACGTAGAATATGAGCGAAATGGCAAAAAGACGAAGGGTCGCTTAATAATCATTGATTATAACGAACCACTAAACAATAGCTTCATTGTCGCAACGCAAATGTGGATCAAAGGCGAGGTTCATTGGCGTCGTCCAGATTTGATTATTTTTATTAATGGCTTACCGCTCGTATTTATCGAGCTTAAAAATTCAAATATTTTGGTAAAGAATGCCTATGACAAAAATCTCACTGACTACTTAAAGGATATTCCTTATTTATTTAACTTTAATCAAATCTGTGTATTGTCGAATGGTATGGAAACTCGTTTAGGTAGCTTTAAAGCTGGTTATGAGCATTTTTTTGAATGGCTGAAGGTAGAGGATGAAAAAGAAAAACCTGACCGCAAGGAAATTAAAGAAAATGGCATTAGCTTAGAATATCTCATTCGTGGACTGTTAAAAAAAGAAACTTTAATAGATTACATCGAAAACTTTATTCTCTTTGACCGGAAACGGACAAAGCTCATTGCCAAAAACCATCAGTTTCTAGGTGTAAATAATGCTTATCATGCCTTTTTAAATCGTGAGGAATTACACGGGAAATTGGGTGTTTTTTGGCATACACAAGGCAGTGGCAAAAGCTATTCAATGGTAATGCTTGCGCGTAAGATCAAACACAAGGTCAGCGGCAATTTTACTTTTTTGGTCGTCACAGACCGCGAGGATTTAGATGATCAAATCTATAAAAACTTCCTTAGAACGGAATTCATTAAAAAGGAAGAAGAAGTCCGCCCAGCTAATAGTGCAAAACTTCGGGAGGAGCTGACAACGAATAAAACGATCCTATTTACTCTTATTCACAAATTCAGATATGACAAAGGAAAGAAATATCCGATTCTATCAGACCGCGATGATATTATCGTTATTGTCGATGAAGCGCACCGAACTCAATATAAAGATTTGGGCGAAAATATGCGGACAGGCTTGCCAAATGCTCAGTTTATTGCTTTTACAGGAACGCCTCTACTGGGCAACAAACGACTAACAAATGCTTGGTTTGGTGATTATGTCAGTGAATATAATTTTGCACAATCAATCGAGGATCAGGCAACTGTACCACTTTACTACACAAAGAGAGTACCTGAAGTGGAACTAAAAAACGACTTTTTGGACTCTGATTTTTCAGAAATATTAGAACAAGAGAATCTAACTGATGCGGAACAAAAACGGTTAGAAAATCATTACGCTAAAGAATTAGAAGTCATTAAGCGTGATGATCGATTAGATACGATTGCCAAAGATATCGTGTATCATTTCCCACGTAGAGGCTTCCTTGGTAAAGGAATGGTCGTATCTGTAGATAAGTTCACAACCGTAAAAATGTATGATAAGGTACAATTTTACTGGAAAGAAGAAATCAAAAAGCTAAATGCTGAGATTTCTAAACTAAAGGATGAAGTAGAGAAATTAAAGATTAAGCGGATTGTCGATTATATGCGGAGAGTGGAAATGGCTGTTATCATTAGCTATGAAGATGGTGAGGAAGAAAAGTTTAATAAACAAGGGTTATCTGTGAAACTGCATCGAGAACGTATGGATATGGTAGATGAAAATGGCTTTGATATTGAAGACCACTTTAAAGATGATAGGCATCCTCTACAGCTAGTGTTTGTTTGTTCGATGTGGTTAACAGGATTTGATGCACCAGCTGTCTCTACATTGTATTTGGATAAACCAATGAAGGGGCACACGCTTATGCAAGCTATTGCAAGGGCAAATCGTGTATACCCTGGGAAAAAGAACGGAATTATTGTCGATTATTTGGACGTATTTAAATATCTTAAACGAGCACTAGCTGATTATGCGATTACAGAAGAAGGTGTAATGCCTGTTAAGGATATTGAAAAATTATTGGAACAGTTAAATGAAACGGTAGAAGCAACTGTCTTATTTTGCTCTACATTTGGTGTCGACTTAAACGTTATAATCGGACAAGCAGATACGTTTAAAAAGCTTGATTATTTTGAAAGCTTTGCTAATACCATTCTTGGTAATGATGAATGGAAAAATGAGTTCAAAGTTTATGCCAATACTGTTGAAGCGCTCTATGAATCGTTGCGACCCGACATCTTTAAAATGGACTGGGACTCTTCTTTAAAGGAAGCGATTTTATACTTACGAGGAATCATTGAAGGAAAAATTCGCCCAGAAAAGTTGGATGCTGCTAGGCAGAAAATTGATCAGCTTTTAGACGAAAGCGTGTTAGTAGCAGAAGAAACAGCAACGTATAGTATTGTCACGACAGGGAAAGAAATTGATCTTTCAAAGCTTAACATCGACGAACTCCGAGCACAGATCAAAAGGACAAAATATAAAAATATTGAAATTGCCAATTTACGAGAGTACATTGAGGAAAAACTTGCAAGGATGCTTAGAAGAAATGTAACAAGAGGAAACTTTGCTGAAGTTTTTCAAAACATCATTGATAACTATAATGCAGGTGGCTCAGCGAATGACGATTTTTTTGAAAAACTATTAAAATTCATGGAAGACTTAAAGCGTGAAGAGGAGCGCCATATTAAGGAGGAACTCAGCGAAGAAGAACTAGAAATTTTTGACTTACTTAGAAAAGATAAGCTTTCAAAAGAAGAAGAAAAGAAGGTTAAGCTTGCTGCAAAAATGCTCTATGAAACACTGACAAAGAAGAAGTCAGAACTATTTGTGGTAGGCTGGGAAAATGATCCTCAGCCAAAAGAAAAAGTGAAAAGTGAAATTATTAATGTGTTAAACAGCTTTTTACCAGAAAGCTATGAGAGAGAGATTTTTTCACAGAAAAGTAATGTTGTCTTCGAACATATTGTAGATCAGGCAATAATGGGTTTTAGCTGGATTGCATAAAGGTTTTAATCAACACTACATCAATATTTATGCTATTACTACACAAACCCTATCGACAAGTACTAGGCACCTGTCGACGAAGCATTTCGCAGAAACAGGAGAATAGGGGCTTTAATTGAATAGACGAATAAAAAGGGGCAGTTCATTTCGACTTATGGATGCCCCTTTTATGTTTAAAAACCTTTATATATTAACAATCTTGATTATTTCATTTAAGAGATTTCCACTTTACGGACAGCCCCTTGGTTATAGGTTCTTTTAAAAAATTAGTCGACTTTTAAGGAAAGAAATACATTATACTCAAAAAGAGTATGTCTAGAAACAACTGTCTCTTTTTATCTTCTACAAAATGTTAACAGTTGCAGATACCTAGCAATATCAATTTTTTAGTCAAGGTACGTTATTAGTAACAAAAAAGTAGTTGTTTAATAGTTTTTAAATTTTTTTAAATAGTTTACTAATCCCCCTTCATTCAGTATTTTGACCATTACATCAGGCATTTGTGTAACTTGATGTGTTTTATTTTGTGTTAGATTTTGTACATGACCTTTTGATAAGTTAATTTCAATTTCATCATCTTGGATAATTGTATGGTTATTTATTTCAATAACAGGTAGACCAATATTAATTGCGTTTCTAAAGAAGATCCTTGCAAAAGAACGAGCAATTACTGCTGAAACACCTGCAGTTTTTAGTGCTAGCGGTGCTTGCTCTCTTGATGAACCGCAGCCAAAATTTTCACCGCCTACAACTATATCCCCTTTTTTCATTCGGATTCGAAATTCGGGGTCTAAGTCTTCTAATACATGATCTGCCAGATCTTGAAGGTTAAGAGTTTTCGTATACTTACCTGGAATAATTCGATCTGTATCAATATTGTTCCCATATACATGGGAAAATCCTTTAAGTTCCATTTACGCTTCCTCCCTTAGTGTAGTAGGATCTGTTATTTTTCCAAATAAAGCGGAAGCAGCAACTGTTGAAGGGGAAGCTAAATAAACATTTGAATTTCGGTTTCCCATTCTTCCTTGAAAGTTTCGATTTGTTGACGAGATAATATTCTCATCATTACCTGGGATACCTAGGTGAGTTCCTACACAAGGGCCGCATCCAGATGGGATAAAGGATGCCCCTGCTGTTGTAAGAATTTCAATAGTCCCATCTTTTAGTGCATCTAGGAAAACCTGTCTTGATGCAGGTGCAATAATTAATCTTACATTCGGATCAATCTTTTTGTTTTTTAGCACCTTAGCAGCTGCATGTAAATCTTCTAATCTTCCATTTGTACAGCTTCCGATAAAAGCTTGTTGAATTGGTCGACCAATTATCTCAGAAATTGGTTTGACACTATCAGGTGAGTGAGGAATGGATACATTAGGTGTAATATTTGATAGATCAAATTCAAGAACTTTTTCATAGGTTGCTCCGGCATCACCTTGGATATGTTCAAATTCGTAAGGAAGTATTAAACCCTTTGTATCTACAAAACAAGCTTTTGCTCCCATTTCAATTGCCATATTAGACAGGGTCATCCGGCTATCTAGGGACAATGATTCAATTGCTGTTCCAGTAAATTCAATTGCTTTATAAGTTGCGCCTTCTATCCCAAGCTTGCCAACAACATACAGAATTAAATCTTTTGCGGAGACTCCGTCATTTATCGTACCGATCAGGACAATTTTAATCGTTTCAGGAACTTTTAACCAGGTCTGACCGGTCAACATAACACCTGCTAAGTCGGTAGAACCAACTCCTGTAGCGAATGCACCAATAGCACCGTATGTACAAGTATGGGAATCAGCCCCTAAAAATAATTGTCCGGGTTTAACATGATGGTTTTCGATCATTAATTGATGGCAGATACCTTCTCCAACATCATATATCTTAATATTTTGTTCTTTAGCAAATTTTCGCATTAAATCATGTAGATTTGCAATTCGTTCATTTGGCGCAGGAGAAGCATGGTCGATAATTAGGAACATCTTATTTGAATCCCATATTTTTGTACCGCCCATTTCTTGAAAAGCTTTTATTGTTAAAGGGGCTGTTGTGTCTGTTGCCATTACACCATCTACATTTACAATAGCAATCTCATTTTGTTTGACTTTTTTTCCGGCATGGCTCGAAATAATTTTTTCAATCACGGTTTGTGCCATAATAACCACCTTTCAATTTTTATGGGTTAAACCCCATTTTTTTTGAAATCATTTGCGCAGCGATAATTGCATCTTCAATAAAGTCTTCTTTTAATTTGTTATTTAAACGAATTGATAATCCTGAAATAGATAGTCCACCATGCAATACACCTCTAACACCAAGAATTGGTGTTGAGATTGCATATGCACCCTTAACTCTTTCATTCATACTGAATGCATATCCTTGGTTTTTTATTTGTTTTAACTCTTCTAAGAATACTTCAGTAAGTATATCTTCTTGTTGATGGTTTAAAATCACGCGTTCGACGTAATTACTAGATGAATAGGCTAATAACAATTTCCCTGAAGCCCCTTTTATAATTGGATATGGGAACCCTAGTCTAATAAATTGTCTTATATCCTCAGTTCCTTCAACTTTTTCAACGCAAATTCGATGCAAGTCTTGAATAAGATTAAGGCTAACGGTCTCATTTGTCTTTTTGGCCAGATTTTCCATAATTGGAATAGCTTCTTTTCGTATGTCCAAATTTTCACTCACTATTTGACTCATTTCTAAAAGAGGGAGACCTAATTTATAAGTACTTGAGTGTTCATCTTTAATAATTAGGCCTTTGTTTTTTAATGATGATAGTAAACGGAAAACGGTTGTGCGTTTTAATCCTGTTTGAATAACAAAATCATTTAATGACAATTCGGGTTTTTGAAAAGAAAAGCAGTATAGAAGATCAATAGCTCGTTCTACAGATTGCACATTATCTTTTGATTTCATAATGTAGGTCTCCTTATCTAATTCCGCTATACGGACTAATAGTTCACCAAGTGGAATTTGTTTTATTGTAAAACAGTTATTTTTTAAAATCAACATTTGGATATAAAAGTTTATTAAATTTATTGTATCTTCTTTCGAACATGTAAACAAACGGCAAAACTACGAAATAAGACAAATTTTCTATATTGACTTATATTTTTTAATAATGTTAATATTAAGAAAATAATTCCGAAAAAACAAAACGCGTTCCGTAATGCGGAACAAAGGGGCTGAGCGAATGGGTTACCAATATGAACTAACTAGGTTTTCTATTAATTTTAAATTAAGTCAAGTTAATCCAAACGTCCTGAGAAGAGCAAAAATCATAATTTTAGATTCATTAACAGCTATTATCGCAGGTAATCAAACTGATCAGTTGTCAAGATTACATAACGAAATTATGAAGACTTCCTCTTATCTAAGTGAACAAGTATCGAGTGTTTACGGAACAAATATTAAGCTCAGTAGTTATGTAGCAGCAATGATAAATGGGATTGCAATGGTAACTGAGGAAATGGATGAAGGTAATCCGATTGCAAAAGGCCATCCCGCTTGTCACTTCATACCATCCCTTTTAACTTATTCTGAACAAAATAAAGTAAGCGGTTACAGATTTTTAGAAAGTTTCATTGTTGGTTATGAAATTGGAGTACGTGCAGGGGCTTCTATTAATCTAAAGGAAAATATACATCCACATGGGAATTGGGGTCTTATTGGTTCTGGGTTTGCGATAGGTAAATTACATAATTTTACTGAAATTGAGTATAAAAGAGGTTTATCGCTCTGTGGCTCATTACCAAATATTACTTTGTGGAAATCGGTAATAGAAGGACATCGAATAAGGGACGTATTTATTGGATTAAATAATATGTATTCCTGTATTGTACCATCCCTTGTTCGAGCTGGTTTTTCGGGTAGTCCTTCTAGCATCGAAGAGATATATGGTAATGGAATTCTTGGTGAAAAGTTTTCTCAAGAAAAAATCGTTGAGGGATTAGGAAAAACTTTTTCTTTAATGAATACATATTTTAAATTCTATCCATTCTGTCGTTTTTGCCATTCACCGATTGATGGAATCCTAAAGGTATTACGAAATGAGAAATTTTCACCACAATCAATAGAAAAAATTAATGTGTATACGTATTCTTTAGCGGCAAAGCTATCAAATCAGGAAGTGAATAATGAATACGCTGGAAAATTTTCAATTCCATATGCCATATCAAGTATGTTCTTCAATGAAAGTAAACATGAAGAAATTTTAGGTTTTGCGAAAAAAGTATTCGTTTTTGAAGATGATGAATTAACAAAATTATTACCATACAAAAGGAATTCAAGATTAGAAGTTATGACGAAAGATAATAAAAAATTGATAGTAGAGGTTGAAGGTGCCAGAGGAGATGCCCACGAAGAAGACCTTGAAGAGAAAGTTATTCAAAAATGCAGTAGATTACTAGAAACAGTTATAGGACCTTCAAAAACAGCAGTATTTATAAATCAGATTATGGATCTTGAGTCAGTACAGGACATGAGACCCGTAATACAATTACTAAATTCTTAGGGGGTACGAATAATGTGGGATGCTGAATTGGATATTGTTATTGCAGGTGCAGGTGGTTGTGGGTTAATTGCTGCATTAGCAGCGGCTAAAGAGGGCTTAGAGGTTGGAGTATTTGAAAAGACAGAGTTTATATTGGGGAATACCGCAGCTAGTGCGGGCATGATTCCAGCAGCGGACACGAAATTGCAAAAAGAAGCTGGTATATATGAATCAGAAGAAGAAATGGCAGAGGATATTCAAATTAAGAATCATTATGAAAGTGATACTGAACTTACACTTGCTCTTTGTAAAGAATCTGGAAAACTAATTGATTGGATGGTTGACGATTTAAATATTGAACTATCACTTGTTAAAGAATTTAAATATCCAGGGCAACGCAATATTAGAATGCATGCACCACCGTCTCGTTCAGGATTGGAATTAATAAAAAACCTTAAACATAAAGTAGCAAATAAAGAGAATATTTACCTAGTAATGAAGACCGAAGTAACCGACCTAATTACAAATGGAGAAAATGAAATTATCGGTGTAGAAGTAACTTCATCTGATGGTAAACAACGGATTAAGGCTGAAAAGGTAATACTAGCTACAAATGGTTTTGGAGCAAATAAAGACCTTGTGAAGAAATACATACCAGAAATCGCGGATGCTCTTTACTTTGGATATGAAGCAAATACTGGTGATGCCATAAAAATGGGGTTAAAGGTAAATGCCTCATTGGCTTCTCTAAGTGGTTATCAAGGGCATTCAGCTGTTGCTGAGTCACATGGGATTCTTGTAACTTGGGGAACCATTATGATGGGCGGCTTTATGGTCAATTTGAATGGTAACCGCTTTGGAAATGAACCGCATGGCTATTCTGAATTTGCAGTGGAAGTATTAAAACAACCAAATAAAAATGGTTATATCATTTTTGATCAAGAAATTTTCGACCAATTAATTTCGATTGAAGATTTTAAAAAATTAGCCGAAATGAAAGCGTTTAAAAAGGCTGAGAGTATAGAAGATTTAGCTGAACAATTATCGGTAAATAAAAAAAATCTCAAAAAAACATTGGACCAATTTAACGATTCAGCAATTAGAGGTAGTGATGAATTTGGAAGAAAAGATTTTGCAAAAGTTCTAAAACCTACTTATTACGGCATAAAAGTGGCACCCGCCCTTTTTCATACTCAAGGTGGATTGAAGATTAATAAACATGCACAAGTATTAAATGAGAATTTAGAAGTTATTAAGAATTTATATGCCGGTGGTGGAGCTGCTGTTGGTGTTTCAGGCGATCACTCCTATGGTTACATGTCTGGAAATGGATTGCTAGCTGCTTTAGGTTTCGGGAAAATAGCAGGTGACCATGCCGCTGAATCAATCATTAATGAAAGGATGAAAAACTAATGGTTAGAGTTTGGGAGGACGCATTAACTGAAGTAGACCGTATTGTAATAGAAAAAGGAGGTTATGGGAAAAAGAGGGGATTAGGGAAAAAACCACTATTGGTAATTATTGATATTCAACATAACTATGTTGGTCAAGACTGTCCGATTGAAGACCAACTGGATGAATGGCCAAGTGGTGGTGGTAAAAATGCTTGGGAAGCAATTCGTAAGATTAAAATATTAAAAGAATTTGCAGACAAACATAACATTCCCACCCTTTATACACGCAATGTACAAAAGAAGACTATTAATTTTGATAGTTTTGCAGTTAAAACGCAACGTGATAATTCAAAGTATATTGATGGAAGACCAGAAACACAAATCGTTGACGAGCTCAAACCTAATGAAAATGACCTTGTAGTTGATAAAAGCTATGCAAGTGCATTTTACGGCACACCATTAATCAGTTACTTAATTAAAATGGGTGTTGATTCATTGATAATCGTAGGAGGATCAACAAGTGGATGTGTTAGAGCAACAGCAGTAGATGCAGTAACTCGTAACTTTAACGTGGCAGTTGTTGAAGACTGTGTTTACGACCGTATCGAACTTTCACATAAGGCAGGTTTACTGGACTTATGGATGAAATATTGCGATGTTGTACGATCAGATGAGATTCTTGAATATTTCATGAAATTCAATAATGAAGGAGTTGCTGAGATTGAAGGTTGATTTATTAATTAAAAACGGTTCTGTTGTATTTCCAAAGGTAGGAGTTAGGAAAGTACATATTGGTGTACAAAATGGGAAAATAGTCGGACTTTTTGATGCGATAGATCAAATACATGCGTCTGAAGTTATTGATGTCAGTGGCCTACACGTTTTTCCTGGTGTCATAGATGCCCATCAACATTTAGGTATTTATAACTCAATCGAAGAGGATTTCATTGATACAAAACAACATGCAGTTGGTGGGATTACAACCGTTGTAAATTATGATCGGCAGCCAGTTAGTTATTTAGAGTTTTTCCCAAAGGCTCAGGAAATAGGGGAAAAGTATAGTTATGTTGATTTTACCTATAGTTTAGGCATACTAACCGAGCAACATATCGATGAATTAGAAGAAACTGTAAAACGTTTCGGGTTGACATCATTTAAATTTTTTAGGAATTATGAACGCCAATTAAATGAAAAGTTCAAGATTGCAAATGGAATCAATTTATCCTCCTATGATTTGATGAGATTGCTGGAAAAATTCAACTCTATATCTCCTAAACTTCTATTAGCAATGCATTGCGAAAATATGGACATCAATCGTGGCTTAACTCAGAAGTTAAAAGCTGAAGGTGCAAATGATGGATTGAAATCTTGGTCTCTGACTAGTCCGGGATTTGCGGAAGCGGAGTCTTTATTAAGTACGTTATACATTAATCATATTGTTGGCGGCAATGTATTTATTGTGCATTTAACATCGGGTGCAAGTGTGGATGTTTTAGAAAAAATGCCTTGGCTCCTTGAAAAAGGGGTGAAAGTTGAAACTTGTCCACATTATCTAGCTTTAACTGAAGAATCCCCAGTAGGTTTAAAAGCCAAGGTTGGTCCACCTATACACGGTAAAATTGACTCAGACCGTTTGTGGGATGGAATAAAGAAGGGCCTTATCAATGCTATCGGTACCGACCATGTTCCGAATTCACTTTCTACAAAGTTTGGTAAAGGTGAAGGGGTGTTTGATGCTCAATTCGGATTCCCTAGTGCGGGTGCATTATTGCCTATGATGATCACAGAGGGTTACATTAAGCGTGGTATTCCGTTGGAACGGATAGCTGATATTACTTCTTATCAGGTTGCAGAATCATTTAATCTACCACAAAAAGGTAGAATTGAAGTGGGAGCAGATGCCGATTTTGCAATCGTTGATTTAAATAATAAGAAGACCATATCACCAAGTGTATTACATGCAAACTCAGATTATACGGTATTTGACGGTTTTGAAGCAAATGGCTGGCCTGTTTACACATTAAGTAGAGGGGAAGTAATTGTTAAAGACGGAGTACCAACAAAAGAAAGTGGAAGAGGAAAGTTTGTAACAAGAACCATTTAAAAATTGAGGGGGAAAGGGAATGAAGAAGTTATTATTTCTAGTAATGGCATTAATGGTTGTATTTGCGGCAGGTTGTGGAGGAACTAAGGAAACAGGCGGATCTAGCGGATCTAGTGGATCTGATAATGGAGTGTCAGTAGATGTTGTGAAAATTGGGGCTCTACATCCTTTGAGCGGTGGACTTGCTAGTGAAGGTCAAGAAATGCGTGATGCAGCACGTTTAGCTATTGAAGAAATAAATGAAGCAGGTGGAATTAAATCTCTTGGTGGCGCAAAAGTTGAATTAATTGAGGCGGACAGTGAAGGTATACCGGAAAAAGGAGTATCCGAAGTACAAAGACTAGACCGTGAAGGAGTGGTAGGCATCATTGGTACGTATTCAAGTGGAGTTGCCCTTCCAGCAACGCAGGAAGCAGAAAGAGCACAAATTCCATTCGTTGCTGATATTGCATCGGCAAATGAAATTACTGAACGTGGATTTAAATATACATTCAGAATACAGCCACCAGCATCAACGATGGCTACAAACTTTTTAAGCTATTTTGAATACTTAAATGGATTGGTAGATTCACCATTAAAAACAGTCGTTCTTGTTCATGAAGATTCAGTTTTTGGTACAAGTATTGCGGATTTAATTGAAAAAGAGGCAAAAGACCATGGAATTGAAATTCTTGCTAATATGCCACATGCAGCATCAACTGCAGATCTTTCATCAACTATCAACAAAATTAATTCTTTAAAGCCTGACGTTGTGGTTACAACTACCTATCTGCGTGATGGTACTTTATTAGTAAGTGGTCTTAAGGAATCAAATTATCAACCTAAAGCTATCATTGGTGTAGCAAATGGTGCATTTAGTAATGCAAAATTTATTAATGAGGATACAGCGATTAATCAGTATTTGATGGATGTAAATTACACCATTAACCCTCAAAGTGAACTAGCAAACAAAGTAAAAGAAGAGTTTAATACTAAATTTAACAGAAACCTAGGTCCAAATGCAGCTTATTCCTATACGGCTATTAAAGTATTAATGGATGCAATTGAGAGAGCAGGTTCAACAAATCGAGCAGATATTCAAAAAGCATTAACAGAAACAAATATGGCTGACCATATTTTACCTCAAGGACCAATCGTATTTGATGAAAAAGGTCAAAATATAAATGCACAAGCCGTTCTAAATCAAATCATTGATGCACAATCTATGGTCGTTTATCCGGAGGATTATAAAAATGCTGATCCAGTTTATCCGATAGCACAATAATTTGACAGGGGGGGGAACCATAAACTTATGTATTGGTTCCTCCTCTACTATAGCAACAGGGAGGAAAAGAGATGTCAATCCTTATCACACAATCCATAGTCGATGGCATCCTAATGGGCGGGATATATGGATTAGTAGCTATTGGTCTTACCTTAATATTTGGTGTAATGAAGATTATTAACTTCGCACAAGGTGCACTCCTGATGCTAGGGATGTATGTAACTTATTGGTCATTTACATTACTTGGAATCAATCCTTATTTATCAATACCACTTAGTGCGTTTGCTTTATTCTTCATTGGGGCAATTTTACAAAAAACTATTCTTAACAAGATGTTAGATGCACCAGAACATAATCAATTATTAGTTACTTTGGGTATTATGTTAATTATTGAAAACTTAGCACTTATATTATGGAGTCCAGACTTCCGAAGTGTAAAAATAGAAGGATTTCAACAAACAATTTCACTAGGCTCTATTGGAGTAAATACTCCTAAATTAATTGCATTCCTTTTTGCAATTATTCTTTCACTTGCTTTATTTTGGTTTTTAAAACATACAATGCTTGGTAAAGCAATTCGTGCAACCTCAATAAACCGACAAGGTGCATCTTTGTCGGGAATTAATACAAACAAAATCAATTATATTGCATTTGGCCTTGGGGCTGCACTTGCTGCTGTTGCGGGTTCATTAATTACTCCGTTTTTTTACACATCACCAACAGTAGGTGCCACGTTTATTCTTAAAGGATTTGTTGTTGTTGTACTTGGAGGACTTGGGAACTTCATAGGTGCTTTAGTAGGTGGATTATTAATTGGAATTTCTGAGGCAATGGGGGGAGCGTTCTTACCCGGAAGCCTAAAGGAATTAATGACCTATCTAATATTCATAATAGTCTTAATGTTTAGACCTAATGGTTTGTTTGGAGGGAAATCACGATGAAAAAATCTAATATTATCTTTTTATTGCTTATTTTAATCCTCGCTGCATTCCCTCTCGTAGTTAAAGATCAATATTTTATGCATATTGGGATTTTAATTTTATATACAGCACTTATAAGCCAAGCATGGAATATCTTAAGTGGCTTTTCAGGCCAATTTTCTTTTGGCCATGCTGCTTTCTTTGGAACAGGAGCATATGTATCGAGTATTCTACTTACTAAATTTGGTATAACCCCTTGGCTGGGCATGTTCGTCGGGGCCATCGTTGCCGCATTGATTGGTTTGTTTATCGGTTTTTTATCATTCCGTTATAAACTAAGAGGTGTTTTTTTCGCATTAGGAACTTTAGCTTTCGCGGAAATTTTAAGAATCATTGTACAGAATTTTGCTTTTTTTAATAAAACATTAGGAATTTTAATTCCTCTTAATCCCAATCCTTTGATGTTTCAATTTGGGTCCAGAGTAGGGTACTACTATACAATATTAATTTTCACTCTATTGGTTAGTTTACTTGTTCATTGGATAAGCCGTTCAAGATTAGGTTACAATCTGATTGCAATTCGTGAAAATGAAGATGCTGCACAGTCTCTTGGTGTAAACACCTATAAAAATAAAATGATAGCAATAGCCCTAAGTTCAGCTGTAACTGCAATTGGTGGTACTTTCTATGCTCAGTACATACTTTTTATCGAACCACCGACAACATTTGGTAATGATGTTTCCATAAATATTATTTTACCAACAATAATTGGCGGAGCAGGTACTGTATTAGGTCCCATAGTAGGTTCCTTTATTCTAATACCAATTGGTGAAATAACAACTGCCCTTTTTGGGAATTTTGTAGGTTTGAATTTGATGGCATACGGTGTCATATTAATTTTAGTTATTTTGTATCTGCCAGAAGGAATAGTGGGATGGTTCCAAAGTAGATTTAATAAGCACAAAGAAAAAAAGAAAGCTACAACTGAGACGCAACATTTCGGCGGGGGTGAAAAAGTTGGAACTTATAAAAATTAGCGGTTTAACCAAGCGATTTTCTGGTTTAGTTGCTGTAAACAAAGTAGATCTTAGTTTAAATAAAGGAGAAATTGTAGGCTTGGTAGGACCAAATGGTGCAGGAAAAACTACATTATTCCATTCTGTTTGCGGATTTCATAAACCAGAATCAGGTTCTGTGAAATTTAAAGATGAAGACATAATGGGCCAGAAGCCAGAATTGATTTGTAAAAAGGGGATAGCTAGGACTTTCCAAATCGTTCAGCCTTTTGGGAATTTAACAGTATTAGAAAATGTAATTGTAGGAGCATTCAATCGGGTAAAATCTTTTAAAACAGCAGAAGAAATGGCCATCGAACAATTAGAGTTTATTGGAATGTCTTCACAAGCTTATTCAAGAATGAAAGATTTAACCTTTCCTGAGCAAAAAAAAGTTGAGGTTGCACGAGCGCTTGCAACAAAACCAGAGGTATTATTTTTGGATGAAGTAATGTCTGGTTTAAATCCTTCAGAAGTAAATGAATTTATTGAACTCATTAAGCAGATCAGAGATAGTGGAATTTCAATATTTTTTATTGAACATCTAATGTCTGCTGTTATGGCCCTTTCAGACCGTTTAGCAGTCATGCATTTGGGTGAAAAAATTGCAGATGGAAATCCAAAAGAAGTAATGGAAAACCCATTTGTGGTTGAGGCTTATTTAGGAGGGGAGATTACATGTTAAAGGTTTCAAATCTAAACGCTGGATATGGAAATCTCCAAGTGCTAAGGAATGTCTCCTTTGAAGTCGAGGCAGGAGAATTAGTTAGTATTCTTGGTACAAACGGAGCCGGAAAAACAACATTGTTAAGGACACTATCTGGTCTAATATCTGCAACTAGTGGAGAAATCCTATTTCAAGGGACCCCAATTCAAAAATTGCGCCCTGAAGAAATTGTAAAAACAGGACTTATTCAAGTTCCGGAAGGACGAATGTTATTTACAGATATGACCGTTCGGGAAAATTTAGAGCTAGGAGCTTATACAAAGGAAGCACGTAAAAATCTTAAGAAAAGTATTGAATATTGTTTTGAACTTTTCCCAATTTTAAAAGAAAGACAAAAACAGATGGCCGGAAGTTTTAGTGGTGGACAACAACAAATGCTTGCTATTGGTAGGGCTCTAATGTCGGAACCGAAACTACTATTATTAGATGAACCCTCAACAGGTTTATCACCATTATTAACAAAACAAGTGTTTGATATTATCAAAGAAATAAAAGCGAAAGGTGTGACGGTGTTATTAGTTGAACAAAATGCTCACCAAGCATTATCAATGTCTAATCGTGGTTACGTTATCGAAAACGGGGAAATAGTAATGCAAGGAAGTACTGATGACTTAATAAATGATGAAAGACTGAAAGCAACATATTTAGGTATTGCAAATTAGGGAGAGTCAATTTAACTAATGGTAAATATAATAGTAGATTTTAATATGACTGTTTGAGAGGTTTGGAGTAGATGAAGTCCTTTGAAAAATTATTTAACATTCTATCTTTATTTTCTATGGACAGAACAAGCTTGTCTATTAGTGAAATTCAAGCGGAATTAGGTTATCCAAAGAGTACCGTTTTCCGAATGCTAGATACACTGGAAAGATTTGACTATATTGAGAGGAATCCTGACAATCACCGTTATTCTCTTGGTTTCAATTTCTTTCGATTGGGAAGTATCGTTCAAAATCAACTTGATTTCCGTAAGGTAGCATTGCCGATTATGAAAACTTTGGTAGAACAAACAAGTGAAACGGTGGAATTAAATATTATCGACGGACTAAGCAGGGTTTGTGTTGAAAAGGTTGATAGTCCACTCGATGTTAGAAACTTTGTCAGGATAGGTGAGCAGAAGCCACTTCACCTTGGTGCTTCTGGAAAAGTGTTATTAGCTTATCTTAATGAAGATCAAGTAAAAAGGATGCTTTGCCTGTTACAAAGTGAAAATAACAGTCTACAAGTTTCAGAATTAGCTGAAAAACTTAAAACTATTAAAGTCAATGGTTATTGTGTTACTAGAGGGGAGAGGGTACCGGGTAGCTTTGCTGTTGCGGCTCCAATTTTTGGACAAAATGGTGAATTATTAGCTAGTATCACGATAGCGGGGCCGATCCAACGACTAACAGTTAAACGGGAAAAAGAATTAATTGAAAAGTTAATTGAAAGTGCGAAATCAATCAGTAGTCACTTAGGTTGTTTTACCTATAACTAATTATCAGGAGGTAAATATGGAAAGCTTGGAGCATTTGTCCTTTTCATTATTGAATACTAAGTGGGCAGACTACAGTGAGGAAACAATTAAATCTGCTAAATTAGTTTTATTAGATACATTAGGGTCTATGATTGCCGGCATACATCAAAAGGAATCTTATCAATTGGCAAAACAATTAAATGATGTAGGTTCCTTTCGAATGCTTGGTACTGAGTTGAAGACAAACCTATACGATGCCGGCTTCGTTCATGGAATCGCAGCCGTAGGGACAGAAATGGATGAGGGAAATCAATTTAGTAAGGGTCATCCAGCCGCACATGTAGTGCCTGTGTTACTGACTCTTTATCAGCAATATGGCAAGACCGTATCAGGTGAAACATTTATGGATGTTTTAATAAAGGGATACGAGGCTTGTTCAAGATTCGGTAGAGCAACTACCCTTTTGCCTGATGCTCACGCTCATGGCACATGGGGTGTGATGGGTGCTGCTGCAACAGCTTTACTGATGGAGAATGTATCGCTTTCAGACTTTTGTGAAGGGGTGCAACTAAGCGCAACTTTTGCATTGCCAACGATGTGGACAGCTGCACTGAAAGGTAAGTTAATTCGCAATGTGTATGCTGGTCATGCTATTGAAATGGGAATTAGAACAGTTTCATTATTAAAATCAAACCATTTAGCACCAGAAAATAATATTTCACACGTTTTTGCTTCAGTAATTGGAACCAACTTCGATTATCAGGAGTTAATTCGTAAGGAAAATGAACCATGGGATATTGAACTAAATTATTTTAAGCCATATGCATTTTGCAGATATGCTCATGCACCAATTGATGCTTTTGTTAAGATCGTTGAGACATATAAGCTTAAACCAGAAGAAATTGAGCGGGTGAATGTATATACGTATTCACGGGCAGCAACTCTAGCAAATCAGAATTATAATAATATACTATCATGTAAATTTAGTATCCCGTATGCATTATCAGTATGGGCTTATAAAAATGTGGCTGATCAAACCGTTTTTTCAAATGAATATATCGAAGATCGACAAATAGAAGCATTTGCGAAAAGGGTTTTTGTGCATAATTCAGAAGAATTAGAAAGGGATTATCCAAAAACAATGCCTGCTGTCGTAGAGGTTTTAGATTGTAACGGGAATATTTATAAAGAGAGAATTGATATTGCAAAAGGTGGTCCTGGTAAGAATTTAACAGAACTAGAGATTATTAAAAAATTTATGAATCTGACAAATAATTATTATTCTGAAAATATTCAAAATGAAATTATAAATTTTATTTTAGAGATTGAACATAAAACGGATATAAGTAAACTATTTCAATTATGTACGACAGTTAAAGGAGATTCATAACAAATGGATTATTTACTAAATAACTTGGAATATAAGGATAAATATCGTTTATTAACCAATTGTATAGTTCCACGTCCAATTGCATGGGTGTCTTCAATTAGTAAAGATGGGATCTATAATGCAGCACCATTCAGTTATTTTACAGGTATATCAATTGAACCACCACTCGTGCTATTTGCCGTAGAAAGAAGAAATGGTGAAAAAAAGGATACGGTTATTAATATTGAAAACACTAAAGAGTTTGTTATTAATCTTGTAACAGAAAATAATATAGAACAGATGAATGAAACATCAAAGGATTTTGAATTTGGTGAAGATGAGATAAAAATGTCAGGATTAACAGCGGTGCCTTCTAAATATGTAAAGGTACCGTCAATATTAGAATCCCCACTTCATATGGAATGTAAATTGTACGATACTATGGAGATTGGCTCATCCCCACATAGCTTAGTAATTGGTGAGGTTATCGCCGTGACTGTTAATGATGAAATGATCAGTGACGGCAGAATTCAAATGAATGCACTTCAAGCGATTGGTAGGATGGGTGGAAAATGGTATACAAAAACTGACCATTTATTTGAACTGGAAAGACTAGATTGGAGAAAAAGTGAACTAAATGAATAACTTCTGAGAAAGGAGATTTTTTATATGAGTAATTCAAACAAAAGTTTTGGCCCATTAGCTGGAGTAAGAATACTAGACTTATCAACAATGATTGCAGCACCCTTTGGAGCAACTTTATTAGGGGATTTTGGTGCTGAGGTGATTAAGGTCGAGTTGCCCGGGAAAGGTGATTCCTTAAGGGGTATGGGACCTTTTCATGATCAAGAGCCGTTAAGATGGCCAGGTCTTGCTAGAAATAAAAAATCTTTAACTTTAGATTTGCATAAAGAAGAAGGAAAAGAAATACTGAGAAAATTAGTGGAAAAATCTGATATAGTAATAGAAAATTTCCGACCAGGAACATTGGAAAAGTGGGGTATTGGGTATGAAGATTTAAAAAAAGAAAACTCAAACTTAATTATGACGCGTGTAACTGGTTATGGTCAAACAGGCCCAAATTCTCCTAAAGCTGGTTTCGGTACACCAGCAACAGCGTATAGTGGATTCACATATTTACATGGATTTACGGACCGCCCGCCAATCAGTCCATCATTTTCATTAACAGATTATATAACAGGAATATATGTTGCTTTTGCATCAGTAGCTGCTTTGTATTATCGTGATACAAATGATGCGGGTACTGGGCAGTACATTGACATTGGCCTTTACGAGTCTGTATTTAGATTTATGGAATTTCTTGTAGCGGAATACGATCAAAATGGAACGATTAAAGAGCGTTCCCCAGGATTGAGCGGACATTCAAGTCCAGCTGGTACATTCCAGACGAAAGATGGGCATTGGGTCGTGCTTGTAACAAGCTCTGATCGGACGTTTGAGCGACTTGCTCAAGCTATGAATAGAGCGGATATGTTAACAGATGAAAGATTTCACACTAATTCTGTAAGACTACAGCACTTTGATTTGACAAATGGAATCGTAGCAGATTGGGTTAAGACTTTTAATCGTGATGAACTTCAAAAGTTATTAGACGACTTTGGTGTACCGATTAGCCCAATCTATAGTATAAAGGATATTTTTGAAGATGAACATTATAAACAACGAGAAAATATAATTGAGGTAGATCACCCTAGACTTGGAAAGATTAAAATGCCAGGAATTGTACCGAAATTTTCAGAAACTCCAGGTGCTGTCAAAAATATTGGACCGGATTTAGGCGAACATAATAATGAAATACTTGAGGAATTATTACAATATAGTAAAGAAGATATTGCAAAATTACGAGAAAATGAAGTTATATAAGGGGGGTTCGTCAATGGCTTTTCCGGAAAATGTAACAATTACAGAGGTTTGTCCTCGTGACGGATTTCAAAGTTTACCAGAGATTATTCCAACAGAAGATAAGATTGAAATTATTAATCAAATACTGGAATGTGGTTATAAGCAAATAGAAGTTACTTCGTTTGTTCATCCTAAAGCGATCCCACAACTAAAGGATGCAGGAGAAGTTTTGCAAGGAATTAGCCGCAAGAATGGTGTAAAATTACGCGCACTTGTCCCTAATTTACGCGGTTTAGAGAGAGCTATTGAAGCTAGGGTTGATAAGATTAAATTAATGCTATCGGCAACAGATTCCCATAGTATAAGTAACGCAAATCGAACGACCTTCGACGCCATGAAAGAATTTGAACCACTTATTGTACGGGCACAGGATTCAACAGTAGCAGTATCGGGTTCGATTTCAGTTATTTTTGGTTGTCCATATGAAGGGGATGTTCCTTTAGAAAGAATAACAGAGATTTGTAAAAGATATATTGATTTAGGTATTTATGATATTTCATTGGCTGATACAACTGGTATGGCTAACCCAGCAAAAGTAAAAAAGATAGTTGGTCGAATTAAAGAACATTTCCCAGAGATGAAATTATCAATGCATCTTCATAATACAAGAGGGATGGCATTTGCAAATGCAATAGCGGGGCTTGAAGAAGGGATTACTGATTTTGATAGTTCAATAGCGGGTTTGGGCGGTTGTCCTTATGCGCCAAATGCTAGTGGAAATATTGCGTCAGAAGATCTTATTCATGGTTTCGAAGAGATGGGAATAAATACTGGTATAGATCTTGATAAAGTTATTACGATTGGGAAATTACTACAAGAAAGATTTCCTCAATTTTCCGATAGTTTTATTTTGAAGGCAGGAAAATGTTCTGATCTTCATATTGCGCCGAAATCTCAAGAAAAGTTAGGTTAAATAGAAAAGATAGTTGGGTTTAACTAACTATCTTTTCTTCATTAAAATAAAAATATCTAGGTGTTTGAAATGACTTCGACTTATCATAATACTTTAAAAGGCTATTTAGTTCCATTCATTTCTTTAATTTATATGGTTGGTATGATGGGAACTAGACCGCTTATTCCTTTACTGGCTGTTGAATTAGGTGCGAATTCGATTAATGTAGGTTTTATTGTTGCTCTTTTTCCACTTTTACCATTCTTCACTGCAATAAAAGCAGGGATATTTATTGATAAAATTGGATATAAAAGACCGTTGATCGTTAGTATTATTTTCGGTTCGATAGCCCTGATTTTGCCTTTTTGGTTTGATAATCTACTATTTATTTATTTTTCACAAATAATTGCCGGATTTGCTCAATTAGTTTTTGTAGTTGCGGCACAAGCATACTCTGGTCGGAAGTCTAACCCCGAGGAACGGGAAAGAAATGTATTTACTTTTAGTTTAGGCGTCGCGATTGGGAGTTTTCTAGGACCTTTTATTGGTGGGATATGCTCAGACCAGAGTGGCTATCCAATCGCCTTTTTTATTTTAGGTTTCGTAAGTTTTTTATCCGTGTTTTTTGCATTTTTCCTAGAAGAAGATAAAAATAGTGGGAGTGGCGAAGAAAACAGTAAGATTCATTTCCTTCAAACGATGAAGCTATTAGAAGTAAAAAATTTAAGGTATTCAATATTATTAAGCATATTAATTTTACTAGGAAAAGATATGTATGTCGCTTTTTTTCCGCTGTTAGGAAAAGAATTCGGATTGTCAGACACCTATATTGGAACCATTATTGGACTCAATGCGGGTGCAGGGATTGTTGCTAGATGGTGTTTGCCTTCATTGGTTCATAGATTCTCAAAAAATACGATTGTTTTAATAACAACGTTCATGTCGGGTCTGTTTTTTTGTTTGCTTCCATTTTTCACGAAAGGCTTGGCCCTAGTTACGTTATCTATACTATTAGGATTAACGCTTGGAATAGGGCAGCCGATATCAGTGTTAACCACCATTTCCTCTCTGCCAAGTAAAAGAAGGGGTGAGGGTTTGGGGTTAAGGCTTTCATTAAACCGTTTTTTTCAAATGACTTCGCCTGTATTGTTAGGATTTTCAGCGCATTTGATCGGTATTTTTTCTGTCTTTATCATTGTGGGAGGAATCATCATTATGGGATCCACAAAAATAAAGATTGAAGAATAAGGATTCAAACTGAGACTAACAAGATCTAGTTAGCAAGAAATATAGATGGGAGAGTGTTGAAAATGACAAAGTTATCTTGGGTAGGTCATTCAACAGTGAAATTAGAAACGTGTAAAGGGCTTGTTGCAATGATTGATCCTTGGATCAAGGATAATCCGGTTAATCCTGATAAGGAATTACCTGAAAAAGTAGATCTTATATTGATTACCCATGATCATTTTGATCATACCGGTGATACCATTGAACTATCAAAACGTACTGGTGCCAAAGTGATTGCACAGCCTGAAACCATTGTAAAATTGGTTAACAATGGGTTGCCTCAGGAAAATGGAATTAAATTAAACATTGGTGGCACTTTTTTTGCGGATAATTTTCAAGCAATAATGGTGCAAGCTTTCCACACTTCTGATACCGGTGTTGCAGCGGGCTATATTATTAAAATTGATGGTAAGACTATTTACCATTTAGGGGATACAGGAATATTCGGTGATTTAAAATTATTTGGTGAACTATATAGTATTGATTATGCGCTTATACCAATTGGTGGTCATTTTACTATGGATTATAAGCATGGAAGTATTGCAGCTACTATGTTAGGTGCAAAAAATGTGATTCCTATTCATTATAAAACCTTTCCTTTACTACTTCGAAATGCAGACTGTTTTGTGGAAGAGGTAAAAGCATTGAATATTGACATGAACGTAATCGTTTTAGAGCCGGGAGAAACCATTACTATATAAAAGAGGGGATGTGTTGTTCGAGTGATAAATGAAAAAGATCTTTATTTTATTAAGATGGCTGAAGAGGTAGCAAAACATTCTACTTGTAATCTAGTTAATGTTGGTTGTGTCATTGTGAAGGAAGGAACCGTTATTTCTACAGGAGTAAATGCGGCTGTAAAAGGGTATAAGCCCTGTGAAGAAGTAGGGCATGTTCTAAGTGAAGACGGACGATGCATGAGGCAAATCCATGCCGAAACAAACGCAATTATGAATGGAACGAAAGAGGAGCTAGTTGGAGCAACTGCATATGTAACCCTTGAGCCTTGTGATAATTGTACAAAACTCTTAAACCAAAGTGGAATTAAGAAGGTTATTTTCAAGAAGAGATTTCCAAATCCCTACAATAACTTTTTTGTTGAGCCGATGGAATGGATTTGTTTGGATGTTTTAGATAAGTAAAATGTTTATTTGCAAGTAATTATAGAATAACAGTCAATAAAATCCGATTTTAGTTAAAAGATGAGAAATAAAGGAAAAGGTTGAAGTGCTAAGTAGAAGAAGTTTTAGTTAAACCAAATAAAAAGCCTAAACCCTTTGATACCAATGGATTTAGGCTCCTTAATAAGTATGGTCTGTACTGGATTCGAACCAGTGACACCTTGCCTGTCAAGCAAGTACTCTCCCACTGAGCTAACAGACCATAATATACTTAATGTTGATATTATATTTGAATATCGAGCGATAGTCAATAATGTGAACCATTGCCGCACACCACTACCAATGTTTTAACTAAAACACGAAGTTGCCAATAATTTATGACCTAGTCTAGAACACCCGTGACTTTAGTCATGAGAGATTCAGATTACAGTATTTTTGACAGTTTATGAAACAGGCTGCCCATTGGGCAGTCTGTTTCAGAATACCTTTACCTTTGTAGAAAATACCTTTTTTTCGGCTTTGGTGGGTAAAAAACGATTGAGGGCCTAGTTAATCGAATATCTGGGAAGCCGTTAATAGTTGAACAAGCTTCCTCGTCATAGAAGTCTTCTAAATCGACAATGTTTAATGCTTTTGTTGAGCACGATTCAACACAGGCTGGAAGTAAGCCTTGATCTTGACGAGGATAGCACATTTGACATTTACTTACTTTTTGAGTTTCAAAATCATATTGTGGTGCGCCATAAGGACATGCACTTACACATACCATACATCCAGTACACAGATTTGAATCGATCAGAACGATTCCATCTGAGCGTTTCGTAAATGCTCTCACAGGGCAAACACGGAAGCATTCCGGGCTGTTGCAATGATTGCAGGAGTTGGATAGATATAAGTCCTTTGAAAGATTGGAGACCCTGCGCCATCTGACAACATCACTTGTTTGATTTTCATTTTTACATGCTATTTCGCATGCCATACAGCCAATACAAATATCGGAGTTAAAAACGAATCCCATTTGAACTGCCATTTTTTCACCTGATTTCAGTTAAATTTTTTCATAAAGTACTAATAATCGTTTCGGTAACGTGTGCTTTCAATACTATTCTTTTAGTTTTTAATGGCAACATAAGTATCATAGAAGTTAATGCTAGATTCTTCGTCAGAATCTTTTGTCGTATCTCCAATTAATTGATTAATTCCTTTTTCACCGGCTTGATTGACAACAATTATTTCTTGGGGAAGATCAGCATTTATAACAGCTTTTGCCTCGATTGAACCGTAGTCGTTAAAAACAGTAACCATTGTTTCATCATGGATTCCTAAGTTTTCGGCAACGATATCATTAATTTCAATGACAGTTATTTCTCGCTCGGGGTGGAGCCATGATAATGTCGCGAATTGTGAATGAATTTTTAATAATGACTGTGGTGACAGTAGTCTAAAAGGATATACTGCACCTTCATTTGTTTGGTCATCATATAAATTAGCTTTATTTATTGGTTTAATAAAATGAAATTCCTTACTTTTTCTTTTATCATAATCATCAATTCTTGGATGAGGACTCGATACTAAATCCTCGTAACTATCTAGTGAATAAAGCTGCTTTATATGGGGCGTTAACTCAGCTTTGATCCAATCTATCGGTTCAAGTTCATAATGGAAATCCGAAAAACCCGGGGAAAGCTCATTAAGTTTTTTCGTTAGTTCTCTAGCAATCTGTAAATCACTCTTTGCTTCAAAAAAAGGGTCGATCGCTTTTTGGTTAATTGAGATCCAATGATGCCAATAGCCAACATGAAGATCTTCTTCCTCAAAAAGACTGGCGGCGGGTAATACAATGTCAGAGTGCTTCGTAGTTTCATTCATAAACAAATCAACGGTTACGATCAATTCCAAACTATTAAATAGTTCCTTCCAAGCTTGGATATTTTGATCCTGTGATAACGGACTCCGGGAAGCTATCCATAATAGTTTCAAAGGTGGATCATTTAATGCCTTTGCTTGTGCTGCAAAATCTATATGACTAACAGAGCGAGACTTTTTCACAAAACAGTGTTCTTTCTCTGGATGGTTTAATAACGTTAATGGAAAGTGGCTTATATCTGCATGAGTGTAATACGTACCGCTATATTGTTCACAAAAATGCCCAGACATTGCACTTAGAGATAGTATTGCCTGAATGCCTATTTCACCGTTTTTATTTCGTTGTACGCCTAAACCGCTCCAAGTTACCCCGGGTTTAATTGTTGAGAATAAAGAAGCAAGCTCCTTCATGACTTCGAACTGAACTCCAGTCACATGACAAATGTCAGGGAAATTGACCTCATTTATTAAATAATGTTTAAATTCAGCCCAACCTTGTGAATTTGTTTCGACATACTCCTTTTCATAACACTCTTTCTCGATCATAATTTTTGCGATGCCGTAAGCTAATAATGCATCTGTTCCAGGTTTATTTTGAATATATATATCTGCCTTAGCGGCTGTTTCAGAAAAAATCGGATCGATGACAACAACGGTCGCACCATTTTGTTTCGCTTGAAATATATATTTCATTTGCTGGACATTTGTAGCGGCAGGATTTGCGCCCCAAATCACAATTAATTTTGCCTGTGCCATTTTTTCAGGTATCGGACTAATCACGTCGCCAATCGTTTTTTTCAACGCTGCTCCACCGGATGAGGAGCAGAGATCACCAACAGGTTTTGTATGTGGTCCAATACTATTAAACATGCCCTCGACAGCATAATGAAGGAGCCCGATATTTCCAGAAAACTTATTGTAGCCACTAGCCAAGTTAGAGCCGTACCGGCTATATAACTCAATCATTTTTTCGGCAATAATTGAATATGCTTCATCCCAAGAAATTCTTTGCCAATTACCAGATCCTCGTGGTGTTTGGATAATTGGATATTTTAAGCGGGAAGAATTATACACATATTGTGTGTAAGCATAGCCCTTTGGGCATAAGCGGCCTTGTGTAAAGCCGTGCTTCGGGTCACCTGTTACTTTTATCAATTTTCCGTTCTCAACATAGGAAATAATACTACACGTACCATAGCAGTTACGGGGGCATGTATTTCGAAAAAGCTCCAAAATATCCTCCCCTTTCGATTACAATTTGTGAAGCTGTTTTATTTTTAAAGAAGCAACAATATTTAACCTTGTATAAAAGTCATCTAATTTTTGCTCCAAAATTTCTTCGATTTTGTTCAAACGGTATCTTAATGTATTTCGATGCAAAAATAATGCTTCGGAGGTTTTTTTGAGATCAAATTGGTGTTGTGCGAAATTTTCCAATGTATGCATAAAATCGCCACCATTTTGCTCGTCATATTGCAGCAATTTCCCTAATACATGATCATAAAATTCCTTTAAATCTTGAAGATCGTGCTTATAAAGCACACGCTCTAAGCCTAAATCACTAAAAAATGGAATCGGAATATTTAAAAGCAATCCTAATTCGTATGCAACCTTAGCTTCTTGATAGCTTCTAAAAAGTTCTTCAGGATTTTCGTAGATCTTACCAATGCCGCAGGTTACACGATTAGCCAAATTTGTTTTTGTTGTTTGCTTTAGCATAGTAGAAACAAGTTGGATTGTTTTTTGTTTATCTTGGAGTTCTGTTACTTCAGTTGCGGGCAAAATAGCAATAATTTCATTTCGCTTCATTAAAGTGATCGGTTTGATATTTCGCTCGAATAACATCGTTTCGATCACATATAAAAGGGTATTGATTAATGGTTTATCAGTCGAATAATATTCGTAATCAATAATCGAAAACACGACAACTAGGTGGGGTTGTGATAGCTCCCAACCCCATATTTCTCCGTATGGAATAATATCTATTTTCTTTTTGAAATTTCCATAAAGTAAGTCAAATAAGAAAGCCTCCTTCAATTTGAGTCTTTCTTGTCTAATCGCCTTCTCTTTTCGCACATGACAGGAACACAACAAAGCTGCATATTTCAAGAGTGAATGGTATATTTCGAAACCTTCAGTAGTCTTTTCGCCTAGGAGTACAAATAAATATCCACTTTCCTGGTTGTCAGTAGTAATGATCGTACCTATCGCTTCCTTTTTTTCATTTAAATAGGAAACAGTACATGTAAAGTAGTGATCGTCACGATTTTGTGTTACTGCTTCACTGCGGTTCATTTCAATCGTTTTTCTATCACTATGAGACAGTGAATCAGAAATAATTTTATATAATGGGTCAGTAATAATTACTGGAACAGATAAAAGATGAGATAGTTTGCTTGTTATTCCATCTAATCCATCATTGGATGCCTCGAGTAGATCTTGAATATAGTCAGGAATTATAAAACTGTCACGCATATTCTCATACCTTTCGAGTTAATCAACGTTGTTATGTTGTTATCTTGCTATATTAATATCATAAAGGTGCTTACTTAAAAGGGCAATGAAAGTCACAGGATTGTAAAAACTCTATAAATTTTGTCATGAGGTACAAAAAGTAACCTCTTTTTTTGTGCTTGCTGGCCGTACCCGACCATTTCAACCAAAACTATAATGAAAGTAAGCTAGAAAATGTGAATGAATTCACAATATCTAAAGAAGTGAGGTGCTAGCATGACGTCACAATTAATTCAAGCAATGGAAGAAAGAAGTTTTCAATACGAATTTCTCCATACTGTTTTTAGTAGCCCATTATCGATTGAATTACTAAAAGAGTGGAAAAACCAAAGCAATTTTAATCCATTTGAAGCACAAGAGCATTTAATTGCTTTCTTTAGTGAATTATCCTCGCTTGAAATTGAGAAAGTTGAGGAAAAAGAAAGAGAGAGTTTTTTACAGTTATTTTTTGGACCCGAGCATATTCCAGCACCACCTTGGGAATCTGTTTACAGAACTAAAGAGCGAATTCTTTTTGGCGAACCAACTCTACAAATGAGGAAAAAATTAAGAGAGTTTAATCTTTATTTTCAAAATGAGAGCAAAGAGCCAGAGGATCATATTTCAATCGAATTAGAATTTATGATTTATCTTATCGACGAAGCTATTAAGTCTATTAAGGAGGGTGATGAAAACAAGTTTAGTAGAGCATTAGAATATCAGTTTCTACTATTAAATGATCATCTTATGAATTGGATTGACCCTTTTACAGATGATATCCAGTCAGCGACAACGAGTTCATTATACAAAGGCTCTGCCTTATTATTACGAGATTTTATTAATCAAGATTATCAATATTTGTTAGATATTAAGGAGGTTATCAATCATGAGTGAGAATTTGTTCAAAAGGATAGTAGATCACACACTTCCACGACGGAAATTTTTAAAATGGGCTGGTGCTGTAACAGCTCCAGCGGTATTAGGTGGAGTAGCTGTTACGAAAAAATTAATGCCTACCATGGAAGTAGCAGCGGAAGCAGAAGAACAAATCAAAATTATTCCTACTTGCGGCACTTTGAATTGTGGTGGGAAATGTTTAATTAAAGCACATGTCAAAGATGGTACAATTACAAGATTATCTACTGATGATGATCCACGAGATAAAAATGCTGATTCACTAAAGTTCCCACAAATTCGCGCATGTGTACGTGGCCGTGGCTATCGTCGCCATGTTTATCATCCTGATCGCATCAAAACTCCTTTAAGACGTACAGGTAAACGAGGAGAAGGAAAATTCAAGGAAATCAGCTGGGACGAAGCGATAAAAGAAATAGCAAGTGAAATGACCCGTGTTAAAGAAAAATATGGCCCAACATCAAGATATGGAATTTATGCAACAGGACAATCAGGTCAAGTTGGTAGTGGTGACACGTTAATCCAAAGACTATTAGCAGCTGATGGTGGTTACCTTGGCAGATATTCAAACTACAGCTCAGGTCAACATGGAGTGGCAACCCCAATTACGTTTGGGACTGGATCTGCAAGTAGCAGTTTGGACACTTTAGTAGATTCAAAGCTTATTGTCTTAAATGGGTTTAATCCGGCAGAAACGATTTTTGGACATTTTAATGTTTATTTAAGAATGGCAAAAAAAGCGGGTGCGAAAATTTACATTCTAGACCCACGTAATACAGATACGGCAATTGGACTTGCAGATGAATGGTTCCCAATTAAACCAACGACTGATAATGCGTTGATTGCAGCGATGGCATATGTCATGTTCACTGAGAGTCTTCATGATCAGGCATTTTTAGATCAATATTGTGTAGGTCATGACGAGGAGCATATGCCAGAGGGCGTACCAGCAGGTGAATCATATAAGAGTTATGTTATGGGAGTTAGTGATGGTACTCCAAAAACACCGGAATGGGCAGCGAAAATTACTGGTCTACCAGCAAATAAAATTCGTCAGTTAGCTCGTGAAGTTGCAACAACAAAGCCGATGGCTTGGATTCAAGGTAACGGTATTAATCGTCATATGAACGGTGAACAGTTATCTCGTGGAGGCTCTTTAATAGCAGCTTTAACAGGGAATATTGGGATAAAAGGCGGTTGGGCAGGGCCAGGTGCAGCCGGAATTGCAAAATATGTTAAGTTCCCTTCTATTAAAAATCCAACAAACGTAGAAATACCTGTTTTTAAATTTACAGATGCAATCATCGAAGGAACAAAAATGGGTGCTGCTGAAGGTGTCACTGGACTAAATGACGGGGAAACACTTCCAACAAATATAAAAATGATTTTCAATATAGCCGGTAACTGTTTAGTGAACCAGCATTCAGATATTAATCGCACGATAAAAATGCTCGAGGATGAATCATTAATAGAATTTATTGTGACGACAGATTTGTATATGACACCATCTGCAAAATACTCTGATATCATTTTACCGACATGTACGTTCTTTGAACAAAGTGACTTCGTGCCACCTTGGAGCTATGGGCAACACATTATTTTGTCACAGAAAGTGATTGATCCACTTTTTGATTCTAAAACAGAGTATGAATGGATGACAATGTTAGCTAAGGAGTTAGGCATTGAAAACGAATTTACTGAAGGTAGAACACAGGATGAATGGGTGAAATGGATTATTGACGAGACAAGAAAAGAGGATCCAAGGTTCCCAACCTATGACCAATTGCAACAGACAGGTATTCATAAGTACGATTTTGATCCAATTGTTGCTTTTGAGAAGCAAATCAAGGATATCAAAACCAATCCATTTGATACTCCTTCAGGGAAAATTGAACTTTTCTCAAAAGACTTATGGGATATGAATAATCCTGAGGAAATTCCAGCGATACCGAAGCATGTATTACTTGAAGAAGGTGTAGAAAATAGCGAAAAAGGAAAATACCCACTTCAGTTAATTGGGTGGCATAGTAAACGCCGGACGCATTCATCATTTGATACAAGTGATTGGATGGAAGAGGTTGAAGGAAATATTATGTGGATGAACCCAATCGATGCCGGAGAACGAAACATTAAAGATGGCGATCTTGTGAAAGTATTTAACGATCGCGGTGTCTTGAAAATACCTGTAAAAGTGACTAGTAGAATAGTGCCGGGCGTAATTGCAATTCCGCAAGGTGGATGGTTTACACCAGATAAAAATGGTGTTGACATTAGGGGAGCTATTAACGTTTTAACTACCCATAAAGCAACGGCATTAGGTCATTGTAATCCACAACATACAAATCTTGCACAAGCAGAAAAGGCTTAGGAAAGGGGTGCATTAATTATGGAACAACTAGGATTTTATATTAATCAGGCTCGGTGTGTAGGGTGTAAGGCATGCGTAATTGCCTGTAAAGATAAAAATGATACTTCTGTAGGGGTAAATTATCGACGAGTATATCCATTTGAAAGCGGGACTTTTACAAAAAACGGTGATGGTACATTTGAAAATAATGTTCAAGCATACTTTTTATCGATCTCTTGTAATCATTGTGAGGACCCAGGTTGTGTGAAGAATTGCCCAACAACTGCGATGTATAAACGAGAAGAAGATGGTGTTGTTGTTGTTGATGCTGACAAATGTGTAGGTTGCAAATATTGCCAATGGAATTGCCCTTATGGTGCCCCACAATATAATGAAGAGTTAGGTAAGATGACAAAATGTAATCTATGTATTGATTTATTGGAAAAAGGTGAAAGACCTGCTTGTGAAGCGGCTTGTATTTATCGGGCAATAGAGGTTGGGCCTATTGATGAGCTACGAAAGAAATATGGAAATGTGAACGAAGTGAAAGCAATGCCTAGTGCAGCTCTTACAAAACCAAATATCGTGATTACACCACATAAATATGCAAATTAAAGGAGGGATTTGTAATGCATGAATGGGCGTTATTAATATTCACTGTCTGTATGCAGGCAGCCATAGGTGGAGTGTTGATGCTATGGTTGTTCTACAAGAAAATATCAGGGAATAATGAGGAAAAGACTTTTAGTGCTATGCGTGTTCCATTGCTTGCCATTTCAGTGTTATCCATTATTGGCTTAGGTGCATCGTTTTCACACTTAGGTACTCCAAGTAATGCTTTCAATACGATTCTCCATCTAGGTTCTTCATGGATGAGTCGTGAGATTTTAGTAACAGGTTTGTTTATCGGTGTGATTTTTATAACAACAGGCTTAGCTTTTGTTCAAAAAAGGGTAAATCCGTTACTGTTATTGGTTTCAGCATTGATTGGATTGATTGATATATACTGTATGGCAGCAATTTATGCGACAACATTAGTGAGTGGCTGGAATTCAATCAACACTTATACATCTTTTTACGGAACTGCACTTGTGTTAGGACCAGTATTAGCAGCAACATTGATTGCGCCTGTGATGAAGGGGAAAGCACAAGGCTTAGTGAGATATTCATTTTATATTGCTATCGTCGGGGTTGCTATTCAGTTAGTCGGAATGGCAGTATCTGCAACAGTTATGCCTGAAGTGAATGTAATTAATGGCCTGAATGCGATGGCAGCTTTAGAAGGCTATCAAGGTACAGTAGCATTACGATGGATTATCGAAGTCGTTGGTATAGGGCTCCTAGGGGTGCTATCCATGACATCAAGTAAAAAGATCTCTTACTCTTATGCATATGTTGCATTAGCTGCTATTATCGTCGCAGAAGGCATGAGTCGATATGTGTTCTATGTATTAGGAGCTTAATGAAACAGTTGGGGCCAGGTTAGGTGCCATAGAGGTGCCTGCCCCCCCGTAAAATATTTCCAATTTGAAAGGGTGAGGAAGATGGGGTTAGTTAGCATGTGGATTGAAAGCTTAGATTACGAATATGAGATTCTCGAAACGTGCACTCGCCATCTGAGTCCCCGTTCAAAATGCTCAAAGTGCATGGAAGCATGTGAATTGGATGCGATTTCAATAAAGCGTGGAGTTCCATCGATAAAAGGTGAAGCTTGCATACAATGTGGTAAATGTATTTCTGCTTGTTCTGTCCAAGCTGTAGCAGGAATTTTTCCAAAGCGGACAATTATTCAAAATCATTTAGTCATTACAAATGATGAAAAACCTCCGACAACAAAAGAGCTCCTAATTTATTATAAAAAGGGTATCAAATCAGTTGTCAGTGAACAAGATATAGGCAAGGATTGGCAGACTTCATTAAATGAAGCCAATTCTATATTGCTAAAGCTTGGTGAAAAATCATTTTCGGTTAAAGTAGAAAAAGTCGATCGTGGAATGGAAGTACTATCAAGAAGAGATTTATTTTTTACTTGGCGAAAAGACGCTCAAGGTTTTGTTAAACAAATGGCTCCAGCAAAATGGCGTTTTAATCAAGAGGACCTTGAGCTAGCAAGATACTATCAAAACCACCAATTTGCTGCGATAACTTTTAATAGTGAAAAGTGTACGTTATGTAGTGCTTGCCAAGTTCTTTGCCCTAAAAATTGTTTGGAAATAACAGAAACACAATTTTCTATAAATGCTCAACCTTGTACAACATGTGGTTTATGCGAGGATATTTGTCCAGAACAAGCAATTTCAGTACGAGAAAAAATTTCTCTCTACGAAATACAACATTACAAAGTATATAAGAAGATATGTAACCAATGTAAGCAAAGCTATAATACTGTAAATCAACATGCTGAAAAATGTGTCCCTTGTGCAAAAAGAGAAGGTTTTTTAAAATGATAAGAAGCGGGTGGCCCAAGTTATTCATTTTTGGGTCACCCATTTTTATAAATTAGCTGAGAACACTCGTGACTTTAGTCTTGGGAGTCTCAGTTAGCAATCATCTGCTTTACTATGATGAAGCGGTGGTGGAATTAACCATCCTTTTTCTTTGTTAAGTCTTAATACCTTACCACCCAATGTGGCTTTTTGTATATGGAATTGACTAAACATCATTGCAATATCCTCCCTAATAGATTGGCCAATTGCTTGACTGCAAGCAACTAATCCTGCAGCTATTGATGCTGATAAGTGTGCTGCAATTTCAGGATCTTGAAATCTTGCTCCTGCTGGAATATCTTCAATACAAGCCTTTGGTCTTTCAGGGGGTGATGGTGGCAAACCAATACCATTTTCTTTCAACAAAGCTTCAATTTGTTTAGCTTCTTGCTGACATTGTTGCATAGCCTCTTCCAATAGTTTTTGGAGGTCTTCATCTCCAGCATGATTTAACTTTGTTTGATACCCGGCGATGGAATGTTTAGCTGCCAGCAAAAAAGACCATGTTGTAAAAACTTCACCATAATGCAAGGGTTCGTTTTGAGGATTTCCACTTAAAATTCCCATAATAACACTCCTTAAACTTTTAGTTAATTTCATAAAATTCTCCTAATACATATTAAAACCTGTGAATACATAGTAGAGTTAGACTAGTGGTAGTACAGAGCTGTTAATCATTTGACGGTTGATTGCAAACTTTTTTACAACATAAAGTATCTGTCATCCTAAAAAAAATATTCCTGATAGAGTTAATAATTGAATTTGATAAATTGGAATTAAATGGTATTAAACTAGTAACAATAGTTGGAAACAATAAGCTTGATTACGTTGATAGGAGGAATATCATATGTCACTGGAATGGTATGATCGAATTAGCAGTGAGCTACAAGACCATCTCGAGTCAATTTGTGAAAAGTATGACCAAGTTGGTCATATGACAATTGACAGAGGAGCTAAACACCCGAGAATAGAATTCTTTGTTGAGACAGATGATAATGGCCGGGACTATTTTTGTACATTATTTTTCGATCCGCATAATGAGGAGTTTTATATTGAAACGTTAGATTTTGATCTGGAGCTAAAAGCAAGGACAATTCTTACTGATATTGAAGAAATTGTTGATGTAGTTCATGAAAGCTTGCATGACTATTTAAATGAAGACGAGGAAATTGAATTATATGAACTGGATGATGATTTAAATGATGAAGAAGTAGGTATATATGAAATTGATGACAATGAAGATTATGAGGAGATCGATGTTTATTGGACTACGGACGAAGTAACAGCTTACACTTATAAAGATGAAGTAGAGGTTGCTTATCAATTTGGTGTAATTGAGGATACAGGAGATGGTGTTTTAAGACGTGTAAACAGAATTGTAACCACAGATAATGAGCTAATTGAAGATGAAACAAATTTTATTTTCAGTAAAGAAGAAGCCAGCACAATTATCTCAATGATAGCAAGCAATATGGATTCTTTAAAGGACTTTAATGAAAGTGATCATATAGACTAATAAAAAAATCGTCCACCTGAGATTAATTTGTCGTTACTCTAACAATTAATTTCAAGTGGCGATTTTTTAAATGTGGGAATTTAAAACTCGCTGTTGTTTGTCTGATTGTTTAACGATTTCCACTAGGTGCATCCTTATAGGGCTCCTCACTATCCTTACCATTCTCATCATGAGTCGGGTGGGCACCTGGGAATTGTCTTGGAAGATTTTCATGAAAGTTACGATTTTCGTAGGTGAAATTACTGTAAAATTGTTGACCATGCTGCCAAGGGGTTTCTTTATTTTTTACTATATCATGTTTTCCGATTGGTGAACCATAAGGACCTTCGGGAAATTCCTCGGCTGTAAGGAACTTTTTTTGTATTTCAACGTTCGAAAAATCAGAATACTGTTTCTCTCTTTGATCCATAACAGGATTCCTCCAAATCTAAATTTATATATTCTATTTTGACTTCAAAAAAATTAATTATGTATAGTACCCATTCATTCATTCATCATCAAACAAATTAATAAAGAATAAAAAATATAAAAAAATAAGTTATTGACATCATTTCTTTAGGGTGATATATTTGATGAGTCGCTGTTTTAGAGTGAAAAAAGAAAGTCGTTGACTTCCACGAATAATACGGTAAGATCACAACTGTCGCTAAAATGACAGCGCGAAAGTTTCTTTAAAAAAAGTTATTGACTTCCACGAAACAAAATGATATGATAGATTT
>NZ_ANOK01000007.1 GCF_000331575.1 Calidifontibacillus oryziterrae
TGAAACATCTAAGTACCCGGAGGAAGAGAAAGCAAACGCGATTTCCTAAGTAGCGGCGAGCGAAACGGAAGAAGCCCAAACCAAGAGGCTTGCCTCTTGGGGTTGTAGGACACTCAAAACGGAGTTACAAAAGAATGATGTAGGTGAAGCGACATGGAAAGGTCGGCCGAAGAAGGTAACAGCCCTGTAGCTGAAACATCATTCACTCTTGAGTGGATCCTGAGTACGGCGGGACACGAGAAATCCCGTCGGAAGCAGGGAGGACCATCTCCCAAGGCTAAATACTCCCTAGTGACCGATAGTGAACCAGTACCGTGAGGGAAAGGTGAAAAGCACCCCGGGAGGGGAGTGAAAGAGAACCTGAAACCGTGTGCCTACAAGTAGTCAGAGCCCGTTCAAGGGTGATGGCGTGCCTTTTGTAGAATGAACCGGCGAGTTACGATCTCGTGCAAGGTTAAGTTGAAGAAACGGAGCCGCAGCGAAAGCGAGTCTTAAGAGGGCGAGTAAGTACGAGGTCGTAGACCCGAAACCAGGTGATCTACCCATGTCCAGGGTGAAGGTAGGGTAACACCTACTGGAGGCCCGAACCCACGCACGTTGAAAAGTGCGGGGATGAGGTGTGGGTAGCGGAGAAATTCCAATCGAACTTGGAGATAGCTGGTTCTCCCCGAAATAGCTTTAGGGCTAGCCTTAAGAAAAGAGTCTTGGAGGTAGAGCACTGATTGGACTAGGGGCCCCCATCGGGTTACCGAATTCAGTCAAACTCCGAATGCCAAGCACTTATGCTTAGGAGTCAGACTACGAGTGATAAGGTCCGTGGTCAAGAGGGAAACAGCCCAGACCACCAGCTAAGGTCCCAAAGTGTACGTTAAGTGGCAAAGGATGTGGAGTTGCCCAGACAACCAGGATGTTGGCTTAGAAGCAGCCACCATTTAAAGAGTGCGTAATAGCTCACTGGTCGAGTGACTCTGCGCCGAAAATGTAACGGGGCTAAACGTACCACCGAAGCTGTGGGTGAACAGAAATGTTCGCGGTAGGGGAGCGTTCTAAGGGCATTGAAGCTAGACCGGAAGGACTGGTGGAGCGCTTAGAAGTGAGAATGCCGGTGTAAGTAGCGAAAAGACAGGTGAGAATCCTGTCCATCGAAAGCCTAAGGTTTCCTGAGGAAGGCTCGTCCGCTCAGGGTAAGTCGGGACCTAAGCCGAGGCCGAAAGGCGTAGGCGATGGCCAACAGGTTGAAATTCCTGTACCACCTCATTACCGTTTTCCCGCAAGGGGACAAGGGGCACTAAGCGCTAAAGCGCAAAGACCCCCTTCGAAGCAATGGAGGGACGCAGGAGGATAGGGCAAGCGCGCTGTTGGAAATGCGCGTCCAAGCAGGTAGGCTGAGAAGTAGGCAAATCCGCTTCTCGAAAAGGCTGAGCTGTGATGGCGAGGGAAAAACAGTACCGAAGTTCCTGATTCCACACTGCCAAGAAAAGCTTCTAGCGAGGTAGAAGGTGCCCGTACCGCAAACCGACACAGGTAGGCGAGGAGAGAATCCTAAGATGCGCGAGAGAACTCTCGTTAAGGAACTCGGCAAAATGACCCCGTAACTTCGGGAGAAGGGGTGCTCTGATAGCGTGCAAGCGTGAGAGAGCCGCAGTGAATAGGCCCAAGCGACTGTTTAGCAAAAACACAGGTCTCTGCGAAGCCGTAAGGCGAAGTATAGGGGCTGACACCTGCCCGGTGCTGGAAGGTTAAGAGGAGAGGTTATCGCAAGAGAAGCTTTGAATCGAAGCCCCAGTAAACGGCGGCCGTAACTATAACGGTCCTAAGGTAGCGAAATTCCTTGTCAGGTAAGTTCTGACCCGCACGAAAGGTGTAACGACTTGGGCACTGTCTCAACGAGAGACTCGGTGAAATCATAGTACCTGTGAAGATGCAGGTTACCCGCGACAGGACGGAAAGACCCCGTGGAGCTTTACTGCAGCCTGATATTGAATTTTGGTACAGCTTGTACAGGATAGGTAGGAGCCTGGGAAGTGGGAGCGCCAGCTTCCATGGAGGCAATCATCTAGTTGGGATTTAATACTTTGCAACTCTGTTAAAATCTGTTGTAATATTTTGTCGCCCATGGCTATCCACCCTTATTAGTTTTATTGTTTTTATTTGTTAGCAATTCAAATGTTCTTCGTAAGTGCTCGATATCTTTGCGGCTCATGTTTTTCCATTTTTCGATGTCAAAGAAGCCGATGTCGTCGATTTGATATTCATTAAGCAACTTATTAATCTCAGATAGCTGATTAAAATCTTCGTGAGAATAAGGTATTGATTGCTTTGGGTTGTCCGTTCTACCAAGTATATAGTCTGTTGTTGTACTAAATATTTCAGCAATCTTATTTATTGCATCAGCAGGCGGGATTTTTGTTCCATTTTCATAAGCAGTATAAGTTACTCTTGCAATTCCTATTAAATTTGCAACATATTCTTGAGTATATTTACTGTTTTCCTTTTTCTTTTCATCACGTAGTTGTTTTATTCTCTTAGCTAAAATATCCATTATCATCAGCTCGTTTCTATGCTACCTTATTCTAATTATAATGTTACCGAAAGAAACTTTGTATAAATGTTACTAATAGGATAAAAGATAAAGGAAACAAGACGAACAAAGTGAGTCAATGTTGACTTATCGTAGGGAGATGAGCGAAGTTTAGAAGTCGCTGGGAGCTGAAGCTGGACAAAAAAACGCAGTAGATATGAATGACTGTTATCTAGTTTTGAAGGAACAAACTTCAAGTAAATAGTAATGACGAATCAGGACAAGAAAGACAAGGCGACGAGCTTACGAGGAGCGGAGTGTACGTTTAAAGGGTACAACATGAGCACCACAGGAAGCGAAGTCAACGTAGTATTTCGCCGTTTATCATTTGTCAGATGTTTGGTGACGATAGCGAAGAGGTCACACCCGTTCCCATTCCGAACACGGAAGTTAAGCTCTTCAGCGCCGATGGTAGTTGGGGGCTGTCCCCCTGTGAGAGTAGGACGTTGCCAAGCATAAATCTTATTCCACAGTAGCTCAGTGGTAGAGCTATCGGCTGTTAACCGATCGGTCGCAGGTTCGAATCCTGCCTGTGGAGCCAATGCTTCCATAGCTCAGCAGGTAGAGCACTTCCATGGTAAGGAAGAGGTCACCGGTTCGAGCCCGGTTGGAAGCTTATTTAAATAATATAGATATATCAAGGGTTTCTCGATACTAGGGGAAGTCTTTTTTATTTGATTGGAATATTCGGGAGACTAAACAGGAGACCGATTTTAAATTTCAATTATATGTATTTTTGCATTTTGCTAGATTCTCTATTAAAGCGGAATGATCGACGATCAGGTAATTCTATATTAGAATCTAATGCATAAAGCCGTTAATGTTTGTTGATTTTTTAAGTTCCTCGATTTCATATGAAAAAATAAAAAACACACACCAACATGGATGTGTGTCCTTGTAGTTACCTATAAAAATGATTTTGCTACTGCTAGTAATTTATCTTTATAATTCATTAAGTCAGAGACTTGATCAATATTAACGACCGTACGATGTTCATCATTAAACTGGATATATTTGTTTTTGCTATTTAATCCAAGGCGGCATACCCATTTTCTAATACTGTCATCTAAAAGTACATTAAAGTAGCTTTGATTATCACGGTAGAAGACTCTTTCTGGTTCCACAGTTTCTTTTAATAGGAGTTTAACAGTTACATAGCCTTCAAGTTCTTCTTCTGTTGTGACTATGATTGGAGTATTTTCCGTTTCACTTTCCAGTTTTCCTTCTTGTATTTCATTTTTTGAATCAGTTGAAACTGCAGGTTCTGCTTCTGAATCATTTAAGGCTGCTTTCAACTTGTCGCTAACTAAATCATTAATGAATTGTTTAAGTGATTTTTTTACTACTGGTGTGAATTTCTCTATGACGTTCCGCGTCTTTTTACCAGGGTAAATATCCGCAATAATAAAAGAAATAAAGTCATCTGATGGGTTATCCCATTGTTTAGAAAGAAACTGTTTAATTTCACCAGTGTATTTAAGTTCTGAAGCTGTTGTTAAAATATTTTCGACGTCAAATCCACCTTTTCTAAATTTAGCTAATTCTATTATTTGTGTATCTCTTATGTCTGAGAGATTAAACTCAAAAAATGGTGCGGCATCCATTTTGTTTTGTTCATCCAAATCGGTGTAAAATCGGTATACGAGCCCGTTGGTTAGTATAGCGAATTTAGCGGTAGTTGTTCCAAAGTATCTAAATAATTGAGAGTCATGTTTTTCAAGCTGTTCGTTAATTGCTTTAGCTTCAACCAAAATGATTGGTTTACCATTTTGTAATATGGCATAGTCCACTTTTTCACCTTTTTTTATGCCAACATCAGCAACATATTCTGGAAGAAACTCCTCTGGATTAAAGACATCGTAACCTAGTACTTGGAAAAATGGCATGATTAAAGACGTTTTTGTTGCTTCTTCTGTACTAATATTACTCTTCACATTTTGAATTCGCCTCGAGATGCCCCTGATCTGATCGATAAAGTTTTCCATTTTAACAGCTCCAATCATTAATTAATAAAAAAGACACACTCCAACATTGGATGTGTGTCTGGTTGTATATCTATTTGTTGTCTTTTTCCTTCGTTAGTAAATCGAATGTTTTTCGTAAGTACTCGATATCTTCGTTGCTTATGTTTTTCCGTTACTTATTACTTAATTCGTTTTAAGTCACGAAGCTCTGTTTCTTGCTCAAGAGATCGCATAGCTAGTGATTCAAGAATTTTATCTTGACGTTCTTGACCTTCTTTCAACGATAGTAGTTCACCTTTTATTTTATGAACATCCATGGAAAGGTTTACTAATTTTGCGTCTGTTTCTTCTTGTCGATCACGTATTGTTTTTGTTATTTGGGTGTTTTCATCTAGTTGGGATTTAATACTTTGCAACTCTGTTAAAATCTGTTGTAATATTTTGTCGCCCATGGCTATCCACCCTTATTAGTTTTATTGTTTTTATTTGTTAGCAATTCAAATGTTCTTCGTAAGTGCTCGATATCTTTGCGGCTCATGTTTTTCCATTTTTCGATGTCAAAGAAGCCGATGTCGTCGATTTGATATTCATTAAGCAACTTATTAATCTCAGATAGCTGATTAAAATCTTCGTGAGAATAAGGTATTGATTGCTTTGGGTTGTCCGTTCTACCAAGTATATAGTCTGTTGTTGTACTAAATATTTCAGCAATCTTATTTATTGCATCAGCAGGCGGGATTTTTGTTCCATTTTCATAAGCAGTATAAGTTACTCTTGCAATTCCTATTAAATTTGCAACATATTCTTGAGTATATTTACTGTTTTCCTTTTTCTTTTCATCACGTAGTTGTTTTATTCTCTTAGCTAAAATATCCATTATCATCAGCTCGTTTCTATGCTACCTTATTCTAATTATAATGTTACCGAAAGAAACTTTGTATAAATGTTACTAAAAGGATAAACAAAATGTTATCATGTCACTTAAAGGAACTAATAATTGTATAATGTTACTTTATAGAACATTAATGAAAAGGATATCTTATAAAAGAAGAGGTTAACGTTTAGTTTTAACAACCATTTTATAAATCATTTTAAAAACTATAAACTTTGACTTTACAAATATGTTGGAGATTGTATATAATCTATTTTGTCAGCTTATTCATCTAAGAAATATTAATTATTTACGTGGGAATTAACTATGTTCGGCCCGTTGGTCAAGTGGTTAAGACACCGCCCTTTCACGGCGGTAACACGGGTTCGAATCCCGTACGGGTCACCATTTAATACAATTTCAAATTGCCGGCTTAGCTCAATTGGTAGAGCAACTGACTTGTAATCAGTAGGTTGGGGGTTCAAGTCCTCTAGCCGGCACCATTTTCCCTAAAATATCTGGAGGGGTAGCGAAGTGGCTAAACGCGGCGGACTGTAAATCCGCTCCCTGTGGGTTCGGCAGTTCGAATCTGCCCCCCTCCACCATTTCAATTAAAACAAAAATACTCAAGTTTGCGGAAGTAGTTCAGTGGTAGAACACCACCTTGCCAAGGTGGGGGTCGCGGGTTCGAATCCCGTCTTCCGCTCCAAAAGAACTATTTTTGCTAAAAGTTCGGGGGCTTAGCTCAGCTGGGAGAGCGCCTGCCTTGCACGCAGGAGGTCAGCGGTTCGATCCCGCTAGTCTCCACCATTTTATATACATATAAATAACTAACGTTCAGGACCATGCTCTGAACGTTTTTTGTTTTTTTCTAACATTAATTCAAGGTATAGACAACAGTACATATTTGCTTCTATATCTAAAAGAGAGCCTCCCTTGGGTTAATGTATATATATTCAAAATAATGTTGAGTTGAGTCATTCAATCTATTGCAGGTAAAATATACCTATAGTAGCTAGAGTAATGTTTAGGGAACTTTGTGGCAATATTTTTTTCATTAAACCAATATGTTAGTTGGTTACGCAAGAGTTCTTTGAAATCAATGGTTTTTAACAGCAGCTACCACAGGGATTTACAGGGGGGGTACTTAATGAAAAAAAAGATATCGATTATCGGTGTACCAATCGATTTAGGTCAAACCAGACGTGGAGTTGACATGGGACCTAGTGCCATTCGATATGCAGGGGTAATTGAAAGATTAAATGAATTAAATTACGACGTTATAGACCTTGGGAATATAGAAATTACACGACCTTCACACGGAAAGGAAGTAAAAACTTCAAACTTAAAAAATTTAAAAGAAGTAGTTGAAGTTAGTGGGAAGCTCACAGAGAAGGTTGAGGGAATTATAAAAGCAAATCGTTTTCCCTTAATATTAGGAGGAGACCATAGCCTTTCAATTGGTTCCTTGGCCGGAATCTCCAAGTATTATGAAAATTTAGGAGTCATTTGGTATGATGCACATGGTGACCTAAACACGGCTGAATCATCACCATCAGGTAATATTCATGGTATGCCTCTTGCGATCAGTCTTGGACTAGGTCATTCCGAATTGGTTAACATCGCAGATTATAGTCCAAAAGTAAAACCTGAGAATATTGTAATTATAGGTGCACGTGCATTAGATAAAGGGGAAAAACAATTAATTCGTAATATGGGTATTCGGGTTTATACAATGCATGAAATAGATAGACTAGGAATGGCAAAAGTTATGGAGGAAACAATACAGTATTTATCAAAACGAACAGATGGTGTTCATTTAAGTTTAGATTTAGATGGATTAGACCCAAGCGATGCCCCAGGAGTTGGGACGCCTGTTATTGGGGGATTAAGCTATCGTGAGAGCCACCTAGCAATGGAGATGCTTGAAGAAGCAAATATCATTACTTCAGCAGAATTTGTAGAAGTAAATCCTATTTTAGATGAAAGAAATAAAACAGCTTCTCTTGCAGTTGCATTAATGGGTTCTTTATTTGGTGAAAAAATATTATAAAACAAATGAAAAACAGTAATTGGTATTTCAGTTTCTGCTTTCTTTTTTTAATGATTCATATTCATTTAATAACATATCTAATTCTTGACTAATAAGTATAACTTCTTGTGATTGATAAGAAAAATGTGAAGAAAGCTTATGCATTTTTTTTCTACATTGTTCAATATTGTAGAGTAATCTATTTTCAGTTTTTTCATGATAATACACGTTTGCGTCACTCCTTATACCAAGAAATTAGCTATTCTATAGTATCATCTATATCCACTAAAATAATTTTTAACCGTATTGGTTCATTTCTTCAGAAAAAGGTATTATGTTTATGAAACCTTTTTGCATAGTTATCCGTAAATTAGGTTAGCCGCAGATGCGGAGGGAAAATAAAAATGGAAACCATAATAAAAAAGAGAATAAAACAAGTGAAAAAAGGCGATCAAAATGCATTTGCAGAAATAGTTGAGCTGTTCAAAGATAAAGTATATCAACTTTGCTATCGAATTGTTGGAAATGCACATGACGCAGAGGATTTAGCACAGGAAGCGTTTATAAGAGCATATGTTAATATTAATAGCTATGATACGAATCGTAAATTTTCTACGTGGATATTCAGGATTGCAACGAATCTGTCCATTGACAGATTGCGAAAGAAAAAGCCTGATTACTTTTTAGATGCAGAGGTTGAGGGAACAGAAGGACTTACCATGTACTCGCAAATTGCTTCCGAGGAACCATTGCCTGAGGAAAGTGTAGAGAATTTAGAATTTCAACAATGGATTCAGCAAGAAATTAATGAACTGCCTGTCATGTATCGATCGGTAATTGTATTAAAGTATATAGAAGAATTATCGTTAAAAGAAATAAGTGAAATTCTTGACCTGCCAATAGGTACTGTTAAAACTCGCATACATCGGGGCCGCGAGGCGCTGAGGAATAGATTACGGGAAGTGTAAGGGGTGAGATAAATGAGATGTTCACAAACCTATGTGGAGTTAATGCATAAATACTTAGACGATGAAGCTTCAGATATAGATCAGCAAAAACTTAAAGAACATTTACTTAGATGCACAGAGTGTCAGCTCCATTTTCAGGAGTTAAAGAAAGCAATAGCATTTGTACAAAGTACTGCAAATATACATGCGCCAGCAAATTTCACTAATAATGTAATGGCTAGGTTGCCTAAAGAGAAGTCGGCAGTAACATATAAAAGATGGTTTAGAAGACATCCAATGCTTGTGGCAGCAGCTGTTTTTATTTTATTAATGTCCGGAAGTCTGCTGTCAAATTGGAATAACGATAATCAATTGTTAGTTTCGAAGCAGTCTAACCTACAGATACAAGATCATACCGTCATCGTTCCTGAGGGTGTAGTAGTAGAAGGTGATGTCATCGTTCGAAACGGTGACCTAAAAATAGAAGGAGAAGTAAGAGGAGATGTCGTTGTCATTAATGGAGACCAATATCTCGCTTCTGCTGGGCATGTTACCGGTGAAATAGAAGAAATAGATAAAATGTTCGGTTGGATTTGGTATAATATGAAGCAACTTATTACAAAGATTATTTAATAGAATAACGTAGTTAAAGCCATCGTCTAATGAGTTGGCTTTCTTTATTTTTCTAATTTCTTGAACACCAAAAAGTGGTTGCAACCCAAAATATGTTATAATAATGTAGTTATAATTAGTGGACGGTAAAATAGAATGTTACGAATAATGTATAGAAGGAAGTGTAAAAATGCCTGTTGGAGATTTTTCAATATTAGATTACATCGGCGAAATTATAGATGTCCTCATAGTTGCTTTTGTAATCTATAAGTTATTAATGCTAATTCGTGGCACTAAGGCTGTCCAATTGTTAAAAGGCATTTTTGTTATCATTGCGGTTTGGCTATTAAGCGGTGCTTTAGGATTGAGCACAATGGAATGGCTAATGGACAAAGCGATAACGTGGGGATTTTTGGCCATTATCATTATCTTCCAGCCAGAATTAAGACGAGCATTGGAACAATTGGGGCGGGGACGTTTATTTTCACGAAGTGCTGTACATGAAGAGGAACAAATGACGAAAACAATTGAAGAAGTTGTAAAGGCTATAAGCTATATGGGCAAACGCCGTATTGGAGCGCTATTATCGATTGAGCGAGAAACAGGCATGGGAGATTATGTGGAAACGGGTATTCAGCTAAATGCAAATATTTCTTCAGAATTATTAATTAATATATTTATTCCGAATACCCCTTTACATGACGGGGCAGTTATTATCAAAGAAAATGAAATTAAAGCAGCGGCATGTTACCTACCTTTATCTGAAAGCCCGTTTATATCGAAGGAGCTTGGGACACGACATCGCGCTGCACTAGGTATAAGCGAGGTAACGGATAGCATTACAGTAATAGCTTCAGAAGAAACAGGTAATATATCGCTAGCAAAAAATGGAGAATTGTACCGGGATTTAACGAATGAAAAGCTTAAAGAAATGCTAACAGAAGAGCTTTCCAAAAAAGTGAAGGCAACTTCCTCATCACGTTGGAATTGGAGGGGGAAGAAAGATGAAAATCGACAAGTGGTTAAATAGTCCGTGGTTTATTAGAGTGTTAGCTCTTTTTATTGCGTTAATGCTCTATACGGCAGTTAATATGGAAACAAGGACAACTCCTAAGCCAACAGGAATATTGCCAACAATAAGCCAAGAAACAGAAGCATTAACGAATGTCCCACTTGATGTGTACTATAGTTCAGATGACTATGTTATAACGGGCTTACCACAAAATGTGAACGTTTATTTAGAAGGAACTAATAGTGCAATTAAAACTGCAAAGGCTCAGGGCGGGTATGAAGTTTTTGTTGATTTACAAAACTTACAACCGGGCACTCATACTGTTGAGGTGCAACATAGTGGTTTTTCAGAAAAATTAAAAGTTAGAATTGACCCGACAGTCGTAAATGTAACAATTAAAGAGAAGATTGAACAGGTTATGCCAATTACGATCAAAACATTAAATGAAGACCATTTACCAGAAGGGTATGTAGTTGAACAGCCAATTACAGTTCCGAATAGTGTAAAAATCAAAGGTTCAAAAGAAGAAATTGATAGAATAGGCTTTGTTGAAGGTTTTGTTGATTTAGATGGTGCAACGGAAACAGTTGAAAAGGACGTTGCATTAAATGTTTATGACGTAAACGGAGCTCAACTAAACTTGGAAATTGAACCTGCGGTAGTGGAGGCCAAAGTCCCAATTATTCCGCCTAACAAAAAAGTTCCATTTAAAATTAATCGAAAAGGGAATTTACCAAAAGGAGTAAGTATTCAAACGTTTGAAGTTACACCAAGTGAAATTACAATTTTTGGTCCAATAGAGATTATTGATCAAGTTGAAATGATTGAAAATATTGAAGTGGATTTATCTTTATTAGATAGCGACCAAACAATAGAAGTAAAGGTCCCAGTACCACAAGGTGTAAAAAATATTAATCCAGAAGTTTTGACCCTCAAAGTTGACGTGGAGCCAGAAGAGAGCAAGACACTAACGAGTGTTCCTGTAAAAGTAAATGGAATATTAGAAACAAAAAACGTAACATTAATTGCACCTGAGGATGGTTTGGTGAATTTAACGATATATGGTGCTACTAAGGTATTAGAAGAAATACAACAAAGCGATTTTGATATCAGGTTGAATACGAGTGGTTACACAAATGGAGAACATGAATTAGATATCGAGGTTGTTTCTGGCCCGCAAAACGTGAGATGGGAAATTAACCCGTCAAAGGCAATTATTCAAATTTCAAATGAATAGTGGGTAAATTCTGTTCAGTACGTTGATATTGAAGGAGCGATATAATATGGGAAAATATTTTGGAACCGATGGTGTTCGTGGGGTTGCTAATAGTGAACTAACCCCAGAACTTGCTTTTAAACTAGGACGTTACGGTGGATATGTGTTAACAAGAGATACAGCTACTCCAAAAGTATTAATTGGAAGAGATACAAGAATCTCAGGCCATATGTTAGAAGGGGCTTTGGTGGCAGGTTTGCTATCAATTGGAGCAGAAGTTATGAGAATTGGTGTCATTTCTACACCAGGAGTTGCTTACTTGACAAAAGCATTAGGAGCCCAAGCAGGGGTAATGATTTCAGCTTCTCATAATCCAGTTGAGGATAATGGTATAAAATTTTTTGGTTCAGACGGCTTCAAGCTTTCAGATGACCAAGAAGAAGAAATAGAAAAGCTACTAGACATGGAGGATACACTGCCACGACCAACAGGTGGAGATCTTGGTCAAGTAAATGATTATTTTGAAGGCGGACAAAAGTATTTGCAATTTCTAAAACAAACTGTGGATGAGGATTTTTCTGGAATTCATGTTGCATTAGACTGTGCGCATGGAGCGACATCATCCCTTGCACCTCACTTGTTTGCGGATCTAGAAGCTGATATTTCAACAATGGGAACAAATCCAGATGGCCTTAATATTAATGATGGAGTAGGGTCAACACATCCAGAAAGCTTAGCAAAGTTTGTACTGGAGAAGAATGCGGATATCGGGTTAGCATTTGATGGTGATGGAGATCGATTGATTGCCATCGATGAAAATGGAAAAATTGTTGATGGCGACCAAATCATGTATATATGTGCAAAATATTTACATGAACGAGGTAGATTGAACAAAGAAACGATAGTTTCAACAGTCATGAGTAACCTTGGCTTTTATAAGGCAATTGAAGCACTTGGCATAAATAGTGTACAAACGGCTGTAGGTGACCGGTATGTAATGGAGGAAATGAGAAATAGCGGCTATAACTTAGGCGGTGAGCAGTCAGGACATATCATTTTTCTAGATTATATTACTACTGGCGACGGAATGTTATCGGCAATTCAGCTTGTAAATATTATGAAATCAACGAATAAAAAATTATCAGAACTAGCTAATGAGGTAGAAAAATTTCCGCAAATATTAAAAAATGTACGTGTTAAGGAACGTACTTTAGCAGACGCAAATACAAAAATTCAATCAGTTATAGCTGAGGTTGAGCAAGAAATGGGTGAGAATGGACGCCTATTAGTACGTCCATCCGGAACAGAGCCTCTAATTCGCGTGATGGCTGAAGCTCAAACAAAAGAGCTTTGTGAATACTATGTAGACAAAGTTGTAAAAGTTGTTGAAGAAGAACTAGGAGAATAGTAAATACAATATGCATAGGCGGCACATGTGTATCCGCTTATGCATATTTATATTATGAGAGTTTGTAAACTTTACCACTATTACTGATGAAATATATAAATTGACGATTTTAATGCACTAAGGTAAGATTAGATGGATAATTTTAATTTAGAGGTAGAAAGGTGGATAGGGGTTAAATGGATTTATAAGCGCCTGAGCTATTCTGAGCGATAAGAATAGTTGACGAGGTGGGGGTTTATCGAATGTTCGGCGGATGCCTCCTGGTTGCGGTCACAACCATAAACTTAAGCGAAAACAAAGAGGCAACTCTTTGCATAAACGTTTAGGTATGATTAAGAAAACAATTTACAATTATAAACAACGGGGTAAGAGAGCCCCACTTTCTTGCCCCGGCAAGGAGGAAGATGTTAAGTGTGCGGAATAGTAGGATATATTGGTCATGAAGATGCAAAAGAAATTTTGTTAAAAGGTTTAGAAAAGCTAGAATATCGTGGATATGATTCGGCTGGTATTGCGGTAAATAACGGGAACGGTGTTCATTATTTCAAGGAAAAGGGACGTATTGCAGATTTACGTGAAGCTATTGATAATGAGGTAGAAGCAACAGCGGGTATTGGTCATACACGTTGGGCAACCCATGGAGTGCCAAATCGAATTAACGCTCATCCGCATCAAAGTGCATCGTGTCGTTTTACACTTGTTCATAATGGTGTTATTGAGAACTATGAGATGTTAAAACGTAGTTTTTTAGAAACGGTTGAACTAAAAAGTGAGACAGATACAGAAGTCATTGTGCAAATGGTCGAGTACTTTGTAAATAATGGAGATACGGTCGAAGATTCATTTCGGAAAACATTGAAAGAATTAAAGGGTTCGTATGCTTTAGCTCTTTTGGATAATGAAGACAAGGATCGTATTTATGTGGCTAAAAATAAAAGCCCATTACTTGTTGGCGTTGGAGATAACTTCAATGTTGTGGCAAGTGATGCGATGGCAATGCTGCAGGTTACCGATCAGTATATTGAATTGATGGATAAAGAAATGGTTATTGTAACGAGGGATTCCGTAATTATTAAAAACCTTGATGGCGCTGAAATAATTCGAAATTCGTTTACATGTGAATTAGATGCAAGTGAAATTGAAAAGGGTACGTATCCTCATTTCATGTTAAAGGAAATTGATGAGCAGCCATTTGTTATTCGAAAAATTATCCAAAGATATCAAGATGAACAAGGTGCGCTTAAGCTTGATGAAGATATCAGAGGTGCAATGCAGGATCCTGACCGTATCTACATTGTTGCTTGTGGCACAAGCTATCATGCCGGTCTTGTTGGTAAGCAGTTTATTGAAACGTTAGCCAAAATTCCAGTTGAGGTCCACGTAGCTAGTGAATTTTCATATAATATGCCATTATTGACGGGAAAACCATTATTTATTTTCATCTCACAAAGTGGTGAAACAGCTGATAGTCGTGCTGTTTTAGTAAAAATTAAAGCGTTAGGTCATCCAGCAATTACGATTACGAATGTACCTGGATCAACTTTATCCCGTGAAGCGGATTATACGTTGCACTTGCATGCTGGCCCGGAAATAGCGGTTGCTTCAACAAAAGCATATACAGCACAAATGGCGGTTTTAGCAATTTTAGCAGTTGATACCGCACGTACAAAAGGGATTGAGTTAGACTTTGACCCAATTCGTGAATTAAGTATTGTTGCGAATGCAATGGAAGTTCTTTGTGACCAAAAAGAAGAGATGAATCAAATCGCACGTGAATATCTAGCCACAACAAGAAATTGCTTCTTTATCGGACGTGGCATCGACTTCTATGTCGGTTTAGAAGGGGCCTTAAAATTAAAAGAAATTTCATACATTCAAGCAGAAGGGTTTGCAGGCGGTGAGTTAAAGCACGGAACAATTGCTTTAATTGAAGAAGGTACACCTGTGATCGCAATAGCAACCCAAGAACAAGTAAATTTAGGTATTCGCGGTAATGTAAAAGAGGTTGATGCTCGTGGTGCTAACTCATGTATTATAAGTATGAAAGGGTTAGAATCAGCAGGCGATCGATTTGTGATTCCAGCCGTTCATGAATTAATGACACCATTAGTTTCCGTTATACCTCTACAGCTTATTGCTTATTACGCAGCACTTCACCGTGATTGTGACGTTGATAAACCTAGGAATCTAGCAAAATCAGTAACAGTAGAATAATAGATACAGTTGTGATACATATATGTGTCTCTTTGTAACCAAGTTCTTCCCTCGTAATTCAAGTTCGTACCTGCGGTAATTAAGTTGGTACGCAAGAGGGGGAAAAGGGCGAGACCATTATGTATGTATTATTCAACTGAATTAAAAAATGGAGAGAAGAATCGGGAAACGTACCGTTGGTACGTATTCTCGGTTTATTTGTTTTGGGCTTACAATGGTTTCTACTAAATGATGAACAAAATAAGAACGTAGCTTGAATGAGTAAAATCCAAGCTACGTTCAATTATTGAAGAATGTAATTACTGAGTTGCTTTTAAGAGTAACCTTTTCCCATCAATGAATTAACATTGTTTTTTACCTCGACAAAAAGAGAATGCCACTAACAACCACAACAAATTTCAGATTACAACAGGTACATAGTTGCCAATAATCCTGTAAGAGACATAAGGATGGCGTATGGCAGAGCAAGTTTCACCATTTCCATGTAAGACAGACGAATCAGCGGTGCAAGTGCTGAGGTTAACAGAAATAGGAACGCTGCCTGTCCGTTTGGCGTGGCAACGGAAGGAATGTTTGTACCCATGTTGATGGCAACCGCCATCTTTTGATATTGATCTATCGCAATACCACCAGCCTCAAACGCTTTTTGTGTTTCTGACATATATACGGTCGCTACAAAGACGTTGTCGCTAATTGCCGAAAGAGCACCGTTTGCCAAGAAGAAAGCGACAAGCTGATTTTGTCCTTCCATGTTTAGTACCCAACTAATGATAGGAGCAAACAGATGCTGATCATGAATAACCGCAACAATGGCAAAAAATACAACCAACAAGGCAGTAAACGGCAGTGCTTCTTCGAATGCATGACCGATACGACCTTCTTCAGTAACCCCGTTAAATGCGGTAAGGATAATGATAATCATAAGACCTATAATACCAACTTCTGCAAGGTGCAATGCCAATGAGAAAATCAGCAGAACACCAGCTATAGCCATAATTATCAAACGTACACGTCCGCGTGTATCCATTGCAGCATCTTTTTCCTTAATATCCTCTTCCATAACGTTTCGCACTGACTCAGGAAGCTGATATCCATATCCCCAAAATTTTGTGATTTCGAGAGTAATAGATGTTAGAAGACCAACAATCAGTACGGGGATAGATACAGGTGCGCTATGTAAAAAGAAATCTATAAAGTCCCATTTCATAATGTTGCCGATCATAAGATTTTGTGGTTCGCCAACAAGTGTTGTTGCACCACCTAGAGCAGTACCCACAGCACCGTGCATCAATAGATTACGCAGAAAACCTCGGAACTCGTTTAAGTCCTCGCGATATTTGTCATCAACAATGTGGTCGTTATTGATATCATACTTATCGTATATTTTATCGCTAGAAGCAAATTTGTGGAAAATGCTGTAGAAACCATATCCTACGGCGATTATCACTGCCGTTACGGTTAGTGCATCTAGAAAAGCGGAAAGAATTGCCCCCATTATAGAGAACAAGAATGAAAGGGCGACTTTAGAACGCACTCTCGTTAGGACCTTGGAAAATAAATATACAAGACCTTCCTTCATAAAATAGATCCCCGCAACCATGAACATTAGAAGCAAAATGACAGGGAGGTTCAATTCAATTTCATGATAGATCGAGTAAGGGTTCGTTAACCCTATCACAACGGCTTCGATCGCAAGAAGTCCACCTGCAGGAAGCGGATAACATTTTAACGCCATTGCAAGCGTGAAAATAAATTCGATAATCAACATCCAACCGGTAAAGGACTTGCCGACGGTAAACATCAATATAGGGTTTAGCACTAGAAAAGCTAGAATTGTTGTTTTGTACCAGTTTGGAGCATTACCTAGAAAATTTGCTCTGAATGCTTGACCGAAACTCATTTGTTTCATATGTATAAGACACCTCCATAATAAAAAATTTCTTTCCTAACAACATTTGTAGGTTAGACACTATTTTATCACATTACCACATTAGTATTCAAAAATAAAATAAATAGAATAATAATGATGTAATTTCTATGGAATATATTTTAAGTACATTAAAATATCCATATCCGACCATAACCGTTTTTTATTCATCGGGTATTATTTTATGATTGTTATTAAAATGAACACAAGGAGGGAAAAGCGGTACTAAAAAGTATGAACGAGGCGTTATACATGGGCAAAAACGGCTTCAGAGTGGCTCCCTTCTTCGGATTATGAATTAGTAGGATCGCCAAATATTTCATTTACGGGAGATCTATCAGACAGGAATAATGTTTATAGTGAAATTTGGTTCTCTGTGAAGAAGAAAGGCGAAAATTAAATGATAAAAAGTTGACTGTATTCTAATAGGGGTACAGTCATTTTTTTCATTTTCATAAATGTTTATGAATAACGTAGAAAAATTAAGAAAACTTTAAGAATTTCCCTACTCTTTTCTTAATAAGTTTTCGCTATTCTTTTTAGGTGAAGGTCAATCGTGCACCTTCAAATAAGGAAGAAATAAATTTATGCATGTAGGATAGTAAAAGTCTTGGAGGTAGAAAAGTGAAAGAAGTATTTAAAACCCTCTATGAAAAGTATAACTTTGACCTATTTAATTTTTTATTTTATATGGTGAGTAATCGTGAACAAGCTGAAGTCGTTGTTCGAGAGGTGTACATAAAAGTATTAAATTCATATGATCAATTTGATAGAAAAAGTGATGAAAGAATTTATTTGTTTTCCATAGCTCAACAGGTTGCTATAGAACGTATAAAAAGACAAAATTGGCAAAACTCAATAAGTTCTCTAGATGAGGAAGATTTACAATTACCAAAAGAAATTGCTATTCAAGATAAAAAAATTCAGAGGTTATTTAAATGTATATGTAATTGTACTATTGAGCAACGGTCTGTACTTGTTTTACGTTATATTCAAGGGTTTTCGATAAAAGAAACATCCGACATAATAGGATGTACGGATAGGAAAGTAAAAACAGAACAGCGTAAAGGAATGATGCTTTTAAAAGATCATATTTTTTAGCTGTTTTCTGTGGAGATTCCTTTTTGTTTGTACAACCATTAAACTTCATTAAACTAAACTAAACATAGCAAATTCCGAATAAATCCCCTAAATCTTGAAACCATACTGCTATTTTTGCGACTAATCTATTGAATGAACTATATTGAATAAAAATGGGGGATAGGGGGATAAACATGAAAAAATTTTTTCTGTTAATCACTTGTAGTATGCTAATTATGCTTATTGGTTGCGATGCCAATTCAAATACTAATCAAGATCCAGGGAATGCCAGCGCTCCTAATGGACCTGGAATTGAGGGATATGTTGTTGGAAAAGAAAATGGGCGAATCCTTGTTATTGATCCAATCCCACAGGATTTTAGTTCATCGGGTGGTATATCTGAATTTTATAATGCGATTTGGTTCTCCAATGTTGACGATAACATTGAGATTGGTGAAAAAGTTCAAGTATGGTTTGACATTGTAGCGGAATCCTATCCTGGTCAAGCTGAGGCCACAAAAACGGCCGTAATGGAAACGGAAAAGCCAGGCAACTCTGATTTAACTGAAGCTCAAGCGATTCAAAGAGCTTTACAATCAGATGAAATTTCTTCGCAAAACATTACAGTTATTTTAACAACAGATTATGATGCAACAAATGACAAATGGAAAGTGGAAGTAAAGCAAGGTGAAAAAAGTTTAACAATTCAAGTGGTAGATTCTGAAAAGGAAGTGGCGGATAAACAGAAAGATTCTTCTAACATCCCAGAGGTTCCCGTTGAAAAATTAGAAACAGAATTTCAAAACCGCCTTTATAAAGAAATCGAAGTAGATGAACAAACGAGAAAAGTGAAAATGTTTAATTCAAAATCTCAGTGGATAGAACATATGACGAAGGTTATGGATGAAAAGCTTGCGCAAGAACTTGCAAATGATTTTTACAATGAAAAAGATGGCGAGCTCTACCTCATTTCTAGAGGCGGACCAGTAATCTTAACCATTGGTCAACCTTATGAAACAAATAAAATAGATGACACAAAAGTAGAAGTTTTCCAAAAAGGTGAAAATATGCTCCACGGGAAATATGAATTAGCGATTACTTACTCTTATAGAGATAGTGGTTGGATTATTCAAAATCGACAAGTTGATTTTTTAGATGATGTTGGAGAATAATACTAAAAAATATTTCCTAAATAAATAACCTCTTACGGACATAATACCGTAGAGGTTATTTATTATCGAGCTGGAAAACGCAAATAATGGTAAATATAACCTAAGTAGTAGTATAAGTGAGTAAGTCACATAATTTATATCGGGGTTTACTACAGCAGAAAGGACAATTTGCACAGACGTTTATATTTGAATACTCGTGAATCGGAATTTGTGTTATACATTGATAAAAATGAAATACTATGTTAAATTTATATAGTTACACATCGTATAATTATAACAAATGCTCACAAATACCCTTATTTTAATTATACAACATAATAGATGTGTTAGTCAACCCTTGAATAAATATTTAATGAGGAGTGTTGCTATGAATTCGGAATTTCTGCAGGAGCAAAAACGAGTAGACAGTGTAATGGCGACAATTAAGAAAGAAATCAACAGACTAGAAGAAGAAACTGTCAAACGTAGGAAAGAAGTTGTTCATATTCGCAAGCACTTTTGGGATGAAATTAAGGTGAATACGGATACGTTTGATGATTACCTTGAGACCATTATTGGCCTAAGGCAAGAGGCACAAGCCCTGTCCGTAAGCCAAAGCACCCATAGACATGCATCCAAGCGCTTATCCACGTTGCGCCGAATGCAGGATGTTCCATATTTTGGCCGGATCGATTTTATTGAAGATGGAGATGCAACGCAGGAACAAATTTATATAGGTATCGCTACCCTTAGTGATAGTAGTGGTGAAAATTTCCTGATTTACGACTGGAGGGCGCCAGTCTCGAGTGTATACTATGATTATCAGCCTGGACCAGCTAAGTATACAACACCCGGTGGTGTAATTGAGGGCATGCTTGAGAAAAAGTGGCAATATATTATCCGCAGCGGCGTTTTAGAATCCATGTTTGATACTAGTCTCACTATAGGAGACGAAATTTTGCAGCAGGTTTTGGGCAAAGGGACTGATAACCACATGCACAATATAGTAGCCACCATTCAACAGGAGCAAAATAAGATCATTCGTCATGATCGTGGACGGTTACTCATAGTACATGGTGCGGCGGGGAGTGGAAAGACATCAGCGGCCTTACAACGGATTGCTTATTTGCTTTACAAATATCGAGATAGTCTGAATGCTGATCAAATTATTCTTTTTTCACCTAATACGATGTTCAATAGTTATGTGTCCAATGTGTTGCCGGAACTTGGCGAAGAGAATATGCAACAGGTCACATTTCAAGAATATTTAAATCATCGGCTTAAAGAGTTTCAAGTTGAAAATGCATATGAGCAATTGGAATATGTTTTAACTGCAGCGAATACCCCTTCGTATAAGTCAAGGGTTGCAAGCATCAAATTTAAAGCCTCTACTTGTTTTTTTAAGGCGATCCAATCATATAGACAGTCTCTAGAAATATCAGGAATGATATTTAAAGACATTACCTTCAGAGGAAAACCAATTGTTACTGCCCAACAGATAGCAGATACTTTTTATAGTAGCGACACCTCACTTCGCTTCCATAATAGACTTGAGAAGTTGATGGATTGGCTAACTAAGCAAATAAATGAAGCTGAAAAGACCGAACGGACAAAGCCATGGGTACAGGAGGAAATCGAGTTGCTGAGCAATGAGGATTACCATAAGGCACGTGTCTATTTAGCGAAAAAACGAGGCTTTAGAGGTGAATCGATTGCGGACTATGAGGTAGAGCCAAAAGATCTGGCTCGTTTGATTGTTCAGCGGAAATGGAAGCCATTACGAAGTAGAATTCGATCTTTTCGCTTCATCAACTTTAAGGGAATCTATAAGCAACTTTTTTCTGATCAATTAGAGATCAAACAGTGGATTGAAGGGGATATACCTGTTGAGTGGCAAGATATTTGTCAGGCGACACTGAAAACGCTAGATGAAGATAGACTTTTTTATGAGGATGCTACTCCATATTTGCTTTTGAAAGAACTAATTCAAGGCTTTGAAACGAACAGTTCGATAAAGCACATCGTTGTTGATGAGGCACAAGATTATTCCCCTTTTCAATACGAGTTTTTGAAACGTTTGTTCCCTTCGGCAAGGATGACAGTGCTCGGAGACTTTAATCAGGCAATATTTGCTCATGCCAGCGAAATGGTGGATTTTCACACACTTACAAGTCTATATGGACGGGATGAAGCGGAAGTAATCGATTTAGCACGGAGCTACCGGTCAACGAAACCAATCATTGAATTTACACGAAGACTTGTTCCAAACGGCAATAGAATTATTCCTTTTGATCGTGACGGCGAGCTACCGAAACTAAAACAATTGTTCGATCATGCAGAACTCCACAGCTGTATTGAATCAAAAGTTGCCGATTTGCGAAATCAAGGGTTTAATAGTATTGCAATCATATGCAAATCTGCTGAGGAAAGTAGGATTGCATATGAATCCCTATCGAACATTGATGGAATTAAGCTTTTAAAAAGCAGCACAATTGAATATGAACAAGGAGTAGTTATAGTACCATCGTATTTGTCCAAAGGTATTGAATTTGATGCAGTTATTATTTATGATGCATCGGAGCATGTATATGGTAATGAGAGCCTGCGCAGAGTTTTCTATACCGCCTGCACCAGAGCGATGCATTATTTGCAGCTATACTGCGTAGGAGAACCGAGTCCATTCCTACAAAATGTTTTGCGCGATGGATTCATCCAATAAGGATGAATCCAAATGAGTTTTTTTGGAAAAACATGCACCGCCATAAAGGTCTTGAATGGACTAAAGTCCAAGCAAAACTGGAAGCTAATGCAGAATAGGTGAACCTTTACTTACAACAAGTACATAGTTGCCAACAATCCTGTTACAGACATCACGATCGCATATGGCAGTGCCAGCTTCACCATTTCCATATAAGACAGGCGAATCAACGGCGCAAGTGCCGATGTTAACAAGAACAGGAATGCTGCCTGACCGTTTGGTGTCGCAACAGAAGGGATGTTTGTACCCATGTTGATTGCAACGGCCATCTTTTGGTAGTGGTCGAGAGCAATACCACCAGCTTCAAACGCTTTCTGTGTTTCGGACATATATACGGTCGCAACAAAGACGTTGTCACTAATGGCAGAAAGGACACCGTTTGCTAGAAAAAATGCAACGAGTTGATTCTGGCCTTCCATGCTTTCCAGTACCCATTGAATAATTGGCGAAAACAGATGTTGGTCATGAATAACCGCAACAATCCCAAAAAATACGACTAGTAGTGCAGTAAACGGTAGTGCTTCTTCAAACGCATGGCCGATTCGCCCTTCTTCAATAACCCCGTTGAAAGCTGTAAGTAGAATGATAATCATTAAACCTATAATACCAACTTCTGCTAGGTGCATAGCTAAAGATATAATTAGAATAATACCGACTATAGCCATAATAAGTAGACGAATACGTCCGCGAGTGTCCATCGAGGCATCTTTCGCTTTTACGTCATCCTCCATAACTTTACGGACTGACTCTGGAAGCTGATAGCCGTACCCCAATAATTTCGTGACTTCAAGGAGAATCGCTGTTAGAAAACCAACAATCATTACTGGAATTGACACAGGTGCGCTTCGTAAGAAGAATTGAACGAAGTCCCAACCCATAATAGTGCCGATCATTAAATTTTGTGGTTCACCAACTAACGTTGCTGCGCCACCCAAAGCTGTTCCTACAGCACCATGCATCATAAGATTGCGCAGAAAGCCACGAAACTGATCCAAATCTTCATGATATTTTTCATCAATTATATGGTCGTTATTAATATCATACTGTTCGTATACTTTTTCACTAGAAGCAAACTTGTGGAAGATGCTATAGAATCCTAACCCTACGGCAATAATCACCGCCGTTACAGTTAGTGCATCTAGAAAAGCGGAAAGAATTGCACCCAATATAGAGAATAGGAGGGCAAGCACGACCTTAGATCGTACTTTCGTAAGGACTTTAGAAAATAGGTACACAAGGCCTTCTTTCATGAAGTAAATTCCAGCAACCATGAACATTAGTAGCAGAATGACTGGAAGATTCAATTCAATTTCATGATAAATGGAATAAGGATTAGTAAGTCCGATAATAACGGCTTCAATCGCAAGAAGTCCACCAGCAGGGAGGGGATAACATTTAAGCGCCATTGCAAGCGTAAAGATAAATTCAACAATCAACACCCATCCAGCAACAGTCTTACCAACAGTAAGCACCAAGATAGGATTCAATAGAAGAAAAGCGAGAATTGTTGTTTTGTACCAGTTCGGAGCACTACCTAGAAAATTAGCTGTAAACGCATTTCCTAAACTCATCTGTTTCAGTTGACACACCACCTACATGAAAAGTACGACACCTATACATTGCAAAAATAAATATTGTAAAAATAAATATTGTAAAAATAAATATTGTAAAAATAAATATTGTAAAAATCGATTGTAAAAATTGATTATAAAAATTGCAAAAAATCACAGGTAAGTCACTTGCTGTGGTATTTTGCCACATTCCCATTTTTTTATTCAATCAGATCGAGTTATAAAAATTAGAAATTGCGATGGATGGATTAACCTAAGTAGTTCAGTTCTTCGAACGTTTCTTTTGCTTCAAATAAAATATTTGTACATGATGCTTTTTTATAAATGGTACTATTTTGGTTGGAAGTATTACTCTCTGTAATCACAATTCAAGGTTTGACATTTGAGGATTATTTAGTTAAAGTCCACATATAAAGTTAAAAGGTGAGGAACGATGACCAATAAAGAAAAAAGTGCTGAAGTAATTCGCAAATTTGTGCATGCATTTAAATGTCCACTTTGTAATAGTTCAATGGAAGTAGTTGACTTAAAAAGCCTCGTATGCTCGAATAATCATACGTTTGATATAGCGAAACAAGGATATATAAACTTGATGACTCGGTCTTCAAATAGTCATTACGATAAAAATTTGTTTGAATCAAGACAAAAAATTATTATGGAAAGTAGCTTATATTCAGTGGTACATGCGAAGATATCAGAAATCATAAAGGAGCATGTGGATGATTCTATTTATCCTATAATGATTCTGGATGCAGGATGCGGGGAAGGTTCACATTTACAAAGGATCATCGAAGAATGCAACAATATAGCAACAATTGGAGTTGGTTTGGATATTTCAAAGGCAGGCATTTTGTTGGCAGCTAAGAAATACAAAAAGTCCATTTGGCTTGTAGGTGATTTAGCAAATTCGCCTTTAGAGGATCGGTCATTTCATGTTATTCTTAATATCCTATCGCCCTCAAATTACAAGGAGTTTAAAAGGGTTTTAGTTCCAAAAGGTCTCATAATTAAAGTTGTTCCTCGTCCAAATTATTTAGTAGAATTACGAGAAGCACTTTTTGATGATAATGAAAAGAAGGTTTATCAAAACGATGAAACGGTGGATCTTTTCAAAAAAAATTTTTATCTAAAAGATGTTTTCAACTTAAGTTATACAAGAAAGTTAGATCACGAAGAACTTGAAAATCTTGTGAAAATGTCTCCGCTCTCTTGGAATTCAGAGAAGGCAGATATAGGTGTTTTTCTGAATCGTGCTTCCTCTGAGATCACAGTAGATTTAGATATTTTAGTTGGATCGAATAATAACTAATACTAAAAATAAAATATTCAATACAAAAAATATAATAGGCTGTATAACAGGAGAGGGTTGTTTTTTATGAACAAAGGACCCAATTCGTCTGGATCCTTTGTTTATTATATTACAGTATTTAATTGTTTAAATGCCCCCTTATATTTTCCATTCACATTAAAGGACAACTGCCATTTGAGAAAAGTAACATGTGTTGAAACTTTAGAGCTTCATATTTTCCATTCACATATAATGGACAACTGCTCATTAATTAGCTCACCAGTAATAGCACCGTTCATTTTTTCCATGAGACCTTTAACAATTGACAAGCCCAACCCAGTGCTTTTGTCAGTCCGAGATTGGTCTGCCATATAAAATCGCTCAAACATGCGGTCAACATCTTTTTCAGTTAATAAATGTGCATCATTTTTTATAATCAGTCTAACTGTTGAATTGTTTTCCTCAAGACTGATGGCCATATTTCCATCTGAGTGTGTAATAGCATTAGAGATCAGATTCTCAATGACTCTCGTAACGGCTGATGCATCTCCGGTCATGAAAACATCGTCTTCTGGCATGTCGATGATTGGTTTCATGTTTTTCTCATTAAAACGGTCATAAAAACTCATTACTACATCTATTGTTAAATTCTTTAGATTAATTCTTTCGCTCTTAAGATGATGATCAGCAGACTCAATAACAGATAGCTCAAAAAAATCATTTAATAATGACTCCAATCTTTTGGCTCGGTTTTGGGCAATTGATAGTAATTCCATTTTTTCATCTGCTGTAACATCTTCCGATTGTGCTATTTGGATGTAACCTAAAATCGAAGTTAATGGCGTTCTCAAGTCATGAGATATATTTGCTACTGCTTGTTTATGATCATTTTCAAAACGTATTTTATTCCTGTTTTCAGCTACGTACAAATCAATTAGTTTATTGATCTCTAATCCCAGGTTTTCGATATCTTTATCTATAAGTGCCAAATCAACTTTTTTGTTTGTTTTTCGATTGTTATAGGATTGTAGCTGGTTGCTAATTTTTTTTATTTCTTTTTTAAAAGTAAATAAGCGGGTGAGTAAAAATGCTGTTACTAACGACATTATGATTACTAAATAAATCAAGACCATCACCCGCTTATTTGTAAGTTATTTAATTTCTTTTCTGTTGAAAACGAACATACCACATAATGAAATGACAATTAATGATACGGACCCTATAAGAATAGCTTTTATAATCGCATCGTTCGTCATCATAACCTTGAATACTTCTGTAAACTCAAAAAAGAATGTATTCTCATAAACCATCCTGACAATTGGAAAGGTAAAGAGTTTTTCAATCGCAAACATTATAATGGAAAGTAAAAGTGTAAATATAATAGTTTTTCCACTATCTTCTGTTACAATCGCGATTAATAATACTATCGCTGTAAAACACAAAAATTGTAATGCAAATAAACTAAACGCTCTTCCAAGATACATAAGATTAGATGCGTTCAATATTTCCCCATATCCAAATAAGCTAACCATGATGATAGCTGTTAATAATGGGATTACAATCGTAACAAGACTAGCGCCAAGCGAAAAAACAAGATATTTTGCAATATAAATATGCGACCTTTTATTACCGCTTATCACTTGATTTTTGATCACACTGCTTTGCGAAAATTCAGTTGAGATATAAAAACCAGCCAAACTACTGACAATTAAATTAAAGAATAATGGTATTGTGAATGGGGATAAAGCGTTCAATTCACTTAATCCAGCCTGATCAAACTCAGTTCCTGTTAATTGCCACCAATCAATAATAACGAGAAAATGTAACAATCCACTTAATCCTGCTACCGTTCCGAATAATACCCAGAATGTCTTATTTCGTTGTAATTTATACAATTCTGCCCGGATAAGGTTACTCATGGTCCACACCCCCTACAAGCTTTGAAAAATAATTTTCGAGACTGTCACCAGTTTGTGAGAGATGTTCGATTATAAGACCATTGTTTGTCAAGGTACGTGAAACTTCTCGTACATCATCAAGGTAGTTGTATAGTTTTATTGTTCCATCTGCCATTACTTCAAAATTAGTTGTCGATAAATTGTTTTCCAACACTGTTGCGCCCATAGGCGGATTATCAACTTTTATTCGTAAATGTTGTCTGCATTTTTCATCAAGCTCTTTCGCTGAAAGTTCCTCCAGTAGTCTCCCTTTATGGATTATCCCGTAACATGTAGCTAATTGGTGCAATTCACTTAGGATATGACTCGATATTAAAACGGTAAGTCCTTTTTCTTGATTCAGTTTCTTTATTAATTCCCTCAGTTCAACGATTCCCATTGGATCGAGTCCATTTGTTGGCTCGTCAAGAATTAAGAATTCCGGATCGCTTAATAGGCTAATAGCAAGACCAAGTCTTTGCTTCATTCCAAGGGAAAAGTTTTTCACTTTTTTCTTCCCTGTATCCCTGAGTCCTACAAGCTCTAATGTATTTTTGATACAGTCTTTTCCAGGGATACCCTTTTGTAAGCGATGGACTTCTAAATTTTCATAAGCGCTCATATTTGGAAAAAGTGCAGGATTTTCGATAACGGCACCCATTCTTTTCTGTGCCTCTGTTAACTGATTCGGGCTGTCATTCCCAAATAGCTCGATTGTTCCATCTGATGGGAAGGCAAGTCCTGTTACTAAACGTAGCAATGTTGACTTGCCGGCCCCATTTTGACCAATAAATCCATAAATTTCTCCCTTTCTGATGGTTACATTAATTTTTTTTAGGGCAAAATCATTTTTATATTTTTTAGAAAGTTCTTTTGTTTTTAGAATATATTCACTCATAATTGTTAGCCTCCTTATTCGCTTTAACCTTAGTATGCGATCTAAAACATAAGAAAGGCTTAAGATAAACCTTAAGAAAACCTTAAGATTTAAGACGATAGCCCATTCCCCATATGGTCTCTATATATTCTTCATTGGGATTTGCTTTGGCAAGTTTATTTCGTAGGTTACTCATGTGAACATTAACTGTATTATCATCCCCGTAGAAAGGCTCATTCCATACACTTTCAAAAAGGTTAGATTTTGAGAAGACTTTTTGTGGAGATGACATGAGAAGAACTAATATAGCATATTCCCGGACTGTTAATGTAAGCTCTGTACCATTTGCAACAACAGTTTTTGCATCCAAATCAATTTGAATATCCTTATGAGTCAACTGATTTCTATATGTAGCTTCATTGCTATATTTCGATCTTCTTAATAGAGAATCTATACGTGCAGATACTTCTTCAACATCAAATGGTTTAGAAATAAAGTCATCCGCGCCTGATCGTAAGCTATTAATTTTTGATTGTTTTGTGTTTTTTGCCGAAATAATAATCACCGGAGTAGGCCCCCTTGAATTAATTTCTGAAAGTACTTCCTCACCCTTTAAACCTGGAAGCATAAGATCCAATAGTACCAAGTCCCACTTCTGTTTTTCTAAATAAATTAGAGCTTCTGTACCTGAATAAGCAGGCTGTGGAAAGTAGTTGCTTTTTTTAATAATTTTACATAGCAACTGATTAATATCATTATCATCTTCAACAACTAAAACGTTTATTGGCTGTTCCACTTATTTTCTCCCTTTCATAATTCCGGATTTATGAATTCGAATCTTAAAATTTGTTTAAATTATAATATTGGAAGTAGTACACAAAATACCATACGTGGTATTATAAACCTTATGAAATAACAAAATATTAAAATTATTAGAAAGTATTATGAGCTATGTTTGACCAAATATAAAAATAAAATAGGTGTGATTATAAAATGATTAGTTATGAGCAGAGAATTCTTTATAGTTTTTTATCATTAGGGATATTAATGGGTGTAATATTCCCTATATTTGCAAATCTATTTGTAGAAGTTCAAGATGGGAAAAGACTTTTATTTGCTATTAGTTGTATTTTCGCTGGATTATTTATGGGTATTTTTAACTATTTAATTTATAAGTTTGTAATTAGTAGAGTGTTAGGGAAAATGAGAAAATTAGTTGCGCCTGTTTCAACTGGTGACTTGACAGTTTCAGTTAATATTCAATCAAAAGACGATATTGGATTGTTGGCATTAAGCTTTGAAAATGTCATTCAAAATCTCCGTAACTTGGTCAGAAAAATTCAGGAGGATTCATTATACGTTGCTTCATCCTCTGACGAATTAAAGTCTACTATTAAAAATAGTAAGCATGCGCTTGAGCAAATCTTAGAAGCTACGAAAAAGATTGCTAGTAGTGAAGAGTTACAATTAGCAAGTGTTGAACAGGCATTAGATTTTTCAATTCAAAGTTCGAATAGCATGAATGAAGTATCGTAAACCATTAGCCAAGGTACGAAGCTTGCAGACGAAACAAGCAGTAAAGCTATTAATGGTACAAAAATTGTAAATGAAACAGAATTAAAAATGACCGAAGTCCAACATCAGGTTGAGAACACTGCAAATGTTATTAAAAAATTCGAAGATCAAACAGCCCAAATAGGCAATGCTTTAAAAATTATTAATGAAATTGCTGAGCAAACAAATTTATTATCTTTAAACGCAGCGATTGAAGCTGTTAGAGCGGGCGAACATGGCAAAGGCTTTGCAGTAGTCGCAGAAGAAGTTAGAAAATTAGCACAACAATCTTCAATCGCATCAGGTGAAATTGCTAAAATTGTAGAAGAAATTCAACTAGAATCAAAAAATGCTGTTTATTCTATGCATAATGGTACACTGGCTTTACATGAAGGAATAGTCAAATTTCATGAGACAGAATCTGTTTTTAATGAAATTACTGAAATGATTCAAAATGTAACTAGTCACTTTTATGACGTAGAATCGAAAATAAAGCATATTAAAGATGGCTCGATTAACATGGAAAACATGATGAGAGAAATAGCGCAAAGTTCAAGGTTGAATTCTGATAACTCTCATAATATTGCAAATTCTGTGGCTGCATCTTCTGAGGAACAATTATCATCTATAAAGGATATAGAAAAATCAGCTGAGACACTATCAAGAGTATCGGTTGATCTACAAAACGTAACAAGTACTTTTAAGGTTTAAGAACGGGTTGTTTGTTATTCTAATTTGGGGTGGTTAAATGTTCTTAAAAAGAAAATTTATTCATTTGGTGGGCGAGTTTCAAAAAGACCATAAAATCACAACAAAAAGACGATTAAACAAACGTTTAATTAACATGATCGAAAAACCAACTGCTAATTTTTCAGATAGTGGGCTGCTCTATCCACGACTAGGCTTGTTATTGTCGCAATAATTGCACTGCCAACAATATCAATGGGATAATGGTGCCCCACCCAAATACGTGAAAAACCGGTCAATACAGATAAAATCCACATGAATGTTCCTAGTACACGTTCATAAATGAATATAGTTGTAGATATAGCGAAAGTCAGAAGCGTATGTTTACTAGGAAAGGTGGAATCCGTTTTTGAAGGTATGAGAATCCCAACGCGACTCTTTAAAAACGGGCGCGATTTATAATAAAATAGCTTTATTAGTGGATTGATAATTAAAGTAAGTCCAGCAGAAAGTATTGCATATAAAGCTACCTTCTTATAAAACTTATTCCTTACCCACATAATAATTAGTACAAAGATAAATAAATAACGAATTTTATTTGAGAGTATAATCATAAGAGAATCAATGAATGGAGTACGGCCGGAGAACTGGTTTAATATTTTAAAAAGTTTATCATTCATATAAATTACCCCTTGTTCTAAGATAATAAATAAAATACCCTTTTTAACAAAAAAATATGTAAAAGATGTCCCTTTGGGGTTTTTAGTTATAAAAATGAGCTAGCCGATATTAACTACCTCATTAGTATTGGTTAGTTTACCTAATGGATTAAGTTGGATACAATAAGGAGTAGATTGACAACTTGCTGGTGGAGGAATGTGCTATGAAATGCAAAATTAATCGTAATGCCGCAAAAGTATTAAATGAAATGCTAAGTAATGCAGATGCAGAAGGGAAGATGATTCGCGTATATATCACATATATGCACGACGATCATGCCCATTATGATATCAAATTGGATGTGCCTGCTGAACATGATGAAGTTGTTCACACAGATAAAGGGATTGATGTGATTTTAGATAAACGTGAGGAATTTTTAGATGGTGTGTGGATCAAATATTTTTATGTGCCTGAGGAAGGGTTTGAAATTACAAATCCTTCTAAAGAACCGCAAGGACATCATCATCATTAATATTGAAATGTACACTTTTTTATTGCTATAGCGGACGGTATTAGGCCTGTTCGCTATATTTTTTAAGGACGTTACATTAACGTGGTATGATTTTACATAATTTCAATAATATAGATGTTGGCTTAGATTAAAGAATGTTTCTTAAGTGATTTTGTTAAGTGAAGTAGTTCTCTAACAATCAATTGTATATTTCTATTTAGCATGGAGGATATTACCTTAAAATTGAGGTGAAGTGTATGATAGTAGTGAGTTCTTGTTTGGCGGGTTTAAAAGTAAGATATAATGGTACGCATTGTTTACAAGATAAAATTAGTAAGCTGTTGGCAGAGAACAAAGCAATTACAGTTTGTCCAGAAGTACTCGGCGGTTTATCAATCCCTAGAGAACCAGCTGAAATTGTCGGCGGCGACGGAGATGCAGTCCTTGATGGCAAGGCTAAGGTTATTAATAAATTAGGTAAAGATGTGACGGAGGAATTTTTAAAAGGGGCTTATGCAACATTAAAAACAGTTAAAGAAGTTAATGCTACCGTAGTTGTACTAAAAGAATCCAGTCCATCCTGCGGAAGCACGAAGATTTATAATGGGGAGTTCAACGGAATGAAAGTGGCTGGCAATGGCGTCACAGCAGCTTTGATGAAAAGAAATGGGATCAAAGTTCTTTCTGAAGAAAGCTTTGCTAATAACTTGGATTACGAAAGGTGATTAAATGGGTTTTTATTGGGTTGGTTTATTTTTTTATTTTTGATTGTTGTTGTGATCCTGTTAGATGTAAGGGGACTATCAAAAAAGTCATGGAAAACACTAATAATTAGTGGGATATTATTAGTGCTTCCATCGTTGTACTTTTTTGGCCCAGAAAATGGTTTGTATTGTACCACAAAATTTGTCAATTCTCTTAGGATTAAGCCAGCCTGCTTTACGCCGAGTTATATGGGTATTCCAGCAAAACTCGTGGGTAAATCCCTGAGTTATATGGGTATTCCACCCAAATTCGTGGGTAAAGCACCGAGTTATATGGGTATTCCACCCAAACTCGTGGGTAAACCGCCGAGTTATATGGTACTCCACCCAAACTCGTGGGTAAATTGCCGAGTTATATGAGTGTTCTACCAAAACTAAGTTTTATTGTTGATCTAGCTCACGCTTTTCTTTTAGTAGCTTCTGAAATTCCATCTCTAACTCCTCAGACGGCTCAATGCTAAGCCGGCTTAATACTTCAGAAATTTTTGTTTCTAATAAAAGTCGTTGGTCTTCTTTAGAATCACGTTTTTCTTGCGGCTCAAACCGCTTAAAATCCGCATATGTTCCATTAAAAATGGTAATTTCATTGTTATCAAACGATAATATACGAGTGGCAATATTTTCGACAAAACGGCGATCATGACTGACAAAGATAACCGTACCTTCGTACTCCTGCAGCAGAGATTCCAACGCTTCAACTGCTTCAATATCGAGAAAGTTCGTTGGTTCGTCTAAGATTAACGTATTAATATCACTCACAAATAGTTTAGCTAAAGCGACTTTGACACGCTCACCTCCACTTAAAACCTTCACTTGTTTATAAACGTCGTCTCTGAAAAAATGTAATCTTGCTAGGACAATTCGAATAAACGTTTCTGTTTGTTTCGAAGTGGAGCTGACATTTTTTAATATTGATTTTTCGCTATTTAAAATAGTTAAGTTTTGGCTAAAATAACCGATTTTCATTGTTGGAGAAATCGTGATCCCTTTGTCATGATTGATCATTTTTTTCGCGAGTGTCGTTTTTCCACAGCCATTTGACCCAATAATTGCAAGTTTATCACCACCGCGGACGTGAAAGCTTATCGGTTTCCAGAGAATGCGGTTACCAATTTCCCCAGACATATCTGTTATGCGTAGAATAATCCGATTTTTAAAAGCCTCTTCATTTGGTAAATTCATTTTTACAGGTGTTACATCTTTCACTTTTTCAACCTTTTCGAGTTTTTCCAATCTCGTTTCAATTGCTTTCGCAGCTTTGTTAAGCTTTTTTTGTTTTTTGGCAAAGTATGGTTTGGCACCTGTAATTTTTGCTTCTGAAGGGCTTACCTTTTTCGGTGCTTTTGTAGCTCGCGCAGCTTTCTTCTCTTTTAACTTAAGTGCTTCCTCCAACTGACTTTTCTTTTTCTCGTATTTTTCATAAGCCATTTCGTGTTGACGATGAGCAAGTTCTTTTTGTTCCATATAATCGGAATAGTTCCCTTTATATTCTTTAATGTGCGCTTCGTCAATTTCCCAAATTGTCGTACAAAGTGCATCGAGAAATGCTCGGTCATGGGAGACTATAACGAAAGCGCCTTGCCAGTTCTTTAGTTTTTTTTCGAGCCATTCAATATGGTTCGTGTCAAGGTTAGTTGTAGGTTCATCGGCAAATAAAATGGCCGGGTTTTTGGCAAGAGATTTAGTAATATAATCTTGTGTGACCTCACCGCCACTTCTTGTCGTTGTGTCCATTTGTTTTAGCTGTGGTAAAAGCTCACAGATTGCATGTGTTGCAACAGTTCCGCTGTCAGGAGCTTGTGCTTTAGCCAAGATGTTTAATAATGTTGTTTTACCGCTACCGTTTTTGCCAACTAAACCAATGCGATCACTTTTGTGGATTTGTAATTGCTCAACGTCAATTAATAAACGATCGTTTACAAAATGCTTAATATGATTTGCTTCTAGTAATTTCATAAAATCATCCCCATTTTCATCATGTGCTAGGGACAAAAAATGCCCCCTATCTACATTCAGAATAGGAGGCAATAGGTGCACGCACGCCAAAAGAGACTACTCTCTTTTTGGGTCCAGTTACATGGATGTCCAATCCTATTCTGAAAACTTCAATTGAAAGATACACGTGAAAGCAACACGAAAAGTGCAGAGAAATCTTCTGCTGTTCCAAATGTTTCTTCAATTGATTGTCTCGAAAAATAGGATTAGAACTTCATGTAATTGGGTCACCCTTTCGTTTTTTTGTTACTTTAACAATAAAATATTACAATAATGATGTCAATGATTGCCTAGCTATAAGGAGAAGCCAAGGTCGTTCTGAACGCTCTCATTAAAAAGGCATTTGTGGTCTCGGGTTATTAATGAATAGTTATTCGGTTCACATTAAAACGGTTGGAACTGGGTTCATCAAATCCAATTGCCCGTTTGCTAATTCATAACGGTTTCCATCATCATTAGCTGCATAGTCATCATATGTAAGACCATGTTCTTTAATGTTGAGCTTTGATTGATCTTGTTTTTCTTCGCTCATCAGAGATCCCTCCGAGTTTTTCCTTAATTTCAGTATAGCACATCCTTTTATGCTTATTAGCGGCAACAATACTTCGGTTTTTTATTCCGTTAATAGCCTTGTTCTCATTGGTGGTGTTTTCCTTTTTATAATGCTCCTTGGTTTTTAATCGTTAGCTATTATTAAAATCGTGGCAGGCGGAAAGATGTTTATTTTACAAGTATTTTTACGTCATTGTTATATTTTTCTAATAGACTATCCATATGATCGTTGAGATTTTTCGTAAATTCCTCTACGTTTTCTTTGGATGGGGTTCCAAATTTTTTCTCGATATATTGATTCATATATTCGGCTTTAATACTAGTCTCTTTAAGGAAGAAGTCATAATACTCCTCTAGTGTCATATCCAAATAATCGGCTTGTCTTTCAAAGAATTTGCGATTTTCTTCAGGCTGACTTTCGAGCGAAAACAGTTGTATTAAAGATTCAATATCTGCATCGTCGACGACAATCCCCATTTCGGTCGCTTCATAAATGACAAGCTCTTGTTGTACATAACCTTTAACAAATTGCTTCATTTCCTCGTCCTTTACACCATATATAGACCGAATATCTTTAACCGTGATTTCTTTCCCTTTTACAACCGCGACAACATCTGCATCGTTATACTTCGAGTTGGCAGTACAAGCAACAGTAAAAGCTACAAATGTCATTAAAAGAATAAACAAAAAGATTTTTTTCATTCAATATCATCCTTGTATACTTGAATTTCTCATGACCACATTCGCGAGGTTTCTGCTAGGGTACTAGATTTCGTTGCTGCACTACTACCTAATAATACCATTTTTTTCAAACGCATAATAGCAAGGCTTCGAAGGATATTAAATAATATCGCAATCGCAATGTTAAATGTATACGGCGATCCTAATTGAATGTTGATTGTGAAGGCGGCGGCTCCTAAGGGTTAAGCAAGCGAACCGAGATCCTAGACTGAGCATAGCGAGGGAATCGGCTCGGTGCTTGCCCGAGGAAAGCGTCCGCCTGGAACGAAAATCAACAATATAATTTAACTGCAATGATAATATAAAACAGCAATGAGGAGTGTATTCAGAGTGAGTAGGATTATTATGTTCGTTATTATATTAACAATGATTTTCCCACTAAATATATTAGCAGCAGGAGAAAGTGCGGATGTTAAAGCTAGCTTCATAAGGGATAGAAATTTATGGGTGTTTATAAATGGGAAAGAACAGCAAATCACAAATTCAGGTAACATATATAACAAACCAAAATGGTCCCATGATGGAATGTGGATATTGTACCAAGTTGAAGTTCCTTCAGAGCTACAAAAGGGTGAATTACAGGTTGAAATATGGGCTTATGAGCTTGAAAGCGGGAAAAAAAAGAAAATATACTATGATGGCTACTCACCAACATGGGCACCAAATGAAAATATTATTGCGTTTAACGATGCAGGAATATTGGACATTTCCGATTTCAAACGATTTTATAATATCGCAACGGGTGTCCACGGGTATACTTGGTTGCCGGATGGAAGTGGTTTTTTGCTATCATCATCAGGAGACTTGAAACCGGATGGTTGGTCAAGTGCGATCCTTTATAAAAAGAAGGTAAATAAAAATTATGAGGATATTGTTTTATTTGGTGGAGTGGAACACTTCTTTACTCTCCCTAGGGAGGTTGGCTTAAACGATAATAAAGTAATTTCGGTTTATGCTGATCATTTTGCTTTTTCACCTAGCAACAGATGGATTTCCTTTATTGTTTCACCGACAGCATCGTGGTCAATGGACAGCAATATGCTTTGTGTGATAGCAAGTAACGGCAAAAATTTCACAGTGTTAGATGAGGTTATTTTTGGTGTGGGAGAGCCAAAATGGGCTCCAACAAAAGACACGATTGCCTTTATTGCTGGTGGTGGCCGGATTGTCCTTGGTTTTAAAAATAAGGATTTGAAGGTGCAGGAAATGCCGGCATCAGGAACGTATACACCTGAGAATTACGCAGACCTTGACTTCGATTGGGTATCTGACCAAGCGATTGTGACTTCAAGAATTGAGGAACGAGAGTGGTCGAATGATTTCAGTGAGCATCCGTTACCGACTCTTTATTCTATTAATATTGATGATAATAAACAAATGCAAATTACAAAACCACCCGGAGGGTACGGAGATTACAATCCACGTTATGTAAAGTCTCTGGGACAACTTGTCTGGTTAAGAGGAACATCAATTTCCAATGAAGATAGGGTCGTTTGGAAGGCTAACCGTGATGGCTCTAATGCAGAGGAATGGATTAAAAATGTTGACCAGATTGAATTTTATTAAAAGGACTCCAGCCCTAGTATGTATGGGGCTGGAGTCCGTATTTGTTTTTTTATGGTTATAATTTTATTATTTTGAACCTGGCAGTAATTTATCTTGGATAAACACTACTATGACCATGATGGAAGCCATAACCAGGGTAGTAACCGCCATGACCATGATGGAAGCCATAGCCAGGATAATAACCGCCATGACCATGATGAAAGCCATAGCCAGGATAATAACCGCTATGACCATGATGGAAGCCATAATCAGGGTAGTAACCGTCATGACCATGATGGAAACCATAACTAGGGTAGTAACCGCCATGACCATGATGAATACCATATCTCTGATCTTCAATATATTGTTCCATAACCATTTCTCCCTTACTAGTTTTCAAATAGTGTATGTGTCTAAAATCTAATACGTATAGATATTTGCCCATAATGTATAAAAAAACTAGTAATCAAATATAATCTTATTAGGCTTGATTTTTTTACGATGGTTGTAGGAAAAGCTTAATAAAAATATATATAAAAGAAGCAAAAAATTAAGAAGTAAAAGTACTTACAACTATTAGATTTTTGAATGGAGGGATTGAAACGTGTGAAACCGCCTTATGAAACAAAAATTTTACAAAACTCAAACTATACTATTCAGCTTTTTTTAGATTATTTCAATGAACGTCTCCGGGTTGACGATTATCGGGGGAATTTAGATAGGATTGTCGAAGAGCTGGATTTAATTATGAATAATAATAGCTTTACTAAACTAATATTTTATTCTAAGTCTGAACATTGGAGGCAGCTTTTATGTAAAGGTTTTGAACTTGAAGGAATCATAAATGGATTTTTTAACGGATCAGACAACTATATTATGACAACATATAAAAAAAATGAGAGAAGGTCTACTGAACATTGGATTAAGGAAAATAACATTCTTGCATCAATCAAAACGAATAAGAAAAGCCTCGGTATAAACAAAATAGTTAGCAACTATATTTATAGAAAAGCAAATAGTAAAGATGCAAAAAGCCTTGCGGGTTTATACGAGAAAGTGTTCTCGATTTATCCAACACCAATGAATAATTCTGAGTACGTAGAGAAAATGATTAAGCAAGGCACAATTTTTTACGTTGTGGAGGGTGATAAGGAGTTAGTAAGTGCAGCATCCGTTGATATTAATTCAAAATGGCACAATGCGGAATTAACTGATTGTGCAACATTGCCTGACCATCGTAAAAACGGTTTGATGAAGTATTTACTTTCACTTTTAGAAAAAGAATTAAAAGATCAAGAGATTTATTGCGCGTATTCTCTAGCCCGAGCATTATCATACGGTATGAATGCTTCGCTTTTTCAGCTTGGCTATCAATATACAGGAAGATTAACAAACAACTGTTATATTTTTGATAAATTAGAGAATATGAATGTTTGGGTTAAAGATTTACGCCTTAGTACTAGTGAATGAATATTTAAGCTAATTCGCATATTAATTTTTTTATAAAGTTCCATTAATTACTCCCTCACCTTAAAGGTGATTTACAAGTGTAAAAGCAAAACAATAATTGAAGGGGGTTAATTACATGCTAAATGATTTATATAAACCACCGCGCCATTGGAAGGACATCGAGCTTTGGAAGGATGTGCCTGAGGAAAAATGGAATGATTGGATTTGGCAATTAACAAATACAATTCGCACGATTGATGATTTAAAAAAGGTAATCAACCTAACACCTGAAGAAGAAGAAGGTGTGAAAATATCTACAAAAACAATTCCACTAAACATTACCCCATATTATGCAGCGTTAATGAATCCTATCGATCCTAGATGCCCGATACGAATGCAATCCGTTCCAATTAGTCAAGAGATTTATAAAACAAAGTATGACTTAGAGGATCCGCTTGAAGAGGATGAAGATTCTCCTGTTGCAGGTTTAACTCATCGGTATCCAGATCGTGTACTGTTTCTCGTAACAAATCAATGTTCAATGTATTGTCGTTACTGTACGCGTCGCCGCTTCTCCGGGCAAATTGGGATGGGTGTTCCGAAAAAGCAAATTGATAATGCGATTGAATATATTCGTAATACTCCTGAGGTTCGAGATGTTCTGTTGTCAGGTGGAGATGGGTTACTCATCAATGATAATATTCTTGAATATATTTTGAAAAATTTACGGGAAATTCCTCATGTTGAAATTATTCGTATTGGCACAAGGGCTCCTGTTGTTTTCCCACAACGTATAACAGAAAATCTTTGTAATATCTTGAAAAAATACCATCCTGTTTGGTTGAATACGCACTTTAATACGCCTATTGAAATCACAGAGGAATCAAAACGAGCTTGTGAAATGCTTGTAAATGCAGGAGTTCCAGTTGGTAATCAATCGGTTATTTTAGCTGGAATTAATGACAGCGTACCAATTATGAAAAAATTAATGCATCAATTGGTGAAAATTCGCGTGCGTCCATATTACATTTATCAGTGTGATTTATCTGAAGGGATTGGCCATTTCCGTGCCCCTGTTTCAAAGGGGATTGAAATTATTGAAGGGCTGCGTGGACATACTTCGGGTTATGCTGTCCCTACCTTTGTTGTCGACGCTCCAGGTGGTGGTGGCAAAATAACGTTACATCCGAATTATTTACTTTCACAAAGTCCGACGAAGACGGTTTTGCGGAATTTCGAAGGTGTAATTACAACTTATCCAGAGCCAGAAAATTATGTTGCAGGTCGGGCAGAGGAGTATTTTTATGAGGTATTTCCAAAGCTCGAAATCAAATCTTCAAAAACTGGGATTACTTCATTATTGGATGATGAACGCCTAAATCTTATACCAAATTCGTTACAACGCTACGACCGCCGCGAAAATTTTAAGCAAAGTCCAACTTATTCTAGTTTAAAACAAAAGCGGGAAAAGCGTGACGAACTTAAGGAGAAAAAATTTCAAGCACAGCTTAAGAAGGATATAGGAGAAATAGATGAATAAAAATGAAGATTTCTGGTAGATGGTGCCACCTCGATTCGGGGTGGTATCTTCCTCAGAGAGGGGATATGCATGAAACGTTCGTTATTGATCAAGCCAATGATGAATGAATTCTATCCAATAGTCACTCATGGAGATGGTATTTACTTATATGATGATACTGGGAAAAAGTATATTGATGGTTGCTCTGGAGCGGTTACGGCATGTATAGGTCATGTGGTTCCAGAAATTGTTGAAGCAATGAATGATCAAGCAAAGAAAGTGTCATTTGTCTATCGCTCGCAATTTACATCGGAGCCGGCAGAACAGCTTGCCAACAAATTAAATGAGCTTTTGAGTAGTGACAATGATTATTGGTCATTCTTTGTAAATAGTGGCTCTGAGGCGATTGAGACAGCTATGAAGGTCTCAATTCAGCATTGGCAGGAGCAAGGAAACTACCAAAAAAATAAAATATTGTCACGGTGGATCAGTTATCACGGCATAACAATTGGCGCACTTTCATTGTCTGGCCATGTGAAAAGGCGCGAGAGATTTGTAAGTATGTTAGAAGATTGTCCGGCTGTGGCAGCTCCTTATTGTTATCGATGCCCTTTTAATAGCAGCTTTCCTGAGTGTAAGCTAGCTTGTGCAACTGATTTGGAAACAGCCGTTGAGCGTATAGGTGCAGAACAAATTGCTGCTTTCATTGCTGAACCTGTTGTCGGGGCCGCAGGAGGAGTGATCCTTCCACCACCCGGGTATTACGAAAAAGTGAGAGAAATATGTGATAGACATAATATATTGTTTATAGCTGATGAAGTAATGACCGGTATAGGGCGAACTGGTAAAATGTTTGGCTTAAATCATTGGAATGTCCAGGCTGATATCATTGCACTAGGAAAAGGTATGAGTGCTGGATATACACCTATAGCCGCAACACTTGTAAGTGAAAAAGTGATATCACCAATTTTGAAGGGTTCAAATTCTATTATGAGTGGTCACACCCTTAGTGCAAATCCTCAATCAGCAGCCACTTCTTTAGCGGTTGTTAGATATATCGAGAATAATAAATTGGTAGAAAATGCAAATAAACTAGGAGCACATTTGCTGAAAAGACTAAAAGAATTAGCTATATCTTCTCCAATCATTGGGGATGTTCGCGGAGTTGGATTAATGATAGGAATTGAATTTGTGACAGATAAACAATCCAAGAAATCTTTTCCTAAGAGTAGCATGGTAACCAAAAAAGTAGTTGATCAAGCTAGAGAAAAAGGATTGTTAGTGTATCCTTCAGCAGCAGGGAAGGAAGGGGTGCATGGTGATGCAATAATCATTGCTCCGCCATTTACTATTACAAAGTTGGAAATTGATCAGCTTGTTTCAATTTTGGAAAAAGTAGTTTCAGAAGTTGAAAGTGAAATAACTTAAAAGGACAAGGTATTTCATGGGGTTGAATGTACCGATTAGATAAAGATTAGCTACAGGGAGTGAATAATGGCATGCAAGCTGCTCCACAGAGATTAATAAACAAAGTTATTAGTTTAGAAGAGGCTATTAAGTATATTGAGGATGAAAACACAATTATGTTTGGTGGATTTGGTGGAGTAGGGAATCCACCGACTCTTATAAATGGAATCATTGAAAAGGGCGTAAAGAATCTAACTCTAATTGGGAATGATGCAGGGTTTCCAACAATAGGAATTGGTAAGATTGTTAGTTTAGGTAGAGTGAAAAAACTAATTGCATCACATATTGGCTCCAATCCGATCGCAGGACTGCTAATGCTTGAAGGGAAGATGGAAGTGGAATTTTCACCGCAAGGTACTTTGGCGGAACGAATCCGCGCAGGTGGAGTTGGTCTTGTAGGCTTTTTAACAGATATCGGTCTAGATAGTATAGTGGCGGAAGGAAAACAGAATGTTAGTGTTAATGGCCAACATTACTTATTAGAAACAGCTCTAACGGCGGATGTGGCAATTATATATGCAAAAAAGGCAGATACATTTGGCAATCTTGTATATGAAACAAGCGCCAGAAATACGAACCCGTTAGTAGCTATGGCAGGTAGGTATACGATTGCAGAAGTTGAAGAAATTGTTGAAGCTGGGGAGCTTGATCCTGAAGAGATTATAACTCCAGGTATATTTGTGGACCGTGTTGTTCAGAGCAAAGGGGTCGATTGGAAATGGGCATGGGAGTAGATGTGCGAAACAGAATTGCAAAACGGGCAGCTAAAGAAATTAGTGAAGGTATGATAGTGAATTTAGGAATAGGAATTCCGTCACTTGTTCCAAACCATCTCCCACCGAACAGTAAGGTGATGTTTCATGCGGAAAATGGAATTTTAGGAATGGGGGAATCACCGAAAAGAGGGAATGAGAATCCAACTCTTTGTAATGCAGCGGGTTTCCCGGTAACAATCGTACCCGGTGCTTCATTCTTTGACAGTGCGATTGCATTTGGAATGATCCGCGCTGGATTTCTAGATGTTACAATCCTTGGTGGATTAGAAGTGAGTGAAAAAGGTGATCTAGCTAATTGGATTGTGCCAGGGAAAAGAGTACCTGGAATAGGTGGCGCAATGGAACTAGCGAAAAAAGCGCAGAAAGTCATTGTTTTAATGAATCATTGTAATAAAAAAGGAGAGCCGAAAATTGTAAAGGAATGTACATTGCCATTAACTGCTAAAGCTTGTGTAAATATGATTATTACCGATATGGCAGTTATTGAGGTAACTGGGGGTGGCCTACTTTTAAAGGAAGTGATGGCGCCATTTACAACGGATGATGTTGTAAAATACACAGACGCTCCTTTAGAAATTGCCAATAATGTTGAGGTTATAATGTAATTGTGATTAAGCTAAGCACTATTTCATATTTATAAATTGGTACAAAGTTCACACGGAAAACGTCCGTTCTACGATTTTCTCGATTCAGTATTCAAAAAAGGTTTAAAAACTATTATACGAGGAGGGGAAAAATTGAAAGATGAGCGCTTAAAGCAGCAAATCCGTCAGTGGCTTTTTGAAAATAAGAGCGATGGTATCAAGCTCTTACAACAACTAGTTCAGGCAGATAGTACACAGGGAAATGAACAAACAGCGCAAGACATTGTCATCGCTACCCTGCAAAATATAGGTTTAGAGGTAGATGTTTGGGAACCAGATGGAGTGGAATTAATTAATCATCCATATTTTGTTTCGCCTCGGGGAAAATTTCAGGGAAGCCCCAATGTCGTCGGTATAAAAAAAGGAAACGGGGAAGGTAGGTCGCTAATTTTAAATGGGCATATAGATGTTGTTCCGGCTGGTGATATCGAACAATGGGAGCATGATCCTTTTAGTGGAGAAATTATTGATGGTAAATTGTTTGGTCGTGGTGCGACCGATATGAAAGGTGGTAATGTATCGCTACTATTAGCATTATCAGCACTTCAAAATTTAAAAGTGTCTCTTAAAGGGGATGTATATTTTCAAAGTGTAATAGAAGAAGAAAGTGGGGGCTCAGGAACGTTAGCTGCAATTTTAAGAGGCTATAAGGCGGATGCTGCCATTATTCCAGAACCAACAAATATGAAAATATTCCCAAAACAGCAAGGGTCTATATGGTTTAAAATTCATATAAAAGGCCGTGCTGCACATGGTGGAACTCGCTATGAAGGTGTGAGCGCAATTGAAAAGGCACTCATTGCCATAGAACATATTCAGGAGCTTGAGAAAAAACGAAACGAAAGAATAATAGATCCTCTTTATAAAAGTGTACCTATCCCAATTCCGATAAACATCGGAAAAATTGAGGGGGGGAATTGGCCTTCATCAGTAGCAGACTACGTTTGCATAGAAGGACGCATTGGTGTAGCTCCGGAGGAAACGATTGAGGCGGCAAAATTAGAAGTGGAGAATTGGCTTGCTTGTTTGAAACAAGTAGACCCTTGGTTTGTAGAGCATCCTACTATTGTGGAATGGTTTGGAGCAAGATGGCTACCGGGCGCGATTGACACTAAGCATGAGTTTGTTAATAAGCTCATTAATAATTATGAACATGTATTAGGCACACCTCCGGTCGTTGAAGCGTCCCCTTGGGGAACCGATGGTGGATTATTAACGAAAGTTGCAGAAACACCAACAATTGTATTTGGACCTGGAGTAACAGAAAAAGCGCATCACCCTAATGAATATATTGAAATTGATAAGGTTTTTCAGGCAGCGGAAATCATTGCACTAACAATAATTGACTGGTGTGGAGAAAACTAATTAAAATAATAATAAGAGTGTAGATCCAACAAAAAAGGACTGGTTTTAAAATCAGCCCTTTGACTTTTTTAAAGATTAAGAAAGCATATAAGTTTGCGCTTTGGAATCCAGCTCCAGCACCCAGCGACTAGTAAACTTCGTTCATCTCTTTTGCGATAAGTCAACATCGACTCGTTCCTCGTCGTGTTTCCTTTATCTCAGTCGATGCACTCTTAGTTTATACGTCGCTAATCAGGGTGCTTGCGCTTTTTTTATATTGATCCATTTGGTGAAACGGCATCAAGAAGTTCAGTTTCAAGCTCTTCCTTATATGTAATAATTTGTTCGTCTGTCCAATTAAGTAAATCAGCCATTGCCTCAATGATTGCATGCTTCCATTTGTGCACCCATTGAATATTAAATAATAATGCCCCTGTACGACGGATGAAAAAGTCAACCGGTTTTACAGCCATTTCATTCTCGATCGCATATAAAATCTGTACATAGATTTCTAGAGGTAGACGATATTTGTTTTCTGGATCGTATGTTTTTGCAATCTTAAATATGGAATCAATATTAGAACCATAGCGGGTTACAAGCGTTTTAAAAGATTCAACTGGAAATCCTAATTGTTCGGCTTCTTTACATTTAGCAACAATAAAGGCTGGAAACATACTTGAACCGCCAAAATGTCCGCCGGAAATAGGCAGTTTACCAGTTTGACATTGTTTAAATATTGTCCCGTTTTCAATTTGAAATTGTTTGACTACTACGTCTATAACCGTTTCCGCCATCTTCCGGTACCCTGTTAATTTTCCGCCTGCTATTGTGATAAGCCCAGATTCTGATATCCAAATTTCATCTTTACGGGATATTTCTGATGGATCTTTCCCGTCTTCATATATAAGTGGTCTTACTCCTGCCCAGCTTGATTCAATTTCATCTGCTTTTATCCCGACAGTAGGGAATATATAATTAATCGCATTAATAATATATTCTAGATCACTCGTTGTCATTTTCGGATGTGCTGGATCGGTATCATAAAGAGTTTCTGTTGTTCCAACATATGTTTTTCCTTCTCTTGGAATAGCGAAAACCATTCGGCCATCTGGTGTATCAAAATAAACAGCATGTTGCAAAGGGAATTTTAATTGGTCAATTACTACGTGCACACCTTTTGTTAACCGTAGCTTGTTTCCTTGCAAAGAATGATCTGTATCTTGCATTCTATCCACCCAAGGGCCAGTGGCATTAATTATTTTTTTTGCAAAAATATTATAGCAATTTCCATTTATTTGATCTTCTACTGTAACACCGGAAACTTTGCCATCTATATAAAGGAAGGTAGTTACTTTTGCATAGTTTACGGCTTTAGTGCCTAAATTGACAGCTTCTTTAATTACCTCGATCGTTAAGCGTGCATCATCAGTGCGATATTCAACATAATAACCGCATCCCATTAACCCATCTCTTTTTAAGAGAGGCTCTTTTTGAATAGCTTGTTCGGCAGATAACATCGTCCTACGTTCCTCTTTTTTAACTCTTGCTAAAAAATCATAAACCCGAAGTCCAATGGACGTACTAAAAAAACCAAAGGTTCTATTTTTATATATTGGCAAAAGCATCCACTCGGGGGTTGTTACATGCGGTCCATTTTCATATACGATGGCTCGTTCCTTTCCAACCTCTCTTACCATACCTATTTCAAATTGCTTTAAGTAACGGAGCCCACCGTGAATAAGCTTTGTTGAGCGGCTAGAAGTTCCTGCTGCGAAATCTTGCATTTCGATCAATGCTGTCTTCATCCCCCTAGTAGTTGCATCCAATGCAATTCCGCATCCGGTAATTCCACCACCAATAACTAACACATCAAAAAGGGTAGCTGATATTTGTTGTAATATCGTTTTTCTAGTTTTACTTGAAAATTTTACTGGTTCCATTTCGTACCCCCTAACACGAACCAAAAGAGACCTACAACACAATGGTTCAAAACCACTCCTGAGTTAGATCTCTCTAATTATTTTGTTTGCTGGAACAATTGTTATGACGGGTGAAATATATTGTAACGAGGTGATAAAGATGAAAAAGATTTTGAATTGTACAAAAGAGAAATCGTTATGGATAGTTGTTGGTGTTGCAGCCTCAATCATAATATTATTTATGAAATAAATCTTATTATTAAAAAATAAAGGCTAGTTTTCTTTCTAGCTAGCCTTATAGAAATCTAGAATTAGTGAAGTATTTTCTCAGAAAAATTCTCTAATAATGAGAGGGATGAAATATCCTCCTCAAGTAATGGTATATACAATTTTTCTTGGGACTTGAATGTTTGTTCAATTTTATTAATATATTCTTTTTCACGTAGCTTTCTTTTTTGGAAAAATTGATCTGTAATTTCTTCTGGCAATACTTTATTAATGATTAATAAATTTACATGGAGATGATATTGATTTAAAAGTTTTATAGCCTTTTCAGTTTCAAGAATTGGTAATCTTTCAGGGTTTAATACAAAGATAAATCCAGTTTGAGACGAACTTAATAGAATGTCGCGGACTGTGGAGAAACGTTTCTTGCGGGTTTGCAACACTTTAAAGATAGGATCATCAATCGGCTCACCATCATTAAAAATTTGGTTGTAGTTATCTGTCGTTTTTTTACGTCTATCAAGCATCCCTTCAATCCATACGCCCATTAATTCGGGTAAAGTTAAAAGGCGAATAGTATGACCGGTGGGTGCTGTATCAAAAATAATGGTATCATACGTATCGTTGTGATCTATGATTATCGTTACAATTGCATCAAAAAGGGCAGCTTCGTCAGCTCCAGGTGAGGAGCTTGCTGTATCAATTTGTCGATGTACTTCTTCAATCATTGATGCTCTAACAAGTCCTTTTATGTTGTCTTTCACTTGTTGTATATACTTTTTTGACTCTTTGGCAGGGTCTATTTCTAATGCGTCAAGCAGGGGGGTTATTTCAGATATGTTATTTCCAATTTTTTCATGAAAAATATCACCTGTATTATGGGCGGGATCGGTTGATACAAGCAATGTTCTATTTCCTTTTTTTGCATTTAATATAGCAATAGCTGCAGCGCTTGTTGATTTTCCTACGCCACCTTTACCACCAACAAAAAGTATTTTTTTAGAGAATAAAAGTTCCATAATATTGTTATTTAACAACACCGTATTCCAGCTCCTTCAAGTGGTGATTTTTCCATTCCCATGCGCAAATGCCAATCGTGGAATTTTTCAATTATGTGGGGGTAAAGCTCCAACGTATAATAAAAAGCAGGATTTGGAATACCAAGTAGCTCCGAAAAGCAAAGTAGCATAAATAAATCATCTTCATCTCTAAGCTCTCTAGCAATTTCTGCTCGATGCTGAACTGTTAAAATTTCATCATAAAGCTGGATTAATCTTTTTAATGAAAAGGGTTTTCCCACCATCTATTACACCACCTATGTTTCTTACTACAATCATATGAAAAACAAACGGGATCAGTGTATCTGACCCCGAAGCTTACATCAATTGCGTGTGTTAATTTTATTATTATTTCCCCAAAGCGAGGAAGAAGCAACAATAAGAATCCAAATTGTAAATACAAGGATAATACTGCCTAAAATAAAGAGGAGCATATTGCCATCTGTAGCCCCGAGGCCTGACCAATCTAAGACAACTTGCTGGGTCATAGCCCAAATCGTCATAACGAGAACGAATACCATTGGAACAAAGGTTGGCATGTAATTTCTTCCTTGCCTTTTCAACCAAATCGATATTAATAGTAAACTGATAGCAGCAAGAAGCTGGTTAGATGTACCAAAAAGTGGCCATAACGTGTATCCGCCTGAACCAAAGCCGTTAGGACCTTTCGGAAGTAGGACTAATGCCGCAGTTGCTACAACGGCAAGAGTTGTAGCTGGATGTGTTTTTGTTAAGAAATTAATTTTGTATTCGTTTGAAATCTCAGAAATAATGTAACGCATTAATCGAACAGAGGTATCTAAAGTTGTTGCAGCAAAGCTAACGACAATAATTGCAATAATTGTCGCAGCAATGTCAGCAGGAATTCCCAAACCAGTTGCGAGGTTGGCACCACCGTTAATAAAGTTTCCTAGACCGCCGCCGTTAGCTGCAGCAAAACTACTATAAGCCTCTTTAAACTCCCCAGGTGTAGCAAAAAACGTAACGACCGCGATAATTGATATTAGTGCTAATATGCCTTCACCGACAGCACCTAAATAGCCTACAAACTTAGCATCTGTCTCTTTATCAAGCTGTTTTGATGATGTTCCCGAAGATACAAGTCCGTGGAATCCTGAAATTGCCCCACAGGCAATTGTAATAAATAGTAGTGGTAGCCAAGAAACATCTGATGCCGCTGTATTCGTGGCGGGTGCAGTAACAACTGGCTGTAGTAAAAATAATCCACCATACATGATGACTAGACCAATCACTAATTGATGAGAGTTAATATAATCACGTGGTTGCAGTAGCTTCCATACTGGTAAAGTTGAAGCAAAATAACAATAAACCATTAAAATAATGATCCAAACGAAAAATGCCATGGCAACTCCGTTTAAGCCAAATGCTACTGTATTTTCTGCACCACCAAAATATTTAACTAAATCGATTTGTAGGGCAGGGATTTTACTAGTTAGAATTGCGGACCCATACATAATTGCTAAAGCAATAATGGACGGAACGAGCATACTTCCTTTCTTCTTATAGACTGCAATACCAATCCAAATAGCGAGAGGAATTTCAATAAATACTGGAATAACACTTGCTGGGAATTTAATAAATAAATTTGAAATAACCCAGGCAAATACCGCATTTACCATCAATACGAGAATCAAAATGATAAATAAGAATAATAGCTTAGCATTTTGACCGATTAATTTGTTTGCTAATGTTCCAACGGATTGACCTTTATGACGAACAGATAAAACAAGTGTACCGAAGTCGTGGACCCCAGCTGCAAATACAGTCCCTAATACAACCCATAAAAATGCCGGCAACCAGCCCCAGTAAACAGCGATTGCAGGACCAACAATTGGCGCAGCCCCAGCTACAGAAGTAAAGTGATGCCCCCAGAGTACATGTTTATTTGTGGGAACAAAGTCAACGCCGTCCTCAAACTGATGAGAAGGTGTTACAAAATTTCGATCAAGGCGAAAAATCTTTTCAGCAATGAACTTCGCATAAAACTTATAACCTAATGCAAAAACTACCATACCGATAATGGCTAGCAAGACTCCATTCAATGGACATTCCTCCTTTTTCATATATTCATAAAAAATATATGAAACCGCTATCATAAATATTACTAGAGTCGTCCTTTATGAAATGGAGTTGGATAATTATTTATTAGAAAAGACAAAAAAAACCGAGCAAACGCACTCGGATTTTTCCTATATTAAACGTATATTCTCGATATGAGGACTTTAAAGATTTTATCTATGATCTTTGCGCGGTTTTGGTTTAAAGTATAAGCCGAGTTCTTTTTTCTCTTTAGTTAGAGACCGATATAGAGAAATGATCATAAGTACCATAATAAAAGAAAATGGAAACGCTGCTGCAATTAACGCATTTTGAAGTGCTTGTAAGCCACCACTATATAAAAGGATTAAGGCAACAGTTGATTGGGCAATTCCCCACGTTAATTTTACTCTGCTGGGTGGTATCAGTGACCCGTATGTAGTTTGCATACCAAGTACAAAGGTTGCTGAATCAGCTGAAGTAATAAAAAATGTACATACAAGTGTAATCGCAACGATTGAAAGAACTGTAGACCAAGGAAATTCGTTAAAAACTGCAAATAACACTTCTTCTGTTGCAAATTGTGTTAAATCGATGCTTTCGATCTTCTGTACTTGAATAGCTGATGTTCCAAAAACAGCAAACCAAAAAAAACTAACAATAGCCGGAAGTAATAAAACTCCAATAATAAATTCTCGTATCGTTCTTCCGCGAGACACACGTGCAATAAAAATTCCTACAAACGGGGACCATGAAATCCACCAGGCCCAATAAAAAATTGTCCAAGCATTAATCCAGGAGCGATGTTCCTCATTAAGGGGGGCAATTCGAAAACTCATTTGAATGATATTTTGAATGTAGCCTCCGAGTGAGTCTGTAAACATGTTTAAGATTAATATAGTCGGTCCTGCAATGAACATTAATAGTAATAACGCAATCGCCAAAATCATGTTTGTATTGCTTAAATATTTGATTCCTTTCCCTAGTCCAGACCATGCTGAAATCATAAATAGTATAGTAACTACGATAATAATGATAAGTTGAACAGTAAAATTATTAGGTATTCCTAATAAATACGATAGTCCACCATTAATTTGTGCTGCCCCAAATCCTAAAGTTGTGGCAACACCAATGACTGTAGCGAATACAGCTAAAACATCAACTACTGTACCTAAAGGTCCATTCATGCTTTTTCCTAGTACAGGTTTTAATGTTGCAGAAATTAATCCTGGTTCATCTTTTCGAAATTGAAAGTAGGCTAATGCGAGAGCAACAATTGCATAAATACCCCAAGCATGAATTCCCCAGTGAAAAAATGTATATCTCATTGCTTCTTTATGGGCAGCATTTGTCCCACCTTCAGCAAGTGGGGGCTCTATAAAGTGTGATAGCGGTTCTGCTGATCCCCAGAAAACAAGTCCAATTCCCATACCAGCACTAAATAACATCGCAAACCATGTTCCCTTTGAGAAATCGGGCTTTTCATCAGGCTTCCCTAGTCTAATAGCACCGACAGGGCTAAAAATGAGGAAAATACAGAAAATAACTATAAGAGTTACTAAAATTAAATAGTACCAACCGAAGGCTGTAGTAAGGAAATTTTGGAAACTTTCAGTTACTTGTTCAAAAAGATTAGGTGTGATTGCACCAAATATTACTGCTGCGATAACTATCGATATTGATATCCAAAAAACGTTAGAAATTCTTTTCATTGTAAGTCCCTTTCTCTGTATAAGGCTCTTTCAAATATAATCATTTACTGTCCTGCTTGAGGTGTTACATCCTTTTCCTGTTGTCCAATTGCTTCAATCCCGATTTGTTCTTGTACATTTAATTGAACTTTTTTTTCGGCAAGTTCTTCTTTATTAAAGTTTAAATCTGGCTGTATATTATTGTTTTGACTAGCTTGCTTATTCCAGTCACCCAAGTTATTCACCCCCAAGAAATGGCTATAAGTAGTATGAGAAAAATGACTCTTTTTTATCCACAGATCATTTTTTAAGAAAAGTGAATCGCTCAATAATTTTGCAAGTCGCTATAAGTAACACATATCTAAAATTTTTCGCACCCACTAATAAACCTTTCTTAATATGATACTTGGTAGGATATGGGAGCATCTGGAAAGAATTTTATGTTATTTCAGAATATTAGGTGCTCATGCCACGTGAACCTTTATTATGTAAATTTATCCTAGAATATGAGGTTTGCCCCAACTTTTATGTTCCCGTAGACTTAAAAAGTGGCAGCAAAAAATTGTATGTATTTTAAAAAAAGAAGGGGGATTGATTATGAGGAAGCTTATTACAGGACTAGTCATATGTCTTTTGATGCTGAGTGCTGTAGCTTGTTCAACAACAACACCATCAGGATCTGAAGGAGATATGTCTACACTGGAACGAGCTAAAGAGGAAGGGAAAATTGTTGTTGGTTTTTCAGGAGAAGTTCCATATGCATATGAAGATGAAAATGGTAATTTAACAGGTCAATCTGTTGAAGTTGCCCGTGCAGTATTTAAGGAGCTGGGAATTGAAGAAATGGAAGGGAAGCTGACAAAGTTTGGCTCACTTATTCCTGGTTTACAATCGGAAACATTTGATGTCATTACAGCGGGAATGTACATCACACCAGATCGCTGTGAACAAGTAGATTTTGGTGAACCAGAGTATAGTATTGGTGAAGCTTTAGCAGTTCAAAAAGGAAATCCATTAGATTTACATAGTTATGAGGATATCGTTAACAATCCAGATGTAAAAGTTTCGATTATGAATGGTGCAATTGAGATTGATTATTTAAAGGCTGTAGGTATTGACGAAAGTCAATTTGAGATTGTCCAAGATATCCCGTCTAATATTGCCGCACTTGAATCTGGACGTGTAGATGCAATTACAATGACTGGGCCTACATTGGAGGCAGCACTTGCAACAGCGAATGCAAAAAATATTGATCGTGTAGACGATTTCATCCAACCGACAGTAGATGGCGAATCTATTCGTGGATATGGAGCTGCTGCTTTTAGAATTGGCGATGATGATTTAAAGGCTGCATATAATGAAGCATTACAAAAGTTGAAGGATTCTGGAGAACTATTAAACATCATAAGTGAATTTGGCTTTACTGAAGCTGATTTACCTGGAGATATGACAACAGAGCAACTTTGCAAAAAGTAGATTAAGAGATACAAATACAGGCGCTCGATTGTTGGGTGCCTGTTTTTTGAATGTAGGGAAAATGAAATAGGAAGTGATGATATATATGAGCGCGTATTTAGATATTATTCCGAAAATAATTCCGGGGGCTGTTGTAACGATAGAAATATTATTGGCTGCTTCTTGTCTAGCATTTTTCGTTGCGTTTATTGCCGGGTTAGGACGTGTTTCTAGATTCTCTATCATTAGACGAATAACGACTGTCTATGTCGAGCTTTTTAGAGGGACATCATTATTAGTCCAACTTTTTTGGATTTTTTTCGCTCTTCCTGCTTTTGGGTTAAAGCTTTCACCTTTTCTTGCAGGAGTTGTAGCGTTGGGGCTAAACTATGGTGCTTATGCTTCTGAGGTTGTACGAGGTGCGATACTGGCAATTCCATATGGACAAACCGAAGCGTCAATAGCTTTAAACATGACACGTTTTCAGAGAATGAGACTTGTAATTCTTCCGCAGGCGCTACGAATCATGCTCCCAGGGTTTGGAAATATTTCGATTGAATTATTAAAGGGCACATCGCTTGTTTCACTCATTACGTTAACAGATTTAACCTATAAAGGTTTGATTATTCAAAATACAAATATTAGCTATACTTTTCCAGTATTTATTGTTCTGTTAATTATTTATTTTATTATTGCGCTTCCACTAATCCTCGCGGTAAGGAAATTAGAAAAAAATGCATCGAAAGGAGTGGCTAAAGCATGACATGGGATTGGAATTTTGCCTTCGAAGTATTTCCCGAGATTGCTAGTGCGATTTGGCTTGTAATTGCTATCACTCTTGGTGCTTACATTGTCTCGTTAGTGTTTGGACTTGTTCTCACATTTGCAAGAAGATCGAGCTTTAAACCTTTGTCTATGATGACTTATGGTTTTATTGAATTTGTAAGAAGTACACCTCCGTTAGTGCAACTGTTTTTTGTATTTTTTGCTTTACCTTCTATTGGAATTTCCTTCGATAAATATACAGCCGGAATACTCACTTTAGGAATCCATTACAGCACTTATCTTTCTGAAGTATACCGTTCGGGAATCGATGCGGTGCCGAAAGGACAATGGGAGGCTGCTAAAGCCATGAATTTTACAAAAACCCAAACATGGTTTAGGATTATTCTTCCTCAAGCTATTCCACCCGTTATTCCAATGATTGGAAACTATTTGCTCGTACTATTTAAAGAAACACCATTATTAATGGCTATTGGAGTAGGTGAATTTTTACAAGAAGCACAGTTAATAGGGGCTGACCATTTCAAATATCTCGAGCCAATTACAATAGTTGGTTTCTTATTCCTAGTATTAAGTTATCCATCTGCGTTATTGATAAGTAAACTCGAAAAAAAATCAAAACTAGCTTTTGGTGCACGAAAGAATTGAAAGGGTGATAATGTATGAGTGCGATTGAAAAGGAGCGAAATACGGAAGACACATTAAGCGATGTGACTGAACCTTTAGTTCGATATGAAAATATAACGAAAAAATTTGGAGATACAGAGGTTTTAAAAGGTGTAAATTTAGACATTAAGCCTGGAGAAAAGGTTGCCTTAATTGGTCCTAGTGGTTCAGGAAAAACGACGATTATTAGGATGTTGATGACGCTAGAAAAACCGACATCAGGCTTAATAAAAATGGGGAACGGACCATTATGGCATAAAAAATCGAAAGATGGCAAGCTCATCCCGGCAGATGAAAAGCATTTACGTAAAATGCGAAGTGATATTGGGATGGTGTTCCAGCACTTTAATTTGTTTCCACATATGACAATCTTACGAAACGTAACAGAAGCTCCCATTCATGTATTAGGACTTTCAAAGGAAGAAGCTCATGCAAGGGCAGTTGATATGTTAACGAAGGTAGGCCTCGGTGATAAATTAGATGCATACCCAGAACAGCTTTCAGGTGGACAAAAGCAGCGGGTAGCTATTGCGAGGGCTGTTGTCATGCACCCAAAGGTTATGCTATTTGATGAAGTGACGTCAGCATTGGATCCTGAATTAGTTGGTGAAGTGCTCGAAGTTATTAGAGATTTGGCAACAGAAACGGACATGGCTATGATCTTAGTTACTCATGAAATGGATTTTGCACGTGATATCGCGGATCGAGTTGTATTTTTGCATAATGGCCAAATAGAAGAACAAGGTAGACCTGAAGAGATTTTTGGAAATCCAAAAAGTGAGAGGCTTAAAGCATTTCTAAGCCGTTTCTTAAATAATTAGACGTACAAGTAGAGGCTGACTCAAAACGATTGTGTAAGGTACTATTACTTGAATTTTCTCAATATAATAGAAGATGATAGGGAGGTGAATAAGTTTGGCTGACATCAAAATTTTGGATAATGGTCCTTTGCTTGCTAGTGGAGTATCGATCGTAGACGGTGAAGGTAAACGAATGGAGACTAAAGAACAAGTCTATCTTTGTCGTTGTGGTCTTTCAAGTAATAAACCATTTTGTAATGGTTCGCATAAAAACAAATTTCAAAGTCAAGTAAGAGCGTAAAAATCTAACAATTTTGGACAGTTAATGGCTGTCCGTTTTTTTTTGTTGAAATTTTGTTTAGATTTCTATTTACTTATATAAAATATTAAATTATAATAATTATAAATAAGAGTCGTTGGAGGGATTACATATATGGGAAACATTGAGATTGTTTTATATAGTAGTACAGGCTGTCCGTATTGTGAAAAGGTAAAGACATTCTTAAAAGATTGGGGCTTTCCTTATGAAGAGCGGAATGTTTCTATTAATAAGGAATACTTTGATCAGTTACAGGCGAAAAAAATTTTTGGGACACCGGCAACCTTTATTAATGGTAAGCTAGCATTAGGGTTCCAAGAAAAGAAATTAAAAAAATTACTAGGGCTTGATGAAGATGCAACCCCAGCAATCATTGCGAATGAGAATCAATTAGAGGTGAATCATCACTCGAATGAAAGGGAGCTTTTCCAAGCTGTAACGAACAATATTTTAGATGAAGTGTTCGACTTTGTTGCGATTGGTGCAGGCCCTGCAGGTGCGTCAGCAGCAGTTTATGGTGCTCGTGGGAAGCTTAAAACACTTGTCATTGATAAAGCACCAAAAGCGGGAACACTTGCCGTTACTCATAAAATTGCCAATTATCCTGGTGTGAAGGAAGAACTTACTGGTTTAGAGCTTCTTACAAGAATGCAAGAGCAAGCTCGAGATTTTGGAGCTCGCTTCGTTCGTTCCACTGTCCTTTCAGTTGACTTTTCGGACGAAGAAGTGAAAAAAATTCAAGTTGCAGAGGGCACGATTAAAGCCAAAAGTGTTTTTATTGGTGTTGGTGCGAAGGCGCCATCAGGTAAGATTTCGGGTGAAGAAGAGTTTACTGGACGTGGTGTAAGCTATTGTTCAACATGTGATGCTGCTTTTTATCAAGATCGTATTGTAGCAGTTGTAGGAGATAATGAAGAAGCCGTCCATGAAGCTGAAACTCTTTCCAAGTTTTGTAGCGAAGTAAAAGTCCTTATTCCAACAAATAGTCTTAAAGGTGAAGTTAGCTTAGACGAACTTGAACAAAAGGCTAATGTGAAAATCTATAAAAAATATCGCTTAAAGGAAATTACTGGTACAGATGCAGTTGAAAACATTATTGTCCTTGATGATCAGAAAAAAGAACAAACATGGGCAGTTGACGGTGTTTTTATATATTTAGGTGGGATAAAGCCTGGTACAGACTTCTTGGGAACTGCGGTTGATCGTGATGAAGACGGTTATATTAACGTAGATGAAAATATGCGCACAAATGTTGAAGGAGTTTTTGCTGGTGGAGATGCACGTCGAACACCGATTAAGCAAGCTATTCTATCTGCTGCAGATGGAGCGATTGCTGCTATGAGTGCAGACCAGTACGTAAATAACCGTTCTAAAGTTCGTCCGCAGTATAGTTAATTATATAGATATAGTCAAAGAGGTTGATCTAAATTTTTGGATCAGCCTTTTTTATTTTTAATTTTAAGGTTTTTCATAGAGAAGAGTCGGTGATTTAAATGAATCTTATTTCTTTCAGAAAGAGTATACTATATGAATAAGAATAATTAAGGATGATAATGCATGAATGAATATAATTCACAAGTTCAGAAAGAGCTTCAAACTTGGAAGTTAAAAATGACTAAACGCCCTGGTCTAATTAATAAAGTGTCAAAGAGAGCACAAACAAAAGTAAACGCACTTATACCAGAAAAAGCGCAGAAAATCATGACAGAAAGTATTAAAGGAATGATTAAGGCGACATTAGTTGGCTCTAATATTACAACAAATAAACGACAAGCTGCCGGAATGAGCCTATTTGAACGGGATAAATTAATGAAGGAAAAGCTGGCTGCCTATCGGAAAACGGCAATGATAGAAGGGGCCGGAACTGGTGCAGGTGGCTTCTTGCTTGGATTGGCTGATTTTCCGCTTCTATTATCAATAAAAATGAAGTTTTTATTTGAAGCGGCTGCTGTTTACGGATTTGATACGAATGAATACGAAGAACGACTTTTTATACTTCATGTATTTCAGCTTGCCTTTTCTAGTGATGAAAAACGAAGGGAAACATTTTATATGGTAGAAGGCTGGGATGAATACAAGAACCAGCTTACTGATATGGATTGGCATCAGTTTCAACAAGAATATCGTGATTATATTGATCTCGTGAAAATGTTTCAAATGATTCCAGGTATTGGAGCCGCTATAGGAGCAGTTGCTAATTATAATCTTCTTGATCAACTTGGAGAGACAGCAATGAATGCTTATCGGTTGCGACTTTTATAATTGCTATTTTTCAACAACTGACTATACTAAATAGTATTGTTGCAGTTTTTTGTGGAGGTTTTCTTCGATGAAGAAGAGGGAGTTTTATTTTGATAACGCGAAGTTTTTGCTTATTTTTCTTGTTGTAGTAGGCCATTTTATTACATCATTTATAGGAAATAAGGCATTTGCAGAGTTTTATATTTTGATTTATTTATTCCATATGCCAGCATTTATTTTGTTATCTGGGTATTTTGCAAAAGGGATTCATAGAGAGGGTTATATCAAAAAGGTTGCAAAAAAGTTGCTAATTCCGTATTTGTTATTTCAAATCATCTATTCATTTTATTATTTTTTCCTTTACGACAAAGAGGAGCTTATAATCCAAATTTTCCAGCCTCACTGGTCACTATGGTTTTTGTTAAGTATGTTTTGTTGGAATGTACTCTTATTGTTATTTACAAAAAATATAAAAAGCGTAACATGGAGTATGCTTATTGCGATTCTTGTTGGACTAATTGTAGGTTACTTTGACGATATTGGCAATTATCTAAGTTTATCTAGAACATTTGTCCTTTTTCCAGTCTTTTTACTTGGCTATTATATGAAGAAAGAGCATTTTCAAAGGCTTGTATCTAAAAAAGGGAAATGGATTTCCGCAATAGCGATTGTAGCAATACTAGTATGCATTCATTTCGTACTTATTGATATGCCAAAGGAATGGATGTATGGTTCAAAATCATATGGGACTCTTGATGCAGGATGGGAAGGTGGCATAATACGATTCCTATATTACGGTTTGAGTTTAATCATGATGCTTAGCTTTTTCACGTTTGTTCCAAAAAGAGAGCTCTTTTTCACGAAATGGGGAGCTCGTACACTATATGTATACCTTTTACATGGTTTTATTATTATGTATTTCCGTGATAGCGGGCTTGTCACTTATATTAAAGAAACAAACGCTCATTATCTTTTATTGATATTTTCGATAGTTGTTACACTCGTACTTTCAAGTCAACCTGTCTATGTATTAGCGCAGCCAATACTTGAGCTTCGTATGGATGGTTTAAGACAACTATTTAAGAGGCAAAAGCAAATGGGAAGGTAATCTCACAACTGGGATTCCCTTTTTTATTTTAGAAAGGACTACCACTTTGTACTATTAAACTATTGTAATTTAAATTAAAATAGTAATATATTACTATTTCATAATAAAAGAGACTTATGCGACTAGAGAGAAGGATTTCATGTTTACAAAAATTCCCAGACTGATAACATTTTTTACATTGAGTATTTTTCTGCTTTTTTCATTTACGATAAATGTAAAAGCTTCTACAACTGATCAAATCGTTTTTATTGCTGTAAACGATGAATTGGTTGAATTTGTCGATGCTAGACCATTCGTTGCTGATGGCGTTACTTACGTTCCATTAAGATCACTAGCAACTATATTGAAAGCAAACGTCTTTTACAATTCTAATGAAAATTCAGTAATTATAAAAAAGGATAGTCGATTTTTCAAAATCTATATCTCTGAAAATAAGTATGTAACTGAAGCTAAAAACAAAATGGAAGCAGCCGAGAAATTACCGTTTTTAATTAAAACTGAAAATGACCGGATTATGGTACCGTTGCAATTTATAGCGGAGTATTTTCAATTAGAGATTACTTTTTTTGAAGCTGGCCCGATTGCTAGATTAATAGAAAAGAACGATTTATTAAACTATACTGACGAACAGCTTTACGTCAAGTACAAAGAGGAAATTGAAGTGGAAACAGAACGATGGAAAGCAGAACGAAGGCATAAAAAGATAAACAAAATTGCGTATTTAACTTTTGATGATGGACCTAATAAACATACAAAGCCAATTCTTGATATTTTACAGGAACATGACGTGAAAGCTACATTTTTTATGATTGAGCCGCAAATAAAAGACTTTAAAGATGACGTGCAGAGAATGATAGCAGAAGGCCATATGATTGGTTCCCACAGTGTTACTCATGATAAAGCAACAGTATATCAAAGCCCGAAAACGCTACTTGATGAAATGAATAAAACGAGAGAAACATTATTAACAATTACTAGTTTTGACAGTAGATTAGTCCGTGTTCCTTATGGAAGTAAGCCTTACTTGACGAAAGAGTTTAGAGATATTTTAGCGAATAATAATATACAAGTATGGGATTGGAATGTTGATAGTAATGACTGGCGTTATTCACAAGAGATGTTAATTTCAACTGTTAAGAAACAAGTTATAGGTCTCGAGCAGAAGAATATAACTCCAGTTATTCTTTTTCACAACAGTTTAAATACTGTACAATCGCTGCCTGAAATTATAAAATTTTTAAAATCTGAAGGCTATTTTTTAGAAGCTTATGACAGAGAACATCATATCATGATAAACTTTTGGAACGATGAACGCCTATGAAATAGGTGTTCGCTTTTTTTTATCATTGACAAATTTATAAAATGAATTAGTTCTAATATTTACCATGAGTTTATACTATGTTTTTGAAAAAAATAAGAAATAATAGGAACAAAATATTTATTAAGGACTTATATGATATGAAAATTCAATTACAAGGATCAAAATTTTTGTATATCATAATGTTCGTTCTATTATTGATTTTCCCCTTTAGCGAGGTCCATAGTGAACAATCCCATAAAAAAATGTATATTAAAATTGATTTATGGACTAAAGAACTTTATTTGTTTGAGGGTGAAAAAGTAGTAAAGAAATATATAATTTCACCAGGATCAGAGGAGATGCCAACACCAATCGGGATATTTACGGTCACAGAGAAGTCAAAATCCTGGGGTGGTGGATTTGGCACTCGCTGGATTGGATTAAATGTCCCTTGGGGTACTTATGGAATACATGGTACTAATAAACCATGGTTGATTGGTAAAAATGTAAGTAGTGGTTGCATTAGAATGCGGAACAAAGATGTCGAGGAATTATATGAAAGCGTAAGTGAAGGTATCACTGTGCAAATAGATGGGCCAATTACCGGTATAGGGAAAGGGGAACTAAAAAATTTGTCACTAGGCTCAAAAGGCAATTTGGTACAAATTGTTCAACAAAGATTAAAGCTAATGGGCTTTTATAATGGTCCGGTTAATGGGATCTATGATAAAGAAACCGAGAATGCAGTAGAGAAGTTCCAAGTGTCTCATGATCTTCCAATGACTGGTGGAATTATGATAAGGGAGTATATATTATTAGGTATATTAGAGTGAAAATAAGCGAGCGAAAATGCCCGCTTTTTTTAAGTATTTAATCAGGTTTTATGTTTAACATTTAGAGTAGTGTTATTGTTTCGCTTTTCGATCTCGATTAATACGGCGTTGAAAGAAAATATAAACAGGAAATGGGATAATAATCCAGCCTATGCTTTTAATAAAACTGTTTAATGCACGTTGCTTACTATTTTCAATCTGTTGGTGTACTTTAGCATCATATTGCTTTCGTAAGTCTTCTTCACTAAGTTGAACTGGTTGTTTCTCTTCATTTTCAAATTTAGTAGGATAATTGGTCCGCATCTCTTTGTACTCTTCAAATGTTTCGATATAAGTGTTTGGTGATACATAATCAGCCAATGACATAAAAGCAAATACTCCGCCGCCGATAACCATTATTAATGTAATAAAGGCAACGGCATATTGATAAACTTGTTTAATCATATCCTCTCTCTCCTCCTGTTCAGCGTTTAGAACATGTCTTGCTCCGAACGCAATCAATATTAAAGGCAAAACAAAGCCGACAAGTAGTAGTAAGATAGAAATCACAATAACTCTCACCTCAATTTCTTCATCTGCAAAAATAACTTACCACAAATATAATGAAAACTCTTCTGACAAAATATTATTGAAATAAATACTATTGTATAGAATAGACGAAAAAGTCGTGAAAAAGGTTTCGATTTTTTTAAAAGAGTGGATATATGATTAAAATTTTTGAAAAGCGGAAGAAACTTCCTGTGCGAACCGGAAAATTTCTCCGCTTTACTATTTCCTATATTCAAAATAAATAAATAATTACAAGGGTTTTATGGTTGGCACGGAACTTGCATTATTAAAAGTGAAACGCTTACAAAATAAAAGGGGGAAACAAAACATGAAAAAAACATTTATTTCTGGGGCAACTGCATTGATGCTAGCAGGCGGACTTCTTGCAGGCTGTTCTTCAGGAGAAACAACATCAGAACCAGCTGAGACAAACAACAGCTCTGAGGAAGTTCAAAAAACAGGCTTAGAGACAAAGTTTGCAACGATAGCTACAGGTGGTGCTTCGGGGCCTTATAACATTATAGCCACTGCACTTGCAGAAACGTATGCACAAACATATGGTGTTAACTCAAAAACACAAACAACTGGAGCCTCTGTAGAAAATATTAACTTAATGGCACAGGGAAAAGTAGAAATGGCTTTTGTCATGAGTGATGTACTAAGTGAAGCAGTAAATGGGATTGGTAATTTCTCGGAAAAAGTGGAAAATGTTCAACAAATTGCAGCATTATATCCAAACTATGTGCAAGTTGTTACATCAAAAAAATCAGGAATTAAAACTCTTGCAGATTTAAAAGGTAAACGAATTGCTGTTGGAGCGCAAAACTCAGGTGTGGAAGTAAACGCTCGCAACTTACTTAACGGTCATGGTATTACATATGACGATATAAAAGTGGATTACTTAGGTTATGCTGAGGCTGCAGATGCATTAAAATCAGGAAAGTTAGATGCAGCATTCTTAACAAGTGGTATTCCGAACTCTTCATTGATGGAGCTTGAACAAGGATTTGATCTTCAACTAGTAACAATCGAAGAAGAGAACGTTAAAAAAATAGCAGCAGACCAATCTTATTTTATTCCGATGGTGATTCCAGCTGGAACATATGGAAATGAAGAAGATGTTCCGACTGCAGCAATTATGAATGCGTTAGTTGTTCGTTCGGACTTAAGCGAATCTGATGTGTATGAATTGACAAAAACATTTTTTGAAAACTTAGATGCACTTGGAAATGCTCACCAAGCAGCAAAAGACATTTCACTTGAAAAAGCACAACAAGGTTTGGTAGCCCCGATGCATCCAGGAGCAAAGAAATACTACGATGAGCAATAAAAAGTTGAAGAGGAGATCGTTTGTCTTTGGTCTCCTTTTTATCCTTATTTTATTTTTTCCAGTATCAGTTACGAAAGTTAGCAGCTTAGACAATGCGTTTTATTTTACAGACAAAGAATTTAGCATTTATTGGATTCACTCCGTTGAAAAAGAAGCATGGCAGGAGTTTTATGAAAGGCAAGGAAAAGACTTAGTGTTAACGTACACAAAGTTCAAAACATTTGGTGCAGGTGTGCCTTCTCAAGGGAAAATTAAAAAGAATGAAAAAGGCTTTATTACGTATGAAATTGGACGACGAATGGAAGGAATTAATTTAATTGTATCTGAAAATGTAAAGTCTACACTTTTTATAAAAAATAGAAAAATTCCTCTTTATAAGTTTGCGGGAAATTATGAAGAGATCACCATAAAACAAGTAAAACGTCCACTTTGTATGGCGTGGATGAATCAAAAAATATAGTTGGGAGTGTTCACAATGACAAAGATAGATGAGCCTCAAATAGAATTTAGTGAGAACCCTTCACAAAATGAAAATCAAAAGGATATTCTTGAAAAGTATGATCGAGAATCTGTCGTTCGGAATCTAACAAACAATAAAATTACTCTATTTATTGCAGGGCTGGCAATTTTTTATTCACTTTTTCATTTATATAATACATATTACCCGATGCCAGAGCTCAAACAACGGGCCATTCATGTAGGATGGGGTATTGCTTTAATATTTTTAATTTATCCTATAAGTAAAAAAAGTTCACGTACAAACATTCATGTTATGGATTGGGTGTTATTTCTCCTAACAATTGCTTCAACTGGATATTTACTAATCGAATATCAAGATATTGTGACAACTAGGGGTGGGATACCTAACAACCTGGATATTATTTTTGCCATCATTACGGTAATTCTTGTTTTAGAGTCATCAAGAAGAATTACAGGTTTAATTTTGCCAGTTCTTGCATTGATTTTTTTAGCATATCCGTTTTTTAGTCACCTACCATTTATGCCAGATCGCCTCTTAACACGTCCATATGATCTTGGTGATATATTTGGACAACTATATTTAAAGACGGAAGGTTTATATTCTTCAGCAATTGGAGCATCGGTTACATTTATTTTCTTATTTATATTATTTGGAGCATTCCTATCAAAGTCAGGGATGGGACAGCTATTTAACGATTTAGCATTAGCGCTTGCAGGTAGCAAACAAGGCGGACCCGCAAAAGTTGCGGTTATTTCAAGTGGCTTTATGGGAAGTATTAATGGCGCGGCTGTTGCCAATGTTGTAGGGACAGGAGCCTTCACAATTCCGCTCATGAAAAAAGTAGGCTATAGTAAAAACTTTGCTGGTGCAGTAGAAGCAAGTGCTTCAGTTGGTGGTCAAATTCTTCCGCCAATTATGGGAGCAAGTGCTTTTATTATGGCGGAAACTACTGGTGTAAGCTATGGGACAATTGCTCTTGCAGCGCTTTTACCTGCACTCCTTTATTATTTAGGTGTTATTGCACAAGTACATTTTCGAGCTGGAAAAGATAACTTACGTGGAGTACCAAAAGCAGATCTTCCAAGAATTAAAGAGGTACTGAAGGCTCGCGGACACTTACTGTTACCGATTTTTGGATTAGTTTACTTTTTATCAATCTCAACACCAGTAGGCTATGCGGCTTTTTACACAATTTTATTAACTATTGTTGTGAGCATGTTAAAGAAAGAGACAAGAATGTCTATCAAGGATATATTACGTGCCTTAGAAGATGGGGCAAAACAATCGCTATCTGTTATGGCAGCCTGTGCTGTTGTCGGAATTATTATTGGAGTTGTTAGCTTAACTAGTTTTGGAACTGTCATGACATCTTCTATTATGAGTATTGGCCAAGGATCATTGCTATTAACGCTATTCTTTACAATGATTGCGTCGATGATCTTAGGTATGGGGCTTCCTTCAATACCTTGCTATATTATTACAGCGACAATGGCAGCACCTGCATTAGCAAGCTTTGATATTCCAATTCTCGTTGCTCATATGTTTGTTTTCTATTTTGGGATTTTTGCTAATATTACTCCACCAGTTGCACTCGCTTCATTTGCTGGTGCCGGTATATCTGGTGGTGATCCGATGAAAACGGGCTTCCAATCTCTGAAGCTAGCGTTAGCAGGATTTATTATTCCATACTTATTTGTGTATAATCCTACGATGCTAATGATTGACACTACAGGAGTGTCAACAACTGCAACCGAATTTCCATTACCTGCAGTGACAAGTATTATTATAGTAGTGCTTTCCTCTATTATCGGAGTGATTGCTTTAGGAGCGGCAGTCGAGGGTTATTTCTTAGATAGATATAATTTTATTACTAGGTTAATACTCGGAGCGGGAGCGCTTATGCTGATTATTCCAGAAGGTGTAACGGATATTCTTGGACTTATTATCGTTTCTGTCCTAATGGGACAACAATTAATTTTTTCTAGGAAAAATAAGAAAACGATTGCTATATAAAAAGAAAAAGCATGATACAATATGGCTAGAGGGTAGTGTTATATAATACTAACCCTCTGTTTGTATTCGGTTTATATTGATGACTAATCATTGTTTGCTCTAAATATTATTAACTCATTCTCTTAATGAAATACTAGATTACTATATTGGAGGGAGGCCCATTATGAGAGTGATTATAACGTTTATCATCTTATTTTGTTGCTTCCTTTCTATTTCTGTATACGCAGATTATGAGGTGCCTGAAAAGCTTGTCGTTGGTTATAATAGTGAGTTACCGCCTTTTTCGTATCAAGATCAAACACGTCAACCAGTTGGTTTCACAATTGATTTAATGAATGAAATTGCAGCCAATCATGGAATCGAAATCATATATGAGCCTGTTAAAGAAAGAGAACTCATTAATAAGCTGGAAAGAGGAGAAATTGATGTTATTTTAGGAGTTAAATACAACTCGACTCTAGCGGAAATAGTGGATTTTACGGAGTCTGTTTTTACATTATCAGATTCCTTATTTGTATTTGAAAATGATAATTCAATTTACAGCTTAACTGATCTAAATAAATCAGTCGTTGCGTTAAGTGTTAGTTCGTCTATGGATACACTTGACCATATAAGGGATGTAAAAGTAAACGTAGCAGGAAGTCAGCCTAATGCGTTACAAATGTTTCTTAGCGGAAGAAGTGATGCTTACATTGGTAATCCTTGGACGACGGAATTTCTTTTGGGGGAACAGGATCAAATGGATAATATCGAGGAAAGAGTTGCGGCAATTCAATCGTATGAACTTTCCTTTGCGGTTTCTAAAGGACAAATAGGACTAACTTCTCTTATAAATTTAGAGTTAGCAAAATTAAAAGCAGATAAAACATTTCAACAAATACATAATAAGTGGTTTCAACGCTATAAAGCTGATGATTCGTGGTTGAAGAAGCTAGCAATATTTTTGGCGATTACTGTCAATATTGCCTTACTAGTTATCTTTATCGTTTTTTTACTGAATCAACGCTTGAAAAAAGAAGTTGCCAAGAAGACGACAGCATTAACTCGAAGCTTTTTATTTCAGGAGCAAGTGTTAAATTCAGTTGATACTGGTATCATTTCCTTCCATAAAACTGGGAAAATAAGATTAATGAATGAAGAAGCGTGTAATCTATTACAGGGCGACTTTATTAATCGAAATATGGAAGATGTCACGCTTCTATGTGAAATTTGGAGAAGGGTTCAAGGGGATCCTTTACAAAAGAAATTTGTGGGAGAAAGTAAGCTCGAAGCAAATAATAGTACTGAAAGAATGATACATTACGAGGTTGTTCCTTTGAAAAATGAGGACTCCCGTTCAGTTGGGTGGATTGTTACATTAGTTGATATAACGGAGCAAAAATTATTGCAGCAAAAATTAATGGTTCAAGAAAAACTAAAGGCTCTTGGACAACTCACAGCAGGAATAGCGCATGAATTAAGGAATCCATTAACGTCAATGAAGCTTTTTATTGAGTTATTACCAACTAAGGTACATGATTCTCGTTTTCGCGAAGAGCTTATTAAGCATGTTCCAACTGAAATTAACAGGTTAAATCACTTGGTAGAAGATTTATTGGATTATACAAGGCGTAAAGAACCTGTAACAGAATGGATTCCACTCAAAGAGTTTTTAGAATCGCTCCTTTACTCCTTTAAAATTAATGTTAAATCTAAGAATATTGCCTTCAAGTTATTAGTAGATGAAGGTATAGAGTGGCATGGGGATAGACAGCGGATTAAACAAGTGTTTATAAACCTGTTAATGAATGCGATCGAAGCAGTTCAACATACTGAGGAAAAGGTAATTACGATTGCGACAAAAATAGATGAAGAGTATTTCTACATAAAAGTCACCGATACTGGAGAAGGGATTTCCGAGGAAGACCAAAAGAATTTATTTCAGCCCTTTTTCACCACAAAGGGAAGTGGAGTGGGTTTAGGGTTATATACAAGCTATAATATTGTTCTTGACCACCACGGTGACATTGAGGTTCATTCTGAAAAGGGTGTAGGAAGTACATTTACGATAAAATTTAGAAAGGAGGATGTTCGATGAGAAAAATAGTAGTAATTGATGATGAGCAGGCGATTTGTACATCATTAATGTTTGCACTTGAGGACGAGTATCAGGTTACAGCCATTACCGAACCAAGGATTGGTATAGAAAAGGTTGAAGATATACAACCTGATGTTGTTTTATTAGACATGAGAATTAAAGATGTAGATGGCTTGTCCCTTATTGAGCCGATTCTTTCCGTTCAGCCTAATGCAATTATTATTGTGATGACAGCTTATGGGACAATAGAGACTTCTGTAGAGGCATTAAAACGAGGGGCATTCCACTATTTAACAAAGCCAATCAATATTGATGAATTGAAAATTTTAATTCGAAAAGGACTGGACTACCATTGTTTAAATGAAAAAGTGGAAAAATTAGAGGCGATTATTCACCCGAAGGATAGCTATGCTGGAATGATTGGGAAATCACCTATGATGAAACAATTATTTTCTTTAATTGAACGGATAAAAAACATTCCTTCACATGTACTTATCACTGGTGAGAGCGGAACAGGAAAAGAGCTTGTGGCACGGGCTTTGCATTATGAAGGTTTACGGAGCTCTTATCCATATAGTGTATTAAACTGTGCAGCAATTCCTGAAAGCTTATTAGAAAGTGAATTGTTTGGCCATGAAAAAGGGTCTTTTACAGGAGCGATTACAGCTAAGGAAGGGATTTTTGAAAGAACGGATAAAGGCACTTTGTTTCTTGATGAGATTGGTGAAATGTCACTCAATTTGCAGGTAAAGCTATTACGTGTAATTCAGGAAGGTGAAATTACACCGGTTGGGTCCGGAAAAGTAAAAAAGGTAGATGTACGTATTATCGCTGCAACTAACCGTGATTTATTCGAAGAAGTCAAAAATGGAAAATTCCGAGAGGACTTGTTTTATAGATTAAATGTTATCCCAATTCAGCTTCAGCCGTTAAGAAGTAGAATGGAGGATGTACCACTGCTAGTCGAACACTTTATTAGTCTTTATTCCAAAAAGCTAAATCGATCAGCATTAGAATTAAGTCACCAAGCAAAAAAATGGCTTTTTAGCTATGAGTATCCTGGGAATATCCGTGAATTGTCAAATATTATTGAATATGCTGTAGCTTTATCTGATGATGATGTCATACAATTGGAAGACCTCCCTTTGAGTCAGGTAAAACAATTAACCAGTAGTTCGATGGAGTTAGGGTCGGATATGATTGTAATTAGGCCAGGAATTTCATTAGCAGAAGCTGAAAAGGAAATCATCCTTCATACATTAAAACAAAATGAGAACCACCGTAAAAATACCGCTGATATTTTGGGCATCAGTGAAAGAACATTACGGGAAAAATTAAAACAGTATAGTGTGGCATCGTTACTATGAATTGGAAAATGATAAAAAAGCAATTTATTGTCGTATTATGTATCCTATTTTTAATAACGGGTTGTGGTTCTCAATTCGATCAACCCAAATATTTTAATAACATAGATGATAATAAGCATGCAACGATAGCAACAGGTGGGAAATACGGTCCATACTTTATGATTGGTAGTGCGTTAGCAGAAATCTATTCACTTGAAAGAAATATGAATGCTTCTGTGCAAACAACAGGTGGTTCAGTTGATAATATTCTATTATTAAACGATGGAAAAGCTGAAATAGCATTTGTGATGTCAGATGTGGCACTTGCTGCTTATGAAGGACAAGGAAATTTCTCAAAAAAATATAAAGATTTGCGGGTTATGGCGGGATTGTACACAAATTATGTGCAAATTGTAACCTTGCAAAGAAGTAATATTCATTCAGTTCATGATCTTGTTGGGAAAAGAGTTGGAGTGGGAGCGCCGAATAGTGGGGTTGAGGTAAATGCCAGAATGATTTTAAAAGGATACGGTCTAGGTGATGCTGATTATGAACCGTATATGCTATCTTATCACGAATCAATGGAAAAGCTGAAACAAGGTGAAATTGACGCGGCTTTTGTTACGTCAGGGTTACCAAATTCTCCAGTAGTAGAACTCTCTAAAGAAGAACAATTAACAATTGTACCTATTTATTTCACTGAAATGAATATGAAAGAGTTGTCCTCATACTTTATCGAAACAGATATTCCAGCGGATACCTATGGAAATAAAGAGCCCGTTCGAACAATTGGAATCCAAAATCTATTACTTGCGCGCAAGGATCTTCCGGAAGTATATGTATTTGATTTAATTTCGACATTGTATGACAACATTGAAAAGCTGCAGTCTGCACACGAAGCAATGCTTCAAGTTTCTCCTTTAGATCCAGCCCCTAATTTGTCTATACCGTTACATGATGGTGCTAAACGATACTATGAAACTAAGAAGTAATGCGTTGAAGCAACTATTAAATACGACAAAAATTTTCAATTTTCGTACAAATTTTTCTTTAATATTTATGGAAAAATTGGTATATTTAGAGGGAATTGGCTATTGAACTATTCAATTTACTTGGGGGGAATGGGGATGGAAACAAAAGGAATTCATCATAAGCTTGAGTACTTAATAAATATGGCAGCTGTTATAAAGGATGCAATCCCTGTTGAATCAATGATTGCAGTTACAGATACTGAGAAATATTTATTATATATTCCCGGAGAAGAATTAAATCTCGGTGATATTGTGGGAATGCCTATTCCGGAAGGGGATGCGATTTCTCTTTCTCTTAAGACGAAAAAAACAGAAATGGTGACAGTTCCCCGTGAGGTTTATGGTATACCATTTAAAGCAAAGGCTTCATTGATAAAAGATGAAAATGGTGAGATAATCGGGGCATTTGGGTTCGGTGTAAGTTTGGATCATCAAGACAAGTTAAGTAATATGGCCCAACAATTTGCCTCGACGACTGAACAAATTTCAGCTTCAACAGAGGAGCTATCGGCATCTGCACAGGATTTAGCACAATTTATGGAAAGCTTAATGACAGCTCAACAAGATATGAATGAGCAGGTGAAAAAAACCGAAAATATATTAGGCTTCATTAATTCAATTGCTAGCAGTTCAAGAATTTTAGGTTTAAACGCAGGCATCGAAGCGGCTAGATCCGGAGAACATGGCAGGGGTTTTAGTGTAGTTGCTAAAGAGATTACAAAATTAGCGGACAGTAGTGCAAAATCTGTAGATGAAATCCGTGAATTGCTTGTACAATTAAAAGAAAAAGTTGATTATATAGCTGAAACAGTAAGTAAAACAGCCGAGATTGCTCAGCAACAATCAGCCTCAACTGAAGAAATATCTTCAGCGATTAATCACCTAGCTACATCTGCAGAGGATATTGAAGAATTGGCATCAATTATATAATATATATGTAAAGCGAGGATTCTTAAGGACTCTCGCTTTTTATTTTTTATGATTTTGATTTAACTTTAATATTTAAAGGGATATGATAAAATTTAACTAGCTTTGTTAGGAGGTTGGTACGATGTACTGGGAATGGCCAGTTTTTTTTACATATGAGCATTTATACGATATTGGGATATCAATAGGAATTTTGCTCGTATTTTTATTGCTACGGAAAATCTTTTCGAAATATGTATTTAACTTACTTTTAAAGGTAAGTAAAAAAGCACCAAGCGAATTTTTTTCATACGTATTTTTATCATTTGAGAAGCCATTACAGTGGTTGTTTATCATTATCGGGATAAATATTGCTGCACGTTATTTTCCGTATTTTGATCATAGGAATCTATTGTTTATAAATATTGTGAAAGCATCGTTTATTTTCTTAATTAGTTGGGGATTGTTTAATCTTTCCTCAGCATCATCACTCGTTTTTAAAAGAATCAATGAAAAATCCAACATTGAAATTGATAAAATCCTAATCCCATTTTTATCAAAAACGGTACGATTTATTATTATTGCGATTAGCTTTAGTGTAATTATACAAGTATTTGGGTATGAAATTAGCGGCTTAGTTGCCGGCTTAGGGTTAGGTGGTCTGGCGTTTTCCTTGGCAGCAAAGGATGCACTTGCGAACCTTTTTGGTGGGGTCGTTATCATTACCGAAAAGCCGTTCTCGATTGGCGATTGGATTAAAACGCCAAGTGTTGAAGGTACGGTTGAGGATATTACATTCCGAAGTACGAAGGTGCGTACTTTTGCGCAAGCGCTTGTTACCGTTCCTAATGCAACGCTTGCCAATGAATCGATAACAAATTGGAGTGAAATGGGGAAGCGCCAAATTACATTTAACTTAAGTGTCACCCATGATACATCTAAAGAGCAAATGGGAAAAATTGTTTCGGAAATTAGGTCATTATTAGAAAACCATCCAGCTATTCATCCTGAAACGATCTTTGTTACATTTGATCAGTACATGGAAAATGGGTTAGGAATATTTTTATATTTCTTTACTAAAACAACAGATTGGGGCGAATTTCTTAAGGTTAAAGAAGAGATTAACTTTAAAATTATGGAAATTCTTGAAAATGAAGACGTACTGTTTGCAGTCCAAAGCAGAAGGGTATATGTTGACAAGCAAACAAGGATTGATTCAATTTTGAAACAAGAAGGATAACATATTATTTAGCAACAGGAAAGCCGGGGCAGTCTAGTATACTGATTCCGGCTTTTGAACCTTATTGTTTAGGAAATTATAAAATTTGATCCTGTGGATCAATACTATAGCACAGAGAGTAGTCCTCCAGCGCAAGCGCCCAGCGACTAGTAAACTTCGCTCATCTCTTTTGCGATAAGTCAACATCGACTCGTCCCTCGACGTGTTTTGTTTATCTCAGTCGATGCGCTCTTATTTTTACGTCGCTAATCAGGGTGCCTATAGCTTTTGTTCTTTTTGATTCTTTTTCCCCATGGTTTAAAAATAGAAATAGCTGATAAGAACGTTAAGATTGCTAACGAGATGACGAGTTCGATCATTAGTACTTGCCAATCATACATATAAGCAGGGTTTTGTATCGGATCATCCATTGCCGATAATGTACTGTTTTCAATCCCAATTCTCACAAACGTACTTCCAAATAAAATCGCGCCAATATTTCCAATCCATTTAGTGATGATCCAATAATAGTTTGTCAGCCCACCCCAGTTTGTTCTTACGGAAAGCCATACCCCTGTAAGTAGTGAAGCAAACGCTCCAGGGATTATTAGAAACCAATCAAAGTAATGAATAAAATGATGAGCGGCATATATTAACTCTCTATTCGCATTAAATGTTGTTAAAATGGCAAGAAGTAAAGCGCCCAATACACCACTTAGGTAAATTATCGCAGCGCCAATATGGATAAATAGCCACCACCGTTTTTGTCTTACATTTAGTTTTGTTTTAGGGATTTTTGCAAGCAAAACGAGTATAAAAATCAAGATAAAAATAACGGCTAAAAGACTACTAGTCATAATAATTGATTCCCACATTACAAATCCCTCCTACTTTTTGTTCAAGGAAGCATGGGGACGGTTCTTATTGTCCCGTGCTATTCAACAACTGAGACATAAAGGTTGTAAACTAGTTCAGTGGTAGGAAACTACTGAACTAGTTTAGCGTTACATTATTGCACTTTTTTGCGATTTGTTCCTGTAAAGAGTAGCACTAAATAAAGGCCAACCCCTGCAAGCAAAAACACCATTAAAGAGGCAACCGCAATAAAAGCTTCTCCAGTAGCGGTACCCGTTACGAAAGCAGTATACACACTAAAAAGGATTAGTCCGATGGCAAGAGCATAAAGAACGGCACGGACTTTGTTCATTGCAAATCTTTTCCGTGTTTCCCTTGTCAGAATGCTATAGGTTACTAACGCACCACCAACAACAATGAATATTCCTGGTCCTGAACTACTACCTAGGGGTAAGTTCATGAAAAATAACATGGTCGAAGTGAGAGCCCCGAATAATATGAGTAAAATACCAGCAATGAAACCCGCTGTTGAAATCCTTGCTGTCATAGAAGTATAAACAGCTTGCTTTGCTTTATCCTGACCAAGCTTACGCATATCCTCTACTAATCCACTTAAATCTCCTATTGATATAATAGCTTCTTTAAATGCTGCATCTTCATCCATACCACGGGATTTAAGCGGGCTGAAATTAAATAAGCAGGGGAATTGTAAATAAGGAAGTTGAAATTGTAAATAAGCGGGCTGAAATTGTAAATAAGCAAGTTGAAATTGTAAATAAACAGGGAGATTGTAATTTTTACTTCAAAAAAATCATATGTACATTTCGGAAAGAACGGGAAACTGACAAATTGCAAACGATGTAGGCAAAATATATTATTTATCTCTTGCATAATCGCTAGTAAGATTAGACAATTTGTGAAATACAATCAAAAAAGCAGGAATTAAGATCAGTTTTATTGAAATTTTATAAAAAATTGAAAGGAGATAGAGTATTTTGATAAAAAAACCTTTTAAAGCTCCAATAAAAATTAAAAAGTTGGAAGCTTTATTAAGAAGATTACCTGTCAATCATCCGAAACGACTTGAAATTGAGGAAGAGTTATCAAGAAGTGTAGCTGGTTTTAAAGGAGAGCAATCATTGGAATATTATTTAAGTTTTTTAGATAAAGAAAAATTCCACATATTCCACAATATCCGTCTCTCCTTCAATCAATACTACTTTCAGCAAGATATATTAATTCTGTCACCTAATTATTTCCTCATTATTGAAGCAAAAAATATTTCAGGAATATTAACCATTGACCCTTCCTTAAATCAAATGATTAGATTAGTCAATGGAGAAGAAACTATAATGCCAGATCCAATTCTTCAGGTCAAGCATCAGCAATTTCAATTTGAAAAATGGTTAAATCATTACAAATATGCCAATGTACCAATTGAATCTATTGTTGTTATGACAAATCCATATACGATAATAAAATATACAAGTGAGGACTTAGAGTATAAGAATAAAATTGTTAGAAGTACAAAACTTCCTATAAAAATTGCCTCATACAACAACCATCATAAAAATCCGCTTTCAGCTTCTGAATTGTGCAAAATATCAAATTTCATAAATAAACACCATACTCCATATGATCCTGATATATTGACTAAATATAACTTACTAATAGATGATATTTTACCAGGTGTTATATGTTCTCATTGTAATTATCGGCCGATGATTAGGGCGTGGGGGAAATGGAGTTGTCCGAAATGCTCATATATTTCAAATGATGCACACATAGAAGCTTTAAATGACTATATACTCCTATTTCAATCAACGATTACAAATCATCAGTTGAGATGGTTTTTGCAATTACCATCAATTAGGGTTGCAAATTATATTTTAACCTCTTCAAACTTGAACTTAACATTCACTGGGACAAATAAGGGAAGATATTACTCTCTAACTTATCCTGTAAAACAGAACTTAAAATAAAAACACCACTAAAACAGAACTTAAAATAATAAAACAGGCGCTTTACTATATAGCTAATTGTTAATGTGGTGTTTAGTGATTTCATATAAAAAATATACCTCTACTTGTTAATTTCCTATATTACAAGTAGAGGTTCAGGTTGGTAGATGAATGAAGTTTTATTATTAAAATAACGTTTCAACGTTATTACTGCAGTTTGATAGTGGAATTCTATTAAATTTGCTTGATAACGGAATTTGTTTATTAAATTACTACGGATTTTCTATTCGTTTAATGGAATGATCACATCGGCAGTCATTCCATTTTTTAATTTGCCGTCATGATCATCGATTGCGACTTTAATTTTTGTTGCGATTCGTTTGCCGTCAGAGGTTGATTGCTTATCCTTCGGTGTATACTCATGATGCAAATCAATGTAGCTTACTTTACCAGTTTGTTCTCCGAGTGATGTTATGACTGTGAGTTCTTGATTGTAAGAAATTTTATCTAAATATTCATTTGGCAAATAGCAAAGCACATAAACGTCATCTTGAATGGCAATGTCTGCGATGTTGCTGCCAACGCCCGCGACATCACCAAGTTCAAAGTTTTTGCTAACGATGATTCCATCAGCTAAAGCAGTTATGGTACTATTAGCTAAATTATTTTTAGCTACGTTTAATTGAGCAATAGATTGCTCTAGGTCAGCTTTAGCAGCATCGATTGTTTGTTTCGTAGCGCCACTTTCAAGCAGCTTTAATTGTGCCACCGCGGCATCATAATTTGCTTTTGTAGCATTAATCTCTTCAGGTGTAGCGCCGTTTTCAAGTAGTGCTAATTGCTGTTTGGCTGTTTCTAGCTGATATTTGGTTGAAGCCAGTTGTTTTGCTTTTGTGTCTAATTCTAGCTTGGCCTGATCCAATTGATTTTGGGAGACTGCCCCTTCATTATATAAGGTGACTGTTTTTTTATATTGCGTTTCGATATGGTCATACGTTAGTTGCATACTTTTAACTGCCTCTTCAGCAATTGCAACACTGTTTTTGGCTTGAGCAATTTGTTCCTTTCTTGTTCCAGAAGTTATTAAATCGAGTTTTGCTTTCGCAGCACGCACTTGTGCCTCGGCTTGCTCAATTTGCTCAAGGCGGGTACCGGCTTGCAATTCTTCAAGTTTTGCTTTTTTTAAGTCAACAACTGCTTGAAGTTGATCAACAGTGTACTTTTGGTTTGTATTGTCGATAACAGCGATCACATCGCCTTTTTTAACAGTCTCACCTTGTGCTTTGTTCATTTCAATAATTTTACCAGCGACCGTGCTCGTTGCAGAGATAATATTGTTTTGAATGTCCCCCGTTAATGTTAATTGGTCTTTGCCAAAGAGGCTGCTAACCTTTGCTGAACAACCTGTTGCGACTATAATGATAGCTAGCAAACTTAATAGCATTTTTTTCATACAATCACTCCTCTCAAAGCAACTATTTTCAAGTTTTTTTATCGTTGTAGACTTTGGATTTAAAAAGGTTCAAAATATTAGCTTTTAGTTGGTTTAATTCCATTCATAATATATTGAATAAGAAGCTCTGTTTCTTTCTCTTTGTCCCAGTCAAAATCTAATTGGGCAATATAACGAATAAACATATTGCCAAAAATGGATGTAATAATTAGATTTGCGATTGTGTTGCTAGGTAAGTCAATAATTTGTCCTTGTCCTTTGAAATAATCAATTACTTTAATGATCTGCTGCCTTGCAGGAGAAAAAATTGATTGTGTGATTTTTGCTTTTAGGTCAGGGTGAAACGGTAGCTCTTGTAACAGTACTTTTATAATTAAAAAATTTGTTGCTACTAAAGTCCGCCTGTTTTGAATGATGGCACGTAGGAAGTCTTCAACCGTAACCTTTGGATCCTCTAATGTTTTTCCGATATTCGATATAAATTCCTTTGAAATGGATAGCTTGCTTACATATTCAGGTATTGCTAATAAAAGGTCTTTTTTCGTGTTGTAATGGCGAAAAATAGTTCCTTCAGCCACCCCAGCTTTTTTAGCGATTTCACTTGTAGAAGTTGCTGCGAAGCCTTTTTCGGAAAACATCTCGATTGCAGCGCAAACAATATTCATTTGCTTCTCGGTTAAATTTATTTCTCCATCAGAGGAATTTGTTAACTCTTGCAAAAGTTTTTTAACAGACAATGTAATTCACCTCTTTCAGCCGTTAAATTGATCATGCCTATAAGGTCAAAATCCAAACAATCTATTAAATTTTCCGATGTTTTTTAAGTGCAAAAATATTGGCAAACATAAATAGTAAACATAGCGCGATTAAAACATAAGCATCAAAGGCGATATCCGCCCAGCCTTGTCCGCGAATCATCACGCTTCTTAGTGCATCCGCAACGTACCATAACGGTACAAATTTCGCAAAAACCTGAAGCCAAGGAGCCATCGTACTTAGATCAAATAAACCTGAAAAAAACACTTGTGGAACGACGACGATCGGGATAAATTGAATCATTTGCAGTTCATTATTTGCGTAAGCGGAAATGAACGTCCCCATCGTAAGGGCGACTAACGCTGTTAAAATCGTGATCAAAATAACTAAAGGAAAAGACCCGATCATCATAATATCGAGAACTTCAATTGAATACCAGGCAATTAATGTCGATTGAATAATTGTAAAGCTTCCAAACCCTAAAACGTACCCTAAGACAAGCTCCCATCTTTTGATCGGAGTGGCAAGAAGTCGTTCTAATGTACCTGAAGTCCGCTCGCTTAGGAACGATACGCCTGATATTAAAAACACAAAAAAGAAGATAAAAAAGCCAATTAAAATTGGCCCGAAGTTATCAAAAGACGACATGTCTTCATAGCCATATAAATACGTAATATCGAGTTCAGCCCCTTGTGGCATCGCTGTTGGCTGTATAACAGTTTGCACAAGCTTAATGACAGTCTTGTTTTTCGCTGGATCACTACCTTCTAATTCAATCGTTGGGACACCATTTTCATAATTAATGACAGCGTCAATTTCTGAAGAACGAAGCGCTTCGTGTGCTTCATATTCGGTCAATCTCGAAATCTTTGCATCATTGTATTCCAATTTATTCACCAGTTGGCTCGGGGCATTAATAATACCGATTTTTGGATGATATTCATTTCCGTTAAAAATTAAACCCATTAAGGTTAATACAAACATTGGGGCAATGATCATCAGGGCCATTGTTCGTTTATCATGACGAAGGCCGAGTAGTATTCGAATCATCAAGGCAAATACTTTCATTGTGTCGCACCCCCAAAATACAAGAAGGCTTCCTCAATCGTATCGGAGGATGAATCTGCCTTTAGTTTTGCAGGCGATCCGACCGCGATTAATTTACCTTCACGAATCATTCCCAAATTATCGCACTTCTCTAGCTCATCCATGACGTGTGTTGTGACAATAATTGTTGTACCGTTATCGCGTAAGCGGTGTAATTCAGCCCAGATCGATTTGCGCAAAATCGGGTCAATGCCAACGGTAGGTTCATCAAGAATTAAAACAGGTGGTTCGTGAATTAAGGCAATTGCTAACGAAAGGCGTCGCTTCATGCCACCGGAATAGTTCTTAACTTGTCTTTTTAAAAATTCAGTCAGGTTAACAAGTTCCATCACTTTAGTAATCCTTTGTTTTCTTTTTGCTTTTGGAAAACCATACATTGAAGCAAAAAAGGTAAGATTTTCTTCTGCTGTCAGATCTCCATATAAGGCATCGGCCTGTGCCATATAACCAATTTTGTTCATCATTTCAAGCTTTGGCATTTTTTTATCTAATACAAAGACATCACCATTAGTGGGAACGTCAATCCCGGCAATCATTTTAACGAGTGTTGTTTTGCCTGAACCAGATGGACCTAGTATTCCAAGGATTTGGGAATATGGAATATCTAAACAAATATCAAAAAGCACCTGTTTTTTCCCAAAGCTTCTATCCACATGATCAATTCGTATACAGGGTGATGTTGTCGATGTTAAAGTATGGGTATCTTTAATGGCTGGCATTACGTTGCTCCTTTCAATAAAGATGAGGTAACGAGGATCTTAGAAAATAGCTTTATTTTGAATAGGAATTTATCAACTAAAGCTACGATTTAAATAAGAGTGAGTGATTACTCACTTTTATTGAAAAAGATTTTACTAAATTTGTCAATAAGGTTTTAAGTTAAAATAAGAGCATTTATTGAATATTATTTTAAGATTTATATCGGAATAATAAATAGTAGACTGTCGTAAAGGGAAACTGCTTTAAAAATGAAACTTTTTCTAGTTTCATTCGTAGTCAATATTATGATGCGTAATGTTAAAATCGTATGAAAACTAAAGGTTTTCATACATACTACGATGGGAGTTGAGATTAAAAGATGAAACGTACAATTCTACAAGCAATTGGATTTTCTGCACTTATTCATGCCGTTGTTATTGGGTATCAGGTGGTCCACGGTTATTTGCTGACTAGGGCTTATGAGCCTAGTATTACAAATGGATACGATAATGTATATTATTTACAAAATGAGGTATCGTTCGGGGTCATTTACCGACCTATTGCGGGTGTCCCTCTTGAACTATTAAGTTTTGTGGGTATAGCTGTTTTGTTTTTTGCCGGTAAGTATGCTTGGTTAAAAATGAAGCCAAAATAAGGTTTAACTTTAGTTAGCACAAATCTATATCAATGAATACAATTCACCTTTTTCGTCCAAAGTAAGTAGGAAACAGAGTTGGCAGCAGGAGGGAATTGTGTGTTTTGGATTCAGTTTGTCATTCTATTGGCATGTATTTTCGTAGGTGCTCGTCTTGGTGGTGTTGGACTTGGCGTAATGGGTGGAGTCGGTCTGGCGATTCTTGTATTCGGTTTTGGTTTGGAACCAACATCAGCACCAATTGACGTTATGCTTATGATTTTAGCGGTGATAACCGCAGCTGGTGCTTTACAGGCATCAGGTGGAATGGAATATCTTGTGTTTATTGCAGAAAGAGCATTGCGCAAAAACCCGAAAAGAATAACCTTCATGGCGCCAATAATTACATATTTATTTACTTTATCTGCCGGAACAGGGCATGTAGCCTATTCAGTTTTACCTGTTATTGCTGAAGTTTCAAGGGAATCAGGTGTAAGACCGGAAAGGCCAATGTCAATTGCGGTTATTGCTTCACAACAAGCAATTACAGCTAGTCCAATTTCAGCGGCAACGGTAGCATTACTTTCGCTCTTAGCTAATTTCGAAATTAGTCTTATTGATATTTTAATGATTTGTATTCCTTCGACCTTCAGTGCTTGTATGTTTGCTGCATTTGTTGTAAGTAAAATCGGAAAAGAATTAGATGATGATCCAATTTATCAAAAGCGTTTGATTGATGGACTTGAGCCGATACATAAAGAAAAGGAATCTTTCATACCTACTAAAGGCGCAAAGCTTTCTGTTATTTTGTTTCTAACCGCCGCATTCTTTGTCGTATTGCTAGGGTCGTTTGAGGAACTGCGCCCTGGCTGGTCACATGAAGGGGAGTTTATACGAATGACGATGCCAGCAGCGATTGAGATTGTGATGTTATCGATTTCGGCGCTTATCATTATACTATGTAAACCAAATGTAGAAGAAATTGTAGCAGGTAGTGTATTTAAAGCAGGAGCTTCGGCTGTCGTGGCAATTTTCGGTATTGCCTGGATGGGTGATACCTTCTTTAATGGGAATGCCGAATTCATTAATAACTCGATCTCTGGTTTAGTGACAGCGGCACCGTGGCTGTTTGCAGTAGCTTTATTTGCACTCTCCATTCTTTTATATAGCCAAGCAGCAACGGTAAGAACGCTAATGCCGTTAGGTGTAACATTAGCAATTAACCCAGCATTGTTAATAGCGATGTTTCCAGCCGTAAACGGTTATTTTTTTATTCCCAATTATCCAACAGTGGTCGCTGCCATCAATTTCGATCGTACTGGAACAACGCGAATAGGGAAATATATTTTAAACCATAGTTTTATGGTGCCAGGTCTAATCGCGACAGTTGGTGCAATTGCGATTGGTATGATATTAAGCACGATAGTCCTTTAATAACGGGACTCTTATGAATATGTAAGTAGTGAAAATCAGGTAAAAAATTTCCTGCAAAGCATGGTATTTGGTAGAGATATTAGGTAGGAGAGAGTGCTAATAAGAATTCGTAGGCGGAGAAATTCCGATTAGCTTCCCTTAATAGGGCAAAATCCATGGATTTAAATAAGATAAACGGAAAACTACCTTTTATTTTTAACGATATATGGAAATTTTACAATTTAAACAAAATTTTTCCGTTTATTTTTCAAACATAGGAAAATCAATTATTTATTACAAAGCCAAAATTAAAAAATTCAAGGATAAATTATCTTTTTGTGCGTATCCTAAAGTCTGTATGAAACAGATTTTAGGAGGGTAATGAAATGACAAATCAAATTGATACGAACAAATTAAAACAAGCAGAAGCGGCATCTTCGCTAGCAAAGGATGCAATAACACAAGCCATAGAGCAATCTGCAGCCAACACAGTTTTAGCTCAAGAGGCGTTAAAGCAAGCATCAACAGAAATTGCGCAAGTACAAACGTTAATAAGCCAGGTACAATCGCAGTTGCAAACACAGGCATCCTCTCAATCGGAATAAAAAAACAGTCGCCCAAAAGTGAACGGCACCCCAATTGTTGGGCTTGCGTAACAATTGGAGGTGCCGTTTCTGTGTTCACTTCAATTCTAATAGCTTTTGTTTTAGTTCATTCTCCATCTTTATAAGTTCTTGTTCTGCTTGCTGACGTTTAGTTCTTCCTTCATGTTGAATTCGGATGGTTTCCTCTAATGTTGAAATTAAGTTTTCCTGGGTTTGCTTCAACGTTTCAATATCAACTAGCCCTCGTTCGTTTTCGATTGCTGTTTCAATGCTATTTGTTTTTAGCATTTCTGCATTTTTCAGCAATAACTCATTTGTTGTTTGACTTACTTGCTTTTGAGCATCAACAGCTCTTTTTTGACGGAACAATGTTAGCGCAATTGTGATTTGATTTTTCCATAATGGTATTGCGGTTAAAATAGAAGCTTGAATTTTTTCAACTAGTGCTTGATTCATATTTTGAATCATCCGAATTTGTGGTGCACTTTGGATTGTAATCTGGCGACTGAGTTTTAAGTCATATAGGCGTTTTTCAAGGCGATCTGCAAACTGAATTAAATCATTTAACTCTTGATAAACCATTTGGTTGTTTGACTGCTCCGCATTTATCTTCAAAGCAGGAATTTCCTTTTCGCGAAGCTCTTCTAATTTTATCTCTCCAGCAGCGATATAAATATTTAAGCCATCGAAATATTCCTTATTCTTTTGAAACAGTTCTTCAAGCATTTTAATATCTGATAGTAATATGTTTTTTTGATGATCTAATTTCACGCCAATCTTATCGATTTGTGCTCCAATTTTTTGGTATTTAGATAATATTTCATTTATCGAGCTTGAGAGTCGTTTAAATAAACGTTTAAATAAGCTCCTATTTTCTGCTTGTAGTTCGTCCGGGTTAACCTGCTCTAATTTTTGCATAAGCTCCTTTAAACTATCACCAATAGGGCCTGTGTCTTTGCTTTGAACATGATCTAGCATTGAATGTGAAAAGTCCGATAGCTTCATTTGTGCTGCTGTGCCGAATTGAATAATTGATTGGTGATCGGTTGGATTAATTTGAGTTGCTAATGCAACAGCTTTTTGCTGGTACTCCTCTGGAAGAGTTTCAAACAAGCGTTTTGTACTGTGTTCGTTATTTGTGCGATCATTTGTAATTTCTCCAAAAGGATTTGATAAAAGATCATCTAATCCCCCATTTACATTGCCTGCTAGCTTGTTGTGTTGAGTAGACATTTTCTTCTAGCTCCTTTCTTTCGGAAAAAAGTTGTTTTCTCTCGTAATCGTCTGTTTTGCTACATCTAGCTCCAAATTTAATTGATTTATATCATTTGACAATAGAAGTAGTAAATCATCATTCGTTGACTTTATTAAATTGTCAAGTGTTTGCTCCGCATCAGATAAAGAACGTCGAACTTGCGGATCGTTGATCTGTTGTTTTGTTAAAAAGACGTATTGTTCTGACAGTTCAACAATCGAATCAAGATGGTAAAAGAAAAATCTCTCTGATTGGTAGAATCTTCTAGGTTCTTTTTTAACAATTAAATAGATTTTACTCGCAATTCGATTTAGTTTACTTAACTGTCTAGCGGAATGAATGGAACGAACACCTAAAAGTGCTTTGTTAAGGCGTTTAATTTTAAGATGAGCTTCTTTTAAATTATTTTTGATATATATATAGTCCTTACTAGATAATTGATTCTCTTTTAAAAACCTTTGGTGAAATCTCCATTTTAAAAAATAATTGCTGATAATTCCTCCCAAAATCCCTATAAATAATGATATCCAGATCGTTGCGTCAAAACCGAAAAAGGCTACTAACCCTATAATAATTGTTATGTTAACCGCTATGAAGCTACGAAGGAAAAAATTCAAAATGGATTTCATTGTAAATCGGCCCCTATTAGAAGTTTTCTTCTTTCCCTTATTATACGACATTAAATATAGACAAGTTTCGTTGCAAAAGCAAAATAAATAAAATTTAGTTGGGGTAGTGGATAGTAATGGCTATATTTTGTAACTAATATCAAATATGTTGTCATATTATCAAAAAAATGGTAAAAATATAATAAATCAAAATTTTGTCTAAATTGTGAACATAATGTATAGAATCTGAAAAAAGTCGAGTCGGTTTAGGTGAAAGGGGGCTGGACAATGCAACGCCATGAGTTAAGTATGATTATTGAGCAGCAATTATTCGAACATTATTGCCAACCTATATACGATTTGAATAATCAGCTCCCAAATGGTGCAGAAATGCTTTTGCGAGCACGTTTTGCAACGCCTGACATTATTTTTAATGAAGCAAAAAAGGCAGATTGTCTTTATGAATTAGATACACTTTCAATTATAAAAGCACTAGAGATACAACAGAGTTATCGAGACCGTCTATTTTTTTTAAATGTGTTTCCTTCGACATTAAAGAATCCGTTATTTCCTGAATTTCTTGAATACACTGTACGAGATTTACCTTTAATACGAGAAAAAATTGTTTTTGAAATAAATGAGGGTGAATCTGTATTCGATCTATCGTTATTAAGAGATCGTATTAACTGGCTAAAGGAAATAGGGTTTCAGGTAGCGCTTGACGATGTTGGGAAGGGGGCATTGTCACTGACGAATATGATTGAATTGAACGTGAATTTTATTAAATTAGATCGCTACTTTTCTAACCACTTACACCTTTCAACAAAGAAACAAAATATGATCAGTGCTATCCTTCATTATTGTCACGCTAACCATATAAAAGTTATTTTAGAAGGGATTGAAACCGAGGAAGAGCTACTAACAGCGAATTCACTAGGTGTTGACATGGGGCAGGGATATTATTTAGGTAAACCAGAGAAAACAAATTTACAACATAATAGTTTCTAGTTTATATATTCATGAAAACTCAGGGCCACCAGAATTGAGGGGGGCGGTCCTAAATTATTTAGGTTATTTTAAAGGATAATATTGACTCGATATTTAAAAAGAGTGCTGTCTGGTAAGTCCCCATTATAGAGACTTATCAGCCAGCACTTTTTTAGTTAATCTCCATAAAGTTTGTTAGACGAGTAATTTCGAATATTTCTTTTACAGGTCCTTGAAGGCCTTTTACGATAACCTTGCCTTCCGCACTAAATGCTTTCTTGTGGAAACTTAGTATGAATCCAATACCTGTACTATCGATATAAGTAACCTCGCCCATATCGAGTAGAAAGTTTTTGTAACCTTTTTCTAAATACGATATAAGTTGTTCCCTTAAATTTGTAGTATTATCAACATATAGTTCTTTTTTTAATTTTACCATAATTTGATTATTTAGAACTGTTATTTCATGCATGAAGATAATGCCTCCAAAATCTAATAGTATTAAGAATAGTATCGTTGTTTTTCCTGAATGTGAGTATCAGGGAGATCCCTAAAACCAGTGGGAAAACACCCTGTTTGTAATAAAGGTTATTAAAATGGGATGGAGGGCTGGAGTTGGAGAGATATATTTTAGCTTTAGATCAAGGCACAACTAGTTCAAGGGCAATTATATTTAATAAAGCCGGGGATGCAATACATATCGTACAAAAGGAGTTTACACAACATTTTCCTAGACCAGGCTGGGTTGAGCATGACCCAGAGGAAATTTGGGAGTCTATACTAGACGTTTCAAAACGAGTGCTAAAAGAAGCTACTATCATGCCAAAACAAATTGCTGGAATTGGAATTACTAACCAAAGAGAGACGACTATTGTTTGGGACAAGAACACGGGTAAGCCAATTTATAATGCAATTGTTTGGCAGTCAAGACAAACAGCAAACATTTGTGACCAATTAAAAAGTCAAGGTTATCATGAGTTATTTCATAATAAAACTGGCTTATTAATTGATGCTTATTTTTCTGGTACGAAAGTCAAATGGATTTTAGATCATGTGGAGGGTGCTAGAAAAAAAGCCGAAAACAATGAATTATTATTTGGAACGATTGATACATGGTTAATTTGGAAATTAACAAACGGTCGTGTACATGTAACAGACTATACTAACGCTTCGCGCACATTAATGTTTAATATTCATGAGTTGTGTTGGGATGAAGAGTTGTTAGACTTATTGTCCATACCAAAGTCAATGCTTCCTCAAGTTCGTCCCTCTTCTGAAGTGTATGGTCATACAAGTCATGAAATATTTGATGTACCGGTACCAATTTCTGGTGTAGCAGGTGACCAGCAGGCAGCTTTATTTGGTCAGGCATGTTACCGCGAAGGGATGGCTAAAAATACGTATGGAACTGGCTGTTTCATGCTGATGAATACGGGAGAAAAAGCAGTTACATCAGTAAATGGGTTACTAACTACAATTGCTTGGGGACTGAACGGTAAGGTAGAATACGCCCTTGAAGGTAGTATATTTGTAGCAGGCTCTGCGATACAGTGGTTACGAGACGGCCTAAAAATGATAAACACGTCCTCAGAGAGTGAAGAATATGCGGAAAAAATTACATCAACAGAAGGGGTGTATGTAGTGCCTGCTTTTGTAGGCTTAGGAACACCGTATTGGGATAGCGATGTTCGAGGGGCCATATTTGGGATCACTCGTGGAACAAAAAAGGAACACTTTATAAGGGCAACACTCGAATCATTGGCTTACCAGACGAAGGATGTTCTTAGTGCAATGGAAATGGACTCAGGCATATCCCTTAAAGCATTAAGAGTGGACGGTGGGGCAATAGCCAATCAATTTCTAATGCAATTTCAAAGTGATATTTTAGATGTTCCAGTCGAACTACCTAAATTGAACGAGACAACGGCTCTAGGAGCGGCATACTTGGCTGGGCTTGCGGTTGGATATTGGCATAATCAAGCTGAGATCCAGAAACAATGGGAGATGAATGGCCGCTTTGTACCACAAATCCACAAATCTGAACGAGATAAATTATATGGTGGATGGAAACGGGCTGTACATGCAGCGAAAGCTTTTAAAGAATAATCCAATCGTAAAAAACTAGTAAACTTGGGATGTTAAACAAAATGGCGTATTTATTTGCAAAAATAACGAGGCTTCCTTAGGAAGGAGCCCCGTTATTTTTTTGCTGTTTAGGAAATTTAAAAATTTGATCTTGTGGATAAATACTATAGCACAGAGAGTAGTCGCCCAGCTCCAGCTCCCAGCGACTAGTAAACTTCGCTCATCTTTTTTGCGATAAGTCAACATCGACTCGTCCCTCGACGTGTTTTGTTTATCTCAGTCGATGCGCTCTTAGTTTATACGTCGCTAATCAGGGCGCCTATAGCTTTTGTTCTTTTTTTGGAATGTAATTAAAAATTTCATGTGATTCAAAGCTATCAACAAGTCGGTTCAGCCAATCATAATACTCCAAACAGCTTTTTAATTTTTCTATATCAATACTTGCTTCTTCTTTAATACTTTCCTCTGTGTCTTCTCTGTGTACAAGTTCGGTAAGTTCCTTTATAGATTTTTCTATAGCGGTAACATTCATGGAAATCCCAGCGCGCCATTTTATTGTAAAGAAATCTATAAACGTCTGATACCAGTCTTCCTCAGCACGATATAAATCTCTTCGAACTCCTTTTCTCCAAACCTTATCCACCATTTTTAAATCCATTAATGATCGTACTGATGTACTCATGCTAGTCTTACTCATACCAAGCTCGTCCTTCATTTCATCCAATGTCATCGGGGCATTGTTGAAGTATAAAAAGCCGAACAATCTCCCGACAGAATCAGTAACACCGTATAAGTTCATATTCTGAGCGATTGTATCAATTACTCGTTCCCTCGCTTGTTCTAATTGTTGTTTTGGATCCTTCATGATTTTATACCCACCAATCCTTCTGTGAAAAATCGTAACAAATCATACTTTTGATAATAGACTACCACTTTATTAATGAAAGTAAAGATATTAATTAGGGAGCATATGGGAGCATTTCTAAGGATTTCTAAGAATATTGTATATATAGAATGTACAGTTTTTTCTGTACAAAGATTATAGCTGAATATCGCTGATTTTCGGTTTTGATGGAATGTTACGAAAAGTCTAAGCTTAATAATAGGTCGGCTATAAAAGCCGTTAACGAGGTGAACGTATGAAACAGGAACGAAAGATTAAGCTAAAGGTTCAAAGTGTTACAAAAATATTTGGAAAAAATAGCAAAAAAGCACTTCAACTACTTAAAGAAGGAAAGTCAAAGTCTGAAATATTAAAAATGACAGGATCAACAGTTGGAGTCAATCAAGCTAGCTTTGAAGTATATGCCGGAGAAATATTTGTCATAATGGGGCTTTCAGGCAGTGGGAAATCCACATTAGTAAGGATGTTAAATCGCTTAATTGATCCCACAATTGGTGAAGTATATGTTGATGGGGAAGATGTTGTAAAAATGTCAAAGTCTGAATTACGCAATATTCGGCGTGGGAAAATTAGTATGGTCTTCCAAAAATTTGCTCTTCTTCCGCACAGGACTGTTTTAGAAAATACAGAGTACGGACTTGAAGTACAGGGTATTAAAAAGGAAGAAAGAAAAGAAAGAGCATTAGAGGCATTAAAGCTTGTTGATTTATGTGGTTATGAAAATCAGTATCCAAGCCAATTAAGTGGCGGGATGCAGCAACGTGTTGGTTTAGCGAGAGCATTAGCAAATAATCCTGATATTTTATTAATGGATGAAGCGTTCAGTGCATTAGATCCGTTAATAAGAAAGGATATGCAAGATGAACTGTTGGAGTTGCAAGCCCGAATGGAAAAAACCATTGTATTTATTACGCACGATTTAGATGAAGCGTTAAGGATTGGGGACCGAATCGCGTTAATGAAGGATGGTCTTATTGTTCAAATTGGAACTCCGGAAGAAATATTAATGAATCCTTCAAATGAATATGTTGAAAGATTTGTCGAGGATGTTGATTTAAGTAAGGTGTTAACAGCTGGGCATGTTATGAAGCGTGCTGAATCAATTCGGATTGATAAAGGTCCTTTAGTTGCGTTGCAAAATATGAAGGATTTGGGGATATCAAGTATTTATGTTGTTGATAAAAAGCAAAGATTGTTAGGGGCAATAACTGCAGTCGCGGCAAAACAGGCAGTAGAAAAAGGGCAAACATTAGAGGAAATATTGGATACAAATGTGCAAACAGTTTTTAAAGACACACTTTTAGTAGATCTTTTTGATATTGTTTCGGAAGCCGTTATACCTGTAGCAGTTGTAGATGATGATAGACATCTTAGGGGTATTGTAATTCGTGGTGCTGTCATAGGGGCTCTTGCGGGTAATGAGCGTTATATAAATGGAGTAGCAAACAGTGTTCATGATGGAAAAACCGATCATCAGCTAAAAGAGGTGAATGTAAATGGCGCTTAAGACAGAAGGACTTTTACCGAAACTTCCTTTAGCAGACTGGATTGATGGATTTATTGATTGGTTGACAGCTACGTTTGGTGCCGCTTTTGATGGGATTTCTGAGGGGTTAAAAGCATTTGTTGAAGGAATAGTAGACGGTCTAGGAGTAATTCCACCAATTATCGTTATTATATTAATGGCTTTATTAACATGGAAGATTTGTAATCGAAATATTGGGTTATTTACATTAGTTGGTTTATTTTTAATTGATAATTTAGGATATTGGGAGCCAATGCTTGATACAATCGCATTGGTACTGACATCGGTGATTTTATCGATTGTGATTGGAATACCAATTGGCATTTGGGCATCACAAAGTAAAGTAGTTAAAAGTATAGTAATCCCGATATTAGACTTTATGCAAACAATGCCTGCCTTTGTATACTTAATTCCGGCTATTTTCTTTTTTAATATCGGTGTTGTACCTGGGGTTGTGGCATCTGTTATTTTTGCAACACCACCGACGATACGTTTAACAATTTTAGGGATTGAGCAAGTGCCTGGAGATATTATTGAAGCAACAGAGGCTTTTGGCTCAACGACAAATCAAAGATTACTAAAGGTGCAGCTTCCATTAGCCATGCCAACGATCATGGCAGGCATTAACCAAAGTATTATGCTTGCATTGTCCATGGTTGTTATTGCTTCAATGGTTGGAGCGCCAGGTCTTGGTACTGATGTGTATCGTGCTGTTACGCAAATCAAGACAGGAGTTGGTTTTGAAGCTGGTCTAGCAATAGTGATTATAGCTATCATTCTAGATCGGATTTCTCAAAATATAGGAAAAACTAAACAAGGGGGAACTATGTAATGAAGAAATGGTTAAGTTTTTTACTAGTTTTCGTATTGGCGATAGGCTTAGCTGCCTGTGGCTCGCAAGAAACTAGTAACGAAGAGCCCGCTACTGAGACGGAGCCGGCAACGACTGAAACAACAGGTAGTGAAGCTGCTACACCTATTGGTGAAAGCGTAGATTACCAGATTGTTGGTATTGACCCAGGTGCAGGTATAATGAAAGCGACTGCAAGTGCCATCGAGGAATATGAGCTAGAGGATTGGGAGGTTATTGAGGGTTCTGGGGCTGCAATGACTGCTGCATTAAAAAAAGCTTATGACAAGGAAGAACCAATTATTGTGACAGGTTGGACACCGCATTGGAAATTCGCAAAGTTTGATTTGAAATATTTAGAAGACCCTAAAGGTGTATATGGTGAAGATGAAAACATTCATACAATTACACGTGCTGGCTTAAAAGAAGATCATCCAAATGCATATATAGTTTTAGATCAATTCCATTGGACTGCAGATGATATGAGTGACGTGATGGTAATGATTGAAGACGGTATGAAGGAAGAAGAAGCTGCTGCAAAATGGGTAGAAGAAAATGCCGATAGAGTTGCAGAATGGACTGCTGGAGCAGAACAAGTTGAGAGCGATGAAATTACCCTTGCATATGTTGCTTGGGCAAGTGAAATTGCAAGCACAAATGTGCTTGCCAAAGTATTAACTGATGTTGGTTATGACGTTACAATGACTCAATTAGAAGCAGGCCCGCTGTGGGCTGGTATTGCCGATGGAAGTGCTGATGCATCTGTAGCGGCATGGTTGCCAGTTACACATGCTGACTACTATGCAGAGTTTGAAGGTCAGTTCGAGGACCTTGGTTCAAACATGGAAGGGACTAGAATTGGATTAGTTGTACCAAGTTATATGGATATAAATTCAATTGAAGATTTAAAATAAGCTACGCTAAAGAGGTTAACCATATTGGTTAACCTCTTTATAATTTGTCTATAGATAAAATATATCAATATAATTAGGTTGCAACCATATAATGGTCATGTCGAAAATGGTTGCTACTGTCAAAAAAGGCGACTAGGTTAAATTGATAGTTTACTTTGTATTCATTAAAATAATAGAAAATATATAGTGAATGAACATTCACTCAAATGCAATAAAATGAGTTTATAGCAACGTTCTCCATTGTGAACGATTTTTTAAGTTTTTCATACGAAATATTTGTAGAAATTTAGCGACAATTGCCGGTAATTTTAGTAGAATAGAAACAGAATACAATTTTATAAAAAAATTACAAAAAAACCACTATATTCCCATGTAGGGATTTTTGGGAGGCTAACATGAGAGCGAAAATTAGAACAAAATTAATTATAGTATCACTACTTTTATTAGCGGTTCCAAGTTTAATAATTGGTGTTATAGGATACTCATCAGCAAAGCAAAGCCTTGATGAACTTGGTGCAATCGGTTTACAAAATGATGTTCGTCTCGTAATAAAGCTAATAGAGAGTTTGGATCAGCAGGTTAAAAGTGGCGCCCTTTCATTAGAAGATGCCCAAGAACTTGTAAAAATAGAAATCCTTGGGGAGAAGGATCCTGAAGGGAAAAGACCGATTGATAAAAGTGTTGATATCGGTGAAAATGGTTATTATTTTGTTATGGATTCAGAAGGCTTACTGTTGGCACATCCTTCCTTAGAAGGTGAAAATTTATGGAATACGGAAGACCCTAATGGATTAAAAGTCGGAAAGGTAATTGTGGAAGCAGCTTTAAAGGGTAATGGCTTTTCGTATTATGAATGGCCTTTACCTGGGAATGCAAATAGAATTGCTCCGAAAATTACGTATGCGGAGCAGGATGAAAACTGGGGATGGGTTGTAGCTGCTAGCACATACAAAATGGACTTTAATAGTAATGCAAATAAAATTCTTCATGCTGTTCTCATTACTTTAATCATATCATTAATAGCTGGAGTTATAGTTATTATCGGATTTTCAAGACATATCTCAATTCCGATTCGAATGATTGCTAATCACGTCCATAGGATTGCTGGTGGTGATTTAAGTATGGGTGCTATATCAGTAAAAAATAATGATGAAATCGGCCAGCTTGCCAATGACGTGAATACAATGACGGTTAATTTAAAAAACATGATAAGTAAAGTTTCAGAAGCTGCAGAGCGAGTTGCAACGGACTCATTAGAATTGTCTGCAAATACTGATCAAACGTCACAAGCAACGGAGCAAATTGCAAAAGCAATTGGAGAGGTAGCAACAGGGGCAGACCGTCAGCTAACAAGTATGCAAGAAGCTTCTGAAGGGGTAAATGAAATTGCAGTAGGTGTTAAAAAAATTGCAGAAAGTGTTGAAACCGTAAAGCAATCCACTGTGCAAGCTTCTGAGACAGCACAAAATGGGAACGAGTCAGTGCATAAAGCTGTAGATCAAATTGGATTTATTAATACAAAAACAGAAGAAACTGCGGAAGTATTGGATTTATTAGGTGATAAATCAAATGAGATTGAGAATATCGTGACGATGATTACAGCAATAGCTGAACAAACCAATTTATTAGCATTAAATGCATCAATCGAAGCAGCTAGAGCTGGGGAGCATGGCAAAGGTTTTGCAGTTGTAGCTGAAGAAGTTCGAAAATTGGCTGAAGAATCAGGATCAGCTGCTTCTAAGATTAGTTCCTTAATTAGTGATATTCAAGAAAATATGAAGCTTGCAATTGATGCAATGGGCGAGGGGCGGACAGCTGTAATAGGTGGAAAAAACCTAGTTGAACAAGCAGGAGATTATTTCGAAAAAATTACTGAAGCGGTTATTCATATTGTAAGCCAAATGGAGGATGTCAATGAAGCTGTTATAAAAGTGAATTCCGGAACGACTCAGTTAGTCTCAAGAATAGATGATGTGAGTGAGATCTCTGAAAAATCAGCGAATTACACACAATCAGTTGCTGCGATTTCGGAGGAACAAACAGCTTCGGTGGAAGAAATAGCGGCCAGTGTAAACATGCTATCACAAGTTGCAGATGACCTACATGAAAGTATAAAAATGTTTAAAGTTTAATAAATAAATAGTTGTATCCTATATTAGCAAGAGAGGATCATATATTTGTAAGATAGGATCATAGAGCTATTACTATACTTGGGAAATAACAATTAATCTCAAATCAAAAGTGATGCAAACTATTGTAGTTTGCATCACTTAAATTTTTGCAATGAGAAACTGGTATTGCAAAGCAGAATAATAGTTTTAAGGTTTGAAATTAATAGTAATAATATTGCAAATATTTTAATGCCGAACTTTAAATTTTATAGTATATAATTAATTATATAATGATAGCGGGAGCAGGTGAATTCATGAGAAGGTTTATTTCAATTGGATTTTTATTATTATTGCTATCTTTGATCATAAGTTGTGGATTAATAGACACAACTAAACAAGTTGGTGAAGAGGTTGACAATAATGAAAGTACTCCAACAATTTCAATTATAGGTGATGGACCTAATACGATGGAGCTACTCAAAATGGAGGAAGATGAAATCCTAAGAAGATTTGGGGTCAGGCTTTCCTATCATTATCCAGAACGAATTACAGAAAACTTAGAGGATTATTTATTTAATACGAATGAAAAGTACGATATTTATATCCTTTTTCCAGTGAAAATACCACTCTACGTAGAACGCGGTTTAATTGCACCGTTAGATCCTTATATTTCCGAACCGATAGATAGTGATATTTTACCGATTTACCGAAATATGTTTATGAGTTTTGACGATCATTATTATGGAATGGTGTATGATGGTGATTCGCATTTATTATTTTATCGAAAAGATATTTTTCAAAGGTATAATGACGAATACAAGCAATTATATGGCGTGGATTTGACTCCGCCGCAAAATTGGTCGGAGTATGACCGAATAGCAAAGTTTTTAACTCGAGATACAGATTTAGACGGAAAAATTGATATTCATGGTACAGCCACGCTAAACGGTGACGGCATGAGGTATATTTGGTTTTGCTCACGCTTTTTATCGATGGGCGGATCTTATTTTGATGAAGAAATGAATCCGCTTATTGAATCAAGTATAGGATTAAAAGCTTTAAATGATTTAGTAGTATTAAATAATGGTAGTGGGGTTCCGCCTAAATCAATGTTTGATTGGACAGATTTGAATAATGTTTTTCTTCAAGGGAAGGTGGCCATGATTATACAATGGAGTGATACAGGGCGCTTTTCTTATGATGAAAAATCATGGGGATCAAAGGTGTCTGGAAAGGTAGATTGGGACTTAGTACCTGGTGGATTACCTAACGCTCCTCGAGGGGGTGTCTGGTTAGGAAGGGTATTGGCTATCTCAAATGAAGCAGCTGACCCCGAAAAGGCATGGCAAATAATTGAATATATTACGTCCAAAGATGTGAGTAAACGTGGTACAACCTCTTATGAAACAGGTACTGATCCGTTTCGATATAGCCACTTTACAGTCGATGAGAACGGACCATTCCCGACTGAACAGGATTATAAACATTTTTTGACAACAGTTCAAAAAAGCTTACTGAATACAAATACAGATTTAATCATTCCGGGTAGTTGGGAATATATGCAAAGCTTAGATCGAAACGTAGGTTTAGCGCTTATCCAAAAGCTTACACCCGAAGAAGCTTTAAGGCAAACAGCTGAAGAATGGCAGGACATAACAAATAAATATGGCCGTCAACAACAAAAAGAATATTATGGGAAATGGCTGGAAAAGTTAGAAAAGATCCGCTCCGAACAGCAGCAATAACGTAACCAAATTTATATAAAGTTCACACGTTGCTTTAAATAGTAAAAAAAGGTTGACCACGATTTTTGGCCAACCTTTTAGTATATCGTTCATTCAAGGTCGTTCGATTTATTTTCCGTTGTTCATCTACATTGCTTTAAAGGCTATAACGATACCGCCTTCACCCGCATAGGTTCCAATTAATGGACCCATCTCAGATAAAATTGTTTCCTTGAATTTATATTTGTCTTTAATCTCATTAAGGATTTTTAATGCCTTTTCCTCGCAGTTGCTATGGGTCATCGTTAAGACCTTCTGTTCAAGGTCCTTCCCATATTCTCCAATTTGCTCGATAAAACGACGCAATACTTTTTTATCACCACGAGCTTTTTCACGGACTTCTATGGCGCCTTCCTTACTAACCCCAAGGATAAGTTTAATATTTAGTGCGTTAGCAATGGCCGCTTTTGTTTTACTTAATCGCCCACCCTTAATAACGTTTTCCAGCGTTTCTAATAAAATGAATGTATTCGTATTATCTATTAATTTTTTTTCGTTATCAACGACTTCGTCAAAACTTGCTCCTGATTTAATAAGTTTTATTGCCTCATCAATATGAAGGATTTGTCCGCAGGAACCTGTCTTTGTATTCAAAACTTCAATTTTACGAGTAGGTTGCTCTTCAAGGAGCATGTCTTTAGCAATTAAGGCACTTTCATACGTGCCACTTAAGCTTTTTGACAAGCAAAAAACAATAATATCCTCAGTCTCGGGAACATCCTTATAAGCTTCAAGAAACTCATACGGAGAAGGACAGGACGATTTAGGTAGTTCTTCAGCTTCACGCATCATTTGATAAAAAGTTTTATTATCTATTTCAATTCCTGTTTTATAAGTTTGCTCACCGAAGCTTACATTTAACGGAACAACCTTTATATCATTATCCTCGATATACGATAATGGTAAATCGGAAGCGCCATCTGTAATAATTTTGATTGTCATGGTATCACCTTCTATGCTCATTAAATTATTTCATTCAATTCTACCATTGTTTCGCGGTATTACATACTTTTTTCGACGATTTTTGTAAATTTTCTTATATTAGTTGGTTTTTTGGAAATAATACCCAACATTATAATTAGGTTATTGTTCATTATATTTAAGTTTCTTTTCATTTTTTGCATGTGAATTACTTAGCCAAATAAATAAGAACAACCCGAATAGTACGATTAATCCACCAACTAATTGCGTGAAAGTTATTGTTTCTTTGAGAATAAAATATGCCAAAATGGACGCCCCAACTGGTTCGAATAGTATACTCATGGAGATAACCGAAGTGCTTAACCAGCGAATTGCCCAATTGAACAATGTGTGGCCAAGCAGGGTAGGAATTATCGCTAATAACAAAAATAATAACCAGTCCTTGGGAGGATAAGAGAAAAATGAGTAACCTTGGATAAGATCATAAATAATTAATGTAACAGAACTAATGCTATAAACAACAAATGTATAGGTCATTAAGGATAGACGTTTTCGTACGGTTTGACCAAACAAAAAATATGCTGTCACCCATATTGCTGCGGTTAATGCTAAAAAATCTCCCCAAAGAGCTATCCCACTTATTTTAAAGTCTCCCCAACTGATAATAATACTTCCTATAATTGCTATTATTCCACTTATTATTGCTCCTAAACTAATTCTTTCTTTAAAAAAGACATATGTACCAATAAAGGCAAAAATAGGCTGCAGAGAAACTAAAACAACAGAACTTGCAACGGATGTATAATTTAGAGATTCAAACCAAAAAATAAAGTGGAGGGCGAGAAGGATTCCGGAAATAATTGAGAAAAGCCACTCCTTCTTGTGAATATCTTTTAGCTCTCTAAAATATTTTGTCATAAATAATGGTGTCATTAAAAATACAGTAAATACTAATCTGTATGTAGCAATAATGGCAGCTGGTGCACTAGAAAGTTTTACAAAAATTGCCGATGTTGAAACAGCTATTGCCCCAATTATTAATGCAAAATAAGGATTGATTTTTGGTTGCAACATAATCCCCTCGTTTCAGTGGTGGAAAGGTTATTTGTGATTGTTGATATTTTATCATAAGCAGTAATTAAGGAGTTAATATTTTTGTTGGTTGAAATACCAGGAAACTTATGATATGATTGGTAAATATGCCAAAAAGTAGACTATTTAGGGAGTATGAACGAAATTGACAATGTTTCAAGAATTAGGAATAAGTGAAAAATTATTAAAATCTATTCAGGCAATGGGGTTTGAAGAAGCGACACCGATTCAAGCTGAAACCATTCCAGTAACATTAACAGGAAAAGATTTAATTGGACAAGCGCAAACGGGAACTGGTAAAACAGCTGCCTTTGGAATTCCAATGATCGAGAAAATCAGTACAAATAAGCCAAACATTCAAGGGATTGTAGTTGCGCCAACTCGAGAATTAGCAATTCAGGTTGCTGAAGAGCTTAATAAGATAGGGCAATTTAAGGGAGTAAAAGCGTTGCCGATTTATGGTGGTCAGGATATTGCTCGGCAAATACGTGCATTAAAGAATCGACCGCAGATTATTGTTGGAACGCCAGGTCGATTAATTGACCATATTAATCGTAAAACAGTACGCCTGCAAGCAATTGAAATTGTCGTATTGGACGAAGCTGATGAAATGCTAAATATGGGATTTATTGAAGATATTGAATCAATTCTAAAAGAAGTTCCTGAACAGCGACAAACCCTTTTATTCTCAGCTACAATGCCTGAACCGATTCGGAAGATTGCCGAAAAATTCATGTCTGAACCAGTATTAATTAAGACAAAAGCAAAAGAAATGACGGTTCCAAACATCGAACAATACTATATTGAGATGCAAGAGAAAAAGAAATTTGATGTCCTAACACGACTGTTAGATATGGAATCGCCTGAGCTTGCAATTGTTTTTGGGCGTACAAAGCGCAGAGTTGATGAGTTAAGCGAAGCTTTGAATACAAGAGGTTATGCGGCAGAGGGTATTCATGGTGATCTAACACAGGCAAAACGTAGCTCTGTTTTGAAGAAATTTAAGAATGGAGCGATTGAGGTACTTGTTGCAACCGATGTTGCTGCACGCGGTTTAGATATTTCAGGAGTTACACATGTGTATAATTTTGACATTCCGCAAGATCCGGAAAGCTATGTTCATCGCATCGGCAGAACGGGCCGGGCTGGTAAAACTGGTTTAGCCTATACGTTTGTTACACCAAGAGAAATTGGACAGTTGAAAAATATTGAGCGAACTACTAAGAAAAGTATGTCTCGCAAGCCAATACCATCTATGGATGATGCGTTAGAAGGTCAAAAACAAATTACGATTGATAAGATATTATATACGATTGAAAATGAAAATATTTCATTTTATAAGCAAATGGCTGAGAATTTATTAGATGAGCATGATTCAGTCACAGTTGTTGCAGCGGCTTTAAAATTATTAACAAAAGAACCTGACACAACTCCGGTTCAATTAACAGCTGAAGCGCCAGTCGTTGTTAAAGAACGAGGACGCGAAAAGAATCGTTCACGTGATAGTAGAGGACGTGGAGATAATAGAGGTCGAGGAGATAATAGAGGGAAGAGTGGCTTCCATCGTAGTGGACGTTCCCGTAATACAAATCCTCGCGGAGCAGGATCAGGTTCCCATAGTAGCGGACGGAAAAAAGCATACAGCCACAGTAAAAATGACTAATTGATTACAATATCAACTGCTAGCCTTTTCGGCTAGCAGTTTTTACATATAATGGAGGGGTCAGGCGCCTCTATGGACACCTCTATGGACACCGCCCTGGCACCTAATGAAACTTTTTTTTGGGTAAATGCATCTATTAATATGAAGGAGGGGAGATAGTGGACGTAATCGAGCGATTAAAGAACAAGGATGAACAAGCACTGATCGAATTAATGAATGAATACGGAGACTATCTCCTGCGGACATCATACTTACTTGTAAAGGATATGCAAGTGGCTGAAGAAGCGGTGCAAGATACATTTATAGTTGCATATAGGAAAATAAACCAGCTCCATGATAGCTTAAAGATAAAGAGTTGGCTTGCGAAAATTGCGATTAATCAGTGTCGGGCAAGAATGCGAAGATGGAGTTGGAAAAATGTCTTACTTAAATTTAATCAAAACGAAATTGAAAAGGAACTTAGCCATACAAATTTACAAGATGAGGAGATTCCAGAAGTTCTTATATTAAAGTTTAGTAGAAATCAACAATTATATAAATCAATCCAACAATTAGACTATATGTATCGAGAAGTGATTACCTTATTTTATTTTAATCAACTGTCAATTGAGGAGATTGCTGCGCTTTTAAAAGAGAAAGAGAATACTATAAAAACGAGACTTCGACGTGGACGAAGTAAGCTTAAAATCATGCTTGAAGAAGGGGGGATGAATGATGTTGAATAAGGAAATATCTGAAATAAAGAAACAGCTCGACAATGAGCTGAGGCATATTCATTTTTCAAACGAGAATAATGTTTTAGAACGTTCACATCCACGGACATTTCTCCAGAAAATTAAGTATTGGTGGAATAAAGAAATCACGATTCCTCTAGTCCCTGTAGGTGCAATTATTGTCATTGTCATGGGGAGTGCTTTGACGGACGAACTGGGTAGCTTGAATTCTCAAAAGCAGGTTATCTCTCAACAACGCCAGCTTGTGAAAATTGCTGGAAATATATATTGGAATGACCTAGTGGAAGAGGAGCTGAGAAGATGACGGTTCGAATAAAAGTGAAGCACCTAATTTACACACTAATCTTAGTATTTGCTTTGTTGCCAGTGTTTTCTCATTATATACAACCTAAAATTGAAATGAATTCGATTGAAGCAAATATTGAAACGGGTAACATAACTAAAGCAAAAAAACAGATAGATAAGCTTCTTCATCAGAAAATCTCAGCAAATGAGAGATGGGAGCTTGTCCAAAAATATATGCTCGACGGGGCTTTAGCTCATCGCTTCGATGTGTATGTTGGTCCTTCAATGTCGTCGTGGACACCAGTAGCTGAGCGTAATTTTTTTACAGAAGAGGAAACGATCCCGTATTTAATGGAATATATAAAGGTGGGTCCTATTGATGGCTACATGCGTTCGGCAGCGGAGCAATTAGCTGCTTATTTTCAACGCGAGGGTGATTATGAAAGAGCTGATCAAATACTAGCGGATACAGTGCAAAGAGCACAGACCGCCAAAAAGGATTATATTACAAATGAATTGTCTTTTAAAAGAATTGAGCTTGCTTTTGACACCCGAAATTTAGCAAAAGCAGAAGCACTTATACAACAGTTAGCTGAGGAAATTGACGGCATCAATCAAAACCTTCCAACAATGGTTGCTCTATTAGAAACGGAAAAGCTTTTATACATGGGAGAATTTGATAAGGCTTTAGAAAAAGTGACGACTGATATTGAGGCGCTCAAAAAACTATGGGACGAGGAAAATCAAAAATACCGAGATTTGGAAGCCAAAGAAGGACAGCAGCCTATAGAGGAATTTGGTTTTGAGCAATCCCGATTTGCGAGAGAGTTATTTGCGATTCGCAATCAACTTGAAAGGGCGCAGAAGTTGGGGTATGACTCGTTAACTACAGTTGAGGGCAGTATTATGAGGTCTGATGGAACGCCGATGGCAAATGTGGGTGTATTTTTACGAGAAGAATCGTACGTTAATATGAGTGTCAGTGATGATGAAAGATTTCAGACTGTTACAGACGAAGATGGTTTTTACCGGTTTAATGGTGTGATTCCTGGGAGCTATCAAATTCACCTTGGATTACGGTTTGAACAAGTGGACGGTTGGGCATGGTCAATTCCTTTAGATGATTGGATTGATGTAGAGGATGGGGAAACAATAACATATAATATTGATTTTAATCCACTCATTACGATTGATTCACCGGTAAATCATCAAGAAATCCGAGCTGACGAAATTAAGTTTAAATGGGAAAAAGTCGAGCAAGCAGACTATTATAATTTAAATTTATGTCTTGAATTTGATGGCGGCGTTACGTGCTCGCCAATTAAATCAAATGTAAAAGAAAATGAAATGACGATTCTTTTGGAAGAGTTGTACGATAAACAATCTGGAGTATCTTTTTCCGGTGACGGTTCCGCACTTGAAACCGTTCAACCTGAGAGCTTACTAGCCTTTGCTAATCCTGAAGGAGAATTTTCATGGTACGTTGAAGCGTTTGATAGAGACGGGAATATGATTACGAAAAGCAATGGTTATCGACTAAATAAGCAATCGATGGGAAAGATACCAGTGTTTTATTTAAAAGAACGTACGTTAACCGATGCAGATCGACTCCTACTTGATCATAAAATAGTAGAAGCGCTTGAATTCTATAAACAAGCCGTCGCAGCTGATCCAAATGATATTCATAGCTTACGAATGGTGGCCCGTTTAATAGGGTTTGAGGATGAGGGGGAAAATGGTGATTACCGTAGTCAGTTTTCCGAAGATGCGTTACCATACTTAATTGCGCTAGCCGAAAAGCGTCCTACAGAGAATTCGGTTTCTACATTAGTATTTTACTATTATGAAAGAAGGAATTGGGATCAATATGAACGATGGTTTCATGAGTATGAACGCATTATAGAGGATGATATATCTAGTTATGTCAAATCGATCCATGCGACAGCGCGAATGAGGCAAGGCGACTTGAAAAAGGCACAACAGCTTTTGTATGAGGTTTTGGAAAACGACCCGAGCCGTCGCTTTGTTGGAAATTTAATTGCAATAGAACTGTATTTAAATTCAACTATTGGAAATGCATTACGTGTTGCTGAACAGTACCCGCAACGAGATTACGATAGCCCGGATTGGGTATCGATCGTAAAGAATCTCAGTGATGTACAAAAGCTCGATATAAACGAGGCCCTAGAGCTTTACTTTTTTGCTGACGAACAGGAAATGACACAGCAACTAGAAAAACAAAAGGTTTCGCCACCAATAGAAACATTAATTCATGCGTTGTTGACGGTGAGATAATAACCATATAATGGAGGGGTCAGGAACCTCTATGGACACCTCTATGGACACCGCCCTGGCACCAAATAGAAAATGCATCCTGCTAGTAATAGCGGGATGCATTTTTTAACATGATTGGAGCCAGTGCAGCTCCACCGATTAAGCCGAAAATATGGGCGGAAATATTAACGTTAGATTTGAAAATAGTCATAGCGAAGCCAATTACTAATATAGAAATGATTACTTGAGAATTCATGCGGTCTATTAAATCTTTACGGTAAATAACCATATAAAGATAAATGCCAAATAAAGCAAAAATGGCACTTGAAGATCCAAGATGGAGATAATTTGCTGATTCAACAATATAAGTCCCGATATTAGCAATTATTCCACCAATTAAATAAATTAGTATGAACTTTACTTTGCCTAACATGATCTCTAAAGCAGGACCGAACAAAACTAATGAAAATGAATTAAACAGCATATGCCCAAAGCCGCCATGTAAAAAAATCGAAGTAATAATCCTCCAGTATTCTCCATTAGAAACGTCGAAATTTGATCCAATGCCAAGTTCTAATAAGAGTATACCCCCAGGCACATATGAAATAATGAACCATAAAAGTAAATGCAGAACAACTATTGTAGTAACGATAGGATAAGAATGGACAAACGTGCGAAAATTCTCAGTCCGGATAAACATTAAGCCTCTCCTTTGTTATACTTATTTTATACTTAAATTTATTATACTATTGATTAATTGCATAGTATTACTGATATGTTTCACTATTTGTAATTAGAAACAGAACGCGCCTAGCTTCCTGCCGCATTTGAAAGAAACCAAAGAAAGGACAACCTAAAATGATAAAAGGTATTGGCATAGATATTGTTGAAATAAATAGAATACATACTATTTTAGTCAGGCAGCCGCACTTCCCAAATCGGATTTTAACAAGAAAAGAATTAGAAATATATGAAAAACTAGCAAACCGGCGTCAATCAGAATTTTTGGCTGGGCGTTTCGCGGCTAAAGAGGCGTTTGCGAAAGCGAGAGGAACTGGTTTCGGTAAACAGTTAAGCTTTCTTGATCTTGAAATATTACCAGACAAGCTTGGAAAACCCAACATAGGTTTCAAATCTGCTCATGATAATCTAGAGGAAATGGTGCATCTAACGATCACGCACTCAAAAGAATATGCTGTTGCTCAGGTGATTATTGAGAAAAAGTAGGTAGACAATCTAATGTTATTATAAGATTACTTGAAAATCTTTTGGATTGCTTGTCATGCTAGTCTGCATATTGTGATACTTTGTCACATATATTTTTAGTGCGGTTAGGAGGGAACACTTTGCAAATTGTAACTGCAAATGAAATGTACGGAATTGACCGCTTTACGATGGATGAAATTGGGCTTCCAGGTGTGCTGTTAATGGAGAATGCCGGCCAAGCTATTGTGAACAAGGCTTTGGATTTTTTGGATAGGAAAAGCAAACTAGCAATTTTAATTGGTTCCGGCAATAACGGGGGAGATGGAATTGTAATTGCTCGTATTTTGAAGAGTCTCGGATTTAGCGTTGATGCATATTTGCTGGTAGAGGAGGATTGTTTAAAAGGTGATGCACTGTTTCACTTTAAAGTCTATCGCAAATCAGGATTTGACGTGATGTCATTAAGAGATTTTAGTTGCTTGAAAAAATATCAAGTTATCTTTGATGCGATGCTAGGAATCGGGTTTAAGGGTGAGTTAAGATCACCGTATCGTGAAATCATTTCCGAATGTAATAAACTCGATATTACGAAAATTTCTGTGGATATTCCTAGTGGAATATCTGCGGATGGAAGGCATCCAACTAAACTAGCTTTTCAGGCAACAACAACAATTACTCTGCAGCATCCGAAGCAAAGTGCGTATACGTATCCAGCTCGAAACTTTTATGGGAATATTGAGGTAGTTTCAATTGGAATTCCTCCAAAAGCCACCAACAAAGTCCTACAATATGATCGAAAAAGTTGGTTGAGCAAAGATGTGGAACGAACGTTACCACATCGATCTCCAACAGCTCATAAAGGTATGCATGGGAAAGGATTAGTAATTGGTGGTTCACAAGAGATGACCGGAGCGCCAATCATGACTACAAAGGCTGCACTCACAGCTGGTGGCGGTCTAATAACGGTAGCGATTCCAGATACAATTCATTCGATTGTGGCTAGCCAAATTGTTGAAGCGATGTTTATACCTTGTCCTGCAAAAAATGGTCAATTCCAAGGAGAAATCAATACGGATCTTTCTATGTACAATGCTATAGCATTTGGTCCGGGGATTGGAAGGGAGAAAGGTGGCGAAACACTTCTTTCTTCTTTACTAGAAACATTGCAGGTTCCATTAATTGTAGATGCAGATGGCTTATACCATCTTGCTTTGATTAAGGAAAAACTAAAACATCGGACATATCCAACGATTTTAACGCCGCACACTGGTGAAATGGCCCAGTTACTAGGTTGTTCGGCTAATGAGGTTGATCAAAATCGATTTGAACTATCGCGCGAGTTTGCGATCCAATACGGTGTTTACCTTGTATTAAAAGGCCCCTGCTCCATTGTAACAACGCCTACAGGAGCACAGTATGTAAACGTAACTGGAAATGCCGCATTAGCCAAAGGCGGTTCGGGAGACGTCCTTACTGGAATCATTTTGGCATTTGTAATGAATCATCCATCAATTCAGGAAGCGATTAGCAATGCTGTTTTTGTCCATGGAAAAGCGGCTGATGTGTTAGTGGAGCAAAACCATACGATGCTTGATGTATTGGCATCTGATGTGATTGGGGCGCTACCATCTGTATTTCGTACATTTTTTTAAGCTTATCTAGGTTCCCTTCTTTGTCCGAAATGAGACAAAGGGGTTGAGGAGATGAAGAAAAGCTTTACAATACTTATTTTAGGACTGTTACTAATCTTAGGGTTGTCAGCATGTGGAGAAAAAAGTCAGGAGGATGTTAAAAAAGCACTTGATAACAAGCTTGAAGAAATGACTGGTTATAAGGCAAATGCAACACTAACTTTACAAACAGGTAACCAGCCGCAAGAATATAATATTGATATTTGGCATAACAAGCCAGATTTGTATCGTGTTTATTTAAAGAGTGATAATAAAGAACAAAGCCAGATGATTTTACGTAATGATGAGGGTGTTTTTGTGCTAACACCTGCTTTAAATAAGAGCTTCCGTTTCCAAAGTGATTGGCCGCAAAATAGTAGTCAGGCTTATCTATATGAATCGCTGGTGAGTGATATTTTAAACGATGACGAAGCAAAATTTACAGCTACAGAAACAGAGTTTGTTTTTGAAACAAAGACGAACTATCAAAATAATAAAACACTCCCGGTACAAGAAATTACGCTTAACAAAAAAGATTTATCACCAAAAATGGTAAAGGTGATGGATCAAGACATGCAGCCGCTTGTACAGGTAGATTTCACTGGATTTGAATTTGATTCACCATTTGATAAGGATGCTTTTGATTTAGAGAAAAATAAAACAGGTGCAGAAATGGATACGCCAACAATGGCACAGCCTTCCGGCCAAAAGCTAATGGTACTCTACCCAGAATACACTCCTGGAATGGAGTTAGTTGAAGAAAAGAAAGTAGCTCTTGAAAACGGAGAGCGAATTGTTTTAACGTATGCTGGGGAAAAATCATTCACTCTATTTGAGGAAATGTCTTCAGTTTTACCTGCAAATAAACCAATTTTTGTTGATGGAGAGCCTGTTGATTTAGGATTCACTGTTGGTGCCCTTACAGAAAATTCAATATCCTGGTCTTATGACGGCGTCGATTACTATCTTGCTTCTAAGGATTTAACTCAAGGAGAAATGACGGAAATCGCTAGATCCGTTCAAGGCCAAGCGGTGAAGTAATAATTTAAGTAGTGTTCATATAATATTTGGAATTTTGGCTCAGATGGATTTCTGGGCCTTTATTTTTATCAATGTTTTGTTAGAGTAGAATAATTTTGTGGACCTTTTATAATCTCATATCAATATGAAAATACTACGGAATCTCATTGACAAATAGAATGATTAGTTAAATAATCGACATATATTTATTGAATAGCTTTACAGAAAAAAATAGTTGGAGTTGCACAAAAAGGCTATTGGGAGGAAAAACAGTTGGTTGCGCCGTTTTATCGTGATACTTGGGTCGAGATAGATCTGAATTGTATAAAAGAAAATATTGAAAATATGGAAAAACACCTCCCAGATCATACAGCAATAATTGCCGTTGTGAAAGCAAACGGTTATGGTCATGGCGCTGTTGAAGTAGCTAGGACAGCATTGAACGCTGGTGCTGCAATGTTAGCGGTCGCTTTATTAGATGAAGCGCTTGAATTAAGGGATCATGGTATCGAAGCACCAATTTTGGTGTTAGGCTGGGTTTGCCCTGATGATGTCCAAGTTGTAATTAGTAATCATATCATCATTCCAGTTTTTCAACTCGATTGGTTGCATAGAGCAAAGCAGTATTTACGTAGTGGTGATACAGTTCAATTTCATTTAAAGCTAGATACTGGTATGGGCAGAATCGGTGTGAAGGAAAAGTCAGAATTAGACGAAATTATTGATTTTGTACGTGAGAATCCACAATTTAAAATGACAGGAATTTTTACACACTTTGCTACGGCTGATGAAGTAGACCTTTCTTATTTCTATGAACAGTACAGCCGTTTTCTAACAATGATCAATTGGATAAAGAGAAAAAATGTGGATGCAGAAACAATTCATTGTGCAAATAGTGCAACAGGATTACGATTTCCAGATAAGGTTTTTAATGCAGTAAGGTTTGGAATTTCGATGTATGGATTGACCCCTTCATTGGAAATGAAGAATAAACTTCCTTTTCCTTTAAAGGAGGCTTTTTCATTAAAAAGTAAAATCGTTCATGTAAAGCAAATTGAACCTGGTGAAAAAGTAAGTTACGGTGGAACATATGAGGCAAAAGAATTTGAATGGATAGGAACAGTCCCAATTGGATATGCTGATGGATGGATACGTAAGTTAAATTCTGCTAATGTACTTGTTAATGGTGACAGATGCCCGATAGTAGGCCGTATTTGTATGGATCAGATGATGATTCGCTTACCCAAAAAAGTACCAATTGGAACTGAAGTTACACTGATAGGTAAACAAGGCGATGAACGAATTCATATTGATGAGATTGCGAAGTTGTTAGGAACCATTAATTATGAGATTCCTTGTACCATTACTTCAAGGGTTCCTCGAATATTTATTACCAATTAGGATAAAATTTTTATAATAATAAGAATGTAAAAGTTTTGGTAGATAGCTTTGTCAGAAAGAACATTTACTACGGATATAATCGGTGGGAAACTTGTATTTTTCTAATACTAATTATTGTCATAATAAATTTTCACTTTGCATTACATCTTTCTGAATGGTATTATTAATGTGGAAAAAATCAGTTTGTTTATTATGGTGTGTAGTTGACGGCGGAGGTGTATATTTGTGTCTGACAGTACACAAGAGATTTTAATTCGTTTACCTGAGGCTCTAATTAATGAAGTTGATGGTTTTCTTAAGCAAGAAGAAAGTAATCGTAACGAATTTATTTATCAAGCAACGAAAGCTTACCTCAGAGAGCGGAAAAAACGACAAATTCGCGAATCTATGAGACGTGGTTACATGGAGATGGCAAAAATTAATTTAAATATTGCTTCAGAGGCCTTTTTAGCTGAAGCTGAAGCGGACAACACCCTAGAGCGCTTAGTAAGCGGGGTGTAATGATTTGAATGTTAAACGAGGCGACGTTTATTTTGCTGACCTTTCACCCGTTGTCGGCTCTGAACAAGGTGGCGTTCGCCCAGTACTTGTCATCCAAAATGATATTGGGAACAGATTTAGTCCCACGGTTATTGTTGCAGCGATCACAGCACAAATTCAAAAAGCGAAACTACCCACTCATGTGGAAATTGATGCGAAAAAGTATGGATTTGAACGTGACTCTGTTATTTTGTTAGAGCAGATTCGAACAATAGATAAACAACGACTTACAGATAAGATTACACATCTTGATGACACGATGATGAGCAAGGTGGACGATGCTCTACAAATTAGTATAGGTCTTATTGATTTTTAAAAAAGAATAATTTTTCCAAAATATAGGTTACTTCAATTGTGAGGTAGCCTTTTTATTTTGTCTTTATAATCACAAATAATTGAAAGAATATTATAAAAATGGAATAATACAAGTATCCTTTACATTATTCCGTATTAAAGTGAGATGTTTATTAAGTCAGTTTAGAGGGAATGGTTACTCTAAACGGAATAAGAACAAAAGAGTGGAGGTTAGGAAGTGAATCTTGAAATTAATATTGAGCTTTTGGATAATACTCATCTATTAAAATTAAGTGGTGAAGTTGATGCATATACTGCTCCGAAGCTCCGTGAAGCAATTATTCCGTTAGTAGAAAAAGAAAATGCGAATGTAATTGTAAATTTATCTGGAGTTCGTTATATGGATAGTACAGGATTAGGGGTATTTATTGGTGCTCTTAAATCATCATATAAATTTAGGAGTAGCTTGAAATTGCAAGGTTTAACTACTCAAGTAGAGCGGTTATTTCATATAACGGGTCTTTCAGAGGTTATTAACATCGAAGCCGAGTGCGGAGTAAGAGGTGAAAAATAATGAATGAACCCATTGACTTCATTGAGATGAAAATCCCGGCAAAACCAGACTATATTAGTGTAATTAGGCTAACTATTTCCGGAATAGCAAATCGCATGGGATTTTCATATGAAGACATCGAAGATTTAAAGGTAGCATTATCCGAGGCAGTAACGAATGCAGTCCATCATGCTTATGATGACAATAAAGGAAAAGATGTAACAATTGGATTTGCGATTTTTAAAGACCGGTTAGAAATCATCGTAACTGATCATGGGAAAGGTTTTGAAGGTCACAATAACACTAATAGTATGAAAACAAAGCCTTTTAATAATTTGTCATCAGTTGAGGAGTTACGTGAAGGTGGGGTAGGACTTTTCTTGATTGAAGCTTTAATGGATAAAGTATCTATCGACAATGATACCGGTGGGGTTGTAATCTCTATGATAAAGCACCTAGTAAGAGATGAGGTGGGACATAGTGACAACACATTCTCAACCTCCGAAACAAAATAATATTGTTTATGAATGGATAAAGGCTTTTCAAGAAACATCAGATGAACATGCTCAACACAATCTTGTAGAGCATTATCAGTCCTTAGTGGAGTCGTTAGCTAGAAAATTTTCAAAAGGAAAAGCTATTCATGAGGATTTTTTTCAGGTTGGTATGCTAGGACTATTAGCAGCGATTCGGAGGTATGATGAAAGTCTTGGGAAAAACTTTGAATCATTTGCGATTCCTACAATTATCGGTGAAATAAAGAGGTATATACGAGATAAAACATGGAGTGTACAGGTACCTAGACGTATTAAAGAACTTGGTCCGAAATTGACTAAAGCTATAGATTTTTTAACGAATGAACTGGAGCGGTCTCCTAAAGTAGAAGAATTAGCAAAATATTTGGACGTAACAGAGGAAGAGATATTAGAAACAATGGAAATGACTAGAAGCTATCGTGCCCTTTCGATTGAAGCAAAAGTTGAAGGTGACTATGACGGGAAAATAGTTACTTTATTGGATTTAATTGGGATTCACGATAATGGATTTCAAGAGGTTGACCATACATTATTAATTGAAAAAATATTTAGCATTTTAACAGAGCGGGAACGGCAAATCATTAATTATACATATTTTAATAACTTAAGCCAAAAAGAAACGGGAGAAATAATTGGGATTTCCCAAATGCACGTATCACGATTGCAAAGGCGCGCCCTTAAAAAGCTTAGGGAAGTAGTCAAATTGGGGCAACATGATGATGCGGAAAATATAAGCTAGCATAGTGATTTTTGGGATCGAGATTACGCGGATAATAGAAACAGTAAGAGATGCGAACAAAAGGGGCTATTATAAGCTCTTTTTTTATACTATAAAATCTTAGCTTTATGAGGTTTTAGAATAGGAAGGGTATCGACTGCTATATTTGATAGCAGATAGACAGTCTCTTTTAATTATTTCGTTATTACCTGTAATTTTTGATAAAATAGACGATAGAATATTTTATAAAAGATAGGTGGCCAAACAAGTGAGTACAAATAATGAAATAATTATTAAAGGCATCGCCAAAGAATTAAACATTCACACAAAACAAATACATAGTGTTATAACTTTAATTGAAGAGGGAAACACGGTTCCGTTTATTGCTCGATATCGTAAGGAACGTACGAATGGTCTAGATGAAGTTCAAATTCGAGCTATTATGGAAAAATGGGAATATGCACAAAACCTTGAAAAGCGGAAAGAAGAAGTAATTCGTTTAATTGAGGAGCAAGGGAAATTAACAGACGAATTAAAGCGTGACATAGAAGCAGCGGACAAACTCCAAAAGGTAGAGGATTTATATCGTCCTTATAAACAGAAAAGAAGAACAAAGGCAACCATTGCGAAAGAGAAGGGTCTTGAGCCGTTAGCGGAGTGGCTTTATGCCTTGCCTATAGAAGGGGACGTTTTTGAAAAAGCCCAGGAATTTCTAAATGAAGAAAACGGGTTATTATCAGTGGAAGACGTTTTGCAGGGGGCTAGGGACATAATTGCGGAATATATTTCGGATTCAGCTGAATTCCGTGAATGGATTCGCGAGGAAACGTTTAAAAAAGGTAGGCTAAAAGCAGTTTTAAAGGATGAAGAAAAAGATGAAAAGAACGTATATGAAATGTATTACGATTATGAAGAGCCGATCGGCAAGGTAGTACCGCATCGTGTTTTAGCTCTTAATCGTGGTGAAAGAGAAGAAGTATTGCGAGTGGCGATTGAGTCACCGTTAGAAAATATTGTTTACTTTTTAAATGAAAAGGTAATTGGCGGAAAGGAAACTGTTGCTAAAGAACAAGTAGAGGTTTCGATTGAGGACTCTTATAAACGCCTAATACAACCATCAATAGAAAGAGAAATACGTAATTCGTTAACGGAAAAAGCGGAGGATCAAGCCATTCTAATTTTTTCAGAAAATTTACGAAATCTGCTTTTACAGCCACCGTTAAAAGGGAAAATGGTTTTAGGAGTAGACCCTGCTTATCGAACAGGTTGCAAGCTTGCCGTAGTTGATGAAACAGGGAAGGTTCTTACAATTGGTGTCATTTACCCGCACCCACCAAAGGCAAAGCCTGAAGAAGCCAAACAAAAAATTGATGCCCTTTTGAAGGATTTTCCAATTGAAATTATAGCGATTGGTAATGGGACTGCATCTCGTGAAACTGAGCAGTTCATAGCTGATGTCTTAAAGGAAGTCGAAGGTGAAATTTACTATTTGATTGTAAATGAAGCAGGTGCGAGTGTTTACTCCGCTTCGGATTTAGCGCGAGAAGAATTTCCGGATTTTCAGGTTGAAGAAAGAAGTGCGGTATCCATTGCAAGAAGGCTACAAGATCCATTGGCAGAGTTAGTAAAGATAGATCCTAAATCGATCGGAGTAGGGCAATATCAGCACGATGTTTCACAAAAAAAATTAACTGATTCATTAACATTTGTTGTGGAAACCGTTGTAAACCAAGTAGGGGTTAACGTAAATACCGCTTCAGTGTCTTTGTTACAATATGTCTCTGGTCTAAGTAAAGCTGTTGCTGCAAATATAGTCAAAAAAAGAGAAGAAGAAGGAAAGTTTACGTCAAGAAAGCAATTAAAAGGTATTCCAAGGCTTGGAGCAAAAACGTATGAACAATGTATCGGGTTTTTAAGAATCATTGACGGAGTACAACCTTTAGACCGTACCTCTATTCATCCAGAAAGCTATGAGGTAACTATGCAATTGCTTGAAAAAGTTAGTTGTACAGAAGAAGATTTGGGGTCTGAAAAGTTGAAAAACTCATTGGCTAATCTTGATATTACGGGAATTTCAACTGAAATAGGCATCGGTATACCGACATTGAAGGATATAATTGATGCGCTTGTTCGACCGGAACGAGATCCCCGAGATGAAGTTTCAAAACCGTTATTAAAAAAGGATATTCTAAAGCTAGAAGATCTTCAAAAGGGAATGGAATTAGAAGGTACGGTTCGAAATGTAGTAGACTTTGGTGCGTTTATTGATATTGGCGTTAAACAGGATGGATTAGTTCACATCTCTAAACTAAGTAAGCGTTTTGTAAAGCATCCAATGGACATTGTTTCTGTTGGTGATGTTGTAACAGTATGGGTGGAGGATGTTGATCAAAATAAAGGCCGTGTTGCTTTAACGATGCTACCACCACAATAAAGTTTGAAAGCACTGCTTACGAGCAGTGCTTTTTTCTATAAAAAAACCAGCATTGATTGAGGAGTTTAATTTGATAGCGATTTTTATCATGATAGGCTTGCTTTAATTGGTTAATTAACCAACGGGGCATAACGCTTCCTCCTTTAAAAATGTTCAATTAAGCAGATTTCAGTCTATTGAACAATTATTAACACTTTGTATAAGGTATTACATAGTGTATGCATTGTTTATGTGTTATGTGCAATAGTAATAAAGTAAAAAGTGTCCTTTTATGGTAAAATAGCAAAAAACGATGCTGGAGATTTTATTATGGAACAAAAGGAATTGCAGATTCTTTGTGAAAAAATCTCGATTGATTTATTTGGAGAGGTATTTAGACATGAAGTGCGATTTAATAATAAGCTAAGGACAACAGGTGGAAGATACTTATTAAAGACGCATGATATAGAGATTAATCCAAAATATTTAAAAGAACAAGGAGTAGATGCTGTAATTGAAATTATTAAGCATGAATTATGCCATTATCATCTTCATATTAAAGGAAGAGGTTACAAACATGGAGATAGGGATTTCAAATGCTTAATGAAAAAAGTGGGAGCCCCTAGATTTTGTAAGCCTCTTACGACTGTTAAACGTGTGAAGCAAAGTTACAAATATATTTATCAATGTAGCACTTGCAAGCAGGAGTATAAAAGAAAAAAAAGGATGGATATTTCACGATATGCTTGTGGAAAATGTAGAGGAGAACTTATCTTAAAACAAGAAATTAAAGGTAGTTGACGCTGAAAAATTGGATATGATATATTATATAAGCCGTAGGAATTGTTGATGAATGTGAGAGTCTAATTTTTTCTTGACAACTCCCTGAGGTTCGTATAAGATATTAAACGTTGTCACTTAACGTTCCACAGTAGCTCAGTGGTAGAGCTATCGGCTGTTAACCGATCGGTCGCAGGTTCGAATCCTGCCTGTGGAGCCAAGAGGAGAAGTACTCAAGTGGCTGAAGAGGCGCCCCTGCTAAGGGTGTAGGTCGGGTAACCGGCGCGAGGGTTCAAATCCCTCCTTCTCCGCCAGTATGGCCCGTTGGTCAAGCGGTTAAGACACCGCCCTTTCACGGCGGTAACACGGGTTCGAATCCCGTACGGGTCACCATTTGTTTTAAGTTCAGGATAGAGTTTGGTAAACAGTTTTTGTGGTCAATGTGGTCAATTTAAAATGGAGGATTAGCTCAGCTGGGAGAGCACCTGCCTTACAAGCAGGGGGTCGGCGGTTCGATCCCGTCATCCTCCACCATCCTATAGTTAAGTTTTCCATGATTGTAACTTTATAATGTAGATTAGATATATTATAGATCAAATGGTTCCGTGGTGTAGTGGTTAACATGCCTGCCTGTCACGCAGGAGATCGCGGGTTCGATCCCCGTCGGAACCGCCATTATTACTTATTATATTGAAGCTAATCTTGTTACTAAAAGGTCATTTAGTTAGTATCCTTGATTTAGGATGTTGAATAACATGATGTTGAATCAATGGGCTATAGCCAAGCGGTAAGGCAACGGACTTTGACTCCGTCATGCGCTGGTTCGAATCCAGCTAGCCCAGCCATTGTTTTGTATGAAATGATATACAATTTAAGTATGAGCCATTAGCTCAGTAGGTAGAGCATTTGACTTTTAATCAAAGGGTCGCAGGTTCGAATCCTGCATGGCTCACCATTTGCGGGTGTGGCGGAATTGGCAGACGCACTAGACTTAGGATCTAGCGCCTATGGCGTGGGGGTTCAAGTCCCTCCACCCGCACCATTGACTTTTAATAAAATTAATAGTAATATAGATTAAGTCGCTGTTGTTATTGCAGTGTCTTTTGTTTTCTTTATAGCGATTACCGCGGTCGTGGCGGAATGGCAGACGCGCTAGGTTGAGGGCCTAGTGGGGGCAACCCCGTGGAGGTTCAAGTCCTCTCGGCCGCACCAAATATTGGCAACAAATTTGCACTTGATAAAACGAAATAAGCGTGATATATTAATTAAGTCGCTTTAATTACAAGTGCGCCCGTAGCTCAATTGGATAGAGCGTCTGACTACGGATCAGAAGGTTATGGGTTCGACTCCTGTCGGGCGCGCCATTATAAGTTAATTATTATCTCGGGAAGTAGCTCAGCTTGGTAGAGCACATGGTTTGGGACCATGGGGTCGCAGGTTCGAATCCTGTCTTCCCGACCATCGAATTTAATATTAAGCGGGTGTAGTTTAATGGTAAAACTTCAGCCTTCCAAGCTGATGTCGTGGGTTCGATTCCCATCACCCGCTCCATTTTTTTTGTGTGTTTTACGGGCCTGTAGCTCAGCTGGTTAGAGCGCACGCCTGATAAGCGTGAGGTCGATGGTTCAAGTCCATTCAGGCCCACCATAATTTTAGGAAAAATAGTTATTGACTTCCACGAAACAAAATGATATGATTGGTTTTGTCGCTGGAGATAAGCGACATCGTAACATTTTTGCTTTTGAGAAGGTCAGATGTTCTTTGAAAACTAAACAAAATGTCAAGCGTGCAAAAGAAGTTGAACGAAGGTTCAACAACCAAGTCAGTATGAATAAGAGTTAAGAATCATCGGCTAAGATCGTCACGTCCTGTGACAACGCCGATGGTAGCACATTCATGTGCGTCAAACACTTTTCGGAGAGTTTGATCCTGGCTCAGGACGAACGCTGGCGGCGTGCCTAATACATGCAAGTCGAGCGGAAGTCAAGAAGCTTGCTTCTTGACTTTAGCGGCGGACGGGTGAGTAACACGTGGGCAACCTGCCTGTAAGACTGGGATAACTTCGGGAAACCGGAGCTAATACCGGATAACTTATCGCATCACATGGTGAGATAATAAAAGATGGTTTCGGCTATCACTTACAGATGGGCCCGCGGCGCATTAGCTAGTTGGAGAGGTAACGGCTCCCCAAGGCGACGATGCGTAGCCGACCTGAGAGGGTGATCGGCCACACTGGGACTGAGACACGGCCCAGACTCCTACGGGAGGCAGCAGTAGGGAATCTTCCGCAATGGACGAAAGTCTGACGGAGCAACGCCGCGTGAGCGAAGAAGGTTTTCGGATCGTAAAGCTCTGTTGTTAGGGAAGAACAGGTAGAAGAGTAACTGCTTTTACCGTGACGGTACCTAACGAGAAAGCCACGGCTAACTACGTGCCAGCAGCCGCGGTAATACGTAGGTGGCAAGCGTTGTCCGGAATTATTGGGCGTAAAGCGCGCGCAGGCGGTTCTTTAAGTCTGATGTGAAAGCCCCCGGCTCAACCGGGGAGGGTCATTGGAAACTGGGGAACTTGAGTGCAGAAGAGGAGAGTGGAATTCCACGTGTAGCGGTGAAATGCGTAGAGATGTGGAGGAACACCAGTGGCGAAGGCGACTCTCTGGTCTGTAACTGACGCTGAGGCGCGAAAGCGTGGGGAGCGAACAGGATTAGATACCCTGGTAGTCCACGCCGTAAACGATGAGTGCTAAGTGTTGGAGGGTTTCCGCCCTTCAGTGCTGCAGCTAACGCATTAAGCACTCCGCCTGGGGAGTACGGTCGCAAGACTGAAACTCAAAGGAATTGACGGGGGCCCGCACAAGCGGTGGAGCATGTGGTTTAATTCGAAGCAACGCGAAGAACCTTACCAGGTCTTGACATCTCCTGAAAGCTCTAGAGATAGAGGGATCCCCTTCGGGGGACAGGAAGACAGGTGGTGCATGGTTGTCGTCAGCTCGTGTCGTGAGATGTTGGGTTAAGTCCCGCAACGAGCGCAACCCTTGTCCTTAGTTGCCAGCATTGAGTTGGGCACTCTAAGGAGACTGCCGGTGACAAACCGGAGGAAGGTGGGGATGACGTCAAATCATCATGCCCCTTATGACCTGGGCTACACACGTGCTACAATGGATGGTACAAAGGGAAGCAAGACCGCGAGGTGGAGCGAATCCCATAAAGCCATTCTCAGTTCGGATTGTAGGCTGCAACTCGCCTACATGAAGCCGGAATCGCTAGTAATCGCGGATCAGCATGCCGCGGTGAATACGTTCCCGGGCCTTGTACACACCGCCCGTCACACCACGAGAGTTTGTAACACCCGAAGTCGGTGGAGTAACCGTAAGGAGCTAGCCGCCTAAGGTGGGACAGATGATTGGGGTGAAGTC
>NZ_ANOK01000008.1 GCF_000331575.1 Calidifontibacillus oryziterrae
TTCTTTTGCACGCTTGACATTTTGTTTAGTTTTCAAAGAACATTTTCATTTAGTAATTACAATCTTAAATCATCCTTGTCGAAGATGATTATTCGATTGCGGCTTTAGTATTATATCAACATCCTGTTTTGATGTCAATAACTTTTTATGTTGCAAATTTCATGTTGCTTCAAGAGCAACGAAATTTAATATAACACACATATTTTCATGGGTCAATCCGGGATATTTCTCTATTTTATCCTTATCTAACCATATTTCTTTCTTTATATTTTTTTGTTCTTAAATATTTGCTACATTCTCTTTTTGATGCAAACCTTTTAAAGAAATTAAATAAAACTTGATACCTTTCCTCCATACTACTTTTAATTTCAACATTAATTCGTGAATCGCCTAAATCATGTAAGATTTCGTCCATCTCTCTCTTAAGAAGATATTCAAGTTCTTTAATTTCTCTATTGTCTACTAGAAACGCTAACATCATATCACCTCTTTTTAATCTGTTTTTCTTTATATTTATCTGACTACAAAAAAATTATTCATAGTCTTGTCCAACCAAACATACATATTTAATAAGTTAAGTTGATAGGAGGAGTACTATGAGATTTTTTTACGTAGTTAATGGTAAAAAGTTAAAACAATTACTTATAATTGTTATTGCTGCTTTTTTTACAGCAAGTATTTTATATATTGGAACGATTCAACAATCCGTGTTTTCAACAGAAAATGGACCCATGGCAATTTATAAAGGAGAAAGCAATGATGATAGTATCGCCTTAACCTTCGATATAAGTTGGGGAGATGAACGTGCAGAAAAAATATTAGATGTACTAAAAAATGAAGGAATAAAAAATGCCACCTTCTTTGTTTCGGCCTCATGGGCGGAAAGACACCCTCAAATAGTTGAACGGATTATTAAAGACGGGCATGAAATCGGGAGTATGGGATACCATTATCGTAATTACTCGGATTGGGATGATAAAAAAATACGAAGAGATATTTTATTAGCGGATGGGACTTTAAAAAAGCTTGGAATTAAGGATATAAAATATTTGCGCACACCTACTGGCAATTTTAATAAAAAAATATTACAAATTGCTGATACATACGGATACACGATTGTCCATTGGAGCATTGATTCCAAGGATTACACAAATCCAGGTGTAAATTTGATTGTGAAAAATGTCATTCCAAAATTAACTGGTGGAGATATTATTTTATTACACGCTTCTGATTCAGCAACACAAACGGAAAAAGCACTACCCCTAATAATTAAAGGGATTAAAGAAAAAAAACTAAAAAATGTAACAATTACTGAATTAATTTCCAATGCTGATATCAAAAGCGAAGAAGTAAAATAGCTGATCCTAAAAAGGATCAGCTACTTTTTTGTGGTCTACGATCATTTAATTTATGTAGTATAAGTAATTGCCATGTATTACATATTAATAATGGGAAAATCATTAATAAAAGCCATGCTTGATCATCCGCTCGAAGCGCTGGTACCCATTCAATAATCGTGACTGCAACCATAAAAAATAGCGCCGGTATAAACGCACCTTTATTCGTCTCCTTCATTTTCCTATACGCTATAATAACACCATAAATAAGCAAAAGAGCAGCAGGTATAATATATTTAAAAATACCATCTTCCCCATTTGCAAATGATTGATAGCGAAAATATACTAAATCAAATAACACGAATGCAATTAAAACAATTTGAACCGGACTCCACAACGATCGAAACATCCCTAACCCGATACGGTGTACTGTTAAATAAGCAAAAAAACCAGCTTGACTAATTAAACTAAAAATAAAGCCTACTCCAAGAAGCCAAATTCCAACAGATAGAATCTCTACAATATCTACCGCAATAAATAACGGTGCATACTTGTCCCACATAACTGCAAACCCTACAAAAATGTTACTAATTCCACCAATCAATAAAGTTGTTAAAAATAAATAAACCCATTTTCGACTAGTCACAATTTTAGCCTCCACCAAAATATATACATGAGCAAATGCCCCAAAGTTAATTTTTAGAAATGAAAATGTTGCTTTGTACCAAACAAATAAAATAAGGATGTGTGAGCGTCGCTCCGGCCCTTATCCACAAAAAGTCCATTTTAATTGTATCAATCGCTACCTTAAAAAGCTAGCACAATTAGGCGTATATTTTTTTGAATTCCACTCATATTAAAATTAAGGATTTTTTACGAAAGGAGCCTTTATATATCGATGAAAAAGCTATCAACGCTCCTCCTACCTCTAATATTAGTAATAAGTGGATGTGCACCGGCCGAAAATCAAGGAAATGGCCAAGGTGATTATGAAGGAACAAAGAAAATGGTAATAGACATTCTGAAAACAGATGATGGGAAAAAAGCTATTGAAGAAATCATTACCGATGAAAAAACAAAAGCAAAGCTTGTTATGGATGATACAACTGTAAAGGAAACAATAAAAGGCTCTTTAACATCAAAAGAGGCTGAAGATTTTTGGAAAAAAACATTTGAAGATCCTAAATTTGCTGAAACCTTTGCTAAATCTATGCAAAAAGAACATGAAAAATTAATTAAGGATCTTATGAAAGACCCGGATTATCAAAAAATGATGATAGACATTTTAAAGGATCCAGAAATGGAAAAACAATTTACCGATGCACTGAAAAGTCAAAAAATTCGTGAAGAAATGAAAACGGTTATGATTGAAACTGTTGAAAGTCCTCTATTCAAGGCAAAAATGCAAGATCTTTTAATTAAAGGAGCAGAAGAGCTTCAAAAACAAGGTGGCCAACAAGGTGGAGAAAAGAAGGAAGGTGAAGGAGAGGGCGAAGGTGGCGGAGAGGGACAAGATGGTGGTCAATCGTAACTACAAAATCTTACCTTTTATAAGGTATAAAAAAACTGAACCTATCTGATCGAAAGGTTCAGTTTTTCTTTTACTATTTAAGCATGTTTGATTACTTGCTCAGCTATTTCTAAATACTTCTTACCAATTTTATGATCTTCAGCATAAATAGATGGCGCAAAATCTTTTTCATCTATATCAGGTTGACCGAGTTGGATTTGGCCGAGTAATGGCACTTTCAATTCCTCAGCAAGCTTTTGACCTCCACCTTTACCAAAGATATATTCCTTCTCTCCTGTTACCTTGCTCTCAAAATATGACATGTTTTCTACGACACCTAATATTTCATGATCTGTTTTCAATGCCATTGCTCCTGCACGCGCTGCAACAAAAGCAGCTGTTGCATGTGGTGTCGTTACAATAATCTCCTTACAATGAGGGATCATCGAATGGACATCTAATGCTACATCACCAGTCCCTGGTGGTAAGTCTAACAATAAATAATCTAAATCTCCCCAATCTACTTCAGAGAAGAATTGCGTTAACATTTTACCTAGCATTGGACCACGCCAAATGATCGGGGCATTATCCTCTACGAAAAAGCCCATCGAAATAACCTTTACACCAAAGCGATCTACAGGCATAATCTTTTCATTTTTTACTGCAGGTCGTTCGGAAATTCCCATCATATCCGGAACACTAAATCCATATATATCTGCATCAATTAACCCTACTTTTTTACCCAATCGCGCTAAAGCAACTGCTAAGTTTACAGAAACAGTAGATTTCCCCACACCACCTTTACCACTTGCAATTGCGATAAACGTTGTTTTACTTTCAGCCGAAAGCAATGTTGGTTCTTCTGGTTCAGGCTGGTATTTTTCAATTACATCCTTTGGAAGCTCCCCAAAGCGAATCCCAACAGTATTAGCTCCAGCTTCCTTGAGAGCATTTACAATTTGCATTTGCAGTTGCATTTGTTCACTAGTTCCGGTTTTTGCAATTAATACTTTTACGCTTACATGATTTTTATCTTCTTTAATACTAATTTCTGCAATACCGTTTGTTTCCGATAATGTTTTATGTAAAAATGGATCTTGCATTTTCCCTAGTATGTCTTGAACTATTTCTCTTGATATCAAGTAACTCCACCGCCTTAAAGATTTAATTATTTTTAACACTATTATTATAACATAATAATAGTAAAAACAAGAAACTGCACTCAGCTAGGCAGAGATTTTTTTATTTTATTACTCGTCCGAAAAAATATCCTTTAAAGGCTTTTCGCTATATAGTCTTAAAATCCCTTGATATACGCAGGCAGCAATCTTATCCTGATATGATTCAGTCTTAAGAAGTTCCCGTTCTCTCGGATTTGACAAAAAACCTGCCTCTACAAGGACTGATGGCATTTTTGCTTCTTTTATTACATAAACATGGTTAATCGCCTTTGCGTGTCTTACAGTATTTTCAAGATTTTGTTCCATCTCTTTTTGAATAAATTTTGCTAATTGTTTATTTACATCAAAGCGTGGATAGTAAAAGGTTTGAGCACCACTCCACTCGGAAGATGGCAATGAGTTTAAATGAATGGAAACAAGCAAATCACCATCAGAGCTATTAATTAGTTTCACTCGGCGTTTTAAATCTTGTGTTTTCCTGCGACTATAGCCCTTTAAGTCCTTATCCGCTAGGTCAAAATCATCCTCCCTCGTCATGATGACCAGCGCTCCGGCTTCTTGAAGATAATCCCTAAGTAGCACAGAAATATTAAAGGCAATATCCTTTTCAAATGCCCCTTTCGGCCCAGCGCCTGGGTCTGGAGCGCCATGACCGGGATCGATAATAATCACCTTTCCCGATAAAGGTAAGCTCCAAGAATCCCAAGTATTATTACTAGAAAACTGATATTGAAGAAGAAAAAATAATAATATCGACCCGCTAATAAAAATAAAATACTTCATTTTTCTTTTCATAAAATGTCCCTCCGCACCTATCCTACTTCACTATATGGGACAAGAGAGTACATTATGAAAAGAATTTATGGGAAAAGTTTCTATTACCTAACGCATTACCTAATGCATTCGCAGCTTATGTCTCATTTCACCTTTTAGAAAGCCCTCCCTCCACCAATAATATACAAATTGTTCACTAGCTATATACAGTGATTCATTCACTAGATCATTCCCAGAGGTAGCACCCCAATACTGTAAATATTCATATAAACTATCAGTAAGAAATTTCTCATCCTCATAGCAACGGCTACGAACTTCCTCTGCCTTTTCTCCAAAATATCCAAAACGACTCATTCTTGCTCCAAGCAAATAAGCCTCTATGGCAATATCAATACTCCCATCCTCAATTGCTGTTGAAAAGATGGAGTTTGATCGAAAAAATGGTGAAAAGAATACTTTAACCTTTTCTTTTAATTGTTTTATCGAAAGCTCACGTAAAACTTTACGTTCAAAAGTAATCTGTTTCGCTTCTCTTTTCTCCTGTAAATTAATAATCACATTGACCATACGAAAACTTACACCTCTTCCTACTTAATAAGATGAAGCAAATTTACAGACCTTTGTCATGTGGAATCAATCTTTACCTTAGTCTCTTACATGTACAATATTCTCATTCGAACATTCCGCACTGATCCTTCGCCCAATATCAGGAAATTTTAAAAGCGAAAGCAACTAAATCATCTCCCACAAAAAAGAACAAAAGCTATAGGCATCCTGTTTAGCGACGTATAAACTGGAGAGCATCGACTGAGATAAAGGAAACACGACGAGGGACGAGTCGATGTTGACTTATCGCAAAAGAGATGAGCAAAGTTTACTAGTCGCTGGGCGCTGGAGCTGGACGACTACTCTCTGTGCTATAGTATTTATCCACAGGATCAAATTTTATAATTTCCTAGAGAACAAAAAAACCCCAATCCAATTGGATTGAGGTCGTAAGTTTGCATATATAATTAACGCTTTGAGAACTGAGGTGCACGGCGTGCGCCTTTAAGACCGTATTTCTTACGTTCTTTCATACGTGCATCACGAGTTAAGAAGCCTGCACTCTTAAGAACAGCGCGATATTCAGGATCTGCTTCTAATAACGCACGAGCAATTCCGTGACGAATAGCACCGGCTTGACCAGTATAGCCTCCACCGCTTACATTTACTAATACATCATAGTTGCCTGCATTTTCAGTAGCAACTAACGGTTGCTTAGCAACTACACGTAGTGTTTCTAAATTAAAATATTCTTCAATGTCGCGTCCATTCACAACAACACGTCCGTTACCAGGAACTAGACGAACACGTGCAACTGAACTTTTACGACGTCCTGTACCGTAATATTGTACTTGTGCCAAGTTAAATACCTCCTTCTTAATTATCCGCGAAGCTCGTAAACTTCTGGTTTTTGTGCTTGATGTGGATGTTCGCTACCTTTATAAACATTAAGTTTTTTGAACATTTGACGTCCTAAGCTATTTTTTGGAAGCATTCCTTTAATAGCACCTTCAATCATCTGTTCAGGACGTGTTTCAAGCATTTCTTTAGCAGTACGTGTCTTTAATCCGCCTGGATGTTGAGAATGACGGTAATAAATTTTTCCTTCTAATTTGTTACCAGTTAAATGGATTTTTTCAGCATTAATTATAATCACATGATCACCAGTATCTACATGTGGTGTAAATGTTGGCTTATGCTTTCCGCGAAGAATTGAAGCTACTTCACTAGCAAGGCGACCTAAAGTTTGACCTTCAGCGTCTACCACATACCACTTACGTTCAACTTCTGAAGCTTTCGCCATATAAGTTTGACGCATTATATTCCCTCCTAAAATCTCTTAATCGATCTTTCATTTTCATAAGTTTATTTTCACACGATTAGTTTCGGGGCTAAAATCGTGGCGTGATCTCTGAAAATGTACCATATGTTATAATATAACTTTAAAGAACCAATGTCAAGAAAATGTTACACCTGGGGAAGTTGCTTATTCATACCAAACCTTCCATAAGTACAAACCATGTCCAGGTGCGGTTTTCCCAGATAATTTGCGATTTTTACTTTGTAATATTGTTTCAATATCACATGGAGACAATTTCCCTTGACCTAGCTTTAGTAATGTCCCAACTATAATCCGAACCATATTGTACAAGAATCCATCACCGACAAATCGAAATACTATTTCATCGGACTCTTTATATACCTCTATTTCATATATTGTACGAATCTTATCCTCTTTGTCTGTTTTTGTTGAACAAAAAGACGTAAAGTCATGCGTTCCGACTAAATATTTAGTTCCCTCAATTATTTTCTCTAGATCAATTGGAAAAGGATAATGATAGGTATAATTCCTTCTGAAGACATTTGCTTTTTTTTCATTTGATAAGAAGTATCGGTATTCCTTTTTCGCCACGTTATACCTTGCGTGAAAACTTTGTTCTACCTTCTCAACTTCTATAACAACAATATCATCAGGCAGACTAGTATTTAATGCTTGGCTCCACCCATACGTTGATACTTCAAGCTCGCTATCGAAATGAATGACTTGTCCATATGCGTGTACACCGGCATCTGTTCTCCCAGAAGCTTGAATTCGAATAACTTCTCCTTTGTGAATTTTCGCAAGAGCTTGTTCAAATTCACCTTGAACAGTTCTACCATTTGGTTGGATCTGGAATCCAGAAAAATTTGTGCCATCATATGATAATACACATTTTATTCGCTCCATGTTCATCACCTTTATGCACGCAAGATTATTAATAGTACAGTCATAGCTCCAAATAGCAAAAAGGCAACATTATCAGAACCCTTCCATACCAATTCCCTAAGCTTCGTTCGGCCTTCTCCACCTCGATAACCTCTTGCTTCCATTGCTAAAGCTAAATCCTCCGCTCTTCTAAACGCACTAATAAACAATGGGACCAATAACGGAATAATTGCCTTAAATCTGTCTTTCAAGGGACCAGTGGTAAAATCAACACCACGTGCTGATTGTGCCTTAATGATCTTTTCTGTTTCTTCCATCAGAGTAGGTATAAACCGAAGTGAAATTGACATCATCAATGCAAGCTCATGTGCTGGTAATCCAAATTTAGCAAATGGTGAAAGTAAATATTCCATTCCATCTGTAATTTCAATCGGTGTTGTCGTTAAAGTAAGTAAGCTTGTTATCATAATTAAAAAGATAAAACGTAACGATATGAAAATCCCTTGTTTAAGACCTTCCTCATAAATTGTAATCCAACCAAAATTGAATACAATTTCCCCTTCTTTTGTCATTAATAAATGCAAAATCAAAGTAAATAATACAATCCATAAAATAGGCTTTAAGCCTTTATATATAAAAGATATCGGTACCTTTGATAATAGGACACAACCTATTGTAAACAAACCAATAATTGAATATGTGATAGGATTGTTGGCTAGAAAAATAATAATCACAAATAAGAAAATGGTTAAAAGTTTCGCACGAGGATCCATTTTATGAATGAATGAATCTCCTGGAACATATTGACCAATGATTACATTCTTCATTCTTTTTGGTCCCCTTTCTTAAAAAGCTTAACAATTTCATCAGTAACCGCATCAAGTGTAAAAACTGTAGGGAATGGCTTATTAATTTGATCCGAAAGAGTTCTCATAAATTGCACAGATTCAGGTACATCAAGTCCAACTTTTGTTAGCTTTTCGGGTTGTTCAAATATTTCGAGTGGAGAGCCATCCATATAAACTGTGCCTTTATGCATCACAACGATATAGTCGGCGTAGTAAGCAGCATCCTCCATACTATGAGTAACAAGGATCGTCGTAAGCTTTGACTTGACATGCATATTTTTGAACATATCCATAATCTCTTTACGACCTTTTGGGTCTAGCCCCGCAGTTGGTTCGTCTAAAATTAATGCTTCAGGCTCCATTGCTAGTACTCCCGCAATTGCTACTCTCCTCATTTGTCCACCACTTAAATCGAATGGTGACTTACCAAGGACACTTTCGGGAAGACCTACTAATTGTAAGACTTCTCTAGCCCGTTTTTTTGCATCATTCTCAATAACGCCAAAGTTCATCGGCCCAAAGCAAATATCCTTCTCAACTGTTTCTTCAAAAAGCTGATGTTCTGGATATTGAAAAACGATTCCAACCTTTTTTCGTAATGATTTTAAATTTTGCTTTTGATTAGCATTAATTATCGTATCACCAATTGATATCTTTCCGTTGGTTGGCTTTAATAGTCCATTAATATGTTGAATCAATGTTGATTTCCCTGAGCCTGTATGTCCGATCACTGCCAGAAATGTACCTGAAGGGATATTTAAATTTACGTTATATAGTGCTCTTTTTTCAAATGGCGTATTTCGATTATATAAATGTTCTACATCTTGGAATATAATTTGCATAGCTCCATCACCAATTCTTGTTGTTTTAAATGGGATTTTGAAAGATGAACACCTTTCTTATTTAACAATTGTGAAAGCTTTACTGTGAAGGGAAGATCAAGACCTAATGATACGAGCTTATCCCCCAGTTCAAATATGTCCTCTGGTGTTCCTTCCGCAAAAACCTGACCTTGATTCATGACAATAACTCGATCAGCTTGTGTTACCTCTTCTAAATCATGAGTGATCGATAGCACGCTCATTTGACCAACCTTTTGCAAGCTTCGTACTGTTTCTATTACTTCCTTACGGCCTTGAGGATCAAGCATTGACGTTGCCTCATCAAGTATCATTAATGATGGTTCGAGTGCCAAAACACCGGCAATTGCAACGCGTTGCTTTTGACCACCAGATAAATGATGAGGTTCATGGTTCATGAACTCAGACATTCTAACTTTTTCGAGACTTTCTTGAATCCTTTTCATCATGATTTCACGCGGGATTCCATTATTCTCTAAGCCAAAAGCTACATCATCTCTTACAGTGGTTCCAACAAACTGGTTATCTGGATTTTGGAATACCATTCCTACTCTCTTTCGAATATCCCAAATGGATTCCTCTTTTAATTCTTTCCCCTCAACAAAAACAGACCCTTCTTCAGGCATCAAAAGACCATTAATTATTTTGGCTAGCGTCGATTTGCCCGACCCATTATGTCCCACAATAGCTAACCATTCTCCCTTATTAACTTGAAAAGTAACATCGTTTAAAGTCCATTCTCCGTCAGGGGTGTATCGATATTTTAAGTTTTTGACTGTGACCACTTTATTATTGTCCATTTCAGTTATAGCCCCCAGCATCCTACTCTTTTAAATAGCAAAAAAGGGCATAGAATCAGATCTTCTCAAATTAAGATTCTGTCTCGCCCTTTTAGATGAATTATGTTGAATTATGACTACACTAATTCAATGATAACAACCGGAGCACCATCACCACGGCGTTGACCAAGCTTAAGAATACGAGTATACCCGCCTTGACGTTCTTCGTAACGTTTAGCGATGTCATTAAAAAGCTTTTGTACTGCATATTCTCCAGTCTCATCGTTCGCAACTTCATTACGAATAAAAGAAGCTGCCTGACGACGAGCATGTAAGTCACCACGTTTACCTAGTGTAATCATTTTTTCAACAATCGAACGAAGCTCTTTTGCTTTAGCTTCAGTTGTTTCGATACGCTCGTTAATAATTAAATCTGTTGCAAGATCACGAAATAAAGCTTTACGTTGAGATGATGTACGACCTAATTTTGCGTAAGCCATTTGTGTCCCTCCTTTGCCTGCAGTTTAATGTTCTATCAGACCAATGAATAGGGTCTATTCATCTCTACGAAGACCTAGACCTAGCTCTTCAAGCTTCGCCTTAACCTCTTCTAAAGATTTTCTTCCAAGGTTCCGAACCTTCATCATATCTTCTTCAGTCTTATTTGCTAACTCTTGAACGGTATTAATACCTGCACGTTTTAAGCAATTGTAAGAACGAACAGATAGGTCAAGCTCCTCGATTGTCATCTCTAGAACCTTTTCTTTTTGGTCTTCTTCTTTTTCAACCATTATTTCAGCATTTTTTGCTTCATCGGTTAAACCAACAAAGATATTTAAATGCTCTGTTAATATTTTAGCTCCAAGCGAAACAGCCTCTTCAGGTCGTATACTTCCATCTGTCCAAACATCCAGCGTCAGCTTATCATAATTTGTTACTTGACCAACCCTCGTATTTTCAACTTGATACGTAACACGTGACACTGGCGTAAAAATCGAATCTATTGGAATAACTCCAATCGGTTGATCCTCACGCTTGTTTCCTTCAGCTGGTGTATAACCTCGACCACGCTTTGCTGTTAGTCTCATTCGTAAATTTCCGTTTTTCCCTAGTGATGCTATGTGAAGATCTGGATTTAGAACTTCTACATCGCTATCATGCGTAATATCAGCAGCCGTTACTTCTCGCTCACCTTGAACATCAATTTCCAAAGTTTTTTCTTCTTCAGAATAGATTTTCAGTGCTAACTTTTTTAAATTCAAGATTATAGTTGTAACATCCTCTACTACACCTTCAATGGTAGAGAATTCATGTTGAACACCCTCAACTTGGATAGATGTAACAGCAGCACCAGGGAGGGAGGATAATAGTATACGACGTAAGGAGTTTCCTAAACTGGTACCATATCCACGCTCAAGCGGTTCTACAACGAACTTACCAAAGGTAGCATCATCGCTGATTTCAACCGTTTCGATTTTTGGTTTTTCAATTTCTATCATTCAATAAACCCTCCTTCAAAACGTCGAAACCTCGGCTAGGGTAGCCCCCAACCGAAATTCCCCATTAGGCAATTCCCAAATGTGCACAACAATTTGCAAATTGATCTGTTAGAAACATTTTATCTATTTAAAAGCACTTATCATATCCCATTATAGACAGGGATTCAAAATCTATACAGATTAATTATACACGACGACGTTTTGGTGGACGGCAACCATTATGAGGTACTGGCGTAACATCACGAATAGCCGTTACTTCCAATCCAGCTGATTGAAGTGCGCGAATCGCAGCTTCACGACCAGCACCAGGACCCTTAACTGTAACTTCTAACGTTTTCATACCGTGTTCCATAGAAGCCTTTGCAGCAGTTTCAGCAGCCATCTGCGCAGCAAAAGGAGTGGATTTACGTGATCCTTTAAAACCTAATGCGCCAGCACTTGACCAAGAAACAGCGTTACCGTGAGGGTCTGTAATCGTTACGATTGTATTGTTAAATGTTGAACGAATATGCGCTACGCCTGATTCTATATTCTTTTTTACACGGCGTTTACGTGTATTAGTCTTACGAGCCATTTACGAATTACCTCCTTTTCATTATTTCTTTTTATTTGCAACAGTACGACGAGGACCTTTGCGAGTACGAGAGTTGTTTTTAGTATTTTGACCTCGAACTGGTAAACCACGACGATGGCGTAGGCCACGATAAGAACCAATTTCTATCAATCGTTTAATGTTTAGGGATACTTCACGACGAAGGTCACCTTCAACTTTATAGGTATCTATAATTTCACGAATCTTATTTAACTCATCTTCAGTTAAATCGCGAACTCGTGTATCTTCAGAAACGCCTGCTTTCGCAAGAATTTCCTGTGCAGTCGCACGACCGATACCGTAAATATACGTTAATGAGATAACTACACGCTTTTCGCGCGGAATATCTACACCTGCAATACGTGCCATTTAAAGTTGCACCTCCTTATGTTTAGCCTTGTTTTTGTTTATGCTTTGGGTTTTCACAAATAACCATTACTTTACCTTTGCGTCGAATGACTTTACATTTTTCGCAAATTGGTTTTACGGATGGTCTTACTTTCATCTTTTGAACCTCCTTATATTACGGAGTGCTAATTTATTTGTAACGATATGTGATTCGACCTCGAGTTAAATCGTATGGAGATAACTCTACAGTCACTTTATCACCTGGTAAAATTCGAATAAAATGCATCCGGATTTTACCTGAAACATGAGCTAATACATTATGACCGTTTTCAAGCTCTACTTTAAACATTGCGTTTGGTAAAGTTTCAACGATCGTACCTTCTACTTCAATTACATCCTCTTTAGCCATTAGGTTGCTCTCCCTTCTCAAAATCAGTAACTTGCTCATTGACAAACTTTGAAACAGCGAATCGTAGTTTCCCATTTGTCACACGACCAGTTTCACTAATACTGTTCTGAACTTCCGGAGAAACATAATCAAAAAATTCGAGATGATTTATGTTCTTTTTTTTAGGCCGATCAAATTTACGCTTATCACCATCAGCGATAAGTACGAAACGATCATCGAGAATCTCTACTACTACAGCAAATTGACCAGCTTCTCTTCCTTGTAGAATTCTAACCAATTGACCTATTCGCGGACTCGACTCAGGTTCGTTCACCCATATCACCTTCACTTAGGCTTTTGTTAAGATTTCAAATCCAGTTTCAGTAATCGCAATGGTATGCTCGTAGTGAGCGCACTTTTTACCATCTACTGTAACAACAGTCCAGTTATCTGAAAGTGTCTTCACATACCGTGTACCTGCGTTTACCATTGGTTCAACCGCAAGTACCATTCCAGGCTTCAAGCGCGGCCCTTTGTTAGGATGTCCATAATTTGGGATTTGCGGATCTTCATGAAGATCCTGACCAACCCCGTGCCCCACATACTCTCTAACAATGGAGAAACCGTTGGATTCTACATACGTTTGAATCGCATGAGAGATATTTGTTAATCGAACGCCTGCTTTTGCTTCGTCCAAACCCTTAAATAAAGATTCTTCCGTTACTTCAAGCAATTTCTTTGTTTCATTATCAATTTCCCCAACTGGATATGTCCAAGCTGAATCTCCATGGTAGCCATTCAATTTTGCGCCGATATCAATTGAAATGATATCACCTTCGCGAAGAATACGATCACTAGGTATACCATGTACTAACTCCTCATTCACAGATGCACAAATACTACCAGGGAATCCATTGTATCCCTTGAAAGAAGGAATTGCATTATAGAATCGTATGGCCTTTTCAGCTATATTGTCTAATTCCTTTGTCGTTATTCCTGGGCGTATATGCTTCTTTAGCTCTTGATGTGTTAGTGCAACAATTTTACCTGCTTCTCGCATTATTTCAATTTCGCGTTCAGTTTTGCAAATGATCATCCAATTAAGCCCCCAAGGAGTTTATCTATTTCTGCAAAGACAACTTCAATATCTTGATCTCCATTAATACTACGTAAGTAGCCTTTTTCACTATAAAAATCAAGTAATGGCTGTGTTTGCTTCATGTTAACTTCTAGACGATTTTCCACAGTCTCTGCATTATCATCAGCCCGTTGATAAAGCTCGCCACCACACTTGTCGCATTTCCCTTCGACTGAAGGTGGATTAAACACCATGTGATACGTTGCTCCACAATCTTTGCAAATCCGACGTCCTGTGAGGCGTTCCATCAATTTGCTTTGGTCAACCTCTACATAAATGACATAATCGATTTGTCGATCTAAATCTGTTAATAGAACTTCTAAGGCTTCCGCTTGCGGAACTGTTCTTGGAAATCCATCTAATAAAAAGCCTTTGCTACAATCATCTTTCCCAAGGCGCTCACGCACGATCCCGATCGTAACCTCATCAGGTACAAGCGCACCTTGGTCCATATAGGATTTTGCTTTAAGGCCTAATTCTGTGCCTTCTTTAATTGCGGCACGGAACATGTCACCAGTTGAAATATGAGGAATCCCATATTTCTCAACAATTCTTTCCGCTTGTGTACCTTTACCAGCCCCTGGTAATCCCATTAGTACTAACTTCATCTCTCCAGCCCCCCATTACTGTTGAGGTTTAAGGGAATGTTAATAACAATCCCTGCCTCAAAAATCCTATTTCAAAAAACCTTTATAGTGTCTCTTCACTAGCTGGCTTTCGAGTTGTTTCATTGTTTCAAGGGCAACCCCAACAACGATTAACAAACTAGTTCCGCCAATTTGGACAGATTGCGGTAACCCCGCAATGTTTATAAAGAAAACAGGAAGTACAGATATAGCTGCCAGGAATAAGGATCCAACTAGAGTCAATCTATATAAAATGCGAGTTAAATACTCTTGCGTACTTTTCCCTGGTCTGATTCCCGGAATGTATCCACCTTGTTTTTTAAGGTTTTCCGCCATTTTCTCAGGATTAACCTGAACAAATGTATAAAAATATGTGAACGCAATTATTAATGCTACATACACGACCATGCCGATTGGATGGGAGTAATTAAATGTTGTTATAATCCAATTCGTCACTGTATTATCTCCAAAAAATCCAGCAATTGTCGGTGGTGTAATTAAGAACGAGATTGCAAAGATTACCGGAATTACTCCAGCAGCATTAACCTTGATTGGAAGGTGTGTAGATTGACCACCAACTGGACTGCGATTTACCATTCTTTTTGCATATTGAATCGGAATTTTCCGTAGTGCTTGAGAAATGAAAATCGTTCCAACAACAACAGCTAATACAGCTAGTAATAATAAGACAATCGTTACAATTCGTAAGAAGAGCGCCTCACCAGCACCTTCAATTTGTTGGGCGTATATTTGATTAGCTGCATTTGGTATGGCAGCTACGATCCCTGCAAAGATTATGATTGAAATACCATTACCCACTCCGTTAGTTGTAATAAGCTCTCCTAACCATAATAGAAATGCAGTTCCCGCAGTTAATACTAATGCAATTAATAAATATGTTCCAACTCCAGGGTTTTTAATTAAGCCTGGAAATAAATTGTTAAAGCCAATTGACATACCAATAGCTTGGATGAATCCAAGCACTATTGTGCCATAGCGGGTAAACTGAGCTAATTTACGACGTCCAACCTCACCTTGCTTTGACCATTCAGTAAACTTAGGAACAACATCCATTTGTAATAATTGAATGATAATTGATGCCGTAATATAAGGCATAATTCCCATTGCAAAAATCGAGAAGTTTTGTAGTGCACCGCCACCGAAAGTGTTAAGTAAACCAAATACACTTTGATCCGAGATTTTAATAACCTCTGTATCCACATTTGGAACGGGTATAAAACTACCTAACCTAAATATAACTAGCATTAACAAAGTAAAGACAATTTTCCGTCTTATCTCACCCACACGCATAAAATTGGAGATTGTCTCAAACATTAAACCACCTCAGTTTTACCGCCAGCTGCCTCAATAGCTTCTTTTGCTGAAGCTGAGAACTTATGTGCTTTAACAGTAAGTTTCTTTTCTAGCTTACCATTTCCTAGTACTTTCACACCAGCATTCAACTTACTGATTACACCAGTTTCAAGCAATAATTCTGGGGTAACTTCGATCCCGTCTTCAAAGCTGTTTAATCTCTCTAAATTAACAATCGCATAGTCTTTACGGTTAATATTAGTAAAACCACGTTTAGGCAAACGTTGGAATAAAGGCATTTGACCTCCTTCAAAACCTGGACGAACACCACCGCCAGAACGAGCGCCTTGACCTTTATGTCCTCTACCTGAAGTTTTACCGTTACCAGAACCCATTCCACGACCTACGCGATTACGTTCTTTACGAGAACCTTCTGCTGGTTTTAACTCATGTAGTTTCATTCTTGCACCTCCTCTTTTGGAAATTTTCTACCTATACCTCTTTAACGGATACTAAATGCGCTACTTTATTAATCATTCCACGAACTGCTACGTTATCCTCGTGAACTACAGTTTGGTGTATTTTACGTAATCCTAATGTTTGTACAGTAGCTCGTTGGTCTTGCGGACGACCAATAACACTGCGTTTGAGGGTGATTTCAAGTTTTTTAGCCATAGTTTTCCCTCCTTACCCTAACAGTTCTTCTACCGTTTTGCCGCGTAACTTTGCAACTTCGTTTGCACGCTTAAGTCCTTTTAAGCCTTCCACTGTTGCACGTACCATGTTAATTGGATTATTAGATCCTAACGATTTAGAAAGGATATCACCTACACCAGCTAATTCTAATACCGCACGTACTGGGCCACCGGCGATAACTCCTGTACCTTCTGCAGCAGGCTTTAAAAGAACGTTACCAGCTCCGAAATTTCCAATAATTTCATGTGGAATTGTTGTTCCAATGATCGGTACACTAATCAAGTTTTTCTTAGCGTCCTCAATTGCTTTACGGATTGCATCAGGTACTTCTTGTGCTTTTCCAGTACCAAAACCTACATGACCATTTTTATCACCAACAACGACTAGCGCAGCAAAACGGAAGCGACGACCACCTTTAACTACCTTTGCTACACGGTTAACCGTAACTACACGCTCTTCAAGCTCTAATTTATTTGGGTCAACAAGACGCATTAATTTCCCTCCTTTATCATTAGAATTCAAGTCCAGCTTCACGAGCAGACTCTGCTAATGCTTTTATTCTTCCGTGATATAAGTAGCCACCACGATCAAATACTACTTCTTTAATCCCTTTTTCCATTCCACGTTTAGCAACCAATTCACCGATCTTTTGAGCTGCCTCAACGTTGCTAGTTGACTCAAGACCAAAATCTTTTTCAACTGTAGCCGCGCTTGCAATCGTTACTTGATTTACATCATCAATTAACTGCGCATATATATGTTGATTTGAACGGTATACATTTAAACGTGGACGTTCAGCTGTGCCGCTCACCTTTGAACGAACACGTCCATGTCTTTTCTTACGAACAGCATTTTTATCGAGCTTAGTAATCATTCGATTCACTCCTTCCTTCTACTCTAAGAAGCGTTATTTCTTCGCAGTTTTACCTTCCTTGCGACGTACATATTCGCCTTCGTAACGGATACCTTTACCTTTGTATGGTTCAGGTGGACGCACATCACGGATATTAGCTGCAACTGCGCCAACACGTTCTTTATCGATACCTTTTACAATAATTTTTGTATTTGCTGGAACTTCAATCTCGACACCTTTTTCTGGTTCAATTTCAACAGGATGAGAATATCCAACATTTAGAACAAGCTTTGAACCAGATTTAGAAGCACGGTAACCAACACCGATTAATTCAAGTCCTCTTTCATAACCCTTTGTTACACCCTCAACCATGTTAGCAAGAAGACTACGAGTTGTACCGTGTAAAGAACGATGTTCTTTATTATCAGATGGACGAGCAACCGTTAAATTATTGTCTTCCATTTTTATCGTCATATCAGGATGAAAAGCACGAGTTAATTCGCCTTTTGGTCCTTTAACAGTTACTACGTTGTTATTATTAGTAAAAGTAACACCTTGTGGTACTTCTATTATTTTCTTACCTATACGAGACATTGTTACACCTCCACTCTTTCAAAAATCTTACCAAACGTACGCTAGAATTTCTCCGCCAATTTGTTTAGCGCGAGCATCTTTGTCTGTTAGAACACCGCTAGATGTTGAGACAATAGCAATTCCTAGTCCGTTAAGCACTTTAGGTACTTCATTCGCTTTTGCATAAACACGTAATCCAGGCTTACTAATACGTTTCAATCCAGTGATTACACGCTCGTTATTTGCACCGTATTTTAGGAAAATACGGATAATTCCTTGCTTGTTGTCTTCAATATATTCAACGTCACGAATGAATCCTTCGCGCTTTAGGATTTCAGCAACATCTTTTTTAAGTTTTGATGCAGGGATTTCTAATTTTTCGTGACGAACCATATTCGCATTACGGATGCGAGTAAGCATATCTGCAATAGGATCAGTCATAACCATATTATTTACCTCCTTCCCATTTTAGGGGTTTACCAACTTGCTTTTTTAACACCAGGGATTTGACCTGCATACGCTAATTCGCGGAAACAAATACGGCAAAGCTTGAATTTGCGAATTACCGAATGCGGACGACCACAGCGTTCACAACGTGTATATTCACGTACAGCATACTTTTGCTCGCGCTTTTGCTTAGCGATCATTGATTTTTTGGCCACAAATTTCCCTCCTTTTATATTACTTATGGAACGGCATGCCCAATTGAGCTAACAGCTCACGAGCTTCTTCATCTGTATTAGCAGTAGTAACAATAACAATGTCCATACCGCGTACCTTACTTACTTTATCATAGTCAATTTCAGGAAAAATTAATTGTTCTTTCACACCTAATGTATAGTTACCGCGTCCATCAAAAGATTTCTTGGAAACTCCTCTAAAGTCACGAACACGAGGTAATGATACAGACACTAATTTATCTAAAAATTGATACATGCGTTCTCCGCGTAGGGTAACTTTCGCACCGATTGGCATACCTTCACGAAGTCTGAATCCAGCAATTGATTTTTTTGCTCTTGTTACAACTGGCTTCTGACCTGAAATTGCAGCTAACTCTTCAACTGCAGCATCCAATACTTTTGAATTTTGAACTGCATCACCAACACCCATATTAATAACAATCTTTTCGATTTTGGGTGCTTGCATAACTGATGTGTAATTAAATTTGCTCACTAAAGCCGGTACTACTTCTTTTGTATATTTTTCTTTTAGGCGATTCACGTAGAGGGACCTCCTTTCTAAACAATCTATTTATCTAAAGCTTCACCTGATTTTTTTGCAATTCGTACTTTCTTACCGTCAACAACTTTGTAACCTACACGAGTAGGATTGCCAGTCTTAGGGTCGATTGGCATTACATTTGACACATGAATAGGTGCCTCTTGGCTAATGATTCCACCTTGAGGATTCATTTGCGATGGCTTTGAATGTTTTTTGATAACATTAACGCCTTCCACAAGGACGCGATCCTTTTTCGGATATGCTTCAAGGATTACACCTTGTTTGCCCTTGTCTTTACCTGAAATTACTTGTACTTTATCACCTTTTTTTACATGCATCTTATAGACACCTCCTTCAAGGTAAAAAATAAGATCTTAGATTACTTCTGGAGCTAATGAAACAATTTTCATAAAGTTTCTCTCACGTAATTCACGAGCAACTGGTCCAAAGATACGAGTTCCACGTGGACTCTTGTCGTCACGAATAATTACGCATGCATTTTCATCAAAACGAATATAGGAGCCATCAACACGACGAGCGCCGCTCTTAGTACGAACAATTACAGCCTTTACTACGTCACCTTTTTTGACAACGCCACCTGGTGTTGCTTGCTTAACAGTACAAACAATTACATCACCAATATTAGCTGTTTTCTTGCCAGAACCACCAAGAACTTTAATTGTTAACACTTCACGTGCGCCAGAGTTGTCAGCAACTTTTAAGCGAGATTCTTGTTGAATCATCGATTAGTACCTCCTTTCGGAACACAAATAATATCCGAACTTTGTATTAAATAATAACGGCTTCTTCAACAACTTCTACTAAACGGAAACGTTTTGTTGCAGAAAGTGGGCGAGTCTCCATAATCTTTACGATATCGCCAATTTTCGCTTGGTTATTCTCATCGTGAGCCTTATACTTTTTAGAGTATTTTACACGCTTACCGTATAGCGAATGCTTTTTATAAGTTTCAACTACAACTGTGATCGTTTTGTCCATTTTATCAGAAACAACACGGCCTACATATACCTTGCGTTGGTTGCGTTCACTCATTTACGCTAACCTCCTCTCGATTATCGATTGTTAACACCAAGTTCTCTTTCGCGAATAATCGTCTTCATACGAGCGATCGACTTGCGTACCTCACGAATACGAGTAGTGTTTTCTAATTGACCAGTCGCAAGCTGGAAACGAAGGTTAAATAATTCTTCTTTTAAAGTTTTGACTTTTTGTTCAACTTCGGCAGTGGTTAAGTCACGGATTTCATTAGCCTTCATTATTTTCACCACCAATTTCTTCGCGTTTTACAAATTTACATTTAACAGGTAATTTATGAGCAGCAAGGCGTAAAGCTTCGCGCGCTACTTCTTCAGGTACACCTGCAATTTCAAACATTACTTTTCCTGGTTTAACTACCGCTACCCATCCTTCAGGCGCCCCTTTACCAGAACCCATCCGAACTTCTAAAGGTTTTGCTGTAAATGGCTTTGATGGGAAGATTTTGATCCAAACTTTTCCGCCACGTTTCATATGACGTGTCATCGCACGACGAGCAGCCTCAATTTGGCGGTTAGAAATCCAGGAAGCCTCTAGTGCTTGTAAACCAAATTCACCGAAGTGTACTTCAGTACCACCTTTAGCACGACCACGCATTTTTCCTCTGTGTTCTCTGCGGTACTTGACGCGTTTTGGTAATAACATTATTGGTTTCCTCCTTCCTCATCTTTCGCTCTTTTCTTTGTAGGAAGAACTTCACCACGATAGATCCATACTTTGACACCTAACTTACCATAAGTAGTATCCGCTTCTGCAGTACCATAATCAATGTCTGCACGTAAAGTATGAAGTGGCACAGTGCCCTCACTATAATGTTCTGAGCGAGCGATATCCGCTCCGCCTAAACGACCAGAAACCATTGTTCTGATACCTTTTGCACCGGCACGCATAGCACGTTGAATTGCTTGCTTTTGGGCACGACGGAATGAAATACGATTTTCTAATTGACGAGCAATATTTTCTGCAACTAATGTTGCGTCAATATCAGCCTTTTTAATTTCCATAATATTAATGTGAACGCGCTTCTGCGTTAACTCATTTAACGCTTTGCGTAGTGCTTCAACTTCAGTACCACCTTTACCAATAACCATTCCTGGCTTAGCAGTATGGACAGTAATATTCACACGATTAGCAGCACGTTCAATTTCAACTTTTGATACAGCCGCATCTGCTAGACGCTTATTAATGTATTCACGAATCTTAATATCTTCATGTAATAGGTTAGCGTAATCTTTTCCTGCGAACCATCTTGATTCCCAATCACGAATGATGCCAACACGAAGACCGTTAGGATTTACTTTTTGACCCACTACTATCCCTCCTTACTTTTCAGATACCACAACTGTAATGTGGCTAGTACGCTTTTTAATTTCACTAGCGCGTCCTTGTGCGCGTGGACGGAAACGTTTTAACGTTGGACCTTCGTCAACGAACGCTTGTGAAACAACTAAATTGTTTACATCCATTTCATAGTTGTGCTCAGCATTTGCAATTGCTGATTTCAACACTTTTTCAATGACAGGAGAAGCTGCCTTTTGCGTGAGACGAAGAATTGCAATTGCTTCGCCGACTTGCTTTCCTCTTATCAAATCGATTACAATTCGAGCTTTACGAGGAGCAATACGAACAGTTCTCGCAACCGATTTAGCTTGCTTAGTTTCCATTCAAGTACCTCCTCTCTAATTAACGTCTTGTTTTCTTATCGTCATCTGCATGACCTTTATAAGTGCGAGTAGGAGCAAATTCGCCTAATTTATGACCTACCATGTCTTCAGTAATAAATACTGGCACATGCTTTCGTCCATCATAAACAGCGATTGTATGCCCAATAAAGTCTGGGAAAATTGTTGAACGACGAGACCAAGTTTTAACTACTTGCTTCTTGTTTGACTCGTTTAAAACTTCAACTTTTTTCATTAAGTGATCATCGACAAATGGTCCTTTTTTTAAGCTGCGACCCATGAATGAACCTCCCTTCGCGATTGCGCTACGGTTCTACTGAACCGCAGAACAACCCCGTTATTTTTTACGACGACGAACAATAAATTTGTCTGACGCTTTATTTTTCTTCCGAGTTTTAAATCCAAGTGTTGGTTTACCCCATGGTGACATCGGTGATTTACGTCCGATCGGAGCTTTACCTTCACCACCACCATGTGGATGATCGTTCGGGTTCATTACAGATCCACGTACAGTTGGGCGTTTTCCTAACCAACGTGAACGACCTGCTTTACCAACAGTAACTAGTTCATGCTCTAAATTCCCTACTTGACCAACAGTTGCACGGCAAGTTGCTAGGATTTGACGCACTTCACCAGAAGTTAAACGTACTAATACGTATTTACCTTCTTTACCTAACACTTGAGCTTCGGAACCAGCAGAGCGAACCAATTGCCCCCCGCGCCCTGGTTTTAACTCAATATTATGAATAACTGTACCAACCGGAATATTTTGTAATGGTAATGCATTACCTATTTTAATATCCGCATCTGCACCTGAGAAAATCTCTTGGCCTACTTGTAAACCTTTTGGTGCAAGAATATACCGCTTTTCACCATCTGCATAATTAACTAGTGCAATATTAGCAGTACGGTTTGGATCGTATTCGATTGTAGCAACGCGTCCAGGTATTCCATCTTTGTCACGTTTAAAATCGACTACACGATATTGGCGCTTATGACCTCCACCTTGGTGACGAGTTGTAATTTTACCTTGGTTATTGCGACCGCCTTTTTTGTGTAACGGTGCTAATAATGATTTTTCTGGTGTATCAGTTGTGATCTCTGCGAAATCCAAAACTGACATTCCACGACGACCATTTGTCGTTGGATTATACTTTTTAATCGCCATTATGGTTTCCCTCCTTCACAATAGATTAAACTTCAAAAAACTCAAGTTCTTTACTATCGGCTGTTAATTTTACAATTGCTTTTTTACGTTTTGGTGTTGTACCAGCATAACGGCCTACACGCTTGTATCTGCCGTCATAATTTTGTACATTTACCTTTTCAACTTTAACACCAAAAATTTGTTCAATTGCTTGTTTTACTTCTGTTTTGTTAGCTCTTGTATCCACTTCGAAAGTATATTTCTTTTCACCCATTAATTCAGTAGAACGTTCTGTGATTACGGGGCGCTTAATAATATCACGAGGATCTTTCATTATGCAAGCACCTCCCCTGCTTTTTCAGCTGCTTCTTTTGTAATGACCATTTTGTCATGGTTTATTACGTCTAATACATTCACACCATTCACATTAACTACGGTAACACCTGGGATGTTACGAGCAGATAACTCGACATTTTGATCTGTATCAGCTGTTACAATTAGTACCTTTTTATCTAGCGCTAATGAGTTTAAAACCTTTACCATATCCTTTGTTTTTGGCGCATCGATCGCAAGTGCTTCAAGTACAACAACGCTATTATCTAATACTTTAGATGATAAAGCAGATTTGATCGCTAAGCGACGTACCTTTTTCGGAAGCTTGAAAGAATAACTTCTAGGCGTTGGACCAAAGACAATCCCTCCACCTCTCCATTGTGGAGAACGAATTGACCCTTGACGCGCACGACCTGTACCTTTTTGGCGCCATGGCTTTCTACCGCCACCACGAACTTCAGAACGATTTTTTACTTTATGAGTACCTTGACGTTTTGATGCTTGTTGCATAATAACAGCTTCATACAAAACGTTTTCGTTTGGTTCAATTCCAAAAACCGCATCAGAAAGTTCAACTTCACCTACTTGTGAACCTGATTGATTATAAAGTGCTACTTTAGGCATCTAATTTCCTCCTTTCTGAACAATTATTTGTTACCTTTTACCGCACTAAGAATTTTTACGTAGCTTTTCTTAGGTCCAGGAACATTTCCTTTTACTAATAGAAGATTACGCTCGACATCAACTTTAACAATTTCTAAGTTTTGAACTGTAATTTGCTCGCCGCCCATTTGTCCAGGTAGCATTTTACCTTTAAATACACGGTTTGGAGCAACTGGTCCCATTGAACCAGGACGACGGTGATAGCGAGATCCATGAGCCATCGGGCCGCGCGATTGGTTATGACGCTTAATTGCGCCTTGGAATCCTTTTCCTTTTGAAGTGCCCGTAACGTCTACGAGGTCTCCTTCTGCAAACACATTAACTTTGACTTCCTGACCAACTTCAAATTCCTCAGCGTTTACGCCGCGAATTTCACGTACGAAGCGCTTAGGAGTTGTATTAGCTTTTGTTGCATGACCTTGTTCTGGTTTGTTTTGACGAGATTGCTTCTTATCAGCAAAACCTAACTGGATTGCTTCATAGCCGTCAGTTTCAGTTGTTTTCTTTTGTAAAACCACGTTAGGCTCCGCTTGGATTACCGTAACTGGAGTTAACACACCATTTTCAGAGAAAACTTGAGTCATACCAATTTTTCTACCTAAGATTCCTTTGGTCATTAGTCACACCTCCTATTAATATCCCATTTTTATTTTAATAATTAAAGTTTGATTTCAATGTCTACACCTGATGGTAAGTCTAATCGCATTAATGAATCAACAGTTTGTGGTGTTGGATTAATAATATCGATTAAACGCTTATGAGTACGCATCTCAAATTGCTCACGAGAATCTTTATACTTGTGAACAGCACGCAAAATTGTATAGACTGATTTTTCTGTCGGTAACGGAATTGGACCAGATACATTAGCACCAGATCGCTTTGCAGTTTCCACAATTTTTTCAGCTGATTGATCAAGGATTCTGTGATCATAAGCCTTTAAACGTATACGAATTTTTTCTTTTGCCATTACTTTCCCTCCTTTTCGCCCATTTTAAAATAGACATACTCCGTGGAAATTTCCTCACATCCGCCATGGCAAAGGGGCCGGGTGTGTCAGCAACCTTCCACATCATAGCTGTAAATGACCAACATGCACTATTATATAAAAATTTACAACAAAATGCAAGATAGAAAATATATTTTATTTCTTTCGCGCACTTTTAAAATTATACATAGTTGTGCAACTGAATTCAAGGCTATCGTGAATAGATTAATAATTCAAATTAAGTTGCTTAAAATTAAAAAACAGGTAGCAAATGCTACCTGTTTTTATCAATATTTTAGTTCTTGAAATCAATTACTCAATAATAGAAGAAACTGATCCAGCGCCTACTGTCCGGCCACCTTCACGAATTGAGAACTTAGTACCTTCTTCAATCGCAACTGTAGTGATAAGTTCTACTGTCATTTCGATATTATCACCAGGCATTACCATTTCTGTTCCTTCTGGTAACTTGATGATTCCAGTTACGTCAGTAGTACGGAAATAGAATTGTGGACGGTAGTTTGAGAAGAATGGAGTATGACGTCCACCTTCTTCTTTTGATAAAACATAAACTTGTGCTTTAAAAGTTTTGTGTGGTGTAATTGAACCTGGCTTAGCAAGTACTTGACCACGTTGGATTTCCTCACGAGCAACACCGCGAAGAAGTGCACCGATGTTATCGCCAGCTTCAGCATAGTCAAGAAGCTTACGGAACATTTCTACACCAGTTACAGTTGTGCTCTTAGCTTCTTCAGCAAGACCAACGATTTCAACTACGTCACCAACTTTAACTTGGCCACGCTCTACACGACCTGTAGCAACTGTACCACGACCAGTGATTGAGAATACGTCCTCAACCGGCATCATGAATGGCTTTTCAACGTCACGTACTGGGTCTGGAATGTACTCGTCAACTGCATCCATTAATTCGACAATTTTATCTTCCCACTCAGCTTCACCTTGAAGTGCTTTAAGAGCAGAACCTTTAATTACTGGAATATCATCACCTGGGAAGTCGTATTCAGAAAGAAGGTCACGAACTTCCATTTCTACTAATTCTAATAATTCTTCATCGTCTACCATGTCACATTTGTTCATGAATACAACTAGGTAAGGTACACCTACTTGACGAGAAAGTAAGATGTGCTCACGTGTTTGTGGCATTGGACCATCAGCAGCAGAAACTACTAAGATACCGCCGTCCATTTGCGCAGCACCAGTGATCATATTTTTAACATAGTCAGCGTGTCCTGGGCAATCAACGTGTGCATAGTGACGCTTGTCAGTTTCATACTCAACGTGTGATGTTGAGATTGTGATTCCGCGCTCACGTTCTTCTGGTGCACCATCGATTTGATCATAGTTCATTGCTGTACCTTTACCAGAACGCTTGTGTAAAACATTAGTAATTGCAGCAGTTAAAGTAGTTTTACCATGGTCAACGTGTCCAATTGTACCTACATTACAGTGTGGTTTCGAACGGTCAAATTTTTCTTTACCCATCAGAGATTTCCTCCTTAAAATGTATCATTTTATAATTTTTTATATGTAAGGGGCGGGAATCTAAAGACTCCCACGACCCTACTTACAATTAGTTTTTCATTTAAGCAATCTGGTTTAATTACTCACCAGTATTTTTCTTGATGATTTCTTCAGAAATTGACTTTGGAACTTCTTCATAATGATCAAAGTGCATAGAATATACGCCACGACCTTGAGTATTAGAACGAAGTGCAGTAGCATAACCAAACATTTCTGAAAGTGGCACCATTGCTTTAACAACTTGTGCATTACCACGAGCTTCCATACCTTCTACACGTCCACGACGAGAAGTAACGTCACCCATGATGTCACCCATATACTCTTCAGGAACAACAATCTCAACTCTCATCATCGGTTCAAGTAGAACTGGGTTACATTTTGTTTTTGCGTTTTTAAGTGAAAGTGATGCAGCAACTTTAAACGCCATTTCACTTGAGTCAACATCGTGATATGATCCATCAAATAATGTTGCTTTAACATCAATTAACGGATATCCAGCTAGTACACCATTTTGCATTGCATCTTCAAGTCCTGCTTGGATTGCTGGAATATAGTCTCTTGGAACTACACCACCAACGATCCCGTTAACGAACTCGAAGCCTTTGCCTTCTTCATTTGGCTCAAACTTAATCCAAACGTGTCCATATTGTCCACGACCACCTGACTGACGTACGAATTTACCTTCGCACTCAGCTGTTTGACGGAATGTTTCACGATAAGAAACCTGTGGTGCACCCACGTTAGCTTCTACCTTAAATTCACGTCTCATCCGGTCAACGATAATATCAAGGTGGAGTTCACCCATACCTGAGATAATTGTTTGACCTGTTTCAGGATTCGTTTCAGTACGGAACGTTGGATCCTCTTCAGAAAGCTTTTGTAAAGCAATACCCATTTTATCTTGGTCCGCTTTTGACTTTGGCTCAACTGATAAAGAGATAACCGGTTCTGGGAATACCATTGACTCTAAGATTGCCGGGTTTTTTTCATCACATAGAGTATCACCAGTTGTTGTATCTTTCAAGCCTACTGCAGCAGCGATGTCGCCAGCATAAACTACAGGGATTTCTTCACGGTGATTTGCGTGCATTTGTAGGATACGTCCTACCCGCTCGCGTTTCCCTTTTGTTGAATTTAATACGTAAGAACCTGCGTTTAGGATACCTGAATATACGCGGAAAAACGTCAGTTTCCCAACATAAGGATCTGTCATAATTTTGAAAGCTAATGCAGAGAATGGCTCTTCATCACTAGAGTGACGTTCAATCTCTTCCTCACTATCAGGTAAAGTACCTTTAATAGATGGTACATCAGTTGGTGCTGGTAAATATTCTAACACCGCATCCAACATTTTTTGAACACCTTTATTTTTAAATGCAGAACCACACATAACTGGGAAGAATTCTACATTAATTGTACCTTTACGAATTGCTGCCTTAATTTCTTCGTTTGTTAATTCTTCGCCTTCTAGATATTTTTCCATTAAGGCTTCATCTATTTCAGCAACAGCTTCGATTAGCTTGCCACGATATTCTTCAGCTAAATCCTTCATATTTTCAGGAATTTCACCTTCAGTAATATCGGTGCCAAGGTCGTTTCCATATAACGTAGCATTCATTTCAATTAAATCGATAATGCCTTCAAAATTTTCTTCAGCGCCAATCGGTAATTGAATCGGATGCGCGTTTGCACCTAAACGATCATGAATAGTTTTTACAGAATACAAGAAGTCTGCACCCATTTTATCCATTTTATTAACGAATACAACGCGCGGAACTCCGTAAGTAGTAGCCTGACGCCATACAGTTTCTGTTTGTGGCTCAACACCTGATTGAGCATCTAATACTGTTACTGCACCATCTAATACACGCAGTGAACGTTCAACCTCAACAGTGAAATCTACGTGTCCTGGTGTATCGATGATATTTACGCGATGACCTTTCCATTGTGCCGTTGTTGCCGCAGAAGTGATCGTAATTCCACGCTCTTGCTCCTGCTCCATCCAGTCCATTTGTGAAGCTCCTTCGTGAGTTTCACCAATTTTATGGATACGGCCTGTATAGAAAAGGATACGTTCAGTAGTTGTAGTTTTACCAGCATCAATGTGCGCCATGATGCCGATGTTACGAGTCTTTTCTAAGGAGAACTCTCTAGCCATCTGTACTTCTCCTTCCTTTTTAGGAAATTAATTAGAGTGATTGTTTTACCAACGGTAGTGTGCAAATGCTTTATTTGCTTCTGCCATTTTATGTGTGTCTTCGCGCTTTTTAACAGATGAGCCTGTGTTATTAGCTGCGTCCATGATTTCATGAGCTAAACGCTCTTCCATCGTTTTTTCTCCACGAGAACGTGAATATTGAACTAACCAACGTAATCCTAGAGTAGTACGTCGCTCTGGACGAACCTCTACAGGAACTTGATAGTTCGCACCACCTACACGGCGAGCACGCACTTCAAGTACAGGCATAATGTTCTTAAGAGCTTGTTCGAATACTTCCTTTGGATCATTGCCAGTACGTTCTTTTATTAAATCAAACGCATTATATAAAAGAGTTTGGGCTTTCCCTCTCTTACCATCAACCATGATTTGATTGATTAAACGAGTGATTAACTTTGAATTATAAATCGGATCTGGTAATACATCTCTACGAGTAACAGGACCTTTACGTGGCATATGATACCCTCCCTTCGTCATGATTATTTATGATTGTCGATTATTTTTTTGCTGCTTTAGGTCTCTTTGTACCATATTTTGAACGACCTTGCATGCGGTTATTAACACCAGCAGTATCTAAAGCACCACGTACGATATGATAACGTACCCCTGGTAAGTCCTTTACACGTCCGCCACGAATTAATACTACGCTATGTTCTTGAAGGTTATGTCCAATCCCAGGAATATAAGCAGTAACCTCAATTCCGTTTGTTAAGCGTACACGAGCATATTTACGTAATGCTGAGTTCGGCTTTTTCGGAGTCATAGTTCCCACACGTGTACAAACACCACGCTTTTGTGGTGAAGAAAGATCAGTTTGCTCTTTCTTCATGCTGTTATAACCTTTGTTTAACGCAGGAGATTTTGACTTAACAATCTTGCTTCTACGTCCTTTACGAACTAATTGATTCATAGTAGGCATTAGTAATTCCTCCTTTCTCTTTTTTAAGTCCACATATCCAGGTGGTTCATTTTTTAGGCAAAAACAAAGTTTTTGTAGAACGGTTATACCGCTCTACAAAAACATTATACATTTTAGCCTTTTATAGCTACTGTAGCAGCTCCAACCTCAATCCCACATGCTTTCCCAAGCTTTTTCATTGAATCCACTCGGAAAATGGGTATATTGTTTTCTTTCGCTACTAGTAGTATTTTGTTAGTCACACGCCGATCAGCATCATCAGCTATTATGACTTCACTTACTTCCTTTTCTTTTATGGCTTTTAGAGTTTGCTTTGAACCAATCACAATCTCTTTCGCCTGTGACACTTTTTCATAAGACATACTGTTTTACATCCTCCAAAGCATCGGTATTAAAACACCTTTGTCATAATACCACTCCAAAGAATCATTGTCAATAAATTATTTTCAATTATTCTTTAGATACTAAGTCGTTTTGTTCTTCTAACGATGGTTCATTCAAACCATCCTTTACATAATGTACTTTGCGATATCTGTTCATACCTGTACCCGCTGGGACAAGTTTACCAATAATTACATTTTCCTTCAAACCTAGGAGTTCATCGCGCTTTCCTTTAATCGCAGAGTCCGTTAATACCCTAGTTGTTTCTTGGAACGATGCAGCTGATAGGAACGACTCCGTCTCTAGAGACGCTTTTGTAATACCTAACAATACCGGACGTGCAACTGCAGGTTGACCACCGTTAAGTAGTACTTTTTTGTTAGCTTCTTTAAATTGGTGAATATCTAGTAACGATCCTGGTAGGACGTCAGTGTCGCCAGCATCAACAACACGAACTTTACGAAGCATTTGCCTTACCATTACCTCAACGTGTTTATCACCGATTTCTACCCCTTGCATCCGGTATACTTTTTGAACTTCACGCAATAAGTACTCTTGTACTCCATCCACACCTTGAACCTTTAAAAGTTCCTTTGGATCGATCGAACCTTCGGTTAATTCTTGACCAGCAAAAACCTTTTCTCCTTCAGAAACTTTAAGTCTAGCCCCATAAGGCGCTGTATAAGTCCGACTTTCAATTTCTCCTTGGACAACTAGCTCTTGCTTATCCTTAACCTCATTTATTTGGGATACTACGCCATCAATCTCAGAAATGACAGCTTGCCCTTTTGGATTACGGGCTTCAAACAGCTCCTGAATACGCGGTAAACCTTGCGTAATATCATCTCCAGCAACTCCACCTGTATGGAATGTCCGCATTGTTAACTGTGTACCAGGTTCACCAATTGATTGTGCTGCGATTATACCAACCGCTTCGCCAACCTCAACATCTTGACCTGTTGCAAGATTTCGTCCGTAGCAAAGCTTACAAACCCCAGCGCGTGTGTCACATGTAAATGCAGAACGTATCTTAATTTGTTCAATGCCTGCATTGACAATTTCAGTAGCTATATCTTCAGTAATTAATTCATTACGTTTAATAATGATTCCCTTTGTTTCTGGATGCTTAACCGTTTCAAATACTGTCCTTCCAACCATGCGTTCGTAGAGCGTCTCAATAACTTCAGTACCGTCTTTAAGCGCGCTAACAACTAAGCCGCGGTCAGTATGGCAATCATGATCACGAACGATTACATCTTGTGCAACGTCAACAAGTCGTCTTGTTAAATAGCCTGAATCCGCAGTTTTTAGCGCTGTATCAGCTAGTCCTTTACGAGCACCGTGTGTAGAAATAAAGTATTCTAACACTGTTAATCCTTCACGGAAGCTTGATTTAATAGGCAACTCAATAATTCTACCAGCTGGGTTAGCCATGAGTCCTCGCATACCCGCAAGCTGAGTAAAGTTAGATGCGTTTCCACGAGCTCCAGAATCACTCATCATAAAGATTGGATTCGAGATATCGAGATTATCCATTAATTTTGTTTGTATTTCATCCTTTGCTGAGCTCCAAATCGAAATAACTCGTTCATAACGTTCTTCATCAGTAATTAAACCGCGTCTAAACTGTTTCATTACGTTTGAAATTTTCTCTTCGGCTCTAGCAAGAATTTCTTGTTTTTCTGGTAAAACAACAATATCTGAGACCCCTACAGTTATTCCAGCTTTTGTTGAAAATTTAAAGCCAAGATCCTTCATCCGGTCTAGCATTTTTGAAGTTTCAGTAATTTTAAAGCGTTTGAAAACCTCTGCAATAATGCTGCCAAGAATTTTTTTCTTAAACGGAGAAACCGGTTCCCGCTTAGCAATTTCTTCTTTCACATTTATACCTTTTTGTACAAAATACTTCGCTGGGGTTTCGCGCTCTAAATTATCCTTCGTTGGTTCATTAATATATGGGAACGACTCCGGTAATATTTCATTGAAAATTAGTTTACCAACCGTCGTTAAAAGCAACATTCCATTTTGTTCCGGTGTAAATGTTGCATTATTTAGCGAACTAGCCGCAACAGCAATGCGTGAATGCAAATGCACATAGCCGTTTTGATAAGCAATTAACGCCTCACTTGAATCTTTAAAAACCATTCCTTCACCGATTGCTCCAACACGCTCAATAGTTAAGTAATAGTTACCTAGAACCATATCCTGAGATGGAGTAACAACCGGTTTTCCATCCTTCGGATTTAAAATGTTTTGCGCTGCAAGCATTAATAGCCGCGCCTCCGCCTGCGCTTCTGCTGATAACGGTACGTGGACCGCCATTTGGTCACCATCAAAGTCAGCATTATACGCTGTACAAACTAACGGGTGCAAACGAATAGCCCGACCCTCTACTAATGTTGGTTCAAATGCCTGTATTCCAAGACGGTGTAGCGTAGGTGCCCTGTTTAGTAGCACCGGATGCTCTCTGATTACTTCTTCAAGAACATCCCAGACATCCGGACTTACTCGCTCAATTTTGCGTTTCGCACTCTTAATATTATGTGCCAGCCCTCTGCCTACGAGTTCTTTCATTACAAATGGTTTAAACAATTCTAGCGCCATTTCTTTTGGCAAACCACATTGATACATTTTTAGGTTTGGTCCGACAACAATTACAGAACGACCTGAATAATCAACACGCTTTCCTAAAAGATTTTGACGGAAACGTCCTTGTTTACCCTTTAGCATATGTGATAGGGACTTTAGTGGACGGTTACCTGGGCCAGTAACCGGACGACCGCGGCGCCCGTTATCAATTAATGCATCAACCGCCTCTTGAAGCATTCTCTTCTCATTTTGAACAATTATGCTAGGTGCACCAAGATCCAGCAACCGTTTTAAGCGGTTGTTACGGTTAATAACACGACGGTATAGGTCATTTAAATCCGATGTTGCAAATCTTCCACCATCTAGTTGTACCATCGGTCTTAGTTCAGGTGGAATAACTGGTAATACATCAAGTATCATCCAAGCTGGATCATTACCTGAATTGCGGAAAGCTTCTAATACCTCAAGGCGTTTGATCGCTCTAGTTCGGCGTTGACCTTGGGCAGTTCGTAACTCTTCCTTTAAGACCTCGACTTCTTTATCCAGATCAATGTCATATAATAATTTCCGAATTGCTTCTGCGCCCATTTGGGCTTGGAATGATTGGCCATATTTTTCGCGATATGTCCGATATTCTTTTTCTGAAAGCAACTGTTTCTTTTCCAATGTTGTATCCCCAGGGTCAGTAACAACATATGAAGCAAAGTAAATAACTTCTTCAAGCGCACGAGGCGACATATCTAATGCCAAACCCATCCGGCTTGGAATTCCTTTAAAATACCAAATATGGGAAACAGGCGCAGCAAGTTCGATATGACCCATACGATCACGGCGGACTTTCGCACGTGTTACTTCAACACCACAACGGTCACAAACAACACCTTTATAACGAACTCTTTTATATTTTCCGCAATGGCACTCCCAATCCTTTGTAGGGCCAAAGATTCGTTCACAGAATAAGCCATCCTTCTCAGGCTTTAAAGTACGATAGTTAATCGTCTCTGGTTTCTTCACTTCACCATAAGACCATGAACGAATTTTATCAGGCGAAGCTAAACCAATTTTCATATACTCAAAGTTATTTACATCCAGCAAAGGGCCTACCTCCCTTATAAAGTAAAACTTCTATCAGTTGAGGGAACAGCCTCAACTGATAGTAAGGTTGAACGTTTAAAATCTTTATTCGACAGTTGTTACATCTCTTTCTTCTACTGGTTGAACTTCATTACTTTCTATTAACGAAGTTTCACGTTGTTCATCTTCATCATCATCAAAGTCTCTTAATTCAATCTCTTCTTCATCGCTGGATAGCATTTTAACATCCATACCTAAGCTTTGAAGCTCTTTAATTAATACTTTGAATGATTCAGGTACACCAGGCTCAGGAACATTTTCCCCTTTAACAATCGCTTCGTAAGTTTTAACACGACCAACAACATCGTCAGACTTAACTGTTAAAATTTCTTGTAAAGTATATGCAGCACCATAAGCCTCTAACGCCCAAACCTCCATCTCGCCGAAACGCTGACCACCAAATTGAGCTTTCCCGCCAAGCGGTTGTTGCGTTACTAGAGAGTACGGGCCTGTTGAACGGGCATGTAGTTTATCATCAACCATATGAGCAAGCTTAATCATATACATAATTCCTACTGATACTCGATTATCAAAAGGTTCTCCAGTGCGACCGTCGTAAAGGATTGTTTTGGCATCTCGTGCCATACCTGCTTCCTCTAGTGTTGCCCATACATCTTCGTCAGTAGCACCATCAAATACTGGTGAAGCTACGTGTATCCCGAGTTTTCGCGCTGCCATACCAAGGTGCATTTCAAGCACCTGACCAATATTCATCCTTGATGGAACACCAAGTGGATTTAACATGATATCTACCGGAGTACCATCTGGCAAAAACGGCATATCCTCTTCAGGTAATATTTTTGAAATTACCCCTTTATTTCCGTGACGTCCTGCCATTTTATCCCCTTCATGAATTTTACGCTTCTGAACGATAAAAACACGAACTAGTTGGTTTACACCAGGTGGCAATTCATCACCATCTTCACGATTGAAGACTCTAACGTCTAGAATGATTCCGCCGCCGCCATGTGGTACCCTTAGTGAAGTATCACGAACTTCCCGAGCTTTTTCACCAAAAATAGCGTGTAGTAACCTTTCTTCAGCTGTTAATTCTGTTACCCCTTTTGGTGTTACCTTACCAACTAATAAATCTCCATCTTTAACCTCAGCACCGATGCGAATAATTCCTCTTTCATCTAGGTTGCGCAGGGCATCTTCACCAACGTTTGGAATATCTCTAGTGATTTCTTCTGGTCCTAACTTTGTATCACGTGCTTCAGACTCATATTCTTCAATATGAATAGAAGTATAGACGTCATCTTTAACAAGGCGCTCACTCATAATGATTGCATCCTCGTAGTTATAGCCTTCCCATGTCATAAATGCAACTAATACATTACGACCAAGGGCTAATTCCCCTTTGTCCATAGAAGGACCATCTGCAAGAATTTCACCCTTCTTTACCTCATTACCTACAACAACGATAGGACGTTGATTATAACAAGTACCTTGGTTTGAGCGTTTAAACTTTAACAATTCATATTTATCAAGATTGCCTTTTACCTGTTGGCCATCTACCTCTGAATAACGTCGAACGTGAATATATCCTGCTTCAACATGTTCAACAATACCATCATGCTTACAAATAACAGCTGCCCCAGAGTCTTTACCATCGACATACTCCATTCCCGTTCCTACAATCGGAGCTTCAGGATTTAACAATGGTACCGCTTGCCGCTGCATGTTCGCACCCATTAGCGCACGGTTAGAGTCATCATTCTCAAGGAATGGAATACACGCAGTCGCTGCTGATACTACTTGTTTCGGAGACACATCCATGTAATCAACACGATCTTTTTTTACAATCGTGTTTTCGCCACGAAAACGAGCAACTACCTCATCGTCAGCAAAAGAGCCGTCCTCAGTAAGTCTCGCATTTGCTTGCGCCACAACATAATTGTCTTCTTCATCAGCTGTTAAATAATCAATTTGCATTGTAACCTTACCGGTATCTGGGTCGATTCGACGATAAGGGGTTTCAATGAACCCAAACCGATTTACTTTTGCGTATGATGATAACGAATTGATCAAACCGATATTTGGTCCTTCAGGTGTCTCAATTGGACACATGCGTCCATAGTGTGAATAGTGAACATCACGAACTTCAAAGCCTGCCCGCTCACGAGTCAAGCCACCAGGACCAAGTGCAGACAAACGACGTTTATGCGTTAACTCAGCAAGAGGATTCGTTTGATCCATAAATTGTGAAAGCTGCGAACTTCCGAAAAATTCTTTTATCGCCGCAATTACAGGGCGAATATTAATTAAAGCTTGAGGAGTAATATTATTCGCATCTTGGATTGACATCCGCTCGCGTACAACACGCTCCATCCGTGACAAACCAATTCTAAATTGATTTTGTAGAAGCTCTCCAACAGAACGCAATCGGCGATTTCCTAAATGGTCAATGTCATCCGTATCTCCAACCTGATGCAACAGATTAAAGAAATAACTAATAGACGCAATAATATCTGCAGGTGTTATGTTTTTCACACTTACATCTATGTTCGAGTTTCCGATAACTTTAATAATCTTCTCTCCGTCTTGATCATTTGGAGCAAAAATATTAATAGATTGAACAGTTATATCTTCATCGATTACGCCACCATTTGGTCTTACCACTTTAAAACCAATATTGTTTTCTAAATAAGGTAGAATTCTATCAAGTGTACGGCGATCTAACATCGCTCCCTTTTCTACTAAAACTTCACCAGTTTCAGGATCAGCTAAAGTTTCTGCTATGCGTTGGTTAAAGAGACGATTCTTGATATGTAGTTTCTTGTTAATCTTGTAACGACCAACATTTGCCAAATCATAGCGTTTTGGATCAAAGAAACGGGACACTAATAGGCTTTTAGCGTTTTCTACTGTAGGTGGTTCACCTGGGCGTAAACGTTCATATATTTCTATTAAAGCCTTTTCTGTTGTCTCTGTATTATCTTTGTCTAGCGTATTTCTTAAAAACTCATTTTCACCTAGTAATTCTATAATTTCTTGATCTGAGCCGAAGCCAAGGGCGCGCAAAAGAACAGTTACTGGTAGTTTTCGCGTACGATCAATACGAACATAAACTACATCCTTAGCATCTGTTTCATACTCGAGCCAAGCCCCTCTGTTCGGGATAACTGTTGCGGTAAAGCCCTTTTTACCATTTTTATCAATCTTTCCACTATAATAGACACTTGGTGAACGAACAAGCTGTGAAACAATAACACGTTCAGCACCATTGATGACAAACGTCCCTGTTTCAGTCATTAGCGGAAAGTCTCCCATAAACACATCTTGTTCTTTAACTTCACCTGTCTCCTTATTGATTAAGCGCACCTTTACTCGCAACGGTGCCGAGTATGTCACATCTCGTTGTTTTGATTCACCTACAGAGTATTTAGGTTCACCTAAGCTGTAATCAATAAATTCAAGCGATAGATTTCCAGTGAAATCTTCAATTGGAGAAATGTCTTGGAACATTTCTCGTAGTCCCTCATCAAGAAACCATTGGTAAGATGAGAGCTGAATTTCAATAAGATTTGGTAATTCTAGCACTTCACTAATTCGCGCGTAGCTCCTACGCTGGCGGTGGCGTCCATACTGAATTAGTTGACCTATCAACTGATTCACCCCTCAAAATAAAACATTTTATTTAGAAAAGCACAAACCTTGATTAAAAGGTTTTGCGCGTATTACCAACATTTTTTTCAAACAAAAAAAGCTTCCCTACAAAAGCACTCACATAAATTACGATTTTAATATCTTTTCCAATATGTACACTTTTATACAATAACAAAAAAAGTTCCCTTTTCTGGAAGTGTACATTCATCGGCATTTTACAATCTTATCATAACCAAAATTAACCGTCAACATTTTTTTGATTTTATGATATAATATCCCTTTTTTTTCGCAACAACTTCAACCACGTTAAAAATTGATTGCAGCTTTTCTATAGCCGAGGGTGCTCCCTGCTTCTTTTGAATAACAATCCATAACTCACCACCCGAAGTTAAGTACTCATAGGAGCGTTCGAAAATCTCATACACATTTTTCTTCCCTGTACGAATCGGTGGATTCGTTAGGATTGCCGCAAAAGATCTTTCTTTTATATCATTAAATAGATCGCTTTTATAAATCTTGACATTTAGAACGCTATTTTGAATACGGTTCTTCTCAGCTAAGTCCAGAGCTCTTTCATTAATATCAACCATCGTAATGTAGCGATCCGGATATTCCTTACCAAGCGTTAGACCGATAGGCCCATACCCACAGCCAACATCCAACAACCCACCGCTAACTTCAGGAATTACAAAAGCTTCAATTAGCAATCTCGACCCAAAATCTATTTCTTTTTTCGAGAAAACTCCTAAATCTGAGGTAAACAAAAGAGAATGGCCTTTGAGGATTGTCTCAAAGGTGAAAGGCTTGCTTTGGACGGAAGGATTACTTGAATAGTAATGTTCTGTCATAACGAAAAATTCAACCCCTTCATGTAAGCTTTATTGGGTTAAACAAACTGAGGAATATATAGCAAAAAAGCCCGCTTCGATTAAGCGAGCTTTTTCTACAATACATAATTACTTAACTTCAACGCCAGCTCCAACTTCTTCAAGTTTAGCTTTAATATCTTCAGCTTCTTCTTTAGATACGCCTTCTTTAAGAGGCTTTGGAGTATTGTCAACTAATTCTTTAGCTTCTTTCAAGCCAAGACCAGTGATTTCACGAACTACCTTGATAACTTTAATTTTTTGGTCGCCAGCGCTAGCTAATACAACATCAAATTCAGTTTTCTCTTCAGCAGCACCGCCGCCAGCAACAGCTCCACCCATAACAACTGGAGCAGCAGCTGTTACGCCAAACTCTTCCTCGATAGCTTTTACTAAGTCATTTAATTCTAAAACAGTCATATTTTTAACCGCTTCAATGATTTGTTCTTTAGTCATTTGAATTTTCCTCCTTAATTTTCAGTTCAATGTTTTATTCTAACAACAGATCTTAAGCACCTTGTTCTTCTTTTTGATCCGCAACAGCTTTTGTTGCAAGAGCAAGATTACGAATAGGAGCTTGTAATACGCTAAGCAACATAGAAAGTAAGCCTTCGCGTGAAGGAAGGTCAGCTAACGCTTTAACTTCCGCAACAGATGCAATATTCCCTTCGATTATACCCGCTTTAATTTCTAAAGCTTCGTGCTTTTTCGCGAATTCATTAAGAATTTTCGCAGGAGCAACTACATCTTCAACACCAAAAGCAACAGCAGTTGGACCAACTAAAAGCTCATTAAGTGCTGAATAGTTCGTTTCATCAGCAGCCCGACGCATCATTGTGTTTTTGTAAACCTTGAAATCGACACCAGCTTCACGTAATTGCTTACGTAATTCAGTCACTTCAGCAACACTAAGCCCTCGATAGTCAACAAACACTGTAGATTTGCTATCGCGAAGCTTGCCAGCGATTTCTTGAACAAGTTGTTTCTTTTGTTCAATGACAGCGCTCATCTTAACACCTCCTGTATTTTTCTATACCGTACCGTGTTTATAATTTGGATACAAAAACCCCCATGCATAGACATGGGGGTCCTATATATCCGTTCCTTGCAAAACGCAACAGATTTATAACACACACCTCGGTAGGATATTAAGCAATTTGTCCAACGACTGTATGCACCTACTGTCTACGGTATAATTGTTTATTTTTTTACAACGCTTTTTATTATATATACCTAAGCATTATTTGTCAACTTATTTGCCAGCTAATACTGGAGAAACGTCAACCTTAATACCAGGGCCCATTGTAGAAGCAATTGAAACATTCTTCATATATGTTCCTTTTGCGGCAGCAGGCTTAGCTTTTTGAATTGTTTCAACAATTGTTTCAAGGTTGCCTACTAACTTTTCAGTATCAAATGATACTTTTCCAATTGGAACATGAATATTTCCAGCTTTATCAACACGATATTCAACTTTACCAGCTTTAATATCGTTAATAGCCTTTGCTACATCAAATGTAACTGTACCTGTTTTAGGATTTGGCATTAAACCTTTTGGTCCTAATACACGACCAAGCTTACCTACTTCACCCATCATATCAGGTGTAGCTACTACGACATCAAATTCGAACCAGCCTTGTTGAATTTTGTTAATATATTCAGCATCGCCTACATAGTCTGCACCTGCAGCTTCCGCCTCTTTAATTTTTTCACCTTTAGCAAAAACTAATACGCGTTGAGTTTTACCAGTACCATGTGGTAATACAACAGCACCGCGAATTTGTTGATCAGCTTTCTTAGGATCTACACCTAAACGAAAAGCAATTTCTACACTCTCATCAAACTTTGCAGTAGCCGTTTTCTTTACTAATTCAACAGCTTCTTGAACTGGATACGCTTTAGAGCGATCAACAAGCTTTGCTAATTCTTGATATCTTTTACCTTTTTTAGCCATACATAAATCCTCCTCATCTGTGGTTTTAACGGTTTTACCTCCCACGAATAAAGGTTGCGAAAAGGAGATATTCCTTACCACTCGCAACCCGCGCCAATCACATTAGCAACTCACGGGATTAATCTTCAATCGTAATACCCATGCTTCGTGCTGTACCCTCAACCATACGCATCGCAGATTCTACGTTAGCAGCGTTAAGGTCAGGCATTTTTTGTTCGGCGATTTCACGTACTTTATCACGTTTAACCGTTGCAACTTTTTTCTTGTTTGGCTCACCAGAACCAGACTGAATACCAGCCGCTACTTTTAGAAGAACAGCAGCAGGTGGAGTTTTCGTAATAAACGTAAATGAACGATCCTCGAATACTGTAATTTCAACAGGGATAATTAATCCTGCTTGTTCTGCTGTACGAGCATTGAACTCCTTACAGAATCCCATGATGTTTACACCCGCTTGACCTAGTGCAGGACCAACTGGTGGCGCTGGATTTGCTTTACCAGCAGGAATTTGTAATTTTACAATTTTAATTACTTTTTTAGCCACGAGACACACCTCCTTAAAGTCCGTGATGTGGTTATAAGGCTTGTAGGCCCTCCCACTCATACTCCTATATATATCAATAGCCTCGTTTCGAGACTCATAGGAAACACGAGAATTTTATCATTAATCATTGTTAAATGCAAGGGAAAAATTATTCCCTTTAGCCTACTGTATAACTTCTATAATGATCTATAAGCGTGCGATTTGAGAGAAATCAAGCTCCACCGGAGTTTCTCTTCCAAACATATTTACATGAACCTTTACTTTGTGCTTGTCCATTTCAATTTCCTCTACTGTACCTGTAAAGTTAGTGAAAGGCCCTTCGATAACACGGACTGTCTCTTTAAGTTCAAAATCGACCTCAGTTGGTACTCGATCCATTCCCATTCTCTTTAAGATAACCTCAACCTCATCCGGTTGTAGTGGAATTGGTTTAGATCCTGAACCTGTGGAGCCTACAAATCCTGTTACACCAGGTGTATTTCGAACAACATACCATGAATCATCAGTCATAATAATTTCTACAAGTACGTATCCAGGAAATACTTTCTTCTTCACAACTTTCTTTTTACCATTTTTAATCTCGTTTTCTTCCTCTTCAGGAACAACAATTCGAAAGATTTTATCCTGCATACCCATAGACTCAACACGTTTTTCTAAATTTGCTTTTACTTTGTTTTCATACCCTGAATATGTATGAACAACATACCAATTTTTCTCCATTAGCTAGGACTAAGTAGTCCATTCCCTCCCTGTTCGATTAATTAGGTGGCGAAACACAGATATTCCTTTGATCTTTCACGATTGAAAGACTAGTTGCTTGTTATTACGAAAATTTTTCAAACAAACACGAAAAACCCGCAAGCGGGTTATATTTCCTGTATTTCCTTGATTATACAGTATTATACCATAATTACAAAACGTCATCCAATAATTAACCGAATTAGTTTAGAAATTCCTAAATCAATCACACTGAAAAATACTGCAAAAAACGTAACAGTAACAATTACTGTAATTGTATAACGTGTTAGTTCCTTTTTTTTCGGCCAGCTCACTTTCTTCATTTCGCGAGCAACATCTTGCAGGAACCTAATCATAGATTTCATGTAGCTACCTCCAACTCCATAAGTCAGTCATTGTAAAACTTTATCATAGTAGCAATTTATATGTCAATGACACTTGCAAATATTAATAAATTCATCACATTAAGGAAATTATCATTATGATAAGGTAATTTCCCTTAGTTCTAAATATCGTTCCAGCTTTCGCTTAACGCGTTGAAGGGCATTATCAATAGATTTAACATGACGATTTAAATCCTCCGAGATCTCTTGATAAGAACGTCCGTCTAAATATAAGCTCAAAACCTTTTGCTCTAGATCACTTAATATTTCTGCCATTTTCACTTCAATATCATCGAATTCTTCTTGATTAATTATTAACTCTTCCGGATCAAGTGCCTTTGTTCCCGTAATCACATCCAGTAAGGTCCGATCAGATTCCTCATCATAAATAGGCTTGTCCAATGAAACATAGGAATTCAACGGGATGTGCTTTTGTCTTGTTGCTGTTTTTATTGCTGTTATAATCTGCCTTGTTATACATAACTCAGCAAACGCCTTAAAGGATGATAGCTTGTCCTCTTTATAATCACGTATCGCTTTATAAAGGCCAATCATTCCTTCTTGAACGATATCCTCACGATCAGCGCCGATCAAAAAATAAGACCTTGCTTTTGCACGGACAAAATTTTTGTACTTATTGATTAAGTACTCTAATGCTTCACTTGACCCTGCGTGGACTAGTTCTACTATTTCTTCATCCTCTAGACGTTCTAGTTCATTGGTGGTATTTTCCTCGAGGTGTAAGCTCACTCTTTGATCCCTCCGTCCACATCGCGCTAAATATAGAAATATTATACAGTAGAAAAATTAAGGGCGTCAACTACTCAAGACTGCCCACGACGCCATTTTTCGAAAATTTCAAAAATTTCTCTCTTTATTTCAATCCGATTCGGCGCTTTTGCTTCGTTTGTTTTTTTAACCGAGCGATTTATTTTTTTTTCAATAGAATTCATTTCGTCTAGTAGCTCACGTGCAGATTTCCGCAGTGCACCTTGACCAAAAATGACCCATTGCTCTGTAAAATCTGAAGTGGCTACATGAACTTGCGTTTTTAAATTATTTAATTGACTAGCCATCTTTTCTATCCGTTCATCGGCAGTCTCATTTTCTTTAGTAAAAATCACCTCAACATTAAGGTTCGTAATTTTTTTTTCAATTCCCGGCACAAGATGTGCATCAAAAACAATAATCACCCTGTATCCAGTAAACGCTTTATACTCCGCCATTTTTTCAATTAGCCTATCTCGAGCACTAGCAAAATCTTGTTTCTTTAATTCCCGAAGTTCAGGCCAAGCGCCAATAATGTTATAGCCATCGACTAACAAAACATCCATACCCGACTACTCTCCAACAGGATTCCGTTTTCGATAAACCTCATACATTAATAAACCTGCTGCTACAGAGGCATTTAATGATGTAACGTTCCCTATCATTGGCAATTTCACTAAAAAATCGCACTTTTCTCGAATAAGTCTCCCCATACCTTTTCCTTCACTTCCAATTACGATAGCAAGCGGCATTGTTCCATCCATTTGTCTAAAATCCTGTTTACCCTTTGCATCTGTTCCAATAATCCATAAACCTCTATCTTTTAATTCCTCTATCGTTCTGGCTAAGTTGGTTACTCGCACTACCGGAACATGTTCAATTGCTCCTGTCGATGATTTGGCAACTGCAGCCGTAAGGCCAACTGCCCGCCTTTTAGGAATAATTACGCCATGAACACCGGATGCATCTGCAGTTCGAAGAATTGACCCTAAATTATGAGGATCCTCGATTTCATCTAAAAGCAGAAAGAACGGATCCTCATTTTTTGAAGCTGATGCTTGAAATAAGTCATCAATTTCAGCATATTTATAAGCAGCTACGGATGCGGCTACACCTTGATGATTACCTGAAACCATCTGGTCTATTTTTTGTTTGGGGACATTTTGTACTATCACACCAGCATCCTTTGCAAGCTGGATTACTTGCTGCATTTGCCCCTTATTTGAACCTTCCGCAATCCAAATTTTATTGATGTCACGTCCAGCTCTTAATGCTTCAAGTACGGGATTTTTCCCGATTATCCACTCACTCATTACGTTCATACCCTCCTTTTATCGTCTCGTATCCAAATTCCATTATCTCCTGCAAGCGCTCGTTATTACCCGACAAATAGTGGTAACCTATCAAAGCTTCAAATGCCGTGCTATAACGATACGTCTGCACGTCTGTATTTTTGGGAATCGTGCCTGACTTAGCATTTCTCCCTCTTCTAACAACTGCCAATTCCTCTTCTGTCAGAACCATTTTTTCAAGCATTCGGTGTATCATTACAGATTGCGCTTTCGCTGACACATACTTTGTTGATTCGCGATGGAGTTGATTCGGTCTTACATTTCCGTTTGCTAATAAGTTAAAACGAATATAGCTTTCAAAAACCGCATCACCCATATAGGCTAATGCAAGTGAATTCAACTGCTTGACATCAATACTATGATTTAAATTATCCACTAATCTACACCCTTTTCCAACGCGTTCCTTGAGGTGTATCCTCTAGGATAATATTCATTTCTTTTAGCTGATCCCTTATTTGATCAGATACCGCAAAATCACGATTTTTTCTTGCGTTATTCCTCTTTTCTATCAATTGTTCAATTTCACTATCTAATAGTTCTGCCGCTTTTTTAAGCTTAATTCCTAAAACATCCGTTATACCGTTGAATTGATTTAAAAATGCCTGAATGACAACTGTTGACGTATTTTCTTCACGTAAATAAATATTCGCTTGTTTGGCTAGCTCAAATAATATCGAAATTGCATTAGCTGTATTCATGTCATCATCCATTGCCTGAATAAAGTCAGAGGATAATTGCTCGATTTTACTTAGCCACTCCTCATTATTGTCTGTTAAGTTTGAACTTGCTTTGAGACGATGATCAAGATTTTCATAAGCAGTCCGTATGCGTTCTAAACCGCTTTTTGCACTTTCTAAAAGCTCCTGACTGAAGTTAATCGGATTGCGATAATGAACAGAAAGCATAAAGAACCTTAGTACTTGCGGGTCGACCTCTTTTAAAATGTCGTGGACAAGCACAAAGTTTCCTAATGATTTGGACATTTTCTCATTATCAATCTGAATATAACCATTATGAAGCCAATAATTCGCAAATGGTTTGTTCGTTAATGCCTCCGTCTGCGCAATCTCATTTTCGTGATGCGGGAATGTTAAATCTTGACCGCCAGCATGTATATCAATGGTTTCACCTAGATATTTTTTCGCCATTGCCGAGCACTCAATGTGCCAGCCTGGCCTTCCTTTGCCCCATGGACTATCCCAATGGATTTCCCCTTCTTTCGCAGCTTTCCAAAGGGCGAAATCAAGCGGATCCTCCTTCTTATCTCCAATTTCAATTCTTGCTCCAAGCCGTAGCTCATCAATCGGTTGATGAGAAAGTTTCCCATAATCCTCAAACTTTTTCGTTCTAAAATAAACATCCCCAGCTGATTCATAAGCATACCCATTCTCAATTAGCGAGCCAATAAACTCAATAATGATGTCCATATTCTCCATGACCCGTGGATGTTCGTCAGCTTTCATAACACCTAGGGCACCAACATCTTCAAAAAACGCTTTAATAAATCGATTAGCAATTGTTGGAACATCTTCCCCCAATTCATTAGCAGCTTTTATTAGCTTGTCATCAACATCTGTAAAGTTCGAAACAAACCTCACATCGTAGCCACGGTATTGTAAATAACGGCGAACAGTGTCAAACACAATTGCTGGTCTTGCGTTTCCGATATGAATGTAGTTATACACTGTAGGACCACAAACATACATTTTAACTTTGCCTTCTTCGATCGGAATAAATTCTTCCTTTGTTCTAGTCAGTGTATTATAAAACTTTATTGTCACCCTTATTCACTCCTTATTTTCATTTTCTCAATGTCTTCTTTCAGTTCGTTTATTTGCTTTTCCATCTCAATAAATTTATCAGCAATCGGGTCTGGTAAATCATTGTGGTTTAAATCATGCACTCTAATTCCATCCTTTACCTTTACTCTTCCCGGAATACCGACAACAGTAGAATTTGGAGGAACATCATGAAGTACAACTGAACCCGCACCGATTTTGGAATTTTCCTCAATAGTAATTGACCCCAAAACCTTGGCACCGGTTGCGACAAGAACATTATCTTTAAGGGTTGGATGCCTTTTACCTTTTTCCTTACCCGTACCGCCAAGTGTTACTCCTTGATAAATCGTCACATCATTTCCAATTTCGCACGTTTCACCAATAACAATCCCCATCCCATGGTCGATAAAAAAACGCCTGCCAATTTTTGCACCAGGATGAATTTCAATACCTGTGAAAAATCGGCTTAGCTGTGAAATCACTCTTGCTAAAAAAAAGAATTTCCTTTTATACAAGGCATGTGCAAGACGATGCGACCATATTGCATGCAATCCTGAATATGTTAATATCACCTCTAAATAGCTTCGCGCTGCCGGGTCTTGTTCAAAAACAACCTCAATATCCTCACGCATTCTTTTAAACATACAGCTTCTACCCTTTCCGTTAATAAATAAAAAACGTCTCTATGCTTTATGCACAGAGACGCTTTAGGCGCGGTTCCACTCTGTTTGGGTAATAGAACGAGAAAATAACTTCTTCAACCCTCAACCCCAACTTAACTCCGATAACGGTAGAGTCCCGCTTTTAATTACTAGATAATCTCGTTCACTAAAAGACTCAGAGGTGCATGTTCAAAACCGCCTACTTAAATCACTTTCAGCCCATGGTGATTCTCTCTTTCAAGTAAAACTAGTCTTTACTTCTCCTCATCGACGCTTTTAATAATTTATAATTACTATATTATCATTTTATTATGATGTGAATCGATTAGCTATAGTTAACAAAATAAAAATCTTACAAAAGTGAGTCAAGCCGTGACAGGATTCGATCCTTCCCTAACAAACTAATTGCTTGGGGTAGGTCTGGTCCGTGCACTTGACCTGTTGTAGCGACACGGATTGGCATAAAAAGGTTTTTCCCCTTTTGACCAGTATTCTTTTGCACAGACTTCATTGCAGCTTTAATTTCTTCAGCTGAAAACGTTTGTAACTGCTCTAGTTCTTCTTTAAAACTCTTTAAAACCTCAGATACTTGTTCACCACGTAACACTTCTTTTGCCTCTTCATCAAATTCGATACTTTCTTTGAAGAACATCTCTGTAAGCTCAACGATTTCTGCTCCATAGCTCATTTTTTCCTGATGAAGCGCAATTAGTTGTTTTGCCCATTCTCGCTCTTCACCCGTTAAATCGCTTGGAAGGCGCCCCGCTTTTATAAGATGGGGCAACGAAATATTCACGAGTCTATCCAGATCAATTGCTTTCATATATTGATTGTTCATCCATGCAAGCTTGTTTTGATCAAAAACGGCCGGCGCTTTTGATAAGCGGCTAGGATCAAATAATTTTATAAAATCTTCTTTTTCAAAGATTTCTTGTTCTCCGCCAGGTGACCATCCTAATAGTGCAATAAAATTAAACAGTGCTTCTGGCAAATAACCTAATTGCTCATATTGCTCAATAAATTGAATGATTGTTTCATCACGTTTACTTAATTTTTTACGATTCTCATTACAAATCAATGTCATATGCCCAAAAACAGGTGGTTCCCAACCAAAAGCTTCATAAATCATTAATTGTTTAGGCGTGTTGGAAATATGATCATCCCCCCGCAAAACATGACTTATTTCCATTAAATGATCATCAATAGCAACAGCATAGTTATAAGTTGGGATGCCGTCTTTTTTTACAATAACAAAGTCGCCAATTCCATTTGATTCGAATGATACTTCATCTTTGACGATATCATTAAATGTATATACTTTATCTGCTGGAACTTTAAAACGAATGCTTGCTAGACGTCCTTCCTCATCAAGTGCTTTCTGGTCTTCAAGTGATAGCCCGCAGCACCTCCTAGAATAAACTGGAGTTTCACCTCTATTCATTTGCTCTTCCCGTTCCTGCTCAAGCTCTTCCTCAGTACAGTAGCATTTATAGGCAAGGCCTCTCTCTAACAACTCCTCGGTATGTTTATTATAAATATCTAAACGCTCCGTTTGCCGATAGGGTCCGTACTCGCCAACCTTATCAATACTTTCATCCCAATCAATTCCGAGCCAGTTTAAATACTTTAGCTGACTTTGTTCTCCGCCCTCAACGTTTCTTTTCACATCTGTATCTTCAATTCGAATGATAAACTTTCCGTTTTGGTTTCTCGCAAATAAATAATTAAATAATGCTGTTCGAGCATTTCCGATATGTAAATGTCCAGTGGGACTTGGTGCATAACGAACTCTAATTTCCTTTGACATAAATCGAACACCTTCCGTTAGTGTATTCAAAATTTCCTCTTAATATTACCACTAAAACTACGATAATGGTCAAGCTTTTACAAGAAGGATTACAGCTTGTGCAGCGATTCCTTCCTCACGACCTGTAAATCCTAGCTTTTCCGTTGTGGTTGCCTTTACATTTATTAGTGATATATCTGCTTCTAAAAGATTTGCAATTCTTTCTCTCATTTTTTCTATATATGGAGCCATCTTTGGTTTTTGGGCAATAATTGTACAATCTAAATTACCGAGTTTATAACCTTCTTTTTTAATTAACTGCCATACATGCTCCATTAGCTTTGCAGAATCAGCATCTTTATACTTTGGATCGGTGTCAGGAAAGTGTTTGCCGATATCCCCCAATGCTAATGCTCCTAGAGCTGCGTCACTAATTGTATGAAGAAGTACATCTGCATCAGAGTGACCTAATAATCCTTTATCATAGGGTATCGTAATCCCACCAATAATGAGTGGCCTTCCCTCAACTAGTTGATGAACATCAAAACCTTGTCCTATTCTAAACATTCTCATGCCCCTTTTTATTTTTTGCTAAAATCACTTCACCATAAAGTAAATCCTCAGGTGTTGTAAGTTTTATATTTTCATAATCACCAACAACAATTTGAACCTTTTCACCTAATAACTCAACTAGGCTGGCATCATCAGTTCCGAGTATATGGTTATTATTCGCTTCCTCATGTGCCTTCAAAATTAAAGAAAGACGAAAAGCTTGTGGGGTTTGTACCGACCACAAGCTTGAGCGCTCCATTGTTTTTTCAACAACATTTTCATTCACTAGTTTGATCGTATCTTTAACCGGAACAGCAACAATAGCACTGTTATAAATTGTAGCCTTTTTCACTAATTCCCGAATAATTGTATGGTTTATAAATGGACGAGCACCATCATGAACAAGAACAATTCCATCTTCTATATTTAGTGCCTTTAAGCCATTGTACACACTATGCTGGCGCTCACTACCACCTATTACAACATCTAGGACCTTCTTAATATTATAAGTTTGAATAAGTTCGTTAAATTGTTCAATTTCATTTTGGTTGACAACTAGTACAATGCCCTTACAGTAGCTATCAGTATCAAATACTTTAAGCGTATGCACAATCACTGGCATACCTTGTAATTTTATAAACTGTTTGTTTTGACCAGCATTCATCCGCTTACCTTGTCCTGCTGCAGGGATTACGACATAATAGTCCTTCATGCTTTTCACCTTATATAAGATATGTTCATGTAAAAAATGAACACGTATTTACAATGCTTTTTCTAATAATTTGGGCTTCGCAAAAATCATTCGACCCGCTGAGGTTTGTAATACACTAGTTACGAGAACGTCAATACGTTTGCCGATATAATCTCGGCCTTCTTCTACAACGATCATCGTTCCGTCATCAAGATATGCGATCCCCTGATTATGCTCTTTTCCGTCCTTTATTACTTGAACACTTAACTCTTCACCAGGCAATACAACTGGTTTCACGGCATTTGCTAAATCGTTAATATTTAATACAGAAACATTTTGAAGCTCACAAACTTTATTTAAATTAAAATCATTTGTAACAACGACTCCTGAGGTTAGTTTCGCTAGTTTAACGAGCTTACTATCAACCTCTTGGATCTCCTCAAAATCACCTTCGTAAATTTCAACATTGATTGCCAGTTCTTTTCTAATTTTATTTAGAATATCTAAACCTCTTCGACCTCTGTTTCGTTTTAAAACATCAGAAGAATCGGCGATATGCTGTAACTCCTCTAATACAAACTGAGGTATGACAATCGTGCCTTCTAAAAAGCCTGTTTGACAAATATCCGCGATTCTACCGTCAATGATTACGCTCGTATCTAGTATTTTAAGCTTCTTTGGTATATATTCCTCTGCTATTGGTTCAATCTCACTAGTCTGCTTCTTTTTATCCTTTGAACCTAAACGTGCAGGTATCGAAAATAGATTGATTAGTTCTTCGCGTTTTTTAAACCCAACCTGAAAACCAAGATACCCAAGGAACAACGTTACGAAAATTGGAATGATTGTACTTAAGACTTGAAAATTAATACTTTTTAAAGGAATCATCACTAAAAAAGCAACAATTAAACCGACGATCAATCCTAAACTACCAAATAATATCTCAGTAATCGGCGCTTTTACCAGCGCTTCTTCGATTTTCCGTATTAAACCAACAATATAATCAACTAACCAAAATGTTGTAAAAAATAATATAAGTGCTCCATAAATTGCGCAAGCGTAAGAAGATGCAAACCAACCTATGTCACCGATATTCATGATTTCAAGTAATAATGGAAAATATAAATATCCTAGCGTTCCTCCTACGATCACAAAAAATAATTGAACTATTCGTTTAACCATTCCTTCACCTCCTTGTATCATTATTAACTAAATTTGTATTTTAAAAACATCGTTATTTGCTAAAATACGGATTACAACTTCTATTTTATCGTGAAATGGTAGTAAATATCAATTTTGACCCAATTCTGTGATAAAATTATCAAATTTTACAGTTTTAATGTATAATCTAAAGCCTCCCGTACTGTTGAAACACTTATTACTTCAATATCATTTGGAATAGTCCAACCACCAAGATTTTTCTCTGGAATAATGACTCTTTTAAATCCTAACTTGGCGGCTTCCTGAACGCGTTGTTCTACCCTTGAGACTCTTCTGATCTCCCCTGTTAATCCAACTTCACCAAATACAACATCTGTTGGGCTCGATGGTTGATCTCGAAAGCTAGAAGCAATACTAATTGCAACACCTAAATCGATTGCTGGTTCATCTAGCTTAATACCCCCGGCAACCTTTAAATAAGCATCATAACTCCCTAATAGCATACCAACCCTTTTTTCTAAAACAGCCATAATTAAAGAAACGCGATTATGGTCGATTCCCGTAGCCATTCGCCTTGGATTCCCAAAATTTGTAGGTGATATTAGCGCTTGTATTTCAACTAATACCGGTCTCGTTCCTTCCATCGAGGCTACAACTATTGAACCGGCAGCTCCTTCAGATCGCTCCTCTAAAAATATTTCCGACGGATTTAATACTTCTTGTAATCCATCCTCTTTCATTTCAAAAATTCCCATCTCATTCGTCGAACCAAATCTGTTTTTTACTGCTCGCAAGATTCGATACGTATGATGTCTTTCTCCTTCAAAGTACAACACGGTATCAACCATATGCTCTAAAATCCTCGGCCCCGCAATTGAGCCTTCCTTCGTTACATGGCCAACTAAAAAAATGGCTATCCCTTTTGTTTTTGCAATTCTCATAAAATGGGACGTGCATTCCCTAACTTGAGACACACTACCGGGTGCTGATTGGATTTCAGGATGATAAACAGTTTGAATAGAGTCAATTACAACAAAAGAAGGCGCTGTTTCATCAATCGCCTTTTCAATATAGGCTAAATCTGTTTCTGGCAATACAAACAGATTGTCAGTTATTATACGTAATCTGTCTGCTCGAAGTTTCGTTTGTTGCGCAGATTCTTCACCAGAAATATACAAAACCTTATGGTCAAGGGTTGCCAGCTGGGATGAAATCTGTAGAAGCAGGGTTGATTTCCCAATCCCTGGATCACCACCGATTAATACTAAAGAGCCAGGAACAATTCCACCACCTAAAACACGGTTCATTTCCTGATATTTCGTATAAATTCTTGGTTCACTAATTGATTGAATTGAGGTAATCATCTGCGGTTTATTAGAACCGACATTTGTTGAGGATGATGTGATAAAAGATTGCCTTCTTGAGGGTTTTGATACTTCAATTTCTTCTACCATCGTATTCCATCCATGACAACCCGGACATTTCCCCATCCACTTAGGTGTTTCATAGCCACAGACCTGACAACAAAATTTCGTTTTTTTCTTACTCATTACAGTATATTCCCCTCATTATAAGTTTCCGTTAAGTATTACCCTTAATCATACCATAATCCGTACGATAAGAATAGAAAAGGAAGGCGCTGAGTCCGCCCTCCTTGTTTTTCCTTACCTTGTTTTTACAGTATATTCATTGTCCTCAACATCAAGAATTACTCTTTGACCTTTTGCAATGGTACCTTTTAGTAACTCTTCTGATAAACGGTCCTCAGCGTGTTTTTGTAACGCTCTTCGTAAAGGTCTAGCACCATATTCAGGATCAAAGCCTTCATCCGCAATTTTTTGCTTCGCAGTCTCTGACAATTCAAATTCAATTCCTTGTTCCCTTAACCGTTTTGTTAATTCATTAGCCATTAAAGATACTATTTCACCAATATGTTGCTTTTCAAGTGAATGGAATACGATTATTTCATCAATCCGATTAAGGAATTCTGGGCGAAACGCCTTTTTCAATGAATCCATTACCTTCGATTTCATATCTTTATATTCCTGACCTTCTTGGACATTGAAACCGACATATTTATTGCGTTTTAATTCACTCGCACCTACGTTTGATGTCATTATCACAATCGTATTTCGGAAATCAACCGTACGACCCTTCGAATCTGTTAAACGACCATCCTCTAATACTTGAAGAAGAATATTAAACACTTCTGGATGTGCCTTTTCAATTTCATCTAGGAGGATGACGGAATACGGTTTGCGACGAACCTTTTCTGTCAATTGTCCTCCTTCATCATACCCAACATAACCCGGTGGTGAACCCACTAAACGAGAGGTTGCGTGTTTTTCCATATATTCAGACATATCTATTCTAATCAGGGCATCCTCATCACCAAACATAGCTTCCGCAAGCGCACGAGCTAATTCCGTTTTCCCAACTCCTGTTGGTCCTAAGAAAATAAACGATCCGATTGGGCGTTTTGGATCCTTCAAACCTGCACGCGCACGACGTATTGCTTTTGCTACAGCTATTACTGCCTCTTCCTGTCCAATTACCCTGTTATGAAGAACACTTTCCATATTAAGGAGACGGTCTGTTTCAGCTTGTGCTAATTTCGAAACCGGAATTCCAGTCCAAGCTGATACAACGAGCGCTATATCCTCCGTTGTAACTTCAGAGTCCTCCTGTCCTTGTTTTTCCTTCCATTCTTTTTTTGTCTTCTCTAAATCTTCACGAAGACGCTGCTCAGTATCTCGTAAAGAAGCGGCCTTTTCAAATTCTTGACTCTGTACAGCTGCATCTTTTTCTTTTTTTATTTCTTCGAGCTTTTGTTCAAGCTCTTTTAAATTAGGCGGCGCTGTATATGAACGAAGACGAACCTTTGCTGCAGCTTCATCAATTAAGTCGATAGCCTTATCAGGAAGGAACCGATCTGATATATAGCGATCTGATAATTTTACCGCTTCTTCAATCGCTTCATCTGTAATTGTCACACGATGGTGCGCCTCATAACGATCTCGCAATCCTCTTAAAATTAAGATTGCCTCTTCCTTAGTTGGCTCGCCAACTTGAATGGGTTGGAAACGACGTTCAAGAGCTGCGTCCTTCTCAATATATTTACGGTATTCATCAAGGGTTGTTGCTCCAATACATTGGAGCTCACCACGTGCCAATGATGGTTTCAAAATATTGGATGCATCTATTGCTCCCTCGGCACCTCCAGCACCAATCAACGTGTGCAATTCATCTATAAATAAAATGATGTTTCCTGCTTGACGAATTTCATCCATGACCTTTTTTAAACGATCCTCGAATTCACCTCGATACTTTGTACCGGCAACTACAGTACCCATATCTAAAGTCATTACTCTCTTGTTACGAAGAATTTCTGGAACTTCATTTTGCACGATTTGTTGTGCAAGTCCTTCCGCGATTGCTGTTTTTCCTACCCCAGGTTCACCAATTAACACTGGGTTGTTTTTTGTACGGCGACTTAACACCTCAATAACCCGTTGAATTTCTTTCCCTCTACCGATGACAGGATCTAAAGATCCTTCACGTGCAATTTGTGTTAGATCACGAGCAAGACTATCTAGTGTAGGTGTATTTGCGTTGGCCGCAACGCCACCTTGATGATGGCCAGATGATGAAGCTTCATTACTGCCTAGGAGCTGTAATACCTGTTGGCGAGCTTTATTTAGACTAACACCTAAATTATTTAATACTCGTGCGGCTACCCCTTCACCTTCACGGATAAGCCCTAAGAGAATATGTTCCGTGCCAACATAGGAATGCCCTAATTTTCTAGCTTCATCCATTGATAATTCTATAACCTTTTTTGCTCTTGGTGTATAATGAATGGTTTGCGATACTTCTTTTCCTCTGCCAATGAGCGCTTCAACCTCTTCTTGTATCTTTTCCGGGCCAAGATTTAATGCTAGTAATGCTTTTGCAGCAATTCCTTCTCCTTCACGGATTAATCCTAACAGTACATGCTCAGTGCCAATATTACTATGACCTAACCGGACTGCTTCTTCTTGTGCAAGGGCAAGAACCTTTTGGGCCCGTTCGGTAAATCTTCCAAACATCATATTTATCACTCTCCCGCATTATTTTTTTCTAGCTTCAAACGTTCTCTAATAAGCATCGCTCTTCTGATATCTCTTTCATCAGGAGTTAATCTTTTCCCTGCGAATTGCTGTAAAAAGCCTGGTTGAGTCAGTATCATTAATTCATTTAAAATTGATCTTGGAATATTTGTTATATAGCCTAAATCTATCCCTAACCTTAAATCGGATAAACATTGCGCTGCTTCCTTTGATTGAATGATTCGGCTATTTGCCAGAACACCGTAAGAACGCCATACCTTATCCTCAAGCTGAATATTTGATGACTTTAACAGCATTTCTCTTGCTGCTCTTTCCTGTGTAATAACTTGAGCAACAACACTCCCCAAATCTAATACAATATCCTGTTCTGACTTTCCAAGAGTGATTTGATTTGAGATTTGAAATATATTCCCTTGCGCTTCGCTGCCCTCACCATAAATACCTCGAACAACTAGGCCTAGCTGATTAATCGCAGGAATAATTCGATTTATTTGGTTTGTTAATACTAATGCCGGTAAATGCATCATGACAGATGCTCGTAATCCTGTCCCTACATTGGTTGGGCAGCTTGTTAAATACCCTCTTTTTTCATCGTAGGCGTAATCAACGTTCTCCTCAATCCAATCATCAAGCTTATTTGCTAATTGCAAAGCCTTTGACAACTGCAATCCTGGGACTAAACATTGAATTCTAACATGATCCTCTTCATTAATCATTATACTAATTTCTTCATTTTCAGATAAAATAACCGCTCCGTGTTCGGAAGCCTCTAAATTAGGACTAATTAAATGCTTTTCAACTAATACTCGCCTTTCAATAGACTCCATTTCATCCATTTTAATAATTTCTAAATTCCCTATATCTTGATCATTATGCTTTGAAACGGTTTCGTTTAAGGTATTAATCACATTTTGGAAATCCTCACTTGATGCTAATGTAGGGAAAACAATATCTTTAAGATTTCTAGCCAAACGTATTCTACTACTTAAGACTATATCGCTATCAGGACCTTCTTCATTCATCCATGGACTTATCGCTTGATTAATAAAACGTTGTAGAGACATAGATTATTGTTCCCCCTCTCTATGCTCACTTAAAGTTTGTTCTAACGATCTAATTTCATCTCTAATTTTTGCAGCATTTTCAAATTCTTCATTTACTATACATTTTTGCAATTGCTCTTTTAATTCTGAAATTTCTTTCGTAATATGAAGGTTTCCACCTATTCGTTTTGGGATTTTTCCAGTATGTGCTGTATTCCCACTATGAACTCTTCTTAGAATAGGGTCAATTTTATTACTAAAAGTTTCATAACAATTTGAGCATCCGAATCGACCAACCTTTGAAAAATATTGGTAGGTCATACCACAATTTTGGCATTGCAACGCTTGAATATTCTCAAGGGAATTATTATTACTATTCGAATTACCTGTAAAAGGATAATCTAAGTTTAATAATCCTGAAAGTAAGCTATTTATAGAAAAACCACCTGCACCTGAAATCATTTCACCTTTTTCCCGTGCACATTGCTCACAAAGATGGGTTTCCGTTTTTTTGCCATTAATAATCTTTGTGAAATGTAGTGATGCTGGGTTTTGGTGACACTCTTGACATTCCATCGTAACACCTCTCCCTTGTATTACTTATATTTTAAAGTGAACAACATCGCTTTAAGAATTCTTGAACGTAACTCGTCTCGTTCTGGTAAACCTACAAAAAGAACGGTTCTGTCCATCGCACTCTGGATTAACTTCCCTTCACGATGATTAATTACATCCTCTTCAAGTAATCTGGAAACAATACTATCTGCAGTAGATTGAGCAATTTGGTTAGGAATAAGGTCAAGTAATTGATCAATTAACTGCGCATGATTATCAGTTTGGACTTTACTTATACGTATATATCCGCCCCCACCTCTTTTGCTTTCAACAATGTATCCCTTCTCAATCGTGAACCTTGTATTTATTACATAATTAATTTGTGAAGGGACACATTGGAACTTATCTGCAATTTCATTTCTTTTGATTTCTACCACATTCTCGTCACTTACATGAAGTACTTTCTTAAGGTATTGCTCAATAATGTCTGAAATATTACGCATGTATCCCTCCCCTTTCACCTGACTTTGACTTTCTTTGACCTTGATTATATTATATCGTTGTGGCAGCTTTTTTTTCAACTAATTAGCTTTAACATATTTTATATCATTACCAAATATAAAATTTACAAACAGTTATTATTTCGTTGTTTTCATTTTATACAAATATATATATTTATTTAATCATATACCTTTTAATAACTTGAATTTTCTATACCAAAAAAGGATAATTTTATTTAACAAATTTATTGATATTCATAACAAATAGGATGTATTCCTATTTTCATTTATTCATTCTTATCATTCTGAAAAAAGATTAGAGGGTGCAGTATGAAGGAATTGTTGTTACTATTTATTAATAATGAAGTTTTAATAAAACTAACATTCGCTGCAATTTCAGGCATAGGAATTGGTTTAGAGCGAGAACTAAAGGGGAAACCATTAGGACTAAAAACGTGTTTAATTATTTCTGTTATGGCTTGCTTGTTGACCATTGTATCGTATGAATCTGCATTTATGTATGCAAAGGAGTATTCACGTCCAATGGACCCAGGTCGGATACCCTCATATATTATTAGTGGAATCGGCTTCTTAGGCGCTGGTGTCATTATGCGCAGAGGCAACGAAGTAATATCCGGCCTTACCACTGCATCCTTAGTCCTCGCAGCCGCCGGTATTGGTATAACAATTGGTGCCGGTTTTTATATTGAAGCACTTTCAGGAGTTGTATTTTTAATTATCGGTGTTAAAGTAATTCCTATCTTATTTGAAAAAATCGGTCCAAAGAAACTAAGAGAAAAGGAAATAAAGGCTAAAATTTTGATTGAAAAGTCTACCCACTTAACAGACCTATTAAAAGAGGTTAAAAGAAAAAAACTTGGTGTTAAACAAGTAAAAGTAAAAGAAGAATCCGATGATATTATAATAAGCTGCATAGTTATAACGTATAAAGGCACATATACGACCGACATATATTATAATTTAAAATCATTAACAGGAGTTATTCAAGTTGAAGTAGAAAGTGTAGATTAACCATTTTTTCCCGGGGTCAGGCTCCTAGGTGGCACCCTCTATGGACACT
>NZ_ANOK01000009.1 GCF_000331575.1 Calidifontibacillus oryziterrae
TGTCCATAGAGGGTGCCACCTAGGAGCCTGACCCCGGGAAATAATGGGAATTGGTCTTTTTGCTGCTAGACAGACACATTAATGAAATGCCTTCATACAATATTAATACATACAGTTTTTAGTGAGTATTTCGCCTATTTTGAATTATGTATATATTTTTAATTGGGTGGTAATACTGTAGCTGTGGAGGTGGACTAGATGGACTCATATGGTATGATAGATTCATTGGGGGAAACGTGTGTTATTTGTGAAAAAAGCAAAATAAAAGGTATTCATTTATATACTAGTTTTATTTGTTGTGAATGTGAAAAGGAGATCATTAATACTGAAGCCGATGATGACAAATATAAGCATTTTTTGTATCAGCTTCGAAAAGTTACCCATCCGATAAGTAAAGTGAATTAAAAGCAGATTTCAAATCTCGAACTGCTTCTTCATTAGTTTTATAAACCAGTGAAGGTGTAGTTCAAAATATTGGAGTCTGCTTTTTCGTTCGTTAAAAACGCATAAAATTGTAGCGAGGATGTTTCTCGATGTAGTAGAAATTTTTGGAATCAAGTATAAGTTCGCTATGTCTCTTCCTTAGCCTTTGTGGCTCGTCATTCGGCGAGTTTTCTGTATTGTTAGAAGGTATTATTTCCTTTAAAATGATATAGTAATGAACATAGGAATGAGGAAACAAAATGAACCAAAATACTGTTCCGTTATACCAAGGGTTATTAAATCATAAAAATAGTGATCCGATTTCATTTCATGTTCCTGGACATAAAAATGGTGCTATGTTCAAATCAGTTGATTTCGGAACGGTTTCTTTTAATGATTTATTGAGAATTGATTTAACTGAGCTTAATGGCCTAGACGATTTACATTCACCTACTAGCATTATAAAAGAAGCTCAACATTTAACAGCAGATCTTTATAAAGTAAAGAAGAGTTACTTTTTGGTAGGTGGCTCTACAGCTGGGAATTTAGCTATGATTCTTGCAACCTGTAATCCTCATGATGTTGTGTTAGTTCAAAGGAATAGCCATAAATCAATTATGAATTCCTTACAATTGGCTAATGTAAGACCTGTCTTTTTAAGTCCTGAATTTGACTATGAAAGTCAAATTGCAACAAATATCTCATATGAAACTGTAAAACAAGCCATAAAGGATTATCCCGAAGCAAAGGCGTTAATTTTAACAACACCTAATTATTATGGCATGGTCAGTCATAATTTAAATGAAATCATTAAACTTGCAAATTCTGCAGGTTTACTAGTGTTAGTAGATGAAGCGCATGGAGCACATTTTATATTAGGGAAACCTTTTCCTACAACAGCAGTGACCTTAGGCGCTGATATTGTAGTTCAATCTGCTCATAAAACACTCCCTGCAATGACAATGGGTTCGTATCTCCATTTTAATAGTTCGCGAATTGATATTGGTAAGGTAGAATATTATTTGCAGGTTGTGCAGTCAAGTAGTCCCTCTTATCCAATCATGGCTTCATTAGATTTGGCAAGGTATTATTTAGCTCATATTTCTAATAAAGATAAAGAAGAAATCATTGACTCAATCGAAAATTTTCGTGAAAGTCTAGCAAGACTACCTCAAATTAATTTAATTGCTCAAAAAAGTGATCTTTATCAAGCAGATATACTTAAAATAATAGTTCAATCCAACTGTGCTCTTACTGGTTATGAAATACAAGAAGCTTTTGAAAAAGAACATATTTATACTGAATTAGCTGATCCTTGGAATGTGCTATTTGTTTGTCCTCTATCGGAAGTAGAGGATTATTCAACTATTGTTGCCAAAGTTGAAAGGGCAATAAAACATGTTCCTACAGAGATAAGAGATAAACAAAAAGTTGATCAAAGTACTCCTAGCATTTTTACTTTGGCTATTACATACGAGGAAATGAGGAAACGTAAAACTTGTAAAATACCTTTACGTAATGCTGTCGGAGAAATAGCAGCCAGTTCTGTAATTCCTTATCCACCTGGCATACCTGTTATTTTACCTGGAGAGACAATTACCAACAATCATATCAATATGCTATTAACATTAAAGGAATCGGGAGCATATTTTCAAAACAATCCTGAGCTTTGGGACAAGGGAATAGATATTTTTAACTAAAGGAGACTAACAATTGTGAAAAACGGATACTTTATATCGTTGGAGGGTCCAGAAGGAGCCGGGAAATCTACAATTGCAAAACGAATTAAAGAATATTTAATACAAACAGGGAGGGACGTTATTTTAACAAGAGAACCTGGTGGGATAGAGATTGCTGAACAAATAAGAGGTATTATTTTAGATAAAAAGAACACGATGATGGATGGCCGAACAGAGGCGTTACTGTATGCTGCTGCAAGACGACAGCATCTGGTTGAGAAAATTATTCCAGCTTTGGAACAAGGCCAAGTTGTGCTATGTGACCGTTTTATTGATAGTAGTCTTGCTTATCAGGGATATGCAAGGAATTTAGGGCTTGAGGAGGTCTTAGCTATTAATAAATTCGCAATTGGCCATTATATGCCTCATTTAACCATTTATTTTGATGTAAGACCGGAAATAGGATTAGAGCGAATAAATAAAAATAAGGACCGTGAAATTAATAGATTAGATCTTGAAACACTTGATTTTCATCATAAAGTTTCGGAAGGATATAAGCTACTTGAAGAACGTTTCTCAGATCGGATTGTGAGAGTAAATGCCGAGCAACCAGAAAATAGAGTTTTTGAAGATACTAAATCAATAATAAACTTGAGATTACATACTAAATGATAATGAGGTAATGTTTTGTGTCGCTTGTAATATATGTAGTAAGGGGTGAGAGTTTCCAGTGTATACGTGGGGAGAATTGAAAAATAAGCAACCCAATGCTGTTAGAATGTTAACGAACAGTATTGCAAAGAATCGGATTGCCCATGCATATATATTTGAAGGTGGCCGAGGTACAGGTAAAAAAGAGGTTAGTATTCAGCTAGCCAAAAGCTACTTTTGTACTAAACGTATCGGAGTTGAGCCTTGTAACAGTTGTATTGAATGTAAGAGAATTGAATCAGGTAATCATCCAGATGTATTACTATTAACACCTGATGGATTATCATTAAAAAAAGAACAGATAAAAGACTTGCAAAGGGAGTTTGCAAAGAAAAGTGTAGAGGCAAAAGGGAAAATATATATTATCGAGCATGCCGATAAGATGACCGTACAGGCAGCTAATAGTTTGCTTAAATTTTTAGAGGAACCAAATGGTCGTACAATTGCAATGCTGTTAACAGAACAAGTTCAAAAAATGCTTCCAACAATATTATCAAGATGTCAAATCTTAAATTTTCGGCCGTTAACACCAGAATTGCTTTTTCAAGAATTGCTAGAAAAAAATGCTCCGACAGTATTAGCGAAAATTGTTGCCTCTCTTACCAATAATATAAATGATGCACTTGCTATTATTTCAGACGATTGGTTTGCACAAGCCCGAAATATAGTGATACAATTAAATGAGGTTCTCGTAAATAGAAGTCACCATGCACTTTTGTTTTTACATGAACATTGGCTACCACATTTTATCGAGAAGGAACAGCTGAACGTAGGTCTTGACTTATTATTATTATGGCATAAAGATCTTTTATATATCCAAATAGGTGAACAGAATAATCTTATTTTTATAGATCAAAAGGATTTACTTGAGGTACAGGCTATGCGATTTTCACAAAAAAGAATTGCAGACCAGTTAACCATAATTTTAGAAGCTAAAAAAAGGTTAGATGCCAATGTAAATCCACAATTATTGATGGAGCAGCTAGTTCTCAAGCTGCAGGAGGGATAACGTTTGTATGAGGTAGTAGGAGTTCGCTTTAAAAAAGCGGGTAAAATATATTATTTTGATCCAGGTGATTTTAAGATTAGCGAAGGAACATATGTCATTGTAGAAACCGTCCGTGGAGTTGAGTTTGGCAAGGTTGTTATTAGCTCTAAGAAGGTAGATGAAAATGATATAGTTCTTCCGTTGAAAAAAGTACTTCGACTAGCAGATGAAAATGATATAGTAAATGTTGAAGAAAATAGAAAAGAGGCAAAACAAGCATATGAGCTCTGTAATGAGAAGGTAATTGAGCATGGCCTTGATATGAAGCTTGTCGATGTTGAGTATACGTTTGATCGAAACAAAATAATTTTCTACTTTACAGCTGATGGCCGTGTTGATTTTCGAGAACTTGTTAAAGACTTAGCTGCAATTTTTCGAACAAGAATTGAGCTAAGGCAAATAGGAGTACGTGACGAAGCGAAGATGCTAGGTGGTATTGGACCTTGCGGAAGAATGCTTTGTTGTTCAACATTTTTAGGTGACTTTGATCCTGTTTCAATTAAAATGGCGAAGGATCAAAATCTATCACTTAATCCAGCGAAAATATCTGGTTTATGTGGTCGGTTAATGTGTTGCTTAAAATATGAAAATGATGACTATGAAGCAATAAAGGAAAGGCTTCCGGACTTGGGTGAAGAAATTATAACACCACAAGGAAAAGGCGTAGTAGTCGGACTCAATATTTTGGAGGGCCTTATTCAAGTAGAGCTACCAGAAATTGAACGTGTAATTGAATATACAATTAATGAACTAATCGAAGAAGGTACTGTTTCGTTTTAAGCCCACAAAGTAATAGAGGTGGAATCGGAGTGGACAAAAAACAATTATTTGATCATGCGATCCATATGGAGGAGCAAATCGGTCAATTATACAAGCAGTTAGGTGAATTTAAAGCTCATTTGGCTGATTTGCTAGAGGAAAATCATAATTTAAAGATGGAAAATCATCATCTTAGACAGCGTTTAGGAATAGATGAGGAGCCTGAAGGAGATGGCAATTCTTCTAGTACTAATAAAAAAGAGAAATCATCATTAGACGTTGGTGAGGGTTATGATAATCTTGCCCGTCTTTATCAAGAAGGATTCCATATTTGTAATGTTCATTATGGAAGCTTACGAACTGAGGGCGATTGCTTATTTTGCCTATCATTTTTAAATAAAAAGTAATGATAGCGGGACTGTCTTTTTTTTGGACAGCCCCTTTTTAATATATTTAGTTAAGGAAGGTTGTTTTAAATGATTGAATTAAAGGAAGGCGAGCGGTTAGATTACTTATTAGATGAGCGGATGAAGATTATTCAAAGTTCGGAAGTGTTTAATTTTTCTTTAGATGCTGTTTTATTGGCAAACTTTGTATATGTCCCAATTCAAAAAGGGGATCTGTTGGATTTATGTACAGGAAACGCCGTTATTCCGTTATTATTAAGTAAACGTACAAAAGGGTCGATAACGGGTGTAGAAATACAAGAACGTATATTTGATATGGCTTTACGAAGTATTAAATTTAATAATTTAGAACATCGTCTGTCTGTAATTCATGGAGATTTAAAGGATATGCCGCAGCGTTTAGGGCATAGCCGCTATGATGTAGTCACGTGTAATCCGCCATATTTTCCGACTCCTAGTGAAAATGAATTCAATGAAAATCTGCATTTGGCTATTGCTCGGCATGAAATAATGTGTACGTTGGAGGACGTTATTCGCGTCTCAAGTCAACTAGTACGACATGGCGGAAAAGTAGCATTTGTACACCGTCCTGGCAGGCTATTAGATATTTTGACTTTAATGCGGCATTATAAGCTTGAGCCGAAACGACTTCGATTTGTTTATCCAAAGGTAGGAAAGGAAGCAAACACGTTATTAATAGAGGGAACAAAGTATGGGAAAGCAGATTTAAAAATTTTACCCCCCTTATACGTGTATAAGGAAAATAACGAATACACTGAGGAGATGTATGAAATCTTATATGGGAAACGGTAAGCATTATGTGTATATATTAAGGTGTAATGATGGCACATATTATACAGGATATACAAATGACCTTGAAAAAAGACTAAACAAGCATCAAGCGGGAAAAGGTGCAAAATATACAAGAGGGCGAACACCTGTACAATTAATTTTCTCGCAGGAGTATGACACAAAAACTGAGGCGATGCATGCTGAATATCGGATAAAACAATTAACGAGAGAGCAAAAAGAAGCCTATATTAATAAGAAAATAAGCGTTACGTAACAACCACTGCTTTTCAATCGCTTCATCATAAAGTATGTTGAAGTACTATTAATGGAGGAATAATTATGAAGCAACAAAAAAGTTTTAGCTCTAGCGGTAAAGGCATTCTATACTTAGTACCAACACCTATAGGGAATCTAGAAGATATGACTTATAGAGCCATTCGTATTTTAAAGGAAGCGGATCTTATTGCCGCTGAAGATACGAGACAAACTGTGAAGCTTCTGAATCACTTTGTAATTTCAACACCGATCGTCAGTTACCATGAACATAATAAACGTGAGAGCGGTGCCCGACTGTTAGAGGAAATAAAAGAAGGGATGACTGTTGCATTAGTTAGCGATGCTGGTATGCCGGCAATTTCTGATCCTGGCTATGACTTAGTAATTGCAGCACTAACAGCGGATATTACAGTTATTTCATTACCGGGCGCAAATGCAGCACTTACGGCGTTAATTGCATCGGGGTTACCAACAGACCATTTTTATTTTTATGGGTTTTTGCCAAGAGGGAAAAAAGACCGGATTGCTGAACTGGAAAAAGTAAAGGGGTTAAAAGCCTCGATCATTTTTTATGAAGCGCCACATCGTTTAAAAGAAACACTAGCAGCAATTGCCCAGGTTTTAGGAGATCGAAAGGCAGCAATTTCTAGAGAGTTAACAAAAAAGTTTGAAGAGTACATAAGAGGTACGTTGAATGAACTTGTAATGTGGGCAGAACAAAATGTCGTAAGAGGGGAATTTTGTATTATTATTGAAGGTGATTCGGGAAACAACGGAATAGTTGATAAAGCTTGGTGGGAATCCATGCAGCTAAAAGACCACGTTCAATACTATATTGACAAGGAACATTTACACTCTAAGGATGCAATCAAAAAAGTAGCAGAAGAACGGAGATTAGCAAAAAGAGAGGTTTATCAGGCGTTTCATATAGAAGAATAGTTGCTAAAAGATAGACCTTTATTCAAACAAACAAAAAGGTGGTCGATGAATAATCGGCCACCTATATATTAAAATAGTTTATTTAGCTACAGATAGATGCTCTTGGATCTGTTTTAATAAAGTTTCTGCGCCTTCACGACTTAAAACGATTTTACCGTTTGCAAGTGTGAAATTATCATCAGATACTTCGCCAGTTACACTACAAGTCATGTTAGGCTTGTACTTCTTCAAAACGATACGGTCATCATCAACATAGATTTCCAAAGCATCTTTCTCAGCAATTCCTAATGTACGACGTAATTCTATTGGAATTACCACACGCCCTAATTCATCAACCTTACGAACAATACCTGTAGATTTCATATTAATTCTCCCCTCGTGTAATCAATTTCTTTATATAATAATTCGCCAACTTTCGACAAATTTCTCCTGTCTCTACTATATCAATACATCCAAAAGCAGTCAATTTATTTTTTGTAAAAATGTGTAGGAATTATAAAAAAATGTATATTAATAACCACTAAAACCGTTGATATATTAAGGTTTATAATTATCACTATAAGAATATTTAATATCATTTTCTTACATATTTTTACTGATAATGGAAGTATGGTTAGTTTCATTATAAGCTAAAATCGACAAATTTCAACAATATAAGTCGACAAATTTATCGTTTAGTATTGATAGTCTTGACATCCTTACTTGGGATTAGTATATTTTGGTGATAGTATAAAAGGGACGTTTTAAGTCTGAAACTAAAGGGGGCAATTAAAATGACTGATAAAAAGACATTTTATATTACAACACCTATTTATTATCCAAGTGACAAATTACATATTGGACATGCATATACAACTGTAGCTGGCGATGCGATGGCACGATACAAGCGACTTCGCGGCTTTGATGTTATGTATTTAACAGGTACTGATGAACATGGTCAAAAAATACAAAAAAAGGCTGAAGAAAAAGGGGTAAGTCCTCAAGCATTTGTTGACGGTATCGTTAGTGGAATACAAAGTCTGTGGAAAAAATTGGATATTACCTACGATGATTTTATAAGGACAACAGAAGATCGACATAAAAAAATAGTTGAAAGCATTTTTTCAAGGTTAGTTGAGAAAGGTGATATTTATTTAGACCAATATGAAGGTTCATATTGTACACCTTGCGAATCGTTTTTTACCGAAAGACAATTAGTAGATGGAAATTGTCCTGATTGTGGTCGTGCAGTTGAAACAGTAAAGGAAGAATCATACTTTTTTAAAATGAGTAAATATGTTGATCGCTTGCTTCAATACTATGAAGAAAATCCTGAGTTTATCCAGCCGGAATCTCGAAAAAATGAGATGATTAATAACTTTATAAAGCCGGGCTTAGAGGATTTGGCCGTTTCAAGGACTACATTTGATTGGGGAATAAAAGTACCAGGAGATCCAAAGCATGTGATTTATGTGTGGATTGATGCACTGTCAAATTACATCACCGCTTTAGGATATGGAACAGACGTTGATAAAAAGTATCAAACTTATTGGCCGGCAGATGTTCACTTAGTCGGTAAAGAAATTGTTCGCTTCCATACAATTTATTGGCCAATTATGTTAATGGCATTAGATGTACCACTTCCTAAAAAAGTATTTGCGCATGGCTGGCTTTTAATGAAGGATGGAAAAATGTCAAAATCAAAAGGGAATGTCATCGATCCTGTTACATTAATTGACCGGTACGGCTTAGATGCATTACGTTACTATTTATTACGTGAAGTTCCATTTGGGTCAGATGGTGTTTTCACACCAGAAGGCTTTGTAGAACGAATTAATTTTGATTTAGCAAATGATTTAGGAAACTTATTAAATCGTACCGTAGCGATGATTATTAAATATTTTGGTGGCAAAATCCCAGAATACAATGGAAAAGTAACGGAGTTTGATGAAGCGCTAGAAGTAATTGCAAAAGAGACTGTCCAAAAAGTAGAAAATGCAATGGAAAAAATGGAGTTTTCCGTTGCATTAACCGCGATCTGGCAACTTGTAAGTCGAACAAATAAATATATTGATGAAACTCAGCCATGGGCGCTTGCAAAGGATGAAGACAATAAGCCACAACTGGCATCTGTTATGTACCATTTGGCAGAGTCTTTACGCCATATTTCAATTATGCTACAGCCTTTTGTAACGAGAGCACCGAAAAGAATTTGGGAGCAGCTAGGTATTCAAGATATTGCAGCTATTACAAATTGGGATAGTTTGTATCAATATGGATTAATCCCAAGTGGTACAATGGTGCAAAAGGGTGAACCAATATTCCCGCGTCTTGAAGTTGAAAAAGAAGTGGAGACTATAAAACAGGATATGCAAGCTCCAGTCGGGCAAAAGGAAGCAAAACAGGGTGATAAAGATATTATCAAAGAAGAAGTTGAAGAAATTACAATTGATGACTTCATGAAGGTTGATTTACGCGTTGCTCAGGTGATTAAAGCTGAAGCTATAAAAAAAGCGGACAAGCTATTAAAGCTACAGTTAGACTTAGGCTTTGAAAAACGGCAGGTAGTCTCTGGAATTGCCGAATATTATACTCCTGAAGAACTTGTTGGGAAAAAGGTTATTTGTGTTACAAATTTAAAACCAGTCAAGTTACGTGGTGAATTATCACAAGGGATGATTCTGGCTGGAAAAGAGGATGGTAGGCTAAAGCTTGCATCCATTGATGGAACGATACCAAATGGAACAAAAATAAAGTAAATCCGTTTAAAAACACAAAAAAATACTATTATAAAGAAGGAAGATAAAGGATGCTATTTGATACTCATGTTCATCTTAATGCAAGACAATATGCTGAGGATGAAGAGGAAGTAATCAAGCGAGCTAAAACTGAAGGCGTGTCAACTATGGTATGCGTCGGTTTTGATCAGGAAACAATCAACGGTGCAATTAGAATTGCTGAACAATACGATTTTATCTATGCAGCAGTTGGCTGGCATCCGGTCGATGCAATCGATATGACTGCCGAGGATCTTGTTTGGCTTGAGAAACTAGCCGAACACCCAAAGGTTGTGGCTCTTGGTGAAATGGGATTAGATTATCATTGGGATAAATCACCGAAGGATGTTCAAAAGGATGTGTTTCGAAAGCAAATTCAACTTGCAAAAAAAGTAAAGCTTCCTATTATTATTCATAATCGCGATGCTACACAAGATATTGTAGAAATTTTAAAAGAAGAAGGTGCCCACGAGGTGGGTGGGATCATGCACTGCTTTAGCGGAAGCGTTGAAACTGCAAAAGAGTGTATCGATATGAATTTCTATATATCATTTGGCGGTCCGGTTACTTTTAAAAATGCTAAAAAGCCAAAAGAAGTTGCGATAGAGGTTCCGTTAGAAAAGCTATTAATTGAAACAGACTGTCCATACTTAACCCCTCACCCCTATAGAGGAAAGCGCAATGAACCTGCATTTGTTAAATTAGTTGCACAACAGATTGCGGAATTAAAGGGAATTACTTATGAAGAATTAGCGAAAAAAACATCTGAAAACGCAAAAAGATTATTTAGAATTTCATAATTTGTCGAAGGAAGAGAGGGTTGCTCTCTTCCTTTTTTAGCCTTTTTCTTACTAATTACATAGAACTACAAGATTCGTAGCGAAGATGTCGAGAAGTAAATGTGGATTTATAAGGTGGATTGGCCTTATAATTTGAAACCAAGAGGTTTGTCAAGATATTCGCGGATGGTAAATTATAAGAACAGAGGTAAATTATAGTTGACAACTAGTGAATGCTTTTATATAATTCACTCCGTGAAGAAGGAGGCATACATAATGCTTAAATCTAAGAAAGTAATAGTCGCCATATCTAGTATTCTAGCAGTGTTATTACTGGGAATACTTGCATATGAAGGGACTAAACAGCCTGTCACGGTTGTCTTGGATGGGAAAGAGGAAATAATTCGAACCCACGCTAAAACAGTAAAAGAATTGTTAGTGGAGCTAAAATTAGAAGTACTGGAGGAGGATAAGGTTACACCGCCGCCTGATACCGAATTAAGAGATGTAGTAAAGGTTACTTGGGACCCCGCACAACCAGTTAGATTTGTTGTGAAGGGTGATAAAACTATAGTATGGACTACTGCTAAAACGGTAGAAGAATTTATTAGGGAACAAAATTATGTCCTAAATGAACACGATATTATAACTCCAAGCAAAGATACAAAGCTTAATCAAGACACAGAAATAATTGTGGAGACAGCTTTTCCGATTACATTGAAGGATTCAGATGAAGAAAAGCAAGTTTGGACGACTTCGACTACTGTCGCTGACCTTTTGAAGCAACAAGAAATTAAGCTTAATGAACTTGATCGCGTTGAGCCAAAAGCTGATACTCAAGTTACAGAAAACATGGTTGTGAATGTAATACGCGTAGAAAAGGTCACCGATGTGGTGGAAGTGCCAGTTGATTATGCAGTAGTAACGAAAAAGGATGCTTCATTATCATCCGGAGCAGAAAAAGTAATAGCTAAAGGTGAAGAAGGATTAGAAAAACAGTACTTTGAAGTAGTTCTCGAAAACGGGAAAGAGGTCTCAAGGAAAGTTATAAAGAAGGAAAAAGTAAAGGATAGCAAAGACCGCATTGTAGCGATTGGAACAAAACCTATAAAAATGCAACCAGCCCGTGGCTATGACGGGCCGTCAGTGAAAGAATTTTATGTAAGTGCAACCGCATATACAGCATATTGTAAGGGCTGTTCTGGTATTACTTCTACAGGTATAAACTTAAGAAAAAATCCGGACCAAAAGGTAATTGCTGTCGACCCAAGAGTCATTCCGTTAGGAACAAAGGTATGGGTAGAGGGTTATGGTGAAGCTATAGCAGCAGACACCGGTGGTGCAATTAAAGGCAATAAGATTGATGTATTTATTCCAGATAAAGCTACAGTCGACCAATGGGGACGTAAAAAAGTTTTAATAAAAATTTTAGAATAGGATACGTATACACAGGGGATATTGTCCTCTGTGTTTTTTATTTGAAATAATTTAGCTTATACTGTTTTATATAGAAGACGATATATTTTGGTGAAAAGTTTCACCATTGGAGGAAAATATGCAAAAATTGAAAGAAATTATTGTTGTTGAAGGTAAAGATGATACAGTCCGTGTAAAACAAGCGATTGATGCTGATACAATTGAAACAAATGGGTCAGTCATTAATGAGACTACAATTGAACAAATACGACTCGCACAGGAGCAGCGAGGGGTCATTATTTTTACGGATCCTGATTATCCAGGAGAAAGAATTAGAAAAATTATTTCCGAGCGAGTTCCAGGCTGTAAGCATGCGTTTTTACCGAGACAAGAAGCGATAGCTAAAAAGGGGAAAGGTCTAGGGGTTGAGCATGCGTCGATTGAGGCGATTAGGCAGGCTTTAAGAGCTGTTCAGCAAGAAACGATAGATATTTCTGAGGAAATTGCAAAAGAAGATTTATTAGAGGCGGGTCTAATTGGGGATGCGCGTTCAAAGGAACGGAGAGAGAAGTTGGGTGTGATATTAAGAATCGGTTATACAAATGGGAAACAATTGCATAAGCGTCTAAATATGTTTCAAATAAAAAAATCAACCTTCTTACAGGCGGTACTTCAAGTGTTACAGGAGGAGAAAGAATGATAAAGGATATTGCAACTCCGCTGCGTACAAAAGCGATATTAGAAAAGCACGGCTTTTCTTTTAAAAAAAGTCTTGGACAAAATTTTTTAATTGATTTGAATATATTAAATCGGATCGTCGATTTTGCGGAACTAACGGAAAATAGTGGAGCAATTGAAATTGGGCCAGGTATTGGCGCTTTAACGGAACAGTTAGCGAAACGAGCGAAGAAAGTTGTTGCGTTTGAAATTGATGGGCGGTTATTACCAATTTTAAAAGAGACGCTCAATCCATATCCACATGTTAAGGTAATCCATAATGATGTGCTAAAGGTTAATGTAAGTGAAGTAATTAAATCCGAATTTGAAGCCGATCAAGATCTAATGGTTGTTGCAAATCTTCCGTATTATGTAACAACGCCTATTATTATGAAGCTACTATCGGAGCGCTTACCAATACGCGGCATGGTTGTCATGCTGCAAAAGGAGGTGGCAGACCGGATTTCTGCATCACCAGGAACTAAGGATTATGGTTCTTTGTCAATTGCGATTCAATATTATACAAATGCAAAAACTGTAATGATTGTTCCGAAAACTGTTTTTATGCCACAACCAAATGTAGATTCTGCAGTTATTCGTTTAACAAGAAGAGAGAAACCACCAGTTGAAGTAGTCAATGAAGAGTTTTTCTTTGAAGTCGTTCGCGCAAGCTTTGCCCAAAGAAGAAAGACGATATTTAATAATTTGGCTAGCTTTTTTAATGGACAGCTTGAAAAAAAACAAGTTGAAGAAGTGCTTGTATATGCCCAAATTGATCCAAAGAGACGCGGAGAAACGCTTGCTATTCAAGAATTTGCTGTTTTAAGTGATCATTTCTACAAAATAATCTCAGAGTAATTAGAGACCATTTCCCCCTTTTAATCATAGGTTATAAAAGGAATAGGTTATTAATGGAAAGGAGAAAGAAGTGGGTAGCGTATAGTAACGCTCGGACAGGAGGGGAAAATGGGTATCAAAGTTGGCGATATGGTTACAAGAATATCTTATAATCATGATTTACTTTTTCGTGTTATCGAAATTAACGATCAATTAGCAACCTTATTTGGCGAAGACGTCCGCCTAATAGCTGACGCACCATTATCAGATTTGGTCGAAATTGATGATAAGGAATATAAGGATAGGCAAAAAAAAGAAAAGGAAAAACAGGATCAATCATATCGGCTATTTCGCCAAGATTATAATCTAATTCGGCAGCGAAGTGAATATAATGCTTCAAATGGTTATGCTGAAAGTGAAACGTATTTTCAAATGCCAGGTCGTGTTTTGCATTTAGACGGTGATCCTGTTTATTTACAAAAGTGTAAAGCATTATATGAAAGACTTGGCGTTCCTTTTTTTGGCGTTCATTTAGATGAGAAGGAAATGCCGGATAAGGTAGGAAAGTTTATTGAACAATTGAGGCCGGATATTTTAGTTGTAACCGGACATGATGCCTATATAAAATCTAAAGGACGACAAACGGATCTAAAAGCATATCGCCATTCTCGATATTTTGTACAGACTGTAAATGAAGCAAGAAAGAAAATTCCAAATTTGGACCAGCTTGTTATTTTTGCTGGAGCTTGTCAATCCCATTTTGAGTCGTTAATAAGGGCAGGCGCTAATTTTGCAAGCTCTCCAACAAGAATAAACATTCATGCACTTGATCCAGTATACATCGTAGCAAAAATTAGCTATACGCCTATCAAGGACCATATTAACGTCTGGGATGTAATTCGAAATACCTTAACTGGTGAAAAAGGATTGGGTGGAATTGAAACAAAAGGGCTTCTACGAATCGGATTACCATATCGCAAATATGAGTATGAGTAACTATCTCTAGTGGTAAAACCATTAGGGGTTTTTTAGTATTTGGCCTGCAAATTCCGTCGAATTATACATATTTTTGCAAAAGTGAGGCAAAATAATGATATATTCACAAAAAAATAATAGTTGCAGCAAAAAAACCCATTGACAGGAAAAATGGTTCACTGATATAATTTTAATTTTATTTGACTAAATAATATCAGGATGTTATAATGTAAATTAGTGAGGTGGAGTGAATGGGAAAAACTTTATTGGACATTAAACGTAATCTTGATAATAACCTAGGTAAGCGTCTAACATTAAAAGCGAATGGCGGGCGACGGAAAACGATTGAGCGTTCAGGAGTTTTGGCTGAAACGTATCCATCAGTATTTATTATTGAATTAGACCAACAAGAAAATTCATTTGAACGCGTATCATATAGTTATGCAGATATTTTAACTGAAACGGTGGAATTAACTTTTTTCGATGAAAATTCAGGGAATATTGCATTAAGCGGGCAGTAAACTAAGTTTACTGCTTTTTAATTGTTTAGCAAATTATAAAATTTGATCCTGTGGATAAATACTATAGCACAGAGAGTAGTCATCCAGCGCAAGCGCTCAGCGACTAGTAAACTTAGCTCATCTCTTTTGCGATAAGTCAACATCGACTCGTCCCTCGACGTGTTTCCTTTATCCCAGTCGATGCGCTCTTATTTTTACGTCGCTAATCAGGGCGCCTATAGCTTTTGTTCTTTGCCATTCGGCAAATTATCTACATCTAATCTCTTTGTTAGCTTCGGTTCTCCGTTACGTTGTACGCTCCGTTACTCGAACCTTTGCTTCCTCGACCTTCTCGCTTCTAATTTGCCTATCGGTGTTACATTCTCTAATTAAAGAAACGTGTCTTATACATATTCTTCTTCGTATTATCCAAATACTATAATTGTCGCAGTTTCAGAAAGGGGTCATTAATAGTGGGTAGACGCAGAGGTTTAATGTCTCAGCAATTTAAAGATGAACTCGCAAAGGAACTAGGGTTTTACGATACGGTTCAAGCTGAAGGTTGGGGTGGAATAACCGCAAGACAAGCGGGTAGTATGGTAAAGCGTGCCGTTGAAATAGCCCAAAAAGGGTTAGTAGACCAGCAGCAGAATCAATAAAACGTAAATCTACTATGTCCAAACACAATAAACTGCGATAGCCGAAGTTTTTTAAGCTTCGGCTTTTTTATACTATAAGAAAGTTTAACTTTGTTAAAGGATTAAAGTATAAGAAAGTTAGGTTCGTTTTGCCAATAAATTTTTGTCTATTTATAATAAAAAATGGTTATAATGGATGTTTATGATACAATATCAGAAGTATCTTGATTGAAGTAGGTGATTGTAGATGGATAAGCGAATATTATTAAAAGCACCAGCGAAAATAAATCTGTCATTAGACGTTTTACATAAAAGAGCTGATGGGTACCACGAAGTAAAAATGGTGATGACCACAATTGATTTGGCCGATAGAATTGAACTTAGAGCAATTGATGAAAATAAAATAAGGATTGTTACCCAAAATCGATTCGTCCCTGACGATGAGCGTAATTTAGCATATCAGGCAGCAAAATTGCTAAAGGAACGATATGAGGTAAACAAAGGCGTAGAAATTTCCATCTCAAAGGTAATTCCTGTCGCGGCTGGTTTAGCAGGTGGGAGTAGTGATGCTGCAGCGACATTACGAGGGCTGAATCAATTATGGGGACTTGATCTTACAATTGATGAACTTGCACGTCTTGGTGCTGAAATTGGATCGGATGTCTCTTTTTGTGTGTATGGTGGAACGGCAATCGCAACAGGAAGAGGAGAAAAAATTGAACATATTATTTCGCCACCCCCTTGTTGGGTTATACTAGCAAAGCCGACAATCGGTGTTTCGACAGCAGATATATATCGTAATTTGAAATTGGATGAGGTCAATCATCCGGATATTGAGGCGATGGTTCAGGCAATTAACAACCAGGACTTTAAGAGTATTTGTGAAAATGTTGGTAATGTTCTTGAAAGTGTTACATTAAGACTTTATCCAGAAGTGAATCATATAAAATCCAAAATGATTAACTTTGGAGCCGATGCAGTTTTAATGAGTGGCAGTGGCCCGACAGTTTATGGTCTGGTTCAATATCAATCAAGACTTCAACGCATTTATAATGGATTAAGAGGATTTTGTGATCATGTGTACGCTGTTAGAATTCTGGGAAATCGAAATGAAAGCTGAAAAAGCAGGGGCTCTTGATTAAATCCGTATAAAAGTGTTATATTATCTATAAAATATTCGGATTTAAGGGAGGTGCGCTATATTGAAGATTAGACGAAGCGGGAGATTAGTAGACATGACGAGCTACTTATTAGACCACCCTCGTGTATTAGTATCACTTTCTTTTTTCTCAGATCGATATGGAGCGGCAAAGTCATCAATAAGTGAAGATTTGGGGATAATAAAGTTAACATTTGAGCAACAAGGTATAGGTTCTTTACATACAGTTGCTGGTGCTGCTGGTGGAGTTAAGTTTATCCCCTATGCTTCCGAGGAAGGTTCGCATGAATTTATCTCTAAATTGTGTGACCTTATAGCAAAACCGGAGCGTTTGTTGCCAGGTGGTTATTTATATTTGACCGATATTATTGGAAATCCACGACTAGTAAAAAAAATCGGCCTTTTGTTTGCTACTGTTTTTTCAGACCGCCAGGTTGATGTTGTAATGACAGTTGCTACAAAAGGAATTCCTATTGCTTATGCAGTTGCAGCTTATTTAGATGTCCCGGTTGTCATTGTAAGGCATGATAGTAAAGTAACGGAAGGTTCTACTGTTAGTATAAACTATGTTTCTGGTTCAACAGGGAGAATTCAAAATATGGTATTAGCAAGAAGAAGTTTGGCTGAAGGATCAAATGTATTAATTGTTGATGATTTCATGAAAGCAGGCGGGACTATAAACGGTATGGTAAATTTGCTTGAGGAATTTAAAGCAAAGGTAGCAGGAATTGGTGTTTTAGTGGAATCAAAGGAAATTGAAGATCGATTAGTAGATGAATATATTTCACTGGTACGGTTATCAGAGGTTAATGTTAAAGCGAGGCATATTGAAGTGGAAGAGGGGAACTATTTTCAATTTATGAAGCCACTTTCACTTGGAGATGAGGAGGAAATACGATGAAAGCAATTCATACAAACGAGGCACCAGCGGCAATAGGTCCATATTCACAAGGGATTATCGTAAATAATATGTTCTATAGTTCTGGACAAATCCCTTTAAAGGCTGATGGTGAATTAGTAACTGGGGATGTCCAAGTGCAAACACACCAAGTATTTACAAATTTAAAGGCGGTGCTAGCTGAAGCTGGAGCATCATTAGATTCCGTTGTTAAAACAACAGTTTTTATTAAAGATATGAATGATTTTGGAAAAATGAACGAGGTTTATGGGGAATACTTTGCAAATCATAAACCAGCCCGATCATGTGTTGAGGTAGCTAGGTTACCAAAGGATGTATTAGTTGAAATTGAAGTAATTGCTTTAGTTAAATAATTTATTACAAAAATCCAACATTTTCATAAAACGTTGGATTTTTTTTGAAATTTTTTTGCGAACGAGAAGGAATTAAAAAAAATATGTGGAATTATTGGTAATATGTTTTTATTTAGGAAATTTTTATTTAATAAAGGTGGTGATACAGATGGAAGTAACTGACGTAAGATTACGCCGCGTAAACACCGAAGGACGCATGAGAGCGATCGCCTCCATTACGCTTGATCATGAATTTGTCGTTCACGATATTCGTGTGATAGATGGAAATAATGGTTTATTTGTCGCAATGCCAAGTAAACGCACACCAGATGGAGAATTCCGTGACATAGCTCATCCTATTAATTCTGGAACTCGTGGAAAAATTCAAGATGCAGTTTTAGCCGAGTATCATCGTTTAGGTGAGCTTGATGAAGTGGAATATGAAGAAGCTGGAGCTTCATAATGTTGAAAAAACACAAAACCCAACTATAATTTTATAGTTGGGTTTTTTGCATATTCTATTAAAATTATTACATTTTCTCAGAAATGTTGAAATGCAAATATTTTTAAGATATATTCGAAGGTGGAAAAAGGTGCCCGAGTGGAGGTTTTCAATGAATCGTTTTGCCATTATTTTAGCAGCAGGTCAAGGTACAAGAATGAAATCTAAGCTTTATAAAGTTCTACATCAAGTATGCGGAAAACCAATGATAGAGCATGTTGTTGAACATGTGTCTGCACTTGATATTAAAAAAATTGTAACGATAGTTGGTCACGGAGCAGAAAAAGTTCAAGAATTTTTAGGTGATAGAACTGAATATGCGCATCAAGAAGAACAGCTTGGAACTGCACATGCAGTCGTGCAGGCTGAAGGAATTATTGGAAATGAACAGGGTACGACACTTGTAGTATGTGGAGATACTCCATTAATTACTCCTGAAACAATGAAAGCACTTCTTGAGAACCATGAAAAAACAAATGCAAAAGCATCCATCTTGACTGCTTTTACGGATGACCCAACAGGTTATGGAAGAATTATTCGTAATAATGAAGGGTCAGTTGAAAAAATTGTTGAGCATAAGGATGCTAGTCCAGAGGAGTTAAAGGTACAAGAAATTAATACAGGTACATACTGCTTTGATAATCAAGCACTCTTTATGGCTCTTAAAGAAGTGGGAAATGATAACGCGCAAGGTGAATTTTATTTACCGGACGTTATCGGGATTTTGAAGCAGAAAGGTGAAAAGGTTTCTGCATATCAAACGGAAGATTTTGAAGAGACGCTAGGTGTAAACGATCGTATTGCATTATCACAAGCAGAAAGCATTATGAAGGCAAGAATTAATCGGTTACATATGAAAAATGGGGTTACAATTATTGATCCCGCTAATACGTATATCTCAAAAGAAGCCGTAATCGGTGCTGATACTGTAATTTATCCGGGGACAATGATTAAAGGTAAGACAATTATCGGTAGTGATTGTGTTATAGGCCCTAATACAGAAATAGAAAATTGTAAGATTGGGGATTTTACCGAGGTAAGACATTCAACAATGTTTTCAAGCGAGATTGGTAGTCATGTAAAGATTGGTCCATTTGCTCATATACGACCACAATCCGTTATACATGACGAAGTAAAGATAGGGAATTTTGTTGAAGTGAAAAAATCTATTTTTGGAACAGGCAGCAAAGCATCTCATTTGAGTTATATTGGTGATGCTGAGGTTGGGAAAGATGTTAATTTAGGTTGCGGCTCAATCACAGTAAATTATGATGGTAAAAATAAATATTTAACGAAGATTGAAGACGGTGTTTTTGTTGGCTGTAATTCTAACCTAATTGCTCCGGTAACAATCGGTAAAAATTCATATATTGCTGCGGGATCAACAATTACTGATGATGTGCCTGAAAGCAGCTTATCTATCGCACGTGCAAGGCAGACAAATAAACTAGGCTATATTGAAAAAAAGAAAAAATAAAACAAACTTAACGGAGGGTTTTTGCCAAAATGCCAAACCAATATCTTGACCCAAATTTAAAAGTATTTGCCTTAGGATCAAATCAGGCTCTAGCTAAAGAAATCGTGGAACATATCGGGATTGAAATGGGGAAATCCGCAGTTTCTCACTTTAGCGATGGAGAGATCCAAATTAATATTGAAGAAAGTATTCGTGGTTGTGACGTCTATGTTATCCAATCGACAAGTGCTCCGGTAAATGAACATATTATGGAACTACTAATCATGGTTGATGCACTTAAGCGTGCTTCTGCTAAAACCATTAATGTTGTTATGCCATATTATGGATATGCTCGCCAAGATAGGAAGGCAAGGGCACGTGAACCTATTACTTCAAAACTAGTAGCAAATTTAATTGAAACTGCAGGTGCCACTCGAGTTATTTTATTTGATCTACATGCACCACAGATTCAAGGCTTTTTTGATATTCAAGTTGACCACTTAATGGGTGTTCCAATTTTAACTGATTACTTTAAACAAAAAAATATAGAGGATGTTGTTGTTGTTTCACCAGATCATGGTGGTGTTACTAGAGCACGGAAAATGGCAGACCGTTTAAAAGCCCCAATCGCAATTATAGATAAACGTCGTCCACGTCCTAATGTTGCTGAGGTCATGAATATTGTCGGTAATATTGAAGGGAAAACAGCTATTCTGATTGATGATATTATTGATACTGCTGGTACGATAACGCTTGCTGCAAATGCACTTGTAGAACATGGAGCAAAAGAAGTTTATGCATGTTGTACCCATCCGGTATTGTCCGGGCCTGCAATGGAGCGGATTATGAATTCAAAAATAAAAGAATTAGTTGTGACAAACACAATTGCATTACCTGAGGAAAAGAAAATTCCTAAGATTACGGAATTATCAGTTGCTCCATTAATTAGTGAAGCAATTATTCGGGTACATGAAGATCAATCTATTAGTACATTATTTGATTAAGAAGTAGCTGGATTTTATTTTTCATGTTTGATTTTCTTTTCTTTTGGAGAAATTGATAGATAGGGATATAAAAATTCCATTAGGAAGGTGATATTCTTGTCTGCAATTACTGCAAAAAAAAGAACTGATTTTAAAAATTCAACCAAAACAAAGCTAAGAAGAACAGGGCAAATCCCTGCTGTTGTGTATGGCAAGGACAAGCCAACAAAGCATATTTTCGTAAATTCGATTGACTTTGCAAAAACTGTTAAAGAAAATGGTCGAAACGGGATATTAAAGATAGAGATAGAAGGAGAAAAAGCTGAGTCTGTTATTCTTCAGGATGCACAAACAGATCCGTTAAAAGGTACGATTCTACATGCAGATTTCTTTGTTGTTGATATGTCTTCGACAATTGATGTTGAGGTACCTGTTGCATTAGTAGGAGAAGCAAAAGGGATCAAAGATGGTGGAGTTTTGCAGCAACCACTTCACCTAATTTCAGTAAGGTCACTACCGCAAGATATCCCCGCAAAGATTGAAATTGACATATCTCCTTATGATATTGGGGATACAATAGTAGTAGGAGATATTCATACCAATGGGAAGTTTGAAGTATTAAGTGATCCGGAGATGGTCATCGCGTCCATTCTTCAACCTAGAGTTGAACAAAACATTGATAGTGGTGAAGTTCAATCTGAGGATGAAGCAGAAGTTGCTGATACAGAAGATGCGGTCAATACAGAAGAATAACGGTTAAAAATGTTATAATAAGAGGGTGTCCCAAGCTTAGGGTCATGCAGCTCCGATACTACCTTGTGTAAACATTACATGTTTGCGCTTGTATGATTATCAGGGTGAGCCAGACACATTAAACGGGACATCCTCTTTTTTGTTAAGAAAGAAATTAGTTGAAGCGAGGGAAAGGAACATTGAAATATATAATTGGTTTGGGAAATCCAGGGAAGAATTACGAGAAAACAAGACATAATGTCGGGTTTATGGTAATTGATGAACTTTCTAAACGTTGGAACATACAACTTAATAAAGAAAAGTTCAAAGGGCTTTATGGTTCAGGAATATTTAATGGTGAAAAAGTCATATTATTAAAACCGCTTACATATATGAATTTATCAGGGGAAGCAATTCGACCATTGCTTGATTATTATGATATTAATACTAACGACCTTATTGTTATTTATGATGATTTAGATTTACCTACAGGTAAAATAAGGCTCCGATCCAAAGGGAGTGCTGGCGGACATAATGGTATCAAATCAACTATCCAGCATTTAGGTACAGAAAATTTTAACCGCTTAAGAATTGGAATTGATCGTCCAACTAATGGCATGGCAATAACGAATTATGTGTTAGGGGCGTTTTCAGATGATGAGCGTTCAGCCATTGACCATGCAATTAACCAAGCCTGCAATGCTTGTGAAAAGTGGCTAACCGTGCCTTTTCTGGAGGTTATGAACCAATTTAACACTTCCAGTTGATGAAAAATATGTATATAAACTCCTTGTGGTGATCATAATAAACGTAAGATTGCCTTTAGGGGGTTAATTATGCCTATTCGTTACTTCTGTAGACACTGTAATATCCAAATAGGTGAAGTTGATAACGATCATATTGAATCAAAAAGCTTAGGTTTCCACTTTTTGAATGATGAAGAACGATTAGATATGATACAATATGATGAAAATGGGAATATTGATGTTAAGTCGATTTGCGAGGATTGCCAAGAAGCATTACAGCGTAATCCAGACTATCACTCACTACATACTTTTATACAATAATATAAACAGGATAGGCTTTGGTACTGTACCAAGGCGTTTTTCTGTTTGTATATTGCTAAAGTCCTAGGCAAATTTGAACGAGAGAGAGTCGCTTATGTATTTAGATTGGGGAGGAATTGCTTTGATAGGTTTACGATCCTATTTTACAAATAATGGAGAGGTTAAAACAATTGCGAGCGGCTATCGAGAAGGACTTGTCGAGCAGCTAGTTGCAGGTTTATCTGGATCAGCTCGATCGCTGTTTATGGCAGCAATGTATAAAGAAACATTTCAACCGCAATTAGTTGTTACTCATAATTTATTTCAAGCCCAAAAAGTTTTTGAGGATTTGACAGAACTAATTGGGGAAGATGAGGTTTTTCTTTATCCTGTTAATGAATTAATTGCTTCGGAGATTGCAATTGCTAGTCCTGAATTAAAAGGGCAAAGAATTGAAGCTATAAATTATTGGTGTAAAGAAAAAAGGGGAATCGTTATTGCGCCAGTTGCAGCCTTGAGAAGACTTTTACCACCTAAAGAAATTTGGTTAAAAGGACATTATCATTTTCAGGTTGGAGAAGATATAGAGGTAGATTCCTTTTTATCTAGATTAGTTCATCTGGGATATGAAAGGGCTGCAATGGTAGCTACTCCTGGTGAATTTAGTGTACGGGGTGGTATCATTGATATTTATCCTTTAACGGAGGAATTACCTATTCGTATTGAATTATTTGATACGGAAATTGACTCAATTCGCTTTTTTAATATTGAGGATCAACGTTCTTTGGAAACATTACAATCTATTTCAATTGGACCTGCTTCTGAGGTTATTTTATTCGAAGAGAATTTTTTAAAGGGTGCAAACGAGCTAGAGCTGGGATTAGCTAAAAGCCTAAAAAAAATAAATGATACTACCGTTAAACAAGCCCTTACTGAAAATGTTACGTACGAGATTGATCAACTAAAAAACGGACAATCATTTACGGGGATTAGCAAGTATATGGATTTATTTTACGATCATCCAGCTAGTTTACTAGATTTTCTACCGGAGAACGGATTAATTATATTAGATGAAATCAGTCGAATTCAGGAAATGGCTAATAGCTTAGATAAAGAAGAGGCTGAATGGCAGACATCTTTAATTCAAAAAGGTGATATTATCACGGATATAACGCTACATCACCAATTTCAGGAGTTGTTAGAAAAGAAAAATCAACCAAAACTCTATTTATCTCTTTTTTTACGGCATGTTCCTTATACACATCCAGAAAATATTGTGAACATAACGTGTAAATCGATGCAGAACTTCCATGGGCAGATGGATCTTTTAAAGGGAGAGCTTGAGAGGTGGAAAAAAAGCCAATTTGCCGTAGTGTTCTTAGGGGAAAATGACGAAAGAGTAAATAAGCTAGCTAATGTTCTCGAGGATTATGATATTGAAGCAGAGATCATTAAAAGTGATAGTAATATCTCTACTGTACGTCCCCAAATTATGAAAGGGGATTTAAACAGCGGTTTTGAATTACCACTTCAACATTTAGTTGTCATCACAGAAGAGGAACTTTTTAAAAAGAAGGCCAAAAAATCAAAACGCCGACAAAAACTGTCAAATGCGGAACGAATTAAAAATTACTCTGAATTAAAAATTGGTGATTATGTTGTTCATGTAAATCATGGAATTGGAAAGTATTTAGGGATTGAAACGTTAGACATAAAAGGCATTCACAAAGATTACCTTCACATTAAGTATTCTGGTAATGATAAGTTATATGTACCAGTTGAACAAATCGACCAAGTTCAAAAGTATGTAGCATCCGAAGGGAAAGAACCGAAGATCTACAAGCTTGGCGGAAGTGACTGGAAGAAAGTAAAAACAAAAGTACAGAAATCTGTACAAGATATTGCTGATGATCTTATCAAACTTTATGCAGAGAGAGAAGCTAGTAAAGGTTTTGCGTTTTCAAAGGATGGTGAAGAGCAACGAGAGTTAGAAGCATCCTTTGCTTATCAGGAAACAGAAGACCAATTACGATGTATCGAAGAAATTAAGAAAGATATGGAAAGTGAAAGACCGATGGATCGTCTTCTTTGTGGTGATGTTGGCTATGGAAAGACTGAAGTTGCGATTCGTGCTGTGTTTAAGGCTGTAATGGATGGAAAACAGGTTGCTTTTTTAGTACCAACAACAATTTTAGCGCAGCAGCATTATGAAACGATTCGAGAACGTTTTCAAGGTTTTCCGATTGAAGTAGGACTAATGAGTCGCTTTCGTACGAAAAAGCAACAAACCGAGACTATTAAACGGCTAAAGGATGGAACGATTGATGTAGTCATTGGAACACACCGAATTTTGTCGAAGGATATTGTGTACCGTGATTTAGGGCTATTGATTATTGATGAAGAACAGCGTTTCGGAGTTACCCATAAGGAAAAAATAAAAAAGCTAAAAGCGAACATAGATGTCCTTACATTAACTGCAACACCAATTCCAAGAACGCTCCATATGTCGATGCTAGGTGTTCGGGACTTATCCGTTATCGAAACACCACCTGAAAATAGATTTCCTATTCAAACGTATGTGGCAGAATCTAGTCCAGGTTTAATTCGTGAAGCTATTGAGCGTGAATTGGCTCGAGATGGGCAAGTTTATTATTTATATAACCGTGTTGAAGATATTGATCGAAAAGCAGAGGAAATCGCGGTTCTAGTTCCTGATGCAAGAGTTGTTTATGCACACGGAAGAATGAATGAAAATGAACTAGAGAATGTCATTCTGAGTTTCTTGGAAGGGGAATATGATGTCCTTGTAAGTACAACCATTATTGAAACAGGTGTGGATATACCAAATGTTAATACGTTAATTGTGCATGATGCGGACAAAATGGGATTATCTCAGCTATACCAGCTTCGCGGTCGTGTAGGTCGATCAAATCGCGTTGCGTATGCATATTTTACGTATCATAAAGACAAGATTTTAACAGAGGTTGCTGAAAAGAGGCTTCAAGCTATCAAGGAATTTACTGAATTAGGATCGGGATTTAAAATTGCGATGCGCGATTTATCCATACGAGGAGCAGGCAATTTACTAGGTGCTGAACAGCATGGATTTATTGATTCTGTCGGATTTGATTTATATTCGCAAATGCTTAAAGAAGCCATTGAGGAAAGAAGAGGACAACCTAAAGAAGAGCGGGTTTTTGATGTTGAAATATCTGTTGATATTGATGCCTATATTCCATCTGAATATATTCACGATGGCAAGCAAAAAATTGATATGTACAAACGATTCCGGAGCATTGAATCTCTTGAGGACCTTGAAGACCTTAAAGATGAAATGATTGACCGGTTTGGAGAGTATCCGATTGAGGTCTACTATTTATTTCAAATTTCTCGTCTTAAAATTTATGCAAAAAAACAAAAGGTTGAAAGTATCGTTCAAAAGAACAATGAGCTCTGGATATTAATGAGTAGTAACAAGGAGCATGTTAGTAAGGTTGTTGATTTATCGGCGAGATATGTGAAGGATATTCGTTTAGGTCAAGAAGGAGATAAGTTAAAGGTTATTACGGAGCAAAAAGGAAACACAATCCAAGAGCAAATGAAGATTGCTGAAAAGTTTTTAGCAGAACTTTGTGAAGTAGAGTCAGAGGCAATTATTGAACATTAAAACACGAAAAACGGAATAAATTGGAAGCTTAATTCCGGCGGTAAATTAATGAATTTTATCGTTCGCTATGAATAGAACTCTAAAGGTGGAGGATACTAAGGTCAAGAAAATGGTGATTTCTTCATTACAAGGCGTTATCCAACTAGATCACCAATAGTTTCAAACAATCATCAGATGAAAGTGAGGCATCTAGAATGAAAGCAACAGGTATCGTTCGTCGTATTGATGATTTAGGCAGAGTTGTTATACCAAAAGAAATAAGAAGAACACTTCGGATTCGTGAAGGAGATCCATTAGAAATTTTCGTTGATCGAGATGGTGAAGTAATTTTAAAGAAGTATTCGCCTATAAGTGAGCTTAGTGATTTTGCAAAGGAATATGCAGAGGCGTTATATGATAGTTTAGGACATACGGTTCTTATTGCAGACCGTGATACGTTTATTGCGGTTGCTGGGGGGTCGAAGAAGGAATACTTAAATCGTAACATTGGCCAGGTAATTGAACGGGCAATGGAAGATCGACAGGTAATGTTAGAAACAACAGAGAAGGAAGTAGAATTAATTGATGGTGTAGAAGAAAGGATAGGTTCTTTTGTTATTGGTCCCATTGTTGCGAACGGAGATCCAATTGGAGCAGTACTCATTATGTCGAAGGAAGGAAAAGCTGTTGGTGATATTGAACAAAAAGCGGCTGAAACAGCGGCTAGCTTCTTAGCACGACAAATGGAGCAATGATATACTTAGCTGACTAAAATTTGTGATGAAGGCTGACTCATATGGGTCGGCCTTCTTTAATAATGGGAACCGCTCATTTAGGGTTTATTTTCGGGGTATAAAACGTTTAAGACTTGGTTTTATGGTATAATACGCTCATTGGTAAGCTCGGTCGGAGGGTAGTTGGGATGAACAGTAGACAAGTTAATGAGCAGCTTTTATGGAAAAGTGCACTTATTTTAACAATAGCAGGAATCGTTACAAAAATTTTAAGTGCTGCTTATCGCATCCCATTTCAAAATATTGTTGGTGATATTGGATTTTACATCTATCAGCAGGTATACCCTTTTTATGGAATTGCACTTATTCTATCTACTTATGGTTTTCCTGTAATTATTTCGATGGTCATAGCTGAACATATCGATGCCAATAACATAAATATAAAAAAGGTTATTCTAACTTCATTTTTCGCTCTTACCATTGTTTTTACATTAGTATTTATTAGTATATTTTTGGGTGCTGAAAGAATAGCTCGATTAATGGGGGATATTGAGCTCGTTTTTCCAATAAAAGTAGTGTCTTTTTCGTTTTTATTCGTGCCCATTTTGTCGATATTAAGGGGCTTTTTTCAAGGGCAAAACAATATGACACCGACGGCCATTTCGCAAATAGGTGAACAATCGGTACGAGTTGCAACAATTCTTATTTTTACATATTTGCTTTTTGTTAATGGTTTTTCAAACTATACGGGGATAGCCGGAGCAGTTTTTGGATCCATTACTGGTATGCTTTGTTCATCAACTATACTTATTTATTTTCTATTGAAAACAAAATATGGAGCAATCATTCGTTCACCCAATTTAAACAATAGTAGATTACTTAAAACTTCCTCAATTGTAAAAGTAATTATTGGGCAAGGGTTTATAATTTGTATTAGTAGTATGTTCTTAGTTCTTTTGCAATTGGTGGATGCGATGACTCTTTTTTCTCAACTTGTAAAAAGCGGGGACTATTCAATTGCAGAGGCAAAGGTTGTTAAGGGCGTTTATGATCGTGGTCAGCCCCTTATTCAGTTAGGGACGGTGGTTGCAACATCTCTATCACTAACAATGGTGCCTCTTATTTCGAGTGCATTGGCAAGAAATGATTTTTCATTAATTAAAGAAAAAGTTCGGTTAGCGATTCGGATTAGTGTTATTGTTGGGTTAGGAGCAACAGTAGGACTCATTAGTATTATTAGACCAACAAATATAATGCTGTTTAAAACAATTGACGGTTCTACTGTATTATCCGTTTTGGCAATTACCATTTTATTTAGTTCGGTAACTATGACGGCAACGGCTATTATTCAAGGAATGGGAACAAGCTTAACACCGGCTTTATATGTTGGGATTGGTGTTGGAAGCAAAGTTTTTCTAAATTACTTACTTATCCCTCATTTTGGAACAATCGGCGCAGCGGTAGCAACAGTTATGGCATTCGCAATTACTACTTTTTTAATGATCAGGCTCCTAACTGTGAAATTAGCAGTTCCACTATTTATCTTGAAATATGCAAAAAGCGCCTTACTTGCCGGACTGTCCATGGCTATTATTTTATATATATACGAATTGTTGATTTATATAATTTTGCCATTAGAGGCTACTAATAGACTGTTTGCAACAATCCACTCATTATCGGGAGTGTTGGTAGGCGGCGCAATATATATTTTTATCATTATTAGAAGAAACGTCTTTTCACAACATGAGCTGACTGCATTACCTTTTGGAAGGAAATTACTCCGTATTGGCAAAAGCAGTACTACTATTTAATCAATGGAGGCAGATACAATGACAAAGCGGATCACAGTAGTAGGGTTAGGCTCAAGTGATTTTGAACAGATGCCAATTGGTGTATATCGTAAATTAAAAAATGCAAAATGTTTATTTTTACGTACGAAGGAACACCCGGTTGTAAATAGCCTACTCGGAGAAGGAATTAAATTTCAGACCTTTGATCGCGATTATGAAACGAATGAGCAATTTGAAGAAGTATACGAACAGATTGTCAAAAAATTATTTGCAATGGTGAAGGATGAAGACGTGACATATGCGGTTCCGGGTCATCCATTGGTAGCTGAGAGAACCGTACAGCTGCTATTAAAGCGTGCGAAAGAGGAACAATGTGAGGTTGTTATTGAAGGAGGGCAAAGCTTTTTTGATGCGATGTTTACCGCATTGAAAATCGATCCAATTGAAGGATTTCAATTTTTAGACGGAACGGCCCTCCATGAAAGTGATTACCATTTAAATCAACACGTGATTATTGGACAAGTGTATGATGCCTTTATTGCTTCTGAGGTAAAGCTTACTTTAATGGAACGCCTACCGGATGATTACGAAGTTGTTATTGTCACTGCTGCAGGTAGTTCTGAGGAGCAAATTAAAAAGGTGCCTTTATATGAGTTAGACCATGTAGCTGAACTTAGTAACTTGACGAGTGTCTATATCCCGCCGGTACAAAAAGAAGAGCTATTATATCAGGAGTTTCAAACGTTGCGTGGAGTGATTTCGGCCTTGAGAGGTCCGAACGGCTGTCCTTGGGATCGAGAGCAAACCCATGAGTCATTGAAAAAGTATTTGGTCGAAGAAACCTATGAAGTACTTGATGCAATTGAAAAGGGTGATGATGATCTTCTAGTTGAAGAGCTAGGAGATGTTTTGTTACAAGTTATGCTCCATGCCCAAATCGGGGAGGATGAAGGTTTTTTCTCGATAAACGATGTCATTAGGGCAATAACGGAGAAAATGATCCGTCGCCATCCGCACGTGTTTGCTAATGTAAGTGTTGAATCAGCAGAAGACGTGGTGGCTAATTGGGATGAAATCAAACGCAAAGAAAAGAAAACTGAACAAGAGAAGTCGATTTTAGACGGAATACCACAAGAACTCCCAAGCTTATATCGTGCCTTTGAACTTCAGAAAAAAGCAGCAAAGGTTGGCTTTGACTGGATTGAGGTAGAACCAATGTGGGCAAAGGTTAATGAGGAACTCAAAGAGTTTCAAGAAGAGACAATACGGGCTAACAAGGAAAAACTCGAAAAAGAATTTGGCGATATTATTTTTGCGCTCGTAAATATTGCAAGATATTACAAAATTGATCCAGAAGAAGGACTCAGAGCTACTAACTTGAAATTTTATAACCGTTTCCGCTTTATCGAAGAAAAAGTAAAGGAAAAGGGCTATGATATTCAGAAAATGTCATTGCAGGAGCTAGACCTTCTATGGGAGGAGGCGAAACAACATAATATTTAAAATGGAAATTTCATCCGGGGTCAGGAACCTCTATGGACACCTCTATGGACACCGCCCTGGCACCGATGATGAAAAATATAAGAGAGAGTGGTCAATAAATGCAAATGCGTTTGGATAAGTATTTAAAGGTATCGAGGTTAATTAAAAGAAGAACGTTAGCGAAAGAGGTTGCAGATCAAGGGCGAATTACAATTAACGGTATACAAGCTAAAGCTAGCTCAAATGTTAAGGTTGGGGACGAATTGACGATTAGGTTTGGTCAGAAGCTTGTGACTGTTAAAGTTGATGCTATTAAAGAAACTTCAAAAAAGGATGAAGCTGCTTCCATGTACACTGTTGTAAAAGAGGAGCGTATTCAACCTAAATATGAAGATGTTGAAGAGGACGATCACCCTATTTTTTAGGGTGTTTTTTTATTGTTTTTGGAATAATAGCTTTCGGGGCTGATCAAGGTGCTTCCGCTTTTTTGTAATCCAGCTCCAGCACCTAGCCCCTCGGATAAAATTTCTTTCCACAACGAAGCCAAAACCGGACTTCTTTTGTGGAAAGAGCATTTTTCTTTCGGGGCTGATCAAGGTGCTTCCGCTTTTTTGTATAGGCTTGTTCTAAACGTCGAACAACCATCATATATTGCATTAGCAGGTTTTATGGATATGATAAGGGGCCAAAAGTCCCTTTACAATTACCAATTTTTACAATAAAATAGGAGGTCTAAGAGATGGATCAATACTATGATATCGGTACTACAAATAAAGGCACAACGCCGCAGCATGACATCGTTTTGAGAAGCAGAAGAACCTTGGAAATTTCAGGAGTTAAGCAAGTAGAAAGCTTTGATAATGAGGAATTTTTACTAGAAACGGTAATGGGATTTTTAATTATTCGTGGCGATAATTTACAGATGAAGAATTTAGATGTAGACAAGGGTGTTGTATCGATAAAAGGGAGGATCTCAGGGTTTTCTTACTTAGATGACCATCATGGGGAGAAGGCTAAAGGTTTCTTTAGCAAGTTATTCAAATGAGTTTAACTGTCCAGTTTAATACGATGATAGCGATGGTCGTAATGGGCGGATGGTTGGGAGTTGCTCTTGATACATACGGTCGCTTTTTAAAGCGGCCTGAGCGCACCTCGTTTATTTTGTTTGTCAATGATATATTATTTTGGCTTGTACAGGCCTTATTATTTTTCTACATACTTTTTCTTGTAAATGAAGGGGAACTTCGGTTTTATATAATATTAGCAATTTTATGTGGTTACGCAGCTTATCAAAGTTTATTTAAAGGTATTTATTTGAAATTATTGGAATTTTTCATTCAAACCTCAATTCGTATTTATCAACTGGTATATCGGTTAATTGTTTTGTTGTTCGTTCGTCCTGTGAAAATAATATTACAATATTCGTTTGTCGCACTATTATTTATAGCAAATGTTATTCTACGCATCCTGAAATTTTTATTAAAAATTATTGCTGCACCGATAAAGTGGTTTTTTTTGTTATTATGGCGGCGAATTTTGCCACAAAATCTCAAAATCTTTTTAATTAATAAAGCAGGTTTTTTTATTACAAAAAAGAATACTATAGTACGATGGTTAAGGAGTATTAGAAAATAAGGAGGATTTGTGTGATGGAGCCAGCAAGAAGTCGTAAACTAACAACACTTCATTCAAGCTATGTAAGTGAACAAGCAGACAAACAACAAGAGAATAAGAAAAGACGACGCGGTCTCTATCGCAGGCTAATGATGATAGGGATCTTAGCCCTTATTATTAGTATTGGTATGGGATCTACGATCCTTTCGCAATCCAAAACTGCTGCGCAAAAATTGACTGAAAAACAAGAGCTTGAAACGAGATTTGAAGAATTAAAGCAACAGGAACAGCTCCATCGTGAAGAAATTGTTAAATTAAAGAACGACGAATATGTTGCAAAAATAGCGCGCAGTGAGTATTTTCTATCGGAAGAGGGAGAAATCATATTTAAGCTTCCTAATGAATGACTTGAACTTTGCATTATTGACCCTAAATTTTGAATTTAGTATAATAGATTAAAATGATTTTTTATAATTCAAGGAGGAGCAATTTTTTTATGTCAATTGAAGTGGGCAGCAAGTTACAAGGTAAGGTAACAGGAATTACTAATTTTGGAGCGTTTGTAGAGCTGCCAGAAGGCTCAACAGGCCTTGTTCATATTAGTGAGGTTGCCGATAATTATGTTAAAGATATAAATGAGTTCTTAAAAGTTGGCGACGAGGTCATGGTAAAAATTTTAAATGTGGAAAAAGATGGTAAGATTGGACTTTCAATCAAAAAGGCAAAAGAACAAGAACAAACTCTAGAACGACCAGACCGTCCGGAACGTCAACAACGTCCACAGCGCCCTCGTAATTTCAAAACTGAAAAACGTAGTGCGTCAACAGAAAATTTTGAGCAAAAAATGTCTCGCTTCTTAAAAGATAGTGAAGACCGTCTTGCGTCTTTGAAGCGCCATACAGAGTCTAAGCGTGGTGGAAGGGGAGCAAGAAGAGGTTAACCATAAACTTGTTGCTTATTAAAATTAAACTTAGATAAAAATACCGCACCCGATTGGGTGCTTTATTTTGTTATTGACATCTTTTTATAAGTCTTATATTATAAATCTTGTGTTTTTTGTTTGTCGATTATGGCGGCGTAGCTCAGCTGGCTAGAGCGTACGGTTCATACCCGTGAGGTCGTGGGTTCGATTCCCTCCGCCGCTACCAAACAATAAAGGCCCGTTGGTCAAGTGGTTAAGACACCGCCCTTTCACGGCGGTAACACGGGTTCGAATCCCGTACGGGTCATAATATTGGAAGTGAAAAAGCGATTACTGTCAAATTAAAGACGGTGGTCGCTTTTTTACTGGATTGTACAAGTTACATCCCTTTTCTTATTGCGTTTATGCATTTTCCTACATATTTTCCTACAATTAATATTTAGAATTGTGCTTGTTAAAGAATCATTTTGACAAGGTTTATTGAAACTCGTCGAACAGTTTTTAAAGTTTTACCTGATGTTTTGACAAAAAAATAAATACGCCTGTGATTAAATAGATAGCAACTATTTCTAAGACAGGAGTGTGTTAATATGCAGAAGGTAGAACGGGATTTGGCATTGTCTACGCGAACGCAGCAGACATTGAATAGCTGGATTGAACAATTATATCCGAGACTAGAAACGTTATTTATAAAAAAAGGCTTGCTATTACTCGTTATAGGTTTTCTTCTTGGACGAGCATTAATACTTACAAAAATAGCACCGTTTGCCTTACCTTTCTTTGCGACAGTTTTTTTACTTCGCAAGGATAGGGCTGGACAAGTCGCGATTGCTGTTGTCTTAGGTGCATTGGCTACTTCGGTTGCAAGTGCAGGATTTACGTTCGGTTCGATAGGTATGTTTTTTATAATTTATGCACTATTTTCAAAGATTAGTACAGATAGATTTAAGACGTTACCTGTTATTGTGTTTCTTGCAAGTGTTTCTACAAGATTAGTTTTAACGTATTTTTCCACAAATGCAATTACATATTATGATATGATGATGAGTTTGATTGAAGGTGGCTTGAGTTATATTTTAACGTTAATATTTATCCAAAGTGTTCCACTACTAACAGCGCGAAGGCGTAAGCAAGCATTAAAGAATGAAGAAATTATTTGTTTAATTATTTTATTGGCGTCAGTTTTAACAGGTACAATTGGTTGGTCGATCCAAAATATAGCGGTTGAGCATGTGTTATCTCGATATTTAGTGCTATTATTTGCTTTTATTGGGGGAGCGGCAATTGGCTCAACCGTCGGGGTGGTTACTGGTTTAATTGTCAGTCTGGCAAATATTGCAAGTCTTTATCAAATGAGTTTACTAGCCTTTTCAGGTCTTTTAGGTGGGTTATTAAAGGATGGGAAAAAACTAGCAGTTGGTATTGGCTTGTTGATAGGGACTTTGTTAATCGGCTTGTATGGTGAAGGGACCACTGAACTTATACCAACAATCGTAGAATCGTGTGTAGCTATACTACTATTCCTACTAACTCCAAAAACAGCCATTTCAAAAATTGCTCGTTACATCCCAGGGACGGAGGAGCACGCGAATGAGCAACAACAATATATGCGCAAAATTCGAGATGTAACCGCTAAAAGGGTTGAACAGTTTTCAACATTATTTCAAACATTATCTAATAGCTTTAATAATCAATCACTACTTTCCAGTGAAGATGAAGATAAAAGGGAGATTGACTATTTTTTAAGTAATGTAACTGAACATACTTGTCAAACATGCTTTCGGAAAGCGAAGTGTTGGGAACAAAACTTTACTAGAACGTATGATTATATGATTGAACTTATGCGTGATATTGAAACAAATCCTAAAAGCCCAAATAGGAATCTTTATAGAGAATGGGAAAAGCATTGTGTTCGGGCTTTAAAAGTTAGAGAAGCAATTCAACAAGAACTATCTTTCTATTATGCCAACCAAAGGTTAAAGCAACAAGTAAAGGAAAGTAGGAGGCTGGTTGCGGATCAGCTATTAGGAGTTTCCCAAGTAATGGGCGATTTTGCAAAAGAGATTCAAAAAGAACGAGAAAGTCACCAGCATCAAGAAGAACAATTAATTGAAGCATTAACTTCAATGGGGATCAAGCTTGAACAAATAGATATTTATAGTTTAAAGGAAGGAAATGTTGATATAGAGTTGACGATACCATATTGTAACGGTAGCGGGGAATGTGAAAAAGTTATTGCGCCAATGTTATCTGACATTCTGGGTGAAACAATCATTGTGAAAAAAGAAGTATGTGCCAAGTCCCCTAATGAAAATTGCCATGTTTCATTAGGGTCGTCAAAAGCATTTATTGTTGAAACAGGGGTTGCTCATGCCGCGAAGGGTGGTGCATATATATCTGGAGATAGTTATTCGACTATTGAGCTTGGAACGGGCAAATATGCAATTGCGATTAGTGACGGAATGGGTAATGGTGAACGCGCGTACCTTGAAAGTAATGAAACATTAGTGCTTTTACAAAAAATTTTACAATCTGGAATTGAGGAAAAGGTGGCTATTAAGTCCGTAAATTCAGTGCTTTCGCTACGGACAACGGATGAAATATTCTCAACACTTGATTTAGCGATGATTGATCTCCAGGACGCATCGGTCAAGTTCCTCAAAATAGGTTCATCACCAAGTTTTGTAAAAAGGGGAGAAAGTATCAAAAAAATTGTAGCTAGCAATCTGCCAATGGGTATCATTCAAGAGTTTGAAGTCGATGTTGTTAGTGATCAGTTTAAATCAGGCGACTTATTAATTATGATGAGTGATGGTGTATTTGAAGGACCGAAGCATGTAGAGAATTATGATGCATGGATGAAAAGAAAGCTGAAAGAAATTAAAACAGACGATCCGCAGGCCGTGGCTGATATATTGTTAGAAGAGGTAATCCGTACAAGTGGACAAATCCAAGATGATATGACGGTCATTGTTGCAAAAATAAAGCATAATACGCCGCGATGGGCGGCAATTCCGGTGTATTCAAAGTCATTAAATAGGGACATATGCTCTTAAAAAGCTTATTGTTAACGTATATTTCCTTTTTTATTCGTTAAAAATGATACTAGACCAATAGAGGAGGATATATACGAATGAAAAAAGGAACCTTAAAACAAATACTACTTATTACAGATGGATGCTCGAACTCTGGAGAGGATCCGCTTGCAATGGCTGCGCTCGCCAAAGAGCAAGGAATAACGGTGAATGTAATCGGAGTTATTCTAAATGATAGTGTAGGTGATCAAGGTAGACAGGAGATAGATGGGATAGCAATGAGTGGGGGGGGGATTAGTCAAATAGTTTATGCTCAGCAGCTTTCACAAACGGTGCAGATGGTAACGAGAAAAGCAATGACGCAAACACTGCAAGGAGTTGTGAATAAAGAACTTAAACAAATTCTTGGAAATAGCTGTAGAATTGAGGATCTTCCACCTGAAAAACGCGGAGAAGTGATGGAGGTTGTTGATGAGTTAGGCGAAACGGTTGATTTGGAAGTTTTAATTCTAGTAGATACAAGTGGTAGTATGGCAGATAAATTACCAACAGTAAAGGAAGCTTTATTTGATCTTTCCATTAGTTTAAATTCTCGGATTGGTCAAAACAAATTTTCGATTTTTGCATTTCCCGGGAAACGCCATGAAGTAGAAAAAGTCTTGGATTGGACACCAAAGCTTGATTCAATATCTAGCGTCTTTCCTAAATTAACATCAGGTGGCATTACACCTACAGGCCCAGCGCTTAGGGAAGCTATTCAATATTTCCAAAGTAAGAAATCACGTTCACTAAGGAGCTGGATTTCTCGTGGTGATGAATATATCGAAGAATCAGGATTGTAAGCTATCCCCTGGCACTGTAATTAATGGGAAATGGCATCATAACAGTTACAGAGTAGTTAAACCATTGGGGTATGGAGCAACAGGAATAGTTTATTTAGCTGAAGGGAATCAAGATTTAGTAGCAATAAAGATTAGTAATGATAGTTTAGCTATTACGTCCGAAGTAAATGTACTACGGCACTTTTCAAAGGTCCAAGGTCGCCTTGGGCCTTCTTTGCTCGATGTCGATGATTGGATACGTCCGAACTTTGCCAAAGCTATGCCGTTTTATGTAATGGAATATTTAAAAGGAATTGATTTTTTAACCTTTATTGAAAAAAATGGAAACGAATGGCTTAGTGTATTAATTTTACAATTATTAGCGGATCTAGAGCGGTTACATAAACATGGATGGATTTTTGGAGATTTAAAGCCTGATAATCTTTTAGTAGTTGGTCCGCCTCAAAGAGTAAGATGGCTGGATGTTGGTGGTACTACAATGAATGGGCGGTCTATTAAAGAGTTTACGGAGTTTTACGACCGCGGCTACTGGGGTCTAGGGTCAAGAAAAGCGGAGCCTGCTTATGACTTATTTGCAGTAGCAATGATCATGCTTAATACACAATTTCCAAACCGTTTTTCAAAAAAAACGACAGTTGGAAACAACCTACCGCAATTAGTAACAGCTATTGAGGCTAAGCCTGCTTTAAGAAAATATGAAAAAGTAATGATACGAGCTATTCAAGGAAAATATCAAACGGCTACTGAAATGAGGTATGAATTACTTCATATAGCTAATAGAAAAAATGATATAAGGCAGGACCAGACTAGACAGACAATCAAATCTTCTAATTCCTTTCGTAAAGCAACAACCAGTAAAAGGAAAACTAATAATAAGAATCAACGTGAAAGAAAATTTAAAGGCGTGCTTGAAACAATTGTAATTGCGTTTTTATTATTTATTGCTTACTTTCTTTATATAGCTAGTCAAATGTTGTAAACTTGGGTATGAAAGCACAAATCATTGAATAATATGATATGAAGGACGAGTTATATGAAGCTGGATAAGGTGGAAGATTTTATTAAAAAACATCATTTATTAAAAAAGGGAACTACTGTTGTTGTAGGGGTATCCGGTGGCCCAGATTCAATCTCTCTTCTTCATTATTTATGGAAAACTCGTGAGAAATGGTCGCTAACAATTATTGCTGCACATGTTGATCATATGTTTCGTGGAAGTGAATCATATGAAGATTTGTTATTTGTGAAGCGATTTTGTAACGAATATAATATTTTGTTCGAAGGTAATAGCATTGATGTATCTGCATATGCACGCACACATCAATTAAGCTCACAAGTTGCTGCTCGAGAATGTAGGTATGATTTTTATAAACTCGTGATGGAAAAGTATAATGGTGATTATTTAGCGTTAGCTCATCATGCAGACGATCAAGTTGAAACAATGCTCATGCGTTTGGTTCGAGGGAGCTACGGGATTGGACTTGCTGGGATCCCAATTAAGCGTTCTTTTTATAATGGGACAATTATTAGGCCGTTTTTATGTTTGACAAAATATGAAATCGAACAATATATAGATGAGTTTAATCTTCAATATCGGATCGACCCTAGTAATGATAAAGATGCTTATCAACGAAATAGATTCAGACACCACATAATGCCTTTTTTAAAAAAAGAAAATCCTAATGTTGCTGAAAGATTTCAAACATTAAGTGAATATATAACAGAGGATAATGAGTTGTTAGAAGCATTAGCTCATAAGGAGATAGAAGGAATATTAGTAGAAAAAAATGAGCAAAAGGTTGTTTTTTCAATTAGTCAATTTCTATTATTGCCTATTTCTTTACAAAGAAGAGGTATTCAACTAATATTAAAATATCTCTATAAGACCATCCCTTCAAATATTACTACAATACATAATAGTCAGCTGTTATCATTACTGAGTAATGAGCATCCTTCAGGTATGTTAAATTTTCCAAAGGGTTTAGTGGTAACTCGTTCCTACGATCAATGCACGTTGGCGTTTTCGGGAAAATGTGAGAAAGTACAACCATTTGATATTTTGCTACCTGTACCTGGTGAAGTATCTCTAAACGGTTATGGTTCCATAAAAGCTGAATGGATTGATCATTTATCGGAAAAACTAAAAAGTATTGATTTTTTCGTCTGTGATAGCAAGGAAATAGCGTTACCGATACATATAAGAAGTAGAAATAATGGAGATCGGATGACAATAAAAGGGATGAAGGGAACAAAAAAAATTAAAGACATCTTTATCGATGAAAAAATCCCAATGGAAAAACGTAGCTTGTGGCCGATTGTTACAGATGCAAATGGAAATGTTCTATGGCTACCCTATCTTAAGAAGTCTGCTTTTTCGATTGAAAGTCAAAAGAATAATTATCAAAAGAATCAGCAACAAAAGCAAGATAATGGGACTCGTTTTTTACTTTTGCACTATTTACCATACAACGAAGAGCTCTAGGAGGATCAGTAGATGTATCAGGATATTGAGAAAATATTAATTTCAGAGGCAGAAATACAAGAAAAAGTAAAAGGGCTTGGAGCAAATTTATCTGAGGAATATCGTGATAAGTTTCCGCTTGTAATTGGTGTACTAAAAGGTGCAATGCTTTTTATGGCGGATTTAGTAAAGCGAATGGATATTCATCTTGAAATGGACTTTATGGATGTTTCTAGCTACGGCAGCTCAACAGTTTCAACAGGAGAGGTAAAAATCATTAAGGATTTAGATACGTCTGTTGAAGGTCGAAATATTATTATTGTAGAAGATATTATCGATAGCGGATTGACTTTAAGTTATTTAGTAGAGCTATTTCGTTATCGCAAAGCAAAGTCAATCAAGATAGTGACTCTACTTGATAAGCCTGAGGGAAGAAAGGTTGACCTGCACGCGGATCTTGTTGGCTTTATCGTACCGGATGCATTTGTTGTTGGCTATGGCTTAGACTACGCAGAGCGGTATCGGAACCTACCGTATGTAGGTGTTTTAAAACAGGAAGTATATAATAGTTAATAACACTAAACACTATAATTATTCATATTTAGTTTTTAGTTGTAATTTCTTGTGTTTTTTTTGTTTATATGGTACCATTTACTATAGTTTGTGTGCTTCGTGGGAGGAGGTAAGGAATGAATCGGATCTTCCGGAATACAATTTTTTATTTGTTAATTTTTTTAGTTGTCATTGGAGTTGTAAGCTTCTTTAATGGCAATGGCCAACAGCAAGAAACACTATCATATGACCAGTTCATGACTCACCTTGAAAATGGTGAGATAAAAACTTTGTACATTCAACCAGAACGACAAGTTTATGAAATAAGGGGTCAACTTAAATCTTACAATGAAAATCAATTTTTTGTAACCTTTATATTACAGAGTGAGGCGGCAACTGAAATCATTGAGACTGTACGTCAAAACGGTGGTGTTGTTGAACCTGAGCCTGCAGAACAAACAAGTGGATGGGTTACATTCTTTACATCAATTATACCATTTATTATCATCTTCATTTTATTCTTCTTCTTGTTAAATCAAGCTCAGGGCGGCGGAAGTCGTGTTATGAACTTTGGGAAAAGCAAGGCGAAGCTATATAGCGATGAAAAGAAAAAGGTGCGTTTTAAAGATGTAGCTGGTGCGGATGAAGAAAAGCAAGAATTAGTAGAGGTTGTCGAGTTTTTAAAAGACCCGCGCAAATTTGCTGCTCTAGGTGCACGTATTCCAAAAGGAGTTCTCCTTGTTGGTCCGCCGGGTACTGGTAAAACGTTACTTGCTCGAGCGGTAGCTGGAGAAGCGGGCGTTCCATTCTTCTCTATTAGTGGATCGGATTTCGTCGAGATGTTTGTTGGGGTCGGAGCTTCACGCGTTCGGGATTTATTTGAAAATGCGAAGAAAAATGCTCCTTGTATCATATTTATAGATGAAATAGATGCGGTTGGTCGTCAGCGTGGTGCCGGTCTTGGTGGTGGCCATGATGAGCGTGAACAAACTTTAAACCAATTGTTGGTCGAAATGGATGGATTTGGAGCAAACGAAGGTATCATTATTATTGCTGCAACAAACCGCCCTGACATATTAGACCCGGCATTGCTTCGTCCGGGACGTTTTGATCGTCAAATTACCGTTGATCGTCCTGACGTTAAAGGTCGTGAAGCTGTATTAGGTGTACATGCTAAAAATAAACCGTTAGCTGATGATGTGAACTTAAAAACAATTGCACTGAGGACGCCAGGTTTCTCGGGGGCAGATCTTGAAAATCTCTTGAATGAAGCAGCTCTAGTGGCAGCTAGGTTTGATAAAAAACAAATTTCAAGTGAAGATATTGATGAAGCGATTGACCGGGTTATAGCGGGACCTGCTAAGAAGAGTAGGGTAATCTCTGAAAAAGAACGTAAAATTGTTGCTTACCATGAAGCTGGACATACTATTATTGGTGTTGTGTTGGAAGAGGCTGACATGGTTCATAAAGTCACTATCGTACCACGCGGTCAAGCTGGCGGCTATGCTGTTATGCTACCAAAGGAAGATCGTTATTTTATGACGAAACCAGAGCTTTTAGACAAGATAACAGGTTTACTTGGTGGTCGTGTAGCAGAGGAGCTTGTTCTCGGAGATGTGAGCACAGGTGCGCATAACGATTTCCAACGAGCAACAAATATTGCTCGCAAAATGGTAACAGAATATGGTATGAGTGAAAAGCTTGGCCCATTGCAATTTGGTCACGCTTCAAGCGGTCAAGTATTTCTAGGTCGTGATATTAATAACGAACAGAATTATAGTGACGCAATAGCACATGAAATTGATATGGAGATTCAACGTATTATTAAAGAATGCTATGAAAAAGCAAAGAAGATCTTAACAGAGTATTCACAACAGCATCATTTAATTGCGCAAACACTTTTAGAGGTTGAAACTCTAGATGCTGAACAAATCAGACACTTATTTGACCATGGAACTTTACCTGAAAAAAGTAATGGTGTAGAACAATCAACTTCAACAAATTTACAAACTGAAGAAAAAGATGATGTTAAGGTAACTATTACTGCAAAAAAGGAAGACAACGAAGTCGAGAATGCAGATGAAACAAAAAGAGTAGGTCATTGATAGGATGCCATTGTGGCATCCTATTTTTACGTAACGAATGGTCATTAAGGTCGTTATATATGGTATGATGGTGTCGGCGTTGAAAGCGTTTTATAATAGTAATTAATTATTAAACTAATTTTACAGGGTGATAAAAATGATATTTGTATTTGATGTTGGGAATACTAATACAGTATTAGGTGTATTCGATGGGGATGAATTAAAGCATCACTGGAGAATCGAAACAAGTCGTCATAAAACTGAAGATGAATATGGAATGGTTATTAAACAACTATTTGCTCATGAACAAATTCATTTCTCTGATATTAGCGGAATTATTATATCTTCCGTAGTACCACCGATTATGTTTGCGCTTGAACGTATGTGCGAAAAGTATTTTCATATTAAGCCAATTATAGTTGGTCCTGGTATTAAAACAGGTTTGAATATTAAATACGAGAATCCACGTGAAGTGGGGGCCGACCGAATAGTAAATGCTGTTGCGGGTATCCAACTTTACGGTGCTCCTTTAATTATTGTCGACTTTGGAACAGCGACAACATATTGTTATATAAATGAAGATAAGCAGTACATGGGTGGAGCTATAGCGCCGGGGATCAATATATCTACGGAGGCTCTTTATACGAGAGCTGCTAAATTGCCACGTATAGAAATTGCACGGCCAAATGGCATTGTCGGTAAAAATACGGTTCATGCAATGCAATCTGGAATTCTATATGGGTATGTAGGACAAGTTGAGGGAATCGTGAAAAGAATGAAAGAAGAATCTTTAATAGAACCTAAGGTTATTGCTACTGGGGGGTTAGCTCCATTAATTGCTGAAGAGTCAAGGGTCATTGATGTTGTAGATTCCTTTTTAACATTGAAAGGTCTATATATGATATTTCTTCGTAATCAAGCAGAAAAGGAAAGGGGTTAGGTTGAATGTCTGATTATTTAATAAAAGCGTTAGCGTATGACGGGCAAGTAAGAGCCTATGGCATTCGATCGACCGAAACCGTTAAAGAAGCACAAAGGCGCCACGATACTTGGGCCACAGCATCCGCAGCATTAGGAAGAGCGATAACCGCTTCCGTGTTGATGGGAGCCATGTTAAAAGGTGATGATAAAATCACTGTTAAAATAGAGGGTGGTGGACCAATAGGTGCTATTTTAGTCGATGCTAACGCTAATGGAGAAGTTCGTGGGTATGTAATGAATCCACATGTTGATTTTGAATTGAATGAAAAGGGAAAGCTTGATGTAGCGAGAGCGGTTGGTGTAAATGGATTCTTAACCGTAGTCAAGGATTTAGGAATGCGTGAGCATTTTACAGGACAAGTACCTCTAGTATCAGGGGAGCTAGGGGAGGATTTTACTTATTATTTTGCTTCGTCCGAGCAAGTTCCTTCAGCAGTTGGTGTCGGTGTTTTAGTGAACCCTGACCTTTCCATTTTAGCTGCAGGTGGTTTTGTCATTCAGTTAATGCCGGGAACAACAGATGAAACGATTGATGCTGTTGAAAAACGTATACAAGCAATTCCACCGATATCGAAATTAATTCAGGATGGTTTATCACCAGAAGAAATATTAGGGCAATTACTCGGGGAAATAAAAATTCTTGAGAAAATGCCAGTTTCTTTTAAGTGTCAGTGTTCTAAAGAAAGAATAGCAGGAGCGTTAATCAGTTTAGGTGCACAAGAGTTAAAAGAAATGATTGAAGAGGACGGCAAAGCTGAGGCGCAATGCCATTTTTGTAATGAAAAGTACCATTTTACAAAAGAGGAACTTGAAGATCTGTACGAGCAAACGCTGGAATAGTCTATAAAAGTTTAAGTAAATGAATTGACATTTCTTCAAAAACTTGATAGGGTTTAACTATAAAGTCTTAAAAACCAATAAAATTACTTGGTATTGGAGTGGATAATATGCGTGTAGCTAATTCTATTGAGGAATTAATTGGATTTACGCCAATTGTTAAACTAAATCGATTAACTGAAGAAAATGATGCTGAAGTTTATTTGAAGTTAGAATTTATGAATCCTGGTAGTAGTGTGAAAGATCGAATCGCTCTTGCGATGATTAATGCGGCAATTGAAAAAGGCGAAATAAAACAAGGTGATACGATTGTAGAACCAACTAGTGGTAATACTGGGATTGGTCTAGCAATGGTTGCAGCAGCAAAAGGATTAAAGGCTGTTTTAGTTATGCCTGATACGATGAGTCTTGAAAGACGTAATTTATTACGTGCATACGGTGCCGAGCTTGTTCTTACTCCCGGAGCGGAAGGTATGGGCGGGGCAATTCGAAAAGCCGAAGAACTTTCAAAAGAAAATGGATATTTCATGCCTCAACAATTTAAAAATGAAGCCAATCCACAAATCCATCGAGAAACGACTGGTAAGGAAATTGTACAACAAATGGGTGATCAGTTAGATGCTTTTATTTCAGGAATAGGAACAGGCGGTACGATTACTGGAGCTGGTGATGTATTAAAGGAAAGCTACCCAGAGATCGAAATTATTGCTGTTGAGCCCGCAGATTCTCCGGTATTATCTGGCGGGAAACCTGGTCCACATAAAATTCAAGGTATTGGTGCAGGATTCGTACCAGATACTTTAGACACAGAAGTTTATGATCGTATTTTAACGATTACAAACGATGAAGCCTTTGAATATGCACGTCGGGTAGCAAGAGAAGAAGGTGTTTTAGTTGGCATCTCTTCGGGTGCAGCGATTTGTGCAGCATTAAAAGTCGCTAAACGATTAGGAAAGGGTAAAAAAGTATTAGCGATCATACCAAGTAGCGGAGAACGTTATTTAAGCACACCATTGTTCCAATTTGAAGAATAGTTATGTTTATTGAAGCGGACTGAATGATATGAGGTCCGCTTTATTTTATTTTTAAGGGATTAATAAATGTAAAAAATATAATAAAAGTGAAAAAACTACTAAAAATAGAGTATAATGGTGTGGAGATTAGATAAGCTAGAGCAGAGGTGAGCGAAGTGATTTTAATGATTGATAATTATGATTCATTTACTTTTAATTTAGTTCAGTATTTAGGGGAAATAGGTCAGGAAGTATTAGTAAAACGGAACGATGAAATTACTATTGCAGGAATTAGAAAGCTTAATCCTGATTTCTTAATGGTTTCCCCTGGGCCATGTAGCCCAAATGAAGCAGGGATAAGTATGGAGGCAATTCGTGTATTTGCAAGCGAGATTCCTGTATTTGGAGTGTGCCTTGGGCATCAATCAATAGCCCAAGTATTTGGTGGAGATGTTGTCCGTTCAGGGCAATTAATGCACGGGAAGACATCGGAAATTTACCATGATGGCAAAACGATTTTTTCTAACTTACAACAACCATTTATTGCAGCAAGATATCATTCATTAATTGTAAAAAAAGAAACTTTACCTGATTGCTTTGAGATTTCTGCTGAGACGAAAGACGGAGAAATTATGGCGATCAGACATCGGGATTTACCGATAGAAGGTGTTCAGTTCCACCCCGAGTCAATTATGACAGCCTTTGGGAAAGAAATGTTAAAGAATTTTATTGAGACATATGGCAACATGGTACCTTTATCTTAATTAAATATAAGTTATCATCACCATTAACTACGTTTGTTTTAATTTGTTGGATGATTTATTTAAAGTAGACCAGTTGCTTAAGGCAAATGGTCTTTCGCTTGTACCGTAAGAATGTTTGACTATTGTTGGATCTTCGCCGTTGAGGGTGTAAAGACTTGGTTTTCTTTAATTAGTGTTGGTTTAGAAGGGACTGTAAGGGATGTCAACCATTTTATGTAGAAATTATACGCTTGACATGAATAAGAAGACTTGGATTATGGGTATTTTGAATATAACCCCTGATTCCTTTTCAGACGGGGGTCGTTATTTTAAGAAAGATAATGCCATTGAACAGGCGTTAAAAATGGTTGAGGATGGAGCGGATATTATTGATGTTGGTGGGGAATCAACAAGGCCCGGTTATGTGAAGATTGACAGTAACGAAGAAATTAACCGAGTGGTACCAATTATAAGTGCTCTCAATGAGGAGATAGATATTCCAATTTCCGTTGATACATATAAAGCTAATGTTGCTAAAAAAGCAATTGAGGCTGGTGCCTCTATTATTAATGATATATGGGGAGCTAAGGCTGATCCAAAGATGGCGGAGGTCGCAGCCCATTTTGATGTACCAATCATTCTTATGCATAATAGAGAGAATATGAATTATCAAAATTTACTTAAGGACATCGTTTCAGATTTAACTGAGAGTATTCATATTGCCAAGAGGGCCGGTGTTCGGGATGAAAAGATAATTCTAGATCCCGGTATTGGCTTTGCAAAAAATTTTGAACATAATTTAGAAGTATTACGTCAATTAGATATAATTGTAGAGATGGGGTATCCTGTCTTACTTGCAGCATCAAGGAAAAGGTTTATAGGCACTGCATTAAACTTGCCTGTTGAAGATCGTGTTGAAGGGACGGGGGCCTCGATTTGCTTAGGAATTGAAAGAGGGTGTCATATTGTTCGTGTTCATGATGTGAAGGAAATGACTAGAATGGCAAGAATGATGGATGCGTTGTTAGGGAAAAGAGTGATCCAATATGGATAAGATATATCTGAATGGAATGGAATTTTACGGATATCACGGAGTATTGCCAGAGGAGACGACATTAGGACAACGGTTTTTAGTAAATGTCATTCTGGAATTAGATTTATCTCAGGCGGGAAACACCGATAATTTAGAACAAACTGTTAATTATGCGCTCGTTTATGAATTAATAAAAGGTGTTTTAGAGGGTGAACCCCACAAGTTAATTGAGAGAGTTGCGGAACAAGTTGCAAAAGCAATATTATCTTCTTTTGCTAGGGTAGATTATTGTACGGTAAATATTATTAAACCAAATCCACCAATTCGCGGGCACTATAAAAGTGTTGCCGTTGAGATACGCAGGGGAAGAGCATGATGCAAAATACTGCATACGTCGCACTAGGTACAAACCAAGGTCACCGTGAAGAGTTTTTAAGACAGGCGATAAAAATGTTGGATTTCCAACCACAAATCACCATTCAGGATTGTTCATCAATTTATGAGACAGAACCAGTTGGATATTTGGATCAGCCTAAGTTTTTAAATATGGTACTAAAGGTAGCAACCTTTTTACAACCGTTAGAATTGCTAAATGTTTTGCAAAAAATTGAGGAGGATCTTGGGAGAATAAGAAGTATTCGCTGGGGCCCGAGAACGATAGATCTTGACATTTTGCTTTTTAATAACGAAAATATAAAGTCGGAGCGGCTTATTGTTCCACATCCAAGAATGTTTGAAAGATCCTTTGTTATTAAACCTCTTTTAGAAGTATACGAAGATCTTTTAAAAATATATGAAATAAATACTGACGTGGTAGCTAATGATTCAGGAATAAGGATGTATACGAGTCGGGATAATGTTTACCATTGGTGGTAATAGAAAAGAGGTGGGAAAATGTTAACAATCGGTGATATTAAGATTAAGAATCCAGTTGTCCTTGCCCCGATGGCAGGAGTATGTAATTCGGCTTTTCGTCTTATTGTTAAAGAGTTTGGGGCTGGGTTGGTTTGCGCTGAAATGGTTAGTGATAAGGCGATTCTTTTTAAAAATGAAAAGACGCTGGATATGCTTTATATTGATGAACGTGAAAAACCATTGAGTCTACAAATTTTTGGGGGCGAAAAAAAGACTCTAGTCGAGGCTGCGAAATTTGTTGAGACAAATACCACTGCTGATATTATTGATATTAATATGGGATGCCCAGTTCCTAAAATTACTAAATGTGATGCAGGGGCCAAATGGCTGTTAGATCCAAATAAGATTTATGAGATGGTTGCAGCAGTTGTTGATGCTGTAAAAAAGCCTGTCACTGTAAAAATGCGGATGGGCTGGGACGATGACCATATTTTTGCTATAGAAAATGCCAAATCTGCAGAGCGCGCTGGGGCGCAAGCAGTCGCTTTGCATGGTAGAACACGAGTTCAAATGTATGAAGGAACCGCGAATTGGGATATTATTAAACAAGTAAAAGAGGCTGTTAGTATTCCGGTAATCGGTAATGGTGATGTTAAAACTCCGGAGGATGCAAAAAGAATGCTAGATACGACAGGTTGTGACGGGGTTATGATCGGTCGTGCGGCATTAGGTGATCCTTGGATGATTTATCGGACAGTACAATATTTGGAGACAGGAGAGCTTTTGACTCCACCAACTCCTGCGGAGAAAATAAAGGTATGTATCCTTCATGCTGACCGTTTAATTGATTTAAAAGGTGAAAAAGTAGCAATTATGGAAATGAGAAAGCATGCTGCTTGGTATTTAAAAGGATTACGCGGAAATGCTAGAGTGCGTAATATGTTAAATGAATGTAAAACGAGAGAAGAGTTAGTAGCAGTGTTACAAGACTATGCTTCTTTTCTTGAACAGGAGCAGGAAGACAATAGCATTTGTGTTGGCCAGACTATTTGACATCATGGAGTCTCTACCCTATAATACCCGTTAGATGTTTTTAAAACTGCCAGTACGTACTGGCAGTTTTTTGTACTACTTTACTTTATATAATTATGACTTTTTATATAGATGATAATTTAAATTGGAGATGATGAAATGAGTCAAGAAGAATTAAACGATCAATTAAAGGTAAGACGGGAAAAACTTTCACAACTGAGAGAGAAAGGTATCGATCCGTTCGGAAAACGTTTTGATAGAACTGATACTTCTAAAAGTTTAGTAGAGCAGTATGGAAATTATACAAAAGAAGAGTTGGATGAAAAAGCTGTAGATGTAAGTATTGCAGGAAGAATAATGACAAAGCGCGGAAAAGGGAAAGCTGGTTTTGCCCATTTACAGGATTTGCATGGACAAATTCAGATTTACGTACGCCAAGATGCTGTTGGTGAAGATCAATATGACATTTTCGATAGAGCTGATCTTGGTGATCTTGTAGCGGTTAATGGTAAAGTGTTTAAAACAAAGGTTGGCGAATTATCAATTAAGGTAAATGAATTTATTTTTCTTACAAAAGCTCTACGTCCATTACCTGATAAATTCCATGGATTAAAGGATATTGAACAACGTTATCGCCAGCGTTATCTTGATTTAATCGCAAGTATGGAAAGTAGAAATACATTTGTGACTCGAAGTAAGATCCTACAATCTATGAGACGCTATTTAGATGAACGGGGCTATTTAGAGGTAGAGACACCGATGATGCATTCAATTCCTGGGGGCGCCGCGGCAAGACCATTTATTACACATCATAATGCGTTAGATATGGAATTGTATATGCGTATTGCGATTGAACTACACTTAAAACGATTAATTGTTGGCGGATTAGAAAAAGTGTATGAAATCGGTCGTGTATTTCGGAATGAAGGGGTATCCACGCGCCATAATCCTGAGTTTACAATGATGGAGCTCTATGAAGCATACGCTGATTTCAATGATATTATGAATTTAACGGAGAATTTAATCGCGTATATTGCTGAGGACACGTTAGGAACAACTAAAGTTCAATATGGAGAGTATGAGGTTGATCTTAGTCCAGGATGGACTCGTTTACATATGGTAGATGCTATTAAGCAATATGTTGGCGTTGATTTTTGGAAGTCAATGACAAATGATGAGGCGCGTGCATTAGCGAAAGAGCATAATATTGAAATCAATGATACTATGTCTTTTGGTCATATTGTTAATGAGTTTTTTGAACAAAAGGTTGAGGAAAAGTTAATTCAACCAACATTTATTTACGGTCATCCTGTCGAAATTTCTCCACTTGCAAAGAAAAATGCAGAAGATGAGAGATTTACAGACCGCTTTGAATTGTTTATTGTTGCACGTGAACACGCGAATGCCTTCACAGAACTTAATGATCCGATTGATCAAAGAGAAAGATTTGAAGCTCAACTGAAGGAAAGAGCTCAAGGTAATGATGAAGCTCATATGATGGATGAAGACTTTGTTGAAGCATTAGAGTATGGAATGCCTCCTACAGGAGGGCTGGGAATAGGTGTAGATAGGTTGGTCATGCTATTAACAAATTCGCCATCAATTCGTGATGTATTGTTATTCCCGTTAATGCGACATCGGGATTAAAAAAGTTTTATCCAGGTGTTATTATTTACGGTGAATCAAAGATTGAAGAAAAGAAATTTGAAAGAAATCTGATAGAAGCTTTGTATTTTATCAAGACAACTTAATTAAATTATTAGTTAAATGGGGCGTATTTTCTTAGGAATTATAATAAGTGTACGATTTGGTGGAAATACTAATCACGATTCCTAAGAGATTGCCCTTTAAATATGTTTTATTAAATAAGGTGCAAAATAGATAAATCACACTTTTTTGTTGACACTAATGAAACAAAGTGATATATTGTAAAGGTCGCTGTTTTAAACTGGACATAGGAAACTCGGTGACTTCCACGAAATTTCGTGGTAACATCATAACTGTCGCCGCCAAAAGGTAGCGAAAAGAAAACTTATTAAAAGTTGTTGACTTCCACGAAACTAAATGATATGATAGATTTTGACGCTGGAGATAAGCGACATCGTAACATTTTTGCTTTTGAGAAG
>NZ_ANOK01000010.1 GCF_000331575.1 Calidifontibacillus oryziterrae
GAACATTGATACTCCAATAGTTCTCACATCAAAGTTAAGATAACCGCATTTTGTTGGTAGGACCCCATTTATAAAATAAAGGATATTTTTTTACATTTATTTTTCTTCATTAAAGTGTACCTGTTTTTTGCAAGCAAAAAGTGCAGAAAAATGCAGCGAAATTTACATAGGCTTGCAGCTTGATTTTTACATTAAATCCCAGAATCTATTTTGACGGTGGAAAGGGCATTTTTCAATCGGTAGCTTTCCCCTGTGAACGCTATGACATGTGCGTGGTGCACCAATCTGTCCACAAGGGCAGAAGTCAGACGGTTATCCCCAAAAACCCGATTCCACTGGCCAAATTCCAAATTGGAGGTTACAATCACACTCTTGTGCTCGTAACAGTCTGCAATAATGTGAAACAATAATTCCGACCCTTGCTTTTGAAAAGGGACGTATCCCAATTCATCCAGTATAAGCAAATCGCACTTCTCAATCTGCCGTTTTAATCTCTGTAAGGTGCCTTCTTTCATCGCTTCTTCTAATTGTCCCACCAAATCAGCCACCCTAAAGAAACGGACCTCAAATCCCAGTTCACATGCCTTTACCCCTAAAGCTGTTCCTAAATGCGTTTTTCCTGTGCCTGGCGTCCCCATAAGTAGTAGATTCTGTTTTTCCTTTATAAAGCTAAGGTCACAGATTCCCTCTTTCGAGGTGGTCGCTGGTAAGTGCAACTGATCTGACCATTCATAATCCCTAAGCCATTTAAGCTCCCTAAATTTAGCCTTTTTTATCAGTCTAGCGATTTTGGTGGTTTGCCTGGAATTGACTTCAATCGATAGAACATCACGCAAAAATTGTTCTTTGCTTTCAAAAGGTACTTCCTCAAATTCCTCGATAATATGGGCAAGGTGGAGTGTTTTACAAATGGCCTTTAAATCGGTCATCAGGAAACACATCCTTCCAAGGAAGGACAAAGCCTTTTATCATAAGTGTGCAAATCTGTTTCGTAGTTAAGCAGAATCTCAGGCGTGTGTACTTCGGTTAATGTTTCTGGATAAGTAGTTTCCTTAGCTTCTAGGATATACCCCAGTTCATGTGGTTCTCTTTCAAGCCGGTCTTCTGTTTCCAAAGACGAGTGGATATCATCTAGTGTATGCTTCTCCAATAATTTTTTTATGCCCTTAACCCGTGATCGGGTTTCCCCCGGGTGTATCGTCAGATACGCTTGAACCCTTTCCGGTAAATAATTAAAGAACCGTGAATACCTGACAGACCGTGGCTTCTTCTCCCAATCTATTAAAATATCATTCCACGGAATCGCTCTTGTCGTATTCATATATGGGCGGTCTTCTTGGTAAACAATTTCCCCATCGCTCGTAAAACAGGTGAATCGATCCCATTCCATTTTGAGGACTAATGCTTGTTTCATTCTCGCTTTGTGGATAACAAATTTATCACCGTCAACTTCAATTTCCCCATATTTTTTAACCTTTGCGGATTTTACTGAATAAATCGGAAGATCGGTTAAAGGCAAGGCTTTCAAGTGCTTTTTATCCTCTTGCCAAAGCTCATCAATTAACACATTCTTATCATAGTGGAGACGTTGCCGATCCTTTTCCATCTCATCCTTCATCCAGTCCGCTAATTGTGGAAAACTCTCCATAATTAGTGCTGTTGTAAACAGGTTATTCCTTGTATAACCTACCTTTTTTTCCACATTTCCTTTCTCATGCCCACTTGCCGGATTGCATGGCTGCACTTCAAAACCGTAATGGCATTTGAATCTTAGAAATGCGTCAGTGTAGGTCCGTTTGTCTCCTTTGCCAATTGAAATTACTGCTGCAGCCAGGTTATCAATGCGTAAATAGGTTGGGACCCCTCCAGCCTGATGAAACAACTGCTTCAACCCTTCTAGGAAACACTCGGTATTTTCTCCCGGAAGAGGGTATCCAAATCCAGCATTACTGTGTGGAAAGCTCAGGATTAAGCCTTTGATATCTTTATAGGCTCCGTCCTTTACAACAGTCATGTTTCCAAAGTCCACTTGTGCTTCACCCGGAGGGTGTTCTAAACGCTCATGTCTTTCAACCTTAGCTGCCTTGAGTTGGGGATTTCGGTGCTGGATGTACTCGCATACGGTCCTATAGGATCCTCCAAAATCATGATCATCTCTAATATCTTCGAAGATTTTCTTATTGGTTCTCCGTTCTTTTCTCTTGAGTTTCATGTCCTCCTCAAGCCAATCGTCAACAATTTGCCCGAACCCTTCTTCGTACATCATTCCTCTTTTAGTGAACTTGAGGGTTTCTTCAAAATTTTCTCCGTCAGCGTATTTCTTAACCGTCCTCCAATTACAACCAGTTTTTCTTGCAATTTCATTTATTGACAAGTCTTCTTCTTCTCTTAAATGTTTGATATAATCTACTTTAGGCATTGCTAGCATCCTTTCATGTCCCCCCACTGTTATGATCTCTCAATCAATACAGTATGGGATATTTTAGGGGCTGGCAAGCCTATTTTTTATGCAGTTATGTTCTGCACAAATTCCCCGCAAACCTCTGTACTTTTATTTTGCAATAAACATGTACCCTCAATTATTGTGATAAAAATAATATTATTGCCTAAAGTTATGTATAGGTTTTTGCTTATCAAGTTTTTAAACAGCAATACATTTATTTAGAGAAAAAATTTTTATTTAGGTGAACATGCTCCCCCTCTGAAAACTTTAACAGGGTATGGATTTTTTATATATTTACTATTATTAATCTTTTTTCTTCTTTCTTTTTTTAAAACATTTAATTCCTGACTTGTAAATCCTTTACCTGATTCTCGAAATTTTACTCTTATTTGTATAATTAATACAAAACCGTCTAGTTCTTTACTAAAACTATAATTATAAAACCTGTTCCCAGGTTTGTTCTTCACCTTTTCAATTTTATCCTTGTTGAATACTACCTCAAAATAACCATTTCTATATGAAATTTTTAGTTCCGAATCGTATAAAGAAAAATCTTGATTATTAAGTATAATATTTTCCTTTATAGAATCTTTAACTTCCAAATAACAAGTAAAATAAAAGTCATCTATTTGCTGCTGTATCTTATATCTCTTTTTTTGTTCAGGACTAAATTTTATCATATTCCAAGTGATAACAGTACTCAGAGAGCCCACATTAAATTCAGATATGTTAGCAGAGAATTCCATAGCCTTTTCCACCTTACATTATTTATGTTTAATCACAGCGATTCAAAAATATTCAACAGGATAAAAATACCTCTTTTAGTAATAAAGTAATACCGGAAATTCTTCATATTATTACGCCTGGAAATAAGTATTTACAATATCTCTCTTCTAATACCTTCTAATCAAACTCTTAATAAGTTTCAACTTTTGATATATTTAGTTCAAGTTCCCCTTTATATTGTTGGAGTTTACCTTCGAATAGAAAGCTGTCCCCCTTATTAATGAAAGGTACTTTAATATCTTTAAAGATTATAGCGTTGATCGTGTCTTTACCGTCAGATAGAACTAGAAATTTAGTACCACTATTCTTATCATAACTAAAGTCAATAACTTCTCCATATAGTCTAACTGTATCATTGCTATTTTCAATAACCGGAGCATTAGTATTAGGCAAATCTAATGGTGTTTTTACTTGATTGTTCCAGTAAAATAATAAAATGCCAACAATAACTACAATTGATCCTACTAATGGCCAAAGATTAAAATTTTTCTTATTTGAATCTGTTTTAATTTCTTGCTTAGCTGTATACAATCGCTTTTGATGCTCAAGCATTTGCTTTGTCTGTTCAGCTAATTCTTTTACCTCATTAGCAGCTTTATTTACCTCATTCGTTCGCTCGACTAACTCTAATTCATTTTCCGAAATTATATTTTTAGAGATTCTGACGTGCCTAACAAATTCCTCTATTATATTCAATGATATACCTTTTGTATTGAATTTTGTTGCTAGAGATAATCTTTGATCCAATTGAGATGTGAGTTGGTCCCTGAATAGATGATATTTGAAAAAATCATCCATATTACTTTCTGTCCAAGTACTTGTAGAGGATTCTATACTCTCACTCGTAAACCCGTAATGAATAACAACACATCCAATCAATTTGTGTGGATCTCCTAAACTCTTATAATTGGAAAGAAGATATCCTTTTAAATCATCTAATTGTTTTCTCACCTGAGATAATGGATTGGTTGTACGATCAAATATCTGTATTGAGCCATTTGATTGAAGAGAATTTATATATTTAAAAGACCAATTTTTCACTTCAATAAGTCTAAATCCATATCTTGGAGAAATTACTAAAAAGTCAGGCTCATATTTGCCAATTATAGGATGAGTTATTATATATGTATCATCTGGAAGAAATTTAGTTAGTAAATCACCTACTTCAATTTCAGCTGTTAACCCTTTTAGCTCATTTCCAGAGACATGAGCTAATTTCTCTAGTTGATCTAGAATTGAATCTCTTCCAATAAACTTACCCATGAAAATCGCCCACCTACCTATTTTTACTGGATTTCTATAACGCAAAATCCTTCAATGCCCGTTCCATCATATCATCATTAATCCCTATATACCGCAATGTAATTGACGGCGCTGAATGACCAAAAATCTGCTGCAACATCGCTACATCTTTCGTTCGTTGATAAAAATGATATCCAAACGTCTTCCTTAATGTATGTGTCCCGATCGGACCAGGTACTCCAACTGCGGCAGCAGCTTCATTAATCACGCGCCAAGCACTTACTCTCGTTAATGGTCCTTCTCCTTTCCGTGACACAAACAAATAATCGGAATCAGCTAAGCTCCGAGTATATTTTTCTATCTCATTCTTTAATGCAACTGTCATTTTTACTTTTCGAAAGTTCCTAGTCTTCTTTTCACGTATCCGAAGTATGTCGGTATATTTCACATCCATGACTCTAAGCGGTAAGATGTCACTGATCCGAAGCCCTGAATTAATTCCAAAATTAAATAGGAAGTAATCGCGGTACGACTTATGCAATAAATACTCCTTCATTGCCCGAATTTGATTGGGCTCACGGATTGGTTCTACACTATGTTGTCCTTCTCTTGTTGTCACAATAACCCCTCCTTAATTCATACACTTTTGACATATTGCTACTTCTGCGCCTCTACCATCCCAATGAGAAACCCAGGAATAATGCCCGTTCTTTCCTTTGTTATCGATAACATTTGTTTGAAAGTTATGAGCTGATACATAACTGCAGTCCACCTCATGGATCTTCGTTGGGAATGCATTATCAGTAATTATAAAAAAACACCTTCCTTGCGATTTTTAATTCTTTAAATCTTGCTAAGTTTTTTACCGGTTCCATCATCTTAACTTCGCTTCAAAACGTTAAATTGAATGTAACTTTTAATTCAACATGTTACATCGTAATTCCTTCCGAAGTCATGAAATAAAAAATCCCCTTATACTTAAGGAGTTTCTGCTAGATTTATTGATATTTTACCAATGTAACATAATGGGAAATTTGTTACATTAGTTATTAATAGTATGTAACTTTAACACTAATTGTATCTCAAAAAAACAGTCTTATTATTATCTAATAGAAAAAAATATTCCTAAAAGAATATTTATATATAAAATCGTAATTATATAAAACGATGAATATCAATATTGGCTATATTCGGCTGAAAATGGCATTATAACGGATTTTATCAGTTTTTCTTTCATTGATATAATCCTCTAAAAGGAGGGGTATTGATGCGAAGAACTAATTTTATCGAATTGTTATCTGAATTATTACCAAGTTGGATTGATATACCAATTATAGAGGTGGAAACTTACTTATTGAAATACGAACTTAAATTTGAAGCAGGTGACGCAAAACGTATTGCATATCAAATAAGTAAAGGGAAAAAAATCCGAAAATTACCACCATATATTGATTTAAAACACAGCATTCTATTAACTAATATCCTTAATAGTGCTGCTACAAGTATTAATGAAAGGAGCACGGAAAAGAAACTTAAGGTGAGAAAACAGACGGTATTTAATGAAGGCTCTGAAATTCGAGTATCAAAAGAACTAAAAAATGCTACGAAGACAGCTTTAGAACGTGCCGGGATAACAACATTTTATCATTTGGCCACATTAACAGAAGAAGATATTCTTAAGATTAATGGAATTGGTATAGGTAGCTTGAAAGATGTTGAGAAGTTATTGGAGAGAAAATTCGGTTAGAATCGCAATTTTCCCCATAGATTATACCCTATTGGGATTTAATGAATGAATCAAATAAATATATTATTGATGAGCAATAGAGTGATATTGTTCATTAACTACCACAGTCATCTAACTGGAAATTCCAATTATAAAAATGTCAATCTCCAGACCGACATTTTCCCTAAAAAAACAGACCTGGTTTCCTAGGTCTGTTTTCCTTGTTTAATTTCTGTTCAGAGACAAAAAAGACTTTTACTGAGATACGAATAAAATACGCAAAACACCGTTCCTTTTTTGGAACGGTGTAACAATAAGTTGTATGCTGGTTTTACATTTTTTTGGTACTGATCCATCAATAAAAAGAGCATTGCTGCCCTCTTATTTTTTCACAATAAATATAGTATTTCTAATCACACCACTTTATCCTATTATCTCTAAAAAAGAAATGACTTTTACATCCCTTCGTTCTCCAAATAGATGGACTAAGTGTTGTCCCTTGCGTACTTCTTTCAACTTTCCAAGATGGCGTATCGTGTTTAATCAAACTGAGTTGAATTACATCATCACAACCGCAAGGACACTTTAGAGCCGCAAGCCAAGGATCATCCTTTTCACCGATAAGATAAAGCACCTTTTTATCTAAGAACGTAGGCAGTTCATCATAGACCACAACACTGTATTTATTTTTATTAAAAAAAGAAAAGAGACTTCGAAAAATTGTTTTAAGTAATTTCAAGTGACCACCTCTATTCATAAAAGATTGTATTCAACAAAGGCTCCATATCTCCACGACCCGTATACCTTGTTAAGACAGGACAATTCTCAGAATCTTCCTTTTCATATCCCAAATAGTTATTAGTTAAGCTCATTCTGACACAATCAATATCTTCATTGGAATCAAGGCGAATATCATGTATTCTACAAAGTAGTTCATTGACAGAAAATGATGCCATTAAAGTGTTTACACTAATTACGGCTGGACGGTCTTCCCTAATTCCTTTTATATATCCTTCCTTGACGTTTTGTTCATATTGTTTAGGATTTGTTCTTTTTAAAACTTCATCTCGTAACTCTTCAGAGCTATAAACACCACGAGACAATAGTGAAGACCCACCTGGTTTTAAATAATGAACTATCCCACTTATCCGATTTATACCACCTTTGCCGTCTGCATCCAGTTGTACTCCAATATCAAAATAAGGAATGGAATAAAAAGTGCTAATTTTATTCAAAAGGTCCCTTCCTTCTATTGAATCCATACAGCCGAATAATACATCACATTGAGCGAGTCTTCGTATGACATTCTTATCATTTAAACTGAATGGACATTTCAAAACAATGGTAGGTAGTCCTGACTTTTCAATCGCATCTCCTAAAACATCTACCTTCTTCTTTCTGTGTTGAGCATCAGATAGGGTTGAATTATAGATTCTTCCCAAATTGTGTTCTTTAACCACATCATCATCAACTAGAACAAGTTTACCGACACCTAAGCGGTAAAGCTGTTCTACAACTGGGCTTCCTGTTCCAGATACTCCAACAACTCCAATAGTAAGCTTACTTAACATCTTAGTTGTTCCTTCTCCAAATGCCTGTAGAGTTCGTAGATTCAAATCGTTCTCTACTGTTTTAACCTTTTTATCTATAAATGAAGGGTGTTCCCAAAATAGAATATCAGACCCAACCACCATTACAGATTGAACAGGTAAATGGTCCCCATTTGAATCAAATGCTCTTGCAAATATTTGACCATCTGGTAGCATAACTGCACTTAGTCCTGGAAAATCAGTATCTAGCCATTCACCTATTCTAGGAAATAATTGTTCATCAGATATATCATCCAATTCTGAAAACTCTTTAAGACCAGTCGGATGGCTATGAATTTTTAAAATTACAAAAGATTTTTTCTCTGCTCTTTGGATTAAATCTGGTAGATCTTCACAAGACCATGTCACTTTATGTGGAGTACGAACCTTACATTTTTCGAAAGGTACTGGGTAAATTTCATGGATTGAAATAACTCGTTCAACACTGTTTCCATGTTGATAAAACCCAACCCCACATAGAGCCAATGCCACTGCTTCTTTCCCGTCACCTGGATATAAATGATGGAATAGAGCCCCTTGTTGGGGACTCGTCATCCTTAATTTAAATTGTTTCATAAATCAACCCACCCTCAATGGGTTTTTGTCAAATTCTCTTTGTAACCACTCTTCAATGACTAAAATGTGAGTTGTAAGACTGTGTAAACCTGGCTTCCATTGATAATGTCTCGACCATCGTTGGTATATGACCCCACAAATATTTTGAGATACATTAGCTTGTCCTATGGAAATGTTATCCTTTCGATGTAATGCTGGGTAAAAATAAACCATATCTAATTGGCTTGTTGGATAACCACTTAATATCTGAATGGCAGCTGTCACTTTAGTTTGGTTGTATCCATTAGGAACAGGAAAATTATTGATTAATAACCATCTATTATTACCATCTACAATGGTTTCCCATTCCCATTCACTGGAATTAAGAAATTCAATGTCTTCTTCTGGTAAAGAAAATTCTCTTCTCATTCTTATCCCTCCGTCGCATCAAGAGGAATTGTTTCGAATCTTTCGATTCCAGGCTTTGACAAATCCACAGTTTCATTTATACCAATTGGTTCTCTTGATCCACCGTGGAGTTTTTGATATAACTTGTTTTGATTTGGGTTAAGGCCAACTTTTTCTAAAATTTCACTACCTGTTACCAATGCAATATTTGACTCACCAAATACTTTTCCTACACGAAACCTATAAACAACACCTTCTTTTGGAGGATTTTTTCTTTGTTTAGCGTATTCCTCCAAATCAATTACCTCAGTTTGCTCTGTTTGATTTTCCATAAAAATCTCACTCTCCTGTCATTATTCAATGACAGTGTCCCTAATCGAAGTGTTGATTTATGAAATCCTTTTGTGTAAAATAGTTATTAAGTTGTACAGGAACACTATCATTGTTTTTTAAAAATACCTTGCGGTCCAGGCAAGGCATTTTTTTACATTTAATAATAACACTTCGATAAATTAATAATAACATTTGTTAATTTCATTGTCAATTATTTTCCTATTATGTTATTATTATTATAACGATATGACAAGAAGGGGCAGTTATGGACAACTTAATTCAAACCAGAATTAAAAGTAGAAGAAAAGAATTAAAGATGACACAATCAGATCTGGCTAAAAAAGCAGGTCTTCAACCACCTGCAATAAGTCAATATGAATCAGGTGTAAGAAGCCCCTCTTTTGAAGCCTTAAGAAAGCTTTCAGTAGCCTTGGATGTTTCCACTGATTATTTGATGAATGGAATTTCATCAACATCCAGTGATCAACATTTCGATTATTTCGAGAAAATTTTATTAAAACTTATTCAATCAATTCCTACCTCAAAAAAAGAGAACTTATTGGAGTTTGCAACATTCCTAGCTACAGAAAGAAATATTAATACAAAAATGGAATATGATGATCCATCTGACTATGCAAATTCACTCTTGAACAAATACGGATGTGATTTGCCAATTGACTTAGAGTCTTTAACCAAAGAACTCAAGATTAAAGTAATTGAACAGGAACTTGACGAAGGAGAGGGTATTTTAATCCAAGGTAACCATCCTATCATTCTTTTAGATAATAGAAAAAATATTTATCCGTCTCGCAAAAAATTTACTTTAGCCACGTTATTAGGGCATTTTGTAATCCCTTGGCATATTAAATCAAGTTATATTAGTAGAAAATATAACGAAGCTGATAAACAGAATGACAACCGGATAGGACACTCCACTTTATTAACAGAAGAAATTGAGGATATGGAAGCACAGAATTTTGCAGCTAATCTTCTAATGCCCTTTAACGAAATTTCGAATGATTTTATTAAGGTTGATACCTCTTTAGAAAATCTGAAATCATTAGCTGAGCAAAAATATCATATTTCTCTTTTTACTTTGTTAAATCATTTGGTTAAGCTCTCTAATGGAAAGTACGCTGTTTTACAGTCTGAAAATTATAGGATCATTAAAACCTTTCAAGGAAAATATTCATTAAAATCAGAATTTGTAGACCAACAAAGTAAAGCCTCCAGCTTTTTTTCAAATCCTAGTACGAAAGAAGAAATAAGAGAAGGAATTGTACCTCAAAGTTCTTGGTTAAATGATATTGATAAAGATTTAACAGTTTATGAACAATCAATTTATAATCCTGACTTTGGTAAAGTTTTGACCTTGCTTACAATTAACGAAAATAAATGATTCAATTATAATAGCTGTATTCGGCAATCAAAAAGTACTGTTTATGGCATTATATTTTTAAAATGTAAAAGCCGAAAATATACAAGAAATGAATAAAAACTTACATACTTTCGGCTTATTGATATTTTTAGATATTGAATTAAAGCCCCCGTTCGTAATATAAGGTTAGCCAGATTTTTCTGGTTGACCTTTTTCTATATGGTCTTATTATAACGGTAGTCGGGGTAGAACGTCGCCCCCGTGGGACTTGATCCCGTTAGCTAAACTGTTCACCCCCTACTTGTATAAACATGTTTCAGGCTGGTTGGGACAACGACCCCGTTTAACAAGCGAACCTATGACATTACAAGAAGCCTTTAGGGGATACCGACTAATATTGTAATTTAAAAAGGAATTAGAGCCATTTAAAAAGCGAGGAATTCAGTTATTAAACCTTCGTAATCTTACAAGTCAACACGAAAATATTACAGGCGTTTTGATTCAAACTAAGCTGCAATTTCAGGCTATACTTGATCAGGTATTTCCTGAATATCGAGGGGTTTTTGGCGATCTGTATTCTGTGGTATCACTTTTAATGTTACAAGAGTTTCCGTCATCTGAAGACATATTAAAAGCTAGTGACGAAACAATCTCGAATAAGATCAAGGAATTATGTAAAAGTCGCTCATTCAGATGGGCAAATGAAAAAGCTCTAGAACTTAAAAGGCTGCAGCTCGTAATCCTTTTAAAAAGACAGTCTACCAGAGTCATATATTAAGCTTAGGTATGTACATTAACATTATTCTTCAATACAAAGAGCATCTATCAAGATTAGAGTCAGAGATAGACGCTCTCGCAAAAGAAATCGAAGAATATAATATTATCAAATCCATCCCCGGTATTGGAGAAAAAATCGCCGCCACGATTATTTCTGAAATCGGTGAGATAGATCGATTTAACCATCCTAAAAAGCTTGTAGCCTTCGCTGGTGTTGATCCTAGTGTATTTGAATCTGGTAAATTTAGAGCTACCCAAAACCGCATTACTAAAAGAGGATCAAGTAGACTTCGCCATGCCTTATATATGGCAGTTCGTTGTGCCATTCGTGATTGTCGAAAGAAGAAAACCACAGATGAAATACTCCCTAGAAACAAAAGAATGCGGGAGTTTTATGATAAGAAACGCGAAGAAGGAAAGCCTTTTAAGGTCGCTGTCATCGCTTGTGTAAATAAGCTCTTACATTGGATTTTCACCTTATTAAAAAACAAAGCAACTTTCCAAGATATAGCTTCATGACTATATCCAACTAAATAAAACAAAACCTTCCAGAAGGTATATAACGGAAGGTTATTTGTCATGCGCTTTTTTAGTGTATCATCTTTGATTTAAATTTTTAATTGAAAATTATTGACAAACTATTAGCTGGTTTAGTGAAAAAACCGACTGCTCTAATTTAACAATCTCCTTTGTGGCTTAATATTACAATAATTCAACCGCTGGATAACTTCGATTTATAATTTTATCATTGACTTTTCCAACCTTAATTGATGTATTGGATATTTCTCCGTTAGAATATCTATCTATTATCAAATTTTCACTTGTCTGTGGCTTCCCGTAATAATATCTAATAAATTCAACACAAATTGATTCTTTAATTGTCAATTCTTTATGATTAAAAATTATTTTATTTGGATTCCATATCTTTATTAGTTCACCAGCATCAAATTTGATTATCAATATGCCATCATTGAAACTACATTCCAAAATTTTATGGTAATTATCATAAGGTCTCCCGAACCACTCTCCATAAAATCGTAATGTTCCTCCAGGCTTTTCATCAAGATTATTAATTATTTTTACAGCTTCATCTGCCTCCATTAAATAACACCTCTTTTCTATATTTCTCGGTATCCCTTCTTAACTAAATGCTTCAATAGTTAAAGAAGCGACAGCTTCGTTTCGCTATCGCTCCCGTTAGCACAATGAAATATTTAGTGTACAAAGGTTGTTCATTGTATTTAGGGATTCAGTTTTTTAATATCATCATTCTCTAACTCACCACCAGGAGGAATAGGTACTATCTCGTCTAAAGATGGTTTTTTTCCAGGTGGTATTGGTTCAGGAATGTATTCTAATACATAAAAATTATTTGCTACAATTGACTTAACACCTTTTGCGGAAACCATATAAATTACCTCTTTGTGATCCATTTGATACAATTCTATTTCTTCATCAAAACCTCTTATGATGCCAATATATTTTGGTTTCTCATCATTCTTTTCGTCAAAAAATTTTAATCCTTTATTATCCAAATCCATTGCAGTATTAATAATTTCTATAATATCTTGGATTTCTTTTTTATTATCTATCCTTTTAAACAGATTAATCTCATCCACTAACTCAATATGTATTTCGTTTGGCACATTCTCTATCCAAACCTCATTATTATTAATTATGTTTATCTCTTTTTGTGTAGTTTCATTACCTATAGAACAACCAGTGAGTAAAAAGAATACAAATAATCCACCTATGAAGATCTTTTTCAAACAATTCATTAAAAAATCCCTTCTTTCAAATTCATTACATTATACTCCATTTTACCATAAAATCCCTATCGGTCTTCTTAAAGTAACCTGCTCGTTACTTTAAGTGAAAAAATTCACAAACTTTAGGTTAATTTTATCAAATCAGAGGACTTTTTGGAATAAAATATCCATTTCAGTAAGATGGTCTTAGTGCGCAATAGCCGCCTATTGTTCATCTTTGTCCCATATGATTATCTCAATAGGGTAGACTCTATTGGAACAAAAAACAAGATCAGTATTTTCGATACTTTAGATCGTCCCAATTACATATTCCAAAATTAAGTGGTATTATTAAATTAATAACCTCAAACTTGGGAGGCGTTAAAGTGAAAAAAGGATATGCACGTGTCAGCACAGTAGATCAAAATTTAGATCGTCAACTTAAACAATTAAAGGATGATGGATGCGAAATTATTTACGAAGATAAAGTAAGTGGAGCAACGATAGACCGCCCGGAGCTTCAGAAGATGCTTGATGAATTAAAGCAAGATGATGTGGTAATCGTTACTGATTTAACTCGAATTAGCCGAAGTAGTAGAGACTTATTTGATCTAGTGGATCTTATCAAAGGTAAAGGCGCGTTTTTAAAGTCGCTAAAAGACACCTGGCTCAATACAACGAATGATAATCCCTATAACCAGTTCTTGCTAACGGTTATGGCTGGAGTAAGTCAGTTAGAGCGCGATTTATCAAAAATGCGTCAAAAAGAAGGTGTCGAAATCGCGAAACAAAAGGGGAAGTATCGCGGACGAACAAAAAAATACACTGAGAAGCATCCTGGTATGAATCATGCATTAGAACTCTACGTACAAGGTGGTAAAACCGTAAAAGAAATTGAAGAAATCACAAAAGTTAGTCGATCAGCATTATATAGAGAAATTAAGAAGAGAAACGGACTAGACTTAGATTTATTAGAGAAGTTACAAGAATCTGATGCTAGACTAAAATGTAGACACAGATTGTTATAATAAAAATAGAAACTATGACGAGGTGTGTCTAAATGGCTAAAGGTAAACGGTACGACGAAACATTTAAGAAAGAAACGGTAAAGTATATCGTTGAGAATAACAAGCCAGTGGCTCAAGTAGCTAGGGAGGTAGGCGTTAACGAAAACACTTTACATGGTTGGGTAAAAAAATACGGACAGCAGCCTGAAATAAAAGCTGTACAAACATTTTCTACACCAGATGCTGAGCTAAGAGCTATGCAAAAACAAATACGTGATCTACAGGCGGAAAATGAAATTCTAAAAAAGGCCATGCACATCTTCACGAAAAACCAAGCGTGATTTATAGATTTATTCAAGCCCACTCTGATGAACAGGCTGTGGCGAAGATGGGCAAAGTTCTTAAAGTATCATCAAGTGGCTACTATAAATGGATCAAAAATCTGAACAGTCCTCTTTCTGAGAAGGATGCCTATCGTTTAGAGCTCCAGCAGAAGATTAGTAAGTCCTATCATGAAAGTTTTGGAACATACGGTAGTCCTAGGGTGCATTCTGATCTTCTTGACTGGGGATATATCATTTCCCTAAAAACAGTAGCTCGAATGATGAGAGAAATGGAATTAAAAGCTATACCAACAGAAAAGTTTGTGGTTACTACTGATTCCAATCATGACTTATATATTTATCCTAACCTTTTAGATCGCCAATTCAATGTTGAGGAGCCTCATCAAGTCTGGGTAACTGATATTACGTATATTTGGACACTTGAAGGATGGGTTTATTTATCATCTGTCATGGATTTATTTTCTAGAAAAATTGTAGGGTGGAATATGGCTTCCCATATGAAGAAAGAGTTATCCATTCAAGCGTTAAATATGGCGATTGTTACAAGGTAGCCTGGAGAAGGATTAATTCATCACTCGGATCGTGGTTCTCAGTACTGTTCGCATGATTATGTTGGTATTTTGAGAGAGAAAAAATTTCAAATCAGTATGAGTAAAAAAGGCGACCCGTATGATAATGCTTGTATAGAATCGTTTCACGCAACTATCAAGAAAGAGCTAATTTACAGGTCGACCTTAGGAAACCAATCACCGAATCAATTTGAGAGAATTCACCAACAAAATGAAGTGGAAAATATCTCATAATTTACCCTTTTGGTGTTAGAAATAGTCAATCATGCTTTTCGATTGACTATTTCTAACACCGGACCAAACGAAGCGAGGTAGTGGATTTGTTTAATAGTGTCTCAAATTTTATTGTCCACTTTCTTGACAGAAGACCAATTCGTTCTTCCCTAAAAAAGTTGCCATTAAATGTCACAGCCTTTCAGCATCTGCAAAGTGAAAAACATGAAGGTTATTTTTTCATACACAATTTTCTATATTTATCACGGATTAGCGCGTATTTAATAAGTCTCCCTAAGAACTGTTTTGTATTTGCTTGTTTAATTGTAATCTCTTTGGAGTTGTCAAATTTCCCCAATACAATTCTATCATCTTGAACTAAGTCTGGTGCCATCTCTCTCAAAAAATTCACAACATCTTCTCGCTTAACTGCACCTTTGTTTCCAACTGTTAAACGGCCATCATGAGTAATTGTATACTCATTTCCATGAACAATCAGATTCTTATCTAAGTTTAACTGTAATGAATTGTGGCTACTATCATAGTCGTCAATCGCAACAACTAAAATGGTATAACCTTTTGAATTCCCAAACTTGGGGTGATTGGTTGCTTTCATTTGTGCAAAAGTCCCAATACTTATTACTTGATGGTTCCCTTGTTCATCTTGTAAGACAAAGAAGCGATAATATCCATGCCAACTTCCGCCTGCCGCATTTCCAAAAGATGTAAACCTTATTCCGCCATCTTCAACAATGTTTACTCCAGAAAGATCACAAGGCGATAGTCTTACTTGATCATCTTGAAAAAAGCCCCCTAGGTTAACGATAAACGGCTGCAGTTCCATCTCCGTGTCTTCACCAAGCCATCCGTTATGTAAAAATTCATCAATTACCATCTTGGAACGAATCTTCTTAAAATCCGGTCTTTTCCAAGGTTCTTTTGGTACTAGATCATATTTTAACTTCTTTTTATCTATTAATTCCAAGTAAGTAGGCGTATCAGTGAGAGGACAATACCTCTTTTCTGATTCAACCCAATGTTCAAATTCTTTTTTATTCCCATTTGTAAGTAAAATTGTATCAGCCAACACTATATTGTCATAAGAAACGGCTTGTTCAAACACATCGTCCGTTAAGGGAATGGTAGGTGCTTTACACTCCACAATAAGGACCGCAACCAAATACCCATCCTCATCTATTCCACTGACAATGATATCTGCTCTTCCTTTTGCCCCTTTCTTAAAATAAGACATGGGAACTTCTATTTCAATTTTGTCTAAAGGTACATTCATTTGGCTTGTTAGAAACTCGATAGTCGATTGTCTTACCTCCTCTTCTGGGGTGAGCACAATCAGTTTTTTTCGCACTTTACACATGATACACTCTTGCCCATCACGAATAAAGGTTTTGAGATTTGATGCCCTTGTCATTTCTTATCCCCTACCAAATTTTTACTTTAACACATGAACAAATGCATTACTTCTAACACGTTTGTGATAACCTTCAACTAGATTCATTAACTTTACCATCAATTTTTGTTCTTCCTCACTACCATTCTCTAATTTTCGAAACCACTGCTTTAAAACAGCCTCAGTGTCTACACCCGTTTTCCCTTTTCCTCGGTCGTACCTTGATGTATTCATGTTTTTATAACCAACGTATTTTGACGGACCGAACAAATCCAACTCTTCAAGGTAGTACCAATGTTTAAACATCGTTAATTGCGAAATAACGTCTTCTCCTGCCGCCAAGTCCTTGTTAAACTGCTTAACGTTTTCAATAACTTCATCTAATTTAGTAACTAATTCTGCTTCCACTTTTTACACCTTCCCCTAAAGCATCTGAATAGAATTGTAGTTGCTCGCCTATTTTCAACCCCTGCATAGGCGAATGACAAATAAATCCGTCTTTTTCTAAAATCGGAATAACAAATTCCCTGTATTTCGAGCCCGCATAAAAATCAAACTCGCAATCTTTCATTTCTTTAAGTTGATTGTAAACACGATTGGACCACTCTTTACGTTCTGACACTTTCATAGTCAACAGCGATACATCATAGGGCTCTATAATTTCTGACTTATCTAATAGACCATGTTTGGCCGATAGGATAAACCACTCATCGTAATTCTGACTTTCTATGTATGTTCTAGCCTTTTGAAATAAGGTGGACGTCATGTACATTTCCTGTGCTTCACAAGGATACGAATGCTTGCTCTTTGTACAACTGATTAAAGCGACTCTTTTCAAGATCTCCATCTCCTTTGATAAGTTCAATGAATCTCGTGCTATTTATTTTAAGATTCGATTGGAAAATTTCCCTAATGAATAATTTCAACATATTTTCATACAATCCTTCATTTTCCATCAATTGTTGACCTAATCATAAGTTGGAAAGACTCCTGTAAAGTTGGATACAAAACGCAGTTGTTTTTAGTGAGGTACGATTCATTTCATTTATACCTGGAATACGGGATTAGTAACTTCTAATGTAGAATGTCCTAATAATCGTTGTAGCCTTAAAGGATATTTCATTACTTGATTTCACTTGCTAATTCTCACCCACAATTTCTATGTGTAATTCATTTAAAAAAATAAATTACTTTTAAACAGAATAAATTATTTTATAGTCTTATATTACGAAAAAATAAAATTTATATATTCTGTTATACTTCATATTCAAACATCCTAATAGAAACTAAATGAAAAAATGCCATAAAAGTCTTAAAAAAGATATCCTTACCTCTAGAGGAAATAGTAGTTTAAATCTTACTTGGAAGAACGTTAGCGAGGACGTATTTAGTCGCGTTGTTCCAGCGGGGTCCGAATTTTCTTTTTAAAAACCGTTAAACCCTTTATATATCTGGATTTTTGCTTGTTTTGAATTTACTACAAACATGGAAAGTTTAATGGAAAATAATAATCCTTTAAACTTTCCGTGTTACTTTCCAAAATTCATATTCTTTTTTCTATAAAAAATCCTTATGATTTGATTGCGAAATCTGTTATAAAACACGTCTATAATTATTATTAATACAGGTATTTTTATGCATTTTAGACGTGTCGGTATATCATTAATGCATGGATAAAATGATATTTATCACTGAATAAAATAAATAATTTATTTATAATTTAATTTAATTTAATTTCAAACAAAATAAATTATATTTTGTTTTCTCTTTAAAATAAAAAAACCCCAACAGTATAGTTGAAGGCTTCCCTAATTTAATATGACAGCACTTCTAGCTAGATTGACATCTTTTAAGAAAGAATTTAATACCCCGTTCATTGTTAATAGATCAATATTGGATAGGTTACACTTAGTTAGACAGAAATTTTAAGGTCAAGTAGAATTAACTATACTAATCAGTTATGAGGAGAATCTACTTGACAATCTTTTCTGTAGTTAATCAGGTGATTTGACTTTTTAATAGGAAACAACAATCTATATGAATTTTACCTTGCTTTAGAGTTATTTTGGCGAGACCAGCTTGGATTACGGGAATCAATTTACTTATGGCAATGACAAATGTAACTTGAGCCAAATACATCTTTTAGGTATACCAAAAAAAGCTGCCGATAAAAGGTGTTCCTTTATCGACAGCTTTTTTAGAAAAATACTGCAAGCAAAAAAGACAAAACAATCAATTCAGCAACAAATAAACCAACATTCCCACTGTTATAGTACTGAACACCACATTTATCACAGTAAATATCAAATTAGTCTTTGAATTCCCATTTATGAGTAATGTCTGCTCTTCCTTAAATCGGTTAATTTCTCCAACAACTTGTGTTTGATTCTGATTCGCCAATTTATTTAACTCTTTAAAACAAGAAACAATTGCCTTCTCATTATTTCCCAGTTGGTGCTTCAACTCTTCAAGACTTGCGTTTGCACTTAATAAGGTCTGCTCAAGATTCTGCTGTTTGGCTTCAATATTACTTGAAGTTGTTTGAAATAACTCAAGTTTACTATCAACTATCTTTTGAATGAGTTTAAGTGTTGTATTTGATTGATTAAGAGCATCTGTTGTTTTTCTCACTTCCTCTTGATATTCTTCGATTAATTTTAGATAATCAGATGCCTTCTTTACCTTAGTAATTTCTTCACCTAGATCTTGAATATAGGTTTCAAGTTGATCGATTTGTTCTACATTTCCCATGGGTAACCTCCATATGAAAGCTCTCTAATACTAGAATGAAGTGTTTTTATCATACTTCCATAACTATACTGATCCTCAAGCCTGGTATGAATTTCTTTTAAATCCTCTATTATGTCAAAACCATTTGATATTAACACTTCACTTAATTGAATTTTTTGTTCATTCGTTAAAAAATCATCAGCTGTTGCTAAAATAGAAGTCAGCATTTCTTCTCTCAAGTAATAATCCAATCTTGCGATTTCTCGAATAGCTACTGCCATTCTATCCCGTCCATCAATTGAGTCGAATTCACCTTCAGCAAGACAGATTAAACCATTGATTAAATTAAGACTTATATCATTATTGTAACTTTCCAGAAACCGGCTGACTGTAATCTTTAAGCTTTTAAACGTACTTAATGGTCGTAGCTGGTCATCTTTTCCTTCTTCTTGAACATAAAATATTTTGTACCAATCTTTTAGCCTGTCTTTTTGAGCAACGTTCTTTTCAAGAAGATAAACATCATCATTTCTTTTAAAATAGGTCTCAATTTTTTCCTGCAAAGATCGACTATCTGTAAACTGATCGGCATATTGCTTCATTAGTAACATTGAACGTTTTCTAGAGTAAATCACATTGTCGTTATACCATTTTAATAAAACGAGGAGAATTCTTTTTAGAAAGGGTTCATTGCTGTTTTGAAAATGATGGATGATGTCCTTATATTGTTCTGATTGTTTTTCATATGGATTGAGTGTAAACATAAAATCATATTTTTTAATATGATTTGTTAAATGGTTGATTACCTTATTTTCATCCCAATCAGCAAGTTCAACCTCCATTTGCCTAAACTTCCAATTTATGGTCCAATCTCCAACAATACCTAATAATGCCAATCGGTAGATACTTTTTTCCTTACGTTCGCGTTCTCTATCATTATGAAAATCAACTAAAACTACTTCACTGCCGCTTGTAAAATATTCTTGATGAAAGGCATAAATTTCTTCTACTTCCTGCTGAATATCCGTAAGATTGGTGGACAGAAAAAATAGTAATGTATTTAAATCTCCAGTTAATCTTCTTTTTTCTTGTTCAAGTAACGAGACATTTGTGTTTAATCCAAAAATTGCCTGTAGCTGCTTTTCATTTAATTGATCCGGACTGTATAAAATAATGCAGCTTGAACTTTTTTTATCACGTCCAGCGCGGCCTGCCTCCTGATAAAATGATTCCAATGAGCTGGGTATTCCATAATGAATGGTCTGCCTAATATTTCCCTTATCAATCCCCATACCAAAAGCCTTCGTAGCAACTAACACATCAATCTCATCGTCCATAAAGGAAGTCTGAATCTCATCCTTATATTTTGCGAACCAGTTAGAATCAACACCTCTTGGTGCACTCCCTGAATAAAAACCAGTTTGCAGCCCGGTTCTTGATTGAATCGCATGGCTTAATTTATAGCAGCCAGTATCCCCATTAACGGTCTGAGTAAAAACGAGGGTGGGGTCTTTATCCTTCTCAAATCTTCCCCGTAAATATTGCATAAGATATTCTTGCTTAGAATTCCTGTTCATCTTAACAATATTAAATTCCAATTCATCTCTTGTGAAATTTGAAATAGTAATGACATTGCTGCTGTTGATTTCCAATTCAGTCATAATATCCTTCAATACTTTAGAGGATGCCGTAGCTGTTAAAGCCATAAACCTTGCAGAAGGGGCAAATTTTCTGATCGATTTTGCCAACGCAAGATAAGAAGTCCTGAAATCATGACCCCATTCCGACAAACAATGAACCTCATCAATAACTGCTATTGATAATGCTTTTGTCTCATTAACCAATGTTAATTCTTCTCGAAAACCCTTAGACTGAAAGCGTTCAGGAGAAATAATTAAAAAGAAATACTTTCCCGCTGCAAAATCCTTTAATCTACAGCTCGATTCCTCCGCAGATAAATCACTATTAATAAAACTAGCATGAGAAATATAGTGTTTCTTATTTATATTATTTATTTGATCCATCATTAATGATTTAATGGGAACTACAACAAAGCTAATAGCTGGCTGCAGCAATACACAAAATTGGTAGGTGAGCGATTTTCCGCCTCCCGTAGGCAATAACCCTACTGTGTTCTCACCATTTAAGCAGTTCATGATAATTTCAAGCTGACCCTCATTAAACTGTTTAAAACCAAATAGATTTTCCAATAAAAACTGTAAATTCTGTTGATGAAGCTTATGCGTTAATGAGTAAACAACCGGCTCATTAATTTTTACAGAAAAATAATTGGCATCATCGTCAAAATCCGTTCGAATATGATAACCATTTGTATTGAGAACGGTATCATCCCAACGCTTAAATATATTAATCATGATATTAATTTGGTTGTTCCCATGCGGATATTGTGATTCATTCTCATAAACTGTTATTTTTATATGAGGCATGGAAATGTTGATATTGAATAATGCCCCTATGTGGCCGAGCCAAAGTTCCAGATCGCTTATTGCAAGCTTAAGAGCATTCTTATTTTCAATACCAGTAACATTAAAATTCCAGTGGGTACTATCGAAAGTTAGAACCCCTCGATCCAGCAGTTCAAGTAACAAAACTTGAAGCCTAATGATTAGGGTTAACTTTATTTGTACCTCATAATCCTTTTGATTGATATGTAAATAATCCCTGTACTGCTCAACCTTTTCCTTGTTAGGACGATAGATAGCAATAAATTCCTTTTTGAAGTTCTCATAATTTTTGACTCTAATATCTTTTGTATTAATTCTAACAACATTAATTCCATTGCGTTCAAAAGCTTTATCTCGTTGTTTATCAAGGACTTCCTGTCTTTTATGTCCTTCTCCATCAACTTCAATAACAGTTTTTAGAAACGGAATATAAAAGTCTACTATTTGCTTATTGAATGCAAGTGTAACGTCCGGGAGAATTTGGGAAATTGGGCACTCAGCGAGTGTTAAATTCCTTAAGAATTTTAGCCTATCAAAAATTTGTTCCAGATCATCGTAAAACTGATTGGCTGGATAATCATTTCGAGTAACATCACCTTTAATTGTTCGAGTCCAATTCAAATTCTCATTTGAAATAAATTTAACTTCCATCAAATCTTCCAAATAATCTCTTTCCAAATTAAGTTCTTTACGGAGAAAATTCGAAGCAATAGTCGGGGAACCTCGCATAATGATATTCTGAACAACGCGGATCATGTTAGTATACGGGGACAGTTTTTGATTATTAGGCAAATTTGTAATGATAAAATTCGAATTTGAATAACAATAATTAGCTGTAAATTTATCCATGGATATAACCCCTAAAGAAACTATTTATATCACTATTATAGTTTAAAACACTGTAGTAAAGGAGGTATTATTTTACATTTTTGTAAACATGAATATTTACGCAATCTTTTTTAAGCCAATTTCTCCCCCGGCACGTTGTAATACTTTCCACCGCTGTTCCCTTTTAGTATCTGTAATTCGATATCCTCTTTTTCGTAATTCACTTTTCTCATTAAGACCGATAGAACCCGTGGTTACTGTAAACAAAGCTAGACATTTTTTGACTGAATTTTCCTCTCGTATTATTGTTAGTCTAGTAGAAAAAAACAAAATTTTAAGGAGGAACCAGGGAATGAATCTTATTAAAAAGATGCATCAAATTTGTGAGGAAAAAATATCAGGGCCTATCTTAATTGATAGCACCCCAATGTATGATCACTTTATTGAGGTAGCGAATGCGGAACGAAATTGGGAAAGATATGAGGTTTCGTATTATTATCGTGTTGTCTTTACAAACCGTCCATCGATCTTTTTTGGTATTGCAAACGAAGTAGATAAAAAATTCGAAGTAACAGAATATAATAGTTTCAAAGGATCAGAAATAGCACAAGATATAGTTTCAAAGGTACTCAAGTTATTTAATAACATTGATTGGCGACAGCAACGCGACCTAATACTTCACATTGGAAAAGAAATTAGGGAGTTATTATTAGCTTTTGAAAATGGTGAACAAGAGGTTAACTGCAATTTAGATGACGAGGACGAGGAATTAACAGAACTAAAAATTACAGTAAAAAATGATTATATAGAGTTGTATGATGTGATTTTCATTGAAGACTTAATAGAGTTACATACAAATAAAAAGATTAGCTTGATTTAAACAACGGCTGACTCAAAAAGTCTTTATTTAACGACCTTTTGAGTCAGCCTTTTCATACAAGCTAACTCCTACCATTGCCAACACGTGCCATTTTCAATTATAGCTCTCTATGTTTGTATCTTTTCTGTTTTTAAAACCTTTTAACATTGGTCAAAAAATACCCTTTCAACAACACAGAATATTAAAACTCCCATATTAAAGGTGCTACCACACCCGCCTCCGCTTTTCCTTCTTCGATTATCTCAATCACTTGAACATCACATTCGAATAATAATTTTAGGAGAGCCAGACCCTTAACTTGTTCTTCCCTAAGTTTATCTCCCGTATCTTGTCTTTTACATTCTACGAAAAGAATTTCTGAACAATCAGGTTTGTAAACCATCAAGTCAGGTTCTTCAATTTTAGTAAAAGGATAAAATGAGACGGAATACCCTCTTCCTTTCTCAAATCTTACATCACCAAAATGGTTCCGAAATATGGATTCAGCCTTTGGGTATTTTCCTAGTCGGTTTCCACCAAACAAATTATAATCATGGTGAATCCACTCGTAGCCTAATGTTTCAAAGTAGCTACCTGCTATATATTCTCCAAACCCTTTAGAGCCTGGTAAACCTTTGCAATAGGAATCAATGCAATCTTCTCGATTCCCTTCTACCCAACGATTAAGCTCATTTCTATTAAAAGTAAGAATACGTGTTGGAATAATTACCTTCATTTCCAAAACTCCTCCGCCCTCAGGTTTCAACTTAATTTTTCACACTCAAATCAATTTGCAAATTTTTAAACACCCATGGTTTTATATTGGTTACGTCGGGATCAATTTCAAATGTATCCCATTGTGGCGTGCCTCCGAGGATTAGATTAAACCACTTTTCCCGGTCTTTAACGGTGGTATAAATGCTTTCATCTATAGTGTTTTTTATATATGGATAATAAACATCTAAGGTAACATCCTTTTCCTTCTCTCTCAGTTTGGAAATGAGGCTGCCTATTCGATCAATGCGCCCTACTCTTTGTTCCAGTGATGCTGGGTTCCATTCCAAATCGTAATGAAATAGCCTCTTACACTCAATCTGCAAATCAATTCCTTCCTGCATCGTTGAAGTTGCTATCAGTATTTGGGGGTAAAATGGTGTATTGAATCCTGCTTTTATTTTTGCTCTTGCTTCATTTCCGGTAGCACCAGTAATGGTTGCAACAATATCGGAATTAGATAACCCAAGCTTCATTTCCTCCCTATTAGCGACGGTTTCAGAACAGTATTTTTCAAGAAATCGTTGATAAGCGTTTTGCCAATTTAACAGACTTCCTTGCCCAAATATCCTTTGAATCAAATCACGGTCATCCTTATTTGGATGTTCCTCTTTTGCCTTTCTAAGCTGAATGAAGAACCGTTTATCTCTCCTTAAGAAGTGAATCATCGATAAGACCAATTCATCTCGTTCCACTGGCAACAGTTTATTTAGCTGCTCGTTATAGATATGCCAAATTCCCTTATAATTGATTACGTCACTAATGAGCCTAACCGATATTTGTCGGAGTTCAGTACCTTCTTCATCTAAATTTTCTACTTCCCCATCATCTTCCTTCAGGTTCATTCCATAGGTAATATACCGTTGATGAAGGATATGATTTACCGTTCCCAAAAGTACCGGATGATTAGCCAACGTTTCTTCCCATCCAGTTGCTTTGTCCAAAGCTTGGCGGAAAACAATTTGTTCTACAATTCGTTTAAGATACATATAATTCGCCTTTACAGTCAGGTTGTATTTTTTATATGTTAAACTGACCTCTTCTGAAATTTCCTTTGGAGAGGGGATACTTCTTTTGTTTTTTCCGCATAGTTTGAGTACCGGAATTAGGACTGAATGAATATAACTTTCCTGCAACAGAAACCAAGAAATATCCTGCTTGTTGTAAAAACGTTTGCAATAATTATCAAAGCCATTCATACCGCTTTCCGGAAATAGCCTTCGAATATCTCTGTTATAGGAACGATCCAATCTTTTTTCAATACTCTTTTTTAATTGGTTGATGCTCTCAATCCGGTCACAAAATAACAACGTCTTTTCCCCGCTCAATAGGGCTTGTACTACATCAGCCGCTACCGCATCAAGCTTTGGATGAGCAATTCTATCCAAATCCAACTGCCGCAATATATTTAATGCTTCTAAGTCCCGACTAAAAATACTGCCTTTCTTTACTGCTTCAAAAGAGGAAGTAAAGGACTGTTTAACATTGGCAATAAAAGTTCTATCTCCATTTGCTAAAATTTGAAAAATGGCCTTTTCTATTAACGCAAATGGTATATAAGTTTCATTTGATAGTGAAATTCCCAGCTTATCATCGTTTGTCAATGAGCCGATAATTTCACTTCGATATTCATCCTTCTTTTTTACATTTCGGATCATCAATTTTTTCATGATTTTTCCCAGTAGATTTTTCTGTTCAAGCAGAGTTTGATACAATTCGTAAGTCTCGCGAACATCAAAACCAAGATTTTCTATACTGCCGGACTTTATCGCTGTTTCAAGTTTGACACCCTCGTCTGGACTCATCAAATGGACAAAGGTTTCAAATTTCCCCATGTTTTGCTGATAGTTTGTCAATTGGACAAACATATCAGTTAAGATTGTTTCAAATAGCGTCATTTCATCTTTTGGTACTTTTGCCGATTTGAACATATCGAGAACAGATCCTAACTCTCCTGCTCCTAATTCAAAAGGCGTTGCGGTTAGAAAAATCCCTTTTCGAAATTTTTGAAATACAGCTGCCTTTAAGGCCGTACGTTTGACCGTTCCCTCGTTTTTCATTTTATGAGCTTCATCTAAAATTAATAGTGAAGCATTCGGCATTACTTTGTGAATGGCTTTGTAACGTAAGTCTTTGATAGCCGTCCATATGTGATTAATACTAGAATCGGAAAACATACCTTCCTGGTAAATTCTATCCAGTTCGTAATACCAGTTTTCCGGTATTTCCTGATAGGTAATTCCCATATTTTGATATTCTTCAGGTGCGAAAACGCTTGGATCCCCACCCAGTGCTTGAAGAATTCTTTCTCTTGTCGTCCCCCAAAACCTCCTGTGTTTGAACCAGCAAGCCAAGAAGAAACTTTTTTCATGCTTCCAGCCCATTGAAGAGAAGACATTAATGGGGATCAATAAAACCTTAGCTGTTTTCGAGGCGTTGGCAATTTGTTGAATATACGTCTCGCCTCCAGGCGTAATCCTGACAATATCCGATTCACAAAGGTTTATCTTCTCATGATGAAGGTTTTTTTCGATAAAGTTACGAATATCATTGTGCCATTTTTCATTTAAAAGCCAACTAGGAGTAATGATTACCACTGGTTGGTTTGGATAATTGGCCAGAAACCATACAGCAGTTCCAAAAGCAATATATGTTTTGCCCATACCTACATCATCACCAAGGATTATTCCAGGTACTTTTTGAAGCATCCTAATCATTTGCGAACAGGATTTAGTCTGCAATTCAGCTGTTTTCGTATCAATACTAGCTGAAAAATCAAATAACTCCGTGACTTCTGTTGACGTTGCTAACACCTATCTCACTTCCAATCCATATGTTTTTAACAACACATCAAACTGGTTTCGAATCATTTTTTTGGATTTTTTATAAATTTCCTTCCGGATTAAAACAGGCTCGGCCATGATATCCGCCAGCACTTGTTCTTTATATTCTTTTTCAAGCCGATCTTCTTGAAACCGTAAATGAGCAATTACATTTTCCATTTCTACTAAAAATAGAAACGTTTCTTCATTTCCTGCATCGCCATTCTGATAATCTTCGATAATCATATGGATTAGGTTCTTCAAGCCAATAGGGTTGGATAAATAGTTTTTAAAGGCCATTTCAGAATAAAAAGGCACTTCTAAGCCTTGTTTTAAAGAGGACATTGCTTTATAATACCGCTGCAGATTATGCCTGAAATAAACGTTAAGGCCACCTGTTGAGTCTTGTCCGTTTACCTTCTGTACTTTTTTCAATCTTTCAATTTCTGACATACTACGATATTTCCCTGCTAGGTAATCGATGATATCCCTCACCTTCAACTCAAATGACAACTTAACATCTTCCGATTCATAATCTTGCTTATTTACGATCTGAATCGGTACATAAAAGTCATATTCTTTACAAACGATATGCAGATCTTGAGACCTCTTAAGTTGGAATGGCTGAATTGTGATTGTTTCTTGAATCATGTCGGATTCATAGATTATTTGGTTTTGATATTCTATCTTAAATGGCTCCAACTGCCCTGATAGTTTAATGATTAATTGTTTATTGTCCAATACCGCGCTTTCTACAAAGACAATAATTTGCTTATCATTAGTTACCTTGTCCTCGTAGAATAATTCGTTTACTTTAACCCTGATAGTTTGTGGAAATTCAAACTTAATCTTCCCATATTCAAGAATCCCCACCTCAATATTTCTTAAGGATTCAATCTTGGACCTCATTGCATTATTGGTAAAGTTGATGGAGCCGCTTAATATTAATTTACTAGCACCTTTGAATTCAGCCATAATTATTTTTGCATGGAGCGTGCGAGGAATTGGCTCATCATCCTCTCTTTCCCATTCTCTATGAATAACATATAGTTCAATATCATTAAAGCGACCGCATAGTTCTCTAAAAATTGTAACTGGGGCTGTTACTTTATACATTGTTGCATCCTCACTTTTCATAGCTGGGAAGTAAATTTTGATTTTCGCCTTTGGATACATCCTTTTAAATTGATCAACAAACTCTAGCAATAATGATTTCTCCAACGCGCGGTCCCTATCATTTTCATAGAAAGGTGACAGTATAGAAAGGGCTTTGCATTCCTCTTTCAAGTTTTTTATTTCTTCAAAAAGGTTAGTGAATACGCTTTTATCACTAATAGTTGAAACTAATTTTGGAAAATCATTACGAAATTGACTTTTTTCCAAAAATTTGATGACCTCTTTTAAGGCGTCATTGTTTTGTATACCGTAACGCTCACCCATCCAAATCAAAATCTCTACTAAATTTTTCGATATAGTATTCGTAACTGAGTCATCCTGCCTGATATCCTCATACCAGATCGTCTCGGCATTATAACATAACCCAGCTTTTGTCAGGTTGCAGGATCCCACAATGACTCTTAAATATGTTTCATAGAGCAGTAAATAACATTTGGGATGAAATGTATGGTCCGAAACCGTTATATGATCATATAAAAATGTCCTTCCACCATGATACTGCCTAGCATCAGACAACACAGTAACGGGTATTTCCTTTAATTTGACCGCGACCTGGTTGCGAAATCTAAGCTCATTTTCATCTGCATTTCCGATGATTCCCAATAAGTTTGGTAGAATGTGCTTTTCAAATAGTTCTGCATCAAAGCCATAGCTCATAAACAGCGCAGCTATCGGCGCTTCTTGTTCAGTATTGATAAGCTCAAAAAAATCAGTATACTTGATCACTAGGTGTCCACCCCGTATCTTTGATTAGTGTTAGGATATTCGAAATTTTATAACCGTGGAGGAATTCGAATTTCTCGGTTTTTTTGGGATAATCATAACCTGCCGTCACAATAATATTCCCGCCATCCAAAAACACCCAAGAACCGCTGTTCCGTCTTTTCATGACATTGCTATGGTAGTTTATCAGTTCTGTCAAAAAAGTATCGTATTGATTTTCTGTCAGATTTGCAAACCGGTCCAATAGTGCGGCAAATGAAGGTCCATGAAGGCTGCCTGCTATGGACAAATAGTCTTTTTGCTCCAAAAGAATAGAGATATATTTGCCATCTAACAAAGTTTTAAGATATTCACTACACCCAATGATTGCTTCTTCAATTGTGATCCTACCTAAATGTTCCTCTGCAGCTCGAATTATTGCACACCAAATCCGATTCAATATGATTGCTAATTCTTCAAAGGCCAATATTGTTTTAAATCCCCAAACCACTTTTTTCCCCTCTTCAGTTTTCGGGTTTTGCAATGCAATTTGTTCTACAATATTCATTGCATTGCCGGCATGTTGATTTCTAAATATGTATGTAATAGCTACTGTATTTTTGGGATGATCCAAGATATATTCTTTTAATAATTTGACTTCTTCTTGATGGTATAGAAGAAAATAAGATGAAGATGCTTCATTAACTGTCCCATCCAATGAGCCATGAAATCCAAATGATGCTAGTGATCCTTTTCCGTACTTCTTAATAATTTTTTCTTCATTCATGGCGCAAAGGACTAGTTTATCGTAAATATTGGGATTTACAAAGTTTACCGCAAGATTCATGCCTTTATGTGATAAACTCAAATCCTCTTTAATCAATTCCAAATCTTCTAAGCTTGTCCGATAGGCCCCTAGTCCGCCTAGTTCAAGTTGCCTTGTTAGAAAATGATAATGCAGGGACTCTGGATTCTCGTAATAGGCTTTTACAGCCCCACGCTTTCCTCTAAAATCACGTTCATTTCCATCTCTCTCCTGTAATTTACCTTGGTAATGCTCCACAACGGCTCTTGCCCAAAATCGTTCATATAGCTTAAATACCTCTAGTACATCTGTTTCGTGGTAATTATTTCCATTCTTTTTTAGGTATTGATTTGATATATAGATCCCGTAACAAACCATACTGTAATATCTGGCTCTAGACGTCCTTGTTGTAAAACTAGGTAGCACCACATTCCCCAATACTTGAGCAAAATAATCAAAAGCAAGTGGATCCAGTATAGTTGTTTCGTCTTCCAGTGGTGAGTATTTAGTCCAAGATAATGTAGAAGGCATTTGGATTCCCCCGTTTAAGTCCAATAGTTTCATTATTTTAATTCTATTATAATTCTTTTTCCATATAATTCTAAGCTCCTAGTTTCAAACCAGGGAGCATATGATTTGGTATCCATAAAAAAATCTCCTTAAACAGGAGATGAATGCTTCTAATTTTTATGAATCCACTTGCGCAACTTAGACTCTTTCTTCTTCGTAGTGAGCATTATAGATTATTGTGATGTGGATACTGTTACACAAATAAAGTTGATTTCCTAACAATGTAGAGAAAACAATGCTTTTTTCTTACCCCTAACATGAAATGATAGTGAAACGCAAAAAAAGACGGGAAAAATGATGAAGTGTGCTATAAATACGTTTTGTTGATATCCACTATTCAAAGAACAACTAGTCTGTTTGAACAGGTTGATAGCTTGTCATTATCCTATTTTCATATGTTGAATCTGAGTGTACTCGATTAAACAGAAATTCAGAATATAGTAATTTTTACATTTTTTTAGTAGTTATTTTAGTATTGAGCTAAACTGAGTGACTTTTTCTCTTAGAAGATATTCCTGCAGGTTGAATTTTCTTTTATATATAGATAGTCATACTTATATTAGAGATAAGAATTAATCAAAGGTAATAGACTAATTTTTAAAATAAAGTGTATAAAAAGTTCCCCTTTGTCAATAATTACTACTATTCAATTAGCAAAGGCGGAATTTATCAATGTCAACTCTAAATAATAATAATTTTAGTGACAATTACCCTAATATAGCCAAACAGTGGCACCCTTTTAAAAATTATCCATTAGAACCAAGTGATGTAACCTTAGGTTCTAATAAAAAAGTCTGGTGGATGTGTCATAAAGGGCATGAATGGCAAGTTTCCATAAATAATAGAACATTTAAAAATAGTGATTGTCCTTATTGTACAAATCATAAAGTATGCTCTGATAATAGTTTGGCGACCATAAATCCCCAAATAGCACAAGAATGGCATCCTACTAAAAATAACCCATTAGGACCAAGCGAAGTAACCCCTGGTTCAAATAAAAAGGTTTGGTGGTTATGTCATCAAGGACATGAATGGCAAGCAACAACAAATAATAGAACAAATAAAAATAGTGGGTGTCCTTATTGTTTAAATCAAAAAGTTTGTATTGATAATTGTTTAGCTACTAAAAGCCCTCATTTATCAAAGGAATGGCATCCTATAAAAAATTACAATAAAATTCCTTTTGATTATATTAATGGTTCAAACAAGAAGGTTTGGTGGCAATGCGATAAAGGGCATGAATGGGAGGCAAGAATCGCAAATAGAACAAGAAAAGATAACCCAAGAGGATGCCCTTATTGTTCAAATAAAAAAGTAAATGCGGATACCTCATTAGAGAGCGTTAACCCATCATTAGCAAAAGAATGGAATTATAAAAAAAATATTAATATAACTCCAAATGATGTTTTGCCGATTTCAGGAAAAAAAGTTTGGTGGGTATGCAATAAAGGGCATGAGTGGAGAGCAGCTGTTGCAACTAGAAGTTATGGAAAAGGTTGTCCATATTGCTCAAGTAGAAAAGTATGTAAAGATAATAACCTATTAAGTATTTTCCCCAGACTGGCTGAACAGTGGCATCCTAAAAAAAACAACAATTTATCTCCTAATAATGTTACTTCTAAATCTAATAAAAAGGTTTGGTGGCTTTGTAATGAAGGTCATGAGTGGCAAGCAACAATTAATAGTAGAGCTAGTGGAAACAATTGTCCTGAATGTAATATTGGAAGTCAGACATCATTTCCTGAGATGGCCATATTATATTATTGCATGAATGTATTATTAAATTTAAAGATTAGTTCAGGTAAAAAGATACATGGTTACAATACAGACATCATAATAAATGATGAGATATTAATTGAATATGACGGTTATTATTATCATAAAGGCAAGTATATTCATGATTCGGAAAAAACTAACACTTTTATAAAAAATGGTTTTTATGTAATACGAGTTAGAGAAGAAGGATTAGAAAGACTTGAATTTAGTGAAAATTACATTTGCTTTGATGTGAAAGACGGAAACCGGAAAAGCTTAAATAATGTAATACTGAAAATCATGTTATTCCTAATTAATAGATACAAAATTAATTATGATTTAAATGATGATACTATCAATACAATTCGTGATGAGATTGAAATTTATAACCTGATAACACATCAAATTAAAGAAAATAGTATCCTAAATCGATATCCTGATTTAACTATTAAATGGAATTATAATAAAAATAAAAAATTAAATCCATCAAATATATTAGCAAATTCAGGCAGGCGGATTTGGTGGATATGTAAAAATGGTCATGAATACCAACGTACTGTTACAAATGAGGTTAAATACCAAAACTGCCCTATTTGCGAATTTAATATTAGAAGTCTTGCTAAAGTTAAGCCATTAATTGCTAAGCAATGGCATCCACATAAGAATGGAGAATTAACACCCGAAAACATATATGCTAATTCTAACAAGAAAGTTTGGTGGCTATGCGATAAAGGCCATGAATTCCAGATGGTAATTAATAATAGAAGGAAAGCTAATTTTTGTCCAATATGTCATGGACGAGAAACTAATCGAGAACTAAGTTTGTTAATCGTAAAACCAGACATTGCAAAAGAATGGAATTATGAGAAAAACAAAGAATTAACACCAGATAAAGTAAAACCATATTCAAATAAGAGGGTTTGGTGGATATGTAATAAAGGACATGAATATCAATATTTAATTAACAACCGAACAAGAAAGAATAATAAATGTCCTATTTGTAGAAAGGAAGGGTCTAACTCTTAAAACTAAGTCTTTTTACAAATGCTGAATTAAGAATGTACAAAAACGCTCGTTTAAACATGTACATTTTTGATTTCCCCTGTATATTACAACTTTACATGGAGTGGCGGGCATGGATAGCCTTGATTGGCAGGCCAGCCCCTGTTAATGCTGGCTTTTTGGCTGTATAGCCATGCCCGCGGAGGCTCCGTGTCAAGTTGTAATTATGCACTCGCTTGTATAGGAAGCCTTATAACAAGCAAAAGTGTACAAGCTTAGATGAGCAAAAATGCACATTTAGATATAGTCATTTATATCTTTTAAGTAAATGGCAAAAAAAATGATTTTTTCCCAAACTTATAACCTTACTAAGATCTTTTCAAACTTGAAAATACAATTTAACCTTTAAATAGTGATCGTGTTGAAGACACTCTGATCACAATCGGTTCGTGAGACGGAGAATGCCTCGCGCTTCCTTATAAATTCGTTTGAGAGCCGAATCCGTAAAAATCTGTCGATTTTCTCCAGTCATTTTGAGTTGATGAGTAATATACTCTTTGACCTCTTCAAACGATAATCCCTCTAAATGGAATTGAGTGTTAATTCGTTGGGAGATTGCTTCTAAACTGCGTAAATGTAGTTTATCTAGTAGTTCAGGCTGTCCCACTAGAATGAGAGCTAATTGTGATAGTAAGAACATTTTGGCTGAAATTTATCTATATGAATGAAAAGTAATTAATTTGTGACGCCGTGCCATGCCCATCTCTACGTGGAGTGACCAGACAATACCATAAGAAAGAAACTATTCATACTTTTGAATATATAAAGCTCAAAGCACCTTGCTCTGAGCTTTATTATTATTAAGTATTTAGTTCCCTTATTATAGTAACCAAGACACAATGATATTAAAGAGATATCTTGAATACCTTCCTCTTCGTGTTTCCTACATGTATACTTCAGTTGAGTATATCTGTCTCATATTCAACTTCTTTTGTAAGTAAATCATATTCTCTCTCATTAAACTCTTTTTCAATTTGAGAAAATGGAGTTGTCTTTGCCCTAACTACTTTTTCTTTTAACTCCTCTACATACACATGGTGTATTTTTCTATTGTATTTCGCAAGTAAATCTCACTACTTTTTACACGAATATGTTCAACACAACAATCCTTTTCAATGGTTTTTCTCCCTTGTAAGAATCTATAATAAGTCTTTATTTGTGGAGCGAGGAACTTTATCGATACTGCCATCCTTTATGGGATAAACAATCTATCTACTTTTAAGGTTTGGAAAAAACGAAAAGATTTATTTCTGCTTTGGCCCAGAAAAGGTTGGCCTATTGATCACAGTTTATCGTCTTCTATTTGACTCTATATTTTAAATTCTAATAATCTATAAACAATAAAATAAATAATTTATTTGATAAATTAATTTAATTTAAATTATTGTTTAAATTATTTATTTTGTTTCTTAAATCTACTTTTAAATTTTTAAAAAAGGGAGTTGCAGAAATAGAAAATACGCTTTATACTAATCGTAATCTTATTTTAATTTTATTTTCGCTCAACACTCCGCAGAGTTGAGAACAGATTGCTTTACTAATTGTTACTTCTAGTAACTTGAATGATGACTAGTCATCAAATGCCTTTATGGTCTAAGTCTAGTATTCTAGAAAATTTTTACTTTATAAAGAATGATAGTTATAACAATACAACCTTGGGTTGGAGTAAAAGAGCCTATGCATATGCATAGGTTTTTGTGTCTCCAACAACAAGGTTTTTTTATGTTCTTCTAGAGTATGAATTGAGTAGCTGCCCCTGCGCCAGCTACTTGTGAAAAAAAAGCAGCGGAATTGCAGGCAGCCGATAAAGAGCCGAACGCCAGGTAGTGCAGGCTTCGAATAATATGCACACAGCCATTCTCCAATGACTTCTAATTAGGTGTTTTCGAAGTCGACTGTAGCCAGCGGTTTTTCTGGCCAGTAAATACAATTTTCGTCCCTATTTGGTTTAGCAATGGGACAAAACAGTTATCCAAGGAGTGCTGGATATTACCTTCTATTTAATCTAGGCTTTTCAGTGGAATTCTAGAAAAGTCAACTGGATCTAGGATAAACAGGCCAGTACAAACAATTACAATTTCAGCAAATGGTTTTTCATGCTGGAACCCTTTATCAACGAAGTAACTTGATTTTGGGAAAACAACCACACACTGCTTTGTTAAAACACCCTTTCCAGGGAATAGGCAGCTGGCACTGACTCTTGTCACACATGTAATATGTGTTGTGCCCATTCATGCTCAACAAAAGTAATAGAGAAATATAGACAGAATTTTTTACGGGCTAATTCGTTAGGTGAAATCTATATTTGAGAGTCAGTTTACTATATAGATTCAATAAAGATACAGCTCTTACCAACGGAGAAAGTCTGTTCTTTTTTTGGAGGTGGTAAATCATGTGGAAAAAGGGATGGATAATAAAAGACGAAGAAATAGAATCTCATACTGATAATGTTATCAATGTGGGAGCGTACTTAAACCTGATGTTGCAAGTCAATAAAATTGCTCGGCATGCAAGATCAGTAAGTATAACCACACAGCGACAATACTATCACCTTATGGATCTATTTGTTCGTTATTTAGCAGATTTTTTCGGGGTTAAATCCTTGAGAAATATTAGCGCGAAGCATATTGCAGCATATGTCGAATATCGCCAATTTGAATGTAAGTCTCCAGCAACGATAAAAAATGATATTTGTGCAATAAGTTATTATCACGATCAGATTGAAGATACAAGATTCTATCTCCCAGACAATAAGCAACTACATGAAAAATATGGAATCAATCTCGAAATGCGCTCTTTTGGAGGAGTTACCGAAGATGGACTGAGAAAGAATACAACCTCATGATAGATTTAGCTATTCGTCATAATCGCTCAGACATTATTCCTCTATTAGAACTAGCTAAAAAACAGGGATTGCGTATTCACGAAGCTATTAGACTATCAAAGTCAGATATAGAAAAAGCACTACGCACTAGTACTATAACTGTTAAAGGAAAAGGTGGCTTAGTTCGTGAAGTACCTTTAAGATCTGATGTAAAAGTAAATTTGGAAACCGTTTCCAAAAGGATACTCATGGGCAAAAAGTATTTATTCCAGAAGGTAAAAAAGCACATCAAGTAATTCAATCCCTACAAGGTTTTATTATTAGACACCGTGAGAAGATTTCAGACCCTTTTTTTCGTAATCTAGGAATCAATTTATCATACCATGGGCTCCGTCATAATTTTAGTTATGACCAATTCTGGAATTTTCGAAATCAAGGATTTAGCGAACAAGAAGCCAGACTAAAAGTAGCAAAATTAATCGGGCATTCTCGTGAAGATGTAACACGAATCTACTTAACATAGAAAGGATGAAAAAAATGATAAATCAAAATGACCAAATCACTAAATTAATTGATGAAAATAAACGATTAGTTGAACATGTAAAGGAACTACAAGAAACCGTAGGGCGCTGGAAGCGAAAGGCTAATGAGCAAAATCCTAGACCTGTATTTCTCCGTGAATCCCATGATCAATATAGTAACCATATTATTGAACTAATTATAGAGGATTTACCGGGAGATGCTCCATTGGGTGAACTACTAAACCACTTAAAGTTTAAAGTTTTACCAGACCACTTTCCATACAAATATTATTCAGCCTACACATCAAAGAAAGCTAAAGGATGGGTTGTAAAGCTATATAAAACCCATAAAGTTGATATGAGCTATTTACCTAGAATTGATATGAACAATCTCGAGGCTGCAAAACAGCTTCGAAGTGACATTCTTAGTTACTTACGTGATTCAGTAAAATGGATTAACCATTTTTCAGCGAATCTCGATGATCATAATCGTAAAATTGCTGAAGACATAAAAGAACAGTTGGATTCTTGTCATGATTCTGTAGAAAGGCAATCTTTTAATGACTACATTGGCTTAGGTCTTGATTCCACAAAAGAAGATCCAATTTAGAAAAAGTAGTAAATTCACTTGATTTACGAGCAAAGCTATATTTTTATTTTTAGGAGGAATGAAAATGCAACGGCTATCAGTAAATTTAACTATCCCCGTACCGGATGATTCCGTAATCATCTCAAAGGTACATTTGGAAGAATTAGAGAAATTGCAATTAACAGGTGTGTATTGGTCTATGAAAGACCTCGAAAATAGAGTGTGCAAAAAAAGTGAATGGATCAAAGAGAATATTCTTTATCCATCAAAATTCAGAAAAATCCTTGATGTTGATGAGGGAGGATTTGTGTTTTATCCGAAATCAAAAGGGCAGACATGGTCTTTTCATGCAATGCTAATGTCAAAATTCTTAGATCAATACTTCCAGCAAATTTTTTCGAGATAAAACACTGTTGTTTAATTTATTAAGTGAAAAATTGTCAAATTAAATAATTTTGATATGATAAAGGTGACCCATTGATCACCTTTATCATTTGTTAGAGGTGAGTTTATCTTGGCAAGTATTCAAAAACGGGGAAGCACATATCAATATACTGTTTCCCGGATTGTAAATGGTGAATCAAAACCAATTCGGAAGGGGGGCTTTCGTACAAAAAAAGAAGCTCAAATCGCAGCAGCAGAAGTTGAAGCACAACTATTAAAGGGTTTAATACCCACACTAAAAAAGATTCCATTTGATGAATACTTCGAGAATTGGATTGATCTTTTTAAAAAGCAAAAGGTTAGTAGGGTTACATTAGAACATTATGTGTATTCACTAAAGGCTGTTAGAGATTATTTTCAAAACAAACCAATTCAAGACATCACGAGACAAGACTATCAAATGTTCCTGAACTGGTTAGGAAATGGAAAATCGAAGGAAACAGTATTAAAAATTAATGGTCATATTAAAGCATGTGTGAAGGATGCTATTGAGGACCAAGTTATTCAGATAGATTTCGCACGAAAAACAGAACCGACTTGGACAGTTGCAGCAAAAAAATCCACAGAAAAGCATTTAAGCTACGAGGAAAGTGAACGGTTACTACAAAGTATCTGGAATAATATTGACAAAGGCTTAGGTTATTCTTTACTGCTCTTAGCACTAACCTCTGGAATGCGTTTTGAAGAACTTATAGGACTCACTAGAAAGGACTTCGACTTTGTCAATAATACCATCAAGATCAACAAAACCTGGGGATACAAAAAGAATTCTCCATCTGGATTTGGTCCAACTAAAAATGAGCAGTCAAATCGCGTTATTAAGATGGATATTAAGACAATGAATCATTTTAAGATGTTATTTAATTCTACACCAACAAATCTAAATCAATTGGTATTTTACAGCCAGGCCTCTAAATACCAAGTTATTAGCAATACAAATGCGAACAAGCTACTTAAGAAATTATTGATGGACTTAAAAATTAATCCTATTACGTTGCATGGATTACGTCATTCGCACGGTAGTATCCTATTATACAAAAAAGCATCAATTCATTATGTAAGTGAGCGTTTAGGTCACGGAGATATTGAAACAACATTAAAAGTGTATACACATGTTCTTAAAGAATTACGTATTGAAGATGAACAGCTTAGTATGAAGACTTTTGAGCAGATGAATGTGTAAAACCTTGTGTAAAAAATGTGTAAAACAATTTAAAGTTCATTGTTTCCTAATGAATAAACAAAAATAAAAATAAGTCATAAACGTTCATTTATGAACGGATATGACCTCAAAAAAGATATTTCAATATACTAAAATGTATCTAAGATACCGGTGGTCGGGGTCGAACCGACACTCCTTTTGGGAACACGATTTTGAGTCGTGCGCGTCTGCCAATTCCGCCACACCGGCATAAAAGGAATAATAAAAAAGAATATTAATTACTTAATATTCAATTTATCGGATATTGCATTATAAATGGTGCCGAGGGCCGGAATCGAACCGGCACGGTAGTCACCTACCGCAGGATTTTAAGTCCTGTGCGTCTGCCAGTTCCGCCACCCCGGCTAGGCAATAATTATAAAATAAAAGGCGACACCCGGATTTGAACCGGGGATAAAGGTTTTGCAGACCTCTGCCTTACCACTTGGCTATGCCGCCATGGAGCGGAAGACGGGATTCGAACCCGCGACCCCCACCTTGGCAAGGTGGTGTTCTACCACTGAACTACTTCCGCATATAAATGGCTGGGCTAGCTGGATTCGAACCAGCGCATGACGGAGTCAAAGTCCGTTGCCTTACCGCTTGGCTATAGCCCAAAGAAAATGGGGCGACCGATGGGAATCGAACCCACGAATGCCGGAGCCACAATCCGGTGCGTTAACCACTTCGCCACGGTCGCCATATTGGCAGGGGCAGTAGGAATCGAACCCACATTGGAGGTTTTGGAGACCTCTGTTCTACCATTAAACTATGCCCCTATATAAATGGTGGAGGGGGGCAGATTCGAACTGCCGAACCCACAGGGAGCGGATTTACAGTCCGCCGCGTTTAGCCACTTCGCTACCCCTCCAGCTTGAAAAATAAAAATGGTGCCGGCTAGAGGACTTGAACCCCCAACCTACTGATTACAAGTCAGTTGCTCTACCAATTGAGCTCAACCGGCAAATGGTGGCGCGAGACAGAATCGAACTGCCGAAACGAGGATTTTCAGTCCTCTGCTTTACAGTCCGCCGCGTTTAGCCACTTCGCTACCCCTCCAGCTTGAAAAATAAAAATGGTGCCGGCTAGAGGACTTGAACCCCCAACCTACTGATTACAAGTCAGTTGCTCTACCAATTGAGCTAAACCGGCAAATGGTGGCTCGAGACAGAATCGAACTGCCGACACGAGGATTTTCAGTCCTCTGCTCTACCGACTGAGCTATCGAGCCATATATGGCGGTCCCGACCGGGATCGAACCGGCGATCTCCTGCGTGACAGGCAGGCATGTTAACCGCTACACCACGGGACCACTTATTATTAATTATTTGTAATTGGTTGCGGGGGCAGGATTTGAACCTACGACCTTCGGGTTATGAGCCCGACGAGCTACCAGACTGCTCCACCCCGCGATAGTATTATGATATTATTTTAAACCTGGATTTAGTCTTGATAAAACCGTCGTCCCGATTTCAGAATGATTATTCAAGATGCGGCTCAATCGGTACGCTGTTGTGGATTCGATGAAGCTTATTCGATCGTGCTCCACCCCGCGATAATTTTATTAAGAATGGTGGAGGATGACGGGATCGAACCGCCGACCCCCTGCTTGTAAGGCAGGTGCTCTCCCAGCTGAGCTAATCCTCCGACGCACAGGATGTGCTAGTGCATGCGTTGCGACAGGACGTCGCGTACTTATCATGCCATCCTTTAAAGTGACCCGTACGGGATTCGAACCCGTGTTACCGCCGTGAAAGGGCGGTGTCTTAACCGCTTGACCAACGGGCCAATATAAGAAATATATATGAACAGTGGCGGAGAGCGAGGGATTCGAACCCTCGAGACAGTGTTACCCGCCTACACGATTTCCAATCGTGCTCCTTCGGCCACTCGGACAGCTCTCCATGGCTCCACAGGCAGGATTCGAACCTGCGACCGATCGGTTAACAGCCGATAGCTCTACCACTGAGCTACTGTGGAATGAAGATTTAGATGCCTGGCAATGTCCTACTCTCACAGGGGGACAACCCCCAACTACCATCGGCGC
>NZ_ANOK01000011.1 GCF_000331575.1 Calidifontibacillus oryziterrae
GGCGAAGAGAAAGAGTAGTGGAAAAAACCACTACTCTTTTTGTTTTGCAAATTATCATAACATTTACACCATGTAAACTTCATTACCGCCAAGGTGCCAGAGGGGTATCCATAGTGGTATCCATAGTGGTGTCCATAGTGGTGTCCATAGAGGGTGCCACCTAGGAGCCTGACCCCGGGAAATATTGGAAACTAAAACCAGCCTTTCCTTTTAAACCAAATGAACATGCTGGTGGCTATAATTGCCATGATAATTAGCGTAGCAAAGTAACCGTATTTTGTTGTCAATTCAGGCATATGAACAAAATTCATACCGTATATTCCGGCAATAAAGGTTAATGGTGCAAAAATTGATGTAATGATTGTTAGGATTTGTATTACTTGATTTGTTTGGTGAGAGTTTATAGAAATGTAGCTATCACGAATATCCGTAGTAATATCACGATTTGATTCAACCATCTCTGACAGCTTTAATAAATGATCATAAATATCTGAGAAGTATGCATTTCTTTTAATAACTCCTTCTAAATGCTGTGAATTTAACATTCGATATAATAGATCTCTCATTGGATTTATTGTATGTCTTAATGTTAATAATTCGTGGCGAATTTCAAACAAATCATCTAATAGTAACTCCATCGATTTTTTTTCTGAATTATCCTCTAAAGTGTTTAATTCATCCTCAATTTCATATATTAAAGGAAAGTATTGATCAACAATTTTATCTAATACCTCGTAAAAACAATGGTAATGATCCCAGTTTTTTATATTGTCTATTGAAATAGCTCTATTCCATACTTGATTTATCTGATCTGAATTATGGTAATGAAAAGATACTATGTAGTTCAAACCAATGAAAAAGTATATTTCCTCTCTTATCAAATCGTTATTATTTAATTCATGAGTTACGAAAAAAGTATATCCTTCATAATAATCTAGTTTAGGCCGTTGAAGTCTGTGTACACAATCCTCAATAGCTAATGGGTGAAAGTGGAAAAATTCGGTTAATTTTAATATTTCATTTTCAGTAGGCATGTTAAAATCAAACCAAATCCATTTGTAATTTGTGAAATTAATATTGTCGATGTTTGTAAATATTTTTTTTTTGAAATCACTTGTTATTGCAAATGCTTGAATCATAAATTTTCTCCTATATAAAGTTCATAATTCCATTTTGTCCTAAAATATTTTAATTATCACAAGGGGAAATTAAACAAAATGAGTTTCAATTTATGATTTTCAGTTTAATTGACTAAGAAATAAACTACTGCATAATAACATTAATCCCTTTAGGTCCAAAAAAAGTATTTGACCCCTTCTATATGTAGGTTTAAAGTAGAAACTAATTATGAAGGGGGAAATAATGGTGAAGCATCATTTCAATACTGAAACGGTTCATTTATCAGAAAAAAGACTAGGCTCATTTACTAGCAAGGTAAATCCGATTTATCAAACATCTGCTTTTGCTTTCGGAGATCTTGAAGAGTTGGAAGGTTACTATCAAGGGAACGGCGCCTATTTATACACTAGAGTAGGAAACCCAAATACAGACGATTTAGCCCTTGCAGTTGCGAATCTTGAAGGAGCTCCTACAGGTGTGGCAACATCATCTGGTTTATCAGCTATATTAGCTGGAATTCTAGCTGTTACAAAGACTGGTGACCATATTGTAGCAACAAATGACACATATGGTGGAACCTATCATATGTTAGAAAACGAATTAAAGGATTTTGGAATTGAAGTATCATTTGTATCTTTTGAAAACCAAGAAGAAATTAGGGAGTCTATTAAAGCAAATACAAAACTGCTCTATTCCGAGTCAATTACAAATCCTTTGTTAAGGGTTGAGGACTTAGAGGAGCTTACTAAGATAGCAAAAGAATACAATATCATTACAATGATTGATAATACGTTTGCAACCCCTTTCTTGTGCCAGCCTTACTTGAAGGGTATAGATTTAGTTGTCCATAGCGCTACTAAATATATAGGCGGCCACAGTGATGTAACAGCTGGCGTGCTAGTTGGCCAACAGGATTTAATTGCAAAGGCGCGGGCAAAGATTGTTAATCTTGGTCTAAATCTTAGCCCATTTGAAGCATGGTTGGGAACCCGTGGTATTAAAACCTTAAGTGTTCGAATGGAGCGTCATGTAAATAATGCACAATTTCTTGCAGATCAGTTAAAATCTCATCCAGGTGTATGCAAGGTTTATTATCCGGACTTCGTATCAGAAAAAGGGAATGGACCGATCGTTACAATTGATGTTATCGGAAAATGTGATGTCCAAAAGTTCTTTAAGTCTCTCTCTTGGATAAAGATTGTGCCTACTCTGGCTGGAGTTGAAACTACCGTTTCTTATCCAGCTGCTACATCACATCGTGCTCTTTCAAAGGAACTAAGAGATGAATTGGGAATTACGGAAGGTGTTGTAAGAATATCAGTAGGAATAGAAGACCCTGAAGATATCTTAGCAGCCTTTTTAAATGCTCTTGATCAATCTATTTTGTAAAACCAATGAATATATGAGAAAATAAATATGGAATTATAAAATCCTTAGGACTTCATGCCTAAGGATTTTTTTGAAGGAACTTGAAGGAACATGAAAAATGCTATGGAGGAATTACGGTGTCAATTCATGACGAGTTTTCATTTATTAATAGCATTACACCGAAAGAATCTAAACATCAACATTTAATTACGGGAATTGGTGACGACGCAGCCTTGTATTCAGGTGATAGTGAGGTTGAAGAAATTATTGGTATGGATACAATGGTAGAAGGGGTGCACTTTACACGAAATACAATGAAGCCCTTCCATATAGGTTATAAAGCATTGGCAAGTAATATAAGTGATATTGCTGCTATGGGTGGCGAACCCACCTTTTATTTAGTATCTCTAGCTATTCCAACGACTTGGGATGAAGCTGACCTATTAGAAATATACAAAGGTATGCGAACCATTGCTGACCGTTACAACATGGATTTAATAGGTGGTGATACTGTATCAACGCAGCATAGTCTCGTTATAACGATTACAGTATTAGGCCGTATAAAAAAAGGACGAAGGCTTTTAAGACAAAATGCTAAACCAAATGATATAGTATTTGTGACAGGTAATATAGGGGATTCATCTGTTGGACTTAAGCTTTTATTAGAACATGGCTGTGATTATAATTTTACAAGTGATGAAGCGTATTTAGTTAAGCGACATCAACTGCCAGAACCTCGGATAGAAATTGGTAGAATTTTAAATAAGTATTCACGAGTTTCATTAAACGATGTTAGTGACGGAATTGCCAGTGAACTTAATGAAATAGCAATAGCAAGTAGTGTCACACTGGAAATAGATGCTAATAGACTTCCTAGAAGTGAATCATTTAGTATCTACAATCAAGAAGATAAAAAACATTGGCTTCTATATGGTGGCGAAGATTATGAGTTGGTGGGGACTGTTGCACCTGAGGTTTGGTATGAGGTTAAAGCTGAATGTATACGAAATAATTATAAAATTACAAACATTGGCTATGTAAAAGAAGGGGAACCAAAGGTTCTATTAAAAGAAGGAAATAAAACAACGGTTTTACAAAGGCAAGGGTATAATCATTTTAGAAAAAATATTTTGTAGGCTCTTTCAATCAATAAATAAAGCACTTATAATGTGTAACCTAGTACAGCCATAACGTTTATTATGGGGGTTCACGTTATTCATGTATTAAATTTTTATATAAAATAAGGTGATCGAGTGAGTAAGTTTACTTTTTTGAGTCATTCAGAGGAACAAACGATGAAATTTGCTGAAAGCGTAGCAAGGAAACTAATGCCTGGTACGGTGTTAACACTTGAGGGAGACCTTGGTGCAGGGAAAACAACCTTCACGAAGGGGCTAGCGCGAGGACTTGGAATCACTAGAACTGTTAATAGCCCAACATTTACAATTATTAAGGAATATACACAAGGGACAATACCTTTATACCATATGGATGTTTATCGATTAGAAGAAAGTGATGAGGATTTGGGGTTCGATGAATATTTTAATGGCAATGGAATAACAGTAGTAGAATGGGCTCAGTTTATTAAGGATCAGTTACCAAATGAATGGCTAAATATCAATATATTACGTGTTAGCGATCATGAAAGAGAAATTGTCCTACAGCCGAAGGGGAATCGGTATTTAGATTTGTGTAAGGAGATAGCAATAGATGAAAGCATTAGCAATTGATACGTCCAATTTAGTAATGGGAATTGCAGTAACAGACAAAAACGTAATTATTGGTGAATATATTACGAATATGAATAAAAATCACTCCATTAGAGTTATGCCGGCTATTCGCGAATTAATGAAAGAGGTTGGGGTAGAACCAAAACAGTTGGATAGAATTATTGTCGCGTATGGGCCCGGATCGTATACAGGTGTAAGAATTGGTGTTACAATTGCAAAAACTATGGCTTGGGCGTTACAAATTCCCCTTGTTGGTGTTTCAAGCCTTGAGGTGTTGGCGAACAATGGAAAACTATTCGATGGAGTAGTCTCACCACTTTTTGATGCTCGAAGAGGACAAGTATATACTGGGCTATATGGACGGTACAATGAACAATTTCAAGCAATTAAAGCTGATCAGATTATTTTAGTAAAAGATTGGGCTGAACAGTTAAAGTTACAATCAAGGAGAGTATTGTTTTTAGGTAATGATATTCCCCTTCATGAAGCAATGATTAAGGAGGCTCTAGAGGATCAAGCCATAATTGCGCCACCTAGCTTATTTAATCCTCGCCCTTCAGAGCTAGCGATGATTGGGTTAAAGAAGGAAGCTGCGGATATTCATTCCTTTGTACCTAATTATGCTCGACTTGCAGAAGCTGAGGCAAAATGGTTAGAGGCACGGGAGAGGAAGTAATGGAAGACAATGTTCAAGTTCAATTCAGATTAATGGCTTTGGAGGATGTTGAACAGGTTTACGAAGTCGAAACTAGTGCTTTTTCAATGCCATGGAGTAAAGAGGCTTTTTTTAATGAATTAACAAACAATAAATTTGCGAAGTACATAGTAATGGTTCTAGACTCGAAAATTATCGGATACTGTGGTTTGTGGATTATTCTCGATGAGGTACATATCACAAATATTGCCGTTCTTCCAGAATGTCGTGGTAAAAAGCTTGGAGATGCCCTATTAAAGCAAGTTATTGAATTTTGCCGTGCTGTAGGGGCAAAGACAATGTCACTTGAGGTGAGGATTTCAAATCATGTTGCCCAAAATCTTTATAAGAAATATGGCTTCAAAGAGGGTGGAATCCGTAAAAGCTATTATGTAGATAACAATGAGGATGCGATTGTAATGTGGGTGAATATAAATGAGTGAAAAAAAAGACATATTAATAGTAGGGATCGAGACCAGCTGTGATGAAACAGCAGTAGCAGTTGTAAGAAACGGTAGAGAGATTGTTGCAAATGTAGTTGCTTCGCAAATTGAGAGTCATAAAAGATTTGGTGGCGTTGTTCCTGAAATAGCCTCGCGGCATCACGTTGAGCAAATCACAATTGTACTTGAAGAAGCGATGAAAAAAGCAAACATTTCATTTGCTGAAATAGATGCAATTGCCGTTACGGAAGGCCCGGGGTTAGTTGGTGCTTTATTAATAGGTGTCAATGCCGCTAAAGCACTTTCATTTGTACATAATATACCACTAGTATCAGTACACCATATTGCTGGGCATATTTATGCTAATAGACTTGTTAAAGAGCTTACCTTTCCATTAATAGCCCTTGTTGTATCAGGTGGACATACGGAGCTGGTTTATATGAAGGAGCATGGCTCCTACGAAGTGATTGGTGAAACAAGAGATGATGCAGCTGGTGAAGCTTATGACAAGGTCGCGAGACAATTAAATCTTCCGTATCCAGGGGGACCTCATATCGATCGACTTGCCCATGAAGGGACCCCTTCACTAGACCTACCAAGAGCTTGGCTGGAAAAGGATTCTTATGATTTTAGCTTTAGTGGTTTAAAATCAGCCGTTATTAATGTGCTTCATAATGCAACACAACGAGGAGAAGAAATAAAACACGAGGACCTTGCTGCAAGTTTTCAGGAAAGTATTATTGAAGTATTAGTTACAAAAACAAAAAAAGCTGCAGAGGAACATAAAGTGAAACAAGTACTTCTCGCAGGTGGAGTAGCTGCAAATAAAGGATTAAGAGCAGCGCTAGAAAAAGAATTTAATTCATCTAGTATTGAGCTTGTTATCCCACCTTTATCTTTATGCACGGATAATGCTGCTATGATTGCTGCAGCAGGAACAATAGAATTTAATAAGGGGAAACGAGCAGGATTAGATTTAAATGGGACACCGGGTTTGCAATTAGGGTAATCTAATCATTTTAAATAAGATTTAAAGTGTATTCTTGAAGGAGTTTGAGAAAAAAACCAACTCCTTTTTTATTTTTGAGTTATCAGTATTATTACAGTGATTACAACTTATATCAAAGGATATTATCGATGTGGACAATAGTTATCCACAAATAATTAAATTGGTGGATAACTTCCAGAAGTTTTGTCAAAACAGGTACTGTTGTTGTTTATAATAACTGTGGATAACTTATGCAAAATCTGTTGATAATGTGGATAACGATAGTAAAGGACCGTCAAAGCAAGCCTTAATTGTGAATAATACTGTGGATAGTGTGAATATGTGGGCCAAAATATTCATTAAGTATATTCAATTAATATTCATCGGACAAACGTTCTGATTTTATTTTGAAATTATATTTATACAGATATTACTCTGTAAAAAGTCCAAAAAATAAGACTATCGGCAAGCTTGCCAATAGCCTATTTCCCACTTTCTGGAGGGGTCAGGAACCTCTATGGACACCTCTATGGACACTGCTATGGACACCTCTATGGCACCTATTGCTGTAAAGACTCCCATTCATCCATTAATTCTTCAAGCTTTTCGTGATGTTTTTGATTAGCAGAAGTTAATTCAGTGGATCTCTCATAATTTTGATAAACATCGGGATCGCATAGTAGCTCTTCATTTTCGGCAATTTTCAACTCTAGCTCTTCGATTTGTAGCTCAATTTCCTCAATTCGTCGTTGCCGTTGTCTTTCTTTTCGTTTTTGCTCTTTGTCAAGTTCGTAGCGTTGTTTACTAGTTCCGGCAAGTTTTGAATTTGTTTTTACGTCCATGTGAGAACTTTTTTCTATCGTAGAAAGTTCCTCTAATTCCTTTTGCTCATTCTTTTTATTTACATAATAATCGTAATCTCCTAAAAAAGACTGTAGCCCTTCATTAGATAATTCAATCACTCTAGTTGCCAATCGATTAATAAAATAACGGTCATGTGAGACAAATAGGATCGTTCCAGGATAATCTATAAGCGCATTTTCTAAAATTTCTTTGCTATCTAAATCTAAGTGATTGGTGGGTTCGTCAAGTATTAGAACATTTGATTTCTGAATCATTAGCTTTGCAAGTGCTAATCTGGCCTTTTCTCCACCGCTTAAAGAAGAGACAATCTTTAGAACGTCGTCACCACTAAATAAAAAGTTCCCTAAAATAGTACGTATATCTTTCTCTGGCATCATTGGATTTTCGTCCCACAGCTCATATAATACTGTTTTGTTCGATGTTAAATTTGCTTGCTGCTGATCGTAATATCCAATGGATACGTTAGACCCGTAGGTGATAGTCCCGCCTGCTAATGGGAGCTTCTTCGTAATTGCTTTTAATAATGTAGATTTACCAATACCATTTGGTCCAACTAAGGCTACGCTTTCCCCTCTTTGCAATAAAAACGAAACATCCTTTAAAATTGGTTTTTCGCTCGAGTCTGAACTCGAGTCTGAATAAGTAACGGAAATATTGTCAACCATTAACACATCATTTCCACTTTGCTTTTCTATCTCAAATGAAAAGGAAGCCGATTTTTCATCCCCCGAAGGGCGTTCGATAATTTTTATACGTTCAAGTTGCTTGCGACGACTTTGGGCTCGCTTTGTTGTGGATGCTCTAGCGATATTACGTTGAACAAAATCCTTTATCTTCGCAATTTCCAATTGCTGTTTCTCATATTGCTTGAGCTCTTGCTCGTATAAAGCAGCACTTTCCAGCAAAAACTTACTATAGTTACCAACAAATCGACGGCAATTTGTCCTTGAAAGCTCATATACCTGCGTGACAACCTTATCTAGAAAATACCGGTCATGTGAAACAATTAATAATGCCCCAGGATATCCTTGTAAATATTGTTCCAGCCAGGAAAGTGTTTCAATGTCCAAATGATTCGTCGGCTCATCTAAAATTAATAAACCAGGCTTAGTTAATAAAAGCTTCGCTAGAGCTAATCGAGTCTTTTGACCACCGCTTAAAGTGCCAATCAATGTTTCATAGTCAAAATCCCCAAAGCTTAGTCCATGGAGGACAGTTCTAATATCAGCTTCATACTGATAGCCTCCTTCATCTTTGAACTTAACTTGAAGATCGTCATACTCCTTGAGTAGTTTTTCATGCTTCAATGAATCATTTAAATACTCAGGGTCACCCATTTTCATTTCAAGCTCTCGAAGTTTTTTTTCTTGTATTTTAAAATGTTTAAAAGCAGTCAGCATTTCTTCCCAAATAGATAAGCTTGATTCCAGACCTGTGTCTTGAGCAAGATAGCCAATATCAAGATTTTTTGGCTTAATAATTTCGCCACCATCATAAGACATTTGTCCAGATATTATTTTGAGTAGTGTTGATTTGCCAGCCCCGTTTCTACCGACTAAGGCAATTCTATCTTTTGATTGTACTTCTATTTTAATATTAGATAAAATAAGTTCAGCACCATAATATTTTGTAAGTTGATTAACTTGCAGTAAAATCATGTCCGTTCACCTCTTTATTTCATAAAATTAGTTTATCTTATATTGAGACGCGCGGGCAACAAAACTACTTATGGAAAATATTAATTTAATTCAAGACAGGTAATCCAAAATAGTGTATATTCACAAGTAAGGGGATGAACGAAGATGTCTTTTACGCACTTTAATGAGCAAGGCCGTGCAAAAATGGTTGATATAACAGAAAAAAATGATACTGTAAGAACGGCGGTAGTACGATCAAGCATTCAAGTAAATGAAGAAATATACACAAAAATAACTGAAAATAAGATTAAAAAGGGGGATGTTTTGGCGGTTGCTCAAGTGGCTGGGGTAATGGCAGCTAAAAAAACACCAGAATGGATCCCGATGTGTCATCCGATTATGCTTAAAGGTGTAGATATTTCCTTTTCGTGGGAAAATAAATCACCTAATTATATTTTACATATAGAAGTAATTGTCAAAACAAAAGGAAGCACCGGAGTTGAGATGGAGGCCTTAACTGCAGCTACAGCAACAGCCTTAACAGTATATGATATGTGTAAGGCCGTTGATAAAGGGATGGTTATTGGAGAAACTTATTTAGTTGAGAAAACTGGTGGAAAAAGCGGAATTTTCCGTAGAGAAGGGTTATAACTAGTACGATATTTCGAAAATTTCATCCATTATTTAAGCAATGAAACGGATTTGGTAGTGTCAAAAGTTTTGTAAAAAAACTAATCTTTTTACAGATACTACCATTTTAAGGGGGAGAGGTATGAATAGTATCCAAAACAATAAAATTCCACAGGCAACTGCAAAACGGCTGCCGTTATATTATCGTTTTATAATGAATTTACATGCATCAGGGAAACAACGCGTATCCTCTAAGGAGTTGAGTGATGCAGTAAAGGTTGATTCAGCAACGATACGTCGAGATTTTTCTTATTTTGGTGCACTCGGAAAAAAAGGATATGGGTATAACGTCAATTATCTGTTATCATTTTTTAGGCAAACACTCAACCAGGATGAAGTAGTGAAGGTTTGTTTAATCGGCGTCGGGAATTTAGGTACAGCATTTCTTCATTACAATTTCATGAAAAATAATAACTCAAGTATCGAAATGGCGTTTGATATTGATGAGAGTAAAGTAGGGAAGGATGTCGGCGGTGTTCCTGTTTATCATTTAGATGATTTAGAGGACAAAATTCAAGATGAGTTTGAAGTTGCTATATTGACCGTACCAGCACAGGCTGCACAGCAAATAACCGACCGTCTTGTAAAAACAGGTGTAAAAGGAATACTAAATTTTACGCCGGCTAGAATCAATGTTCCTGAAGAAATAAGAATTCATCATATCGATTTAGCTGTGGAATTACAATCTTTAATCTATTTTTTAAAGAATTACCCACTAAAATAATACATATTACGTGAAGAGGGATTGTCGCGAGATAATCCCTCTTTCAATTACCAAAACATTCATCTAACATTCATCATGGTTATTATTTTGTAACCTTCTTTTGTAAGTAAAGAATCGTATCGCCGTACTAAAATCAAAGGTTGCAATCAGCATTAGTAATATAGTAGAAACATTCCAAATGGATTTTTGAGCAGTTTCTATTGCTAAAAATGTAAACATGATACCCATTGCTGCATAAATAAAGCCTAACGTATATGGTGTCGGTCTCATTATAGTATGCCCCCAATAAATCCTTGTAGTTGCTCATATTGCTGCTGCATTTTTTCAAAATAATCTCCCAAGAAGATACGAACTACGACAACAAATGTATTCATTGATACGTGGGCCATAATTGGAACTAAGATTCTTTTTGTTTTTACATAAAGGAATGAAAAAACAAAGCCCATCGCAGTGTAAATTAGTATATGTGTAAAATCAACATGTACAGCAGCAAAAATCAACGAACTAATTATGGCTGCTATCCAAAAATTAAACTTTCGATAAAGACTTCCAAAAATAATCTGGCGAAAAATGATTTCTTCAAAAATTGGTCCAACTACGGAGGTCACAATTATAAAGATTGGTGTTGTCTTTGCAATCTCAACTAATATTTCTGTGTTTTCGGAGCCCATTTCAATTCCTAGTTTCATTTCTATTTGAGCAGCAATTACTTGGGCGAAAAAGGCAAGACCTATTCCGGCAATAGTCCATCCGAAAGCAGTTGATTTCGAGACTCTGCCTTCAGTATGATGCCTTTCTTTCATATCTGGTATTAATAAGAAGAGAACAATAAGAAGTCCAACAGAAAAACTAATAACCGTCCAAATGGCGAGAGTATGTTCTTTAGGGACACCGCTTGCTAAAAGTAGATCGAATCCAAAAACAGCACCGGAAAACTGAACTAAAATATATGTTAATATTGTGAACCAATATCTAGCATTCAATGAAAAACACCTTCAATCTAAGATGGTAAAAATCTACACCCGTATTTTAACATACTTATCCAATACATAATACCAGACAAATAAGCTTGCTACTAATCTTAATGAGAATTTATATTTCAAAATATACTTAGGAAATTATATGTTTTCATTAGGAAAATATAATAAAGGTGTTTCCAGTGAAGTTCCGCTCCTTTTCCGCTGAAAGGATGATTAATTTGGTTTTTTTTGTTAATAATGTACTAGTGGACTATTTTTTGAAATATACCACTTAAAAAGGGGGAAACAAATCAAAAAAAATTAATACATTTTACTTGCAAAAAAGAAAGAGATTATTTATTATAATAAATGTGTTAGCACTCAAAGAGAACGAGTGCTAATAAATTGGAAAATAATATAAAAAATCTTAGGAGGGTGTTTCACTTGTTAAAACCATTAGGTGATCGTATTGTTATTGAGCTTGTTGAGGCAGAAGAAAAAACTGCAAGCGGTATTGTTTTACCGGATACTGCAAAAGAAAAGCCACAAGAAGGTCGTGTGGTTGCAGTAGGTACTGGTCGTGTATTAGACAGCGGAGAAAAGGTTGCGTTAGAGGTTAAAGAAGGCGAACGCATCATTTTTTCAAAATATGCAGGTACTGAAGTAAAGTATGAAGGCAAAGAATATTTAATTCTTCGCGAAAATGATGTATTAGCAATCGTAGGCTAATTGGTCTTGAACGCGGAATTTAATGGAGCGTGAACTGGTCACTCTTTTAACATTTTTCGTGAGATAGATCTACTAGTCTTGTTACATAGTAGATCACCCTTAATTTAAAATAGTCTTTCATTATTAAAAAATTTGAGGAGGTACTATATAAATGGCAAAAGAAATTAAGTTTAGTGAAGAAGCTCGTCGTTCGATGCTTCGTGGTGTAGATACATTAGCAAATGCGGTAAAAGTAACGCTTGGACCTAAAGGACGTAATGTTGTATTAGAGAAAAAATTTGGTTCACCATTAATTACAAATGACGGTGTTACAATCGCGAAGGAAATTGAATTAGAAGATGCATTTGAAAATATGGGTGCTAAATTAGTTGCTGAAGTAGCAAGTAAAACGAATGATGTTGCTGGAGATGGTACAACAACTGCAACAGTTCTTGCACAAGCATTAATTCGTGAAGGCTTAAAGAATGTAACCGCTGGTGCGAACCCAATGGGAATTCGTAAAGGTATTGAAAAAGCAACTCATGCTGCTGTTGAAGAATTACAAGCAATCTCCAAACCAATTCAAGGTAAGGAATCAATTGCGCAAGTAGCGGCTATTTCATCAGGAGACGAAGAAGTAGGTCAATTAATCGCTGAAGCAATGGAGCGCGTTGGTAACGATGGTGTTATCACAATCGAAGAATCTAAAGGCTTCACAACTGAATTAGAAGTTGTAGAAGGTATGCAATTTGACCGTGGTTATGCTTCTCCATACATGGTGACTGATTCAGATAAAATGGAAGCTGTTCTAGAAAATCCTTATATTTTAATTACAGATAAGAAAATTGCTAGCATTCAAGAAATCTTACCAGTATTAGAGCAAGTTGTTCAACAAGGTAAGCCGTTATTGCTAATTGCTGAGGATGTTGAAGGGGAGGCTCTTGCAACATTAGTAGTGAACAAGCTTCGTGGAACATTTAATGCAGTGGCTGTTAAAGCTCCTGGTTTCGGAGACCGTCGTAAAGCGATGTTAGAAGATATTGCAATTTTAACTGGCGGTGAAGTGATTACTGAAGATATCGGTTTAGATCTTAAATCTGCTAGTATAGCCCAATTAGGTCGTGCTTCTAAAGTTGTTGTAACAAAAGAAAATACAACAATTGTTGAAGGTGCTGGTGAATCAGCTAAAATTGCAGCTCGCGTTAACCAAATCCGTGCACAAATGGAAGAAACAACTTCTGAATTTGACAAAGAAAAATTACAAGAGCGCCTTGCAAAATTAGCTGGTGGTGTTGCAGTAATCAAGGTTGGTGCTGCGACTGAAACTGAATTAAAAGAGAAGAAGCTTCGCATTGAAGACGCATTAAACTCTACTCGTGCAGCTGTGGAAGAAGGTATTGTTTCCGGTGGTGGTACAGCCCTAGTTAACGTATATAACAAAGTAGCTGCGCTTGATTTACAAGGCGATGAAAAAACAGGCGTAAACATCGTTCTTCGTGCATTGGAGGAGCCAGTTCGTCAAATCGCTCACAACGCAGGTTTAGAAGGCTCTGTTGTCGTAGATCGCTTAAAGAAAGAACAAGTTGGCATTGGCTTCAACGCTGCAACTGGTGAATGGGTAAATATGATGGAAGCTGGTATCGTTGACCCAACTAAAGTTACTCGTTCCGCATTACAAAACGCAACAAGCGTTGCTGCTATGTTCTTAACTACAGAAGCAGTAGTGGCTGACATCCCTGAAAAAGAAGCACCAGGAATGCCTGACATGGGCGGCATGGGCGGAATGGGAATGATGTAATAAACATCATCCAAAAAGGAATTTTTTGAAATAAAGTACAACTGTATATTGGTAAAAGTAATGTTGGCTGAATTAGCAACATTGTTTGAAGTAAAGTACAACTGTATATAATAACGTTGGCTGAATAAAAAACATTGACTGAAAAGTCTAAAGAAGAGGCTTCCCTTAAGTTTATGAACTTTTGGGGAGCCTCTTTTCATGATCATAAATATATAATTTATATGGCCAAGAAGCCTTTTGTTTTTCCTACCCATCAGTACTAAAGCAAATGTGATGGATCATCAGCCCATATTATGTTGTAACGTTGTACTAAAGCTTTTGTTAACGGACACCAGATCTCTTATATATAAAAATAATGTAAATTTGAGATTCATGCGGACACCAGATCCGTTATTTAAAAAAATTGGGCAAAAATAGCTTCGATTCTGCAAAATAACGGAACGTGTGTCCGTAAAATTCAAAAAACCAACTATTTGCTCAAAATAACGGATCTCATGTCCGTTAAAAATCATCAAAATTATAAAAGAACGTCTATATAAAAAAGCAAGTCGGACTCATACGAGTTTAACTAGCTCTAGAATTCAACATTTAATGTGTACTAAACGCTAAATGTAGTTCTAAAAGTGCTTGCATTCCTTAGTTTTTTGTAATCCTCTTGTCTTTTCTAATTATTTTTTCGGTAATTTAGATACAAAAGGGTTATCTTTAATCCAAAAACGCCACGGATAGTCTTTGGCTTCATCGCTATTATCAATTCCAATCCGTTTTCCACTCGATACTGCCTCAGGCATAATACCATCTGCAATTAGTAATGGTGGTTGTCGGAACGTACTACCATAGTCGTCCATTGTTATTCCTATCGCCTTTGTGAGTTTCCCAGGGCCGTTGGTTAATTGATAAATGTTTTCCCATTGCCTTCTTTTTTTCATTAGATCAATCCCAAGATATGGCTCGAGGGCACGGATTAGAATGGCCTCTGGGGCACCTTCTTTTCCGCTGACTACATTAACTAAACAATGGGTATGCATTTTAAATGTATATACTAGTCCAGCTTCATGGAACATGATTTCAGTCCTTTTTGTTCTGCGATTTTGATAGCTGTGTGCAGCCTTATCATTAGGTCCGATATAAGCCTCCGTTTCTACAATATAACCTGCTGCTATACCTTCAATAGTTTTTTTTATAAGCAAACAACCTAATAAGCTTTGGGCAAGCTCTATTGTTGGAATTTCATAGAAATCTTTACTTTTTATTTTAAAGTCTTCTGATATTTGCTCTTTACCCATAATGTTTTTCACCTACTATATAAGAAATGAACAGGCTTTGCTTTAAATATTATAAGGAAAAAACGTAGAAAACAAAAATATAGAATAAAAAACAAAGGGCTCAAGCCTGTTTACAGTTGCTGTTTACTCTAGTAAAATATTTCCTGAAAGTCGATTTAGGGAGGCTGACAAAATGAGGCGTTACGAAATCGAAATTAGAATGATAGACGGTCAATTTTTTAATGTTGTTCGAGAGGCGCAATCTGTTGATGATTTAGAACGTTCATTAATGCGCGGTTGGTTTAATGCTGGTAATGATATACACAAGAAATTTTTGAACACAAATCATATTGTATCATTTGAAATTAAAGGATATAGTGATTATTTGTTTTAGGTATGAGGGCTGCCCGTAGGGGCAACCCTATTTTTTTCCTTTAATTGGAACCTGCTTTTGTTGAAAAGAAAGGATTTTTGGGCTTGCGAAAGAATGTATAATAGAATAGTAGAAAATATAAAAAAGAGAGCTTACTTAAGATTATTAATTAGCTATTAATTATGTAGTACTACTAATATATTTGAACTTATGTAAAAACTAAAAGGAGAATATAGATGAACAATAGATATGAGACATTTCATCCAATGAATCCAATGATTGAAAAAATAGTAGATAATATCGAAAAGGTAATAATCGGTAAACGACAAGAGGTTGTTTTGAGTTTGGTTGCTTTGTTGGCACAAGGACACGTATTGTTAGAAGATGTCCCAGGAGTTGGGAAAACAATGATGGTTCGAGCCATAGCTAAATCAATTAATGCTACCTTCAAAAGAATTCAATTTACTCCAGATCTAATGCCCTCTGACGTAACTGGTATTTCAATATATAATCCGAAGAAGTTACATTTTGAATACCGCCCTGGACCAATTATGGCTAACATTGTTTTGGCAGATGAAATAAATCGGACATCCCCGAAAACGCAGTCAGCACTATTGGAAGGTTTAGAAGAAGGAAGTATTACTGTTGATGGAACTACAATGATATTACCTAAGCCTTTTTTTGTTATGGCAACACAAAATCCTATTGAGTATGAGGGGACATATCCGTTACCTGAGGCGCAGCTTGATCGGTTTTTATTAAAAATGAGGATGGGCTATCCAACACAAAATGAGGAAATCGGTTTATTAGAAAGGTTAGCTGTTGGACATCCACTTGAACAATTGCAATCAGTCATCTCGATAGAGGAAGTTATTGAGCTACAAAAACATGTACAAAAAGTGTATGTCGATCTTACTATCAAAAAGTATATTATCGAAATTGTAAATCGAACAAGAGGCCATAGTGATGTTTATTTAGGCGTTAGTCCAAGGGGATCCATTGCGATTATGAAAGCGTCCCAAGCGTTAGCTTTTATGTCAGGAAGAGATTATGTTATTCCTGATGATGTGAAGTTTTTAATACCTTTTGTATTAGCTCACAGAATCATTGTAAATTCTGAATCTAGATATAAAGGTAAATCAGCGTTGGAGATCCTAAACGAAATTATTAATCATGTACAAGTACCGGTTTCATAGATTTCATATTGAGGGAATAATTATGAGAAATGTAATTTTTATGAAGGTGCCCCAGAAACTTTGTTCATAGCGTGAAATGAGAGGCTAATAAATATGGAAAGCATAATAAATCAATTGAAGCTAGCAAGTAGAATAATAGCCTTACTAATTGGAGCGGGAATTTTATTTGCGTATGCAATGTTTCAAGGCGGATTTGTGAGTTGGTTTCTATTCTATAGCTTTGTCCCATTTTTATTATTTTCGCTAGTTTTTGCTTTTTATCCATTAAACAATTGGAAAATTGAAAGGATAATTGAAGACAGGAGATACGAGACGGGAGATAGCGTAACTGTTCAAATAAAACTTACGAGAAACAAGCCTTTTCCGCTTTATTTTATATTTATAGAAGAAAAAATTTCCGATTCTATTAATACAAGTAATCAAAAGCTGATTTTATATCCGATATTCAAACGTAAAATAAAAGGTTCCTTTGCGATCGATAATCTGCAACGAGGGGAGCACCTTTTTAATGAAATAAAAATAACGTCAGCTGATTTTTTTGGTTGGATAAGAAAAGAAATTGTAATTAACGTAGAAGATTCAATTACTGTTTATCCTAAGCTCCAACCAATTCATTTATTTTCGTTAAAAAATAAATTTGGTGAGGGTGTAATTGCTAGAGGGTTAGATGATCAAAAAGAATCACTAATTCCAACAAGTGCTCGAGAATATCAGCCAGGTGATCGTCTATCCTGGATCAATTGGAAGATGACAGCTAATAAAAATAGTCCAATGACAAAGGAATTTGACAAAACAGAGAATGAACAAATCGTCATTGTGATGGACCGGTCCTCTTTCATCCCATCAGGTTCATTTGAAAAAATAGTCGAATTTACAGCGTCATTGACAAATGAATTATATAAAAATAATATCCCTATTGGACTAGTTTCGATGGGGGAAGAGCATACTTTGTTCCCGGTAAATGGATCAAATAAGTCAAAGCAACAAATTTTTTATCATCTAGCAACCGTAAGTAATGATGCTACTATAGGTTTATGCCATTTATTAAAAGGGAATCTCCCGGTATTGCCGCCAAGAAGTACAATTATATTTGTTGTCGACCAAATTCAGTATGATTTACTCGAACTAGCAAAAAATTTAGTAAGTAATCAATATAAAATTGTTATTACTACTGTAGAAAAGTATGGATTAGATGCAAATGAAAGTTTCGTAAGCAAACAAAGCTTTATCATTAAGGAGATGGATGACTGCTTTGATACACATCGTTCTAGAGGTGAGATAGAGTGACGATAAATAAGCAATGGTTTTATACTAAAAGCAGCCACCTAATTTTATATATTTTGGGATTTTTATTGTTTTGGGAATGGTTACGCCCACTTGAACAAGTGACTGACACGACAAATAGCTTCTATTTTGTAATGTTTTCAGCTTTTTGCTTTTCATTATACTTCCTCAATTTACAGTCATGGTTGTCTTTTCTGTTACGTATTATAGGTTTATTGTATATTTTACATGCATTGTTTTTCGAAAGCTCCTTTTTCAGTCTCAGTTGGCTTAGTGATTTTTTTGAAGATATTTTAGTGAATACACATAATATGTTTAAAGCGGATTGGTTGAGCATGACCGATATGTTCCGAAGCTTTCTGTTTTTATTACTTTTATGGGTTATGTGTTATTTGCTCCATTATTGGTTAATTGAGGCAAAGCGGGTCTTTATTTTTTTTATTTTAACTCTCATTTATGTAACAGTTTTAGATACGTTTACACCATATGATGCGAGCATTGCGATTATAAGAATTATAATTGTCGGTTTTTTTATTTTAGGTTGTTTACAATTTTCAAGGATTAGAGATAATGAAGGAATACCGATTCGCCCAATTTGGATTCTGTTACTAACCGCTATGATCATGTTATCAATAGGGTTAGGTTTTTTTGGTCCGAAGATGGGTCCACAATGGCCAGATCCAGTACCCTTTATAAAATCTATGACTACGGGCGAATTTAGTACATCTAATAAAATTGGTTATGGCGTTGATGATTCTAGATTAGGAGGTTCATTTTCAGATGATGATACGACAGTTTTTACTGCGGAAGTTAAAAAGGCTCATTATTGGCGAGTTGAAACGAAGGATTTTTACACAGGTAAAGGCTGGGAAATTTCGGAATATATACCGAAAATTGTTTTAGATAAAAACAATATTAATCTGGATATTATTGAAAATGTAAATAATGATGGAATAATAATGGCAAAAGTATTGGTTGAAAACATTGGTGATCATCCACATATCCCTTATCCCGTTGATCTTCGTGCCATGGAAATTCCAGAAAATCCAGAGCTCTATGTTGAACCCTTTATAGGGAAACTATCAATAGAGAATGAACAAATTTTACATTCTTATGAATTAGCCTATCATTTTCCGGAGTTTTCCCTTGATGCATTAAAGCTTGCAAATGATGGTGATAATCAATTTATAAAGGAAATTTATACACAGCTTCCCGAATCTTTACCGGAAAGGGTCGAAGCCTTAGCATTTGAAATTACAAAAGAAAAGAATACTCGTTATGAAAAAGTAAAAGCGATCGAGTCTTATTTTTCTTCGCAAGGTTATAAGTATGAGAAGAAAAACGTAGCTATTCCTGAAGCGGATCAGGATTACGTTGATCAATTTCTTTTTGAGACAAAAAGAGGATATTGTGATAATTTTTCTACATCAATGGTTGTGTTATTACGATCTTTGGGAATCCCAGCTCGTTGGGTAAAAGGTTACACTCAAGGAGAGTATATCGAAACGCTAAAAACAGGAGCAAGACTGTATGAAGTCAAAAATTCAAATGCGCATTCATGGGTGGAGGTTTACTTTCCGGGCATTGGTTGGGTACCTTTTGAACCAACTAGGGGCTTTAGGAATCCATATACGTTTTCGGAGAGCGTCATTCCTGCAACTGTCCAAGCAGAACAAATACTACAAGAGCAGGAGCAGCTGTCTGAAAATGAGATACTAAATGAAACGGAAAAGGATCAAAACGGAAAAAAGGGAAATACAAAAACCACCAACTCTTTTAACAAAATTAAAGTTCCTCTGAAGGAAGTAAATATTGTTTTAGCTACGATTTTCTTAATTAGTGTAGTTTTATATAAATTTCGGAGACGTTTATATCCTTATTGGGTTCTGGTAAATTACCGTCTTAGAAAAAATAAACAAACACCGGAAATGTCTTTTGAGGTTTTGTACAAGCTATTAAGGAATAAGGGAATACCATTAGAAAATGGTGAAACAATTAGAGAATATGCAAGAAGAGTTGATCATTCAATCGGTTCTACTGAAATGACGGAGTTTGCCAAAATGTATGAGAGAATTCTATATTCGAACAATGATAAGTGTGAAGAGGAATGGAAAGCTATAATGACTTTATGGGAGGAATTAATTAAGAAGATATTAGCTTGACCAGTCAAGAACACGTTGGTATGATAATTACGAATAAATTCTGAATTTTGTTATTAAATGTTCGGGAAATTTGCTAGAAAGCTAGAATTCTGCCTTTTGGTAAGGCTTTTCACAATATTTTAGGAGTGAGTATGTTGGAAATAAGAGAGCAAGTTAATGAAATGATTTTAGTACTTGATTTTGGTAGTCAGTATAATCAGCTTATCACGAGAAGAATTCGTGAATTAGGTGTTTACAGTGAACTTCACGATCATGAAATTTCTGCTGCTGAAATTAAAAAAATGAGTCCAAAGGGAATTATTTTATCAGGTGGACCGAACAGCGTCTATGGTGAAGAAGCATTTAACTGTGATAACGATATTTTTACTTTAGGAATACCAGTTCTAGGTATTTGCTATGGTATGCAATTGATGACTCATAAATTGGGCGGAACAGTTGAGAAAGCAAATCATCGAGAATATGGAAAAGCAACTATTAATATTGATAATCAGTCGAAAATTTATAAAGATTTGCCTGCTGAGCAGGTTGTGTGGATGAGTCATGGTGATTTAGTTACATCAACACCTGAGGGATTTGTCATTGATGCAATCAACCCATCCTGTCCTATCGCAGCAATGAGTGATGAGAAGCGTCGCTTTTATGGTGTGCAGTTCCATCCTGAAGTAAAACATTCGGTGTATGGGAATGATATTCTGAAGAACTTTGTTTTTAATGTTTGTGAATGTAGTGGCGATTGGTCAATGGAAAATTTCATTGAGATTGAAATGCAAAAGATCCGTGAGCAAGTTGGTGAAAAAAAGGTTTTATGTGCATTGAGCGGCGGGGTAGACTCTTCCGTAGTAGCTGTATTAATCCATAAAGCTATTGGGGATCAACTAACATGCATTTTTGTTGATCACGGTTTATTAAGAAAAGGTGAAGCTGACAGTGTTATGAAAACATTTAGTGAAGGCTTTCATATGAATGTCATCAAAATTGATGCGAAAGAACGTTTTATGGAAAAGCTACGTGGTGTTTCAGATCCTGAAAAGAAACGGAAAATCATTGGGAACGAGTTCATATATGTTTTTGATGATGAAGCGAAAAAGCTTGAAGGGATAGACTTTTTAGCACAAGGGACACTGTATACAGATATTATTGAAAGTGGAACAAAAACAGCGCAAACTATTAAATCACACCATAATGTAGGTGGATTACCGGAAGATATGAATTTTACTTTAATTGAGCCGTTAAATACACTGTTCAAGGATGAAGTGCGTGCATTAGGGACGGAATTAGGTATTCCTAATGATATAGTGTGGAGACAGCCATTCCCTGGACCTGGCCTAGGTATTCGAGTTCTAGGTGAAATTACTGAGGAAAAGCTAGAAATTGTTCGTGAATCAGACGCTATCCTTCGAGAGGAAATAAAAAATGCGGGACTAGACCGCGAAATTTGGCAGTACTTTACCGTTCTTCCTGACATTAGAAGTGTAGGTGTAATGGGTGATGCGAGAACTTATGATTATACTATTGGTATTCGTGCTGTAACTTCTATTGACGGAATGACCTCGGATTGGGCGCGGATTCCGTGGGATGTATTACAAGTGATTTCAACAAGGATTGTAAATGAGGTCTCGCACGTTAATCGTGTGGTGTACGATATTACGAGTAAGCCACCTGCAACGATTGAGTGGGAGTAACCTACTAAGAATAGTAGAGAATATCACGCCCTTCGGATTAAAGGCGAACATTTTTGATTAACGGATTAAAAATGTTCGCCTTTTTATTGACTAGATGTTTTGTTCCTGTTAAAATATGAATGAAGTTTTCCTAGAATAATAGAAAGACCGTCGTATAATGTCGGGAATACGGCCCGAAAGTTTCTACCAAGCTACCGGAAATAGCTTGACTACGAGGTTCATGATAATGGCTTTATGACGTTTTCAACGAAGAAATTTATCATGGTATCTCCTGTAGAAACGCTACCAGTATTTAACTGGAGTGTTTTTTTCGTAATAATATTTTTATTATACTTTAACGAGGAGGACTACCGAATTTATGAAACGCTATTTTCAATTTGAAGAATTAGGAACAAATTATCAACGGGAATTTATTGCAGGATTAACTACATTTTTATCTATGGCTTACATTTTATTTGTAAACCCAAGTATGCTTTCATTGGCAGATGTTCCTGATTTACCAGCAGAAATGAGAATGGACCAAGGCGCAGTATTTGTTGCAACTGCAGTAGCGGCAGCGATTGGTACTTTAATTATGGGAGTATTGGCTAGATATCCAGTGGCGCTTGCACCTGGTATGGGCTTAAACGCATTCTTTGCTTATTCAGTAGTGTTAGGAATGGGTATTCCATGGCAAACTGCTTTATCAGGTGTGCTTGTATCAGGGTGTATTTTTATTGTTTTAACATTATCAGGAATTCGTGAGACAATTATTAACTCAATTCCTGCAGAGCTGAAATATGCAGTAGGTGCAGGTATTGGTTTGTTTATAACATTTATTGGGTTGATTAATGCAGGAATTATCGTAAATAATGATGCAACTCTAGTAGGTATTGGCGAATTAACAAACGGAAATACATTGTTAGCAATTTTTGGACTTATAATTACAGTTATTTTAATGGTACGTGGTGTCAAAGGCGGTATCTTCTATGGGATGATCATAACTTCAATTGTAGGAATGATATTTGGCCTAGTAGGTGTACCTGAAAAAATCATTGGTGCAGTTCCAAGTATTGCCCCGACTTTTGGGCAAGCATTTATAAACCTTGGAGATGTATTTACAATCCAAATGATAACAGTTATCTTAACATTCTTGTTTGTCGATTTCTTCGATACTGCAGGTACTCTAGTTGGAGTTGCGAACCAGGCAGGTTTAATGAAAGATAATAAATTACCAAGAGCAGGCAAAGCATTGTTTGCGGATTCATCAGCAACTGTAATAGGTTCAATCTTAGGAACATCAACGACTACATCATATGTTGAATCAACTGCAGGTGTTGCGGCAGGTGGTAGAACAGGCTTTGCTTCTGTTGTCACAGCTGGTTTCTTCCTATTAGCTTTATTATTTTCACCTTTACTAGGAGTTGTTACATCTGCGGTAACTGCTCCGGCATTAATTATTGTTGGTGCTTTAATGGTTTCTTCATTGGGTGAAATCGAGTGGAAGAAGTTTGAGATTGCAGTACCAGCTTTCTTAACAATCGTTGCAATGCCATTAACATATAGTATCGCAACAGGGATAGCAATCGGCTTCATTTTCTATCCAATTACAATGATTGTAAAAGGACGTGCTAAGGAAATACATCCAATCATGTATGGATTATTTGTAGTATTTCTATTATATTTTATCTTCTTAGCTTAAATCTTCCTAGAGTGTAAGTTTGATTAAGAATACAAGTCAGGTTTATGAAAACACCGAAATTGTTTAATAAAGCAATTCGGTGTTCTTTTGTTTTGGAAAGAGGATAATAGTTGGCTAGTTAAATATTTTAGTGGAAAATGTGTTGACTTCAATTTGGAGAGATGATATATTTAAAATCGTGCTTTTGAACAATCATGTGAAAAAGTCATAAATTAATTTCAATAAAAAGTTATTGACTTCCACGAAACAAAATGATATGATTGGTTTTGT
>NZ_ANOK01000012.1 GCF_000331575.1 Calidifontibacillus oryziterrae
CATTGAATACTGTAAAGTCATCCATTATGACTAGTTAAGATAAATGCGGATTTACAACGCTAAGCCCATTTTCCTGACGATTCCCCTGTTTTTAACAACGTTAAGAAAGTTTCAGTGGTCTTAAAGAATCTAACGAGACCATTTTCTCCGAATTAAAATGGTATTCTCCCAATAAATTAATATGTTCCCAGCCTAAAGGTGACATATGGTGCAATAAATCTTCATTAAAACTACCTTTCCATTTTTGATATTCAACTGCTTTTGTTAGATGTAGAGTATTCCATATACTGATGGCATTGATAATTATATTTAAAGCACTAGCTCTTTGAAGCTGATGCTGTATAGTTCGTTCTCTAAGCTCTCCTTGTTTTCCAAAGAAAATTGCTCTTGCCAATCCATTCATGGCTTCCCCTTTATTCAATCCTCTTTGTATTTTTCTTCTTAGAGATTCATCCGAAATGTAATTAAGAATAAAGATCGTTTTTTCTATTCGGCCCATCTCACGTAAGGCTGTAGCTAGGCTGTTTTGTCTTGAATAAGAACCTAATTTCCCCATAATAAGGGATGCTGAGACAGTTCCTTCTCTTATTGAATGAGCTAATCGCAAAACATCCTCATAATTTTCTTTAATGACCTTTGTATTTATTTGTCCACGTAAAATATTTTCCAGTTTTGGATACTCACTTGCTTTATCTATCGTAAATAATTTTGAGTCCGATAGATCTCTTATTCTTGGAGCAAATTTAAATCCTAATAAATGAGTCAATCCGAAGATTTGGTCTGTGTAACCAGCTGTATCTGTATAATGCTCTTCTATGGTTAGATCTGTCTCATGGTGCAATAAACCATCCAGAACATGAATTGCATCCCTTGAGTTAGTATGAATAATCTTTGTGTAGTAAGAAGAGAATTGATCACTCGTAAATCGATAAATAGTGGCTCCTTTTCCAGTTCCGTAATGGGGATTTGCATCTGCATGTAGTGATGAAACTCCTAGCTGCATTCTCATCCCATCTGAAGAGGACGTTGTGCCGTCTCCCCAATAAGAAGACAATTGTAGCTTGTGATGAAAATTTACTAATACAGCTTGGGCTTTATTCATTGCGTCTTCATACATGCGCCATTGAGATACATTGGCTAGTTGCTTATATGTAAGTCCCGGTGTGGCTTCAGCCATCTTACTCAATCCAATATTCATTCCCATACCTAAAAGAGCAGCCATAATAATGGTTGTTTCTTCTTTATCTGGTTTTCGATTGTTGGAAGCATGTGTAAATTGCTCATGAAATCCTGTTATATGGGAAACATCCATAAGTAGTTCAGTTAATTTTATCCTCGGCAGCATTTGATAAAGACTTGCGCTAAATTTCTTTGCTTCTTCTGGAAAATCCTTTTCTAAGCGTGCAATTGACAACTTTCCTTTGTCAAGAGAAACTCCATCTAACTTGTTGGAATTGGCAGATAACCACTTTAGCCTTTCATTAAGGCTGCTGGTTCTCTCTGTCATATAATCTTCGAATGATAAACTAACTGATAATCTCGTATTTCCCTTCGTTTCATTCCATGTATCTTCTGAAAACAAATATTCCTCAAAGTCTCTATATTGTCTGCTACCAACAATAGAAACATCTCCTGCCCGAACATGCTCCCGAAGTTCTGTTAAAACAGCCATTTCATAGTAATGACGATTGATAGTTGTACCATCATCCTCGTATAAATGCTTTTTCCAACGTTTTGAAATAAAATCCACAGGTGAGTCATCAGGTACTTTTCGCTTTCCAGATTCGTTCATTCCTCGGATAATCTCTACAGCTTGTAAAAGTGGTTCATTTGCCTTTGTAGAATGAAATTTCAATACCTTTAGTAGCGTTGGCGTATACTTTCTAAGTGAATAAAATCGTTTTTGCAGTAAGTCTAAATAATCATAGTCGGCAGGACGTGCAAGCTCTTGAGCTTCTTCCACCGAAGAGACAAAAGAATTCCATTCAATAACGGATTCTAAAACCTGAAAAACGTCTAACTTTTCCTGTTTTGCTTTGATTAAAGCTTGTCCGATGTTCGTAAAGTGTATAACTTTCTCATTTAGTTTTTTACCGTTTTGTTTCTGAATTTCCTCTTGAGCCTTACGGCCTTTTGATAACAGACTGAGTATTTGTCTGTCATGAATTTCAAATGCCTTATCCGTTAACTCCTGAGTAAGATGTAATAAATAGACGGTTAATATCGAATATCGTTTGCTTTCTTGAAAATCACGGAATGCATAAGGCTCATATCTTGAACCTAAGCGAGATAGCTGTAACAGACGATTGCGATGCAAATGACTAATTTGTACCGTTTCTAATTCCATTCCTCGTATGTATTCGAGTCGTTCTATTACTTTTAGAAATGTTTCGGGTGAAGGATGACCCGGTGGTTCCTTTAACCAACCCAATATTGTTTTATTGGATTCTGATGGATGCTGAGAGGTAATGATCTCTTCAAGCTTTTCTTTTTGCTCATTTGTTAGAGATTGATTAACCGTATTAAACAGTTTCTTTTCAGCCATTGCCCTCGCTTCCCACACCATTCTCTCTATTGTAGTGATGGCAGGCAGTATGATTTTGTTTTTTCTTAGAAAGTCGATACATTCATGTAGTAGATGAATGGCATCCCCATTTTCCAGAGCTAATTGATGAAGATGCTTAAATGTCATTCGATATTCTTTTAAAGTAAAAGTTACAAAATCGTATTCACTTCGAATTTCTTTCAAATGATCCCAAAGTGTATTTTCACGTTGAGGATAAAGACTAAGCGAAGATGGAGTGGCACCGATTTGTTTCGATATATAATGTATGACTGAATCTGAAATGCTTTTGATATGAGTGTATGGCCAACCGGGATATCGAAGAACGGCTAATTGAATGGCGAACCCTAAACGGTTTTCTTCCCTCCTTCGTTTATTTATAATTTCTAAATCTCGTTTGGAAAAAGTGAAGTAGGTTCCTAGCATCCACTCATCTTCAGGAATTTGCATAAGGACCTGTCGCTGTTCCGATGTAAGCAATTCTCTTCCTCTCGCAATTTTCATACAGTATCATCTCACTTCTGTAATTATTCAGTTAATTAATTCAATTATATATCAATAGAGTGTACTCTATTGATACAAGTGTAGTAGACTGATAAAATCATAGTTAAGAGCGTCTCATAAGACTTGTCTCAAAAACGAGGTGATATTTTGCGGAAAATCGGTTATATACGTGTTAGTTCGACTAGCCAAAATCCTTCAAGGCAATTTCAGCAGCTAAACGAAATTGGAATGGATATTATATACGAAGAAAAAGTTTCTGGGGCAACAAAGGATCGCGAGCAACTTCAAAAAATGTTAGAGGATTTACAGGAAGATGACATGATTTATGTTACAGACTTAACTCGAATCACTCGTAGCACACAAGACCTATTTGAATTAATCGATAACATACGGGGAAAAAAAGCAAGCTTAAAATCACTAAAAGATACATGGCTAGATTTATCAGAAGATAATCCATACAGCCAATTCTTAATTACGGTAATGGCTGGTGTTAACCAATTAGAGCGAGATCTTATTCGTATGCGACAACGTGAAGGGATTGAGTTGGCTAAGAAAGAAGGAAAGTTTAAAGGTCGGTTAAAGAAGTATCATAAAAATCACGCAGGAATGAATTATGCAGTTAAGCTATATAAAGAAGGAAATATGACTGTAAATCAAATTTGCGAAATTACAAATGTGTCTAGAGCTTCATTATATAGAAAGCTATCAGAAGAGAACAAATAGTCCTTCCTTACCCCATATTCCAGAAAAGGGCCATATAATTGACGAGGCAAAAAAAAGGATGATTACCGAAAATTAATCATCCTTTTTTAGTTTCATGTCAATTCATCCTTTATTCAAATATCCATTTGACTATTTGTTTATGTAAACGTAAAATAGAAAATGAAATTTAACATTCAAATAAATATTTGAATGTTTGTAAGTTAGTATTAAATTAATTATAAAAAAATAGAGGAGTTGAAACGGATGAATTTAATTTTAATAATTATCTCTGCTCTTGGTGCTTTTATTGTAACCAATATTGATGATATTTTTATCTTGATGATGTTGTTCTCTATGGCACGGTCACAAGCTAAAACAAGTAATAGCCAAACGGTTAACATGGGTTCGAAACGTATTAACTCAAGAGATATAGTAATTGGCCAATATCTTGGTTTTGCACTTCTAGTTTTAATCAGTCTTTTAGCAACCTTTGGGATAACACTTCTTGCTGAACGATGGATTGGTTTACTTGGACTAATTCCCATGTATTTAGGAGTTAAACTGTTCATCAAAGGTGAAGATGATGATGATGATGATAATATTCTTTCTAGATTAAACAAATTTAATAAGTTCTATTTAAGTGTAGCCTTTATCACTTTTGCTAATGGTGGAGACAATATTGGAATCTATATTCCCGTTTTTTCTACTTTAGAAACAAATCAATTGATTATTACTGTTGTTACATTCTTAATAATGGTTGCAATTTGGTGTTTACTGGGTTACCGTCTAGCGAGATTCAGATTTGTTTCTGAAACACTTGAGAAATACGGGCGATGGATTATTCCAATTGTATTTATAGGATTGGGAATATATATCATGCTAGAAAATGAACTATTTACTTCATTGATAAATCTATTCAAATAATGTAACAGTTTTGATCGTCATGATCATTTGCTAATATAGCATAGTTGGTTGGATATGGAATTTATTGAGTTAATTTATTATTGTTCTTTGTTCAAATATTCATTTGAATAATGTCAGGGTAATAGTATATAATATATTCAAACATACACTTGAATAAAAAGGAGGGATAAATAGTAATGAGTCAGAAAGATACTTGTGATATTTATTGTTATGACGAAGTAAAAGTCAAACGAATACAAGGTCAAATGCAAAAAGAAGATTTATCTAGTGTTGCTCAATTATTTAAAGCACTTGCAGATGAAAATAGGGCAAAAATTTCCTATGCATTATGTCAAGATGATGAGCTTTGTGTGTGTGATGTAGCCAATATCATTGGGGCTACTGTTGCGACGACATCTCACCATTTAAGGACCCTTCATAAACAAGGGATTGTAAAATACCGAAAAGAAGGCAAACTAGCCTTTTATTCGCTTGATGATGAACATATTAAGCAGTTAATGGTAATTGCATTAACTCATAAAAAGGAGGAGAAGGCTAATGTCTGAACAAGCTAACTTAAAAGATCAAGAAGCAAAAACTTACCGTGTTCAGGGACTCACCTGAGCAGACTGTTCAAAAACGTTCGAAGAGAACGTGAAACGTCTGGATGGCGTTTTGGATGCACAGGTCAATTTTGGAGCAGCTAAAATAACGGTCGTAGGAAATGCAAGTGTCGAAGCGATCGAAAAGGCAGGAGCGTTTGACAACTTAAAGTTACGTGGTGAAAGGGAACAAAAAGTAGAACGCGAACCCTTTTGGAAGCAAAAGGAAAATATTAAAGTGTATATTTCCATCCTTCTATTAATTGTAAGTTGGTTTTTAGGAGAACAATTCAGTGAAGGTCATATTGTACCAACAATCGGATATGCGGCATCTATATTAATTGGTGGCTACTCCTTATTTATTAAAGGCTTTAAAAATCTAAGCAGATTTAAGTTTGATATGAATACTCTTATGACAATCGCTATTATTGGGGCTGCATTAATTGGTGAATGGGGAGAAGGAGCAACAGTTGTTATTCTCTTTGCCATTAGTGAAGCTTTAGAACGCTATTCTATGGACAAAGCTCGTCAATCCATTGAGTCCTTGATGGATATAGCTCCAAAGGAAGCTTTAATACGACGTGGAAATCAAGAGTTAATGATTAGCGTTGATGACATTCAAGTAGGCGACATAATGATCGTGAAACCGGGTCAAAAGTTGGCTATGGATGGAATCGTTGTAAAAGGGACATCTGCCTTAAACCAAGCTGCGATTACAGGTGAATCTGTCCCAGTGACAAAGACCATTGATGATGAAGTATTCGCTGGTACTTTGAACGAAGAAGGATTATTAGAAGTAAAAGTAACTAAATTAGTGGAAGATACTACTCTTTCAAAAATAATTCATTTAGTAGAAGAAGCTCAGGCTGAACGCGCTCCTTCTCAAGCATTTGTTGATAAATTTGCCAAATATTATACTCCGGCAATTATTGTAATAGCCTTTTTAATCGCTATTGTCCCACCATTATTTGGCGGAGATTGGAGCGAATGGATATATCAAGGGTTAGCCGTACTAGTCGTTGGTTGTCCTTGTGCATTAGTTGTTTCTACGCCTGTTTCTGTTGTGACCGCAATAGGAAATGCTGCGAAAAATGGTGTTTTAATTAAAGGTGGTATTCATTTAGAAGAAGCTGGTGCATTGAAAGTTATTGCTTTCGATAAAACAGGAACACTTACAAGAGGTATTCCAGCAGTAACTGATGTAGTAACATTCAGTGGAAATGAAAATGAGTTATTGACCATCACAGCAGCGTTGGAAAAAGGATCACAACATCCTCTTGCTTCAGCAATTATGAAAAAGGCAGAAGCAAATGGATTAAATTATAATGATGTATCTGTAGAAGATTTTCAATCGATTACTGGTAAAGGGATTAAAGCAACTGTTAATAACGAAATGTATTATGTAGGAAGTCCCGACATGTTTGAGGAAATTCTTCCAAATGGCATTGATAAAACAATTACAGAACAAATTTCAACCCTACAAACACAAGGAAAAACGGTCATGATTCTTGGAACGGTCAATGCAATCCTCTGTTTAATTGCTGTGGCTGACCAAGTAAGAAAAACGTCTAAAGAGGTTATTCAAAAGCTTCATGAACTTGGTATTGAAAAAACGGTTATGCTTACAGGTGATAACAAAAGAACGGCAGAAGCAATTGGGAATGAAGTCGGTGTATCTGACATTAAAGCTGATTTGCTTCCAGAGGACAAATTAAACTTTATTAAAGAACTTCGTGAAAAATATCATAGTGTAGCAATGGTCGGTGATGGTGTAAATGATGCTCCAGCTCTTGCTGCATCAACAGTCGGGGTTGCAATGGGAGGAGCTGGAACGGATACAGCACTTGAAACAGCCGACATTGCTTTAATGTCCGATGATTTAAGCAAATTGCCGTTTACGATGAAACTAAGTCGAAGAGCATTGAGAACCATTAAGCAAAATATTACTTTCTCTCTAGTAGTTAAAGCTATAGCTTTACTTTTAGTTGTACCGGGTTGGTTAACGTTATGGATTGCTATTTTTGCCGATATGGGAGCAACATTGCTTGTAACTTTAAACAGCTTACGATTATTAAAAGTTAAAGAATAAAATAATGTTTCATATAAAGGGATAATGGGGTTTTTATTATCCCTTTATATGATTTCTTACTGAATTAAAGGACGATGACTCAATGTGATTTTTCGCCTTTCTTGTTCAAAAAAGAGGAGGTACTTTAAAGGAATATTTAAATTCAGTCATTCGGAAGTGAAGATAATGAATAATTCTTGGAATCGAGTGATTTATAAAATTTGGTCTCCAATATATGATAAGATTTTTAATTCGGGTGTTTTTTTAAACGCACGTCGACAAATATTTCAGGATATACCTTTTCATAGTAATCAAAAGGTACTTTTTGTTGGTGTAGGAACAGGTGCTGATTTAGAGTTAATAACTCAATCTGATTTAGATATAACGGCAATTGACTTTTCACCTGATATGCTTAAAAAGGCGAGGGAGAAATTTGAAAATTCATCTATTAAATTCTTAGAAATGGATGCTCAGAATATGGAGTTTGAAAATGAAACATTTGATTATGTAGTTGCTAGTCTAATTCTTTCTGTAGTGCCTGATGCAGATAAGTGTTTAACAGAAATGATGAGGGGTTTTAAGAAAAGGAGGAGAAATAATTATTTTTGACAAATTCGTATCTAAAGAATATAAAGTATCTTTACCAAAAAAACTTCTTAGACCACTAATAAAAGTATTAGGAACAGATATTGGATTGAATTTTGAAGAGCTGTACCTTAGAAATAATATAAATTTAAAGATAAACGAAGATAAAAATGTAATTATGAATGGAATGTACAGAAAAATAATAATTAGTAAATTTAGTTGATTATGTTTGAGCAAATTAAAAATTTCAAAATTACTCTTTACCCTGTACTATGGTACAGGGTTTATAATTTATCTGAGGTGAATGAAATGAAATATCGCATTAGTGAACTTGCAGAAAGGTGTGGGGTCAATAAAGAAACTATAAGATATTACGAAAGGTTGGGACTCCTTTCGGAACCTTCTCGTACAAAAGCTGGATATAGGATGTATCCAGAAGAGTTTGTGGATCGCCTACAGTTTATTAAACGAATGCAAGATTTAGGTTTTTCTTTAGCCGAGATCGATAAACTACTTGGAGTTGTTGATAAAGACGACGATCGATGTAGGGATATGTATGAGTTTGTTGTTCAAAAAATTGATGAAGTCCAAAAGAAAATTAGGGATTTAAAAAGAATCGAACACATGCTTATTCAATTGAAAGAGTGTTGTCCAGACGAAAAATCCCTCCATGAATGTCCAATTATCGAAAACTTAATAAATGAAGAGAACATTGGAAAGCAACTTCCAACTAATCTATAAGGGGATAAAGGAAAGTGAAAACAAAAATTGCTTCTATAACATCAGTAATCACGGCTTTATTCGCAAGTATATGTTGAATTGGCTTTGCTATTTTAATTCCACTTGGTCTAAGTGGTTTGGCAGGAACATTAGCAGTTGCCTTAGCTCCTTATCGCATGGTGTTTGTTGGACTTACAGTGATACTACTTGGAATCGCCCACTTATTTTACTGGAGACAAAAGAATAGAGCAAAGAAAACAGAAAAATGGTTATGGACAGCTACTGTCATTTCAGGCTTCTTGCTACTTTACACCTTTTTATCCCAAGGGTTTTAGTAGGTACATATGAGATTTGCTTTTACTCTAAGCATTATTGCTTTACTAATCGGGTTAACTCTAACTGGGTGTGGTGGTAATCAAGTAAACAAAGTTTCGACTCAGCCTGAAAATTTAAAAACCGTATCCTTTATGGTAAAAGGATATACATGAGAATATTGTACAAAAACAGTAGGTTCTGCTGTTAAAAAATTAGATGGTATTGAGAAATTTGATTCAAAAGTTTCGTTTGAAAAAATTAAAAAAGTCATTATCAAGTTAGGATATGAGGTAAGTGAATAAAAACAATAAAGGCGGGAAAGACATGGCAGATTGTTGTAGTAACTCTAAAGAAATAAAAATTGAAAGTGTTGTTGAATGCCCATCTTGTCAACATAAGGCTAAAAGTGTAAAGCTCATCACACTAAAATCTATGCTGAAACCATCTTCGTTAGAGACGCTAAACGCTAAAGAAGATCACTATTTTTGTTCAAGTGAAGGGTGCGATGTAGTTTATTTTGATACGCTTAAAAAAACATATCTTGTATCTGACTTAAAGGTTGCTGTTCATCCAAAAGACAAATCCTCAACAACGCCGATTTGTTATTGTTTTGATTGGACTAAAGCAAAAATTAGTGATTATGTTGAAAGTGGCAATGCCGATAAACCCGTTGAGCATATTCGTCAAAATATTAAAGAGAATCGTTGTGGTTGTGAGGTGAACAATCCACAAGGTAGTTGTTGTTTAGGAAACGTAACAGCCTTTATCAAAGGCTTATCATAAATAACTTTTATTCCGTAAATGGGCGCTTTAATGAAGTAACTAAAACTTAATTTCTCACTTATAACACCGAGAAATTAGGTTTTTTATATTTGGACTTCCTTAACGTTGTAAATCCGCATTTATCTTAACTTTGATGTGAGAACTATTGGAGTATCA
>NZ_ANOK01000013.1 GCF_000331575.1 Calidifontibacillus oryziterrae
TTATCTTAACTTTGATGTGAGAACTATTGGAGTATCAATGTTCTCACATCATTTACATGTATTCAATGTCAATACTGGTTTTAAAAAAATTGGACCATTAATGATTTTTTGTTAAATTAAAGTATCCTATGACGAAATAAAATTGTAACTTTTAAACTACAAGGAAAACATCACAAGGAAATCAGCGTGATTCTATTTCATTTGAAAACTCTAGTTTCTTAATATCTTTTACTTTTACTCTCCCTGGCTTTGAACCTCTTATGCTTCCTTCTATGGTTGCTTGGATTTTATCGCCTGGATTGAACTCCTCTGTATTAACACCTTCTAGGATGGTAAAGTCAAAGATATAGGCATTTAGGTCCATCTGTTGTATTTCATCTTTGAGCCATTCATAATCTATCATGTTTAGGCCTTCCCCGATTAACAGTGTGTCGTCCTTCACTTGAAGTACATAACCTTGAACCGTGACCTCAGACTTTTCACTTTGCTTCTTTTCGGATTGCTTGATGATATATTCTGCTATCTTAGTAAATTTCAGGCCTTCGGGGCTTTGATCACACTCAGACCAACGAAATTCACGCTGTCCCCCGTTAATGTATACCTTTAGATAATAATTCAAGGAATCCTCGGACTCACATGTAGTCTCTAAATCTTTTTCAGCTAAGTAATTCGCAAACACTAATCTTTTATACACCTCTTGCTTCACGCTTGCTCCTAGAACAAAATCACTTGTTACCTTTGTTTCATTTGCACTGATTACTTTTTTTGTTGTGTTTGTCTTTGTATTAACTTCGTTTTCCAGTTTTCCTCCGTATTTCAGTTGAAACTCAAAAAGATCCTGTTGACTCATGTTGTAGCTAATTTTTAAGAGCTCTTCCTTACCAAAAGGTCCACCTTTACAGTCAATCGCGATATAAGAAGTGTTTGTGGGGTTTACTTCCTCGATCATATTGCTACAGCTATTAGTTCTTATTTCCCCACTGCCATACTTGTCTCGGGTGGTATCATCTTTCACCTTAAGCAATTCGCCGTTATATGTTAGATCAGTAATCATTGGATCTCCTTCAGTCGTGTAGTGGACAATTCGTAAATCAGAGGGAACACCATTCTGCATATTGTCATAGAAACTCTGCATTCTTTCCAATCCTTCAATGCTTCCATGAGTATTCAGAACATCTACATTTTCTACTCCCTGTACGTACGGTTTGGTGCTATCTGCTGACTGAGGTCCACTGTCGGCATTTGTTCTATTTGTTTCATTATCGTTCGTATTGCAGGCAGCTAGAATGAAAATTAACATGATTAAGAGATTTATCTGTGTCATTTTCTTCATCAGTTTCTCACGTCCATTCTTGAGATTTGTACATAAAGTACATAAAAGGAATAACCAACTAACATCGTTGTTTGTTTTTTTATTTGGAAATAGATACACTCCTTATTAAATAGACGTTTGTATAAAAAAAATGTCGCAATAAGTTATTCAACATTACTGTCTCGTTACAATAAGTGAATTCAAAACACAATAGACTCTCAGAATTTATCATAAACCATTCCACGCAATTTCAATAATTCATCCTTTAGACGTTTATTTTCTTCTTCAAGTTTTTTAATTCGGTTATTTTTGGCTGCGATAAGCGCATCTTTACTGGCATCTGTCATATTACGTTTTATGGTTTGCGGTGAATTAAGACCTTCTTGCTGCTTTCGTAATCCTTCTATTCGGTTCCGTATTTCTTGATTGTTATAGAGAAAAGCCTTAGATACACCTGACTCCATCGCAACCTGATTAAAATTAATTTTAGCCTTCGTTTTGATAAGACGTTGTATAGCTTGATCAACCTTTTGAGCCGTCTCTTGGCTTTTCATTTGGGCATATTTTTTAACGCCTTCGGTATTTCTAATATTCTTACTTTTCATGAGTGTGTTCCTTTCCAATATATTCGCGTCCTTTTTTCCCGGCTAAATGATGAGTTGTACCAGTCTTCAATGTTTCTAAAATAGGCTCTAGACGATCTAGAGTGGTTTGATTCTTATCTATCCAAACTTGACGACCTAAAGCCTTGCCACGCTCAATTACATTTCTAACTTCTTTAACTTCCGTTTCAAATTTAGGTATGAATTCTGGTGTTGTACAGAAATTGCGACAAGACAGACAAGGGTTCGATTGAGTGGGGCATGGCTGCTTAATTGGTTTCATACAATAGCCAAGCTCCATCTTAACAGCGTCTAAATTATGGCGTATATATTCCCATTCAATGATATCTTCATTCTCAATATCCGTTAGTTCAACTTTAACTGGACGTTTATTTTCAATGTCAATTCGAAAAATACCTTGTTTTGTAGCTTCTTCCCAAGATTTACGCATGGTAGTATCGAGAATTTTTGCATAATGCAAGGTCATTTCAGGGGAAGCATGGGCCATCCATTTTTGAACATGCAGTATGTTCATTCCGTTATTAAGAAGCTCTACACCCTTTGTATGCCGAAAGGCATGATTTTTAATAAAAAAGGGATTCCCTAAATCGTCAACTATATTTTGTTCTTCAGTAAAACGCTTCAAACCTCTGTGAATGTCATAATAATTATAGGGTCGGCCTCTCCGAACACCTTCTAGCTGTGCGAATAAATAGTTTTTAGGATTATTAATCGAATTGCTTTGTTCTTTAGTCGCTTTTATTACAGCTTCTACTATTTCTGCTACTTCTTTTGTAATCGGTACACGATGATTCATTACTTGTGTTTTTTTTATATCACCGCATAAGTACCATCCTTGCGATGTTTGTTCTAAACAATTATTGTAACGTAGATTAAGAATATCTGATATTCTCCAACCAGTTGCCCGAAGTAATACAATAATCGGTATGTATTTTGATGGCTTTAAGAATTCTAGTTTTTCCTCAATTTGTTGAAGAACCCCTTCGGGAATATATTTGATGTCATTTTCCGATTTTTTAATTGGCCTAGGGAAATCTTCTTTAAACAACAATAGATTCACAGGCAAATCAGGCGCTTCATCAAATTGCAGTTTTTCAATTGTTTCCAAGAACACATTTAGGACAATTAAATAACTTCTCTTTGACGGTATTTTGTCATAAAACTTCTTATTATGAAATATAAGATAATCTTCGATATCTTTTCGCGTTAAGGTATTTAAATCCTTCCAAGAAGGGTTTTTATCATGTATAAATGTCAAAAATAACTTTAAAATTCTAACGTCGAGAGTACATTGGCCAAGAGATAAATGACTGATTCTAAATTTTAAATATCTTTTTGCTAAAGGGCGAAATGGGGTAGGGATACCCTCAAAATTTATGATATGTCTTGATTCATGATCGGGAAATCTTGCACCAGGAATGTTTCTAACATCCCAGATATCTTTTTCAAATTCCTCTCTTGTATCATAGAAGTCTTTATAAAACAAAAATAAACGGTTAAGTAGATTTTCATAATTAGAAAGCTTCCTTCTCCCATAAATCCGGATACTTAAACCCAATTCGCTTAAATGTGACCTTAATTGCATCAAGGCTTTATTTATGTCTAAATCTGCAAAACTATTAATATTGGGATAAAATTTCTTAAGAAATATAGAAAGTTGTTTAAAAGATCTGGCATAATTATGCACTGCCGAATACAATTGTAGGTCATCTTTTTGGATACGGGTAAGAATAAAAAACTTAACTTCATTT
>NZ_ANOK01000014.1 GCF_000331575.1 Calidifontibacillus oryziterrae
CGGGAGTTTGACACTTAGAATTAATTAAAAATGCTAGAAGCCTTGATAGGGCTTATTTTTTTTGTCAATTTTTCTGTTTTAATATTGAGTACTATTTAGTACTATGTTATTATATAGGTAGATTATAGGGAATCGAGGAGTCGACTATGCGAATAAAAAAGAGCATCTCTAAACATTCTGTTTCTTATTCAGTTATTGAAAATGTCCGTGATGTAAACGGAAAGTCAACCACTAAAGTGGTCGAAGCTCTTGGTAATGAGGATGAGATTCGTGCCAAGCATCCTGGTGTAGACCCAGAAGAATGGGCACGAGCCTATGCGAAAAAATTAACGGAAGAAAAGAAAAAAGAGAAGACCCCTATTATAGCCAAATACCATCCTCATAAAATGATTGATCAGCATCAACGTCGTTCTTTTAATGTTGGTTATTTGTTTTTACAATCGATTTATTATCAACTAGGTTTATCGCAAGCAATGAAAGTCATTCAAGAAAAATATAAATTTCAGTACGATTTAAATGAGATTTTATCCAAAATAATTTATATGCGAGTGCTACACCCAACCTCTAAAAAGAACTCTTTTGAACAAGCAAAATCTTTATTAGAGGGGATTCATTGCCAGCCACATCAAATGTATCGTGCACTAGATATCCTGCAAAAAGAATCAGATTTTATTCAACAAACTACATATAAAAACAGTTTAAAATTAGTCAATCGCCACACGAAGGTTTTGTATTATGACTGTACAAACTATTATTTTGAAATGGAACAAGAAGATGGAGATAAACGGCATGGCATCTCTAAAGAAAATCGCCCTAATCCAATTGTTCAAATGGGACTATTCATGGATGCCTCAGGCCTCCCTCTAGCTTTTTCTATTTTTCCTGGGAATGAAAATGAACAAGGTTCACTCAAACCTTTAGAAAAGAAAATCCTCAAGGATTTTGAATTATCGGAAATAGTTGTTTGTACGGATGCCGGCTTGTCATCAGAAAAAAATCGTATCTATAATACGTTGGGGAATCGGGGATTTATTACAACACAATCCGTAAAAAAGTTAAAAAAACACTTAAAAGAGTGGGTACTAGATCCAGAAGGATGGCACATTACCCCTGGTGATAAAGCGATTCACCTTTCAGAAATTGATGACAGCTCCAACAATAAAACTACCTATTTTAAAGAACGTTGGATTAAAGAAGGCGAATTAGAGCAACGATTACTTGTCACTTTTTCACCGAAATATAAACATTATCAGCAAACCATTCGTGAACGGCAGATTGATCGGGCATTTAAAAAAATAGATATGCCGTCGGCTTTAAAAAAGAAAAGACCAAATGATCCAACTCGTTTTATAAGTGCGCACCATGCCACAAAAGATGGAGAAATTGCTGATAAAACGCATTTTTCAATAGATGAAGCAGCAATCCAAAAAGAAGCTCAATACGATGGTTTTTATGGGATTTGTACAAACCTAGAATCAGATCCATTAGAGTTGATACGTATCAATCATCAACGTTGGGAAATTGAAGAAAGCTTTCGTATCATGAAAAGCGAGTTTAAATCCAGACCCGTTTATGTGAAAAAAGATCAACGAGTAGAGGCGCATTTTCTAACGTGTTTTCTCTCCTTACTGATTTATCGCATACTCGAAAAAAATTTAGATGAACAATTCACTTGTTCAGATATTATACAAACGTTACGTGATATGAGAATGATGGAGCTATCAGGGGAAGGCTACATTCCGCTATACGAACGAACGGATTTAACCGATAAGCTGCATGAAGCATTTTCTTTTCGGACTGATTATGAAATTGTTCCAACAAAAAATATGAAAAAAATTTTAAAACAAACGAAAAAAACAAAATAGTACTCATTTTTCAACCAACTAAAAAACCTTCCAGCACCCTATTATAACAAGGGTTTGGAAGGTTTTTCGCTAAATTAACTGTCAAACTCAGGA
>NZ_ANOK01000015.1 GCF_000331575.1 Calidifontibacillus oryziterrae
GAAAAAGATGGCTAGAAAAGTTTTAGTAGTAGGGGAAGTTCGCGACGGAAATTTACGTAATGTATCATTTGAAGCCATTGCAGCAGGGAAGCTTGTTGCAGAAGGTGGAGAAGTTGTTGCTGTCTTAATGGGAGAGTCTGTTCAATCTCAAGGAAATGCAATGATTCAACACGGCGCAGACCGTGTCGTAGTTGTTGAAAATCCTCAATTGAAAAATTATACTCCAGATGGCTATGCGCAGGCATTGCTGGCTGTTGTTGCATCTGAAAATCCTGAGGGAATGATCATGGGTCATACAGCACTTGGAAAAGACTTATCACCTAAAATTGCAGCAAAGCTTGGGTCTGGTTTGATTTCTGACTGTGTTAATGTTGAGGAAGCAGGCGGGAATATTATATTTACGCGTCCAATCTATTCAGGGAAGGCATTCGAAAAGAAGATTGTTACAGACGGTATTATTTTTGCAACGGTTCGTCCGAACAACATTGCTCCACTGGAAAAGGATGAGTCACGTTCTGGAAACGTTGCATCATTAGACGTTGAAATTAAGGATCTAAGAACAGTAATTAAAGAAGTCGTACGCAAAGCGTCTGAAGGTGTAGATCTTTCTGAAGCAAAAATAGTCGTTGCCGGCGGACGTGGTGTTAAGAGTGCCGAAGGCTTTAAAATGTTACAGGAGCTTGCGAATGTATTGGGTGGAGCAGTAGGTGCTTCACGTGGTGCTTGTGATGCGGAATACTGTGATTACTCATTACAAATTGGGCAAACAGGTAAGGTTGTAACGCCTGATCTTTATATTGCTCTAGGTATTTCTGGGGCTATCCAGCATCTTGCTGGTATGTCTAATTCAAAAGTAATTGTTGCGGTAAATAAGGATCCAGAAGCAAACATCTTCAATGTAGCTGATTATGGAATTGTCGGCGATTTATTTGATGTTGTACCACTGTTAATTGAAGAA
>NZ_ANOK01000016.1 GCF_000331575.1 Calidifontibacillus oryziterrae
CCCCCCGCCTATATTACTTTTGCTTCAGTTTGAAGTAATTTTACTAATTCTTTGACTTGATCATTAAGCTCACCAGACAATACTTTCCCTGCAGCTTTTTGTGGTGGCAAATAGATTTCAAGTGTTTTCGTTTTCGCAGCCACGTCATCTTCATCAATATCTAAATCATCAAGCTCCAACTCATCTAAAGGCTTTTTCTTCGCCTTCATGATGCCTGGTAAAGATGGATATCGTGGTTCGTTTAAGCCTTGTTGTGCAGTAACAAGCAGTGGTAGTGATGCTTCCACCACTTCACTATCTCCTTCCACATCACGGCCAATTACCGCAGTATTGCCATTAATATCGAGCTTTGTGATCGTTGTTACATAATTGATTTGTAATGCTTCTGCAAGGCGAGGTCCAACCTGACCGGAACCACCGTCAATCGCAACATTTCCGCCTAGGATGATATCATACTCTTGTCCTTTGAAATACTCTCCAAGTACACTTGCCGTTGTAAATTGATCCCCATCTTCAATATCATCTTCAATATTGATAAGAACAGCCTTGTCTGCTCCCATAGCTAGCGCAGTACGTAGCTCTTTCTCACTGTCTTCATTACCAATTGTTACAACAGTCACTTCCCCGCCATGTTTATCCTTTAGCTGAATCGCCTCTTCAATTGCATACTCATCATATGGGTTAATGATAAATTCAGCACCATCTTCACTAATCTTGCCATTGTTTATTACAATTTTTTCTTCTGTGTCAAATGTTCGTTTCATGATAACAAAAATTTTCATAACT
>NZ_ANOK01000017.1 GCF_000331575.1 Calidifontibacillus oryziterrae
TGAGTTTCGGTGGAAGTACCGTAAAATTCATTTTGTGATGGGTTTTCCCCCATTCAGATTTTCTAAATTCATTAAAAGCTGCATCGTCTGCATCCCAAATGTCATCTTCAAAGTACCCAGAGACTATTTTAGTTATTTCACTCACTTTATTTTCTGGTAGTACGTATCCCACTGATAAGTTCATTCGTCATTCCCCTTATTTTCCTTGTTGATTTTCATTCTTTCTTGAGCTTTTTCCCAGTCTTTTCGTATATCTTCATCCGAAGGATGGATGTACATCTGCATTGTTGTTTGAATATGAGCGTGTCCAGCCCGATTCATTAAATGTTCATCTCTCCAACCAGCTTTTCTCAGTTCTGTTAATGATGTGTGGCGTAACATATGTGGAGTGAAATAAATGCCTGTTTTATCACGTAGACGTTGAACCAGTGCTGCTACATCGGTATATTCTAACGGTTGGCCTTTATTTTCTCCTGACAACTTAATAAAAACGTGATTTGTATCAACTTCATCGGTATGAAATTGAGCAATATAATCAAAGTACATATTAATTAAATCCTCAGATACATCAATACTACGGGGACTACATACTGTTTTAATTTCAGCTAGATTAAATAATTC
>NZ_ANOK01000018.1 GCF_000331575.1 Calidifontibacillus oryziterrae
CTATAGTCCTCATGTCTCATTAGGTAGTCGTAAAATCCAAGAACAGTATTGATGATGATATTTACTGTCTTTGCTTTTCTAATTGGCTGTTTAGGGAAGATAGGGGACACCTTTACGTCCTGGTGCGGGTTTTGTAACCATCGCATAAAATCCGCCATTTCATCTATTCCAATATCACGATAATCCTTGTTTATTTGTTCTAAGAATTCAAAGAAAAGCTTTAAATGATATGAGAATGACCGTAAGGTATTACGTGAAGCTCCACTGTTATCCTTAAACTTTAAATAATGTAAAACTGGTTGGACCGGCTCATTGTTATGATCTAGTAACATGTACCGGGTCTTTCCATCTTTTGTAAGAAGGGTGGTAACTCTCATAAGTATCACTCCTGTTGAAATTTATTCTGTTATTCAATTTAGAAAGCTTCCAATCTCTTATTCATAGATAATCCTCCCCCTTTCTTTATTTACTATAAATACTATAAAAATTAGTGTAGTTAAATAGTTTTTGAAGAAACAAAAAAATGGATAACTTTACATTGAATACTGTAAAGTCATCCATTATGACTAGTTAAGATAA
>NZ_ANOK01000019.1 GCF_000331575.1 Calidifontibacillus oryziterrae
CCTTAGGACCGTTATAGTTACGGCCGCCGTTTACTGGGGCTTCGATTCAAAGCTTCTCTTGCGATAACCTCTCCTCTTAACCTTCCAGCACCGGGCAGGTGTCAGCCCCTATACTTCGCCTTACGGCTTCGCAGAGACCTGTGTTTTTGCTAAACAGTCGCTTGGGCCTATTCACTGCGGCTCTCTCACGCTTGCACGCTATCAGAGCACCCCTTCTCCCGAAGTTACGGGGTCATTTTGCCGAGTTCCTTAACGAGAGTTCTCTCGCGCATCTTAGGATTCTCTCCTCGCCTACCTGTGTCGGTTTGCGGTACGGGCACCTTCTACCTCGCTAGAAGCTTTTCTTGGCAGTGTGGAATCAGGAACTTCGGTACTGTTTTTCCCTCGCCATCACAGCTCAGCCTTTTCGAGAAGCGGATTTGCCTACTTCTCAGCCTACCTGCTTGGACGCGCATTTCCAACAGCGCGCTTGCCCTATCCTCCTGCGTCCCTCCATTGCTTCGAAGGG